>NZ_PZPO01000009.1 GCF_013306565.1 Hyphomicrobium sulfonivorans | reverse complement strand
GCGGCGCAGAGATATTCCGCCTGCGCGCAGGCGGAATATCTCACAGCGCTCCGCCAAGCGGAGCTGATTGTATCGGGTTCCCATCGCAGCGACCGATTATGGCCGTTGCACTTGATTCGTGAATCCCTGCGGTGCCCTGCGAAACGACTACGGCCACAGGTTCGAGGAGTACTGCCTCTCCTATTTGCGCGCCATGCTGCCTGAAATGCAATTTTGTTGCAACGTGGGTTCATCTGGCTCCGGAACAGTGCGGTGACCGGCTTGCACGCCGCTTTTCATCGTCGCCTAGGTCCGCCGGGCACGGCAGTTCCATGCCCGGCGGTTTGAAGGCCAAAGCGACAGCTTGAATTCATCACCTGTCGCCTCGTCTTCGATGTGTCGTTCGAAGGTGGGCGGAGCGAACTGGCAGTGAAGGCGCAGCGCTTCTTCCAGATCGGCGGAGGCAGCCTGAGCCCCGCTGCAAAAGAAGAAAGAAGCCAGTGCCGCTGCTCCCACCGCGCGCATCACTTACCGCCGTTGGTGGGGATTGGATGAAGGTAGGCGCCAGAGCCGATGTTCTTATCGAGTTCGTCTCCCGCAGATGCCAAATTGGCGCCGACGGAGAGCGCTAGGGCAGCGGTGGCCGCGAGTATCAAAGTACGCATCATGTTGCTCCTTGCTTGTGATGAAAACCGATCCGAGGAGACGTCGCGCATCATCTCATTATAGATGTTGTTCGACATCTATAATTATGGATGTCATTCGAACTCTAAAGAGTCAAGGCGCCCTGATGTGACTTTCTGATCCACCTTGGAAAGGGTCGGGGTGAACCGCGAGCGGCTGGTGAGAGTCGTTGCAAATTTTCATTTCATCGGCAGCGCGTCGTCGTCGCGCGCGCCGCACAGCACTAGCAGGTTGAAGAACCAGGAGCAGGCCGGTTGCCGCAAAGTGCAAACCCCGTCGGATGCGCGAGGCGGGAATAACAAAGCCGTCTCAGCGCATGTGGCCGCACAGCAAGACAGCAAAGGAACGACGCGTATAGTTACGCTGCCGCGTTTGCGTTTCGGTCATCTCGCCGGGAGTGCTCTCGTCATTGCGGCGCTGCCTCTGTCACTCGCTCCCAAAGCTGTTAGTCGAAGCGCACGCGTCCGACCCTTCCAGTCCACGCCAGCGCGCGACTTCGCCCTCCAGCAGGCTAACCCGGCTTTCCAGCATGGAAAGAATTTCACCTCGCGGATCGTCCGATACGTCCATGGCTTCTAGCCAGGGGCGCACTTGTTCAAACAGCCTTTGCAGCATGTGTCGCCTCCTTGTTTTGTCCCGCGCGCGCTCCTTGCTCACGCTACAGCCTCTGCATGTGGTGTTCCGACGTGCGCAGTCGCGTGAGCGACATCGGCCGTTGGTTTGATTCGGAACCAGGTCGCGTATAAAGCCGGCAAAAACAGCAGGATCAGAACGGTGCCGACTGCCGTGCCGCCGATAAGCGTGTAGGCC
This sequence comes from Hyphomicrobium sulfonivorans, assembly GCF_013306565.1. Lineage (GTDB taxonomy): Bacteria > Pseudomonadota > Alphaproteobacteria > Rhizobiales > Hyphomicrobiaceae > Hyphomicrobium_A > Hyphomicrobium_A sulfonivorans. Next base: position 29,326 of record NZ_PZPO01000009.1, on the reverse strand, counting down.
ATCGATCCCCAGAACACCGAGGTCGTGAGGGGGATGAAGGCTAGAACGGCGGCGATCGCTGTCAGGATCACAGGCCGCGTCCGTTGAACCGTCGCTTCAATGACGGCGTGATAGTCATCAAGGCCTGAGGCTTGGTTCTCCTTGATCTGCTCCGTAAGGATCAACGTATTGCGCATGAGGATGCCAGCCAGACCGATCAGTCCGAGAATGGCGTTAAAGCCGAAGGGCTGATTGAAGAGGAGCAACGCTGGAACGGCACCGACGAGACCTAATGGTGCCGTCAGCATGACCATGCTCATCGTGGAAAAGGATCGCACCTGCAGCATGATGACGGTCAGCATGGCGGCGATCATAACGGGAAAGACCTTTGCCAACGCGTCATTTGCCTTTGTAGCCTCTTCGATAGATCCGCCCATCTCGATGCGGTAACCGGCAGGCAGCGATGCGATCAGCGGTTGAAGCGCCGTCATGATCTCCTTGGAGACCTCCGGAGGCTGGGTCGCCTCGTTGATGTCCGAGCGGATCGTGATGACGGGGGTACGATCGCGGCGCTTGAGGATCGGCTCTTCCAGGCGGACTTCCGAATGCCCGATCTGGTCGAGTGGAACACGACGCCCATCGCGGCTGAACAGCGAAAAGTCTGCCAACCGTGCCGGATCGAGTCGGTTGTCTCCGGCGCTACGCGCAACGACGGGTACGTTGCGGATATTCTCGCGAACCTGCGTAACCGAAATGCCGCTAAGCAAGAATTGAAGCTGCTGGGCCGCCTCCGTCGTGGAAAGGCCAATGACGCTCAGTCGATCCTGATCCGGGACGAAACGCAACACGGGCGCGCGGTTGCCCCAGTCGCGGTTCGCCTGCCTGACGTCCGGGACGTTCTGCATGATCTGGAGAGCTTTCTCCGAAATATCGTACAATTTTGCGGGATCAGGCCCCATGACGCGGAACTCGACCGGGAACGGCGTGTAAGGGCCGAACACCAACTGCGTTACGCGCACGAAAGCTTCGGGTGCAAGCCCTTCCGCTATCGCGTTCCGGAGCCGGTGCTTCAAGCTCTCGCGAGCCTTGGCATCGGGTGCCAGCACCACGATCTTGGCGAAGGCCGGATCGGGCAGCTCCGGCGACATGGCGAAGAAAAATCGCGGAGCGCCCTGTCCAATGTAGCTGGTGATGATCTTTGCCTCAGGCTGATCCTGGAGCCAATGTTCGAGCTTCTCGACCGTGGCTGTCGTCGTCTCGATGCTCGTGCCTTCCGGCAAGCGGACCTCGACAAGAACCTCGGGGCGATCGGACGTCGGGAAGAACTGCTGTTTCACCATAGTCATGCCTGCACCGGAGAGCGCAAAGGCGATCGCGACAATCGAGCATGTCAGGAACTTGTGGCGCACTGCGAAACTGATGATGCCACGCAGCCGTTGGTAATTCGGCGTATTGTAAATGGCGTGGTGGCCGCCTTCGACCGGTTTGATCGCGGGCAGCATCTTGACGCCAAGGTAGGGCGTGAAGATCACCGCGACGAGCCAGGATACGATGAGGGCAAACCCAACGATCCAGAAGATGTTGCCGGCGTACTCGCCGGCCGACGAACTCGCGAAACCCACGGGCAAAAACCCGACGATCGTCACGATGGTTCCCGACATCATCGGTGCCGCGGTGTGGCTCCACGCATACGCGGCGGCCTTGATGCGATCCATACCCTCTTCCATTTTCACGACCATCACCTCGATGGCGATGATCGCGTCGTCGACGAGGAGACCAAGCGCGAGGATGAGAGCGCCGAGCGTGATGCGGTCGAAGAAGCGGCCGGTTTCCAGCATGATGACGAACACGACGGCAAGCGTCAGAGGCACAGCGGCCGCCACGACGATGCCAACGCGCCAGCCGAGGCTGAGCAGGCTCACAAGCAGCACCACGCCGAGCGCCATCACGAACTTCATCATGAATTCGTCGACTGAATGAGTGATATTGATGGCCTGATCGGTCACCTTATCGAGCGTCATTCCTAGTGGCAGGGTCTCGGCGATCGCCGTAGATTTCTTTTCCAGAGCCGTGCCGAGTTCCAGACCGTTCCAGCCTTGCTGCATCACCACGGCGAGCATGATGGCTGGTTCGCCCTCATGGCGGATAATGTACGTCGCGGGGTCTTCGTAGCCGCGACGTACATCGGCAACGTCGGAGACCTTGAGCGTACGTCCAGCGGCTGAAATCGGCGTGTCGGCGATGGCCCCGACGCTGTCATATGCGCCATCAAGTCGAATGAAGACCTGCGGGCCTCGCGTATCGATTGAGCCTGCTGGCGTTACGGTATTTTGCCGTTGTGCGGCAGCGGCAATGTCCTGTGGCGACACACCGAGAGTCGCGAGCTTGGCATAGGAGAATTCGACAAAGATCCGTTCGGGACGCTCGCCGAGGATGTTGATCTTTTTGACACCGGGCACGTGCAGAAGATCCTGACGGATTACTTCGGCCTGCCGGACCAGTTCGCGCATTGGCATGCCCTTGGCCTTCAGCGCGTAAAGGGCAAAGCTCACATCGGAGTATTCGTCGTTGACGAAAGGCCCCAAGACGCCGGGAGGCAAATTCCTGGCCTCGTCGCCAAGCTTCTTGCGGGCCTGATAAAACTCCTGCTCCACTGCGGATGGGGGGGTGCTGTCTTTCAATGTGACCGTCAGGAAGGCGTAGCCGGGGCGGGTCATTGTCTCCACGCGATCGTACCAGTTCAACTCCTGGATGCGTTTCTCGAGTGGCTCGGCGACCAGATCCTGCATTTCACGCGCCGTTGCGCCCGGCCAGACAACTGTGACGGTCAGGGTCTTGATCGTGAAAGATGGATCCTCCGCGCGCCCAAGCTTGACGAACGCGAATGCTCCCGCTGCCGCCAGCAACAGGATGAAAAAGAGAGTGACGGACCGTTCTCGGACCGCGAGCGCGGAAAGGTTCAAGTTCATTGATCCGACGCCTCTGCTTTTGCGTCCGTTCGGATCGTGGCGCCTTCCTTCAGAAGGTGCGCGCCGAGCGCGACAACGCGTTGCCCGACCTCTAAGCCGGACACCACAGCCGTTTCTTCGCCTAGCCTTTTGATCTTCACGGGCGCAAAGCGCACTGTCGTGGCATTCTCGTCGATCACCCAGACGCCCGTCCGACTACCGTCGTCGAATACGGCGGCGATTGGCACAGAAACGTCCGCTCGCTTTTCGGCGTCGAAAATCGTGACGGTTATGGTAGCGCCGATGGGTGCCGCGGCCGCTTCACCATCGAGCACATAGCGCGCTTCATAGGTGCGCGTCTGGGCATCCGCCGCATTCGAAATCTGCCGAAGGCGCGCCTTACCGCGTTGCCCGTTGCTGCCGTAAAGCTTTGCCTCCGCCTCCGAGCCGATTGCGGGCCGAATTGTTTCGGGGAGCGCGACGCGTGCCTCGCGGGGGCCGGCATGCGCTAGCTGAACTACAGTTTGTCCCGCCGCAGTGACCTGTCCCGGCTCACCGAGCGTCGCCACGACCGTACCATCGGCATCAGCCACGAGCGTGGAATAGGTCGCTTCGTTTTCAGCGACTTTCGCTTCTGCCTCTGCCGCCGCCAGTTGCGCCTCAGCCGTGTCCAGCGCTGCTTTAGCCTGCTCGTAACGCTGCGGGGTTGCTGCAATGCCGCCACTGACGAGCTTGGCATAGCGCTTTTCATCCGCGCGCGCCTGAACGAAGACCGCGCGCGCGGCGATTACTGCATTGCGCTTGGCGGTCAAGGCGAGACGCAGATCGGTCTCGTCGATGCGCATCAGAGGCTGACCGGCCGTAACCTGCTGGCCATCATCAACGAGCCGCTCGACGATCTTGCCTGGAACGCGAAAGCCTAAATTGCTCTGCACCCGTGCTGCGATTGTGCCAGTGAAGGCGCGTTCAACGCCGGCGACGCTCGTAGCGTTGACGACCTTCACCAAAAGCGGGGCGATGCGCGGATCGGCGGCAACTGATGCTGTTCGGTCCGGTGCATTCCAAACGAAAGCGGCGGCACCGATGCCTCCGGCCGTCAGCGCGAGCGCGCCGCTAAAATAAATCAGTTTGCGCCACATGCCGCCAATCTCTCGCCAATAGATGTTGCTTGGCAGCTATATATGAGATAGAGGACGAACGCAATCTAACTTCTCAAGAGACAGCCATCCAGCGTCGGTTCCACCTGACCGGCGCCAGTTCCGGGAGTATTTGCAGCCTATCACGATAGCTTGCGTTCGAACTCCATATCGTATATAGCGTACGATCACAATCTAATGAAAAGGATTGCCAAGATGCGTGTAAGCCGCGCTCAGGCTGAGGAAAACCGCCAGAATGTGATCGATGTCGCAAGCCGTCTTTTCAGAGAGCACGGTTTCGACGGCATCGGGCTCAAAGATCTGATGGAAGGCGCCGGGATGACGCACGGCGCTTTCTACAAACAGTTTGGGTCTAAAGAAGACCTGGTCGCCGCGGCATCGGCAAGGGCATTCGAAAGCGCCACGAGCCGATGGTCGGCGGCGGCTGCCGCGAACCCGAAGGACGCGCTAGGCGCGGTGATCGCGTTTTACCTGTCCAAGGGGCATCGGAAGGAAAAGATGGAGGGCTGTCCCCTCGTGGCCCTTGGCGCCGATGCGGCGCGGCAGAGCGCCGAAGTCAAATCGTCGTTCGAGTCAGGCATCAGGGAACATCTTCGCGTGCTTTCCCGTCTGCTCTCCAAGGCCGACTCCGAAGAGACCCGCACAAAGGCCATGGCCGTCCTCTCGACGATGGTCGGTGCCGTTACATTGGCACGCGTCGTCAACGATCCCCGTCTTGCGCAATCTTTCCTGGATGCGGCGGCGGAAAGCGTTCGCGAAATCGCCTCTTCGTAACAACCACCCGGCGCGAAGACTGTGCCGGTCGCGAGCGCAGGCTCGCAACGGCGAAGCTGTGCCCGGCGGCCACCCGCATTGAACACCAAAATTGTCAGGAGACGAGATGACACGTGACACCTTTACCGGAAAAAGGGCGCTGATCACCGGAGCGTCAAGCGGAATAGGCGTTGAGTTCGCGGAGCTGCTGGCGGCGCAGAAGGTCAATCTTGTACTGGCGGCACGCCGCCGCGAACCGATGGAAGCACTCGCCGCCGATTTGCGCCGCAAGCACGGCGTGGATGTTGTGGTCGAGGCAATCGACCTAGCGGCACCAGGCGCAGCCGCCCGCTTGAAAAGCAGCCTCGACGAACGGTCGATATCGATCGACATCCTGATCAATAACGCCGGCTACGGATTGCAAGGCGATTTTCTGGAAACGCCGATTGAGCGCACGGTCGATATGATCCAGCTCAACGTCACCGCGCTTACCGAACTCAGCTATCTTTTCGGGCGGGACATGGCCGAACGGGGCTCTGGTCATATCCTCCTCGTCGCCAGCTTGCTGGCGTTTCAGGCCGTTCCCACCTTTGCGGCTTATGCCGCGACGAAAGCCTATGTTCTGAACTTTGGCGAAGCGCTGCACGACGAGGTTCGCTCGCGCGGCGTGGTCGTGACCACGCTGTGTCCCGGGCACACCGCGACGGGCTTCGATGCGGCTGCTGGCGCTACCGTCTCGCCCTTGCTGCGTCTGCTCACGATGAAGGCGCGTCCGGTCGCCGCGAGCGGGATCAAAGGGCTTGCACAGGGCAAGGCATCCATCATCGCGGGGTTGTCGAATAAAATGGCGGCGTTTTCAAACCGCCTGACGCCGCGTTCGATGCAACGCGCCACGATGCGAAAGATCGCCGGAGCGTAAATGAAGCGAAAGGGCGTGGCGGGTGAAGGTGGAGTGGCCGGCTCGCATCGAGCCTCGGTGGCGTCTGTACCGGTCGCAACAATTTCATTGCTCCGGCTTGCGCTCCAATAGTTTCAGCGAGGATCTAGCTTAAAATAGGTGCTGCTTTCGCCTCATCGATCCCAGACGCAGCCTGTCTCGCAAGGCCTTGCGCGGCGGACTGGGAATCCTGGAACTCCTCGAGCGCGTGCACTTTGCCCCATCGCAGATGGAACACATGCATGCCACGGTTGATGTATGGGCTGCCATCGAGGAGCGTGGCGTTGGCATTCCACTCTGCGAAGACGGCTGTATTCCACGGCCAGCCCGTCACCGTGATCCGGCGCAGATCCTTGACCTCGTTCGTAGAATTTGATCATGCTACTGTTTTGGATCTGTGGGGGAGATGCTAACCTCCCGCTGCCTTGGATGTAGGCGTCGCAAGTGCAGGCCATTGTCTGTAGAACTTCATGTAGAACATTTGAAATGAGGGTGCTCGAAAAAGGGTGATTAAAAACAAGGGGTTGGAGTCAATTTTTTGATTGAGTCGTATCTTACCTGCGGAGCCGATACAACTTCCATTTTGATGATAAACACACGCCGCTAAACAGCATGAGGTGCCGAAGCTCGTCTCAGATTGAGCGAGCCGTTGTATGGCTTGAAGACTCGCGTCGCGCTTTATGGAGAGCATGTCTGCTTTGCGGGTCGAAAACCTCCTCAGCCATCTTTGCGAACATTGCCCACGAGCATCCGTCCCTCTGCACATATCTGCGCGCTGATCGCGATCTTGATGCCATGACAGAGCTGGCATCGTGTTCTGACCCCCATCAACGCCGCTAAACAATTGCAGCCGCGGGCAATCGCCTGCGTTTCCCGCTTCCGTTTGCTGCCTGATGTTGGCGCACGCTGGCGCCGTTGTGTGGGCGCCCGACAACACCCCTCCACCTGAATGTTTGCGAATTTTGTCAACTTCTTGCGCTGCCCCCGGGCGCGAGATATGTCGATAGTTGGTAACTAACCAATTGTTTGCGTAGAGGGCGTTTTGGTATGCGTTTGAGTGGCGTTGGGCGACGCGGCGTAAGCCGTGATCGCAGAGTTGTAGCTTGGCTGGTTTCGGCCTCTGTCACGGCCCTTCTCGCAAGCACCGGTGCTTTGGCACAGACAGCCGACAATGATGGCGATGCCATCGCGCTGGAGCCGCTCGAAATTTCAACGCAGCAGACCAAATCCAAAAAGCGCGCGGCAGCACGCACGAAGCCTGCGCAAAGCGTAGTCGTAACGGCGCGGCGCATTGAAGAGCCCGCGCAGGCCGTGCCGTTCGCGGTGACGGCGGAAACCTCCTATGATCTGCAACATCAGGACATTGAGGATACGCAGGAACTTGCGCGGCGCATTCCCAACTTCAACCACGCCGACTCCGGACTGTTCTTCGCCAATCTGACCAACATGCGCGGTATCGGTTCGTCGTCGGCGCTGATTTCGCCATCGATCAACTATTACATTGACGGCGTGCCTGTGCCCGCGCGCCTTTTCGACATGCCGTTTGGCGATGTCGAGCGCGTTGAGGTGCTGCGTGGGCCGCAGGGCACGCTGTTTGGTCTCAATTCGCAGGCCGGTGCGGTCAGCATCGTCACCGGCGATCCGTCCAAAACGTTTGGCGGCACCGCGGGCGTGATTATCGGCTCGCATGGCCGCAAGGAAGCGGATGTTACGCTTGAAGGGCCGGTGACGAATTCCGTTTCGGGGCGGATCTCGGCTAAGCTTTACGACTACGACGGCGATCTGACGAACGTGCTGTGGTCGGCGCCCGGCGTCGTTTCATCGTCGGACGAGGTTCTTCGTGCACGGACCTATGGCACGCTGTCGGGCAAGCTTCTGTTCGAGATTGATGACGACCGGCGACTGACGCTGTTCGGCAACTGGAGCCGCGATCGCCAGAACCCCACCACAGGTATGTGGCTGGACGATCCGGGCTTCCCGCGCAACGCACTCAATCCCATTCCCGAGCTAGAAACCGAGGCGGCAACGGCAGGCGCAAAGTATGAGCAGAACCTGGGCTGGGCGCGCTTCACGTCGATAAGCGCCATCACGGGTTACGATACAAAAATGGAAGCCGACATTGTTGACGGCTTTTTGGGACAGGCACAATCAGGCGCGCCGGGCTTCATGCTGCAGGCGCCCGGACTTAACGTGCGCCGTATCGACGAGGACAGCACACAGCTTAGTCAGGAGTTGCGCCTAGACGGTGCCACTGCCGGCGTGCGCTGGGTTGCAGGGCTTAGCGCGCTGTGGTCGAACTTCGATAGCACCACCGACATTACCAGCCTTGCGCTGGCGAACGGCAGCTATCGCGGGCAAATCGAGACCACCAACCTGGCAGCGTTCGGTGAGGTCACGGTGCCGTTGGCGCAGCGTTTGAACTGGATCGGCGGTCTGCGCCTCTCCTATGAATCGAAGGACTTTGACGGGCAGTTCCTGGGCCGTAACGGTGCGCGTCCCCAGTTCGATGAGTCCGGCAATGTCGACTATCTTTTCCTGACCGGCCGTACGGGGTTGTCATATGAGCTTGCCGATAATCTGACGGCATTCGCCACCGTTGCACGCGGCGAAAAAACCGGCGGCTATCTGTTCTACAATCAGTTCGCCGCGCTTGGCATTCCGTTGCAGCCCTACGGAAGCTCGACCACCTGGTCGTATGAAGCCGGCGTCAAGGGCAGCCGCCTTGCCGGTGGTAATGTCGATGTTGCAACTTCGGTGTTCTACAACGATACCGCCGACGAGCAGCTTTTCACGTTCAATCCCGTGCTGGGACGCTTCTCCGTGCAGAACGCCGATACGCGCACCTATGGCGCGGAACTGGAAGCCGTTGTCAGGCCGATGCGCGGTTTGAGCGTTGGCACCAACCTAGCGCTGCTCAACACCGAAATCACTAGCGGCAGCGCGCTCATTCTCGGCAACGATGTGCCATATGCACCTTCGTTCAGCTCCATGTTGTTTGCGGAGTATCGTTGGTCGACGCCAATTTCTGGCAACTCCGGCGAGACGTTCGTACGTGCCGAATATGGCTACACCAGCTCGCGCATGATTGATCCGGCCAACAGCCGCAAACTGAGCAGCTATGAGCTGGTGAACCTGCGCGCCGGGTGGCAGGGTGAGCGCTTCGAAGTATTCGGTGCGGTCGAGAACCTGCTTGATGAAAACTATGCGACGTCGGGCTTCCAGGCCGGCACCGACACGAGCGGTCGACCGGTGTTCGCCGGCATTTCAGGCGAAGGGCGGGCATATATGATTGGCGCACGGACAAACTTCTGACATGAGTGGCTTCCGAATTTCCTCACTTCCGTTGCTGTTTGGGCTGGCTGCAAATGCGGCCGCCCAGGCATTTCTGCTGGTTGTGCTGCCGGGGTTGGGTCGCGACCTTGGTTTCTCTGCCATGGAAACCGGATTGCTGCTGGGGCTTGGCGCTCTTGTGTTGCTGATTGCAGCACCGGTCTCGGGCGGCATAAGCGAAACCCGCGGGCGCCGGTTCGTGCTGTTGAGCGGCCTGTTCGGTGCTGCGCTCGGCACGTCGCTGATGGCAGTCATCATCGGCCTGCGATTGGCGGGCGATCTGGAGCGCGAAACGGCACTCATCGCGCTGTTCGGCGCGCGCGCGTTGCAGTCACTGCTTACCGGCGGACTATTGCCCGCAGCGCAAGCCTGGATGGCGGATCGCACCACAGCCGATCAGCGTGCCGAAGGCATGGGCCTGCTAGGTGCTTCCTACGGCATTGGCGCGATCGTTGGCGCAGCTTCGGCATTCAAGGCCGGTGGCTCGGCGCCGGTTGAGGCTTTGGTGGCGTTGGCCGTGGCTGTCGCCGTTGGCTTTGTGCTGGTTCTTTTGCTGATTAGGAACGTGCGGACCGAGCCGCTCAGCCCGATAGTACGGATCGGCTTTCCGTTACGACTGATCTGGTCAAATCTGATTGTGACGTTCCTGGGCATTTGTGTTTACGGCGTTATGCAGCACGTTACGGCGCTGCGTCTTGAGGACGGTTTCGGTTTGCCGCGGGCGGATGCCATCTCGACGGCGGGCGCGGGGCTCATGACCGCAAGCATCGCTATGGCTGCAATGCAGATCTTCGGCCTCCGCATCATCAAGCTGCGTCCCGCACTGCTGCTGTTGCTGGGTGCGATGGCTGGCGCTTTGGCCATGCTTGCGGCGACCCTGGCAGTTGACGTGCCGATGCTGCTCATCGCGCTGGGCGTATTGGGTGCCGGGCTCGGTCTGCTGCTGCCGAGCAATCTGGCGTTGTTGAGTTTCATTGCCGGGCCGGCGGCGCAGGGGCGTGTGGCGGGCGTCAATGCGATTGCGCAAGGTTTGGGGCTGGCGGCCGGTCCGATAGCGGGTGCAGCGCTGCATAAGCTGGCGCTGTCCGCGCCGTCATTTGCAGCGACGGTTGCGTTGGCCGTTGTGGCCTCCATTGCGGTGGTGACTGTATTCCGCCGGGGGCAGGCAGCATGAACGCTTTCCCCGACGCGGCTGCGAAGATCTATGACGACAACATCGTGCGCCTCGTGCCGGGCTATACGCTGGCGCTCGATCTTATGGGATCGATCCTGGCCGCGCAGTTGTCAGGACCCTCCCGCATTCTGGTGCCCGGTTGCGGCACCGGTTCTGAGATACTGGTGATCGCAAAGTGTCTGCCCGAGGCGCGCTTCGTCGCCGTGGAGCCGTCGGCTGGCATGCTGGATCTGGCGCGGCAGCGCATCGCGGCGGCAGGGCTGTCGGAGCGCGTGGAGTTTGTCTCCGGCTACCTCGATGACGTCGGCGGGCAGGGCGCCTTTGACGCCGCGACGGTTTCGCTGGTGCTGCACTTCCTGCCCGACGATGGCACCAAGCAGGCCTTTCTTACAGGCGTTGCACAGCGGCTTTCGGCCAACGCGCCGTTGCTGCTGCTTGATGCGCCGAACATTGCGTTTGACGAATCAGCCTTGCGGCAATGGCTGCTGATGCAGCACGGTCCAGGCGTGCCGCCCCCCGATGCCGTTATCAAACGCATGCAAACCTTGTGGCACCGGGCAGCCCCCGAACGCATCGCGGAGCTGCTCGCCCGCGCGGGTTTTGCCGAGGAAGAAACCTTCTTTCAAACCCTTGGCTATGTCGGCACCAGCGCCCGCCGGCGCTTGCCATCTGTTGATTAAATGGTTTTCCTGTGATCCTCGGCCTTTTGTTCTGTTCCCGTTGGAAGCTAGAACGGAGCTAAGGTTGGGAGGGAAGCTTTTGGACCATCAGGAGCCGTCGCGAAAGCAACTCATTCTCGATGCCGCCTTGGACATCATCGAGCATGAAGGGATGAAGGCCCTTACGCAGCCGCGGATCGCGAAGGCCTGCGGGCTGAGGCAGTCGCATCTCACCTACTATTTTCCGCGCAAGGCCGATCTCTACATTGCACTGCTTGAAGCGTCGCATATGCGCGCTGAAGCTAAAGCGGCCCGCAAGGTGCCGCTCGAAGGATTGCTGGTTGCGCTGTTCTTCGATCCGGAGCGTATGCGCTTTTTTCTCTCGATCATCCTTGAGGTGGGTGACGATCCGGATCTGCAACCCATTCTGCAGGAACATGGCAAGGGGCTGTGCGTTGCCATCGCCAGACATCTGGGGCGGCCGGATAACGATCCCGACGTGGAATCTTTCGTCAATGAAATGCGCGGCGTGGGTGTCACCAATCTGATGTCCGTCAAGCCCGTGAAGAACGGCGCTGCAGTTATGCGCAAGGTCGCGGCGCGCCACGGGCTGAAGTTCGGCGGCAAATAATGCGTTGCGCTGAATTGCGCGCTCTCGATTGCATCATCGGCGCGATGGCGATGCCTCGATTGGTTCCGGGTTCCAAAATGACCGGGCAGCGACCATGCCTGTCGGCAGCAGTCGTCTAAAGCGCTTCCAGAAATGCAACCAGTGCAGCCCGCTCCGCTGCTGTCAGCTTGAATGATTTCAACTGCGGAGATTTCTTGAGCGCCGCGTTGAACTGCGGCTTGCGCTCATCGGCAACGGGTTGCCGCTTGCCCACGCTATCTATTGCGGCCTCATAAAACCTGACCAAGCCCTCCAGGCGCGGAAAGACACCGTTGTGCATGTAAGGCGCTGTGCGCGAGACGTGGCGCAGGGACGGCGTCAGGAATTTGCCGACGTCCTCAATTTTTCCGGTCACGTTGAAACGGCCGAGATCTTCCAGCTTCCGATTGAAGAAGCTGAGGCCGATGTTGTGAAATCTATTGTCGGACAGCAACGGGCCGTTGTGGCAGTTGGCGCAGCCCGCCTTGGTGCGGAAGATGTGCAGCCCCCACACCTGCGTGTCCGTCAGCGCCTTCTGGTCGCCGCGCAAATAGCGATCGAAACGTGTCGGCCGCTCCAGCGTGCGTTGGAACGCGGCGAGCGCCGCAACAATATCTTCCGCCTCGAAGCTGTTGCCGTCGCCCTTGATGGCGTTGATGGTAGCGCGATATGCCTCCTTGGCATTGATCCGCGCCACGACGCCATCGAGATTGTCGTTGGCCATTTCATGCGCGTCGGTCAGCGGGCCGAGCGCCTGGTGCTCCAGTGAGCCGCTGCGCCCGTCCCAGAAGAACGTCGATTTGTAGCCCACGCTGAACAGCGGCATGGCATTGCGCTTGCCCTGCGCCCGGCCGTGACCGAACGATGTTGGCAACGCATCGCCCCAACCGAGGCGACGGTTGTGGCAGCTTTGGCAGGCGATATGTCCAGATGCGGAAAGGGCAGGGTCTTCGAACAGATCGTGTCCCAGGCGGGCCAAAGCGAGTTCGCGATCCGTTGGCGCGGGGTGGATATCCAGCGCGGCCATTTCCGTGAAGTCGGCGTCCGCAAGCAAGCGCGGCCGTGGCCAGTCGTTCGGCGGCTTTGCATACGCGTCGCGCAGATAGGCCAATTCAACGGCGGACGGTTGCGATGGAAAGTTCGCATCCAGCGGAACGTCAGGCGGCAGCAGCGCGTAGGCGAGCGAGCCCGCAACGCAGATGGCGGCGAAGGCAATCGCCCCCGCCACCAGCACTTTGAAACGTGACCGCAGTCCGGTGCTTTCTGTTTGGGTCATGTGTCAGAAACGCAAGCCCGATTCCAGCCAGAAGCTGCGCCCGATCATCCACGGATTCTCGTAGGTGGCGATGGCATTGCCGGGCGTGTTGAAGATGTTGTTCACGTGGGCTTTGATGTACGCCTGTTCGGTCACAGCAACATAAGCCGCAAGATCAACCTTCAGCACAGCCTTGAACTTCCTGTCGTCGTAGACATCGTGCACGCGGTCGTTGAACATCACGTTGGTGCCGGTGTCATAGACGCCCTGATAGCCAAGATTGTATCCGGCACTCAGATCGACAACCAACATGTTGTTGAACCAGTTGGTAGATAGGGTTCCGCCGATGCGCACCGGAATATCCAGGTTGCCGGTGACGTCTACAAAGCTCAGCGGCGTGTAGGATTGCCCCTTGTAGAGAATGAACACATCACTCTCGTCGTCGTCGACGTAGGTGCCACGTGAAATGTTCTGTTCGGACCAGGTCGCGCCGACTGTGAAGCCAGCTCCGTTGAGGTACTGTGTCGGCAGATCGCGCCAGAACTTCGTGTATTCAGCTGTTACTGAGCGGTAGAAGCTTTCGCCGTCGTTGGTGAGGGTTGTGCAGTTCGATCCGCAGCTTGCCGAGGTGAACAGGTCCTCGCCGTGACGTTCGGTGTAGCGCAGACGTGCGTTGCCGTTGAGCAGCGGATCCCGAACGCGCAGCGTGCCGGTATATTCGTCGTTGAACGGCGTATCGAGATTGAGTGATTTGAACCCATACCGGCGAATGGTGGCCGGCGGCGTCCAAGTTGAACTGACGGTACCATTAGCAGTGTGGCTACGGGTATAGGCCAGAGAGTAGGGCTGTGAGTCGCGCAATGCATAATACAGCGTTTCGCCGATGTAGTAGCGATTATAGCCGCCGGTCAGGCTGATGCCATCGAACGGCGATACGGTGGCTGCAAGGCGCGGTGCGATGTTCACGTTCTTGAAGTAGTCTTCATAGTCGAGGCGTGTGCCGGCGCGGACGTTGAACCAACCGAGCGTCTGGTCGATCTCGGCATAGCCATGCAGGGCATTGACAGTCTCGGAAATTTCGAAAGCAGGCGACACGGTTTTGATGCGGCCGTACTGGTCGCTTGTGCAGGCGTCATCGCCTGCTGGACAGAAGAATTCACCACCTGCGGGGCTTTGCGTTTCGCCGGTCGATGTACGGACCGAGGTATACCAGACAAACTCGTCTGGCCGCGCGCGCCGTCCATCAATGGTCTTGGCTTCGCCACCGATCAGGAAGTTGCCCAGGAAGATGTTGCCACGAAGCTGGGCCTGCACACCATAATCGGTTTGGCCGGTCTCTTTATTTCCGTACCCTCCGATATTGCAAACTGTATTATTTGATAGCTGACGCGTTGGATCTGTCCCCAACGTTGAAATCGGATCAGACTGACACCAGTCTGCGTAGTCTTCGGTCGAAAAGGTTTCGCCCCATGTGCCGTTAATCGGCTTCACGCGGCGCTTTGCGATCCAGGAATAGGCGACGTTGCTGTTGGTCTCGTTCAGCGTCTCACTATCATTGTAATAAACGCGAGACTTCAAGGTCACGTTGTTCAGACCTATATTTTCGTTCGCAACGTTGGTTAGTGCGCCAAGATACTCAAGCTGCGTCGACGAAGTGCGCGTCGCCACGTTCATTTCCATGTCGCGCCAGCTCATGGACGTCCAGACCTGCTGATAGTCGGTCAATGAGGTGTCGAAGGTGAAGCGGCCGATGTCGGTCTTCAGTTCAGTGGCGAAGCGCAGGAAGATATTTTCGGAGTCTTCGGTGGAGACGCCGTTGAAGTATGTGTACTGCTTCTGGCGCGTGGTATCGCCTGTCTTGCGGCTGGCCTGAACAATGAATGACAGGTCGGTCGTGATTGGTGCGCCGATGGAAGCTGCCAGGCTTTCTTGAGTGAACTTGGGCGCCGTCTTGCCGAGCGGGTTGGTGCCCGTCGGAGTTACGTTCAGATAGTCCACCATCTCGTGGGTGTGACGCCGATACGAAAGCGACGCACGGTATCGGTCAGTCGGTGGGCGCGCGAGATCATAGATCACGACGCCACCCAGGAACTCGCCATATTCCGCCGATGCATTGCTGTCGATGATTGTGGCAGTACCGATGAAGTCGGACGGCACGAACACCGTTTGCGGATGCAATCCATACATGGAATTTAGATTGGGGTTACCGCCGGTGTCGCTGTTCAGCGCGTCGGTGTTAAATGGGTCGACTGCGCCGGTTACGTTGTTTGTCGAGACGCCATTGACGATGAAATTGTTCTCATAGGTCTGCGCGCCGTTGATCGACAGCAGCAGCGGCCGCGTATCGATGGCCTGATAGCCATTGATGCCGGCGTTGTCGTTGGCGTCATTCTGATACTGCACGTTGGGCAGATTGCGCATGAACGTGTTCGCGTCGCCGCCGCCATCGGTGCGCATATTCACGCTGCGAGTGTCGAACACGGTCATGCCGGTGTCAGCCACAGCGCCACCGAGCACGACGCCGTCGAGTGGCTCATCGGAAGAAGCTGCGGCGTCGCCGGAGCCCTGCGATGCAAGAACGCCTTCATCAGCATCTGCAGAGCCGCTGCCGCCACCGCCTGTGCTTTGCTTCTTGGCCTTTTTGGCCTTCTTCGGCTTATTGCTGGTGCTGACAACGAGATCGGGAAGAGGCACTTCGCCAGCCGGCGTCGCCTGCTGTTGCGCGGGTGCTTCCGATCCGGGAATTTCCGACGCTGAATTGTCTTGAGCCAGTGCAGGGCTGACAGCCAACATAACGCACGCAACAACGCCCACGGGAAAACCCGCGGCAACACACTTCGACATTGATCCCCCCGAAGGACGCAAAACAAACTTCTGGCTGGGATACGAATGCGAAGTACGACCGACGCAACGCTTCCACTGGCTCGTACGCGCAGCGAAATCTGGCTGCGTTAGCGAGCACGATAATTAAATGTTACTTTATGAGTCAAGTATGATGGCGGCGTCGCAGCTGACCAACGTCAGTGTGTCGCGTTTCATCGCAAGGAGCGCGGAACGTTCAGGAAAATTTCGCCGCTAGGTTGCGGCTGGTGGGCGAGTTGTCAGCGTACCGGCTAAGTGCTCGAGATACTGCATATCGGCGATTACAATCCTGTCACGCGTGCCAGGCAGCAGTGCGTTCTTCTGTTTCAAGCTCTTCACGATACGGCACACGGTTTCAACGGCGAGGCCGAGATAGCTCGCCATATCGGTCTGCGTAATGAAAACGCGCTCCAATGGCCGATCTTTGGTAGCGGGTGGCAAAGTCAGAATGAACTGGGCAACTAGCGATGCCGCCGACGTGCGCGGGCGGACTCTTGCCTGCTCCTGCATCAACTCCAGTCTGCGGGTCAGCTCTTTGCCAATCCGCTGCTGCAATTGGGTTGAGCCAGCGATGGCTTCCTGACGGATGGCAGTAACGGCGGTGCGTGTCAGAGAAGATGCGCAGCATCCATAGGTGGCACCGGATACCAGTCCGAGCAGGGCGCCTTCTCCGGCAAGTTCCATAACCTCTCGGTTTCCGTCAGATCCCGTTCGGTGAACGATGACTGCGCCGGAAATCACGAAATAAATCGTGTCGGCCGGGTCATCCTGCTCGAAGATCGATTGCCCTTTTGAATAGACGATGCTGATGACCCGGTCGGAAAAGAATTCCGGCGTAGGTCCAGCGGAGGCGGGGAGCATGGACGAGGCTGTGCAGCCTCGCGCCTGCGTCCGCCCCCTTTCGGGATCGTGAGATTGCGACATTGAATGTGTGTCCACCTATGGCCGCAGCCTGTCGATGGCTCGACAGAAACGGCGCTTCGTCAGTCAACGATTGAAGTCGTTTCAGATGAAGCGGATCGGCGGCGCGCGTGGATTGGCAATGAAGTCAAAATGCGTCGTAGTGCTGGAGCTGTCAGCACACGCTATGGCAGCTTTTGCAATAGCCAGCGGCGTTGCTGCGACTTCCGCAGGAGCGGCCAGAACTCCGGGTGCCGAAATCAGTAGGCATGCTTCGCATCTTGCCTGCTGGCTTGCCGGTGACTGATCCGAGCCATCGACAGGCTGGACGCAAAGGATGGGTAGAGAGCCATCCGGCAGAGCGAAAGCCGTGAGATCCTGAGCAACGTATTGCACTGGATGGTGCGCAAGCGGCAGCAGGAGCATCGCCAGACTATAAAGGCCGACGAAGATCAATCTGGTGGTGCTGAGGCAGCGCAGGCTTCGCATGTGCGCATGGTAGTCGTGTTTCGTTCAAACCGTCAATTTACCAAAGCGGGAGCCAAGCATAAAACAGCGGCAGAGTCGGCGGATTGAATTTGGTCAAGCCGGTAGCGCATGGCGGGGCGACGCTTTGACGGCGGTCAAGCAAGCATCCGCTCAAAGCTCGACGTCTTGTAAGGAAATGAGCCGCTTTTCGTAAGAATTTCCAGGCTAACAGTCTATTGACCGTGCCGATCAACTAGCGCCAACGTAAGACATGCGCGCGTTTCGCTCTATCATCGCAACCCGGAAGGTTCTGCTGGCGCTCTATGTGCTGGCGGTGACTGCGATTGGCTTCGCGCACAAGCCTGCTGTTGCGTCCAAATCGTTGGACGCAGCATTCTTTACGTTGCCCGACGGCACGCTCTCGTTCCTGTGTATCACTGCAGGGATTGGCGGCCATTCCGGTACCCATGCCGCATCCCCATGTGAAGCCTGTTTGCTGGCAGGGGCGCCGGGCCTGCCGGCACCGGCTGGCCTGAATGTTTGCGCACCCATGCTGGTGCGTACGCTGGTCCCTCAGAACAGCACGCGCGTTGTGCGTTGCAGGGGCGTGCACGCACAGGCAAGAGCCCCGCCAGGGTTTTCAAACATTTGATACTTCAAATGCTGCCGCGCTTAGCCGGCAGCTCTCGACGGCGTGCTCCGGTTCTGGCCGATTTCAGTATCAGGCGCTTGATGCGCGTTGTCTCAAGACTGCGGCCCATCGAAAACGGGCAACTTGTACAAGGTCAATAGCAATGAGAACGGTCGTAATCGCAATAGCTTCCAGCCTGCTTC
Source organism: Hyphomicrobium sulfonivorans (assembly GCF_013306565.1). GTDB lineage: Bacteria > Pseudomonadota > Alphaproteobacteria > Rhizobiales > Hyphomicrobiaceae > Hyphomicrobium_A > Hyphomicrobium_A sulfonivorans. Next base: position 11,421 of record NZ_PZPO01000009.1, on the reverse strand, counting down.
TGGTTGGCGGAGCTTCGGCACAGGATGTCGCCAACGGCGAGAAATTGTTCCGTCGATGCGCGCAATGCCACGATATCGAAAAGGGTGTCACCAAGTTGGGCCCGACATTGAAAGGTGTTGTCGGGCGCCCTGCAGGCTCGGTGGAAGGTTTCAAATACAGCAAGAAGATGCAGGAAAGCGGATTGACCTGGGATGAGGCGACGCTGACAGAATTTCTGCATGATCCCAAAAAGAAGGTGCCTGGAACGCGCATGATCTTCCCGGGCATGAAGGACGACGCGCAGATCAATGATTTGATTGCCTATCTGCAGTCGAAGTCCTGAATGGGCGGTCGGACACCGGACTGAGCGCGATTGTCCACAGCGGTATCTGGGTGCTGCATCTCGCATGAGAGGCAGCACCCAATCTGCCTGTGCGATCGAACCATCGAAGTTTCTCGCAAATAGTCGTTTAGGGTCTGCTGGCGCGATTGCCGGATTTCCGGACGCGCTCCTCATCGTTGCGACCCGCGCCAGCACGTTACGCAGTAACCGCATCACGTTGTCGTTGCAGCGTCGTTGGAGCTGACCAGATCCGCTCTCACGTCATGTTACTTTGCTGACACACGAGCACGCATAAATCCTCGCAAGCCGAGGTCTGCGTTGAACGCATTCACGCTGTCGCCTATCGCTAGGTAGGTGAGGTGTAGTTTGTGTAATGCGTAACCGTTGGGCCATAGTTGTAGCGTTTGCATTAATCTTGCGCAGCCTTTTGGCGCCGGGGTTGATGCTAGAGGCTGGCCCACAGGCAGGCACATTCACCGTTGTCCTGTGCTCCGAACATGGCAGCATCGTTCTCGACCTTGACGGTGACGGTCGCCCCGTTCCGTCCACGCAGAAACAAGCGGGCAGCTATGCGTGCCCCTACGCGGCGTCTTCGCCGCTGGCGTTGCTGGCAGCGCCCACCATCGTCGACGCGCCATCAATAATTGCGGCGGACGATGTCATTGTTGTTGGCGCTGTCGCGCCCGTTGCCAGACATGGACTGCCCCAGCCAGCGCGCGGCCCACCCCGCGCCTGAACTTCCTTCGAGCACTGTAATCACGCGCTGAATTTGACGGAGCCAAAGCACGTTGTGCCTGTGGTTCTGTCGCCGACGCCGCATGCATTCCAATTGACGACCGCGTTCGCGCGGGCGGACGGGTGCGCGCGCTCAGCGCATAGCTCATGCGAATTGCGAGTTTGTATTATGAGTAAACGCTTAAGAAGCACCGCGGTGTTGCCACTGTCGGTTGCCCTCACCATCGGCGCTATGCCTTGCGGAGCGCGGGCGCAGCAGACCGAAGCGGAACAGGGGACGGCGCTGCCCGCCGTGACTGTCGAGGCCCCGGCGGCGCCGAAGGCAAAAAAGAAAGCCGTCAAGAAGCAGCAGTCGGTCAGTCCGACACCCATTGCGGCACCTGTCATCGATGAGCCGGAAGCTATGACACCGGCTTCTGACGCATCACCGGTTGAAAACGTACCGTTCGCCCGGCAGCAGAGTGTAAACGCGCAAAGCACGCTTGCGAGCAACGACTCTGCGCGGCTGTTCCAGAGTTTTCCCGGCATGAGCTTCCAGACCGGCGGTGGCGTATCATCCTTGCCGTACCTCAACGGCTTCGGTGACGACCGCCTGAAAGTTGTCGTGAACGGAATGACGCTGACGTCTTCGTGCGGCAACCACATGAATCCGGCGCTGTCGTATCTCGATGCCTCCGCCGCCGGCAACGCTTATGTCATTGCCGGCATCACGCCGGTCAGCATGGGTGGCGACAGTCTTGGCGGCACGTTGGCCGCAGAGTCGGCACCGCCGCGTTTTGCACTGGCCGGTGAAGGCTTCACCGCGGGCGGCCGCATCTCCGCCAACTATCGCAGCAACGGCCATGGCCTTGGCGCATCCGTGCATGCTTATGCGGCGACGGAGGATGCCAGCATCGCCTACACCGGCTCAACCACCAGTGCGCGCCAGTACAAGGACGGCAACGGCCGCACGGTGGATTCGACACAATACAAATCTACCAACCACTTGCTGCAGACCGCAGGCCGGTCGGGCAATGATCGCTTCGGCGTTGATTTCGGCTGGCAGTCGATCCCGTATCAGGGCTTCACCAACCAGTACATGGACATGACCGATAACAAGAGCTTCTCGGTCAACGCCTACTACAAGGCCCAGTTCGACTGGGGCTTCGCTGAAGCGCGCGTCTATCGTCAGGCGATCCGTCACTCGATGGAAATGCTGGAAGACAAGGCGAGCCTGGGCTGGGCGATGCCGATGGAAACGCGCGGCAGTGACACCGGCTATGACCTCAAGGCCGGCGTCAATCTGGATGCGAATACGCAGCTACGCGTTGGCCACGAGTATCACCGCTATCGGCTGGATGACTGGTGGCCGCCGCTGGCTGGCACCATGATGGGCCCGAACACGTACTGGAACATCAATGGCGGCGAGCGGGATCGCGTAGCTGTGTACGCTGAGGTTGAACAGCGTTGGACTTCTGCCTGGACTTCGCTTGTCGGCGCACGATTTGACCGCGTCACATCCGATGCCGGCGACGTGCAAGGCTACAGCCCCATGATGTACGGAGCTGACGCGGCTGCGTTCAACGCCCGAAATCATCGCCGGAACGACAACAACGTGGATCTGACCGCGACGGCCCGTTACGTGCCGGACGCTACCCAGGCATACGAGTTCGGCGTTGCGCGCAAAACGCGTTCACCCAATCTCTACGAGCGCTACGCCTGGTCAAACGAGTCCGGCATGGCCGGAACGATGGTGAACTGGTTCGGAGATCTCAACGCCTACGTCGGTAATCTCGACCTCAAACCCGAAGTCGCTCACTCCGTCCGCGCCAGTGCATCCTGGCATGACGCGGATCATCGCGACTGGCACGTCAAGATCTCCGGCTATTTCTCTCATGTCACCGACTACATCGGCGTCGAACTCAACCCAAATGCCTATATGGGACCACCTGCGGGCAGACGTGCGTTGCGCTTCGTCAATAATGAGGCACAGCTCGGCGGCGTTGATATCGAAGCGATGAAAGCGCTCGGCCACTGGTGGGGCGATTGGAACATCGGCGGCACGTTCAGCTATGTCGTCGGCCGCGATCTCGACAACGACACCTACCTCTTCAACATCATGCCCGCGAACGCGCGCATCGCGCTGTCGCACACTATCGGCAACTGGACCAACGTTGCCGAGGTGCAGGCCGTTGCCGCCAAGAACCGCATCGATGAAGTTCGAGGTGAAGGACGCACAGGGGCGTTTGCTCTGCTCAACCTGCGTTCCAGCTACGCAATGGACGGCATGCGTTTCGATGTCGGCGTCGATAACGTCTTCGACACCGATTACGAACTGCCGCTCGGAGGCTACAGCGCATTTTTGTACCGCTACAACGCGGCAAACCTGGCTGGTGCCGGAGTGCATGGTCCCGGACGCAGCTTCAACGTCGGGCTCACCGTCGATTTCTGATCAAGCTTGAAAATCAATCGCCGCCTGCGGGCGCGACATCGAACAGGATTATTCCAATGCGTACCATCATCAGCACCATCGCAATTGCCGCCGTCACCGCCATCGCCACGCCTGCACTGGCGGACGGATATCACTATGGCAGCGTGAAAGACACGCCGCGCGTCACAGCGCACGACTGGAGCGGATTTTATGTCGGCGCCCATGTCGGTTATGGCTGGGGGACGGGCGAGAGCTTCGTAGCCAATCCAGCGCGCACCACGAGCTTCGGCGCATCGGTTGACACAACCGGATTTATCGCCGGCGGTCAGGCAGGCTTCAACCTGCAACTCCATTCGCTGGTCATTGGTGTTGAGGCAGATATCTCGGGCAGCGATGTCAGCGGCGATACTCAGTTCACGGGGTTCTTCGCACCCAGCACGACCGATGCGGGCTACGATGTGAACTGGCTGGCGACGATCCGCGGGCGCCTCGGATTCACCGCCGGAAAGTTTCTCGTCTATGGAACCGGCGGTGTCGCGTATGCTGACATCGAAAGCAACTTCCAGGTCGGCGGCGGCGCTGGCCGCCCAGGCGGCACCTTCTCTGAGACGCGGCAAGGCTACGTCGTTGGCGGCGGACTCGAGTACGCCCTTTCGCGCAACATTTCTCTAAAGGCCGAATACCTGTACATCGAGCTGGAGGACAAGGAGTATCGACTGACGAGCGGTTGGTTCGGCTCCGACCTGACGCTTGAAACGGCAAGGATCGGTGTGAACTACCGCTTCTGATCTGACCACCTGCCGAACGCTTACAAGACCAACGCAAGCAGAAAGGAGGCCCATAATTGGGCCTCCTTTTTCGTTTCAGCACGCGTCGGAAAATCCGGTTGCGTGGGTCAGCAGCGCGGAGCGGTGCTGATGTCAACCGCTGCGCTCTCTCGGTGCGAATTGATTGGGATGCACGCGACGCACCGACTGGGCGGGTCTGCTAAGAGCCTCGGTAAAACAGTGATCAACGCGAAGCGAGCGCCTCGCGTTGATGCTGCGAACGTCACCACCTGTATTGCACGCCGCTGTAAACGGCGCGGCCAGTTCCCGGATTGAAGAGTTCCATGTTGGGAGTGGCATTGCCTGCAGTAATGGTAGTGGCGATGTAGTGCTTATCCAGCAAGTTGCGGCCGTCGACGTATGCGGACCAGCCCTTCTCCTGCTCGAAGCCGACGCGGAAGTTCAGAAGCGCGAACGGGTCGATCTTCAGCGTGTTGGCGTTGTCAGCATAGAAGTTTCCGCCGACCCATTCGACATTTGGGCCGGCATAGAACCCGCTCGTGTGCCGATAGAGCACTTCCGCGCGGAGATTATGCGGGGCAACGCCAGGGAGGTTGTTATTGCCCCAAACCGCGTCACCGTCGAAGAAGAAGTCGTTGTAGGTATAGGAAACGTTCAGCCACACGCTATCATCAAAATCAAAGGTCGATTGCAGAACAGCAAGCCCGAAGCCCGCTTCGATGCCTTGATGCACCGTCTTGTCGGCGTTTGTGAGTGCGCAGGGAGCGGTGAACCAGGGCATGACAATCGTCAGGCACTGCAGCTCGTCGTCGATCTCGGCGCGATAGAGCGACACGTCCCAGATAAAATCGGACCTACGTCCGCGTGTGCCGATCTCGTACGTGGTAGCGGTCTGCGCTTTGATGTTGAATGCGTTCGCATCGAAGGTCGGCACCTCAGCGCTGCGCGATATGTTGCCGAAAACCTGCCAGTTGGGATCAACATCCCAAAGTACGCCAACCTTAGGACTCCAATTGTCATATGTGCTCGATCCGGAATTTACTCCGAGACGGTCGCGCTGATCACGAACGGCGTGGGAGAACTGAATTCCAGCAATCAGCGCAACATCCGGCTGCACATAGAAACTGTTTTCGGCGTAGGCTGAGTGGTTCTTAGCTTTCCAGAGTTGCGATGTCGTCATCGCGCCTTTCACGCCGCCGGTTAAGTTTGCGTGCTGATAATAGTCGGTCGTTCCGTCGAGAATACCGGCGCCGACGATGAGGCGGTTGCGGAAGCCGCCAATCAGACGATCATCGGTCGCGCGAAGAAAGCCGCCATAGTCCGATACGTTATAGTCAACGTACTCATAGATTGGATGATCGACACGGCGTTGATGGGTGAACGCGCCGAATTCCAGTGTCGTGCCGTCAAGACGCACAGTGGTCTTGTTGGCAACCCGAATGGAGTCGATGTTGCGCTGCTGGTTCTGCCGCAGCCATTCTGGATGTGCGGCTTTGGGGGAGTTCAATGCGGCGGCCTTGCTGACCTCGCCGGGCAGCTGACCATCCCAGGTATTGGCGTTGATGTAGAAACGCGTTTCAGCGTTCGCGGATAGACGATAGCCGAGATTGGCGTTGAGGCGCACCATCTCCTGCCGGCTATGTTGGCGATATCCATCCTCACGGTAGCCCGAAAGGTTGATGAAGTAGTCGACCGGCCCCGATACGCCGCCACCGTTGATGGTCGACTTTATAAATCCGAAACTGCCGACATCGACGCGAACACCGAACGCGTCGGCATCGTATCCTGTTGGCGTCACAAAGTTGATCGCGCCGCCAAGCGAGTTTGAGCCATATCGCAGCGCGTTTGCGCCTTTGAACACTTCGACATATCGGTAGGCGCTTGGATCAACTTCGAACAGATCGAACAATCCGTCCGACGTGTTGATCGGTACACCGTCCATGTAGGCATTGATGCCGCGGTTGCCGTAATTTCGGGTCAGGCCCGACCCACGGATCGACAGGCGCGCGTCAGGGCCCCACTTCTGCTGTACGATCACACCGGGAACCCAGCCTATCGCATCTTTGACAGTGTTCGCGGGCGTGTTGCGGAACTGGGTGTCCGGTACGATTGTCACTGCGCCGGGAATACGCTGTATCTCAGCTATCGCTTCGGCAGTGTCGGGTACGGTCAGGCTGCCGGCGCGGTTGGCCGGCGAACCTGACAGACCGCTTTCAGGAGCGAACGCCGGTGAAGGCGCTGCAGCAGGCTGTGCCTGCTTCGCTTTGGACTTCGCGGTCTTCTTCTTTGTTGGTTTGGCTGGTGTCGGAGCAGCGGTTTGCTCCACCACGACTGGCGGAAGCGGCACGGCTACGTCCGCCTCCTGGGCGTGAACGCCACCTGCCAGACCTATCATTCCTCCAACGGCCATCGCTCGCACGATGAACCCGTCAATTCCCCCGGACATTTTACGCAACTCCTTGGAACGCAACGCTACAGATCGTCCGCAGTCAGAAACTGCGGCAGCCAATAAACAGGCGTGGGAGCGTAGGCAGACGCAGTGCGGGCATCATCGTGACCGGAGATCGAACGTCGGTACGCTCAGGAGAGATGCGGAGGCCCGCGGCTACGGGGGAGGGAAATTTTGCGATTGAGCCCGACATCTTGGGCGACTGTGAGCGCCGCCTCACTCTGCAGCGGCGCGTTGAGTGTGATCGCGTCGGGAGGCAGTAAGAACAGGGAAAACGAGGCGAGCCCCTGGCAGATTGGGCAGTTGGCCTCGGGACTGTCGGTGTCGGAGCCGTCTGGCGTGCAAATTGCCGCGTTCAGTAGAGCTATATCAGCTCTGTGTTTATGCGCGGCAAACTGTGCAGCGATATGGCCCGGAACAAGGTACGCATACAGAATGGTGCTGAGCAAAGCCAGCACCACCAAGTAGCCTTTATGCGCACTCTTTACTCTACCGAACATGGGCACAAATCTAGAGGCCATTGGCTTTCGGCTCTAGGGCAATCGGGTCACACTGCAAGGCAACAATGTGGTGAGTCCGATACGAACGCGCATCTTCACGGACCGGACGGATTGAAGCTCACGAAAGCCGCCCTTGACTTTTTTCTCGTTTCGCAGAGTGCAAGATAGCCCCCGAAGCACTACGACGAGGGCGCAATGTCAGCCAATCCCCCGCCGAAACGCCGCCGCAACATGGCCCCCAAGCGCGCCATGAAGGGCCCGCCGACGATCAACGGCCGGCCGATGACCGAAGTTGAGCGGTTGGAGCTATCTGCCCCTTGCGCGCGCCGCCCAAGGCGGCGGCCACCGCGTTCGTATTGTTGACCGCGCCGGCAGCCGTGACGGCATCGATGCGCCGCAGGATCTCCTCATGCGGCTTGCTGACCAGCTCGTGGGCCGGCAGGTAGGCCACGCCAAGGTTGCGGGCTATCACCCGCGCTTGATCCACGCCAACGGGCGCCGCCGGGTTCCCGGTGGCAAGCGCCTGCCAATAGGCTTCGAGTTGGGCGTTGAGTTGCTGGACCGCCGGATAGGCGCGGATGCCGGCCGGATCGTCGGCGACCCGGATGCCGGTGCTTCAAGCCTCCGTTTACGGAGAACATCAATGCTCTCTAACACAGCATGGCTTAGCGTTGTGCGTTTCGTCTTGACGGCCTCAGCTTGGGCGACGATTGCTGGGTGCCGGTGGTTACAACAAGTCGGTCAGTATGGGCTTCTGGGACAATCGCCCACAGCCAAGCGCCGGTGACACCATTGAAAACTTGCGCACAGCGCAAAAACCTTGGCGGAGTGGAGCGCGGGGCGGTTGAATACAGGGCGATCGGTTGGCGTCAAATCATGTGCCGTGCGCCTGTCCACGCATGAGAATGTTTGGCGACGATCGGATCATCCTGACAATGAGCGCTTCTGACCCAATCCCGGCCCTGGCCTTTAGTCAGCGAAGAGCGATTCAGTTTCGCGACGCTGATAGCATGTCCGAAGCGTTGGCGCGCGGCAGCTCATTGGTCATGAACCATCGGCCGCTAGAGCCCGATGGCTTTTTTTGCGCCCACTCTGCGGTCATCAAAACCCGAAACATAAGGCTGGTCGCGCTGGCTTCTTCGGCCTTCGTTTTGGAGGCCAAGGACGCGCCGAAAGGCATTCTTATGCTGCCAGTCTGCGGGTTTACGGTGACGCGGCGGGAGAGCCGAACTTTTGAATGGGGCGCGGGAAAAAGTGCCTTGTATCTTCCGCCTGGGGGCTGCAGCGCTCAATCCACGGCCCGTTCAGTTGTCGGCCTGGACGTTGATCCGACTGCCTTTGACAGGGTCATGCTTGCAATGCTCGGCGGACAGTCTCCGCCCCGGACCACCGCATTTTCATTTGCAAGACCACTGCCAGTCGAGCTGATGCGTAATCGCATCGACTTCGGGAAAGCGATCCTGAGCCTCATTGCTACGCTTGACAGTTTTGAGGGCGACGAGACGCTTATCGAGCGATCTGGCATCGATGACGCCATCCTGCGGACTGTCGCCCTTCTTCTAAACTTCGAGCAGCTGTCGGATGCGGCGGTCGACGCAAAGGTTCCGCGGGCTATGGTTCAGCTGGCCTGCGAATACATTGATGCCAATCTGACGAACCCGATTTCGCTGACTGATCTTGAATTTCTCACTGGGCTCTCCCGTCGAAGCCTGCAGTACGGCTTTCGCGCGGCCTTCGACCGCACGCCGATGCAGTGGGTGGCGCAGCGTCGGCTGGAGGCCGTTCGTCGGCAGATCCTTGAGGCGCCCCCGGGGGCGAACCTCACGATGATTGCGGGAGAGTACTTCGCCAATCTGGGTGAGTTCGCTCGCATGTACCGACGTCGCTACGGCGAGCTTCCGTCGGCGACTTTGAAGCAAGCCCTGGCCAAACGATTGCGTTCATAAGGCGTTTGACGAAGTTGCCCGAACGGGCGTAATAGACGAAGGTATGAACGCTGAGTATTGCCCGCTTTAGCGGTGCTCCTTGGACACCTTTCTGCGTCCCGTAGCGTTACATTTGCTGAGTTGCGCGATGGCGATAGTGCCTTCGTTTAGACGATATCAGTAACGCAAAGAATCACCATAGTTTCAATAGTGTGCATTGTACGAAAGCGAGCGGATCGACCGTTCGCTGTGCGCTGCGAATGGCGCTCGACGCTGATTTTCCGGCGGCGCGGTCGTTTAGCTAGCGGCTTACCGTCTGTGGCGTCCCTCAGAGTCGGCTCATTTATCCGCCTGACGCGTCCTTTGAGCGTAGCACCCGTCACACTTTTCAAAACAGGATTCAAGCATGCGCAGCGCCCTGCAACGCCGCATCTTAAGTACGTGCTCCAGCGCTCTCGCCATCACAGCGATTTTGAGCGTTTCGCCAAACGGGCACGCAGCCGATGTGGTGATCAATGGAACAACTGAGACGTCGCCACCTTTCAGTATGAATCCGTCTGATGATTTGCTTGTCGGCACGACGGGAACCGGCGCGCTCAACGTGATCAGCGGCACTTTTCAGGTCAACTCCGCGGTTCTGGGCACATCGGCATCAGGCAATGGCACGGTAACCGTCAGCGCAGGGGGCGCATTCGGTGGGCCGGGTGCAAACTTCACCATCGGCGATGCGGGGATTGGTGCGTTCTCATCGATTGACGATACGACGGGCTCTTACAACTACTCGGCGCTCACCGTTTTGGGCGCGCAAGCAGGCTCGACAGGTACGGCCACGCTCTCTGGCTCACAGGCGGAATGGAACATCACTGGCAACCTTACGATAGGTGGTGCGGGCACAGGCACGCTGACAGTGAGCAATGGCGCCACGCTGAATACGTTACCGGCGTCAAACGTAGTCATCGGCAGCGCCGCCACGGGCGTCGGAACTGCGACGATCAACAATGTGAACTGGTCGGCCTCCAGTATGCGTGTCGGAAACTTAGGCTCCGGAACCCTTATCGTTGAAAATGGCGCGGACCTCGTTGTCGGTAGCGGTGGCCTGATCGTTGCTACAGACACGGACTCTACCGGTCGACTGGATGTGACCGGCATCGGATCGAGTGTTTCGTCCTCGGGCCCGACTGTTATCGGCCAAACCGGTAACGGCACCTTCAACTTGTCAGCCGGTGCGACTGCCACTTTCACCGGTACGTTCAGTGTTGGGACGACTGCCACCGGTGTTGGTGTTGCCAACTTCACCGGTGCCGGTACGACGGTCACAGCTACGTCGGTCATCTCGGGCACGCGAGGGAACGGCACGCTCAACATTCTTGATGGCGCAACACTGACAAGCACGAGCGCAGGTGTGGGTTCAGCATCCGGTGGTACCGGCAGTGGTGTTGCGACCGTATCCGGCGCCGGATCCACATGGACCAATACCGGCAGTGATTTTCAGATCGGCTTCGGCCCATCAACCGGAACGCTCAATATCGAGAACGGGGGTTCAGTCGTTACATCGCAGGCTATGACCCTGGGCTGGAGTATTCTGGCGGCCCCCGGAACGGTGAATGTGGGTGCGGGGTCATCGCTGGACGTCGGCGGCGCATTGACGATCGGCCGAGCCGGCACGGGTGTTATGAACGTGACGAACGGTGCCTCCATTGATGCGGGGACTGTGTATATCGGCCGGAACGCAGGGGGCGTAGGTACGCTCAATATTTCCGGACCGTCGACCGTTTGGGCTGGTGGGCCAACATTCTATGTCGGCGACAATGGCACCGGCACGATGAACATCTCGGACGGCGGTCAAGTTACAGCGCAGGACCTTCGCGTCGGTGGCCAGGCCGGCAGTGTGGGAACTCTTATTCTGTCAATGGGAGCGACCGCAACGACTGTCGGCAACTTTATGCTGGCCGAACAGAGTGGCAGCGTTGGAACGCTGGTCTTCGGCGCGGCTTCGGGTGACGCACCCGTCGCATTTGGCACGCTCAATGCTCCAACGATTACGTTCGGCAACGGCGTCGGCAGCATTGTCTTCAACCACACGGGCGATTTGAATTTTGCGCCAGTGATATCGGGCGGCAACTCCAACTCCGAAATCAACGTGCTCGCCGGCAAGACGAATTTCACCGCGAACTCGAATTCCTTCGGCGGCACCATGAATGTGACCGGTGGTACGGCCTACATCAACGGCAACATGGGTAACACTCAGGCCATCGTAAGTGGCACCGGCACGCTCGGCGGTAACAATTGGA
>NZ_PZPO01000003.1 GCF_013306565.1 Hyphomicrobium sulfonivorans | reverse complement strand
GCGCCTACTGGACGCACTACACGCCAGAAAACGCCTACGTCGACGCGCTGCTGATGGGCTCGTGGTACGATATTGACGCCAAGTCGAACCGTATTCCAAAGATGAAGACAGATGGCGGCGCGTTCGGTGCATCGCTTGAAGGTGGTTATCCGGTTTACACCGGCCCCGGTGGCTTCAGCATCGAACCGCAGGCGCAGCTCGCCTATCAGACCGTCAACCTCAACAACGGATCCGATGTCGCCGCACAGGTGCATTTCGATAACGTCAATTCACTGGTGGGACGCGTAGGCGTTCGCTTCGCGCAGGACTTCGGCACGCCGACCTGGCTGAGTGGAGCACCGTCAACCTTCACCGCGTGGATACGGCCGAACTTCTGGTACGAGTTCCTCGGCGATCCGAAGACGAAGTTCTCGTCAGCAACTGGTTTCATCCCGTTTGCAGCCGACATGGGCGGCACCACGTTCGAGATCAACACCGGCTTTTCAACCGACATCGGCGATGGCGCTGCGATCTACGCCAACGCATCGTACCTCGTCGGCATCGGCGAACACGCTGACGGCAACGCCTACGACGGCAAACTCGGCGTCAAAGTCGCTTGGTGATGGCACGCGATCCCGCAGAAGAAGCTTCGCTCGTGCCGCCGATCAGCGACGCCGGCTTTCACGGTACTGTCGGCAATCCAACTTGCCAGCAACTGGCTCAGCGACTGCGAGCACATTCCGTCCGCTCAGATCGCACCGCACGGCATAGGTCGAGGACTTAAGATCATTGAGCGAATGCGTCATCGCGCGGTTGCGCCGTCAAACTTATCTCGGCGGCGAGGTGTCGGCGACGACGACAGTGCCAAAGGCGCGGACCGAAGCAACGTGAGCGCACGGCAACGCAAACGCCATCGATCGCAAAGAGCCTGGCAGGCTCCAGACCAAGCGCACGCAGGCAGGCGGACAATGCGATGCCGAGACAGTGGTGTTGTGTTTACCGTCGCTTCATGCGTCGAGCCGGCGAACCGGAGGATTGAAGCTGAACATCGCCAACATCAGGCGGAAAAAATCAAATGGCGGAGGGGGTGGGATTAAAACTATCTCGCAGCGCGTTGATTTTACTATGTTTTTATACATTCGAAAACCGGCATTATACCGGACATCCTACCAGACTTATACCAGAAGGGGCCGCCGCAAAGCGGCCCCTTGTTGCCCATCAGTGCCCGCAACCCATAGCCTTCAATTCGTTGATGATAGGCGACCAATCCACCCGCCCGATCCATGGGACATCGGCATCAATATAATCAGGGCGAACGGCTGGCGCCCAAAGCCTCGCGGCCTTGCTGTTCTCGTCCACATCGAACGGTTCGACGAGGACCGTCTTCTCATCAACCTGAAGCGTGGTGCCGTGTTTTTTCACGTATCCGATTGTTGATCCATTGGCGGCAAATGGGGTGCCTTCAATGACAATGAGCTGCCCCATCGACCCGACTGCTTTAGCGCAAACCAAGGTTGCGTGATCCACGGTCAACGGCCATTTGTCACCCCAATCGTCGCGCGTAACCAACTTCTTGGTCGGATAGGTGCAACGATCGTGACTGCCCCTCTCGCAATAAACCCCGACATTGGCTGTCATTTCGGCGCGCTTGGTCCGCGTTTGGGCCGATGGGCCATAAAGGACGATCAGCGCAATGCCGCCGAGAACAAAAAGGCAAATCGCCCTCATGTAAAAACTAAACCGTTTCATGATCCCCCCCCAATTTATTGCTCGGCCGGACCATAACGCGAAATGGGCACAAAAAAAGGCCCCCTCGGCCCGGCGAACCGGATCGAGGGGGCTTCTGTTCATGGCATCCCGCTATTTTGCCGGGCCGTACTTCATGTAAAGGGCGGCCAATAGGCCGCCAATCACCACCGTTGTGGTGTACGCAAATCCCTGCTTGACAACCGTATCCCGCGCCCGGCGCCAGCCGCGCAAATGGGCAAAATCGCGTTGCGCCTCGATGATCCCAATCGGGCTGGAAATGTCGATCCCGAAGTTGAGTAGCATGCGCCGAACAACGGCCTCAGCTGCTTGCTCAGCCGCCCGCTCAACAAGGTGGGCAAGCTCAGCCTCGGACATGGTGACAACCGCCGCCTGGGCGGCCGACGCCGCCTTCCGCCGGGGGCGGGGGGCAGGGGGCTTTCTGGTAGTCGATGATTGTGCCGGCGCCCTTGCCATCGCTACCCCCCGCCGCAAGTTTTCGGCCTTACGGCCTCGTCCTCGTACTGCTGTCGCGTACACAGATACCAATCGCGGCTGCGCTTGAGCCGGGCGTTTGCCTGCACCAGCGCGGCCCTATTCTGTTGGGCGGCAACCTCCGCATGCTTTTCGGCATCAGGTTCGGGGATGGCCACCGGCGCAAGATATGCCGGCGGCTGCGGTAGCGATCGGCTAACGACGATGGGGGCCACGCCGAAATCATTTCCCGATGTCGAGCAGCCGGCGGCGACCATCGTTACCAAGGCGGCAAGCGCCATCTTCCAACTCGCGTTCATGGGCTCGGAGCCTTTCCTCAAGTTCGGCCTTCTGGCGCTCAAGCGCGGCGGCGTCTTGCCGTTCGCGGCTCAGCGCGTCGTTGGCGCGGGACAGATCCGCCTCGACGGTCTTTGCCTTCTGGATCTGCGTTGCTATTGCTGCCCGCACGGCAGCGCCATGCTTGCCGACATACCAGCCGAGGCCATACGCCCCGATCAGCGCGACAGCGATCAGCAGCGGCCCCGACGACAGGGCGGCGCCGATCTTTCGCCTTGCAAGGGCGATCAAGACGGCCTGCATGCTAAACCGGCCCGGCGGTTTCACCGCTCCGGATCTGATCGACGCTTGCCTTTTCAGCCTTGGCCGAATTGCGCCACGTCGCGTATGCAATGCCCGATGCCGCGGCGAACCAAACGGCCGGCGGGACATCCGACAAGAACTCACGCATCGGCGCAATCTTCGTAGCCGCTTCGCCGAAGAAGTCGATGATGCCGTTCAGGACGGTCATCAGGAAGCTAAAGAACGCCGCAAGCCCAGCCCATGTTTTTGCATCATGCGCATAAGCCACCGGCGGCGAAGCTGATCGAAGATCCTGCGCGGTCAATGCCTCGCGCTCCGCCGACACCGGGCGCGGCGTCGCAGAGATCAAGCGCAGGCGCGTGGCGCTATCTGGCTGGCCGGTAGTCGGCAAACCTTCCTGCGCTTGGAACGCGGCAAGCGCGCCCGTGGTGCGCGATCCCCAAATGCCGTCAACAAACCCGACTTCCGAATATCCGAGATTGCGAAGCGCCTGCTGGATGGCGCGGATTTCGTCGGCGCCGAGCGTTGATGTGCTCGCAACCGGGCGGCCGACCGGCGCAGGCGATAGACGCGGCGGGCTTGCGCGTGTACGCGCCGCCTGAAAGTGCATGCCATCCGGCTTTGACCAATGGCCGCCCCATTCCCAACCTTCGCGCTCAAATTCCTCGATGACGCGCCGATCCATTTCAGGCGTCGGATCGCCGAAGCCGTTTCGGTCCGGATCAAAATCGACGGCGCACCCATAGGCGTGCATCGAAAGCGAGGATCCACCGCGCTTGGGGCGGTAGTTGAATGATCCGCCAAACACCGACATG
Source organism: Hyphomicrobium sulfonivorans (assembly GCF_013306565.1). Lineage (GTDB taxonomy): Bacteria > Pseudomonadota > Alphaproteobacteria > Rhizobiales > Hyphomicrobiaceae > Hyphomicrobium_A > Hyphomicrobium_A sulfonivorans. The sequence continues at coordinate 27,623 of NZ_PZPO01000003.1, read as the reverse complement.
CCGATGCGGTCGATTTCATCCTGCGATTGCCCGACGCGTTCCCAAATGGCCTGCAACACGCGAGCGAGGCTTTCGGCGCACTTCTTGTGCACCCTTATGCCCCGAACAGCTTTACCCTCATATCGCAGCGTCCACGGCGGCTTAATCGTCACCAGATTTGCCGATTGCCATTTCGGCGATGCCTTACCATTGGTGCCGGTCGGATCGCCGTAAAACGCCTTGCAATCCGCCTGCAATGGCCACGTTGCCATAACGGCCTCCCAAACAAAAAAGGCCGCCCATAGGGCGGCCCAGCCAATCGATTGAACTTAGTTAAAGGATCAACCCTTTAACGCGGTCTGCACCATTCCCAGCAAGCCACGTCACAGCATTGCCATTGAGAACGATTGCGCGGCCGCCAACGCCGCCGGGCGCGCCCGCCGTGTGTGAGCTAGCACCCGCCGAACCGTTTGTGCCCCACGCGCCGCCGTTGCCCCCACTGCCTGCAATGTTCCCATAAACCTCACCGCCGGGGCCGCCATTGCCCGGTCCTGTATATCCGCCGGGATAGCCGGCATAGCCGTGGCAGGCATCAGGCGTGCCGCCTTTGCCTGTGCCGCGGGCGCCGCCTGCTGAGGCAACATAGCCTTGGCCGCCACCACCACCGCCGCCGCCAGCAGTGTACTTTTTGTCCGAGTAGTAATAGGTGCCACCGCCGCCACCTCCGGCGCCACCGCCGAAGATCTGGCCAAGTGCGTTGTCGATAATGGCGCTCGAACCAAGCGCAATCGCATGGCCCCCGTTGCCGCCCGCGCCGATGCCGCCGCCCACACTGCCGCCGGCGCCACCGTTGCCCGGCGCCCCGTAGATGCCGCCACGATTGATGATGTAGACCTTCGAGCCTGCCGCAAACCCGGCTGTATTCAGCGCGGGCAGGTTCGCATTGGCAGAATAAATCACGCCGGTGTTTTCAAGCGCGACAATAACGGGCTGCGTCGGCGATCCTGCGGCCGCAAACAGATTGAGGTTCGCAACATCAACAGCGTTGGAGATCCGAATAACTTCATCGCCGGCCATGACCAGCGGCGCCAATCCAATAAGCATGATGCGCCTCAGATGCCTTTCTTGATGCCCAAAAACACGTAACGCCCCGCCTCGCGGCAGACGAAGGATACAAGATCCTCAGCGTTCGGTGCTGTTGACAGGAACGGCGCCCCTTCAGGTCCAAACGAATACGCCGCATTCCAAGCGATCGACCGCCCGCCCGTTGCGTCCTGCTTTACAGCGATGACCAGTGGCCAGCCGGGTTTCGGTTCAGTCGGCGCGGCAATTACGGCGTTCCCGGTGAGCAAGAGCGATCGGTTGACACCATGATCGTGACTGATCGCGATCGACGCCGCGTAAGGCAGCTCGACCCATGCTGATGCAGCGAGCGCTGTATCTGAGGTTACGACCTTATTCGATGCGCCTGCGCGCAGGTTCGCAGCAGATGCCTTGTCGATTGCAATCGTGCGGTCGGCATCGAGCGCGCCACCACCCGTCAAACCTGCGCCGCTATCGACAACCCGTGAGGACTGCAAATAGATCGTGTCGAAGTGCGTTTTTAGCGCCGCCTTAATGCCCGCCCAAGACAAGCGCGATAAGCCATTTGATGCAGCGCTATCAACGAGCCCAAACGTATCCGCATCCGCCGGGTTCGCCTTGGCATCCGATCCGGAGATAGAGGCTGCAACACTTGCAGCGTCCGTCACATTTGCACCGGCGGCAATCCCGTCAAGCTTGGCCTTGTCGGTCGTTGACATAAGCCCGGCCACGGCCGTGCTGGCGACATTTGTGCCGGCTTTCTGCGCGATCTGCGCTTGCAGCTTGCCGATCGCGGCCAACAGCGTATCCGCGGCAGCAACCGCCGCCGACGATGCCGTTGTCAGTCCCGTCAGGGTTACGGCGCGAACCCGCGCGGCGGTGAAATACAGGTTACTGACGCCCTCGGCTATGACATCCGTGGTGCCAGGACTCGACGCGATCTCGATGTAAACAGATCCCGACCAGCGATAGATCTTATTCGTGTCGGTGGCCGTATAGATTTTGCCGCCTTCACCGACTGCGGGGAAGGCTTCAAGCGAGCTGAACTCAAGCACATCATCGACGTAGCTAGGGAGCTGCGCGGCCGGCACTTTGCCGGAAGCATCGAGCGACGCGATACCGTTGACGGCACCAATACGCTCTGTGTCGGCCTTTCCATCTAGGACAGACTGCAATCCATCCACGCCAGCAACCGGAACAGTGTCGGCGGCATCGGCAGCCGCGACTTTACCATCGCCGTTGGGATCGTAAATCGCCGCGAGCATGTCGCCCGTGCCGTCGCCAACAGGCGGCCGAACGTTCTCGGCGTCCTCGATGTTATCAACGAGGCCACCGATACCAAGATACTGCCCAGCCGGCGGCTTCTCGCCGGTTCCGCCGAACCAATCAATGATCTTGAGCGCGCGCCGTTCGCCGTTCGTGTCGAAGGCATACACAGCAGTCCAAGCGTTGTTGCCCTTGTCGCCCTTCTCGCCTTGCGGCGCGACGAACTCGATCCAGCGATACGCATCGTCGCGCGGGTGCACTGTCGAAACGAACTGCTCTTGTCGCAGCGAAATCCACATCGATGAACCGATGCCGCTCGATGCTGTTGCGAACACGTATTCATTCTGGCCGTAAGTCGCGCCATCCGCCCATTGGCCGCGATTGACAAGTGAGGCGCCCTTGTCGCCCTTGAACCCCTTCAGATCCGGTCCGGTTATCCATTCGCCCTGCGGGCCAAGAATATCGAGGCGCGTGCCTACCCACCGGTGTGTCACCCCGAGTGTTGACACCATACGATCGATTGCTGCACGGTCGGCCGAAATCTGGCGCCCTACATGCGCGGCGCTGTCAACAAGCGCAACAGCCTGCTTGATCAGCTTGCGCGCAATCTCAATGACGGCAGAGACGGCCGCGTTATCAGTCGCCATCGCTTAAACCCTTCTCATGATGTGTAGCAGGCGTTAGCCGCCCTGCGGCTGCTTCAGGGACAGATCCGTTGTCCATCCCGAGCGCGTGTAATTGTGCGTTACGGTTTCGATGCGATACGCGCCGTCAACGCCGGCGCGGGTGCCGACGAGGATGAACGTGCCGCCGGCCCGCGCGCTGGCGCTGCCATCAATCGAAGCCGAGCCACCGCCTTTTTCTTTCTCGCTTTCGCGCGCGCCGTTGTCGGCTGACCCTTTGGCTTCGCCTTCATCGGCTCGGCTGTAGCGATCGAGCAATACGGACTGCGCGCCTTGGTCTTGAACCTGCGCCTCAGTCTCTTTCCACTTGGCTTCTTTCTTGTCGTAGTACCGGGCGCGCACGCTCTTGTGCCGCGGCCGCCCCGTGAAAGGCATGATGTCCCAAGAAATCAGATTGAGACCCCAAGAGCCAACCGTGACGGACATTGCCGCGCCCGAGACGGAACCGCCGCCTTTCTTCGCAAGAATGGCCTTGTTGCCCTGTACCTTGAAAACGCCGCCAAGCTCGCGAGCAGTGCGTTCACCGAAGTGAATGAAGCTTTCGTCGTTCAGTCCCCACCATTCCCGCTTCACCGAAGCGAACGAGGGATCGACCTGCACGCTAATGCCGGCTTTCTTTCCGGCCTTATTCAAGACATCGCCAACGGTTGCATTGTCAGCGTGCATCTGCTGGCCTTCTTTACACTTGCCTTTCGTGTCCATGCCCTTGCCGCTGATATGCAGCTCGCGGCCACCGCCGCGGCTGCCATTTGAGCGGACTTCATCGACGGTGCCCACAAACACTTCCGCAAGACCGCCGCCTTCCCATCCGAGCGCCACGATCATTGGATCGCCATCACGCGGCAACGCGATCATGCCGTTGCTATCATCAAGGACGATTTCCGCCGTGTCGGAATGCGTCCCCTCGTTATCGACGATGCGCAGTGAGATCAGCATCGGCGCAATGCGCGAGCTGATATTCTGACCGGCGATCGAAACCATGTAGATTGCGCGCTTGGCCATTGCCGCCGCCCTTCCTAACTTTATCGGCAACCTGGCCACCAGTCCCACGACACCAGTCGTTGCCGCTTGGTCGCCGCTAATCCCACAACGAAATCACCGGAACAATCTCGGCAGCGCGTGCGTCCTCAATCGGGATCGTCACAACTGTGCCAAGCGGCAAGATGAAGCCGCAGTGTTCAAGGTGCTGATTTTCAGGAAGCGCCATCAGGCGCTCAAAAAGCCCGGGCATTGGCCGCAGGAAGCGCTGCCAAAGGATCAGATCAACGCTCATACCTTCAGACCCGACCGTGTGGCGCTCAAGCGTAATGATAGACATGGCGCCATCCTCAGATCAGAATTGAGACAATCGAAAACATTGCGCCAAGGCCGGCGGCATCTGATCGCTTGATCGAAATATCGACCTCGACGATCTGCCCAACACCGTGCGCGTCGATATAGCTGTCGCGCTCGCTGATCCGCTCGATGACAAACCAGCCAAGTGCAGCGCCGTCGCCGCGCATGAAAGGCTGCGCTTTGCCTGATGCGCGCTGCTTATGCAGCCCTTCGAGCGACGACAGACCGCCGAACTTTGCCGGGAACAAGCGGCAGGTAATGGTGCGCGTCTCAGGCCCTTCGCCTACAAACTCAAGCGGCGGGCGCCGACCCATGACCGCCTTCTCGGCAAAGTCGGCCGCTGCATCGCGCGACAGCTCATGGAAGTTCATCGGAGCAACCTCAAACGTTGTCCCACCCAACTGTGCGAGCATGGTTTCAGCCCCAAAGAAAAAGCCCCGCTGCGCGTTAACCACAGCGGGGCAGTGTTGCGACGACCGTTAGATCGCGCTGCTCAATATGCGAAGTTCGTCCGTGTATCGCCGTAGATACCACGGAAGGCGTTCTGGACGGCGCGGTCAAGTTCGCGCTGAAGACGGCCCGGATCATCGCCGCCGTTGATTGTGACGTTCATCGTCACAGAAACCGGGCCGGGGCCGTTGGAACCGCCGCCACCTTGATCGGCGCGCGAGTTCATGTAGCCGGACTGACCCGGCACAAAGATCTCGGGGCGATGCTCGCCAACGAGATACGCGCGGCCCTTCTGTACCTGACCGCCCCGCGCACGCGCCGGCGGGGATGCGCCGGCCGCAGCGCCATCGGATGCCCCACCGCCACCGCCAAGCCCAACAACGCTCTTGAGGGCGCTTCCGATCCGGCCCGCAAGACCGCTCGCCCAAGCAAGGATTTCGCCCGCCTTGGACTTGAGGCCATCCCATAGCGATTGGATCATCTGCGCGCCGGCTTCAAACAGCGAGACAACGCCGCCGTTGATTGCCTCTTGGATCTTGGCGCCAAGCCCGTTGGCCCATTCGTGCAGGTTCGCGGAGCCTTCGGCAAGGCCGTCGCGTATCGAATAGGCAAAGTCCGAGATCGCCGATCCGGCCTTGCCGGCGAAGTCCTTTATGTCATCCCAAAAATACCAGATGGCCGCGGCGCCAATAGCGAGCAGCAACGGCCAAGAGGTTAGGATTGTTGCCAACAACCCGACCACACCAACAACGATCCCAACAGCCCCGGCAAGGCCGGTCAGCGCCATTGACAGCGGCGCGATAGCGACGGCTGCAAGAGCAGCATAGGTGCCCCATTCCAAAAGCTGCGGGTTAGCCTTGGACAACTCGTTGATCTTCTCGGCAAGGAACTTAAACGCTTCGCCGGCGGTCTTCATGACGCCGCTCTCAGCAATGGCGATCCAAAGATTGGAATAGGCAGCGGTTAGCTCGTTGACATCGCCCACGATGCCCTTCATCCGCTTTTCTGCCATCGCCTTTGTAGCGCCATCTGCGCCGTCTTCGATTTTCTTGAGTGCCGCATTAAGGTCGCCAGCCAGCAGTGTTATCAATCGTGATCCCTGCCGAGCATCAAAGATGCGTGCGATTTCATCAAGCGATGCGCCCTTTTCTCTGAGCGCTTGCATGAAGCCGAGGAAATCAACCTCTGATCCCGCCGAGGTGAGAGTGTCGGTAATGGCGTCGGCGAGCTTCGACTTATCCATGGCTGTGCCATCGGGATCAATAATGCTCGCGATGGCCTCGGTCATCGCAGCCGTTGACTTCTGAAGCTTTGGATCGGCAAGCACCTTGTCGATTGCCTGCTCAAAGGGCGAAGCGTCAATGCCGTCAGCCATCAACGAACCAATGATGTCCTTGCCGCTTATCTGCCGGCCGCCCTTGACGAAATCAGCCACCTTCACGCCAAGGCGATCAAGCGCAATCATCATCGGCTTAGTCGGCCGAACCATGCGCACAAGCGCGGAACGCAACGCAACACCCGCTTCAGACGCTCGGATGCCATTACTGGCCATCAGCATGGCAGCTGCGCCAACTTCCTCGATCGACATGCCGGCGGCGGCGGCCATCGGGCCGACATACTTGAACGTCTCGCCCATCATCCGGACATCGGTGTTCGAGTTCGTCGCCACGTAGGACAGCACATCATTGACGCGCTCAAGCGACGAAGCGACCTGATCCGTTGTCTTCTGCGGCAGCCGCATCGCCGTGAGAATGTTCGTGGCGATGTCGGCGCTTTCAGGAAGGTTGATGTCGCCCGCAAGGGCTAGCGCGAGCGTGCTTTCAAGTGCGCCCCGGATCTTGTCAAAATCAAATCCCGCGCGCCCAAGCTCGAACGCCGAGCCCATGATGTCGCCCAACGTATGCGGAAACTTCTCGTTGAGCTGAACGGCAAGGTCTTCGATCGACTTGCGCTGATCGTCGGTCATGCCGGTGACGGCCTGCATGTTGTTGCCAGCCTTCGCGAACTCATAGGCAGTCTTGGCGCCCATGGCGCCAATCATCCCAAGAGGCATTGCCACCGAGGATGAAACGCGATCAGCGCCACGACGAAGGATCTTCATATCGCGCTGCGCGGCCGCATACGTGCCGCGAGCCGCCGTTGCCTGGGTATGCGATGCACCCACCAACTGCCGCAGCCCGGCAGCGGCTTTCGCCGCCGGGCCGGATACGCGGTCAATGAGCTGAACGATTAGGCGTGATGTTTTATCAGCCATTACTTGCCCCTTGTGGCCTTCACGATCCGCAGAGCCTCATCGTGCCACGCGAGAACGTCCTGCCAGTCCATTTCGAGAAGATCCGCGATTGATGTGTTCAGGACGTGGGCGACTTCAGCAATTACGCTTTGCGCGCCGCCTTCCAATCGTCGGGCAAAAAATCGATCACCTTTTCGCTAATGGCGATCAGGTCTTCTGCATCGATTTCAGCGATTTCGTCTTCGGTCATGCCGTTGGTGCTGGCCAGAAAGGCCAACGTCGCCTCGGTATCCGTTCCTTTTCGCTTGCCAACGCGCTCGATCGCGAGAACGTCCTTTGCGCGCGCACGTCGCAAAATCAGTTCCGTCACCTCAGTTCCATCGCTTCTCTGGAACGGATGGCGTAGCGGGTAGAGCCCCCGAGACATCGGCTTTGCCGGGTCTTTGTTTTCTTCTGACATCTGGCTTCAGCCCCGTGTTACGCAGTGCGCGGAATGCGCAGCAAGCTGTTTGAAACAGCGTTTTGATCGACACCGCCAACGCGCCACTGACTGCGCCAGAAGTCCCAATAGATCTTTTCCTGACCGTTGAAGTGGATCTCGTAATGCGTGACCTCGTTGATGGCGTATTCGTGCGCCATCAGTTCGCCGCGCTGGAAGGCGTCGCCCTCGACCTTGCCGAGCCGCCCTTCAATCTTCGCGATCAGCTCGACTGATTGCCCCGTGCGCCGGTCAAGAACTTCGCCGTATGCGGTGTAAATGTTCTTGATCTTGGTCCCGAGGCCGAACTGCGTGAGCAAGGCCGGATCAAAGCCGACAAGCTTGAAGGTGGGTTCCAGCTTTTGAATGCCGACCTCAACTTCAATCTCGACGCGCGCGCCGCCGGCGTGATGATCGGAATACTTCGCTTGCAGCGGCGGCAGCTTGAGTTCCTGAATGGCCAAGTGCTTCGAGTTCTCGACCTCGTGATCGCCGCAAAACAAGTTGGCGGCTTCGACGATGTAAAGCGTGGACATTGCGACCTCCTAAGAGCGCAGAAAAGAAAAGGGCCGGATTGCTCCGGCCCCATGGATCAGACTGCGGCGTCGATCTGCGCCAGCAGGTCATCAAGCAAGATTTCGAGCGATGCACGGTTGCGCGCCGAGCGAATGCCGATGTAACGGAGCACCGGCGGTTCTTCGCACGCGAAGTCGAACGTGAATTTGCCCAGGCGAAGCTGCTCAGGGCTATTCTGATCGCGCGTGAAGTACACCTTCGCGCCCGGCAGAATATCCCCATCGGCCTCAAGATCGCGAAGCGCGAACTTCACCGTGTCGATGATGTCCGTCACGGTGTTGAAGTCGATGTTGCGGCGGCCGAGGAAGTACCGCAGCGTCCGCAGGAACATCAGATGGATGTAATCGCGGCCACGGGTGACGTGGTAGAACTGCCAGAGCGGATCCTCGCTGCAATTGTCCGTGCCGATGAACACGAAGCCGCCGCTGGCAATGGCGCTTTCGACGCCCATTTCACCGCGAACAAGGATGCCCGCATTCTGCGAAAGCAGCATCTGGCCTTCGGTGGCGCCGTCCGTGAGCGAGAAGTCAATCGGGCGGTTCGGACCAACGATGCCCTGTACCGGCTGATTGGCCCACGAATGGAACGGCCGACCTTGAAACTCGTGATCGCGCCGCACGCCAATGCCGACAACGCGCGGTGATAGCGGCTTGACGATCGCGTTCACGCCGACCTTAACCGCCGTCTCAATCGGGATGATGCGATGCGACTGGATCGTTTCACGCCAATCTGTGTAAGCCTGCTGCGTCGTTGCCGGGCCATCAACCACCGCGTGAGCGACAAGCTTTTCGAGGACCGGGGGCAGGGCAGCGCAAACCGGATTGGCAAGGATCTCGATCGCTGCCGTAGCGGTGGGCAAGAGCTTGTTCTCCGCTTCGCCGCCACCGGTGAATGAGACCGTCAGTACGCCCGACAGATTTGCGCCCGGATCATCGACAACCAGCGCGACAACTTTGCCTGCATCCGGCCCTTCGCCCATCACTGCATGTGCCGTTGGCATCACCTTCAGCGGATCGGTGCCGCCGCCGGTGAACTCAACAACGGGTGGCTCGGTCATGTTCGCGCCCTGCACGCCAAGCGTCAGCGTGGCGAGGCCGCGGATCTGCTGCGAAGTGTAACCGGGCGTCAGGATCAAGCGCGGGATTGCGCCAAGGATCGGCCCGGCGAGCGTCAGCGCCCAAATGCCCGTCTTCGCGATCGACGAACCGACGATGTTCGAGATCGTTTCCCAAACCGTTGCGCCTTCCTCGACGCGCACGATCACCACTTTCGCGGCAACCTGATACTCGCCGAGCTGATCGTTGATGCCCTGCAAGGCGTCAACAATCGTGCCGGTGGCGCCAAGCGCCGACATCATTGCGGTGTTGTCGCTGTAGCCAAACACGGGCGTGTTGATCGGAAAGGTGTCCGTGTTCGCCTGCGGGGCCGTGCCGACGATCCCGACGATTGACATATCAGAAGGGATGCCGGGCCGCGGATCGTTATCGACCCGCGTAATTGAAATGCCGAATGTCGGATCGGACATTGGGATCTCCAATAAAAAAGCCCGCCGGATGGTGGGCTTGTTGCAGAAAGGATGAGTTGGCTTCGGCTAGTCGATGCGGCGCCGAATGCCGATGCAGGCGAACTTGCCCGGCGTGATGCAGATGAAAGACACAAGGTCTTCAGCGCCCGGCTCAGGCGAAAGCAATGGCGCCACGCCGTCAAAATCATAGGCGGCGCCCCAGCTCGGAACGCGCGCGCCGATGGCATCCTGCTTGATCCGGATGTTAAGCGGATAGCCTGGCTTGCCATTGGTCGGATTGGCGAAGGCGTTGTTGTCACCCAACGTCAGCACGCGGTTGACACCATCCGCGTGGTCCACCTCGATTGATGGCGCGTCCTCAAGCGCCACCCAATCCATTGCGGTCGCAACGCCATCAGCGGTCACAACCTTATTCAGTGCAGCGGCGCGAATGTTTGCAGGGCTCGCCTTGTCGATCGCTAACGTTCGGTCCTCTTTCAAGGTGCCGCCACCGATTAACCCGCTTCCGGTCATGATTTTGCGATCCGCGCGGGCAGGCGTGTACGACAGCCGCGCTTGCGCCCCCAAGGCTTCAAGCGCATCGCCGGGCGTTGTGGCGCCTGTGCCGCCCTTAGAAACCGGCAGCGTGGGTAGCATTGATGACGCAATTCGTCCGTTAGCATCTAGGCCGGCGTAGCCGTTGGCCATGTTGCGCTCGGCGCGCGCCTGATAGTCGTTCGGATCGAGACCTACGATCGCCGCAGCTTGATTGCGATAGGTCTGCGCTTGGTCGCGCGCGGCTTCCGAGGCCGTTTTATACGCAAGCGCAGCGCCAGCATGTGCGCCAGCCAAATCACGCGCCTGTTCGGCGAATGTACGGCTTTGCGCTACGCTTCCGGCCATATCCTGAACCTGCGTGCGATAGGCTTCGACTTCAGCCTTAAATCCGAGCACGGCGACACGAGCGTTGGAAACATCTTCGACAACCTGCTCAATGTTCGTTGCCATGACGATCGGCGTAACAAGCCAATTCGACACGATGCCTTCACCCTGCGTTCGCGACACGTCGATCGTAAGATCGCCGGTTCGGCGATCGTATTCGACCGTCCGCCCGGCCATGTAACGCTCCATGTCATCGGGCGGAAAAATCATGACGTACGACATGGGCGTGAACGTATCGCGTTCGTATTCAGCGATATTTATGATCGCTGCGCCGAGCTGGATGTTGAGCGGCGTGGTCGATGTGGCGTCGAATATGGTGGCAACGTTGCCAAGCCGGTCGCGCGCCTCATTTACCAAAGGCGTGATAACGTTATTGAGGCGATCGAGAGCGACCGCCTCAACACGGTTCGCCACCGCATCGACGTTTTGCAATGCGTCTTCGGACTGCGCGATCCGTAGATCCAAGTCCTCGAAACGCCGGTTCCATGTTTCCGGATCGCCGAGATTTTCACCTCGCTTGATCCTATAGGCGTCGATGCGGCGCATTCTTTACACCTTCTGATAGCTCGTAACGGCTTCGCCGAGTTCGGCAAGGCGCTTGCCCTTGACGATATTGTCGTCTTTGGGCTTCAAGACTGTCGTTCCGATCTGCACCACGCGATTGAGCTTGATGCGATACTGCGCTTCAGGGTCAATAGCCTGCGCGCGAGGGGCTTTCGCCATGTCAGTTTCCTTCATGCTTTTACGCACCCGCCCAAAAGATGAACTCGGCCACGTGAAACGTGGTCGATGGGTGGTTCGTTGTGGCCGTGACTTCGGTTGTGAACTCGGTGACGGGATCATCAAGCTCGAACACATAAGTGCGCTGCCAGCGCTTATCCTCGGCCGTAACAAGGCGCGTAGTGATCGTGTCGGCAGTGACCCATGCGCCAGCGATGCGCAGCCGGCAATTAACGTCATGCGGCGTGGGATCGAAGTCTTCGAGCAGCAGCTGTACCGTGATCTTGTTCGACGCATTCTCGATCGGCCAAGGCTTCGAGATATGCGTCAGCGTCGTCTTGGGCCGTGAAACCCGCACCTCGCTGTCAACCAGATTGATGCCAGGCATCATGTCCCGCGTGCCAACGAAGCGGGCACGGAACCGGCAAAGCGCGGGCGTGCTGCTAAGCGCACCCAAGTCATCAACGGTAAGACGCCGCCAAGCGCCCGAGCCGCCGGGCTGGATCTCGTAAACAAGCTCAGTCGAAGACGGCTGAATGGTGCCAGCGAGAATGTCGATATTCTGAATGCCGCCCGACAGCGAAATGGCATCCAACTCGATGGCAACCTGCGAAGCGCGGAACTTCGCCCCATAGACACGGATCATCATGTCTTTGGTCAGGTCGCCTTGGTGATAGGCACCGTCCGTAGAATAGAAGAATGTGCCATCAAGGTAACTCTGACCATAGGCCATTCCCACACGATGGTTGGCGTTCGATGTCAGAACAATCGCGTACCTGCCGCCCGCGCGGAGGAAGGTCGGCATGATGTTGATTTCGGTCCACCCATTCGACGCAAGGGCTTCGTGCGGCACCGTCTGCTGAAGAATGCACTTCTGAAGGTCGGGCACGCCGTTGGTAACTTCCACCAATGACAGATGGATGTTTTCGTTTGCTGCCTTCACGGTAAGATAGAAGCCGAGACGGGTTGCCCACATATCGTTGCCCTGAAGGAACGATTGCGATACCTGCGCCCCCGAAATGCTGTGATCGACCGTGATGCCTTCCCAGTAGGGTTCTTCATACCAATCTTCAAAAACCTGCCGCACGCGGAGAAACTTCGCCTTCATGCCGGGTGCCTGGCCAAGCACCTGCCAAGTTTCATTCCCCTTCAAAAGAATGCCCTCGGCCGGATTGTAAGCACCGGATTGCCACCACTGGCTATTCGTACAGATCGTCTGTTCCGGGCCGTAGCGGAGGCGCATTCGGGACATCATCCGCTGCACGATTTCATAGGTCTGAAATCCGTACTGTGCGATGCCGATGTCAGAATGATATGGGCCGATCTCCATTTTCAATGCGTGGTCGTAAGCCGGCAGCAGCAGGCCCGCGTTCAGCGCCGCATTGGGATCATTGGCGCTGAAGATATTGAGCGCGGTAACATCCTCAGCGTCGGGCGCGAAGCGAATGCCTTCCTCGACCTTGGCGTTGAAGCCAAGATCTTGCGCGTTATCAACGTCGCTGTAACGATGGTCGAGGAAGTGATCTGCGCCGTAATCCGACGCCAGATCAGGGATCGCGATCGCCGACTTGACCCGGGCGATGTCGCGATAAATCTGATCCATGCGGTAGCCGTCTGCCGACGACTGAACGTCATTTGCGATCGCGGCAACATCCGATGCAATGCCGTCAATTCGGGGCTCAACTGCCGCGCGCCAAGCTTCGAGCGCTTTAGTCCGAACATGCAGTGCCTCAGTCGAGATCACCGCGTTATCGGTTTGCATATCAATCGAGACGATTGAAAGCGTATCGAGCAGAATATAGGCGATGATCGCATGCGTTGCCGGGATCGGCGGCGGCTGCGGATCGGCGCTTTCGGCGCCGGCGGTGAACGCCAGAACCGCTGTTCGCGATCGTGACATCGAAACCGCGTCGGGCTGCGTCGCCCCGGTTTCGGTGTTCACGAGGAAATCGCGCTCTTGCGTATCAGTTTCGATCTCCTGCCCATAACACGACACAGCCACAATCCGCTTCGCGGCAGCGGGCAGGTGGCTTGTCAGACTTTGGGAAAGGGATGAATTGCGGGCGAAGATCGCGCCATTCTGGTCGTACATGCGCCCGGCAGCGACCTGCACTTCGATCTGAGCCGTCTTCACCACCGCGAAGCCGGCGTAGCGGTTCGTCTTCGTTACGGCATCATTCGTCAAATGATCGAATGAACGCCGGGTGAAGTCTTGGATATTGTTGTGGTCGCCCGCGGTCTGCTCTTGATACTCGCGGAAAATTACCTGCTGTTCCACGTTCCGTGCTCCTTAGTTCGGCCGACCGACGACAAGATCGTTGATCCCGGCGATGAAGGGCTTCCCCGCGACGAACGCATTGCGTTCGGGGTAGCGAATGAGGATTTCGTCTGATGCCCGCTTCGCGGCGACAAGCGCGCGGCGGACGTTTTGCATTGGGGCGGGGTTGTGCGGCATCCAGAACCGGGTGCCGGGCAAATGAATGCCTTCCCCCGCGCGCCAGCGCGACTGCTTGGATTTCGTCAGGATCTCAAGGTGCGCCGTGTGCGCCGGGAACCCATAGCGACCGACGCCCATGAACTGCACCGTTGGTCGCCGATGCACGCGTCTGCCATCGTGGACAGGGAACCGCCAATAGATGCGATAGCCCGCAGTCGATGGGCGGAAGAACCCGCGTCCTACGGTGTCGCTGAACACGCCATGGCGCCGGGTGCCGGCCTCGACAACGCGTTCAGGCTCCGACGCAACGGGTTCAAGTGTTGGGCCAACCGGCGAGCGCCAAGCCAACCGCGGTGACGGCTGGATCGTAACAAGGCGCTCACGCGCCGTTGATGGCATGAAGAACATTTGCCGCCGAATGCGCCCGGATATTACGCGCTGCTGCTCATGCCCGTTAAGATGAAGCCGGAACCAACTGCCGAACTCGCTAACCCGCGTTTCAGTCTCGATGCCGTCAACAACCCAGCGCGCCCGGCGCCGGTGGCGCAGCAGCGCCGTTGACGGGATTGGGAAGCCTCGTTCAAAAAACGATGGTGCGGCGAACCCGGACGAATAGAGCCCGAACCCTTTGTGCCCCGGCTCTTTCATCCGCCACGTGCGAAGCTGCGGCAGCGATCCCAACCACGTCTCGCGCTGCTCGCGCGTCAGGTTGGCGCCGCTGAACACACGCACCGGCGGCACAGTCACCTGCAACAGCGTGGCATCAACATAGCTCAGATACGACAGGACTCCCGCAAGCGTGCCCTTCTGTCGGTGCATTTCAACGGCGTTGGCGATGATCCGGCGCTTGCGCATTTCGGTCCAATCATCGACCCAAAGATCGACTGAGAAGGCATGCGCAAGAGCCTTCAGGAAGTCCGGCGGACAAGTCCATGGGTTCCAAACTTCACGCGTCGGGGCGTTGATGCCTTCAAGCCGCGTGGACAGGGACGTAAGCGCCTTGTTCAGCGGCGTCGTCGCCATCGGGGCGATATGATCTTCATACGGGATCACGGCTCAACCTCGACATTGATGTTGACGGCAGTGCAAAAAGCCGCCTGCGACGGGCCGGGGCGAATGTCTGCCGCCGGTGATGTGCGCGTTACCCGCAGCACGTTGGCGACGTACGCCGCGCCCTCCAGGACGTTGGCGTAAACCTGCGCGCCAATCGCAAAACGCGCATAGGCAGCCGCTTCGACGGCCGCCTTCGCTGCTGCTGCGACCGTCGATGGCGCAGGGCCACGGGGCACCAATATGGATAGTTCCGTCACGTACGGGATGATGCCCGCCGCCTGAACGACGAGCTGATCTGTCAGCGGTTTGATGTGGTTCTGCGAAAGGTATTCGCGGACCATATCCACACTATCCGCCGGCACAGGATCGCCCGTGTCGCCGAGCAGGTACACAGCAGCGCGCCCCGGAACGCCGTGAATGCCCGGCCCGAGCACTGTGATGTCACGCGCCTGCGGGTACACAGTCAGCGCGTGATAAATGTAGCCGTCATAAGAGCCGGCGGACGGCACCGCGTAGGATGCGAGATAGCGCGTCAGAAGGCTTTGATCATCCTCCATAACCGCCTGCGTGCCGGCGTCCGGATCGGCCGGAACAAGCGTCAGGCGGTGGACATTGGCGCGCGCAACAATGGCATCGAGATCCGTGCCTTGGGCGTATGCCGGCAGCACGGCGCGAACAGCCGAGTTGACGCGAGCGCGCATAAGCGCCTCGCGGTGCGCATGCGCCTCCTGATCAATCTTGATCGGATCAAACTCAAGCCCGCCCACATCATAAGGGAAGCCGGCTTGATCCGCGCGCGCCTGGAACTCACCCATGCGCTCGTCAAGGATAGCTTCCTGATCGATCACCTCAATCGCGTCAGGGATCGGCAGGTGGGCCGGGTTGAGCGTAGGCGCGAGAAATCGATTGGCTGAATTTGCCATGGTCAACGCCTCGTCTGTGTGGGGTGCTATTCCGTTCCGTCGAATACGATCGGAAGGCTCTCGGCTGCGCCGATCATCAAAACACGACGCGGACCTTCAACCGTGAAGTCACCAAGGTGCGCGCGCGGGCGATATTGCCCATGGAGCTCAAGCTTAAGTTTGCCTTGCCGCAGTTCATCCGCGTTCGACGTGACAACAGCGAACTGCAAGTGGAAGCGTGGCTCTTGCTCAAGCGCGGCCATAATTCCAGTTCGGAAGCGCAGAACCGTTTCTGGCGTCAGGTTCTCGCCCAGCATGTGGGGCACAAGCGATCCGAGCCAACGCCGCATGACGCGCGAACCGTATGGGGTGCAGAAGATTTCCTCTAAGCACAGCAACGTATGTTCCCACCCGTGGACCGGGCGGCCGGTGTGGCGGTTGACGCCCGATCCAACAGGTGAGGCCATGGCGATCAACTCCGGCGCTTGCGCTTGGCGGCTTCGGCTTCGGCAGCGACAGAAGGCGTCGCGAGTACGATCAGGCCGCGGGCTAGTTCATATTCGGCCTGTTCGTCGGTGAGAGAGATCACGTCGCCATGATTGACGCGGCGGCCGGCAACCCATTCACCGGCAACCGGCGTCACGATGTATTGCTTCATTTGTTTCTCCCGTTAAGGCGGCGGCCCGGTCAATGCTGGGCCGGGCATCACTTCGGTGTGAACGTGCGTCTTGTCGATCAAATGCCCATCGTGCTCGATCTTGCCGTTCGAGTACGTGGTGCCTTCGCCGGTTACTTCGATCGAATGATCGCCAACAGTCAGCTTCAGGCCCTTTTCTTTGATCTCGATCCGCACATCGCCGAACGTAAGGACATGTTCGTCCTCTTTGTCGCTCGGGCTCTTGTTCTGATCGCTCCACGTCATCGGCAGGGCGATTGCCTGCCGCATGTCGCCGGTGGGGCTAATCATGGTCATCTGCTGCCCTTTTGAGGGCGGCGTGTGGACTTTCAGGGCGCCCGCAATCTGCGCGTATGGCACCCACGGCCCGAGGAACGGCTGCCCGTCCTCGCCTTCGCCAAGGCGCATGCGCATGAGCTGCTTTTTTGCATCGACTTCCTCGACCGTGCCGTGACGGAAATTGTTCGCCTGCCGGCGTTCGAGTTCAGCGACGCGCAACGCGAGATCCACAAGCTCACGCATTGGCCGTCTTCCGTTTGGTCTTTGGCTTCGCCACCGGCTTGCCCGCCGCAACTTCCGCATCGGGCGGGGCAGGGCGAAGCGCACCCATCGCAACAGGATGATGGGCCAACTGCACAGGCAGCTCGATCACATCGCCCGGCGTCGCGGTCACGCCGCCGAGCGTGAACGGCGCGGAGCCGGTCACAACGTACTTGAGAAGCATGAGGCCTCCATTTGTTATGGTGACGGCTCGGGGCCAAGCGCATCGTCGATGCTTTCAGCATCGGCGCTCCAACCGCCGCCGGGGAATTGAACGTCAACGCTTGTGACGGGCGGCGCCGGCGCATCGGTGAGCGGCACCGTGCCATTGCCAAAGCTGAACTGACTGTTGAGACCAAGATCCGCCTGAGCCTTCGCCCATCCATCGAGCGTCGGTGATCCGATCTCGGTTTCGATAAGGTCTGCGATGCGCGCAAGTTTTGCGTCCGCACGCATCAGCGCCAGGAACTCAGTCCAAACGCCCTCCGGCTCGCCGAAGCTCGGCTCGGCTATCGCCTGAAGTGTGAAGATGATTTGGCGCGTGGCGTAGCGTATGCCGTTCTCAGCCGATGCACCGCGATCGACCTGCACCTTCTTTATGGCCGGCGCGAACCGGCGCCAAATCTTCGCCCATGGACCATTCGCCAACAGCGCGCGATCGATCTGCCGCCCGATCAGATCGAGCACCAATTCCATGCCGGCGTCGGTGTGCGGAATGACAACATCATCCTGCGGCCCGTCATCACCGGCAGGGATCGAAACCTTACCCGCAAGCGCCACATCCATCGTGAGGCTGATCGTGCGGTTCGCGCCAAGTATGTCGCGCCCCGTAGGGGTGATTTCCGACTGGTCGATAGCGACGACGATAAACGGCTGCGCATCCTGCGTAAGCAGGTTAGCCGGATCGATCATGCTGTCACGGACGCGATCGCCGGCAAGCGTTGCGTTGCGCAGCAGCTCAACCGTGGCGATGCGCAATGCAAAGCCGACAAGGTTCATTGGGCTAATCCACAGAAAGGATCACAAAACGATCGCCGCAATCGAGCGGATGCGAGACGACGACGCGATAGGATGGCACGCCGCTTTGATCCGGAAAGGCAATGACATCACCGCGCTGCAAATCGTAGCCGAGCCCGGCGTATTCGGCGGCGGAAACCAATACATGCGCCGCGCCAACAGCTAGCCGGCCGACGCCGGCAAACTCGCCCTTTAGCCGCTGTCCGCGAAGATCTTCCGTGTCATGTTCCAGCCCGAATACGCCACGAATGACTTTCGCGTCGCGCAACGGATCATCGGGCGCTTCCGAGTATTCGCTTTCGATCTTTGGGCGCACGGCGACTCGCTCGCCGTAGACACGGGAAACGGCTCGACCCGTCGCCGCGTCAAGCCGCTTCCACATGCTGCTCATTGGCTTAGCCGTTGAGCCGCACGATGCCGCGTGCGGACGGGTTCGCAGCGGCAGCGAGAGCCTTGCCGATCGGAACGTTGTCGGTGGCGACGGTGGTGGCTACGCCCGCTGCGCCGTCCCAATAGATCGCTGCGCCGACATCCCAAGCCTGCGCCGCGGTCTTGGGAAGCTCAAAGACGCCCGTAGTCTTGATCTCGACCTCAGCATCAGCAAGCGCAGAAAACGCGGCCACGCCAAACAGCGTGCCAACAAGCACGCCCGAACCGGACGCGACATTGGCCGGGGCCGTGACGGTTACAACGTCGCCCGGCTGGATGAAGTTCTTCATTTGAAGCTCCAATAAAAGAGGATGGAAAACGAAACGGCGGGCCGAAGCCCGCCGCTTGTTGATCCTTACTGGCCGGCGTTCTTGAACAGCCCGCGGTGGTCAATGACCTTCGCGCCGACATCCATGCGGACCTTCAGCTCGACGCCATCGACATCGAAGCCCTGCCGGGTTTCGGTGTAGACGCCCTGGTTGCCTTCGAGATAGGCCAGCTCGATGAGATCGATCTGCGCGGGGGAAGCCGCCATATACCAAGCCTTGGGCGAGCCCGCGATTTCGTAACGGCCGATACCAAGGTCGAGGCGCGGGTCAGAAATCGGCGTGAGCTGCTTGAGGCTGTTCGGCACCGCATCGGCAGGCTTGGCCGCGTAAATCTGGCTCAGGAACTGCTCGACATGGGTAACGAGCGCGCCGGGCACGATGATGTAACTCGGCGCAAGATTGAGCACTGTCTTACCGTCAAGGCCCGTCTGATGCGCGATCGCCAGCCGGGCATCACTGACCGAACCGACCGTGATGCCGGCGCCGGCAGATGCAAGGTTCTTGTGGTCAGCATGGAACAGCTTCACGCCATCGCCCATTGTCGGGTTAGACATGATCTCGGCCCACACGATGTCGCTTTCGAGCTGCGCCGCCTGCTGGCCAAACGCGCGGGGAAGGCGCGTCAGCGCTTCAAGATCGTCGTTGATAATCACCTGCCGCGTGATGCCGACGATCTTACCGAACGTCTCAACGCGATAGGTTTCGCCGCCATCCTTGATCGCGCCGCGCTTAAATTCGCCGTGCTCGTTTACCTTTTCGAGCGACGGGGCTTCACCGAGCTGCGCGCGCGTAACCGGCTTAAAGTCCGACACGCTGGTTACGCGAACGAGCGGACGGAAAGTCTGCGGTGCAGCATCGTAAGCAGCGCGCAGAGTGATGTTCGCGACATTCGACAAGATGGTTGCAAAATCGGAAGTCGCGATCAGGCCGCCGCTGCGGAACTGCGGCTGAAGCGCATGCTGGGCAATATCGAGGCGCGTCATGCCACGAGTGCGGATACCGCGGATTTCGAGACTTTCGCGCGCAAGCTCAATAAGCGTCAAACCACGGAAGTCGCGGCCGTCTTCCGTCAGCGCAACAGAAGGATCTGCGCGATTGAGCACTGCGTTCTGAATTGCAGCGTTGCGGCGCTCTGCCATGCTGTCGGTCATCTGTACCGGGCCAGGAATGTGGCTGATGGTATTCGGTTCGTTGCGCTCCTGCTCAGCTTCAAGCCGATCCATCAGCGCCGTACGGAATGCCTCAAGCGTAGTGCCTTGCTCGATGTGCTCTGCGCCGAAGTCAACGGCACGGAACTTTGCGGCAAGGGCGCGAATGCCGGCAGCGCGGTCACGTTCAGCGCGAACGGCTTCCTGCGCAACGCGCCGTGCTTCCTCTGCCGTCATCGCAGCAGGTGCCTGGGCTTCGACCGGTGCCTGATCAACGGGGGCGGCGCGCGGCTCGGTTACGGCAGAGGTGGTTTCGTTGGTGTTGTCGTCAGCCATGGCGGCCTCCTTGCTTTCAGCGGCCTGCGGCTCGCTTCGTGTTTCGATCACTTCACAGGGATACAGGCGCTGCTCTGCGCTGTTTTCACTGCTGTTCGGTTCACCGGCGCGCACCTGCGCGCCCGCATCTGCTGGCACAGGCACGGCCGAAACTTCGGTCGGCTCCCAATCCAGCACGCGCCATTCGGGGACGCCCCCTTCAGGGGCATCGATCTTCTCAATCCGGTGGATGATGTATCCGACCGAAATGTTTCGGATGATGCCGTCCTTGATCTTGTCAACCGTGGCAGCATCGTCAGGCGAACGGCTTAGCTTGATTGTTGCCGTTCCTTTGCCGCCAGAAACCTTTGCAGTGCCGGGCACGATCGAGCCGAGCACGCTGCGCAACGACCACTGATTGTGGCTATCCAGCAGCGGCGCGCCGGCGTTCAAGCGGCCCATGCGGATCGCAGACGGCTCCATGACAAGCACTTCGTCATAGTAGCGCCGCTCAGCCCACGAATACCGGCGCACTTTCGCGCCCGTAGACCAAATGACATCGATCGTGTTGTCGTCTTCATTGTACGAGTTGGCGCGCACTTCCGCCGTTCGCAGGAACGATGGAAGCGAAACCGACCGGTTATTCGTCGTCGGCTTTTTCCTGGCCTTCGCCATCTTCAGTCACCTCTTTGGCGGATGGATCTTTCGGCTCAGCTTGCGCTTGGCCGATTTTCGTCATGCGGCGCGGATCGCTATCAAGCACGACGCCCTTCGCATCGAGCTTGGCATTCCACTCCGCAAATTCTTCGAGGACTTCATCCGGATCGAAGCCGGTTTCTGCGATCGCACGTTGTGGCGACTTCAAGCCGGATCGCACTTCCGAAAGCGTCGCTTCAACGTCCTTTTTCGGATCGGCAGACATGAAGCGCGGCGGGTTCCATTCGACCGGCACATAATCCGTGTCGATCTTGCCGGCCAAGAACGCAGCGTCGATGAACCAATCCCAAATCGGCTGGCACAGCATCGGAATGACGATCTGCCATTGCACCGACGAGACGAGGCGCTTGAACGCCTCAAGCCCAATCTTCGAGGATGAATAATTGACTTGCGAAAGATCGCCAGAGACCAGCGAATACGGCATGCGGAAGCCAGCTGCGATCGTATGCAGGCTCGCTTTTTTGTAAGCCTCATAAGATCCGGTCGGCGATGGCTGATTGAACTTGATGTCGCGACCACCGCGGGCGACCGCGAACATGCCGGGTTCGAACTTCTCAAGCTGGAAACCATCCGCATCATAAACGCCCGGCGCCTGATCGCCATCGAGCGGGATGCCGACGCCATCGTTCTCGTCGCCACCGATGAGGATGCCAACCATGCAGCTCTCGATGCGCTTGCGAACGATCTCGGCTTCCTCGTAGGCGCCAAGGTTGTGCAGCGCCACCATCGCTGGCGCGCCCCAAGGGGCGCCGCGCACTTGCGTGCGCTGCTGCTCATAGATGTGAACGATGTTGTCAGCATCAACCGGCCGCGAAACGAAGCCCGTCATTACGCCGAGCGACGCACTACCCGGATGCTCGTCGAACATCCAATAAGCTAGCCGATCGCCGCGCTTATCGAACTCAATGCCGTTTACGGCATAGGTTCCATTCCGAAGCGACCAAGACCGGGTGTCGTCGATCAGATCCGTTTCAACAACCTTCAGCTTGAGCGGGACCGCCCCGCGCTTGCCTTTTCGATTGAAGCGCCGGATCAAGCCATCGCCTGACACCACCATTTCACGGAACGCAAGCGATTGAAGCCCGTAGAAGTCGAGGCGGCCGTCAGCGTCGCAGTTGTCGACGAACTGCTTGAACAGATCGTTGATCTTCTTGTCGCGACGTTTGTTGCCCGTCTTCGCGCGGGGGATAATCCCGTCGCCGATTACGTGGGCAACAAGCTGCGATATTGCGTTCGCCGCGTGTGGATTATTTCGCTCAAGCTCCCGCATGCGGTCGCGCAACACGCGGCCTGACGCTGCAAGCTCCGCATCGGCGGACGTGCTACGCGCACGCCAAGAGTTGGTTTTGCGGCCACGCCCGGCGCCATCATATGACCGCGCAAAGGCGTCCAAGGCCGTTCGCTGCCGGACGCGCCGCAAGGCGACGCCCGGCGCAACCACGCCAATGGCGCGGTCGATCAGGTTCATCGGTTTCACTGTCGCCCCTTTCAGAACGAGGCGAGGACGCCGCGCGGCCGACGCGTTGGATTGCATCGCGCTTCGAGCCATTCGAGGCGCGCCCTTAGATCCGCAAAAGATGGGTACTCCACCTCTTTACGGACGCCGTTTGTCTGCGTCACAACCCGGCGCACGCCGAGCGCAATCGCTTCGCGCAAGGCGGCGATTTCATCGTCGCAAGCTGCCATGTTTGACCTGTGCTAATTGGCGCCGAAGCGCGTTTGGGCGGCCGAAGCCGCCCGCTAAAGCCACCGCTCGCGCCGTGGGTTCTGCCGCCGGTTGCGTCCATCCGTGGTCCACGGATCGCGCCGCCGTTCCGGCTGCTCTGTTTTTTCTTGATCGTCGCTATCGCGGCGGATCGGGGCCGGTGGCCGTGGCGCGGGGCGCCGCGCGTCATCCTTCAGACGTTGGGCGCCCAGCATGTATGCCGCCGCATAGGCGAGCGCCTCGCAGTCGAGATAGTGGTTGTTGCGATGCTTCGCCACCCACGTAACGCCGCCATTCGGCTTGCGCACGCGGGCTTCGGAAACGATCTGGCGGCAGTAATCTTCGGTCGGGTCCGCCGGCAAGTGCCACCCGCCGGGCTCGCCTTCCGGCCAGCGCAAGCGCTCGTGCACCCACGACTTAAAGAAGTCCGTGCTAAGGCGAACGAGATCAAGGCCGTACTTCGACTTGCCACCCTTTGGCGTGACCTCGATGCGGTTCACCGACAACGGCGTCGGGCGCGTGTCGAAGCCCTTCGTAGCAAACACCGTGCGGCGATGCCGCCGGGCGAACTCATACACCTTGTGCTCGGGCACAAGCTCCTTTTTGCCGGGGCGGAAACCGGCGTCAACGAACGTGCGGAGGATGTGCAAGCCGCCGAACTGAGCCGACAGCATTTCATCAAGATCAAGCCACACATCGTTTTCCGATGTTGTGCCCCAAAGCTCGCCGCTCGCGATCTTCCAGCTTTCCTGCCGAACGCCCCAGCCACGAACAACGTAGACAAGCCGGTTCTTCTGCACGTCCACGCCTGCCGTAAGAAACAACACGCCGTCCGGCACGTCACCTTCTTGATACGGTAGCGCCAAGCGCCGGACTTCCTCCCATTCGGGAATGTCGCCGCCGCCGCCCATGGTGTAGCACTCGCCGAAACCGGCATTGACGGCGGTTTGAACCTTGTCGCTTTCACCGCTCGCCTTAGCGAGCAGGTACTTTTCAGCACGTTCGCCCCATGAGACGAACGGCGAAGCCAAGCCGGAAACCCAAAAAGAACACGACGAACTGTCCGGCGGGTCGCCGCGGACGATGCCATCACGCTCGATCGTTTGGCCCGGCGCCACGTAACGGCCCGCGGCGTTCATCGCCGGCAAGTGCTCGTAAACAATCGGATCTGCGCAACCCTGCGGGCATTGAATGTAAGCGCCGCGCCGCGCTTGCGCAGGCGACGAGTTTTTCGGCCAGCACAAGTTCTTGAAGCGCGGCACAAAGTATTCGCCGCAGTGCGGGCAGGGGAGCGTCCAGTGATAGCGCGTGCCTTCCTGCCACAGCTTCCAGATACCGCTTTCAAGTTCTTCGGTGTCTGCTTCCGACCACAGTTCGAGCCCTGACACCGGATCAATCTCCGTTTCAACAAGCCCGCGCGACGGCGTGGACGTGATTACCGTGACGAACTCGGCATAGGTGAAGCCGCGTGCTTCGATCAGGCCGAGCGGATCGCCCTGGCCTTTGATGTTCGACAGCATTTCGTCGTATTCATCGACGATCGCAAGCGCGGCCGGATCAGACTTCAGCGCCGACGACGATCCGCCGTAAGCGAGGCGCACCGGCACACCGGCGACCAACTTGCGTGTCTTTTTCGATCGCTTACCGCGCGCCACTTTCGCCTTCAGCGTTGGCGCTTCATCGAGCAGCGTAATCAATCGCGGCTCGAACTGATCGACGACGAAATCCTTCGTCGGGCCGACATACAGAATAGGCGCGGGCCGCTGATCGAGCCGGTGGCCGATCAGATCAA
Organism: Hyphomicrobium sulfonivorans; assembly: GCF_013306565.1. GTDB lineage: Bacteria > Pseudomonadota > Alphaproteobacteria > Rhizobiales > Hyphomicrobiaceae > Hyphomicrobium_A > Hyphomicrobium_A sulfonivorans. Next base: position 3,314 of record NZ_PZPO01000003.1, on the reverse strand, counting down.
GTTCGCCATCGGTCTTACCCATCTGCGCGCCCATGACGCCCGTGACGCGCTTGTAAAGCCCGGACGCCGCGGCATCCGTGATCGGCACGACATAGGGCGTAAGGTACGGATCGCGCGGGCCGGGATAGCCCGTTGTTTCTGCATACCGCCGATTATTCGCCGCCCAAACGCTTGGCGTGGTCTTCGGCGTCGGCTCTATCAATATCTGGCAGGCTTCTATAAGCCGCGCCATGTTCCGCACTGACGGCCGCCACTTCCGAGCGGATCTTGTCAAGCATGGCCTCAATTCGACGGCGCTCATTGAGATCTCGCGTGATCTGCGCCGGCAGTCCATTCATGCGTGAGATCAACGCGCCCACCACTGCCTGCGTATATGCGACCGCTTCATCGGTCGGGATCAGCTCGCTTTCTTCGCGTGCTGTTCGAAGTTCGATTTCGCGCGCCCTTGCGGCGCGCACGCGGTTGTCCGCTTCATTCTTCGTCGCCCGCTCGCGAACGCTGTCGAGGAAATTGAGGTAGCCGTGGACAACGCCGCGGATCGTGTAATGGCCGGCCTCTTTCTTGATCCAACCCTCGGCAACCAATTGTTGTAGCCGGCGCAGCGTCACCCGAATAAGAGCCGCCGCGACTTCGGCTTTAATCGAGCCGGCGCGCTGCTCGGCACTTTTTTTCGGCGGCTTTACCATGGAGCAACAACCTCTTTTGTGGTGCTGTATCCTCGACTTAGCCCTTGCTCCGTGTCCTGACACATGCTGACTGGCCGAGCCCGTTGGCCATCAATCAGGAGATCAGCATGAGCAATCTGTCCGGACAGCAAATCTCAAAACTCACCGCCATCATCGTCGGCGGCGCGCCCAAGCGGGCAAACTCGAAAGCATCAGCTATCGCGCGCTTCATCAGCGCGGCGGAACAGAAAGGCCTCGCCGCCCCGAGCCACTTCTTGCAGCTCGATTACTCAGACGCCGAGACAGCGATCATCAACGCGACCAGCGAGAAGCCGTCGCCAGAGAAGGCGCCGAAAAAGACGAAGCCGAAGGCTGAGAAGAAAGCCGCGACGGCAAAGCCCGTAGGCATACGCGCCGCAGCCGTTGAGGCTGCCAAGGCCGGTAAGCTGCCCGCGCCGCCAGACTTCAGCGCCCCGACGCACGCTCGCTACCGCGAAAAGCGCGAGGCGCTGATCCGCCTTGCAGAAGCTGGCGACATCCGCGGCTTGAAGGCATTCGAGCTGAAGGCGTATTCATCCTCGCCGAAGGCGCTCGACCGCTATCGCAATCTTTGCATCATCGCGTTAGAAGCGCGGGGCTGATCCGATGCGGAGCAAAACAGATCAGATCCGCAATGCATGGGCGGCGGGCGACAAGATCGCAGCCCTGCGCATCGCTTCGAAGTTTTTCGATCTCAGCGAAGAAACAATGACGTTTCAGCGCGGCTATCAAGCCCACATCAATCCGGCATTCTTCAAGCAGATCGGCAAAGATCCGGAAGCGCTTACCGCTACAGCCATCAGCGCTTTGGCGGCCAAGTTCAAGCTGCCGGAAGGTTGACGACTGTAGCGGATGGCTTGCGGTTTCAACTAGGCCCGCCCACGGCGGGCCTTCGCTTTTCAAAACACGGTATCAAGCGCCGCGTCGTCTAGCGCATCATCGGCAAACTCGCCGAACTCAACTTCGCCGCAAGCTTCGGTCGCCTTTCGAGGATCGCCCTTGCAGAACACAAGCACGTTCTGATGCGTCTTGCCGAGCTTGCGCGTAGCCGTGAACTGCTTTCCTGCGCGGATCGGCAATGAGCCGGCGGCGGTTACAAGGATCGCCTCGTTATACAAGCGCGCCCCGGCAGCCTCGAATGCCTCCACCGTCTTGCCGGGGAAGTTCAGATAATACCCGCGCTTGTCGCGGACATCGCCAACAACCCACACCGCGAACCGATCGTTACGCAGGCGATCGACCGCGGCCTTCACGATCTGCGCATGCGCTTCATAGAACGCCCCTGCGCCAAGCGTCGAAAGGTCGGCCGGATCGTCGCTGTAAACCTCAAGATCGAGGTACGGCGGGCACGAGAACACCATGTCAGCTTCAACATCGGCGGCAAGCGTCGGGATCTCGCGGCTATCGCCTTCACGCCATTCCGGCAGCGGATCGACAGCGATGTGCATTTGCGCGCGATTGGCTGCCACCTGCTCGGGCCGCAGCTCGATGCCGACATATCGGCGGCCAAGCCGTGAGGCGACAAGACCGCGAACGGAACCGCCGGCAAATGGATCGAGGATTGTGCCGCCATGCGGGCAGAACCACCGATAAGCGATCTCACAAAGAACCGGATCAAAGATTGATGTGCCGCTCGATGTCGGCCCATCCATTTCGATCTCGCCAAACACCATCCCCTTCGGGCTGGTGTCGCCGACATTATGTTCACCGCGCATCAGGTCTTGCCCGAACGTGCGGGCTTTGCCCTTAGCCATCAACCACCGCCCGGCCACGGCCATCGCCGCGCGCCTTGTTCTTCGAATAGTTCGCCGCCGGCAGCTTCGATCCGCCCGGCTCAGCGTTCGCCTTTTTGCGATCCATTGGCATGGGCGCGCCGCCTATTGGCGCGTCGCCCCGGCCGAGTTCGCTTTCAATGCCCAGCGCGAGCCAAGCCCGCTTGCGATCCTGCCACCAACCTTCGCGGGCGTTCAGGATCGAGAAGGGCGGAATGCCGAAGCGCTCTGCAAGCTTCGCTTTGGGCGCATCATCTTCGGCGCTGTCGGCCTCATCATCTTGGCCAGCGCTCAACAGATCGTCGATCTCAGCATCAGAAAAGCCGATCACATCAAGATCGAAATTGATCTCGCCCAAGTCGGCAAGTTCGAGCTTCAGCGCGTCGAGATCCCAGCCGGCATTCTCGGCCAGCTTGTTATCTGCGATCGTGTAGGCACGGCGCTGCGCGTCGGTCCATCCGCGCGCAATCATCACCGGCACTTCGTCGATGCCGGCAACGCGCGCCGCGAGAACGCGGCCATGCCCGGCGATGATCGTGCCGTCCTCGGCAACGAGAACCGGGATCGTCCAGCCGAACTGCTCGATCGAGCGCGCGATCTGCATCACCTGCTCATCGCTATGCGTTCGGCTATTCCGGGCATACGGGATCAGGTCATCAACGGGCCAACGCTCGACCGCATCAGCGGGCCAGAGCGCCGGTTTCGTCGGGGCTGCCATAGCCTACCTCAAGACATCAACCGCCCGCCCAGCGCCATCTACGGGGCGAAGCGAAACGGGAAAACTGAAAACCGAAATACGTGCGAAAACCGGGGGGCGGCGCGCCGCACGGGGGGCAGG
>NZ_PZPO01000008.1 GCF_013306565.1 Hyphomicrobium sulfonivorans | reverse complement strand
CACATAGCGCGATCGGCAACAAACCGCCGATAACGCTCTTCGGACCGTCAGCGGCACACGGCCCGCCCTGACGAAAACAAGCTGGCTTTTCCAGCTCCGCGTGGTCCAGCGATGGGGGGCAGTTCAGCTTAACAGACCGTGACGGGAGAGGCGGCGCACACAGCAGGAGCAGGCTTATGCCTAAGCCTGCAAGGCTACGATGATGGTCGGCAGGCGCGCCTAAGACACTGGCGCTACCTATCGGCGCGCAAGAGCGTTGGAGCGCGCCACCCAAATCTGGGCAACGCGCTCCGGGGGTTTCGAGGGCGGGATCCTCGAAGTCGGTAGGGTAGGCATTTTTCGTGTGCCCTATCGCAACACGATACCCGGCGCAGCTAAAGTCGCAGCACCGGGTGGAAGCCGCGCAGTTCAGTTGGCTGGCATCGCCATCTGGATACCACCGAACACGGTCAGGCCAGCGGTGCCGTAGGTGGCGATGGTTTGATACTTCTCGTCGAGCAAGTTCTCGCCGCGCACATAGGCCTTCCAGCCGGGCGTGAACTCATACGAAGCCTTCGCGCTCAGCAGGAAGTAATCGTCCAGGTGAGTTGTAGCGCTCTGGAAGGTATCCACCACGTACTGACCAACGACATTCAGCTCAACCTTGTCGATCGGCTTCACGTCCAGGCCGAGCACCAAGCTATGCTTTGGAACGAACGCCAGTCGTGCACCCGAAGGAATCTCCGTATCAGTGTAGGTATAGCCCGCCGACATTGCCAGATAATCCGTAAACTGCGCAGTCGCACTCAACTCGACGCCACGACGGTTCGTTACGCCGGGAACATTGATCATGCAGGGAACAGTTGGCGTACAACCGGTCCAGTCAAAGATGATCGCATTTTCTGTGTCGATCTCGAAGTAGGTTGCGCTCAACAGGTAGCGGCCCTGATGAAACCCCTGATCGATGCCGACATCCCAGCTCTTGCTCTCTTCCGGCGTAAGAGCGGTGTTGCCGTAGTACTGATACCAAGGCAGGTACATACCGTACATTTCATCCAACGCCGGAGCGCGGAAACCCGTGGCGAGAGAGCCGCGGATTTTGGTTTCAGTGCCCGGAAGCTGATAGGCAGCGGTCAGACGATATGTGTTGAAGCGGCCAAACTCGCTATGCTCATCAACGCGTCCACCACCGGTCAGCATCAGGCCGTCAATTGGCTCCATCATCAGCTGAGCATAGACGCCGGCAATGTCAGCTGACGGACTGTAGCTGATATTGCTGTTGCTTACGCTTGTGCGCTCCCAGTCGGCACCGGCAAGAAACGCCAGCCGCTCGTTGATGGACAGCACGCCCTTGTATTCGCCCTTGATGCGATCACCGTCGTAGAACGAGCCCTTCGGATTCGAGTTCTCCTGGAAAAGATCGCGCGTGACGGTCATGCCCTGAATGGCGAACGTGTTGATGAATGCGCCGCCCAGCATCGACACTTCCATGCCGGCGCGGCCCGCATGCTGCGCAAAATCGCCGTAGTTGTAGGCGTCGGCGCCGAAATCATCATAGTAGTAACGAGCATCGGTCGTGCGGCCGGCGAAGAACAGCGATACCGCATCCGAGACACGATATTTGCCGCGCCCCGAGAGCGTAAGGTTGCGATAGCCGTCGTCTTCGGTGCCGCGCGCATACGCTGAGAAGCCATCGGTGTTCACGCCCTGCACCGAAAGCGCGATGTTGCTGCCATCAGCGGCGGCGAAACCGGCGGTGTAGTTGCCGTTATAGGTGTTGTACGTGCCGTATTCGGCGCTGCCGCTCTGGAAGAAGCCGGGCTTTGTAGCCGCCTTGGTTTCGATGCTGATAACGCCGCCGATGGCGTCGCCGCCGTAGAGCGTGCTCTGCGAACCCTTCAACACCTCGATGCGCGAAACGTCACCAACCATCAAATGCTGGAAGTGGGTTTCCGTCGTCGTGCCCGACGGATCGCTGACATCGATACCGTCAACCAGCACCTTCACATACTTGATGGAAACACCGCGTACGCTGATACGCGTCGTCGTGCCGGGCGGACCGTTCTGGCTGAAGTTCACACCCGTCACCTGCTGAAGGTAATCCTTCAGGTAGGTCTTCGACTGCGCGTTGAGATCCTTCTCCGTCAGCACCACTACGGACGAACCCACCTTCGCAGCGTCGGTCGGCGTGTTATTGGCGGTATGCGATACCGTAGCGTCGGTCGTGCCGGCACCCGAACCGCTCGCCTGCGCCACCGGCACCTGCGGCTCAGCATTCGGCCGCTTCTTCACGACCTTCTTTTTCTGGGAACCTTCGACCTCAAGCGGCGGCAGCTCGGCAGCCGCGAGATCATCCGCTGTCTGCGCATTGGCTCCGGTAGCGCCGGCAATGGCTACGACGGAAACTGTAAGCGCAAGCAAGCGCGCGTGAATAGACTGGGCGGAATTCCGCCGTGACCAACGCAAATACATGATAGCCCCCCGTTACGCAGAACTGAGCCTCGGGGAAGCTCAACATCACACACGCAAACTACAACGCACTGAAACAACAGCCTTCGTTGGCCACAGCGCAAGCTGCGGCACACTGCGGCCGGAACCGTCTCAATTCATCAGTGTCGGATGATGACACCGTAGCTAGACATGCTGACGTGGGCCCCCTTCGGTTACACATCAGTCGCCACTACGGTTGACCGTTCCACCAAGCGTCCCGCATGGAGGATGGGCGACTTGCGGCGGCAGGTCTCCTGGCTCACGGCTCAGACATTCTCTCCGGCCTTCCCACTGGCTCAACGCGAGCCGGCAGTGGCATTTGCGAAAAGAACTAACCGCTTACAGTTGCGGGAGCAGCCACGGCATCGGACAGAGCCTCACCGTGTTCCCTTTTCATCGCTGCACACTTACCGTGAACAGCGAAACCGTCGCCCCTTTAGAGCGCCTCAACGTCGCCACAATGTCAACGCGAAAGCCTACGGAACAGCTTGCGCCACTCTTGAGTGTTACCGCACAGCAACGCGAATCACTTGCTCAGGCTGCGCCGGCCAATCATATCGCCCAGCCAGAAGCGCCGGCAGAACATTGCAATGCTGCCGGACGGACGAACTTCAGCTGAAAAGGAAGCGCACCCCGCAAGGCCGCCAGCCTGGCGCAGCGCATTGCGCCCCTTGAGGAGTCGCCGCAACGCTCTCAGGCGCTAAGTAATCTGGGGGGAGTTATTGGGATGATGGTACCACCTCCCGGGCTCGAACCGGGGACCTCTAGATCCACAATCTAGCGCTCTAACCAACTGAGCTAAGGCGGCACATATTTAACATCAGGGACTTACGTCAGCACGAGCCTGAAAGTCAATCCATCGAGGCTGCCCGTCGGGGCCGCAATGTGACCCTAGCAGGCTGAGCACTTTGACGTAAGGAGGCCGTGCAATACAGCGACCGGCGCTCGGAAGCAAGATCCGCGATGAAATTGCATCGAAACGGCGCAGACCAAGGGCGCGCCGCACCGCCCACACCAAGGCAACTGCGCCTCAGCGCCCCTGCGCCTTTTGCGCCGCTTCACTAACCAGCCGGCCAAGAACATGGGCCTGATGGGCGAAGGTCTGCATCTGCTTCTGCGCGTAACGCTGTTGAATTTCCATGTATTCCTTAAGATCGCGCGCCCGCGACAGATCCGTGGCGAAGGAAAAGCTGGCCTGGATATTCTGCTCGGCAAATTTCGCAATCTGCGACTGCATCTCAGCCGCGCTGGAAGTCACGGCGCCTTGCGATGTCGCGAGCGTATCCTGGACCTTCCGCGCCATATCAATGAATTGGTTATAGGCAGTGCGGGCCTGCTCGACGTTGCGCTCGGCAAGCTCTCGAACCGCCTCAGGAAACTCAAATTGCGGCTTGTCGGACATTGGGGGCTTTCTCCCTGGCCGGTATGGTTATAGGGCCGGACACACGATCCCGACCAAACAGGAATATAGCGCGTTCTTTTATTGCATGATCGCGAAATGCGTGTGGGATACGCGTCGGTGTAGCTGCATGCAGATGGACGCCAGCGGCGCGGCGCGCTAACAGATTTGAAGCATTTGGTATTTTCGATGTCCACAGATGGCGAGCACGCTCTGAGACCTAACCTAGCAGCAGACCCGGCCAGAGCACTGGCAGGCCGATTGGATCCGGCATGGATCATCGACCCTGCACGCGGTCGCGTTCTTGCCGCCAACGCCGCCGGCGCCGCCCGCCTTGGCCTGCGTCCCGACGCCGCTTCCGGAACACTCGACGCCGCCATGCCCGGTCTTGTGCGCCTGCGCGCCATGATCCGCGAAACGCTGGATGGCGGCCGCCGTGAGCCGCTCGTGTTCTGGACCGCCTATGGCGCGGAAAGCCTGCTGTGCGACGTCGCAGCCTTGCCTGATAACGCCGGCACAGCCACGCCGCCGGAGCTTGTGCTGGTGAGCATCGCCACCTCAGGCAGCACTAATGCAACGGCATCTCCGACCCCAAAGCCAGGAGCGATCAGCGCCGACGGAGATGAAGGCGGCAAAGCGGCTATCGCCAGCCCGTTGAGCCCACTGCCCGCGCCCTCGGCGCCCAACCCTGACGATGCCGCGACGCTATCAAAAATCGCCAACGCGATCCGTAATGGCTTTGCCGGGGCACGATCAGAACCCCTGCCGACCGACGCAGATGATGAAGACGCGGCAGATGCATCCGCCGCAGAAATCGAGCGCAAGGCACGCGTATCAAAGCTCGCCCACGAGTTACGCACCCCCTTGAGCGCCATAGCCGCTGCCGCCGAAATCATGCGCGATCAACGCTTCGGCGCGCTAGAGAACGAGCGCTACCGCGATTACAGCTCCGACATCCACGACAACGCCCGCCACGCCTTGGCGCTGATAAGCCGCCTGCTGGGCGGCGATATCGCCGATCAGGCATCCGCCGCGCCGGAAATAACCGAGATCGATCTCAACGCGCTGGCCAACAGCTCGGTCTCGGCCGTTCGCCCGCTGGCTGAAGAAGCCGGGCTGAAGCTGTCGGTCGAGTTCCACAATCAGCTTCCACTCGTGCGGGCCGACGCAACCGCGATCAAGCAGGTGCTTTTCAACCTGCTCTCGAACGCGATCAAGTTTACACCGCGCGACGGCGATGTCCGCGTCGTCACCGGCCTCGGCTTCAACCGCTCCATCTTCATTGCCGTGCAGGACACCGGCTCCGGGATGACGGCGGAACAGATCGAAGCCGTGTTGAAGGCCAGCGTGCCTCAGGAGCCCAAACCCAGCACCACCGGCGGGCTCGGCATCGGATTGCCGCTGGCACGCAGCCTCGCCGAAGCCAACGGCGCCAGGCTCGAAATCGACAGTGCGACTGGCGAAGGCACCGCAGTCGCTCTGGTTTTTCCACGCGACCGCATCGTGCCGCCCGCCGCTACTTCGAATTAGACGATTTCTAATCTATTGGCATTTCAAGCACTTTTGTTGACGGCACACTTCGCGCCACGTTAGGGATGATCGCTTAGCGGGCACGCCACTCGCCCGTCGTATCCACCGATACCGGGGCCTTGAACCCCGCTTATTGGAGTTTCTCATGCGGTCCACCAAGGCTTTCCTGCGTCACGCTGTGTGCGCCACAGCCGTCGCGGTTTCGAGCTTCGCATTTGCCGCCGCCGGCCATGCTGCCGATGGCGAGGTCAATATCTATTCGTTCCGCGAGCCCGGTCTCATCAAACCGCTGCTCGACCAGTTCACCAAGGAAACCGGCATCAAGGTCAATGCCGTTTTCACGCCGAAAGGCCTTATCGAGCGCATTCAGGCCGAGGGCAAAAACAGCCCCGCCGATCTCATCCTAAGCAATGACTCCGGCCTGCTCGTTCAGGCCGTCGAGGCAGGCGTTACGCAGCCGGTAAACTCCGAGATTTTGAACACGTCCGTTCCCGCCGCATGGCGCGACGACCAGAACCAGTGGTTCGGCCTTACGCGGCGCGCGCGCGTAGTTTACGCGTCCAAGGATCGCGTGAAGCAGGACAAGTTCACCTATGAGGAACTGGCCGATCCGAAATGGCGCGGCAAGGTCTGCATCCGCTCCGGCCAGCACACCTACAATATCGCCCTCATCGCTTCGATGATCGCTCATCACGGTGAAGAGGAAGCCGAGAAGTGGCTGCGTGGCCTCAAGGACAATCTGGGCCGCAAGCCCGCCGGTGGTGATCGCGAAGCAGTGCGCGATGTCAAAGCCGGCCTTTGCGACATAGCGATCGGCAACACCTATTACATGCGCGCAATGATGAACAAGCCAGAGACCCGCGAATGGGCCGAGGCAGTGCGCATTGTGTTTCCGAATGCCGACGATCGAGGAACCCATGTCAACGTCTCGGGCGTTGCTATGGCAGCGCACGCTCCCAACAAGGAAAATGCGCAGAAGCTGATGGAATTTTTCGTTTCGCCAGAAGCCCAGAAGATCTATGCCGAAGCCAACGGCGAATATCCGGTGGTGGAAGGCATTCCGGCTTCGGAGCTCGTGCAGAGCTGGGGCCCCTTGAAGGCCGATCCGCTGCCGCTTTCCGATATCGCCAAGCTGCGTAAGAAAGCATCTGAACTTGTCGACCGCGTACAGTTCGATCAGGGGACCAACTGATGTCTGAGATCGATACCTTCAAGCTGGGCCGGGATACTGCCATCCCCGCCGCTGCGATGTTTCCCGCCGCCGAGCGCCTTGTGGGCGTAGGCTTCCGCTGTTGGCTGCAAGGCTTCCAGACCAGCGACATTGGCTGCTGGGAAGTTGCCTGGCACGAGTTCTCCAAGGCCGTTGGCCCTCGCGCTGCAAAGCCGCTGATGACGGAGCTGGCATGCTGGGTGCGCGCTGTGCAGGACACTGCCGAGCGTCGCATCGAGGTGTTCCCGGCGCAATGCGCCCGCTTCTGCCGCGACGAGTGCCTGGCCATTTCGATGGTTGCCGCCTGCCAGCACAGCACCTGCCCGGCCTTCAAGGCCTGCGCGATTGCCTTGCTGGGCAGCGATGACGTCGAGGAGGCAATCGAAGGCGCCGACAGCTTCGCACGCTGCCTGCGCGATGCCGGCCAGTTGCTATCACCCGGCACAGCCTTCATGGGCGCTGGCCTCGTAGTGCCGAGCCCGCGCAGCCTCTGCTGATGGCCGCCAACGACCAGTGACGATATAAAAAGCCGGAGCCGATTCGATCATCTCGAAACCTGCTCCGGCTTTTTCTTTGCTCCGCGTTTTTTCCTTCAATGAGATCGATGCAGCTGCTTCCGACCGGCCCCGGACAAATCACGCAATCCGGCCTATGGTGCTGGCAATGAGCGCGCACAATTCTCAGCCAACAGGTCCGGCAACTTCGGCGCAGCGCCTGTCGCCTCTTGGCGGTGCGATGGGCGCGCTGTTTTCTGCTGAGCGCAACAGACGTGGCACCCGCACAGCCGCGCCAGTGTGGACGATTATCACCGCGCTCATTCTGGCTCTGATCAGCCTGCCTATCGTCACCATCATCGTCCTGGCGTTGACACCCACCGAGAACATCTGGCCGCATCTGGTTTCAACGGTGCTGCCCCACTCGCTGCTGAGCACGGCGATACTGGCCGGAGGCGTAGCTACGGCATGCTTCATCGCCGGAACAGGCGCTGCGTGGCTGATAACGATGTACCGCTTTCCCGGCCGCGAGATGCTGGATCGTCTGCTGGTGCTGCCACTTGCGGTGCCCACCTACATCGCGGCCTACTGTTACGCTGAGCTGCTCGATTATGCCGGGCCGGTGCAGACATACCTGCGCACGACGTTTGGCTTCGCCACCGTGCACGATTACTGGTTTCCGCAGATCCGCTCGCTTGGCGGTGGCGTGCTGGTGATGGCGTCGGTGCTTTATCCGTATGTCTATCTCACCGCCCGCTCCAGCTTTGCGCAGCAGTCGGTATGCGTGCTCGAAGTTGCCCGCACACTAGGGCGCTCGCCAATCGCCACCTTCTTTTCCGTCGCCCTGCCGATTGCGCGGCCTGCCATCGCCGCCGGCGTTGCACTCGTCATCATGGAATGCCTGAACGACCTTGGCGCGGTGCAGTATCTTGGCATCGACTCGCTGTCCGCCACCATCTACTCAACATGGCTGCACCGCTCCAACATCGGCGGCGCGGCGCAGCTCGCCACTGTGATGCTAATGCTGGTCGTGATGCTGTTCGCCCTTGAACGCGCGAGCCGTCGCGGCGCACGCAGCCACAACACGACAGGCCGCTATCGCGCCATTCCCTTCCACGAACTCACCGGCGCCAAAGGCTGGTGCGCGGCGCTGTTCACCGCAATTCCGTTCGTGCTGGGCTTCGTCGTGCCGGTGGCGGTGATCGCGCCCGACGCCATCAAACACACCTCAGAAGCCATATCGAGTGGGTTTCTGGATGCTGCCCTCAACAGCCTGTTTTTATCGGCGATGGCTGCTGCGATTGCTGTCGTCGTCGCGCTGACTCTGGCTTACGCCACGCGTATCGTCGGCAGCGGTTTCGTGCGTACAGCCGGACGCGTCGCAGCGCTCGGTTATGCCATTCCCGGTACGGTGCTCGCTATCGGACTGCTGATACCGCTGGCGGCGTTCGATAACCGCGTCGACGATTTCATGCGCGCAACGTTCGGCGTCTCAACCGGCCTGTTGCTATCTGGGTCGCTGTTCGCGCTGACGCTGGCCTATGTCATTCGTTTTCTTGCCGTTGGCCTCGCCCCGATCGATGCCGGCCTGGGACGCATCTCCACCAATCTCGATGCGGCCGCGCGCACGCTGGGCCAGAACTCGTTCTCCGTGCTGTGGCGCATTCACCTGCCGCTGCTCATTCCGCCCATTGGCGCCGCCGCGCTGCTGGTGTTCGTCGATGGCATGAAAGAACTGCCCGCAACGCTGCTGCTGCGCCCGTTCAATTTCGAAACGCTGGCGACGCACGTTTATAATCTCGCTTCGCTGGAGCAACTGGAGCTGGCTTCGGTTGGCTCACTCACGATCGTCCTTGTGGGGCTCATTCCGGTGCTGCTGCTGCATGAGGCGATTGCGGGCGGACGCGCTGGCTCCGGCCGTTGAAGCTCTGGCGCCCCTCAGCCGCGCAAAGATCAAAACCGCAGATAGATCGCAGATCAGTCCTGCAGGTCTTCGTCTTCAATCCATACCGGTTCGGCGAGACGCTCCGGCGATGCACGTTCGCCAACATCCTCTGACCAGCCGATGTTCATCAGCGCATCACCCATATTGACGATGGGCAACGTGGCGCGGCCAACGATGATGCCGCGATGCGACGAGCGCACTTCGACTGCCGTGTCTTCGTAGGGATTGGCAACGTGCCCCACCAGTTCACCCAGACTAACCCCGTCACCGATGCGTTTTGTAGTGCGGAACACACCACCCTCCGGCGCGCGTAACCAGCTTGACGTGTCGAAGGTATCACCGGCACATGCCGCGCTGTGGACGCACACGCTTGAAGCTCATCGGACGAGTACCGCATCTCCATCTGCTGCATCACGCCAGGCTGCGCGCCATGCAGAACCTGAACCGGCAATGTGACAGGCGCATGATTAGAAAGTTTCGAAAGCGGCAAATCCACGAGCCGCCGCTCTCACGGCAGCACAGCCACGCCGCCCATAATAAATGGCTGCCTCACCGGCATGCTCCCGTTCAATCAATTGCGCAAAATTCAGGCGCAAGGTGCACGAGCGAACATCCGCACGCAACCATGCGGAGCCAAGCGCCAACCGCAATGCAACAGCAAAACCGTGCGTTTTCTGAATCATCCACACTCTTCACGCACAAGGTTGAAAAGCGTGGGAAGCGAGGTCGCCCTGCTCGCCTTAGCAGCAGCGCGGGTATAGAAAGAAGCCTCTGGAATTAAGCAAATAGCGGTGCCGGTCGCACTATATCGTCCATGGCGTCTTGCACGCCTCAGGTCGCTTCTTTAAGACTGTTGGCACCCGCTTAGGTATCGAGGCTCACAGCCCAAAGCTGGAGCCTTCGTCGTATTTTCCCAAGTTGACGGTGGTTGACGCGTGCTGAGGCGGCAAAAGTACATGGAGCGCCCGACGCAAAGGATGCGAGGCCATACGCGCATCATCGCGCTGTTCTCGCTACTCATCGTACTGATTGCTGCTCCGCTGATTGCGATTGATCGCTACCATAGCATCACGCTGCAAAGCGGCGCCGTGTTTGCTGCGTCGCCGAACACCTACAGCCTGAGCGCGCCGGTGCGCCTTTTGTCGGCGCCGGTTATCGATGTCGCCGAAGGCACATTATCTATCCCGCCTACACGCACCGGACTTGCACGCAGCGGTCAGGTCATTGCGATGCTGCTGACCGGCAGCGGCCCGCAGCTCACGCTGGAATACGCAACGTTCACCGTCGACTTCGCACCGCGCAGTCCGACCCTGCAGCAGCATAACGCCGCCGGAAATGCCGAAGACGTCGTCGCGCCGCTTGTGCAAGCACTGCAGGGGATGCAGTTCGACGGCTTGGTCGTACGCAAGAGCGTCGTCCAGATCCGGATGGAAAACAGCCCGCAGGTCGATCTGAAGGATTTCACCGCCACCGTATCGCGCGATGCCAGCGGCACGATCAATGCCAAAGGCAGCTTTGACCTGCGTGGCGAACGGCTGGAGTTTGACACCACCTTGGGCGCAGCCGTTGACGCGCAGGGCATTTCAAGGCCGCTGCGCGCCGCCATCAATTCCGCTCCGATCACCGCAGCGGTGGAAGGCAATCTGCTGCTGGGCGAGAACCCCAGATTGACCGCTCCGCAAACTTCCGTTCAGGTCGCAAACCTGCGTGCGCTGACGAACTGGCTTGGCATCGAATGGAGCGAAGGCAACGGCTTTGGTCCGTTCCGCGCCAAAGGCCAGATGGAATGGTCCGGCCGCAACATTGCGTTTCAAAACGCCAGTATCGACCTCGACGGCAACAGTGCCGTGGGTACCCTCGGCCTCAACTTCACGACCGCGCAGCCGCTTGTTGAAGGCACGTTGGGTTTCAAGACGCTCGACCTCAATCCCTATTTCAAGGGCACCAAACCGTTCACCAGCGATGAAAGCCTGCTGCAGGCATTGCGCAGCGCCGACAATCTGGATTTCCCGCACATCCCGGATGTCGACGCCGATTTGCGCATCTCAGCCGACAATCTTGCGCAGTCGCTGGCATCTCTCACCATCGGACGCAGCGCCATAACGCTTTCGGTGCGCGACAACAAAGTCCTTGCCGACATCGCCGAGCTGGAATTTGCCGACGGCACACGCGCCAGCGGCCAGGTGCGGATCGACCTTGAAGGAGATAATCCGCGATATGCCGTGCAGGCAAAGTTTGACGCCGCCGACCTGGGGCGTCCGCTGCTGGCGATCTTTGGACATCCCTCAATTCAAGGGCGTGGCATCCTCGATGCCGACATCACGACCAGCGGCAGCACCGGCGAAGCGTTGCTGCACTCGCTGGATGGCAAGTTCAACGTCGTGCTGATCGAAGGTGGGCGCGTTGGTATTGACGTCAACAGACTGACCGCCACCACCGCTGATAATCCGCTGCCGGATGACCCGTGGAAGGAAATCTACGCACGCGCGATCGCAGTCGACAGGCTCGATGCACGCTTCACCGTTTCCGGCGGCGTCATTCGCACACAGTCGGCCAATGCGGTTTCCGGCCCCAGGGCGCTGAACACCGAAGGCGCAATTGATATTCTGAACAACACAGTCGCTCTCAAATTCGCGGTCAGCGATGCACCGGTGCTGGATGCATCGCAGTCCACCGTTACAGGATCGGTAGAGTCACGCGCATCTGCGCCGACCAACATCGTAACGGTGAAAGGCCCCTGGACCACGCCGGTTGTTGAAGCGCATGTCGCGCCCGTGCCATCGCCTGCGCAACCGCAGAGCTCCGGCGACGGCGATAAATAAGAACCGGCTACGCAAGCCGATCTCGCCGGGCCGATAGTCGGCCGAGGCTTAGCAGCGAGCCGTACAGCGCCGATCAGCGGCGGAGCTGCGCCCACTTCACAGAATGCGTGCGATTGCATCCACCGCCGCCACGCGTTCGGCATCATTCATATGCAGTCCACATTTGGTACGCCGCCAGAGCACATCCTCCGGCGTTTGCGCCCATTCGTGATCGCGCAGATAGACAACTTCGCGCTCAGTCAGACCCGCACCGAAATCGGCGCCAAGATCGGCCTTGTGCTTTGCTCCGGCGAGAACGGTATCCGTCAGACTTCCATAGCGCCGCGCCAGACGGCCAAGAAACGGTGCATCAAAACCGGGATACCGGCGGCCAAGGTCCAGCACAAAACCTGCAAGACCATCGGCCCCCAGCGCGCCGCCGGGGAGTGGCGTGGAAGCGGTCCATTTCGGACCCATCGCTGGAAAGTGCGGGCTCAGCATATCCAGCGCCGCTTCTGCCAGCCTACGATACGTGGTCAGCTTGCCGCCGAGCACCGTAAGCAAAGGCGCACCGCGAGTCTGGCTGACCTCGAGGTGATAATCGCGCGTGACGGCGGAAGCGCTGCCGCCAGCATGCTCGCCATAGAGCGGCCGCACGCCGGCAAAACTCCAGACGATATCGCCGCGTTCAGGCGGCCGTGAAAAATAGCGACGAACCAGCTCCAGCAGATAATCGATCTCCGCATCACTGATGGCGACCGTGCGTGGATCGCCCCTGTAATCGACATCCGTTGTGCCGATCAGCGTGAACCGCTCCTCGTACGGAATAGCGAAAACAACACGACCGTCACTGTTCTGAAACAGATACGCGTCATCGGCGCCCGGGATGCGCGGCACAACGATATGGCTACCCTTCACAAGACGCAGCGCGTTCATCTTGGGATGCGATGTCTCGCCCGCGGCCTGCACGGTACCATCGACGCCATCGACCCACGGCCCCGCCGCGTTGACCAAAACACGCGCCGAAGCCTCCTGCACTGCGCCCGAGCTTTCGAGAGCAAGCCGCCAGATACCATTCTCTGCGCGGGCCGACTGCAGCGCTGTGCGCGTGGCGATAATGGCGCCGCGTTGCCGGGCGGCGATCGCGTTGAACACCACCAGACGCGCATCGTCCATCCGGCAATCCCAATAGGCAAAGCCGCGCTCTATCTCCTTGCGCAACGGATGGCCGGCCGTATCATGCCGCAGATCAAGCGACGCCGATCCCGGGATGCGCTGGCGCGCGCCCAGATTGTCATACAGGAACAGCCCCGCGCGCAGCATCAGTCCGGATCGACCACCTTGCACGCGGGGCAGCACGAACCGCTGCGGCCAGACGATGTGTCCGGCATTCGCGAGCAGCACCTCGCGCTCCTGCAGCGCCTCGCGCACCAAGCGAAACTCGTAGTGCTCCAGATAGCGCAGTCCGCCGTGGATCAGTTTTGAGCTTGCCGATGACGTAGCGCTGGCCAGATCGTCTTTCTCGACCAGCAGCACGGACAGACCGCGACCAGCCGCGTCAGCCGCAATGCCCGCGCCGTTGATACCGCCACCCGCAATCGCAATGTCGTAGACCATGGCCGAGCTTAGCACGGGCAACGGTTACACTTCTGCTGTTTCGCGGCGGCGGAAGGGTGCTGTGAGCAGCGACCCTACAATCAAGGCCAACAGCGATGCAGGCACGGCAAGCAGCGCCGAGCCAAGGTTGTTGATGCCCCAGATCCCGACAACGGATCGCGCGTGGGCATTCAGCTCCGCCCACGCCATGTCTTTGGCTTCACCCGGCGCCGCATCCTGCCACGCCTCTTTCAGCTCAGCGAAATACTCATCCCGCTCCGCAGTAAAGCCACCACGCATCAGACCATCGCTCAACTCGTAGAAGTGTGCAGGAAAATGCTGGTTGGCGACGAGATAGCCGCCCGAAACCGCCAGCCCGACGACAATAGCCGCAATTACACCTGACGCAGTCGTGCGCCGCCACCAGAGCAGCGCCAGCAGCGGCACAAAAAGCGTAGCGGCCAGCATCACCAACGCCCAGGCGGCGACTTCGACAACCGACGCGGATCGGGCCGACGCCACCACGAAGGCCAACGCAAGAGCAGCCATCGCAACCAGCAGCGACAGTGCTCGCTGGCCTGTGTTTGGCGCGTCCGCATCGTCCCTGCCGTCGTCCGCGCCATCTGCAAAAGCGCGCGTGATTGCGCGCAGCGCAGCGTTGGCGCTGACCAGCGCGGCCGCCAGCGCAACCATACCCAACACACCGAGTGCTCCGGGCGCAAAACCGGTCATCTCCGGCAGCGCTAGCAGCACTGCGTCGGCATCGATCACCACATCCTGCAAGCTGAGCGAGCCGGTGAAATCCGGCAGCTCGGTACAGGCTGCTGCTACGGTTGCAGCATCGGTCGCCGCCCGCCCGCAGATGTGCAGCAGGTCGAGGCGACCGTAGGTGAAAATCCATTCCGGCAAATCAGCCAGAGGCGTACGCTCGGCGATCAGGTTGGTCAGCGCAAATCTGGTGAACGCTGCTGCGGCGGGAATGAGGGTCAGCAGCAGCACGGCGAACGCGAGCGCCCACAAAGCCGAGGAACGCGCCCGCGTGCCAGAAGCGTCCTTTGCCGGAAGCAACCCGAACAGGGCCGGCAGAACCGCAACGCCCAGCGCCAGCCCGAGCACAAGCCCGAGAAAGTTTGTCGGCGTCAGCGCCACAAACGGCGACATCATCGGTCGCAGAAAAGCAGGATCGGCCAGGTCGCTCTCCAGCAGCATCTCCTCAAGGCCCTGCACCTGCCACAGCACGTTGGCATAGGCGATCTGAGGCACCGGCAGCCCGAACCACACCATCGACAGCACGACCAGTGGCACCAGCAGCGCAAAGATCATCAGCGCCAGCAGCGCACCGTCGCCCCAGCGCCGTCCAACAGCGCCACGGACGATGAAGCAGAGCAGCACGAAAACCGCAGCGATCGCGGTGGCCGGGAGATACGCCAGCCCCAACAGGCGCGAACCGACCAGACCGGCCGCCATCAATTGCGCGGTCAGCAGCGCCACCATGGCCACTGCCGTTGCAAGCGTGATGGCGATCTGCACGCCGCGGCCCGGCAACCTGCGCGCAAACAGATCGGGCAGCGATGTCGCGTCCGACTGCGAGAAGCGTGGCGCAATCACGAGCTGCAACAGAAGCAAGCCCGCCGCCAGACCGATGCAGTAGGCGAGCCCGTCGTGGCCAAGCGCGAACACCGCGCCGGTGAGACCGAGAAAGAACGCACCGGAGATGGCTGTAGCGCCTATTGCCATCCCTGCGACGGCATTGGATGGAGCGACGGCTGCGGTTGAAGCCAAGCGGGCATACCAGGCGGGCAGGGCAGCAAGCACGAGGCCCAACGCCCAATAGCCACTCTCGCTCTCTGACGGGAACAACCCCGAGCCGGTAGCCCACTTCCACGCGGAAGCGCCTGCAATGGCGACAAGCAGCAAAGTCGCGATCAGCAGGCCGCAGCGGCCGGACACAGCAGCTTGCTTCTCGACCGGGCCAGACACCATCTCAGCGCGCGCCTCCGTATCTTAGTGCACGATCGCTCGTCTTTGCATCGCGATGCGGCTCTAGCCCTTCGATGGGACCGATGCTTCACGCCTCGGACTGATAGGGTCCGAAGCGATCACAGAAGTTTCTCAAGACCGATGATTCACGCTTCGGACTGATAGGGTCCGAAGCGATCATGGTCTAGTGGCACGGCGATTTTGCCAGCGAGCCGAACCCCACGCCACGAGCAGGAGACCAAGCAGGATGCCCTGCGCCGCCATGAAATATCCGAGCGGAAACGCCAGCACGTCGACCAGATTCAGCGCTTGCACGAAGCTGGGTACCAGAAACGCGAGCGCTGCCCACATACACAGCGCAAATAGCGGCAGGCGCGCGGCGCGTACGGAATTTTCCGTCGGGTTTGATTGCCCTTGCACGCTCTCATCCGCTCCGACAATGCGGGGCGCATCGCTTTCCGAAATCGGTCTGTCCTGCACCACGATCCCCCGCACAGCGCGCGGTGCGCGCACCGCCAGTGGCAACTTCAACGCCGTTTGCGACAGCGTCGTGGCGCGCGGCTATCGCAGCGGACAGAAACCGGTGATTTGCGGCTTCCCCCGCCTCGCCCTGGCCCCGCAATCGATGGCTGCAAACACACAAAAGGCGGGGCGATACGTACCCGCATCCCCCCGCCTCTCGGGATAGCTCCCTAGACTTGGACCTTTTATTTTTCAGGACTGACAGAATGGTCCGAGGATTCGCCAGCGGCCGCACCATGTGCGACCAAACGACCTGCGTCAAGCCATGGGTTGGGCCAAAGACTGGGGATGAATCGCTGATGTAAAGCAGGAGCTTGTACAGCGAACATTTCGAGCCGCTGTCAACTGGCTCAGGAAACCTCAGGCCGGCATTCAGCGTCGGATGGCAGGGGATCACATTGGCGCATGCCGGAGCATGTGCGCAGCGCCTTTTGGAGTGTTTCAGACCGCTCACCATCCACCGCGCCGAAGTACAGCCCGTTAGCCTTCAGCCCGCACTGATACATCTTCACCATGCTTTTGCCGCCCAGCCGCATCGCGAGATTGTAATCTTCGTAAGCGGCGTCGCTCTGGCCAAGGGACTGGCGGATGTGCGCCCGCGTATCGAGCGCGAACGGGCTGTCCGGAGCCAGCTTTAGCGCCCGTTCAACATCGGCGATGCCCTCCGCGGCGCGGTCCAGCTTGTAGTAGGACCAGGCGCGATTATTCAGCGCCAGCGGAAAATCCGGTGTTATCGCAAGCGCGGCGTCATAATCCTGCAAGCCTTTGTCGAAATGGCCGACGAGCGAATAGGCCAGGGCGCGCATCGCATAGGCGAGGCTGAGCTCATCGCTTGGCAAGCCGGGCGTTTCGATCAGGATCGAGCAGCCCTCGATGCGGCGCTCATTGTCCTCGCTGTGGCAGTCAACCTTCGCGTTGGAAGCGGCTGCTCCTGCCGGGGCCGCCACAGACACGGTGACCGCGACGGCAACGCTTGCCAGCATCGCAACAGCACGACGGACGCCCACCATAGTCTCTCCCCATTCACACCGGATCGATCCACATACGGCCAAGCGGATGTTGGGCCCAAGCATATGTTGGGCATTGAGCGGACCCTCGCTAGTCCAGGCCCCTCAAAAATCTTGAGCCATGCCGGCCCCACGATCCGAGTACCCCCTGAAGTGCCGAGATTTTACGTGTAGCACTTCGGCAAGGGTGGCCTAATTCATCCAGTGCGGCAGCAAAAAAATACCGCTGACCCGCAGCCCTAACGCCATCATACTTCGGCATGTTCCGGCCCAGCAATCGCGGTTCACGGTTCCGCATGCTAATGAGGCAGCACCTCTGCCGCGCTGCCTGCTCCTTAACCCATTTTCCGTCGGCAGCGTGTTAGCCTTAACGCCTTCCCAAAGGTGAGCGTGCCACGTGAAACAGCGGCGAATACTACTGATAATCGGCGGCGGCATTGCCGCTTACAAATGCCTCGAACTCATCCGCCGCCTGCGCGATGAGGGCGCCAGCGTGCGCGCGGTGATGACCAAAGCCGCCACCGAATTCGTCACGCCGCTTTCCGTCGGCGCGCTCAGCAACGGCCCGGTGCTTACCAACCTGTTCGATCTCAACGCCGAGCAGGAGATCGGCCACATCCGCCTGTCGCGCGAGGCCGACCTGATCATCGTCGCGCCCGCCACTGCCGATCTGCTGGCCAAGATGGCTGGTGGCCATGCCGACGATCTTGCATCGACCGTGCTGATGGCCACGGACAAGCCTGTGCTGGTCGCCCCGGCAATGAACCCGCGCATGTGGATGCACCCCGCGACCCGGCGCAACGTCGCGCAGCTGCTCAATGACGGCATCCATTTTATCGGTCCCAATGTTGGCGAGATGGCCGAGAGCAATGAAGCCGGTCCAGGTCGTCTCGCAGAGGTGCCCGAGATCATCGCAGCAGCGTCACGTCTGCTGAATGCCGACGGCGCATCAGCCGCGCAAGGCGGTCCGCTTGCGGGCAAGCATGTGCTTGTGACCAGCGGGCCCACGCACGAACCAATTGACCCAGTGCGCTACATCGCCAATCGCTCCTCCGGCAAACAGGGACACGCGATCGCACGCGCAGCAGCTGCGCTTGGCGCTGACGTCACGCTTGTGACCGGGCCGGTTGCGCTGGCCGATCCTGCCGGCATCAATGTGGTGCACATCGAAACGGCGCAGGAAATGGCGCAAGCCGTTGCTAACGCGCTACCCGCCGATGTCGCGATCTTCGCCGCTGCAGTTGCTGACTGGCGCACCAACGCGCAAAAGCAGGCCAAGATCAAAAAATCAGCGGGTGGCAAACCGCAACTCGAACTCACCGAAAATCCTGACATCCTTGCAGGCGTCGGCAATCGCACCGAAGGGCGTCCGACCCTGGTCATCGGCTTTGCAGCCGAGACGGAAAACGTTGTGGCGGAAGCCACGCGCAAACGTCAGACCAAGGGCGCGGACTGGATCGTTGCCAACGATGTGTCCCCCGCACGCGGCGTGTTCGGCGGTGACGGCAACACCGTCCATCTCGTTACTGCGCACGGCGTCGAGGATTGGCCAACACTCAGCAAGGATGAGGTGGCCGCGCGGCTGATGGCGCACATCGCAGATCATTTCAATTCAAAGGCGTCGGTAGCGGAATGACAACGAAGGGCAAACCTGCATCAAAAGCTGCAGCCGTGCGCAGGGCTGCCGTCCGCGCCACAAAACCGACGCGCGTCTCCGCACCCGGCAAACCGGCGCGAACCGCGGCACCGGCGCAATCGAAGCAAAAGAAATCATCGACAGCCACGCGGGCGGTAAAGAACAAGGTGAAGGTGCGCGTCGTTCAGCTGGCCCACGGACAAGGCCTGCCCCTGCCTGCGTATCAGACGTCGGGCGCAGCCGGCATGGATCTGCTGGCAGCCATCGATGTCGCCCACCCGATCACGCTTGCTCCCGGCGCGCGTGCTTTGGTGCCAACCGGCCTGACGATAGAACTGCCACAGGGTTATGAGGCCCAGGTGCGCCCGCGCTCAGGGCTGGCGCTTAAAAACGGTGTCACGGTTCTCAATAGCCCCGGCACCGTCGATAGCGACTATCGCGGTGAGGTGGGCGTCATTCTCGCTAATCTTGGCCAGGCGCCGTTCGATATACGCCGTGGCGATCGCATTGCGCAGATGGTCATCGCAGCTGTTCTGCAGGCGACGCTGGTCGAAGTTAAAACCATTTCAAATACGGCGCGCGGCGATGGTGGTTTTGGTTCCACCGGAAAGACAATCGCAAAACAAAAAGCAACATTACGCAAATCACGCGATAAAAAGAAAGCTATCCCTCCGCTTGCTGCGGCGCCAAAAA
Organism: Hyphomicrobium sulfonivorans; assembly: GCF_013306565.1. Taxonomy (GTDB): domain Bacteria; phylum Pseudomonadota; class Alphaproteobacteria; order Rhizobiales; family Hyphomicrobiaceae; genus Hyphomicrobium_A; species Hyphomicrobium_A sulfonivorans. The sequence continues at coordinate 52,344 of NZ_PZPO01000008.1, read as the reverse complement.
AATCAGGTTCAAGCAAAGCCCGTACCCGCAATCGATGATCGGATGCCCGACTTGACAGCACGAGCCAATCACTCAACGTGAGAAGATGAAGCTGAGGCGTTTAATCCGTGCACCCGGCGGATCAGCCGATATCGCTCAATCAGAAGGCTCCTCGATGACCAACACCACCGAGTTCAAAACCCTGGCTGCAACGCAATCGTGGGGGCGCGGCCGCGTCTATGATTCAATCGCGGAAACGATCGGCCACACGCCGCTCGTGCGGCTGTCCAAGATAGCGAACGCCGCAAAGGTGAAAGCGGACATTCTGCTGAAGCTTGAATTCTTCAATCCGCTTTCGTCGGTGAAAGACCGCATCGGCGTTGCGATGATTGACGCGCTCGAAGCGGAAGGCCGCATCACCCCCGGCCGCACCGTGCTGATTGAGCCAACATCGGGCAACACAGGCATCGGCCTTGCATTCGTTGCTGCGGCCCGCGGCTATCGACTGATCCTTGTGATGCCCGAGACAATGTCGCTTGAGCGCCGCAAGATCCTTTCGCACCTTGGCGCCGAACTTGAGCTGACGCCAGGAGCTGGCGGCATGCCCGCAGCGGTCGAACGCGCAGCCGAGCTGGCGAAGACAATCCCCGGCGCCATCATTCCGGGCCAGTTCGACAACCCCGCAAATCCGCTGGTTCACGAAAAGACGACGGCGGAAGAAATCTGGAACGACACCAACGGCAATGTCGATGCGATCGTTCTTGGCGTCGGTACTGGCGGCACGCTTACCGGCGTCGGCCGCGCGCTGAAGCCACGTAAGCCGGGCCTCAAGATCATCGCGGTTGAGCCATCGACAAGTCCGGTTCTTTCCGGCCAGCCACGCGGCCCGCACAAAATTCAGGGCATCGGCGCAGGCTTCATTCCGTCCATTCTCGACACCGGTCTGATCGACGAGATCGTTACCGTTTCGAGCGAACAGGCGTTTGAGGTTTCGCGCCTGGTGGCGAAGGTCGAGGGGATTCCGGGCGGCATTTCGACGGGCGCCAATGTGGCCGCTGCTCTGTCGATCGCCGAACGCCCTGAGTTCGCCGGCAAGACCATCGTCACCGTCGCGCCTTCGTCGGCCGAACGGTATTACACCAGCGATCTGTTCCTTGATCCGTCAAAGCCCGCCTGATCGTTTGCACAGCGGAACAGCGCTACTCTTCAAAAAAAGGCGGCTCCTAAAAGGGGTCGCCTTTTTGCTAACAACGTCACCTTCAAAAAAACGAACAACCCCGCGCAAAACGACAATATAACGCCCCTTAAAAACTCGAATTTCAATTAAACGAACGTCCATCCGTAATAATGAACCAAAACTGTTTTGGGAATGCTTATTTCCATTGCGAGTGCCAATATTAGAATATAAACCCGCCTTCAGACGCTAAGTCGAAAAACTTCATATTTCCAAATGCAGGCCGAAACAAAAAGGCCCGCATATACCGCGCTGCCCGCAGGTCAGCGTGCGAGCCAACGTGTGCAAGAAAGGTTTCTCAATGGCTGAGGAAGGCGTAGGTCGCGGAACACTGGCAGAAGGGGCGGCGAGGCAATTAGCCAACGCCACCAAGACGCGGGCGCAATGGGGTGGAATTACGCCGCGCTGGCTCATTCCGTTCCTGCCGTGGACACCAGTGGAAGCCGGCATCTACCGCCTCAACAAAGTGAAGGAAACGCGCGGCGCAACTGCAAGCTCCACTCTGGACGTACAGTGCAGCCCGCCGCGTGACAGCGACCCGGATCTGCCTGAGACATTCGTCGACTACGAAGAGCAGCCGCGCGAATACTTCCTGAACGCGGTCACGACGGTGCTCGACGTTCAGACCCGCGTATCCGATCTTTACAGCCACCCATTCGATCAGATCCAGGAGCAGTTGCGCCTGCTGATCGAGAAGGTGAAAGAGCGGCAGGAAAGCGAGCTGATCAACAACAAGGAATATGGCCTGCTCGCCAACACTGCACCGTCGATGCGCATTACCGCGCGCAGCGGCGCTCCGACGCCTGACGATCTCGACGAGTTGATCGCGAAGGTCTGGAAAGAGCCGTCATTCTTCCTCGCGCATCCGCGTGGCATCGCCGCCTTCGGGCGCGAATGCACTCGCCGTGGCGTACCGCCGCCCACCGTCAATCTGTTCGGCTCACCGTTCCTCACCTGGCGCGGCATCCCGCTTGTTCCGTCGGATAAGGTTCCGCTGACGCCGGAAGGAAAGTCCAAGTTCCTGCTGCTGCGCACTGGTGAGAAGAAGCAGGGCGTCGTCGGCCTGTTCCAGCCCGGCGTGCCCGGCGAAGTTGCTCCCAGCCTTTCGGTTCGCTTCATGGGTATCGATCGGCGCGCAATCGCATCATACCTGATCTCGCTTTACTGCTCGCTTGCCGTTCACACGGAAGACGCACTGGGCGTTCTGGATGATGTTGAGGTGGGCAAGTACCATGACTACCCCGCAGCGAAGTGAAGTGAGCGCCGTGGCCGATACGGCAGAAAACGCGACGCCATCCGTCGCAGGTGACGCGGTGCAATCTGCACCGCCCACCGCCGTGCCAGACGTGGCAGCAATTGCTCGTCTGGCTAATGCGTTGTATGCGACGCCGCCAGCCAGTCCCTATCCTGGGCCTGGCGCGGCGCTGCCGTCGGCGCACGTGTTTGCATCGGAGTCTGCCTATAACTCCGTTCCCGGCACGCCAACGCTGCATCCGCCGCTGACGCCGAACCAGAATCCCGGCCGGCCAGCGCTGCCTATTCCGGAGTCGGGAGCGGCGCAGCCATCAGCGCATGTGTTTGCCGCCGAACCGGCGTCGCGTAATCCGCAACAGATCCAATCCGCACCGGCGCTTGCCAGCGGCAGCCCGACAGGCCCCGGCCTGGATACGCTTGAGCTGCCGTCATTCTCTCGGTCACCACAGAACACACCAAGCACAGGTGCAGCGGCACCTGCACGACCAATGTCAGGTGCTCCCGCACCGTCGCGGCCCGCGACCAACGAGCTCGACTACGCAGCCGTGCCGTTTTCTCTTGGCGGCACGCTATCGCTGGTGCCCGAATTTGACGACGGCGATCTGTCATACGGCAACGACACGCTGACGGGGCCGGCCTATGGCGCTGCATCACCCGGCAACAGCTTTGCGTTCCTTGACCGTTCGACGGCGGCGCCATTCGATCCCGCGCCGAAGTCCGGCAATGGCGCAACACCCGCTGCAAAGTCGGCGTCTACGCCCGCGTCAGGCACGCCGTTCGCATACGCTTACAGCGCTTCTCCGCTCGATGTCAGCGCGCTGGATCTGAACGCGCTCGGCTACCAGCATCAGCCTGCCGTCGCCGGCTCACCGCAGGCCATATCGGGCGTGCACCCATTCGATCCGCGCGCCATCCGCAGGGACTTCCCGATCCTGCGCGAGCAGGTAAACGGCAAGCCGCTTGTCTGGCTCGATAACGGCGCGACGACGCAGAAGCCCCAGAGCGTTATCGACCGGCTGGCGTATTATTACGCGCACGAAAATTCCAACATCCATCGCGCGGCGCACACGCTGGCTGCACGCTCAACCGATGCCTATGAAGATGCGCGCGCCAAGGTGCGCACCTTCATCAACGCGCCGTCACCGGAAAGCATCATCTTTGTCCGCGGCACAACCGAGGGCATCAACCTGATCGCCAAAGCGTGGGGCGGGCGCAATGTCGGCGAAGGCGACGAGATCATCGTCTCGCATCTTGAACACCACGCCAACATTGTGCCATGGCAGCAGCTCGCCGCCGAGAAAGGTGCGATCCTCAAGGTTGCGCCGGTTGATGACAGCGGCCAGATCATACTGGAGGAGTTTGAAAAGCTCTTCACGCCGCGCACGCGCGTCGCTTCGTTCAGTCAGGTGTCGAATGCGCTCGGCACGGTGACGCCCGTTGCCGACATGGTTGCGATTGCACACCGGCACGGCGCCATTGCCATCGTTGATGGCGCGCAGTCGGTTTCGCACATGCCCATCGATGTGCAGGCGCTGGACGCAGACTTCTTCGTGTTCTCGGGACACAAGATGTTTGCACCCACCGGCATCGGCGCTGTTTACGGTCGTCCCAGCATACTGGAGGCGATGCCGCCATGGCAGGGCGGCGGCAACATGATCAGCGATGTCACGTTCGAAAAGACAACCTTTCATGGCGCCCCGGCGCGCTTTGAAGCTGGAACCGGCAACATTGCGGACGCTGTCGGCCTTGGCGCTGCGATCGATTATCTGTCACGCATCGGCATGTCGAACATCGCCGCTTACGAGCACGAATTGCTGGAGTATCTGACGCGCGGCCTGTTGACCGTTCCAGGGCTGCGTATCATCGGCACCGCAACCGAAAAGGCCGGCGTCGCATCGTTCGTTCTGGATGGATGGCGCGTCGAAGAAGTCGGCAAGGCGCTGGCGCAGGAGGGTATCGCTGTGCGCGCTGGCCACCACTGCGCGCAGCCGATCCTGCGTCGCTTCGGACTGGAAGCTACCGTGCGTCCATCACTGGCGCTTTACAACACCACCGACGATGTCGACGCCTTGATCACAGTGCTGCAGCGCCTTCAGGCCAGCCGCGCTCGGCGCTAAAACAACATCAGACGGCGGGCGAATACGTTTCGCCCGCCGCTCGTGCCTCTTCAATACGCCGCTGAATACGCTCAGCCAGCGCCGCGTCGGCCGCTTGACAGATCGCGGCGGCGGATCTCCCCGCACCACTAATCAACTGATTGAAACTTTCATCGCCCTTCGGCGTTTTCCGCGAACACTCTGCGTTGTCCGCGCGGACGTATATCTTTGCGCGGCGCACTTACCGATTTCACCGCGCGGGGCAAAAATGCCCGATCACTACCCGGAAATAATGCTGCACCTTGGCGCCGCCCTGCTCGCTGGCAGCCTGATTGGTTTGGAGCGCTCCATTCATGGACGCCCTGCGGGGTTTCGCACGCACGCGCTTGTATGCCTTGCATCGGCCCTGCTGATGCTCATCACGCTCTATCAGGACGAGTGGCTCGAAACGATCGCGCGCGAAACCGTTCGTGCCGATCCGACGCGTGTTGCGCAAGGCATCATGACCGGCATCGGCTTTCTGGGTGCCGGCGTGATCTTCAAGGAACGCTTCACCGTGCGTGGGTTGACCACTGCGGCTTCGATCTGGATCACCGCTGCCATCGGCATCATGTTCGGTATCGGGTTTTATTTCCCGGCCATTCTCGCCACCGTCGCGACGCTGATCGTGCTGGCGGTGTTCCGGCATGTCGAAGGCTGGCTGACGATCCGCACCTCAGCCTACAATGTCATCCGCTTTACGCGCGATTCCATTCTGCCCGAAGCTGAACTTCGGGCATTGCTCGATCATCACGGCTTTACCATTTCCAAGATCAGCTATCGGCTGATCGCATCGGGAACGATGTTCGAATATCGCATGCTGATCTATTCAGAGGAGGCTGATGCGCCCCAGCGCTTGGTGCGCACCCTTGCCAGCATGCCGGCGGTTCTGGAATTTCGCCTATCGATGACCGGAGAGTGAAGCTGCACCCCGCAAACTTAGCGCATCATCTGTCGCCTTCATAAGCACAGCTATTTTTCTTCGTTCCGCCCTTCGCCTGCATCCGGCTAGCTAGCAATCCGAACCGGGCTGGAGGGATAAATGCTTGCACGAACCATATTGGCTGACCACCGCGTCAAGCCTGTCAGAACCGCCGTCGTCGCCGCTGTTGCCCTGTTAGCAGGTGCGGGCGCAGTTCTCGCGGAAGACCAGAAAACCTTGCTCAACGCCTCCTACGATGTTTCGCGCGAGCTCTACAAAGACATCAACGCGGCATTCATCGCGGCGGAGAAAAGCGCCGGCAAAGACGTTGCCGTCAACCAGTCCCACGGTGGATCGACCAAGCAGGCGCTCGCGGTTGCCAACGGCCTTGAGGCCGATGTCGTCACCTTCAATCAGGCACCCGATATCGACATTCTTGCCAAGGCTGGCGTTGTCGATGCCGACTGGCGCGCCAAATTCCCGAACAACGCTTCCCCTTACACAACCACGTCCGTTTTTCTGGTCCGCAAAGGTAATCCCAAACAGATCAAGGATTGGGATGATCTGGCCAAGCCCGGCATCGAGGTGATCGTGCCGAACCCGAAGACATCGGGTAATGGCCGCTACACTTATCTCGCCGCATGGGGCGATGCGCTGCGCAAGACAGGCAGCGAAGAGGGCGCGCAGGATTTCGTCGCCAAGCTGTTCGCCAACGTGCCCGTTCTCGATGGCGGCGGACGCGGCGCCACGACGACATTCACCCAGCGCGACAAGGGCGACGTGCTCGTTACATTTGAAAATGAGGCTGCGCTCATCGGCCGTGAGATCGGCGCCGACAAGTTCGAAGTTGTGTATCCCAAGGCCAGCATCATCGCCGAGCCTCCGGTTGCAATCGTGAACCCGGTTGTAGACCGCCGCAACAGCCGCGAACTGGCCAAGGCCTACATCGACTTCCTGTATTCACCAGCTGGGCAGGAAATCATCGCCAAGCACGACCTGCGTCCCCGCGATGCCGATGTTCTGAAGGCAAACGCCGCCAAGTTCCCGCCAATCGAAACCTTCTCGGTCGAGGAGCTGCTGGGCGGCTGGGAGGCCGTGCAGAAGAAGCATTTCGCCGACGGCGGCATCTACGACACCATCACTATCGGCAAACAGTAGTTCTACCCACGCTTTCCCTAGCGCTTTTTCCCTAGCTACCCAAACTTGCCCCGGATGCACCCGCATCCGGGGCTCTTTATTTTCAGCCGCATCGCTTTTTTCGACGTTCGTAAAACGCCCGCACCATAACCATGTTTATTGCACGGTGCCGTCATCGGTCGGCATCGGTGGCGCAAGCGGCCAATTTGGCTAAGGTGCCCGTCAGTGAAATCAGACGCGCACCGAACGGCCATGAAGCATAACCATGGTGCTTTGGCTTGGCGCAGCACTCAAACGGCACGGCACAGAAAACATGACTTCCGTTTCACTCTCCGCAACGGAGATCGAGCGCTACAAAAGACATCTGGTCCTCAAGGAAGTTGGCGGCCAGGGACAGCAGGCGCTGAAGCGCGCCCGTGTTCTGCTGATCGGAGCAGGCGGCCTCGGCTCGCCGCTAGCGCTTTACCTTGCCGCGGCGGGCGTCGGCACAATTGGCATTATCGATGACGATCACGTCTCGCTCGATAACCTGCAGCGCCAGATTGCCCACACCACCGCCAGCGTCGGCGCTCCCAAGGTAAACAGCGCAGCGGAAACGATGGCGGCCATAAATCCACACGTCACTGTCGAACCGCTCAACATGCGCCTTGATGCTGACAACGCGCTGGACGTCATCTCCCGCTACGACATCGTCGCCGATGGGTCTGACAATGCCGCAACACGTTACCTTGTCTCAGATGCCTGCTATCTGGCTCGACGCACACTCGTTTTCGGCGCTGTAGGTCCGTTCGACGGATACGTGTCGACCTTCAAGCCACACCTGCGCGGCACCGACGACACACCTTTCCCGAGCTATCGCTGTTTGTTTCCGGAACCGCCACCAGCCAACGAAGGCCCGAACTGCTCCGACGTAGGAGTGTTGGGCGCTGTTGTAGGCGTCATCGGTACTTTGCAGGCAACAGAGGTACTTAAGGAAATCCTGGGATTGGGCACCACGCTCGCCGGTCGGCTGCTAATCTATGATGCACTCGCCGGGCGCTTTGAAAGCGTTTCGGTGGGCTGGGATCCGGAGAATGCCATCAGCGGCGTCAACCCTTCGATAACCGATCTATCAATTCATGCAGCGGCGGCGAATCGCAACTCGACATGCGCGGCATGACAGGATACCGCTTTCATGTTCCACATTTGGACATTGCGTACCGTGTATATTGCCCTTATCGCAGCCCTGCTTCTCCCCTTGCCCGAGTATCGCGAGGCACACGCGCAGCCTGAGCAACAGCAGATGTCTGTGGCTCCCGCGCCCTCCGACGATACGCTCGAGTACGGCGCCATTGCGTTTACGCCCGATGGCTCCTTCTTCGCAGTCTGGAAGATCGGATCGCGACTGGAAGCGGAAGAAAAAGTGCGCGCCGAATGCGCGGACATGGGGCGCGGTGATTGCGAAGCCGTCAGCTTTCGCGGCGAGGTGTGTGCCGCGATTGCCTCCGGGCGCGTTTCCAAGCAGCGCAAGGTCACCTACTCTGGCGGCGGCTTGACCCCACGCGAAGCCGAACGTGTCGCCCTCGACCGCTGCAACAAAAACCGCCGCGCGCGCGGTTCCTGCCAGCTTCGGACAACCGTTTGCGGTGATGGAAGGCTTGATTCAGCAACCGCCAAGGCGCCCTGAGCTGAGCTTGCTTGCCTGCCTGCTTGCCCGCCCGCCCGCCCGCCATGACTCCCTGGTCTAATCGCAAATGCAATAAGGGCGCCCCTCACGGAGCGCCCCAAATAATCTCAACCGAAGCTGCGGCTCAGAACATGGCCGGATGCACACGGTCCGGCGGCGCGTGGCCATCAAGGAAGGTCTTGATGTTGATGATGACCTTCTCGCCCATGTCGATACGACCCTCAACGGTCGCCGAGCTCATATGCGGCAGCGCCACGACGCGATCCGAGTTGAGGATCTTCGGATTGACGGCCGGCTCGTTCTCGAACACGTCCAGACCCGCGCCGGCAATGGCACCTGCCTCGATCAATCGGGCAAGTTCGTTCTCGTCGATCACTTCGCCGCGCGAGGTGTTGACGACATATGCCGACGGCTTCAACAGACGCAACCGCCGCGCCGACAGCAGGTGATAGGTGCCGGGCGTATGCGGGCAGTTCACTGAAACGATATCAACGCGGGTCAGCATCTGATCGAGGCTTTCCCAATAGGTCGCCTCAAGCTCGCGCTCGACATCCTGCGAAACGCGGCGCCGATTGTGATAGTGGATCTGCAGTCCGAATGCTTTCGCGCGGCGTGCTACAGCCTGACCGATGCGGCCCATGCCGATGATGCCGAGACGCTTGCCAAAAATGCGGTGCCCCAACATCCAGGTCGGCGACCAGCCAGTCCAACCGGCGTGGTGCTCCTTAAGGTAGGCAGCGCCCTCGGCGAGCCGACGCGGCACCGCCAAAATCAATGCCATCGTCATGTCGGCCGTGTCTTCGGTCAGCACGCCGGGCGTATTGGTGACGGTGATGCCACGGTTACGGGCGGTGTCGAGATCGATGTTGTCGACGCCGGTGCCGAAGTTGGCGATCAGGCGCAGCTGCGGCCCCGCCTGCGAGATAACCGCGCGGTCTATCCGATCCGTGACAGTCGGAACCAGAACATCGGCGATCTTGAGAGCTTCGGTGATCTGGCCTTGGCTCATAGGCTGATCGTCAACGTTGAGCCGTGCATCGAACAGCTCACGCATGCGCGTCTCGACGACATCCGGTAGCTTGCGCGTTACAATGACGATTGGTTTTCGGGCGCTGTTCGGCATTGGGGGATCGCTGTTGTCTCTTGAATATGCAGGGAATTGTTCAGGGGAAGCACGCTAGGAACCGGCTCCGAACGGCCCCCTACTCAGGCAGGTCTAACAGAAGGCCATTGCAATGACAAAGTGCGGGATTTTCTATCTACTGCAATCGCATCACATTGCCTTCACAGTTTCATATCGGTGCCGGGCGATCTAGGCGGAAAAGCTGTCACCAACGAGGCAAGGAAGACGAATGCGAGCCTTTTTCGCACAATGGCGGATTTGCTTGTTTACGGTGGCTGCGGCCACGCTGACCGTAAGCGCCGTCGCCCAGCCGGCCGGTCCCGGCTCCAGCATTTCAAGCAGCGGCCTGCCGTTACCGCGTTTCGTCAGCCTGAAATCCGACCGGGTCAACATGCGGCAGGGCCCGGGGACCGACTATCCCACCGCCTGGGTATATCGCCGCGCAGGCCTGCCGCTGGAGGTCGTCCGGGAATTCGAAGGCTGGCGCCAGGTGCGCGACGCCGACGGATCAGCGGGATGGGTACTGCAATCGTTTCTTTCCGGGCGCCGCACCGCACTGGTGCTGCCGTGGGAAATCAAGCAGGGGCAGAAAGCACCCAAGGTTGCGCTGCGCAGAAACGATAGCGAGCGCTCCGCCGCGGTCGCGATGATTGAAGCCGGTGTGATCGCCAATCTGGTGAGCTGCGACAGCCGCTGGTGCCTAGTGAATATCGATAAGTATCAGGGCTATATCGAGCAGAAAAAGCTTTGGGGCGTCTATGAAGGCGAAGTGCTGAGATAACCGCGCCCGGTTAGCGGCGCAGCAGATTGGGAGGCCCGTTCCGGCTCTTGGCCTGAAGCGCAACGGCAGCCCGCAGCCTGATATCGCCGTCGGTGGGAAACGAAGCACTCCCCCCCCCCCCCCCAAACCCCAGAAACAAAAACGGCCGCTGATGCGGCCATTTTCTTATTCGATATCTCGACACCACGTGGAGGCGGGTGGCTCAGGCCTTCTTCAGGCGAATGACCACGTCGATATGCGTGATGCGCATGCCCTCGGGCGGCTCCGGCACGCCGTCCACGCGGATTGCATGGCCCGGAATATCGTGCAGCTCACCCTCTTCCTCGTCGAAAAAGTGGTTATGGTTCGAGGTGTTGGTGTCAAAGTACGCCTTGGCGCCATTGATCGCCAGCTCGCGGACCAGACCAGCACGCTTGAACTGATGCAGCGTGTTGTAAACGGTGGCCAGCGAGACGTGCTGTCCGGCTGCCGTAGCTTCCGCGTGCAGGGATTCCGCGCTTACGTGGCGGTCCTCGCCCTCAAACAGCAGGCTGCCAAGTGCCATACGCTGACGCGTCGGCCGCAGTCCTGCCTTGCGGAGAACCTGAGCAACGCCACCACGGGAGGGCTTACCCTCCGAGTGACTATGCGAGTGTGTCATTCTATCGGTCATTCGCTTGCGCCAGATGCCAAATTGATGGGCCACGAAAACATGCGCAGCCTGTCTGATGGGGCTTGATCTGACCGCGTCTCACCGCAGGCGACGTCGGCTCAAGCTAACATTACTGGTGTAGTATAGTCAGACCACCGCCAGCCTGCAACACGGCAGAACGTCAGATATGTGCGCACATCGCCTCTCCCAACCTGACAGGGGCTGCAGGCGCCCTTTTGAAGCCAACATGACTGTGTTAGGAACCCCCACCGGGTTGCGGATGAGCACAACGCGTGCTGCTGGCAGCCTTCGATTAAGCACCCTTATGGGCGCACGCTGTGAATAGAGACTGGGCCAAGAAATCATGACAGAACGCCGCACGAGCTTCGAATATGAGGATCTGCTTGCCTGCGGGCGCGGAGAATTGTTCGGGGCCGGCAATGCCCAGCTGCCCCTGCCGCCGATGCTGATGTTCGACCGTATTAGCCTTGTTTCGGAAAACGGCGGCCAGCATGGCAAAGGCCAGATCGCGGCCGAACTTCAGGTTGCAGGCAATCCCAACCTCGACTGGTTTTTCCGCTGCCACTTTGAAGGCGATCCGGTGATGCCGGGCTGCCTTGGCCTTGATGCCCTGTGGCAGATGACCGGCTTTTTCCTTGGATGGCTTGGCGCACCGGGACGTGGCCGCGCGCTTGGTGTTGGCGAAGTGAAGTTCACCGGCATGGTGGTGCCGACCACTGGCCGCATCGAATATGTCATCGACATGAAGCGCGTGATCCTGCGCAAACTGAAGCTCGCGATTGCCGATGGCGTCATGAAAGCCGACGGCCAAGTGATTTACACAGCTACCGATCTGCGCGTCGGCCTGTTTGAGAGCGGCGAAACGACCGCCCCGGTCAGTTCTTGATCTTGGTGCCGTTTCGTGCTCGCTTCCGCCGAAGAAAATTGCCGGCAGGCGTCATGAGCGCCGGGCGCAAGGGGATGTGCGGATGAGACGTGTCGTCGTCACGGGAATGGGCATCGTTTCCTCGATCGGAAACAATAGCCAAGAGGTGCTCGCCTCCCTGCGCGAAGGAAAATCCGGCATTGTGCGCGCTGACAAGTACGCCGAGCTGGGTTTCCGTTGCCAGGTGCACGGCGCGCCCAACATCGATTGGGAATCGCAGGTTCCGCGCAAACCGCGCCGCTTCATGAGCGATGGCGTGGGCTGGAACTATGTCGCAATGGATCAGGCGATTCGAGACGCAGGGCTGGAAGAAGCCGACATCATCAACGAGCGCACCGGCATCATCATGGGCTCGGGTGGTCCGTCGACGCGCGCCATCGTGCAGGCAGCCGACGTAACGCGCGAAAAAGACCCCAAGAAGGTTGGCCCGTTCGAGGTGCCGAAAGCCATGTGCTCGGGCCCATCGGCCGCGCTGGCAACAAGCTTCCAGATCAAGGGCGTGAACTATTCCATCTCGTCCGCCTGTTCCACTTCCGCCCACTGCATCGGCAATGCCGCCGAACTCATCCAGTGGGGCAAGCAGGATGTGATGTTTGCCGGCGGCTGCGAGGAGCTGGACTGGACGCTGTCGGTGCTGTTCGACAGCATGGGCGCGATGTCTTCCCGCTTTAACGATACGCCAGCCAAGGCCAGCCGTGCCTATGACAAGGACCGTGACGGCTTCGTGATCGCAGGTGGCGCCGGTGTTGTCGTGCTTGAAGAGCTTGAGCACGCAAAGGCACGCGGCGCACGGATTTATGGTGAGGTTGTCGGCTACGGCGCCACTTCAGACGGCTTCGACATGGTTGCGCCGTCCGGCGAAGGCGCGGTGCGCTGCATGCAGTCGGCGCTGAAGGGCCTCGACGGCAAGGGCATCGCGGAAAAGATCGACTACATCAATCCGCATGGCACCGGCACGCCCATCGGCGACCTGCGCGAGATCGAAGCCATCCGCCAGGTCTTCAAGGACGAGATCCCTTACATCGCCGCGACGAAATCGCTGACCGGGCATTCGCTCGGAGCTGTCGGCGTTCAGGAGGCGATCTTCTCGTTGCTGATGCTAAACAACGGTTTCATCTGCGAAAGCGCCAACATCGAAGAGATCGATCCGGCACTGGCAGATGTTCCAATCGTGCGTCAGCGCATGGATAACGTTAGCCTTAATTGTGTGATGTCGAACAGTTTTGGCTTCGGCGGTACTAATGCCACCCTCGTTTTCCGCCGCCTGCCAAGCTAGAACGGCTATAATCTTCCGGCAGTCCGTATGAGACGCGCAAACCGGAAGAGCCAGATAAGCGCGCAAGCACGATCATGATCCAAGTAGCGGACGGATTCGCCGATCCGCATGTAATGGAACGACAGGAACCCCCATGACCGCAATCGACTTCGCCAATCCCGGCCCCATCATGGCAGGCAAGCGCGGACTGATCATGGGCGTCGCCAACGAGCGCTCGATCGCCTGGGGCATCGCCCGTATTCTCGCCGGCCAGGGTGCCGAGCTGGCATTCACCTATCAGGACGGCGCATTCGGCCGCCGCGCCCTGCCGCTGGCACAGTCCATCGGCGCTGAAATCATTGAGCCGTGCAACGTGCTCGATCTGGAGAGCGTTGATCGCGTGTTCGAGCGCGTCACCGAAAAGTGGGGCAACCTGGACTTCGTGGTCCACGCGCTCGCCTTCTCCGATCCGCGCGAGCTTTCCGGCCGCTACGTCAACACCACGCGCGAGAACTTCTCCAACACCATGGTGATCTCGTGCTTCTCCTTCACCGAGGTGGCCAAGCGCGCGCTGCCGCTGATGAAGGACGGCGGCTCGCTGCTGACGCTCAGCTACGGCGGCGCCACCAAGTCGGTGCCTTCCTATAACGTTATGGGCGTTGCCAAGGCGGCGCTTGAAGCTTCGGTCCGCTATCTGGCGGCCGACCTCGGTCCGCAGGGCATTCGCGTCAATGCGCTGTCCGCTGGTCCGATGCGCACGCTGTCCGGCGCCGGTGTTTCCGATGCCCGCGTGATCTTCAATTTCCAGAAAGAGAACTCGCCGCTGCGTCGCACGCCGTCACTGAACGAAGTCGGCGGTTCGGCCCTTTACCTGCTGTCGGATCTGTCCGGCGCGGTCACGGGCGAAGTCCATTTCGTCGACTGCGGTTACTCCACCGTGTCGATGCCGAGCCTCGATGCGCTGAAGCACTTCGATGCCGAATCCGGTGGCCGCAACGCCGCCGAATAAGCAGTCTCTTGACGCCGCGCAATTGCCGGATCACACACGCGCATGATCGGCGTCTTCGACTCAGGTCTGGGTGGACTGACGGTGCTACGGGCACTCGTCAGTCGCTTCCCGGATAAGTCCTTCATATATCTCGGGGATCATGCCAACGTCCCCTATGGCGACCGCTCATCGGCGGAAGTCATCGATCTGACGCGCGCCAGCGTGGAAGCGCTGTTCGCCGAAGGCTGCAAGCTGGTGTTATTGGGCTGCAATACCGCAACCGCGGTAGCCGCCCGTCATCTGCAGCAGACATGGCTGCCCGCCAGCCAATGGCGCGAACACAACGTGCTGGGTATCGTCGCTCCAACTGTCGAAGCGGCCACGCAGACGCCGTGGGCAGTGTCGGCGCCGCAATACCCCCAGAAATACAACACTGACGTCATCGGCGTATTCGGCACCACGCGCACCATCTCCTCGGATGTCTACCCGGAGGAGATCCGCAAGCGCTGCCCGAAGGTCACCGTCGTGCAGCAGGTGTGCTCGCGCCTTGCCGGTGCCATCGAGCACGAAGCGCCAGAGCCAGAGCTGGAGCAGCTTGTCGAGGAAGGCGTGCGCGGACTGCTTGCGCAGACCGATGGCATTCCTCCGCATCGGGCCATTCTGGGTTGCACACACTTCCCACTGGTCGAGCACCTGTTCCGGCGCCATCTGCCGCCGTTCACGCGCATTCTCTCGCAGCCTGAGGTCGTCGCTGACAGCCTTGAGGATTATCTGGCGCGGCACACGCGCTTCACCGCCGGCGATCCCGCTGGCCGGCTGACGCTGCTCACCTCCGGCAACCCGGATGAGATCAGCGCACGCGCGCAGGTGTTCTGGCCGGACGTCGCCGCCTTCACCTGCGCGAAAACGAAAGTCTGATCGGTTCGCTGCGTTGCGCGTTGCGGATTATCGTTTCGCTCTGCGCCGCAAAAACGAAAACAGCCGGCGAAGCTGTGCGCTCCACCGGCTGCATTCGATACAATCAACAGTGTCCCGCCGATCAGTTACCCGGCATGGTGTTGAAGCGGGCCTTCTGCTCGTCGCTCAGCGAGTCATAGAAGCCAGACAGCGCGGGCCGCACTTCGTTCATCGCAGTGACGGTTGCCTTGAGGCGCTTGCCCATCGCGTCGAGACGCGCTTCCGTTGTGGCTGGAACCTGCGCCGGGCAAGTCTCCTGAAGCATCGCGGCCGCCTTGGCAGAAACCGCGTCCAGCTTGTCCAGCGCCGCCTTCTGCTCCTCGTTCGGATCAACCGTTGCGATGATCTCCTGCGTCGGCACGTTCACGAACGCTTCGTTCTGGTTGGAACACAGCGCAGCCGGGCTGGCCGCCTTGTCACCACCCAGCACATCAAGCGCCTGACGCTGTTCGGCGGTCAGCGAAGCATCGAAGCGTGCCAGCGGACCGCGCACCAGATCGATGCCCTGCACCATCGCGTCGAGACGCTTCTGCAGCGCGTCGAGGCGACCAACAGGCGTCAGCGGCGGCGACTTCGGGCATGAATTGCCCAGCACGTTGCCAGCCTCATTAGACGCCGCTTCCAGCGCCTTCAGATCCGCAAGCTGCGTGCCTGTTGGGTTCACGCTCGACTTGATCTGCGCGATCGGCAGGCCCGATACACCGGGTGCAAAGCCGCTGCACGTCGACAGATCGGCGCTCTGGCTTGCAGCTGCGTTGCTGTTGCTATCGCCATTGTCACCGCCATCGGATGCAACCGATGAGCCCGCTCCCGATGCATCCGAAGCATCGCTCGGCGCAGCAGCCGCGCTGTTCGACGGGCCGGAGCTGTAAATGTCCTGATGCGAAGACTGCGCATAGGTGTAGCTGCTATCGGTGTTGGTCCAGGCCGTTGCACCATAACCGCCGCTCGGCCAGGCATAGGCGCCATTCGGCCAGAACAGACCGCCCATGATGTAGTCAACGTTGTAGTTCCAGAACGGCGCCGTTGCAGCGTATGGCCACCACGCGAACGACCACATATCACCCAGCGCGAACGGCCAGAACACCGGGCCAGCCCAACCCCAACGGCAGTTGAAGCAGTTGAAGTTGCGGGCGTTCCAATGGCTGTTCCAGAAGCCGTTGTGATCCCAGCGGCCCCAGTTCACCGGACGATTCCAGTTGTTCCAGTGATGGTTCAGCTCATCCCGGTGCGCCAGATCGCGGTTCAGGTCGTCACGGTCGCGAATGCGGTCTCCGGCGTGATCATCGGGACGATGATCACCGATGTGGTCCGCCGGACGGTGATCGCCTGCATGGTCATCCGGCCGATGGTCGTCATGGTCCGGGCTATGGTCGTCGGCGCGGTGCTGATCGCGGTCGCGAACATCGCGCCGATCATCCCGGGCATGATCCCGATCAATGTCGCGGTGTTCCATGCGCGGAGCGGAATGCATTTCGGGCCGGAATTCCGGATGAAACTCGGGCCGGAAGCCACCGCCCATGCGGCCAAAGTCGGCCCGACCGCCAAAATGACCACCGCCGAAGCCGCCGCCGAAATGACCGCCACCGCCAAAGCCACCGAAGTGACCGCCGCCGCCGAAACCGCGCGCCTGTGAATCGGTCGCCGATACCAGTGCGCCCACGGAAATGCTTGCCGCCAGCGCAATAATTGAGCCGCGAACCATGAGTTCCCTCCGGGAAATAAGCTATTTTCAGGCCAGCGCCCGATAAGCCATGCATACACGGCAACTCGTAATGGCCCCCCAACACCGGCAGGAACGTTGCAGGACGGCAAATAAAGCATTGAGAAGCGAGTTATCCGGGTATGTGACAGCGTCATTTGCAATGGTGACGCTGCGGCACGATATGAGGCTCCCTATCGGGTGCCGTGGCGGCTATTGATCGTGCCAACGCACCGACAACAGGAAGTGATGATGCAGCCCGACGACCTAAACACCACCGTAGTCGTTCCGCCGGAATGGGCGATTCTGAAGGCGGTATGGACCGCCTGGCCGGCCAACGCCGATGAATGGAACGGCGACCTCGAATCCCCCCGTCGTGACGTAGCCGAGCTGGTGCGTGCGCTGGCCGAGACGAACACCGTGCGGCTGCTGGTCAATGGGGCGGAGGCTGAAGCATCGGCACGCGCGGTGCTGGGCGGCACGGCCGACATCATTCAGGCGCGGTATGGCGACATCTGGCTGCGCGATACCGGACCGATCTTTTCGCGCTCGGACCTCGGCCCCATCGCACTGCGCTTCGCCACCAACAGCTGGGGCGGCAAATACGACCTGCCCGACGACGCTACCGTCGGCGACGACATCGCGCGCATCGCCGAAGCGCCCGTGCGCCGCTTCGACTTCGTGCTTGAAGGTGGTGCCGTCGATCATGATGGCGAAGGCACAATCCTCACCACGCGGCAGACACTGCTGAACCCGAACCGCAACGGCTGGTCGAAAGAGCAGGCTGAAGCTGCTCTGGCGCAGGCATTCAGCACCCGCAAGGTGATCTGGATCGATGAGGGCCTGCACAACGATCATACCGATGGCCACGTCGACAACATCGCGCGCTTTGTTGGCCCCGGCCGCGTGGTGTGTCAGGCGCCGGCCGGCGATGACGATCCCAACCGCGAGACGCTGAACGCCATCGCTGCGTCGCTGGAAGCTGCAACGGATGCATGCGGTCGCAAGCTGGAGGTGACGCGCGTTCCGGGCGTTGGCCTCTATCGCAACGCGCTCGGCGAAATCTCGCCTGCTTCGCACATGAACTTCATCATCGCCAACGGACTTGTCATTGTGCCGGTGTATGGAACCTCAACGCAGGAAGCGGCGCTTGAAGCTTTGCGGGGCGTGTTCCCCGACCACAAGGTAATCGGCGTATCCTCGAAGGGCTTGCTCGGTTGCGGCACCGCAGGCGGCGGCTCCTTCCACTGCATCACCCAGCAGGAACCACGATAAATGGCCAATCGCACCATCACCGTCGCCGCCATCCAAACGCATTTCGGCAACGATGTCGCCGACAACATCGCGCGCACGGAAAAGTTCGTGCGTGCGGCGGCGGCTGAAGGCGCGCAGGTCGTGCTACCGCCTGAACTGTTTCAGGGCATCTACTTCTGCACACGGCAGAACCCGAAGTGGTTCGAGACCGCATTCGCAACGGAAGAGCATCCGTGTGTGATCGCGATGCGCAAGCTGGCCGCTGACCTCGGCATTGTAATTCCAGTGTCGTTCTTCGAGAAGGACGGCCCGCGCTATTACAACAGCATTGCCATTGCCGACACCGACGGCAGCATCCTCGGCGTCTATCGCAAGAGCCACATTCCCGATGGCCCCGGCTATCAGGAGAAGTATTACTTCCGGCCGGGCGACACCGGCTTCAAGGCCTGGAAAACGCGCGCAGGCAACATCGGCGTCGGCATCTGCTGGGATCAGTGGTTCCCGGAATGCGCGCGCGCGATGGCGCTGGCCGGAGCAGAAGTGCTGTTCTACCCGACCGCGATTGGCTCTGAGCCCTACGACACCAGCCTCGACACGCATCTGCAGTGGCAGCGCGCGATGCAAGGCCATGCGGTTTCGAACGCCATTCCCATTGTGGCCGCCAACCGCATCGGACTGGAAAAAAACGAAGGCGCGGAGCAGCGCTTTTACGGCCATTCGTTCATCGCCGACCATCGCGGCGAGATCGTTGCGGAGCTGGGGCGCGATACCGAAGGCGTGCTTGTGCACACGTTCGATCTCGATGAGATCCAGAGCTACCGCGCCGATTGGGGTTTCTTCCGTGATCGCCGCACCGAGCTCTATGAAAAGAGCATCATCTAAGCGATCACACACACCACATAAGCACAAAAAAAATCGGGCCCATCAGGGCCCGAAATTTTGTGTTCGATACTGTGTGTGCTTCGCCCACTTCCGCCCGGAAGGCAGAAGACTAAGCATCACTTCGCCATCTGCTGACCGATCGCGATCAGACGCGCTGAGCGCTCAGCCGCATTCTGAAGATTCTGCCGCGTCTTCTCGATCGCGGTATCGAGCGTCATCACGTTAGCCGTCGCCGCTTCAAGCCCGGCGATGCCGTGCTCGAAAATTCCGCGCGCGTCGTCTGACAAACCGCCACCGATAGCAATCACCGGCACGCCATGCTTGCCGGCTGCGTTGGCAACACCCGACGGCGTCTTGCCGAACGCTGTCTGGAAATCGACGCGGCCTTCGCCCGTGAACGCCAGCGAAGCGCCTTTCATATGCTGCTCAAGACGCGTTGCCGCGACCACAAGCTCCACACCGCGCTTCAGCGTTGCGTTGGTGAATGCCATCAGCCCCGCGCCAATGCCGCCGCCTGCGCCGGCACCGGCGCGGTCAGCCACATCGACACCAACGGAACGCTTAATGACCTTGGCGAAATGCTGCAGATTGCTGTCGAGCTGCTCCACCATTTCCGGCGTTGCGCCCTTCTGCGGTCCGTAAACGCGCGAAGCACCGGTCTCGCCACACAGCGGATTGGTGACGTCGCACGCAACGTTGATGCGCACCTTCGCCAGCCCCGGATTGATGGTGGACATGTCCACTGCCTGGATCTTGTCGAGGTCGCCGCCAGCGATCAGGTCGGGAATGATGGTGCCGCCGAAATTGACGAAGCGAACACCCAGCGCCTGCGCAAGCCCCGCGCCACCATCGTTGGTAGCTGAGCCCCCGATGCCGAGAATGATCTCCTCCACGCCACGGTCGATCGCATCCGCAATGAGCTGCCCCGTGCCGAACGTCGTGGCCTTCAGAGGGTCGCGCTGGTCGCGCGGCACCAGTGGCAAACCGGACGCCTCTGCCATTTCGATGACGGCGGTCTTGCCGTTGCCCAGCAGGCCATAGGACGCCAGCACCGGCGCCCCCAGCGGACCGCACACCTCAACCTTGACGATTTCGCCGCCCGTCGCATCGACAAGCGACTGGACCGTGCCCTCGCCGCCGTCGGCCATCGGCACCTTTACGTAGGTTGCGTCCGGCCAGACCCTCTTGAGACCGGCTTCGATCTCACTCGCCACTTCAAGCGAGGAAAGGCTTTCTTTGAAGGAATCTGGGGCAATGACGATCTTCATATGGCACTTCTTCTGACGGACGCTCGCGCGCCAACGGCTAATGGGCGAAAGGGTGTGGTGAAAGCCTGCACTGTGTCGCGCGGCTGCTTAAAGTTGCTTTCTTCCAGCACCCGTGGCTGGGGGGCCATCATGGCACATAGTTAAGGCGAACAAATTGATTGTTCAGTCCTGGGTAAACTGCAAGCAGGAATGTCGTGCGTTACAACCGGGGCTCAGCATGTCACTGCCGGACACCGGTCCCCGCCAATGCCTGCAAGTTTCTCTCAGCTTAGCAAGCCGTCGTACAATCCGCACAACCCAAGTTCGCAAAGGATACAGCCCACGTGACCAACTTCACCGTACGCCAAGGCTGCCGCTACCGCGCCACCCTCACCCTCGGCATGCTGGAAAGCCTCGCCAGCAACACCATGATCGCTTCGAAGCTGGAGGATGCCGGCTTTGCGGAGGTGAGTGTTGAAGGACAAGGCTCCGTTCGTCAGGCTACTGCCCTTTGGCCCAATGGCGATACCAGCGCCGCAATGCCAAAACAGGTGACCTCAGTAGAAGAGATTGGCGCAGCTTGAAGCCATAGGTTGTGCGCGACAAAATGGCATAAATCCATCCAGCCTGTAGTTTCTACGTCGAATTCATTATTGAACAATCGGCATTTGGCATTAAATCACAGTGATTTAAACGTGGATCATTGACCGCGATGACCTAGGTTTGCCCTGCAACGGTTGACCGATACGAGACTTGCCATTGAAACGAAACGGGTACATTCTACAACCTTAGGGCGTATGCGACGGCTCGCACTAAATGCGGGCCGTTACATTACGGGCTGGACTTATGTGGGCAGCCCATGATTGCCTGTTGCAGGAGGGAGGGCACGGATGCTGGATACCTATCAGGCCAAACTGACATTGTATGCGACGCATTCTGCCTGGAGCGAGGGCGATATCGAAGGCGTCCTCAATTGCTATACTGACGACCTCATCTACTATTCCAACGCCAGCGCTACCGGCGATGCACCTTTGATCATCCATGGCCGAGAGAACTTTCGGCTGATGCTTGAGCGGATCAGCGGCGCCGCCGAAAGCATGTCCATCGTCGACTTTTTCCGCTTCGGCGACGACAACGTTGGGCGCGCCACCGTTCAGGGCTTCATCAAGCACCGCGTCACGCGTCACACGCTGACGGGCACCTTCCGCCAGGAAGTAACCTACCGCGGCAATCGGATCTGCCAAATGCGTGAATATCACGATGCCGCCCGGATGCGCACATTCTGGCACATCGTATCGCAGGACGAGATCATCGACCGCGTGTTGATGTCCGCCTGCTGACGCTGCCCCTTCAGGCCACCTCGCTTGCCTTCCTCTTTGGCGTCGGGAGCCTAGGCGCCACCTCTTCACAGCCCAGAATTTCGGTCTCCGCTCTACAGAAGCTATCTTCCGCTACCATGTCGCTTTTATGCGATACCAACTGAACGACAGTCCGACACGGGGTTTGTCTGCCCCCCAATCGGCACTCCGCACGCGTTTGATGTATAGGGTTCCAGCCCGCGTTTGGTGGATAGCAGTCGCGCTGCAATGCGCCTCCGCGACGGTCGAATACTGCAAGCAACGGGGTCGCCTAAGGGTCTTGTCATCTTTTGACAGCACCGCGGACGTGTTTGCGTGCGGATAGTTTCCGCATCTGCTTGGTGCCTTCGACAAATCAGCGAGTTGCGACGTCGTGCAGCTCCTCGACGGAGCGGGCCGCGGCCGTGCATTGCCAGTGCTCCACCTTGGCAAAGATCTGCGCAGTGGGATTGGGGGCGTACGAGTAGCGCGGCAGTAGCCAAGCGTGGTCTCGCGCATCCGAGGTTCCAGCGCGACCAGTTCCAACCGGAGCAGTAATCTAAAAAGCGAAAGGCCCCGCTCGAGACGGGGCCTTTGCCATATTCAGAAGCGCGCGAGAACACCCGCCGCTTTTCATTCATCTGCGCAGGCAAGTCTGAAGCCGTTAGATCCTCAGAACTGCCAGCAGTGCTCTAGCCGTTATCGCGACGCGGACGACGGTCGCGACCGCCACCATTGTCACGACGCGGCGGACGCGTTGCGGACATTTCCGGCTCCGGCTCTTCGCCCTCAGCGCGCGGAATTTCCTGACCCGTGGTCTGATCGACAATCTTCATCGACAGGCGCGTCTTGCCGCGCTCATCGAAGCCGAGCAGCTTCACGTAGACTTCCTGGCCTTCCTTCACAACTTCGCCGACAGTCTCAGGACGACCCTGCGAGAGCTGCGAAATGTGAACCAGACCATCCTTCGCGCCGAAGAAGTTCACGAAGGCGCCGAAGTCCATGATCTTGACGACCTTGCCCTTGTAGATCGTGCCGACTTCCGGCTCCGAAGCGATCTCCTTGATGCGCTTCAGAGCAGCTTCGATCGATTCACGCTTCGAGGCAGCGACCTTCACCGTGCCGTCGTCACTGATGTCGACCTTGGCGCCGGATTCAGCAACGATCTCGCGGATCACCGAGCCGCCCGAACCGATCACTTCACGGATCTTGTCGGTCGGGATCTTGATCGTCTCGATGCGCGGTGCATGCTCGCCCAGTTCGGTGCGTGCCGTGCCGAGCGCCTTGCCCATCTCACCAAGAATGTGCATGCGGCCGTCGCGCGCCTGATCGAGCGCAACACGCATGATCTCTTCGGTGATGCCGGTGATCTTGATGTCCATCTGCAGCGCGGTGATACCGTTTTCGGTACCGGCTACCTTGAAGTCCATGTCGCCGAGGTGATCTTCGTCGCCAAGGATGTCGGACAGAACGGCGAAGTCTTCGCCTTCCTTGATGAGGCCCATGGCGATGCCCGCCACCGGCGAATTCATCGGAACGCCTGCATCCATCAAAGCCAGCGACGTGCCGCAAACCGTGGCCATCGATGACGAACCGTTGGATTCGGTGATCTCCGAAACGACGCGGATCGTGTACGGGAACGCTTCCTGCTCCGGCATCACCGGATGGATGGCGCGCCAGGCCAGCTTGCCGTGGCCGATCTCGCGACGACCTGGCGAGCCCATGCGGCCCGTCTCACCCACCGAGTACGGCGGGAAGTTGTAGTGCAGCATGAAGCGCTCTTTGCGGGTGCCTTCAAGTGCATCGATGAACTGCTCGTCTTCGCCGGTGCCAAGCGTGGCGACAACCAGCGCCTGCGTCTCACCGCGCGTGAACAGCGCCGAACCGTGCGTGCGCGGAAGAACATGCACATCCGAAACGATCGGACGCACGGTCTTCAGATCGCGACCGTCGATACGGCGGCCGGTCTTCACGATGTCGCCGCGCACGATCTCGCTTTCCAGCGCCTTGAACGTGTCGGACAGCAGCACCTGCTCGTTCGGATCGTCGGGGATCTCGATACCAGCCTTGACCTTGGCCTTGGCCTCAGCCTTCAGCTCATAACGCTTCTGCTTCTCCTTGGTGGAGAACGCAGCGCGCAGATCGGCCTCTGCCAGCTCACGCACCTTCGCAGCATACTTCTGCGAGTCCGGAAGCTTGATATCCCACGGCTCTTTCGCGGCCTTCTCGGCCAGCTTGATGATCGCCTGGATGACCGGCTGGAAGTGGTTGTGACCGAACATCACCGCTTCAAGCATCTGCTTCTCGGAAAGCTCCTTGGCTTCCGATTCAACCATCATCACGGCATCGGTTGTGCCGGCGATGACGAGGTCAAGCGCACTTTCAGCCATCTCGTCGAGCATCGGATTGAGCACGAACTCGTTGCCGATGAGGCCAACGCGGGCTGCACCGATCGGGCCGAGGAACGGCACACCGGACAGGGTCAGCGCAGCGGAAGCCGCAACCAGACCCAGAATGTCCGGATCGTTCTCCATGTCGTGCGAAAGCACGGTGATGACGACCTGCGTCTCGTTCTTGAAGCCCTCAACGAAGAGAGGACGGATCGGACGGTCGATGAGGCGCGAGGTCAGCGTCTCCTTCTCGGAGGGACGGCCTTCGCGCTTAAAGAAGCCGCCGGGGATCTTGCCCGCAGCGTAGGTCTTCTCCTGATAGTTCACGGTAAGGGGGAAGAAGTCGATGCCGGGCTTCGGCGACTTGGCGGCAACAACGGTCGCTAGAACGCTGGTTTCGCCATACTGAGCATACACAGCAGCGTCTGCCTGACGCGCCATACGCCCGGTCTCAAGCGTAAGCTTGCGGCCGCCCCAGTCGATTTCTACACGATGGATATCGAACATGATCGTTCTTTCTTTCTCTCGTCTCGTGACGTTGCACAACCGACCGGATTGCCGGCTGCGCTATGCTCCGGCATCAGGCCGGTCGAGAGGCTCATTGCCTCTTCGTCAGGGCTCAGAAATGCGTAAGCGCAAATTTCTGACTAGAACTTTCAAACAAAAACCCCAGACCCGCTTGGCATCCATAAAGGAATGCGGCGGGATCCAGGGGTTGCGGCGGATAGCCGAATTTTAGGGGATCACAGCTATCCGCGCGCCTGTCCTTTAGCGGCGGATGCCGTGCTTTTCGATGATGGTCTGATAGCGCTGTACGTCCTTGCGCTTCACATAGTCGAGAAGCTGACGGCGCAGACCGACCATCTTAAGCAGACCGCGACGCGAATGGTTGTCTTTCTTGTGCGTCTTGAAGTGCTCGGTGAGGTGATTGATGCGAGCCGTGAGGATCGCGATCTGCACTTCAGGCGAACCGGTATCGTTGGCCTTGATAGCGTTTTCCTGAATGAGCGCGCTCTTGCGCTCAGGAGTAATCGACATCGGGCATCCTTTCAGTTGGAAGTGGAAAATGAGGGCCAAACCCTCGGGCTGCGGCCACTGCCGGGATGTCGTCCAGCAGGGTCGCAATTAGGTGGGCGTCTTATACACGAGCCGGGCGCTCGGGCGAGCACAAAACCGACGCGCACAGTGCCTTACTCGTTAACCGGTGGTTGCACTCTGTCCCCGCCGGATCTTCTTTCACGGCCTCAGCCGAAATTGAACACGCGGGTCGGACGGAACTCGCCCTTTTCCAACTCGCCCAAGGCAAGAATGCGGCCTTTGAAGTGAGCCCAGGCGGCGCCCGTCATCACCGGCGCGTCACGCCCGCGCACCAGCACAGACTGCCCACGCGACAGATTTGCCGCATCGTTCTGGCTCATGCTCAGCCCCGGAATCTCGTCCAGTGCCGCCTCGACGGGTTGCAGATAGCTCATCACATCGCCCTGCTCGGCAGCTTCAACCAGTTCGACAAGCGGGATTGCGATTTCTTCGTCGAAGCCACCGACTCTGGTCCGGCGCAACGCCACAACATGCGCCGCGCTGCCCAGCATGCGGCCCATATCGCGGGCCAGCGCACGAACATAAGTGCCCTTGCCGCAGTCCGCCTCAAGCACGGCGGTTGCTTCATCCGCCATTGCAACGAGACGCAGGTCGTCAACCACAATGGTGCGCGCTTCCAGCACCACCTGCTCGCCGCTGCGGGCCAGATCGTAGGCACGGTTGCCGTTGATCTTGATGGCGGAGAATGCCGGCGGCACCTGGCTGATCTCGCCGATGAAGTCCTCAAGGATGTCTTCGATCTCAGCCGGCGATGGCAGCACGTCGGACGTGCGGACGACCTTGCCTTCAGCGTCGTCGGTGTCGGTCTCAGCGCCAAAGCGCACCGAAAACCGATACGATTTTTCGCCATCGACGGCGAACGGCACGGTTTTCGTCGCTTCGCCAAGCGCGATCGGCAGAATACCGGTTGCGAGCGGATCGAGCGTGCCCGCATGCCCCGCCTTTTGCGCACCGAACAGGCGGCGAACCGCGCCGACGGCCTGCGTTGACGTCATGCCAATAGGTTTATCCAGCACGACCCAGCCATGCACCGGGTTGCCTTTTTTACGTCGCGCCATGCGAGGGATCAGTCCTTGTCCACGTCCTGTCGAACCTTCTGGCTGGCCAGCAGCGCATCGATGCGGCAGGCCTCCTCGAAGGTTTCGTCGCGGCGGAAACGCAGGTCAGGTGCAAACTTCAGGTTCACCGACCGGGCAACTTCGCCGCGAATGTATTTCTTGTTCCGATTCAACGCAGCGATGACCTCATCGGTGCCGCTGTCGCCCAGCGTAACGATGTAGACGGTCGCGAGCTTGAGATCCGGCGACAGGCGCACCTGAGGCACGGTGATCACATGCCCGGCGATGACATCGTCCTGCACTTCACTGCGCGAAAGCATCTCTGCCAGCTTGTGCCGGATAAGCTCACCCACACGAAGCATACGCTGCGTTGGCGCCGCCGCCGACGCCGTTTTTTTTGATCTTGTCACTGGAAATAATCCATTGCCATGACGGGATTGAACCACCATTGGCATCGAACAAAATGCCTGTGCCGCCATTACAGGGGAACACAGACCACGAAGCCGGCCAGGCACTGAGACAGCTGCCAGTCCGGCCTTTTAAAGCCTTCCCGCCCGCTTCGATGCGGACGGGAAGAAACATCTGTCGTCAGAGCGTGCGCTGCACCTTCTCGATGGTAAAGCATTCGATCTGATCGCCGGCGCGCATGTCCTGGTAGTTGGCGAATGCCATACCGCATTCCTGACCGGCCGGAACTTCCTTCACCTCGTCCTTGAAGCGACGCAGCGTCGAGAGCGTGCCCTCGTGGATCACCACGTCGTCGCGGATGAGACGTACCTTGGCGCCACGCTCCACCTTGCCTTCGGCGATGCGGCAACCGGCAACCTTGCCCGTCTTCGTGATGTTGAAGACTTCGAGGATCTGAGCCTTGCCCAGATAGATCTCGCGGATCGTCGGCTCGAGCAGGCCGGACATCGCCGCTTTCACATCATCGATCAGGTCGTAGATGATGTTGTAATAGCGGATCTCGATGCCATCACGCTCAGCGAGCGCCTTGGCCTGGGCGTTGGCGCGGACGTTGAAGCCCACGATGACAGCCTTCGAGGCACTGGCAAGCGCCACGTCGGATTCGGTGATGCCACCGACGCCGGAGTGCACGATCTGCGCAGCGACTTCATCCGTTCCAAGCTTGCGCAGCGAGCCGGCGATAGCTTCCACCGAGCCCTGCACGTCGCCCTTGACGAGCAGCGTGAAGTCCTTGCGGCCAGCTTCCTTGAGCTGCTGCATCATCTGCTCGAGCGTACGGGCGGAGCCAGCAGAGCCGAGCGCATCGCGACGCTTGCGGACACGGTAATCAGTGATCTCGCGGGCGCGGCCTTCGTTCTCGACGACAGCGAACTGATCGCCAGCTTCCGGAGCGGAGTCGAAGCCCAGGATCTCAACCGGAACCGACGGACCGGCCGCAACCGTATTGGCGCCACGGTCATTGATGAGCGCGCGCACACGCCCCCAAGCCGTACCTGCCACAACGATATCGCCAACCTTCAGCGAGCCGCGCTGAACCAGCACGGTGCCCACAGGGCCACGGCCGCGTTCCAGCTTGGCTTCGACAACAATGCCTTCCGCCGAGCGATCGGGGTTGGCCTTGAGGTCGAGAATTTCCGCCTGCAGATGGATGGACTCAAGCAGCTTGTCGAGGTTCATGCGCTTGAGCGCCGAAACTTCAACGTCCAGCGTGTCACCCGAAAGGCTTTCCACGACGATTTCGTGTTGCAGCAGCTCCGTCTTCACGCGGGTCGGGTCGGCCTGCGGCTTGTCGATCTTGTTGATCGCAACGATGATCGGCACACCCGCCGCCTTGGCGTGGTTGATGGCTTCCACCGTTTGCGGCATCACGCCGTCGTCAGCAGCCACAACCAGCACGACGATGTCGGTCACCTTGGCACCACGCGCACGCATGGCGGTGAACGCCTCGTGGCCCGGCGTATCGATGAAGGTCACCTTCTCGCCGGACGGCGTCGTCACCTGATAGGCGCCGATGTGCTGGGTGATGCCACCCGCTTCACCGGAAACGACGTTAGCCTGACGAATTGCGTCGAGCAGCGATGTCTTGCCGTGGTCGACGTGGCCCATGATGGTGACAACAGGAGCACGCGACTCCATTGCACCTTCATCGTCCTTTTCGCCGATAAAGCCGGTTTCAACGTCAGCTTCCGAAACGCGACGCGGCGTATGCCCAAATTCCTGCACGATGATCTCGGCCGTATCGACATCGATCACATCGTTGATTTTGTGCATCGCGCCTTCTTTCATCAAATACTTGATGACGTCGACGGCACGCTCGGTCATGCGGTTCGCGAGTTCCTGAATTGTGATCACTTCAGGGATCACAACCTCACGCACGATCTTCTCGCGCGCCTGCGAAATGCCCATAGCCTTGAGCTTTTCGCGCTCGCGCTTACGACGCAGCGAGGCAAGTGAGCGCTCACGCTGCTTCTCGTCGAAGGCGTTATTGATCGTCAGCTTGACGCGCTCGCGCTTCTCGTCCGGCTTCACGGCAGGCGTGCGGACACCGGGCTTGCTATTGCGATTGCCGCCCTTGGCGCCACGATTTTCGTCGTCGTCATTCTTCTGCGGCGGCGGCGCAACGCGATTGACGCGCGGCTTCGTAACTTCCGGCTGTGATACCTCGGCCGGCTTCGCCCGCGAATGCAGCGGCAGATCGAGTTCACGCGGACGTCCACCCTCGCGCGGTTGCAGCGCGGGGTTATACGACGCGCGCTGACGCGGGGCCGAATGATCACGGTCACGTTCGCCACCGCGATCCGATGCCGGACGCGGAGGACGACCACCGCCAGATCCGGCAGGCCCGCGGCCTGCGTAACCCTGCGATGTGCCAGACGAAGATGACGGTGCACCACCACGGCGATCGGGCGCACGGGCAGGCTCTGCTCTTGCAGCCGGAGCTGGGGCGGGCGCGGGAGCTGGGGCCGGTGCGGGCGCAGCAGCAGGCGCCTTCGCTTCCGGCTCTACCGGTGCTGCGGGTGGCGGCGGCGGAGCTGCGGCAGCAGCAGCGGCACGCGCGGCAGCTGCCTTGCGCTCTTCTTCGGCGCGATGCTCCGCTTCCACACGCTCACGGTCATCGCGCTCACGGGCTGCGGCCAGGGCACGGGTCCGGGCATCGCGCTCCTCGTTCGAGAGACCACGTCCCTGTGAGCGATCAGCAGCCGGAGCACTTTCAGCACGGGCCGGTCTGCGCGGCGGTGGCGTAGTCTCAGAGGCTGGTACGGGCGAAGTGCCCCCCGCCTCGGCTGGACCAGCCAGCTTACGCGTCTTGCGCTTTTCGACGACAACCGACTTGGAACGGCCGTGGCTAAAATTCTGCCGGACATGGCCGCTCTCGACCGTCCGCTGCAGGGACAGTGGCTTGCGCCCGCCTCCCTGGAGGGTCTTGTCGGAGGTGTCCTTGGTTTCTGTCATGCTGTGCTCGTTCGACTCCGAAGATCCGCATCCTGCCTTCAGGATACGTTTAAGCCAGACCGATAGCGCCTCAAGCGCTCAGCCTGGCCAAGAAACGTTTTCGTGGCTCCGCCTTGTATGAGGCCAGCATGTACCACATTTGACCGCCCCATGGCCAAGCTCAATTGTTCGATGGTGAGCCAATCAACAATGGTTGAAGGCTTTTCCTTATCCCGTTGGATGGCCGAATACTTGCGATCAAGCTTTCGCCGGCCTTCTGCGGTGCCATCGCTACCGTGCAAAATCGCCACGGCACGCCCACTATCCAACAGCTTCTCGACCTTTTCGGCCCCCGTGACAACCAGTCCCGCCTTATTTGCAAGGGACAACGCACTCACCAGCCGCGCCTCAAACAGCGCGTCGATGCGCTCCGGCAGGTCTTCTGCCGCTTTCACCTGACGCTTCAGGCCCTTGGCGAACGCATTTGTTTTGACCGCAGAACGAACTGCGTCGCGTTCGCAGGCAACCCAAACCCCTCGGCCGGGGAGCTTGCAGGCCACATCGGGTACAATTTCACCCGCTGGGTCAGCAACAAAGCGGATCAGATCGTCCGGAGCAAGCTCACGGCGCGTGGCGACACAACGGCGGAGCGAACCCCGCACCTCGTCATCGTCCGCATCTTTGAGCGCCTTCGAACCCAATCCGCTGCTCCTTTCCCGGCCTGCATCCCAAATCAGCCTTCGGTGCCGGCAGTATCGCCGGAACCATCGGCCACGGCTTCGGCTGCGTCTTCCGCGTCAGCGTCAGCCTCACCCTCAGCAAATTCTTCGCCCTCAGCCGGCTCATCGGCGACCTGAGGCTCCAGATCCTCAGCCGATATCCAACCGGCCAGAACGCGGGCCGACATGATCATGTCTTCCGCTTCCTTGCGGCCGACATCGAAGCTGTCGAGCACGCCCTTATGACGCACCGGCTCGGAATCCTTGTCCTTCTTGCGCTCGGTCCATCCGATCAGATCATCGGTTGCGCAATCGGCCAGATCCTCAAGCGTCTTGATGCCATTCTCGCCCATCGCCACCATCATGGCAGTGGTGACACCGCTCACCTTGGCGATCTCGTCATCGACGCCCAACTCGCGGCGGCGCGCATCACGGTCGGCCTCCTGCTTCTCCAGGAACTCGCGCGCACGCGTCTGGATCTCGTTGGCCGTATGCTCGTCGAAACCTTCGATATTAGCAATCTCTTCAAGGTCGACGTATGCGACCTCTTCAATCGACGAGAAGCCTTCGGTGACGAGAAGCTGAGCGATCACCTCGTCAACGTCGAGGGCCTCCATCAGCATGTTCGACCGCTCAGCGAATTCCTTCTGGCGGCGCTCGGACTCTTCCTGCTCGGTCAGGATATCGATATCCCAACCGGTCAGGTTCGAAGCCAGGCGCACGTTCTGACCGCGGCGGCCGATCGCGAGCGAAAGCTGGCTCTCCGGCACCACAACTTCAATGCGGTTGGAGTCTTCGTCCAGAACAACCTTGGTCACTTCAGCCGGAGCCAGAGCGTTCACGATGAAGCTCGCCGCATCCGGATTCCACTGGATGATATCGACCTTCTCGCCCTGCAGCTCGTTCACAACGGCCTGCACGCGGCTGCCGCGCATACCGACGCACGCACCGACGGGATCGATAGAGCTGTCCTTGGAGATAACCGCGATCTTGGCGCGGCTGCCCGGATCGCGGGCGACGGACTTGATCTCCACCACGCCGTCATAGATTTCCGGCACTTCCTGCGCGAACAGCTTGGACATGAACTCCGGCCGGGCGCGCGACAGGAAAATCTGCGGACCGCGCGGCTCACGGCGCACGTCATAGATGTAGGCGCGGATGCGGTCGCCGTAGCGCACGTTCTCGCGCGGGATCATCTCATCGCGACGGATGATGCCTTCGGCGCGACCCAGATCGACGATGACGTTGCCGTACTCGACACGCTTCACCGTGCCGTTGACGATCTCGCCGATGCGATCCTTGTACTCGTTGAAGTGACGCTCACGCTCGGCTTCGCGCACCTTCTGCACGATCACCTGCTTGGCGTTCTGCGCGGCCACGCGGCCGAAATCCAGCGGCGGCAGCGGCTCAGCAATAAGGTCGCCGATCTGGGCGTCCCCGTTGCGGCGCTGCGCATCCTCAAGGTTGATCTCGGTGGAGTCGTTCTCGACGACCTCAACCACTGCCAGCACGCGCGAAAGGCGGGCCTCGCCGGTCTTCGGATCGATCTCGCAACGGATATCATTCTCGGCGCCGTAGCGCGATTTGGCAGCCTTCTGGATGGCGTCTTCCATCGCCTCGATAACGATCTTGCGATCGATCGATTTCTCGCGCGCAACCGCTTCGGCGATCTGCAGCAGCTCCAGCCTGTTTGCGCTGACACCAGCCATAGACATGGTCTTATTCCTCCTCGGACTCCGTCACCGGCGCTTCTGCGCCATCGGAGAGTGCCTTACCTTTTTTTGCGCGGCTCAGAGCCTCGCGGATCAAATCGTCGGTCAACATCAGTCGAGCTTCGTCGATCAGGTTGACAGGAATACCGATGACAGCCTTGCCCGTGTGCTCAGCGAACTTGCCGGCAGCGCCCAGGTCCACTTCGATGCGCACCTCGCCGTCCTCGAACCCTTCGAGGAAACCACGGAAACGCTTGCGCCCGTCGATCAGCTCCTTCAGCTCGATCTTGGCCTCATGGCCAGCCCAATCCTCGAAGTCGGAAGGGCGCACGAGTGGGCGATCGATGCCGGGCGAAGAAACTTCCAGCCGATACGCGCCATCAATCGGATCATGCACATCGAGAAGCGGCGAGACCTCTTTCGAGATCGTCTCGCAGTCGTCGATCGTCATCGATCCATCGGGACGCTCAGCCATGATCTGAACTGTATTGCCGTCCTGCCCCGTGATGCTGACACGCACGAGCCGGAAACCCGCGCCCTCAAGCGCCGGTTCGATCAGTTCGGCAATACGCGCAGCAGACCCGCTCTCCGAAAAGAAGCGATCCGTTGCAACGGTCTTGTCACTATCGTTTGTTTTCAATGTGTTAACCGGGCAGCTTCGCTGTACCGTCAGCGCAATACAAAAAGAGCGGACCCGGCGGGCCCACTCCTGACAGTCAAGATGATCATGAGCGTGCGGATACTACGGGATCACAGACTGGCTTGCAAGTGGGGACGAATCGCCAGCCTGCAACCGGAGTCGGCTATCTGGCATGCGGCACGCCCCAGATTGCAGGCAGCCACCGCCAGATAGTGCTTACTCTTTAATAAACAATGATTTACGCGCCAGTCGCCACCTGACGCTCTTGTCACACCCGCCGAAAGCGCAGGAAATACCGTCGACGCCCTTCGCGCACCGCCTTCGCCTCATAGCGCGTCTGCGGCCAGTCATCCCCGCGCACGCGCCAGTCTTCAGGGCTATCCGCCAGCCATCGAAAATCGACGCGTCCCCGGAACGCCATCAGAATGGTCCGCAAATAATCACCGATGTCGGTGGCGATGCGCAGCTCGGCACCGGGACGCATGGCCCGCGCCAGCTCGTCCAGCAGCGCAGGATTGATCAGCCGCCGCTTCACATGCTTGCGCTTCGGCCACGGATCGGGAAACAGGATAAACGCACGCGAGAGGCTTGCGGGTGGCAGCCATCGCAACACCGCGCGCGCATCTTCGTCGCTGACCCGGACATTGCTCAGGCCGAGCGTATCGACAGCCGACAGAACCTTGACGACGCCTTCCTCGAATACTTCACACCCGATCAGGCCAACATCAGCATTCGCCTGCGCCTGCCAGATAAGATGCTCGCCGCCGCCAAACCCGATCTCAAGCCACACATCTTGAGGCGCGTGCGGGAACAGTTGCCCGATCGGTTCAGGCGCGGGTTCAGCCAGAGGAAGGGCCAGTTTCGGCATCACTTCGTCCAGTAGATGCTGCTGGCGCGCGCTCAGTGCACGGCCGCGTCGACGGCCGAACGAACGCAACTCGTGCTCCGGACGGGTCAACGTTTTGCTCCGAAGAGTATGGGGTTAATCGGCAACGGAACCGGTTTCCACTTTTCCGGAAACACTCTAGGCGAAGTGCGCCAAATCCTTGCCGCCGCGCGTCGTGCTCGTCAAACCAGAGCACCGCAAATCAATGCAAGAGCAGACGGCGGCGGCTGACCGCCGCCGTCTGCAAGCGTAAGATTAGGCAACGGCCTTCTTGATCGCATCAACCAGATCGGTCTTCTCCCAGGAGAAACCGCCGTCAGCTTCCGGCGCCCGGCCGAAGTGACCGTAGGCAGAAGTGCGCGCATAGATCGGCTTGTTGAGATCCAGATGCGTGCGGATGCCACGAGGCGACAGATCCATCACCTCGCCCAGCACCTTTTCGAGCTGGGCTTCGTCAACCTTGCCGGTACCGTGCGTGTCGACATAGATCGACAGCGGCTTGGCAACGCCGATCGCATACGACAGCTGAATGGTGCAGCGATCAGCAAGACCTGCCGCAATGACGTTCTTGGCCAGATAGCGCGCTGCATACGCCGCCGAGCGATCCACCTTGGTGGAATCCTTGCCGGAGAACGCACCGCCGCCATGGGGCGCCGCGCCGCCGTAGGTGTCGACGATGATCTTGCGCCCGGTCAGGCCGCTGTCGCCATCGGGACCACCGATGAAGAACTTGCCGGTCGGGTTGATGTGCCAGACAGTGTCCTTCGAGATCCACTCAGCCGGCAGCGCCTTGCGAACATATGGCTCGATGATGTCGCGGATCTGCTTGGAGGAAAGATCCTCCTTGATGTGCTGATGCGAAACCACGATCTGCGTTACGCCGACGGGCTTACCGTTCTCGTAGCGCACCGTAACCTGGCTCTTGGAGTCAGGGCCGAGCAGCGCCGCGTCGCCTTCCTTCTTGTGACGGGCAGTCGCAAGATCGCGCAGGATGTTGTGCGCGTAGTAGATCGGCGCCGGCATCAGTTCCGGCGTTTCATTGCAGGCATAACCGAACATGATGCCCTGATCGCCTGCGCCTTCTTCCTTGTTGTCGCCCGGCTGCAGCGCATCAACACCAGCAGCAATGTCGGTCGACTGGGGATGCAGCAGAACTTCGATGTCTGCCTTGTCCCAGTGGAAGCCGTCCTGCTCATAGCCGATGTCACGGATCGCCATGCGCGCAACGTGCGCGATCCAATCCTTGGTGACAGTCTCAGGGCCACGGGTTTCGCCAGCGATCACAACCTTGTTCGTGGTCGCGAGCGTTTCACATGCAGCGCGGATCGCCCACGGATCGATGCCTGCCTTCGGCCCTTCGCGAAAGAACAGATCGACGATCTCGTCGGAAATGCGATCACAAACCTTGTCCGGATGTCCCTCGGATACAGATTCGCTGGTGAAGAGATATGATTGGCGTGACAATCCGGGCCCCTTGTGTGCTTCGGTCGGCGTCTACTTAAAACGCTGGGTTTGTCTCAAGCTTTTTCAGACGGGTCAAGGGACGTGGGCGGACATGGCGCAACCATATCCCAACCGGCAGGACACTGATCATCCAGCTGAAAGATATTGATTTGCTTATTCAGCCTGAACGGTTTCGCCTGCGAATGCGCGAACCAGATCGACGATGGAGCGGCGCACGCGGGGGTCGGTGATGCGTGCAAAAGCCTTATTCAACTCAAGCCCTTCACGACTGCCGAGGAACTCCACGGCATAGCTTTCGGCGGGACGTTCGCCAAAACCTGCAACCGCATCTGCACCACCAGCAGACAGCTCTTCGTAAAAGAACTGCACCGGAACACCCAGCACCTGCGAAAGGTCGAACAGTCGGCTCGCGCCTATCCGGTTGATGCCCTTTTCGTATTTCTGGATCTGCTGGAACGTCAGGCCCAGATGCTCGCCAAGCTTCTCCTGGCTCATCCCAAGCAGCATACGGCGCAAGCGGACCCGCGCACCAACGTGGACATCTACAGGATTGGCACGACGCGAACCGCGCTCCTCGACCCCGAGCTCGCCCAATCCGTTTTCTCTCGACATTCCCATTTACCTTCAAGACCGCGTCAGATCAGCGGCCACCTGCATTGACGTGCCGAACGTGCGCGAATTCTAAAGATGCGCCGCCTACGTCCCATGCCTTTATGACTACTGCCATCCCACGGAACAATAAGCAAATTGTCCTCATCAACGTTTCTGAAATCTGAGCATAAGAGCAACGCCAAAACCGAGTGCGGCCAACAGTGCAAATATGCCGTCTCCGTATCGCGCATAGATTGGGGATGCAGCCGCCTTCGGGACGTCACTGTCCAAAACGCCGCGCACATTCAGCCCAAGCATTGCGACAACACGCCCCTGGGGGTCGATGACTGCAGACACCCCGTTGTTGGCTGCGCGGATGATTGGCAGCCCCTCTTCGACTGCGCGCACCCGGGTCTGATGGAAGTGTTGCCATGGCCCCGTGGTGTCACCAAACCAACCATCGTTGGTCACGTTCACCAGCAACCCAGGCCGCGTCGCCCCTTGCACGACCTCCGCAGGAAAGATTGCCTCGTAGCAAATCAGCCCGCTAACCGGCGGTAGCCCTGGAACCTGCAGCAATGGCCTCGGCTGTTGTCCAGTGGAGAAACCACCGCGCCAGCGGGTCAATTGCTCAAGACCAATACTCTCCAAAAGCCCCTGCATTGGCAAGTATTCGCCAAACGGTACCAGATGAATTTTATCATACAACGCGTGTAAACTTCCGTGGCCGTCGAAGACCATCAGGCTGTTGAAGCCCTCACGCGCCGCCGCGCCATGACGCGGCAATTCCGCTCCGCCCTCAGGTCGTGCAAGTCGCAGGGCGCCCGAAAGAAGATGCAGCGTATCCGGCAACATAAAGCCGATAGCTTCCAGCGCCTCGGGGTGTTCCAACGGCAGAAACGGCATCGCCGCTTCGGGCCAGATCAGATGCGTGATGCCCGCCAGATTGTCGACGCGGCCGGTGGGTCCGGTCAGCGATAGCGACAGCTGATCGTCGAAAATCTGCCGCTGCTTGTCCTGCCGCCACTTGTCCCGCTGCGGAACGCTGGCCTGCACGATGCGCACGCGCACGCCCTCAAGCATCGCCGGAGGCACATCGGCCAAGCGCCATGTGCCCACCGCATGCAGCACCGCAATAGGCCCAACCGCGATTGCCAAAGCCGCCAGGATCGCGCGGGCCGATATCAGATTGACGCTGCGGCCAGCGCTGGCCGCAGTTGCCGACGCCGATGGCTCAATGGCTTTGGCGGCATCCGCAACAAGCACCAACGGCGCGGCAAAAATCACCACAGCCAGCAGCGTCAGGCCATAGATCCCGAGCACCGACGCCGACTGCATCAACGGCACAGGCCAGGTGAGCGCATAGCCAATGACGTTCCAGGGGAAGCCCGTGAGGATGTGGCCACGCAGCCATTCCGTTGCCCCCAGCGCCACTGCAAGCATCAGCACGCGGGAAAATCCGCCGCCCCACAGCAGGCGCGCAAAGCCGGTGGCCGCGGCCACGAACAGCGCCAGTCCGGCGGGCAGCATCACCACGGCAAACGGCAGCAGCCAGGCGAATTTTTCAGCTTCGACGAGGAATGCCTCGCCAATCCAGAACAGCCCGACCAGGAAATAACCGAACCCGAACCACCACCCGACCGCTGCCGCCGATCGGAACAGCAGCCACCGCGATGCGTCTGGCTGCGGCGGCTGAACGCCATCGATCGACCACACCAGGATCGGCAGCGTGATGAAAAGCACTGCCGCGACATGGAACGGCGCCATCGCCAAGGCGGAGATAGCGCCAACAACCAGCAGCAACGCAGCGCGACGCCAGCCGCGCAGATCGGCGACCGAGGCAGCCACCCACCCCAGCGCGCCGACGATGCGCGCCGGGAGTCCGCTAGCGCCCGAGCCGCGACGGGTCTGTCCTGAAGCCACCCCCGCCAACTTCACCCTTTATCTGCGTTTGGCTGCGGCGCCGCCAAAGAGCGCGGCTGATGGATTTTCACCTTTTTCAGGCGGCGCGCATCGGCATCCAGCACCTCAAGCTCAACGCCGCTGGGATGACGGACATGCTCGCCCCGAACTGGAACGCGGCCAAGCAGCGAGAACATCAGCCCGCCCAGGGTGTCGATGTCCTCTTCCTCGTCCGGCGTCAGCAGCTTGATGCCAAGGTGCTTTTCCAGCTCCTTCACTGGCGTGCGCGCTGAGGCGACAAGGCCGAGCTTGGGCTCGCTGACGATGTAATCGTCCTCGTCCACATCGTGCTCGTCCTCGATCTCGCCGACGATCTGCTCAATCAGATCCTCAATGGTGACGAGGCCGTCCGTGCCGCCGTATTCGTCTACGACCAGCGCCATATGGATGCGCGTCGCCTGCATGCGGATCAGCAGGTTGGTTGCCGGCATCGAAGGCGGCACATACAGCACCGGGCGGCGGATTTTTGCCGACGTTATCGGCCGCGAAAGATCAACGCTGCCGAAGTCGAGCATCGGAGGCTCGGCGTTGCTGTCATCGCCATTCTTTTTGGCCGAAGCAGGTGCCTTATCGTCAGCGCTGGCGGCTTCGGCTGACACTTCAGATGCCGGCGGAGCAATCACTATCGCCGAGTTGACGGCATCGTTGGCCGCCTCCTGCGTAAGCCAGCGGAACAGATCCTTCACGTGGATCATGCCGCGCGGATCATCCAGCGTCTCACTGAACAGCGGGATGCGCGAAACGCCTGCCTCGCCAAACGTGCGCAGCAGCTCCGCCAGGGAATCACTTTCTTCAAGGGCGATGATATCGGCGCGCGGCACCATGATGTCATCGACGCGCTGGCCACCGAAGCGCAGCAATCGGCGCAGCATCTCGCGCTCTTCATTGGAGAACGCCGCGGCCTCAGCTTCGGCCTCACCCTTGAGATCGGCCTCCAGCATTTCGCGAAGGCTAGGGGAGCGCAGTCCGATACGGGTGAGCAGCGCGTTCAGCAGACTCTGCGTGCTGCTACTCTGCGGTTCAGTGGTCGAGCTGGAAGCGGTTGCGCTTTCAGAAACTTCCCTGGGGGAGTGGGAGTTACTCATGGCTTTTTGCATCAACTCCCCTGCTCGCGGGAATCTGCCAGTTCCTCTGCCGCAGCATAGGGATTAGCGATCCCAAGGCGCGCAAGGATTTCAACTTCCAGGCTTTCCATCGCGTCGGCTTCCTCGTCGGTTTGGTGGTCATAACCCAGCAAATGCAGCAACCCGTGCACAACCAGATGTTGCATGTGATGTTCTAGCGGAATCTTTAAATCGGCCGCCTCGCGCTGCAGCGTCTCAACGGCCAGAATGATGTCGCCCAGAAACGGAGCCGCATCCTCGCCCTCGATGGGCGGCGGCGGAGGAGCGGGAAAAGACAGCACGTTCGTCGGCGTTGGCTTGCCGCGATAGTCCGCATTCAGGCTTGCAACCTGCGCATCGTTCGACAGCGCCAGGCAGACCTCACCGCTTCCGATGGCCATATGTTCAGCCAGCGCGGCACCGGAACGGGCGACGAGCGCTTCGACGTCGGGCATGCAGGTCCAGTCGCCGTCCTCGTGCACGACGTCGATCTGAAGACCTATCGGAGGCTCTTCGGCCTGAGGCTCGCCCGATTGGTTAACGGGCAGAGTACTTGAATTGGAGCTTGAAGCTGGCATGGCCGGATTTTACTTCGGCCGATCGTAAGCTTCAACGATGCGTGCAACGAGGTCGCGGCGAACCACGTCCTTGCCGGTAAACCGCACCGCCTCGATGCCCTGGACACCGTCCAGCAACCCGACCGCCTCCTCAAGCCCGGATTTCATGCCGGAGGGCAGATCGATCTGGCTGGGATCACCCGTCACCACCATTTTAGAGTTCTCGCCCAGGCGGGTCAGGAACATCTTCATCTGCATACTGGTGGTGTTCTGCGCTTCATCGAGAATGACGCAGGCGTTGGTCAGCGTGCGGCCGCGCATGAACGCAAGCGGTGCGATCTCGATGGTGCCGCTTTCCAGATCGCGCTCCACCTTTTCGGGCGGCAGCACGTCGTAAAGTGCGTCGTACAGCGGCCGCAGGTAGGGATCGACCTTGTCGCGCATATCGCCAGGCAGAAAGCCGAGACGCTCGCCCGCTTCAACCGCAGGACGCGACAGAATAATGCGCTCCACCATGCCCCGTTCGAGGCAATGAGCGGCATAGGCCACCGCGATATAGGTTTTGCCGGTGCCGGCAGGACCGATGCCGAACACGAGATCGGATTGGTTCAGGGCGCGCATATATTCGGTCTGGGTGGTCGTGCGTGCCTTGATGACGCGCTTTCGCGTCGCAATCTGCGCCTGCCCATCACCCGGCACTTCGGCCTCACGCACATGGCGGATCAGGCCGTCGAAATCGCCCGGACCGATCGGCTCGCCTCTGGCGGCGCGCTTGTAGAGAGCCTCCAAAACCGAACGGGCGGTCTCGCAGGCGGCTTCAGGGCCGCTCAGCGTAACGAGATTGCCGTTGGCATGCGCCTCTATCCCGAGACGGTCCTCCAGCAATGCCAGATGGGCATCAAATTCGCCCAACAATCGAGTGAGATGTCGGTTGTCCTCAAATGGGACCACAAGACGCTTGTTGGCGGGTGCCTGAACCTTAGGTGACCGCCCCGGTCCAGCGACCGGATTCCCGCGAAATGCTGCCAATAGGCGCTCCAGACGTCGTTCAATACGAATCGTCACATCGTTTGATCAGGATAGCACAGGAGCCGCTACCCGACGCCAGTGCATATCAGACCCAACCCTAGCCGGAACATCACTCCGGCCGTATGACACCGTTCAAACTATTGGGGCCAAATCCAGAAATTTCAACAGGTACGATTCGGCCCAGCATTTCCGCCGGCGCTTCCGCATAGACCGACTGCAAATAGGGCGAGCGGCCGATCAACTGCCCGGGGCGGCGTCCGGGGCGTTCAAACAGCACCGGCAGCGTGCGCCCGACGCATCCGGCCGCGAATGCCTGCTGCTGCTGCTCAACCAGCTTTTGCAGCCGCGCCAGCCGCTCGGCCTTCACGTCCTCCGGCACCTGCTGGTCCATCTTCTCGGCCGGAGTGCCCGGACGCGGGCTGTATTTGAAGGAATAGGCCGCCGCAAAACCAATCTGCGAATAGAGATCCAGCGTCGCCTGGAATTCCGCATCGGTTTCGCCGGGGAAGCCGACAATGATGTCGGTCGAAAGCGCCAGATCCGGCTGCGCGGCGCGGATGCGGGCCACCAGCGCGGAATATTCAGCCGCCGTATGCTTGCGGTTCATCGCCGCCAGAATGCGATCGGCGCCGGACTGGAACGGCAGATGCAGATACGGCATCAGCTTCGGCTCATTGCCATGCGCGGCGATCAGATCGTCATCCATGTCACGCGGATGGGATGTGGTGTAGCGCAACCGCTCCAGCCCCTCGATGCCGGACAGATGCCGCACCAGATCGGCCAGCGAATACGTGCGCCCGTCCGGCCCTTCGCCATGATAGCCGTTGACGTTCTGGCCCAGCAGCGTCACCTCGCGCACACCGCCTGCAACCAGCGCCCGCGCTTCCTTCTCGACCTCCACAACGGCGCGCGAATATTCCATGCCGCGCGTGTAGGGCACGACGCAGAAGGTGCAGAACTTGTCGCAGCCTTCCTGCACGGTCAGAAATGCCGTCACACCACGCGATGGCGTGCGCTGCGGCAGATGGTTGAACTTTTCCTCTTCGGGGAACTGCGTCTCAACCAGCGAACGGTTTTCAGCCCGCGTGCGCGCAATCAGTTCTCCCAGACGATGATAGCTCTGCGGGCCAACCACCAGATCGACCGTCGGCGCGCGGCGCACAATCTCTGCGCCTTCCGCCTGCGCAACGCAGCCCACGACGGCAACGACCGTGTCGCTGCCGACCTCGGCCCGCGCATCCTTCACCTGCCGGATGCGGCCGAGATCTGAATAGACCTTCTCGGCAGCCTTCTCGCGGATGTGACACGTGTTGAGGATGACGAGATCGGCCTCATCCAGGGTTTCCGTTTCGGCATAGCCCTGCGCCGAAAGCGCCTCCGTCATGCGCTCGGAATCGTAGACGTTCATCTGGCAACCGAACGTGCGCACATAGACCTTACGCGCATTGCCCATGACAGCAGGTTCCGCCGCGCCAGCAGGTGTCGCCGTAGCCATCACCGCCTGCGCCGCCCCACGCTGTGCCATAGTCGATTGGTTGCTCATCGTTCTGCGCGCTCGCCCGTCATTGCCACCGCCGCTGCGGCGTCCGGTTGTGCCTCGTTAAGGCCCGCCTGCTTCTTACAAAGGGTGGGCCCTCACGTCCACTTGCGACCGTCTTGCCCGGCCTGATCGGCCAATCGGCTCCGCACCGCCGATTGAGCGCTCTCCGGCGCGACCACTGCAACCGGCTCGTCCGCCGGGCGGCCACGCAGAATCCGTACCACGCCTTCCCTTACCTGGGCCTCACTGTGGCGCGCCAACTCCTTGCGATCGGCAAAGCTTGTTAACGGCACCGGAGCGCTGACCCGAATTGTTACATCCAGCGGCCCCGCCTTCAGCAGCTCCCAGGCATGGCTACGCATTTCCATGTCGCCATACCAGGCGATGCGCGGGCGCCCCTCGCGTCCAACCGGGATGCCGTGCAAATGCGTGTAAACCGCCGACAATGTCTGCACCACAGCCTGCTCATCCTGCGCGCCAGCAGCGCCATCGCCACCAACCGCCGCATCACGCGGGGCAGGCTTGGCCGCAGCGAACAGCGAAGTCATGAACGGCAGCACACGATTGCCGTCGCTGGAGGTGCCTTCCGCAAACAGCACGATGGTGTCGCCCGCAGACAGCCGCTGCGTTATCTCGCCCGCCGTCTGACCAACCGCTGTGCGCCGTGTGCGATCGACGAACACGGTGCGCTGCAGCCGCGCCAGCGACGACACAAACGGCCACGTGCTGACCTCGCGCTTGGCAACGAACGAGAGCGGCGCCACCGCCGACAGCACGGGAATGTCGAGCCAGGTGGAATGATTGGCGATCAGCAGCACCGGGCGTTGCGGATCGACCTCGCCCTCAATGTGCAGCCGGATGCCCAGCAGACGGCAGACCTGGCGATGATACCAATGCGGAAATGTGCGGGCGCGCTTGGAACCGCTGCGCACAAGCAGAGCCTGCACCGGCATCAACGGCAGCGTCAGCGCCAGGAAGCTCGCCAAAACGGAAGCGCCGCGGATTGCACCCATTGTTCGCTCCGTCAACGGCCGTCACTTACATCCGATCACGCCGGTTGCGATGACCAATCATGATACCATCAGCCCTTCTTCTCAGGCTTGATGCGCTCGCCGAAAAGCTCCAGCCGATGGCCGACCAGCTTGAAGCCCAGCTCTTCAGCAATTTTTTCCTGCAGCGCTTCGATCGCTTCGCTGTGAAACTCAATCACAGTGCCGGTATTGATGTCGATGAGATGATCGTGGTGATCGCGCGAGGCTTCCTCGTAGCGCCCACGCCCGAGCCCGAAGTCGTGCCGCTCCAGAATACCATGCTCAGCAAACAGCTTTAAGGTGCGATACACCGTCGACAGCGAAATCCGCTGATCCACGGCATTGGCGCGCTGATAGACTTCTTCGACGTCCGGATGATCGTGCGCCTGCGACAGCACGCGGGCAATGACACGGCGCTGCCCAGTCATGCGCAGGCCGTGCTCCACACACAGCCGCTCAAGGGCGCTTTCGATATGGCTTGAAGACTGCTCCATAGGACGGCGCCTGCTCGCTGTCACCCGGTCACGGATGGGAAATTTTCTTCTCGAACAAGCTTATAGGAAAGTGACGCGGGACCGTCCAGCCGCACACGTGGGGCCACGGTTCTCCGGTCGTGAAGGCCAATGGCGGGGCGGCTTATTAAAGATCCCGGCCTAAAGATCGAGCGCAAGAATTGCGGCATCGACGTTCGGCTTGCCGGCACGCTCGTAATAGGCCTTGCGGCCACCGACGCACACAAAACCAAGCCCCGTATAAAGCTCCAGCGCTGCCTCGTTATCGACGGCGACTTCCAGAAACAAGCGCTTGACCTCAGAGCGGCGCGCCGCACGTGCCAGCCCTTCCAACATCCGCTTGGCGATGCCCCGTCGCTGCCACTCCGGCGCGACACCGATCGAAATGATTTCAGCCTCGTCGGCAGCAATACGCCCGATAACAAAGCCTACGATCTGCATCGGATCGCGCAGCTGTGCGATGAACGAAGCCGACGTAGGATCCTCTATCGAAGCTGCGACGCTCTCGGCATTCCAGCCCGGAGAAAACAGCCTGCCATGCAATGCAGCTATTTCTTCCGCGCGTTCAGGACTGGCCCACAACAGGCTCAGATTTCTTGGGTCGAGCGGAGTTGCGGTCGTGGCCATGTCGGTCAAACCCTCGCGATCATCTTGCCCTCCTGCGGACGCGCATCAGGCGGCCGCAGATAGAAGGGCAGAAGTGGTGCATCCGAAGGCGCAACGCCTACGGCAACATGCGCCAACGCTACCGCATCCGGCAGCAGGTCAGGCAAAGCAGCGCGTGCGTCGCGCCCGTGCTCGGTGGCTGTGGCAGTGGCAGTGGCAGTGGCAGTGGCAGCAATCTGCTCTGCGGCCGAACCAACAAACACAACAGGATGGGAACCGCCCAGTTCGGCAGCGTCTGCGACAGACAACAACTGCGGCGGCGATGCGCCTTCTGCGCCGTGTTCAGCGTCAAAAAGTTGCGCATAAACTTCGCCGCGCCGCGCGTCGACGACAACGGCCAGTGTGCGGGCGTCGATCTCGCGACGCGCAACCTCGGCCATCACAGCCAGACTGGAAATGCCGGTTGTGCGCGCGCCCGTAGCCAGCGCGATCGCCCGCGCGGCCGCGATGCCGATGCGGGTGCCGGTGAATGTGCCGGGGCCGGTGGTGACAGCGATATGGCCGATCGCGTTGAAATCGATCCCGGCCTGCTGCACCGCTTCGCCGATCATCGGCACAAGACGCGCGGCATGGCCGGTCTCGAAGCGCTCCATGGCGGAGCTGAGCACACGCAAACGATCGCCCTGCTGCTCGGCAACGCAGACCGAGCAGCCATCAAAGCAGGTATCGAATGCCAACAAAATCATAGGCCGCACCCTATACGCTGAGCGCGACAGATTCATCATCCGATTTTGCTCTGCGTCAGACTATCTTCGCACAATCATCGAACGGCAGACGCGGCAGGCGCTGCATCAACGCTGAAGGCTCACCATAGCCGAGGTTGCAGAGGAAATTCGCCTTGATATCGGTGCCTGCGAAATAGGCTGCATCTACCGCAGCATGATCGAAGCCGGACATTGGACCGA
Source organism: Hyphomicrobium sulfonivorans (assembly GCF_013306565.1). Taxonomy (GTDB): domain Bacteria; phylum Pseudomonadota; class Alphaproteobacteria; order Rhizobiales; family Hyphomicrobiaceae; genus Hyphomicrobium_A; species Hyphomicrobium_A sulfonivorans. Next base: position 7,652 of record NZ_PZPO01000008.1, on the reverse strand, counting down.
CATCCAGCCCGAGCAGGCGCGCCGCCAGAATAAAATAGCCGCCCTGCAGCGTGCCGTTACGGAAAGCGCTTTCCTCGATCTTGTCGGGCGCTCCGGTGAACAGCGGTCGCATGTCCTTGTGCGGGAACAGGCGCGGCAACTGCTCGTAGAACTTGAGATCGAAACCGATGATCGCGCACACGGGCGCCTGCTGTGTCTTGACGCGATTGCCCGAGCTGAGCATCGGCAGCAGACGCTCTTTCTCCTCAGCGGACTTCACGAATACGAAACGCGCCGGCTCGCAGTTGACGCTGGTGGGCCCCAAATTCACAAGCTCAACCAGCTTGTGCAGCACGCTGTCTGGCACGTCCTTTTGCTGCCAGGCGTTGTGCGAACGGGCGTTGTCACCCGAAAAGAGCTGCTCCAGCGCAGCATCGTTTATCGGTTGCATTCGTTAGGTCTCCTGCATGTATGAAAAAAGAAAGCTCCGCCCGGGGGGAGCGGAGCGTGCGTTGTCGGCTGATCAACCCGAAGGCTATCAGACCGCCTGAACTTCCTGAACTTCAGGGCAGAAATGCCGGAGCAGGTTTTCGATGCCGTGGCGCAGCGTGGCCGTCGAGCTGGGGCAGCCGGCGCATGCACCGCGCATATGCAGATAGACGACACCATCGCGGAACGATGAAAACGTAATGTCGCCGCCGTCCTGCGCAACTGCAGGGCGCACGCGCGTTTCCAGCAGTTCCTTGATCGTGGCGACGACCGCTTCATCTTCGGGGTCGTAGGCGGCGGTGCCGGTATCGTCGTTCGCCGTTTCGGCCACGACCGGTGCGCCGGACATGAAGTGCTCCATGATGGCGCCAAGGATCATCGGCTTCAGGTGCTGCCATTCCTCGTCGCCCTTGGTCACCGAAATGAAATCGGAACCGAGAAACACGCCGCGCACGCCCTTGATATCGAACAGGCGCGATGCAAGCGGAGACGCCAGCGCTTCACCCTTGTCGGTGAAGTCAGCGGTTCCCTCCGCGAGCACGGCCTTGCCGGGAATGAACTTCAAGGTCGAAGGATTAGGGGTCGCTTCGGTCTGTATGAACATGGCCTTGGCCTTTCCGCATTTGCCTTCACCGCCCCGTTTGGTGGCCGAAAATCAGGACTGGTGAGACGAAACCTCTATTTAGAATTGCTCTAATGTAGCTATTCCGCCCGAAATTTCAAAGTGGCCCTCAAGCCATCTTTTAATCCAGCGAGCGCACATCCTCCAGCGCGAGCGTACCGGGCACGATTGTAATCGGGATCGGGAAGCTGCCCATGGCGCCACTTGTCGCCAGCGACGAGACCAGCGGGCCGGGACCGGCGGCTTCGGAAGCTGCGCCGAGCACGAGCACGGCGATGTCTTCGTCCTCGTCGATCAGCTTGCGGATCTCATCGACCTCAGTGCCCTCGCGGATGATCTCTTCGCACGCGATGTTCTCATAGCCGGCGAGATTGAGCTTGCGCCGCATGAGCCGAAACAGCGCCTTGGCCTTCGCGGTTTCTTCCTCGACGTGTTGCTGGCGCACGTTGATCCAGTGCTGAAAATCCTGCGGAACAATGATGTACAGCATCACCAGCGAGCCATGCGAACGCTGCATGCGGTTGGCCGCATAATACAATGCGCTATCGACTTCCGGCTTCCCGTCGATGACGAGAAGAAACTTGCGGAAGTGATCAGCCTCAAAGGATCGGCGCTTTTGTACTGTCATATAGGCATGCTGCCATGCTGCTCCGAGGCCCACAACAGCGCCATGCCGATGCGGCTACCGCAAATAGTGGGCAGCGTTTTTCCAATCGCAAGGTGAAACGCCGCAAAAAGTGGAGAAGCGGCGCGGTTTTGTCCGTCAGGAACGGACAAAACCGACGATATCCTTCACCTTGTCCATGACCGGAGCCGCGATGGTGCGGGCACGCTGCGAGCCATCGGCCAGGATGCGATCGATCTCGGCCGGGTCAGCCATCAGACGCTGAACCTCGGTGCGGATCGGGCCCAGCTTTTCAACGGCAACTTCCGTCAACGCGCGTTTAAGGCCCGTAAAGATGCTCGGCCCCTCGTTCGAGGTGCTGATGAGCGTTTCGAGGCCCTTTTCCTTGGTTATCCCCGCCAGCGCCGCATAGATCCCGACCAGATTGTCGATCTCGGGACGCGCCTTCAGCTCCTCCAGATTGGAGGGCGGAGCGGGCTCCATGTCGGTCTTGGCGCGCTTGATCTTGTCGGCGATGACATCGACGTCATCCATCAGATTGATGCGCGACATATCAGATGGCTCGGACTTCGACATCTTGCGCGTGCCGTCGCGCAGGCTCATGACGCGCGTCGCCGGACCGGTAATGACCGGCTCGGGCTGCGGAAAGAAGATGCCGTCGTCATAACCGGCGGCGATGATCTGATCGCGGAAATCGTTGTTGAACTTCTGCGCGATGTCGCGCGCGAGTTCCAGATGCTGCTTCTGATCCTCGCCCACCGGCACGTGGGTGGCCTGATAGGCGAGAATGTCAGCGGCCATCAGATTGGGATAGGCATAGAGGCCAACGGACGCGTTCTCGCGATCCTTGCCGGCCTTCTCCTTGAACTGCGTCATGCGGTTGAGCCAGCCGAGGCGGGCGACGCAATTGAAGATCCATGCCAGCTCGGCGTGCTGTGCGACCTGGCTCTGATTGAACACGATGCTTTTCTGCGGATCGAGGCCCGACGCGATGTAAGCCGCTGTCACCTGGCGGATCGACTGGCGCAGCTCGGCCGGATCCTGCTTGACGGTGATCGCGTGCAAATCCACGACGCAATAGATGCACTCGTGCGTCTTCTGCATCTCGATCCACTGCACCATCGCCCCGAGGTAGTTCCCCAGGTGCAGGCTTCCGGTCGGTTGCATGCCGGAAAACACGCGTTCTTTAAATGCCATGAGAGCCCCTTCCGCGTTGGCGCGCGGGTTTATGGCGCGGCTAGGCCAAAGGCGCAAGGCTTTGGGCCGCGAAAGCAGTGATGTGGACTGGCAGCCGCCGCCCTGCGTGTGCGCTCCCGCATCAGCAAAGGCTGCAATATCAGCGCTTGATGAAGCTGCGGAGCTGCCGTCGATCTAGGGCACCGGTGAGAAAAACGGCCACCGCGTACGTGATGAGGCCCGCGCCGACGACACCAAACAGCGCCAGGAAGCGCGACCATTCGGCGGCTTCCGGCCCAAAATGGTGACTGAGCGTGCGGGCGACGAGCCACAGCACGACACCCATCAGCGCACTGGCCAGCACGATGCGCGGCAACGTGCGCTTGACCCGCCGGTCCAGAACGAAATCGCCGCGCCGCGCCAGTGTTGCATAGAGCAGGCTTGCGTTGAGCAACCCGCCCAGCGTGGTGGCAACGGCGATGCCGAGATGGGGCATCCAGCCATAGGAGCGGAACAGGAAGAACAACCCGATGGAGCCGAGCGTGTTCGCCGTCAGGCTGATCATCGCGTAGTACATCGGCGTCTTGGTGTCCTCACGCGCGAAGTATGACGGCGAGAACACCTTGATGAGCACGAAGCCGGGCAGACCAATTGCGAACACAGCGAGCAGAGCTGATGTGGCTGCGGTGTCGCTGGCGAGGAACATGCCGCGCTCAAACAGCGCTGACACAATTGGCTGCGGCACCACCGCCAACGCGACAGCAGCCGGGAACGTCAGCAGCATGGAAAATTCCAACGAGCGGTTCTGCGCATCGTGCACCGCCTCGTGATTGCCCGCACGCAAATGACGCGACACATCCGGCAATAGCACCACACCGATAGCGATACCCACGATGGCGAGCGGAAGCTCATAAAGCCGATCAGCATAATAAAGCTGCGAGACGGCGCCGCCCTGCATCGAAGCGATGATGGTGCCTATGAGAATGTTGATCTGTGTGACGCCACCGGCAATGACGCCGGGAATGCCCAGCTTGACGAGGCGCCACATGCGCGGCGTCATGCGCGGACGGCGCAGTTTGAGCGTGAAATTGTTGCGCCTGAGACCATCAATCAACAGCCAGAGCTGCAACACACCGGCCACGAACACGCCGATGGCCTGCACGATGCCGCCCGCTGGATCGTTGTGAAAGCCGAGCGCGAAGCCGGTGAAAATTGCGGCCAGCAAAGTGAGGTTGAGAACGATTGAGACCGACGAGCTTTCAACGAACTTGCCGAACGTGTTGAGCACGCCGGAGAACAGCGCCACCAGCGACATGCACAACAGATAAGGAAACGTGATCTGCGTGAGCAGCACCGCGAGATCAAACTTCTCCGGCGTTGCCGCAAAGCCCGGCGCCAGGATGTACATGAGCCACGGCATCGTCAGAATGGCGACTATGGTGAGCCCGATCAACACCGCGAACAAACCGCTCATCGCTTCTTCAGCGAAGGCGCGCGCCTCGTCCTTGCCGTTGCCCTCCAGCTCCTTGGCGAACAGCGGAATGAAGGCGGAGTTGAACGCCCCCTCACCGAACAGGCGGCGGAACAGGTTGGGAAAGCGGAAGGCCACATTGAAGGCGTCGGCCACCATGCCGGAACCGAAGGCCCACGCGAACGCGATGTCGCGAATGAAGCCAAACACGCGGCTGACCATGGTGAGGCCGCCGACGGTTGCAAAGGAGCGGTAAAGTTTCATCGGCGCCGAGCTGTACCGTGGTTTCCATGGACAAACAGCCAGATGGCCTATCAGGGCAACGGGCTGCTGTGCAACGCCTATTGGTGGCGCGACACTGTTTCTAGCGGCCGATGCTGCGTTCTTTAGGACGAACGACGCCATCGTGCCCTTGCTATCTCGCCGTTTTGCGAGCCGGACCGTTGACATACGATCCCGACACCGCACAACCTGACGGCAACCAGGGAGGAGCAGGCCGCATGTTCCCGTTAGGCGATGACAATTCTGCACGGCGCACGACGCCCTATGTCACCTATGCCCTGATCGCCATCAACGTGCTGGTGTTTCTGCTGGAATTGCAGGAAGGCGATGCCTTCATTCAGCAATGGGCATTTATTCCGGCGCGCTTTTCTGCTGACCCTGCCGGCAACATTCCAACGCTGTTCACCGCCATGTTCATGCACGGCGGCTGGATGCATCTGGGCGGCAACATGCTCTACCTCTGGATCTTCGGCGACAACGTCGAGGATCGGTTTGGGCATCTGAAGTATCTGTTTTTCTATCTGGTGGCGGGGCTGGCAGCGACGTTCGCGCAGTATCTGGTGCTGCCGGGCTCGAACGTTCCGAATGTTGGCGCCTCGGGTGCGATTGCCGGCGTTCTGGGCGCCTATCTGCTGATGTTCCCGCGCGCCAGGGTAAACGTTTTGTTCGGGCGCGATGTGGTGGCAATGCCGGCCATTGTAGTGCTGGGCTTCTGGATCGTGCTGCAGCTTTTCAGCGGCGTCGGATCGATCGCCTACACCGATGAATCTACTAAAGATATGGGCGGCGTCGCCTACATGGCGCACGTTGGCGGGTTCTTCGCCGGCTTCCTGATGGCGTTTCTGTTCCGGGGCGCAGGCAACCGGCAGATTTCATCCTGATGGCTGGCGGCCAGCGGCGGTTGCCGAACGCGGCGTTGCTTTCAGGCTGAGCGGGGCCTCTGACGGCCTTGAATACAGGCCCTAAATGCCGGACACTCCGCCCCGCTGGGGCCGGGGGGCCTGTGCCGGAATTTATTCATGCTGTTCAAGTTCGTTGTTCCTGTGGTGCTGGGGCTGCTGTCGCTGTTTGGCGGCGCCGTGTGGCTGCTCGATGTAAACCCGCTGCCGCAACAGGCTGAGCGCGAGGCGACGCAGAAGGAAGCGGCTGCCGAAGCGACCGCACCGAAACCGGCAGCTGAGAGCCCTGCGAGTGACCTGGAAGCCCTGAAGGAAGCGCTGGCGCCGGCCGATGCGAAGGCCCCGGGTGATGCGCCCGCATTCGATATCGCGCGTATCGATCCGGAAGGGGCATCGGTGTTCGCAGGTACCGGCGAGCCGAACAGCCGCGTGACGATCACGGCGGACGGCGAGGCAATCGGCACGGCGGACGTTGACGAGAACGGCGAGTGGGCGCTGACGATCGATAAGCCGATTTCCAATCCAGATGCGAAACTGGCGCTGTTCAAGGCCTCGCAAAGCGGGTCGGCGCATGACAGCGAACGGGATCGGGTGACGGGTGCGGGCGAACAACGTGGCGGACCCGAGCAGCGCGACCACGGAGCTGTGGTGGCTGACGCCGGCGATGCTTCAGGCCGTCCGCAAGCACCAAGGGCAGCACGGGCACTGCCGCTTTCGCCGCCCAACATCGCTGGCAATGGTGGTGCCGGGGCTGGGAACGCTGCGCAGGCTGCGGCTGGGTCGGCGGAACATGCCAACGCCACAACGCCAGCCGGAAGCGCGGGCGACGCCGCTGCCCCAGCATCAAGCGCTGCGGCTGCCGTCAAGGCCGACCAGATGAAGAACCTGGAAGGCATGGTGGCGGAGGCACGCGCAGAGGCTGAAGCGAAGGCTAAGGCGGAGGCGGCGAAGGAAGCGCACGGCGGCGAGGCCGAGGCCCATGCTCATCATGCGGAAGCTGGGCACGCGGATGCAGGTGGCGCCGCTGCAGGGTCAGGAGCTGAGCAGTCACAGGCGCTGACGCCGTCGACGGAAGGACCAAACGCAGCGGCCAAGGCAGAAGCCGAGACGCCTGCTGGCAATGCGGCCAGCGTCAATGGCCATGCGGAAGCTGCGCACGATCATGCCGATGCCAATGGCAGCGCAGAAGCGCAGTCGGCGCAGGCGCAAGAGCCAACTCCTGCTGCTGAAGACGCGGCCAGCCAGCATGCCGACACGACACCCGCGACGACGCAGCCGGAGAGTGTTGCGTCCGGCAGCGCTGCACCGGCTGTCGCGGTAGAGGCACAATCCGCAGCGCCAGCGTCGGCAGCAACAACGGTTCAAGCGGCAGAGACACCTGCAGCCGCTACGGCTGCTGCGTTGCCACCCGCCACCGCGCTGGCCAGCGAGCCACCGCAGAGCGCCGCCACCGCCAGCGAATTATCGCCAACGACGGAAGTGGCCGCTGCTGATCTTTCGCCCGCGACCACGGCCAGCGAGGCCCGCGCTAACCTGGCGGCCACCAGCCTTTCCGTGCCGGTGCCGGTGACGTTCGTCTACAATCAGGCAACGTTGACGGCGGAGGGGCGACGCGCGGCCGGATTGCTGCTGGAATACCTGCAGATCAAACGCTTTCCGAACGTGACGCTGACCGGCCATGCCGACGAACGCGGCTCGCACGATCTGAACATGCGGCTTTCCCGCGATCGTCTGGAAGCTGTGGCGACGTTCCTGCGCGAGGGCGGCTACGAAGGACCGCTGGAACTGGTGCCGAAGGGCAAGACGGAGCCATATCTGGGCGTGGTCCGCGGTGACTTCGCGCAGGACGACCTATGGCAGCTTGACCGACGCGTGGAGCTTGTCATCTCGCACTGAGGCGCATTCCAATGTGCCATGTTCGCGCTCGGCGGCGGGCCGCCCGATTGCGCCAGATGCAGATGCGGCAACTGACGTGGATCCCAGGGATTCACGAATCAAGTGCAACGGCCATAATCGGTCGCTGCGATGGGAACCCGATACAATCAGCTCCGCTTGGCGGAGCGCTGTGAGATATTCCGCCTGCGCGCAGGCGGAATATCTCTGCGCCGC
>NZ_PZPO01000007.1 GCF_013306565.1 Hyphomicrobium sulfonivorans | reverse complement strand
ACGAATGCGATCTGGCTTTCCGAAAACTTCGATGCCTTCATGGCTCCCTCGACCGGCCCTGTTTCGACACGGACGCAAAACTGGAAAATTCTAACTCACACCGGTCCAGTTGCGAGGGGGCAGGTCAGTGTTAGCGACCAAGATTGCCGTACTGCCCATATTGAAGCTCCCCCGCTAGGTCAGCACCATGATTCACTGATGTATCTCAGCTCCCTTACGCCCGCGAATTGGGATAGCTACTCGGCGAGGGAGCTTACAAGTCGGCCGAGCCGCTTCGTGGTGCCGTGAGACCGGCTCCTGGACATAGCGCCTAGAGCCGCAATGCCCTCGTCTGAAGCAATTGAAAGCGTCTGTCTCGTTCCAGCGATGGCTCTGCGGCCTTGATGCGATCGAGAGTTTCGCCGAGCTCTGAACACTGCCCCCTCGACGCGGGTTTCAGCATAAGCCAGAGTAATTCGAGCGCCTGAGGAGCGAAGCGATCAACAACCGCCTTGGCATCTTCGCTCGTCATGAAATAGAGCGTTGGCCAATCCTCGTCGAGCGCGACAATATACGGCCTGACCTCGCCGAGCGCCTCGGGGAAGGCGTCGCCTGCCGCGATTGCCAGCCTTGCAAGAGGCACGGCCGCACGATTGCTCTGCGCCAGTTTTTCGGGTGGCCAAAGCTGTTCGAACACCTTCGAATATTTCGTGCGCCAAAGCTCATCCCGCGGATGCTCTGTCTCTCGGCTTAGCCAATTGGCCATGGTTTCCGCAGCTTCAGCGCGAATTTCCGCCCTAGCCTTCGAGAGTAGAGATTTGGGTTCGCCGGGTGTGAGCCGTGCGGGATCATCCGCCGGACGATCTAGGTCATGGAAAACGTAGGCGACCAAGCGCATAGCAGCATTCGATGCCGTCGCGCTCTCCCCCTTGTGCTCGACAACGCCGAGCAGAAGCGGTTCTTTCAGCCGGGCCATCAGGGGCGCACCGACACTTGGACTGGCGCCTACCAATATGGAGCGCAACGCCGATCCTTCGGCATCGCTACCACTCATCCGCTGCTTAAGGTCGTCGACTAGGTGCGGAAGGGAATGGTGAACCCAGGCCACGAACTCAACAAGAATAGCGCGGGCAAGTTGCCCCATCGCTGATGGATCTAGCGTCATCATGGCGAGCCGCTCCGCTGTACTCGCCTGATCTGCGGGCTGCATTAATTGCAACGAAGGACCGAGACGATTGACCATCAAGCGCGCCAGCTTGCCGGGCGAAGAGTTGATGGACTGGGAGATAAGCGCGTAGCCGGGGTCCTCGCGAGAAGTAATCTCGGTCAATTGATGGTCGGCGGCTCGTGAGCATTCCCAAAGGAAGTCCCAAGTCCCCTCGACGACTGGCGCGCCAACTTCCACAGCGTAGCCATAGAGATCAACGAGGGCATGCGAGAGGTCTTTAAGCTCATGAGTTGGATGCTGAGGCACGATATTGAAGACGCGGATGCAAAGCGCGGCCCCGCGCGTCTTCGCTTGTTCTGTTGCACTGCCTAGCCCAACTATCGCGTAAAGAAGGCTCCGCCATCGATCAATCTGGCCAGTGACCGCGGCCGATGCCACGAGAGCATCAAGGGCTCCCTCGGGATCATCGTGACAATACACCTGCCAAACATCAGATTGATCAAACGTGTGCTGCTGCTCAAGCTCTGCCGCGATCTCGACCCTCTTTTCTATCGGTGCTTGAGCAAGGGGCGCCGCATCACCGAATGGCCCGCTACGAACGTCGCCTAACCACGCCTTGAAGAAATTGCTTTCCTCAAAGGGTCGATCAATCCACTTCTTGCGGGCGTTGATATCGTCAAGGGCTGTCTGCACTGCCGTCGGCAGTGGCCCTCCTCCAAGTACCAGCGGCTGCAAGTATATCCAGACGGCATTGTCACGGATGCGTTGCTGCACCTCATCGTCGGGTTCATTGTCGAGGAGTGGGCCTGCAACAATCCTAGATACCAATTCATCAATCCGCTGCCCATCCTTCGTCCGATCCCGGAGCAGCTCCATGATCTCCTTCCGGTGATCCCAGAAGTCCTCAAGAGGCATCGCGACGAGCGCTGAAATGACCTCAGATGCACTAACGGTAGCGTCTTGATGCAGGGCAAAGAGCCACAGCCTGCGAACAACCGGAAAATCGCTCAGCCTCCAGGTCTCGGCGACGACCTGTGCTTTGGCCGGTTCGATGGCTAGCAGCCGAACCCAAAGCTCGGCCGACAAGCGAACGAGGGGCAAGAAGCCATCATGGTGCGCGTTCTGTGGATGATCTGCGACGGACGGAACATCGTAGCCAACAAGATCATAGCGAGCGCCGGTGCGTTCGGCGTCGCGGGCCAGCAGCAGCGTCTCAATAAGTGCTCCGGAGGCGATCTGAATAAGCGGCCATATGGCCGCTGAAGTGGGAGGGAGAACGTTCAAAAACTCTTCGAGTCTTGGGTGCCGTTGCGTCTTGAATTCGCGCCGGCAGAGTGCCGATAGAGTAGGCTCCCCTTCGGATACGTCGTGAGACGAATACGGCATGCTGATGAGAAGTCTCGGTGTGAACAGCTGGAGGATTTCTCGCAGATCGTCGCCCGAGGCAGTGTCCGTTTTCACTCGTCCAAAGGCCGCATAGTGCATCCATCGATCCTGCGGCCTCGTCTGACGCAAGCTGATCGCAAGCAGGCGCCACGCCCGCTCAAGATGAGGAGGAATAGGCTTGCGATTCTTGTCATCGAGCCCTCGTAACAACAGGGCTGCGGCATGCTCACCAATAGCACCAGCAGATTTCAACACCTCTTGGAAGGCGAGAGGGCTATCAAAATGGGCAATCGCCCACCTGCACAGCGCCCAATCTGAGCCGCTGTTGGGCTTGACGAGATTGTGGCTCCTGACGAACTCGATCCACTGAGGTGAGAAGGGGAGGTGCTCCAGCAGATCCATGCCATCCTGCTGGCTCAACATCCAGATCGCCTGGTCCCGCTCCCAGGGTTGAACTTGGTCGATCTGCATGCCGGCGAGTTCGGCAAGTCTCTCCTTGCGCCATCGGCGAGGCAGCTCAACAAGATCAGCCCAGGCGCCCATATCGGCCCAGAATTGCTGAAAGCTGACGGTGAAGAGGATCGGTTCAACGGCTATCGCGTCCCAAGCGGCCGATGGACTGGGAGTGTCGGGCTTTGCCTGATCGAGCACGTATATCGTCTTGAGATCGGGGAAACGCTCTCGATCCGCCTCAAGAATGTTGAGGATGTAGCGAACAGGTGCATCGGACGCGCTGTAGCCCACGAGCACGATCATTCGTGTCCTCGCAAGATCGTACAGGAAGCGGGCCGCCCATCCCGAGCGGAGGTAGGCGTCACCATAGTCGGCGCTCGTGAGCACCAGATCGCTTTCGTCAAGTCCAAGCTTCGTGTCGGCGAGCCTGCCATGCAGGTGGATGATGCCTTCGAAGCGCGGTCCTGCTGGAGCCGGAACTTGAGCGCTCGCGAAGCTCTTGTCGCGGACCTGCTCTTTGGTTAGCTCGTTCAAAGCCCGCTCAAGGAGCGTATCGAAATTCGTGGTCACGAGCGCGGGCCTGCCCTCGAAGTCGCGCGAGAGCCTCAAAAGCGTTGCATGCGCTTGCGTGCCAGCTGCCTTGTCCGCGTCAAGCTCAATGGAAAGTGCGTCGTACAGACTTCTCCGATCGGCAAGGCGTCTCGAAAGCGAGCCGAGGGTTTCTTCGTAGCGCTTCGTCCCGAACGAATGCTGCTCGGCGGCATCCATCGCCAAACCTAGATGAGCGAACACTCTCTTGGTCAAGTCCTCGAAGTTCGGCAGACCCGACGGCGATGAGACTCCAGCGCCGCAAAGGAAGACGACCTCCCCGCGAAGCGCTGCATCGATAAGCTTAGAAGGGATATCAGGGCCGTTTTCGGAGAATCTCATGAGGCTGCCTTAAGTGTGCTATGACCACCTGACTATAGCTATCACGTGACTATCCACTTCGATCGGGCCGCGCATTCTTGGACGCCACACTGATGACGGAGTCTCCTCTCAGCGATCTCGAGAAGCTTCGACGCCTGGTCATCGTCATACATACCGCAGCCCGCAATTTGGGCTACTTCCGCGGCGCGAGAACGATGACGCATAAGGATGTGTCAATCCACCTACAAGACATCCAGCGGCGCATCGACAACAACTTTTTGGATATTGGCGTATTCGAATGGTGCAAGCTCTTCGCGGACCGGGAAAACCAGCATTGGACGCGAACGCTTCCAACCGCGCAGCATCACGACTTTGCTTGTGGACTCTATGCCTTGGCGGGCACCGACGAGGCTGGATGGCGAGGGTACGTCGATGAGTTTCTGATCTACCGCGACAAGTTCCTCGGTCACCTCGACAATAGACGCACGATGAACATCCCGAAGCTCGACAGAGCACTCGAAGCACTGCATTACTACGCTCAGCATCTGCGGCAACATCACCCTATGGCGTCTACTATTCCGCGATCGGAGTTCGACGTCGATAGAATTGTCTCTGACGCAATGCAACAGGCGCAACAGTATCTTCCTTAGACCTTCCCAGTGCGCAGCCGTCCGTGAGCTAGGTTTACGAGCCGCCGAAAGCAGGTCAACCGCTCATCGGTGGCGTGCTCACTCCCACCGTTTCTCTGTCAGCGGTGAAGGGCGCTAGAGTATACGCGCTCGCCTCGGGCCAGCTTCAGCGCTCCAACTTTGCGCCTGTGAGAGGATTTCCTTGGACGCATCACGACAGCCGGTTGCCTTCGGTGTCCGGCATCAACACCTGTGAGACAGAATTGGCGTTTTGACGACTGGAGGATTTCGGGATCATCGCAGCGACTGAATAAAGAGCGAGAAAATCAATTTCGCCGAGACCACGTTCGATACGAATGGCCATACGATCACTCTCAATCGTCGGTTACATGGGCTCGGAGGCATAGCCCGTCGGAACGGCTCATGCGCGATATCCGGCGGGCCACGCGCAAACAGTATTCGGCCAAAGAGAAAATCTGCATTGTGCTCGATTGCCTGCGCGGCGAGGTCTCGATCGCGGAGCTGTGCCGACGCGAAGGCAACGTCACCGATACGTTGCAGCTGGCATTATCCGCATCAGGTTGCGACAGCGCCCGTGTAGATTGACCCACTTCAAAACAGCAGCATAAATCTAAACTCAAAATGACCCGGAAGCCTCCAGGCCATCAACCCGAAAACTGTCTCAAAAAATTCGACGACGAACAACCGCGACGAGAACCAAATGCCGGCAGAGGACTCCCGTGAGTTACGCAGAAGCGCCTATTCATGGCTATTGCACAGCCTGCTTGGGAGCCCGCTTCGGAGCATCCGCCTCAACGCTTCCGGTATCGAACTCTCCGGAGATAAGCGCCCTCAAATCTCCTTTGCCGAAATGGAAGGTTGCGCGCGGGATGCGGGTCGCGGGACAATTGTCTTGCTGCTCGCGGATGGTACGGAATGGCGTGCGTCCGGTTTCAAGGCAGCAGACGTTCCGCCCTTCGTGCAGGCGGCAAATGAAACCCGCAACCGTTACATAACTACACTGTTCGAACAGGCGGAGACCGAACTCCGAGCGTTGGCGCTGATAAACGAGCGGTTGAAGCAGCCAAGACGCTACCCAGCCGCTTGCTTGTTGAACCCTTTCATAGAGCGGGCTCAGGATATTTTTGAATTATTGCCTAAGTCGGCGCCAAGCGATCTGATGTCCGACGATCAGATGCGCATATTTGCCGCCGCGGCAGAAGTCCGCGACGAGCCCGCGAAGCTTCGCGAGACAGCGATAAAAACCTTTCTCGAAACAGAACTGATCGAAATGAGGGAGTTCTTCGATGCAATCGAGGCTCATCCGCTGACAGATGAACAGCGCTTGGCAGTCGTCACGGATGAGGACGCCACACTTGTTCTTGCGGGCGCCGGGTCCGGCAAAACGAGCGTCATCGTCGCCAAGGCCGCGTATCTAATCAAGCGCGGCATTCGACCTCCCAATGAGATCCTCCTGCTTGCGTTCGGCAGCGACGCTGCTGAGGAGATGGCCGGAAGGATCAGGCAGCGATGCGGAGCTCCTGTCGATGCAATGACATTCCATTCGCTTGGTTATGAGATCATTCGGCAGGTAGAACGTCAGGCGCCAGCCCTTGCAGCGCATGCAAGCGATGACGTGCAGTTTTTTGCTCTGTTGCGTGATGTCGTGATGAACGAAGTTGCGACTCAACCCAAGGCTTGCGCGCTTCTGCTGCGCTGGTTCGGAGAGTTCTATCGGCCCTGGAAGACAGAATGGGATTTTAACTCAGAAGATGAGTACGCCCGCTACGTTGACGACAACGAGCTGCGGACCCTTCAAGGTGAGCGAGTTCGCAGCTACGAGGAACTGCTGATTGCGAATTGGCTATATCTCAACGGGATCGAATACGAATACGAGCCGGACTACGAGCACGAGCTTTCCAACAACGACCGGCGCGCTTACACGCCTGATTTTCGGCTGACCGAAAGCGGCGTCTATATCGAACATTTTGGGGTTCGCAAGGAGCGTGGTCCCGGCGGCGACGTGCGCCTGACGACGGCACCCCATATTGACCGTGACATCTATCTCGAAGGTATGGCGTGGAAACGCCAAGTGCACGAGACACACGGCACCATACTGATCGAAACGTATAGTTACGAGAACGTCGAAGGGCGGTTGCTTCCCGGACTTGAGAAGAAGCTTGAACCTTACACGAAGACTGCTCCAATTCCGCCGGAGAAGACATTTGAGAGGCTGTCCCAGCTGGGACAGTTGGACGCCTTCACACAAACGATCGGCATCTTCCTGCGGCACTTCAAGAGCTGCAAATTGTCGGTGGAGGAATGCCGTCAGCAAGTCGGACCACTCTCCGATGCCCAGCGGGAGCAAGCGTTCCTCGAGATCTTCGAGCTTGTTTTCGAAGCGTATCAAAAGCGTCTTGGAGACAGGATTGACTTCGAGGACATGATCAGTCGCGCCACTGACCATGTAAGATCTGGACGGTATACCAGCCCATACAAACACCTGCTGGTCGATGAATTCCAAGACATATCGGACGGCAGAGGCGGATTACTTCTAGCTCTGAAGGCGCAACATTCAGACGCCCGCATCTTTGCCGTTGGTGATGACTGGCAATCAATTTATCGCTTCGCTGGCTCCGATCTCAGCCTGATGCAAAAGTTCGGCGACGTTTTCGGCGGGACCTTCGCAGGCTCGGGCGGCGTGCACCACGTGGTGGATCTTGGCAGAACGTTCCGCAACTCCGACCGGATCGCGCTCGCAGCGCGCAAGTTCGTACTGCAGAATCCAGCGCAGCTTAAAAAACGAATGGTTCCTGCCGCAGAAGCTCACGCCCCAGCGATCAAGATCGTGCACTATACACGAAGCACCGAAGCCAAAGCCTTGCGGGGGGCGTTGGACGAAATCCAACAGCGGTCGACTGGAAGAGCGAGCGTTCTTCTTCTCGGGCGTTATCGGTTTGTGCAGCCGGACAATCTGGCAGCCCTGGCATCGGAGTTCCCAGAACTCGACATGCGCTTCTTGACGGTCCATCGCTCGAAAGGACTTGAAGCCGATCACGTAGTCATCTTGCGGGCTGCACGCGGTCGAATGGGCTTTCCATCTCAGATCGTTGATGACTCGCTGCTCGAACTTGTACTCCCAGCGCCCGAGCGCTTTGAACATGCCGAGGAGCGAAGACTTTTCTATGTGGCCTTAACGAGGGCGCGGCATTCGGTAACGATATTGGTCGACCGAGACACGCCGTCTGCCTTTGCCACTGAGCTTCTGGCAGACAACGCTTACGGCGCCACCATTTTACGCAACAATTTGAACACCCCAAACGTCCTCAGATGAGCTGCCGCGTGGATTATGTCAGAGGAACAGAGACGCGTGCCCGCTTTCAGAGAGCGAACTGTCTTCCTGCCAAAGGCGATATCAAAAACCATCCGTTCCAACTTCGCTTTGCCGAGGAAGCGGACATCCAGTACGGATCGAGCATCGGCCATGTGCCGCCGTCAGCGAGGACTGTTGCTGTCCCTCAAGCGGACCTACCCTGCTGTGAAGCATCTGGAACTGGAGTTTCGCTGGCCCTTCAGGCGCACGCTCATGCCACTTGAAAGAATATCGTGAAGTCGCGAAGCACCTGAGGCCGCGTTGAGATCAATGAGAGTTTTCTACAGAGGCATCCGCGAGATGACCACAACAGTCAGCGCCTAAAGCCGGTCCTCGTCATCGCTGGTCTGCTCGCGCTCAATTTCGCGCTCCAGCGCACTGTGGGTCTCGCGCGCCCACATGGCCAGCTCTGGAGTCGGGTGAGAAAACCAGGACTCAAGTGGGGCGAGTATAGCGTTCAAAAACGGAACTCTCGACCCCCACCAGGAGGAAGGACGGAGTCTGGCGGCGAGGCCCACCTGAAACGCTTTCCACTTCCCGAATTCATCAGCGAGCCGCTGCATAGATGGATGCCAGTGCGCGTCGCCTGCCGCATCAGTTTCCAATATCGGATAGAAATCGCATGGGAAGCCGGAGCGGAGCCTCGGATCCCCCCGCACCCAGTCGAAAACCGCGGATTCTGGCACTCCAAACAGGACACCCGCGTTTTGATACTCCTCTGCACTCTCAGGCGCCCCGACAAGCGCATCGAGTTGATTCCGTTCGATAGGACTCGCATTCTCATAAAACCGCGCCAACTGATGCCAAATCACTAAAGGCGTCGTCCGCACGAGTAGCACGGTTACACTCCTGAACGGTCCATCGAGTGCCGAA
Source organism: Hyphomicrobium sulfonivorans (assembly GCF_013306565.1). Taxonomy (GTDB): domain Bacteria; phylum Pseudomonadota; class Alphaproteobacteria; order Rhizobiales; family Hyphomicrobiaceae; genus Hyphomicrobium_A; species Hyphomicrobium_A sulfonivorans. Next base: position 109,256 of record NZ_PZPO01000007.1, on the reverse strand, counting down.
AACACATCGTAGTCTCGGGTCTTGCACAAGGCGATGATCTGATCACACAACGCGCCCACGAACGCCTCGTCCAGGGTGCCCCTCTTACTGACAATCTCGAGTAAAGACTCAAAAACGAACCCGTCTCGATTCGTTTCCACTCCTTCTGCGACAACTACCGGAGACGCGAGCAGGTGCTTGATCGTCGTCTCAATAATCGGGTCCAGTCGATCACGACCTAGCTGATACATCTGCAGCACCTGCATCGTGCTCCAGATTCCTTCCGCGTCGTTGCGGCGGGCGAGCGCGTCCAGGAAGGGCTGAAGCTCGTTGGCTGCAAGTCCGTCAAGTCCGCGGCCATAAGAGAGCACAACACATTCGCCCGGGTTGAGACTTCCGTTATCCAACGCTTCAACGATCTCAGCAAGGCGGGCTGGTGTTATCGATACTGCTGTATATGCGCGTATCAGATCGTTCTTGAAGGTTTCGTAATCCCTCAGCACCTCTAGCGCACGGGTACCTTCATCGGGATTTCGCTTATCGATACCGTGCAAAAGTCCCCTTATGAACTGCAGACTTTTTTCGCTCGTCGAGGCTTCGTATGTCTGGACAGCTAGCTCCAGCAGTTCGACCGGATTCGCCGCCCGCAAAGCCAACTCGTTCGAGAACTCAAATCCACTATTTAGCTTCTGACCGGCCATGACTTCGACAGCACGTCTTGAGAGCGAAGCATCAACTGATATCTCTACTGCAATCTTCCGCGCCATGCGGGTAGAATAGTCGAAATCCTTAGTCCCATCCGATCCTGATCGGTAGCGAGAGTCGGGATCACGAATATCGGCGCGCCAGAACTTTGTGTAGAGCAATGCTTTATCGACGACGTCAGTAGGCATGAGGTCGTCGTATAGAGATCTTACCTTGTCGACGAATTCCTGGGGCGTGCCCTCCGCATCAAAATACAACCAGTCTCCTACAGCCTCTAGCGCCTCAAACCACTGTTCCTTGACAGTCCGAACCTCCGCGATGAATGCTTTGATGTCGTTGAATAGACCATCGGAGAGTAACCCGCGTAGATGCGTAGTGAAGATCGTCTCGCAGCGAGGCGCGCGGCCATCACCTCGCCTCCAAACGGCCGTAAGCCGAGAAAGTCCTTGACGGTGAAATTCAAAAATCTCGCCCCAGGTGGTGGGCCGCCAATCAACTAGCGCGGGCCGTGTACCGATTTTCTCAGCTCCGCTAGCTCGATTAAAGTGTGCTGTTTCGAACGTTCGAGCGAGCGCCTCAAGGCAGACATCGATCACCGCATCCTCGCTGGATGCGAGGCCTTCGTCCAAGACCACAAACCTCTCACTTGGGCCTGCCTCCGTGCCGCTCAATTGGAGCTGAAAAAGTTGCTTAAACTGACCAAGTGCGTTGTTGCCCCACGACTCATTCTCAGCGGCTGCCAATCGCATCAGAAGCCGGGCGGCAATCGCAAACGTCTGGCGACGAAAGGCTAGCTTTTCTAGAGCCCAGACTATCTGCCTGCGTCCAACACGGGACGCATTCAACTCGTCCAGGGAGGTTTGCCTAAAAACACGGTGTAGCGTGGCAGCGACCGCGTCCGGCGCGACATGGACAAGCGCGTTTAGCGATGACGAGCCTCGCTCCGAATCCAGTCCCTCAAAGGTGCCAAGCATCGATTCGGGTTGAAGTAGCCGCTGAGCTACTGTGGGCGCCAACCTGGTTTCATCGAAGTAGCGCCATTGCTCGAAGAAGAGGGCGAGAACTCTATCTGGCGCCTGTTGAACAAAACTAAGAACGGTTGTGGCGCGACTGGCGTCGAGACGCCTTCTACCAAGAAATCGTGCGATAGGTTCCGGTTGAGCGACAAAGAACCTGCCTCTGCGGTCAACAACGTGACCATTCCTAGCCGCTTCGACCAAGTACTCGTACATTCGGTCCCCATCCAAGCCAGCCAGCTTGGATGCTATGGTGTTGAATATTTCCGTGTCGTCGTCGTCCGCACCCAATCTTGCGAATAGCGACAAACATTCAACGGCCCGACGATGGTCGCGCTCAACAACGCCGGATCCCTTCAGCACGCGCTCAACAACATCTTCGATCGACTTAAGGTTTGGCGGCTTTCCTTCATTGCTCTCCGTCGCTAGGACAGCAATTCGAGGAAACCCGCCGCAGAGGTCCGCAACGTAGTCGACCGTTGCGCTGTCTGCACTGTTCAGGCGCTCCCTAATTATTGCCTCCACAAGAGCCCGATCACTCGGTCCGATGTTGAGGCTCAGGAAGTTGCTTCCTTGAAGTTCCCTCTCCTCGATATCAATCGTGACGATGCGAAGCTCAGAGCCCTCGTACGCAGCGATATCAGACAGTTCGCTCGCAACCTCGCGCGGACATTCGTCAACAACCAAGATTGCCGACGAGGAAGCATGGGCGATGGACTGCGCCACCTGAACGAGCTGATGATATCCAACAATCCTGTAGTCACAGAAGATCGCTGCATTTTCCGTAACAAGTTCCGCGATGTCAGAAGCGCCTTTGAACGCTTCGGACACGAAGCGGCTTTTTCCGACGCCCGAAGGACCGACTACTCTCACGCAGTTGCCGGATGTGAGAAGGTGGGCAAGAAGGCGTTCCCTCGCTTGCTCAGCGTTCACCGTGTTTCTAGCGGGATCTCTTCTCTCCGTCGTGCGTATCTCTCCTCCCAGTGAAAACCTTGCGCATTCATCGGCTACGTATTTCACGTTGGCGCGGTTGACCTGCTTTTCCCATCCATCGCGTGTCGTGAACCCCGCGAGAGGAATTCCGAGGACACGCGAATTCAGCCAGACCGCTACTGAAGGATGTTGCGAGGCCCAGGCCGCAATCTTGTTAGCGTCGTAGATGTCGATTCCTGACAAGACCGTGGGATCGCCGTCGGCTTCTGCGATGCCGTCTCTGATCGCTTGAATCCGCTCATCGTATGCAGGCCCCACTAGTCCCGTGGAAGTGAAGCCAATGTATGAGGCGCCGTTCTCAACCGCACTGATCAACGCCTTGGAGAGTTTTCGCTTTGCGTTTGTCTTGCGGCTCGATTTGGTCCAAGCCTCTTTCTTCCAACCCGAAGGGCCGGGGTCGCCCGCCTTTGCCTGGAAGATGCAATAGCGCGATGGAAGATAGTTGGTCTGCTCGTGGCCACCAGTCCAGTATATCCGAGCGTCCTCGCCACCGTCAGCCACAGTAATTTGCAGCGGAACCGATACTGAGCGCAGTTGGATTCCCGCCAACTGTGCTTCGGCATGCAGAAGCCTTCGAAGAACCTCGACAAGCCCGTTTGCGTCGAGTCCCTCTATGCGCTGCGGCGAGACATCGAAAATCATCGTTGGCCTCAGGTATGGATCGACAAAGGCCTCGCCTCGAAGCCGTGCGAGGAAGCTAACGGCAACAATGGCCGGGTGGACTTACGCGCGTCTAAGTCTAATTTCGCGTCACCCACACCAAAGTGCGCCTGATTGGGTGGAGATCATGCGACTGCCGCTATCGGGATCCCGCTACCCTTACTCATTCGGGCGTTAGCGGATACGCATGCCTGCCTTGTTCCAGGGCGGCTGGATCATCTTTATCAGTCCAGCCTCAAGTCCTGCTGCCGTGACGACAGGAAGGCCATTCCATTGAAGAGCAGGAGGTGTGGCGACATAAACTTCGACAACTGTTCCCGCTGCGACGTGTTCGTTGATAATTTGGTTTACACGCGCGCTAGTCCTCTGGCCTTTCTGCCCTACGCGGTAGTTTGCCATGCGGGTGCGGATGCCGGCACGGCTTACTCCCACGTACTTGATCAAGCCTTGCACCACGAAGGCGTAAACCCCCGCATCTCTAGGCGCCCCGGTGTCGAGCGCAATTCCTCCGACTCCGTCGCCCACCCAGGTACCTACCTTTTCGAACCCGGCGTCGACCAGCACCTCTATGGCGACGTCCTCCCTAACCTTCGAGATAGACTTGGCCTTCGACACCACGGCAATGCCGCGGTGAACGCCGTCTTCGATCCCGGCATCGACGGCAACCTTGCGGACGTGCTGGTATCGGATGTCGAGAAACTGAGCGATCTCAGTTCTTAAGTAGCCTTCACGAAGCAAGGCGCGAATCTTGTCGCTTGTCGTCTTCAGGTTCTCGACGACGACGGAAATTGGTCGCTTGGTCACCTCGCATCCCCCCGATCTAGCGCTGAACCACAAAAGCCGGAGAGCCCCGCGATGGCGCGCGCAATCATACCTTTGCCTTAAGGGCTGTCGGCGCTGGTCATCCGCTCGCCACCTCGATACGGACCACTACGCGGTCGGCTCCAACGGGACTCACCGGGGCCGACGTAATGAAGTGGGCTCAGCCATCCTTCCAGTATCGGCCGGCCTGATTAGAAAGTCCCACAACCTCACCAGTAAGTTGGGTCGGCGGAATGAAGAAGAACTTCGAGCGAATATCAAGTGAAGCACAATCTCTCATCGCTTCGATGACGCGCAGCGCTTCATCGATCAAGGTATCGACCGTCATTGGCCAATGCTTCAGGTCGGCCCTCCAAATGTCGGCATCCGCATCAACATGAGCCGTCACCTTGTTCCGTGTTTGCTGCCATGCACCGAGATCCGGATGCGGATTGTTCTTCAGCGCAGCAAGGCATGATGCCCCGCACCAGCCATCGCTGGTCCAATGGTCCAGTACGCAAAGATCGACCTTTCCGTGCTCATTCTGCACGCCTGAAACGAAGAGCAACTCCCACAGCGCGCAATAATCATTCAGCATCATCTCCGCGAACAAACGCTCGACCTCGCATCCTCGGCTAACGGCCTGCAACATGATCCGCACCTGCCGTAGAAACGTTGCAATGCCGGTTGCCCGGATTGTCACGTCTTGGGCTGGATGTCCTCCAGGCAGCGACGCCACGATCCCTGCCGTTCCGATCCCCGGATAAATGTTGGCGAGTCTGGGGCGATTTGGATCTCCAAGATAGGTGTCATTGCGCCATACCTCCTGCCACGTTTGCTCGACAGAAAAAGTGAACGCGCCGGGATAAGCTAGCGCAGCAGGATAGCTGTTTGCGATCCTCAACAGTTCGGCATCGATCTCCTTGAGGTCAGAAGCCAGCACGGCATAGGTCGTTTCTCCCATGCATTTCCAGGCATCGACGATCCGCATTAGGTCGAGGTGCAAGGCATGCGCTGCGAGGGCATCACGGCCGGTCGCCATGTCGCTCTTTTCGAGATCTTTGCGGAGTCGCGCAATGAGGTCCTCCAAACGCCCGATCTCCTTCTTCTGAGTGGGCGGAAGGGCGTCACGAATGCTGTTCTTTAGGCGCGCCACCAGGGTCAGGAGCGCATCCAATTTGACAAGCCCATGCCGCGCAACAATGCGCTTTTCCATCTCGTGTTCGATCAACGTCGTCAATTCGCCGATCGTTAGGAAATCCGAGATGAGACGGGCAACCTTTCCAGGAAGATGTTGGGCCATGAGGCCTAATCTACACGATGCGAATACTCATTGGAAGCTTGCCACCCAAGTGGCGCGCTCAGGTTCTTGAGCAGCGAATGCGGTCATGTGAGCACCAGCTCGGGGGATGGTGTTGGTGACTTGTCAGAATTCCCTCGGACCGCTGAACGTCACGTCTGGGTCGGTTTTTCACCGGGAGCGGCCCTGCTCTAACCCGCTTCTGGGCTGTTCAATATCGCCGCTTAAATGTCAGCTTCTGGGACGAACTCCCGTCGTCTACCCGCGCATTGTTGGCTACCGGCGCGTAGCCGCACGGCTAACGCTGTGCCAGGCCCCCCTTGGCCAGCGCTTCGATGACACGGGCCGCCAGTCGGCGTAGGTTGAGCGCCTTCATCCGAACTTTGCGGTCCAGGCGCCATGGCATCCCTACCGAAATTCGATGTCGAGCACATGCTCAGCATGTACGCGACGAGCTTCGTGATCATGCCTGCTTACGGCATCTACGACGAAGAAGTCGTTGAGCATTTCAAAAACCGTTCAAAATGTTCTCGGAGAGCGTTGCGAAGGCGCAGTATCATGAGGCCCGGTTTGAGCTGACTAATGACGCCGACCGCAAGGCATTTTTAGCTAAGCCCTAGCGGCTAAATCGAACCGATCACGGCCAGATTTTCATCGTTCGGTTCGGCGCCCCGCTCAGAAATGAGCAGCGGCATTGCGGTCGCGGGGCGACAGGGATGTGAGCGACTTCCGCGGGTGGAACCGAGCATCAGAAGCGCTCCGTCGCGCGCCATGTCAGCAGCAATCTGTGAGCGGACCTGGTCGGCGATCGCATCAGAATGTCGACCACGATTCGGCCGACTTCCGCTAATGGGACCGACCACCTACGCTGGGCTCTCGTCGCGTAACTTCGGGTTGGCCAGAACCAGTCGCCGGCCTGTCGGTGCTCACGCCATTAGCGGAAGCGATCTGCCCCAACCCAACCGACGTCATTGTGCCACTCGGGCTTTAGGGTTCCGAGAACGAGGCCCATCCAGCCGAACCGCTCATCGGAACCGAGATTGGCAAACTCTTGACGGAACGCCATGGCCTGCCACGCTACAAGATCACCAACTGTGATTGTTGGGCCATCCTTCGATGCCGTTTGCGCCATGACGCGAAAGCCACCGTCTCGACTGCATACGAGAAGAAGCGCCGTTTGAATCCCCTTCGCATCGGTTGCAACTGCCTTCTGCGTGCCGAATTCCTTCGATGCGTCAAGAACTATGGCTGGCAGGAATACTCCTTCGGCGAGATCACTTTGCATTTGATGGCAGGCGTATGCGAAAGCGGCGTCGTTCGACTTGAAAGCGAGCGGCCCAATTGGACTGACGCTTGAAGCCGCTCTCTTCTTGCCACGCAACCAGTTAAACATAATGACCTCACGTAATGTGAGTTCGATCCTACCGAGTGCCGTGAGCAGACTCAATGAGCTGCCGCGCGGCGGCCTCGATTCGCACACGCGCGAAATTATGAGCCCGCCTTTCTCGCGCATCGACTTCGCAGCTAAGCTTGCTTGTATGCTCGTGATGCTTCTTGCGGGTCAAAATGGACGGGCAGTACCAATAGTTGGAAGAAGTTGGCCGAGACAGGTCGTGAGATCAGCAGGTTAGATCGCGGAGGCGCATGCCGGTTTGTCTCTCAGCAAAGGAGACAGACCATGGAAGACCATCCTAATGCACCTACTGTCACCGAACCGGCTGCCAAGCCCGCTCGCGTCCCCTGGAACAAGGGCAAGCTCGTCGGAGCCAAGCCACCACTGCGGCCAAGTCACGTCTGGTCAATCCGGACGAAGCTCCAGATCGAGGGCAAGAAAAGGGATCTGGCCCTCTTCAACCTGGCTATCGACAGCAAGCTGCGCGGGTGCGACGTGGTCGCTGTCCGTGTCGATGATGTTGCGCCAAAGCGGCTACGCCATGGATCGCGCAACGATCCGCGAAATTCGGCACCCACTCACTACGCCGAACCAAGGCCGTGCTCATTTACCGGCGCACGGGAAATCTACGCGCAGTGCAACTGTTGCTCGGACATTCCAAGATCGAAAGCACGGTCCGTTATCTCGGCATCGAGGTCGACGACGCCATAGAGATTGCGGAGAAGATCGACATCTGACACGTCGACGCGATTCTTCAGATTCCGGACATGGTCGGCGGCGCTCGCTGCGTCGCCGACCACTGCTATGCGGATGGCAGCTATTGGGACATTTCGTATTTGCTCGACGGCCATTCCCGGCTCACTTTTTCAACGTCCTGACCACAGCGCGCCTGAGCGTTGATCTTGAAACTGAGAGTCCGGTCGCGACGTCGCGAACCGATCGGCCAGCGTGAGTGATCGACCGGCGAGCCGAAACGATGTCAGCCGTGGAAAGTTTAACCGGTCTCCCCAAGACAGCACCGCGTGACTTGGCTGCCGCCATCCCGGCTCTTGTGCGCTCGCTGATAAGAGCACGCTCGAACTCCGCCAGCGCCCCCATGATGTGGAAGAGAAGGCGGCCTCCTGCCGTTCCAGTATCAATGGCCTCCGACAGACTGCGGAAGGCGACGCCGCGCGCTTCCAGCTGCGATATTAGCGATATCAGGTGCGAGAGGCTGCGCCCGAGGCGATCGAGCTTCCATGTGACCAGCACATCTCCGGACCCCAACTCAGCGAGAACCTGATCCAGCGCAGGCCGGGTCGTGCGCACACCCGATACATAATCAGTGAAAACCCTATCGCAGCCGGCGCGTTGGAGCGCATCAAACTGCAGAGCGGGGTTTTGCTCGTCGGTGGAAACGCGGGCGTACCCGATCATCATGCACACAAACCCCAGATACCTTTCCACGCCCGGCCGAGCCAAACGCGATCGTCAGGGCTGTGCATAAGTATCAAAAAGGGTCCCTTTTGCTTCAGGCATGTCGCGCTGGTTTTCGAAAGCTCGACTGCCCGTTTTTAAAGGGTAACTCACGCTAACCACGTCGCAAACAAGGCTGCACAGAAATGCACCCTTTTTGAAACGAGGAGCTTCGGCGCCCCCATGAAGAGTGAATTGCTGGGTACACAAAACTTGGCTTACGACCTTGCGGCTGCCATCGAGAAAAACCTCGGCCCTCTACTGCGCAGCCTCAGCGAAGGGGCCCCAGGTCTGCAGGGACGATCCTTCTCGCCAGTTGGCGGGTTGTCTCGATTGCCGAAGGATCTAAGGGTTTTAGGAATGCCCAACGAGTATGAGCGCATCAACGCTACGGCCATGGCGAGAAAATCCGCTCATCAACTTCGTAAGTGGCGCGTCGAACGCGCGACAAGCGTCGAAATCTTTGCCAACGCAATCGGAGGCAACTACCTCGTGCGCGAGCTGACACTCGAACACGCCCATATTCTGCATCGCTTCTGGCAGCAGCGCGCACTCGCCGGCGAAGTTCGTATCAACTCAGCCAATCGGCTGATGAGAAATCTATCTGGTCTTTACGGAACCATCCACGCTCACTATCGGCTGGAGTTTGAAAATCCATTCGCCAAGCTGAACCTGCGTGGAGGTCGCGAGGGGAAGCGTATAGCATATCGTGCGAGCTTCGTACGCGACCAGCTATTAGCTGAGGGTGCGCTTGACAGCCTCAACCCCGAAGCTCGCCGTATCGTCTACCTCATCATTGAAACCGGCCTGCGTCCGTCCGAGGCCTGCGCGCTCGATCGCTCGACGATAAATCTCGAAGGATTGATCCCATTTGTGCAAGTGACCGACGATATGCGCCAGACGAAAACTCCCGGCTCGGTTCGTGCGGTTCCCCTCGTCGGAGTGGCCTTGGCCGCAATGCGCTTGCAGCCGGATGGATTTCCACGATACCGGGATCGCGCCAACGTTGCTTCTGCGACAATTAACAAGGCCCTCTCGGTCAGAAACCTCAGGCCGGCCGGAAAGCTGCAAACTCTTTACTCTCTCCGCCACACGCTGGTGGATCGATTGCGTACTGCCGAGGCTCCGAAAGACATTCAGGAGGACATCCTCGGCCATGTGCATATGTACGGTGAGGGAACCTCGCTAGAGCATCGCCAAACGTGGTTGCAGCGCATTGCGTTTGAGGTGCCGGCAAGGCTTTGACAGTCGAAAGCCATCCTGCCGCGAGAAGTCGGCACCGGAATTCTGAGCTCATTGAGCTTCGGCGCAATGCGCCAGCGACGCAATCATCACACATGCACCAACGCGGCAGGCTCACGAATGGTGATGGAACCAGCGCAGCAAGTACGCTCTTCCACGCTATTGCCCCCGCATCCCCGCCATTTCACGAAATCCTCTCGACTGCCCGTCATGAGTGCGTCATCACATCTGCATGCTACAGAACCTGGACGCACAGCCAATTTTGACATCCGCATCCACGCGCATAGATGCGGCGCGATGCGCTGGCCTGAACGTCGGTCTACGAAGTCTTTCGCATCTCATCGCGCTGATCGCTAGGCTGGGGCGGCGCGGGATAACTTTCAGATCACTATGCGAGGCGAACGATACGCAGAGCCCGGCAGGCCGGCTCATGTTTCACGTTCTGGGGGCGCTTGCAGAGTTTGAGCGCTCTTTGATTGTTGAGCGGACGACAGCCGGATTGGCTGCCGCCAGGGCGCAAGGAAAGGTTCTCGGCCAACCGTCCAAGCTATCGGCTGCGCAAGTTGCGATAGCCATGCGCGATCACGGCGCCCGCTCGCGGAAATCGGGAAGTGCTATCGATTTCCCAGGCGACTCCTGCGGCGAGTGCTCAAGGAACACGGGTCGAGCGTCGACCAGGAACGCGAGAAATTCGCACGTGGACAGAGACCTATTGTTCCACATGATTTCGCCGCGCCTACTGCAAGGCATTGAAATGACTTAGCAGGTTCGAATCCGCCGGCGGATTCGAACCTGCTAAGTCATTGATTTATAAGGGTTTTTGGCTCCGCGGGTAGGATTCGAACCTACGACCATCCGATTAACAGTCGGACGCTCTACCACTGAGCTACCGCGGAATACTGCCTTGAAGGGCGAGCGCGCCTATTAGCAGAAAGCTACGGGGTGGACCAGCATTTTGTGGCAGCCAGTCCCCGTCGGCACGGCCCTTGAGGTCTCACAATCGGACTTTTTAATCAAGGGGTTCTGATGAATTCTTCGATGTTATTTTGCCCGAGCCCCGCTTTTGTAGAATGAGGGGGGCAGACGCGGCACCGACAATGGGCGCGGAACGCCTTGAAACCGGCTGAGAAATGCCTGCACGGGGCAACAAACACCGCGGCTACACCGCGTCGTGATTATCCGGTGCGACCAAAATGCCCGAGTAGGAAAGCGCGCTGCTCCCTGCTTCACAATCCCCGACGCCGACCGATGTCACGCCTGAAACCATGATCGCTTCGGCCCCCTTATCAGTCCGAAGCGATGAATCATCAGCCCGTCACGAAGCTAAGGCGCGAGACTTGAAGCTAAGGTGCGAGACTGGCCGCCGGCATAGGATCGTTGGGATCACGGTCCATCTCGGCGATCTGATCGGCAGCGCCGTCACGGCCGTAGATGTCCGGCCGGAACTCCACATCGCCGTCACGCTCAGCCCAGGCCGTGATGTAAGTGAAGAAGACCGGAACCGGCCGGCTCAACGTAATATCGACCGCCTGGCCATTCTCCACGATCCGCTGAGATTCGCCCGCGCCGCCCCAATTCGGTTCGTATGCTGCCAGCCAGTCAACGAGGTTGAAAACGCCCTCCACGCGCACGCAGCCGGCGCTGAAGGCCCGCGAGCGTTGACGGAACAGTTCCTTCATCGGCGTATCGTGCAAATAGACCGTGTGCTCGTTCGGCATGTCGATGCGCACCAGTCCGAGCGCATTCTGTGGCCCGGGGTCCTGACGGAAACGCAGGCGCCGCGATTCCGGCAAATCCCAGTTGACGGAATGCGGATCGAATTCGGTCGTGCTGCTGGGATCAAGCACGCGGATCTTTTCGTTGGCCAGATAATCGGGCTCTTTCTTCAGCCGCGGAATGAGATCGGCATGCGCGATGCTGTCTGGTACGCGCCAATAGGGAAAGAAGTTCAAGCCGCGGATCGTTGCCTTCAGCGACGGTGACTCGCGCCCCGCGCGGCCAACAATAACGCGATGGCGCTGCTGCACTTCAAAGCGCTCAACGGCTTCAAGCTGGAACCCCGGCACATTGATCAGGACGTAGCGATCTTCGCCGCCCATCGACAGCAGATCGCGAATGCGATTCAGATTGAGCCGCAATTGCTGGATGCGCTCGTCGACCGAAGCGTTCAGCGCCGGATAGGTGGAACGCTCGACACGCCCCGTTGGACGCAGGCCGTGGCGGCGCTGGAAATTGCGCACTGCGTCGGCAAGATCGCCGTCGAAGCTGTACGAGTTGTAGTAGTTCGAGCGCGGCTTCAGATCGCCGGATGCAATCAGCCGCTTGCGCAGAATGGCAACGCGGTCGTCGTCCTCGCCTTCGCGCATCATGCGGCCCGGCGGAACCACCGGCCAACCGCCAGCGGCAGCAATTTGCTGATAGCGGGCGATCGCCGATTCCATGAACAGAACCATCTCGTCAGAACGCAGCGGCACGGCGTCAGGACGCAAGTCGTCCAGCACCTCCGTCGCCTGCGCCTGTCGCTGGCGCGCGCGCTCTTCCTCGCGGCGACCGGAATAATCGGGCGTGCCTGAACCGGTCAGACTTTCCCACCAGTTCGATTGCGCCTTCGCCGGTGTCGGCAACGTCGCCAGCAGAACGGCCAGCACAGCGACGACAATACCCACGCTGAGATTGAAAGCCTTCACCCCAAGCGGAGTAAAATCCAGATCGAAGTGCCGCGCACGGGCGCGATATACCTGCATAAAGTCGTCCTGCTTCTGCCCGACTGCTTCAGCCCATTCACTTTACACTGAATGAGCACAAGTAGTTGTCGATGCGCCACTGGCGTCAGCGTCGCACGAGCTGTCTCAATAGTCGCCAGGATATGGCTAAACCAAGACACCAATGTGTTGGCTAACTATTCAAGAGAAAAAGCCGCGACGCCAAACACTGGATATCTAAGCCAACGCATTGATTGGCGCTCATGCAAAATGATCCCAACCCTTATGCAGAAAACGGAGAGGCCGGTTCGTCGCATCAACCGCTGAAACGCCAGTATCAGCCGGCGTGATGTGCCCGATATGCGTCACACATACGCGATGCTTATTTGCTGCCGCCTCAAATTCAGCGGCATGCGCTTCCGGCACGCAGGCCAGCACTTCATAATCTTCGCCACCGCTGAGCAAATCGAGCAGCGTTGTTTCGCCTGCAGCCAGCAATGCGCGCGCAGGGGGAGAGAGCGGCACCGCCTCTGCCTGCAGTCTGCCGCCAACACCTGACGTCCGACACAGGCGCTCGAAGTCCTTCATCAGGCCGTCGGAGATATCCATTGACGCGGAGGCAAACCCGCGCAAAGCCGGGATGACATTCAGCGGCGGCTGCGGCTTCACAAGCCGCGCAATCAGATGCTGCGCCGTACCTGCCGGATTATCCCAGCGCGCCAGCATTGCTGCATCCCGCTTCAGCGCAAGCCCTAGGTGGGCATCACCGATCGTGCCCGTCACATAAACGCGGTCGCCGACACCGGCACCGCTGCGGCGGATCATTTGACCTGCGGGCACTGTGCCAAATGCGGTGATCGAAATGCTGAGCGGGCCGGGCGTACGGTCGGTGTCTCCCCCCGCCAGATGACAACCGAACGCCGCCTGCGCTGCGCTGAGACCATCTACGAACGCCTGCAACCACTGCGACTGCGGCCGTTCAGGGAATGCGATGTGCATGAGGTAGGCGAGCGGCGTAGCGCCCTTGGCGACGAGATCGGAAACGTTGACGGCCAGCGCCTTCCAGCCAATAGAGCCGGGATCTTCGTCGGCAAAGAAATGCACACCGGCGATCAGCGCGTCGGTACTGACGATGAGCTCTTCGCCCGGCGGCACCGCAATGGATGCCGCATCGTCCTTGAGATCGTAAGCGCCGGCATAGCACTTGGCCAGCGGCGCCCAGAATTCGGCAATCAGCGTTTCTTCATCGCTGTTGAGGTGCAACGGTCCCGCGTCGTCACTTGGGTCGGTTGTCATTGCGGTTGAACTCCGTCGCGCGCAGGGAGCGCCCCAGTTTGTCCAACACGCCGTTGACGACTTTTGGCTCGTCCTCCGAGAAGAACGAGTGCGCCACGTTGATGTACTCGTTGATCACGACGCGGCCCGGTACATCCCGGCGTTCCATTAGCTCAAACACACCGGCACGCAGAATAGCGCGCAGGATGGCGTCAACACGCACAAGCCGCCAGCCTTCGGCAAGCTGCTGATCGACCAGCGGATCGATGTCGCGCTGCCGACGCACGACACCACGGATCAGTTCGGCAAAAAACGCCGCGTCCGCACCAGCGGCTGCCTCATCGCCCGGCTCCAGCGGAAAGCGCAGGCGGACGAACTCATCGATCACGGCGTTGAGGTCGGTACCCGCCATATCCATCTGATAAAGGCCCTGCACGGCAGCCACCCGCGCCGCCGTGCGCGGCTGTAGCGCGATCTTGCCCGGTTGCGGCGTCACGTTACCGGTGGATGTCATGCACTTTCTCCCCCGGCGCGTCTCGTTTCAAACGCGCGGCCAATCTCAATCAGTTGCATGCAGGCGTTTGCAGCGTCGGCGCCCTTGCCGCCGTTGGCGCGCGCCAACGCCTGCTCCATGGTGTCCACCGTCAGGATGGCGTTGCCGACCGGCGTCGCATGCCGTGCCGCCGTTTCCATCATCCAGTGGTTGGCGTTGTTGCATACAATATCGTAGTGCGATGTCTCACCGCGAATGACACAGCCCAGCGCCACAACGCCGTCAAAACCGTTCGCCGCATCCCGGGTCAGCAGGCCCCAGTTCGCCGCCTGGATCAGCACCTGCGGAATTTCCAATGCGCCCGGCACCACAATGTGCTCATAGGCGACACCGCGCTCGGTCAGGGCCGCAACCGCATGCTCCAGCAGCAGGTCGCCGATGTCTTCGTAGTACCGGCCCTCAATGATCAGCACGCGCGCATCAAGCTTGCCGCGCGGCGCACGCTGCTTTGACTGGCTATCGGCTTTAACAATCATGTTTCACTCAATCCCGCGCGTTTCAACGACGCGCAAACCAAACCCTTCAAGCCCGACATAAACGTGCGCCGGCGAATTGGAGAGCAGGACCATGTCGCGCACGCCCAGATCGCGCAAGATCTGTGAGCCGACGCCGATCTCGACCTGCCGCCGTTCCTTCGCGCCCTGTTGTACAGCTTTCGGCTGCCCCCGCGCCTTCACCCATTCGGACAACGAATTGGAACGCAGGTCGCGGATCAACACCACAACGCCGCGGCCCGCCTGCTCCACCATGCGTAGCGAGTTCAGCACATGGCCATCGGACTGTGCGACGCCGACCACGTCACCCAGCACATTGACCGCATGCACGCGCACCAGCACCGGTTCCGGCCCCGAGATATCGCCTTTGACCAGCGCCAGATGCTCACTTGGCTCAACGGTCGTTTCATAGATGTGAAGATCGAAGCGGCCCGCCGTTGTGTCGACGCTTGTTTTGCCCGCAGCGCGCACCAGATGTTCGTTGCGCAGGCGATGGGCGATCAGTTCCTCGATCGCGCCGATCTTGAGCCCATGGCGCTGTGCAAACGGAACCAGATCCGGCAGCCGCGCCATGGTGCCGTCGTCGTTCATGATCTCGCAGATCACAGCAGCAGGATAGAGCCCGGCCAGACGCGCCAGATCCACCGACGCTTCCGTATGACCAGCACGGATCAGCACGCCGCCTTCACGGGCGACGAGCGGAAAGACGTGTCCGGGCGAAACGATATCGTCAGCGCCACGCGTCGGATCGATCGCGGTTGCAATCGTGCGCGCGCGATCGGCAGCGGAGATGCCGGTGGAGATACCTTCTCGCGCTTCGATCGATTGTGTGAACGCGGTGCGATTGCGCGAGCGATTGGTGCCGACCATTGCCTGCAACTGCAGCTCACGGGCGCGCGCGCCAGTCAGCGTCAGGCATATGAGACCGCGCCCATACCGCGCCATGAAGTTGACGGCGTCGGGCGTCGCCATTTGCGCCGGGATAACCAGATCGCCCTCGTTCTCGCGATCTTCCGCGTCAACAAGCACGACCATGCGTCCGTTGCGCATGTCCTCCAGGATCTCGGAGATCGGGGACAGGCAGCTACGGCCTTCGGAGATAGCGTGTTCGCCAGCACTGTTCGTCACGTTCTGAACTCCAGCAGGCGCGCGATATATCGCGAGAACAGATCAACTTCGAGATTGATCGATTGGCCGGCGGTTTTCGCGCCCCACGTCGTCACCGTCAAGGTGTGCGGGATGATGTTGACCCCGAAACAATTGTCGCTGACCTCGTTCACTGTCAGCGACACTCCGTCCAATGCAACGGAACCCTTGGGCGCGATGTACGGCGCCAGATGGTCCGGCGCCTCGATGACAAAGCGGCGGCTGTCGCCGTCAGCGATGATGTCGGCAATGCGCGCGACGCCATCGACATGGCCGGTGACGAGATGCCCGCCCAGTTCCTGCCCCATCGCTAAAGGCCGCTCAAGGTTGATGCGCGTGCCCGGCTGCCAGCTATCGATCGTTGTCTTGGCGCTGGTTTCGTTGGAAACGTCGGCGGTGAAGATGCTGCTGCCGGCAACAGCGCCAGCATCGTCGACGCGGATCGACGTCATGGTCAGGCAGCAGCCGTTGCACGCCATCGAGCCGCCGATTTCCAGCGTCTCCGCCGCATAGGGACAGCGGATGGTGAAGCTGCCGCCGTCCCGTCCGATCACCTCGCCGATGCCGGTGACGATACCCGTGAACATGCCGTAGCGTCCTCGCAATTTTATCTGTCTGCGCCTGCCAGCCGTGTGGCTTCACGCATCCATGGCCTGCGGAGCGTAATCATATCGTCACCGCCCAGACTTCGCCGCCCACAAATGCTGAATTCTGCCGTTGAGATGTAGGGATCGAGAGCGGCGCAAACAGCAGCGGCGGGCAAAAATACTTGCTCCGCACCGGTCGCCGCGGCTGCCGCAGCGGAACCGCGCGACTTGTATAGGACAACCTCGTCGATGAGGCGCGCCCGCGAGAAACGACGCCATGTCTCCGGGCCACCCTCCACCAGCAGGCGGGTGATGCCGGCCTCAGCCAGCGCCTCAGCGACGCCCGGCAACCACAAAGCGCCATCGACCAGCGGCAACGGGAAGATACGCGCGCCCATGGCTTCCAGCACGGAAGCATCTGCGCCGTGCGCGCAGATCACCCATAGCGGTATCCGGTCCGCCGAGCGCGCCAGTCGCGACGTTTCCAACCCTGCCGGATCGCGTGCCAGCACGACCCGCACCGGCGAGCGATCCGCCAGCCCCGGCAAACGACAATCGAGCATCGGGTCGTCATCCAGCACCGTACGGTGGCCAACCAGGATCGCGTCGGCGCGGGCGCGCAACAGATGGCCATGGGCGCGGGCAACCTCGCCCGTAACCCAGGTCGGCTGACCTGCACCGCCCCTCGGCACGTCGCCATCGGCACCCAGCGCCAGCTTTGCCGTTACCAGCGGGCGGCGCTCTGTGACACGCAGGATGTGCCCTGCGGTCAGCCAGTGGGCCTCGTCCGCCAGCACGCCGCGCGTCACCTTGATGCCCGCAGCGCGCAAGCGCTCCAGCCCCCGCCCAGCCACACGCGGATCGGGATCTTCGATCGCGCATACGACGCGGCCCAGCCCTGCCTCGACGATAGCATCGGCGCACGGCCGGGTGACGCCGTGATGGGAACAGGGCTCAAGCGTGACGTAAAGCGTAGCGCCCCTTGCCCGCCCGCCTGCCTTGGCGATGGCCGCCGGTTCAGCGTGCGGGCGCCCACCCGGAGCGGTGACACCGGTTGCGATGACTTCACCGCTTGCCTCGTCGGCAATCACCGCGCCGACGGCCGGATTGGGCGCGGTTCGCCCCAGCCCGCGCGCGGCCACCCGCAACGCAAGGCGCATCATCTGCGCGTCAAAGCGTGAGTAAGCGGCGCTCGGCATGGCGATCAATGCTTTTTCAGCGGCGCAACGCCAACAACGGCGCCCTCAAACGGAATGTGCGGAGCATCCGGGTCATCCGCCACCGGCTCGGCGATTTCGCCCAGAACCTCATGAAAATCGGCGGCCTCGCGGAAGTCGCGATAAACGGAAGCGAAGCGCACGTAGGCAACCGGATCGAGACCACGCAGCGCCTCCATTACCAGATTGCCGATGGTGTCCGAGGCGACTTCAGTTTCGCCGGAGCTTTCAAGCTGACGCACCAGCCCCGAAACCATGCGCTCCACCCGCTCGGTATCGATCGGCCGCTTGCGCAGCGCCACCATCACCGAGCGCACCAGCTTATCGCGGTCGAACGGCATCTTGCGGCCCGACCGCTTCACGACGATCAGCTCACGCAACTGCACCCGCTCGAACGTTGTGAAGCGCCCTCCGCAATCGGGGCACACGCGCCGACGCCGGATGGCCGCGTTTTCCTCGGTGGGACGGCTATCCTTCACCTGGGTATTTTCGCCAGCGCAGTACGGGCAGCGCATAGGGGCCTCCCTCGCCGCCGGTCAGGAGTGGGATGGTCTCGGCGGATCATGTTTTTAGATGGCTTCACCCGGCGAGAAAACCGCTATTCCAGCGGAAAAACGCATAAAGCCGAAGCGCAGATGACGCGCCTTCCGTTGGGCCAGCGAAATCCGCACCCGATCGCAGCGCTGAAACGAACACGGCGCGCCCGGCAGAACCGGACGCGCCGCGAATTTCAGGCTGAGAAGCCGATCAGGAGTAGATCGGGAAGCGCTGGCACAGAGCGATGGTCTCTGCCTTCACCTTCTCTTCGACGGCCTTGTTGCCCTCTTCGCCGTTGGCGGCCAGGCCTTCAAGAACCTCAGCGATCATGCGGCCGATCTGCTGGAACTCGGCAACGCCGAACCCGCGCGAAGTGCCGGCCGGTGCGCCGAGACGGATGCCCGACGTAACCATCGGCTTCTCCGGATCGAACGGAACGCCGTTCTTGTTGCAGGTGATGAACGCGCGGCCCAGGGCCTTCTCGGAGATGTTACCGGTCAGCTTCTTGGGACGCAGGTCAACCAGGATGAGGTGGGTGTCGGTGCCGCCGGAAACGAGGGCGAAACCGGAATCAACCAGCACCTGGCCCATGGCCTTGGCGTTGTCGATCACGCTCTGCGCGTAGACCTTGAAGTCCGGACGCAGTGCTTCACCGAATGCAACGGCCTTACCGGCAATCGCATGCATCAGCGGACCGCCCTGGATGCCAGGGAAGATGGCCGAGTTGACCTTCTTGGCGATTTCTTCGTCGTTCGTCAGGATCATGCCACCGCGCGGACCGCGCAGCGTCTTGTGCGTCGTGGTGGTGACGACATGCGCATGCGGGAACGGATTGGGGTGCAGACCGGCTGCGACGAGACCGGCGAAGTGGGCCATGTCTACCATCAGGTAGGCGCCGACTTCGTTGGCGATCGCGCGGAAAGCTGCGAAATCGATGTGGCGCGGATAGGCCGAACCGCCAGCGATGATGATGGTCGGCTTATGCTCGACGGCGAGCTTGTAGACCTCGTCCATGTCGATCAGGTGGGTATCGGGACGCACCTGGTAGGACACCGGGTTGAACCACTTGCCCGACTGATTGACCTTCGCGCCATGCGTTAGGTGACCACCGTGAGCCAGGTTGAGGCCCAGGATCGTGTCACCCGGCTTGGCCAGCGCATTAAAGACGCCCTGGTTGGCCTGGCTGCCAGAGTTCGGCTGCACGTTGGCGAATTCGCAACCGAAGAGCTGCTTGGCGCGGTCGATCGCGAGCTGCTCGACGATGTCGACGTACTGGCAACCACCGTAGTAACGGCGGCCCGGATAGCCTTCGGCGTACTTGTTGGTCAGTACGCTGCCAGCGGCATCAAGCACAGCCCGAGAAACGATGTTTTCGGAAGCAATCAGCTCGATCTCGTTCTGCTGACGGCCGAGCTCCTTGTTGATCGCATCGGCAATCTCGGGATCGCTCTCAGTTACGCGGGCGGTGAAAAATCCGCTGGTCATAGGTCTTTGTCCTTGGTTTTCGTAGATAACAGATATTCGCTAAGGCGCGTGGGCGCGCCCATGGGACCCATCCGGCTCAATCGGATACAGCTTATTGGACTTTTGAACTAGCCGTTTTTTGGGGGTGCGCGCAAGCGCAGCGGCCAAGCTCTACTCGGCCGCCAAGCGAACGTACTCCCCCTTCGCCAGTGGGCAGGCCTGCCACAGCGCCGAAAGCGACGCCACCAGATGATCGATCTGCTCGGGCGTGTGCACCGGCGACGGCGTCAGGCGGATGCGCTCGGTCCCGCGCGGGACCGTCGGATAGTTAATGGGCTGCGCATAGATGCCGTAATGCGTCATCAGAGCGTCCGTCACTGCCTTGCAGTGCACCGGATCGCCGACCAGCACCGGCACGATGTGGCTGGGGCACGGAATGACCGGCACATTCGCGGCCATCAAGCGACCGCGCACTTCACTGGCGCGCTGCTGAAGCTGCTCGCGCTCGATGGTGCTGGACTTCAGATGCCGGATGCTGGCGACCGCGCCAGCAGCCAGCGTGGGAGCCAGCGAGGTGGTGAAGATGAAGCCGGCGGCGTAGGAGCGGATGGCGTCGCAGCAATCGCGCGAGGCGGCGATGTAGCCGCCCATGACGCCAAAGCCCTTGGCCAGCGTGCCGTTGATGATGTCGACGCGGTCCATCACGCCGTCACGTTCGGCGATGCCGCCGCCGCGCGGGCCGTAAAGGCCGACCGCGTGCACTTCGTCCAGATAGGTCAGCGCGCCGTACTTGTCGGCCAGATCGCAGATTTCAGCGATCGGCGCGATGTGGCCGTCCATCGAGTAGACGCTCTCGAAGGCGATGATCTTCGGCGTCGCGCGGTCGTACTGCTTGAGCTGGGCTTCCAGATCCTCAAGGTCGTTGTGGCGCCAGATACGCTTGGGACCACGGCCATGGCGGATGCCGGCAATCATCGAGGCGTGGTTCTTCTCGTCCGAGAAAATCACCGCACCGGGCAGCATCTGCGCCAGCGTCGACAGCGTGGAATCATTGGCGACGTAGGCCGAAGTGAACAGCAGCGCCGCTTCCTTGCCATGCAGGTCAGCGAGCTCCTGCTCAAGCTGGACGTGATAGCGGGTGGTACCGGAGATGTTGCGCGTGCCGCCTGAGCCTGCGCCAACGGTGTCGATGGCCTCGTGCATAGCCGCCAGCACCGCCGGATGCTGACCCATGCCGAGATAATCGTTGGAGCACCAAACGGTGATCGGGCGCGAAGCCTCCGGACCGTTGTTGTAGTGCTGAGCTGCTGGGAAGGAGCCGCGTACGCGCTTCAGATCGGCAAATACACGGTAGCGTCCTTCGCGGTGGACGGCGTTGAGCGCGTCCTTAAAAATTCCAGCGTAGTCCATTCGCCGACTTCCACTCCCCAGGATCAGTGCATTACATCAGCCGTTTTCGACTTTGTTTTTCCGTTTCCCTTAGCATCGCCGGTCATTGGATGGCCAGCAACGTATCTGTTGTCGCGTGGAATTGAACATTGGCACCCGCGCGAACAACATCATGGCCAATAAATGAGGGCTAACCTTGACGTTGGTCAACCATCCAGCGCGCGATCTAATACGCCGCAGCTACTTTTCCGACGCCGTCTTTCAAATAAAGATCGGGGCGGAACTGGATAACGCCATCCGGCGTCGCCCATGCTGTAACATACGCAAAATAAAGCGGAACTGGTCTACGTAGCCGCACCGTGCGCGTCTCACCGCTTTCCCGCAGGTGTTCGACCTGATCAGCAGTTCCCTGCCCCGCCAATAGCCACGTTGCAAGATCGGCAATGTTTTGCACGCGCACACATCCCGAGCTAGCAGCTCGGAAATTGCGCCCGAATAGAGATTCTTTCGGGCTGTCGTGCATGTAAACCGACTCCGAATTGGCGAAATTAATTTTCAAGAATCCGAGCGGATTTTCTTTGCCGGCAATCTGGCGATATGTGAGCTGAAATGGCCGATTGCTGGCCCAATTGATTGCTTCAGGATCGAGCTTCTTTCCGCCCTCGTAGGCATCGATGCCGTACTTCACGAGCACGTTCTGGCCCTTGCTCTGCATGTCGCGACCCTTGGGGATCAGGTCTTCCTTGATAACCGTTGGCGGCAGCGTCCACGGCGGATTGAACGCCAGATCGGTTATGGTCGACCGCAGCAGCGGGGTAGGGCGATCTGGTTTGCCGACCACACCCGAATACCGCATCGCAACCGCGTTATTCTCGACCGCTTCAATCTGCGCGGCCGGAATGTTCACCATGACGTAGCGCTTTCGCACCATGCCCGAGAGATCATTGAGCCGCGTGAGATTGGTCTTTAGTTGAGCCAGCCGAACCTCGGACGGGACGTTCAAGGCCGCGATGGTGCGCCGGTCGACGACACCGGTCGGCGCCAGACCGTTCGATGCCTGGAAGCGCTTCACGGCCGTGACGAGATCGGAGCTATAGTGCTCAGGATAATTGGTCTCGGCCGCATCCAGATCGCCGGAACGCTGCAGACGGCGCCGCAGCACGCTGACAGCCGCGTCGGTCATGCCCGGCTCCACCTCAACCTGCGGCACCAGCGGAAAGCCGCCGGTGGCAACAATCTGCTCATAGCGCGCCACTGCTTTACGCGTCGGCTCCAGATTGGCTTTGTTGAGCGTCGGATAGCCCTTGGGCGGGTTGGCCTGCCATTCGCGGATGAAGCTACGGTCATAGCCGCCGCTGCGCGCCTGCGACGGCCCCTCACCGGTCGGTCCGAAGCGCAGAAATTCCTGAGCACCCGCATGGCTTGCCGCCAAAACGCCGCCTGCAACAAGCACTGGCGCGGCCAGCGCTGCCCATCGCTTCAAGCTCACATATCCCTCCCGCAGATCCGGCATCAACCGTCGCAGCCAGCCCTAAGACGGCAAAACACGGAAAGCCCCGGCTTTTCAAGCCTCACGGCGAAGGTAAGCCGGGCACTGAGGCAATGGCAAGGATGAGCGAGAACAGACGCGCCGCTCGGGCACGACATGACGGACGTGTGTGACGTTGGGCGCACGGATGTTGCGGCGCACGTGCCTCTAAGCATGACGCGATTTTGCGCGATCGAGGCGATGGCAGTCCCTAGTCCGCGTTGCGCTGCACCGCAATTTGTGGCGAGACCGGCCGCCAAATGAAACCGCGTAAAATGAAAAAGAAGCTGCGGGCAGATGCTCACAGCTCCTTTTAAAACCGGCGCCCGGGCTACTGCCCTGGCCTTCAGGAGGAACTACAGCCGGTAACGGATCTGATCCGACCAGAACCGCTCAAGACGAACGAGCGCCTTGTTCAAACCGCGGAAATCCTCTTCGGACACTTCGCCAACCGTCTCGATCGAACCGAGCTGACGGTTATAAAGCTTCTGCACGACTTCGCAGGCGTCCTTGCCCTTTTGCGTCAGGCTGACCCGCACGCTACGGCGATCGGTCTCCGAACGCTTGTAGTGCAGGTAGCCCATGTCGACGAGCTTCTTGAGATTGTAGGAAACGTTTGAGCCAAGATAGTAGCCGCGCGTTTTCAGTTCGCCGGCAGTCAATTCGCTATCACCGATATTGTAGAGTAGCAGCGCCTGCACGCTGTTGAGATCTGCTCCGCCGAGACGATCAAACTCATCTTTGATCACATCGAGCAACAAGCGATGGAGTCGTTCAACCAGACGCAGAGCCTGAAGATATTCGGAGCGAAAGTTCTCTTCGGCACTGTCGGTCTGCACTGGCGCGCGATGGCGCGCCACATCAAGCGCAATACTCATAACTGCCTCACACTGTTTGACGCCGGTTCCGGATGTTTTTTGTTTCTCCGGGTTGCATCGAGAGGTAAGGCATAAAACTAAAAGTCACCTAAATACCTATAGTAAAAGAATAGTAACGGGGGTGCCGCGGAACGGTTCATTCATCAATTTGGATCGCGAAGCAGCAAGAGAGATCACATCATACAAATGTTCGAAAACACGCTACTTACACCCGTGCAGCTTGCATTTGCTGACGTGTCAGCAAGATCATTTCACTATCACCAAGCGATGCAAAGTAATCATCAACCATAACGTCAGAGACATCCTCCAAACGGTGAGGATTCCAGCGTGCTCGTCCGTCTTTATCTATGAGGACAGCGCGAACGCCCTCATAAAAATCCGCTCCTTCCAGAAATCTGCACGCAAGACGGTAGTCGATTGTCAGCGTCTGTCGCAGATCGAGCGCCGTTGCATCGCGAATGTGCCGATGCGTGATCTTCAGCGACAGCGGTGAGCGCGTCGCAAGCTCATCCGCCACTTCGCCCGCCCACGCGCGATGATCGCCATCGACTGCTTGCAGGCGTGCAATGATTTCTTCAACCGTCGGCGCGGAGAAGCAGTGCGCAATCGTTGTCTGCAGCGGCGCCAGCTCCCCCGGGCCGGGATCGACATGCCGGTCATCGAGGACGGTATCGACGGGCCAGGTATCGGCGAGCGCCTGCCGGATTTCATCGAAGCGCGCAGCCGGGATACAGTGCGTCAGCAGCCCCAGCGCATAGCCGTCGGCCGCTCCGATGGTGCGCCCGGTCAGGCCGAGATACATGCCGATGGAATTGGGCATGCGCGCCAGAGCCCATGACACACCCACGTCTGGAAACAGCCCGATCGCCGTCTCCGGCATCGCGAAGCGGTAGCGCTCGCCCGCAACCCGATGGGTGCCGAACAGCGAAATGCCGACGCCCGAGCCCATGACCGCGCCGTCGATGAGCGAGATGGTGGGCTTGGAAAAGCACTCATGCAGCCAGTTGAGGGAATATTCCTCGCGGAAGGACTGCCGGGCAGCCGGCAGATCCTGGCGCGCCATGGCCACAATCTCGCGCACATCGCCGCCGGCCGAGAAGGCACGGTCGCTGGCGGACTGGATGATGCAGCAATAGACCTGTGGATCGCGGGCGAACTTCGGAAAGGCCTCCGCAAGTTTCGTGCGCATATTGAGCGAAAGTGCATTGAGCGCCCGGGGCCGATTCAGGGTTATGACTGCACACGATCCTTGGAGCTCGACCCGAAGCTCGTCAGCCGATGGGACGGCGGCCTGTTCCGGTTTTTCCTGTGCAGAGGCGGTCTCGCTCACAACTTTCTTCCTGTTCGCTGGCGACAGAGGGGCGTCGCACCATAATCGGGCCGATTTCCCTATACACTCAGGGGCAATGCGATGAAACTTGCGCGGTCGATTCGCCCATTAAGGCGCACTTTGTATCCGTGCCCCGCGCACTCCAATCCGTGGAGACACGAACGATGTTGCGACTAGGCTCCGTATTTCCGTTGGCACTGGCTGCCGCACTCGCGGGCACGGCGCCTGTCTATGCGGATTCGGCTGCTTTCACTGTGCGCCATGGAGCCACCGGCGCCGGCCAGAGCCAGAAGGCCCGGGTTCTCAAGGTTGGGACCAAAAGCGCTGCCGCCCCCTCAAGCTGGAACACCAAGACCATCAAGGCACCGCCTGCTCCGGCCCGGAAGGTTGAGCACGAATTCCCCAAGCCAGGCAAAGCCGCAGCAATAAATGCCGGCGCAGCCAGCCTTGCAGCGGATGCCGCCAAGGGCGAAAAATCCGCAGACGTTGCAGCTGCCACGCCAGCTACCGACCCGGACAACTGGAGCCCGGAAGAGGTGGCTGCCGCAAAGGCCCAGTGCACCGAGGCCATGAAGCGCCTCAACGCCTCATTCACCTATCAGGAGCCCATCAAGCAGGGCGAGTGCGGCAACCCGGCCCCGATCCTCGTATCCCGCATCGGCAATGTGGCTTTCTCTCCGGCCGCCCGCATCAATTGCGGCATGCTGGTTCCGCTCAACACCTGGATTACGCGTAATCTGCAGCCGGCAGCCTCCCGTAAGTTCGGGGCCCGCATCACCTCCATTGAAGTGATGAGCGACTACTCATGCCGCACCGCGCTTGGCCGCGTCGGCAACCGGCTGAGCCAGCACGCCTACCTTGATGCACTCGACATTCGCGGCTTCACCACCGCCAAAGGCCAGCGCATCCACGTGCTGAATGCATGGGGGCCGACCAAGCGGGAGATTGCCAAGGCCGAGGAGAAGCTGGAGAAGTTGCGCCAGACGCAGCTGGCAGAGGCAGCCATCAAGGCCCAGGCTGAGCAGGCGGAGCATAACCGCGAGATCCGCAAAGCCGCCGCCACGAACGATAACGCAGAGACCGTTACCCTGCGCGCCGGCGTTTCGCTGGGATCCGGCAAGGAAATGGTAGCCGCCCTGTTGCCCGGCACTTCGCGACAGTCGCAAGCCGCCGCCTGGCTGGGAGGCCCGGACGACGACGGCCAAATGGCCTCGGAGAAAACTGCAAAGCCCCGCCAAGCGGCGCCCACCAACCTGGCGAAAGACGCTTCTGTCGCGGCCATCGCCATTGATCACCCCGTGCCCACGCCCTCGGACACGCCCGAAGCGCGCTTCCTGCGCGAAGCCCATGCCTCGGCATGCAAGATCTTCGGTACCACGCTCGGCCCCGAGGCCAACCGAGCCCACCTCAACCATTTTCACGTCGACATGGCGCAGCGCAAAAACGTCAAGCACATCTGCCGCTGATCGCCGAGGCATCCGTGACCAAGAGCAACGGTGCTTTGATCGTCGCCCCCGGTGTACGGTCTGACGCACTTGCCAAACATGGCCTGTTGCTGTGAGTTCGGGGCCACCTCTCACCGGATATGCCGCGATGACAACATCCCGCCTGCCTCTGACGCCGCCGCAAAACGATGGGCAGCCGTCCGCCCAGCGCCGCGGCGCCGCTCCGATATCCGGTGCGGGAGCCTTTCCCAGCGTGCGCTTGCGCCGCGTGCGCAGTTCATCCTGGTCTCGCCGCCTCGTTGCTGAGCATCGCCTTGGCGTTGAGGATCTGATCTGGCCGCTGTTTGTCGTCGAGGGCGAGAACAGGCGCGTTCCGGTCGCATCGATGCCGGGCGTTGAGCGGCTCTCCATCGACAACATCGTCATTGCAGCGGAACAGGCGGCAGAGCTTGGCATCCCTGCCGTCGCGCTGTTTCCGAACACGGAAGCAAAGCTGCGCTCTGAAGATGCGCGCGAAGCCTTCAATCCTGAAAATCTGGTGTGCCGCGCCACGCGGGCCATCAAAGCGGCGGGCCTGAATGTGGGCGTCATTCTCGACGTCGCACTCGATCCCTACACCAACCACGGCCATGACGGCCTAATCCGCAATGGTGAGATCGTCAACGACGACACCATCGAAGCGCTGGTGCGCCAGTCAATGGTGCAGGCAGAAGCGGGCGCCGACATTCTCGCGCCATCGGACATGATGGACGGGCGCATCGGCGCCATCCGTTCCGCGCTGGAGGACGGCGGCCATTTCAACACACTGGTGATGGCGTACGCGGCGAAATATGCCTCGGCGTTCTATGGGCCATTTCGCGATGCGGTCGGTTCGGCAGTCACGCTCGCGTCGTCGGCCGAAAAGCGCGACAAGCGCTCCTATCAGATGGACCCGGCCAACACCGATGAAGCGCTGCGCGAGGTCGCACTCGATCTTGCTGAAGGGGCCGACCTCATCATGGTGAAGCCAGGCATGCCATATCTGGATATCGTGCGCCGCGTGAGCGAGACGTTTCGCGTGCCGACATTCGCGTATCAGGTCTCGGGTGAATACGCGATGCTGCAGGCCGCGGCGCAGGCCGGTTGGCTGGATAGCGACGCGGTGATGATGGAAAGCCTGCTTGCTTTCAAGCGCGCAGGTGCATCGGGCATTCTCACTTATTTCGCACCCCGCGCCGCCGCTGCCCTGAAAAACGAAGCGTGAAGCGCGAAACCTGATTGCGCTGACACGTAGCAGACAATCCGCAGCGCGGTGTTTTGCAAATCAGCCAATTCATAGTGTTGCAGACTTTGCGTTTTCTATGCGTGCATGCACCGTACGCGGCTGCATCTGCGCGCGACGTTGGCTATAACAGCGCTAGTTGAATCTAGAGCCTTTCAGGGTTTCGTCGAAACGCGAAACGGCTCTAGATGTTTGTTTTGTCGTGCTTCTTGTCGGAAAACCGGTTCCCACTTTTCCGGAAGCACTTTAGCAGCGCGCTGATCCAGTTTTTGCCAGTGCCAGAATGGAGCCTTCCAATGGACATGCCGCAACGCTGGAACATCGATCCCGAACCGAAGGAGATCAAGGCCGGCGGATGCGGTGGCGTGGCGCTGCGGCAGGAATGGGAACTGCCGGTCACCAAGGATTTTCTGATCGCGTTCTTCACTGATGTGTTCGAAAACCACTGGCACGAATTGCGTTACGGACCGCTCGTGCCGGGTGCAGCCTATGAGATCATGTGCGCCGCCGGGCCGAGCCGCTTTTCAGTTTCCGGCGGTTACCTGACGATCTTCTTCAGCAAGGGCGGCCACTTCCATCTGTGCGTCGATGGCCCCGAAGAACCGACCGAGCATCTGGAGCCGCGCCGTCCGTCGCGCGCCATCATCTTCCGCGCTCTGACGCGCGAGCGCCATCCGGTGACGTGGGGCTTCGAGATGTGGAACGGCAAGGGCATGTCGATGATCGCGCTGTTCTTCCCCAACCCGTTCCTGACCGATGAAGACACGAACGAGCCCGAACCCAAATGGGAGCGCCTGAACACATGGCGCGCAATTTCCAAGAAGTGGCTGGGGCGAGAACCGGAAACGCTGGACGAGCAAGGCCGCGGCTTCGCGTAAAAAGGGCGAAGTCGTCACGGCCTTTTGCAGCCGAACGGGACACGGGATTAGAGCGCTACCGGCGATCACAGTGCGGGAGCAAAACGCTCAGGGTCCGAACGCTTGGGGGCCGATAGGGTTTTGAGCGGCGCTCCGGGGTTTAGCGGCGGACACGGCGGCGTGGCTGGAAGAAATCATCTTCGGCCGGGGGCATTTCCTCGCCCGCTGCAGCGGCGCCTGCTGCCGCATCACCCGAATTGCCACGCTGCGCAAACGACCCGCGTGGCTTCTGGCATTCAGCCAGCCAGACGTCGAACACCGGATGCTCAACCGCATTGAGGCCGGGGCTTTCAGCAAACATCCAGCCGCTGAAAATGCGCTTTTCCTCGCCGTCGAGTTGTACTTCCTCAACTTCGACGAATGAAGTCGTCTTCGGCTGCTCCTCGGGCGGGCGCGAATAGCACACGCGCGGCGTCACCTTGAGGGCGCCGAACTGCACCGTGGAATTGAGCGGCACTTCGAATTTCGACGTCCGCGCCGTCACCTTGTCGAGCGCGGAGAACACCGCAACCTGATTTTCAATCCGGTCCGCGCGCGCCTCGCCCGACAGGCCAAACAGCGCCACAGCGCAAAGGGCCGTTGCGGTGAAACTGAAGCGCTGCCGAGTGCTGGCGATACTGGTCATTCCCTATCGTCGATCATATTGGCGGCTGACCGCCCCGAGTGCCTCAAATGCCTGCGCCTTGAGTGCGGCCGAAGTTTGAATAGCCCGCACCCTGTGACCCTGCCCGCACCCGATCTGACCCGATCAGCCGGCGTCAGATCTCAACCCGCATCCGGGCGCCAGGGCTTGTAATCGGCCGTGCCGGTAGGCCGCTTGGCTTCACCCAGGATCGAGCCCGGCGGCCGGTAGGCGTTGGCGGTGCCAGTCTGGTTCATCAGATGCGACCGCTGCCAAGGGCGCGGCTGGTAGTTCTGCTCCGATGGCGGCGTGTCATAAGTATAGTGAAGCCAGCCGAACCAGCCCGCCGGCACCTTCGAAGCATCAGCGAAGCCCTTATAGGTGACCCAGCGGCGTGGACGGCCCAGCGGCCCAACGCCCTTTTTCTGCTCATAGTACCGGTTGCCGAATTCGTCTGTTCCGATGTGGTGCCCCTTACGCCAGAGCGTGAGACGCGTGCCCCAGGTGTTGCCACCCCACCAGCAGAAGATCTCGCTGAAAAAGCCCATGTTCCGGACCAAGTCCCCGTGTCTTTGTTCGCGGTTGCACCATGGCCGATATCGACCGCGGCGGCAATCCAATCACGTCTTTCGGGATGCGCGGCAGATCGGCCACAGGGCACCCCGGCGGAATCACCCTAGGCTGGATGAATTGGATCCCCAATGCTGCACACCCGCCCGATGCGCCCCTTATAAGCACATCCTGACGCCGGTCTGCAGCATCTCCCACAGAAAATCCACCGGTTCTCCAGCGGTTATACCGCAGATATCTACATCTAGTAGGTTGCTGGTGCCGATGTGGCGACAACCATACTAGGGCTAGACCTACTCATCGAATCGAGCCAACTTATGGGGGTGTCGCGGCGACGTGGCGGAGCCTCCCGTATCGGGGCGCGCCATAGGGGCAGTTGCCTCTGCCGTCGGCACATTGGTTCGCGTCGGGCCTGAAGGCCCATTCCCTTTGAAAAAACAAAAGCTTAACGAGCGAGCGCACCCCTAATGCGCCCGCAAGGGATACGTCGTGCACCGAGTAACCAGCGGCGGCGCCGGGAACGGCATCGCCACCTAATTGTATCGCGCCATTTGTAGCTGCGTTGGCGCCGGCCACGGACCATTCGGGGGACACTAATGAAGATTACGCGGCGCTTCACGACAGCAGGCACCTCGCCGTACGACACCATCGAATTTCGCCGCGCGACGAGCGAAATCAAGAACCCCGACGGCTCGGTTGTCTTCCGGCTGGAAGGCTTCATGGTGCCGGCGCAGTGGAGCCAGGTCGCTGCCGACATTCTGGCGCAGAAGTATTTCCGCAAGGCCGGAGTCGCCCGCCGCCTGAAGAAGGTCGAAGAGACGCAGATTCCGTCATGGGCCTGGCGCTCGGCTCCCGATCAGGACGCGCTAGCCGAGCTTCCGAAGGAAGAGCGCTTTGGCGGCGAGGCCGATGCCCGTCAGGTGTTCGATCGCCTTGCTGGCACATGGACCTATTGGGGCCTCAAGGGTGGCTACTTCACCACCGAGGAAGACGCGCAGGCGTTCTTCGACGAGATGCGCTACATGCTCGCCATGCAGATGGCGGCGCCCAACAGCCCACAGTGGTTCAACACCGGTCTGCACTGGGCCTATGGCATCGATGGCCCCGGCCAGGGCCACATGTACGTCGACTATCAGACCGGCGAACTGACGCTCTCAGCCTCGGCCTATGAGCATCCGCAGCCGCATGCCTGCTTCATCCAGTCGGTCGAGGACGATCTCGTCAACGAGAACGGCATCATGGATCTGTGGGTGCGCGAGGCGCGCCTGTTCAAGTACGGCTCGGGCACCGGCTCCAATTTCTCCAGCCTGCGCGGCGCCAACGAAAAGCTCTCCGGCGGCGGCAAGTCGTCCGGCCTGATGAGCTTCCTCAAGATCGGCGATCGTGCTGCGGGCGCCATCAAGTCGGGCGGCACCACGCGCCGCGCCGCCAAGATGGTGGTGGTGGATGTCGACCATCCCGACATCGAGGAATACATCAACTGGAAGGTGAAGGAGGAGCAGAAGGTTGCTGCGCTCGTCACCGGTTCCAAGATCTGCCAGAAGCGCCTGCACGCGGTGATGAAGGCCTGCGTAAACTGCGACGCCGATGGCGACGCCTGCTTCGATCCAGCCAAGAACCCGGCGCTGAAGCGCGCCATCAAGGAAGCGCGTCGCGACGACGTGCCGATGAACTACGTCTACCGCGTGATCCAGTTCGCGCGGCAGGGCTACACCAACATCGACTTTGCGACCTACGATACCGACTGGGATTCAGAAGCCTATCTCACCGTCTCGGGCCAGAACTCGAACAACTCGGTGCGCGTCACCGACGAGTTCCTGCGCTGCGTCGAGGACGATGGCGAATGGAACCTGACGAGCCGCCTCAACGGTAAGCCGCACAAGACGCTGCGCGCCCGTGACCTGTGGGAGCAGATCGGCCACGCAGCCTGGGCTTCCGCCGATCCCGGCATCCAGTTCCACACCACGATCAACGACTGGCACACCTGCCCGCAGTCCGGTCCGATCCGCGCATCAAATCCGTGCTCGGAATACATGTTCCTGGACGACACGGCGTGCAACCTGGCATCGGTCAACCTGATGCTGTTCCGTCGCAAGGACGGTACGTTCGACGTCGCCGGCTTCGAGCATGCGTGCCGCCTGTGGACGATCGTGCTGGAAGTGTCGGTGCTGATGGCGCAGTTCCCGTCGCGCCAGATCGCCGAACTGTCCTATCGCTACCGTACGCTCGGCCTCGGCTTCGCCAACATCGGCGGCCTGCTGATGGCGAGTGGCATAAGCTATGACTCGGACGAAGGCCGCGCCATCTGCGGTGCCATCTCGGCTGTGATGACCGGTGTCGCCTACGCCACGTCAGCAGAAATGGCGCGCGAACTCGGGCCGTTCGCCGGCTATCACGACAACGCCGCCGACATGCTGCGCGTGATGCGCAATCATCGCCGCGCGGCCTATGGCGAAACCCAGGGCTACGAGAAACTTGCCATCGCGCCGGTGCCGCTCGATCACGATGCGTGTCCGGAAGCGGAGCTGATTAAAGCGGCCCAGCGCGCCTGGGACAGCGCTTTGTCGCTCGGTCAGCGTCACGGCTATCGCAACGCGCAGGCAACGGTTATCGCCCCCACCGGCACCATCGGTCTGGTGATGGATTGCGATACTACCGGCATCGAGCCCGACTTCGCGCTGGTGAAATTCAAGAAGCTGGCCGGCGGCGGCTACTTCAAGATCATCAACCGCGCGGTGCCCGAAGCGCTGCGCACGCTCGGCTATCGTGAAAGCGAGATCGCGGAGATCGAAGCTTACGCAGTGGGCCACGGCTCGCTGGCGCAGGCTCCGGCGATCAACCCTTCGACGCTGCGCGCCAAGGGCTTCGACGACGCCGCGCTGGCCAAGGTTGAAGGTGCACTTGAAAGCGCATTCGACATCAAGTTCGTCTTCAACAAGTGGACGCTGGGTGAAGACTTCATCGTCAGCAAGTTGAAGATCGATGCTGAACGCGTGCAGGATCCGGCATTCGATCTGCTGACCGCGCTCGGCTTCTCGAAGAAGGACATCGAGGCCGCGAACGAGCACGTCTGCGGAGCGATGACGCTTGAAGGCGCGCCGCACCTGAAGGCGGAGCACCTGCCGGTGTTCGATTGCGCCAACCCCTGCGGCCGCAAGGGCAAGCGCTATCTCTCGGTCGACAGCCACATCTACATGATGGCCGCCGCGCAGCCGTTCATCTCGGGTGCCATCTCCAAGACCATCAACATGCCGAATGAAGCGACGGTGGACGACTGCAAGGCGTCCTACATGCTGTCGTGGAAGCTGGCGCTGAAGGCCAACGCGCTCTATCGCGACTGCTCGAAGCTGTCACAGCCGCTCAACGCGCAGGTGCTGGGCGACGACGTCGACGAGCAGGACGAAGCAGCCGAGCAGATGCTGGCCGACAAGCCGCAGCTTCAGCGTGCACTTGTCGCCGCCGAAGCGCTGGCCAAGCGTGTCGCCGAGCTTGAAGCAAAGGCCAAGGAAGCTGAGCGCCGCGCGGCCATCCGCGAACGGACGAAGCTGCCCAACCGCCGCAAGAGCTACACGCAGAAGGCAACCGTTGGCGGCCACAAGGTCTACCTGCACACCGGCGAATACGAAGACGGCAAGCTGGGTGAAATCTTCATCGACATGCACAAGGAAGGCGCTGCCTTCCGGTCGCTGATGAACAACTTCGCCATCGCCATCTCGCTGGGTCTGCAATACGGCGTGCCGCTGGAAGAGTTCGTCGAGGCGTTCACGTTCACGCGCTTCGAGCCGGCGGGCCTTGTCACCGGCAACGAGACGATCAAGAACGCGACGTCGGTGCTGGACTACATCTTCCGCGAGCTGGCTGTTTCCTACCTCGGCCGTCACGATCTGGCGCACGTCGATCCGCGTGAGATCGTCGGCGAAACCGGGCTGGGGTCATCCGACGAGGAAACCGACGAGGCGCTGGCGCTCGATCTGCCGGAGCAGGTGACCAAGGTTGTTTCGAAGGGCTTCATGCGCGGCAACCTGCGGCTTGCCTCGGGCGGGCGCGCAGCCAGCGATGATGCCGGCGGTTACACCGACCTCACGGCGCGTTATCCGGCCGTCGAAACCGACACCGCAGTTTTCCCGGTGACGGATGGCGCGACGGCGCTGAAGGCCGATACATCGGTGATGTATTCGCAGACGACGCTGAAGCGCACCGAAGTTTCAGTGCGCACCCGCGACGCTGATCTGCGCGCTGAGGCACGCATCCGTGGCTATGAGGGTGAAGCCTGCCGCGAGTGCGGAAACTTCACGCTGGTGCGCAACGGCACGTGCTTGAAGTGCGACACCTGCGGCGGCACATCCGGCTGCTCGTGATCGGCATGAAATAGATAAAGGGCGCGCGAAACCATCGCGCGCCCTTTGTGTTTTACGCCTTCGCATCCGAATTCAAGTTCCGCCGCAACACGGCCGACCCTGTGGACAGATTGGGGACATACGGTGCAGCTAAGGGAGAATCACAGCACCATCCCAGCTTGGGGAATGATGTGCAGGACGTGCAATGACTGATACCAGGATCTCGCGCTACGAGGCGCCTGTCAGCGTCTATCTGCTGGCTGAGCACCTGGATGCTGCGCTGGCTGCCGGCGAAGATCTGACCAGCGTGCTTTTCATCTGGTCCGGTCCGCCGCCGCGCGAAGCAGAACGCATCGCTGAGCTGCGCGCCGGTCAGCGCGAAGCCATTGAACGCATCCGCACGTTCGAGCTGGCCTTGCTGTCACGCATCCTGAAGGGCCGCGAGTGGGCAGCCGAGGTTGCCGAAAGCGAAGAAAACTTCGCATTCATGGCCAAGCTTTACCTGTCCGGAACGGCAATCCTGCTCGACGCCGTTGCTGAATGCGCCGATGTCAGCGGCACCGATTTCGATGCCGGCGACAGCCTGATCGGCTATGTACGCAGCCGCGGCATGATCGCCCCCGATGCGCCGACGCTGTCGGATACAGCGCCGCTATGCGCCAGCGAAGATTTCCTTGTCGCCAAGCGCATTCCGCTCGGGCCGCTGCTCGATCTGGTCGCGAAGTTTCTCGACACACTCGAAGCTGAGTACGAGCTGTTCTTCCGCTTCGAGAAGCAGGGTGAAACAGCGACGTTCGATCTGCCGGCATTCCTGCTGCGCTAGAGCCTTTCAGCGTTTCGTTGGCTCGCGGAAGGACTCTAGGCGTTTGTTGGTACGCGCTCCCTGTCGGAAAATCGGTTCCAACTTTTCCGGAAGCACTCTAACCGCACTTCAGAAACGCGGAAGTTTACGCGCTCCGATGAAAATCGGAGCGTTTCCGTTTGTGAAACCGCACGCGATCACAGATGCAGCCGCCAGGCCAGGCGCGGCAACCGGCACCCCGCAAACGAGCGGAGCACTGGTAGCAGCGAAACTCCCCGTTCAACCGCCTGCGTTATAGTCGGCGCAGGTTATCGGACATGAGCTGGCCAGCGCTACGGCTCGACGTGTAACTGCGGTCCGAATAGCTGTTGCCATACGACGAGCCATAGTAGCTACCGCCACGGCTCTCGTAGTTGGCGACCTTGCTCTTCGATCCGCTGCCGCGCTTGGACTTTGCAGACTTGCGCGACTTGGTCGTCGATTTCTTCTCGACCTTCGCGTCGGACTTTTCCGCCTTGCTGCTGTCGTCCTGCTTCTTGGACGACGACGAACTCTTGCTCGCCTCAGGCTTCGGCGTGTCAGCATAGACAGCGGCTGCGATGCGCGCCTTGTCAGACTTCTTGGCAGATTTTGCAGCCGACTTTGCCTCAGCCTTGTCTGTGGTGGCCACCGACTTCACCGCTTGCGATTTGTCTGCAATCGGCGGTGTTGCGATCGACGCCGTCACGAGATCCTGCGACAGACGCACCGGGCCATCGACAACACCGTCTTCATCCCACTCAGCACGGTTGGCCTTGCCCAGGCTGTGCTCCGAACCGAGCGAGCTTGCGGCGCTGCGCACAGCACGGCTCTGGGTGCGGAAACCACCGAACGCCAGCGGCGTGTTTGGTGCTGTGTAGGCAACGGTCGTGACGCGACCGATGGCCTGCG
The DNA here is from genome assembly GCF_013306565.1 of Hyphomicrobium sulfonivorans. Taxonomy (GTDB): domain Bacteria; phylum Pseudomonadota; class Alphaproteobacteria; order Rhizobiales; family Hyphomicrobiaceae; genus Hyphomicrobium_A; species Hyphomicrobium_A sulfonivorans. The sequence goes on along the minus strand of NZ_PZPO01000007.1, from coordinate 73,728 downwards.
GCGCTTCAGCAACGAGCAGACGCGCGGAACCAACCGTCTGACCTGCGAACGCATTCGCAGTCGTGACCGGCGCGAACGGCGAACCTGTCGTTGCCTTGAACGCCATCACAACAGCCATGCCGCGATGCGCATCGGTGATGCTTGCATACTGGCCAATGTCGCCGGGAACCGGATCATAGTTACGGTTCTTTTTGTAGCGCGCTTCGTGCGCTTCCGGCGCCTTGACGACTTTCATCTTGAGCTTTGCAACGCCCTGCCCGGCGAAGCCGAGTTTTTCAGCAGCGGCGCGGGAAAGATCAAGCGTGCGATTGCCCCAATAGGGCCCGGCGTTGTTCACGCGAACAACAAGCGCGCGCTTGTTGTTGGGATTCCAGACCAGCAACGTGGTGCCGTCAGGATAAACCGGGCTTGCGGTGTTATCGGGACGATCTGGATGGAAACGCTCACCCGACGATGTCAGACCGCAAGGGTTGTAGCGATCCTTCTTACAGTCGTCATAGTGAGAGGCGACAACTGATTGCTCTTTGCCGACGAGTGCTTCGGTTTCCGCGATTGTCTTCACGCGATGGCACTTGCCAACGAAGCAATAGGTCTTACCCGGCGTCTTCGCCTCGGCTGACGATATGACGGTTGCAGGAATGGCCATCGCAGTGATCGCCGGTGCGATCGAGGCGATGCACACAAGGCGAATTCGCTTCGCCCAGGTGGACGTACTCCACGCCATTGCAGAACTCCGTATCTGTTTATCCGTTCGCCGCGAGAACGGGTCGCAGAACACGTGAGTTCTACCTCCACACCCCCCGGAGCGGCACTGTCGGAACAGCAGGAAGCGGAAATACGATGGCGAATCACTAGTTAATGCGGTCAGTGCGACGCAAGGCCGCTACTCTTAAACCATTCCACGACTGTTGAGCTGCGCCATCAAACCCTGTCTGGCGCGCTCCAGCATTTCAGAATCCGTAGACCGCAGAACAAGTTGCGTGGAGATGCGTCCATCGGCAAACGATGGATAGCTGCCCATAGCAACATCGGGAAATGCTTGTTGATGCGCAGCGAACAGATCAGCAACATCACCTTCAGGTCGTGAAAGTTTGATCGTCTCCGTTAACATTTTTGCGCCCGTGCGCAGTCTCGCCGTCACGTCATCGAGCATCACCTGCATCACATCCGGCACGCCCGCGAGCACGATGACGTTGTCGATCATGAAGCCCGGAGCGACCGAAACGGGATTGGCGATAAGTTCTGCACCGTGCGGAATGCGCGCCATACGCATGCGCGCTGGCGTCGACGTAACACCGCGACGGTCGAAGTAGGCTTGCAGCAGTTCCACCGCGCGCGGGTCGTGATCGATTGGTACGCCCAGCGCCTTTGCAATTGCATCGGCTGTTATGTCGTCGTGCGTCGGACCTATGCCGCCGGTGGTGATGAGATACGTATAGCGCGCGCGCAGAGCGTTCACTGCATCGACGATATCGCGCTCATCGTCGGCTACCACACGCACTTCGCGCAGACGAATACCGATGCTGGTCATGTGGGCTGCGATGTAGTTGATATTGCGATCCGGCGTGCGGCCGGACAGAATTTCGTCGCCGATCACCAGCACCGCCGCAGTGACGGTTTCCTCGCCGCTCAAAGCTTCTCTCCGTGGCATTGCATCGGCCCGACCGGCCGCCGATAGAAGCACCATCTTAGCATTTAGGCTGCGCCCATGCGATTCACCTCTGCCCTTGTCCGCGCCCGTCTTGAGCGCCGTTACAAGCGCCTTCTGGCTGATGTTGTGTTCGATGACGGCGAGCGGGCAACCGTTGCGTGCCCCAACACCGGCTCGCTGCTCGGGTTGCAGGCGCCCGGCTCATTCGTGTGGCTGTCTCGCAGCGATGCTGCAACGCGCAAATATCCCCACACCTGGGAGATGATTGAAAACGATCTGGGCGATGGACCGACGCTGGTCGGCATCAATCCCATGCATCCCAATCGGCTCGTTGCGGAGGCGCTGGCAAATGACACCATCGAGCCCCTGAGCGGCTATGGAAAAATCCGGCCTGAAGTGAAGTACGGTGACGAAAAAAGCCGCATCGATTTTCTACTCGAGGATGACGCGAAGGGCCTGTGCTACGTTGAGGTGAAGAATGTCCACCTCATGCGAACTTCTGGGCACGCGGAGTTTCCCGACTGCACGACGGCGCGCGGCGCCAAGCATCTGCGCGAATTGTCGGCAATGGTCGCGCAAGGACACCGCGCCGTCATGCTGTATCTGATCCAGCGCGCTGACGCGCAGCGCTTTTCGATCTGCGCCGAGTTTGATCCCGCCTATGCCGAAGCATTCCGCAACGCTACGGCGGCGGGTGTGGAAGCTGTCGCCTACAACTGCAGGCTTTCGACTGAGGAAATCGTGCTGGACCGTCTCGTCCCTTTCATGGATTAAGAGATTCGGCTTCGGCCACGGCGCTACGCGAACAGAAATTCTCCAGCACGCAAACGGATGCAGCGTGACAAAATCGAAATCCAAATTCGAAATCGAGAAAACGCCGGAGGAATGGCGGCGCGAGCTTGACCCGGAGCAGTTCCGCATTCTGCGCGAACATGGCACCGAACGCGCCGGCACAAGCCCGCTCGACGCCAACTACGATGAAGGCACTTACCAGTGCGCCGGATGCGGGCATCCGCTGTTTGCGTCCGAGACGAAGTTTAATGCCGGCTGCGGCTGGCCCAGCTTTTATCGCCCGCTCGGCAACGCCGTCGGCGACAGCGTAGACCGCCGTTACTTCATGGTGCGCACCGAGATCCATTGCCGCCGCTGCGGTGGCCATCTTGGACATGTGTTCCGCGACGGTCCTGCACCTACCGGACTGCGCTTCTGCATCAACGGTGTCGCGCTGAAGTTCATCCCGGCTGGATCGACCCCCGATACGGAATAGGCATAGGCCCGGCAGCGCATACTGCCGAGCCCGCCGTTGTTTCATTCGGGATTTTCTACTGACGGCGTCCGAATGACACCGCATAGCTTTCAGTCCGCATCGGCAGAATCTTATCGTTAGGCGATGGTTCAATGCCATCAGCCACAACGTTGGGATCAAACACGCCCGCATCGCACGTTGCTGCCGGCTCAAGCCCGCTGATCGTAATCGTGCCCATCTTCACGCTCTTGCGGTCGGCGGGCCATTCCGCGGTCGGATCGTCGTCCTGATCGCCTGGCTGCCCGATAACTGCAAAGAGTTCATAGCTGGCGGCGCCCTTCGCAAGCCGCTGCTCCAGCTCCTTGCGATAGAAATCTGTGCCGCTCTTTTCCGCTGCTTCATCGTCAAGCCCGACAAAGCCGCCAACCGGCACGGCCTTCCATTTCACCGCCTGGCGCTGCCCATCACTGTTGGTGAGATAGAAGGTGTGCACGCCGAAGTAATCGGCCGTCGCGTAGCTGGCCGGCACCTGCCGCGCCATCAGATATTTCTTCTGCCCTGTCGATTCCGGATTTGCCGCGAAGTAGGCCGCAACTTTCTCTTTGTCCTTAGACGCGACAGCCGTCAGCAGCTCAAGAAACTGATCCGGATTTTTGGCCGGGAACACAGGCGCGGTGATCATCAGCAGATCGCTGACGCTGCCGTCCGGCAAATTGAAATGCAGCGCGATGGCCCGGACGTTATCTTTCTGGCCGTCCGATGCAGCAGGATTGCCGCCGCCGAGGGAATACCGGCCGATGAGCGGCACAGGCGCAGAAAACTGCGGCGCCTTGCTGAGCATTGCGGCATCGGTTGTCGGCTTGAAGTCTCCTTTGACGCAAATGCCCTTGGCGTGAGAAGCGCGCGTTTTTTCGTGCGCGCCGAATATTTTGTTCAAAACATCAACGAGTTGTTCGCCCGTAGCCGGCTCCGCTACAGCAGCATTCCCCAGCAGCGCCAGCGCCGCAACGCCCGCACCCAGCACCCGAAAAGCACTCATCGTATGGCTCCATCACTTGGCTGCACCCCAGCACAGCCTCCCCTGAATGAGAGCTCTTCGTCGCGAACATGCGGTTTGTAACACCGCACAAATCAAAGCGGTATACAAAATGCCTCTTTAAAGGCAGTATGACCCCCGGTTCATTCGCGACGCTGGCTCACATTCGAGCCATACGCCCTTCTTCAGCGCGCGGATAGTAACAACCGTGTAACCCGAACGGAATTGTGTGCGGGCATTGTGCGCGCGCTATATCGGAAAGCGATATTGAATCCATGATTTGCAAAAATGATGTTCCTCGGTGTGCATCAAGCACGACTGAAATTATGACGCCGTCGCCTTCGTCGGTGCTTCCCGGACGCGGAACAAATACCGGCTCGCCGGGGTAGCACCCGTCCACGAACCAGCGCGCCACCGCACCGGTTTCCAGATCGACGCGAACAATGCTGTCGAGAAAAAGGCCATCGGGCGTACGGCCATTGCCCCAGACATAACGGTAAGGCTTGCCCGCACAGCGGCCATAATCGATGCGGGGCAGTTCTAGCATGCCACTTGCAAGTGATGCGGCTGTGACAGTTCCATGATCCGCCAGCGGCACCGTGAATCGCGTTGGCTGGCCGGTTGCAGTCACCGGCTCGCCTGCACGCAGTCGCGAGAGATAAAGCTGATCGATGATGGCAGCGTCCGGATAGACAACCGCATCGATCTTTAGCTCACCATCGGCTTCAAACGCATTGATGTGATGGAACGCGAACGCGGCTTCAGTCGTATGCGAAACAACATGGCGTCCGCTGTCCTTCTCGAATACGTGGAAGCGCAGCCCGCGCTCCGGCAGCCAACGATAGTTGCGGATGAACGGCGACAGGTTCAGCATCATGCGCAGTGGATCGACCACCAACGGAAATTCCGTCAAGATCAGATACCGCTCGGTCATCGCGAACGAGTGCATGTAGGACGGCTTATCGACCTCCATCGTCGCCACCACGCGCTGTGCCGAACCATCATCGGGGATGGCGAACAGGCGATACTGCGATCGACGGCCAAACTCGACCACGTAGCTGTAGCGGCACTGGCGCGTTGCATCGTGATGGGGATGAGCGATCGAAATCATGCCGCCCACTTCGGCGCTCATCGGATGATGGCCAAGCACCGCCAGCGTTTCAGGATCAAACCGCACCGGCAGCAGTGTTTCGGTCAACGCCACCGGCTCGCCGCCGAAACTGTCAATGTTGACGTTGCCGTTGTCAGTGAACCGCGGCGAGAACACCGAAGCCACGCGTTGGAACAACGTGCGGCACGGGTCGGTTGCAAAGCCGCCGTCGGCCAGGCCGCCCCGATCCATTGAGCGCTGGAAAGTATCTGAGCGCAAAAAACGATTGGAATAGGCGACCTCGCCATCGGCGAAGCTGAAACGATGCAGCATCGCCAGACCATCAAACCAATGATTGACGCTTGTGCCGCCAATGTCGAATTTCGCTGGCCCTGTTCGCAGCAGAGTGCCGCGCAGCCACGGCGGGAATGCTCCCTTTACGGGCAGCCGCGGGACGTTCGTCTCGACATCGAGATCGGAAAATCCGCGAACAAATGATGTGCGATCTGAGCCAGCCATGCGGCAACCCTGACACACAAAGGCAAAGGAATGCTCAAAACCGTGCGAAACAGGCGCACTATAGCGGGTTAAGTTGCATGGCAATTGCGTAGCCGGCCCAGACAGCGAGCAGGCACAACAGCACCGAAGCGGCGATGTAGCCGCCCGCTGCCAGCCACTGGCCCTCCTGCATCAGCACCATGGTCTGCAGACTGAAAGCGGAAAACGTCGTGAAGCCGCCGCACAGCCCCACCGTAACGAAAGCGCGAAAATCCGGCTCAACGACGAAGCGCCCTTCCGGCACCGTCATCGCAACGAACAGTCCGATCACAAACGAACCGATGATGTTGATCAGCAGCGTGCCCCACGGAAACGTCTCGCCGAACAACCTCGCGCCTACGCCGGTCAGCCAGAAACGCGCCATGCCGCCCAGCGCACTGCCCAAAGCTACCCAAAAATATGCCTGCACCAACATCTCCTGTTCCATGCCATGGCGACATGGAGTTACGCGCAAATGGCAACGTGCGCGGATCGGTGTCCGAGATGCTCGCCGATGATCATCCGGTCAAGAGGGGATTGTGCGTTCTAGAGTGCTTCCGGAAAAGTGGGAACCGATTTTCCGCTCGCGTATCAGCGCCGGAGCGCAACCACCAATGCCGCGCGCTCCGACACCGTCTGTTTTGGCACCTGCCCTATGCTGCCACGCTCCGCTGATGCGCCAGCACCTGATCGGCCAGCCTGCCGGTCAACTCCGCCATGTGATCGAAACGGGCCGTGTAGGTGCCGACGCCCGACGTTGCCGAGCGCAGATCGACAATCAATCCCTCCATTTCAGACGCCGGCATCTGCGCCTGCACGACATCCCAGCCGGTCCAGCCTTCGCGACTGTCGAAACCGAGTATCTGGCCGCGCCGTTGTGAGATTATGCCATTGACGCGCGCCGTCGCCTCGTTGGGCACCGTGATGTTCACCGCCATCACCGGCTCGAGCAACACCGGCGTGCACCTTGGCAAGCCCTCGTCCATGCCCAGTCGCGCGGCCTGCCTGAAAGCCATATCGGAAGAATCAACTGAATGGTACGAGCCGTCGAGCAGCGTGACCGCGACATCGACCACCGGGAAACCCAACGGACCATGCTGCAGGTAATCCTTCACGCCGATCTCCACTGAAGGAATGAACTGGCGCGGGACGACACCGCCGGTGATCTTTTCCGTGAATGCGAAGCCAGTGCCCCGCGGCAGCGGTGATATTTCCAGCACCACATCACCGAACTGACCATGACCGCCTGACTGCTTCTTGTGCCTGCCGCGCACCTGCGTGGCGACGCGGATCGTCTCCTTGTAAGGAATTTGCCGCTGCTGACGTTCGACCGCGATGCCATACTTGCGCTGCAGCCGTTCCAGCGTCACGCGCAAGTGCATCTCACCCTGCCCCAACAGCAACATCTGATGCGTGTCACCGTTGCTCTCGACGACGAGCGACGGATCTTCTTCCTGCAGTTTTGCAAGCGCGGCGGTAAGCTTCACTTCGTCCTTGCGGTCCTTCAAACCCAAGCCGACCGCAAACACGGCTTCCGGTGCAACTGAACTGGCCACCTGCGCACCGGCAATCCTGTCAGCACCGATCGTCTGACCGGTTTGCACGCTCTCCAGGCGGCCGAACGCCACCGTATCGCCAGCTGAAGCGGCGCCGCGCTTCACTGCCTCTTCACCGCGCATCGAAAACACACCGGCGATGCGGTCGCTGCCATCAGGCCCCGTCACCACGGTGCCATCGGCAAACTCGCCCTTTAACACGCGGGCCACGGACAGCTTGCCGCCGTGCTGCGTGTGCAGCGTCTTGAAAACGTGAGCTGCGGACGTCGCGTCTCCAATTCCAAGCCGCTGCGCAGTGGTCGCAACGTCGGGCACCTCGTGGCGCAACGCTTTCAGCAACCGGAAAATGCCATGCTGATCCTTCGCCGATCCAAGGAAAACCGGACAAATTACACCGTCGCGGAATTCCTGCGTCAGATCGGTGAATACGCGATCGCGCGACGTCGGAACATCGGACAGCAACTGCTCCATCAACTCATCATCGTGATCAGCAAGCTGCTCCAGCATCTGAAAACGCGCCTGCTGTTCGCGCTCGCTCATAGTGGCCGGCAACTCCACGATCTCAGAGGGCGCATCGACCCGATAGACAAACGCGCGTTCGGAAGCCAGATCGACAAAGCCGTTCACCGCGCCGTTTTCCCAGATCGGAATCTGCCGCAACACCAACGGCCTCGTACTGGCAGGCTGCAGCATGGGAATGAGATCACGCAGCGGAACTGTCGTCTCATCGATTTTATTGAGAAACAGAAAGTGCGGAATGCCGCGATCCTCGAGCTGCTTCATGATGATCTGAAGCGCCGGAACGCGCCGTACGTCAGCCTCGCAAACGACAACGGCCGCGTCGCACACTGTCAGCGCAGCGCAGCCTTCGTGCTGAAACTCAACTGATCCGGGGCAATCGAGAAATGTGAAACTGTCACCGAGGAAAGTGGTGTCAGCGACATTCAGCGACACGCTCATTCCATGTTCGCGCGCCTCCGGACTGCCATCACCGACCGACGTCTGCGCCGTGACGCTTCCGGCGCGTGGGATGGCTCCGGTTCGCGCCAATATCGCTTCCAGAAGGGACGTCTTGCCGCTGAGGTAGGGGCCGATCAATGCGATGCAGCGGGTGCCAGCTTCACCATGCGATTTCGCATGACCGTTGGCCACACCGCCACGACTGGAAACTTCGGACTGTGCCATTCGCTTCCTCCTTCGGTTGGAGGCGCACGCAACCGCTCTCGGCCGCACGCCTCGCGCCTCTCGGAGGAGCGCGACAGAACTCGATGTTGATCCTTCGTTGTCGCCAGCGCAAGCCTTGGATAGCGGGCGCCTCGGTTTCATCCAGCGTCGAAAAACGTTGACGGATGACAGTCATGTTTTTGCAATGCAGCGCTTGCAGCGCGAAAAACTGAATGCGTTTTCATTCGCATCAGCACAACCGAAATTGCTTGCTCTGCCCGATATTTGGGCCATTATAAATATATCGGTTCGATAGTTTATTATCGAAATGAACCGGATCTGAGCGACACGCGTTAAACGTGTCGAAGCTGAAGTCGGAATGAGGCGTGCGATGGGTATGAAATCGCTGATGTCTGCAGCCCACGCGGCGGGATACGCAATGGCCGCTGAAGACATGGCAACCGATGATCTGAACCGCACACAGGCAAAGGTTGCCCGTGTACCTTCAACTGCACTTGTTGTGGTGCCAGCAACGCAGCGCAGCTTGCTGGCCAGCACCCAGCGTTCGCTGCGTCGTCTATGGCTTCGCGCTCTTACGGTCGATCTCGTTGGACACCGGGGCGCCGCCGCCTAACGTGTGCATTGCACAAACCCGGTCGTCATGACGGTGTGACGCTGGGAAGTGACGAAGGTGAAAATGGCAACGGCGCATCCGCAGGGACGCGCCGTTTTTTAATATCCGCTGTTTGAAGCGCGCCCAGTGAGTGGCAATGGGCGTGCCCGTCACAGCTTGCCGACAACCCAGCTCACTGCAAGAGCGACGAGAGCAAGCAAAAGACCGGCGCGCCAGAACCAGCAGGATGAGCACTTAGGAGCGGCCTTCGCCCCGCTGGAGCGATCGAGCCGGGGCGCGGCGGAACATTTCTTGTCCATTGCCTCGCCCCGTCCCCTTCAAACCTCGCCCAATATCCATCTGGCAGTGTGCAACCTCGGCCGCATCGCAATACGATAGAAAAGCGATCCTAGCGCAGGTTACCGCAGAAGCGCTGGATACGGCGGCAGGCTTCCTCAAGCACATCCCTGGATGTTGCATAGGAAATGCGGAACGCCGGCGAAAACGCGAATGCGGCGCCGTGCACCACAGCAACGCCTTCCTCTTCCAGCAGCGCGGTGGCGAAGTCTTCGTCGGTTTCGATCTTCTTGCCCGACGCGCTCGTCTTGCCGATCACGCCGGCGCAGCTCGGATAAACGTAGAACGCGCCTTCCGGCTTCGGACAGGTGATGCCCGACGCCTGATTGAGCATCGACACCACCAGATCGCGGCGCTCGACGAACTTGGCGTTGTTGGCGGCGATGAAGTCCTGCGGACCGTCCAGCGCTTCAACGGCGGCGGCCTGGGTGATCGAGCACGGGTTCGACGTGGACTGCGACTGCAGCTTGCGCATCGCATTGATGAGCTGCACCGGACCGCCTGCATAACCCAGACGCCAGCCGGTCATGCAATAGGCCTTCGACAGACCGTTGATGGTCAGCGTGCGGTCGAACAGTTGTGGCTCGACAGCGGCAATGGTGTGAAACTCCAGGCCGTCATAGAGCAGGTGCTCATAGATATCGTCGGTCATGATCCAGACGTGCGGATGCTTGAGCAGCACATCCGTCAGTGCCTTGATCTCATCGCGCGAGTAAGCGGCACCCGATGGATTAGAGGGCGAGTTGAAGATCAGCCACTTCGTCTTGGGAGTGATCGCAGCTTCCAGCGCAGCGGCCGCCAGGCGATAGCCGTCTTCCAGCTTCGTCTCGACGAACACCGGCTTGGCGTCGGCCAGCATGACGATGTCGGCATACGAAACCCAGCACGGCGCCGGCAGGATCACTTCATCGCCCGGATTGAGCGTCGCCATCAGCGCATTATAGATGACCTGCTTGCCGCCGGTGCCAACGGAGATCTGCTCTGGCTTGTATTCCAGGCCGTTCTCGCGCTTGAACTTGCGCACGATCGCGCCCTTCAGCGCCGGTGTGCCGTCAACGTCGGTATACTTCGTCTGCCCATCGGCCAGCGCCTTGACGGCTGCCTGCTTGATGTTCTCAGGCGTATCGAAATCCGGCTCACCCGCTGAAAGAGAGATGACGTCGCGGCCAGCGGCTTTCAGTTCCCGGGCCTTCGTCGTCACCGCAATGGTCGCCGATGGCTGGATGCGATTCAAACTGTCGGCGATGAAGCCCATGGTCGGAAGCCTTTCGGATGATCGTTTGGATGCTCGATATGTTGCAATGCGGCGCGGACACTATCCGCACGCCGCGGCGACTTCAATACATCCCCTTGGCCTATACGGGCCCGAAAGCCGCGACCAAAACGATGGGTCTTGAAGGTCGGCAGGGGGAGGAGCGGAGACCGGGACCGCCGTGGTCGGCGCGCCACACCGCACCTGCGAACGCCCGTTGAGAAGAAATACACCTCAATCGCCATAATGTGACCCCAACGCTGCCATGAACGGGGCTAGCATTGGTGGGCATTGCAGATGCAGGGTGGCTACGTGAGCCTGCAAAGGGCGGGAAGCTGAGATGTCCGGAGCTGGAACGTTCAGACTTTTGGGGCGCACCGTGGCCGACATTGGCTTCGGCCTTGTACTATTTGCCACCCTCGCCTTCGCAGTCGCCACCTACAATCACGATCGGCAACATCAATACAGCCTCTCCGGGCTGCTGGCGGCGGCGCCCAGCACGGGCGACCTCATGAAATTCTCCCTGGACGACAACTCACTGATTGCGGCCGCGGTTGTCGCGACCGCAATCCCTGTTCCTCAGCAGGCTATGTCGTCCGGACCCCGCCCGATCCCGCAGGGATTGGCCATCGGCCTTCTGGCCGGGATCGTTTCGTTAATCGTTGCCCTCAACCTGGCATTCTTCCGTCACCTGCGGCGGGCCTACGTTAACCTAGGTTCGGTAGCAGAGCCGGTTGCGGCAGTATCAAATACCCCATTTCCGGCAGGGGACTTGAAGACCGGCACTCCACCCCTAACATTTCGGTAATGGTGGGTTGGTCTACTAATCTTGCGCACGGGGCAGGAGAGGCTAATCTGTCTGCTTCGGCCTCGTACCCGAGTTAGGCGCGAAATGCAGATAAAGCTGAACACGGAACAGCGGAGCTGACCATGGGCACTGGCGCAATCCGAAAGGCGCTTCCGATCGCGGTTTTGGCTTCCGCCGCCACCGGCCTTGGTGCCGCGGCGGTGTCGATAGGCAATGGTGAAGGCGTGGTGGCCCGTGGCTTCCAGAACGCCATCGCGGATATGGATGTGCAAACGGCTTCTGCCGCACGGGTCAGCCCGGTAGTGGCGGGCACGGAAGACTTTTGGCTGTCGAATGTTGCGCATGTCAGCGCTCTCGATGCCAAGCCGGTATCGATTGGCGATCGCATCACCATCTCGGCCAACGGGCGCGACCGCGTGCTGAACGTCGTGAACGTCGACCGCGTCATAGACAACAACGTGGTGCCTGTTTCTTCGGCTGGCCGCCCCATGCCGCTTCTACTGGTGACTTGCCGGGATGAAAGCAACCCCCGTGCGCTCCCCGTCCGCTTCGTGATCGAGGCAGGCCAGGAGATGCCGGACGTGTCTTCAACGGCCAAAACCGTTCGCACGCTTTGATCGGCAGGGGTCAACCCCCGCCAATTGCAGCCCATTTTACGCCGGCCTAGAGCCGGCGTTTTGTTTTGCTGACCGCAGTTCGCACCGGCGCCTCCCCTTCGCGGAGCCAGCCGACGGTGATTGTTCTCTCGCACCGGCGAATCCGTCCCGGGAGCCGGCCGCCCGTGCCGGGGCCCGGCTTCAATCAGCCTGCCTTCCGGTCGCAAGAAACTCCGGCTTCAAAGCATATTCGACCGATTTAGGGTTCCGGCCGATCAAATCCGTGCCATGACCGGAGTTTATAGCGTGGGCTAAACCGCGCAAATCGCGATCCAAGGGGAGGACACCAGACCCATGCGCCTCAATCCGCCAACCATCACCATCTTCCTTATTTCGCTCACCCTCGCCCTGCTGGCTCTGGTGACGAAACTGGGCTTTATCGGCGTGCCGCGTTACCTGCCGCATCAGGAGTTCTGGCTCGCGATCAGCGCCTACATCATGCTGATGATCGGCAACCTAGTTCGCGGCGTGTAAGCAAAGCGGCTGCCGCCCCCCAGCGCTCGATCTGTGCCCCACACCAACGCTGATCACCTTGAAATTTACCAGGGTATCGGCGTCTTATCGCGGAAGAAACCGCCGGTCGGTCCGGTATCGGGCAGCGTGGCCAGCCAGATCGCCGTTTCCGCGCCCTGCTCCACCGAGCGTGTCGCGTCCGGTCCGCCCATATCGGTACGCACCCAGCCCGGGCACATGGCATTGACCTTGATCGGCGATGGCCCCAGCTCCGCAGCCGTCACTTTCGTCAGCGCGTTCAGCGCCGCCTTCGACATCCGATAGGACGGAAACCCGGCCGCCATTTCAGCGAGCTGGCCCGCGCCGGAGGAAATATTGACGATCCGGCCATAGCCACCCTGGCGCATGATCGGCACCACGGCTTTGGTCAGGCGCAACGGCCCCAGCGTGTTGGCATTGAACACTTCCAGCGCGAGTTCCGGCGCAACATCGAGAACGCTCGCCTGCTCAGCCGTCATCCCTTCCCGCTGGATCGCAGCATTGTTCACCAGCACATCGATGCGCCCGAAAAGGTTCATCACGTCGGCCACAGCGTTCGCGACGCTGGCATCATCGGTCACGTCCAGGGCAACCACCGGCGGCTCAAGCCCTTCCGATGCCAGCTTCGACGCCGCCTGCCTGCCCTTTTCAACGTCGCGCGAACAGAGCACCGCCAGCATACCGCCGCGCGACAGCTGCTTTACGATTTCCAGCCCGATCCCACGGTTGGCACCCGTGACCATTGCAATGCGTGTCTCAGCCATTTCCCCTCGCGCCGCGGAGCGGTCTTTGTTTCCGTGCGACCTTAACTGCTTCAGGGGCGCCCAGAGAAGATAAAGAATGCACCAACCGCTATAAACCCGAACCCAATGATCTGATGCACGCCAAACGGTTGCTTGAGATAGAGCACCGAGAACACTGCAAAGACGATCAGGGTAATCACTTCCTGGATCGTCTTGAGCTGAGCGGCGGAATAGACATCGCTGCCGTAGCGGTTCGCCGGGATGACCAGACAGTACTCAAAGAACGCGATCATCCACGACACAAGAATGACCAGCAGGATTGGCTGCTCCTTGAACCGAAGGTGGCCATACCAGGCGAACGTCATGAAGACGTTGGAGAAAACCAGAAGTACGATTGGCAGGATGTAGGGCATGGAAAAGGATGGGAGTGGCATGCTGCGCGGGCTCCAAAGGTGAACGCCCGACTTAGCCCTATGGCCGATCGGCAGACAAGCTCAGACCTGGCATCGCCAACCGCGGTCGACGTAAAGACCGGGAAAAGCGGCGGCACGCTTATCACTCGGCAGGCATTAGAACCCTGCGGTGATACGTTGATCCATTCAACCTACCCGGCGGTAAAGCCAGGCAATGCCCGCGATATTGCTGAAATAACGCTCGATATTCTCGACCCGGATCAAACCCCGGTTTCATGTTTCAATGCGTCAATGCAGGAGCGCAGACAGCCACACGATCTTCGGCTCGATACGCATGAGAGCTTGTCGTGTGCGGATCCGCCGAAGCCTGCAGCGGCGTCCTGCGCGACATCCCCGGCCAGCCACCGCCGGGCGCAAAGAGAGGTTGCCACGCCCCCCGGTGCCTCTCTTTGCTTCTCTCAGCTCGGTCTGGAACGCGTTTTCACGGTGAGGCGCCGGATCGCGGGCGTCACCGATGCAGCACAGGCCGGGCACGATTGCGCTGCAGGCGGCTATCGAAGCCGGAAACGGTATGCCATTCAGGCCGAAGCGCACTATCCTTTACGCCGGGTTAAACGCATCGATGCAATGCTCCGCCGCCGTGGTCGGAGCGACCAAGCCTGTTTCGCGTGGGGCAACTGGTTGGGGAGAACGGAAATGAAGAAGCTGCTTCTGGTTGCCGCGCTGATGCTGCCGGCGCTTGTTGCCCGCGCAGAAACCGAAGCAGCGCGGATCGCCGCCGCATCGGAAGAAGTGATCGCCACAGCGACCGATAACGCTGTCACCGACCAATCGATCAATTGCAGCGACGGGCTCGGCGTCACCCGTGTTGCAGAGGTCGATACTGCTGGCGGCGGCGAATATGGCGAGCAGTATCGCCCGACACCGCTGTTGCAGGACAAGGAAGTCGTTCTGACCTTCGACGACGGACCGCACCCGGTCCACACCCGCGAAATTCTCGACGCGCTAGCCGCTGAATGCACCAAGGCCACATTCTTTTATGTCGGCCGGATGCTGAAGAACTTCCCCGAGATCGCCAAGCAGGTGCAGGCTGAAGGGCATACGGTTGGCACGCACACCTATTCCCACCGCAACCTTGGCGCCACATCTCTGGGCAGCGCCGAGCAGCAGATCGAAAGTACCTTCAATATTGCGGACGAAGTGCTGCCCGATGGCGTCGCGCCGTTCTTCCGCTTCCCATATCTCAGCGATCCAAAGCGCGTGCGGGATTATCTGGCCAAGCGCAATATCGCCGTGTTCGGTATTGACGTCGATTCATGGGACTGGCGCGTTCGCTCGCCCGAGATGGTGATCCGCAACGTGCTGACCGGCCTCGACCGCAAGGGCAAGGGCATCATCCTGTTCCACGACATCCAGGCTCGCACGGCGGCAGCGATGCCGACCCTGCTCGCGGAGCTGAAAAAGCGCGGGTATAAGGTCGTGCATATCGTGCCGAAGTCGAAGCTTGAGGCTGTCGCCGCTGTCGAGCCTGCTTCGCCGACTCCGCGCAAACGTGCACGCCAGCGTAAAACCGCGAACCATTAACCCGTCGCTCACGGCAGTTGCATCGCACGTAGTGGCGCTGCCGTTGCAGTGCCTGCGGCTGCCATCCGCCGTGCGCGCTATCCCGTCTGCGTTTTAATTCGCTGCCCCTTCGGTCTTGCAACCGAAGGTTTCTTTCGCACAATGCATGCTGTAGTTTGCCGCATCACGCACCGCTATGTCGCTTTGCGCAGAGGTTTTGTCCGACCGGAAGCATCGCCGGAAAGCATCCCATGGATCGCACGTGGAGTTGCTTGGAGTGCCAATTTTCACAGGCTGCGCCGCTGTGTACGACACCGGACGGCGCCACGGATTTTCGACGCCTGGCTCGCCTGCTGCTGGACACGACAGACAACCCCGATGAATCGAGCGGTCAGGGTCGCATTCGCGCCTATTCCTGTATCACCGAGATGGTGCAATACGCGCCCGATGCCGGAGTCGCTTTCCTGTTGGTCGCCATCAACGAGTGCCGCACCGTGGCGCACGTCGAGTTGCTGACCGTCAGCGCGCTGGAGCCACTGCTGAAAATGCATGGCGTGCGCGTGATCGCGCCACTTGAGGAAGCCGCCCGCATGCACGCCAAGTTCCGTTACCTGCTGTCAGCGGCGCGCGACCGGCCGTCGATGCCGAATGCATTGTGGGATCGGCTGGTGGCCATTGTCACGCCCGGTCCGGTGATGGATGCCGACACAGCAACGCCGGGCGCCGGCATGCACGATCGCGTAGCGGACGCCGTTACAATCGAGGCCTTGCTTGCCGAGCCGATGTAACGCCGCTTTGCATTGCGTGCGCCGGCCGCTACAAACATCGGGTGACGACAGCCGCGCCATCTTCATCCCCCGCCATCTTCATCGACGCCGACGCGTGCCCGGTGAAGGACGAAGCCGTGCGCGTTGCCGAACGCCACGGATTGCCGGTGCATTTCGTTTCCAATGCCTGGATGCGCCTGCCCGAAGGCCCTCTGATCAAGCGCGTGATTGTGCCGGAAGGCCCTGACATTGCTGATGACTGGATCGCAGAGCATATCGGCCCCAACGATGTTGCAGTGACTGCCGACATCCCGCTCGCAGCCCGCTGCCTCAAGAAGGGCGCTCAGGCGATCGGCCCCACCGGCAAGCCATTTACCGAATCCAGTATCGGCATGGCGCTCGCAATGCGCGAGCTGTCTGCTCATTTGCGCGAAACTGGCGAAAGCAAGGGTTATAACGCATCCTTCACCCGCCAGGACCGCTCGCGCTTTCTGGAAGCGCTTGAACTTGCTGTCCGTCGCGCAATGGGTGCCAGCCGTTAATCATGGTGGTGAATGTCCGTGTGACGCATCCCCATGAGAGAGAGTGACGCCTCGCTATCCCGGATATAAAAAAGCAGTCACTCGACCACGACCATTATAGCAGCATCCCAGGGGGCCGCGTGAGCCAGACAGTCCAACGCAACCGGCTGGACCGGGCAGTAGGCCCGGACGACCACACACTTGGACCCGACAACGCCCCTATCACGCTGGTGGAATACGGCAGCTATGCCTGCCCTTCGTGCCGCGCCGCCAACGAGCGTGTTGCGGAAGCGCGCGACGAATTCGGACAGCGTCTGCGCTATGTGTTTCGCCACCGACCGCTGCGCAACAACGACTTGGCCCGTCGCGCCGCCGAACTGGTGGAAATGGCGCCCGACGATGACAGTTTCTGGCGGGCGCACGTTACGTTGATGACCCGGTCGGATGTGTTGACCGAGCAGGACATCATCGCCGTTGCGCAGGATCTGGGCGTCGACGTCTCTGAACCCGAAACGCTGGATCCTGCCCGCGCCCGCGTTGAAGCCGACGAGCGCAGCGCCGCAGCCAGCGGCGTGCTCATCACACCGACGTTCTTCATCAACCGGCGCCGCTATGATGGCGCGTGGGATGAAAGCTCGTTCTCCGATGCAATGCGCGGCACGCTCGGTCACCGCGTACGCTCTGCTGCAGTCGATTTTGCAAGCTGGGGGCCATCGGCCGGCATTCTGCTGCTGCTCGCGACCGTGCTTGCCATCGTGCTCACCAATTCGGTCTGGGCGACGAGCTTCGAAGCATTCTGGCACCAGCATCTGGGCTTTACGCTTGGACCGCTGAGCTTCGACATGTCGTTGCGGCACTGGGTCAACGACGGCCTTCTGACTGTATTCTTCCTTGTTGTCGGGCTGGAAATAAAACGCGAGTTCACCGTTGGCCAACTTTCTGACGTGAAGGCGGCCGCGCTGCCGATTGCTGCTGCGATTGGCGGTATGGCCGTGCCCGCATTGCTCTACATGCTGGTGCTGCCGACAGGTCCATGGGCGCACGGCTGGGGCATTCCGATGGCGACGGACACGGCCTTTGCCATCGCGCTGATCGTCATGATGGGATCGCGCGTGCCGGTGGAGCTGCGTATCTTTCTCACTGCGGCCGCTATCGTCGACGACATCGGTGCCATCATCGTTGTGGCCATATTCTACTCCAGCGCCATTCAATGGATGTATCTGCTCGGCGCCGTTGGCGTACTGATTGCACTGGCTGCCCTCAGCTACTCGCGCGTTTATCGTCTCGCGCCTTACCTGCTGCTTGGCATCGTGTTGTGGGCGTTCGTGCATGCCGGCGGCCTGCACGCCACCCTGGCCGGTGTGCTGCTGGCGCTGTTCATTCCCACGCGGCCACCCGCCAATCTCAACGCACTCACGGCGCAGTTCTCAAGCATCGTCGCGGAAGAAGCGCGCCACGGCAGCGAGGTGCTGCACCATGGTCCCTCGCTGCCGGCGATACGCGCAATCGACGCCATTTACGATCGCATCCAGTCGCCGGCCGATCGCCTGCTGCGCCATGCCGGTGCTGAGTCGAGCTACATCATCCTGCCGCTATTCGCGTTGGCGAATGCCGGTGTGCCGCTATCGCTTGGCGTGATCGAAAATCACGAGCCGCTGATGCTCGCCATCATCGTCGGTCTTGTGATCGGCAAACCGTTTGGCCTATTGCTGGCATCGTTACTGGCGGTGGCATGCAAACTCGCCATCAAGCCTGCCGCCTATTCTTGGCGCCAACTTGCTGGAGCGGGCGCAATGGCTGGTATCGGTTTCACCATGTCGCTGTTCATCGCCGGGCAGTCTTTCCCGCAGGCATCAGATTTTGCTGCGGCCAAGATCGCCGTGTTCGTCGCGTCGATAGCCTCCGCCGTTATTGGCGTTGCGCTGCTGTGGGGCGCGAGAGCACCAGTGGTTGCTGATCAGGCCGAACGCATCGACGACGAAAACGCGGCTGTGTCTTCTGCCTCCGCTGCCTGAGCGCGCACGGCACCCGGTCAATGTGGCCTTCGGACAAGCGAAGTGTCCATGCAGACCTGGGGCGGTCAACGGTTGCGTTTGCGATCGAACACCGGAATGGGAAACTGCGCCGTATAACGCCGACTGCCGTCAACGTCCGCGCGACGAACATCGCGCACATAAAGTACCCACTGCACACCTGTTCCGTCAGCGCCAAGTCCGCTCGGCGTATATCCCCGCGGCAACCGCACCGCTATCGGGATGCTGACCACACCTTTGCGAGCTAGCATCAGGTCGCCCGCTTCAATTCTGGCGGTGTGTGACCACACCGTTGTGGTTTTCCAGATCTTGCGGCTGAGCCCTTTGCCATCGATTGACTTGCTATAGCTCAAGCGCTCACAGGCCAGTTCAATCTCCAGCGACACCGGCTCGGGCATGCGTACGCTAACAACACCGCGAAAGGTTTCACCCATGTATCCGGGCAGCGTATCGATGCGCAGCGTGGACGGGCCATAGCGAAACCAGATCCGCGTAGCGCCGATGGCCGCGAGAATGCCCAGCAATCCTAAAACCGGAAACAGTGGCGCAATGAGCGTCTCGATCCAGCTATCGCGTGCCGATGCCAGTATCCGGTGACCGTTCGCATTCCAGATCAGCCACAGTCCGGCGCACCATCCAAGCGACCAGAGCCATAAGAAGATTGTCAGCCCGAAGTTGGCGCGGTCCGTAACCGTGCGCTTGGCCCACATCTCATTCTGCATCCACGGTTCACCCGGGTGCAGCCCAGCCATACGTGCAGCGTAAGCTTGCCTGCGCGGCTCGATGAAAAACAGCAGATACCAGATGGCGCCGATCACGCAGGCAAATACGCCGCCAACCGCCAGCGCAACGACACCGGCCGTGATCGACTTTTCAGTGGGCGCGTGACGAATGGAATTTACGCCGCCAAGCGCGACCATGACGGCAAGGTACATCAGCGCCGCAAACAGGATATGCACGGCTGCGGTCGCTATTGGACCACGTTTGCCCTGCGCAGGGTCGGAGCCAGTTGCCGGTTTGCTGCTCTTGCTGCTCAATGCCGACCCTCAACATCCATCCGTGACCGCAGTGACGCCATTAGTCGGCGCCGCACGCACACCGGCCCTGGATTGACGTGCTACCCGATGGCCAATACGCCGCGCTCGTCTTTCGGGAAGAACGGATTGTGCGCCACCTCCCATAGATGACCGTCCGGATCGGCGAAGTAACCTGAATAACCGCCCCAGAATACCGTCTGCCCCGGCTTCACCAGGCTGCCACCAGCGGACACCGCGCGATCGAGCATCGCATCCACGTCCTCAGGGCTGTCGAGATTGCACGCGAGCGCCACGCGGGAAAAACCGCTGCCCTGCGCGTCGACCGTTGCATCCTCCGCCAGCAGCGTGCGCGGATACAGACCAAGCACGCCACCCGGCATCTGGAAGAAGACGACATTCTCGCCGCTCTGTGGCGATATCACCAACCCCATCTGCTCGTAGAACCTACGCGCGCGAGCGAGATCATCGACCCCGAGCGTGAGCAACGACAGTGAAAGGAAAGGCGAGCCCATGAGCACGCTCCATCGCAATTGTTTGCGCGCGTTGTATTCGCTTCAGCACCATGCGCCCAGCAAAAATTACAACGCGATACCGGCGACGGAGCAGGCAGGCCGACACCCAAACGCAAGCAATCAGGAACGGTCCGACTTCGCAAACTCGATGCGTGTCGCTCCGATGATTGCGCCAGGACGCTCGTTGGTTCCGGCCTGCAGCAGCACGACAATGCCATCGTACTTGGCAAAATCCTGCCGCAACAGGCGCGCCTTGAACGGCTCGCCGTTCCAGGTGTCAACGGGAATGACATCGCGCACCAGATTGGCGTAATGCGCGCTGCGGCCGCCACGCAGCGGCTCGGTGTGATCGCGCATGAACGGCAGCACGGTGATGACCCCGGTTTTGGCCGCCGCCTTGCCCGCGCCACCGACGGAAAGATTGATGTGCTTGCCGGCTGCCTTGGCATCAACGGGAACCGTCAGCACGTTCAGCGTCTGGGCGATCCCCTCGCGGATCTCGTCAGCGTCGGAGCCTTGCGCCTCAGCGGCGCCATTGATCACCGCCTGCGGCGTGAACAGCATGTCGGAGTTGCGCCGCTCGGCGTAGGCCGCCTGACGGTCAGTGAAGGCAGGCTTGGCGAGCGGGTCGGTGCGGCCCGGCCGATCCATCGAATCCACCGGCATCACCAGCGTGATGAGGTCCGGACTGCGGGCCAGCTCGGTGAACAGCGCATCCGCGGGTGGGCATGCCGAGCAGAATGGGCTGGTGAACAGCTCCAGCACCGCGCGCGGGCCGGCCGTGGCGGACACCGAAAAGGCCAGCGGCGCGATCGCCAGAACGCTGGTCACTGCCGCTAAAATCTTCACACGCATAGAAAACCTCTCGCCAACTTGCATAGGCAGTGTTCCCGCCAAATCACGGCGCCGATGGGGCAAACCTTCCCCGCCGGGCGGCGGCGTTCTCCCGTTATAAGGTCGCGCCCCATGCCCGACGGTTAAGGAAGGGACGGCGGCAGATGGCGGCTTGAGCGGCGCGACGCCCGGGGCCATATTCACGCCCATGACGCCACCCCCCAAAGATCCCGCACCGTCGAAGAAGCCCAGACCTGCTGGCGCCGATGCCGAGCGCATCCCCAAGCCGCGCCCTTCGCGCGTCAGATCCGGCAAACCGACGCCCCCGCCGGCCGAAACCGCTGCGGGCACGCCCGAAGTCAGCGCGCGCCGTAAATCGCCCCGCCGACCCTTGCCTTCGGAGGGCAGCAATCACGAATTGACAGCGCCGGAAGATACACCGGGGTTGGCCGAGCGACCCCAG
The DNA here is from genome assembly GCF_013306565.1 of Hyphomicrobium sulfonivorans. Lineage (GTDB taxonomy): Bacteria > Pseudomonadota > Alphaproteobacteria > Rhizobiales > Hyphomicrobiaceae > Hyphomicrobium_A > Hyphomicrobium_A sulfonivorans. The sequence goes on along the minus strand of NZ_PZPO01000007.1, from coordinate 52,384 downwards.
GCCGTGTTCGAAGCGCTGAAAGAGCTGGGTGGCGTTCCGGCCGCGACAACCGATCCCGATCGTCCGGCCTACGACAGTGAAGCCAGCCACATTCCGCTGCCCGCCCTGCGGCAACAGGGACCGCGCCCGCCGTTTGGAGGCGAAGCGCCCGGCAAGTATCTCGACGCATTGCTCGCCAAACCGGAGCAGCGCTCCGCCCACGCGAAGGAAATTCTGCTCAGCCAACCGATGATGGCCTCGCATCCGCTGGTCTCCGGCGAACAGGCCGCCTTTACGCCGCACCGCCCGCCCCGCCCCGATAAGTCCGAGGGCGGCGTTCACTTCAATATCGTGTCTGAGTATGAGCCGCGCGGCGACCAGCCGACCGCCATCGCCGAACTGGTGGAGGGCGTCAGCAAGCACGACCGCAGTCAGGTTCTGCTAGGCGTTACCGGCTCGGGCAAGACCTTCACCATGGCGCAGGTGATCGAACGCACGCAGCGTCCCGCGCTTGTCCTGGCGCCCAACAAGACGCTGGCGGCGCAGCTCTATGGCGAGTTCAAGAGCTTCTTTCCCGACAACGCGGTCGAATATTTCGTATCGTACTACGACTATTATCAGCCCGAAGCGTACGTGCCGCGCACCGATACCTATATCGAGAAAGAATCGTCGATCAACGAGCAGATCGACCGCATGCGCCATGCCGCAACGCGCGCTCTGCTTGAGCGGGATGACGTGATCATCGTCGCGTCCGTCTCGTGCATCTACGGTATCGGATCGGTCGAAACTTATACCGCCATGACCTTCACCGTGCAGGTTGGCGAGCGGCTTTCGCGTGATCAGCTCATCGCCGACCTTGTGGCGCTGCACTATCGGCGCAACGATATCAACTTCGTGCGCGGCAGCTTTCGCGTGCGCGGCGACACCATCGAACTGTTTCCGGCCCACTTGGAGGATCGCGCCTGGCGTATCTCGCTGTTCGGCGATGATGTTGAAAGCATCGTCGAGTTCGATCCGCTAACCGGACAGAAATCCGATGAGCTGTCGCTGGTCAAGATCTACTCCAACTCGCACTACGTGACGCCCAAGCCCACTTTGCAGCAGGCCATCAAGCTCATCAAAAGCGAGTTGAAGCTGCGTCTCGACGAGTTGTACGACAACGGCAAGCTGCTGGAAGCGCAGCGGCTGGAGCAGCGCACGCTGTTCGACATGGAGATGATGGAAGCGACCGGCTCGTGCGCGGGCATCGAGAACTATTCGCGCTATCTCACCGGCCGCAAGCCTGGCGATCCGCCGCCGACACTGTTCGAGTATCTGCCCGATAACGCGCTCGTGTTCATCGACGAAAGTCACGTTACCGTGCCGCAGATCGGCGCCATGTTCCGGGGCGACTACCGGCGCAAGGCGACGCTGGCTGAATATGGTTTCCGCCTGCCATCGTGCCTGGACAATCGCCCGCTACGCTTCGAAGAGTGGGACGCAATGCGCCCGCAAACGCTGTTCGTTTCCGCAACCCCCGGCGGTTGGGAGATGGATGAAACCGGCGGTTCGTTCGTTGAGCAGGTCATTCGGCCAACGGGCCTTATCGACCCCGAAGTCATCATCCGACCGGCAAAGTCGCAGGTCGACGATCTGCTGTTTGAAGCGCGTGAGAACGCCAACCGCGGTTATCGCACGCTCGTCACCACGCTGACCAAGCGCATGGCAGAAGACCTTACCGAATATATGCACGAAGCCGGCATCCGCGTGCGCTACATGCATTCGGACATCGAAACGCTGGAGCGCATCGAGATCATCCGCGACCTGCGGCTGGGCGCATTCGACGTTCTCATCGGCATCAACCTGCTGCGCGAAGGCCTCGACATTCCCGAGTGCGGACTCGTCGCCATCCTCGATGCCGACAAGGAAGGTTTCCTGCGTTCTGAAACATCGTTGATCCAGACCATAGGCCGCGCAGCGCGTAACGTCGACGGACGCGTCATTCTCTATGCTGATACGATGACGGGATCGATGGAGCGCGCGATTGCTGAAACCAACCGCCGGCGCGAGAAGCAGGTCGCTTACAACACTGAACATGGCATCACGCCCGCAAGTGTAAAGAAGAACATCGCCGACGTGCTTAGCTCCGTTTACGAGCAGGACCACGTCACCGTCGATACCGGTCTCGCGGATGCGCCCGCGGTTGGGCACAACCTCACCGCGATCATCGAAGACATGGAACGGCGCATGCATGCGGCCGCCGCCGATCTCGAATTTGAAACCGCCGCACGCCTGCGCGACGAGGTCAAGCGGTTGCGTGAAACCGAACTCGCCGTTTCCGACGATCCACTGGCGCGCCAGTCCGACATCGAAGATCGCGCCGGCGCCTATAAAGGCGAGCGCAAATACGGTGGCGCACCTTCTGTTTCTGCGCCCGGCGGCTCCCGACAGGAAGGACCTTCGTCCCCCGCGCCCGGCGGCCGGCTGCTCGGAGTGCGGTCGCCGGGCGCAACCAAAATAAGGAAGCCTTCGCTGGATGACATGGGGCCCGGAACCGACCGCGCGATCCCGCGCCGCGATCCCGACAGCATCCCGACGGCTCGCGCGCCGAATGTCGATCCGCGCACAAAAGCGGGTGCATTTGGCGAAGGCGTGCGCGGCCCGCACAAGCCGACTCTGGATGAGATGGGACCGCATGCAATGCTCCCGCCTCGGAGCGGAACAGCGCCGCAGCGCACCGCGCGCACAGTAGACGTGCCATCAGATACTGAGAAGAAAAGTCGCCGAGGCCGCGCGCGCAAAACCGGCCGACCGGGTAAGTAGCGTCAGCGCCTCTGTCGGCAAGACATTGTCGGTTCAGCTCAGCGCGAACGGGTGCTGATTTCGGCTTGGCTGGAACCTTGACCGGGCAAACTTTCAGCCGTTGCGAATTCTATGCAGCACGCAGCACTGACAATAGACGCTGCGCTTTCCATGAGCGTGCCTTTTATTCAACAGCAATTGCAATTCACTGCGTACACTACTTCAGCGCGTAGCAACCCAGCACTCACATCCTTCGAATCAGACACAGTCACGACACTGTTTTTCAGCCTACGTCATTTTTGCCTGCTTGTTTCTTTTCTACTGCATCACTGGCGATAGAACTTCCGTGCGTTTCATAAACTGCATTTTTCCCGGATTTTAGCCGGCACACATATCTCCGTCATTCCATGACACTTTCTTTCAAGGAGGTGGTTGATGCATCGTGCGCGCCCTTTCCGAAAGAGCTGCCTGCCTGAGCATCTGACGCTGTTCATAACAGCAGCATGCGTCGTGACGTTATTGTCGTTGCTTGCTTCGCCCGCCGGCGCGCAACAGGTTTTCGCGGACGGGACCACCGAAACCGCAACAGGCACCATCGACACAAGTCCCGATCCCGCACCAACGGGCATCGCCCTATACGCAATTAATGGCGGCATTATTCAAAGCAACACGCCGCTGACAATTATCACTGATGGCATCCTCGCAGACGGCGCGTTTGCTGACAGCAGCACCATTACGATTGCCGGCGGGTCATCCATCACCGTCACCGGCGCCTCAGCTTCCGGGTTCCGGATTCAGGGCGCAACGGCCAACATCAACGCGACAGGCACAACAGTCAACGTCGCGGATGGGTTTGGTGCGTATGTCGACAACGGCGCCACACTGACGATGTCCGGCGGCTCCATAACTTCCATGTCAGAGCGCGCGCTCCGCGCCGTAAGTGGCAGCTCCGTCACAATCAGCGGCGTCGCGCTGGATACTTTAGGCGTCGCATCGACTGTGCACGCCAGTGGTTTTGGGACTCTCGTTACACTCATAAACTCAACTGTCAGCGGAACAGGCGATGGCATTGTCATTGACGCCGATGCAAACATTGATCTGCGCGGAACACTGGTGAACGCTTCGGAAATGGGGCTCATATTTGGTGGCAGCAGCGCAACCATCCGCGATGGCTCGAACATCATCAGCAACACGCCAGGCGATCATGCCATTCTGCTCAACAGCATTGGCAGCTCCACCCTAAACATTCTGGAAAGCACCGTTACTTCCAACGGCATCAGCGCTGCGACCATCGCCAACGCGGGTGGCGCCAATTTTGCGACCATAACTCTGAGCACCTTGACGGCGACGAGCGGAGCGGTGCTCCAATCATTTGGTGGCAGCCTGGACGCTACGCTGTTCGACGTCGATGCCTCCGGAACACAAAATCTTCTTGACGTGTTCGCCGGCACACTAAACGTCACAGCATTCGGATCGACACTCACCGGATCAGCTGTGACGGCTGCGGGCGGCGTTTCCAATCTGGATTTACAATCGACTGACTGGACCGTTACCGGCGACTCCAACGTCACCAGTCTGACGAACGGAGCAGGCAGCCTGGTGCACTTTACGCCGCCAGCTTCAAGTGCGGGACCGTTCAAGGCGCTGACGACGGTGAACTACGTCGGCCAGGGCGGTACGTTGGGCATCAACACTGTGCTGGGGGCTGATGGGTCTCCGTCGGATCAATTGATCATCGACGGTGGGATGGGCTCCGGCACGTCTCAGCTCGCAGTGAACGACGTTGGCGGTGGCGGCGACCTTACCCAACTCAACGGTATCCTTGTCGTCGATGCGATCAACGGCGGAACGACGGTGCCGGGCCTGTTCGCGCTGGCAGCGCCGGTGGTTGCTGGACCCTATGAATATTCGCTCTATCGCGGCAGTGTTGATGCCACCAACCCCGACGCTTGGTTCCTGCGCTCGGTGCTGGATTGCGCGCTCGATCCTTCCGCACCGATCTGCGCCCCCGACACCCCCGATTACCGCCAGGAAACCTCGCTTTATGCCGCGGTGCCAGCGATGACGCTGCTGTATGGCCGCCTGATGCTCGACACGCTACATGAGCGGCGCGGCACGGCTGTCAGCGCATACGCTGAAGGCGCACCGAATGCAGCATGGGCACGTGTCATCGGTCGGCACGGCGATCGCGATGGTGGCAAGGGCGGCATCTACGGCGCCGGCCCCAAGTACGATTACGACTTCTGGGCCTTCCAGGGCGGTATCGACCTTTATCGCGATGGCGATGTCGGCACGTCACGCAATCACGCCGGTGCGTTCTTTGCCATCGGCCACGGCTCGGGCGATGTGCAACACATTGGCGATGGCAAAGCCGGTGAGAACAGCTTCATGGCGTACTCATGGGGCGCCTACTGGACGCACTACACGCCGGAGAACGCTTACGTCGACGCGCTGCTGTTGGGCTCGTGGTACGATATTGATGCCAAGTCCAACCGCATCCCGAAGATGAAAACCGATGGCGGCGCCTTCGGTGCATCGCTTGAAGGTGGTTATCCGGTTTACACCGGCCCCGATGGCTTCAGCATCGAACCGCAGGCGCAGCTCGCCTATCAGACCGTCAATCTCAACAACGGTTCGGATGCCGCCGCGCAGGTGCACTTCGACAACGTCAACTCACTCGTTGGACGTGTTGGCGTTCGTTTCACGCAGGACTTCGGCACGCCGACCTGGCTGAGTGGAGCACCGTCAACCTTCACCGCGTGGATACGGCCGAACTTCTGGTACGAGTTCCTCGGCGATCCGAAGACGAAGTTCTCGTCAGCAACTAGTTTCATCCCGTTCGCGGCCGACATGGGTGGCACGACGTTCGAGATCAACACCGGGTTCAGCACCGACATCGGCGACGGCGCAGCGATCTACGCCAATGCCTCATACCTCGTCGGCATCGGCGAACACGCTGACGGCAACGCCTACGACGGCAAGCTGGGCGTCAAAGTCGCTTGGTGATGTGACTAGGCAGACAAGCCGGCAGCGGCTCTGCCGACATTACTTGCAAATGAATGGCGCGGTGGCGGGAAATTACTGCTTCGCCATCACTCCGATAACAACACTATTTCTCACATTGCATCACGATTGTATCAGCGACGCGGGCCGGAAGCCGTAAGCGTTGCATCGGCGTCGCCGAACTCCCTATAGTCGGGCCAACCGACAATGAAAATCCGGGAGAAACTTAATGTCACTCGCTCCGCGCCTACGCTCCGCGGCCTTCGCTACGCTCGCGCTGATCTCCATTCCGCTGGCGGCGGCAAGCGCGTTTGTGCTGACCACAACGGACTCCGGATTGGGCATTGCTGACGTCGAAGTTGGCACCGGCAAGGAAGTTCAGGCCGGCAAAACCGTCGAGGTGCACTACACCGGCTGGCTTTACATCAAAAACACCAAGGGCCGGCAGGTGGACACATCGCGCGAGGGCAAGCCCTTCACCTTCACCGTTGGCAAGGGCGAGGTCATGCCGGCATGGGACGAAGGCATCGTCGGCATGAAGGTTGGCGGACGGCGCACGCTGCTGATCCCGGCAGAGCTCGGCTATGGCGAAAAGGGCTTCGGCAAAGATGTACCGCCAAATTCGCCGGTGATTTTCGATCTCGAAATCATCGACGTAAAGGACTGACCATCAGAAGGTCGCAAGCACTGAAGAACAGCGCATTTGTACATGCATACAGTTACGTCGGCGCGTTCTTCAGTGCGCCTGCCCTTTTCCCCGGCTGCAGCTTGGGCAGCTGGTTACACAACCATCTTGCGGCGCCTTACTGCGTCGGTTCGCTTTGCAACGATCCAACACTCGCCAGACTGGATGCATCGGGCCTGATGTCATAGGCGCTGTCGAGCGTCGCGTGATCCGATGATTTCTTGCGCAACGACATCAGGTAGGTGTCTTCGAACGGGCGCAGCATGCGCAGCGGCCCCTCGCCGTTCACGTCGGCTCGTGCGCGCATGTCAGCAAGCCCCGCAGACAGCTGCTCCATGCAGGTAATGCGCGAAAACACCATGTGCTTGATATCGCCACGCGGCCGGCACACCTCACCGTAGCCGTTGTGCACCTTGCCGCCTTCGCGCGCTGGAAAATACAGCGGCTGGCGGCGTCCGTTACGTTTGCGCGTCCCCTGCTTCTGGCTGCCCCAGAAACAGATCATTTCACCGCCGCCAACCTGGCGCCGCCCGGTGTACACCACCTGATGGCCCTGCTCCGATGCGCCGACATTGCCGTTCCAGAATATTTTCAGGAAGTCGCCGGGCCGGGCTTCCGCCATCTTGTCATCACGAAAGCTGACGCCAATGCCCGTGTGCTTGATGAGCGCCGCGGCACCCGCACCGTTGGCATTGAATATCCACCAGGGATCCTGGCCGTCGACAAGCGCCGCTCCGTCCGGCGTGCGCCAACTCACCTCAAGCCAACGCAACTGATCAGCAGTCAGAGCGATCTTGCCGCCGTTATGCAGCAGCGCAACCAGATGGCCGAACAGTGCGTACGTCGCACTCGTGCAGTGCGATGGGAAACCGTCATACACCCGCAGCTCCCAATTGCCGCCGCCGATGTTGTGGGTCTGGAATTTTGGTGAAACGAAAGAATTGCCGCGACTGTATCCGCCGCCGGTCGGCAGTGCGCGGATGATCTCCATGACCTTGGCGTTGTAGTCAATGCCCGCGCAGCGGGGCTCAGCGATTGCATGGGAAGACGCCAGTGCAGGTGCCAGCACCAGCGCCGTTATCGCTGCCAGCACGGACCGTGCACGCGGAACGAAACCGCGGACGCTCGCTGCCGTGCTGCATCGAATTCCTGGCGATGCCACCATCCCCATCAAAAATGTCCCCCAAAGGCGCTTCAGCCATCTCTTCAGTTGTGGCTGCATAATCGCTATGCAGGGCAGGATAACGGTCAACCGAAGCGACGTGTCGTCTCGCATATCTCGACACTGACATTTCGCACTGCGGTGTGACCTAGAAGCGCCACGCAGGACCGTAAACCGCGGCAAAATGGACATGCAGAGGGCAAACAATGCGGCGACTAAGCACCCTGTTGAAGCAATTGCTGCCCCGGCGGAATAAGGCTGAAGCGCCTGCGATGCTCTTCATCCACGAGGATGACTGGGGCCAGATCGAGGTGCTTCCCGCCTCGTGTATGGAGCGGTGCAGGCGAGAGATCGCTCGCATCACGGAGCAGGCGGAACGAAGCGTGCTGCCGCTGGACGCCGGGTGGAGTGAGCTTGCGGTTCGAAATTCACCGCCGGAGCAGATCAGCAATTTGAATATCGCGATTGCCGACGTCGTCGCCTTATTCTCACAACTGTTGCCGCAGCTCGATGGCGTGACCACAGGATCGTTCTCGTCGGCGCAACGGGTGCCGCGACTATTGGCATTCGGATTTGGGCAGGGCGCCGCGATCGTTATCGCACCCGACCGCAGCAGCATGTACGTCGACGCGCTTACGCTATCGCTCGATACATCGGAACACGATGCACGGCGCCGCATACTTGCGGCGCTCGCGGCACTGTCGCCAGCAGCCCCAGAGCCACTGATGCTTGTTGACTGGCCACAAGGATGCAGCCTGATGCTATCCGATCGGGCTGCAATCGATCGCTATGTCGTCGGCTCACCGGACGACCTGGGCGGCGGACGCTAATCAGCGCTGAACTGCGGCTTGGCCGAAGGCGCATCGATGATGCGCGTATTCCAGAGCGCGACGTCGAAACCGTCATCGCGCTCGACGAGATAAACCTCAATGAACCCTGCGATCATCAGCGCTTCAAGCGGTGTCCAGATTGCAGCCCCGACCGGAACCTTGGCGTTTGCGCGGTAGCACGCAACGCCAAAACTGAGCGCCGTGCCAAGCGGCAACCGTCCCGTTTCGTCCTTGAAGGTTTCGATCACTTTGCCGGCCACCAGACATCGACCAAGCGCCGTTTCAGGCGGCGTCATCTTTTCAATAGCGACCTGCACATGAAACGGCGCCTCCTGGCGCGCGCTGCGGTAATACTCCGGCGCCATCATTGCATGCACGCCGCCGCATAGCAGCGCCAGCAGAACAGCCGCCCACACACCGCGCAGCACCATGATGTCCTCCCGTATCCAATCCGTCGCTCGGAGCTGCTGGCTTGCGTCTGACGGACTGCACAAGCCCCACTTGCATTGTTTGCCTGTAGCGCACACGCGAACGCATTACGTATTCCTGCGCAAACACCAGTTGCCCTAGCCACTTGCGCTTTACAAAAACCAGCCGTGCCGATGCATAATCCCGGGCACGCCGATGGGATCCTGATTGTGTGACCTCAGCGGCGACATGAAGCCAATATCCGCAACGCCCTGCAACTCAACTTCCGTGTCCGTGCCATGGACGCTGGTGCGCTCGCGGCGGTGAATATTGGATTTTCGCCTGCGCCTGCTGCAAAAACTGCCTGCCGCACACATCATGCATAGTCAGTTGCGCATCATGCATGCGCCAGGCTTGCGACTATCCCGGCCTGGCTTGGCCAGCCGCCTGGGCGAACGCCGCAAGCACCACTATTGCCATAGTTGTCAGCAAGGTGATCGGTGGCGCCAAGTTTTTTGTAACGCTGTATGTGCCCACCCGCTGGCTGCACCGAGCCAAACGTGTTTAGACAACGGGCGACGATAAAAATCACCCTTCCAGGGAGGAACGGATGTCAGGTTTCACGCGCAGGGGTGCCTTAGCAGCACTGGCGCTCATGGTCTCGCTCGGCGCTTTCGGCAGCGCCCTTTCCACCCCCGCACTCGCACAAGGATCAAGCATGACGACACCTTCCGGCCTCACCATCACCGATACCGTGGTGGGCACAGGCGCAGAGGCTAAGCCCGGCAACACCTGCGTGATGCATTACACCGGCTGGCTCTACGAGAATGGCGAAAAGGGCAAGAAATTCGACTCTTCCGTCGATCGCGGCGATCCATTCCAGTTCCCGCTCGGCCAGGGCCGCGTCATCGAAGGTTGGGATGAAGGCGTTCAGGGCATGAAGGTCGGCGGCAAGCGCACACTGATCATCCCGCCGAATCTCGGCTACGGAGCACGCGGCGCTGGCGGTGTCATTCCGCCAAATGCGACGCTGATCTTCGACGTCGAGCTGCTCGACGTGAAGTGATCAAGACGCGGGTTGCGTCGGGCACTCGGCCCCACCGCCCTGCCCATCACAATGAAAGACGCCGGTGCGATAATGAAATCGCACCGGCGTCTTTTTTGTATCTGATGGAACCGACGCTGATCTGCTCGGCCGCGGCCAGCCAGAAGCGTCCAGCACCTTGCGCGATCCTCGCGCACCAGCTCTGCCGGAAAAGCCTCAGACCGGAAAGCCAATCACTTCAGCGGTGCGGACTCGCAGTCTTGCTGACAACCGACCGGATAGCCCCATGCCGGATAATAAGCCGGCTGGTTATAGTAGGGGCGCGGCTTGCGCATCTCAGATGCCGGGCGCCACTGTCCGGAGTTGTAATAGGGATAATAACGCGGCGGATCAAATACATAGGGGTACCGATCCGGCGCGTCCGGATCCCGATCCCGATGGAACCAACCGGCGTCGGCGGGTGCGGGCATGGTGAGACCGGCCACGATGGCCAGACCAAGAGCAGCGATTGCTGGCTTCAGTTGCATGGAGCACTCCTAAACCTCGCCCGAGGCTAGGCGATTCCTGCAGACAGCGACAATGCCCTGACGGCCTCACTGCCGCACAAAAATATATCTGCGGCGCGTTGAATGGTCGCCGTCGCGATGCCGGCGCCAGCTGTAACCGCAGCATTGCACGCGGATATGTCGGTCACTCTGCAGCCACTACAGTATCAAGAGCGCAGCTACGACCGCAGCGACACCAAGAATGACCAGCGGCTCGGTCAAGTTTGCCAACGCGCCTGCGTAGAGCGCAGCGTGGCTCAAGCCTTCCCGTTCAATGGCGAGCAGCGCGCGATCGCGATCATCCAGCGCCGCCATTATCGCCTCCACCTGCGCCACAGAACACGCGCCGCTGAAATGCGGCCGCAGCGGCACGAACACATACCGCGTGCCCTTGAGTTGAGTGTCGAGATCGAACCCCTGCTCACACGCAGCACTGCGGAATTGGTGCTCCAGCTCCGGCGAAGGAATCCGGGTATGGTGCGCAGTCACGAATGCTTGATAAAGCTCGATAAATGACGGCTTTTCCGTCCGAGCAATATCAGCCGCTATACGTTCGCACCCACCATTCCAGAGGTGTGACTCAGGATCGGCTTCGCACACCATGCGCACCGCATAGCCCTGTGGGATGTCCATGCGGCCCTGCTGATCGCTGATGTCAATCGCCAGCAAAACAGCCCCGACCGCCAGAACGGCAGCCGTCAGCAGCCGCCAGTTGCGACGCAGCTCACGCAGCGTATTTGTGACGACCACCCTCGATCGTTCAACAAGGCCCTGCACCGATCCCATTTCCCCCGAAAGCGCAGGCGAACCAACGCGTCTTTACTCCCTCGTCGATACAATAGGGACGCGTGGCCAGCTAGCGATTCGTATTTTGGACAGTATTCCGAGGACTTAGTTCCCCTCGACAATAGTACTGTCAGATGCAGGACGTTTTTTGCTGGATGTCAGGCAGCGAATGTTGCACAAATCGCCGCATACTGATTGATCATGGGGGTGTCATCGCGCCTGATTTTCGTCGGCGCGCCCCTCGCGACAACAAAGAAATGAGGCAGCACTGCTGGTTGACGTGGGGTTTGGGACCCCATGTGAACTGGCTTTGAGTGCTGAGTGCATATGGCCGCTGATAGCACCATTAATAATGCATCGCTGGTTCATGATATCTGTCGCTGCTTTCGCGAAAAGCAGCTCGCTGAGATCGTCAGCCTGTTGAGCGACGACTTCAAACTGCGCGTCCTGTTGCCGACTGATACCGACGGCGAGATCCGGCCGCGAAGCCGCGCGGAAGTCGCCCTGCTCGCCCACGCTTCCATGGGCGAATTCGATATTCTCCGTTTCGAACCCGACGACATAACGCTCAATGGAGAGATGATCTCATCGGTGGCGCACGTGAAGTTTCGGCATAAGAGGACCGGCAAGGAGCTGGAGACTCAATTCCGGCATGCATGGCAGACTGCGGACGGCAAAATATGCGCCCTGGAGCAGACGCACGATCTCCAGCTTCTGTCTGACTATATCGACAGTATCCAAGCCGTCGCTTCGGGCCTGAACCAAGATGACGAGGCCGGAGCAGCGCCGCGGACGGCCTCAGGCAGATCGTAGGCCTGCCTCGTACGGTGTTTAGCTGCGACCCGGATCAACTTCCTGGCGAGCAGGCCGCCCTTTCAAATACGAAGCTGCATCCATTCCCGCCTGAGTTGGCGGGTTGCATGCGCCGCCCTCCCGTTCGCACCAAAAACGCCAGCCAGCCGCGACAGTTCGCGGCCACCCCCATGAAATGACCCGGAAACACTTGGCGCGGACCTGCGCTCAAGCTATTGGCCTCTTGCGGGAAATCGAGGCACATTCAAACGGTGGGGAAGTCTGGGGCATCGCTATGGTCCAGCTCCTGCCGGGCGGACAGGTGACGCCATACCCCGGCGCAAACGGCTTATAACCTGCTATGATTAGTTTCACCGGGCTGAAATCCGGCTTTTTTTGACGCGAAGACACAAGAATAACTGCGTCAATACAATAGGATAGTGGCGGCTGCGCGATCGTGTCCTGCGCGGACCGTCACAGCGAGAAACGAAGGCGAAGGAATGACTGGGCTTCCCGACTTTACCAAAATTGCCCTCAGCAGCGGCGCGGCGAGCTCCGCACCGGCAATGGCCAGCACATCCGTTGCCTGGGAGGCCCCCGAAGGCATTCCCATCAAGCCCGTCTATACGGCCGCCGACACCGCCAATCTCGACTTTCTGGACACCCTGCCGGGCGTGGAGCCGTTCCTGCGCGGCCCCTATCCGGCCATGTATGCCTTGCAGCCGTGGACGGTGCGCCAGTACGCCGGCTTCTCGACCGCTGAGGATTCCAACGCCTTTTATCGCCGCAACATCCGCGCTGGTCAGAAGGGCCTCTCGGTCGCGTTCGACCTTGCCACCCACCGCGGCTACGACAGCGACCATCCGCGCGTACGCGGCGACGTCGGCATGGCGGGCGTCGCCATCGACAGCATTTACGACATGCGGACGCTGTTCTCCGGCATCCCGCTGGAGCAGATGTCCGTTTCGATGACCATGAACGGCGCCGTGCTGCCCATTCTCGCGCTGTTCATCGTTGCCGGTGAAGAGCAGGGCGTGCCACCAGAAAAGCTCGCCGGCACGATTCAGAACGACATTCTCAAAGAATTCATGGTGCGGAACACCTACATTTATCCGCCCGCACCTTCGATGCGCATCGTGTCGGACATCTTCGGCTACACCTCGAAATACATGCCGAAGTTCAACTCGATTTCGATTTCCGGCTATCACATGCAGGAAGCCGGTGCGACCGCCGACCTGGAACTCGGCTACACGCTGGCCGACGGCATCGAATATGCACGCGCCGGTGTTGCCGCTGGGCTGGACATTGACGCCTTCGCGCCGCGCCTGTCGTTCTTCTGGGCCATCGGCATGAACTTCTACATGGAGATCGCCAAGATGCGCGCCGCGCGTCTGCTGTGGGCGAAGCTCATCAAGGAAGAGTTCAAGCCCAAGAGCGCGAAATCGCTGTCGCTGCGCACGCACAGCCAAACCTCCGGCTGGTCGCTGACCGCGCAGGACGTGTTCAATAACGTCACCCGCACCTGCATCGAAGCTATGGCCGCCACCCAGGGCCACACGCAGTCGCTGCACACCAACGCGCTCGATGAAGCCATCGCTCTGCCGACGGACTTCTCCGCCCGTATCGCCCGCAACACGCAGCTTCTGCTGCAACAGGAAACCGGCACCTGCCGTGTCATCGATCCGTGGGGCGGCAGTTATTACGTCGAGCGGCTCACCTATGAGCTGGCGCGCAAGGCCCTCGCCCACATCGAGGAAGTTGAAGAGCTTGGCGGCATGGCCAAGGCCATCGCAGCCGGCATTCCGAAGATGCGCATCGAGGAAGCTGCAGCCCGCACGCAGGCGCGTATCGACAGCGGCAAGCAGACCATCGTCGGCGTCAACAAGTATCGCGTGACGGACGAAGCCGAGATCGAAATCCTGAAGGTCGACAACAAGGCCGTGCGCGAACAGCAGATCGCCAAGCTTGAGCGCCTGCGCGCCGAGCGCAACGAGCAGGAAGTACAGGCCGCCCTCACCGCCCTTACCGAAGGCGCGGCTGGCGATGCCAACCTGCTCGATCTGGCGGTGAAGGCCGCGCGTGCGAAAGCCAGCGTCGGCGAAATTTCCGACGCGATGGAAAAGGTATTCGGCCGTCACCGCGCCGAGATCCGCGCCATTTCGGGTGTCTACAGGTCAGAGGCTGGAGCCATGAACGAGAACGTCAACAAGGTTCAGCAGCTCGTCGAGGCGTTCGACAAGAACGAGGGCCGTCGTCCGCGTATTCTGATCGCCAAGATGGGCCAGGATGGACATGATCGCGGCCAGAAAGTTATTGCCTCAGCATTCGCCGACCTTGGCTTCGACGTCGACATCGGCCCGCTGTTCGCCACTCCGGATGAAGCTGCGCGTCAGGCGGTTGAGAACGACGTTCACATCATCGGTGTGTCGTCGCTGGCTGCCGGCCATCTCACGCTGGTTCCCGACCTCAAGGAAGCCTTGGGCAAGGAAGGCCGCGAAGACATCATGGTTGTGGTCGGCGGCGTTATTCCGCCAGCCGACTATCCAGCCCTCTTTGAAGCCGGCGCTGAGGCCGTGTTTGGTCCCGGCACCAACATTCCCGAGGCTGCAGCTGATCTGATCAACAAGCTCAACGTAAAGCTTGGTCACACCAGCCAGGCCGCCGCCGAGTAATCGCTCACGGCACGCCAAACGTATTTCATGGCCCGGGCGCCTGATGGCCCCGGGCCATTTTGTTTGGCGTCTCCTGCGACGGCACCATCCACTAAACATCTGTCACATTTGGGCATTAGGGTGGCGATCCCCGGCCTAGGCAGCCTCCGACCTGCATCTGCGCACTCGGCAACGCACGCTTAAGGGCTGCGGCGCATGATCATCCCCGTACCGACGATCGGATATCGGCATCGGAAGCCGGATTTGGATCCGGGAGTGGCGTCGCCGCGTCACCGGAATGGAGCTGCACGGTTGTGTATGGGCGAACGTCCCGCCCAAGGAGGAAGCATGAACGAGCCAATCGAAATCGGCTTCATGGCGTTTCTTGCCGAGGGCCGCGAAGGCATTGGGGCCGTGCGCGCCGTTGCTGATGGCCACATCGTGATTTACGTCGAGAACGGCGGCGAGTTCAGCGTTCCCAGTTCGGCTATACGCAGCGTGCACGACGATAAGGTGATCCTGGACGCGCGCCATCTGGATCGGCGCCTTCTGGATGCCATCGGCCACGCCCATGATCGCGAAGATCCGAAGCTGGTTGGCTGAACCCCGATCCGTTTCCTGCCAACACAACGTCCGCGCCGTACCAACCGGCCGATGACGCCGAAATCCTGACACCCCGTCACGGTTCAGCCGTGCGGTCTCCACCGATTGCTTCCTCCGCTACGGCGGCGTACGAAGCTTGCAAAAATCAACGATGCCATCTGACACGCGTCGGCCTGCGCTGGAGCGCTAAACCCATGATGACAATCTACGACACCGACGGCAAAAACCTTTCAACGCTGGAGCCGGGCACACCGCTCAGCGGCAACAGCGTCTGGATCGACCTGCTGCAGCCGACATCGGATGAAGACCGTTTCGCCGAGGAAGCACTCGGTGTCGACATCCCGTCGCGCGCCGAGATGCGCGAGATTGAGCCATCAAACCGCTTCTATTATGAGCGCGGCGCTTACTTCATGACCGCTTCGATCGTCTACGCGGTTGAATCGCCGATGCCGAAGACGACGCCGGTCACGTTCATTCTGTCGGGCGACCGCCTCGTTACCGTGCGCTATGCCGAACCGCGTGCGTTTCCGATCTATCGCCAGCGCGTGGAAAAGGGCGATGCCCCTTGCGGCAACGGTTCTTCGATCATGACCGGCCTGATCGACGCCATCATTCATCGCATGGCCGATCTCATCGAGCGCATTCAGGACGAAGTGGAGCGGCTTGCGCAATCCGTATTCGATCTGCGCGGCGGCATTCAGACCCGCAACCGCCGACTGGATGTTGTGCTCAAGCGCATCGGCAAGGCTGGCGATATCACTGCGCGCGCCGAGGACAGTGCGGCATCGCTAAGCCGCATGTTGCTTTATTTCACTCAGGCGGCGCAGGATCGTGGCGATGACCCGCGCATCCGCCAACGCATCAAAGCCGCATTGCGCGACATCAACTCGCTGCTCGACCACACCAAGTTCCTGTCCCAGCGCATCTCGTTCATTCTCGACGCGACGCTCGGCATGATTTCCAACGAGCAGAACCAGATCATCAAGCTGTTCTCGGTGATGGCGGTGATCCTGCTGCCGCCAACGCTGGTTGCATCGGTCTACGGCATGAACTTCAAGCACATGCCGGAGCTGGAATGGACCTATGGCTACCCGTGGGCATTGGGCCTGATGGTTCTGGCGGCGCTTGGGCCAATCATCTATTTCCGCCGCAAGGGTTGGATCTAGCGCCGCAAGCGGCGCAGCAACGTGTTCGCGTTCCGTCAGCGGGAAACATCACGCGATCAGTTGCAGCCAGACAAACGAAGCCGCAGCGCACAGCGATAGCGTGGCAACAATACCGAGCCGCAGCACGAAGACGCTGACAAGGCCAAGCACTGTCAGCGCGACCGCAAACCGGTCGACAGTAGCGATGTCCGGCACATAAAGGCGCAGCGGCCCCAAATGCCGCTCGTCGATCGTCTTGAACAGCACATGCATGGCGAACCAGACTGACAGGTTCGCGATGACACCAACGACGACGGCCGTAATTGTACGCAGCGCGGCCGACAGGCGCGGCGAATGCGTGAGAATGTCGATGTACGGCGCGCCGACAAAGATCCACAGAAAGCACGGCGCAAACGTAGCCCACAGCGCCACCATGGCACCGAGAATGCCAAGCCACACGCCGCCCTGCTTGAACGCCGCGATGTAGCCAACAAACTCCGTGACGAGGATCAGCGGCCCGTTGGTGGTTTCTGCCAGCGCCAGGCCATCCAGCATTTCACCCGCGCTTAGCCAACCGTAACCGCTCACCGCTTCCTGCGCCATGTAGGCAAGCACGGCGTAGGCGCCACCGAATGTCACCACGGCAAGGCGCGAGAAGAACAACGCAAGCTGCGCCAGCACATGGCTGTCGCCGAAGACCGCAACGATAAACAGCAGCGGCGCGATCCACACCGTCAGCCAGACGACAAGAGTTTTCAGCGTGGCGCGCAACGCGACCGGCGCAGGCCGTTCGCTTGCAGGATTGTGTGATGCAGCCGGTCGAAACAGAAAGCCCGCGAACCCGGCCAATGCGATGACCAGCGGAAACGGCAGATCAAAAAAGTAGATAGCGACGAAGCCCGCGATGGCGGCGGCCCAATCCATCGCGCCTTCCATCGCACGCTGCGCGATGCGGATCAGCGCCTGCAGCACGATTGCAAGGACGGCGGCTTTCAAGCCGACGAACAGCGTCGCGATGGCCGGAGCGGCGCTGTAAAATCCGTAGAGAATGCTAAGCGCCAGCACGAGAGCAGCGCCGGGAAGAACAAACAGAAGCCCGGCGAGCAGGCCACCCGCCACACCGCGCAGACGCCAACCGGCGTAGGTGGCGAGCTGCATTGCCTCCGGCCCCGGCAGCAACATGCAGAAACTCAGCGCACCCAGAAAGCGCCGCTCATCCAGCCAGCGCCGCTGCTCCACCAGCACCTGATGCATCAGCGCAATCTGCGCCGCCGGCCCGCCGAACGACAGCACGCCAACCTTGCCGAAGGTCATGGCAAGATCTCGCATCGCGATATGCATGATCGGTGTTGAGCGTTCGCTGGTCAGCGGCTGCGTTCCGTCTGAGCCGCCATTGGATATATTCATCGGGCGCCCCAACCCATTGCCGCTAACCGCGCTACGCGGCGACGCTGTGCATTGTGCGTCACGCCCGGAACAGTTTGCGCCATCGCGTAACAAATGCGGCACCGAGCATAACACTGATACCGTGCGCCGATGTTGTGTTTACGCGCCAAGCGCGCGCTCCAGTGCGGCGTGCGGTCGCGGACGAACAGATGAACGCGATCCCTAACCCATTACTCCTGCGTAACTTCTTCAATTGTTACGTAAACGCATCGTAAATTGATGCATTGACCGCCACAATTAGAGGTGGCCCATTTCGCGCGCCAGAACGGGGGCATCCCCAATAACGTCTATGGCGGCGCGAACAGGTTCTGGTGTTCTGCTCCGGACGCGGCGGCAGCGCTGGTGAAGCGCGCGCCGACATCATGCGCCCAGGCATTCGCGTATCTCGCGAGTGCTGGACATGCGATTTCGCATTATTGCGCATCGTCTCGAGTACTGCCGCCCTTTGAGGGAGTATCGAATGCGGACGTTTGTTCTTTCCGCGCTGACGGTTGTTGGCTTTGGCCTGACCGCACTGACGCCTGCAGCCGCCGCTAACGTGCCGTGGTCCTGCATGAGCCCGGCCTTTGCTTGCGGCGAAGCCACCGTTTCCAAATTCTCTGGCCAGAAGGCCCATAAGCGCACCGCCAAGCACAAGAAGCACGCGTCGCGCCAGCACTCCAAGAGCAACAGCGCACAGCAGCAGGCCGCGAATGTCGCCAAGCCCGAGCGCAAGGTCGCCGCTTCGAATGAGAGCGCCAAGGCCAAGTCTGCAACCGTGAAGAAGCCGCAGCAGCAGGCCAAAACAAAGCAGCATCCGCTGTCGCCGCCGAACATCGGCGTCAAGCCGAAGGCTGACGCGAAGCCCGACACCACAAAGGCAAACATCGCGCAGGTTGACACGACCAAGTCTACGCACCGCGTAGTCGGCAGCCAGGCAGGCATGGCTTCCTATTATTGGCAGCCGCAGATGACTGCGTCAGGCGTGCGCTTCAACCCCAACGCCATGACGGCCGCACACCGCTCGCTGCCATTCGGCACCAAGGTGCGCGTCACCAACAAGCGCAACGGCAAGTCCGTCGTGGTGACGATCAATGACCGCGGTCCGTTTATCAAGGGGCGCATCATCGACCTGTCCAACGCTGCTGCCGGTGTTATCGGCATGCGCGCTTCGGGCGTTGCTCCGGTTGTTGTCGAGCGCCTGACGCGCTGATCGGCTGTGTGTCGCTGCATTTGATTGAATGCCGCTACGCGTAACCTGACCATCGATGGCCGCTTCGCATTGGCAACAACGTGAAGCGGCCTTTATTACCTGCGGCGGCGAATGCCAGGGCATCCCGTATCGTCGCTGCAAACGACCCGCACAGAGGAGTAATCGCATGCGGACCATCCTGATTGCCGCGCTGAGCGCCGCCGGTTTCGCCCTGCTGGGTACTGCGGCTGCAATCGCCGCCGACAACAGCGCTGAGGCCAGCGCAAAATCGGCCCCTCTTTCGCCACCAAACATTGGCGCCAAAGCGAAGCCTGAAGCTGAAACCAATGCTGCTGTATCCGCGACTGCAAACGACGCAAGCGCAGCCGCCGCCGAACCTGCTCCGCGCGTCATCGCACGTCGGCAGGGCATCGCTTCCTATTATGGATATGGCAAGCGCCGCCCGCGCACTGCGTCCGGCCAGCGCTTCGACCCCAACAAGATGACCGCCGCGCACATGACGTACCCGTTCGGCACCAAGGTGCGCGTCACCAACAAGCGCAACGGCAAGTCGGTCATCGTCACCATCAACGACCGCGGCCCCAACACGCCCGGCCGCATCATCGACGTCTCGACCGGAGCCGCCAACGTGCTCGGCATGCGTCGCGACGGCCTTGTGCCGGTGGTTATCGAGCGCCTCGAACGGCACGGCGGCTAAGCGCTTCTTTTAAAGCCCACCGGCTTTCACAGAAAAGGCGGCACCCGTCACCGGGTAGCCGCCTTTTTCTATGGGAGAGTCAGGAGCAGCCTCGACGCGTTGCTCCGCAGTGCAGATCCCGCAGTTGGATCAACCGATGATCATACTCTGCAGCACGGCAAAGTCGGGAACGTAGCTTGCAAGCCTGAGATCATCGCTAAAACCGACGACGAGCATGGCGCCCGCCACCACAACCGCGCCGCCCAGCGCAACGAACATCGATGCGAACGGACTGGCAATGGCATTGTGATCGCTGAGAAAATCATTCGGGGCCTTCATGGCGCGAACTCCCTATCCACCCGGCGCTTCACCCCTGCGAAGCGCTACCAAAATCGCAGTGACTGTGCCCCCACCCCGCTGGAAAGACGAGGCGACCAACCCCCAACAATCAGGAAACGCTTTTGACGCATGGTTCCGTTTGCCCACCGGGGACAATTGCCGGTAAATTCCGGTAAGTTCGCGATGGCGTCTTGAGTGCTTCCGGAAAAGTGGGAACCGGTTTTCCGACAAGAAGCACGACAAAACAAACATCTAGAGCCTTTCAGCGTTTCGTTGAATCGCGGAACGGCTCTAGTCAGGGGCAGTGGCAGCCATGAAGGCTTCAGTTTCAAGGTCAGCGCGTGACGGTGCGATCAATCAGATCAAAACCGCCATGATCGAAAAAAAGCTGACGCAGGCTGAACTTGCCGACGCATCGGACTGCCACGAAAAGACCATCCAGAACCTGCTGGGCGGCCGTTCGGTGCGTGATCAGACGCTGTTCGACGTGTGCATGGTGCTGGGGTTGGATTTCGATCAGCTCAAGCACGCATGGAACGGCGGCGGCAATTCTCCCAATACTCCGCCCGAGTTGCTGGGCGAAGGCGGCGGCGTGGTCGCGCCACTGTACATGGGTGCCTATACGCGCGCTGCGGTAGATCATTACATCGGCAGCTACCTGACATTGCGCAGCGCCTTTTCACGCCCGGACCTCATCATCGCCTATCGCACCGACATCGTGTGGGACCCGGACTGGCCCAGCCTGCTGTTCCAGGAAACCGACCGCCCCGACGCGCCCTATTCCCATCGCGGCCGGCTCTACATCCCGTCGTCATCGATGTTCATCCATCTGGTGTCGCTGACCAAGGGCGCGATGCGCATGATCGTCGTTTCGCAGGTGGACCGCTTCGGCGAAATGCGCGGCATCATCACCACCATTCACAAGCAGGGTGCGTTGCTGGTGCCGGTGGCGACGCCGATCGTCTATGCCAAGCGCGAAAATTTCGACAGCGACCTGGGCAACATCACGCCCGAAAGTCCGTTCTATGAAGAGTATCGCAAGATGCTGGACGAAACCATTTCCGAGGGCTACGCGCGGCTGATGACGTGAGCGCGTGCATGCATATCCGCCGTTGGCTCCGCTCGATCGATCTGCGCACATTGGTGATCGCGATAGGAGCTATGGTAGCTATGACGGTCGTTACGCAAAGCGCAACAGCGGACGCGCCAGCATCGAACGCACCGACATTTAAAAGCGAAACCTTGGAAGCGCCCGGCCCGAATGGGCCGCTTCAGGGTAGGCTGCTCATCCCGCAACCGGCCGCCGCAATGACGGCCGGTGTGCGCGCGTCGGCGCCCGTTGTGCTCATCGTACCCGGCTCCGGTCCAACCGATCGGGATGGCAATAATCCACTTGGCGTCAAGGCAGCGTCGTATCGTTTGCTGGCCGAATATCTGGCGACGCGCGGCATTGCATCGGTGCGCGTCGACAAGCGCGGCATGTTCGGCAGCGCGCAGGCTGTCAGCGATCCCAACGCCGTCACTATCGGCGACTATGCCGATGACGTGCGGACATGGGTACAAAGCATCATAGCGCGCACGGGCGCACCATGCGTCTGGGTGCTGGGGCACAGCGAAGGCGGCTTGGTCGCGCTCGCCTCGGATGACGCCACTGCAAAAGCGTCGGATGGCGATATTTGTGGGCTGATTCTGGTTTCAGCACCCGGCAGGCGGTTGGGGGACGTGCTGCGCGCTCAACTCAAGGCCAATCCGGCCAACGCGCCGGTGCTGGGGCAGGCCTTGGATGCGATCTCAGCGCTTGAAGCTGGCCGCCGGGTCGATGCTGACAAACTCGATCCCGCACTGCTGTCCCTGTTCCATCCGGCTGTGCAGGGATTCTTGATTGATGCGCTGGCGCGCGATCCGGCGGAACTGATCGCTAGCTATCGCAAGCCGATGCTGATCGTGCAGGGCCGCGCCGATCTGCAAACGGACGTCAAAGACGCCGAGCGACTGAAAGAGGCCAACGCTGAGGCCCATTTAGTTCTGCTCGACAACGTCAATCACGTTTTGAAGCGCGTGCCGACCGATGACCAAGCAGCAAACCTAGCAAGTTATGCCGATCCCGGCTTGCCCCTTGCATCCGAGGTCGGCGAAGCCATCGCCGATTTCATCGCGCGACACAAACCGCACTGAGCATGCCGCTCCCGTTGAACAGGAATTATTCGGCGCGCATCAGATGAACGCCTTCCGGATCTAGCGCGACGGCGATCTTGGCATCGACAGCCAGATTGCGCTGCGCCGCTTCCCGCGCCGTTACCTTCAATCGCAAAGCAAGGCCGTCAAAATCCATCAGTAGCGTCTTGAAATCGCCGGTGGCGACGATTTCAACAATGCGACCGTGCAGATAGTTTGTAAGCGATGCGAGTTCCGCACCCACATCAGAAATGGAAATGCAGTCAGCGGGGAACAGCACCGTAACCTTCGCACCCGCTTTATGGTCGCCGACCGATCCAACTTCCAGGATATGACTACCGCAGCGGATGTGCGTTGCGTCCAACACTTCGGCTGCGGCTATGTTGTCCTGCCCCATCAACCGGGCAACACCAACCGTGCGCGGACGCAGGCGCAGATCATCCGGCGCGCCACTCTGCATCACGTTGCCATTGTTCAGAACGCAAATGCGATCTGCCAGCGCCTGCGCTTCCTCAATGTCGTGCGTGACCAGAACGATGGGAATATCGAGCGCGCGGTGCAGGCTGGCGAGCTCCTGTTTCAATGGCTCGCGCGTCATACGGTCGACGGCCGAAAAAGGCTCATCGAGCAGCAGCACCTTGGGATCGCGCGCCAATGCCCGGGCAAGCGCGACGCGCTGGCGCTCGCCACCTGACAGTTGCGACGGCCTGCGGTGCGCAAGCCCGTTGAGATGCACACGGGCGAGCAATTCCTCCGCCCGGCGTTGGCGCGTCACCTTATCGGCGTCGAGCATGGCCAGCGCCACGTTGTCGACCGCCGACAAATGCGGAAATAGTGCGTAATCCTGAAACACCAGCCCGACGCGACGCTGCTGCGGGCTCATGTCGATGTTTTTGTCAGTATCAAGCCAGCTCTCGCCGCCAACGCTGATGCGGCCGTGCCGCGGTTTGTACAATCCCGCAACCGAGCGCAGCACAGTGGTCTTGCCGCTGCCCGATGGGCCAATCAGCGCCAGCAGTTCACCCGCAAGCGTTGAGATCGATACATCCAGCGGGATCGGCGCATCCTGCCGACATTCGATCGATAGCGCCGTACAGCCGTCGTCACTGGAAACCATGCGCACCCGTTCCCCTGCGACGCGCAAGTGTGTGCACGATTGCAATCGACAACAACGAAAAGCCCAGCAACGCCGCTGACATGACACCCGCGCCCGCGATGTCGAACGCCTGCACGCGATCATAAATCGCAATCGACAGCACGCGGGTTTCGCCGGGAATACTGCCGCCGATGAGCAGGATCACGCCGAACTCGCCGAGCGTGTGTGCAAACGTGAGCGCAATGGCTGAAACGATGCCGGGCCACGCCAGCGGCAGTTCGATGTGGCGCATCGTCTGCCATGGTGACAACCCGCTGACGAACGCGGCTTCGCGCACGTTACGCGGGATGCCTTCAAACGCGCGCTGGATCGGCTGCACGGCGAACGGCAAATTGACAATCAGCGATGCGATCAGAATGCCGGTGAACGAGAACACCGGCGCGCTGCCGAAAATCGATTTGATCGTGCCACCGATTGCCGACTGCGGTGAGAACGCCACCAGCAGATAGAACCCCAGCACCGTCGGCGGCAGCACCAGCGGCAACATGATCAGCGCTTCGATGCCGCTTTTCATCGGCACCCGCCCCCACGCGAGCGCGCGCGCGATCAGCATGGCGCACGGCAACAAGAGCAGCACCGTCCATGCCGCCAGTTGCAGCGTCAAACTGAAGGCTTGCCAATCCATCGCGGGTCTCTTGCGCGCGTTACGTCACGTTATGACTTGGGCACGCTAAAGCCATTAGCCTCGAGAACTTCGCGCCCTTCAGGGCCGCGAACGAAGCCGGCGAACGCCTTTGCGTCGGGCGAAGCACCTTTCACAACCGCCATACCGTGATTGATTGGCTTATACCATTCCGGGTTTACCGACGCTGAATTGATCAGCGGTTCAAGCTCCTTCGACACCGCCAGCGAACGCGCGATGAAGCCAACATCCGCAGCGCCCGTGGAAACGAACGTTGCCGTCTGACCGATGTTCTCACCCGTAACGATCAGCGGATCGGCTTCCTTCAGCAGGCCGGAAGCCTCGAGTGCCTCGCGACCGGCACGGCCATAGGGCGCCGTTTCCGGATTGGCGATAGCAATGCTCTTCACCTTGCCGGCGGCCAGTGCCTCTCGCAGACCTTTCAGCTCGCTGTCGATTGCGACCGGCGAAGCTTTCGCCGCGGCAACGCTCAACTCTCCCTGAGCGAAGACGACCGGCTCGCCATCGGTATTGCCTCCGGCAGCAAGCTTCTTGACGCTCTTGTCATCGGCGGCGAACAGCACCTGGAACGGCGCCCCCGCTTCGATCTGGTGCACGAGGTTGCCGGTGGCGCCAAATGTCAATTTGACATGCTTGCCTGTGGCCTTTGTGTATCGTGCTGCGATCTCTTCCAGCGCATAACGTAGGCTGGCAGCTGCAGCCACCGTGGGCACAACCTGCTGCTGCGTTTCAGCACTTGGCGATGTAGCGGCTTTGTCATCGCGCGCAATAGCTGCGGTCGAGACGCTCACAAATGCCAGCAGCGACACCAGCGCAGGGCGCAGCAGCGCGCCATAAAAACTCAACGCCGGGTTCGATAAAAAAGCGCTCATCGTGGTCGGGCTCCAATGCCTACTTCGGCGGCATGATAGTGAAACTGGAGCGGCCTCGTCGAGCGTTATATTCCTTCAGGAATATCGCGTGCAGCTTTACCATTCGCGTTAACGGATGGGCGTTCGCTAACGCCACCTTCGGAGAAGACGCCATTATCGGAGCGCCCATTCGGGTTGAGAAAATGCTCTTTCAGATCGACGCTGGACCGCCGTCCGATGCTGTTACGATTGGCCTGCAGCCATCGGTCGGCCTCGGTTTTTCCCGCCTCGAACAGATGCGCCAGCATCTCCCGGTCCGGCTTCATGGTGCTTTCGGGGCTTAGCGCGCTGGTGTATCGGCCCGCATCGATCAGGTGGAAGCGATGCGTCGCGAGTTTGCTGAGCCGGCCACGCGGACCGCCCAGACGCCCGTGCCAGCATTCGCGCACGGCCTCGATCAACTCCACTTCGCGGATCAGCGGCGCATCGAATGCCAGCCGATAGGCGTGCAGCGAGATATCGCGCATGCCCGTCGGCAGATCCAGACGATCCGTAGCGTTGAGCTGTACGATCAGCGTGTCTTCCACCGGGCTGTCAATTGCTAGTGTCTTCAGATCGGGATTGGCTGAAAAGCCGCCATCCCAATAGGCAACGCCATCGATCTCAACCGCATGATGCACCATCGGCAGACACGCCGACGCCAGCACCACATCGACACTCATTTCCTGGCGGCGGAACAGGCGCGCGCGCCCGGAAGAAACTTCTGTTGCAGCGATGAGCAACTCAATGGGCGACTGCTTGCGCAGCAGCTCGAAATCGATGCGCTCCGACAGCAGTCGGCGCAGCGGATCGAAACCCAGCGGATTGAACTCATACGGCGACCACATGCTCGCCATCTGCGCGAGTTGGGGCGTGCGTGTCAGACCATAAAGAAACGGGTTGAGGCGCATCAGGTCCGGCACGCCTGCCTGCTGCACCGCTTCCCATATCTCGCGCAGCTTGGCGCGCGCTGCAGCCTTGCCGCCATCAGCCAACCCGGCCGCCGTTGCAACCGCATTGACGGCACCAGCGCTCGTCGCACTCACCCAGCTTATTTCGAGTTCGTCATCTTCGAGCAGCCGGTCGAGCACGCCCCAGGTGAACGCGCCATGCGCACCGCCACCCTGCAAGGCAAGGTTCAGCCGAACGTTCCGCCGGAATAGCCGCCGCACTTCTGTCACCCTTGCCCATCCATTCGTGCACACCAAACCCAGCGCTATGCTCTAGCCCTATATAGTGTCACGACCGCCATTAAACTGAGAACGCATGTTTGTACGCAGCTGGCCGGGTATGCGTGGCCGTAGCGCAATACAGTTAGTGTGCGGTGGCATCTTCGCAGCGCATTTGCGCAGTCATTGTGCAATCTGCGACCATCTTCACTGCGAAATTGACGCGTGCGACAACTGCGCACGCGGTCCATAGCGGCGCGTGCGTGCCTAACCGGACGCAATCTCCCGATGCGCAATCGGAACAACACGACCGCCTTCATCCAGCCCGCGCGTCGTATACGCGATGCGCGCGCGTCGATCCTCATCGCGTCCGATGCGCACAAGGTTGTAACGGCCCGGCGGCTCATTTTTGTGCGCATGTGCCATCGATGACGAGCCCACGCCCAGCACAGGCACACCGCCCAGTTCCGGTTCAAAACTCGGCAACAGAACCTCGCTATCGACATGGTTGTGACCATGCAGCACGAGCTCAGCACCGTGGCGCGCGAGTATCCGCGACAGCTCCGGCGCATCGCGCAGGCCTCTGCGCACCGGTGCAAGCTGGGACAGCGGCGGATGATGGATCAACACAACACGGATCAATCCTTCAGCGCCAAGCTTCGGCAGCAGAGTTTCAAGCGCTTCACGCTGACGGCCACCAAGCTCACCGGCAGCAACGAATGGCGGTGTCTCAACCGCTGAATTCAGGCCAATCAGCGCCACGGGACCGACGCGCCGCACGAACGGAAACAACAGCGACCGCGCGACCTCTCGCGTTGTGCGATGGGTGACACGATCGCATTGTACGACGTCCGGAGCGAACGCCTTGCCCCAGACATCAGACGCCATGTAATCGGCCCAACGCGCAACGCCAGCGTCATTGCGCAATGTCGTGTAGATGTCGTGGTTGCCCGGAACCAGCGAAACCCGCTCCGGTGCTCCGATCGATTGCAGCCAGTCATGGGCGGCAGCGTATTCGCCCGGCAGCCCGAGATTTATCAGATCGCCCGTGATGGCAATGTGATCGGGGTTCTGCGCCTGCATGTCGGCGACGATGGCATCCAGAGCGTCGCGGCGATGCGTCCCCTGACGATTACGTCGCCAGTTCAGGTAACCAAGGCCGCGCTTGAGATTGAGATGCCGCAAGCCAATAGCCGGAACCGGCGCAATATGCGCGTCGGAAAGATGGGCTAGTGTGATTGCGTCGTCCATTCGTTTGGTGGCCCTTTAAATACCGCTCTGACATCCATGGCATCGTGGCGAAGCAGCGGTTAGCATGCTGTTGGCCGGTTTTTAACATGCGACCCATAAATAACCGGCAGGAAACCGCTCCTGAGGGGATCGCCATTTTGAACGATGCAGCAAAGTACGTGCTCAAGAAGGCGCTGCAGCGTTATTGGCGGCTGACCCGTGGCATGACACTTGGCGCTCAAGGCGTGCTGATCGATCCGCAGGGCCGCATCGTTCTGATCCGCCACACGTACGTTCAGGGTTGGCGCTTTCCCGGCGGTGGTGTCGAGCACGGCGAGACGATCGTCGAGGCGCTGAGGCGGGAACTGCGCGAAGAAACCGGCGCTGAAATCACCGCCGAGCCGGAGTTGTTCGGCATCTATTCCAGCGCTCCGGTGTTTCCAAACGATCATGTCGCGCTGTACATCGTGCGGAACTGGCAGCGAGATCGCGTTCCCGCCCCCAACCACGAAATCGCCGAGCATGGGCTATTCGCGCCGGACGATCTGCCCGCCGACATCTCCGATGGCACAGCGCGGCGCATAGCTGAAATCTTCGCCGGCGCGCCCAAGTCTACCCGCTGGTAAGCCCGGGTAGGGGGATCTGCCACGTGCTGGCTCTTTCGCCACAAAATCAAATACCAACGCCGCGATTAAGCCGTGCTTTGTCACATGACCGTCAGGATGGCCCTGCCCGCTCCTGGCAGGCCAGATTTTTTCTGCGGTTCTGCCGTGGGTTAGCCAAGTCCGCTCGTGGACCTGACGCCTCCCGGCATAAGCCGTGAAACTGTCACAAAACATCGGACGTTACCGGCTATTGTGCTCTGGCAACGTCTGCACTAATTGCACTGTCCCGCTCGCATCCAGTCATCGGCGGGTTATAGACGTTCGAGACGTTCATCCTTTGCTTCAGGAGATGCGATTTGGAAGGTGTCCTCATCATTGGCGCCGGTGCCGCTGGCTCTGTCACCGCGCAGAAGTGCGCGATGAACCGTGACGTGTTCAAGCGCATCCATCTGGCCTCGCGCCGCCTGGCGAGCTGCGAAGCGGTGGCCAAGCGCTGTGTGACGCCTATCGAGATCAGCCAGGTTGACGCCGACAACGTCGCCGAGACGGTGGCGCTGATCAACCGCGTCAAGCCCGACCTCGTCATCAACATGGCCCTGCCCTATCAGGACCTGCCGATCATGGACGCATGCCTGGAAGCGGGCGTGCATTATATGGACACGGCCAATTACGAGCCGCGCGACGTCGCAAAGTTCGAATACTCCTGGCAGTGGAAGTATCAGGACCGTTTTGCCGACAAGGGCATTATGGCGATCCTCGGCTGCGGCTTCGATCCCGGCCAGTCGAACATCTATTGCGCCTATGCGCAGGAATTCCTGTTCGACACCATCGAGACGATCGACATCATCGACTGCAACGACGGCAGCCACGGCAAGGCGTTCGCCACCAACTTCAATCCGGAGATCAATCTCCGCGAGGTGACGCAGCGCGGCAAATACTGGAAGAACGGCGAGTGGATCGACATCGACCCGCTGTCGATCTCGGCCATGATCGATTACCCGGAAGTCGGCCCGCGCAAGAGCTATCTGATCTATCACGAGGAAGAAGAGAGCCTCGTCGAGAACATCAAGGGCCTGAAGCAGATCCGCTTCTGGATGACCTTCTCCGACAACTACATCAAGCACCTGGAAGTGCTGCAGAATGTCGGCATGACACGCATCGATCCGGTCATGTACAAGGGCAACCCGGTGATCCCGATGGAGTTCCTGAAGGAGCTGCTGCCGCCGCCGTCGTCGCTCGGCGAAGGCTACACCGGCCGCACGTCCATCGGTTGCATCTTCACCGGCACCAAGGACGGCAAACCCAAGCGCGCCATGATCTATAACGTCTGCCACCATGAGCATGCGTTCAAGGAAACCGGCGCGCAGGCTGTTTCCTACACAACGGGCGTGCCGCCGGTCGTCGGCGCGATGATGCTGTTTGACGGCTCATGGAAGAAGCCGGGCGGCGTTTACAACGTCGAGCAGCTTCCGCCCAAGCCGTTCATGGACGAGATCGGCAAGCAGGGCCTGCCGTGGCACGTGCGCGAACTGGAGACGGACGAGCAGGCCGAGCTGTTCGCAGTCGAAACCTGATCGGGGTTCCCGCGCATCTCCTCCAGCGCCAGGTGAACCTCAGTGACTTCAGCGAAAGGGTGGCGCAAGCCGCCCTTTTGCACGTCATAGTTTAGACGCCGCCGAGTGTATGGTAGGCGGCGCCTGAACAGCGGGCAGACAACCGGGGGAGACCATGACCGTCGAGGCCGCGCCGCCGGAAACTGCGCCATCGCCCGCCAAGGACGCCGGTGCCGGCCATCCCCATGCCGACAGCACGGCGGCCACGCTGCTCACCCCGACACCAGACGCTTCCCCGCGTCATGTCATTGTCACCGTACACGGCACCAACAGCCAGCACCCGGACGACAACGGCGAGCGCTGGTGGCAGACCGGTTCGCCGTTCGCCGGTCAACTCGCAACCGCGCTGGCCAAGCGTGGCATCTCCACCGCCGAAATACTGCCGTTGCACTGGAGCGGCCAGAACTCCGATTTCGATCGTCTGCGCGCCGCCGCCGAGCTGGCGAAGACGCTGCGCAAGCTGGAAAAATCAGGCACATCCTATTCCATCATCGCCCACAGCCACGGCGGCAACGTCACCGCTGAAGCGCTTGCCCTGCTGCCGCCCTCCGAGCTGCGTGGCGGTGTCGTGACATTCGGCACACCGTTCTTCACGCGCAAACTCAAATCGGTGCCGTGGCTGATCGCGCTGTTTCAGGCCGCGATGGGCATCATCATCGCGCCGATCATGCTCTGGTATCTGGTTACGATACTTGGCGCCGGCACCACCAAATGGATCGAGACCATCGTATTCTTCGGTGGCCTGCTGTTGCTATCGATCTGGAGCGCGCAGCGCGGTCTGCGCACCCTGCTGTGGCGTCGGCGCGCGCGCTATCGGTGCGCCCGCGGGATAAAGCCCGGCCAATGGCTGGTGATCCACAGCCCGCGCGATGAAGCCATGCGGCTGTTGGAAACCGCCGCCGCCATATCTCCGCAATACGTCACTGTTGCCGCTGCCAGACGATCACTCACAGCGTTCGCGCGGCTTGCCGGGGTTGTCGGCACGCTCGCGTTCTTCACTGCAACCGCCAGCTACTTTTTCACCCCGGTGTTCGAAAAGGTGAAGGCCGGAAACTATGGCCTCGGCGCAGCGGCTGACCTGACATTCCTGCTGCTAGTGCCGGTCGTTTACCTGGCAATTTACGGCGCCGTCTGGCTGATCGCTCGGCTCGGCGGCGCGTGGGCATGGGCGAAAACCCTGACCGCCGCCATTCACGGAGGTGTCGTCGGCGCGGCGTATGGTGGCGACGCCGCCTTTGCGCTCAAGGGCGTCAGCCAGTTTCCACCCTACGTGAAGGAGCTCAATGAGGCGCGGATCGAAGCCATCAACCTGGGTGGCATTGACGACGACGCGATCTTCGTCGCCGCGCGCAAACTGTACGCTTCAGTGCTCGCCACCGATGCGATTGAAGGGGGCCTCGCTGATCCGGACACGATGTGGAAACACCTGAGCGATGCGCTCTATCACAACGCCTACATGCGCGACGAACGGGTTATCAATACCGTCTGCGACCACCTCCGCCGCTTTCAGGGAACAGGCAACCCCGGCAGCGCGCGCTAACGGCGCAACCGCCGCAACTTCCGCCACTTTCAACCAACCTTCCGCAATGCCATATACGGGCACCCGACGACTGGGTGAACGCTGCAAGGACTGCCAATGACGACGCCCAACCTGCCCACCTCGATGGCCACGCCCGCCTATGTGCTCGACGTCGCGGCGCTGAAGCGCAACCTTGAAACCGTTGCGCGGCTGAAGCGGGAATCCGGCGCCAAGGTGCTGCTCGCCACCAAGGCCTGGGCGATGCCCGACGCCTTCCCGCTGATGCGCGATACGTTCGATGGCTCTACGGCCAGCGGCGAATATGAAGCGCGCATGGGCTTTGAGGACTTCGGCAAGGAGGTGCACGTCTATGCGCCGGCCTACGCTCCGGGCGAGGTCGAGCGCCTGATCGCACACGCCCATCACATCTACTTTAATTCGCCCGAGCAGATCGCGCAGTTCGGCCCCATCGCCAAGGCGGCCGGTGCAAAGATCGGCGTACGCATCAACCCCGGATATTCCAACGCGACGCTGGGCGGCGCGCTGTATGATCCGTGCGCGCCGTGCTCTCGCTTCGGCACCACCCGCGCCGACATCGACAAGCTGCCGTGGGACGAGATCGACATCTTCCATGCGCACACGCTGTGCGAAAGCCTTGCCGATGGTTCGGTCGGGCTGATCGAGCACGTCGCGCGTGAGTTCGCGCCGTACATCCGCAAGGTGAAGGCGGTGAACTTCGGCGGCGGCCATTTCATCAACAAGCCGGGCTACGACCTCGACAGGCTGATCGCCGCCATCAGGGCGTTCCGCGAGCAGTTCAACGTCGAGGTGTTCCTTGAGCCCGGCGGCGGCATCGTGGTCAACACCGGTTATCTCGTTGCCACCGTCATCGGCCTGCACTGGAACGAGAAGAACCTCGCCATCCTCGATACCTCGGCGAGCTGCCACATGCCCGACGTGCTGGAAGTGCCGTACACGCCGGACATCATCGGCGCCGGCAAGCCCGGTGAGCACGCGCATGACTATGTGCTGGGCGGCAAGACCTGCATGACCGGCGACGTGATCGGCGAATACTCGTTTCCCGAGCCATTGCAGGTGGGCAGCCGCATCGTCTTCACCGACATGATGCAGTATTCGTTCGTGAAGAACACGACCTTCAACGGCACGCCACGGCCCGACCTCGCCATCCTCGACGAGGACGGCACATATCGCGTCGTGCGCTCGTTCGGCTATGAGGACTATCGCCAGCAGCTCGGCAGCTGACTTCCATCAATGCGGGAGCGGCAGGTCGCAGCAAAAAGCCAAAGCGGCATCGCGATTCAGCAGAAAAGCGATGCCGCGTTAACGTGACCGCCGGGGCTGCCCCCTACCGTATTGTTGAATTTTGTCGCTTGGGATATTGATCCGGGCATCGGATTAACACTCACCTGCACGGCAGCGGGCAATCTGCCCGACAACACGCCGCCGTGCTCCCATCCAAGCCTCACCAGAATAGCCGAATAAAGCCATGAATATTCATTTTCTCTACGGCACGGTCAGCGGTACGGCCGAGATGCTCTGCGACAGTCTCAAGGACGGCGTGGGCGATGCCCACGACTGCCAGATCTCGTCGCTGGATGAAGTCGAGCCCGGCGAGTTTGATGCCGATACGCTTTATATTCTGGTGAGCGCCACTTACGGCAGCGGGCAATTGCCCGACAATGCGCAGCCGTTCCTGGATACGCTAGAGCGTGAGAAGCCGGATCTCAGCGCGGTGCGCTTTGCTATTTTCGGTCTTGGCGACCGCTCATTCGGGCCGACGTTCGCTAACGGATCGCAGACGCTGTTGACTGGAATGCTGGCCTGCAATGCGCAGCAGATTGGCGAGCGCGGCATTCACGATGCATCGTCGGATGATTTTCCGCAGGATATCGCGCTGCCATGGCTGAAGGACATTCTGGTCAAGGCAGCAGCTTGAAGCGCTGAACGGCTACGTCGCGACGTTCATGGCCTAGCTCGGCGGCGAGCGACGCTGCCATGCAGGAAACTCGCGCGCGTTATCAGTGCCGCGCTGTGGTGGGCAGACTGATATAAAGGAAGCTGGGCAGCCCCAGACGATAGGGCTGGTCGGGGCGAATGAGGTTGGTTCTGGTCTTCTCGTCCAGCCATTCGCGCTGACGTTCCAGCGCCGCCGTGCGGTTGGCCCCAGCGCTTAGCATTTCCCGCGTGTAGAGCGTCGCCGCTTCAAAGCCAATCGCAGCACCAACACCCGCAGCCACAACAGCGACAGCAACGGCGACACCGTTTGCATAGCCATTTGTGCTGCGCGAACCGGGCGCAAAGCGCGTCAACAGCTCCGCGCATTGGCGGGCGAGAAATCTGCCGGCGAAAACCGCGCATGCGCCGATAACGGCATGAGCAGCGAGCTCAGCATATTTGGAGTCGAACACCAGCTGGTTGTTGAACAGAAAGCTGAAGCCACAGCACACAACGAACCACGCCCACGGCGATGTCAGCGTTGATGGAAGCAGCAGGCCCGATCTGCTACCGGACGCAGCGATACCGTCGGCGCGTTCGTCCGGCAACCTTGCGACAAGCTCTTCTGTCGTATGCGCCAAAGTCTCTCCATCGCGGTGCGGCGAGTGACGTTGGCTGAAATGCTAACCGTCGAAGGCTTAACGGTCGCTTCGTCGGAATGTCGCGCTCCACAACAAAGTTGTCGCACCAATAGGTCATGACGGCGCGCAATACACCACAAGATATGCGTTGGATGTTTTCTTCGCGGTCGACGGGACAAATCTTGCCACAGGCAAATTGCTCAAGCCCATTTAATGCAAGAGCACTTCCATTCTGCGGATATAAAGCAACGCCAGTCGCGTGATGTCAGCGAAGCGTCTTGCGCACCGGGATCAAGCCTTCAGCCGCCATGCGTGCAGCCTCAGCCCGATACGGACTAGCCAGGTATGTGCCGAGCACCCGCTTTTCCGACGAGAAGAATGACAGCTCTTCCAGAGCAAGGCGAACCATGCGGTCGGACGGATGGCCTTCAATGTCAGCGTAGAACATTGTGGCGTTGAACGTGCCTTCGAGCTGATAGCTCTCCAGCTTCGTCATGTTGACGCCGTTGGTGGCGAAACCGCCGAGCGCCTTGTAAAGCGCGGCGGGAACGTTGCGCACGCGGAAGATGAACGTGGTGATGACGGGGCCGTCCTCCGGCAACGCGTCATCGGCTTCGGATGCCAGCACGACGAAGCGCGTCGTGTTGTGCATCTCGTCCTCAACATCGTTCATCAGAATGTCGAGGCCGTAGATCTCAGCCGCCAGCGTCGAGGCAATCGCCGCCAGACCGGAATCCTTCATCTCGCTGACGATGCGTGCCGAACCGGCCGTGTCGGCTTCCGGCACCGGCTTCAGACCGAGTTCGATCAGCTTGCGGCGGCACTGGCCCAGCGCCTGCGTGTGCGATAGCACCTTTTTCACCGACTGCAGGCTGGCGCCGGGAATGGCCATCAGCTGATGGCGCACGCGCAGGAAGTGTTCGCCAACGATATAAAGCTCGGCCTGCGGCAACAGATGATGGATATCAGCGACACGCCCGGCGACCGAGTTCTCGATCGGGATCATGGCCAGACGCGCCTCGCCATTCTTCACCGCCAGCAGCGCATCCTCGAACGTCGGGCACGCAACCGCTTCCATATCCGGAAACGCCTCGCGGCAGGCCAGATGCGAGTTCGCGCCCGGCTCGCCCTGATAGGCGATACGTCCGGAAGCTGGCACGCTGGCAGAAGATTTGGCACCCGCAGGTGCACCGCTCGTTGATTGGGACATGATCGCTGGGATGACGCTTTGGCGGCAAACAGATGCCTGCGGTTTGAAAAAACCGTCAGACGTCGGCTCGCGGAGGGTTCAGACGGCCCCCAGGAGGCGGCGCGCCCGCTCGAGGTCGGCCGGAGTATCGACACCGAGCGGAACAGTGTCAACGACGGTCACATCGATGCGCATGCCGGCTTCCAGCGCCCGCAACTGCTCCAGCTTTTCGCGCTGTTCGAGCGGTGAAGGTTGCAGCGACACGAAGCGCGACAGTGCCGGGCGGCGATAGGCGTAAATGCCGATGTGATGGTACAGCGGCCCCTCCCCGTGGGGGGCGGTGGCGCGCGTAAAATAGAGTGCGCGCAGATGCGTGGCGGATGCATCGACAGGTGAGCCGACCACCTTCACCACGTTGGGATTGGTGCGTTCCTCAGGCTCAGTGATCTCAGCTGCCAGCGTGGCAATATCGACTGAAGCATTGGTCAGCGGCGCCACGCAGGCCGAGATCAGATGCGGCTCCAGCGTCGGCAGGTCGCCCTGCAGGTTGACGATGGTGTCGATGCGGCCGGCAGGATCAATGCTCTCCACCGCCTCGTGGATACGATCAGAGCCGGAGGCGTGATCGGTCCTGGTCATCACGGCTTCTCCACCCGCAGCCTGCACTGCCCGCAGGATTTCGTCGGCGTCGGTGGCCACCACCACGCGCCCCGTGTTGGCCGCCATGGCCCGGCGCCAGACCTGCACGATCATGGGCGCCCCGGCGATATCCAGCATCGGTTTGCCGGGCAGCCGGGTGGCCTGCATACGGGCCGGAATGACAATAAGCGTATTGGCCGGGGTGCCGGATGGGCTGCTAGACGACATATTAGGCAATGGAACACCTGATCGGGTTAGGCTGCCCATGGGGACGGCTTATGTACCCAAAAGAACAATGGCCGAAGGGTACCGGGCGAGGCAATTGGTCCCGGCGCGATGCACATAGAACAACGCCCACTGCGGTTGCAAGCCGATGTGGAATTTCTATAGTCGCGCACACGCTTCGGCAGCGAGCCGAAAGCGGCCGCGGAGCGAACAATGCAAGTTGATACTTTCGAACTTTCGAAGATCGCCGGCGCTTTTATCTGCGCCCTTCTGGTGATCGTCGCCTCCCGCGTAGCCATCGAAATCGGCCAGCACCACAGCACGCCGCAGGCGCCGGGCTACGTGTTGCCGATGCCGAGCGCCGATGGTGCTGCGGCGGGCGGTGGTGGTGCTGCTCCGGCGACTGAAGCGCCAGCCGCATTTGATCCGGCAGCGGTTGCTCAGGCCGCAGAAAGCGCCAGCGTCGATGGCGGCGCCAAGGTATTCAAAAAGTGCAGCGCCTGCCACACCGCTGAAGCGGGCGGCGCCAACAAGGTTGGACCCAATCTTGGCGGGCTTGTCGGCCGTGGCAAGGGTTCGCACGAAGGATTCGCCTATTCCGACGCCATGAAGGCCAAGGGTGGCGACTGGTCGATGGCTGATCTCGCCTCGTTCCTGCACAACCCCAAGGAATTTGTGCCGGGCACGAAGATGATGTTCCCCGGCATCAAGGACTCTACCGAGTTGGCGGATCTGATCGCTTACCTCAACAGCAACAAGTAGTTGCATGGGCGGCGGAGCGGGCGCTTCGCGTCGGACAGTTCGCGCGAACAGAGACAATTGCGGCTCCGCTCTCCAGCGGGGCCGTTTTCGTATCCGCAATGTTGTGCTCCGTCACGGCCCCGCGATGCGACCACCCCAAGGCCGCAAACAGTTAACTGGCATCGAACAGTGGCGGTTAAGCTGTCCATGAGGCCAAAAATGACAGCAAGTTAACTCGCCCCCGCCGCCGTATTTTGCGACTCTGGCGCCTGTTGGCATATCTGTTGTTCTTTTGCGGCGCCCTGCCGTCGGTTTTCCGCGCAGCGGCGTCTTCCAGCTCTCGTCGTGATCATCAAGGGAATTCACCTGGTGCACCTGCGTCTTGACGCCCCCGCCGCCTGCCTCGCAGCACTTCTTTGCCTGACGATGGCCACCGCCACCTTTGCCCAGGAGCCGGCATCGCCGTCGGCACAGGCAGAGCAATCCGCGCCGGTTGCAGATCCTGCCGTCCCCGCTGCAGCGCCGCCAGCCAACGAAGCATCGGAACCGGCCAGCCCTCCTCCCGCAGCTGCGGAAGCACCGGCTGCACCTGATGGCCAGACTGCTGCACCTGCGGAAGCCGCAGCACAGGAAGCACAGCCGACCGCGCCGGAAGCACCGGCCGCACAAGCTCCAGCCGCCGCTGTCGAGCAGCACCCGCGCCACCATGCACTTTCGCTGATGGGCGATCCGGCCTTCCCCGAAGGCTTCAGCCATTTCGATTGGGTCAACCCGGATGCACCGAAGGGCGGCACCCTGCGCGCCTTCGCTCAAGGTTCGTTCGACAGCCTCAACCCGTTCTCGGTGAAAGGCGATCCGGCCGGTGGCCTCGGACTGATCTACGACTCGCTGATGTCGAGCAGCCCTGACGAGCCCTCGACCGAATACGGGCTGATCGCAGAATGGGTTTCCTATCCGCCGGATTTCTCGTCCGTCACCTTCGGCATCAATCCCAAAGCGCGCTTCCATGATGGCACGCCGGTTACACCCGAAGACGTGATCTTCTCGTTCGAAGGCCAGAAGGCCGCCCATCCGCGCTCGGCGTTCTATTACAAGAACGTGGTCAAGGCGGAGAAGACCGGCGATAATGAGGTGACCTTCACCTTCGACGTCACCGGCAATCGCGAGTTGCCGCTGATTCTCGGTCAGCTCAACGTTGTGCCGAAGGCCTTCTGGGAGGCAGCAGGTCCCGACGGCGAGAAGCGCGACATCACCAAATCGACGCTGGAAATGCCGGTGGGCTCCGGCCCCTATCGCATCAAGAGCTTTGACCCCGGCCGCGGCATCACCTTCGAGCGCGTGAAAGATTATTGGGCGCAGGATCTGCCGGTCGCCAAGGGCCAGTGGAACTTTGACGAGTTCAAGCTGACGTACTTCCTCGACCGCACGCCGGGCTTTGAGGAATTCAAGTCGGGCAAGATTGACTACTGGCAGGAGTCGACGGCGAGCCAGTGGGCCACCGGTTATGACTTCCCCGCGATCCGCAACGGTCAGGTGAAGAAGGAAGCTATTCCGGTGCGTCGCGTCGCGCCGATGCAGTCGTTCGTGTTCAATCAGCGCCGCAAGCAGTTCCAGGACCCGCGCGTGCGCCAGGCGTTTAATCTCGCCTTCAACTTTGAGGAGGCGAACAAGAAGCTGTTCTACGATTCCTATGTGCGCGTGGGCAGCTTCTTCGACAATTCCGAGCTCGCTGCGAAGGGGCTGCCGGAAGGGCGCGAGCTGGAAATCCTGCAGGAAGTGAAAGACGAAGTTCCGCCGGAGGTCTTCACCACCGAATGGAAGAACCCGGTGAACAAGACGCCGGAAGATTTCCGCAACAACATGCGCGAAGCCTCAAAGCTGCTGCAGGAAGCAGGCTGGAAGCTGCAGGAAGTTGAAGTGGACGACGGCGAATGCGGCACGTTCTGCTCGATCATGCGCAGCGTCGGTCTTTCGTCGGCCAACACCACGAACCTTCTGCGTAACGACAAGGGCGAAACGCTGAACGCAGAGTTCCTGGTCCAGTCGCCCGACTTCCAGAAAATCGTGCTGCCGTATGTGCAGGATCTGAAGAAGCTCGGCGTCAATGCTTCGATCCGCATGGTCGACAGCGCCCAGTACAAGCGCCGCGAAGACTCACGCGATTACGACATCATCATCGACAACTTCGCGCAGTCGGAATCGCCTGGCAACGAGCAGCGCGATTTCTGGGGCTCAGCTGCCGCCGACCGTGAGGGTTCAACCAACACCGCTGGCATTCGCAATCCGGCCATCGACAAGCTGATCGACAAGGTCGTGTTCGCCACGACACGCGAAGAGCTGGTTGCCGCCACCCACGCACTCGATCGCGTGCTGCTGTGGAACCACTACGTCGTGCCGCAGTGGCATTATCCCTATGAGCGGATCGCCTATTGGGACATCTTCGGCCGTCCGGACAAGCTACCCTCGCAAACGTCATCGCTGTCGCGCGTCTGGTGGATGGACGCCGACAAGCAGAAAGCTCTCAACGCTGTGCAGGGACGCTGATCATCATGCTGCATTCGTTCTCAGCCCAGCGGCACGGGCCAAGCCGACGCCGGAACTTTGCAGCGGCTTTAGCACTTGCAGGAGCGGCGATGTCATTCGTCGCCGCTCCGCTCAGCGCCGAACCTCGGCACGGCATTTCCACGTTCGGCGAGCTGAAATACGGACCGGACTTCAAGCACTTTGAATATGCCAACCCGGACGCGCCAAAGGGCGGACGCTTTTCCTCCACCGGCACCGGCGGCACAAAGACATTCGACAGCTTCAACGCCTTTATCCTGAAGGGCGACTCTGCGCAGGGCCTTGAGTATCTGTTCGACAGCCTGATGACGCGGGCGATGGACGAGCCCGACGCCGCCTATGGTCTGGTAGCTGAAAGCGCCGACGTTGCCGAAGACGGCCGCTCCGTCGTTTTCAAGCTGCGCCCCGAAGCGAAATTCTCTGACGGCACGCCGGTAACCGCCGACGACGTGGTGTTCTCGCTCGAAGTGCTGAAGGAAAAGGGCCACCCCAATTATTCGCTATCGCTGCGCGATGTGGCGAAGGCCGAGGCGCTCGATCCGCACACGGTGCGCTACGAGTTCAAAGGCAACCTGATCCGCGATCTGCCGCTGACGGTCGCCGGACTGCCGATCCTGTCGAAGGCGTTTTACACCAAGCATCCGTTCGATCAGTCGTCGCTGGAAAAGCCCGTTGCCTCCGGTCCATACGAGATCGGCAACTTCAAGCCGGGCACGTTTGTTTCCTATAAGCGGCGGCCGGATTACTGGGCCAAGGATCTTGCGGTCAATCGCGGGCGCTTCAACTTCGATGAGATCCGCTACGAATATTTCCGCGATCGCACGCTTGAACTGGAAGGCCTGAAGTCGGGCACGTTCGACTATCGCGAGGAGTTCACCTCGATTGACTGGGCGACCGCGTATGACATTCCCGCGGTGAAGGAAGGCCGGTTGCAGCGGCTCATCATGCCGGACGGCCGCCCATCTGGCGCGCAGGGCTTCTTCATCAACACGCGCAAGGACCAGTTCAAGGACAAGCGCGTGCGCGAGGCGCTTGATCTGGCGTTCGATTTCGAATGGTCGAACAAGAACCTCTTCTTCGATCTCTATTCTCGCACACAAAGCTTCTTTGAAAATTCGGAGCTGAAGGCATCCGGTCTGCCCAGCGCTGCGGAGCTGGCGTTGCTGGAGCCGTTCAAGGATAAGCTGCCGCCTGAAGTGTTCGGCGAGCCCTATGTGCCGCCAGCTACCGATGGGTCGGGCCGCAATCGCGATAACCTGCGCAAGGCGCATCAGCTGCTGGCCGAGGCCGGCTATGGCCAGGGCGGCAAACCGCTGAACGTCGAAATCCTTTCGTTCGAAGAAGGCTTCGACCGCATCATCATTCCGTACATCGAGAACCTGAAGCGCATCGGCGTCAACGCATCGCTGCGCCGTGTAGATCCCGCCCAGTATGAGCGGCGCATCAAGTCGTTCGACTTCGATCTCGCGATCCAGCGCTATGCGCTGCGGCTGACGCCGGGCATTGAGGTGAAAACCTACTGGGGGTCGGATGCCGCCAAGATCGACGGCAGCTTCAATCTGCCCGGCATCGCTGATCCTGTTGTCGATGCATTGATCGACAAGATGGTGGAAGCAAAATCACGCGAAGAACTCACCGTTGCGGCGCGTGCGCTGGACCGTGTGCTGCGGGCCGGAAATTATTGGGTTCCTCAGTGGTACAAGGCATCACATAATGTCGCTTTCTGGGATATGTACGGGCGTCCCGCTGTGAAGCCGAAGTACGACGACGGCGTGATCGACACGTGGTGGTTCGACGCCGACAAAGCCGCCAAACTGAAAAGACCGTAAGCCCGAGCGGAGCCCGATGGCAGCATATCTCCTGAAACGACTGTTGCTGATCATCCCGACGCTGTTCGGGATCATGCTGATCAGCTTCACGATCATCCAGTTTGCGCCGGGTGGTCCGGTTGAACGGATCATCGCCCAGCTGCAGGGGCGCGACTCCTCCATCGTCTCGCGCATCGGCGGCGGCGGCTCCGATACGCTCTCCAGTGGCAGTCAGGCACAGCTTGGCCAGGGCTCGGTGGATTCCAACACCTCGAAATATCGTGGTGCGCAGGGCCTCGATCCGGAATTCATCAAAAGCCTTGAGAAGCAGTTCGGTTTCGACAAGCCGGCCTACGAGCGCTTCTTCATCATGATGAAGAGCTACCTCACCTTCGATTTCGGCAAGAGCTACTTCCGCGATGTCTCCGTGTTGCAGCTCATCAAGGAGAAGCTGCCGGTTTCGATATCGCTGGGTCTGTGGATGATGCTGATCAGCTATCTGATCTCCATCCCGCTCGGCATCCGCAAGGCAATGAAGGACGGCGAGCCATTCGACGGCTGGACCAGCACCGTGCTGGTTGTCGCCTATGCCATTCCGGGCTTCCTGTTCGCGGTGTTGCTGCTCATCCTGTTTGCGGGCTCATCGTTCCTGCAGATCTTCCCCTCGCGCGGGCTGACATCAGACAACTGGGAGCAGCTCTCGTTTTTCGGCCGCATCACCGATTATTTCTGGCACCTGACCCTACCGCTGATCGCCATGTCGCTGACCGCGTTCACGACGATGACGTTCCTGACCAAGAATTCGTTTCTGGACGAAATCCGCAAGCAGTATGTGACGACTGCGCGCGCCAAGGGCCTGTCGGAAAATCAGGTGCTATACGGCCACGTGTTCCGCAACGCGATGCTGCTGATCATCGCCGGCTTTCCCGGCGCGTTCATCGGCGCATTCTTCGCCGGCTCGCTGCTGATAGAAACGATATTCTCGCTGGACGGCATCGGCTTGCTGTCATTTGAATCCATCGAGAAGCGGGACTATCCGGTGATTTTCGCCACGCTGTGGATTTTCTCGCTGGTCGGCCTGCTGCTGAACATCGTTGCCGACTTCGTCTACACGACAGTCGATCCACGGATCGACTTCGAAAGCCGGGAGGTCTGAGCCGATGACCGACCTGCGCGCCCTTGAAACGCCACTGCCACAATCGCAGCCGCCGCCCCGCGAAGAGCACAAGCGCCTGCCGGAATGGATTTCGCGCCGCTTGCCATCCGGCGACAAGCTAAGCCCGATCAATCAGCGTCGCTGGACCAACTTCAAGGCCAACCGCCGCGGCTTCTGGAGCCTGAGAATTTTTCTGGCGCTGTTTCTGGTGTCGCTGTTCGCGGAGTTCATCGCCAACGATCGTCCGCTGCTGATCAGCTACAAGGGCGAAATCCTGTCGCCAGTGCTGTTCAACTATCCGGAATCGAAATTCGGCGGCTTCCTCGCCATCACCGACTACAAAGATCCGGTGATCCTCGACGAGATCAAGAGCAACGGCTGGGTGCTGTGGCCGCCGATCCGCTATTCCTACGACACGATCAACAAGGATTACCCCGGCCGCAAAGGTCCGGACGGATTGTGCCTTGGCTATCCCGCGCCGCCGCCGTGGGCCTCAAGTGCGCCGCTGTGTGAAGCGCCACCCGAGCAGCTTGCGCGCTTCAATGCGCTCGGCAACACCAACTGGCTGGGCCTCGACAATCAGGGCCGCGATGTCGTCGCGCGCGTGATTTACGGCTTCCGAATATCAGTGCTGTTCGGCCTGATCCTGGCGCTTCTGTCGGCCACGGTTGGCGTGACGGCTGGCGCGATACAGGGATACTTCGGCGGCAAGACCGATCTAATCTTCCAGCGCTTCCTAGAGATATGGTCGTCGATACCGTCGCTGTTCGTGCTGATCATCATCTCGTCGGTGCTGATCCCCGGCTTCTGGACGCTGCTGGGCGTGCTGTTGCTGTTCGAGTGGGTGAACCTCGTTGGCGTCGTGCGCGCCGAATTCCTGCGCGCGCGCAACTTCGAATACGTGAACGCCGCGCGCGCGCTCGGCCTTTCCCATCGCAAGATCATGGTCAAGCACCTGCTGCCCAACGCGATGGTGGCAACGCTCACCTTCCTGCCGTTCCAGCTCTCGGGCAGCATCGCGGCGCTGACCGC
Source organism: Hyphomicrobium sulfonivorans (assembly GCF_013306565.1). Classification (GTDB taxonomy): domain Bacteria; phylum Pseudomonadota; class Alphaproteobacteria; order Rhizobiales; family Hyphomicrobiaceae; genus Hyphomicrobium_A; species Hyphomicrobium_A sulfonivorans. The sequence continues at coordinate 9,367 of NZ_PZPO01000007.1, read as the reverse complement.
GCTGGACTTCCTGGGCCTCGGCCTGCCGCCCGGCTCGCCGTCGCTGGGCGAGTTGCTGTTGCAGGGCAAGCGCCACCTTGAAGCGCCATGGCTGGGTCTCACCGGCTTCTTCACCGTAGCGATCATGCTGTCGCTGCTGATCTTCATCGGCGAGGCGGTGCGCGACGCACTCGATCCCCGCAAGACTTTCCGGTGAGGCTGGCAATGTCGGACAAACCTTCCCGCGCGCTGCTCGATGTCAGGGATCTTTCGGTCGCCTTCAACGGTGGCAAGGTGATTGCCGCCGATAAGGTGAGCTTCCGCATCGGCAAGGGCGAGACGGTGGCGCTGGTCGGCGAGTCCGGATCGGGCAAGACCGTGTCAGCGCTATCTATCCTGCGCCTGCTGCCGTATCCGGCTGCGTCGCATCCTTCGGGCGAGATCTGGTTCGAGGGCCGTGATCTCCTGAAGCTGAAGCCATCGCAGCTGCAGAGCGTGCGCGGCGATCGCATCTCGATGATCTTTCAGGAGCCGATGACGTCGCTCAATCCGCTGCACACCATTCAGCGGCAGGTGGGCGAAGTGCTGCGCGTGCACCGGCGCATGAACGACGTCGCCGTGCGCGCACGCGTGGTGGAACTGCTGCAGAAGGTCGGCATCCGCGATCCCGAGAAGCGCCTTGATGCTTATCCGCATCAGCTCTCCGGCGGTCAGCGTCAGCGCGTGATGATCGCCATGGCGCTTGCCAACGAACCCGACCTGCTGATCGCCGACGAGCCGACAACTGCGCTCGACGTGACCATTCAGGCCCAAATTCTGCAGCTGCTGCGGGATCTGCAGCGCGAGATGGGCATGGCCATGCTGCTCATCACCCACGATCTGGGCATCGTGCGAAAAATGGCCGAGCGCGTTTACATCATGCGTCGCGGCAACATCGTCGAGGAAGGCCCGACAGAGCGCATCTTCACCGATCCGCACCACGCCTACACCAAGCAGCTTCTGGCCGCCGAGCCGAAGGGTCTGCCGCCGCCTGCCGATGAAACCGCGCCGGTGGTGGTGGAGACCGACGATCTGAAAGTCTGGTTCCCGATCAAGGCCGGGCTGCTGCGGCGTACGGTGGATTATGTGAAAGCCGTCGACGGGCTGTCGCTGAAACTGCGCAAGGGCCAGACCCTGGGCGTCGTCGGCGAATCCGGTTCCGGCAAGACGACGCTCGGCCTCGCCATTCTGCGGCTGATCTCGTCGGAAGGGCCGATCGTCTACATGGGCAACCGCATCGATGGCCTGAGCACCGCCGAGATGCGTCCGCTGCGGAAGGAAATGCAGATCGTTTTTCAAGACCCATACGGATCGCTGTCGCCGCGTCTTTCTGTTGGGCAGATCATCGAGGAAGGCCTGCTGATCCAGAATCCGGAACTGACCTACGACGAACGCCGCGCACGCGTATCCAAGGCATTGCATGAAGTGGGCCTCGATCCGGAAGCGCAGGACCGCTATCCACATGAGTTCTCCGGCGGACAACGCCAGCGCATCGCCATTGCCCGCGCGATGGTATTGCAGCCGAAGTTCGTCATGCTCGATGAACCGACGAGCGCGCTCGATATGTCGGTGCAGGCGCAGATTGTCGATCTGCTGCGCGACCTGCAAAAACAGCGCGACCTTTCCTACCTGTTCATCAGCCACGACCTGAAGGTTGTGCGCGCGTTGTGCAACTATGTGATCGTAATGCGCAACGGCAAGGTTGTAGAGGAAGGCCCGGCTGCCAATGTGTTCGCGCACCCGCGCGAGGACTACACCAAGGCGCTGCTCGCCGCCGCGTTCGATCTGAAGGTGGAACACGAGGGTGCGCTCGCCGGTTGATGCTGGTGCATCGGCATCCGGCGCAGCGCTAGGCCATTACATGTAAGGATTGCGGCGATGACAGATGCTCGGACCCAGAGCGTGAAGTTCTACTATTCGCCCGGCAGCCGATCGAGCACCGTGTTGTGGATGCTGGAAGAGGTTGGCGCGCCGTACGATATCGAGCTGATAAATCTGAAAGCGGGCGCGCAACGTTCGCCGGAATATCTGGCGATCAATCCCATGGGCAAGGTGCCGACCATTTCCCACAACGGCGCCGTTGTTACCGAATCCGCAGCAATCTGCTGCTATCTGGCCGACGCATTCCCGCACGCCGGGCTGGCTCCCGCAATTGGCGATCCGCTCCGCGGCCCATACCTCAAATGGCTGTTCTACGCGCCGAGCTGCATCGAACCGGCCATGATCGAGAACGCCGCAAACATCGAACTGACACCGCGTGGCATGACCGGCTGGGGCAGCTACGACCGCGTGATGGCAACGCTGCGCGGCGCGGTCGGCAAGGCATCGCCATACCTGCTAGGTGAGCGCTTCACGACGGCGGATGTTGTTATCGGGGCCACCCTGCGCTTCGGCATGAGCTTCAAGACCATTCCCGAGCTGCCCGAGTTTGTCGCTTATGCCAAACGGCTTGAAGAACGCCCCGCGCTGCAACGGCAAATCGCAATCGAAGCCGACTATGCACGGCAGATAACCGGCTGACAGACTTTCCGCTTTGAATAATCGCCACGAAGCAGCATCGTAGTCGCATCGTCCATCAGCCAGCGATCAGAAGATGCTCCCCGACGACGTCTTTCGCACACGGCTTCAGGCAACGATCACGGCGCTGCGCTACTGGGCGCCCACCGTGGCAAGCACCGCACGCGTGGAAGAAACATCTTCGGGCGACTACTGGCGGTTAGCCATCACCCCGATCACGCCAAGCGCGTGCCCGCTGGAGCTGATCCTGCACTCGGACCAGCACTATGACATTTCGATTGCGGGCGAGACCTATGAAGGCAGGCCGATCGATTCCTTCGACTGGTTCCTGCCGCTTGCGGAAGCGGTGGCCGAAGGACAGGTGGTGCAACGCCAGCGCATCAGCCGCCTGACCGGACTGCAGCGCTCCACAGAAACGCTGGTCGCATTGGCCAACGGTGAAGTGTGGTTCGACGGTCGCGATACGCTGCATGCGGCGCCGCCAATCGAGGACGACGGCACCGAAATTCGCGAACGCCGGTTCCTGCCCTACGATCGATGACGCTACCGGATAGCCAACTTCGCGGCCCAACTTTTGCAGCGGATGCCAAACGGCTGTTGCGGCGCAATGCCGCCTGTCGCGTCACCGCCAGATTTCTGCTAGAAGCACCGCCATGCAGGTGTGTCTTTGGCGCACATTTACGTGGATTTACTGCCACCTAACACTTGCACTAAGGCACGACGCACATGTTGGCCGCAATTTGCTAGGATTGTCCGGCGCGAGATACATGGGCGCTCGAATCCTGCCACCCCTGCCTGGCACAGCAACCGCTGCTCGCCAGCGGCCAGTGCAGCCAATATGATCTATAGGCGGCTTAGATCTGACCGCCGATCGAATGAAACTGGAGGCAATGAGAGTGTTGAAAGGCGTCGCCGAGGCAACCCCATCCAATCCAGTTTCCGCCTATTTCGAAGAACTCAGCCAAGTCCTGTCATCGATGCGCGTCAGTGACGCCGAGGGCAAGCCGATCGAGCTGCAACGCGGTTTCGAATGGGTTGCCGAGACCGCGCGCAAAACGCAGGACGCCGGCAACAAGCTGATCCTGATCGGCAACGGCGGCAGCGCTGCGGTGGCCAGTCATCTGGCGATCGAGTTTGTGAAGAACGGCGGCATTCGCGCCCTGTCGCTCAACGATCCCGCCGCCATCACCGCGATGAGCAACGACTTCGGCTACGCCAACGTCTATTCGGAGCAGCTCAAGATCCAGGGCCAGCCCGGCGATATGCTGATCGCGATCTCCAGCTCGGGCCAGTCGGTCAATATTCTGAAATCAGTGCAAACGGCGCGTGCCAAGGGCATGACCATCGCCACGCTTAGCGGCTTCCAGCCCGACAACCTGCTGCGCAACCGTGGTGACGTAAATTTCTATGTGAATTCGACACAGTATGGCTTTGTCGAATTAGCACATCACGCACTGGCGCAGGCCATCCTCGATATCTACGTGTTCCCTCAGCAGGCCGCGAAATAACCTCAGCCTGAGCGCTGATGCAGAAAAGTTCGGCAGCTATGGAAAACCAATGCCGCAGACGGAGAGCTGCGTGCATTCGGCTGCAAATTGAAGCACTATCCCATCTGGCATGAATACTTTTTACGATTCCTGATACAGTTGGACGCCATTAGCGTCACTCGCAACGGATCGTGACCGGATGCACAGCGATAGATCTGCGCTGACAATCGAACGTCGGTCGTTGGCGGTCGGCGTTATTGATGCCGCCGATGTCGATGGCGAAGCGACGTTGCGGCTGACTATCCAGATCGAAAGCGCGGGCGCGCATCTGGTGGCCCCGTTCGCCTCCGATGCCCTGATCATTATCACCACCACCCGCGTCGGCCTGACAGCGCAAGTGCGCAAAATCGCCATGCTCGCGCACGCCGCCGGTGTATCGCATCTGGTGCTCGCGGTTGTGCGCAGTTCTGCAGATGATCTGCAGCCAAACGCTTTCGATACCCTGACGCGCGGGTTCGATACGATGATGCGGCGGCTGAATTTCGTTTCAGCAGCCATCATTCCGATAGATAACGCTTCCGACAAAACTGCTGCGATTTCCGGCGCGCATATCCTGCGTCGCGATCAGGCGCTGGCGAACTACCTCGTCACGCTTCCCCGGCCTTCTCCCCTGCATACGTCGCAACTCGATCCCTCGCCGCCGAGCGAGCACTTCGCGGCCCATGTGGCCTGCCTGACTTCGCGCGAGGAACTGCTGCCCGGTCGCGAATACCGCTTGCGGATTGGATCGCTCGAGCAACCGGCGACGATAACGGCGATCAAGCATCGGCTCGACACCGAAACACTGCAGCGGTTGCCGGCGCGCACCCTCAGCCATGGCGAGATCGGCGTTTGTACGGTTGCAACCCATCCGGCAATTCACCTAGCGCCGGATTCGCTCGGGGCGGCGCGGTTTGAAATCTGGGGCGAACAAACAGATGAACCCATAGCTGCCGGCACGGTCGATTTCGCGCTTCGGCGTGGACAGAACGTTCATTGGCAGGAACTGAGCGTCGCCAAACCGCTACGTTCATCCATGAAGGCGCAGCGGCCCTGCATCGTCTGGTTCACCGGGCTTTCCGGCGCGGGCAAATCAACCATTGCCAATCTGGTGGAAAGCGCCCTGGCGGCGAACGGCAGCCACACCTATCTGCTCGACGGCGATAATGTCCGCCACGGCCTCAACAAAGATCTCGGCTTCACCGCCGCCGACCGGGTTGAAAACATCCGCCGCGTCGGAGAAGTGGCGCGCCTGTTTGTCGACGCCGGCCTGATTGTGCTGTGCTCGTTCATCTCACCGTTTCGCGCTGAACGTGCAGCGGTGCGCGGTCTGCTTGACGATGGCGAGTTCATTGAGATCCACGTTACCGCCCCGTTGGAAGTGTGCGAGCAGCGCGATCCCAAGGGGCTCTATGCCAAGTGCCGTGCCGGTAAGCTGCCAAACTTCACTGGCATCGATTCACCCTATGAAGCGCCTGAAAATCCGGATCTCATTCTCGAGACGGCCATGGCACCGGCAGATGAACTCGCCCAGAGGGTCATTGCCCTGCTTGCCGCCCGCGGAATGATTGCAGCGCGCGATTGACCACAATCGCAGCGTGAACTCCTACAACATCTGTCAGATAACCCGGCGTTGCTGGCTGGCAACGTTCATAGGATTATTCCGGCCGACCAATGGTTTTTGCGGCGCAGCGTGCATAAATTTCCCGCTGTGTGGGGGATTCGAATTTGATGCCAATGCCGTGGCTCTTCATCCGGACTGTGGGCAAGCTGTGCATGGTCGGTGCGCTGACCATCAGCGGCGCCGGATGTGCTGCCGTGCATGACCTCAGCGGTGCACCCCGGGCTGGCTATCAGACAAATGGCTCATACGTTTTGAGCGCCCAGGATCAAGGGCTTGGTTGCCGCGAACTGACGGAACGCAAGGCAAGCCTGCAGACCCAGCTCAACGAACTTCCAGCCAAAGCCATGCAGCAAATGCAGGAGCTGCCCAAAACCGTGGTGAGCGCGTGGGCACGCCTGACAGGCTCAACGGATCAGGGCGTGCCGGCGCTGGCCCAATACAATGAAGCCAAGGCTGAAGCGGCGGCGGTAAACGCAAGCCTGGAGCAGAAGGGCTGCGAAGCCGGATACTACGGCATCGAGACGGCTGGAATTCAGCCGCACAATGCCGAATAGCACCGCAGAACCTTGTCCGCAGATTGCGTGGCACCCAGTCGGATTAGTCGCGCTCCCTCCGCCGCACTGAATCACCCCCGGCACTGCCTTCGAGAGACACAAACTCACGTGCGGCGGGCTGCGCGATCCGCAAACCTGCCGGACAGGTTGACCATGGCGGCGTGTCGTCATGGTGGGATGACCGAATTGGGGGATGCTGGGAGCGACAGAGGCGGCAGTGATGGCGTCGTGTGGTCTTCACCAGCTCGCTTTAGGTGGGCTCATCGCGGTACTTGGAAGGGGTGTTTCATTGGCTGAAACATTGGTGCGTTTCGCGCTACGAGCAGCTAACCCGTTGTTTTGATTGGTCGGAGCGGGGAGATTCGAACTCCCGACCCCTTGCTCCCGAAGCAAGTGCGCTACCAGGCTGCGCTACGCTCCGCCCGACCTATCAAAGTCCCTTTAAGGACAATCGCCGCGCTCCTTGGTGGAAGCAGCGGCGAGGCCGGCTTTATAGCTCCCGATTTGCAGGGCTGCAAGCCACCCGGCGCCTCCTGATGTCATTTCTTTTCACCCCCGGCATGAAGGTGATGGGGATGCGGCGTCGAAGCCGGCGGATACGGATTGCCGGCCCTTTCTCCACCGACTATATGGGGCTGTCGGTTGGGCTGATTTGCCTGTTTCCGCGGGCAGAAATGGCCGGGCCGATGATGGGGCGTAGCCAAGTGGTAAGGCAGTGGATTTTGATTCCGCCATTCCCAGGTTCGAATCCTGGCGCCCCAGCCAACATTTGCAGTGCATGAATTAGCGTTAGAAAATCAATATCTTAGAGAAGTCGCTCCGACGCAAGGTACACCACGGAGTACCCCACGCGGCGGCCTGAACTACACCCGCATCATCACCACGGCATCCGCCGTTGCCCTTGTCGCCGCTTCGGCAGGCTTCGGCGCGTTCTACGCATGGACCACCGGCAACCATCACGGCCCGGTCATTGGCGTTCTGTCCGTCTGCATGGCGCTTGCTGCGAAGCCGTTCGCGATTGAAGGTATCTTCGCCGCGCTGCGCTCTTGGTCGCCGGTCCACGCCGTTGCCCTTGCTGCCCTTGGTACGGTCGCCGTCGCCTACAGCCTTACCGCCGAGCTTTCTCTGATGGCGGCGACACGCGCCGACGCATTCGCACAACGGTCTCAGGCTGCCGATGCCGCCACCGCCGCAAAGGCCCGCTATGCCACCGCTCAACGTGAGCTTGAGGCGCTGCCGGCAACACGGCCCGTCGCGACCATCGACGCCGAGATTGTCCGTCTCAGGACGACGCCGAAGCTTGCGCCCTGCGATGACACCACCACCAAGGCATTCGGCCCGGTGTCTCGGCGGGTTTGTGCAGAGATTGCCGCGCTGACCGCAGAGGCCGCGACGACCACGCGCCGCACTGAGCTTCAATCCGCCCTTGCTGCTGCTGAGACAGACATTGCAACGGCACCACCGGCCGCCAACGCCGATCCCGCCGCCGCTGCATTGGCGACGTATCTCGCCGCTGTCGGCATTGAGGCTGACGCCGCCGAGTTGTCCCGATGGCTGGCACTCGCGCCAGTACTGGCGCTTGAGATCGGCAGCGCCCTCGCCGTCATCCTAGCCGGTGGGACGGCACCCGCACGAGCGACGCTAGTCGCGTCTCGGCACAGTTCCAAGGGTGTTTCAAAGGCTGACGGGGAAGCGCATCACTACATGCACTCGCCGCTGCCGGAGTGATCTCACTCAACACCGCGCCGACTGGGACTGAGCTTCACCTAGCGTCTTGATCTTTGACGCGCGACTCAGGTCACCAGCGAAGCGACTAGTAGATGAATGGGGCGCCGAGCTATCAGATCGCCGCTTTTTGATTGAGACCGAACACACACGAGGCTCGACCAAGAGAGCTTCGCCATGCACCAGCGTACAAATCTATCGGATGAGGTGGTCCGACTTTTCCTGCGGCAAGCCGCCAGCATGAGTGAGACGATGGATCTCGAGCTGCCATACAATCGGCTTTGCTGGAAAGTCGGCGGGTCCGCAGAACGCGAGCAAATTACGTCAGCGTACGATCAGACGGCATAGCGGAAGCTTGCGGGTTTGCTTGCTGCAGATGCCCCCCATCGCCCAAGCTTATATCGTTTCACTGCGGGGTGGGTTTCATTGTCTCGTCAGACGCCATCGTCGGCCGAGCGCTAACAAGATTGGCCTGCCGACATTCTCCGCCCAGATTGAAGAACACGGGACTTCTGATGCCCGCTTCGACCGGCCAGACACCGGCAAGCCCCATCCTGAGACCATAGAGAAGTATGCGAGTAGCATCGTTTTGCGATGTAATTGTTGCCCTGCCGTCCGCGTCCACCGCGTAGTCCCAAACAGGGCGATCATCACCCTCATAGGCTCTACGGGTCCCATCGCCGAACACGACTGCTCGCTCAAAGAAGCGCGGTTCGACTCCTTCGTTTACCACCACATCAAAATAAAAATAGATGCTGTTGTGGTTGGCCGGTCGAAACGCGCAATCAAGTGAGGAACGTAGCTCTCTCTCTGCCGGATTGCTGTCCACTTGAGCGGTGTCCAACACCGGAGACGCCGAATGGTCGCTTAGCAGCCGGGCAGCGACGGCAATAAAAACTACCGTCACCGCCACTACAGCTACCAGCGTCAAGACTCTTTGATGCTCTGCCATGAGCATTCTTATTGCTAATGGGTCCACGGCCTGGCCCTTCCCCCAACCTGCCCAACGGAGGCATGATTGCTAAAGACCTACGACCATGTCGTCCATAATGGCAACCGTCAACGGGCCTTCATCCGGCCGATTGATCCGGCAGATCACCACCATGTTAGAGGTCGAGACGTCGTGCGACCGGCGCTCCAATCTATTCCCAATCACCACGCAACCTTGACGCCGAGTTTGCCGTCGTAAGCGTTGCCGTCAGCGTGTTCGCCGATGCCGACGAGGTACGATGCGTTGGCATAGATCGCTGCGCCGTCGCCGATGTCGGTGCTGAAACCGGTGTTGATCTCGAACGTGGTGCCGCCCATGTCGGCCGCGAACGGAATGAAGCCGGTGGCGGATGAGAACTTCGTCTTCGGATCGCCGAGAAACTCGTACCAGAAGTTCGGCCGCACCCACGCGG
>NZ_PZPO01000006.1 GCF_013306565.1 Hyphomicrobium sulfonivorans | reverse complement strand
CACCTTCCGCATATGAGCTGACGGCAGTGCCGCGCCGCTCATGCAGCGTATCGAGCATCAGGCGGCCATACAGCAGCGTCATCGCCGGAACGGCGGCGTAGAGCGAGGTTTCTGGACGATAGTCGGGCGCGTCCGGCCCGCACACAGGAGCTGAGGGGTTGAAAGTACAGTCGAGGGTGGACCGCAGATACCACGCGTTCGGATTGGAGGCGTCCACGCTGCCGCGATAAAGCGAATATTCGTAGGGACCAGCAACGACAGGGCCAGCGAGCGCAAACAGACCCGGCACCGTCGTGCCGCCGTTGATCGCATCGACGACGAGAATGCCGTTGAGGGCGGTGAGAGCGCCGCCGCCGCCAACGTTGTTGACGCTCAGGAGTGACGTTCCGGTGCCCGCTCCGCCATCGATCACAAGTTTATCGGATGGCGATCCATCCGATCCGAGCTGAGTGTCCAAACGAACTGTGCCGCCCTGCCCGATATAATTTCCGATCACAGTAACGGAATCGGCGGCCGACCCGTTCATCATGTCGATCATACCGGCGTTGACCACCGAGACCGCGCCAACCCCGAACGGCGTGATGACGCCGTTAACACCGCCCGAATAGACTATGCTTGTGCCGTCAATGGATAGACTGCCGGTTAAGGTGCCTGCATCACCCAGGACGAGAGTGCTATCCAGCGTGAAGTGCGCAGACGACGTTAACGAGACGGTCTCCCAATTCTGAAATCTCGCGCTTCCAGTGACCGTCGAGTTCGAAATCTCAAGCTCATCGATGCCATCACCACCGTCGAGGAGCGTTAAACCTCCAAGCTCAGTTGGCCCCAGCCCCCCGATAAAAACTACGTCGTTGTCGCCGCCTAAGCCAATCGTACCGATGACGACGCCGCCCGTCCACGTCAACTCGTCGACGCCGCTACCCGTCGACATTCCACCGCCAATGGAACCGCCACTCACTGTCAATGAGTTGTCGCCATTTCCCATATTGACGATGCCGCCGATCTGGCCGTTGGAAAGGATGAAGGTGTCGTTGTTGCCCCATGCAATGACATTGCCAATGACGGTTCCACCCGACATATCGAAAACATTGTTGCCGATGTTCATGTCGACGGAGCCGATAGTGCCGCCCGTGATCGTCGCAAAATCACCGTCAGAAAATGTGCCCACGATCGTGCCGCCGGTCATAAGGAAATGGTCGAGGCCACCGCCTTGCGCCACAGCACCGACCGTGCCGCCATGCATAGTGAAGGTGTCGATGCCATCGCCTTGTCGAACCGTTCCCCCAATGACGCCGTCGGTCATCGTAAATGCGTCGACGCCATCGCGGGAGATGACGTCGCCGCTTACATTACCCCCCGTTACCTGCGTGATGCTGGTGCCGTTGCCTAGAAACTCGAAGCTGTCAAAACTGCCGCTAGAGATGTTGAGCTCGTTGTTCCCAGCCGGGATGACTGTCGGAGCAACCGTTGGATCGGGCGGCGCATCGGTACAATCGTAACGTTCACCACCAACAATAACTGTTGTGGTGCATCCCGCTTCTGCTTCGCCGGATCCGCCGACGAACACCAATAATGACGTCGTAAGCAGCATAACACTTGTTGCTGGTGCAAATGCGCGTCGTGTCAAGGCTGGCCTCAATCTCTGTGTCCGGCGCTATCCTTGGCGACGTGATCACCTGCGATGAGCGCCATGCCAGAATAGCCGCGAAAGCTGCACACTTACGCGATCTGACCTTACGATTGACGCTTAAACTGGCACCGTAGAGCACGGGAATTGAGGTTCGAACGGCGGCGAATTGGCCGCGAACATCTTCAAATCAATAAAACGCATCATGCGCGAATCGCGAGTGCAGGGAAACAGGGATTTCAAATCCGCAGACTTCGATTTCGGCGGCAGCTATCGATAAAGCAGGCCACTCCGATTGCGTTGATCAAAGCTGCACGGGGCAATTGCCGGCGACGAAGCCTCCTTCTCCGGCGCGCGCGGCACAATACGCCGGGGCAACGCAATAATGCCGATATCGCACCCGAACCTCCCGACAAGGTTGAAGCATCCCGCGCAACTGCTGCCAGCAGCAAGCGGGATTTGATGCCGGCAGCTGTCTTCTCAACGCTCCATTTCAGCATTGCGATCACGGCCCGCAAGTGGAATAGAAAACGCATGGGAATACTCACAAAATACGACGGGCAAGGCTCCTCAATGCGCATACTGCATACCGCCGATTGGCATATCGGCCAAACGCTCAACGGGTGGTCGCGGGAGCATGAGCACGAATCCTTTTTTGCCAACCTGAGTCAACTGATCGCCTCTGAACGGATCGACGTCCTACTTGTGGCCGGCGACGTATTCGACGGTATCAATCCCTCCGGCGACTCACTGCGCCTGCTTTACCGTGCCATTGCCGATTGTCTGCGCGCCAATCCCAAGCTGCAGATCATAATGACGGCGGGCAACCACGATCCCGCGCAACGCCTGGAAGCACCGGAAGCGGTATTGAACGCACTCGGCGTGCACGTGCTCGGCACGCTGCGCAGAAACGCTGACGGCGTCGACATGGACCGTCACCTGATCCCACTACGCGACGCCTCGGGCGTCCTGCGTGCGCATGTGCTGGCGATACCGTTTCTGCGGCAAGCCGATTTGCCGGGGCTGCAACTCGGCGCGACTGGAGGCTCCGAGCATGCCATCACCACAGCTGCGCGCGCCTTGCATATCGCAATGACGGAAGCGGCCAATATCCGTGCCGATGGGTTGCCGATCATTGCTATGGGCCATCTGACGTGTGCGGGCGGCCTTGAATCCGAAGGGGCAGAGCGGCGCATCCTGATCGGTGGCGAGCACGCCGTCCCGCCCGACATTTACCCTTCCGCGTTGTCCTATGTCGCGCTTGGCCATTTGCACCGCGCACAATCTCTCGATGGCGGACGGGTGCGTTATTCCGGCTCGCCGTTTCCGTTATCCGCCGCCGAAATTGGCTATGATCACGGCGTAACATTGCTTGATCTGAATGAAGGCTTCACGCCGACGCACATTCCCGTCCCTCGGGCCGTGCCAATGTATCGCCTGCCAGCGTCAGGCGTCGCACCGCTGTCGGAAGTCATCGACGCTCTGAATGCACTGGATCTCGCCGCCGATACTCCGCGCAATGCGCAACCCTTCGTTTATCTGTCCCTGCTGGCTGATCAACCCGTGACGCAGATTGCTGCAACGCTTGACGCGCTGGTGTCCTCGCTGCCCATCCGCGTTGCCGGGCAGTCAATCACCAAACCCGAAGCCATCGCCGCGCCGAGTGCATCGCCGCCAAGCCTTTCGGAAACCAACCCTGAGGATCTGTTCCACATGGCCTTCCGCACGTCGCATGGCGTCGATCCTGACACGATGCATCTTGCTGCGTTCCGCGAAGCGTTCTCCGAAATCTGAAGTAGATACCCAATCACATGCGCATCCTTTCGATTTCCGGCGAGAATATCGCAAGCCTCGCACAGCTCTTTACGATCGACTTCACCGCCGAACCCTTAGCCGGCGCCGGCCTCTTCGCCATCACCGGCGAAACCGGAGCGGGAAAATCCTCGATCCTCGACGCGATGTGCCTCGCACTTTACGGCGACGCGCCGCGCCTTGCCGGGGCAGCGGTCGATGATGTTCCCGATCCGTCCGGCAAAGCGATCAAGGCGCGCGATCCCCGCGCCATCCTGCGCCGCGGTGCCAGACAGGGATGGGCCGAAGTTCGTTTTCAAGCGCGCGACGGACAGGATTACATTGCACGCTGGCACGCACGCCGGGCGCACGACCGAATCGACGGACAATTGCAGAATGTTGCGCGCTCCCTGACGCGCGCTTCCGATGGCCAGGTCATCGCCAGCCAGATCAGCGCCGTTGCTCAGGAAGTCGCAGCGCTGACGGGGCTCTCTTACGAGGAATTCCGCCGCACCGTGCTTCTGGCTCAGGGCGATTTCGATGCCTTCCTGCGCGCTGACACCAATGAACGCGCCGCGCTGCTGGAAAAGGTGACAGGCACGGCCCAATATCGCGCGGTGTCGTCGCGGATCTATGAGCGATGCGAGGCAGCGCAGAGCGCGTACGACAAGTTGAACCAGCGTCGGGACTCTCACCAGTTGTTGAGCGCTGAGGCCATCGAAGCGCTCACTACCGAGCGCGAAGCTCTCAAACAGGCCAATCAGGCTGCAACCGTTGAAATCGCCAATCTGCAAGCGGCGCTGGCCCGTCATAAGCGGCACACGGAAACCGCGCAGCAAGTGGCAGCCGCTACCGCCGAACTTGAGAAGGCGGTCGACGCCCAAACTGCTGCGTCCGCGGCACGTGCAGAACTCACCCGTTTAGACCGCGCGGCGCCGCTGCGTGCTCCGTGGCAGGCTGTTTCAACCGCGCACAATCGCGTTCAATCAGCGCGAACCGCAGCCGATACGGCCAAATCTGTCGCCGACGAAGCAGCCCAAAAAGCGGACGAGCTGAAGATCATCTTCAACGGCGCTGAGGCCAGCAGCAAAGCGCGCGACGAAGAATTCAAAAATTTCGGTCCGTTATGGATCGATGCCGCCGACCTCGACAGCAAAATCGGATCGGCAGCAAAAGAACTGGACAGCGCCCACGCCGAGCACCGCACATCGCAGCAAAAGGCAAAGGAAGCCGACGATGCGTTGCAGGCATTGCAGAAGGACAACGCCGAAGTCCAGTCGGCTTTTGACGCCGCAGTTTCTGCGCTTTCCGGTCTGTCCGCCGATTGTGCGCTAACAGATGCGTGGACACATATCCGGCAACGCATCGCTGAGCACTCCGACGCCAGCACATCTTTCGCCCGCGCCAAGGCTGACCTAGCCAAGCATGAAGCTGAAGCCGGGCGACTGAAGGAAAAGCTGGCCCTGCTCACAACCGAGACAACGACTGACAAGGCAAACGAAGCAAAGCTGACCGAACAGATCGACGCTCTTGCTGAACACATCAGCAGCCTGGAAGCCAAACACCCACTGACGCAAGGCTCGGCGCTACAGACCCTCGCGACGGCGCTTGCGGATATGCTGCGCGCAGCGGCGCAGTATAGGTCTGCGAACGAAGCTCTCACGGCAGCAGAAGCGTCGAGCCAGGCCGCCAGCGATACGATTGCCAAAGCCGTCACCGATGCAAAGTCTGCTGGCGATGCGCTGGTCTTGGCTGAAGCCCAGGTTAAGGCACTCGCGGCGCCGTCCGAGCAGGCCGATCTCGCCGTGTCCGATATTGCGCGCGAGTTGCGTCTCCGCCTGGAACCCGGCGCACCATGTCCGGTCTGTGGATCGCCCGAGCACCCCGTACATGATGCGGACGTTGCGTTGGCGGAACTCGCAGCCAAGTTGCGTATGAATCTGCAGGCGGCCAGAACCGCCGTCGAGGACGCACGCAAGCAGCAATCTGACGCGCACCGGACGCAGGATCGCGCGGAGGCACAGCGCAATCAGTCCGTTGTTGATGCACAAAAGGCTGAGAAGCAGAAAGCAGATGCCAGCACTCAATGGCGGGATGCGCGCGACAGCGCCGTCGCAATCCCGCAGTGTCCGCCGCTGCCCGATCAACCTTCGGAAGACACAGCGCATCTTGACACACTGCGAGCCGATGCGATTGCCGCACAACAAAAAGAAGCCCAGGCACAGCAGCAACTAACTGAGTTGCGCAACAAAACGAAACAGCTGTCTTCGCAGCGGGAAGATCTGCGCAAAGCCATGCAGGATCGTGATGTCAATCGCGAACAGCTGAAAATCGATCTTGCCACCACCGACAACAGCCTGACGCTTGCGCAGCGCAATGGTGAGCTTGCATGCGAGCAGACCCAACGTCTCGCTACGGAGCTTGCGCCGCTGCTGCAATCGCTGGACGAAAGGCTGGATGATCCCGCGCTTTCCACTGCGCTTGAACGCCGGGTTCAGCACGTAACAGATCTGCGCCAGAAGCGCGAAGCCGCCAAGACCGCTCTCGATAATCTGGTGCCGCGCATCACCAGAGCGGCAAGCGCGGCAGAGAACGCTATCAAGCTGGCGGCAGACTTGGAAACGGTGGCCGCCACGCGGCAGCATGCATTGCAGGCGCTGCGAGACAAACGCGCGCCACTGCTGGGCGGAGAACCCACCGAAGCCCATCGCAACCGTCACGCTGAGATGCTGAGCGCTGCCACCGCCGCGTTGAATGTCGCGCGCACGACGCTGAACGAAGCCATCAACCTATCGACAGCAGCAACAAGCAGCGCTGAAGCTGCGGAGGCCGAGCATAACAAAGCGCTGCAAGAGCACGCGCAGGCACGGAGCACTCTCGCCGCAGCGCTGTCCACCACCGACCTAGCAGAGGAAAACCTCGCCGCACTTTTCGCCCGGCCAGCCACCGAAATCGAAAGCTTGCGCCAGCAGCTGCGGACACTCGACGATGCAGTGACATCGGCACAGGGTACGCTAGCATCGCGCCGCCGGGATTTTGCTGAAGCTGAGGCTGCCGGCCTGCCTGAACTGACCGTTGAAGCCCTCGCAGAAGCACGCGGCGAACTCGAACAGGCATGCAACGCACGTACCGAGCGGATTGGTGCCATCGATGGCGACATTCTGCGCGATACAAACGCGCGCGCCGCCCTTGCCGGGCTTGAGCAGGAGATCAGCAAGGCACATGCTGAACTGAAAGTTTGGGAAGCGGTCAACCACGCTGCGGGTTCGAAAAGCGGAGACAAGTTCGCCCGGATCGCGCAGTCCATCACACTCGATGTATTGGTCGACCACGCCAACCACCATCTTGCGGATCTCAACCCGCGTTATCGTCTGCGTCGTGCAGCTGATCTTGCGCTGCAGGTTGAGGATCGCGACATGGGCAACGAAACCCGGGCAACGCGCAGCCTTTCCGGCGGCGAGCGCTTCCTCGCCTCGCTAGCCCTTGCTCTGGCGCTGTCGCGCATGGGCGGCAAAGGCGGACTTGCTGCGACGCTGTTCATCGATGAAGGCTTCGGATCGCTGGACGCACTTAGTCTTGACCTGGCGATCGACGCATTGGAAAGCCTGCAGTCGCAAGGTCGGCAGGTCGGTGTCATCAGCCATGTCGATGCAATGAAGGAGCGCATCTCCACGCGTATCACCGTGCGCAAGCAGGGCGGCGGCAAAAGCGTGGTCGATATCAGTCAGGGCTCGACATAGCCTTAAGCCTGCCGGTTGTTCTGGCGCTGCGATCACTGCGGCCGTTTGGGCGAACGCCGCGAGAGCCGTAACGTCAAACGTGCGTCGCACCGAAGCGACTGTGGGCTTCCAGTGCTAGCCCCGTGGCAACCGAGCCGAACGCATCGCCTTCAACGATGCGGGCATTGGTGAACGCCTCTCTCAACGTTGCGAGCAGCAGCGGTATGCGCGACGAGCCACCGGTTAAAAACACCGCGCCGATGGCGTCGGCCGAAACGTTGCTCTGGCTCAGCGTGCTTCTGATTGTTGTATGTATGCGGTCAATCTGATCCGCAATTGCGCGCTCGAACTGCTGCCGCGAAATGTCTATCGGTTCGATGCCGGCAAGCTTCTGCAAATCCATCGATATCTGACTAACGGACGAGAGCTCAATCTTGACGTCCTCAACAGCGGTCAGCAGCGCGTGGCCCTTCCTGTTCTCCAGCACCTCAAGCAGCCGGTCGAGTTTCTCTGGCTCGACCATATCGCGGCGTACCTGGCGCATGTCGGCGAAGATTTTCGAGTCATAAAGGAAGTTGATGCGCTGCCAGGTTGCCAGATCCTGATACCACCACGACGGCGTTTCCATGTTCTTGTGACGAAGCTTGGCGCCAAGCCCAAGGCTGGGCAGCACGGCATCGAGTTCGAGTCGACGGTCGAAGTCGGTACCACCGATGTGCACACCCGAATACGCGAGAATGTCTGACTTGCGGTCCGGCTTGCCGCGCCGATGCGGAGAGACGCGGACGATGGAGAAGTCCGACGTACCGCCGCCGATGTCGACGACAAACGCCAGCTCTTCAGCAGCTACCTGCCGTTCGTAGTCGAGCGCAGCAGCGATCGGCTCGAACTGGAATTCAATGTGCTTGAAGCCTGCATGCTGCGCCGCCTGCCGCAGTTGATCCTCAGCGTTCTTGTCGGCCTCGGGGTTCTCATCCACGAAAAACACCGGGCGCCCCATGACAACGGACGCAGGCTCATCGGCGGCGTTGCGCACGTAACTAAGAAACAGCGACACGATCTCGTCAAACCGGAGGCGCTTTGCGCCAACCTGCGTTTGCTCGTGGATGAGCGAGGATCCGAGCACCGATTTCAACGAACGCATCAGGCGCCCGTTCTCGCGCTGCAAGTAGCGCGAGACGGCTTCGCGGCCGAAGGTGACACTTGCGTCCTCGAAGCTGAAGAATACCGCGGTGGGAATTGAAACGCGGCCCTCTTGCAAAGGGATCAGCGCGGGGTGGGCTTCCGCCGCGTGGCCGATGGCGCTGTTGGAGGTGCCGAAGTCAAGGCCGCACGCGCCAGAGGCAAGTGTCATATCGCTTCCTATGAAGATTTGGAGGTGCCGCAGCGAATCCGGGAGGACGCTTAAGAGCGCAAACTCACGCGCGGCGCTTCGGCGGGTGCATGGGCTAGCA
Source organism: Hyphomicrobium sulfonivorans (assembly GCF_013306565.1). Lineage (GTDB taxonomy): Bacteria > Pseudomonadota > Alphaproteobacteria > Rhizobiales > Hyphomicrobiaceae > Hyphomicrobium_A > Hyphomicrobium_A sulfonivorans. The sequence continues at coordinate 345,978 of NZ_PZPO01000006.1, read as the reverse complement.
AGTCACGATGCTGGCTGCAAGCTTCACCGCGATCCGCAAAAGTTTGAAAGTCGAGGTCATCACGCCTGCGCGCATCTACCTGCACAAGCTGGGATCCGCAGAGCGATGGGCCCGGCGCTGCCTGCTGGGTTCCTTACTGGTGCAAGATCTGGGCGCGTCCGCGCAAGGCCGATTTCACGGTGTGTCTCTGCGGGGGCGCAGCTTAACAGGCCAACTTGCGCCGACAGTCGGGGGGGCTTTTGACACCCACCTGACACTTGGCCACCTACGATATTTTATAGGTGCAGCCTAAGTCCTTGAAATAATGGTCGGAGCGAGAGGATTTGAACCTCCGACCCCCAGTCCCCCAGACTGGTGCGCTAACCAGGCTGCGCTACGCTCCGAAGCGCCCCTTTTGCCAACTGCCGCCGCGTCGGTCAAGCGTGGCCTTAAAACCTTTACCCAAAAAGCTTTTCAAGCCCCTCCAAGTGATCCGGCAATCGCCGACAAACCACCGGTCCCGCGCCCGCCTCTGACGCCACAGCGGCATACAGGCCCTCCGCCACCGCCAGATCCGTCACCGTCAGAGCGCGCGCACCCTGGCTTGGTGGCTCAGGAGCGGTTGTCTGCTCCGCCAATTCCACTTCTTGATCCGCACCGGCCAGCACGGCCCGCGCCCGGGCAGCGATCGGCGCAATATCGTCGCCCAAACCGCTTGCGTCAGCCGGCGGCGGCGCTGCTGCCCGGCCTCTCACCCCCAAGCGCGTCAGCATCCGCCCCACGCCGCGGCCGTCTGCCTTCGCCAGCGCTTCGATACGCACCCACGCCTGCAGAAACCGCATTGTCGGATCGACGGGCAGAACGTCCACCGACAGATGCGCAGCCGCAGCCTCAATACCGGCGCGACGCGCATCGCCTATCCGTACCTCGCGATGGCGCTCGATATCAACGCCGATCATCCGCCCGGCAGACAGCCCGATCAGCGCCACGCCCGGTGCGTGGGAAAGACTGAAGGCGTAAGGTGATTGCGCGAGAAACGGTTTGCCGCGCTCTGTCACAGCGAATGTCTGACGTGCCACATCAGGGCCGCAGCCGCGACCAACAATAGCTCGCAATGCGATATGTGCCGCAAGCCATTCGTTGCGCACCAAATCATCGCGCAGCGCCGCTGCGCGTTCATGCTCGGCTGCGCTCAGCAGCAGATGACGCGCCTCGAACGCCTGTAGCGCGGGCGCCGCAGCGGCAATATCAACAAACCAGATTTCACTATGCCAAACGTCTGAATGCTGGACGTTTGTGTGTGGAACGTCTGGGGCCGAATGCGGCATCCGCAAGCCCGGTTACGCGCGGGCGCTGCGGCGTGCCTGCGGTTGGGCGCGACGCTCGGACGTTTCCACCGCTTCGCCCAGCAGCAGACTGCGGCAGTTTTCCAGCTCAGCGATCACCGCCAGAATCTGCTCGCGCGCAGGTGATTTTGCAGCAGCAGCCTGCGCCTGACGTCCCGTCCGCAAACGCTTCAGCCGCGAACGCTTGGCAGTCGGCTCCGGCGCATCCTCAACAGAAGCCACAGCTACCGCAACTTCCGCTTCCGGCTCCGGTCCCAGACCGGCGGCCTTCACGGTATCCACCCCCTGCTCGCGCAGAATCTTCTGCACACCCTTGATGGTGTAACCTTCAGCATGCAGAAGCTGGCAGATGCCGCGCAGAAGATCCATGTCTTCCGGACGGTAGTAGCGGCGGCCGCCACCACGTTTCATCGGCTTGATTTGCGGAAAACGCCCTTCCCAGAAACGCAGGACGTGCTTCGGGACATTGAGCTCGTCGGCGACCTCGCTGATGGTGCGAAAGGCTTCTGCCGTCTTCGTCAATTACGCCTCCACAGGCTGCGCCAGCACACCACCGCACAACGGGCGGCAGCTCACTCGGCTGCCTTGCTACGGCGGGCGTGACCCTGGTTGATGCGTTCTTTCATAATGTTGCTGGGCCGGAAGACCAATACCCGGCGCGGTGTGATCGGCACTTCATCCCCTGTTTTAGGGTTGCGGCCCATGCGCTCGCCCTTCTCGCGAATGCCGAAAGAACCGAACGACGAAAGCTTGACCGAATCCCCGCGCGCGAGGCTCGAAGAGATCTCGCCCAGCACCAGCTCAACAAGTTCCTGGCTTTCGTTGCGCGGTAATCCCACTTTCCGCACGACCGCATCAGCGAGATCAGCCCGCGTTAACGTCTTGCCACTCATGGCCCTTTTGCCTCCCACTCCACATCTTTTTTCCGATGCTACTTGCGGGCGCGGCCAGCGTCAATCGAGACAACATTTCAACTAGCTGAAATCAAACAAAGAAACATGCCGCGTTGCAGAAAAGATCGGTGCACTCACCAACGGGCCAGCACGGCACCCCAGGTAAATCCGCCGCCCATCGCTTCCATAAGTACCAGCGAACCTTCGTTAATACGGTGATCTTCAAAGGCTTGGTTAAGCGCGAGCGGGATCGAAGCCGCCGACGTGTTGCCATGCCTGTCGAGCGTTACGACAATTTTCTCAGCCGGAACACCAAGCTTGCGCAGCACGCCATCGAGAATGCGCTGGTTGGCCTGATGCGGCACATAGAGATCGATCTCGTCCGGCGCGTAGCCAGTCATGACGAGGGTTTCCTCGATCACGCCGGAAATTTTCTGCACCGCATGACGGAACACTTCGCGCCCGTTCATACGCAAATGGCCAACCGTCTTGGTCGAGCTCGGTCCACCGTCCACGTACAGCAGATCTTCAAAGCGCCCATCGGAGCGGATGCGCGAGGCCAGAATTCCGCGATCCTCGCGCGTGCCGATCTGAGACTGCGCTTCCAGCACAACCGCGCCAGCACCGTCGCCGAACAGCACGCAGGTGGTGCGATCCTCCCAGTCGAGAATGCGCGAAAATGTTTCGGCGCCAACAACAACGGCCCGCTTGAACTGTCCGGACTTGATAAAGTTGTCGGCGATGGTCAGCGCGTAGACGAAGCCCGAACATACGGCCTGCACGTCGAACGCGGCGCCCTTGGTGACGCCCAGACCCTGCTGAATTCGCACCGCAGTAGCGGGAAAAGTGCGATCAGGCGTAGCGGTCGCGCAGATCACCAGATCGATATCAACCGGATCGATGCCCGCGCGCACCAGCGCTTTCTTGGCAGCCGCGATGCCCAGATCGGAGGTCATTTCTCCGTCGGCCGCGATGTGGCGCTCGCGAATGCCGGTACGTTCAACGATCCAGTCGTCGCTGGTGTCAACGATCTTCGCGAGGTCGGCGTTGGTCAGGACGCGCTTGGGAAGATAGGCGCCAACGCCTCGGATCACTGAACGGATGACTGCCACTGAGTTGCCTTGCTTCTCTTATTGTTGGCCCTGGCCAGCTGCCTAAACCCGATGGCACGCGCACACAAGCGGTCAAGCCGTGGTTGTCTCACGATCCCGGCCATTAACCGGCCGTTGTATCGGTCGTCGCCTCAAGCTTGTCATGAAACGCCGTCAGATCAGCCGTAAGCCGAGGAATGAGGTGGCTCTGCGCCATTTCGTACGCGAGATCGACGGCGCTGGCAAAGCCAAGCGCATCAGTTCCCCCATGGCTTTTCACAGCAATGCCGTTCAAGCCCAGGAACGTCCCGCCATTTACCCGCCGCGGGTCCATTTTTTCCTTCAGCACCCGGAAGCCGCCCGAAGCCAGCACCGCGCCCAGCTTTGAAAGCCATGTACGCCGCATGGCAGCGCGCAGATATTCGGCAATCTGCTTGGCGGTACCCTCGGCGGTCTTCAGCGCGATATTGCCCGCGAACCCCTCAACCACCACCACATCGACGCTGCCCTGCCCGATCTGGTCGCCCTCGATGAAGCCCCGGTAATCGAGCGGCAGTTCCGCCGTGCTCTTGAGGATGCTGTGCGCCTCGCGCACCTCATCGACGCCCTTCACCTCTTCCACGCCCACATTCAGCAGGCCGACAGTCGGGCGCTCGATATGGAACAGCGCGCGGGCCATCGCCGCGCCCATCATCGCCAGATGGCACAGCTCGCGCGAGGAAGCGCCGATGTTGGCGCCAACGTCGAGCACGATGCATTCCGCCTTAACGGTCGGCCAGATCGCCGCCAGCGCAGGCCGCTCAATGCCCTTGATCGGACGCAGGATCAGCTTCGACATGGCCATGAAAGCGCCGGTGTTGCCGGCCGAAACCGCCACGTCCGCTTCCCCGTTACGCACCGCGTCGATTGTCATCCAGAGGCTGCTGCCCTTGCCGCGCCGAAGCGCCTGGCTGGGCTTCTCGCTCATGCCAATAACGCGATCGGTGTGCACAACGCGTGACTTGGCCGCCAGCGCAGGCAGCCGCTCAAGCTCGGCGCGAATGGCCGGCTCGTCACCGTAAAAAATAAAACTGAGCGCCGGAGAGCGCTCTAATGACAGTGCTGCGCCGGGTACCACGACCGAAGGGCCATGATCGCCACCCATGGCATCAAGCGCAATTGTCCGCGGCTGAGACATAGCGCGGGTCGCCTCGTAGTTTTCGCCTATGGAGAGGTAGCGGAGGACACGACTGGCCACCCCTTGAAGTAGCGGACCATACTCTTTTGCATATGCGAAACAACCGGATTCTGGGGCTCTCCCACCGCGGCTTTGTGAGCCACTGCGGCCATAATGCCACGATGCCGCATCATGGCGGGACCGCGCTTCAGGCGCCATCCTTCAGCTTTTTCAGGATATCGAATGGCCCGGCAGGCCGCTCCTCGTCGTCCGCGTCGCCGCCCTCAAACGCTGCCCCATCCTTGCGCGGATAGGGGTTGAGGTTCGCCACCAGCGTCTCGAAAACAATCCGGCCGACGTCGATCTCGCCCCGTTCTATCGGCTCGATTTCCGCTGCCGAAAGCGCTTCAAGCTCATCGGCGCTGCTCTGTGGCAAGCCCTGCGCCGGGCTGTACTCAACGTCGAACACCGCCTTCACTTCTTCATCCAGCGGCTCAAGCGTCACCACGCAGCTCTGCTTCAGCCGCGCCTTAAGATCGCCCGCCAGCCGATAATGGCCCTTGCCCAGCGCCCGGATGGAAAAACGGGTATCGAGAAAGTCGCAAGCCAGCAGATCCAGCTCGGCGGCAATGGCCGCGCGCTCGGCCTCGGTTGCGACACGGCTTTCGCGCAGACCGCCATCGGGGATTTGCGTCGTCCGATAGGACCAGCCAAGAGCTACTGTTTCCGTCATGGGTCGTGCTCGCCTGTGTTCGTTCGTGTCGGGGTTAGTCTGTAGCGTCGGCGCCGGAAGTATGCGCGCCCGTTTCACCGATAAACTCTGCCACCGGTGGAAAAATCACCTCGCCCGCAGCCACGTCCACCTTGGCCAGGGCCAGCTGCCCCGCCCGGGCATAGCGCGCCAGCACCGCCGCATGGGCGTTGATTTCGGCGGCAGCATCCGCATTGCCCTCGACATCATAGACGTGCCGGGCAAACGAGGCCGCCAATGCCGCCGCATCGGCGTCGGTGGCCGTCGCATCACGGTAGTCCATCAGCCGGTCGTAAAGTCCGGTCGCGGCCCGCCGTACTTTCTTGGGCACCGACAGATCGCCGGTCGCCAGCTCGCGCAGGCTGTCGTCAATGTCGGCGATGAACATTTCGACCAGCAGCCGGTCCAGCCTGCTGTCGGCCACGCCCTGCTCCCGCAACCGCTCCAGCACCAGAATGAGATGCAGCACCAGCATCTCGTAGCGGCCGACGGGCGTGTCCGGCACACCCAGGCCGGCATAAAATTCCGGGCTGCGGGATTGCGTCACGACCGCGCCATAAATTTTGCCTGCCTTACGGCGGGTCTTGGAGCGGAACATCAGGGATTCCAGCATGGGTGCCGGGGCCTTTGGTAAACGAAGCTATCGGGGAAAGAGGACGCAGGGTTGTATCTGTGCCGTTGCAATCGCGCAGCCCACGGGCTAAGCGCAATTTCGCCCTGCTCTCAATGCAATCTCGGGAACACATAACATAATGCGCCGAGAGATGAACGACCACCAACGCCACACGCCCCCCCAGCGCCATAAGCCGGTTGCGCCCGCCATGTTGCGTGGAGGCGTCCGCTGCCTTTCGCTCGTCGGCCTGCTCGCTGGCGCGCTCGCCATCGCCGCCTGCGATTCCAACGTCATCAAGCATGGCGTGCAGTTCCATGAGGGCGACCTGCAGCAGGTCCAGCCCGGCATGACGCAGGAACAGGTGCGCATGAACCTTGGCACGCCATCCACCACCGCTGTGGTCGGCACCAGCCAAGCCTATTATTACATCTCCAGCACCGCGACGCAGACCGCGTTCATGCTGCCGACCGAGCAGGATCGCCAGGTCGTCGCCGTGTACTTCTCGCCCGGCGGCACGGTCGAACGCGTCGCCAACTACGGCATGAAGGACGGTCGCGTGTTCGATTATGTCTCGCGCACCACGCCCGCGCCGGGCGGCAAGGACGACGGCATCATCAAGCAGCTGTTCCGCAACCTCGGCACCAAGCAGATCTTCGGCGACTAAGGGTTTCTTTCTTTTGCACCGGCGACACTTCTCTTGCGCTGGCGACTGTGCTCCGCACAGCCGGCCGCCAGCGCTGATTGGTGCGCGCGGCCCCCGTTTCCCCTCCACGCTGTTCTGCCGGCAAGGCTGCCCACGCGCTCGGCGGCCGGCTCCGCGTAGCGGAGTCGCCGAGCGCCAGAAAAAAGGCCCGGAGCGATCCGGGCCTTTTCGTTTTTCGATGCAACGTGCGTTGCGAGCTATCAACCCTGTGCAGCCAGAACCGCCAGCAGCAGCAACGCAACGATGTTAGTGATCTTGATCGCCGGGTTCACGGCCGGGCCCGCGGTGTCCTTGTAGGGATCGCCAACGGTGTCACCGGTCACGGCTGCCTTGTGGGCATCCGAACCCTTCTTGTGCTTCACGCCATCCTTGTCGACGAAGCCGTCTTCGATCGCCTTCTTCGCGTTGTCCCAGGCGCCACCGCCCGAGGTCATCGAGATGGCGACGAACAGGCCGTTGACGATCACGCCCAGCAGCATCGCGCCGACAGCCGAGAACGCCGCGCTCTTGCCCTCTGCGCCACCGCCCGCGATGTAATAAATCGCGAAGTACAGCACGATCGGCGACAGCACCGGCAACAGCGAAGGAATGATCATTTCCTTGATGGCTGCGCGCGTCAGCAGGTCGACAGCCGCCGCATAGTCCGGACGGTCCTTGCCCTGCATGATGCCAGGCTTGGCCTTGAACTGGCGGCGAACCTCTTCAACGATGGCGCTGCCAGCACGGCCAACGGCTGTCATTGCCATACCGCTGAACAGGTACGGAATGAGACCACCGAGCAGCAGGCCGACAACCACGTACGGATTGGCCAGCGAGAAGTCCGGCGAAACGCCCTTGAAGTAGGAATAAGCGCCGGTAGCAGACTTGTTGGCTTCATCGATGAAGTGCTGCAGGTCGTAGCTGTAGGCTGCGAACAATACCAGCGCACCAAGACCAGCCGAACCGATGGCATAGCCCTTGGTCACAGCCTTGGTGGTGTTGCCGACAGCGTCGAGCGCGTCGGTCGAACGGCGCACTTCGCTCGGCAGGCCAGCCATTTCGGCGATGCCGCCGGCGTTGTCCGTCACCGGGCCGAACGCGTCGAGCGCAACCACCATGCCGGCAAGACCGAGCATCGTCGTGGTGGCGATTGCCGTACCGAAGAGGCCAGCCAGCGAGTAGGTGGAGAGGATGCCGATGACGATCACCAGCGCGGGCAGCGCGGTCGACTCAAGCGAGATGGCAAGGCCCTGGATCACGTTGGTGCCGTGGCCCGTCACCGACGACTGGGCGATCGAGCGCACCGGGCGATAGCCGATGCCGGTATAGTATTCCGTGATCCAGATGATGAGGCCCGTCACGCCGAGACCGACAAGGCCGCACAGGAACAGGTTCCAGCCGGTGATGGTCTGGCCTGCGGCCGTGCCAATTTCACCGAAGCCGCCCAGTACATAGTGCGTGGCCGCCCACAGTCCGGCAACCGAAAGCACAGCGCTGGCAAGGAAGCCACGATACAGCGCGCCCATGATCGAGTTGTTGGAGCCCAGCTTGACGAAGAACGTGCCGATGATCGAGGTGACGATGCACGCCGCGCAAATGGCGAGCGGATAGAGCATCAACAGCTCCAGGTTTGGCTGACCGGCAAAGAAGATCGAGCCCAGAACCATCGTGGCAACAACCGTCACCGCGTAGGTCTCGAACAGGTCGGCCGCCATACCGGCGCAGTCGCCAACGTTGTCGCCGACGTTGTCGGCAATCGTTGCGGGGTTGCGCGGATCGTCCTCGGGAATACCCGCTTCCACCTTGCCGACGAGATCGCCGCCAACGTCAGCACCCTTGGTGAAGATGCCGCCGCCGAGACGGGCGAAGATGGAGATCAGCGATGCACCGAAGCCCAGCGCAACCAGCGCGTCGGTCACGGTGCGGGAATCCGGCGCAAAACCTTGCCCGGCGGTCAGGAAGAAGTAGTAGCCAGCGACGCCAAGCAGCGCCATGCCGGCAACCAGCATGCCGGTGACAGCGCCCGACTTGAACGCGATGTCGAGGCCGCGGGCCAGCGAGTGTGTTGCCGCCTGCGCCGTACGCACGTTGGCGCGCACCGACACGTTCATGCCGACATAACCGGCAAGACCGGAGAGCACCGCGCCAATCAGGAACCCGACGGCAACCAGATAGCCCAGCAGTATCCATGCAGCGGCAAAGATGACGGCGCCAACGATGGCGATCGTCGTATACTGGCGATTGAGATAGGCCTGCGCGCCTTCGCGAATGGCGCCCGCAATCTCCTGCATCTTCGCCGTACCGGCGTCAGCGCTCATGACCGAGCGGATTGTAAACGCCGAGTAGGCGAGGGCTAGCACGCCGCAAGCGACGATCCCCCACAGCACTTCCGTCATTTTGTGTAATCCCCTATAGCGGCTTACGTACTGTTGTCGGCCCTCAACGCAAGTTGCTGACCTAACGCCTCTGTGACAATTCGCGGCGGAACATGCCAAATGTGTGGGCCGCTTGCAACACGGCTCGGCAGTCCCTACCCAGTTCTTAGTGCGCGGTCAGACAGCGGTGAAAGTGGCCATTTGGAGGAAGTCGATTATTCGTTCGCCGCTAACCGACATGCGAATCATTATTGCAGCGGCGCACAGCTTCGAAGCGTTCCAGTTCCGCCGTACAAGCGGTTAGGATCGCGCGATATTTTTAAATTCAGCCGCGCCCGGAACAGCCGTCACAGAGCTGTCGCCCAAGTCTGCAACATGTCAAAATAATGGTGCATCGGTCACACGCGAATCGCGACCGTTCACCGCCATGTGCGATTTTTCTGCTAATTTTTCCGATTGTTGTGTTAGTCAGGGCGCGACGTTGGAAACGTTCGTACACAATCTGTGAACGACACACCTCGAACATGGAGGACAACGCCTTGCCAAACCTTCTGGTACTGAGCGAAGGACGCCCGTGACGTTGGGCGCCGAACAGAAAATCCGTGGTCCCATCTGGGGCGAACTCACACGGGCACAGAACCGGCAAGCTGTCAGCAATCTGGCACGAGCCTTTCATCTGCCGCGCACCCAGGCGAAGACCGCCGTACTGGTCATGCTGGAAGCGCTCACGCAGTCACTCGACGAAGACGCGCTCTCGCGCGATACGCTTGCACATCTGATCACGTTGCTTGGCAACGGCGATTACGAGCGCGTGCTTGAAACGCCAACACTCATGGGCGCACCATCAACGCAGGCCATTGGCAAAGACGCGTTGAATGTGTTGTTTGGCCCTCAGGCCGCAGCAAACCTGTCCAGTCACGTCGCGAATGCCGCCGGCATCAGCATCACGGTTGCTGAGTATCTGTTGCCAGTCGTAGCCGCGATGATCGTTGGTGGTCTGTCTTTCCTGACGCGCGCCGAAGTGATCGGCTTCATCCGCAATGAACCGGCGATCCCTGAGGATTTCACCGCTGCATTGCAGTTGCCAGTTGGGCGCGGCAGCAGCGGCTTCTTCAACGGCCTCACGCTCGCAACCCACACTGTTTATGGCGACGCTGAGCGCGCAGATCTGTTTCGCCATCTGGCCGAAGAGATCCGTCTTGGCGCCAATGCGGCAGCGGCAGATCCCTACGAGCCGGTCCGACGCATCATCGCGCGCGGTTTCGGCATGCGTGCGCGGTATGTACCCTGGTTCGCCAAGCTGCACGTATGGGGCACATCGGCATTGCAGTCAGCTGGCACGCAGGCGCAGCAGCGTCTCAACCAGTTCCGCACCCGCATGCGGCACGAAGATCGGTGATTGTTCTTTTGCACCGGCAACACCCCTGCTGAGCGCTGGCCGCCGGTGCTTAGTAGCGCTGGCGACTGCGCCTTGCGCAGCCGGCCGTGGTTGTCTGTTGCGCTGGCGACTCTCCTTCAGAGAGCCGGCCGCCAATGTGATCCCCGGACCAATTTCATGTATATGGTGCCTTACATCGCACACTTTCCCGCAGCTTCTCCTCAGGCTGAAAGCTCGCCGCCCTTTTTGGGGTATCCAATATCCGTTAGGTTGTGGAGGGAAGCCCGCTCTACTGACCGCGGGTCGGGGTCGTAGATTTCCGACGCCGTTGGAGAGAGGCGCCGGCCCATGGCCAAGATCAGCAACCCCGTTCGCTTCTCCGCCCACTTCGGCATTGATGAGAAGGTTCTCGCCAAGCGCGGCGTCTTGAACCCAACGCTCAACGTCGACACCAAGCTTTTCATCGACCCATTTCTGATCCCACTGAGCGCTCATCCCGAGATGGCCAAGGGTGGCCGGAAGACATACGAGAGACACTTCGAGACAGTCATCAAATTGCTCGCCGGCTCGAAGCAGTTGGGTGACACCGCGTGGCGCAACGCTCGGCGCATGATGGAATTTCCGGAGATCAAGTGGACCTGTCTTGGCTACGGCGGACAATCCGTGTCTGGGAGCGGGTCAGGTGCGTTCACTACGAATGGCGTGATGCAAACTGCGAGGGAGATCGTAGACCTCGGCGTTGATGATCCAGACCTGTTCGTGGCCATGGGCCTTTTTGAGGACGGGATTGGCCCCGACCGGATCAGCGACATGGCGACCAACGTCATCCTGCCTGACCTACTGGCCTTCAATGCACGCGTTCTGAAGGGACTAAAGGTTCCGACGAAAAAGCTTAGCTTGAACCTCAAGAATGGCAGCAGCTACGAAGCGGAGCTTCCGATCAACCCGTTCGAGAAGGGTGCCGGGCCCATCATATTGGTTCCATCGGATGTTCTGCGCGACCTACCGATCGCAACTGACTGGTCCGACGTCGCAGATGCTGCGTCTAAGAACGCTGCTCTTAGGAACAAGGTGAACCAACAGGTCGCGGAGATATGGGGCCGAAAGACCCGCAAGGATAAGTCCAATCTGCGCGGCTGGGCCATGAGCAGCCAGGACAATTTTAAGCTCTACATGGAGCTTCTGCGCGGAGCGAAACCGAAGCCGTACGATATGGCTGGCGATCCACTTGGTGAACTCGTTTGGCGACGCATCGCCGAAACGCTTGCCAGCGATCAGCCTTTCAAACTCGCTGCCCCCAAGAAACACGACGCCGCCAGCGTCGCGGCCGTAGTTAGCGAGATCATTGAGCAGTTCCAGTTTCTGATTGAGAAGCGCCGCCTTTCGGAGGAACTCTACCATCAAAGCAGCCCACGGCCGGAGAAGGCAGCGCAGCGAATGTTTTTCGCTGTCGCTCATGCATACTGCAAAGCAAATGATCTGGATTTGACGCCGGAAGCCGAGACTGGCAACGGCCCGGTAGACTTTAAAATGTCGTCCGGGTTCAAGGGCCGAGTGTTGGTAGAGATCAAGCTCTCAACGAACCCGAAGGTCGTGGCCGGGTACGGCAAGCAACTGGAGACGTACAAGGGTGCAGAAGAGACGACACGCGGGTTTTACGTCGTGATTGACGTTGGGCACATTGGCAACAAGGCCAAGGAGCTATTGGCGGTCAAGAACGCCCAAGTTAAGGCCGGCAAACCAAGCTCGGAGATCGTGTTCATCGATGGTATCCGCCGCGCGTCGGCAAGCAAGTTATAGTCTGCACTCCGCACATGCCCTCGCACTCATAATTGAACATGTTGAGCTGACACTGGTCTTCGGTCGTGGGTAGATCGACCTCCGCGAGCGGTTTTAGGCTGGCGTTCCTGAACCCGAGCCATGTCGTGACGCGTGCGATCCCATGCGGATTCTCCGCTTTGCTTGTCCTCGATCGATAACGACGTCGACCACAACAAAAAACGGCCACGTCGCAACGTGGCCGTTTTGCTATTCGTCATGCAGGCCCAGCGCCCTCAAGTGACGCTGCGGGACATCTAAACCAGGATCAACGCCTGCAGGCGCGTGCTTCCACATCGCAGCTCCAGCCGGCGGCGGTCTGCGAGCAGCCCACCTTCTTGCTAGCTGCGCGGCTGAAGAACGCCCATGAGCGGCCATATTCAAGATTGGTGAAGTCCTGCCAGGACTGAATGGCATCCCGTTGGGCAGCAGCCTTGGTCGAATGACGTCCGCTGCTACCGTAATGCCAATGGTCAGTCAGACACAGCTTTCCACCTTCGCGGCGCACAGCGTGAAGGGCCGTTGCCAGGCCTGTTTCTTGCGCGATGGCCACCGGTACTACAGTCGTGATCGTGACGGCGGCTACAGCCAACGCCAACAGAGTTTTAGGCAACATTTCCACCCCCCAGGTGCGTGAATTCTTGCCAGTGATTCAATGGACACTGACAGATTCTCTATGACACCTCGATAGGCTGTGGCGCCCCAGACCTGAATTAAGCCGCACGACGCGGCAATCAGGTCACAGCTGAGGCCGGAATCTGATGCCCGTCAGAGCAACGGTTCCTCGTAAACGCGCTTTCCGTCCGCCATCAGACCTTTGATGGCCGCGGTCCCGCTGGCGTCCACGGCCAATATAGCGGAAATCTTCCGGTCACCGACCATCCGCTCAAGTTCGCGCCCCGTTCCCTCCGGCACGAAATAACTCTCGATGCCGTAGCTGAGCCCGATGTTCGGCTGCTGATCGGCTTCGTTACGCGTCGGCTGATAGGCATAGGTCACGCGTCCGCGCAGCACCACGTCGCCCGCTGCAACGCTTTCAGGCGGAAGCGCCGATGTTGCAACGGACGTCCAGTGGCCGTCGTCACCCTTGTGCAGCGTCACGAAGAACGCATCGCCCCGCTTCGGCACCACCGACCCGGCCGGCAGTTTCACGCGCGAGATGTCGTAGCCCAGGATCACATAATCGCCGCGGAACAGGCTGCGCGGATCGACCGGGATCACATCCAGCACCACCTCGCGCCCATTGCTGAGCAGCGACGCGCGATCCCAGATCATCCAGCCAAGCACCGCTGCCTGGCCCAGTGCGACGGCGGCAATCGCCAGCCACAGGTTACGGCGCGGCGTTTCAATTTTCCGATGTGCGAATACGTCGGTCATCGCGCCACCTCCAGGTTAGGGTGCACCCGCGCATGCAGGCGGTAGGCCACGTAAGCCAGCAGGACCACGACAAAGCCGACGGTAAGGAAGAACAGCGACGATCCGAACAGCGTGCCCACGGTCTTGAAGTAAAGCCCCAGCACTTCAATCGAAAAACCGGCGTAGCCCAGCCACAGCAGCCCGGAGCTGCCCCGCTGCAGCCCCAGCGCGATGCCTCCCAGCACCAGCGCCAGCGCAGCGACTGCGAGCACGATGAACTCGTTGAGCGCCGCGCCTTCGATGAACTGCATCGCGAACAGCCCCGCAAACGCGATCACCAGGCCATAGCCGATGGTCGGGGTCACCCAGCCATGCAGCCTGCCGTCATCCAGCTTCGACATCGCCACGCCGGCGCCGAACACCAGCAGGCCGATGACGACAACCACGCCATGGCCGCCGCCGCTGCCGTCAAGCAGGCTGTAGCCCAGGCTGATGATCCAACCCGTCAGAGCCACCGCCGCCAGATGCAACCCGCCTACCCAGCGCTGCGCGGCTATCGCCGCCGTCACCGCAAGCCAGCCGAGCAGAAACGACCAATGCACGCTGCCATCGATTGTGCGTTGCCATCCGCTCCACAGGCAGACCAGCAGCAGCGCCACCGCCAGCGCCGCATTCGAGCGCAGCAGCACGCCAGCCGCCAGCGCGCCGATCGCCCACACCAGCACCGCATCGGGCGGATTGCCCTCAATGTGGAACATCTGCGAAATGAGCATGATACCCGCGCCGAAGATGGCCACGCCCGCCAGCACTGCAGCATCGGCAAAGTTGGAATGGTTGCGCTCGTACAGCGCGCCCGCAATGCCATACGAGGCGAACAGCCCGGCGAAAATCATCACCAGGCGCCACAGCCTCGGCATCTCGCTCCAGTTGGCCGCAACAAAGCTCATAACCCCGAACCCGATCAGCACCGCACCGAGAATGGCCAGCGCCGTTGCGAGGTCGAGTTTGTTGCGGTCGCCCGCGGCGACATCCTGCCGGATGGCGGCCTCACCTTGGGCGTTCAGCCATCCGGCCTCCCGCCAGCGGGCCAGATCGCGGTCCAGCCGCTTGGCATAGCGTGACATGCTTATCTCTGAGAACTTGCGGGGCCACCTTCTGCAAAGACAGCCACCGGCGTGATTGAAAGGCGACCGGACGATAGTCCGCCACCTGTTGCGAAACTATGTCCGCAATGGGCCGGACCCAAGCCGCCACTCACCGCTTCCCACAGAAGCCAATGCCAGCGGAACAACCCCGGCGGGCAGGCGCTGCGGCACACTCACCGCCCTGCGCCAATCTTCACCCTCTGTTAATCGCATCCCCGTTGAGGCCCGGCGCGCTTTCCACTAGCTTGCCGCGCCATGCAACATATCAAACCCATTCACGTCGTTGGCGGGGGCCTCGCCGGCTCCGAAGCCGCCTGGCAGATCGCATCCGCCGGCGTGCCCGTCGTGCTCCACGAGATGCGCCCCGTGCAAAGCACCGACGCGCACCGCACCGATCGCCTGGCCGAGCTTGTCTGCTCCAACTCGTTCCGCTCCGACGATTGGGAATATAACGCCGTCGGCCTGCTGCATGAGGAAATGCGCCGCGCCGGTTCGCTCATCATGGCGGCGGGCGATGTCCACAAGCTGCCCGCGGGCGGCGCGCTGGCCGTTGACCGCGATGCCTTCGCCGAAGAGGTGACGCGCCGCCTCAGCGACCACCCGCTGATCACCATCGAGCGCACCGAGATTGCCGGTCTGCCGCCGCGCGAATGGGAAAGCGTCGTCGTCGCCACCGGCCCCCTCACCTCGGCCGCGCTCAGCAGCGCCATCGGCAAACTCACCGGCGAAGCCGACCTCGCCTTCTTCGATGCCATCGCCCCGGTCATCCATCGCGACAGCGTCGACACCACAATCGCATGGTTCCAGTCGCGCTATGACAAGGCCGGCCCCGCAGGCACCGGCGCCGACTATCTCAATTGCCCGATGAACCGCGAGGAATATGAAGCCTTCATCGACGCGCTGATCGCAGGCGAAAAAACCAGCTTCAAGGAATGGGAAGCCTCAACGCCCTATTTCGATGGCTGTCTGCCCATCGAGGTGATGGCCGAGCGCGGCCGCGACACGCTGCGCTATGGCCCGATGAAGCCGGTCGGCCTCGATGATCCGCGCACCGGTCGCTGGCCCTATGCGGTGGTGCAGCTCCGCCAGGACAACGCCCTCGGCACGCTGTGGAACATGGTTGGCTTCCAGACCAAGCTGAAGCACGCCGAGCAGGTGCGCATCTTCCGCATGATCCCCGGCCTGCAGGACGCAGAGTTTGCGCGCCTCGGCGGTCTGCATCGCAACACGTTCCTCAATTCGCCCAAGCTTCTCGACGCGGCGCTGCGCCTCAAGGCGGCACCGCACCTGCGTTTCGCCGGACAGATCACCGGCGTTGAAGGCTACGTCGAAAGCGCCGCCATCGGCCTGCTGGCGGGTCGCTTCGCAGCGGCCGAGCGACTAGGGCGTCTCTGTCCGCCGCCGCCGAACACGACAGCGCTCGGCGCTTTGATCGGCCACATTACCGGCGGGCACATCACCGCCGACGATGACGACAGCGGCGCGCGTTCGTTCCAACCGATGAACATCAACTACGGTCTGCTGCCGGACATCGAGAAGCCGTCCACCGATGCCGATGGCAATCGGCTGAAGGGCAAGGAGCGCGGCCGTGCGCGCAAGCGTGCCGTCAGCGTGCGCGCGCTCGCCGACATTGATGCATGGCTGGCCGAAGTGTCCTTACCCGCGTCGGCCTGATGCGCAGCACAGCGCGCTTACACCAGCGGGCGCGTCGCGTGTCACTGAGCCGGTACGGCAGACGACGGCGGCAGCACAGCCTTTGAATTCAGCGCGTCGCCGCCCTGCTCATCCTCAAGTGCTGATCGCGGCGCGTTGAGCAGATCGGCCGGCAACGTCAGATCCGGCATCGTCAGCGCCGCGTCATCCGGCTCGCCCATCGCGCCATCAAGCGAAGGGGCAGCATCGGCTGCTGGCGGCGAAGCTGGCATCGCCCCACCGACAGCCGGTTGACCGGGCGGCGTCACGGCCGCTGCGGGAGCGGGAGCCGCAGCAGCGCCGGTTGCTGGAGCAGGCCCTGCAGCAGGTGCCGCATTCGGTGCAGCGGGCGCGACGGGTGGTGCAATAGGTGGCAAGTCTTCCAACACTGGTGCGGGGGCAGCTGGAGCCTGCATTGCGCCATCCACCCCGGCCTTCGACGGCGCTGGCGCATCGATTGCCTTAGCCGCAGCCCCTGACGCAGCCGGAGCATTCAGCGTGCCGGGCGGTGCCGTCAACACGCCGCCCTGTATACCGGCGGGCGCCTCTCCCCCTGACGGTGCTACACCCGGCAATGGCGCCTGCTCGATCGGCGCAGGCGGCGGAACAGCGCCCCCCGGCGCAATCAGAAGATTGTCGGCGCCGTGTCCAGTCGAAGACGCCGCAGCGCCCGTTTCATCCAGCATCGAGGGCGCCGTCGCCGCCAGTGCCGGTTTCTCCGCACCCTGACCATACTTCTGCAATACAGCGCGCGCCCGGTGCGCAACCGCGTCCGCAATCGCAGCCTGACCTTCAGCCGTCGGATGGAATGCGCCGGAGTAAGTTGCCGCCAGCAGCAACTGCACCCACGCAAACGCATCCAGCTTCAACACCTTCTGCAGCAGCGATGGCGCAACATGGAAGTTGCCGGTCATGAAGGAGTCGTTCGGTGTGCGGAACCAGCGCTGACGCGGCACATAGGGTCGATAATCCGCCGGGTTGTACGGACGCCAGCCGTCGGCCGTTTTACGCGGCAGACGCAGATCGTCAGCTATGCGCGTGCCGTCGGTGGTGTTCCCTGCGCAAATGCCACGGCCAATGAATTCGCGCCGGTGCGCATCAACAAAGCTCCAGCCATACTGATCGGCCGCCTTCTTCATCGTCACGTGCAGCTTATCCGCCACCCAGGTGCCAATGCGCGCCTTGGATTCGCTGAACTTGAAATCGGGCAGCACGTCCATGCCTGCCGCGCCATCGGGGCAAGTGCTCACACCATCGCCCTGCAGCGCAAGGCCTGGATACGCCGTCAGCAAAATGCGATCGGACTGCTCCCACGGGATATGCAGCAGATAGTGCAGCGCGCGATTGAGCGACTTGTAACGCTTGATGAGCGCTTCCAGCCCAAGGCTCGCATGATCAAGACCGTGCACCTGTCCAAACCAGCCACCCAGCATGCGCAGCGTAGAAGCGTCGTCCAGAACCGAGTTGGCCAGCAGACGCGCAAAGCCAACATCGTTGCCGCCCACCGACACGAACATCAGGTCGATCTTGCGCGCATTGATCGGATCGCACTTGCGCAGCACCAGCCCGCCGCGCAGCTCCGGAATGGCGCCGTTCATGTGATAGGCTTCCGGCAGATCCTGCGTCGGCGCGTCGTCGCCCTCGCACTGCGCGGCGGCAATCGCAGAGATTTGCGACATGTCAGTCGGGTTCGGCACCCACTCGTTGCCCGCGTATTTCAGAAACAGGCCGTAAGTCACCTCCGAGCCCGAGCACGCCACACCGACATACGTAACTGAGCGATGGTCGTCCTCGACGGCGAGTTGCATCGCCGCGCGCAGCTGATGCGAATAAAGCGATCGGTGGCACGCCTGATCCAGCCAGCGCGAGTTCTCTTTCACGAACCCCTTGTCGCCGATCTGCTTCCACGGGCCGATACGCGCCGGATAACCATTAAGCGCAACGCCGCTGTGGGTGCCGTAATCGGAGCTGCGGTCACGCGAGAAGCGAACCGGCAGGTCCGGATTGCCTTCACCCGACGCGAAGCTGTCGCCCATGCCGACAACCAGCAGATCCTTGATCTGCACATCCTCCGCAGCGACTTCGCGGCCGCCGATCTCAACCGTGATGCGCGCACCCGACGGATAGGGAATGTCGAAGCGCACCTCTTCACTGCACGGCAACGTCACAGCATCGCCCCGGACGGGGCCGCTACGCGGGGCCGTCAGCCAGGTGCAGCTCAGTCCGGCCGCCTCATCGATATTCGTGACGCGGAAAATCGCGCGGTGCGATGTCGGGTTGATGTACGCGCGCCCGTCCTTGCAGACAAACTGGTTGGTGTCCGAGTTCCAGCAGGTGTCGCGGAACATCGTCTCCGCCCAGCTCACATCATGGCGAACACTCAGCGCCTGCTCGGCGGCCAGGATGGGTCGCTGTAATTGGTCCGCCGGTGGCAACGCAAGAAATGTCGCGCGGTGAACTTCCGTATCCGTTGCATCGGTGAAAAAGCGGAACGGATTTTCCACCCGCCAGGCGATCTGAGGCAGTGGCAACGCGGCGCTCTGAGCAGTCGCCGGAGTTCCAGCTCCGCAGGCCATCATCAGCGAGCAAACCGACAGGATTAACGCCGCTAACGAACGGGTGGCCGATCGCACCATGAACGATCCTTTATCCGCCTTGAAAAACCATTGATGGGTCTTGAACGCAGCGCACCAATTTCTGGTCCCGAAGATAGCTAAAACCGTCCTCGCCGGTACGCCCAATATATCCGCCATACCCGTGTCAGCGGTGAGACGTTCGCTTCCGTCGTCACGCAGCGGTCGCCAAGTCTTTCAAAAGCCTTCAAATACGGCTCCACGAGGGCAAGCGGCAGCATGGCTGGCAACACGCCGCGGGGCGCATCCTTGAACCGCGCCCGCGCCTCGACCAGCCACGCGCGTGCTTCCGTGCGCAGCTCTGGCACCACGGCCACCAAGTCATTGGTTCCGAATGGATTTCTTCCAAGTGCGCACAGCACCGGCAACGCCCGCAACAGTTGCACGCGCCCAAACGCCTGCCCCGCCGCCGCGATCAGCGCATCGCATTCCGGCGCCCCCGCATCTTCGCCGAGCGCCGTCACTCCAAGGCTAAACGCAGCGCCCTGACTGCCCGCCGCGAACGCACTCACCGCCCCGGAAGCCGCAAGGTCACCGCCGTAGAGCAGGTGATCATAGGTATCCACAATGGAACCCAGCAGCGCCACGTCTATCCCGCCCGCGCCCACTGCGCGCCGCACGGCATCGGCCAGAGGCATGCCGATCGCCGCTTCGTTTTCATCGTTCTGCGCGTGCGCGGGAGCCGACGCATCGGTTGCAATCTCATCCAGCACATCGCGCCACCATTGCAGGCGGATCTCGGCCATGGCGGGCTCGCGCACCTGGAGCGGAATGCGTGCAATCTCGCCGTGAAACGCCGCAAGAGTGATGAGATTTTGCTGGGCCGATACCGGCGCAAGCAGCGCCGCGAGATAGCGATCATAATCGAACGCGCGCGCCTCATCACGCACGATCCCTGCACCGCTCGACCGATCTTTGTCGTCCATGAACTTCGGCCCTCCCGCAGCACATGGTTGTCATGGCTTCCGATGCAGCGCCTAGCACAGACCGGGCAATAGTGCATGGTTCCCATTACGCGCTCGGCGGCCGGCTCGGCGCAGCGGAGTCGCCGAGCGCCACAAAAGACAATCCTAATCGACCGCGATCAATGCGGCACCGAACGTGCGCCCTTCCGCCAGCAACACATTATAGGTCCGCGCCGCCGCGCCCGTCGCCATCGGTTCAAGCGCAATGCCGGCGGCCATGAACAGATCCGCCATCGGCTTCGGCGGCATCTTATGTTCGACGCCAGTGCCCAGCAGCACGAACGCGGGTGGCTTCAGCTCATCAAGAAAACGCGCAAGCGAGGGCGCGCGCGGGTTGGCAATCAGGGCATCGAAGTCGGCAACATCCCACGCATAGACGCCACTCGGTACGATAAGCAGCGAACCCCGATGGCTCATGTCGGCAAAGCGGAAACCGCCGTTGCCGTAGGCATCAATCGGCGCACGACCGGGCAGATATGGCTGCGCTTCAAGCATCCGATGTCCTCAGCGAGCCCTTATTCAAACTGCAAACAGCATAATGGGATCGCCAGCTATGCCGACGACCCCAGTTTGCTAAGCGCGGAACATGCCACCATCGGCAAGCCCGATGGCGAAGCGGCAAGTCAACCGTCAGACGGCGCCGGCCGGTTCCTTTTTGTTGCTCTTCTCTGCGCCAGGTGCGGTCTTGGAACCGCCGCCGACAAGGTTGTCGCGCTTGATGCCGATGAAGCCAAGCAACGGGGCTGCGATGAAGATCGACGAGTAGGTGCCGATCACAATGCCGAGCAGCATGGCGAGCGAGAAGTTTCGGATAACCTCGCCGCCGAACAGCAGCAGCGCAGCGATACCCGCAATCGCAGTCATACCCGTGAGCACCGTACGCGACAGCGTCTCGTTGATCGACAGATCGAGAAGTTCGTTCAATTCCATGCGCTTGTATTTGCGCAGGTTTTCTCGAATTCGATCTGACACCACGACGCTGTCGTTCATCGAATAACCGACGATCGTCAGCACCGCCGCCACGATCGACAGGTCAAACTCAAGCCAGAACAGCGAAAAGATGCCGATGGTCAGCAGCACGTCGTGCAACAGCGACAGGATAACGCCGGCCGCAAACTGCCAGTCGAACCGGAACCAGACATAAAGGCTCACAGCAAACAGCGACGCGATCAGTGCAATGATACTGGTGGAGCGCAGCTCACTGGAAACCGCCGGGCCCACAACTTCGATACGGCGCTGCACATAGCCATCACCCAGCGCGTCGACGACCTTCTTCATCGCCACTTGCTGCGCAGCCTCATCGCCCGCCTGCTGCTCGACGCGGATCAGCAAATCGGTGTCAGAGCCAAACGCCTGAATCTGCACATCGCCGATACCGAGATCGTTGAGCTTCTTGCGTACCTCTGAAACATCCGCAGGGCCGGACTTCGACTGCACCTCAATGAGCGAACCGCCCTTGAAGTCGACGCCGTAGTTCAGCCCGTGCACCAGAAACAATGCCACGGAGCCAACCATCAGCACAACGGACATGACCAAGGCCAGCCCTTTGTACTTCATAAAGGGCAGGCGCGTTCCATGCGGGAAGAAGTCGAACCCCTTGAAATCGGGAATCGGAAAAAACATCGCTTGCCCCTTTAAACCGGCACTTCGGTGATGCGGCCCTTGCTCTTGGCGTTCTTAAGCCAGAGCGCCACCAGCAGACGGGTCACCGTCACCGCAGCGAACACCGAGGTAAGAATACCGAGCGTCAGCGTAACGGCGAAGCCACGGATCGGACCCGAGCCGAGCCAGAACATGATGATGGCCGCGAACAGCGTCGTAAGCTGACTGTCGAAAATAGTGACGAACGCGCGCTGGAAGCCATTTTCGATGGCTGCAATCGGCGATTTGCCGTTTCGCAACTCCTCGCGCATGCGCTCGTAGATGAGAACGTTCGCGTCCACCGCCATACCGATCGTGAGCACGAAGCCCGCGATACCCGGCAGCGTCAGCGTGGCGCCGATCATCGTCATCAGCGCCAGAATGAGGAAGCCGTGCACCAGCAGGCCGACGCAGGCGATGACGCCGAACGTGCCGTAGGCAACGGTGGTCAGAATAGCGGTGAGCAGCAGACCGACGAGACCGGCAAGCTTACCGGCTTCAATAGAGTCCGCACCGAGCGACGGTCCAACCGAGCGCTCTTCCACCACGGTCAGCTTGGCCGGCAGCGCGCCGGAACGGAGCTGCACCGCCAGCGTATTGGCGCTCTCAACCGTGAAGCTGCCCGAAATCTGGCCCGAACCACCGAGAATGGGCTCGCGGATCACCGGAGCTGACAGAACCTTGTTGTCCAGCACGATAGCGAACGGCTGACCAACATGATCCTTGGTGAAATTGCCGAACTTGCGCGCGCCAGACTGATTGAAACGGAACGAGATGATCGGCTCGTTGGTGCGCGAGTCAAAGCCCGGCTGTGAATCGACCAGATCTTCACCCGAAACAACCGGCGAATCCCGCAGCAGATAGCTGCGGCCGCTCTCCTCGCCTTCAACGCCCGGATAAACCTTGTAGCCAACTGGCGGACGCGACTGCGCGGCGTCTTCAGCCGACATGGTCGGATGCACGGAATGGAACGTAAGCTTCGCCGTCTGACCGATCAGATCTTTCAGCAGCGTCGTGTCATGCAGACCCGGGAACTGCACCAGAATACGGTCGGAGCCCTGACGAACCACGGTCGATTCCGACGTACCCATGGCGTTTACACGCCGGTTGACGGTTTCGATGGCGGCGCTGACCGCGCTGGAAACGCGGTGCTGCATACCAGGCTCTGTTGGCGCCAGCGTGATGGTGTCGGCGCCCGAGACGGTAACGGAAATGTCGTTGGCGCCGGTGCCCATGAGCGCGCTGCCAATCGGCAGCACCAGCTTATCGAGCGCCTGCTTCGCCTTCTCCAGATCCTCAGGCTTCGAGATCTTCACCTGCACCGCGTTGCCGACGATACCAAGACCGGTGAAGCCAACCTTCGCCTCACGCAGCTGCTTGCGGGCGTCGTCGCGCATCGTCGTCAGCCAGTCCTTCTCAAGCTCCTTGGTATCAAGGGCGAGAAGAAGATGGGCGCCGCCTTGCAGGTCGAGGCCAAGCGGAAGCTGCCTGTGCGGCATCCAGCTCGGCCAGCTCTCAACCGTCTCCTTGGAGAAGAAGTTGGGCAGCGTGAAGAAGATGCCCGCCATGCAGGTCATGACGATTGCGATGATCTTCCAGCGTTCGAAGTGCAGCATCTAATTCAACCGATCCCGTTTGCAGCCAGCGACGTCCGTCGTCAGCCCGCCCTACGCCGTTTCTTTTGCAGCTTCACCCTTGCTGCGCACGTCCATGAGAGTTGACCTAAGCACCCGCACCCGCATTGTGTCGGAAAGCTCAACCTCGACTTCATCGGAAGTGTCGGAAACCTTTGTCACCTTGCCAACGAACCCGCCGGCCGTAACAACTGTATCGCCGCGGCGGATCTGATTGATCAGCTCACGGTGCGCCTTGGCGCGCTGCTGCTGGGGCCTGATCACCAGAAAATAGAAGATGGCGACCATGGCCAGCATCGGCGCGATCAGATTCATGAACGGATCACTCGCTCCGGCAGCCTGCGCGTATGCTGGCGTAATGAACATGCTAGTGCTTCCCCTTGCCGATGATAGGCGGACGGCGTGCATTTACCTGCGCGAGCGCAGATAAGCGCGACTGCCCTGAGTGAAAAGAGCCGTGACTATAGTGTCCAACAGCTTCTTTGCAATACAGAGACCGGTTGTGCGATGCCACACAACCCGTGTGACTTGCCGCTCGGCGGCGCTATAGAAGCACTGCCCCTCCCCGGCAAGCAAAAAAGCCCTAGATGACTGAATTTACAGGTCCGACCATGAACGACGACGCCAAACTGGCGCTTCAGCTGGAGCGCATCGCCACCGCACTGGAACGGCTGGCCGGGCCGCCGCCGGAGCCGATCGATCTGGAGGTCGCATCGGCTTTTGTCTGGTCGGCAGAAAACGAGCGGTTTGAGCCGGTCCACAAGGTAAACCGGGTACCGCTGGAGCTCTTGAAGGGCGTCGGCAACGTGGCGCCGCAGCTTATTGCCAACACCGAGCAATTCGCCCGTGGCCTGCCTGCGAACAACGCTCTGCTATGGGGCGCGCGCGGCATGGGCAAGTCATCGCTGGTGAAGGCTGTTCACGCAGACGTGAGAGAACGGCTGGCCAGTGATCCGGCAAAATCGGGCGACCTGAAGCTGGTCGAGATCCATCGCGAAGATATCGATTCGTTGCCCCGATGCCTTGCCGCCATGCGGTCCGGCCCCCACCGCTTCATTGTATTCTGTGACGACCTCTCGTTCGACCACGACGACACCAGCTACAAATCGTTGAAGGCGGTGCTGGAAGGCGGCATCGAGGGACGGCCCGAAAACGTCATCTTCTATGCCACCTCGAACCGGCGCCATCTGATGCCGCGGGACATGATGGAGAATGAGCGCTCGACTGCGATCAACCCGTCGGAAGCGGTGGAAGAAAAGGTCTCACTTTCCGACCGCTTCGGCCTCTGGCTTGGTTTCCACAACTGCGGTCAGGACGCATACTTGGACATGGTGCGCGGGTACGCACGCCATTTCGGCCTCGGCGTGCCGGACGATGAACTGGTGCGGGACGCTCTGGAATGGAGCATCACCCGTGGCGGGCGCTCGGGTCGCGTTGCCTGGCAGTTTACCCAGCACGTTGCCGGACGCCTCGGCAAACACCTCAACGTTTGATAGTTGCTGATAGCAAACGCCAGCGGAGCACACGCCATGACGACGTCCACGATCACCGTTCGCCATATCCGCCCGCTGGTGTTTGCCGTCGTGGCGTCGGCTCTGTTCGGCGCCACAGCACTGCGTGCCGAAGAGCCGCCATTCGTCGGCACCTGGTCACTCGATCCCGCGCAGTGCACGGTCGGCCAGGAAAACCGCGAAGCGCCGCTCATTCTGGCGAAGGATCGCTACGACCAGCACGAGAGCCATTGCGTTTTCAAATCGGTGCAGCAGGTCGAAAGCGACTGGACCATTGCAGCCACGTGCACGATCGAAGGTGACGAACTCGACTACGCGTTCAGTCTGACCGTTTCAGGCGACACACTGACATTCACCGACAGTGCGGGCGCCCGCGACTTTCTTCGCTGCAAGTAATCCGGTGCAGCAGTAAGCAGCGATGTATCAGCGAGCGTTATTCGGCGTTGAGCGGTGCAGCACGGCGGGCGCGTAGCCAATGCACGATCTCGACAACCGCCCAAAGCGGCAGCGCAAGTATCAGCACCGGCACGGTGAAGAACAGCGCGTATCCTTGCATCGCCAGAAAATAGAGCGCCGGTTCGATTTCCAGCCCGCCGATTGCGCACGTCTGGCTGGCGCCTAGATTGAAGTCGCAGCCCGCCATGGCGACAATCATATCCGCCAGTAGCGTGCAGATAAACGGCAGCACACAGATGGCCACGATGATCATCATGATCCAGCGAAATATTCGCATTTGACTTGGCCCCGCGATCGTTCAGTGCGCCGCCAATAGTAATCGCAATTTCTCGCAAAGCCGCTGCGGCCTAAATCGCAATTTATCGAAAATTATTCCGGTCAGCGTCACGGAACATTCTGACCTTGGCGAGCTTGCTCTGTCATCGGATTGCCTACAGTCAAGGATGCGCGCCATGGTCAACAAATGGTCGAAGGACGTCACCGAGCACGATCATCCCTATGATCTGCCTCCCGGCATTTTCAAAGCGGCTGATCCCGATGTCATCGCCGCCGCGCTTCAGCACTCCGCCGAAGATCCGCAGCGCGACACGAAGGATCCCTATCGTACTGCGATGTCCATGCTGGATTTCTACATCAATCGCGCCGGCAAAAATCTGGACGACAGCGAGATGGCTACGCTGGAGCAGGCCAAGGCAGCACTGCGCAAGCGCTTCGGCAAGTCTGCGCACAGCTGACGCTCGGCCGCTAAGCCGCTTAGCGAGATCGCTGTCTACAGCCAGCACTGCGGGCCGTCAGCGGCCCGGGCGAACTGCCACGTTCACCTGTGCCACGTTTGACATCGCACCGGCGCGATCTGCGACGACGACTGCAAATCCGGCGCGCTCCGCGCCCGTGCCGTCGTGATGAAACAGCACCGAGCCTTGCTCAAGATCAGCCTGGGTAAAGTTGGCGACCGGCTGCGCGGGATCGGAAGCCAGCACGACATAGCCGTTCAGCACCTCGGACACCGTGAAGGTCAGATCCTCGGCGCGGTCATCGGGGTCGAGTGCAGACAAATCCTGCAGCGTGATGCGAGCGGTTCTGCCGCGATCGACGGAGAGGTCGAGATCGCCGGCAATGGAAGGCGGAATGTTGCGCACCTCGGCAGTCAACGCGCCGCCAAGCTCCATACCGAGCTTGCCGTATTTTACATTGCCGGCCACGTCGCCCGTTGCACGGATGTTGATCACCTCGCGCACGTGGATCTCGCCCTGCAATTGACCATGCACCTCCGCCGAACCGGCTTTGATGCGCCCGAAGCAGCGGCCGCCTTGCTGCACGATCAGCTTGTCGGTGAAGACATCGCCTTCGATGTAGCCGAATACTTCGATGCGACCGGCGTTGCGGATTTCGCCCTTAAGGAACGTATCTTCTCGAATGATGATGACGCGCGACTTGTCTTCCACGGGTCGACCTGCTCCCAATGGCATCGAGCGATCGGTCCGATGCCTTCCCCCGATCATGAAGCATTTTGAATAAGCCACGCTGACGACAGATCCGAGGACGAACGCTGCACGAGGTTAAACGCGCCGCGCATCGCGATGCTGACGCTCCAGCCCCGCGGCTGCGGTCGCGGAACCCTGAGACGCCAACTCCGATTCCACCAGCGGCGATAGAAGCGTCCGGGCAACACTGGGCGTAATCCACAACACTGTGCGCCCCAGCGCCTTGAGAATGACAGCCCCCAAGCGCAGCTTACTGAGGAAATCGGCCTTTGGTCGCTGGCCCATCCGGCACGCGCCAGCCAGCCAGCCGGAAATTAGAGGGATCTCGTCATGTTGAAGTTCCTGCTCGCCACCGCCGCAGTCAGCCTTGTTGCGTTGACGCCCGTTATCGCATCCGCCAATCCGGCGGTTCCGCGTGGCGCCAAGGACTGCAAAGGCTTCCGCGCCGTAGGCAGCGGCCTGACCGAAAGCATTGCCACGCTGATGGCCACCCAGGGCGCCGTCAACGTCGCTTCCAATCGCGGCTACACGGTTATTGGCGAAGCGAAGCTGCAATCCTGCACCTCAGCCGGCATCTTCGGCGTGGAATGCGCTGCAACTTCATATGCCTGCCGGCTGCCGCAGTAAGCCATTGGCTGGAGATTGGGGTAGGCGCGACGGAAACGCTGCGCCTGTTCCGTTTCCTGCATAAGCGTCTAGCACAAATTAGCAATTATTAACACATAATTGCTTGCTTGTTGTATTGTAGCCACATAATGTTCAGTGGTCTGCGTAGGTATCGAGCTCGCCACCGCCATGCTCTCACCATCTGACCCAGTATCCGCAAGCACCCGCCGCACTGGAACGCGGGAATCCGATGCCAACGGCAGCGCGGCTGAAGTCCGGCGTCTGGCCAAAGGTGAGGTGCTGTTCCGCGCTGGCGAACTGCGCACCCACGTTTTTCGGGTTGAAGAAGGCGCGATTTGCATCTTCACCTCCGGCGCTGACGGCACTGCCGATGTCATCGAGTTTGCGTTTCCAGGCGACATCGTCGGCCTGGGCTATCTCGACCGGCACGCCTGCTCCGCCCAGGCCAACATCCCTGCAACCGTTCGCTGTATTCCACGGGCTGCTATGCCAGCGCCGCAGAACAAAACCGACGCTGCTGGCGCACCCGCGCCCCTCACCGCCGCGATCGAACGCGAAGTCTCGCTGCTGCGTAATGCGGAGGCCCGTGCCGCCAGGCTGCCGGACGTCGCTGGCCGCCTCGCCGCCCTGTTCGTCACCATCTCCCGCTGCAATTCCTACGAAGGCCGCGATCCAACCTTGATTGCGGATGATCTGAAGTGCGGAGTCGTCGCCGGATATCTCGATCTGGACGTCAATGAGCTGGCCGCTACGCTACGGCTGCTCGAAAAGGCAGGGATCGTCGCTGCGGATGGGTCCGGATTGCGCATCCGGGACATCGCCGCGCTTGAACGGCTTGCCGACGGCCAATCGCTTCGCTGACGGGCTGCTTAACACCGCCAGCACCACTGACTCACACAGCAGCAGAGCTATCCCGGCCACGGATTGGCCACAATCGACACCAGCAGCGCTGTCCCCGCGTGCAATTCCCCCGCAATAAATGGTAACGCTGCGGCATCAGCAAAGCGGGGGACGACCATGACAGCGACGAACAACGCGGCGGAGCTGCCACTGGGCCGGACCGGCAGCGCGACGGTCCGTGTCGTCGAAACGCTTATGGCGCCGCATATGGGCAGCGGGCGCGCACCCGTTTTCGCCACCCCTGCGCTCGTCGCACTGATGGAAGCAGCCGCCGTCGATTGCGTTGAAAGCGCACTGGATGAAAGCCAGGAGACGCTAGGCATTCATATCGACGTCGAGCACATCGCCGCTACGCCGCAGGGTATGGAGGTGACGGCCCGCGCCGAGCTGATCCAGCGCGATGGCCGCAAACTGACTTTCGCACTTGAGGCGCGCGACGGACGCGAATTGGTTGGCCGCGGCCATCACACACGCATCATCGTCGACAGCGCGCGTTTTCGCTCCAAGGTGCAGGCCAAGGGCGCGGCCTGACGCGACACCCAGCTGCGCGCGGAAGCGCATTGGCGCACCAAGCCGTGCGAATGCACCGCGCACCGATACGTCCACATTGCTTTCAGACTGAAGTGAAGCGCTTCGTCTTCTCAGGCGCGGCGGGCAAACAGCTCGCGCAGCGCCGCGATACCAACAAGCGCCCAGCCAAGCATCATGGTCGAGCCGCCGATGGGAGCAGCCATCGGGAATAGGCGGTCGCCGCTCAGCGTCCGCATTGCGATGTCGCCGGAGAATAACGTCACACCAACGAGCATGACGAAGCCCGCGAGTAAAAAGATGCACGACCTGTCGGCGCGCAATGCAACCGCCACGACGCCCAGCACCGCAGCGGCATGCATGATGAGGAAGTGCGCAGGTATCGTCAGGCCGGCGGTATCGCCACCGTGAGCACCCATCGCCGCCAGCGCCACGCCGGCAGCTCCGGCCAAACCGGCGAAAAGTACAAGCAAACCGGCCTGCGTATTCATCCCACGCGTTCCTCAATGTGAGCTTAGAGCCGTCTCGCCGCCGTAGGCTCGCGAGACAGCTCTAGCATTTATTTTTCGGTGCTTCTTATCGGAAAACCGGTACCCACTTTTCCGGAAGCACTCTTCTGGTCGTGCTTCTTATCGGAAAACCGGTGACCACTTTTCCGGAAGCACTTAGGCGTCAGCGCCAACCTTCACCGAGACCATGCGATCTGGATCCTGCACCGGCTCGCCGCGCTTGATCTGATCGACATTCTCCATGCCCTCGATCACCTTGCCCCACACCGTGTACTGGCGATCCAGGAAGGTTGCATCATCAAAGCAGATGAAGAACTGGCTGTTGGCGCTGTTGGGGCTCTGGGCACGGGCCATCGAGCACACGCCGCGCACATGCGGCTCAGCGTTGAATTCAGCCGGCAGGTTCGGATACTCGGAGCCGCCCGTGCCAGTGCCGTGCGGGCAACCGGTCTGCGCCATGAAGCCGTCGATCACGCGATGGAACGCGATGCCATCGTAAAAGCCTTCGCGGGCCAGCTGCTTGATGCGCTCGACATGCTGCGGGGCAAGGTCGGGGCGCAGTTCGATCACGACGCGGCCCTTCGTGGTTTCGATGATCAGCGTATTTTCCGGATCGGCTGCCATGGAAGGTCTCCGTTGCTTTTCTGATTGATCTGTTGGGGGGAAAGGTTCGTGGCAGGGCTTAAACCTGAACCGCAGCCACTGCAATGGCGAATGCCAGCGCAGGTGAGACAGCACGTGCCGCCTGCAAAGACCGGAGAAGACAACGCATTACCTGCCACTAGGGTTGCGCAACAGATCGCGATTATTGCGCCTGCATGGGCGAATAGCCCAATGACGGCACGCTGCGGGAACAGAGCCCACCCTTAGCATCGCGACGCGACACACCCTATCGACCAGCAATACGGCCATAAAAAGCAAAAAGGGCCGCAGCAATCGATCGCTACGGCCCTCAATCACAGCATCAGTATCAACGGCGCGATCACTTCGCGTCGGATTGCAGATAGACTTTCTTCATCGTGTCGGGGTTGGCCGGCGGCTCGCCCTTGGCAACCTTGTCGATGTTGTCCATGCCCTCAATCACCTGACCAAACACCGTATATTGGCCGGTGAGGAACGAGCAGCCGTCGTCGGTGAAGCAGATGAAAAACTGGCTGTTGGCGGAGTTGGGATCGCTCGTGCGCGCAGCGCCAAGCGTGCCGCGCTTGTATGGCTCTTTCGAAAATTCTGCAGGCAGATCCGGGTGGTTCGAACCGCCCATGCCGGTGCCGGTGGGATCGCCCGTCTGCGCCATGAAGCCGTCGATCACGCGATGGAATTTAACGCCATCGTAGAAACCTTCCTTGGCAAGCTGCTTGACGCGCTCGACATGCTTGGGCGCCAGATCCGGACGCAGCTGCACCAGCACGTTGCCGTCCTTCGTCTCGATGACGAGAATATCTTCCGAACCTGCGGCGTTGGCCTGCCCCGTCAAGGCCGCTCCGGCCATCATGCAAACCGCTACGGCCAGACACTTGTACATTCGCATGGCGCTGTTTCTCCGCTCGCTGCCAAAGGTCTCGCTGGCAGCTCCAGGCGGCCGGCCGCGCATTCTTAGCGTTTCATACCGGCCGCGCAACTTCCCGCTGCGGCAGACATCGACGGAGCATGTTCCAGCGCTGTGTCGCCGCGCATATGGTTCAGCAAGCGTTAACCGCCGACCCGCTGCGCCAGCTTCTGCGCCACGGCCGCCGACACGAACGGCGCAACGTTGCCGCCCATCAGTGCAATCTGGCGCACCAGACTGGAAGCGACATGGCGCACCCCAGGCCCTGCCGCAATGAAGACGGTTTCGACATCCGGCGCCATCTCGCCGTTCATGCCCGCCATCCGCATCTCGTAGTCGAAGTCGGTGGCAT
This sequence comes from Hyphomicrobium sulfonivorans, assembly GCF_013306565.1. GTDB lineage: Bacteria > Pseudomonadota > Alphaproteobacteria > Rhizobiales > Hyphomicrobiaceae > Hyphomicrobium_A > Hyphomicrobium_A sulfonivorans. Next base: position 314,917 of record NZ_PZPO01000006.1, on the reverse strand, counting down.
CGCGCAGTCCACGCACGATCACTTGCGCGCCCGCTTCACGCGCTGCATCGACAGCGAGGCCGCCGAACGTGACGATGTCGATCGTTGTGCCGGTTCGTGCCGCGATCGATGCAACATCGCCGCGCAGCATGCCGATGCGCTCATCGGGCGAAAACATCGGGCGCTTTGCATCGTGTGTGCCGACGCCCAGCACCAGGCGATCAACCAGCCGGCACGCACGCGCGATGATATCCGTGTGTCCCAACGTCACCGGGTCGAAGGAGCCGGGATAAAAACCGATGCGTTCCATGGCCTGTTGTGTTCCGTTGTTCGCGGTGGCGCGCACGCCCACAACAGTCATATCGCGCCGACGCGACTTTGAACAACCGGCCCACACAAAAAAGGGTGAGCCAGGGCACTGCAACAGCCCCGCTCACCCAGTCAACCGTCTCTCAGCAACGACGGTAATCAACGCGCACAACCAACGCCAAAAGCGTTACTTCAGCGGCACCTCAGCAGTGCGTGCGCCGAAAATGTCCTCAAGATTGAAGCGGTAGCCCAGACCCGCGCTGACGATCCACGGATCGACATCAATGTTGCCCGACAGGACGTTGCCGCCGGTATTGATCTGCCACGACGTATCGAGCCACGTCTTTTTCACGTCGGCGTTGAGATACCAGCCCTGGCCTATTTCGACGTCAACGCCAGCCTGCAGCGTGAAGCCCCAGGCGTTATCGATATCCATCGAACCGCCCAGCGCCTTCGATTTGGTATCGAAGAAGGCGATGTACTGAACGCCGGCGCCGACATAGGGCTTCAGACCGGCAACCGGATCGAAGTGATATTGCAGCGTCAGCGCCGGCGGGAAGATCCACGTCGAAGCAATGTCAGTGCCCGCAAGCGCGCCCTTGCCATCGACATCGAGGTTCGCGAAGCAGCAGAACAACTCCAGCGCCACGTTCTTGTTGAAGAAGTACGACAGCGTCAGTGCCGGAATGATCTCGTTCGGCACATCAAGGCTGCCGGATGCAAACGTCGGCACGCCATTCACTGAAATAGCGCCCGCGTCCGTATCGGGCAGCACTCCGGTCGCCAGCACGCGCACCATGAAGTTGCCGGTGTTGTCGCCTGCTTCAGCCGGCATCGCCCCGGCGATCACTGTCGCCAGCGAGGCAGCAGCCACTGTCGCCATCGTGGCGGCGCCGAGCATCAAAGCCTTCAATCCCATTATTCCGTCCCCCATTCCAAACGGGGCCATCTGCGCATCGCGTCACGACTCATCGGCCCATCGTGAGCGAGCGTTCGTCCTAACCGCGCGTTTTTCCTATCGCTTATCGAAGCCTCAAGCTGATGCCTGTCAGCCCGGTGTACGCTCCGGACAGCGCTGTGGTGAGACCGCAACAAATCCGTTGATCGGGATCAAAACCCCCTGCGGCGGCGTGGCCACTTCCCGATTCACCAAGGCGCGAAGCCCTTTGACGGCGATCAAAGCCAACTTGCGCCTTTGCACGGACACTGTCCGCGCATGACCATGATTTTACAAAACGCCATGTCCGAAACCGTAAACCGCGATCGCGCTGGCGAGTTGCCGGTCGCACGGCTGACAGGAACTGACGCCGCTCTTCGCGAGCACGCAACGCCCGTGCGGGTGCGCAGGCGTCAACGCCTGGCGCTCGATCAGCCGACGCCCGATACAGTTTATATCGTACGCTCAGGCCTGCTCGGAATCGAGGCTGCTATCGCGGGCAAGCCTCGCCAGCTGCTGGAGCTGTTTTATCCCGGTGACATTATTCGCCGTTCAAACATGCCGCCGCTTCCTCACGCGACGTTGACGGCGCTGAATGTCTCCGAGGTCTGGCGTTTGCCTGCGCGCGGCTTTGAGGCATTGCTCACTGCCAACGCCGACCAGAATGCCAGCATGCAACGCCGCCTTGGCGAACAGCATGCACGCGCATCGCTGCACGCCTCCATCATCGGCGCCCTCTCGGGCGACGAACGGTTCGCCTCGCTGCTGATCGAACTGGGGCTGCGCATCGGCCTGCGCGGTGCTGCCGGCATCGGCATCGACAATCCGCTCTCGCGCACCGACATCGCCGATTATCTGGCGCTCAATCCAGATACGCTGAGCCGCATCACGTCGCGGTTCCGCGCCCGTGGCCTGTTGATCCATCTCGGCAGCGGACAGATATTGCTGCCCAATTGGGAAGAGCTGTGTGCAGCTAGCCCCATCGCGACGACGCTGCAGGCGCTTCACACGCCCACGCTTGGCTGAGCAGCCAGCAAGCGGCCCGATCCGACACTGAAATGAAAAAAGCGAAGGCCCCAGCCTTCGCTTTTTTGTTTTCATCCCGTCACAACGAGCCGTGCAGAACTCGGCTGGCGACAGCCTATCCCCGCCCGCTTATTCCGTTGCGGGTGGAGGCGTATCGCCCGTCGGCGGAGCAGCAGAACCATCATCGTTGGCGTTGGGGCCACCGTTATCGCCGCCCGTTTCACCGTTGTCGTCGTCGTTCTCGCTGCCGTCGTCCGGAATGTGCTCAACCGAAACGACCTTTTCGTCAGCGTCGGTTCTGAAGATGCGCACACCCTGCGTATTGCGGCCGGCGATGCGCACGTCATGCACCGGGCAACGGATCAGCTGTCCGGCATCCGTCACCAGCATGATCTGATCCGTATCGGCGACCGGGAACGACGCCACCAGCGGCCCGTTGCGCTCGTTCATGACCATAGCGACGATGCCTTTGCCGCCACGCCCCGAGGTCCGATATTCATACGACGACGAACGCTTGCCGAAGCCACGCTCCGACACGGTAAGCAGGAACTGCTCCTTGGCCGAAAGCTCCGCAAAGCGCTCCGGTGTCAGCTCGGCGTTGCCCTCGATCACTTCCTCTTCCGCATCCGCTTCAGCATCGTTCTCGACCACCTCGACGGCATCGTCAGCGACATCATCACCCTGCGCACGGCGCAGCATGTTGGCCTGCTTCAGATAGGCCGTCCGCTCGGAAGCATCGGCATCGACGTGGGTCAGCACCGTCATCGAAATGACGCTGTCGCCATCATCCAGCCTGATGGCGCGCACGCCATCGGAATCGCGGCCCTTGAACAGACGCACTTCATCTTCCAGCAGGAAGCGGATGCAACGGCCCTTGGCGGTTGTCAGCAGCACGTCATTTTCGGGCGTGCAGATGTTCACCGATACGATGGAATCGCCATCGTCCAGCTTCATCGCGATCTTGCCGTTGCGATTGATGCTCTCAAAATCGGTCAGCGCGTTGCGACGTACCCGGCCTGAGCGCGTGGCAAACGCAAGCTGCAGCGTGCCCCAGGTCTCGGCATCCTCCGGCAGCGGAAGAATGGACGTGATGACTTCACCCTGCGCCAGCGGCAACAGGTTCACCAGCGCCTTGCCCACCGCCTGCGGAGTTGCCGCCGGCAAGCGCCACACCTTCATGCGATAGCACATGCCGCGCGATGAGAAGAACAGCACCGGCGTATGCGTCGAGGCCACGAACAGCGTCGTGATAACGTCTTCATCGCGCGTGCCGGCGCCAGAGCGACCCTTGCCGCCACGGCGCTGCGCCCGATAGGTGCCGAGCGGAACGCGCTTGATGTAACCCTTGTGCGAAACGGTAACGACGCAGTCTTCGCGCTGGATCAGGTCTTCGTCGTCAACGTCGCCCTCGATGTCGAGGATCTCGGTCTTGCGCGGCGTAGCGAACTCATCGCGGATCGCCGTCAGCTCGCCCTTGACGATTTCCACCACGCGCAGACGCGAAGCGAGAATGGCGAGATATTCCTTGATCTCTTCGCCCAGCTTTTTCAGCTCATCGCCAATTTCATCGCGACCCAGAGCGGTAAGGCGGGCAAGGCGCAGCTCGAGGATGGCCTTGGCCTGCTCTTCCGACAGGCGGTAGGTGCCATCACTGGAAACCGTGTGGCGAGGATCGGCGATCAGCTCCACCAGCGGCGTGATGTCCATTGCCGGCCAGGCGCGTTCCATCAGCTGTTCGCGCGCAACGGCCGGGCTCGGCGCAAACCGGATCAGCCTGATGACTTCATCGATGTTGGCGACAGCAATGGCGAGGCCCACCAACACGTGCGCGCGGTCACGCGCCTTGTGCAGCAGGTATTTCGTGCGCCGGCTCACCACCTCTTCGCGGAAGTGCGTAAAGGCTTCGATGATGTCCTTCAGGTGCAACTGCTCGGGGCGGCCGCCGTTGATCGCCAGCATGTTGGCGCCGAACGTCGTCTGCAGATCGGAATAACGATAGAGCTGGTTCAGCACCACATCCGCAACCGCATCGCGCTTAAGCTCGATGACGATGCGCATGCCTTCGCGGTTGGTTTCGTCCCAGATGTCCGCAATGCCCTCGATGCGCTTCTCGCGCACCAGATCGGCGATTTTCTCGATCAGTGTCTTCTTGTTGATCTGATAGGGGATGGCGGTGACGATCAGCGCCTCACGATCCTTGCGGATCTCCTCCACCTCAACCTTCGCCCGCATCAGGATCGAGCCGCGGCCCTTGTGGTAGGCCGACAGGATGCCGTGGCGACCGATGATCAGCGCGCCGGTCGGGAAGTCCGGGCCCTGGATGATCTGGCACAGCTCATCGATCGTGATTTCCGGATTGTCGAGATGGGCCAGACACGCGTCGATCACCTCGCCCAGATTGTGCGGCGGGATGTTCGTCGCCATGCCGACGGCAATGCCGCCCGCACCGTTGACAAGCAGGTTCGGAAACTTCGCCGGCATCACCGACGGCTCAAGCAGACGGTCGTCGTAGTTGGGCTTGTAGTCGACCGTTTCCTTGTCGAGATCGTCGAGCAGGTACTGCGCAATCTTCGACAGGCGCGCTTCGGTATAACGTTCGGCAGCGGCCGGATCGCCATCCACCGAGCCGAAGTTGCCCTGGCCGTCGATCAACGGCACGCGCATGGAGAAATCCTGCGCCAGACGCACAAGCGCATCATAGATGGCGAGGTTGCCGTGCGGGTGGAAGTCGCCCATCGTGTCGCCCACGACCTTGGACGACTTCATATGCTTCTTGTTCCAGTCGAGGCCGAGGCGCTGCATTGCATACAGGATGCGGCGGTGCACCGGCTTCAGGCCGTCGCGCACATCGGGCAGCGCACGGCTGACGATAACGCTCATCGCATACTCAAGGTATGAGCGCTTCATCTCTTCGGAGATCGAAATAGGGCGAATATCGCTCGGCTCGGGCTTGCCGGGCGTCTTGTCGTCGGTGTTATCGGCCACTGTGGTTTGCTATCCGCTTCAGGGCGAGAGGCGCACCGCTAAAGGTGCGCATCGGCATAGAAATTCGGCGCAATGATACCCCATCGGCCAGCGTGAAAGCAATGCGCGCAACGTCTCGCGACTTTTCCGCCTTAGGATAATTTATAACGCCGTTTCAGTGACTTACGTGAACCCACATATTCCTTCGCCCCCGCATTCGGGCTGACTTGTGGACGCCACATGTAGGGTTTACATGCCTAATCGCGCGCGTTGGTTAATCAACCGCAGCGCCCGAATGCTGCAAAACACGGCATCCGGCCCCCATAGCGAAGGAGATTTTGATGCACAAAGGCGTGTTGGGATTGGCGGCCGCAGCGGTTTTCTGGACCCTGCCGGCATTGGCCCAGACGGCCCCCGCTCCCCAGGATGGGTTTCTCACCGCTCAGGGCGAGAATCAGTACCTCGCCAGAGATCTTCTGCTCGGCGCCAAGGTGCACAACGGCGATGGCGCCATCATTGGCGACATCGAGGATCTGATCCTCAATGGCGACAATCAGGTTGAAGGCGTCATCATGGGCGTCGGCGGTTTTGCCGGCTTCGGTGAGAAGCGCATCGCCGTGGCGCTGCCCGCCCTCGTCATCAAGCACGAGAACGGTCTCGTGAACGTCTCTCTGCCGCAGGCCACCAAAGAAACTTTGGACGCTCTGCCGGAATTCCAGCGCAAGCAGCCAGCGAAGTCGCTGATGGATCGCGCCATCGAAAAGGCCAAGGAGCTTTCTGACAAAGGCACCGTAACCGCCAAGGACGCCTACGAGCGGGCCAAGGAAGAAGCCGGCCCGGCGATGGAACGCGCTGGCGAAGCGGCCAAGAAGGCATATGACGCGGCCAAGGAGGCTGTTGCTCCAGCTGCTACCGAAACGCCGGCAACCGAAGCCGCTCCGGCGGCCCCGACGGAAACACCTGCCGCGACGCCGCCAGCTACGCAACAGCCTGCACCGGCTGCCCCGGCGGAAGCTCCGGCCGCTCCAGCTGAAACGCCAGCAACGGAAGCGCCGGCAACAGACGCTCCGACAACACCGGCGCCATAAACTCAGCGCTCAGAACATCGGATGCGTGACCTGCCTCGCAGATCACGCATCCACCCTGCCCCGGCGACATCCATCGCAAACATTTAACCCACAGAAGACGGTGAAATCTGCGGTAGAGCAGACAAACTCCTTGCAAGCGCGCACCGCTAACCGGCAGATTTGCGGCTAACAACTGAGAATCAGATCAGAAGTTGGCAAAGTTTCCGGGGGAGGTTTGAATGCGCTCGACCGTCAGCAAGGCAATCATCGCTGCACTTCTGTGTACGCCGCTCGCCATGGGCGCGTATGCGCAGGACGGTGCCGATGAAGCAGCGACGCAGGTCGAAGCTGCTGCACCCGCCAGCAGCGCCAAGCCGCAGGCCGAGTGCCCCGGCAATCCCAATCCGCTAGGCGTTTCGCGCACGGTACAGATCGACACCACGGGCGCGCCCGGCTTCGGCTTCCAGCATTACAAGATGTATGACTTCCTGCAGCCCAAGGAAGTTGTTCTTACCTTCGACGACGGCCCACTGCCCAATCGTACCACGGCCATCCTCAAGGCGCTGAACGCCGAATGCACGAAGGCGATCTTCTTCTCGGTCGGCAAGGTTGCCGCCGGATATCCCGACATCCTCGCCGAAGTCGCCAAGAGCGGCCACACCATCGGCGGCCACACCATGAACCACAAGGATCTGTCGAAGCTTCCGCTCGACGAGGCCAAGGCAGAAATCGAGCGCTCGTTCAGCGTCATCCGGCGCGCCGTCAATGGGCCTACGGCGTCGTTTTTCCGGTTCCCATTTTTGCGCCACTCCAATGACACATTGCAGTACCTGGCGGACCGCAATGTGGCCGTGTTCTCAACCGATATCGACAGCTTCGACTATAAGGGCGGCACGGCCAAAGCCCTGGTGAAGCGGATCATGGCGTCGCTGGATAAGCAGGGCAAAGGCATCCTGCTGATGCACGACATCCAGCCCCATACGGCGGCAGCAATGCCTGACCTGCTGAAGCAGCTTAAGGCTGGCGGCTACAAGATCGTGCACATGACGGCCAAAGATCCTATCCAGACCCTGCCGGAGTATGACGAGCTGGTCGCCAAGGACATGAAGGGCATGCCCACGGTGCTGACGGATCGGCCCATGAACTCCGTTATCAAGACGATCGACGGCGAATAATCGGCGACGCCACGATCACGTTGCACGCAAGCTCACGGCGCCGGTGAACCGACAAAGCTAATCACAGGCGTCGCGATGCTGCCCCGAAATCTCACTGCAATCACTGCTACGGCTGCGGCCCTGCTTTTCAGCCTGGCCGTACCGCTGCCGGCTTACGCCCAGCAGCAGACCGCAGCAGCTACCTGCTCGGCTGACGATTTTGCCGCTGCGGTGGATCGCTCGGGCGCATCGCTGCGGACGTTCAACGGTGAAGTGCTGCCGAAGATCCAGGACAAGATCCGCCAGCTCGGCGCCAAGCGCGGCTGGAACGAGGCCGACAGCGAGGAAAAGGCACTCAGTGCTTTGCGCGATGCGCGCACGGAAAAGCTCGATGCCGATGCCGAGGATCTGATCACCAAGATCGACATGCTGGGCCGCCCGCCCGAGAACGCCCCGCTCGATTGCAGCAAGCTGACTGAGCTTGAGGCTGCCGGGCTTGAGCTGCTCGGCGTCATGAAGGCGAAGTCCAGCTACACGCTCGAAAAGCTCGATGCCGCGATCGCCGGCGGCGCCGCCGGCGATAAAAAGGTTGCAGCCGGCCAAACACCTGCAGCTTCACCGGCGCCAGCCGCACCGCGCGCAACCGAAACGCCTGCCGCAACAACAGCCCCGACTGCCGAACAGGGCGCACCGCCCAAGCCAGTCGCAAAATCCAAGGCCCAGAACTGGGCGGCGCAAACCACGCCTCAAACGCCGCACGCGCTGGACACGCTGCGCGTTGGGCCATCCGTGCCAACGATGGAGCCCAGTGCCGGCCTTGCGATGCTGGAGCCATTGCCGCCGGAGGAACAGGGCTACGACATCGACGAAATCCGCGAGATCACGCGCGGCTTCTTCGGCACCATCTCCACCGAGCTTGGCAGCGTCATCGAATACGCGTTCTCGAGCGCGGGCCGCCCATCCGGCTACGTGCTGGGCACCGAAGGCGGCGGCGCGTTTCTGGCCGGTGTGCGCTATGGCAGTGGCACGCTCTACATGCGCTCGGGCGGCAGCAGCAAGATCCATTGGCACGGGCCTTCGATCGGCACCGACTTCGGCGCCGCCGGCTCGCGCACGATGTTCCTGATCTACCGCGTGCATCAGCCCGACGATCTTTATCGCCACTTCACCGGCATCGACGGCTCGGCCTATCTGATTGGCGGCGTGGGCATCACGTTCCTGAAGGGCGGCCAGGTCATGATGGCGCCGATCCGCACCGGCCTCGGCCTGCGTCTGGGTGCAAGCATCGGCTACATCCGCTTCACGCCGCGCCCGACTTGGAATCCGTTCTAAGAACGGGCCCATCGACGCCGATCCACCTTTGCAAATGAGGGGAAGCGGCGGACGCAATTACTGCGGCCGCTTCTGAAATTCTACTGCTTTCCGAAAGCCGTTGCCCCGCGCTTTCGCCCGCGCAGGTCAGAAGTACGCCGGGTGTGGTCGGTACTGGCACCTGATATTGGCCGCCGCCACTGCCCGGCTGAAGCGCGATCATGGAAGCTTCCTGAGACCGATGGTTCACGCTTCGTACGGATAGGGTCCGAAGCGATCATGGTCTCGCGCCAATCGTCTTGCCGACATACGCGCTCGGCGGCCGGCTCCCCGAAGGGGTTCCGCCGAGCGCCAGAAAAGAAGATCGGGATCCGCGCCAGCTTCAACCTTTGATCGGCCGAAGTATCATGCGCGGCCCCAACAGAGCATCCTTCTAGCAGGGCGGGCGAAGCAGCCGCTTACCAGAACAGACCGCCGCCGCCGTACTGCTGCTTCTGCTTGCTCTTGGCCTTGGTTTTCGCCTTCGGTGCCTGCTGCGAGTAGCCAAACAGGCCGCCACCGTTCCACTGCTGCGGCTGGGCGTAACGCTGTTGCTGCTGCTTGCGGGCCACCGCCGGAGCCGACGAAGCTGGCACCTTGCCGTGCACCGTCACGCGGGTCATTTCGCGACCGTGCTTCTGCACCAGATCGTAAAACACCTTGGCGTTCTTCGGGTGGGACCGGATGCAGCCGTGCGACGCCGGACGCCCAAGGTTGCGCAGATCGTTGGTGCCATGCACGGCGATGCCGCGATTGAAGAACACCGAATAGGGCATCGGCGAATTGTAATACTGCTTCGAGTAGTGCATCCGCGCCGTGTAGTGCGGCGTGTGGGTGCCCGTAGGCGTCAGATGGCCGTGACGACCGGATGAAATCTTCCAGCTCGCGATGACGCCGTTCTTGTCGGAGACGGTCATCGTCTGCTTGCCGAGATCGATCGACGCAAACAGCGTCGGCTGCGGAGGTGGCAATGCTGCTGCCGGTGCTTCCGCAATATCCTCGCCATCCCGCGCAACCGCCGGAGGCAGGGCCGCATCAAGCGCCTGATGTTGAACATCCGGGCGCACCGCATCAATCGCTTCAACCGGATCAGCAGCGGCAACCTGCATTTCCGGGGCCGCTGATGCTGTTGAAACCACACTCACAGCCGCGAGGACCGCAAACACTGCCGCAACCGAACGCATTGCTCTCACCTACTCCTGAAACTGAACACTCAAAGCCTCGCACCAGAATAGATGGTGAATGATGCAGAAAGCTTAATTCTGACCGCTGTTTATCGTCTCATGCGCAGAACGCATGTTAACCGCAGAGCACCTGCGGGCCTCGGTCAACTACACTGCGGGCCCGCGAAAGTTGCAGCTCCCTACCCACGCCAGCATTCCTTGATTGACAGCCAAGCTCAACCGCTCACCCTGCAATTCACCATTGCTGGCGGCATTTCCCGCGATTGCTGTAGCCCTGTTGCAGCACTTTGACAGTCGATCCGGCGCCGAAGGCAATCGGGCTGACGCACACGCGCGTTGCTGCCCGCGGGCGAGCAGGTCGCTAAATTCGCGACGATCAAAATTAGTTGAACAGGAACTGGAAGAACGTCTTCGGCTTGGCTCGCTGTTGCTGCTGGCGCCTCTGGCGACGCTGCTCCTGCTCCGCCGCCCGCACCTGCGCGTTGCGCAGCATGAACTCGTCCGTCGCGCCGTCCACACTGGCCACCACGACGCGGTCGTTCTGCCAGGTCCAGTTCGCGACCTTGTCGCCTTCACGGTGCGGCTCGATGCCGATCACCGAGTTGGCCTGCAGATCGAGGATAGCTACCTGCTCCGTCGGCGCCGGCCCGGTCTCACTGGCTATCGCACCGGCGGAAAACCGCAGGATGGCAATGCCGCGCAGCGGCGGCTTCTTGATTTCGAATTCCAGCAGCTTGGGCGTACCCGCACCGGCCATTTCCAGCGGAATGCGAAGGCGGCGGTAGCGCTCGCTCACCGCATAAAACTGCGAGCCACGCTGCACCACCCGCCAGACGTCGACCCCTGCGTCAGCAATTTCGCGATCTTCCGCATCGGCGCCATCGGCACCCAGACGCGTCAGCGCATCGGACGCAAGCTTCAGGCGCGGTTTGGCCGCCAGCGCCTTCTTGTAGTCGGCCACCGCCAGCTCGACGCGGCCCTGCGCTTCCTCGATCTCCGCCTTGGCCCACAACACTTCCGCGCCATCGGGATCGATCTTGGCCGCCGTCTCGGCATCCTTCAGGCCGACATCCGTCTGCCCGCTCATCTTGTAGACGACCGCGCGATAGGCGAACGCCAGCGCCCCGCGCGGATCAAGCTCAATCGCCCGGTTGAGATCGGCGAACGCCAGATCAAACGACTGGGTCAGGCCGTAAGCGAGGCCCCGCTCGGCATAGCCGCGCGCCATGGCCGGGGCGAGCGTGATGGCGTGCGAATAGTCCTTCAGCGCCGCCGCTGCGTTGTCCGAGGCAAGATAGGCCTGCCCGCGCAGCAGATATAGTTCCGGATTGCTGACGTCGAAGGCGATGGCGCGGGACAGATCCTCGATCGCATCGCCCATACGCAGAATGTCGAGCTTGGCTTCGGCACGATTGCGATAGGCCGCCGCAAACCGCGGATCGGACGTCACGGCGCGGGAAAAATCACGGATGGCGGCATGGGGCCGGCCCGCTGCCATGTGCACCCGCCCGCGACCAGCCAGCGGAGCTGCAGCTTGCGGCATCAGGCGCACGGCGGCGGTGTAATCGCGCAGAGCCTCGCTGTGGTCGCCGTCCTTGGCCAGCGCACCGGCGCGATTGGACAGCGCAGCCGCATAACCCGGCGCCAGCACGATGGCGCGGTTGAAATCCTTGATGGCTTCTTCGGTATAGCCCAGCGCCAGCAGCAGATTGCCGCGATTGTTGTAGATCGCCGCATATTCGGGAAAAAGCTGCGCAGCCCGATTGAAATCGTCAATCGCAAGCTTGGTCTGGCCAAGGCGCGCATAGGCTACGGCGCGATCGTTCAGCAGCGTGGCCCGGCGATCGTTCGTCAGCCCGGCATCTTTCAGTGCGTCCGTGTAACCGACAACGGCCTGACCGGCATCGCCACGCACCAACGCTGTGGCGGCGTCCTGCGCCTTCAAACCCGTTTCCGCCGGAGCGGCCAGAGCGCCAGCGCCAACAGCAGGCAACAGGGCGCAAGCCATCAGGGCCCGTCGAAACATTCGCCTCTCGCAGATCGAGATTGTGCCACCGGCAGCCAAGCGCCGCCCATCGAATCCAGACTAGAGTGCTTCCGGAAAAGTGGGAACCGGTTTTCCGACAAGAAGCACGAAACGGTGCAAGGCTCCAGCGCGCCGATAGCATCGCGCCAAGCCTTTCAGGACAAATAGGCGGCGATTGTGGCGCCGGATTGGTGCTTCGTATGCGTCTCAGGGCACCGGATCGATCAAGCCGCGCAAAACCTGCGGCAGACGGTCAGGCAGATCCTCCGCAATCAGCCCAGGCCCGAACGCCGCTGCAGCCGCGCCATGCAGCCAGACCGCCGCGCTGGCCGCTTCGAACGCCGGCATCCGTTGCGCCAGCAGACCGACGGTGAAACCGCCCAGCACGTCACCCGCCCCGGCCGTTGCCAGCCATGGCGGCGCGTTATCATTGATCGCCACACGGCCATCGGGCGCGGCGATCACGGTGTCCGGCCCCTTCAGCACGATGACCGCACCGGACCGAGCCGCCGCTTGTCGCGCCCGTTCCGGCTTGGCTGCGGAGACTAGATCGGGGAACAGCCGCTGGAACTCGCCATCGTGCGGTGTCAGCACCACGGGCCGCTCGGCAATGCTGGCGATGGCGGCAAACAGCTCGGCCTGATGGCCGGCGAAAGATGTCAGCGCATCGGCGTCGAGAACTGTGGCCGCACCGGCGGCCAGAGCGGCCTCAACCAGCGCGCGGGTTTCCTCGCCGACGCCCAGCGCCGGACCCAGCAGCACAGCGTTCTTGCGCCGATCGGCCAGAATGCCGGACAGACCTTCCGGACCTGAAAACGGCAGCAGCATCACGGCGGTGAGCTGCGAAGCATTGACGATCAGGGCGTTTTCCGGACTGGCCAGCGTCACCAGGCCCGCGCCAGCCCGCAGCGCACCGCGCGCCCCGAGCCGGGCCGCTCCCGTGTGCGCCGCAGCTCCCGACACAACCAACGCATGGCCGCGTCCGTATTTATGACCCTCAAGCCTTGGCCACGGAAACGCATCGCGCCAAAGGTCCGGGCCGTTCGCCCAGGTTTTGCTGGCGATCCGGTCCAGCACCTCCGGCGGCGTGCCGATATCATGCACCGTCACGCCGCTACACAACGCCCGCCCCGGCATCAGCAGATGCCCCGGCTTGCGGCGGAAGAAGGTGACCGTATGGGAAGCGCGCACAACCGGGCCAAGCGGTTGCCCGGTATTGCCATCAAGGCCGCTCGGCACGTCCACCGCCAGCACCGGGACAACAGAACCATTGAGCGCCGCGATCGCCTCCGCAGCGGTGCCGGTGACCTGCCGGTCCAGCCCGGCGCCGAACAGCGCGTCAATGATCAGGTCGGCGCCAGCAATTGCGTCCGCCGTGAGGGGGACGATCTCCCCCGCCCAGCGCGCGGCCATTTCGGCGGCATCGCCCTTGAGCGCCGCCATATTGCCCAGCAGCGCAACCCGAACTTCCAATCCGGCATCCTGCAACAGCCGGGCAGCGACAAAGCCGTCGCCACCGTTGTTGCCGGGCCCGCACAACACCGCTATCCGCCCCGCACCACCCGGGAGCAAAAGCCGGGCCTGCTCCGCCACGCCCGCACCCGCGTTTTCCATCAGCGTCAGGCTTGGCACGCCCAGTTCCACCGCCAGATGGTCGGCACGGCCCATCTCTTCGGTGCTCAAAAGCACACCTTGGCTGCGTCCGCCGCCCAAGGAATGAGCGCCTTGCATCGACATTAAAGTGTTGGTCACCGGCTCTGACTACTTTTCATGCACGATGCCTGTTTGATAGGCACTCATGCCGTTGTTTTTGACCGCGGCTTGCCGAAGCAAACACATAACAGATTGTGTTTTCAGCATTTTTTACATGGCGCTTGAACTGGCACGCACCGTGCTAACTCTTGGCCGTTCACGCAAGCCGCCCTTGCTGGAAATGACATAACGCGAAGGGGCCAAGGGTCATGAAGAAGATCGAAGCGATCATCAAGCCATTCAAACTCGATGAAGTGAAGGAAGCCCTGCAGGAAATCGGCCTGCAAGGCATCACCGTACTCGAAGCGAAGGGCTTCGGTCGCCAGAAAGGGCATACGGAGCTGTACCGCGGCGCCGAATATGTCGTGGACTTCCTGCCGAAAGTGAAAATCGAGGTCGTCCTCGCCGACGAACTCGTCGACAAGGCGGTCGAGGCAATCCAGAAGGCCGCCAAAACCGGCCGCATCGGCGACGGCAAGATTTTCATCTCGACGATCGACACCGCCATCCGCATCCGCACCGGCGAAACCGGCGGCGACGCGATCTAACCCGTATCCCGACTATCCCGACGAACCGGGCAGCCAGCGCCCGTTCATCCATCAAACGCACTGAAGACGCCGTCAAAACGGCACTCAAATAGGGGAACTCCCATGCAGACCGTGAGTGATGTCCTGAAGACGATCAAGGATAAGGACGTCAAGTTTGTCGATTTCCGCTTCACCGACACCAAGGGCAAGATGCAGCACGTGACTGCGCACGCCTCGACGGTGGACGAGGATGTGTTTGCCGATGGCTATGCTTTCGACGGTTCGTCGATTGGCGGCTGGAAGGGCATTGAATCCTCCGACATGCTGCTGATGCCGGATGCAAGCTCCGCCCACATTGACCCATTCTTCGCCCAGTCGACGCTCGCCGTATTCTGCGACGTGCACGAGCCTTCCACCGGCCAGTTCTATGACCGCGACCCGCGCGGCATCGCCAAGAAGGCCGAGGCTTATCTGAAGTCCACCGGTCTGGGCGACACCATCTTCATGGGCCCGGAAGCCGAGTTCTTCATCTTCGACGACGTGCGCTTCACCTCCGACCCGTACAACACCGGCTTCCGCGTCGACTCTACCGAGCTGCCGACCAACACCGGCACCCAGTATGAAATGGGCAACCTCGGCCACCGTCCGCGCATGAAGGGCGGTTACTTCCCGGTGCCGCCGATCGACAGCTGCCAGGACATCCGTTCCGAGATGATCTCGGTGCTGGTTGAAATGGGCGTTTCGGTTGAAAAGCACCATCACGAGGTGGCCGCTGCCCAGCACGAACTCGGCATCAAGTTCGGCCCGATGGTCACCATCGCCGACCACATGCAGATCTATAAGTATGTGACGCACATGGTCGCCCAGGCCTACGGCAAGTCGGCTACGTTCATGCCGAAGCCTGTGTTCGGCGACAACGGTTCGGGCATGCACGTCCACCAGTCGATCTGGAAGGAAGGCAAGCCGACCTTCGCTGGTGACCGCTATGCCGACCTGTCGGAGAACGCGCTGTTCTACATCGGCGGCATCCTCAAGCACGCCAAGTCGCTCAACGCCTTCACCAACCCGACGACGAACTCTTACAAGCGTCTGGTGCCGGGCTACGAGGCCCCCGTGCTGCTCGCCTACTCGGCGCGCAACCGCTCCGCTTCGTGCCGCATCCCGCACGTATCGAGCCCGAAGGCGAAGCGTTTCGAAGTGCGCTTCCCCGACCCGATGGCCAACCCGTACCTGGCCTTCACGGCCATGCTGATGGCTGGCATCGACGGCATCCTCAACCGGATCAATCCGGGCGACCCGATGGACAAGAACCTTTACGACCTGCCGCCGGCTGAGCTTGCCAGCATCCCGACCGTGTGCGGCAGCCTGCGTGAAGCCCTCGACTCCCTCGACGCCGACCGCGATTACCTCAAGGCTGGCGGCGTGATGAGCGACGACATGATCGACGCCTACATCGATCTGCGCATGGCTGAAAATCAGCGCTATGAAATGACGCCGCATCCGGTCGAGTACGACATGTACTACTCGCTGTAACAGGCGCCGACCGTCAGGTTGCAAATACGTAAGAAGGCCCGGAAGCAATTCCGGGCCTTCTTTTTATGTCCGGTTTTTTTTATGACCGCGTTCAGGCCGCTTATACGTAGATGATGACGCCGATCAGAATGGCCGCCAGGCCCAGCAGAAGTAGCCGGTGCGCCTGATTGGCGATCCATCCGGCGGTGCGGCGCGCGATGTCCACCCAGGAAATCCGGGCGATCAGCGCGATCACGACACCCAGCGCCAGACCAGCCAGCACAGAGCGATAATCCAATCCCGGCGCCGCGAAATCGAAGCGATCAAAAAACTGCATCAGCTCCGCGCCGCGCGTTGTGTCGGCCGGTGCAGCCATGATGATGGCGGCCATTATCAGCCCTACCGCCAGCAACGAAATCAGATTCAAAACAGACCGCATCGACCACCTGCGAGGTAACACTCGGTCGGAGAATAGCGGTGCGGGTTTCAACAATAGCTTAACCATGCCGGGCCACAGCCCCCGCATTCTGCCCGGCTATTTAAATGCGACTTGATCAGATTCATCGATACGCAATTGGCCTAGAATAATTTTAAGGCTGCCGGCGCTCCAACAATAATAAGCGCAATCGGATCTCCTCAATTAGCGGAGTTATCGAGCGTCAATGCCTCTCACTCTTTCAAAAGAACATCTGTTCGCGATTCTCAACGCCCTTCCAATGCCGGTGTCCTGGGCGAGCCTCGACGACGAGCGCATCAAATTCATGAACGATGCGTTTACCAAGACGTTTGGCTACAAGGCGTCGGAATTCGACACCATTACCGACTGGATCGTTCGCGCCTATCCGCGTCCGGAAGATCGCGAGATCTCGAAGGAAAAGTGGGGCAACGTCTGGACCAACAGCAACAATGGCGTTTCCGACATCGATCAAACTGAAGTCGATATTCTGTGTGCCGATGGCAGCGTGAAGACCGCGCAGATCCGCGGCATCCTGCTTCACGATCTGAATATCGCCATAGCGCTGTTTGAAGACATATCGGAGCAGCGCAGCACCGAAACGCTACTGCGCCGCGTCGCACTTGAAGACCCCCTCACCGGCCTCCCCAATCGCCGCGCGCTTGAACAGCATTGGGCGCGGATCACGGCCAATCCCGATCCAGACCTCACCGCCATGCTGCTGATCGACCTTGATGGCTTCAAAGCCATCAACGACACGCTGGGTCACGACGCGGGCGACGAAACCTTGAAGATTGTCGCCAAGCGCCTCACGGACAGTGTCCGCAGCGGCGACCTTGTTTGCCGAATGGGCGGCGACGAATTTGTCGTGTTGCTGAGCGGTCTCAAAATTCCCGATCAGGTCGAGCAGGTCTGCTGGCGCATCCAGACCGAACTGACGCGTCCCATGAATCTGATGTCGCGACCGGCAACCGTCGGCGCCAGCATCGGCGCCAGTCTGGCCCCGCAGGACGGCAAAGACCTGCGCTCGTTGCTCAAGTGCGCCGACGAGGCGCTGTACCGCCGCAAGGTCGACCGCAAAGGTGGCTGGGAGTGGTTCAAGAAACCGATGGCCGCCTGAGCTTTTTTCATTGAGCCCAGCGGACTCCCTCCAGAGAACCGGCCGCCGGCCTCTGAGCCCGCGCCGATGCACCCAACATGGGCAGGTAATCGGCCGACCGCGCCCGGCCACCTACGCGCATTCCTCCGCATTCTGAGCCATTTCTTGGCCCGCTAAGGCCCCGGACTTATGGCTAAAACATCATATCAACCGTTAGCCGTATCTATCCATAATATTTGGAAAAAATTCACTATATGCGTGCCAGCTTAAGAATGCAGATCGCACTTTTGTTGCGATTATTCAGGGATCTGCGCCCTGACAGTTGAGTATTTGCGTGATCGTGGGGGCACAACAGACGCTGTTTCCTGGCTGAACGGGTCATGGATCCATTCAAAAGCAGAGACAGCGGGACAGCAAGCGGAGTAACGCCATGCGGGCAAACACGTCCTCGGATCGTGACAGCATCGACCCGGCGGAAAATTTTCTGCAGGTTCTCGATCAGTTTGCCGCCCTGCGCAGCTATGCAGGCGCGCAGCCGACGATTGGCGGCTACCGGGTGCTCGCTTCCGCCAAACCGCAGCGCGCCGCGAACTGGATGGAACGGCTGGCTGACCGGCTGGGCGGCACTCCCTCATGGCTGCTGGAGCGGTTCCGCGACGCTGCACCCGTGACAGCCGAGCGCCTGGAACCTGCCATTTCTGCCATACGCGAGCGGATTGTCCTGCACGGTTCAGCGATCGCATCGCTTGCGGTTGCCGGTGGTGGGCGCCTGCGGACCAGCGGCTTCCTCTCGGTTCTGCTCATCGGTGGACTTGCCGTCGCGGTTCTTTCCGGACCTTCGAGTTGCGCATGCTCAACGCCGTTTGAGCAGGCGGATCTCGATCGCATGGACTACATCCAGAACGCGGCCTTCATTGACACGCGCGACAGCGGCGCTGCCCCACCCTATCCGCCCGCCTCGCCGGACGATCTGGCGTTTCTTGCCAGCGATCGCCCGTTGAAGGAACGCGAGCCGACTGTCACCGCATCGCTAGCGCAGGGCATTGACGCCACCGACCGCGAACCTGCGGCCGCGCCCACGACCCAAGCGCGCCATGCCGAAGCCGCTGCCCCTCAAAGCACAGCAGCAATTGCCGATGTAACGTCGGCTCAATCAACACCGGCAGCAGCCGACGCATTGCCGGAAGCGCCGCTCACTGTCGCCGCGCTGGCAGATAGCCACGACGACAGCGCCGGTTCCGATCACGCTGCAGCCTCCGAAAATAACGCTGATGCTGCCGCCGAAAGAAAATCGCGCCGCGATACCAGCGCAAAATCGGATGATGACGACGACGACCGGCGTCATGCCCGCTCAAGCCGCAAGCGCGGCGCAATTCGCGCCTATCGCACGCCGGTGCATCAGGTGAAGCGTCAGCGCAAAAAGAAAGTGACGAACGCGCATCTGGCGCAGCGCGCACCGGCCTGGGCTCAGCAGATGTACGCCACCACCTGGCACTCGCAGGCATTCTCTTACAACCGTTGATCGCGTCTGCGTCTGCGTTGTGACTGCTGCCGCTCGCCCATGGTCCCGGCATCTGCGCATCGCCTTGGCCATGCCACAGGAACGCTGCATGCAACATGCCATGCAGTATCCAACGCCATGCCGCTTCGCCCTGTTCGCCACTCTGATGCTGGCGTCACTGACGCCCTCAGCACCCACCATTGCAGCGCCGGGTTTTGCCTGGCCGCACACGGCTGACGCGACAACACTCGCGCAAGCTGTTCCACCACCTGCCGGCTTCGTGCGAGTGCCTGCTCCTGCTGCCAGCTGGGCCACATGGTTGCGCGGTTTGCCGATGAAGCCGCCGGGCACGCCGGTGCAAACCTTCACCGGCGCCAACAAATGGCGGCAGGATGTGCACGCGGCGGTGATCGATATCGATGTCGGCAAGCGCGACCTGCAGCAATGCGCCGATGCCATCATGCGCCTGCGTGGCGAATGGCTGTTTGGGCAGGGGCGCAAGCGCGACATCCGCTTCAACAATACCGAAGGCAAGCCCCTCGCCTTTTCCGCCCGGAACGACCAGGGCTACCCGTCATTCCGCAAATACATGGACTATGTGTTTGCCTATGCCGGCACCTACTCGCTGGAGCGCGAGTTGAAGCCCGTTCCGCTGGCCGAAATCGCCATCGGCGACGTGTTCATAAAAGGCGGCTTTCCGGGGCACGCCGTGCTGGTGGCCGACATGGTGGAAAATCCTGGCACCGGCGAAAAGCGCTTCCTGCTGCTGCAAAGCTATATGCCGGCGCAGAACATCCATGTGCTGCGGAACATGCACATGGTGGGCGCAACGGCCAATAATTCTGCCGCCGATCGCCCCGCCAACGAAAACGCCGCCGATGGCTCACCGTGGTATCCGGCAGCCTTCGACGGCGAATTGATTACGCCTGAATGGACGTTCTCGCGTCAGTCGCTGCGGCGCTGGCCCTGAGCAAACGCCCACAGCACAGCGGCGCACGCTCTCCCACCATCACTGTGGGAGCGCGCCGCAACCAGCCGCAAGCGGCCTATGCGATCAACGAATGATCAGCAGCGAAGCGAAGGCGGCCGCAACAAATGTCACCAGGCCACCGGCTATCGGACCCTGCACCGTTGCGTCGATCATCATCTGATGCAGCGCCAAACCAAGGCCGCCCAGACCAACAACGATCAGCACCACGCCGACAAGAAATCCCAAGGTCCCGCTCATTATCGCTTCTCTCCCATTCGTTCGCCGGGCTGTGCCGGCTTCTTTTCGGGGCGCTGACGCAGAGCCTCCCCGTTCCCCAAGTGAGAAGCAGTATCAATAGAATCGTGACCAGCACAACAGTTGCTTGACGCGCATCAGGCTGGGCGTGGTCAAACCACGCGCCAGCGTCGTCAGGCAGGTCGGCGGGAAGCCGTAAATTACTGTTGTGGCGCAGCGGGTTCCTGCGGTGCGGTGTGATCGTGATCGGCCGGTGCCGGCGCATCAGCTTCAGCCGGCGCAGGTGCGGGCTCAGGAATGATGTCGGCCGCCGGCGGCTGCGGGCCAACGTTATCCAGCGGGCGAACCGCAACATAGAACGCCGTCGCAGCCAGCAGCATCGCAATCACCGACACCACCACTACGGTCGACCGTTTCGCGGCCAGCACCAGCGACGGCTTGATCAGGCCAAGCACCAGATAAAGAACGATAATGACAAATGCGAGCTGGAAGGACCAGGACGAGTATTCAAGCAGCTGTTCGTGCATGGCGGGCCTTTTTGTCGGCGAGGCTTCAGACGGGACGGCGCATAATGCCCGCTCCGACTTAAGGTTTTGCCAATCCCGCCGACAGCCGCACAGGTTGCAACCGCAGCATTACCCCGTCACACACTCACCGCATGAAGCTGCAGCGTCAGACCGCGGATTTGCAGTCCGCTGCGCTCATCACAATCCCCGTGCTCATCACTCCGCATCGGCATCGGCTATCGCCTGCGGCAACGCCGCTGCGAACACGTCGAGATCAGCGTCGGTGCCGCAGCTCACGCGGATGCAGCGATCCAGCCCCGCCGTCCCCGGCATGCGGGCAAACACATCGCGCGCCAGCAATCCGTCCAGCACCCGCCGGGCATAGGCACCATCGCGACCGCAATCCATCGCAACGAAGTTGGCGCCCGACGGCAGCGGCTGCAATCCGTTGCGCAGCGCGATGTCGCCAAGCATGCCGCGCGCACGGTCAATGCGGCCGACGACATCGGCCAGGTATGCCTGATCGCCAAGCGCCGCCAGCGCGCCGATCTGGCCAACGCGGTTGATGCCGTAGTGATTGCGCACCTTCTCGAACTGCGCGATCAGCCCTGCCTCCCCCACCGCATAGCCGATGCGCGCGCCCGCCAGCCCGTATGCCTTTGAGAACGTGCGCATGCGGATGACCTGCGGATTACTGACATCGAAAGCTAGCGGCTGCATCGCCGTGGCAGTGTCGCAATAGGCTTCATCGAGGCACAGCAGCAGCCCGTCCGGCAACGCCGCAATCAGCTCCTGCAGCTTGTCGGCCTGCCAGACCGATCCCATCGGATTATCCGGATTGCACACGTAGAGCAGGCGCGCATCCTCGGCGATGGCGGCATCGAGCAGCGCGCTGAGATCCTGCCGGTCATCGCGATAGGACACCCGCACCAGACGGCCACCGGCCGCTGCCACATGGAAGTTGAATGTCGGATAGGTGCCGTTGGACGTCACAACCGTGTCGCCGGGGTCAATTGTCAGCTTCACCGTCAAGCCCAGCAGGCCGTCGATGCCCTCTCCCACCACGATGTTCGCGCGATCAACACCGTGGAACCGGGCCAGCGCCTCGCGCAGTTCAAAGCTTTCCGGATCGGCATACATCCAGTTGCCGGCAGCCGCTTCCGCCATCGCAGCGATGGCGCGCGGCGATGGACCGAACACGTTTTCATTGGCGCCGATGCGTGCCCGGAACGGCTTCCCGCGTGCCCTCACCAGCGCCTCCGGGCCGACAAACGGCACCATGGCGGGCAGGCTTTCAATCAACGGGGTCAGGCGCGGCTTGGCCATGGTGGTGCGTGCTCCGCAAATCGGATGGATGCTGCACCTAGATCTCAGAGCAAGCCCAGCGCCGCAAGCTCCCGTCGCATGGCATCCGGCATATCGTCGTCGATGCTGCCAGATGCAGCGAGATCAGGTGGCGCATCATCGGCGGCAAGATAGCGCCAACCCTGGAAGGCACGGCGTGGCACCGGACGCACGGGCACCAGTTCCGGATCGAGCAGGATGTGGCAGGCAGCCCGGCCATCGGGCCGCGTGCCCGCTTCCAGTCCCAGCAGACGCTGGCGCACCTGCACCGTGCCCTTGATCACCCAGTACAGCGAGCCGCCATCCAGCAACTCGGCATCGCGCTTCGGCGACTGGAAGGTTGAGTGCACAATGCGGGGCTGCAGCCCCTTGCCCTTCTGCTCCGCCACGCGCGCCTGCTGCCAGTCGGCCAGCTCTTCAATGCTGTCGACGCCAACGCACAGCTTGATGAGATGCAGAGCCACCCGTCACGCTCCAGGGAACCGTCCGACGCTCACTTCGCGGTGCAGCTGCCGGTGTACTGCGCGATCACCGGCTGGCCCAACACACCGAAATGGCGCGAATGGACGGCCGGATAAACGCCGCTGGTCTCGTCCTTGTCGTAGACGGTCGTCAGATTGAGGAAGCCTTCGTTGACGACCTCAAGGAAGTGATTGGCGTTGATGGCGCGCACGATCTTCAGTTCGCCCGGCGCTGCCGCTCCATCCGCCTGCAACTTGGCCGACTGCTTTTCGAGATCGATGTCGGCAATGGTGAAGCCCATCGCCTCGGGCGCCTTGTCCTTGAACGCACCGTTTTCGAAGGTCCACGATGTGCCCTTGGCGAAGGTGCACACATAACCGCCAGGCTCATTTTCAGCGCCGGCGGCCGCTGGCAGGATCATGGCGAGCGCCAGCCCCATCAGCAATGACTGACCGAAAACAGAAGTCTTGATGTGCATATACCCATCCCGCGCGCCGATGTGCGTCCTTGAAGCGGCGCCATTCAAGCCCGGCCCCTCGCGCTAAGCAACCGGTTCATAAAACTATTGGATTGCGGCCCAGCGCCGCTAGGCGCGCCCTTAATCCGCCCCTATTAATACGCGATAAACGGCCCTGAGCGGGGGAATGATGCGGCTGGGACGAATACGGGCATTGGCCGTGATGGCAACCGCGCTTCTGTGCGGATGCGCCGGCTCGCCTTCCGCACCCGGTCCCTCACTGGCCAGCGACATTCCACCCGCTTCCGCTGACAGTATCGTAACAGGCTCGGTTCCCCCTTCTCCCGGCTATCAGCTCACCGCCGAGGAACTCAGCTTCGACTGCCGCAAGCTGACCGGCACCATGCAGATCCGCATCATGCAGTTGCGCGGCTATAATCCCGATGCGCAACCCTCAGCCATCGCCCGTGGCATTCGCAGCGTCACAACGCCGATCTGGGGCGGCACGCGCGAAGGGCTGGACCCCGACGCGCAATACAGTCGCGAACGGGCGATGCTGGACGCCTACAACGAGCGCCTCGCCAGCAAGAACTGCAAGACATTCAACATCGCGGCGGCGTTGGCCGACACATCGGGCGCAACCCCCGAGCCATTTAAAGCCGCACCGACGAACTAGACCATGATCGCTTCGGTCCTTATCAGGCCGGAGCGTGAAATATCGGTCTCACAAAAAGCTAGACCACCATCGCTTTTGCATCGCGATTCACAGCACCGCCGCCCATCTTTTCGCGCCGATTAGCAGCCCGCCACGTTTCTGGTGTACATGTTGTGCGGTGCAGCCCACGACGGGAATTTCATGTCGAATAGCGAACCAGACAACGCCGCCACCCGCCAGGGAACGCAGCCCGGTCAGCAGCCCGCTGAGCCACCGGCCGAAGATGCGTTGGACAGCGTTGAAATGCAGAGCGATGCCGAAGCGCAGGACGATCGCGATATCGAGCTGCGCCCGAGCTCAGTGCCATGGCCGCCGCTGTTGCTGGCCGGCTTTGCCGCGCTGGCGATCATCCTCGGCTATGCCGCTCCGGTGGAGTGGCCCGGCGTTGACGATACGCCCGCGCGTTTCATCGGACTTGGCATCGGCGTGCTTGGCATCGTGCTCGTCGTTTGGGGCATCGTGACACTTCGCACCCACGACACGACCATGCTGCCCGACGTCGGAGCCACGCATCTCGTCACGTCCGGTCCGTTCTGGCGCTTTCGCAACCCGATCTATCTGGGCGATGCCATGATCCTGCTCGGCGCGGCCGAGCTGACGAAAAACATCTGGCTGGTTGGCGCCGCCGCCGCATTCGCCGCGCTGGTTACGAAACTCGCCATCGTGCCGGAAGAGCGCCATCTGGAACGGCGTTTCGGACAAGCATATCTCGACTACAAATCCAGATCGCGCCGTTGGATCTGAGGCAGGAGGGCATGACTAAAGGCTTCGGTGAAAAGGAACGCACCTTTCTTGATGGGCTCGAAGAAAACACCGGGCGCAATCTGCAACAGTGGATGCACGCGATTGCGCAGAGCGGTCAAACCGAGCGCAACGACATCATCGACTGGTTGCGCCATGAAGGGCTGATGTTCTCGAAAGCGTCGTGGCTGGAGCGTATCCATCACAACGGCGGCCGACCGATTTATGCCGAGGTGGCGAAGGAGGAAGCTCCGCGCCGTCCAGCTGCGCGACGGCGGCGCGAAGTGCTGGCGCCATCGTCTCTGCCCGCAACGCCGGCAACAAACGTAGATGAACAGCCTCCGCGCCAGCCGGTCGAAAGCTCAAGCGCTGCGAGATCCGTTGCCGATGGCCATACTCCGCAGCCGGAGCAACAGCCATCGCAGTCACCTGACCCGACGCCCGAGCGCATCGTTGCTCCACCACGCCTGACTGTCGTGATGGGCGGCGCGGCTGCCGGTTCCGGTTCTGCTTCCAGCACACCACCACCCACGTCCTCTAACGCCGCAGCAACCCGCAGCGCCCCATCGGCAACCGCAACAGGCCCGCGGGACATCGATAGCGTGCTCGCCAAAGCCAAGGCCTATCGCCCGCTCGCGCAGCTTATTCTCGCGCGGATCAAAGGCGCCGTCCCGAAGGCACCGCTGGCCGTTCAGGAAAGCTCGCTGTCGTTCGGCAGCCCCGCGCCGTTCGCCGTTCTGGGCATCACCGGCAAGGAGCTGCGCCTGCATCTGGCGCTCGGCGATCATCCGACGGACGATTTTGTGCGGCGCGGTCAGACCGGCGGCGGGGTTGGCAAGGGCGAAGCGCTTTCCCACATGCTTGTGCTGACGGATGCGCGCCAGATCGACCAGCGGTTCAGCGATCTTCTGGCGCGCGCCTCCGGCACAGCAACCACCTGAAGGCACCGTTATCCGCCGCTAATCCGCGCGCGAACGGGTTCGGACCATTGAAAGGCCCGAATTTGCTGCCCACTGGGGTGACATATGTTTGGAGGCTTTCGCCATGTCCGCCGCCGACGTCCGTTGGCCCACCGCAGCAGCAGCGCTCATTCTCGCTGCATCCAGCTTTGCCGCCGAGGCGCAGACCGCCCGTCGTGACGGCATAGCGGAGTTGCTGCGGCTTGCCGAGACGGGCGCCGACAAAGCACCGTCATCGGCACAGCCGCAAACTCCCGGCGATGCACAACAGGCCCAGCCCAAGCAGCCCGCCGATCCGCGCGAGGGCGACAAGGCATTCGAGCAAGCGCGCCGGCTGATGCGCGAGATCGACAGCGTACTGCGCGATACCGCCGACCACCGCGCGCAGGCACAGAAGCTGCCCGGCCGCGACGAGTTCATCCTGACACCGCTGTGGACGGAAACGCGCGAGGACCGCGAAGCCCGCATCCGTGGCCTGCTCGATTCTGCGCTCGGCATCGTCACCGATGTGCCGGTGGTGGAGATGCAGCGCAAAATTGAGACGCTGCGCCTCAACATCCGCGATATCGAAACCCAGATCGCGACGATGAAGGAGAAGCAGCTCACCGCGCCGAAGGATGCCATGCTGCCCGGCCTGCTGACCGATACGGTCGACAGCCTTGAAGGCAACATCCAGGACGCGCACAAGCGCATCGACAAGAACCGCGAAGAGATCGCCAAGGCGAAAACCGAGGTTGCCGTCGCGCTGGCCGAAGCTGGCGTTCAGCTTTCGCCCGATCAGGTGGATCTGCTGCTCGACAGCGTTCTGTCAGGCGATCTGGTGCGGCTCGTTGCAGCCTTCAGCGCCGCCAAGGTGATCGACAGCCAGCTCGGCAAGCTCCTCAACGCCGCTGGCGACAACATGAACGCGGCGCGCAAATACTTCGCCATGCACGCGGCGCTGTTCGCCATGCTGGTGCACGCGCAGTCGTCCGCCATCGAGCGCATCGACACCAACTACATGCCGAAGCTGGATGCCATCCTGAAGGACATCGCAACCGCGCAGGGCAAAACCGCGCGCCTGTTGCAGGCTGAAAACCGCCCCGATCAGCGTCGCGCGCTGGAAGCTAACCGCGAGGCGCAGAAGGTGGCGGCGGAAGCGGCCAAGGCTTATCGCCGTTATCTGCAGCAGCAGCGCGAGCAGATCGCCCGCGCCCGCACGCGCGCGGTGCACGACCTGCGCATCGCCGACAACACCTACGAAACAGTGGAAGCAAGCTTTCAGCTCAAGAACCTGATGCAGGATAGCGCCGCGTCGTTCGAGGCCATCCAGAAACTGGAAGCGCCAACCTTCGACCAGATCTTCCGCAATGAAGCGCTGCGGCAGGAGTTTGAAAACCTGACCCGCCGTCTCGACGCGCCGTCGAGTTAAAGTGCTTCCGGAAAAGTGGGCACCGATTTTACGATAAGAAGCACGGGCTAAGAGAATACTTTCGGCGCCAGCGCCGCACACATCAGCGCCGATACTGCACAAACGGACTCAGCGTCGCCAGCTTGTCATAGAGCCGCCGCGCGGTTTCGTTGTTGTGCTGTGTCGCCCAATAGGTGCGCGTGGCGCCGCGCTGATCGGCTTCGCGATAGACCGCCTCGATAAGCATCTGGCCGACACCTTCACCGCGCGCAGCAGGATCAACGAACAGATCCTCCAGATAGCAATACTCCGTCGGCGACCAGGTGGAGCGGTGAAACACAGCGTTGACCAGCCCTACCGGAACACTGTCAGCGCCGACAGCCAGCAGCCCCAGCATGCCGTCCTCTTCACCCAGCAATCGCTGCCATGTCAGCGCGATCACCTCGTCGGGCACCTCCGCCTCATAAAAACGGATGTAGGCCCGGAACAGCCTTTCCCAGCCGTCGCGATCATCCGTGTTGAGACGCCTGATGGTTATCGCCATGCTTCGATCCTCACAGCAGCCAGAACGTCGCCAACCCGAGGAAGGCGAAGAAGCCTACGACATCGGTGAGGGAGGTGACGAATACCGTCGACGCGACGGCAGGGTCAAATCCCAGCCGCTGCAATCCCAGCGGGATCAACATGCCTGCAACGGCGGCCACGAGCAGGTTGATCATGATGGCGATAGCGATCACAACGCCCAGCCCCGCTCCACCGAACCAGAAGATCGCCAACGCCGACAGCAAGCAAGCAAACAGCACGCCGTTTATCAGCGCCACCGTCACCTCGCGCAGCGCAACGCGCCGCACGTTCATGTCGCTCAGCTCTTTGGTTGCCAGCGCGCGCACCGTCACGGTCATCGTCTGCGTGCCAGCATTGCCACCCATCGACGCGATGATCGGCATCAGCACCGCCAGCGCCACCATCTGCTCAATCGAACCGCCGAACAGATCGATGATCGAAGCGGAAACCATCGCGAACAAAACGTTCACCAGCAGCCACAGAAAGCGCGGCGGCGCAATCTCGCGCACGCTGTCGCTCAGCCGCTCGTCGCCAACGCCGGCCAGCAGCTTGGCGTCTTCGTCCGCTTCCTGCTCGATCACCTCAACGACGTCGTCGACGGTCACAACACCGACAAGCCGTTCGTCGCTGTCGACAACCGGCACCGCCATCAGGCCATAGCGCTCAAACTGGCGCGCCACCTGCTCCTGGTCGGCCGTCGCCAGGATCATATGGCGGTCAGCTTCCATGATGGTGTTGATCGGCACGTCCCGCTTGGTGCGCAACAGCCGGGATATGTTCACACTGCCCAGAAGGTGGAAGCCCGGATCGACGACGAAAATTTCAGAGAACGTCTCCGGCAGGTCTTCGGTATCGCGGGCGAAGTCGATCACCTGCCCCACAGTCCAGAACGGCGGCACGGCGACAAAGTCGGCCTGCATAAGTCGGCCGGCGGTTTCGCCGGGATACAGCAGGTTGCGTTCCAGCGCGGCGCGATCGCTCTGCGGCAGCTGATCAAGAATTTCCTGCCGGTCGTCGGCCTCCAGGCTTTCAAGCAGGTAGGCGGCGTCGTCGCTGTCCAGCTCGGTAACGGCCTTGGCCAGAACGTCGTTTGGCAGCGCTTCGGAAATCTGGTCGCGGACTTTTTCGTCAACTTCGGTCAGCACCTCGAAGTCGAAATCCGCCCCCAGCGCTTCGATCAGCTCGACACGCTGTTCCGGCGCCAGTTCCTCGATGACGTCGGCCAGATCCGGATTTTCCAGCCCCGCGGCAACCTCGCGCACCTTCGCCAGATCGTGGCGTTCGAGCGCCTCCGAGATGGTAGAAATGCATTCGGCGATGGGTGTGTTGCCGCGCTCTGGCGCGACGGTCTCGTCAGCGTTCGTCATGGCAAGGAGGCACCCCGGATGGCGGCAGGAAACGGCCGGTGTCTGCCCGTTTAGAGATGATATGATGCGCGATGCAACGCCTTTAGCACGCTGCGACGATGAATACATCCGTGTGCGCAGATGCAACAGCACCCTGATGTTGTGCCGTGGAAGAGCAAAAAAGGCGGAAACTCTTTGCCGTTTCGGCCTACTAACAGGCTCATGAAGCTTATCGGCGGAGGGCGCTGCTGATGGCTGGATTTGGACGGGTTGCGGGGATGCGGCTGTTTAAAGCTTTCACCGTTGGCTTGCTTTGGCTTGCTCTGGGGCAGGCTTCGCCATTGCTTGCGCACGGCGCTCTGCAGGTGGAAGCATGCGCCAGCGGCGGCGATGGCATCGGCCTGTCGCGCATCGTCGAAGTAGATGCCGCGGGCGGCCCTTCGTTCGGACGCACCGTCAGCGGCCATCACGACTTCCTCAACAAGGGCGAGATCGTACTGACGTTCGATGACGGCCCGCTGAAGTCGCACACCCGCACTGTCCTGAAAGCCCTCGCCGAGCACTGCACCAAAGCCACCTTCTTCATGGTCGGACGCATGGTAGTGGCCGATCCGGCGATGGTGCGAGAGGTTGCAGCGGCCGGTCATACCGTCGGTGCACACACCTGGTCGCACGCCCGCCTGCCGTCGCTGTCCAAGGAAAAGATGCTGGAGGAAATCGAGCTCAGCTTCAGCGCGCTGTCGCAGGCGCTCGAGGGCGACGTCGCACCGTTTTTCCGCTTCCCCTATCTCAGCTTCAACAAAACCGGCACCGACTACCTGAAGCAGCGCAACATCGCGAACTTCACCATCGACATCGACTCACGCGACTTCCGCACCAAGGATGCAGCAACGGTCGAGCGCACCGTGCTTGCCCAGCTGGCGGAACGGGGCAAGGGCATCATCCTGTTCCACGACATTCAGCCCTCAACGGCCAAGGCCCTGTCGAGCCTGCTGACCAAACTGAAACAGCGTGGCTACAAGGTCGTGCATGTGGTGCCGCAGGACGATGTAGAAACGGTGGCGGAATACGACGAGCGCGCGCGCAAGATGATCGCGCGCAAGCTGGCCACGGCCAACAAGCAGCCGCTGGCCAAGCGCGCCGTCACCTGGCCCAATGCCGATACGCAGGCCGCGGTCGAGACCGACGAAAACGGACGCGAGATTCTGCCCTGGGCGCGCAAGGCCACCGATCCTTGATCGGCCATCGCGTCGCGGCAGCTCGCATGCCCGCTGTTTGCAGCTCGATCATCGTACCCCGCTGCTGCCGCCGCCGTCATATCCGCCGTTCCGACCGCTAGCGTTCGGCCCGCCTCTTCCCCTGGCTCAGCCGCACGCGATCGCTATTGCCGGCCCCTCGTGCCGTGGGAATTGCGCCTCACCCTGGCACGAAGTGCGCACGCACACTGTGATTTCTCGCCGACACACTGTAGATGGGATTTTAGGGTTCTGAACCAACCGAGGAAAAGCCTGTGATCCGCCGACTTTCCCTGACCATCGCCGTCTGCATCACAGCCGCCTCCCTCGGCACCGTCGCGGCGAAAGCCGAAGAGGCCTGCGCCTCTCCGAAAGGCGCACTTGGCGTCGAACGCATCGTCGAAATCGACCCGTCCACCGGACCGTTGTTCGGCGGTCTCACCAAGTACGAGCAGGAGCCGCGCTTTCTGCGTCCAAAGGAAGTCGTGCTGACATTCGACGACGGCCCACTGCCCAAGTTCACCAAGCCCATTCTCGACACGCTCGACAAGTTCTGCACCAAGGCGACGTTCTTCTATGTCGGCCGGATGGCGCAGGCCTATCCCAGCATGGTCAAAGAGGTGATGGACCGCGGCCACACCATGGGCACGCACACCTGGTCGCATCCGATGAACATGCGCGCGTTGCCGCTGGCCAAGGCCACGGACCAGATCGAACGCGGTTTTGCCGCCGTGGCGCTGGCCGCCGGACGTCCGATCGCTCCGTTCTTCCGCTTCCCCGGCCTGTCCGATTCAGGGCCGATGCTCACCCATATGCAGGAACGCGGCATCGCCTCGTTCACGGTCGATGTCGTCTCCAACGACAGCTACATCGCCAGCCCCCAGCGCCTTGCCGCACGCACCATCCAGCAGGTTGAGGCCCGCAACGGCGGCATCGTCCTGTTCCACGACATCAAGGCCTCAACCGCCGCCGCACTGCCGACCATCCTCACCGAGCTGAAGAAGCGCGGTTACAAGGTCGTGCATCTGCGTTCCAAAACCGAATTCAAGCCGCTGCCCGAACTGACCGCCGAACTTTCCAAGGCGATCCCGGAACAACCGGCGGGGCCGAAGCTGGTGCCGTTCTTCGCCGTCACCAACCTCGACACCAATAGCGAGCCTGAGGTGACGACGATTGAGCCGGATGCAAAAGACCGTGCCCGCACGGGCAAGAGCACGCATCCCGTCGATCGCGCCGTAGCAGCCGACACCGGTTCGACGGACGAGGATGACAGCGATGCGGCACCAAAGCCCGCACAGGCGCGCGCCAAGGCGGCTGCCAAAAAACAGAAAGAGTATTCAGTTCCCTCTAGCCTCGGTGAAGCAATCGGCGGCCGCTGGTAGGCTGTTACGGAAGCCGCGTACCCACGTGCCTCATTACCAACCGCCAGCGCGTTGCGCGGTCATCGGCGAGTGCACAACCATGCGCTAGCGGCCGGCTCCGCGAAGCGGAGTCGCCAGCGCGAACGAAGCTCCACGCAAGTCTCAGGATGCAACAGCCTAGCGGACGTTTGCACGTGCAGCGCCCATCAGCCGCCTGCATTCTGCCGTGCCCGCATAGTCCCTTCGCACCGTGAACATCGCATCGTGATACGATGCAAACCGATCGCGCTCTGGCTCTAACCCAGCTTACGTAGCGCTATGCCCTGAGCTGCAAGCGCATTCAGAGCCGCATCCAGACTGGCCGCCATGCTCGTCGAAGCGTCAACCTCGGTCCATTCCATCGGCCCGATGTCATACTTCAGCTGCTCGCGCACCACGCGCCGATCCGCATCCGAAGCATCGCCGACCCGTTGCTCCACGCGCTGAATGAGCGTGCTTTCCGGCGCCGTCAGCCAAAGCCCGGCAAACTGGCAACCGGCCTCCTCGGCAACAGCCGCCGCCATGGCCCGCTCCTCCGGCTTGGCAAACACAGCATCCACGATCACCGCGTGGCCAATGCGCAGTCCGCGCCGAGCCCGATCTTCCAGCATGCCGTAAACTCGCTGCGCGGTGGCGACGCGATAATGCTGCCGATCGAGTTTCTGCGTCTCGGGCACACCAAACAGCCGCTTGCGCTCAACATCGCTGCGCACATGCAGCGCGCCGGGCGCCGACCCGATATGGCTCGCCAGCATGGCCGCCAGTGTCGTCTTGCCGGTTCCCGACAATCCGCCGACGGCAATAAGCAGCGGCGGCGATGGTGTCAGATAGCCCTCGACCAGACGCGCATAGTGATCGACGACGCGCTCCACCTCGGCCCGTTCGCTTTCCACCACCTGACTGAGCCGCGCCATAGCAACGATGGCACGCACACCGGCGCGGCAAGCCAGGAACAACGGCAGACACGCCAGTCCCTCGATTTCGCCGCCTAAAGGTTCAAACGCACAGTAAGCGTTGAACACGGCGTTCGCCGCCGCATGATCGCCCCGCGCCTCAAGATCCATCAGCAGAAACGCCAGATCGTAAAGCACATCGATGGTGCCAAGCGCCTCGCTGAACTCAAGCGCATCGAACGGAATTGGCTGACCATCAATCAGTACGATGTTGCCCAGATGCAGGTCGCCATGGCAGCGGCGCACGCAGCCGGCATTGCCGCGTTCGGCAAGTTGTGCGCGCACGGTATCGAACGCGCCGCGCAGCCCGCGGGCAATCTGCGGCCGCTCGGTCGCCAGCGCCGTAGCAAGTTGCTCCACCACCGCCTGCATCCGCCCGGCGCCATCGCACAGCGTCGCAATGGGGCTGTCCTGATGGTACCGCGCCACCATATCGGCCAACGCCTTGGCCAGCGCATCACCCAGCGGGCCCTGCTGCGCCTTGAAGCTGAGCACAGCTTCCTGCGGAAAGCGCCGCATATGCACCAGCCAGTCGACGATCTCGCCCGCGACAGGCCCATCGGCCGCACCCAGTTGAAGCTGGCCATCACACCGCACGATCGGACGCAGGCCATGATACATGCGCGGCGCATGCGGCCGATTGAGCTCCAGTTCGCGTAGAGCAGCGGCGTAGCGCGCTTCCAGCGTCGAGAAATCGACAAAGCCGAAGTTCACCCGCTTGCGCAGTTTGTAGGCGTCATCCCCGGCCAGAAACACGCGCCCGATATGGGTCTCGACCACATCCACCCGGTCAACGCCGTAGGTCGCCGGATCGCCCAGCAAAGCGCAGACATCGCGCTCTTCTTCATCGGCGAAGGTGAATACTGAATCACCCATCGGCTCACCCCATCGGTATGCGCTGGCTCAGATTATCAATGCGGGCGCAATGTTAAATGCGGCTATAACAGCCGCAGCCCGCCCCGACAAACGTCTGGCGTTGGCGATTGCATCCCGCATCACCACAATATTTCTGGCCAATATGACGGGCAGGCACGCGCCGGTCTTTGCGCCGGAGCAAGCGGCGATCCAGCAACCGACCAACCAACGCGCAACGGAACAGCGGCGCGGCGGCGGCGTCAGATGCAACGGCACTGACTTCAAACAGCACCAACCCGGCGACTGTCACCAGCGTCCGCCGCGGCAAACCCGCAGCGAACGATCAGGCGCACCCGCACAACCCGCCGAGCTTCAGCTATCTCCGCGTCGCGAAAATTCCGTCTGTCCGCCCGACGCCAGAATGCGCGCCTGCTCGATCCAGTTCTCGCGTTCGATGCGGCCACGGAAATCGAGCAGATTGCTGACGTGCTCGACGTCCTCAACCGACCAGTTGGCGATCTGCTCGAAATAATGAACGCCAAGCTCATGCAGCTTGCGCTCGATAAGCACGCCCACGCCGCGAATACGCTTCAGGTCGTCCGGCTTGCCATCGAGATACAGCGCGCGCGAAGCATCGCCCAGCAGCAACTCCGAACGCACCGAGCGCAGCGCCCCAAGCTCGCTGCCGGAGTGATGCGGTTGCGTGTGGTGTGATTGAGTGTGCTGCGGCTGCTGGCTCTGCGCCTCCAGCTCAACACCATCGTTTACAGACGGCTCGCTTGCTGATGGCTCAGGCAGCGCGGCTGGCTCAGAGCTCGCAAGCCCCGCATCTTCACCCGCTTCACCACCATCGCTATCCGCCAACGCTTCAGCCTCCGCCGCCGCCCTGGCATATTCAGCCTCGGCGTAAACGGCGATCGGCACTTCCTCGTCCAACTGCTGCTCGGCTTCATGCGCGGCCGATGCCCCGCTCACCGCGGCGATTATCTCCTCAACGGCTGCCACTGCTTCCGCCGAAGCCGGCTCGGCGATCTGCTCCACTGCTGGCGCCACGTCGGCGACAACCTCAGACACATTTTCCGGCTCCGGTTCCGGGACGTTTGCAAGTTCCGGCAACAGCGAAGCTACCGTTGCCGAGGGAACAACAATCGCAGCGGCAGCGGCTGCGGTCGCCAGATCATGGCGGCGCGCATAATAGGTCTCGCCGCCCCGCGCCAGCACTGCGGCCTGCCCGAGCCAGTTTTCATCTACGATCCGATTGCCCAGACCAAAATGCGCGCTGAGGTCGGCAACATCCGTCGCGTTGAGCGATGCAAGCTGACGGAAATGGCGGATGCCCAGCTCGTTCAGAGCGCGGCGCATGCCAACATCGACGCCACGGATGCGCGTCAGGTCATCGCTCGGGCCACGTGCGGAAAGCTCGCGCGGCAGCGTTCCCGGCGCTTCGGGCTGATGCCGTGTTTCGGCAGCAGCCGAACCGCTTGCCGTTGAATGCATCGGCACTGTAAACGGCGGCACCGGATCGCCGCTGTCAGCGCGGCGCGCGTAATAGGTTTCACCGCCGGTCGCAAGAATGTGCGCCTGGCGCAACCAGTTTTCGTGCGCCACACGACCACGCTCGATTTCGAGCACCTCTTCGAATTCTTCGACATCCTCTGCCGAAAGCGACGCCAGCTCATAGAACCGCGTAATGCCCAGTTCGTGGATCTGGCTCTGCATCGCGATGTCGATGCCCCGGATGCGGGTAAAGTCATCCGCAGGCACAGTCAGTACGCTGACCGCGCTTTCGACGACGGGAGCAGGCGCCTCGTCCGCAGCAGCAGCAGCAGCAGCAGCAGCAAGCGTAGCGGCGGCGGCAGCTGCCAAGTCAACATTTGCATGGTCGGCGACGGCATCCGTTACTACGGGTGCCATGTCCTCCGGCTCAGGTTCCGACTCAATCGGAGCTGGCTCTGTTGTTGCAGGCTCGACAACAGCGACTGGGGCATCAACTTCCTGCTCAACGGCAACAGGCTCGGCAATCGTCTCTTCGGCAACAACCACAGCAGTCGGCGACGAAGCGGGCAGAGCAGCCTCAGTTGCCGGGCGTCCACCGATCCGTGCCGCAACCGCAGCCACTGCTGCGGCGGAAGCAGCAGCCGTTGCAGCGGCCGATCCGCGATTGCGCTTCAGCATCTGATATGTCGTGCCGCCTTCAGCGAGAACACGTGCCTGTCCGCGCCAGTTCTCGCTCACAACACGATCGCCCAGATCCAGCCGCTCGCTAATCGTCTGCACGTCGGTGTCATTAAGCGCCGCGACATGCTCATACCGCACCACGCCAAGGCGGTTCAGCTCGCCCTCAATGCCGGTATCAACTGCATGGATGCGCGTCAGATCCTGATGCGGATCGGTGCCCACGATGCGCGGCAGCGAACCAAGCTCAATCGGCTTGATCGCAACAGGCTGGGCAGCCGTCGCAACCGGAACGGTGAATGCAGGCACCGGAACGCCGCTATCGGCACGCAGCGCGTAATAGGTCAGACCGCCAGCGGCCAGCACCTGGGCCGAGCGCAGCCAGTTGTCGGTGGCAGCCCGCCCGCGCGCAACGCCGAGCCCGTCTTCAACCGCCTTCACTTCATCATCGCTCAACGCAGCAAATGCCGCAAAGCTCGTAATTCCGCGATCATGCAGCTGCTTCTGCATGACCTGATCGATGCCGCGAATACGCGTCAGGTCATCGCCACGGGCCGGCGCCACCGGAACGATGGCGGCAGCGGCGGCTGCGACGCCCCCGGCTGCAATCACGCTCGCAACGGCTGCCCCGACGCCACCCTCGCCATGCTTCGGAATGGGAACGAAGTTGGGGCCCAACACTGGCAGTGCGGTGTGCGGGATGAAATCACGGCGGGCGCCAGCAGCGATTTGGCCACTGATGGCCCGATTGAAGCGATCGTCCACCTCAGCGCGGGGCGTCACCTCGATGCGCGGTTCTCCGGGGGCGGCTGCGTATGCCGTGCCTACGGCGGCAATGGCGGCTGCCTTACTGGCGCGGCTATAATAGAAGTGGCGTTTCAGCCCGCAGGCCAGGACGGCTCCGAAAAAGAAGGCCGCGGCCAAAAGCAGACACGCCTGCCAAGCCAACTCCGACATAACTTCCCACTCCCCCACAAACAGACCAGCCGCATCCCGGTGCGGTTAGCCATCCACCCGCGCACACAAAATCCACGAAACAACGAAGCCGATCAAAAACGCACCGGCGATGTACCAGCCGAGATTGACGATGAGATAGTCCATCGGTCTCCCCTATCCCTTCGCCCCCGCAGCCGTCCTTCGCACCATGACGATCACCTCGACACGGCGATTTTTCGCCCGGTTGGTCCACGTGGTGTTCGGCGCGACGGGTTGCGTGTCGCCAAAGCCAACGGCGGTTAGCCTCTCGGCGTCAATACCCCTATCGACCATATACGCTACAACGGCACGTGCACGGCGTTTTGACAGTGCCAGATTGCTGCGCGGTCTGCCCGTTGAATCCGCGTGACCGGAAATTCGCAGCGACGCGTAGGGACATCCAAGCAACGCATCAACCAGTTGATCGAGTATCGATTTTTCAATCCGGTCGAGACGCGCAACACCATGGGCGAAATGCACTTCCACCCGTTCGGCTGCCTCCAGCACGCCCAGAATGCAGCCCGCATTCGGGTCGCTGTTGCTTTGCGGTAACGCAGCGGTGTCAAAGCGCGGAGCAGTCGGTTCCGCAGCAGGGCGCTCGACCCTGCGGACGGGTTTGGGCTTCGGTTCGGGCCTTGGCGCAACCTCGATCAGCGGTTCTGGTTCTGGTTCCGGCTCCAGCGCGGCAATTTCCGGTTCGGGCTCCGGCTCATCGACATCCCACGCCGTCACCGTCTCGCCCGGCTCCAGCACCGGCACCGCTGGGCCAAACGCCCAAGCCTCAGCCTCCGGCATTCGCGCCGTCAAACGCATCACCTGCACCGGCGGCCCCTTCAGTTCCGGCGCAGGCGGCTCCGTTTCGGCCTCCTCAGCGCCGGACCTGATGTCATAGATCGCCACCGTGCGGGCTCGGACACTACGCGGCGCTTTGCGGTCGGCCAGCAATTCCGGAATCTCCGCAACCGGGCCAACATCGCCATCGGGATAACCGGCCCAGGTCGCAACCGCCTGCCAGGCCGAGCGCCCGGGAGCCTGCTCGCGAACCGTCTCGATCGGAAAACCGCTGAACGCCGTCACTGTCATGGAACCGGCAACGCCCGCCGCGAGCGTCTCCGAAGGTTCGTCCGAGCCGAGCGCCGCTACCGGATACTCATCCGCCAGCAGCTGCGGACCGTCGTCGGGTTCTTTCGGCACCGGCAGCGCGTCATCGCCCACGAACGCGGGGATGCGTCCCGTCTCCGGCAGCCGCGCACGCACGTTAACCATGCGCACGCCCCACAGGTCGCGCACGATGTTGGCGGCCGTATCGACCTGCTGCTGATTATCGGCAAAGCCAACAAGCAATCCATCGCGGCCGGAAAACGCCACGGAAGCCCAGCCATGGCCGGAGCGCGCAAGTGCTGCTGCGCTGCGCTGTTCGAGCTCGGCTTCGATGGCATCTGTCTCGACATGGATGGCGAGCCAGCTCAACATCGCAACCGGAATGAGCCCCCACAGCCACCGTGCCGGATGGCATCTCATACGAACTCGTGCGCCTCCGCATTGAGCGCTGTTACGCTACTGTTGCCGAGACCCTGTCCCCTGGATCCCCCCGCCCGCGGCCGGGCGCCTGATACACTTTAGCCACGGGTGTGCCCGTGCCTGCGCAACTATAGTCAAATGCTGCTGGCTTTCCAAGCGGATGCCCGGCCACACACGCTGGCGAAAAGTCAAAAATGGCTAATTACTGCTGCTGCTTGCGGATCGGCGTTGGCTCGGCGCCGCCCAACCCCTTGTCAGCCGCAACACCGCTCTCGCGCTGCTCCGCCCGGACAACCTCAGGCCGGATACGCTCCACGCCATCATTGCCGCCGCGCACCGCCTCAGCCCGCGCCAGCTCTGCCTCGCGCATCCGCAGGTCTTCATATCGCTCAGCGATATAATCGCGCGTCAGCGGCACCGCATCGGCGCGGCGCACACACTGAACCTGGAACACAGCTACGTTCTGGAAGCGGAACGCCGCTTCACAGGCCGCTAGGTAATACTCCCACATCAGACAGAAGCGCTCGTCATAAAGCGCCTTGGCCTCATCGCGACGCGCCATGAAACGCTTGCGCCAATCCAGCAGCGTTTCAGCATAATGCATGCGCAGGCATTCAACATCCGTCACCATCAGTCCTGCGCGCTCAATCGCTGGCACAATTTCAGACAGCGCCGGCAGCTGGCCGCCGGGGAAGATGTACTTGTCCAGCCACGGATTCGGATACCACGGCCCATCCATATGGCCGATGGTATGCAGCACCATCACGCCATCGGGCTTCAGCACCTGACGGCATTTGTTGAAGTAGGCCGGATAATACTTCGGTCCCACATGCTCAAACATGCCAACCGACACGATCCGGTCGAAGCTGCCCTCAAGCTCGCGATAATCCTGCAGCACAAAGCGCACGCTGTCGGCCACGCCAGCAGCTTCCGCCCGCGCCCGCGCCACTTCAAGCTGCTCGGTGGAAAGCGTAACGCCATACACCTGCCGCGCGCCCGCAACGCGCTTCATATAAAGGCCCAGCCCACCCCAGCCGCAGCCGATATCCAGCACCCTGCTTTCGGGCTCGACCAGCAGCTTGGCCGCAACCAGCCGCTTTTTCGATGCCTGCGCTTCTTCCAGCGTGCATCCCGGGCGCTCATAATAGGCGCAGCTGTATTGCTTGTCCGGATCGAGAAACAGATCATACAGACGGTGATCGAGATCGTAATGGTGGGCGACATTGCGACGGGAGCGCCAGCGGCTGTTGGCGCTCACGGCGCGCCGCGTCGCCATCCGCAGCTTGCCCAGCATGCGCGTCGCCAGCGAGCGATCTTCAACCGCCGCATCGCGCATGACCAGCTCAAGAAAATCGTAGATCGTGCCTCGCTCGACGACAAAGCGGCCATCCATGAACATTTCGCCGAGCCGCAATTCCGGATTTAGCGCTACAGCGCGCTCAGCACCGCGATCCATGAAGCGCACGCGCACTTCTTCGCCTGTCCCGTCACCCAGTGTGTATTCCTTGCCGCTGGCGCTCACCACCACCAACGAGCCGCGCTTCACAAGACGGGCAAGTACTGTCGTAAGAATCTTTTCCATATGTACGACCACCGGCAATGTGCGAAAGGCCAACGACGCACGTCACACGTACGTCAGCTCCAAAACTGCGAGCGTACGCGCATTGTCTTATGAGAGACTAAATCTACATGCGGCTATCGCCAACACATTCACGCAGAAAATTCCGCACAATGTTTGTGCATGTTGCGCACAACGAACCTGTCCGGCGACTATCCAGACGAACATCAGTGCCAGACGATCAGCGACGTGCCTTGCGCCGTTGCGAGCGATAAACAGGCCGCTCACCGGCGGCTTGTGCTTCACAGAAACGACTTCTGGTGCCGCTCAGGCAGCCATACCGGTTCAGCAACTCCGCATCCCGCGCATTGGTCGGTCCGCCCGCTCTGGCGTTGGCACGCGCGGCTTCAACTTCCCAATAGGAGTCGGCCAAAACAGCGGACGGCGCCAACATGCAGGCGCCCACTCCCGCCGCAACAATCAATCGAACGAAGCCCATCATGCGTACTCCACTATAGGGTCCACACCCTCGGGCGCCCCGGCCATCTAAGTCCTCTAGATGTTTATCCGGCCTGAAAAATACAATCGGGCTCCGATGCAATTATCGGCAGCAAGGAAGCAGGCTACAATCAGCTTCCGGCAATGCACTAACGCGCGCCGGACAAATCAATCGCCGACGCACCTCAGTCAACGACGCTTATCCCTTCGCGCCCTGCCCGCGCGCGTAAACGTCCTCGTAGCGGGTGATGTCGTCCTCGCCGAGATAACTGCCGGTCTGCACTTCAATCAGCACCATCGCC
The DNA here is from genome assembly GCF_013306565.1 of Hyphomicrobium sulfonivorans. Taxonomy (GTDB): domain Bacteria; phylum Pseudomonadota; class Alphaproteobacteria; order Rhizobiales; family Hyphomicrobiaceae; genus Hyphomicrobium_A; species Hyphomicrobium_A sulfonivorans. Next base: position 274,895 of record NZ_PZPO01000006.1, on the reverse strand, counting down.
ACCTTGCCGGGGTTTTCCATGCGATGGATCGAACCGAGCGGCACATAGACAGACTGGTTCTCGGTCACCAGTTTGGTCTCGCCATCGATTGTGACCTTGGCTGTGCCTTCAACGACAATCCAATGTTCCGAACGGTGATGGTGTGACTGCAATGACAGCGCCGCGCCGGGATGAACCACAATGCGCTTCACCTGAAAGCGCGGTCCAATAGCCAAACTTTCAAACCAGCCCCACGGCCGATGGTCGATGGGGAATGTCGTTGCCTGACGCCGGTCGGCCAACTGCAACGCAGTCACCGCTTCCTTCACGCGCTGACTTTCCGACTTCGGCGCAACGAGCACGGCATCAGCCGTAGCAATGGCAACGATGTCTTTCAAACCGATGCCGACAAGCTCGATCCGTTCCGATTCCGAACGCAGCAGCGAACCCTCGCAGTCGATCGCCGTTGCGTGCTCCGAGCACACATTGCCAGCGCCATCGGGCCCGGTCTCCTGCCACACAGCTTCCCAGCCGCCGAGGTCGGACCATCCGGCGCGATAAGGCATCACCGCAAGGTTCGAAGCCTTTTCCATGATCGCATAATCGATCGAGTTGGACGGCACTCGCGCCCACGGCTCGGGCGCAAACCGCGTAAAGCCAAGATCCGTGGTCGCCTCGGCAACGGATGATTCAACCGGCGCCAGAATGTCCGGCGCATGCGCGCGAAACGCATCAATCAGTGTCCGCGCGGTGAAGAGAAAAATGCCCGCGTTCCAGAGAAAGTTTCCGGCCGCGACCATCGCGGCGGCGCGCTCAGCGTCCGGCTTTTCCACGAACCTCGCCAACCGCTGCGGATCATCGGCATCGATACGTCCGTCCGCCGCCAGTTCAAGATACCCATAGCCAGTTTCCGGACGCGTCGGCACAATGCCAAACGTCACCAGATCGCCAGCGCGCGCACGCGGCACAGCAGCAGCTACAGCAGTGCGGAAAGCCTGCGCGTCGGGAACAACGTGATCGGATGGCGCCACCAGCATCAACGCGTCCGCGTTGCTCTGCGCCAGAACGAGCGCGGCGGCAAGAACGGCAGGCGCAGTGTTGCGGCCATCGGGCTCGATCAGGATCGCCTGTGGAGCAATCTCAACTGCCGCCAGTTGCTCCGTCACGATGAAACGGAAATCGTTGCCCGTCACCACGACAGGCGCAGCATATCCCGGCCCGCACAGCCGCCGCGCCGCCTGCTGAAACAGGCTTTCATCACCGATCAGGCGCGAGAACTGTTTGGGATAGCTTTGACGCGACAACGGCCACAGCCGGGTGCCGGAACCGCCGCATAGAAGTACTGGATGAATATGCATGATCAACGATTTTCGCGTGGGTTGCAGAGTTGTGGCTTACCAGCAATTTGCTTCGCCGCACCACATCAATTGCCAATACCGTTAGCCGGTTATGAGTGGCTGCGGTTCCGCATGGCTGCCGGCTATTTTCACTTCGCCATGGATGATCGCAGCATACGCCCGCTGCACAGCGGTGAAGTCCGGGTCCATCGCAAATTTCGCCGAGGGCTTGAAGCCATCCGACTGGCATAGCGCAAACGCGATCAGCTTCACGACGCTGTCCTGGTCAAAATACGACGTATGGATCAGCTCCTGCCAGGTCAGATAATCCGCCACCACGTCGGACGTCGCCTCCGCCGTTTCGGCGCAGGTGAGGCTGTCGATAATGTTGCGAAACTTCGGCACAGCGTTGCCGATGGCACGATCGCTCGCCTGCTCCAGCGGAGCAGCGATGTCAGGCGTCAACGGAGGAAAACCGCGCGACAGCCAGATCGGCCACTCGCGCGCGTCGATGGCAAAATCTTCGCGCGCATCGCTGCCGTAGGTGGCGGCTTTTAGCTGCGAAAGCGTCACCGGGTTGAGCATCAGGCTCAGGCCGTGACTGACGGCGCGCGCAATAGCATTGAACACCAGCGTCAGCAGATAAACCGTGCCGATCAGCACCGCGATGCCAAACAGCACCAGCCCGATCTGCACCGGCAGCGGCGTTCCGTCGAACTGTACATCCGGCATGATCAGATTGGCGGGGATGATCAGCAGGCCCAGAAACAGCACCGCTGCATTCTCGAAAATGTTGGTGCCGTTGGAAGGATAAAGCTGCTCTGCCGCCAGCGCATCGATACTGCTGAACACACGCGCGGCGATGGCATTCATCACCGTCTGCGAATTAAGCGCCAGCAGACACAGCAGCGGCACGAAACCAACCGCCAGCAGATTAAGCGATGACACCGCAAAGTGGCGCGGAAAGATCGTCAGATCCAGGCGCTTCACCGCCTTCAGACATTGCACCGCCTCGTCTTTCGCGTGCCACAGCGAAAACCAGCGATCAGCGAAGTGCTTGTCGGCAAAACCCAGCAGCCGGCGATTGAACCGCAGTGAGCGCTTCGATTCCCGATACCTCAGCACCGCATAAAAAACTGCAATCGGCGTCAGAAACACTAAAACCAGCATCACCCACGCCTCAGGCGCGGAATCAACCGAGCCGCCCATCGCGATCATGATGCCCAGCACAAGAAACATCAGCAGCGTGAGATAAACCGCCTTGCCCAGAACACTCAGCCGCGAGAATAAAAACCGCTGCCGCCGCGTTTCAATGAACGGCGTGCCCACGGTGATCCAGCGCTGCATGTGTTGCATCGACTGCTTCATCCGCGACGCATTCAGCAGCGCCGCACTCAGCACCGAACCGCCATGGCTGTGACCGATAACGGCAAACGGCTCGCCCTGCTCATCAAGCTCGTGCAGCCTCGCCGCCAGTCGCGCCCCGGCGGCATTCCGCGCCATCTCGCTGTTGAGGCCATCCCAGATGAACGGCTCAACCTGAACCTTGCCGTTGCTGCCTTCGACCAGTTCGGCAATGCGCGTGCTGAAGCAGCTTCCCCGTTGCCACCACTTCTGCCCCTCAACCGGTCCACTCGAAAACGTGCCATGGACCGTGACGATCGTAGCCATGCTGCCCCTGTTTCCAACGCCCCAATACGGGCGCCGCCGCACCGCCACCCGAGGCAGCGAACCGCTATCAGCCAATGCGCCAACCGGTGCGCGAACCCTACAACGGGTTGCACCCATTCAGCGCATAAGGCTGCGGCCATGGTTATCGGTGAAAAAGGCAGGTCGAAGACGGTTTAGTTGGTCGCCGACGCGGCGGGTTATCGGGGCGCGTCTTCATCGGAGCAAGGCAGACCATCATCGCTCGCTGCCGGTCAGAAGGCATTAGCTGCTTCGAGCGCCCCGCCATCGCTGCCACACGCCCGTCGGCCTACGGCAGCCGCACCCAGCTAGCGCTTATCGTCGTCCCAGGGCAACCGCATGATCGTGATGCCCATCGAGACGCTTGAGAACGTCAACATATTGAAGAAATACAGCAAAAACATCGCCAGGAAGTACACGTCCGACCGCACGATCAGATCCTTGAGACCGGCAACATTGAACAGCAAAAGCGTGGAAACAAAAGCGACGCTTATCGCCGCCCCGATCAACCAGCTCAATCCTAGAACCTGCAACAGCATCGGGACTTTCGCGACATCAAAGGCTGGCGACCGGACAATCGATGGCTCAGCCGTCTCAGCAAAATGCACGACAGCTGTGCTCTCGGCGGCGATAGGCTGCTCAAGTGTGGCCATGGAAGCCTCCGGCTGACCCCACCAGCCGATTGGCCAGAGCTAAGTCAGCAACCTTTGTGGCAGACAGACACCTGCCAACTTGTCGCACCGAATATAACCACGATCAACTCTGCCCGCAACGAACTTAACGCTTTTGATACCGATCCGCCGTGGAGAGCGGTTTTTGTGCTCCCGATCCGGCACGCAGAACCGCACGCCTGCGCCACAACGCAAGCGCCGACCGCCGCGCAACATGCCACTACACAACGGGCAACCGTAAGCCGTTGGGAAAGGCACGACGCGACAAATATCGCTGAACGATATTATGACGGCAGCCGTCCACGCCGCCTCAAACGCAGCGTTCAATCACGCCGCAACGAACAAACTGCGCGGCCTGATCAGTGGGGCAAACCATCAAGATTGGTCTGGCGGCATTCGCCACCCAGATTGCGCAGCACGGTGCTTCTGATGCCCGCTTCCACCGGCACAATGCCGGGCGCACCAAGCTTAAGCCCATACAGAACGATCAGCGTGCCGTCGGCCGACTTGATCGTCGACTTGCCATCTTCGTTGATTGCGTACGTCCACACCGGCCGCTCATCGCCCGTGTAGCGCTTCCGGCTGCCATCGGCTGAAACCAGCGCACGCTCATAGAAAAGAGGCGTTTTGCCCTTCGCATAATCGACATCGAAATAGAAATAGAACGCGTTGCTGCGGGTGATGAAGGGACGGAACGCACAGTCGAGCGAAGGCGCCAACTCTGCCTCACGCGTTTCCTCAACGACTTCCGCAACCGGAGTCGGCGTCAAATTTTTCTCCACCTGATAGATCGCCACCACGGCCAACCCGACCACAATGGCAGCAACGATCCCGACGACGATCAAAGCTGCGGACCGGCCGGAAAGATGCGAGTTTATCAAGGCGTGTCTCCAGTAGAGAATGCAACGGCGCACGATGTATCCGTGAGCGCGACTACCGTTCACGAATAAACCATCGCCGCGGGGCCCAGTGGATGCACCCCGCGCACGATGTCAATGCCGCGGGCCGGACTATAGCCGATAGAGCCATAGTTTGGGCAACAGTCCGCTGTCCACCTGCCATAATGGCTGGCGTTCGGCTTCAACACAGGCAGCTGCTGCAAGGAAAATCCCCGCAAACTCTGCCTTTTTGCGTCGATTCAGTTGCATCGCACCCCGATTAAAACCGCGTTCGCTGGCATCCCGCTCGCTGTTCCACCCCTTTTTGCGCTGCGTTTGAGAAACGTTGCAGTAAAACTGCGCCGCGCGCAGCCTCCTCCCCATGTCCATGCCCAGCGCGTTGCTTATCATCAGAATGGCCGTTGACTTGCTGCGCCCCTTCCCTTCCCTAATCGGTCAAAGAACAGGACTAGGGAGATAACGATGACGGATTCTCGCGCGCCCAAATTTGACACCCTCGCGGTGCATGCAGGCGCGGCGCCGGACCCGACCACCAACGCGCGGGCGACGCCGATCTATCAAACCACATCCTATGTGTTCAACGACGCCGACCATGCCGCGCAACTCTTCGGCCTCGAAGCCTTTGGCAACATCTACACGCGCATCACAAACCCAACCCAGGCTGTGCTGGAAGGTCGGCTGGCCGCGCTTGAAGGCGGGTCCGCAGCGCTTGCTCTCGCGTCCGGTCACGCCGCGCAATTCCTGACCTTCCATACCTTGCTGGAACCGGGCGACGAATTCATCGCCGGTCGTCAGCTCTATGGCGGCTCCATCAATCAGTTCAATCACTCGTTCAAGAAGTTCGACTGGAACGTGCGTTGGGCAGACGCCACCGATGCCGCCAGCTTTGAGCAGGCCATCACGCCAAAAACCCGCGCAATCTTCGTTGAATCGCTGGCCAACCCCGGCGGTGTTGTTGTCGATCTGCCTGCCATCGCTGCGGTTGCCAAAAAAGCCGGCGTGCCGCTCATCGTCGACAACACGCTCGCAACGCCATACCTGTGCCGCCCGAAGGAATTTGGCGCCGATATCGTCGTTCACTCGCTGACGAAGTTCATCGGCGGTCACGGCAATTCCATCGGCGGCGCCATTGTCGATTGCGGCACTTTCGACTGGCGCGCCAGTCCACACCATTACAAAACGCTGGTGGATCCGAACGCCTCCTACAACGGCCTCAAGATCGCCGACACCTTCGGCAACATGGCCTTCGCCATCGCTGCCCGCGTCATGGGCCTGCGCGATCTCGGTCCCGCCATTTCGCCCTTCAATGCCTTCATGCTGCTGACCGGCTCTGAAACGCTGTCGCTGCGGATGGCGCGCCATTGCGAAAACGCGCTCGCGGTTGCCTCCTGGCTGGAGAAGCATCCCAAGGTTCGCTGGGTCAGTTATGCGGGGCTGCCCTCCAGCCCGTATTTTGATCTGCACAAACGCATCTGTCCCAACGGAGCAGGCGCCGTGTTCACCTTCGGCGTTGAGGGCGGATATGAGGCCGGCGTAAAGCTGGTTTCCAACCTCAAGCTGTTCAGTCTGCTGGCCAACATCGGCGACACGCGCAGCCTCGTCATTCACCCAGCTTCAACCACACATCGCCAGCTAACGGACGAGCAGCGCATCGCCGCCGGCGCCGGTCCTGATGTTGTGCGCTTGTCAGTTGGCATTGAGGACAAGGACGACATCATCGCCGATCTGGAACAGGCGCTGGCGCAGATCTAACGACCCGCCGTGCGGTTTTAAGTTAGCGCTGGCGACTGCGCTCCACGCAGCCGGCCGCCAGCGCTGATTGGCGCGCGCTGACCCGCCCGCCTGCGCACACCGTCACCTCGACAACGGTCGCGTGATTAAAATTTTTTCGCACCGGCGACGCCCCTACGGGGAGCCGCCGCCGGTGCATGATGGCTTTCCCGTACCGACGGGTTTCCTGGCGTGACGCACGCACTGTCCGAGCGGCGCCCAACCGGTCGAAGACGACTTCGCCAATGTTGACAGCACATTTGCTCGACATCTTTTCTCGCACCCGCGCCTCCACTGCGCGGACGTCCGCCGGTGCGTTTTGCTCCGCTCGCACCGACGGGCTTCCCGCGGGGCGACGGGCACCGGCGCGGACGGCACGATCACATCGGTGAGCGAAGCCGGGAGAACGCGCTCAACCCGCCCTCCTCCGCACATCGTCATCCCCGACAACGGTCGGGATCCACGCCAGGTTGCACACGCTCTTCAGTCGCAGAAGAATATCGGCATACGATAGGCGCGGCAAACGCGAAGCCAGCTTGAACCACGCCATCCGCTCACGCCAACTCTCGCGTGCAGGTATCTGCGCACCAGTTAGTCCGTGACCGAGCCACGCCGCGTCTGTGCGCGATTGCCCTCATCCTCTTCAACCGCGGAAACACCATCGAAGGTTGGCGAACCACTGACTTCGCCCCAATCTTTGATCATCTTTCTAAGGGCTATTGAAATCTTGCCTTGCACGTCGACAAGGCGATTGCTCAGTCCAATCGTCCAGCCGTTCGTCGATATGCCCGATGTGATTTCGCAGCCTCCTGTCAGAAAGCTGATGTCTACCAGGTAAACCCGCCAAGTTTCTTAGGCGGTCACCACGTTTGGCCGCCTTGCTAGCCGCCTTTCCATGTGGCCAGAAAATCTTGGAGACGTTCGACGAAAACTGAAGCGCAAGTCGGATCTGCTCGAAGACGCTTTGAAATTCACGGGCCACTATTCCCGGCTGAACTTGCTTCCGAACTCCACCAAGCCTTTCGATTTCGTAGCGCGCGCGCAATGCGCGAGCACTCTCGGTCAAGGCGAAAATTAGGAAGACGAAATCTCGGTCGGCCTTGGTCATGCTGCTCGGGCAAGGCCATCCTTGCGCAGTTGAGCTGGGCCACGTCGGCCAAACCGACGTACTGCCAATCGCATGCTGACTAGTCGCCCGTTAAAATGTCAGCAGTCCCCGAATAGAGACGTCACGCAGTCCCACGATTTTTTGACCGCTTTGCCAACGGCCTTGCCGGTGTCGTTAAACGCCTTCCCGGTCTTGTTGGCCATATCCTGCAGCGCACCCGGCTTTTGGGGTTTGGCGGCGGCAGCACGCTCGCCCTCCGCTGCAGCTTCCGGCGGCAGCGGCGTCGGATAGCCGTCCTCACCCGCAGACGGTGCATGTCCTGGCGGGTACGCCCCACCGTCGATCGTCCCCACCGGCGTCATCGGTGGCATTGCGCCGCCTGGCGCGGCATGAGGAACCGTCGAGCCAACCGCTGCAGGAGGTAGCTGGGGCGAACCCGAAAGCCCCGTTGCCGGAGCAGCCGCACCGTCCGTCCGTGTCTGCCCCAACGGTAACGTCTCAGGGTCAGCCAGAGAAAACAGAACCGAGCGCGTTTCGCCGGGGCATGGCGTCGCCTGACTGCGCGAAACGCTACAGGTTGCATGCCCCCCGGCTTTGGCCAGCTCCGTGATGCACAGGAACTGCCCTCGGGAGGAGCGCGCCGCCGGGGTGCCTTCGCCGCCGATCAGACAGCGATAGCTCACGTCCGGCCCTTGGCACGAGACGCAGAATTCCTGAGCGTGTGCCCCCGAGAGAGGTGCAGCCACACCAAGAGCGATCAAAGCCCCGGGTACAACTGCGGCAAGCCTCACTGCGGCAGGTTTCAACCGTGCGTTCATGAGGCGCCCTCTGAAACCGGTGTTTCCCATCATCTTGCCACCGTTAATCGCGTCTTGACGATGGGCGTCTTACGGGCGGAGCGTCAAGGCTGATCGCGCATTTTTGGCGCAGTCCGTCGAATAGCTGGGATGGAGACAAACGGCGGCTTGCATTCGCAGCGGGTCGCATCTATTACCGCACGCTTGTGGAGACGTGGCCGAGAGGCTGAAGGCGGCGGTTTGCTAAACCGTTATACGTTTTTAAAGACGTATCGAGGGTTCGAATCCCTCCGTCTCCGCCATTCATCAGCTTAACCAATTGAATTACATAGCTTTTTCCTGGCGACCGCCAAGGCGCTACATCTCTGCCTACAAGAGACGATCCGGTCAAATACGCCGCTTTTTAGGTGTTGTCGAAATGCAACACGCGTTTAGGCTTCCGAAGAATTGTCACTCTTGACCATGCTCCATTGCTTCACGTGGGAAGCACCAGAAATGCTAGCGCATAATTACTGCTTGCGCTTGGTGTCTGCTAGGGAAAGCGCTATCTTATTTGCTAGCAATATTCGAGGTGCTAGCAGATGAAGGCGATTGCGCTTGCATCCCTGAAGGGCGGCGTCGGAAAGTCCACGCTAGCGGCTGCGCTCGCGGTGCGCGCTGTGCAGGACGGTCTGCGGGTGGCATTGGTAGATCTCGACCCGCAGGAAAGCGTTGCCGACTGGTTCGGCCGCCGCGCCGACAAGGCAGGTCTGACGTTATTCCACAATGCCGATCTGGCCAGCGAAGCGATGGAAGCCCTTGGGCTCACCGAGGCGCCCGACCTTGTGATCTTCGACACCCCGCCGGCATTCGTGCCCACAGTTGCCGATGCCATTGCAACCGCTGACCTCTCGGTGATTCCGCTGCGGCCAGGGGCGTTGGATCTAATCGGTAGCGAAGGCGCGGTGCAGCTCGCTGCCGAAGCCGGAAGGCCTTACCTCTGTGTGTTCAACGATGCTGATGCGCGCTGGAAGGGCTTGGCATCGGCGCGGGAATATCTGCAAGGCGCTGGCGTGCCCATTGCGGGGGCTGTAGTGGCCCATAGATCGGCTTTCATGGCGGCCATGGCATCTGGCAAGACCGGCGCGGAAGGCAGCGACAAGCGCGCTGCGGAGGAAATCGACGCACTATGGTCCGAGATAAAGGCCGCGCTTGAGAAAGGCGGCAGCCGATGAGCCAGGAAGCCGACGACCATAACTTTCAGGCGCTGCTTGGAGCTTTCGGCAGTCACGCCAACGTCGAACGCCGCGCGCGCGCCGAGCGCCGGGCCGGCATGGCCGTGAACGACAAGCGCCGCAAGAAACGAGAGACGCGCAACACCCCGCTCAACACCCGCGTGCGGAAGTCTGTTTCCGATCTCGCGAAGGCGCTTTGCGAAGCTGAGGGCATTTCGCAGGCCGATTTGCTCGAACAGCTCATCGAGAAGGCGGCCAAGGCGAAGGGCATAAAATGACCGCCGCACGCGAACACGTCTCCGCGTTCCTGAACAGCACCATAGCGCCAAGCGTGCCGGGTGCTGCCGTCTCACTGCGCAAGATCCACAGCCTCTATCCCGACTGGTGCGACCGGCAGCAGCTCGAAGCCCTGCCCCCCGACGAACTAGGACAGCAGCTTCGCGACATCATCGGTGCGCTCAAACTACGCTGCCACGTCGACACTGCAAGTGACGACGTGTGGATTAGCGGGTTGAGGTTTAAGACACGGAGAAAGCATATTTAGAGCAGCGAAGATTGGCCTGTTTCATCCACCCTCAGCACTCCAAGGAGCTGCCAAGTGTGCGGACGAGCAGCCATGTTTCCGACACAGAACATCATGCCCTTCCGAGGATATTCCTCGTTGAACGTTTTTGACATCCAATCTAATGCAGCTTGGTCCGTTCCCTCGCGACGGCGACCATGGAAAAACATGGCGTGCGCCTCCCAATCACCGTTCGCATAATCATGCGGCCCTGCATCATCGCTAAACTTAAATCTGAATTCAAAAGGGCTTGGCTCTAGGGCTTTTAGCTGTTCATCGAAAAAAGACCCCTGCCTTGCGGCTTCAGCGTAGGTCCGCCGCTCATCTTCAAGATCTTTCTGGGTTTTCCGCCTGTAGTAGAATTCGGTGTTTTTCGGGCGTATCAGCGCCAAAGACTTTCCTGTCGACGCGGCGTGACTTACCGATGGCGACACGAGCCCACTAAGAAACGGCGCTCGGTCCTTTACCGACATGCTGCCCTTGACGACAATGGAGTCTTCCATCACGTGGCAGCTTTCCTCGCGCCTATCTCTTGTAGGAGAGCGGTAATTAAAGCTGACCCAATCCCAACGACTAAATGACGCTTGGTCGGAAAGATGCCGAAATCTGACCGGAAACAGTCTCTTGAATTTGCCTTCAGAGGTTACTCCCGCACAGCAAACCGTCTCCCCATGATTGATGCTACGCTGCGGCAACGCCTTTACGAGGATTGAAACGCGGCAACTTTGAAGCCTGTCGGACATAGCGCTCCGGATCATCTGCAAACAAATTAAAAACGATAAAACCGGTCTCTTGGATCAATTCTTTCGCGACAATCGATCGGTGACAAACTTCGGGTTCGCGCTCGAAGCAGAGCAAACAGGTCGGCCCGACGCTCACAAAATCAACTAACCCGCGCAACGAATCTCGAGCGTCTTTTGTCGCAATATGCGCATTATATATACAATGAAACAAGTCATAGTTGCCGGCTCGCGCGGCTTCTCGCCCCGGCTTAGGATCGCCCAAGGCGACGAAATGCGAGTAAGCAATGCCCTCCGTGGCAAGTCGTGCCGAGAGCTTGGTCTTGGAAAAGCCAGCCTTACGGGAAATAGCTACTGCGCGTACGTCAGCCAATTGTTTGATGCCTGCGAATTTCAATGTACGAACGAACCGCTCAATGTCGGTTCCCTCGTAGCCAACCGTGAACACAACGCTCATCGCTTTCCCTTCTTGCTCAAGCTGTCGAGAGCAATCCGCACCAACCGCCTGATCGCCTCGGCGCGCGTCGGGATGTCTTCCTGATTGCGGCGCCAATCGTCGATCTCGCTCAACTCAGCATCGTGCCAGCGTGCGCCAATAATTGTGCCTGTCCCCGTTGTTTTCGGGCGGCCGACTTTTTTGATATCGCGAATTGACTTGCTCATGTCCGCATGATATCACGAATTAACTTGCAAAAGCAAACGGCCCTTGCCGGTGCGTCAACACCAAGCAAGGGCCTAACCCCAAGCACGGATGGAAGCCATGCTCAGAGCTACCGTAACTTCTACACCACAATTGCGCCCGCGCCCATGTGCGCCACGCATGCAATCCACCGAACTGCGCCGCTTCAACCAAGCCCGTTCTGCTTACGTCGATCGCGTGTGGGCAGGCGATGAGAAGCGCGCTGCCGTTGCCAGCGATCTCGTTGACAATGCCATCGTTGCGCTGATCGAGCGTCCGGTGACCACCTGGAACGACGTACTCGACCTTGCGGAAATGGTCGTAGCCGAGCGCTGGACCACCGACGAAAACGGCCTGCCGGATGAAGTGTTCTGCGACGGCCACCTGCTCGATGTCGAGCGCGCATTGCTGCGGGCGATGCTCCAGTTCGGAGGTCGCTGCAATGGCTAGGCACATGAACCACAACATCGCAGCCGCAACGCCTGCGCCAATGCGAAAAGCGCGCAAGGCTAAAGACGCTTCGGCACCGAAGCGCACCAAGCGCGCGCCCGCAGTCAAAGCCGTGCCGCCGTCAGCCGCCGAGATAGATGCAGCCCGCGCCGCTGCAATTCGGCAGGAGCTGCTCATCCGTGACGCCAACGCATGGCGCGAATATCTCGCGGATGCACCACGCATCGAATGCCAGCTCTATCGCATTGAATGCATCGCCCGGCTGGTTGACGACCTGATGATGCTACGCGGCGAGGGCCACCGGATGCACGAAATCCAGGATGGCACCTTCGCGCTCATCGGGGATTTGCTGCACGAGACGAAGCGTTCCTTGTGGAACGGCCTAGAGCTTCTCAACTGCAACGCCTTCAACGCACGAGCTCCGGCCCTACTGCCGAGTGGCTACCGCCGGCAGGAGGTATGATCATGAGCATCACCACCCAACCAGAACCGAGCGCCACGGAAGAAATGTGCCTGATACCGGTGCCGAACCTTGAACAGCGAATCGACGGCATTATCAGGCTCGCCAACGCGGTGGATTTGATCTCACATGAAATTGACGGTTTTTATCCGATGGCCGCCAACGCAATTCGCAAGCTGGCATCGTGCATCGAGGAGGAAACGAAAGCCTTGTCGCTCGCACTTTATCGCGCTGACAAGAGACTTAATCCGCCCGCGCCGATTGAATATCGGAGCTGACACAATGACGCTCAGAGACCTCATCTCAAGCCATGAAACGGCCCTCGATGCCTATATCGCAGCCATCGACGCAAATGCCGGCGAGCGCCGACAACGTGCGGCCGGCAAGGCCCGCGACAAGGCACTAGCCGCACTGGCGCTTTACCGCCCTGCAAGCCCTTCCGAGGCACGGCGCAAGCGCAAGTATCTCGATGGCCTCGACTTGCACGGCGACGATCTGTTTTCGCGGATCATCGTTTCGGAACTATGCAGTGTTGCGAAGCCGGTGGCGACCGTTGCCGAAATGTTCAAGGCATTTGGTGGCATTCGTGCGGTTAGCGACTGGTCAGGCGAAAGCGCAGAGGAAATCAAGCGCTGGAAGCGTTGGGGCTTCGTTCCGCAATCACTGCATCATCGGATGGAGCAGGAACTTATATCGCGAGGCTATGCTCTGTCGCCCAAGGTGTTTGACCTGCCCGCCGGTTGAGCCGAAAAAGGGGAGCCACATCGCGTGCTCCCCTACCATTTGACTACGCCCCATCCGAACGCTGATGCCGCTGCTCCCACTTTTTTCTTTCTTCCTCACGAGCAGGCTCTATGCGCTCGATCGCGTTTAGAAACTCATCTTCGCGGCGACTTGCTCGACCTCCGGCAGCTCCATCATAGCAAGATTTTTCGACCAGCACCCGCAGGCCCATCTTCGCCGCGTGCACGATAGCGGCATCAACCCGATTGTTCTGCTCATCAATACGCAGCTCTGCGATGGCTTTTTCGAAAAGCTCATACGCCTTGACGCCTTCCGAGTAGCCAACCAGCTTTTGCAAGGTCATGTAATTCTGCATTGCTTCGTAGGTCTGTCCGGCGGGGTCTTGCGATGCTGAGGCCCGCATGCAGTTTCGAAGCATCTGAGCCAGAACGCTTGCCATGTAGTCAACATTCGCGTTGGCCTTGAGAAAACGCTCTCCAAAATCTTCCATGCCGTCCATTTCAATCACCATACGCGTTGCAAGGCCGGCATGGTGACAAGACAAATCAGGCATACTTATGGTTGTGGAGGCGAGTTTTCGCAACGCACCTTTTTATAGAGCTACGGCGGCTGATCCCTCTCCACTTGGCTACGCCTCGCCGCGTGAGCGCTTCTTAAGCACCATCCCGACTTTTAGGTCAGCATGGCGAACAGGTTCCCACCTGTTCGCGTCTTGAAGCATCTGCTCCAGCATAGCCCTTAAATCGTCGAGGTCGTCGCCCTGAGGCGTCATCGCCGGCTTTTCGGTCCATGATTTCAGCCTTCCCTCACTGTCGAGGTAGACCTCACAGAGGGTGAATTCCACGCAATGTTCATGGTCGACCCAGACCGGCAGATAATGCCAGCTCATTCCTCGTTCTCCACGACACGCGGCTTCCATGGTGTCGGCGTTCGCAAATGCATGATTTCAGCAAGCTCGCGAAGAAAGTCGGTGTCGTACTTCGATGCCTGCTCCTGATCACGGTCGAGGATCTCCGCCACCGCCAATAGCCGTTCTTCAATTTCAGCTCGCTTTCCGGGGTTCTCGCGCGCCAGGCAATCGACGATTGCCCAGATCGCAATCTTGACGGTATTCCCAAGCGGCCGCACAAGTCTGTCTGTCACGATGACGTCCACGGGCTTGTTGTCGTTGTTGATGATTTTCTCCATTACCAGTCGCTCCCTCGCTGCACGACAATCCGACCACCGTCACGACCATGCTCGCTCAGTCGGTCAACCAATTCTTCAATCTCTTTGTACCCAAACCGTTCGCCATTGATGACAATCGTAGTCGCTGGCGGCGTCGGCTTGCTATCCGCGACAGTTGGCACAGACGGGACGGAGCCAGAGGATAAGCCGCCAGTGGTTGGGACAGAGATCGAAGACACTGCAGCGCTCTGGCTTCGGATGGCAGCGACAGATGCAAAACCCTGCGCAGCTACAGCAGCAGCGAGCGCAAAGTTCCACGGTGGTGCCGCAGAGGCTAGCGCCTTGGTTATGCCGACGTGAGTGTTGACGATTGCCTGTGCTATGCCTGCCGCCTGCGCGACCTTTGACATTGTTCTGTTGGACTCACCCGACGACTTGGCGACAGCAACAATCGCACCCATGATTGTGTCGGCAGTCTGGTGCCATGCAATGCCCGCGTTTTCGGCGGCTCTTTCAGCGGCCTTCCCGTATTCCTCCCACGACAACGCGCCCTGATTAACGAGATAGTTGAGCCGCTCAATTTCCTTGCCGTATGCCTCATACGGGGTGAGGTTCGCAGTCATCACCTGCTTCGCATCCATATGGGCCGTGAGCGATTCCACCTCTTTTCCAAGCCGTTGAACCTGCGCAATCTGACTCTCGTTGAGAACTATGCCTTCTGACGTCGCGAGGTTCGTCAGTTCCATGACCGTGCGGTAGCGTGCAGCAGCGCCGCCCGCCATGTCGTATGACGCCGATTCGATCCGCATGCCATCGATGCGCTTTTGAGTTTGCTCGACGGCCTTGTCGTACGCGGACATATCGCCAAGGCCCGATGGCGGCGGTGTGTTCTTGTTTTGCGGCAGGATGGCAACATCTGACGGCATGTTGGCAGCGAAGGCGAGGCGAGTAACATCGACTGCGTTCCAAGCCTTGCCGATCTTCGTCACCGACGCCACGATGCTGTCAGCCGCCTTTCTGGTGTCGGTATCGAGTTCGCTCATGTGCTGCTTGAGCCGGGCCGCGCCAGATTCCGCTATGTCAGCCGCAGCGCTCCAATTGCGCTTGATAAAGCCCCATACGGACGTTGCAAGATTGGTGGCGGATTCCGCAATGCCGTTGAACACCGACTTTGCCATAGAGGCGAAGCCGTCAATGCCAAGCTTGTTCCATAGCCAGTCTCGCAATGTCGTGATTGCAGTGATCGCGATGTTCACGGACTCGGTGACAGTGGTCCAGACAGCTTCGAGCGTGTTGCCGAGATGGATCGTCCGGCCAGCAACCTGGACCATGCGGTCACTGAACTGCCAGAGCACTGACACTACCGTCCCAATAACAACCGCCAAAGCGCCAAGCGGGTTTGCGGCGATGGCCAAAGTCAGCCTTTTGACTGCAGCAAGGGCATAACTTGTGATCGTTGTCGCCAGCAATCGAATGCCGCCGATGATTGCGCCACTGTACACAAGCGCGATGGAGCTTGCGGCCACTACGGCAGCGCGCGCCACCGCCTGTAGATTGTCCGCGACCGCCACGAAACCCATCGCGACCGATTCACTGAACTTGCCCGCCTGATCATAAGCGCCGATCAGCCTCAAGAACGAATTGCCGATCTGCCCGAACCCGTCCGCCAACGTGGCCGGCATCTTTTCGTTTTCTTTTCGGAAATGTTGCAACCGCTTGGTCATAGCATCGAACATGACGTTGCCGGTAATTTTGCCTTGCGCTGCCAGTGCGCGAAGCTGGTTCACCGTTACGCCTAGTTCTTCAGCAATGGCCTCTGCCACCAGGCCGCCGCGCGTCATCACGGTGTCAAGTTCTTGTCCCCGCAGCGCACCGAGCGCCATGGCACGCCCGAGCGCATCCTGCACCTGCACCGCTCGGTCACCCTTCGCGCCGCTGGCGACGAGTGCAAGATTCAAGCTCTCGATGTAATCGAGTTGCTGGGCAGTGGATTTGCCAAGCTCACGCAAGGTCGTTGACGATCTTAAGAAACTTTCCGCCGTCAACTCGGTCGCCGAATAGGTCCGCCTGGCAACCGTCGCCAGTCGGTCCATCACGATTGCAGCGGAGTCCATATCACCAATCGCCAAACCGACACGACTAGACATATCGGACCACGAGTCTGCAAACTGAGCACCGAACCGCGTCACGGCTAGAACCGCTGCGGCGGCGCCAGTCGCGAGCACGGCCATACCAACGCTCGTTTGCCGAATTAAAGATCCCAACGAACTGATGCGTGACGCAACGCCACCAAGCGGACCATCTAGCGCGGCCGCCGCTTGAGCCATCTTACGCAGCTTGTCGGCGGCGTCGGCACTTTGCACCGACAGGCCACCGGCGGCGCGGCGCGCAGCTTCAGCGGCGACAGCCATTCGCGCGTGACCGGATTGCACACGGTCACCAGCGGCAACCATGCGCATGGCCTGGCCCTCGGCGCGTTTGCCTGTCTCAACGAGCATCGCAAGCCGCTGTTCCGCCGTCAGCGTGTCGTCGGATTCAATCTTGAAGCCGAGCGTTGCAAGTTCTAAGGCCATTGGATGCCTGCTTTCTGGCGCATCTCAAGCGCCTGTTCACCGCTGAACCGGATACGTCCGCCGAAACCTTTGTGCGCAACTATTTCCGAAAACATCACAGATAAGAACGCCTCGTCATCGACAATTGCCGCGCGGCTGTCAGGTTTGAGCGGTATACAAATGATCTCGTCCAGCGGGTTGTGCCAGACGAGAAGCCACTCGCCTTCGTACGGCACGCCATCCCGAAGAAACTCCATCTCGTGAGGCAGCGCCCGGCGCGCACGGAAGCGACGATCTGGGTTGCAATTAAAGAACGCACGATCACGCTTCCGTCCGGCCACAGCGGCCTTCAATGCCTTTGAATTTTCCATGTGCTTTCCTTTGAATGCCCAACAGGGACGGCCGGTTTCCCAGCCGCCCCCTAACTACGCGCAACTCGTTATGCGGCCTTGCCAAGAACGCTCCCGCCCAACCAGTCTTTCGGGATGTGGGTGGATGGATCATCGTCCTTGATCCAGATGCCGACAGTGATCTGGTCGACGCTTGCGATCTCCTGCTTCACCTGCCCGTCTGCGCCGCGTGTGAAGGCGTATACATGCCCGTCGCGCTGCTTGAGGAAGGTGCGGCTTACGCCATCGAGCGGAGCCCCGTCGATCCACTGCTGAAACGCCCGCGTCGTCATCATGAATGCGCCGCGCATGGTCGTTTCGGCAGCACCGATCATGCGCTCGACTGTTTCGACGGCTTCCCGAAGATCCGAGACCTCGGCACGCTCACCAGGGTGAAGTGCCTCGACGGCCTGCTCAACGAGGCGCTGGTGGCGCGCGGGGATCACGCCAGAAAGCGCCGGCGGGGCCTCAACGATTGCCAAAGCAATCTGCGGATCGACATCGCCAGCCAGAACTGCAGCGCGCTCCTTTTGCGTCATGCCCCGTAGCCAGGCGCGGATCTCGCCACGCATAACAGCCCCAGCAAGGTCCGACTTATCCGGACCTTCGACGTGCAATCGGTTTACACGGGCTTCAAGCTCACGCTTCGCGGCAGGCAGTGCCAGTTTGCGAGCCTTGGCGATCGGCGGGATCGCTGATGCGCGTGCCCACTTTTCCAACTCAAACTTTCGGCCTTCCGGCGTCAGGTGGTCGTTCTTTTCCAACTCGCCCCGACGCTTCCCAAACTCGCGAGCGGCGTTCAGCCCGCTGTCGTAGGCATCCTTGAGCTTGGCAAAGATAGGGTCTCGCTTGTCGCCCCAATTCCAAAGGCCAACATACTGGTTGTCGACAGAAATGCGGCCATCCCGGCCCGGCAGACTTTTCAACATTGTGTATCTCTCTCAGTTTTTGTTTTGCATTCGCACCTCGACTCCAACGCAACAAACAGAACGCAACTTCGCTGACTCAGTACCGATCGACGCGACCGACGTAAGGGCACGGAGCCTCAGACTCATCGGAATACTCAGATGGCCGGCCCCACGTCCCCACGACCGCCGTAGGCCCTTTGAACACGCGACGCACGGCACACATTTCGATCACGCCGGCAACGGCGTTGCATAAGTCTTCATGACCACCAGGCGGGGCGTCGATGATCTCCCGGCCGCCGCGCGAAACGCGACGTTCGAGGCTCACGATCTGCGCAATGAGCTTGGCGTTATCGAGCAAGTCAGCCTTGCCGCTGTTCAGCACTGGCAACATGTCGCGATACAAATCGCTGCGGGTCTTCTGAGAAACGTCGTAGGCAATGCCGTGATTTCTGAACTGTTCGCGAGGCCATTCAGACGCGTACCGATCACCCGTCACGCGCGTGATGCCGAAAGCTTTCAGCGTCTCTGCAAACTCCGTGACCACAGCCTCCGGCGAGAATGGCGGTTTACGTTCACGCACAGCATCAAGCACGGCCGTTTCACCGTCGCGGTGCCCGATGGCGAGCGTCATGCTATCGGTGCCGGAACCGCCCGCAGGATCAACGAATGCCTGATACTTGACGTTGGCAACGCGCGCGCGCTCGAAGATGCCAGGCGATACGCAGGCCTGCACCACCTCAAGGTTGACGAAACGTTCGACGTCAGCCCGGAACTCTGCGCCGAACTCGCTGGCGGCGTTGATAGGATCGTCGTTGAATGCCTCAGTGAGGAAATCACCATCACGCGGCAGTGTCGGGTTGAGCGTCCAAGTCGGAGCCTTGAGAAACAGCACGCGACCCGGCTTGCCATAGTGTGCCTGGTACTTTTTCCAGAACAAACCACGGCGCGCGTAGGGTGAGCTGATGCCGATCAGCAGCGCATTCGGGATCGTCGCCATTGCAGGCTTGAGCGCCCGATAAACCTCGGTGTCGGGGTTGGTGCTGTTCTCGGACGGCAGCCAATGAGCGACCTCGTCCAGGACGCAGGCGACAACGGTGCGCCCGCGAACACGGCGCTTGTCGTTGGTTGTGATCTCGACGGAAAGGCCGTTGTTCAACTCGATGGTGTCGGCCGTCATGTTCAGCACCGTCTGTGCCAGCAGCGGCTGTTCAAAGTAGGCCTTGAGATATCCCATCGCGATCTTCGCCTGGTCACGGTCGACGGCAAGCAATTGCACGACGCCACGTTCGCCGCGTGTGAGGTGCATGCGGAAGTTCAGCAGCTCTGCACCGACCGTCGCGAGGAAGGCCACCAGCGAGGCAGCGTTAACGTCCTTGCCGCCACGCCGACCACCTGCGATCCAGACCTCATCGACCTGCGTTGTTGGTGCGCAGTTGTGCCCGGCAAGATCGGCAAACACCTTCAATTCAGCAGCCGTCAACGCCTCTCCAAAGACCGCCTTGGCGATCACGTCCCACGTGCCCCAAGACGAACCGGAGAACCAGGGGCCGAACAAGTTAGGGTCATGCCGTGCGTCGATGTACTTCATGCCGCCCGAGCCCCCTGATGCGCCTTAGCGTCGATGTAAGCCCGCAGCGTTGGCGTGACGTCCTTTTGGCGCCTCTGCAGGCCCAGCACGGTGAGGGTGCGCGCCAGGGAGTTGCACAGCGTCGCGTATTCGCCCGCCGCGAGGCTCTGTGGCTTGCCGCTCAACAGCTCGGCGTCGGCAGCCGACAGCCTGGTTGCCAGCCCGGCGCAGCGCTCGATAAGCTCAAGCTCCGCACGACTGAGCTGGTCTCTGCCGCCGAGGTCTGCGATGATCGCTTCGCGGGTGTTCTTGTAGAGCTGCCCCGCGCGCGTCCTCATATCGAGCGTCGCGACGGTCGGCAGCGCGATCTTGACCCGTTGCCGTTTGCGCAGTCGGCGCTCTGCGTTCGGTGTGCTTCCGGCTTCCTGTTGCATGCAAACGTCTTCCTTCCGTCTTCCGTTGCCGAGCCATTTTCAACGCCAAGCTTTGTAGGCAGGCGCGTTGTTAGTCTTCACCGGCAGCACCAAAACACAACAAATACGCCTGATTTTACTGGTGCTTGGCGGATGATATGTCCGCCGCACCATCGAATTGCAGCCAGTTGAACCACCGTCTGGCTGCCGTCGCAGAAAACGCTCGGCTGGCAGGTTGTATGGGCGCGGGACTCACGGTTCCCAGCTCAGTGCTTCGAGACTTCGTGCATCACGCTGGCTTGAACCAGATCGTTGACGCGCTGACTGATGCCCTCAGAAACCATCAGATAGGCCTGCGCCAACGAATGAGCGTTCGGTGCCCCGGAGGCCAGTTCATCGAGCGAGAAGTCGATGAGGCATTGCACGAGCTCGCAGTATTCCGCCCCCTCACGTTCGACCTTCTCGCGAACCCACGCATCGAGTTCGGCGCGGTGCTTGTCTGTCTGTGTGCTCATGGTCTTTCCCTCCCTCATCACAGCAACGTCCGGTCGATTGGTTCTTGCGACCGACGCATGGCCATTTCGTCTGCTGCCGATCGTTTGGTGTAGTCTGTGCCGAGCCTGCCGGTGAGGTACGGATTGCCCTTCTTCGACGTGCGCTCGTAGAGCCGGCAAAGCGGTATCGAGGGCGGAAAGCTGTTGCTGCGGTCTGTCACTGCTTGCTCCTTTTGAGTGACGGATGACGGACGTTGACGGATGACTTTTCCATAGAGGTTGCGTACGATTTTACAGGGGGTCTATAGGAATGACGTCCGTCGTCATCCGTCATCCGTCACCTCGCATGGTGGTTCACTGCTGACGGGCTGACCCACGGGAAGTAGCCCCGCCGGTCTTTTTTCTCGGATCGCGTCCAGCCGATTTGCGTCAAAACCTCGGCTATACGGTTCTGCTCTTGTCTCTTGACGCTGCCCATGTTCAGCCCGATGGCATCTGTGGCCACCTGCTTGATGAGGATCTGGTTCTTGCCCCGCAGGTAGTCAGATATAGGCTCAAGCCACACATCGGGATCGTATCGCGCTTCTTGCTCAGGGGTGATGTGCTGGCGCTCGAATGTCCGGTCTGGCCACCATTGCTCCCCCCGGCGATACCGCTCGACCGCCTCTGCAAACAATTGGTCGCGATCCGATGCAAGGCGAGCGGTGTCTATAGATTTGACCTTGAGCGGCCAAAACCGCCGCCCACCTGTTGCATCCTTGAGGTAGCGAGTGCTGTTCGTTGTTCCGATGAACACGCACTGGCGTGGCTCGGTTACTTCAAGGCGCGCGTGGCTCGGTCGATAACGTTCCACCGGACGCGTGATGTATTCCTTGATCCGGGTCGCGTCAGCGCGGTTCAAAGCTTCGAGTTCGGCTACCTCAATCAGCCATTTGTTTCTGAGGTGCTGTGAAGCGTCCTTGTGCGAAACATCCGGCAAGCCATCTGAAAAGTATGTGCCGCCAATGATGCTACACGCTGTAGATTTGCAGAGCCCCTGCGCGCCCTCCAGGATCAGCATGTAGTCGGCTTTGCATCCGGGCTTGTAGATCCGAGCCACCATGCTGATGAAGAACATGGTGAGAATAGAAGCTGCGTAATCGGACTGCTCAACGCCGAAGTATGCGGCGGCGGCGTATTTCAACCGCTCACGGCCATCCCACGATAATGCGCCGAGGTATTCACGCACCGGATGAAAGCGGCGCTTGTCCGCGTGTGCGGCAATAGCCTGAAGCACCACGTCTTTTCCAATGCGGGTCAATCCATCCTTCTGCATGGCAACCTGCACTTCGGTGGCGTCGTTCTCGGTAAGGGGATGTTGCTCGATTGCCTTGCCGGCTGACGTTTGAACAACTGAGACCTCGCGCGCCATCTCATCATAACGAAAGCGATCGGACGCGCACTGACCTAGCCAAACGAGCGCATTCGCCACGTTGGGAATTGGCTTACCAGTGTCAGTGCACAAACAGTTTTCTTTGAGAAACTTTCGTCTTTTGCTCATGCCGCCGCACACCCCCGGCGGTCGTCGGCGCCAGCGCTACGAATGCGGCCCGTCAGCATGCCACCCGCGCGAACGAGTTGCGCGCGATCGTCCATGAGCGACAGGACCCGCTCAACCATTCCGGCCGTGTCGATGTCTCGTTGTTCGACCTCAGCTATGAGCGCGTCGATCTCGGCGTTGATGTCGCGCACGCGGATGCGGAGTGCGCCGCGATAGCGAATGTCACGTTCGCGCGGCGTCCGTGCTTGCCCCGCGAACTGCGGCGGTCGGATGTGGATAGTCAAATTCCGCTCCTGCATTTTCTGCGGGAGCACTTGCATCGCGAGCGGCGAAGCGGTATGTAGAGAGTGTCATCGTCTACTGGCTCCCATGGATCGAATACCCCCTGGCAGGGGCGCGATACGCAGGACGCAACAAACAAATACGAGTACAACGAGCCCTTGAGCGTGCGACCGCTCGACGGGCTTTTATTTTATGCGGCCTGCGCCTTCCGCTTCCGCCGTGCAGCAGTGCGACGAATGCCAGCCTGATAGCGCCGGTTCTTCATGCGCTCTGCGATCCAAGCATCAACCTCGGCTTCAACCCATGCTGACCGCGAAGACGTCAACTCAACTTGGCGCGGGAACAGGTTCACCGCGATCATCGCGTAGATCGTCGAGCGACCAAGACCGGTGCGGCGAGCGACCTCTTTCAGCCGAATAAGTCGAGGCGGTGCTGACGTATTGCGAGCTGCGACAGCCCAGATATTGGCCGGGTGTTGACTTTGCTCATCTAGTGCCGATGGCATCTTCATTCCTCCGCGATTTGCCGAGGTTCACCGTGCCTCATATCATTTTGGAAAGTGGCCGGACTTTCCAACGATTTTCTTTTAGAAATATACTTCTGCGCGTTCCGCACTGTTCTGTCGCAAACACCATATTTTTCGGCAACGAGTGCTGCGGCGGCAGTCTTCTTCGTGCCTTTGGCGATTTCCGCGGCGTAGTCTCGATACATCGCGTCCCAGAGAGCCATTTTGCTTGTCTCGTCTCCGTGGACAGCTTGATGACCTTGCCGTGCGCTTTCCAAAAGCTTTCTACCGCGCACTGAGTCTGGCTCAAGATTCAACAGGGCCCAGCATATGCCAGCGTAAAATGCGCTTGATGCCGCCTTGTCCGCGTCTCCGTCAGCTATAAACATTTCAGCCCAGTTCACACTGCAGAGGACAAGATCCGCATGCCCTTCTGGGGTATCTGTGAACTCAATTTCTTCAGGCCTCTCAACGGTCAACATGATTTCTTCGCAGCGCGTCACAGCGCTTTGCGAAGCCGTCCCAAAAGAACCGAGTTGAACAATCCGTTCTTCCCAACTTCGTTCGCCATCAGCGAGTTCATTTATTGCGCTGTTCTGGGGTTCGATTCCTTCGCTACGAGCCTCAAATTCCACCGGGCACGCGGCTACTTCAGTGGCGCTTTGATCGACCGCTTTTTCTTCTGCCAACAACTGTTGGCGCCGCACTACCCATTTGGGTTCGGCCATTAAGTCAGCATCCGTCATCCTGCCGCCCTCAACTGCCGCACGTTATCCGCCGTCGCCGCGGGCCGCGTGCAATAGCTCGACCACGCTTCCATCAACTTCCGGCGCTTCTCCAAAAGATCGCCGCGTTGATACGCTGCTTCGGTCTTGTCCTTGAGAACGTGCGCCAAGGCGGCCTCGGCAATCTCTCGCGGAAAGTTTGTCTGCTCTGCGCACCAGTCACGGAATGAGCTGCGGAAGCCGTGCACGGTCAGCCCCTTCCCACGCATTTCTCGCAGAAGCTCAAGCATCGCCATATTCGATAACCCCGCACCTTCTTTCCCACCGGGAAAGATAAAAGGTTCGTTTTTTACGCAAGGCAGGTTGGTCAGCAGAGTCATCGCAGGCTTTGACAATGGAACACGGTGTTGGCGTCCTGATTTCGTTCGTTCGCCGGGGATGGACCAAAGCTGTTCCGTCAGGTCGATCTCGTCCCAACGCGCCCCTGTCACCTCCCCAGTGCGGCAGGCGGTGAAGATCGCGAACTGCAGCGCCTTGCCAGAAAAGCCCGGTCGATCACGCAGCTCGCCTATAAACGACGCCACATCCGCGTAAGGCATCGCAGCCATGTGCTTGACCCGGCGAACCTTGGTCTTTGCCGGCAAAAGCTTATCGAGACACCCACGCCAGCGAGCGGGATTGTCGCCAGTTCGGTGCCCACGGACTGTTGCCCAGTCGAGAATTGCCTCGACACGACCTCGAACTCGGCTCGCCGTTTCGGTCTTTGCGAGCCAGATCGGTTCGAGCACATTGGTGATGTGGCCAATCCCGATGTCGGCCACCGTCAGTCCGCCAATGATAGGGTAGGCATAAAGCTTAAGTGTTGCCTCCCATTGGTCCGCGTGCTTCGTGTTCTTCCATCCAGCCTTGTGAGCCGCGATGTACTTTTCGGCGGCATCTTTGAACGTCGTGCGCTTCGCCGCATCGGCCTTTGCCGCGCGTTGCACATCCATTCTCAAATCAATGGGATCTATGCCATCAAGGAGCGCCTGCCGAGCCTTCCTGGCACGCTCGCGCGCCTCTGCTAGGGAAAGCGTGTGCAACGGGCCGAGCCCCATGTGCCTCGCGCGGCCGTTCCGCATATATCGGAAGATCCAAGACTTTGTGCCCCACTCGGAGACTTGGAGGTAAAGTCCATGACCGTCAGCATAACGCCCCGAGTCTTTGATCTTTGAGACCGTCATCGCGGTCAGCCTGTTTGAAGCCCTCATTATCCGCCGAACCACCTAGCCTTCAGCTTGCCTACAAATCAGTGGGCGGATTCTGCGGGACAAATACGGAAAGGTCCAGACACGCGCGCTAACGATTCACCGTTGTATATTAGCGGGTTACTGGACGGCTTTAGATGCCTTCAGAGCGCCAAAGAAAGGCCTCCGTCTCCGCCATTCATCATTCAGAAAAACATGTTTTAGATCTGGCTCTTAGGGCATCGAGCGTCCGTGAGACGCGGTCTGATGACTAGGCGGCTGTCAGACAGCATCTCCACCCCACAAGCGCTCGTTTTCCATATTGCATTGAGCCCGCCGGGCCGCCTCACGACCCTCGAATTATCTCAAACCTTTTGAGTACCGCTGCGGGAAATAGCCGAGCCGGGCATCGCCCGCGCTATCGTATCGGCGTCGAAGCCGAACAGGAAAGGTTTGGCGGAAATGTTGTTGGCGCGGAGAACTCTGGCTCCGAGTGAGTGCCACAGACCCATTGGAGAAAACAGTCGGAGGGCGCCCCGAAAACCAAGCTTTGCCCGCAGATTAGCTTGTGATGCTGGCGGTCCCTACGGGAGTCGAACCCGTCTTTTCAGATTGAAAATCTGACGTCCTAACCGATAGACGAAGGGACCGCAGGCGCATGGGTATAGGGGTGATTTGCCGTTCGCGCAAGCAACACTCGGGCGCGGCGAAACGGCCCGGGTCTGCGTCCGCTGCTTTGTCCACATAATACCGCCCGGCGACCGGCTAACCCTCGGAGATAACGTCGTTTCTTCAGTCATGTCCCGCGGCGGCACGATCTCAGCGACGGCGAGGTCACGATGATGACCGATACTTCTATGCGTCATTGCTCAGCGAAGACGATGACGTTCGGCGCGACGGAGCCAGCTCGCAGCAGCGCTATCAGGACGCTGGTGGACAACAGACTGGATCCGGCATCGAAAGCTCACTGGGCACTTGGTGCAGCCGTTCTGAAACGCTTCGGAACGGTGTCGACATTTTTTGGCGTCGGTACGGCTGGAACAGCAGGACCGGGGGGCTTACCCGGTGAGGGAGGTGCAGGTGGCGTCCCGTCGGACTTTGGTCAAGGTGGCAATGGCGGCGGCGGTGCAGGCGGCGCCGGCACTCTCGTCACCGGAAGTGGCGGAGCAAATAGCAATACGGGCTTCATTCAGGGTGGCAAGGCAATGGAGGCGCTGCGGGTGCAGCCCCTGAGCCTGCAAGCGCCAGTGGCGGCGGCGCCGGTAACGGCATCATCTTTTCCGGAAACAACAGCACATTCCTCAACGCGCAAACCGGAACGGTGGCTGGAGGCAACGGCGGCGATGCCCCTCCCTATTCCAGTCAGCAGCGGCGGATCAGGCGGTTACGAGATCACGGAGTGAATGGTCTTGCCATCACCAACCACGGCACCATTCAAGGTGGCAACGGTGGATGGGCTGATGCGACTGGCACAGGCACCGTTGGAGCGGGCGGCTATGGCATCTACGGCGGCAGCCTGAGCATTGTGAATTCCGGCACGATCGGGGGCGGCCTCGATGGTGAAGACGTCGTACGCAGCGACGCGATCTATTTCGCAGGAGGCACCAAGCGGCTGGAGCTGTGGGCGGGCTGGAACATCATCGGCGATGTGAACTCCGCAGTATCGACCAACACGCTGGCGCTTGGCGTCTGCACAAACAGCAGCTTCGATGTTTCACTTCTGGGAACGCAACTCAACGACTTCCAGACGTTCGAAAAGGTCGGCACCAGCACGTGGGTGCTGAGCGCATCGAACAGTGCCTTCACCGGGGATACGTTGGTTTATGAAGGCACCTTGCAGGCAGGTCAGTATAACGCGTTTATGATAGCTTCGCCGACCACGGTGATGTCGGGTGGAACGCTCGACCTTAATGGCTTCGATCAATATATCCTCGATCTGACCAACGCAGGTGTCGTCTCGATGGGCGCATGGACGCACTACACTCCGAGTAACGCTTACGTCGACGCGCTGCTGTTAGGATCGTGATACGATATTGACGCCAAATCCAACCGCATCGACAAGCTCACCACCGACGGCGGCGCCTTCGGTGCTTCGCTTGAAGGTGGTTATCCGGTTTACACCGGGCTGGGTGGCTTCAGCATCGAACCGCAGGCGCAGCTCGCCTATCAGACTGTCAATCTCAACAACGGTTCGGATGTCGCAGCACAGGTGCACTTCGACAACGTCAACTCGCTGGTGGGTCGCATCGGCGTCCGCTTCGCACAGGACTTCGGCGCACCGACATGGCTGACGGGCGAACCGTCGACGTTCACGGCGTGGGTGCGGCCCAACTTCTGGTACGAGTTCCTCGGTGATCCGAAGACGAAGTTTTCATCCGCCACCGGCTTCATTCCGTTTGCGGCCGACATGGGCGGCACGACATTCGAGATCAACACCGGCTTCTCAACCGACATCGGCGACGGCGCTGCGATCTACGCCAACGCATCCTATCTTGTCGGCATCGGCGAGCACGCCGACGGCAACGCCTACGACGGTAAACTCGGCGTCAAAGTTGCTTGGTGATCGGGTGGCATCAATCAAAAGCCGCCCACGTGACATGGCAAGCGCGATAAGCGAAAACACGAAAGGGGCCTGTTACGGCCCCTTTCTAGCAACATGCGGCACACGGCGTGTTTCGCGCCCAACCTGCCTGCGTACGCTCGGCTTACTTGAGCGACACCGGATGATGGTCAGAACGTCCACCAAAGCGATAGTTTACGCCAAGACGAACGACATCGACTTCATGCTCAAGCGTCTTGGTGCCGATCACAACGCCCGACGGTGCTGTGCCCAGATTATAGCCTTCGCTGTCGAAGTCGTAGCGGAGGTATTCAGCGCGGAGCGACCAGTTTTCGGTGATCGCGGTTTCAACGCCCGCGCCATAGACCCAACCGGTTTCAGTCTCGGATTTGCTGAGGTTGTACTGTCCTGCAGTGGCGCAATGCGTTCCAGCCAATGCGCCAGCTGGGCACGTCTGATTGTGCTCCGAGCGGTTCCATGCCCAACCGGCGGTGCCGTAAATCAGCCAGTTGCCAGAAGCGAAGCCAAGGCGGCCGCGAATGCTGCCGAAACCGGACAGTTCGTGATCCTGCGTGATGAAATTGCCGTCGCGGGCGGTTTCCGCCATGTGCGTGAACGAATAATCGGCTTCAACGCCCAGCACGATGTTGTTGATCTGGTGATTGTAGCCAACCTGGCCACCGACCAAGCCACCCTCAAGATCAGGGCGCGGAGCTCCCGTCGGATGTGCAGGGGTGCCCGGATAGTCGGTATCTGCCCAACCGTAGCCGCCATGAGCGCCGAGATAGAGGCCGGACCAATTATGATCCTGGGCAACCGCAGGGGATGCAGCGAGAATGGCCGCAAATGCGGCACCACAAATGCCTGAACGCAACATACGCAACTCCCAACACAACACTAAACTAGACTTCTTCCATAATCCTGTTCGCCCTCAGCGGAGACAACCTGATTCGACGGCTGCCGTCCGCTCAGGGATGCCGACTGTGTTTGTCAGGGCACTGCATCTTGTGGTTGCTTGACGCGATTTTGCTCCATCAAGGGTAGCGTCGCCAACTGCTCACCTGTTCCGAAGCCTGGAATCTATGGGATGCAAGCATCGCGCGCGGCGACAACAGGCAGCGGCGCACAAGGGGCGATATCGCAATGTAATCATCGCGACGCGATACACTATTGGTGCTACGCGCGCTCAAGCATGCATGATCGCAGCGCTCAAACGGTCCGCACCGCAGCAGCGCTCTCAGCCCTGACGGCGTGGATCAGCGACGTCGTCAATATGCACTTCCAGCTTGTCGCGACCGTTGAACGACGAACGCTTGACGCTGCCCGCCACGTGCAACGGCAGACCGCCTGATCCCAGCAGCATGTCGCCGAGCGGTTGCCCCGCAGCCCGGAATGCGATGGCTTCGAGCTTGGAGCCGTCGGCCGACTGCAGCACGCAGCGCACGTGCGCCTCACCGACGATCTTCGCGAACTTCACGTTGACGGCGGGAAACGCAAAGCGCGGCGTGGGATTGCCCTGACCGTATGGCCCGACGCGCCCAATAAGATCGATCAACTCGTCAGTTACACCGCCCGGCGTCAGCGCGCCGTCAATCTGCAACGCATCGCGCGCGCGCGCCTCGGTCACGCTGCCCTGCAAGCGTTCCTGCAGAAACGCTTCCAGCACGGCGATATTTTCGCGCGCTACGGTGAGGCCAGCGGCCATCGAATGACCGCCGCCCTTGATCAGATGGCCTGCGGCTACAGCCGCGCGCACTGCACCGCCGATGTCCGCACCGGGCAGCGACCTCAACGAGCCGGTCCCCTCGCCGCCCGTTTCATCGCCCCAGGCGATGACGCACGACGGCAAGCGAAATTTTTCAGTCAGACGACTGGCCACAAGGCCGACCACACCTTTGTGCCAGGTGTGCGATCCGACCAGCAGCACGGCCGCATCCGGCTGCTGCATGAGCTTGGCTTCAGCCGCACCCAGCGCTTCCTCGAGCATCTGCTTTTCGAGATCGCGCCGCTCCTTGTTGAGACGGTCGAGCAACGCCGCGATGCGCGCAGCATCCGCTTCATCATCTCCGGCAAGCAACCGCGATCCCAACGCTGCATCGCCGATACGGCCACCGGCATTGATGCGCGGGCCGAGAATGAAACCGAGATGATAGGGTGTCGGTGGCTCGTTCAGCCCCGCAGCGTCGATCAGCGCGCGCAGGCCGATGTTCTTGCGCCAGCGCATCACCTGCAGCCCTTGCGTGACGTAAGCGCGATTGAGACCGACAAGCGGAACGACGTCCGCAATCGTTGCCAGCGCCACGAGATCGATCTCGCCCATCAGATCCGGCGGCGCGATTTCGCCGTAAAATCCGCGCTGACGCAATTCGCGCGTCGCCGCCACCAGAACCATGAAACAAACACCGGCCGCGCACAGATGACCGAGGCCGGACACATCGTCCTGCCGGTTCGGGTTGACCACCGCGCATGCGATGGGGAGCTCTTCGTCGGCCTGATGGTGATCGATGATGACGACATCGCAGCCGAGCTCAGCGGCGCGCGCCAGCGGCTCGCGGCTGGTGGTGCCGCAGTCAACAGTGATGATGAGCTGCGCGCCTTCCTTCACCAGTGTCTCGATGGCCGCGGGATTGGGTCCGTAGCCTTCAAACAGGCGGTCCGGAATGTAGATGCGTGGCTGCAAACCGTGATGGCTGAGAAAACGCGCAACGAGCGCCGACGAAGATGCGCCGTCCACATCATAATCGCCGAAGATGGCGACGCGCTGCCCTTTCACGACAGCGTCGGCAATGCGGGCAGCAGCGGCGTCCATGTCGCGCACGGTGCTGGGATCGGGCATCAACGCCTTGAGCGTTGGATTGAGCACGACCGGCACGTCGTCGACTGCAACACCGCGCGCAGCCAGCATGCGGCCGAGCAACTCCGGCAGACCGTGACGCTGGCTGATGGTGGTGGCGCGCAGATGCGCATCGGGTGTCAGCCGTTCGCGCCACGTAAAACCACGGGCCGAAGACGCAATACCAAGAAACGGGGCCGCGAATTCTGCATCGGTTTCCCGCTGTTTCAGCGCCGTAGCCATTGACCGCCCCCGGATGATTTTGATTCGTCCACCAGCGAAGTTGATCACCCTGCTCCCGCGTTGGCGATAGGAAGCGAGACTTTTCAACAGGTGTGGATAGAGACTTCATTTGCACCGGCGACTCCCCTACGGGGAGCCGGCCGCCGGTGATTGTCCTTATTGCACCGGCGCCGCCAGCGCGTTTTAAGTTGGCGTTCGGAGACTCCCGTCCGGGGTGCCGGCCGTGGTTGTTTGTTGCGCTCGGCGACTCCGCTTCGCGGAGCCGGCCGCCGAGCGGGGCTCCCATCCTGCTGATCTAACTGCGGTAATGGCGCCAGAGCCGCAAAACAGTGCGATGCACCTCTTCCGGTTCCCGGTTGAACGGCTCAAGATTGATGCTGACGACGTTGGTGCTAGCCATCTTCCACGGCAGACGCATCAATGAGCGATAAAATGGCTGCTTGCGCCAGTCAGCAACGAGCGCGCTGGAAAGGCGTTCTTTCAGGCTTAGTTGCAGCTCGTGGATGGTGCTGGCGCGCACGGCAATTTCCACCAGCTCGATCCTGTCGATCGCGCGCCAGCGGATGAGGCCGAGCCCCTGAATGAAAATGCCATACTGGTTCGCGCCCATGGCCGGGCGGCGTTCAAGCAGCGGCACGTTGTAATAGGTGACACCGGCAGCGGCGACGGCGGGCACCAGCCAAAGGGTGGCCCCCGTTGCGATCCAGGCAGCGAACAGAACGGCCGCCAGCCCGGCAGCAACATAAACCGGCGTTTCGATTTCCTCACCGCCGTAGGTGATGGAGTAGCCGCCCACGTTGCGCTCGTCCACGCTGCACCTCCCCGGATCAGGTACACGTTTGCCGTGTGTGATCTTCAGGGAGGTAGCAGACTGCGGCAAGCCTCAACTTCAGGCATAGCGCCGCTGAAATTTAGGCACCGCCGGAGGTGTCGCGGCAGCGCGTATGGACGCGGCGAACCGTGCCCGTCTTCGAGCGCATGACGATAGACTCAACCTCGGCGAATTCGCCGTTGAAGCGCACGCCGTCGAGCAGCGAGCCATCGGTGACGCCAGCGGCAGAGAAGATGACGTCGCCTGACGCCATGTCCTCAAGCTTGAACTTGCGGTTGATGTCGGTGATGCCCATCGACGCCGCGCGCGTGCGCTCCTCATCGTTGGCCGGCATCAGACGGCCCTGGATCTGGCCGCCAATGCAGCGCAGCGCGGCAGCAGCCAGCACGCCTTCCGGGGCGCCGCCCGAGCCGAGATAAATGTCGATGCCGGTTTCTTCCGGATCGGTGGTCCAGATCACGCCCGCGATGTCGCCATCGGGAATGAGCTGCACCGCAGCGCCGGCAGCGCGCACAGCCGCAATCAGCTCGGCGTGGCGTGGCCGATCCAGAATGCAGGCCGTGATGCCCGAAACCGGCACGCCCTTGGCCTTGGCCAGCGCGTTGATGTTGTCGGCGGGCGAAGCGTCGAGGTCGACCAGGTCGGGCGCATAGCCGGGGCCGATGGCGATCTTGTTCATGTACATATCGGGTGCATGCAGCAGGCCGCCGCGCTCCGACATCGCAAGCACCGCGAGCGCATTCGGCATCGCCTTGGCGCAGATGGTAGTGCCTTCTAGCGGATCGACGGCGATATCAACCTCGGGGCCTTCGCCCGAGCCGACCTTCTCGCCGATGTAGAGCATCGGCGCTTCGTCCATCTCGCCTTCGCCGATCACGACGGTGCCGCGAATGCTGAGCCGCGCCAGCTCGCGCCGCATCGCATCGACCGCAGCCTTGTCGGCCGCTTTCTCCGCCCCGCGTCCGCGCAGGCGCGCCGCTGCAATCGCCGCCGCCTCGGTGACGCGTGTCACCTCCAGCACCAGCACTCGATCAAGCCCAGAATTGCCGACGGGCTCCGCCATAGTTCAAATCCTCACACAGTCGCGTTGCCACTGAACCGCGCGCCTGCCGGAGCGCGGAAAAAACCGTTAGCCGAGCTTTTCGATCCGGATGACCTGCGGACGCTCGGACACCTTACCATCCTGTTCGATCGCCTCCACCGCCTGGCGGATAGCCTCTTCGGTGGTCTCGTGGGTGATGATGCGCACAGGCGCCGGTGCGCCACGCACCTTGGTGCGGGCTTCTGCACCCGGCACGCCAGCACGCATCTGCCCTTGCACCATGCTTTCAATCGAGATGTCGCGGTCGCCCATGTGCTTGGCGATAGCCGCCATCGTGCCTGGCCGGTCGTAAACCGATAGACGCACGTAGTAAGCGCCCTGATGTGAACCCAGCTTCGAGCGCACGCATGGCGTCAGGCTGGCAGCCTTGCGCATCAGCGGCGGCAGGATGATGCCGCGAGCGATGTCGACAATGTCGCCGGCAACCGACGACGCGGTGGCCTTGCCGCCCGCGCCGGGACCGACCAGCAGCAGGCTGCCGCAGAAGTCGGAATCGATGGCGACGCCGTTGGTCGCGCCCCACACTTCGGCGATGGCGGATTCTTCCGGCACCATGGCCGGATTAACGCGCATCTCGATGCCGCTATCGGTCTGCGTCGCGACGCCCAGCAGCTTGATGCAGTAGCCCATGTCCTCGGCCGCTTCGATGTCGGCGTCGGTGATGGACTGGATACCTTCGACATCGATTTCGTCGAAGTTGATCTCGGTTCCGAACGCGAGACTGGCGAGAATGGCAAGCTTGTGCGCGGTGTCAAAACCGCCGATGTCGAACGTCGGATCGGCTTCCGCGTAGCCCAGGTCCTGCGCCTCCTTCAACGCATCCGCGAACGAGCGCTTCTCGTCCGTCATCGTCGAAAGGATGTAGTTGCAGGTGCCGTTGAGAATGCCGTAAACGCGGCGCACGCTGTTGGCCGCCAGCGACTCCCGCAGCGTCTTGATGACGGGAATGCCCCCAGCAACCGCCGCCTCGAAGTTCAGCGCAACGCCCTTTTCCTCGGCCAGCTGCGCCAGCGCAACGCCGTGCTTGGCAAGCAGCGCCTTGTTGGCGGTGACGACATGCTTGCCGGCGTTGAGCGCGGCTTCGACCGCTTCCTTCGCTACGCCGTCCTCGCCGCCGATCAGTTCGACGAACACGTCGATGGCGGGATCGCGCGCCAGCGCAATCGGATCATCGAACCAGGTGACACCGGCGGTTTCCGTAATCGCCCGATGCTTGTCCTTCGAGCGTGCGGAAACAGCGACAACGTCAACCGTGCTGCCCAGATTGGCGAGACGGTCGCGATGGGTGGCAAGCAATTCGATGAGACTGGTGCCGACTGTGCCAAGGCCGGCCACGCCTAGTTTCAGTGATTTTGTCATTGGATTGCCGCGAACTAACGGCTCGCGTTCTGTTGAATCGGAAACTCGTTATGCCCGCTTTCACCCGGCTGGGCGAGGAACTTTTTGAGATTGCGGGCCGCCTGACGGATGCGATGCTCGTTCTCAACCAGCGCGATGCGGACGAAACCTTCGCCGTATTCGCCAAAACCAAGGCCCGGGGCGACGGCGATCTCAGCCTTTTCGATGAGCAGCTTGGCGAACTCGACCGAGCCAAGCTCCTTGAACGGTTCGGGCACCGGCGCCCACGCGAACATGGTGGCGGGCGGCGGCGGAATATCCCAACCGGCACGGCCGAAGGATTCCACCAGACAATCGCGGCGGCTGTGATAGGTGGCGCGGATCTCTTCGACGCAATCCTGCGGGCCGTTGAGCGCAGCGGCAGCAGCCACCTGGATCGGCGTGAAGGCGCCATAGTCGAGATAGGACTTCATGCGCGCGAGCGCGGCAATCAGGCGTTCATTGCCAACCGCGAAGCCCATGCGCCAGCCGGGCATGTTGTAGGTCTTCGACAGCGAGGTGAACTCAACCGTGATGTCCATCGCGCCCGGCACCTGCAGCACCGATGGCGGCGGATTACCGTCGAAATAAATCTCGGTGTAGGCGATGTCCGACAGGATGATCAGGCCCAGACGCTTCGCCAGCGCGACCGCATCCTTGTAGAAATCAAGGTCGGCCACCATCGCCGTCGGGTTCGACGGATACGACAGCACCAGCGCCAGCGGCTTGGGGATCGTGTGCACGCACGCGTGCTCAACCTGGCGCAGAAACTCTTCGCCTGTCCCGGCCTTCAGGTGGCGCATCGCGGCGCCCGACAGCAGGAAGCCGAATTCGTGGATGGGATAGGTCGGGTTCGGAACCAGAATGACGTCGCCCGGCGCGGTGATGGCCTGCGCCATGGTGGCGAAGCCTTCCTTCGATCCGAGCGTGGCCACCACCTGCGTCTCAGGATCGAGCTTCACGCCGAAGCGGCGCTCGTAATAGGCGGCCTGAGCGCGGCGAAGCCCTGGAATGCCCTTGGAGGCGGAATAGCGGTGAGTGCGGGGACGCGCCACTGTCTCGACCAGCTTGTCGACGATGTGCTGCGGCGTCGGCAGATCGGGGTTTCCCATACCGAGATCAATAATGTCGGCGCCCCGTGCACGGGCGGCCGCCTTCAACCTATTGACCTCGGCAAACACATAGGGTGGCAAGCGTTTGATACGGTGAAAGTCCTCGTGCACAGGACGCCTCTCGGTCGGGCCGGATCGCTTGGAACAATCGGCGATTTCAAATGATGTTCGCGTGTTTACGCCCTCGCGCCACCCTCCGTCCAGAGCCGACGGCAACGCATGGGCCTCATCTGCACTATTGTTGGAGCACAGCGCGAATTTTAGGCGCGCCCAGCTTCAGCGACCTAATCCCACAGATAGAAACCTGTTTCCGGCCAGGAAGGTAAACTTCATCTCCCGCAAGTGGCCGTCTCCCTGGCCGCTCCCCGTAACCTGCATGCGCCTACCTGCCTGCCAGCAAGCTGAGCGATCTATTCATGCCCCTCGATTTCGCGCACCGCGTCGCTCGCGTGATTGTTGCCCTTGCGGTTCAACGCTTCCACCGCCGCCTTCTGTTCCTGCTGGGAAAGCGATGGCGCGGACGCGCGCCTCAGGTCCGGTAGCGGCGTGGTGCTGCCAGCACATGCGGCCAGACTGAGGCACATTCCGAACGAAACGGCCACACCGGTAGCCGCGCCCAGAATGCGCCT
Organism: Hyphomicrobium sulfonivorans; assembly: GCF_013306565.1. Taxonomy (GTDB): domain Bacteria; phylum Pseudomonadota; class Alphaproteobacteria; order Rhizobiales; family Hyphomicrobiaceae; genus Hyphomicrobium_A; species Hyphomicrobium_A sulfonivorans. The sequence continues at coordinate 239,340 of NZ_PZPO01000006.1, read as the reverse complement.
CCCGGCGCTGCGCTGCGGACGTGCCGACCGGACTGAAGCGCACGCAGGTGCGAAAAGGCCGCGTTGCGACATCCTGGGCAGCCCGTACGGCATCCGGCCTCCAAATGCTTATTTCTGCTGCGAGATTACGTGATTCTGATCGTGAACAGCAGAGGCCGCCACGGTCGCAGTTTGTCCACACGTTCAAGTGACACTAGCCGCGCAATGTCGCAAAACATTGGCATAGGATAGATGGCCAACAAGTGCGGCCGCAGTTAATTTTCAAAGGGTTCAATGACCAAGACTAGGCAGGAGCCTCCGAAAGCCGGACCTGACGGCCAGCAATCGCCATATCCAGCGGTGAACGCTGAGGAGCTGTCCCGCAACCTGCTGCGCCTTTTCGAACAGGGTGGCCATGTGCTGGCCGAGTTCATCGAACGCGACGACGCAAAGATGGGCCCCTATTCGGCAGCCTCGGAAATGACCGAGGCAACCACCACCATGACCGAGTTGACCCAGCAGTGGATGTCCGACCCGGCGAATTTTGCGCAGGCTCAGAGCAAGCTGCTGCAGTCCTACGCGCAGCTGTGGAACAACACCGTGATGCGGATGTTCGGCGAGACGGTGAAGCCGGTGGCCGAGCCCGATCCCGGCGATAACCGTTTCAAGCATCCTGAATGGTCGCAAAACCCCTACTTCGACTTCTGGAAGCAGGCGTATCTGCTCACCGCGCGGTGGGCTGATGACATGCTGCTGAACACCGAAGGGCTGGAGGGCAAGGATCGCCAGCGCGCAGAGTTTTATATGCGTCAGGTGACGAGCGCGCTGTCGCCGTCGAACTTTCCGCTGACCAATCCGGAAGTGCTGCACGAAACGCTGGCGACCAACGCCGAAAACCTCGTGCAGGGCATGACACTGCTGGCCGAGGACATGAAGAAGTCCGGCGATCTGCTCAAGATCAGCCAGACGGACGCGACGGCGTTCGAGGTGGGACGCAATCTGGCGACCACACCGGGCAAGGTCGTCTATCAGAACGACATCCTGCAGCTCATCCAGTACACGCCGACCACGGATCAGGTGCGCGAAATTCCGCTGCTGATTGCGCCGCCGTGGATCAACAAGTTCTATGTGCTGGATCTCACGCCGGCCAAGAGCCTCATCAAGTATCTCGTCGATCAGGGCTTCACTGTTTTCGTCATCTCGTGGGTGAACCCGGATGCCACGCTCGCGCACAAGTCCTTCGAGGACTACATGCAGGAAGGCATCCTGAGCGCGACCGATGCCGTGAAACGCGAGACCGGCGTCGATAAGATCAACGTCACCGGTTACTGCGTCGGTGGCACGCTACTGGCCACAACGCTCTCCTATCTGGCGACGCGCGGCGAAGATCTGTTCAATTCCGCCAGCTTCCTCACGACGCAGATCGACTTCACCTTTGCGGGTGACCTGCTGCTGTTCACCGATGAAGAACAGCTTGAATCGCTGAACGAGCTGATGACCGAGCGCGGTTATCTTGACGGCTCGCGCATGGCCAACGTGTTCAACATGCTGCGCCCGCGCGATCTGATCTGGCCGTACATCGTCAACAACTACCTGCTGGGCAAGAAGCCGTTCCCGTTCGACCTGCTGTTCTGGAACCAGGATTCGACCCGGATGGCGCCGGTCAACCACAACTTCTATCTGCGCGAGTTCTACAACGAGAACCGGCTGGCGAAAGGCCAGCTTTCCGTTGCCGGAACGCGTCTGGATGTCGGCAAGGTGAAAATCCCGGTGTTCGAACTGGCCGCTAAGGAAGACCATATCGCGCCCGCCAAGTCTGTATATGCGGGGTCGCTGCTGCTGGGCGGTGATGTGGAGTTTGTGCTGTCCGGGTCAGGCCACATCGCCGGCGTTATCAATCCGCCCGACAAGATGAAGTATCAGTACTGGACCGATGGCAAGCACGCCGACACGCTGGATGGCTGGCTGAAGACCGCTAAGGAGCATCCCGGTTCCTGGTGGCCCTATTGGTCAGAATGGCTGCATGAGCGTTCGGGCGACTGGACTGTGCCGCGCGAGCCGGGCGAAACGCTGGGTGCAATCGAAGACGCACCGGGCAGCTACGTGAAGGCAAAGACGTAACACGTCTTTGCCTCTCACTTTCCCCGCTGGGATGCGCGCACGTTCAGCGCGCATCTGCCGAAGCTACGCTACGCTAAGCCAGCCGCTCCGGCGCGACCTCCGCCATCAGAATATCAAGGTTGGTGCCGGTGCCGCCTTTGCTGGTTTCGGCTGAAACGGTGCGACTACGGCCCACTTCCTTCTGCGCCAGCGTGACGAAGCGACGGGCGGCATCGTGCGCGACGCAACACATGCGGGCACGGCGCTCCTTATCGGCAGCGGTAAAGGTGCCCGCGATCGCGTGGGCGACAAGGATCTGATCGAGAATTTCCGGGCGACGACCGCGATAGGCTTCGGGCTTGTCAGCCCCATGATCGCCTGCGGCCGCGTTCCTGAAGAACAACCGCCCCTGCTCCGCCAGCACCGACGTTTCGAAATAGATCTGGCGCAGCGCATCGCGCTCCATCTCAGGATCGATGGAGGCATGTCCCTGACAGATCAGGTTGAGCCGCTGCATGGCCGAGATGACCTGTTGCGACCAGCTCAACACTTCGCCGGTGCGAAGCGCGGTTTCCCTGCTGCGCCGCCACGCCACCATAAGGCCGATAGCGGCGATGATCGCGGAGACAAAACCGGCGACGGCTTCCCACATGTTCTGGCTGCCCTTTGCGATAGCGCTGGACTTATCACGGGCTCGCAATCCGAGCCGCGCAGACACTAGCGCCCAGCTCCAGACTTATTTGCGGCAGACAGCCAATGATCTCGATCCAGCGCAACGGACAACCGAACACATTCCGATAGGGATGCGTCAGTGCTTCTTGATCCACTCGCGAGCAAGGCGCTGTGCGCGGGAGATCTGCACTTTCGTCATCTCGCGTGAGATCTCAAGCCGATAGCGCTTGGCGTCGTCGTTGCCGCGCATGGCAGCAAGGTTGAACCATTTGTGCGCTTCGATGAGATCGAGCTTTACATCCCGGCCTACGCAATACCTAAGGCCGAGTTGGAAAAAAGCATCCGGCGCTGCTGCGTAATCGGTGCTTTCCTCAAATCCGTGGTTTCTCAGTTCCAGCCGTGCCATTTCGTGTCCCGCCCGTACTCATTACATTTCGGACGACGCCGCTTTTGTTGCTTATCCCGGCGTCTCGATAACCATGATCGAGGATGGCAGGCAGGGGATGAAAACTGGTAAATGGCGGGCGCCATATAGGTAAACGGCGCCGTTCAAATGCGCCCCAAGCTGGCGCAAACGGATCGGTTTCGCTCAAGCGGAAAGCAAGCGTTCACCGTCACGGTTACCTGCGGTAAACCATAACCGAAAGTTGCTTGTTAGCTATAGCGACCTGGGTCTTGGAAGCGGCCACCTCATCAGGCGGCCGCTCTCCCTCTCAATCAGACCGTCAGCACGATTGAGCCGGTGGTGCTGCGCGATTCCAGATCGCGGTGGGCCTCCGCAACATCACGCAGCGGATAGGTGCGCGAGATGTTCGGCCGGATCGCGCCGCTGGCTATCATTTCGAACAGCTCATTGGCGTTGGCGAGAAGGTCGGCGCGGGTGGCCGTGTATGCCATCACTGACGGCCGGGTGGCGAACAGCGATCCTTTGGCTGACAGCAGGCCGATGTCGAACGGCGGCACCGGGCCGGAAGCATTGCCGAAGCTGACCCACAGGCCCTTCGGCTTCAGGCAGTCGAGCGACGCCGGGAACGTATCCTTGCCGATGCTGTCGTAGACGACATCGCAGCCCTGCCCGCCGGTCAACTCACGCACGCGCGTGACGAAGTCTTCGGTCCGGTAGTTGATCACGTGCGTGCAGCCGGCGGCCTTGGCCAGCTCCATTTTTTCCGGCGAGCCAACGGTGCCGATCATGGTGGCACCCAGCGCCTTCGCCCACTGGCAGGCAATGAGGCCCACACCACCCGCAGCGGCATGGAACAGCAGTACCGTCGAGGCCGAGACGCGATAGGTCTCGCGCAGCAGGTAACGCGCGGTCATACCCTGCAGCATCACCGACGCCGCCGTCTCGAAGCTGACATCGTCCGGCAGCTTCACCAGCCGATCGGCCGGGATCAGGCGCTCCTCGGCGTAGGCGCCCGGCACACCGGCATAGGCGACGCGAGCGCCAACGGCCACGTCCGTCACCCCTGGCCCCACCGCCGCCACGACACCCGCACCCTCCATGCCAATGATGGCCGGGAACGATGCCAGCGGATAAAGCCCCATGCGATGGTAGACATCGATGTAGTTGAGGCCCACCGCCCGCTGATCCAACAGCGCCTCACCCGGCCCCGGCGCGCCGACCGCGATTGCCTCCCAGGAGAACACCTCCGGACCGCCATTTGCGTGGATACGGATCGCGTGTGCCATGGGAACGCCTTTCGCTGTTGCCGCCGCGCATCGAATTCGCCTTGACGCGGCCATGGTGGCCTTCTACGGGCTTTAACCGTGCGCCGACAAGGGACCAAGAATGAATCTCGACCGACGCCGGAGGTTTCCGGTTCTGCTCATCGTTTTTGTGCCCCTCGCGCCGGTCGGCTGCACCGGCCCTAACGTCACCACCGGAGGCGCCAGTTCCGGCCTGACCTGCGTTGACGATTCGAGCGACTGCATCGCCAAGCGGCAGCGCACCTTGCGCCATCTCGTCGATGACCATGATCGCGCCTGGCTGCGAGCTCCTGCTCCGCCCGAAGCCTATGCTTCCGGCGTGCGCCTGTTTGCGCTCAAGAGCAAAAAGAAAGAGCTTTCCTGCGAAGAGCTTGCCCACGGCAAGAACGAGGCCGACCGCGCGCCGGGTGTGCTGCGCGGCGCCAACAACCTGACACCGGCACAGGTCTCGCGCGGCATGATGCTGGCCACCGAGGTATCGCGCGAACTGGGCGCCGAAATGAAGCGCCGCTGCCGCCGCGGTTGATGGCCTTGGGGTTGAGTCGCGCGTCGGGCGGCACTAATTGCTCGTCTTGCGCATTGGCCAATCTGTCCACGCCACGCGCGACCCTCGCGCCGATAACAACGGGACCACGCCATGACCGACAGCCTCGTCGAATCGATCGTTTCCATAGTGCGGCAGGGTCAGGGCTGGGCCATACCGATTGCGTTTCTCGTCGCCTTCGGTGAATCGCTCTGCTTCCTCTCCATCGTGTGGCCGGGCTGGGCCATCCTCACCGCACTGGCCTTTCTGCTGGCCGCCAGCGGCGTCGGCTCCAGCGTTCTGCTGTGGAGTGTTGTAGCGGCAGGGTTGGGCGGCGTAGCGGGCTACTCCGTGTCGTACTGGATCGGCCTATACTTCAAGGACACCATCCCGAACGTCTGGCCGTTCAAGAACAACCCGACGCTCATTCCACGCGGCGAAGCGTTTTTCGAAGAGCACGGACTGTGGAGCGTGTTCCTTGGCCACTTCGTCGGCCCGGTGCGCGCGGTGATCCCGGTGGTGGCGGGCATGTTTGCCATGCCGCAGATTCCGTTTCAGATCGCCAATGTCGCGAGCGCCTTCATCTGGGCCATCTGGGTCATCCTGTGGCCGGTGCTGTTCGTCGCCTATCAGGACACGATCTTCGCCTTCATGCGCGACCATGAGTGGCTGATCGCGGCGATCATGTTCGCCGTTGCCTTTGCCGGCGCAATTCCAATGGCGTCGCTAGTTATTCCAATGATGGTGGTGTTCGCCTTCATCGGCGGCCTGCACCTTTATGCGGGCGGTTCGTTCCTGCCCATTTTCCTTGCGGGTGCCGCCGGTGCTCTCGCCGCCGACCTGTTCTTCCATCGTGCCGGCGCGACATCACGGGGCGAACTTTCCGACGCCTGGTACATCAACGACGGCGGCAAAGGCGTTGCGGCGGCGCGCAGCTTCCTGCGCCAGAATGGCGTACTCGGCGTCATCACCAGCAAGGCACTGGGTACGCGTCGGGCAACTGTCCCGATTGCTGCGGGCGTTGAGAACATGCCGCTGGCGAGCTTCATCCCGCTGAGCGTGGTGTCAGCGGCACTGTGGTCCGCTGCTCTGCTGGTGCCGGGATTGATCGCGCGCGCCATGTTCGCCGGCTAGCAAGCGGGCCTTAAGCCGGGTCTTTGCTGATGACGGCGTAAACCGCATAGCCACGATAGAGCTGGTTACACTGAACGCTCAAACCCGGCTGAGCGGCGATATGTGCAAGCTCATCGGCCAGCGCATCGCGCGGCGTTACTGAAAAGTGCGCCAGCCAACGCCGCAAACCGCGCTTGAACCAGCCCGGCAACCCAGCCTGATCGCCAAAATCCACCAGTAACAACTGGCCGCCCGGTGCCAGCGCCTGCAACGCCTGCTGCAACGCTTCACGCCACGGCGGGATCATCGACACCGCATAGGAAATGAAGATGCGGTCGAACGCTTCAACACCAAACAGCTGGACGGCGGAGAAGCTGGTTGCATCCCCGTGCGCAATCTGGATGCGGCCATCAAGCCCGGCGCCGTTGATTGAAGCCTGCGCCGTTTTCAGCATCGCCGCGGAGATATCGAAGCCATAGAAGTGCGCATCGGGATAGGCCCGGGCTGCGGCGATGAGATTACGTCCGGTACCGCATGCTACTTCCAGCACCGCGCCATCGGCTGGCGGGCGCAATTCGGCAATCAGACGATCGCGCCCCAGCAGATAATACTTGCGCGTCGCATCGTAGATGTAGCGCTGACGCCGGTAGATGGCATCCATGTGCGCACTGGCAGATGATCCCGAAGCCGGCCGAGCCACGCGCTATTCCTCAGGCGTTGAGCGTATAAAGGTGGAAGCCGCCGTATATCGACGAGCGATCCTTTTCCGTCAGCGCACGGCCATAATCGCGATCGTAGCTGAAGCGCGAAAGGATTGCGTCGGGCACGCGGCCCGGCAGGATGGTTTCTTCGCCGGCGGTGCGAAAAATCACACGGGCGCCGGGGCGTCCGGTGCGCACGATCTCGCTCCACAGCGCACCCAGTTGCTCGTCGGTCATCCAGTCCTGGGCATCGAGCAGCACGTAAGCATCGCATGAAGCAGCAGGTGATGCCGCCAGATGCTCGGTGAACGAGGCATGCACGACGTTGAGATCCGATGCGCGGCGGCGCAGTTTCTCAAAGCCCTGACGATGCAGATAGGGCGGCAGCGGTGCATCGGCAGCGGTTGAATAGCGGCGGCCGAAAGCCTGCCACGCAAAGTAATTTTGCTTAAGGTCGAAGCCGCACGCCAGCCGCTCCAGCCGCGCGCGCAACACATCCGCCATGCTGTCGGCGCCACCCTTCAGCGCATCGAACTGCGACGGCGGGATGCCCAGACCGAACAGCGCCGACGGCTTGTCCAGCAGCCAGCGGATATGACGCTTCTCGAACAACGGCGCCAGTTCGCTATCGAACAGCGCGCGTTGCTCCGCCATGGATTTGGCTTCAAGTACCCGGCGCGGATCTTTGCCGTGCAGTCGCGCCAGCTTGTGGCCTGCAGCGATGAAGTTCCCAAGCAGACCATGCCGGTAGAAGTTGGTGGCGAAATACCGGATGCGCTGACGTCCCAGGCGATCGCGCGATTCCCAATATTTCCGCGTCTGCGGATCGAGGTGATCGCGTAGATAGTCGAAGTATGCCTCGACGTTGTCTTTGCTATCGGCATCGACAAAGAAGCTGCGGAAGGCGTCATAGTCCGGCAGATAGCGCAACGCGGCGAGCTTCAGCCGGTTAAGGGCGACGTGCGCGGGATTGAGATCGATTGCCGTTACCAGCACCGGCACAGTGGCCAGATAGCTGAACACATTGCAGCCGCCCGAAGCGATCGCGACCAGATGCTCGTCCTCGCGCAGATTGAGCGCTTCAAGATCGACAATCGGATCTTCCCAGATCTGGGGATAGACGAGACCGCTGAACGCCAGCGTGAAGAGACGCTCCTGAAGGCCCTGCCGCGTTACAGCGCGGTGCCGGTGCACCGCCTGCCGCAGCCGCTGGTTGCGTCCACGCCGCAGCCCATTGTCACCGCGCGCTACGGCATCCTCACCCACAGCCATGCTGGTCGATCCCTCGCCGTTAATCAAAGCCCGCAGGCTGATCCCATTGGCCCCGCCGCGCCCAAAGCTATGGGCTGGAATGCGGGGGGCGTTGGCGTCCGGCTAAGGGACTCATGTTGCAGTTTTATGTCGCCCAATTCGGCGGCAGCCCTTGCGTCAGCGCGAAAGATGACCTAGGAAGCGCCCTTCGCGCTTGAAATGGCCGTACCGGCTCTGAGAGCGTTAATCCAATTCTGTGAAGGGCGCGCGCGCCCCAATTCGGTGAACGCCATGAGCAGCAGCAGCAAACGCAGCCTCCGCAACGTTGAAACCCGCAAGAAAAAGGCTCGTCGGGCTATTCCGCGCGCCACGATCACGCGCACCCAGGGCAACACTGCCGGTGGCCGCACGCGTCTGAAGAAGCTGGCCGGCCTGCGTCGCGGTGCCGCGGCGGCTTCCGCCCAGGCCTGATCAGTCGGAAAACCGGCTTATCAGCAATGACGGATTTCGAAAGGGACGCTTTATGCGTCCCTTTTTTGTTTCCTGTTCGTGTCGGCATGCAATCGCCACTAATGCGGTTGCAACATCCGCCCATACCGGCCTGCCCTGTTCCTCTCGCTCGCAATCGGGATGCAACGGATGACACGCATTGCCCCATACGATCCTGAGCGTTTCACCTCGGCGATAACGCACTACATCGCCGGACGCCCCCAATATTCGCCACGCCTGCTCGCAAAACTCGCCGCGGAAGCGCACCTTGGGCCGCAATCGCGCGTGCTGGATTTGGGATGCGGCCCCGGAACGCTGGCCATTCCCTTCCGCCGCTACTGCGGCACGCTCATCGCCATGGATATCGATCCTGCGATGATCGCCGCTGCCCGGCGCGCGGCCCACGATAGCGGTGTAACCATCGACCTCCGTGTCGGCTCGTCGTTCGATCTCGACACCTCGCTGGCGCCGCTTGACCTCGTCATCATGGGACGATCGTTTCACTGGATGGATCGTGCGGCAACGCTTGAGCGTTTGAACGAGTTGCTAGCACCCGGTGGCGCAATCGCGCTGCTCGAAACTGCGCTGCACAGCTACGGCGAAAATCACTGGCACACAATCTTCGAAGACATTCGCACACGCTACAGCAGGCTCGATGACTTCAATCGCTGGCGCAAGGGCGAAGCATTCGAGCGGCACACCAGCGTTCTGTTACGCAGCCAGTTCAGCGACGTTGAAAGCATGTCCACGTTTGATGTGCGCACGCCGGACATCGACGCGCTTGTTGCGCGGGCGCTGTCATTCTCGGCCAACTCTCCCGCAATTCTAGGCGATGACGCAGCTGCCTACGCAGCCGAGATGCGCGCCGGTCTGCTGGCGGCGTGTCCGGATGGTGTGTTTCCCGAAATTGTCGAGAGCACCGCGATAATTGCCCGCCGCCCCGCGACACCTTAAAGGGCGATCACAAGTCGGGGCGGCCTAGTGTCGATAGAGGAACAACCGGAACAGATCGTCAGGCGAGCAATAAAGCTCCTCAGCCGATGTAAAGCCCGCTTCCCGTCCCAGCTCCAGCCATTGCGTGGCCGTCTCCTGCAGATCGCAGGTCCGCACATGATGTATCGCCTCGGCGTACTCATGCGCGGTGAGAGCAGTCCATTCCCGCCGGCAAATCTCGTCGAAGCGTTCAAGGTAAGCGGGCCGCGTCTCGCCATCGCGGCAGGTCGGCTCGTAAGCCAGAAACGCACCCTGCGGCGCCAGCGCGCGTTTTACGCCGCGCATGAATTCAAGCTTTCCATCCGTTTCCAGATGGTGCAGCGAAAGACTGATCCAGACGATGTCTGCCGGCTGCTCCAGACCCTGCAGCACCGTTGAGAAGTCCGCCTCCGTCAGCGTCACCGGCGCATTGACCGCTGCAAGATTGTCAGCAGCCAAAGCAAGCGCGGGTGCAGACAGATCAACGCCGAGATAGCTCTCAACCGGCGCATCGCGCATCACTTTGGCAATGCCGCTGGCGTCACCACAGGCGAGATCGATGAAATGAAACGGACGCGCTATGTCGTCGGCAAGGAAGCGTTGCAACACGCTGCATGCAACGCCGTTTGACAGATAATCGTGCTGCAGGAACTTGCGATAAACGTCCCACTGGTTCTGAAAGATCACCAGAGCTTCTTCGTCCGGCACAGCCGTGCCCCGTTGCGCCGCTTCCGCCATCGTCTCCTCACCGATCATTCATTCGCCACGGCCTGACGCGGCCGCACGGCGCATTCCGTTACCGACTGTAAAGCGCTTCGCGATCCAGCGGAACGATACTGTTCGCTATTTGCTTCAACTCGAACATATGGCGCCGAGCCTTCCTTAAGCGCTGACATACACTATGCATCTCGTCCATCCTGGAGATGATCCCCGGAGCTGATCCATGTCTCGCGTCGGCGTATTGGCGCTTATCTTTGTCCCACTTCTGGCCGCCACCTCGCATGGCGAAACCCTCTATCGATCACCACCATCGGATAACAGCGAGCAGCAGACGGTGCGCCCTGTCGGCGATCCTGAAGTGCTGCCGATCGGCATCGACTTCTTCTTTCTGGAACCTGAGGGCGGCTATGAAGAAGCGTGGCCCTGGCCACCGGCGTCGCTCGATCAATAGCCTCGGTCGTCCGCCTGAAGATCAGGCCAAGCCTTATGAAACCATCTTGCGGCCCGGTCGCTCCTTTGCCAGCAAGGCTGCAACCTGCTGCGCCGGCATCGGGCGGCCGACATAGAAGCCCTGCGCCTCTGTGCAGCCTTCGCTCTTCACCATGGCAAGCTGCTCAGCGGTCTCCACACCCTCGACCACAGTCTTGATCTGCAGACTTTGAGAGAGCGCCACGACCGAGCGCAGGATGGCCAGTGCGCTGTCGAGCTCCTGCCCGGCGCCGCTTATGAAGTGCTTGTCGATCTTGATTTTGTCGAAGCGCATACGCGTCAAATAGCTGAGCGACGAATAGCCGGTGCCAAAGTCATCCAGCGCGATGTCGATGCCGATATCCTGCAGCTTGCCCAGCACAGCCGGCACCTCGGTGCCTTCCTGCATCAACACTGATTCAGTGATTTCCAGTTCCAGCCGGTTCGGCGACAGGCCCGATGCACCGAGCGCGGAAATAACCGACTGGCGCACACAGCCCGAACGGAACTGTGCCACGGACAGGTTCACGGCAACGCGTTTGGGCTGCGCCCAGCTTGCGGCCTCTTCACACGCGCGCCGCAACGCCCAATCACCAAGTTGTACAATCAGGCCGCAATCTTCGGCCACGGCAATAAACTCCGATGGCGAGATGAACCCGCGCTCGGGATGCTGCCAGCGCAGCAACGCTTCAAAGCCTGCGATGCTGCCATCGGCCAGATTTATCTGCGGCTGATAATAGAGCTCGAACTGGCCTTCACGCAGGGCAATGCGCATATCCTGCTCAAGCTTATGGCGCGCGCGCATGCGCCCATCCAGCTCGTGCTCGAAGAAGCGGATGTTGCCGAGCCCGTCTTCCTTCGCGCGCCCCAGCGCCAGTTCAGCACGCTTCAGCAGATCATCGGCAGTCTCGCCATCAGACGGCGCCACGGCAACACCGGCGCTCACAGTGATCGTCAGCGAATGCCCTTCGATGTCGAACGAAGTGCCGAGCACTGACTGCGCCTGCGTGGCGATGTTGTCGACTTCATTCGGATCGTCAACGCACTGCAGGATGACAAACTCATCCGCGCCGATACGCGCGACGATCTCTGACGCTTCCATGCGGCGAAGCAGTCGTTGCGCTACACTCTGCAGCAGCACATCGCCGACCGATGGGCCGAGCGTTTCGTTGATCTCCTTGAAGCGGTCGACTTCGACGACAGCCACAACGAGATTGCGTCCGTCGACAACAGGCAGAAGCTGCTCCAGACGTTCCTTCAGCTGTGTACGGTTGGGAAGATCCGTCAGCGCATCGTGACGCGCCATATACGAAAGCTTGGCCTCGATGCGCCGCAGCTGCGTAACGTCATCGTGCGTTGCAAGCCAGCCGCCGCCTTCCATGGGCTGGTGCGTGATGGCGATGATCCGCCCATCCTGCAACTCGTGCAGCTGCGTGTTGCGCACCGGCTCGCGTACCGACGACAGCCGCTCGACGAGATACGCGTCAGCATTTCCGCCCGGGAAATTGCCGGCTTTTATGCGGCTTTCGATGATGTCACGGAAACTGGTGCCGCGACGCGCCAGTCGTTTCGGCAGATCATAAATCTCAAGATAGCGATGATTGCAGACGAGCAGCTTCTGCTCGCTATCAAACATGCAAAGGCCCTGGGACATGTTGTCCAAGGCCGTCGTGAACATCCGGTTCTGTTCGCTGATCTCGACATCCCGCGTCGCCAGCGCGTCGAACGCTGCCTCTGCTTCCTCGCGGGCCTGCACGGATTCACGCAAATGATGGCGCGCAGATTCCAGCGCTTCGCCATAGTCGGTCATATGCGCTGAACGGCCCAACAATCCGCGTGCTGCACAGGCGCCAAGCGCCAGCACGAACGTCAGTGCGGCCAGCGCTACGATACGCTCGACTTCCGCTGCCGGAAGCACTTCGAACGATGTCAGATGATAACGGTAATCGCCGGTGACGGACGGCAATCCGTCGGCCATCACCACGCCAAGCACAAGCGCGCTCCAGCCAACGACCGCCGACGCGCCTGCGACAGCAATCGGGCGCGGATGGAACCGCAGCGCGCGCACACCGATGAGAACCAGCAGCATCACGAAGGTCGGCGCCTTCAAGATTCCGCTGGCCGGGTGATCAAATACAAACTGATAGCTCCAGATCGCCGCCAGCACGATAACGACGTCGATCATGGTGAGAATATCGAGACGGCGTTCGGGCAGGCGTCCGGAGCGAACCAGGTACCAGCGCGCCGCGGATGTGGCGACTAGCGCACCCAACGCCAGCGCAAGCCATCCGTTGAGATCCGGCAGACCGTTACGCAGGCCAAATGTATTCAGCAGAAGGATGAAGACAGCTAGGCCACCCTGCGCACAGGCAATTGCCTTCTCGCTGCGCACGTCCTGCTCAAGCAAACTCTGTGTCAGACGGCGCGAGCTACCGTTGACGCCGTTGGCTATACCAACACCGTCCCCCCACCCGTCTGATTTGGACGTCGGCGCACCTACCAACGTACCCTCCCACAGCAGTACACCTCCGCGCGACGACGCCTGTCCCGCCCTCCTCAGAGGCAAGCGGGGCAGACATCACGCGTTCGGAGGTGCACGCTGCCAGAGGGCGGGTTACCATCCGTTTGTTCGTTGGGCAGTTGATGCACGCATTTGCATCAATGAATGCAAGCGCAGTTAACGACCTATGACATCACTGCCCGTTGTGTCCTATTGGCGGACACCTTCGACCTCAAGACCCAGCTCGACCACTTCCGATGCCGGCCCAAGGTCGAAGTTGATGCCGAAGTCCTTCAGGCGCAGGGTGGTGGTGCCGGTGAAGCCCTCGCGGTGATTGCCCCACGGATCCGGGCCGCCGGCGATACGCGTGGCGTCAATCGTTACTTCCTTGGTAACGCCATGCAGCGTCAGGTTGCCGGTAATTTTCGCCTTGTCGCCATCCAGCTTCACCGAGGTGCTCTCGAACGACGCTTTCGGGAATGCGGATGTATCGAGGAAGTCCTTGCCGCGCAGATGATTGTCGCGCTCGGCGTGGTTGGTGTTGATGCTGCTCGGGTCGATCTCGACCTTCACGCTCGAAGCCTCCGGCTTGGCTTCATCAAAAGTGAACGTGCCGTTAAACTTGTCGAAGCGGCCGGTCAGCCAGCTGAAGCCGAGATGCTTGATGCGGAAGTTGATCGAGGCGTGAGCGCGGGCGGTGTCGATCACGTAGTCGGCGGCCTGCACGGCCGGGGCTGCAAGCACAGCGGCTACCAGCGCCAGGGTGGCGGTCGTCAGTCTCATACTAAGCTCCTCAGGATTTGGATGAATAATGGGTGGGGATCAGCGATTGCTGGATGAACCAGACCACATGCGGCCGAGAACGCCGCTGCGGTCGTAGAACTGGTGTTTCAACGCCGCCAGGGCGTGAACGATAACGAGCAGGATGGTGAGGTGCGCCAGCAGCGCGTGCGCGGCGCCGGCCGGCTTCTCCATACCCTTGTTCTCAATGATGGCCGGAACGCTGAACCAGTCGAACACCTCGATCGCGCGGCCATCGGCAGTCGACATCAGGTAGCCGCTGATCATCAGCGCCAGCAGCAACGGATAAAAGCCCCAGTGCACGACGCGGGCGGCGGTGCGCTCCATCTTCGACAGGTCACTGTCGTCGGGCTTGTCGTTGACGATCCGCCACAGGAAACGTCCGAGCAGCAGTGTCAGCAGAATTATGCCGATGCTGCGGTGGATGTCCGGAGCGAGCTGGTAGTAGGGGCTGTAGTAGGTGAGATCGACCATCCACAGGCCGAGCCAGTACATTCCCAGGATGGCAACCGCCATGCCCCAGTGGAGCACCCGTGTAGGCACGCCGTAGCCTGCGCTCGTATCGCGGATCATCATGCCGTTCGCCTCGCCCCCTGCGGTCATCAGCACGGGTGATGTAGGCATCCTGGCGTGAAGATCAAGCCGGATCAGCTCACGGTGATGGCGTTTCAAAAGGCGAAAAAGATCATACGATAGAACGAGTTGGCAAAACGACGGAAACAGTCCGCGCGTTACGTTTAGTGCCAAGGTTGAGTTTGCCTGTGGGCCTGAAATCGGGCTTGTCCTGACGCTGATCAATACCGATCTCCACCCGCATCAACTGACATGCTTCATGCGGCCGCAGCGCTTGCACAACATGCATGACTGCCCTGCACGCGCGCACCGCCCGCGATTCAACGAAACGCTGAAAGGCTCTAGGCCAACGCCATCACTTGACGGCGGCATCAATCCAGTCGGCGCAGCGGCCTGCCAGCTCAGCAGCGCCATCCTCCATCACCAGGAAGTGTCCCCGGCCCTGCTCCTCGCGGAATGTGGAATTGGCATAAAGACCTGAAACCGCGCGGCATGTTTCCGGCGATATGACCAGATCGTCGGCACCCGCGACCACCAGCACCGGGCACTGCACCTTGTGCGTTTCAACCGTCGTTGCCCGCGCGGCATCGAACATCCAGAAGAACAGTTCGAACAGCGCTTTGCCGGACTCCGGGCTGAACATGTCGAACACGCGGCGCTGCGCTTCCGGCGGCAGGCTGGCAAGCGAGTCGCCCTTCGCAACCTCAAATGAAGGATTGAGCGCCTTGTTCCAGAACGGCGACGCCTGCATCAGCCCCTTGGCCAGCGCCATCTCTCGCGTTGTAGATGGCAGAACGCCCCATGGCGCTGCGGGCGTCAGCAGCACGATGGCTTTGGCCAGCCCCTGCGCTGCAAGCTGCTGGGCGATCAGTCCGCCCATCGAATGACCGAAGATCACCGGCGGTTCCGAGAACTGCTTCACGAAGGCAGCCATGTCGCGCGTGTAGTCAGCGACACTCTGCTCGGCGAGTCTGGGATCGGCTGGCTGAGCGGGACCCGGCACATGATACGGCAGATCAGGCGCGTGGCATTCCCAACCGTGCTGCTGCAGCACCGGCATCATGTCCGCGAAGCACCAGCCGCCGCAAAAAGCGCCGTGAATAAGCACTGCCGTGTTGGTCATACCCAGTTCCCCCTGTGACCGGAGCAGCATGCCAACAGAGGGTTACCATTTTTTGCGCGCGCCTCCACACCGTCGAAAGAAGCAATCAGGGCAGATTGATGCGGCGGCCGGTGAAGTGGCGGTAGATCGCTTCGAAGGCAAAGGCTGCCAGCGCGATGCCCACCAGAGCGATGATGGCGGCCGGCTCCTTCTGATAGGTGTAGACCGCAAGGATGCAGAACATCGCCAGACAGGTGAGCATCGCCAGCCAGACGAAGAAGGGATTGGCACCGGTCTGCTTCAGTATCCGCAGATGGCCGCCATTGACCGCCGCATAGAGCAGCAGGAACGCGGCGCTGCCCATCATCGCGATGCCGGCGAGATCGAACATCAGCATCACCACGATCACCAGAGCCGCCGTCAGCAGAAGTCCGCCAGTCGCCTGCCGCCATTCGATTTGCGACAGCCGCTTCGGCAGTTCGCCATCGCGTGCGATCATGTAGCAGATGTTGGCCGAGCCGAAGAGCGTGGCGTTGATGGCCGATGCGGTCGACAGCAGCGCCGCGATGGCAATCAACCGGAAGCCGGTTTCACCCAGAAACGGCTTGGCGGCTTCGGCCAGCGCATAGTCGCGCGTGCGTTCAATCTCCGCGTTGGTGAGATTGCCTGAAACGGTGAGCGACACCGCCAGATACAGAATGATGACGAGGATCACAGCGGTGTAGAGCGCGCGCGGCAGCATCTTCTTGGGGTCGCGCATATCGGCCGCCGTGTTGGTGATGAGGCCGAAGCCCTCATAGCCGATGAACAGCAGCCCCGCGCCGAACAGCACCGATTCCGGCCCCGGCCATTGCGACGGCGAAAGGTTCTCGCCCTTTACGAAGTAAAGCCCGATGACGGAGAACAGAATGAGGATCGCCAGCTTGATGCCGACGATGATGGTCTCGCCCCGCCCCATCACCTTGGCACCGAACGCATTGAGCAGCGTCACCAGCAACACCGAAGCGATCGCGAGACCTTTGATCAGTACGGGATCGGGCGTTGTTGAGATGAAAGTGGCGGCGTAATTGCCGAACGCCATCGCATAGAGCGCCAACGAGATAATGTATCCGGCCCACATGAACATGTTGAGGCCGCCGACGAACACGCCGTCGCCATATCCGACAACCAGAAAACTGACTGCGCCGCCGGCTGACGGATAACGCGTGCCGAGCTTGGCGTAAGAGTAAGTGGAGAGCAGCGCCACGACGCCGCCGATTGCGAACGCCGCCCACATCGCGTTGCCAGCGGCTTCCGCAACCACGCCGAGAATGGAAAATATGCCGGCACCGACCATGCCGCCGATGCCGATCGAAACAGCGGCGGCCATGCCGATCTGTCCGGTGCCTGAGCGTGTACCGGACGATGAACCGGATGCGACGGACTTTACGGTGCTGTGCTGCATGGCGCCTCGCTCGCGTGAATGGCACGCGCGAACACACCGATGCTGATCCAGTTGATCGGGATGCCCATCAAGCGGCGCGCGCTAGCAAAACGCTACGGCGGCGAGACGTAACAAAACCTTCTATGCAGCAGGAAGAAGCGATGGCATCGGCGTATAAGCCTTGCCATCGCTAATCAGCCTCAACCCTTCAGGGGTGAGATTTATTCAATACCGAGCTTCTGCTTCAGGATCTCGTTGACGGCCTGCGGATTGGCCTTGCCGCCGGAGACCTTCATCACCTGCCCAACAAACCAGCCGATCATCGTCGGCTTGGCCTTGGCTTGCTCCACCTTGTCGGGGTTGGCCGCGATGATTTCATCGACAGCCTTCTCGATCGCGCCGGTGTCCGTCACCTGCTTCATGCCGCGCGCTTCGACGATCTCGGCCGGATCACCGCCCTCTGACCACACGATCTCGAACAGATCCTTGGCGATCTTGCCCGAGATGGTGTTGGACGAAATGAGATCGACGATCGCGCCGAGCTGGGAAGCGGAAACCGGCGAGTCGGCGATGTCCTTGCCTTCCTTATTCAGGCGGCCGAACAACTCGTTGATGACCCAGTTCGCAGCAACCTTGCCATCGCGACCCGAGGCAACGGCTTCGAAGTAGTCAGCCGAAGCGCGCTCGGCGACCAGAACGGTGGCGTCGTAGTCGCTGAGGCCGAACTCCTGCGTGAAGCGCTCTTTCTTTGCGTCCGGCAGTTCCGGCAGCGACGCCTCAAGCTCGCCGACGAAATCCATCGTCAGCTCAAGCGGCAGCAGATCGGGATCGGGGAAGTAACGATAGTCGTGCGCTTCTTCCTTGGAGCGCATCGAACGCGTCTCGCCCTTGCCCGGATCGAACAGGCGCGTTTCCTGATCGATCTTGCCGCCTGCTTCCAGAATATCGATCTGGCGCCGCGCTTCCGTTTCAATCGCCTGACCGATGAAGCGGATCGAGTTGACGTTCTTGATCTCGCAGCGGGTGCCGAGCTGATCGCCGGGCTTGCGCACCGACACGTTCACGTCCGCGCGCAGATTGCCCTTCTCCATGTCGCCGTCGGAGGTGCCGAGGTAACGCAGGATGGTGCGCAGCTTGGTGACGTAAGCCTGCGCCTGCCTGGACGAGCGCATCTCGGGCTTCGACACGATCTCCATCAGCGCAACGCCGGAACGGTTGAGATCGACGTAGGAATAATCCGGGTGCTGATCGTGCACGGACTTGCCGGCGTCCTGCTCAAGGTGCAGGCGCTCGATGCCGATTGTCAGCGTCTCGCCGTCAGCATCGATCTCGATCTCGCCCTCGCCGACGATCGGCTGCTTGAACTGGCTGATCTGATAGCCCTGCGGCAGATCCGGATAGAAATAGTTCTTGCGGTCAAAAACGCTCTTCAGATTGATCTTCGCGTTGAGACCAAGCCCCGTGCGCACCGCCTGTGCGATGCACTCCGCATTGATCACCGGCAGCATGCCCGGCATGGCCGCATCCACCAGCGACACATGGCTGTTGGGCTCGGCGCCGAAGGCGGTTGCTGCACCTGAGAACAGTTTCGATTTCGACGCCACCTGGGCATGCACTTCGAGGCCGATAACGACCTCCCACTTGCCCGTGGCGCCCTCGATCAAATTCTTTGGATTGCTGGCGGTAGCCGATTCCTGCATGGGTAACTCCTTGCCAGCGCCCTCGTTATCCCACCGCGTCGCGCGGGGCAAGCGGCTGCGGGCCGGTCAGAAAGGCGCGATCGTCCTCAACGATCTCCAGCGGCTCGGGCGCCAGCGAGAACGGATCGGGATGGCGACGCGATTTGCCCTCGAAATAGCACCCTTCCTCAAGCACCAGCTTGCGGTGATAGATGTGCCCTTCGACATGACAGCCTGCGCACAGCACCAGTTCGTTAGTGTAGATGGTGCCCGAGCATTCGCCGCGCACAACAACGCGATCGGCCACGACAATGCCGCCGACATCGCCACGCTCGATGATGATGAGTTCCCGGCAGCGCACTTCGCCGTCGACAGTGCCTTCGATTGTGATCTGGCCATCGAGCGTCAGCGACCCGATGATGGTCACAGCCCGCTGAATGAGCAGCGAGCCGGCAGAGCGACCCCGCCCCGCAGTCAGGTTCATCATGACGCAATACCCCGAATGAACACTCGTCCCCAACGCTGCCCAAGCTTTGTCACGCCGGTGCACCGTTTTTAGGCGGCACCTTAAATGGCTTCCGGAAAAGTGGGAACCGCTTTTCCAGCTGCGGCGATCATTCAAGCTAGTCGGAGTGGCGTGGCGCTTTTCGGGCAGCTCCGCAGCTGCGGGCTTAGGCGCTCTGACGAACGTCAGCGCTGGTTAACACCGGCAGATATAGAGGACAGCGGAGCTGCCAGAGGCCACCTTAGGCTTTGCGCCGGGCGATCCAGTAGCCCAGCGCCGCCCAGGCGAGACCGGCCACAAACTGCACCGTCAGCAGCGCCGCTTCACCACCCAGCGCGTGGATGGGCAGCAGGCCCACCGCTGCTGCCAGCCAATAAACCGCGAAACCGGCGATGGCAGCCACAAACCCGGCCAGGATCAGCTTTTGCCACTGGTCACAGCGGCGGCCCATCATCACCGCGACGACAATCACCACCGGATTCAGCAACGCCAGCTTGAGCAAGGTGACCGGATCGAACGCAACGATTTCCATTTTTTATTTCCTGCCGGACTCAAGTGGAAAGAGGCTTAGTACGACCGGCGTGGTGCCGGTGGATGGCCGGCGCTCGCGCCGGGGCGCCTTGCGCCCTGTTAGCACAAATCGGTGCTACCGCCACACGCGGTGAGAGGCTTAGTACGACCGGCGTGGTGCCGATGGATGGCCGGCGCTCGCGCCGGGGCGCCTTGCGCCGGGTACCATCCCGCCCGGACGTCACGCATTACCGGCGTCAGCACTGCCCCCGCCGTTGCCTTCCATCTGCCGTCGCAGCTTCTCTTCTTCGTACTGCACGAACCAGCCGATCATCTGCCGCCACAGCGCCTCAGTCAGCTCCGGCGGCAGCCCCTTGTCGTTGGCGTGCGCGCGCACTTTGTCGATCACCTGCTGAATGCGCCACGGCACATAGGCTTCAGCCGGATTGGCCTTCAACTGCCAAGCGCGATCGACAAAGCCGAACCGCTGCGAGATCAGGTCCACAAGTTCGCGATCGAGGCGGTCGATCTCATCGCGCACCTCGGCCATCGACGTGCATTCCTGCGGCTGACGCCCACCCATGTCACCTGCTCCCGCTGCTGTCGCGTTGTCGTTTGCCGTTAGCGCGCCGTTTCCCACCAGCGCTGCGGCACCTTGAAGTGCCCGGCAGCATCCTCGATCACCTGCGCGGCGCGGAACAGCGTCGCTTCATCGAAAGGTTTACCGATAAGCTGCAGGCCGAGTGGCAGACCATCGACCGAAATACCGGCCGGCACCGAAATGCCAGGCAGGCCAGCCATGTTCACCGTGACGGTGAAGATGTCCTGCGCATACATCGCCATCGGATCATCCAGCTTTTCGCCGATCTTGAAGGCCGGCGTCGGCGTGGTCGGGGTCAGCAGCACGTCTACCGACTGCCACGCGTCGTCGAAGTCGCGCTTGATCAGCGTACGTACTTTCTGTGCCTTGAGGTAATAGGCGTCATAATAGCCGGCCGACAGCACATAGGTGCCGATCAGCACGCGCCGCTGCACTTCCTTGCCGAAGCCCGCAGCGCGCGAGTTCTCATACATGTCGATGAGGTCTTTGCCCTCGACACGCAGGCCATAGCGCACGCCATCGTAACGGGCGAGGTTTGAAGAAGCCTCAGCCGGCGCTACGACATAATAGGTTGGCAGCGCGAATTTCGTATGCGGCAGCGACACCTCATGGATGGTGGCGCCAGCGGCCTTCAGCCACTCGATGCCTTCCTGCCAGAGACGCTCGATATCCGGCGACATGCCTTCAACGCGATATTCCTTCGGCACGCCGACGCGCAGCCCCTTTACGCCCTGCGCAAGCGCAAGCTCATAGTCGGGCACCGGCGTTTCAACCGAGGTGGAATCCTTCGGGTCGTGACTGGCCATCGAGCGCAGCATGATCGCAGCGTCGCGCACCGTCTTGGCCAGCGGTCCGGCCTGATCCAGCGATGACGCAAACGCGACGATGCCCCAGCGCGAGCAACGCCCGTAGGTGGGCTTGATGCCGACAGTGCCGGTCAGCGCTGCAGGCTGGCGGATGGAGCCGCCGGTATCGGTTGCCGTTGCACCAAGGCACAGGTCGGCGGCGACGGCAGCGGACGAACCGCCCGACGAACCACCCGGCACCAGATTTTCCGAGGTCAGCTGGCCATCGGCACCGGCACGACGCCACGGCGAAACCACGGGCCCGTAAGCGCTGGTCTCGTTCGAGGAGCCCATCGCAAACTCATCGCAGTTGAGCTTGCCGAGCATCACCGCGCCTGCGTTCCACAGATTGGAACCGACCGTCGATTCGTATGTCGGAGTGAAGCCCTCAAGAATCTTCGAGCACGCCGTTGTCTCGACATCCTTGGTGCAGAACAGATCCTTGTTGCCGAGCGGCAGCCCTTCAAGCGGGCGCGCATCGCCGGACTTCAACCGCCGGTCGCTTTCCTCAGCCTGCTTCAGCGCCAGCTCGGGCGTGGTCCGCACGTACGCGTTGAGTTGCGGATTCGCGACTTCAATGGCGTCGATGAACGCCTGCGTCAGTTCTGTTGCCGACACTTCTTTTTTGCGCAGCTTGTCGCGCGCTTCGGCGATGGTGAGCTTGGTAAGATCCGTCACGGTTATCGCTACTCCACCACCTTGGGCACCACGAAATAATGGTCTTCGACCATCGGCGCATTCTTCACGATGTCATCGGCGATGTTGCCGTCGGTGATTTCGTCCACGCGCTTTTTCAGCTCGATAGGCACAACGCGCGTCATCGGCTCGACAGTGGTTGTGTCGGCCCCATTCAGTTCTTCGGCCCAATCCAGGATGCCGGAGAGTTCACCCTCCAGAGATTTGGCATCCTCATCGGAAATCTTGATGCGCGCCAGGCGCGCAATGCGCCGGACCGTCGTCTCGTCGACCCGCATGGCTCCTCGCCGGTATGTTGAACGTCGCTCGGGTTGCAAGCGCCCGCACTCTTAGCCCCGCGCGCGGAGACGCGCAACTTAACCGTCACGCCTGCCCCCGATTGCGGTCAGAAACGTTTCCGCTGCGACAGAAACGGCCCCAGGATGTCCGAAGCATCGTCGGTCCAGGCCGAAACGTTGCCGTCGTGGAAATCCTGCGCCCCCGGCAGCGCCCGATAGGGATCAAGTGCCAGCATATCTTTGGCAAAAACGGCAACCGTGGATGAATTTTGCGCATAGGTGCCATCAGCGTCGTCATCCGAAACGATCAGCCCCTTTAATTCGGGCACCAGCGGCAAAGTGGCCCCCAGCACCGCTTCCAGATCAAGATAGCGGTTGGAGATGTGCAGGACGACCACGCCGTTATCGGTCAGCTTGCGGGCATAGAGTTGCAGCGCCTCCGCCGTCATCAGGTGAACCGGCACCGCGTCGGACGTGAATGCATCGATGATCAGAAGATCGAAGCTGTGGTCGGGCTCCTTCTCCAGCGTCAGGCGGGCATCGCCCACCACGCCGTCGAAGTGCGGCTGACAGTTGGACAGAAACGTGAAGTGCCCCGATTTCGACGCGATATCGACCACCAGCGGATCAATTTCGAAGAAGCGCCACTGCTCATGCTTGCGCGAATAGCAGGCCAGTGAACCGGCCCCGAGGCCAACCACGCCGAAGCGGCCGGTCTCTCCCAGCTCATCCATCTTGGCCTGGGCAATCTGAACCGACTTGGCCATGGGGCTGCCCGGATAATAATACGTTCCAGGCGTCACATCGGCGACGGTATTGCCCTTGAAATCGCGGATGCGTTGCGCGCCATGCAGCGTCGTTCCGTGGGTAAACACATTGAACTCTGAATCTGCCGACTGCGCGACGCGGTAGACACCATAATAGCTGCGCTGCGCGTTGCCGCGCTTCACCGCCGACGGTAGAATCGCGACGACTGCAAACAGCAGCAGCACGGTAACGAGCTGGCGTGCCCGATAGCGCCAGAACAGAATCGCGACGGCCGCAAACAGCAGCCCAACCACAGGCGTCACACCCCACTCGCCAAATTCGTATCCGTTCACTACGAGCCACATCGGCACGTTGTTGATGATCAAAGCGCCGACGATGAAGATCCCCAGCAGCCAGATCAGCTCCCGCACCGGTGTCGTGCGCGTCGTGAAAACGCCGGGACGACACGCCAGCGAAAGCGCGATCAGCAACGGATATTCAAGCACCTCGGAAAAAAGCTGCGGCGCTATGAGGGCTGCGAACAGGCCGCCGAGCACGCCACCGAACGACATCCAGAGATAGAACTCGGTGAGGAAGTGCGCTTTCGGACGGTTGAGAAACAGCGTGCGATGCGCGACCAGTGCGGCAAGGAAAAACGCGGCCAGCCCCGCCACGCTCGTCAGGGTCCATGTGTCGTGCTTGGTCTGCGACAGCTCCAGCAGGGCAAAGACAACCACACCGAACTGCAACGGCAGTAGCAGCCACATCGGCAACGGCAGGCGCGTCTGAAACGCGAGCACATAGGTGAGCAGGTAGAGCGACAGCGGCAGCACCCACAGCAGCGGTGCCGATGCGACGTCGGTGGTGATATGCGTGGTGAATGCGGTAAGCAGCGCGGCGGGAATCATCGCCAACCCGCACCACGCCGCTCGCTCCCGCCAGCCCGGCGTAGGTCCCGCATCTTCTGCAGCGAGCTGCTGCTTCACTTCCAGACTACCGGCGCGGCGGCGCACCAGCAGAAAACAGAAGCCAATGGCAACGATCAGAACGCAATATAGGATGGTCCAGTATTCGCTCAGCGCCGTCAGCCCGAAGGTTGGCTCAAGCAGAAACGGATATCCCAGCAGCGCAATCAGGCTGCCGAGATTTGAAGCGCCATAAAGAAAATAGGGATCGGTGGCGTGCGGATGACCGGAGCGCGCAAACCATGCCTGCAGCAACGGCGCATTTGCCGCGACGGCAAAGAACGGCAGTCCGACAGCAACAGTGAACAATCCGAGCTGCCAGAGATATGGATTTCCGGGCGGCGGCTCGTTCCAGCCTTCCGGCAAGCCGATCGGCAGCACCAGCAGTGCCAGCAGCGCGACCGCCAGATGCACGAAGCCGGTTGAGGCCGAAGGCACATTGCGGATCAGCAGGTGCGCATAGAGATAACCCGCGAGCAGCGCCGACTGGAAGAACAGCAGCGCCACCGCCCAAACGGAAGATGATCCGCCCAAAACCGGCAGCACCATTTTCGCGAATACCGGCTGGATGGCAAACAGCAAAAATGCGGAGAGAAAAGTCGTCGCGGCAAAGACTACCAGAGTACTCAGGCCCGCGTTCACGGCTTCGTTATCTTGCTGCACCACCATCCCTCGTTGTGTGGCCCTATCCCTAGCGGCCGCTTTGATCGCATTAGAATCTGAACAAAGCTGCCCTATGCACGTTCGGCGGTAAATACGTTTACCAAGCCCAATGTGGAGTATATGAAGCCCCAATCCGCAACAATCCTCAGGGCGCCTTTATGGAAAATTTATCGGGCGACCCCGATCGCGGCATTACCACCGACGACATCGAAGCTTTCGCAGCGGTCATTCCGGCGCGTGCGCCGCTGATCGGAATAGATGCCGGCACGAAAACGCTCGGCCTTGCCCTGTCCGACATCACACACACGATCGCTTCCGGGCTGACAGTCATCCGGCGCACCAAATTCAAGGAGGATGCCGCCGAGCTGCTTCGCCTCACCTCGCTGCATAAGGTGGGCGGATTGGTGCTGGGCCTGCCGACGAACCTCGATGGCACCTCAGGCCCGCGCGTGCAGGCCACCCGCGCCTTCGCCCGCAACGTGAATGCGCTGACGCCGCTGCCGATATTGCTGTGGGATGAACGGCTTTCAACCGCAGAAGCCGAGCGCATGCTGCTGGAAGCGGACACCAGCCGCAAGCGCCGGGCGCAGGTGATCGACAAACTGGCAGCCACCATCATTCTGCAGGGTGCGCTGGACCGAATGCGCTTCATGCACCGTTAGGCCGCTTTGGCTCGGTTAAGGATTGCGCCGTGCGCATACGTACGGCACGCGCCCCGTTAACTCTCAACATATTTTGGCCCGCGACTTGCCGCGCCGGGGCACGCTTCTGTCCCATGCGCGCCGCAATGGCTTGCAAGGCTTTCAGCCCGCTACCCTGTTGAGGTGGGTCGGTAGCTGAGTGGGTCAGTACATGTCGCAGGCAACACAACTTCTCCGTCGGCGTTCGGACGCCCGCCGCGTTGCTCCGTTGCCGCCGCTTTCCGACGATCACGCAAATTATGCTGCCCGCTTTACCTATCCGGCCCGGCGCGATGTGCGGCGCCTGATGCGCTCCTCTTCGCGCCTTGCCGATCTTGCCATCGTCTTTCCCGGTGCGGCGTATGCCATCGCCAGCCGCCACACACCGCTTGAATTGCGTAAGGCCGCCATCGCCCAGGTTGAAGCGGGCGAAGCGCTGAAGACAGTCGCAGCCACACTCGGCCTGCCGCTCTGGCTGCGCCGTCTTCCCCCGGAAGCGTTTGACCAGCCGATCAGGGCGCTGCCGCATAGCGAAACTTTCACCCGTCGCATCGCCAGCCGGATGCCCGCCGACCCTGCCCACAGCGCTTCGTGGTTGCAGGCGGTGACATTCGGTACACGCGCGTGCAGTGACGACTTCACGCTCTGGCTGGCCGATCAAAGCATTTACGCAGAGCCCGGCGACCCGGAACGGATGTTTGGCGTGCTGGCCAGCTATGCGTGGCACTCCCGTGCGCCGCAGACGCGCGCACACAGCCTCATCGTTGTGCCCTGGCGTCCTGAAATTGCGTTCGACACGGCTCTTTGCGCGGCAAAAAGCTGGTTCAGCCGCATTCGCCTCACGCTTCAGCTCAGCCATGGCGCCGTTTCCGATCCGTGGCTGTCAGGCGGCCTTGTGCGTGGTTACACGTTCGTGCCGCTGCTCGATCAGCACGAGATCCTCACCGAGGCGCGGGCAATGCAGAATTGCGCCGATCAGTATGCCGATCGTCTGGCCAGCGACCGCTGCCGCCTGTTTTCCATCCGCCGCCACGGCGACCACATCGCGACGCTGGAAATCGGCCCGCACGCGCGCGAAGCCGGCATGCTGACAATCACGCAGCTCAAAGGCCGGCATAATCTCGCCGCACCGCTGGAGGTCTGGCAGGCCGCCTATGCGTGGCTGGCTGGCCAAACCAATCTGCGCCGCATGCCGCCGCGCACATTCCCAGATCGCCAGTTCGACAACGCTGCGTGGACCGATATGCTCGCGGATTATCGCGCCGCGACTGAAGGCGCGCCCTGGTTGCCACATGCGGCCAACCCCGTCGTTTTCGATGAACTTGAAAACGAAATGGGCGAGCTTGCACGCCGCGCCGGCGTTTCATCCTGGCTATTCACTTGACGTCAAGCAGCCACGCTCGGCGGCCGGTGCCGCGCAGCGGTGTCGCCGAGCACAGTCGCCAGCGCTAACTTAAAATGCGCTCGGCGGCCGGCGCCGCGCAGCGGTGTCGCCGAGCGCCACAAAGAGCTAGCTCTCGTTGGGTGACGCCCGCGCTATGATGGCACGAACGTCGGCGTGCTCCAGACCCTGCCCGTATGTCTGTCGCGGATCGCCAAACAGGCGTGTGGCAATGAAGGCATCCGCCACTGCGGGTGGCGCATGAACGCGCAGAATGGTAGCGGCAGCCAGAACGGCAAAGCTTTCCACCAGCGTGCGGCCACGTGCATCCAGGAATTTCGGCTCCTGCAACATGCCTTCGATGCGCGCGTGGGCGCGGCGCAGATGCTGATCGTCGCCAGCGCCGGCCAGCAATTCTTCCATCACCGATTCAACCGCCATCGGCTCGCGTTGCAACACCCGCGCGACATCCAGCGCCATGACGTTACCGGAACCTTCCCAGATCGAGTTGACCGGCACCTCGCGATACAGGCGCGCCAGCGGTGCTTCCTCGACGTATCCGTTGCCGCCAAGGCATTCCATCGCCTCGGCCACCATCGGCGGCGCGATCTTGCAAACCCAGTATTTGGTGACAGGCGTCATCAGTCGCCGCCATGCCGAAGCACGTGGATCATTCGAGCGATCGAACGCGCGCGCCAAACGGAACGCCAGCGCTGTCGCCGCTTCCACATCAAGCGCCAGATCGGCCAGCACCTGCTGCATCAGCGGTTGATCGACCAGCGTGCGACCGAAAACGGATCGGTGTTCGGCGTGGTGAATTGCGTTGGCCAGCGCCGAACGCATCAGCCCCGCCGACGAAACCGCGCAATCGAGCCGCGTGTGCGTCACCATCTCGATGATCGTCGCAACACCGCGACCGATCTCACCCACCGCGCGCGCATAGGCGCCGTGAAACTCCACCTCCGACGACGCATTCGAACGGTTGCCCAGCTTGTCCTTCAGGCGCAGGAAGTGCAGCGCGTTGACGGAGCCATCGGGCAGAAAGCGCGGCACCAGAAAGCACGTCAGCCCGCCGTTGCTGCCATCAGATGATTGTGCCTGCGACAGCACCAGAAATGCATCCGACATCGGCGCCGACAAAAACCACTTGTGGCCCGTGAGCCGATATTCGCGCCCCGGACCGCCCTTGCCGCCGATGGGCTCGGCCACGGTGGTCGCGGCCCGAACATCCGTACCGCCCTGCCGCTCTGTCATGCCCATGCCGAGCGTGATGGCCGTCTTGGCGCCCGGCGGAGCAAAACTCGGATCGTATTCAAACGGCAGAACGCGCGGCACCCACTCGGCGGCGATTTCGGGTTGCTGCAGCAGCACGGGCACGGCGGCGCTGGTCATGGTTACGGGGCAGCAGTGCCCTGCCTCCATCTGCGCCGCCATGTAGAAGGCCCCCGCGCGGGCGACATATGCTCCTGTGCGCCGCACGCCGTTTCGATCCGCCAGGTGGCTCCAGACCGAGCTATGCAGGCCCTCGGCGCAGCTTGTGCGCATCAGCGTGTGATAGGCGGGATGGAACGTCACCGTGTCGCGGCGGTTGCCATAGCGATCGTGCGTGGCCAGGCGCGGCACGTGCTCATTCGCCAGCCGCGCGCGTTCCTGAGCCTCGGCGCTCCCCGTGATCACGCCGAAAGCGCCCAGCGCCCGCGCGGCATAGCCTCCGCCCTCCCGGTCAATCGCCTCGGCCAATGCGGCATCGGACGTGAACAGGTTCACGTCCTCGAACGGGGGCGACTGGTTGAATTCGCCGGATTTGTCGGTTGGTGCGACCATTACAGCAGTTTATTGCGCTTCTGGCTGTGGCACGGCTACCCGCCCTTAACGTATTCCCCAGCTCATATGCCCGGGGCGCTTGGGCGCAGTTGCCGAGCCCTATGAGTCTACCTATACAAACGGCTTTGATGACCAATGCTGTAGCCAAAGTCGAGACGCTCCATTTTCCGCACCGCCACCTCCTCACCGTGGAGGGGCTGGGCGTTCAGGAGATCCATTTCCTGCTGGACCTTGCCGATCGCTTCGCCGACGAGAACCGTCAGGCGGGCAAACGGCATGATGTGCTGCGCGGGCGCACCCTCATCAACCTGTTCTTCGAGAACTCGACCCGCACGCAGGCCTCGTTCGAGATGGCCGGCAAGCGCCTTGGCGCCGACGTGATGAACATGAGCGTCGCGACGTCATCAGTGCAGAAGGGCGAGACGCTCATCGATACCGCCGTCACCCTCAACGCCATGCGGCCCGACCTTATCGTCGTGCGCCACCATGCGGCGGGCGCGGTGGAACTGCTGTCGCAGAAGGTCGACTGCTCCGTCATCAACGCCGGCGACGGCTCACACCAGCATCCGACGCAGGCGCTGCTCGACGCGCTCACCATCCGCCGTGCCAAGGGCCGCATTGAGGGGCTGACGGTAGCGATCTGCGGCGACATCCTGCACAGCCGCGTCGCGCGCTCGAACATCATTCTGCTGAACACGCTCGGCGCCCGGGTGCGTCTGGCGGCCCCCTCGACGCTGCTGCCAGCTGCGCCGGAACGGCTGGGCGCGGAAGTTTTCACCGACATGTGGAAGGCCGTTGAAGGCGCCGACGTGGTAATGATGCTGCGCCTGCAGCGCGAGCGCATGGAAGGCTCCTACGTGCCATCGGTGCGTGAATACTTCCACTTCTTTGGCCTCGATCATGAAAAGCTGGCCCGGGCCAAGCCCGACGCCATCGTCATGCACCCCGGCCCGATGAATCGCGGCGTCGAAATCGCCTCCGCAGTCGCCGACCATTCCTCCAGCGTGATCCGGGAGCAGGTTGAAATGGGCGTTGCGGCGCGCATGGCTGTACTCGATGCCCTGGCCCGAAACCTGACGAAGCGATGAACACAACACCAAGTCCGCTCTCCAAACGCCCGCAGCGCGCGCACTCCGACGCGGCTACGGCATTCATCAACGCGCGCATCATCGATCCCGCCACCGACCGGGACGAAGCGGGCGGACTGATCGTGAGGAACGGGCTGATCGAAGATCTGGGCCCTCACCTGCGCCGCAATGCACCGGAAGGCGCGACCGTCGTTGACTGCAAGGGGCATGTTCTGGCGCCGGGCCTCATCGACGCCCAGGTATTCGCTGGCGAACCGGGCTTTGAGCATCGCGAAACACTGAAAACCGCCAGCCACGCCGCCGCCGCCGGTGGCGTCACCACCATGGTCGTGATGCCGGACACCAATCCGGTTATTGATCAGGTTGCGCTGGTCGACTTCATCCAGCGCCGCGCGCGCGACAATGCCATCGTGCACGTTCACACCATGGCGGCGATGACCAAGGGCCTTAACGGCGAAGAGATGACCGAGATCGGCCTGCTGAAACGGGCCGGCGCAATCGCCTTTTCCAACGGCAAGCGCTCGATCGCCAACACGCGCGTGATGCGCAATGTGCTGCTCTACAGCCGCGACTTCGGCGCGCTGATCGTGCACCACACGGAAGACCCTTATCTTTCGGCCACCGGGTCGATGAACTCAGGCGAGGTTGCGGCGCGGCTTGGCCTTTCCGGCATCCCGAGGGCCTCAGAGACGATCATCCTCGAACGCGACGTGCGCCTCGTCGAGATGACGTCCGGCCGTTATCACGCAGCAACAATTTCAACCGCTGACAGCCTTGCGGTTGTACGCGCCGCCAAGGCCAAGAGCCTGCCTGTGACATGCGGCGTCACCATCAATCATCTGACACTGAACGAAAACGACATCGGCCCCTACCGCACCTTCTTCAAGATGCGCCCGCCGCTGCGTGCCGATGCCGATCGCGCCGCGATGGTTGAAGGGCTGGCATCGGGCGACATCGACATCATCGTGTCGAGCCATGATCCGCAGGACGCCGACGACAAGCGTCGCCCGTTCGCCGAAGCGACCGATGGCGCTGTAGGCCTGGAAACGCTGCTGCCCGCAGCGCTACGGCTGCACCATTCCGGCGAGCTGCCGTTGATGACCATTCTGCGCGCGCTCACAATCAATCCGGCCAAGCTGCTTGGCCTGCACTCGGGGCGCCTGGCCAAGGGCAGCATCGCCGACCTCATCATCTTCGATCCGGATGAGCCGTGGGTGCTGAACAAAGACCAGCTCCGTTCGCGCTCGAAGAACTCACCTTTTGATGAAAGCAAGATGCAGGGCCGCGTGATGCGTACAGTGGTCGCCGGCGAAACTGTTTATCAGCGCTAGTCAAAGCACCTCGCAGTCGGCGATCTTTCAATCCCGCGCCGCGTAGTGCAAAATTTGGCATCGTTGACGTTCACGATAGACTTTATAGCCGCTTGCCTGTTACCGGGCAGCTTTAAGCGTTTGATCGGATAGGCGGCCAAACGCCATGCAGCTTTATAATTCAAAATGCGTGCTGGATAACTGAAACGCGCAGCAGCAATTACGGGTCGGCAGGGGGCAGTATTTGCATGTGTGGGATTGCTGGCTTCGTTCGCACTGATGGCGGCCCGGCTGAACGCGCAATCATCGAGCGGATGACGGATGCCGTTCGGCATCGCGGCCCGGATGGCAGCGGACATTTTGTCGATGGCCCGTTGGCGTTAGGGCACCGCCGGCTTTCAATTCTCGATCTGAGCGAGCACGGCGCACAGCCGATGCACGACGCGCGTGACGCGCTTGTGCTGACCTTCAACGGCGAGATCTACAATTACCTAGAAATCCGCGATGAACTGCGCGCCGAGGGATACACGTTCCGTTCCGACACCGATTCCGAAGTTATTCTGGCCGCGTATGACCGCTGGGGCGAAGCATGCGTGAACCGTTTCAACGGCATGTGGGCGTTTGCCATCTTTGATCGGCAGCGGCATCGGCTTTTTCTGTCGCGTGATCGCTTCGGAATAAAGCCGCTCTATTACTGCGAAAACAGCAGCGTTTTTGCGTTTGGCTCTGAGATCCGCCAGCTGCTGCCGTTCTGCGATCGCGTCGGCGCTAACATGGATGTGGTGCAGACGTTCCTTGTCACCAGCTTCAGCGATCTCGACGACCAGACCTTCTTCAAGGACATCCGCTGTCTGCCGGCTGGACACAGCGCAACCTTCGATCTTGAGCGGAATTACTTCACGATCCAGCGCTACTACGAGGTCAGCCGTCGCGAAGAGATCGGCAAGTTGTCGATCTCCGATGCCACCGAACAGTTTCTGGGCCTGTTTGAGGACGCGGTGCGCTTGCGCCTGCGGTCAGATGTCAAGGTTGGAACCTGTCTGAGTGGCGGACTTGACTCCTCATCGGTTGCGGCAACGGCATCTGGCATTTACCGACAGGCTGCCGAGGGCCGCTTCGGCGCCATTACGGCAGTCAGCGAGCAATCCTCAAACAATGAGGAACACTTCGCGGAGATGGTCGTTCGCTCCAGCGATCTCGACTGGCATCGCGCGCAACCGAGCTACGAAGACTTCGTCTCGTCACTGCCCCGCGTCGTGGAGGCTCAGGAGGAGCCGTTTGGCAGTCCTTCGCTGACCATGCAGCACTTCGTCATGAAGACGGCGCGCGACAACGGCATCGTCGTGCTTCTTGACGGTCAGGGCGGCGACGAAACACTGCTCGGTTACGAAAAATATTACGCGGCGTATATCGCCACCGCTTTCCGGCGGGATGGCGTCGGCGCAACGATCTCGGCGCTACGGGCGTCAGCGCGCAACAACGCCAAGATGCATCCCCTCAACATGGCAAAATATGTTGTCGGAGCGCTGGTCGCGCCGGCGCGCTATGCCTTCTACAAGCGCCGTCATCGCCACTTCAGTCAGCATGCCCCGATGCCCACCGCACTGTCGGCATTCTCCAAAAGCTGCCTCGACAGTTTCCGGCTGCAGAAGCTGGAGATCGAATCCACAAATCTTCCTGTGCTGCTGCGCTACGAAGACAAGAACTCGATGGCCCATAGCGTCGAGGCGCGCTTGCCGTTCCTGGATTATCGCCTGCTGGAGATGAGCCTGTCGCTGCCTGACCGCTACAAAATTCGCGACGGCTGGTCCAAATGGATTCTGCGCAAGGCCATGACCGATAGACTTCCTGAAAAAGTCGTATGGCGCAAAAACAAGTTTGGGTTCGAAGCCCCGGAAGATATCTGGCTCAGCAAACATGCTGACGAAATGCACCGGACTGTCATGGCGTCGCCGTTGCTGCGCGAAATGACATCAGCAGCCGCGCTTGAGAAAGCCATGCAGCGGCTGGATAAGCGGAGCCGCTGGCGACTTTACAGCGTTGCAATGTGGGAGCGCCAGTTCAGCGTGACAGCCTGAGCTGTTGAGATCGCCGAAGCGAATTGAAGGCCCATCACTTGTGGCCCTCAATCGGCTTTCGGCAAACGTGCCTTCTCTACGGCTGCGTTTCGACCAGTTGCAGCACGTCGCCGACCATTTCATAGCGCTCGCCAGTGCGCGGGCAGATCAGCTTCTCATCAAGTATCTCACCCGACCGTGACACCCAACCCATCCGACGCGCGGGAACACCGGCCATCAATGCAAACGCCGGCACCGATTTTGTGACAACCGCGCCCGCTGCGATCAGGCAGTATTCGCCCAGTTCATTGCCGCAGACGATGGTCGCGTTGGCACCGATCGTGGCGCCGCGCCGGACGCGGGTGATGCGAAACTCGTCCTTGCGCTCAACCTCAGCGCGCGGATTTATGACATTGGTGAAAACTGAAGATGGGCCGCAGAACACGCCATCCTCCAGCTCCACACCTTTATAAAGCGAGACGTTGTTCTGAATTTTGCAGTTGTCGCCGACAGGAACATTGGGCCCAATCATGACATTCTGCCCGATCGAGCAATTGCGACCGATACGACACCCCGAGAGGATATGGCTGAAATGCCAGACCTTCGACCCCTCGCCCAGTTCGACGCCATCATCTACGTAGGCACTTTCGTGCACAAAGGGTTGGCTGCTCATTCGTCCTTGCTTTCGTATTGGCGTTTGGGCGCACAGATTGCTTGGCTGCCATCGAATGGAAGCCTGTTCCCGCGTGGGTGACAACCGACAATCGGCTCGCCAAGCACAAAATCCTGCGACGGCCAGATCAGTATGCCCCTTACGCCGAATGATCGCAGAGACTAGCGACAGGTACCATTTTGCGCGGGAACAAAACCTCTTATCCCCAGCAAATAAGTTGCAAAACAAGCAGTCCCTGAGCTATCCACTCATGCTGGTGGAAGGGCGTTTTCACGGTGCTACATGACGTCCCTCGGGCTGGTCCTTCGTGACTGCGACACATTTTTCTCCCGGCGGGGGTATCCCAGACCTAATCTCTTCATTGCAGCAATTGCAGGACTTTTCCGTGGACAGAGTTGAAGGAAATATTGCGCTTATCGGACTGGGTTATGTCGGATTGCCGCTGGCCGTAGAGTTCGGAAAAAAGCGCCGCGTGGTCGGGTTCGATATCAATGCCGAACGCGTTGCAGAATTGCGCAAGGGCGTCGACCGCACCCTCGAAGTGGAGCCCGATGAGCTTGCCAGCGCAAAGCATCTCAGCTTCACCAACAATCCCGACGATCTCAAAGACTGCCGCTTTTTCATCATCACCGTTCCCACACCGATCGATAATGCCAACCGGCCGGATTTGAATCCGCTGATCAAGGCCTCCAACACAGTCGGCAGCGTGATGCCGAAGGGCGCGATCGTTATTTACGAATCGACTGTCTATCCCGGCGCAACCGAAGAAGTGTGCGTTCCGGCGCTGGCGGCGGCGTCCGGCATGGTCTTCAACCAAGACTTTTTCTGCGGCTACAGCCCCGAACGCATCAACCCCGCCGACAAGCAGCACAAGCTGCCAACGATCGTGAAGGTGACCAGCGGCTCAACGCCGGAGATCGCCGACATCGTTGATGCGCTTTATGCCTCGATCATCACCGCCGGCACACACAAGGCCAGCAGCATACAGGTGGCCGAAGCATCGAAGGTCATCGAGAACACACAGCGCGATCTCAATATCGCACTCATGAACGAGCTGTCCGTCGTGTTCGCCCGCGCAGGGATCGATACCGCCGAGGTGCTGGCTGCGGCCGGCACGAAATGGAACTTTCTCAATTTCCGGCCCGGTCTCGTTGGCGGTCACTGCATCGGCGTTGATCCCTACTATCTGACGCATAAGGCCGAGCAGATGGGCTATATCCCGCAGGTGATCCTGGCCGGGCGGCGTATCAACGACAACATGGGCCGCTATGTGGCGCGCAACACCGTCAAGCGCATGCTGAAAAGTGGCATCGACGTGCCGCGCAGCCGCATCGGTGTCATGGGCATCACCTTCAAGGAAAACTGCCCTGATGTGCGCAATTCCAAGGTCGTCGACCTCGTGCGCGAACTCAAGGAGCACGGCGCCGAGGTGATCGTCGAAGATCCGCTGGCCGATGCTGCAGAAGTTCGCGAGGAATACGGCATCCAGCTTTCGAAGATATCGGCCGACACTCCCGTCGACGCTCTCGTGGTCGCTGTCGGTCACGACAGTTATCGCAAGATGACATCCGATGAGATCAAGGCGCGCGTACGGGGCGCCGCGCCCATTCTTGTCGATGTCAAATCGCTATACGACCGCCGCGAATTCCAGAACCTGGGGTTCACCGTTTTCCGGCTTTAGCTCTCGCCGCAGGAGTGCCCACCATGACGGGGGTCAAAGACAGGAAAGTCCGTTTCGCGCTGGTCGGGTGCGGACGCATCGCCAAAAATCACTTCGGCGCCATCGCAACCCACAACGACCGTTGTGAGCTTGTCGATGTGTGCGACGTCGTTCCCGATGTCGTGCAGGCTGCGGCCAAGGAAACGGGCGCCAGGCCGCACACGTCGCTGGAAGCGATGCTGGCTTCGACCGATGCCGATTGCGTCGTGCTGACGACGCCGAGCGGTCTGCATCCGCAGCAGGCGATGCAAACGGCCGCTGCTGGCTTCCACGTCATGACCGAAAAGCCTATGGCGACACGCTGGAACGACGGCCTCGCCATGGTTGAGGCCTGCGATCGCGCGGGCGTTAAACTGTTCGTCGTCAAGCAGAACCGCCGCAACGCAACGCTGCAATTGCTGAAGCGCGCCGTTGAGGCCAAGCGTTTCGGGCGCATCTACTCGGTGGCGATCAACGTCTTCTGGACGCGCCCGCAGGAATATTACGACAGCGCGAAGTGGCGCGGCACGTGGGAGTTTGATGGCGGCGCCTATATGAATCAGGCCAGCCATTACATTGATTTGCTGGATTGGCTGATTGGCCCGCTTGAAAGCGTCATGGCCTACACCGCCACGTTGGCGCGCGATATCGAGGTCGAGGATACCGGTGTCGCTGCCCTGCGCTGGCGCAGCGGCGCGCTTGGTACGCTCAACGTTACCATGCTCACGCACCCCAAGAACTTCGAAGGCTCGATTACCATTCTCGGCGAGAACGGAACGGTGCGGATTGGCGGCGTTGCCGTCAACGAAATCCAGCATTGGGAGTTCGCGGAGAAGCTGCCCGAAGATGACGAGATCGCGCAGGCCAACTACGCCACGACCAGCGTTTATGGCTTCGGGCATCCGCTCTACTATGACAACGTCATCAATGTTCTCACCGGCAACGCCGAGCCGGAAACCGACGGGCGTGAGGGCCTCAAGTCACTTGAGCTGCTGATCGCGCTTTACATGTCCGCCCGTGACGGCCGTCGCGTTGCGCTGCCACTCCACTACTGACAAGCCGCGCGCGCACTCTCGCAAACAGTCTAAGTTTTGCGTGGACGGCATTCGTGACGGCCGACGTTCGAGACAGATTGCAAAAGGCTGATTGAGAGACACCATGCAATTCATCGATCTCAAGACGCAGCAAGCCGCGATCAAGGACGAGCTTGATCGGCGTATCGCAACGGTGCTGGCCCACGGCCAATACATCATGGGGCCGGAAGTTGCCGAGCTTGAGGCGGCGCTGGCGACCTATGTCGGCGTCAAGCATTGCATAAGTGTTTCCAGCGGAACCGAGGCGCTGCTCATCGCGCTGATGGCGCTCGGCGTTGGGCACGGCGACGAAGTTAT
This sequence comes from Hyphomicrobium sulfonivorans, assembly GCF_013306565.1. Classification (GTDB taxonomy): domain Bacteria; phylum Pseudomonadota; class Alphaproteobacteria; order Rhizobiales; family Hyphomicrobiaceae; genus Hyphomicrobium_A; species Hyphomicrobium_A sulfonivorans. Next base: position 202,651 of record NZ_PZPO01000006.1, on the reverse strand, counting down.
CACCACGCCTTTCACCTTCGTCGCAACGGCTGAAGTGATCGTGTTGCTGGGTGCCAAGCCTGTTTTTGTCGATGTTGATCCGCGCACCGCCAACATCGACCCGACACTGATTGCCGCCAAAATCACGCCGCGCACCAAAGCCATCATCCCAGTCAGCCTTTATGGTCAGGTAGCGGAGATGGATGCCATCAACGCCATCGCCGACGCGCACGGCATTCCCGTCATCGAGGATGGCTGTCAGAGCTTCGGCTCCGACTACTACGGCCGCAAGAGTTGCGGGCTATCGACATTCGGCGCCACGAGCTTCTTTCCGTCCAAGCCGCTGGGATGCTACGGCGACGGCGGCGCTCTGTTCACAAACGATGACGCGCTCGCGCAGGCTGCTCGCGAGATCCGCGTACACGGCCAGAGCAAACGCTACGTGCACACCCGTATCGGCGTCGGTGGCCGGATGGACACGCTACAATGCGCAATCGTGCTCGCAAAGTTGCCCCGGTTCGACTGGGAAGTTGCCGAGCGCATCCGCATTGGCGCGCGTTACGATGTGCTGCTCCGCGAAAGGGTGCCCGGTTTCCGCACCGTCGATGTCGCTGATCCAAGCGCACTACTTACCGGCGCCCGCTCGCTGGCGATGCTGCAGGACCGCACCAGCGTGCACGCGCAATACACGGTTCTCGTTCCCAACCGTGCCGACGTGCAAAACCGCCTGCAAGCGGCCGGCGTGCCGACCGCGGTGCACTATCCGATTCCACTCAATGCTCAGGATGCATATCGTAGCCTTGGCAACAACGATCCCACTCCGGCCAGCGCATGGCTCGGTGCGCATGTGATGTCGTTGCCTATGGGGCCGGACCTGACCGCCGCCGATCAGGATCATGTTGTCGGCGCTCTCGCCAACGCACTGGCTGCCGCCGCGTAACGTAGCGGCCCTGCCATGATCATGATTTTGCTGGCGCGGGCGCTCGCCGACGCAATCTTTTCCGCTGTGGTTGCAGGTGCGTCGCCGACGCATGCAAAGTTTGCGGCATGGCGTGAGGCGCAACAAAATGCGGCACACGCCCGCCTCTGACCTAACCCGCCAATTTTTCAGCGATCAGGCGCGCGGCATCGCCATTGCCGTAGGGAAACGCCTCGGTTCCCTTGCGGCCTACAGCGGAGAGGATCTGCTCCGAAATCGCGGGGCCGTCCGGTGCAGCAAGCTGGTTCCAGCCAAGCTCGATCAGCTCCGTCCATTCCGTTTCGTCGCGCAGCGTGACGCAGGGAACGGCGTAAAAGAATGCTTCTTTCTGCACGCCGCCGGAGTCGGTGGCAATCACCGCCGCATTGGATTCCAGTGCGATCATGTCGAGATAGCCGACCGGATCGATCGTCTTCACACGCTCAAAGCGCAGACCCTGCCGTTCCATAGCTCCACGCGTGCGCGGATGCAGTGGCAGCACCACCGGTATCTGCTGCGCCACCCGATCGAGGGCCGCCACCAACGCGCCGAGACGCTGCGGGCTGTCGGTGTTCTCCGCGCGGTGCAATGTCGAGAGAACATAGCGCCCCGGTTCCAGGCCGAGATCGGCAAGCAGCGTGCGCTCCTTCGCGCGGTCTGCAAACAGCAGCGCAGCGTCGTACATCACGTCACCGACATGATGCACCTTGGCGGCATCGACGCCTTCGTGCAGCAGGTTCGCCACCGCCACATCGGTTGAAGCAAACAGCAGTTCCGAAAGGTGATCGGCAACTACGCGGTTGATCTCCTCCGGCATCGCGCGATTGAACGAGCGCAGACCAGCTTCGATATGGGCCACCGGAATATGCAGCTTGGCCGCCGTCAATGCGCCGGCCAGCGTCGAGTTGGTGTCGCCGTAAATCAGCACAACATCGGGGCGAATGTCCTGCAGCAGCGGCTCAATGCGTTGCAGCATCAGCCCTGTCATCGCACCGTGACCGCCGCCACCGACATCGAGATTATAGTCCGGCCGCGCGATGCCCAGTTCGTCGAAAAACACATCCGACATGTTGGCGTCGAAGTGCTGACCTGTGTGCACGAGGATTTCAGTGATCGAACCGGTGTCGCGCAACGCGCGGCTTACCGGAGCAACCTTGATGAACTGCGGCCTGGCGCCAACGATCGTGACAATGGTCTTCGCCGGTTTGCTCATCGCTATGTCCAGTTCTCAGCTCACAAAATCAGGCTGGGTCACACCTGGGCGCGACCTTCAATTTCCACCCGACATCAGATGACGGCGGAATCAACGTGACGACAGATGGCAAATATCGGGGCCACACTGCAATCTTTTCACGCGCAAATGACGGCATAACGCATCTGATGGCGCGGCCTCCGGAATGGGCACGCTCGCTGGCGGCTGTCGGTCTAATCCCGATCAAACGATGCTGACCAGTTGCAGGGGCTATGTTCAAGAAGTACTTTGCCCAACTGCGGAAGCCGCATATAGGCGACGTTCCGTCGGGACAGGATACGACGCTTCACCATGGACGTTATCACCAGCCCCTTCACGCTCGCGGCCGTGGCGCTTGGCTATCTGCTCGGGTCCATCCCATTTGGCCTGCTGCTGACCCGCGCGGCAGGCCTTGGCGACGTGCGCAAGATTGGCTCCGGCAACATCGGAGCGACCAATGTGCTGCGCACGGGCAACAAGCGCCTGGCCGCCCTCACGCTGGTGCTCGATGCGCTGAAGGGCACCGCTGCGGTGCTGATCGGGCGTTGGCTTGCGGAAAAGAGCGGCAACGCCAACGTCGCTGAAATCGCGCCGCTGCTGGCGGGTCTCGCTGCATTTCTCGGACATATTTTTCCGGTCTGGCTCGGCTTTCGCGGCGGCAAGGGTGTCGCCACTTTTATCGGCGTGCTGCTGGGCGTCGATTGGCGCGCCGCCCTGGCGTTCTGCGCCATCTGGCTGCTGGTCGCGGCTTTGACGCGCTATTCCTCTCTTTCAGCCCTGGTCGCAGCCGTTGCCGTGCCCGTCAGCATGTTCATCATGGGCCAGCACTCGGCGGCAATACTCGCGGGGCTCCTTTCCTTGATGCTGATCGCAAAGCATCACGCCAACATCCGGCGGTTGCTTGCGGGAGAGGAGCCACGGATCGGTGCCCGGGAGTGAGGCAGATCAGGCGCGAGGCTTCGCTGCGGCGCCGTTTGAGGGAGAGCAACGCATCGCGGCCATGCGCCTTGCGCGCTCCGAGAACGTCGGCCCGGCAACGTTCCGCGATCTTATTGCCCACTGCGGAACACCCGGCGCTGCACTGGAACGCCTGCCGGAATTATCCCGCCGCGGCGGACATCGCACCACGATACGCATCGCCGCCGCCAAGGACATCGAAGCTGAGCTGAAGCGCGCCAAACAATTTGGCGCCCGTTTCCTGCTTATTGGCGATGCAGACTATCCAGCCCCGCTCGCCGCGCTGGACGCTCCACCGCCGGTCATCGCCGTCAAGGGCGACACCGATCTGCTCAACCGCCCCAATGTCGGCATCGTTGGTTCGCGCGCCTGCTCGGCAGCGGGCACACGCATTGCCGCACAACTGGCGCGTGGCATAGGCCTCGGCGGCTTTGTCATCGCGTCCGGTCTGGCGCGGGGCATTGATGCCGCGGCGCACACCGCTGCGATGGAAACCGGCACTGTCGCGGTCGTGGCCAACGGGCTTGACGTGGTCTATCCGCCCGAGCACGAAGCTCTGCAACGTACCATCGGCGAACGCGGGTGCCTGGTCACTGAAATGCCGTTCGGCTATGTCGCCCGCGCGCAGTCATTTCCTCGGCGCAACCGCATCATTTCCGGCCTGTCGCTTGGCGTTGTCATCGTCGAAGCCGCCCGCCGCTCCGGCAGCCTCGTGACCGCGCGACTCGCGGCAGAACAGGGCCGCGAAGTCTTTGCGGTTCCTGGCCATCCGCTCGATCCGCGCGCCGAAGGCACCAATGGACTGCTGAAATCTGGTGCCACGCTGGTGACCGAGGCTGACGACGTGATCGTGGCGCTGATGCCGCTGACCGATACCCCGCTGCGCCATTTCCGCGAGGATCATCCGCCGACGTATCCGCACGCGGGCGCATGGCCTGCAGCTGGCTCCGCGGCTCCAGTTGCTGACCGCACAAGCCAGCGTGCCGTCGTCGCTAATCCCGGCCAAGCCAGCAGCCGCACAGCTATCGCCGGCGAAACCTTTGCACCCAGCCACACCAAAGCCGTCCGGATTGCCGCCAATGCTCCCGGCTCAGCATCCGAGGGCCGCGCCGTCGCAAATGATCGCGACACGATAATCAGCGCCCTCGGACCGGCACCGATCGACGTCGACAGCCTGGTTCGGACCACCGGACTGTCGATCCGCGCGGTTCAGGTGGCGTTGATCGAGCTGGCCCTCGCGGGACGGATCGAACGCCACGGCGCCGGCCTCATCTCTCTTGCGATGGGTGCGCCAAGCGATCCGTGACGCGCTGCCACAGTGGGCAACTGCCATCCGCCATCAACATTTGACAGCCAGCCCCGTCCGGAGAGGACGCCGCCGCAGCCGAAATCAAAAATATAACATCTAATTCAATCAATTAGATCGACAGCGCGGCGAGCGAACGCTTAAATATGCGTACTCTCATCCTTCTGAAAGCCGGGCTTCCACAAGTGCGGCCGCAAGAATGGCGGATAGAGTCCGCTGTCCCGAACGGTCTGAAAGCGCCTTGAGCTCAGAAATAATGTCACAAAGATAATCTAGCACGGCCAAATTCTGCGATTTCTTACAAGGGTGATCTAAGCTGCCGTTCCCGTTTTCGGGTTCAACCATATCGTCGTATGCCCCAACATGCTGCAACCAATTATATGCAGCACATATCACTCTCTATCTATGGTTGCAATCGTCTGGAATGCCCCGCTTGGCCCCGAATGTTTGACAGCGCCAAAATCCTCTCCCATGTTCCCGGGCCGAACGGACGCCTAAATTTCGCCCGATGCCGTGTTCATGGGCGTCAGATCCGTTCCCTCCCATTGATTTCGCGGCGCACCGCCAGATTGAAAGCCCTTAGATGAACGTCCTCATCGTAGAATCGGCTGCCAAGGCAAAGACGATCAACAAGTACCTGGGCAGCGGCTATAAGGTCATTGCCTCCTTTGGCCACGTGCGCGACCTGCCGGCCAAGAACGGCTCGGTCGAGCCGGACAATGACTTTGCGATGCACTGGGACGTGGACTCCAAGTCGCAGAGAATCATCAAGGAAATCGCCGACGCGGTCAAAAAGGCCGACAAGCTGATCCTCGCGACCGACCCTGATCGCGAGGGAGAGGCCATCTCGTGGCACATCCTGCAGATTCTTGAGGCGAAGAAAGTCATCAAGAAGGGCATGGAGATTGAGCGCGTCGCGTTCAACGCCGTGACCAAGCAGGCGATTTTGGCCGCGCTGGCCGAACCGCGGAAGATCGACACCCCGCTGGTTTCGGCTTACCTCGCCCGCCGCGCGCTGGATTATCTCGTCGGCTTCACCCTTTCGCCGGTGCTGTGGCGCAAGCTGCCCGGCGCCCGCTCCGCCGGACGCGTTCAGTCGGTGGCGCTGCGCCTGATCTGCGACCGTGAGCGCGAGATCGAGGTGTTCCGCACCGACGAATACTGGACCATCGACGCCACCATGGCGACCGGCAAGGGCGAGGAATTTTCCGCCCGCCTCAACGCCATCAACGGCGAAACGCTGAAGAAGCTGGACATCAAGACCGGTGATGAGGCCCACGCCATCAAGGCGGCCATCGAGAAGGGCGATTTCAAGATCGTTTCGGTCGACAAGAAGGGCGTGAAGCGCAACCCCTACCCGCCGTTCGCCACTTCAACGCTGCAGATGGACGCCTCCCGCAAGCTGGGCTTTTCCGCCAAGCACACCATGCAGGTGGCCCAGCGCCTCTATGAAGGCGTCGACATCGGCGGCGAGACGGTCGGCCTCATCACCTATATGCGAACCGACGGCATCACCATCGTGCCGGAGGCCGTCAACTCGATCCGAGGCATGATCGCCCGCGAATATTCGCAGAAGTACGTTGCGCCGTTCATCCGCGAATACAAAACCAAGGCCAAGAACGCGCAGGAAGCGCACGAAGCTATCCGTCCGACCGAGGTGTCACGCCGCCCGCAGGACGTCGCCAAGTATCTCGATCGCGATCAGGCACGTCTTTATGAACTGGTGTGGAAGCGCGCCGTGGCCAGCCAGATGGCATCGGCCGAAGTCGAGCAGACCACCGCTGACATTGCCGTCAAAGGCCGCGACGGTAAGGCCTACACGCTGCGCGCCACCGGCTCTGTCATCAAGTTCGACGGCTTCCTGAAGGTCTATGAGGAAGGCCGCGACGAGCGCCTGCATGCCGCCAAGGGCAAGGACGATACCGCTGGCGAGGATGATTCCAGCCGCCGCCTGCCGGCGCTGAACTCCGGCGATGCCGTGACCGACCGCGCCATCGAAGCCGAGCAGCACTTCACTCAGCCGCCGCCGCGTTATTCCGAAGCGACGCTGGTCAAAAAGATGGAAGAGCTGGGCATCGGCCGTCCTTCCACCTACGCCTCGACGCTCGCGGTGCTGCAGGATCGCGAATATGTGCGCACCGACAAGAAGCGGCTGATCCCGGAAGACAAAGGCCGGCTTGTGATCGCGTTCCTGGAGGGCTTCTTCCAGCGCTACGTCGAGTATGATTTCACCGCCGCACTCGAAGATCAGCTCGATCAGATTTCCGACGGCAAGCTGGAATGGAAGGATGTTCTGCGCGACTTCTGGCGCGACTTCACCGGCGCCGTCGATGAGATCAAGGATCTGCGCGTCGGCGAAGTGCTGGAAGCGCTGAACGAGATCTTGGGTCCGCACATCTTCCCCGAGCGCGAAGATGGCACCGATCCGCGCATCTGCCCGTCGTGCAATTCCGGCCGCCTCAGCCTCAAGATCTCCGGCAAGTTCGGCGCCTTTATCGGTTGCGGAAATTATCCTGAGTGCCGTTACACGCGGCAGCTCAGCGATGTGTCCGGCACCGGCAGCGCCGATGGCGAAGCCGCCGGCCCCGATGGCAAGCTGCTGGGTCATGATCCGGAATCTGGCCTGGCGGTCACACTGCGCACCGGCCGCTTCGGCCCCTATCTGCAGCTCGGCGAAGCCGGCGAAGATGAAAAGCCCAAGCGCGCCAGCATTCCCAAGGGCGTCGATGCCGGTTCGGTTGATCTGGAATATGCGCTGAAGCTGCTGTCGCTGCCGCGCGAAGTTGGCATGCATCCGGAAACCGGCAAGCCGATCAGCGCCGGTCTCGGCCGCTATGGTCCATTCGTGCTGCACGACGGCATGTACGCCAACGTCGAGAATGTCGAAGAGGTGTTCTCCGTCGGTCTCAACCGCGCGGTCGCGCTGCTGGCTGAGAAGGCCGCAGGTGGCAAGGGTCGCTTTAATCGTCCCAAGGCAACGGTGCTGAAGGAGCTGGGCGAGCATCCCGATGGCGGCGGCAAGATCGAGGTGCTTTCGGGGCGCTATGGCCCGTATGTGAAGCACGGCGACGTCAACGCCACCATCCCCAAGGGCAAGGATCCCGCGACGCTGTCAGTTGCTGATGCCGTTGCACTGATCGCCGAGCGCGCCGCCAAGGGCCCGTCCTCGAAGAAAAAGCCTGTGCGCAAGGCAGCTGCAAAGGCTGAGCCGAAGGCAAAACCCGCCGCCAAGGTCACCAAATCATCTAAACCTGCAAAGGCGGCGGAGCCGAAAGCGGCCGCAAAGAAAGCGGCAAAACCTGCCGCCAAGACCAAAGCGGCGGCCAAGCCAGCCGCCAAGGGCCGTGCCACCAAGAAGGCTTCGGCCGCGCAAGCGGAGAGTTAATCCGCCCCACCACTCGCCGGGCATCCTGACATGGCACGCAAACCAACGCCGCGCACACCCAAGGCCAAACGCAACGGCCCAAAGCAGCGCGGCGGCGGCGCTGCGCTCCGTAGCGGCGGCGGTGCAATGCCCACCCGCGAAGAGGTGATGGAGTTCGTCCGCACTTCGCAGGGCAAGGTGGGCAAGCGCGAGATTGCCCGCGCCTTCGGCATCAAGGGCCCGCAGCGGCTCGACCTCAATCGGCTGCTGGCGGAGATGTCGGACGAAGGCGAGCTTTCCTCCGGCCGCAAGCACCTGCGTCCCAAGGGCGGACTGCCCGCCGTCACCGTGATTGAGATCGTCGGCCGCGATGACGACGGCGACCTGATCGCCAAGCCGGCCGTGTGGGAAGATGAAGGCGAACGGCCGGCAATCCTGCTGGTCGCCGCGCACGCGCGCGGACCGGAAATCGATGTCGAGGCCAGCATCGGCGTCGGCGACCGCGTGCTCTCGCGCATCAGCGAAATCCACGAGCCGGAAGAAGGCGGCTATCGCTTCGAAGCCCACCCGATCAAAAAGCTGCCGCGCGAGAAGCGCCGTCTGGTTGGCGTGTTTCGCGCCAGCAGGAAGGGCGGCGGCAACATCGAACCGATCGATCGCAAGCAGCTCCGTTCCTGGTCGATCGCCCCCGGCGATGAAGGCCCGGCGAAGGACGGCGATCTCGTGCGCTTCGATCTGGCGCGCAAGGGCCGCATGCATGTGCCGCAGGCACGCATTCTGGAAACGCTGGGCAACCCGAACGATCAGCGCCAGATCAGCCTCATCGCCGTACACACCCACGGCATTCCTGATGACTTCCCCGAAGGCGTCATCTCAGAATCGAAGGCGCTGCAAGAAGCGACGCTGGCCGGACGCACCGACCTGCGCGACATTCCGCTGATTACTATCGATCCGCCCGATGCGCGCGATCACGACGACGCCGTTTACGCCGAGCCCGACAGCGATCCAGCAAATCCCGGCGGCTTTATTGTTTATGTGGCGATCGCCGACGTTTCCTATTTCGTGCGCCCCGGATCGCGCCTCGATCGCGAAGCACAACTGCGCGGCAACTCGGTTTACTTCCCGGACCGCGTCGTGCCGATGCTGCCGGAGCGGATCTCGAACGACCTGTGCTCGCTGCGCGAAGGCGAAAACCGCGCCTGTCTGGCCGTACGCATGGTGTTCGACAAGGACGGCGCCAAGCGCAGCCACACGTTCATGCGCGGGCTGATGCGCTCGGCTGCGAAACTCAGCTATCAGGAAGCGCAAGCCGCCATCGACGGCAATCCTTCCGACAAGGCCGGACCGTTGCTCGAAGGCATTCTGCGGCCGCTGTGGGATGCCTATGCGGTGCTGGCTGCAGCGCGCGACAAACGCGGTCCGCTGGATCTCGACCTGCCCGAGCGCAAGATCGTGCTCGACGAAACCGGACACGTTGCCGACGTCGTGACGCCTGAACGGCTCACTGCGCACCGCCTGATCGAAGAATTCATGATTCAGGCCAACGTCGCGGCCGCCGAAATGCTGGAGCAGAAGAAGACGCCGGTCGTCTACCGCATCCACGATCAGCCTTCGAAGGAGAAGCTGGCCAGCCTGCGCGACTTCCTCGACACCATCGGCATGAAGCTGCCGCAGGCATCGAGCCTGCGCGCATCGCACTTCAACGGCATCCTGAAGCACGCGAAGGAAATGCCTGTCGCTGATCTCGTCAACGAGGTGGTGCTGCGCAGCCAGAGCCAGGCTGAATACAACATCGAGAACGTCGGCCATTTCGGCCTCAACCTGCGCCGCTATGCCCATTTCACCTCGCCCATCCGCCGGTATGCGGATCTGCTTGTGCATCGCGCGCTGGTGAAGGCCATCAAGCTGGGCGAAGGCGGGCTAGACGACAGCGAAGTTCCGCGCCTGCGCGAGATTGCGCAGCAAATCTCTGAAGCGGAACGGCGCGCCATGGCGGCGGAGCGCGAGACCATCGACCGTCTGATCGCGGCGCATCTGGCTGATCGCATCGGCGCGAAGTTCGCAGGCCGCATCGCCGGCGTCACGCGCTCGGGGCTGTTCGTGCGTCTCAGCGAGACCGGTGCTGACGGCTTCGTTCCGGTATCGTCGCTGGGCACCGACTTCTTCAATCACGTCGAGGCCGAGCACGCGCTCGTCGGCAAGCGCAGCGGCGAAACCTATCGGCTGGGCGACAATGTCGAAGTGCGGCTGGTGGAAGCTATTCCCTCGGCCGGTGCGCTGCGGTTCGAGATGTTAACCGAGGGCAAGCGTGGGCGAGTTGCCGCGCCCTATGCCGGTCCGCAGCTGAAAATGCGGCGTGGCAAGCCTCGCCGGCGCTGAACGGGTCAATTCGATGCGGCCATTGCGCTATTGACCTCAGTCAATCGGGGGATCACGTTATGTCGCGGCCAACAGTGCAATTCAAACACGCGCAAAATAGCGGCCGGCAAACGAGGCGAGGTAAAGCCCGATGACTGAGACACCGCAAACCTTCTCCGACAAGCCTGCACCACGCGCCGCTGAGCAGCGCGACTGGGGACAGGCCATGAGGCGCGGGACGTTCGGCAAGTGCCCTGCGTGCGGCGAGGGTCAGTTGTTCCGCAAATATCTCAAGGTGGCCGATAGCTGCCCCAAGTGCGGCGAGGAGTTGCACCATCATCGCGCCGATGACGCACCGCCCTATTTCACGATGCTGATCGTCTGTCACTTCATCGTCGCAGGTGTCATGGCGGTGGAGGAGCATTACCAGCCGAGCTACTGGCTCCACATTGCTCTCTGGTTCCCGCTAACCATCGGCATGTGCATGTGGATGCTGCCGCACATCAAGGGCTCGCTGGTCGGCCTGCAGTGGGCGCTGCGTATGCATGGCTTCGATGGACATGATCCGCTAGAGCCTTCTTTGGGTGAACCGGCCAGCGCCTCGAACCCCAAGGCGACACTTTAACCATATGTAGAGCGCGCGGCTTGCTTGACAGGCCGCCCGCGCTGGCTATGTTGCCGGCTCTCCGCAGCCTGTGCGGACGTTGTCAGATTTCGCCCGAAGGTTTCCTTACTATGGCTAAGCCCATCACGCAGAAGATCAAACTGCTCTCGACCGCCGGCACGGGCTTCTTTTACGTCACGAAGAAGAACCCGCGCACCAGCACCGAAAAGCTGGTGTTCAAGAAGTATGACCCGGTCGTGAAGAAGCACGTCGAGTTCAAGGAAACCAAGATCAAGTAAGCCACGCGCGCGCAGCCCAATGCGTGCAGCGGATGCACCACCGTCAGCAGGGGCGTGGCGGTGGATGTTCTTCTATTGTCTAAATTCTGGAAATGGCGACGACTTGGACCTGGGTTGATCAGGCCCGAGCATGACTGCTCGCGAAAATTACCTTGATCAGGGCCCGCAACCAAACCCGGCAGCGGGGTAGTGAAGTCCGAGAAAGCCACGGACCCTGATCTAGTAACCAGATGGATCGTCAAAGAGGGCGTTGACTCACCGCCTGGCGCCGTGGCCGGTCCTATGCAGCTTCAACGAGGAGGCCACTCTAGCTGCTGCGACCGAGACCACGATTTTCCGTTCTATCAGGAAATGCGGCGGACCTGATAGCGCGGAAACCCGGTAAACAAATGGTGGTATGCGGCCGCCTAGACGAGCCTGCCCACACACCGAATTTTAACGAGCCCCTCGATAATTCCTAATCTGACAGAGGACTCTAGTTAACGCAAGTTATGCTTTGACTGTGCTCTATTAACCACGATGAGTCGTCCATGTCGCCACGCTTGACCTGAACCCGGTCAAATCGAGCTTTAGATAAGGACGGCGCAGCTAAAGGCAGCGCCGTTCTTTTTGTTTATTCAGATGATTAGCATTAGGCGGCGTTTGCTTCGACGCGATTTCGACCAGCACGCTTGGCCACAAACAGCGCCTGATCCGCACGCCGGAACACCGTCTCCGGTGTGTCATCGCCGCACTCCAGGGTTGCAAGCCCAACGCTTGCCGTCAGATTGATGCTGCACGCAGGGCTTACCTGAAACACATCTGACGCAATGGAAGCCCGCAGCCGCTCGCCCACCTGGAACGCCCGGCTCATATCCGTATCGGGCATGATCACCAGAAACTCTTCGCCGCCATAACGGCACGCCAGATCGATGCCGCGCGTGTTACGGCGGAAGCGAACCGAGAACTCGCGTAACACCGCATCGCCGATGTCATGGCCGTAGGTGTCATTCACGTGCTTGAAGTGGTCGATGTCTGCCAGCAGCACAGAAAGCGCACGGCCGGTTCTGCGGGCTTCCTCAACCAATGTGGTGAGGTGCGTTTCCATATAGCGGCGGTTATGCAGCCCCGTCAGCGCATCGATCACGGACGCCTCGATGCTCTCCTCCAGGCGATCACGCAGATGATCGGAGTAACGCTTGCGGCGCACCTGCGTTTTCACGCGTGCCAGCAGCTCGTTCTCGTCCACCGGCCGCATGATGTAGTCGTTGACGCCCATGTCGAGAGCACGCAGCAAACGGGCTTCGTAGCCGGGCTCAACAACCAGAATGATCGGCAGATGCCGCGTGCGAGAAACCGAACGGATCTGCGAACACAGACGCAATGCGTCGGCCTGCGCCAGCGAGAGCGAAATGATCGCCAAGTCGTATTCGCCGTCCGAAAGCTCATCCAGAGCAGCTGTGGGCCCGGAAACAACCGTCGGCAGGTGGATCGTCGCCACCCAGTTTGCGATACGGTTGGCGTTGCGCTGATCATCATCGACAATCAAGACGCGGCTTTTCTCATTAGACAGCGCCTTCAACAGCGCCGCATCCTCGTTAATGCCGAGCTGCCGCCCCGTGAGCGCACGCAACAGCATTTCATCGGTCAGCGTCTTCAGACGCGCAAGATTCTTCACGCGTGTAATCAGCGCGATGTCATCAACGGGCTTGGTCAGAAAATCGTCCGCGCCGCTCTGCAAGCCACGCACGCGGTCGGATACCTGATCCAGCGCAGTCACCAGGATGATCGGGATGTGATGCGTCTTGGGATTGGACTTGAGCCGGCGGCAGACTTCAAAGCCATCCATGCCCGGCATCATCACGTCGAGCAGCACAACATCCACACGCTCGCGTTCGCAGACGTCCAGTGCTTCAGGGCCGCTACTAGCCGTGAGGACATCGAAATATTCAGCGGAAAGCCGGGCTTCGAGCAGCTTCACATTGGCTGAAATATCGTCGACTACGAGTACGCGTGCAGTCATCTTCGATTACCACTACTCAACTTGGGCACTCAACTTCGGCGCACAATTTACAACAGTGTCAGGAGCGCGGTTCGCCGACGAAGCGCTGCACGGTCTCAAGGAAGTGTCCGACCGATATCGGCTTGGAAATGTAGGCCTCGCATCCGCCGGAGCGGATTCGCTCTTCATCGCCCTTCATGGCGAATGCGGTGATAGCCACAACAGGAATGTCTCGGAGCACGTCGTCTTCCTTGATCCACTTCGTGACCTCCAGCCCCGAAATTTCCGGAAGCTGAATGTCCATCAGGATGAGTGCGGGATGGTGACGACGGGCGAGATCGAGCGCTTCCAGACCGTTTCGCGTTTGAATGGTCTCATAGCCATGCGCAGCCAGAATATCGTGGAAGAGCTTCATATTTAGCTCGTTGTCTTCCACAATGAGAACCGTTCTCCGTGCCGCCCTAGGCACTGGCGCGTGCGGCCCGGTGTTGGTCTCCTGTATATTCATGGCGTTGCAGCTCGTACTCCTTGGCCCACTTGTGCACCGATTCTCACCATCACAATGATCGTGAGTTTGCGTGCGAAGGCGTAACCAACAGTTAATGAATAGCCGAGCGGACCACGTTCGCGCCGACACGTCATATATTCTGCGATCTTTAGGTGAATTCGAGGTTGAGACCGATGCACACTGAGCGGGCTAATTCTATCGGCGAGTCAGCATTGCTGTTTCTGGCCAGCGATCCGCAGCGCATTTCAGGTTTCTTAACCCTGACTGGCGTCGGCCCGGCGGAGCTGCGCGAGAACGCACATGCCCCCGAAATGCTGGCGGCGGTGCTGGATTATCTGCTTCAGGACGAAAGCCTGCTGCTGGTTTTCTGCGCGTCAGAAACCATCCCGCCGGGCGAGGTTGCACCGGCGCGGCGTGCCTTAGCTAAAATGGCGGGCGAAACCGGCGAGCCGGAAATCAGCGTTTAGACGATCCGCCCACGCTCGGGCTGCCACACTTGGCACTGTCGAGGAAGGTCAGCTCTTTCAGTTCGCCACGGATCGCGAAGTCTCCGTAGTCGATGTAAAGACCGCTCGACACGCCATTTTCGAAGAATCTAAACGAAAGCTCGTAGGTCGGCAGGATGTCCTGCCGGCTCATTCCCGGTTCAAAATATCCGATCGCAATCGGCCAGGACGGGATGGCATTCAGCTCACCGCCGTTTTTCAGGCTTGCCGGCACCGGCTGGCTGCCCGCGGCAAGTTTTGATCCGATCACCGCACTGGTCTCGTAAAACTTCTCGCCCTTGTCCGAGCCGTCGAACAGATTGGCGGTGAACTGGGTCTGGCCTTTGCGGGCCGCCTCCACCAGCGCCAGCGAATGCTGGATCGGAAAATAGACGCTGGTCGGCAGCTTCACTGTCTTTTTCTTGGGCTTGGTCAGCTTCACTTCCGTGAACGTGCCATCGCCCCCGGCGCTCGCCGTTCCCTGCGAAGCCTCAGACTGCTTTTCGTTTTCAAACTGGCTCGATGAAAAACGCAGCACGTGGTTGGGAACGTTTTCGAAGCTGTTGGTGCGCAAATCGTTGACCTGCGAGACGCCGTCCTGATTGGTCATGCGGGTGACGAACCGCATCGACTGGGCGTATTCTCCACAGTCCGACCCCGCCATCTCATAAACCATGCGGCCAACCATATCGGCGACACCTGATCCCGGCGTCGCGTGGTCGAACGTGATGTCGTAGACGGCCCGATGGGGGCGGAATTGCACCGCGCTGCCGGCAACCTGCGCTTGCAGATCACCCAAAGGTGCAGCCATCGCCGCCACGCCCAATGCGCCGGCGACCAGTACCTTGGCTAGGTGGAACATTCTTCCTCGCGGTCGCTTCTTGCCCGACACCCTAACCCGGAGAGGTTAAGCGCCGGAATACCCCCTGTGCCCGCTGCGCAAGCCCTTGCCAAGCCCCCTGCTGCGGGCTCAAAAAGACGCGCGCGAGCGAAAGCGGCCGCTGGCAGGCCGCCCGAACCTGAGGATACCGGAATGGACGACAAGATCGAAGCACGGCTGGCAACGTTGGGCATTGTACTTCCCGAGGCGGCCAGTCCAGTCGCCAATTATGTGCCAACCTTGCTGTCCGGCAATCTTCTCTACGTGTCCGGCCAGGTTTCCAAGGCAGCGGATGGCAGCATCATTCGCGGATGTCTCGGCAACAACATGGCGGTGGCACAGGGGCAGGAAGCCGCACGCCACTGCGCGTTGAATATTCTGGCCCAGGCTCGCGCGGCCCTGGGACGTCTGGACCGCATCCAGCAGATCGTGCGCCTGACCGGCTTCGTCAATTCGGCGCCCGACTTTACCGATCATCCGCAGGTCATCAATGGCGCATCCGACGTGATGGTGGAAATTCTGGGCGATGCCGGCCGCCACACGCGCGCCGCCGTTGGCGTCTCCAGTCTGCCGCTGGGCTGCGCAGTTGAGATCGATGCTATCATCCAGTTTGCCGCCTGATCGAACGATAATGGCGTTGCGGGCAGCCTTCGGCAGGTTGCCCGCCCTTGCTTCTCCGGCCAAAGCTCTGGGTGAGACTACCCCATGCGCGATCGCACAGCCTTTCTGAAGCCGATTGCGCATCGCGGCCTGCACAATGCCGCGCGAGGAATAATCGAGAACACCGTCCCCGCCTTCGAAGCGGCGATCGCGCGCGGCTATGGCATCGAGTGCGATCTGCGCCCTGCCCGCGATGGCACGCCGATGGTGTTCCACGACCTGACTTTGGAACGGCTGATCGATGGTGACGGCGCGGTTGCTGCACGCAGTGCCGACGAACTGAAAGCGCTGCGCTACCGCACCTGTGCGGGCGCAAGCAGCGTGATCACCCTTGCCGACCTGCTGGCACTGGTTGCTGACCGCGTGCCGCTGCTGATCGAAATCAAGAGCGAATGGGATGCGCCGGACGCCGCCTTCCTGCGCGCCATCACCGAACAGGTCAGCGCCTATCGCGGTGCCGCCGCGCTGATGTCGTTTGACCCGGCCGTGATGACCGCTGTGCGCGCGCTGGCGCCTGACATTCCGCGCGGCATCGTTGCCGGACAATTCGTTGGCGAATGCTGGTGGCGTGACAAGCTGGGCGCCGCCCGCGCTCACGACCTGACGCACCTGCTTGAATCGGGCCCCGCCGCCCCCGACTTCTATGCCTACGACGTCAACGCCCTGCCCACCAACGTGACCCGCTACGTGCGCGAGGTTGCAAACATCCCGCTTTTCACGTGGACTGTGCGAACCGAGGAGCAGCGCGCGACGGCGGCGCAATGGGCCGACGCCCCGATATTCGAGGGCTACGAACCCTGAACCGATACGCGGGCATGGGCCGCGACGAAAGCAGGCATCGTCGATGGATAACGAACGGCACGACAACGGTGTTGAGCAGGAAAGCCTGCCAGAAGGCGCGGAGGCGCCCGCTAAGTCTTCCGTCGTCGCCAATATCGTTGCGCGCATCGCTGACGTGGACGCGGAAGCCTGGGATGCCTGCGCCAACCCCGATGCGGCAACGTTCAATCCGTTTGTGTCGCATCGTTTTCTGAAGGCGCTGGAGGAATCCGGCTGCGTCGGGCCGCAGCGCACCGGCTGGCTGCCGCAGCATATTCTGATCGCTGATGGTGCCGGCCGTGATGATAGCGGTGGTGCGGACGGCAGCAATGATCGCGACGGTGATGGTGGCGGCAACATCGTCGCCTGTGCGCCGTGCTATGTGAAGCTGCATAGCGCGGGCGAATATGTGTTCGATCATTCGTGGGCCGCCGCCTATGAACAGGCGGGCGGCAGCTATTATCCCAAGCTGCAAATTGCTGTGCCGTTCACGCCGGTGCCCGGCCCGCGATTGCTGGTGCGCCCCGGCCCCGACGCTGATCGGCATCGCCAGACACTCGCGGCTGCAGCGGCGGAACTTGCCCGGCGCATGGAAGCCTCATCCGTGCACGTGACATTTCTGCCGGAAAATGAATGGCGCACGCTGGGCGAACTGGGACTGCTACAGCGGACCGGTCAGCAATTTCACTGGCGCAACGACGGCTATCGTACCTTCGACGATTTTATGGCCTCGCTCGCGTCGCGCAAACGCAAGGCCTTGCGCAAGGAGCGTAGCGAAGCGCTGGCAAACGGCATCACCGTTGAGCATCTGAGCGGCGCGGACATCACGGAAGAACATTGGGACGCGTTCTTCCGGTTTTACATCGATACCGGCAGCCGTAAATGGGGAACGCCCTATCTCAACCGGCGCTTCTTTTCGCTGCTCGGCGAAGCGATGGCCGAGCATTGCCTGCTGGTGATGGCGAAGCGCGACGGCGAATACATCGCGGGCGCGCTCAACCTCATCGGAGGCGACTGCCTCTATGGTCGCTATTGGGGCGCGATCGAGCATCACCCGTTTTTGCATTTCGAGCTCTGCTATTATCAGGCGATCGACTATGCGATCGCGCATGGTCTCAAACGCGTTGAGGCGGGCGCGCAGGGCGAACACAAGCTGGCGCGCGGCTACATGCCCGTCACCACCTATTCTGCGCATCTCATTGCCGATCCGGGATTGCGGCGTGGCATCGCCCGTTATCTGAAATCAGAGCGCGAAGCGGTGGCGGAGGATTCCGCGCTGCTGGCTGAACTCGGCCCCTATCGCAAAGGCAACGCGCCGCCGGATGAGTAATCCATCGCCGCACCCGTTGCAGCCAACGCTCCCTTGACGGCAACGCCACCGATCCGATTTAACAGCCCCGCGCAGTTGCGCGACTTTCCGTTTTGGAGGCTCTATGTCCTACGATGACAGCAACGTGTTCGCGAAGATCCTGCGCGGCGAAATCCCATCCCATCGCGTATATGAAGATGACGACGCGATTGTATTCATGGACGTGATGCCCCAGGCGCCGGGCCACACGCTGGTGGTGCCGAAAGCTGCCTCGCGCAACCTGCTTGATGCCGACCCCGCAGTGCTGGGCAAGATCGCACCGCTGCTGCAACGGATAGGCAAAGCGGTGACGAAAGCGTTCGACGCTGATGGTGTAACCGTCATGCAGTTCAACGAGCCGGCCGGCGGACAGACGGTGTTCCACCTGCATTTCCACATCATCCCGCGCCATGAGGGCATAGCGTTGCAGGCCCATGGCCGCGACATGGAAAAGCCTGAGGTACTGGCTGCCCACGCAGAGAAAGTTCGCGCTGCACTCGCCGGTTGACGGCAAACCCCAGCAATAAAAAAGCCCGGCCGAACAGCGGCCGGGCTTTTTTGTCTCAAGTTCGCAGCGCGCGGACGATCAGCAATCAGCCGCCGCTGCACGCCTGATAGCGATCCCACCAGACCTGATTGCCGGTGCGCAGTGCGACGCCGCGCAGACACTGACAATCGCCGTAAGTGCAGGGATTGTTGCTGCTGTAATAGCGAATTGGCCCGCGAAAGCCGGGAATGCCGTTCGGGTTATAAAAGCGCTTCACCACGTACGGACGCGAACGATACGCCCGTGGCGCGCTGCTGGCGCGATCGCCATGCCAATAGCCGTCCGCCATCGCAGCGGGGGCGAATGACACTGCCATCGCCGATGCGGCCACGAATGCAACCGCCGCACAGACAAAATACTGAAACCAACGGCTTGTCATAACTGTCTCCTGCCAGGCAGTCGGATCAACGCACGCCAGCTCTCGCACCGACGCGCCAGTGCTCCATTATCTAACCGTTTGGTTAAAAAGATCCGATCGCGGACATTGATTTCTCCACATCCGCCTGAGCGCCACGGGCAATCGAACAAAATGCTGTCACCCCGTGGCATCAGTCCGGCTGCCTGACACATCGTCCAGATTGCGGTCCTTCGTTTCCGGCAGAAACAGCAGACCGATCACGAATGTGACCAGCGCGACGATGACCGGATACCAGAGCCCCGCATAGATGTTGCCGGACCATGCCACGATTGCAGTTGCCAGCAATGGCAGCATGCCGCCGAACCAGCCGTTGCCGATGTGATAGGGCAGCGACATCGAGGTGTAGCGGATCTGCGTCGGGAACAGTTCGACCAGGAACGCCGCGATCGGGCCATAGACCATCGCTACGTAGATCAGGAACAGCGACAAGATCGCCAGCACCGTGCCCCACGCGATCTTGTCCGGATCGGCCGGGATCGGCGTGAACACCATGCGACCTTCAACCTGCTCCGCCTTGAGGTTCGGATAACCTGCCGCGACCAGCGCCGCATTGTAGGTGTCGGCGGTGTAGGGCGTCACTTCGGTGCCGTTGATGTTCAGCACAACCGGCGCACCTGCTCCGCCATCGTGCGTCTCAAATGAAACGCCGAGCTTGCTGATGTGATCCTTGGCGCGATCGCATTCGGTGAACTGCGACCACGGCCCGACAAAGATGTGGAAGTTACATTGTGCGGAGTCGACGCTGAGCGTGAGTTTGGTCCGCTGCTGGAACGCGGCCAGATCAGGATTGGCCGACTGCGCCAGCAAGCCGAACAGCGGGAAGTAGGTCAGCGCCGCGATCAGACATCCGGCAAGGATGATTTTGACGCGGCCGATGCGGTCGCTCAGCCAGCCGAAGAAAATGAAGAACGGCGTGCCGATGATCAGCGAGCCGGCGATCAGCATGTAGGCGTAAAGCGGATCGACCTTAGTGGTGATGGTGAGGAAGAACAGCGCGTAGAACTGCCCCGTGTACCACACCACACCCTGCCCCGCCGTGGCGCCAAGCAGCGCCAGCAGAGCAAACTTGTTATTCGGATAGCGGAAGAAGCTGTCGCGGATCGGCGATTTGGAGCCCTTGCCTTCCGCCTTCATGCGCGCGAACACCGGGCTCTCGTTCAGCTTCAGGCGGATGTAAACCGAGAATCCCAGCAGGGCGATTGAAACGAGGAACGCGACGCGCCAGCCCCATTCGGCAAAAGTCTCAGCGTCGAAGAAATAGAACCGGCACAGACCGATTACGACGAGCGCCAGAAAGAACCCCAGCGTTGCCGTGGTCTGTATCCATGACGTGGCAAAGCCGCGCCGATGGGGGCGCGCATGCTCGGCCACATAGGTTGCCGCACCACCGTATTCGCCACCGAGCGCGAGGCCTTGCAGCAGGCGCAGGATAACAAGCAGCACCGGCGCCGCCCAGCCGATGCCCGGAATCTCATATCCGAGGATTGTGCTGTCGGAGAATGTCGGCAGCAGGCCGACCGCAAAAGTGGAGATGCCCATCACGAGGATGGTGATGAGGAACGTGTGCTTGCGCCCGACGATGTCACCCAGATGGCCGAAGACGATGGCACCGAACGGACGCACCAGAAAGCCGGCGGCATAGGTGGCGAAGGCCGACAGCAGCGCAGCGGTATCGTTGCCCGGCGGAAAGAACAGCGCGGCAAAGAACGGTGCCAGCGTGGCGTAGAGATAAAAATCGTACCACTCGAACACCGTGCCGAGCGACGAAGCGAAAATAACGCGCCGCTCCTCGCCACTGATGCCGCTATCCGGCTCCGCCGTTGCCTTCTGCGCGTCGGCCATAGCCATCGAACTTCCCCCGAACCCGTTTCTTTGCGCGCGACTTTACGCAGGTGCGGCGGCGGAGGAAATCATCACTTTCGGTGAGAAGGCTCAACCACTTGCATTCCACACCTTTGATGCAAGCGGACAACGCTTTCAGCGTTGCCCTGCGCCTTGGATACCGCTCGCGGAGTGCAATTGATTATCGGAACCATCTCGCGACCTCACGCGGCCGCGCAGACATGCTGCAGCGCAACACAAAGACGCCACGCGCCATACACTAGCGTCCAGGATGTTTTGCACACGGACGGTGCAATGCACTTGACGCCCTACCTACTGGTAGGTAGCGTCAAGCCATGAGCAATGCCATCGACACCCGCACAGCCCTGCTTGCCGAAGCTGAAACGCTGGTGCGTACGCTCGGGTATGCCGCCTTCAGCTACGGCGATCTTTCGGAGCGGGTCGGCATTCGCAAGGCCAGCATCCATCATCACTTTTCCACCAAGGAAGTGTTGGGCAACGCGCTGATCGAAAATTATCTCGAACGCTTCCGCGCCCAGCTTGTCGAGCTTTCCGCCTCGGGCGGCGGCGCTACGAAACAGCTCCGCACGTATGGCGATTTCTTTTCAGGCAGTCTCGCCGAAGGGCAGATGCCGCTGTGCGGCGCACTGGCAGCTGATGCCGCCTATCTGCCACCTTCCATGCAAAAGCGCGTGAAAGCGTTTTTCGAGCTACATGTCGATTGGCTTGAAATGGCGCTGCGCAACGGGGCGGCCAGCGGTGAAATCACGTTGCACGCGCCGCCAAAGCGAACCGCCCTGCTGTTGCTCAGCACACTGCAGGGCGCCAGCGTTGTTGCGTGGGCACTGAAAGACCCCGGTGTCATTAAACCGGTATTCCGCCAGCTTCTGGACAGCATCACACGCAAAGACGCCTGATATATCCGATCCGCTTGGGAGGAAGGAACCATGGTGCCACCGGCAAGAACAAGAAACGAAGAAGCCGCATTCGGCACCGGGCCGGACCAGGAAGCATTTTCGCTGTGGCCGCGACATCGGCTGCCCGGTCTGACACGCCGTGAGTTGCTGATCGCGGGCATGGCGATTTCCTCCGTGCCGCTATGGGGGCATTTTCCGGCGCAGGCAGCTGAACCGATGGCATTCAGCGAAATTGCGCCGGGCGTTTATGTCCACACCGGCCGCCACGAGCTGCAGTCGGCCGATAACCGTGGCGACATGTCGAACGCCGGTTTCATCGTTGGGGATGATGCGGTGGCAGTTATCGATACGCTCGGCAGTGCGCAGATCGGCGCGGACATGCGGGCGGCCATCAAGTCCATCACCGACAAACCGATCCGTTATGTGATCAACACGCACATGCATCCCGATCACGTATTCGGCAACGTTGCTTTCCGCGATGACAAGCCTGAGTTTGTGGCGCATCACAAGATGGCGCGGGGGCTTTCGGCGCGCGCGGAAACCTATCTCAACAACACCAAATCAGCGCTTGGCGAGGCAGCGTTCGCGGGCACCGAGATCGTGCTGCCCACGCTTGAGGTGCAAGACAAGCTGACACTGGATCTTGGCGGGCGCGAACTTGTGCTGGAAGCGCAGCCCGCAGCCCACACCGACAACGACCTGATCGTTACCGACGCTAAAACAGGAACGATGTTTCTCGGCGATCTTCTGTTTTCGGAACACATCCCGACGCTTGACGGCTCGCTGCGCGGCTGGCTGACTGTGATCGACAAGCTTGAAAGCAGCCCGCCCGCGCGGGTCGTGCCCGGACATGGGCCAGCCAGCATGGAAATTCCCGCCGCGCTGGCGGACGAGAAACGCTATTGGCAGACGGTGGCGGGCGATGTCCGCAAGCTCATTGCCGAAGGAAAAACCCTTTCCGACGCCACCAAGACAGCCGGACAATCAGAACGCGGCAAGTGGGAAATGTTCGATCAGTACCACGTGCGTAACGTAACCGCCGCGTTCGCCGAACTGGAATGGGAATAAGCGAAAAATCAGGGCGCCAGAAATCAGGCCTCACAAATTAGGGACGGAGACGCACATGCTGAGCAAGATCGCATCATGTTTCACTGTTCGCCGCATCGCGGGCGTCGTCACCGCACTGATGCTTGCCATGCCGGTTGCAGCCATCGCCAGCGATGACGACGATCCGTGGCCGGATTTGCAGAAAAGCGTTTTCGGTGATCGCCAGATTGTCGAAGGCGATGGCGTAGTGACGATTGAAGCACCCGAGCGCGCCGAAGATCCCGCCGTTGTTCCGATCACAATCAGCGTTCCAGCCACCGTGCAGGGGCCGTTGCGCTCAATGGCTCTGATCATCGACAAGAACCCCGCACCGATTGCCGCGAAGTTCGAGTTCGGTCCGGCTGCCGGCAGTGGCGGTGAGCGCCGCATGACAACGCGCGTACGCGTCGACACCTACACCTTCATTCGCGCGATTGTGGAAACGGAAGACGGCAAACTCCACATGGCAAAGGCGTTCGTGAAGGCATCGGGCGGGTGCTCCGCTCCTGCACCGAAGGATGCTGACGGCGCCAACGCCGACATCGGCAAGATGATGGTCAGAAGCTACGAACCGGAACAGGCGCAAACAGCGCTGCGTGACGGCCTGGTGATGATCAAACACCCCAACAACAGCGGCCTGCAGATCGATCAGGTTTCGCGCGGCTATGTGCCGGCATGGTTCATCCGCGACATTGAAGTGAAGCGCGGCGACGATCTCATCTTCAACGCCGATCTGGGCATCTCGATTTCCACCAATCCCAACCTGCGCTTCACCTATGTGAACGATCCGGACGGCAACAACGCTGTGCAGGTGACCGCCATCGATTCAGCCCGGACGACCTTCACCGGTGCATCCGCCAACCGCGCCCTGGCGAACTGATAGCCAGCGACACTCGCAACCAACAACAAAAGCACCCCAAGGAGAAAAACATGGCACTGGTCGATTGGGCCAAATATCGCAACGCATTGATGGGTCGCGTGGGCGAACTCAGCAAGCTTTCACCCGACTCCGTTGGCGGCTACATGATGGCCAGCGGCGCTGGCGCCAAAACCGCGCAACTCGACGAGAAAACCCGGCAGTTGATTTCGCTCGCGGTCGCCGTAACGACGCGCTGCGACGGCTGCATATCAGTGCACGCACAAAAGGCGGTCGAGAACGGCGCCACCAAGGAACAGGTTGCGGAAGCCCTGGGCGTTGCCATCGCCATGAACGCAGGCGCCGCACTGGTCTATTCGGCCCGCGCGCTCGATGCCGTCGACGCTTCCATGGCCGAAGCCAAATAACGGAAAAAAATCTGAAGGAAACCAAGCGCCTTTCGATTATTAAAATCGAAGGGCCAGTCCGCAATCCTGATGCAATTACATAGAGACTATATTACGCGCTTTTATAATTTCCATTTTTTTCACTCTGCCATCGGGAGCGACAATCGTCGTGTAAGTTAATCGCACGCGGGAGACTTGCCCTTCTCCAAAGCGTTTGACACGCGTATATTCGCTAAGACTAGCTAGGATTGCATTCACAGTTTTTGCATCAGCTTGACCAGACAATACAAAAGGTATTGTTCGTTGATCTTGATAATGAAATGCGCGGCCATATCCTGTGTTTGCGTTAAAACTACCTATGCTAAAGTCCATATCGCGAACGTCCGGATCCTCCTCTGCGCTCATAACAAACGCTTTTGTTCTCGCATCCAATTTTACGACATTTCGGTCGCCATTGATGATCAATATATTGGACGCGCCATTTCCGATTGATGCATGGGCCTGCTTAACAGCGGGCTCAACCGCGTCAACAAGCGCATGGACGTCTCCGATTGGAAGTCGTCCATCCCGTTCTAAATCTTCTATATTTTCTGACGCATCATTTCCGACTGAGCGATTAATAATGCTTTTTACAAAATCTACCGCAAAATCTTTAGCAACATCGATTCCTACGTTTGCTAAGAATTCCCAGGCAATCATCGCCCCAGGATTAGAAATCAACTCATAGACGGATTCAAAACTTCCAGGACGAGTAGCTACAAGATCTAGCTCAAAGCCTCTATGGCTTAGTTTTCTATGTCTCACCTTACCTTCAGCAAGGTACATCATCGGAATCAGTATTGATCGCGCGATCCCGCTCAAAGATTGTGTGCCCGCGTAGGCTGGTAGTCGGTGTTGATCCGCTAAGCTACCAGAGAATGAAATCACAAGTCTGTTGTCATACATTTGGCAAGCCCAAAGAACTTTGTTGTCTACAGTTTGAGCCTTTCTACGTTAAAATACAATCTTCGGACGATAGTCTTCCACACTTCAACGCATGCGTAGAAAAAAAGCGCCGGAGTTTTCTCCGGCGCTTTTTATTTTTCGACGTGCGGCGAACGAAATTATTCGTCCTTGCCGCGACGGGGCACGTTAGGCACTGCGCCGGAACCCTTGCCACCGCGCTCCTTTGGCGACGGCAGAGCCTTGCGTGATGGCGCAGCATCGACGAGCTCTGACTGCAACTCGCCCTCGTCCTCGTCTTCTTCCTCGGAGCGCTTGGCCTTGGCCCGCTTGCCCGGCTCGCTCGCCAGGAACTCAAACGCCAGCTTGCGCTCGGCGCCTTCGCCCTCGACGACAACCTTCACCGTACCGCCATGCTCCAGCTTGCCGAACAGAAGCTCATCGGCCAGCGGCCGCTTGATCTTCTCCTGGATGAGACGGGCCAGCGGACGGGCGCCGAACTTCTCGTCGTAACCGTTCTCGGCCAGCCACTGAGTGGCTTCTTCCGACAGTTCGATCATGACGCCGCGATCTGCAAGCTGCGCTTCGAGCTGGAAGACGAACTTGTCGACCACCTTCGAAATCACCTCCGGCGGCAGACCGGCAAACGGCACGACAGCGTCAAGACGGTTGCGGAACTCCGGCGTGAACATGCGATTGATCGCATCGCTGTCCTCACCTTCGCGCCGCACGCGATTGAAGCCCATCGGCGGCTTGGCGAGATCGGAAGCGCCCGCGTTGGTCGTCATGATGAGAATGACGTTGCGGAAATCGACCGACTTGCCGTTGTGGTCCGTCAGCTTGCCGTGGTCCATGACCTGCAACAGAATGTTGTACAGATCCGGATGCGCCTTCTCGATTTCGTCGAGCAGCAGCACGCAGTGCGGATGCTGATCAACGCCATCGGTCAGCAGGCCGCCCTGATCGAAGCCGACGTATCCCGGAGGCGCACCGATGAGACGCGAGACCGTGTGCTTCTCCATGTATTCCGACATGTCGAAGCGCAGCAACTCGATGCCCATCAGATCGGCAAGCTGCTTGGCAACTTCCGTCTTGCCGACGCCGGTGGGGCCGGAGAACAGGTAGCAGCCAATCGGCTTTTCCGGTTCACGCAGGCCAGCGCGCGAAAGTTTGATCGCAGACGAAAGCGCATCGATCGCCGGGTTCTGCCCGAAGACGACCCGCTTCAGATCCTTCTCAAGATTGATGAGAACCTCTGCATCGGACTTCGTAACGGTCTTCGGCGGAATGCGCGCCATCGTGGCGATGGTGGCCTCGATCTCCTTTACGGTGATCTTCTTCTTGCGCTTGTTTTCCGGCAGCAACATCTGCGACGCGCCCGTCTCGTCGATCACATCGATCGCCTTGTCGGGCAGCTTACGGTCGTGGATGTAGCGCGCTGAAAGCTCCACCGCCGTGCGGATGGCATCGTTGGTGTACTTCAGCTTGTGGAAGTCCTCGAAGTAGGGCTTCAAACCCTTCACGATCGCGACGGCATCCTCGATCGAGGGCTCCTTCACGTCGATCTTCTGGAACCGCCGCACCAGCGCGCGATCCTTCTCGAAGTGCTGGCGATATTCCTTGTACGTCGTCGAGCCGATGCAGCGCACGCTGCCCGACTGCAACGCCGGCTTCAGAAGGTTCGATGCATCCATCGCGCCGCCCGAAGTTGCGCCAGCACCAATAACAGTGTGGATCTCGTCGATGAACAGGATCGAGCCCGGATAGTTCTCGATCTCCTTCATCACCGCTTTCAGGCGCTCCTCGAAGTCGCCGCGATAACGGGTGCCGGCCAGCAACGCGCCCATGTCGAGCGCGAAGATGGTGGCGTCCTGCAGCACTTCAGGCACTTCGCCCTTGATGATCTTGCGCGCAAGACCCTCAGCGATCGCCGTCTTGCCGACGCCTGGATCACCCACCAGCAGCGGGTTATTTTTCTGGCGGCGGCACAGCACCTGAATCGTACGCAGCACTTCCTGCTCGCGGCCGATCAGCGGATCGATCTTGCCGTCGCGCGCCTTGCGGTTGAGGTTGACGCAATAGGTATTGAGCGCGTCCTGACCGGGTTTGCGCTCCTCGCCCTCCACGGTCTGGTCCTCGTCCACACCGCGCACGCTGCGCGGCTCGGACATTCCCTGCCGCTTGGCGATGCCGTGCGAAATGTACTGAACCGCATCGAAGCGGGTCATGTCCTGCTCCTGCAGGAAGTACGCGGCATGGCTTTCGCGCTCGGCGAAGATCGCGACCAGCACATTGGCGCCAGTCACTTCCTCACGGCCGGACGATTGCACATGCACAACCGCGCGATGAATGACGCGCTGGAAGCCGGTTGTCGGCTGCGCCTCGGTTGCATCGCGTGAAACCAACGCCGCTAGGTCGTTGTCCAGATAATTGACAAGCCGTGAACGCAGCGTGTCGAGATCGACCGTACACGCTCGCATGACTGCCGCGGCATCGCGATCATCTAGGAGAGCCAGCAGCAAATGTTCGAGCGTAGCGTACTCGTGGCTGCGCTCGTTGGCAGCTTCCAAGGCGCGGTGTAGGGCACTTTCCAGGCTCTTTGAGAACGACGGCAAGGCAGACCTACTCTTTCTCCATGGTGCACTGAAGAGGATGACCGTTCTGTCGTGAAAAATCCATGACTTGCGTCACTTTTGTTTCAGCGACCTCGTATGGATAGACACCACACACGCCCACGCCCTTGTGATGGACATGGAGCATAATACGTGTGGCTTCATCGGGGCCTTTGGCAAAAAACTTCTCAAGAACCAAAACGACAAACTCCATCGGCGTGTAGTCGTCGTTGAGCAAAAGAACCTTGTAGAGGCTTGGCTTTTTGGTCTTGGGGCGCGTTTTCGTGGCCAGCCCAGTGCGGCCGTCCTCGTTTCCCCGTCCACCGTCCGGCGGCTCTGCGCCCGGTGGATCGCTCTTGCCGCCTTTCGATGCCACCGTCAGCCGGCGCAGAGTCAACATCTTCGACATAAAAGGTTACGTCCGTCCCTGATCGGCGCGAATCCGCCAACCCATTGCCAATCCAGCGCATATGCGCCTTGCAAGCGCCGACGATACGCAAGCGCACGCCTGGCTGCAAATGCTCTGTCAGAAGTATTCTCCTGCCTTCCCGGTGCTATCCGCGAAAGTTGGCCATCGTAACGCTCCAACATCTCCGGAAGCTTATGATGGGGTGGCAAGCGGACACAAAAAAGGCCCGGCGAGCGCCGGGCCTTGGAATTCAATGCCGCAGTAAAATTAACTGCTGCGCCGAGGAGAACCCTCAGGCGCCCTTCTGCAGGATCTTTTCGACCGGCTTATAAGCATCCTTGGCCATCGACGCATAAAGGCCGCCGATCTTGGAAACCTGCTGCATGTAGTCGTCATAGGCGCGCTTGGCGTAGCTGGTCTGGATCTCGACGGCCTGCTCGACCGACTTCGAAGACATCAGCTTTTCAAGCGTAGCCGTGCTCTCCTCGAATGAGCGCTTCGTATAGTCGCTCATCTCCGCAGCAATAACCTGCCAGCTCTTGTTCCACTCGCCGAACAGCTTCATGGCCGTATCGACGTTGGTCTGCCCCAGCTTCTGCATGTCTTCAAAATTCTTAATCATGGTGCCATCCGTGTCCTAGAGACTGTCGAAGGAAAAACGCACTATTCGCAGTGCCCCCTGGTCCAATCGGGACCATCACCCTGAAATCATCGTTATACGCACTGCACAAATTTTCAAGTTCTTTTTCGCATTGCAATATAAGGGCCGCCACTGACGACCTGGATATGGTCATCGGGTCATTAACTGAGCCGCAGCATCACTGCGCTATGGTGAGTTTGGGACAGGCGCTCTGGATGAGCGAACTGGGCCTCGATGCCGACGCTTGTGGTTAAAGCGCCGTAAAGAGGCCCAAAAGCGATGCTCCGTTATGCCATCCGTCGGCATATGGCGCTTCGCCTGGGACGTCTGCTTTCCCTTGGTATGAGTAATGCGTTCCATGCGCGGCCAGGCAGCTCAGGCTTCGCAAGGGTGAGTGAGTTTGCGTTTGATGTTCGGCGTATCGAAGTCTGTAGGCACCCCGGGGAATGCCAATCGTTGGCAGCGCACAATGCTTGCCGCTGCGATCGTTGCTTCGGTGCTTCTGTCCGCCACTCACGGCGCTCAGGCCCAGACCCCCCGCTCTGCCGCCATGGTTGTCGATGCCAACACCGGTGAGGTGCTCCACACCGAGCAGGCCGACGCCCATGTCTATCCCGCATCCCTCACCAAGATGATGACGCTCTATATGACATTCGAGCTCATTGAGATGGGCCGGTTGAGCTATGGCTCCAAGATAAGAATGACCGAAGAGGGTGCCGCAGTGCCCCCCTCCAAGCTGGGACTGAAAGCCGGCGAGGAACTGACGGTGCTGGAAGCCATCCGGGCGCTCGTCACCAAATCCGCCAATGACGTCGCCGTGGCCCTGGCGCAGCACATCGGCGGATCGGAGCCGAATTTCGCGCGGCTGATGACGCAAAAGGCCCGCTCGCTCGGCATGCGCCAGACAACATTCCGCAACGCATCAGGTCTGCCCGATAGCGGCCAGGTGACGACAGCGCGCGACATGATCACCCTGGGCCTGCGGCTGCAGGACGATTTCCCCCGCCATTATAAGCTGTTCGCGACGCGCTCGTTCTCGTTCCGCGGCAAGTCCTACCGCAACCACAACACGCTGCTGCACCGCTATCAGGGCACCGACGGCATCAAGACCGGCTATACGCGCGCGTCTGGCTTCAACCTGGTTTCGTCAGTGCGCCGCGATGGCAAGCATATCGTAGCGGCGGTGTTCGGCGGCAAATCCGCCGCCACGCGCAACGCCAAAATGCAGAAGATCATCGGCCGCTCGTTCGCCAAGGCGTCCCGCACGAGAACCCGGGCGCCTGCCAGCGCTCTGGTGGCACGCGCGGCCCCGCCGCCGCAGCCAGCGCAGCGCCCGCAGATGCAGGCCCGCGCCGAGTTGGCTCCACCGCCGCAAGTGCGCCCTGCTCCGCCGCCGCCCCCCGTAGCCTCTGCGGACCGTGGCCGGTCCTCGATCGCAGTGGCAAAAGTTCGGCCGGTGCAGATCGGAAACGCTGCGCAGGAGCAGGCCGAGCCCCAGCGCCGTCAGCAATTCGCCTCAGCAGGCATGACCGCTCCTTTGCGCGCCGCCCCGCGACCACCGGCGCAGGAGTATGTGCCACGTTTCGTGCCGGAAACCGGCGCCTTGAGGCCTTCGACATTCCAGGCCCAGGCAGCCCATCTTGAACGGGTGGACACGCGCCCGATGCAGCCGCCACCGCATGCTCTGCCGCCGCCAGCAACACGAGCCGCTTCGCGCACTGCTCCGAGCGGCCCGTTTGAAATTCAGATCGGCGCATTTGGTAATGCCGCCGAAGCCGAACGGCGCATGATGCAGGCCCGCCAGCGTCTTGGTGGCATGCTTGATGGCTATGCGTCGGTGTCCGTGCCGGTGCAGAGCGGTGGAAGCCAGCTCTATCGGGCGCGCTTCCGCGGTTTCGATGCGACGGCCGCGAACAACACCTGCTCGCAGATGAAAACGGTGCAGATCGACTGCTTCGTCATCAGGGCCCAGTAACGGCCGGGTCGCGTCAGCGGTTCAAGGCTTCGAGCGCGACGTCCTTCGCCTCATTGATCTTCGCCGCCAGATACGTCGATCCACCGCGATCTGGGTGCATCTTGAGCATCAGTTCGCGATGCGCCCGCCGGATGGCAGCGCTGTCTGCACCCGGCGCCAGCCCCAGAATTTCCAACGCCTCCTCGCGGGTCATGCGTCCACCCGGGCCGCCGCTCATCGCCGATTCCCCGCGCGCCATATCCTCCCGCCAAGTGGGGTGGATGCGGTCGAGATAAGCCTCGAGCAGTTGTGCCGACTGTGCATCGGTGTGGCGGCAATCCTGCCAGAGCAGCGCCAGATCTGTCGGGCTGAGCGCCGACAGAGACCGTCCGGCGAACATGCCTTTCAGAACCCGCCCGTGCATCTCGCCGGTGTCGTGATCCAGCTCCATTTCCAGATGTTCGGTGACGATAGCGGATGATTGCCCCGGCGTGCGCCGCGCATTGCCACCGCCGCCAAGCCATGGCGGCGTAGCGCGGCCCCATATCAACCACGAACCCAGCATCGCTAACGGCACGGCGATAGCCCCACCGCCGCGCAGGAAAAGCAGCGCCGCGACACCCAGCGCCGCAATGCCAGCTCCGGTGCGGGTGCGCCTTGCCACAGCTGTCGGATTGGCTTGCGCGAATGAACGCATGACCATCAACCCGATGGCCAGGCCGAACAGGCCCAAGATCAGATAAGCCAACCCCATCAGGCGCCCGCAGCTCCACCGCCAAGCTGCTGCAGCAACAGCCGCGCACCGGCATTTTTCTGTTCAACCAGCGCCAGCAGCGCCTTGCGGCCACCGGCAGCATAGACGGCAACCGCCATCAGCAAATCACGCAACTGACGCGCCGAGCCGCGATCAAAACGGCAGTACGCTCCATTGGTGATACGCGCAATCTCGCGGAACGTACGCGACGCAACCGGATCATCGCCTTCCTGAAACAAAAACACCGGCACGCCAAGCAGCGCCAGTTCGCCAGCACGGGCACACAGGTGATCGATATCTTCTTCCATGCTGTCGCCGACATAGACCAGGGCATTGACTTTGTGGCGCGCGCTTTCATCCAGCGCATGCACCAGCACACGGCCAATCTGCGTCAATCCACCTGCACATGAAACCGAACGCATCAGCCGCGCCAGCGCTTCGGGATCGGACACCCACTTTGATGCCCGGCATTCTGACGTGCCGCGAAAATACATGAGTTGCACATCAAGCCCGCCAACGGACTTCACCGCCGCGAACATCTCGCTCTGCTGCGCCAGCGCCATTTCCCATGTGGCGGCGCGGCTCATGGTGGCATCCATCGCGAACACCAGACGCCCGCGCTCCCCGGTGGCGGCCGGTGTCATGGTTTTCATGCGGGCGATGAAGTCTGCCACATCGGCATCGGAGGAAGTGCCGGCGCGCACAGCGCCGCCCTTTGCCTGCTGCTCGGCAGATGCGGTGCCCTGCCCACGTTCGGCAACCGGCCCAGCGCCGGTTTTGAACGGCGCCTCCGATTGATCCTTCGTCGCGGTCTTGGGTGACTTGCGCCAGAACATGGCTGAACCGGATACCTTCTGCTGATGTCCCGAACTCCATATAGGGAGCCCGGCAGCAAACATCATATTGGCAGCCGGAATAACAGAATGGCGCCCCCCGCGCGCTCCTGCAATCCCCGCCTTTAGCTCGGCTTCAGGCATGGCTGGTCTCACGCGCCAGCATCGCTCTCCGGCGTGAGCAACTCGATGTTGCCACCTGTCGCGGTGAGATCGGTGGAGCGCACGCGCTCGGTGGCGTAGGCCAGCAACGTATGCGGGCCGCCAGCCTTCGGACCGGTGCCGGACAGCCCTTCGCCGCCGAACGGCTGCGTGCCGACCATCGCGCCAATCTGATTGCGATTTACATAAAGATTGCCGATCCGCGCATGGTCGGCAACGTAATCGGCAACCGTCTCAAGGCGACTGTGCAGTCCAAGCGTCAGACCATAACCCGACGCGTTGATGGCATCGATGACCTTCGGCAGCGCGCCACGCTGATAACGCACCACATGCAGGATGGGGCCGAAAACTTCGGCGTCCAGCACATCAAGGCTTTCGATTTCAAACACGGCGGGCGTCACGTAGTTGCCAGCGCGGCAGGCTTCGGGCAACGGCAGATCGATGAGCTGCGTTCCCTGCCGCTGCATGCGCACCTTGTGACCGTCGAGAAAATCCTGCGCGGAGTCGTCGATCACCGGGCCGATGTCGGTGGCGTAGTCGAACGGATCGCCGATAGCGAGCGTTTCTACCGCGCCCACCAGCATTTCAATCGTTTCGTCGGCGACCTCATCCTGCACGAACAACACCCGCGCCGCCGAACAACGCTGACCTGCGCTGTTGAATGCCGAACGCACCGCGTCGCGCACCACCTGCTCCGGCAAGGCGGATGAATCCGCGATCATGGCATTGATGCCGCCGGTCTCGGCGATAAACGGAACAATGGCGCCGCGCCGATCGGCCAACGCGCGCTGGATCGACCACGCGGTTTCGTTTGATCCGGTGAACGCGATGCCCTTGACGCGCTTGTCCTTGACCAACGCTTCGCCCAAACGCCCGCTGCCGGGCAGCAATTGCAGCACGTCGCCGGGCACGCCCGCTTCGTGCAGCAGTTGCGTTGCCAGAAACGCGGTGATGGGCGTTTGCTCAGCGGGCTTGGCCAGCACCGCATTACCCGCCGCCAGCGCCGCTGCGACCTGTCCGGTGAAGATGGCGAGCGGAAAGTTCCATGGCGATATGCAGGCGAATACGCCGCGCCCGTTGAGGCTCAGTGTGTTGCGTTCCCCGGTTGGCCCCGGCAGCGTGACCGGCCCGGCAAACAGACGCCGCGCCTGCGCCGCGTAATACCGCAGATAATCCACCGCCTCGCGCACATCGCCCTGTGCGTCTTCAAGCGTCTTGCCAGCTTCGCGCACGATGACGGCCATCAGTCGGGCATGGTCGCGCTCGAACAGATCCGCAGCTGCGCAAAGAACTTCGGCGCGTTTCTCGCCGCCGATCCGGTTCCAGGCTTGCGATGCACCGGTTGCACGCGCGATCGCCTGGTCGGCCTGATCGAGCGTTGTCACGCGCACAGTACCCAGCCGTTCGCGGCGGTCTTGCGGGCAGGTGACGAGGCTCGCCATGTCGCCGCCGGTGATCGCCTTGCCGCCGATGATTGGCCCTGCCGCGTACACATCATCCAGCGCATTGCCCATCTGCGTAAACAGCGCCTGTCGCACGGTTGGCTCCGTCAGCGCCATCCCCGCCGCAGCCTTGCGCTCGGGCATGTAGATGTCGCGCGGTAGCACAATCGCGGGTGCAGGTTTCCCCCCGGCACTGCGCTCT
Organism: Hyphomicrobium sulfonivorans; assembly: GCF_013306565.1. GTDB lineage: Bacteria > Pseudomonadota > Alphaproteobacteria > Rhizobiales > Hyphomicrobiaceae > Hyphomicrobium_A > Hyphomicrobium_A sulfonivorans. The sequence continues at coordinate 168,891 of NZ_PZPO01000006.1, read as the reverse complement.
GCCTCCGCCTGCGCAACAGGATCGCGGATGATGCCGGCGATAGTGGTTTCATCGTCGGCCAGTTGCTTGACGAACGACGTATTGGCGCCATTCTCCAGCAGGCGGCGCACGAGATAGGCAAGCAGATCCTCATGGCTGCCCACCGGAGCATAGATGCGCACCGGACGGCGGATGATCTTGCCTTTGCCGACAACCTCATCATACAGCCCCTCGCCCATGCCATAGAGGCGCTGGAATTCGATGGCCGCCGGCCCTGCCGCAACGTGCGTCGCCGCGATCGAATAGGCGTTGTGGGTTGCGAACTGCGGATAGAACGCCTTGGCATCGCTGATCAGCAACCGCGCGGCGGCGAGATATGAAACATCCGTGTTCTGCTTGCGCGTAAACACCGGATAATTTTCAAGCGCGCGTTCCTGCGCCCACTTGATCTCGCTGTCCCAGTAAGCGCCCTTCACCAACCGCACAGGAATGCGCTTGCCGGCGCGCTCCGCCAGCCGCCGCAACCAGCGCAGCACCGGAATGGCGCGTTTGCCATAGGCCTGCACCGCAATGCCAAGGCCGTTCCAGTTGTCGAGCGCCGGATCGACCAGCGTTGCGGCGAAAATTTCCAGAGTCGGATCGAGCCGATCCTGCTCCTCGGCATCGATGGTGAGCGTCAGACCACGGGCGCGCGCGGCCCGTGCCAGCGTCAGCACACGCGGCAGCAATTCCGACTTCAGCAGCTCGCGCTTGCCGGGTTCAAAGCGCGGATGCAGCGCCGACAGCTTCACCGATATGCCGGGTCGGGCGTAAAGCGCATCTGCGTGCAGCGTTGTCAGCGGTCCCGCCGCCTGCCCCACCGCATCGATAGCAGCGAGATAACGCTCGAAATAGGTATCGGCATCCTTTTGTGTGCGGGCAGCTTCACCCAGCATGTCATAGGAAAGCAGATACCCCTTGGCCTGATAATCCTTCGCGTTGCCGATCGCCTCGCGAATGGTGCGACCAAGCACGAACTGATCGCCCAGCAGTTTCACCGCTTGCCGCACCGCCTGTCGGATCACCGGCTCGCCTGAGCGCGCCACCAGACGCTTGAGCGCGTTGATGGGATTGGAGCCCTGTGCTTCGCGCATTTTCACAACGCGACCCGTGAGCATCAGCGCCCAGGTCGACGCGTTGACGAACATGCTGTCGGAATGGCCGCGATGTTTATCCCATTCGCCGCCCGCGAGCTTTTCGGCAATCAGTTCATCGGCGGTTTCGGAATCGGGAATGCGCAGCAGCGCCTCGGCGATGCACATCAGGATCACGCCCTCCTCGCTGGAAAGGCCATATTCCTGCATGAACGCTTCAACGCCAGCTTGCTTGCCACGACCCGAGCGCGCCGCATGGGCGAGACGCAACGCCAGCTCCGATGCACGGCTGCGCTCGGCCTCGCTGAACACCGCGCGCTCGATCAGGCGGTCGACGAGTTGACGCTCATCGAGCAGATAGCTGGCCGCGATCTCATCCCGCGCCGGGATAAGCTTCAGGCGCGCGGAGATGTCGTCATTGGCCCCAGCCGGCTTTGTCACGACCATCTCGCCCTCATGCTCTGCTGCCAATGCGATTCGGTATCTTCCACCCTAGAGCCTTTCAGCGTTCCGTTGAATCGCGGAAAGACACTAGCCGTTTGTTTTTTCGTGCTTCTTATCGGAAAACCGGTTCCCGCTTTTCCGGAAGCGGTTCTTTCGCTACGTGCTTCTTATCGGAAAACCGGTTCCCACTTTTCCGGAAGCACTCTGCAAATCGACCCTCGCCGCGCTTGCGCTTACCGGACAAGCCGAACCGCATGAATAAGCGGCGCAATGGCGCTCTTGACGGGCGGCTTCCGCACCCGCAGAGCTGTGCGCCCAGAACTTGCATGCCAGAGCTTGCTTCAAGAACCTGCGTCAGCGAGGTGAACACGGTGTCCAATCAGATCCAGATCGTGCGCGGCATTCCGGAACTGCGCGAAACGGTGCGCGACTGGCGCCGTCAGGGCCTTTCGGTCGCGTTGGTGCCGACGATGGGTGCGCTGCATGCCGGGCATATATCGCTGGTGCGCAGGGCCGCGGAGCTGGCCGATCGCACCATCGTTTCCATCTTCGTCAATCCGACGCAGTTTGCACCTAACGAGGATCTGGCGCGCTATCCGCGCACCGAGGCGGCCGATCTCGCCCTGCTCGGGCCGGAGCGCTGCGATCTGGTTTGGACGCCGCAGCCAGCGGATATGTACCCGGAGGGATTCGCCACCCGCGTGCTGCCCGCAGGTGCAGCGGCCGGCCTTGAAAGCGATTTCCGGCCGCACTTCTTCGGCGGTGTCGCCACCGTGTGCAGCAAGCTGTTCGGCGCCACGACGCCCGACATCGCGATTTTCGGCGAGAAGGACTATCAGCAGCTTTGCGTCATCCGCCAGCTTGTGCGCGACCTCAACATTCCGATTGAGATCGTCGGCGCCGAGACCGCGCGTGAACCGGATGATCTGGCGCTGTCATCGCGCAACGTTTACCTGTCGACGGAAGAACGGACGATTGCGCCGGCGCTCGCACGCGTGTTGCGTGATACGGCGCTGAAGGCACAAGCCCTGCTGCAGAACACAGCTGCGGCGCGGCCGGCACCGAAGGCGGTGCCGATGTTTCCCGAGCCGGGGCAGCCCGCCCCTATCCACCAGCTTCCGGCACTTGAACGGCTTTGCGAAGCGGCGAGTGAACAGTTGCGCCAGGCCGGCTTCGCCAAGGTGGATTACGTCGCCGTGCGCGAGGCCGACACGCTGCGGCCTGTCAATGCGCTCGGCGCCCGCCCGTTGCGTGTTCTGGGCGCGGCTTGGCTCGGCACAACCCGGCTGATCGACAACGTGCCCGGCTGAAGAACTGCGGCAGGTTGCGACGCTTCAAGCGGCCCGTCGCGCGGCCAGCGCGATGCCGCCTGCAATCAGCAAAGTGCCCGCCAGCTGATAGAGTTCGGGGTGTTCGCCCAGCAGCAATATCGCGAAGATGGTTCCGAATACCGGCACAAGATAAATCGACAATCCGGCCGTGTTCGCGCCCAGCAATTCCACCGCGCGGTTATACGAACCATAGCCGATCGCCGAAGCGAACAGAGCCACATAGCCAACAGCAAGTAATGCATGCAGCGATAGCGGCACGGGCATCACGTAAGCACTTTCGGCGATATAGAATGGCAGCAGCAGCATCGATCCCATCAGGAAGATCGTGAACAGAAAGCTGAGCCAGTGCACGCGCGGCCGCAGCCGCAACAGCGCCGTGTAAACAGCGTAGACGATACACGCCACCAGCATCCAGATGTCGCCGTTGTTAAACGCAAGATTGGCCAGCACGTTTATGTCGCCGTGCGCGACCAGCACAACCGCGCCCACCAGAGACAGCGCAATGCCGACCGCCTGACGCGCAGAAATACGATCACCGAATATCAGGTACGTCGCCAGCACGATCAGCACCGGCGCTGACGTTTGCAGCATGATGATGTTGATGGCGCCGGTCGTGGCAGCCGCGATGTAAAGCGCAGCGTTGAAAAACGCGATGCCCATGCCAGCCAGCAGAAGCACGATTGGCCAGCTTTTCAGCATCGGGCCAATGTCGCGACGCAGATGCGGCCATGCGAATGGCAGCACAATCAGCGCCGCGATCAGCCAGCGCCAGAACGCCAGCCCCACCGGCGGCAATTCGCCAACCACCGCCCGCGCCACGATGGCGTTGCCGCCCCAGACAATGCCGGGCAGCACCATCAGCAGATACGGCGCTGCAGCCTTGAGCGATGCCATCACATTGCGCTCTTCGCGCGCATCCCGCTGGCGAGGATCAGGCGACGTGCTCATACATGCATCCAGAAAAGAATGATGCCGCCGCGCTAAATGTGCGGCTCCCGTTGCGCAGATGTAGCCCGTTTTACATCGTCAAGCGATAGGGGTGCATGCTTCTGCCACAGTGCGGCAGCGCCCGGCGCAATTGCCTGCCAAATAAGAAAGGGCGAGCCGAACAGCCCGCCCTCAAATTTGACATCAGCCTGACGACCGGGCCGCTCAACCCTTCAGGAACGGATCGGGCTCAGCGTTGTGGAACGGCACGGCATTGACACCGGACGGCAACGTCACGGTGTGCATGCGCAAATCGTCCGCATCGTTCGAGCGCAGAATTTCCAGCGCCTTCACCTCACGCGGCTTGTCGTCAGTGCGGACCCACAGCACCAGACCGCCGTTTTTCAGGTTCTTGTCGATCTGCGCGGCGTGGTGCTTTTCCATCTTGCGCGCAGCATAAAGCCCGAGCGCTCCGGCAATTGCACTGACGCCCAGCGCTGCGCCTGCGGTGGCCACGACGGCTGCGCCTTCCATGGCGGCAATGGCGGCAGCTCCAGCGCCACCGATGTAAACCGGAATGCCGGCCAGCGCGGCAAGACCCTCAGCGCGCGACTCCGGCGCAACATATGTGGCACGCGGCGTGTCAGGATTGTCAGCGAGGGCTTCGGCGTCGGGAATATCGGCGCCGAACTTTTCATGCAGGGCCTTTTCGTTGCCCAACACGCTGAGATCGTCACGGGTGAATCCGGCATCGGAGAGCGCTTCAACGGCCGACTGCAGCGCCTTCACTGAGTGAAATACCGCTGAAGCCTCACGCGTTGTTGCTGCCATTCCATCGTCTAAGGACTGCGCCTCGGTCGCCATCTTGCCTGCTCCTTGCATCTCGCCTGCTGAATCGGCGCAGAACAGCGCCTCAAGAATGATCGCTCTTGCACCCTAAGATTGCTTTGGTTCTTTCATGCAAATTGTCAGGACGTGCATATTTCCAGTGTGGCCGGCGGATTAGCAGCGCCAAGGATTGGCCGAAAAACCACGTACTCCCAAACATTTGCCCCGGATGCGGGCGACGACCATTGGCCATACTTGCCAAGTCCCGGCCGGGCATGCGAGGTCTCAGCAACCACAACTTAGGGATTCGCCGCTCTCGGCCCCGTTCCCGCGTTCCCGTGCCGGCGGCGCGTCGTATCGAGGGAATGATGCATGGCTGGAGCCGCTCGCGATCTCTTCACAACGATCGAAAGCTCCATGACCGAAAAGACGGCCCGCGCTCGCCGTGCCACAGATGCTTCCGATGCCTACACGGCAGCCGATATCGAGGTTCTTGAGGGCCTCGAGCCGGTACGCCGCCGCCCCGGTATGTACATCGGCGGCACCGACGAAAAGGCGCTGCACCATCTGTTCGCCGAGATCATCGACAACTCCATGGACGAGGCCGTCGCCGGTCACGCTACATGGATCGAGGTCGAGCTGGAGAAGGACGGCTATCTGAGCGTCTCTGATAACGGGCGCGGTATTCCCATCGATCCGCATCCGAAGTTCAAGAACAAGAGCGCGCTCGAAGTCATCATGTGCACGCTGCATGCGGGCGGCAAGTTCGAGGGCAAGGCCTACAATACGTCCGGTGGTTTGCACGGCGTCGGCATTTCGGTCGTCAACGCGCTGTCGGACATCTGCGAAGTCGAGGTTGCGCGCAGCCAGCAGCTTTACCGGATGGTGTTCTCGCGCGGCGTTCCGCAGGGCAAGCTTGAGAAGCTGGGCCCGGTGATGAACCGGCGCGGCACCAAGGTGCGCTTCCATCCTGACGAAAAGATCTTCGGCAAGAACACACACTTCAAGCCTGCGCGTCTGTTCAAGATGACGCGCTCGAAGGCGTATCTGTTCGGCGGCGTCAAAATTCGCTGGAAGTGCGATCCCGAACTCATCAGCGACGACACGCCTGCGGAGGCCGAATTCCATTTCCCCGGCGGCCTGAAAGATTATCTCGCTTCCGAGATCACCGGTCGCACGCTGGTCACCAAGGATCTGTTTGCCGGCAACGTTGAGCGTGAAGGCAAGCACGGCTCGGTTGAATGGGCTGTTGCCTGGATCATCGACGCCGACGGCTTCAGCCGCTCATACTGCAACACCATTCCGACCGGCGAAGGCGGCACGCACGAAAACGGCCTCAGATCAGCGCTTTCCAAGGGCCTGCGTGAGTTCGGCGACCGCGTCGGCAATCGCAAGGCATCGCAGATCACCGCCGAAGACGTAGTCGGCACGGCGGCTTCCATGCTGTCGGTGTTTATCCGTGAGCCGGAATTCCAGGGCCAGACAAAGGACAAGCTGGCGACGCAGGAAGCGACGCGCATCGTCGAATCCGCCGTCAAGGATGCCTTCGATCACTGGCTCAACCAAAGCCCGCAGCAGGCAACCAAGCTGCTGGAATGGGCCATCGAACAGGCCGAAGACCGGCTGAAGCGCCGGCGCGAGAAGGAAGTCAGCCGGCAATCGGCCACGCGCAAACTCCGCCTGCCGGGCAAGCTGGCCGACTGCACCATCCAGGCGGCCGCGGGCACCGAGATCTTCATCGTCGAAGGTGACTCGGCCGGTGGCTCGGCCAAGAGCGCACGTCAGCGCGAGACGCAGGCTATTCTGCCGCTGCGGGGCAAGATCCTGAACGTCGCCAACGCGTCTTCAGCCAAGCTTTCGCAGAACCAACTGTTGTCAGATCTCATCCTCGCGCTCGGTGTCGGCACCGGCTCGAAATACAACGACGACGACCTGCGCTATGAGCGCGTGATCATCATGACCGACGCCGACGTCGACGGCGCGCACATCGCATCGCTGCTGATCACGTTCTTCTATCAGCAGATGCCGGAGCTGATCGAGAACGGGCACCTGTTCCTTGCCGTACCGCCGCTGTTCAAGCTGACCCATGGCGCCAAGTCCGTCTATGCGCGGGACGAAGTTCATCGCGCGGAACTCCTGGCCAAGGAGTTCAAGCCCGGCACCAAGGTCGACATCGGCCGCTTCAAAGGTCTGGGCGAGATGAACGCCGCGCAGCTCAAGGAAACGACCATGGACCCGAAGCGGCGCACGCTGCTGCGTGTCGAAATCGGCGATGGTGATCGCAGCGAAGTGGGCGAAGCGGTCAACGCGTTGATGGGATCGAAGCCCGAGGCGCGCTTCCGCTTCATCCAGGAGCATGCAGCCTTCGCCCGCGATCTGGATATCTGACCGCCCGCCCCCGCCTGCTCCGACGCCTGGCTGCGCTATTTCAGCTGGTCCGCGTCGGAGTCTGCTGAAAAAACTTTGCGCGTTGGGAGGCTAAGCCCTCCTAAACCTCACAGAGAACCTAACCCTTTCCCGCAGCGAAAGATTTTTAACCAAAGATTTTCGGCCAGGGCATGGTTAATTGTTCCTTGAGGAACTCGATAAATCTTGACCGATAGACTACATTGTATAGGCAGCAACATCTCACAGGCTTGTGTGCCGCATGATGGTCGCACTGTAGATTTTTAACGGAGCCCAATCCCGATAAGGGGAGTTTAGGGAATCTCACGTTAGATCACGCGTTAGAGCTTTCTAAGGGTTATTGAAATGGCACCTATCCATGCGCAGCGTCGCCGCCTCTCCTTTACATCTCTTGTCGCGCTGACGGCCGTCGCCGGTGCTGCCCTGTGCGCGCCCGCTGCCGCCCAGTCGAGAAAAAGCGCCGAGGCCGAAAACGAAAACCAGAGCAGCACGGAGCAGCGTGGATACGGAACGGCGCGGCTAGCTATCGTTTCGCTCGGCGATCAGCGCGTCACGTTGTATGACACCACCGGCGCGCCGATCATGCACGGGCCGGTATCGAGCGGCGCCAGCCCGAACGATACGCCGCCCGGCATCTATTCGATCCTGCAGAAAAACCGCGAGCACTATTCCAACCGCTACGACGACGCGGCGATGCCGTTCATGCAGCGCATCACATGGACGGGTGTAGCGCTGCACGGTGGCGCGCTGCCCGGTTATCCGGCCTCCCACGGCTGCGTGCGCCTGCGCAACAACTTTGCCGGTGACATGTTCGAGCTGACCAAGCTCGGCATGCGCGTCATCGTTTCCCGCAACAACATGGCGCCGACGCCGATCTCGCACCCCAAGCTGTTCAAGCACACGCCCTATCAGGGCAATGTGGCCGTGCTGACCAAGGCGGCGCACACCATGCCGATGCCGACCGAGGACGGCAGGGACACGCGTTATGAGGGCGGCCCGAACGATCCGCCCGAGCTGGCTGCCCGCATGGCCGCATTCCAGGCCATCGCCGCCTCCAAGCGTGCGGAAGCAGGCGAGCTTGAACGCAAAGCGACGGAAGCCCGGGACAACGCCAAGAAACTGGCGCGCCAGTCGGCAAACTCAAAGAAGGCTGTGACCACGGCTGAGCGCAACGTAAAGCGCGCAGCGGACAGCCTCGCTTATGCCGAGCGCGTGCTTTCAAAGGCAACCAAGCCGAACTCCATCAACAAGGCGGAAGCGGCCAAGACCAAGGCGGAAGAGCGCCTCGCCGCTGCTCAGGCAAAGCTTGAGGCAGTCAACGCCGAAATGGCGCCTGCGCTGGAGGAGAGCAACCGGGCTGAGGAAGCAGCCAAGGCTGCGGAAACAGAGTTGCAGGAAGTGGTTGCAGCTGCCCGCGATGCCGAGCGCAAGCTTTCGCCGGTATCAGTGTTCGTGAGCCGCGCAGCCAAGAAGCTGTACGTGCGTCAGGACATGGAGCCGGTTTTTGAAACCGACGTGACGATCGTCGATGAAGACCGCCAGATCGGCACGCACACTTTTACCGCGCTCGATTTCGAGCCGGGCCGTCACGACCTGCGCTGGAACGTTGTTTCGATCGAAGGCCGGCAGGGCAACGAGCCGCTGAAGGCAAGTGGCATGTATCGCCACAAGCTGAACGCCTCCGTGCCTTCGATCCCGACCGACGCCGATGCAGCGGCTGCTGCTCTCGACCGGATTGAAATCCCGGAAGAAGCCCGCGCGCGCATTTCGGAGCTGGTGCTGCCTGGTTCGTCGCTGATCGTTTCCGATGAACCGCTCCACAAGGAAACCGGCAAGGCGACAGAGTTCGTTGTGCTGCTGAGCGGCGAGCTGCAGGGCGGCATCATTCTGCGTCCGAAGCCGAAGCCCGAAGTTCAGGACGACTACTACGTCTTCAACTGGGGTGGCTTTGGTTATTACAACAACCAGCCGCAGCGCCGTCAGGCCGCCAAGCAGCAGAAGAAAAAGTACAATCAGGGCCCGTTCCCCTGGTGGTAAGGTGAGCTGACACCGGCTCATCGGATTGCAAACAACAAAGGCCGCGAACGTACCGTTCGCGGCCTTTTGTTGTTGGCGCTCGGCGGACTTCGCTACGCGGAGCCGGCCGTGGTTGTTTGTTGCGAAACAAACACGTCCTGCCGACGAAGACGCGTTCGGCGGCCGGCTCCCAGAGGGGGAGTCGCCGAGCGCCAAAAAAAGCCTAGCGCCGCAACGACGCCTCGACCTCGCGTGCAATGCCAGCTGCGTCAGCAATATCGGCGTACTCGATCGCAGCGTTGTCAACGTAAGCAGCCTCGCCCGCTTTCGGCGCATGCGCAGGCCCCAACACACCCATCGCCGTTGGCCGGCCATTGGCGTTGTCCTCATCGCCGAAATAGCCTTCGACGATCACGCCCTTCTCCGCATACTCGGGATCCTGCAGCATAAGCTCGTGCAGGCGCTTCAGATTGTAGTGCGGCACCGATGCCATGAGATGATGCGGCAGGTGATAATCCATGCCCCACGGAAACACCGCATAACGCACCAGCGGGCCGACGAGGAACACGCGCGTGTTGGTGTAACGCCCGCGATCGGCGTTGCCGTGCTGCACCCACTGGCGCAGGATCATGAACAGCGGGAAGGTTGTGAACAGCGGCACGATCCACAACAGACCGAAGTAGCCCCAGGCATCGCCATAACCGGCAAGCGCCACTGCCGACAGAGCACCGTAAAGCACCGCCATGTAGGTCACGCGGCTGATGGTGAGTTGGCGAATGGGTACGACCGGAGCAAGACGCGTGCGCGGAAAGTGATGCGCCGGCAAGCGCAGCAGCGCGATAACCGCTGCCGCCCACATCGTCGGCAGCACAACGGCGGCAGCCTGCCAATGGCCAAGTGCGCTCAGCGGCACCAGCACTGCGGGCGCGCCGAGAATGAACAGCGCACCGATACGCAACGGCCATTTGCTGCCGGGATACTGCGGATCGGCATAGGGGTTCAGCGTCCCGGTGCCCATCGAGCCGTATTTAGCGCGCGTGATCGTGTAGCGGATCAGGTTCGGCGGCCAAAGCTGCTTCACCAGTTTCCAGAGGATCTCGACATGCGTGATCGGGAAGTCGAGCCAGTGGTCGCTCTCGTGCAGCTGGCTGATATCGGGATCGCGCTCGTGATCGTTCACGAACTGATGGTGCGCAAGATGATGCAGTCGATAGTGATACGTGGTTGTGACCAGCGGAAAAGCCGCCAGCCAGTCCGACGCCAGCTCATTCAGTCTGCGGTTGGCGAACAGAATGAAATGCGTGCCTTCGTGGATCACGCCGCCGAACTGATGCTGCGAAGCGCCGATCGCCACGATGGCCGCGAGTGTGACCGGAATGGCGACCAACCATGACATCTCGCCAACCTTTGCCGACTCCAGCGCCCACGCGGTTGCGGCAACGGAGACAGCAATGACGAGATAGATGCGGGCGAGGTATTTCCAGTTGGTGGTGTTGTCGCGCGCCTTGAGCGCCTGCGCCTCGGCGGCGTTCTGGCGATTCGCCCGACCGGGCCGCCGATTGTGTGCTTCCCCTTGCCGGGGAGCCTCAAGCACTCCGGTTGCATGCATGTCGAGCCATCCAGTTTTCTACTGTGCCATCGCGCGCCGAATCCGTTGCAACCCATTCTGGCACAGAATGAAATTGAAAAGCGCATTGAGTCGAATTGCTTTCGACGACGTTGCTGCGCGGTTACGTCAATAGAAACAATGCCCTGTTTCACGTTGCCTTTCACGCCGTCGAAGCAGTAGACATCGCGCACGGTGCCGCTTGTCCGCTTCGACAGGTGTGCCCGGTTGCAGTGTGCGTTCTCAATCAAAAAACGAAGCGATCACAGCAATGGGGATAATACAATGCGGATGAAGGCGCTGGCCGCTGAATTTCTCGGCACATTCATGCTCGTGGCTTCCGTGCTCGGAGCTGCTCTGTTTGCATTTCCGAACGCAGGCATCATTGGCGTCGCACTGTCGCTCGGCTTCACGGTGATGGCGATGATCTACGCCGTTGGCCATATCTCCGGCGGTCATTTCAATCCCGCCGTAACGCTCGGCCTTGTCGCCGGCGGGCGGTTCTCGGCTGCTAACGCTATCGGCTACATCATTGCGCAGTGTGCGGGCGCCGTGGCCGCAGCATTCGTGTTCTATCTGATTGCCGCCGGCAAGAGCGGCTTTGAGGTCGGCAACTTCGCAGCCAACATGTACGGCGGCGATTTCTATCCGCTGTTCTCGGCCTTCCTGATCGAGGTTGTGCTGACGGCAGCGTTCATCTTCATCATCATGGGTGTCACCTCTTCGCGCGCTCCGGCTGGCTTCGCTGCCATCGCGATCGGTCTTGCGCTGGCGGCCACCCAGATCATGGCGATCCCGGTCGATAACGCTTCGATCAACCCGGCCCGCAGCCTTGCCTCGGCAGCTGTTGCCCTTGGCGAACCGCTGCAGCAGCTGTGGCTGTTCTGGGTTGCGCCAATCCTCGGCGGCGTAATCGGTGGCCTGCTTGGCCGCTGCCTCATCGACAACGATTGATTAAACTCGGGCCACGAAACACGCTTCGTGGCCCGAAATTGACTGGAAAACCCGCGGTTCAACGCCACAGACCGCGGTTTTTCTTGCGTTTCAAGCTGGCATGTGCAAGCACACAGACGGCTCGAGCGCAGGGGATGCCTATTTACTTCGTCCCTTTTCGAGATCGCCGATATTTCCGGTTAGGCCCTTTTCGCCACTCCCCCTGCGCTCCGTCACCCGCTGCCGCCTCTCCAACTGGTGTCTGGCGCGGGAACGCATGAACGCAGGACGGAGACGTTTACTTTTGGAAAGCAAAACCTTCGCGGAGCTCGGCTTGAGTTCCAAGGTGCAGGCGGCCATAGATGCCGCCGGATACAAATCCCCCACCCCGATTCAAGCCGCCGCCATTCCCATCGCCGTAACCGGCCGTGATGTTCTTGGCATTGCGCAGACTGGAACCGGCAAAACGGCTTCTTTCGTGCTGCCGATGATTACCCGTCTTGAGACGGGCAGAGCCAGGGCCCGGATGCCCCGCTCGCTGATTTTGGCCCCGACCCGAGAGCTGGCCGCCCAGGTGGCCCAAAGCTTCGAGAAGTACGGCGTCAACAACAAGCTCAACCTCGCATTGCTCATCGGCGGCGTGTCGATGGAAGATCAGGTGAAACGCCTTGATCGCGGTGTCGACGTTCTCATCGCTACCCCCGGACGCCTGATCGACCATTTCCAGCGCGGCCGCGTGATGCTGATGGGCGTGGAAATTCTCGTCATCGACGAAGCCGATCGCATGCTCGACATGGGCTTCATTCCCGACATCGAGAAGATCTGCAAGCTGCTGCCGCCACGCCGACAGACGCTGTTCTTCTCAGCGACGATGCCGCCGGAAATCACGCGCCTGGTCAGCCAGTTCCTGACCAATCCGGAACGCGTCGAGGTTGCTCCGCCGGCCACAACCGCGAAGACGATCACCCAGCGCTTCCAGTATTGCGAAGGCGGCGAGGACTGGGTGAAGCGCGAGATGCTGCGCGACCTGATCCGCGAAACCAACGTCCGCAACGCCATCATCTTCTGCAACCGCAAGGTTGATGTCGCCATCCTGCATAAATCGCTGACGAAGCATGGCTTCTCGGCTGGTGCACTGCACGGCGATCTTGACCAGAAGAGCCGCATGGAAACGCTGGACAAGTTCCGTTCCGGCGAACTGAAACTGCTCGCGGCAAGCGATGTTGCTGCGCGCGGCCTCGACATCCCCGATGTCAGCCACGTGTTCAACTTCGACCTGCCCTGGCAGACAGATGACTACGTGCATCGCATCGGCCGCACCGGGCGCGCCGGCAAAGAGGGCCATTCCACCTCTCTCGTAACCTTCGACGAACTGAAGTCGATGAAGGAAATCGAGAAGATGCTGGGCGAACCGGCCGAGTGGATCGGTGATGCTCCGTCCGAGGAAGACTTCGCGGAAGCCGGCAAGAAGCGCCGTGGACGTGGCGGACGCAACAACGCCAAGCGTGGCCGCAGCGGCAGTGGTAGCGGTCGTTCGCAGTCTGCGGAAGCCGGTTCGCAAGCCCGCAGCTCGGACGACAAATCGCGCCGGTCCGGTTCCGGTTCTGCCAAGCGTGCTGAAGTTCCTGTTGCAGCAAGCGTTGAGGGCGAGCAACCGCAGCTTGCTGCGGAGCGTTCCTCCGATAAGCCGCGCCGCTCGCGCCGTCGCGGTGGACGCGGTAGCGGTGAGGCACGCGCCGCATCGTCAGCGTCCGCACCGGCCACCGAGGCAGCAGCCGCTGCGCCGGTAGCCCGCGCTGCATCCACGTCGGAAAACGCAGCTCCTTCGCGTCAGCCGCGTAACGAAGACCGGGCGCCACGGCAGTCTGCTCCCCGTAACGAGCAGCAGCCGGAACGCGCACAGCAGGCGCGCGCCCCGCGGCCGCAGCAGGAACAGCGTTCCGACAACCGTGATCGCACGCCTCGCGATCGCGATCGGCAGCCGGAGAAGCGTTCGCTGGCATTTGCCGACAACATCCCTGCGTTCCTGCGCAAGCCGGTGCGCCGGCCAGTAAAGGCCGCGAGCGAGTAATCGCTCCACCTGGCCAGCTCCAGAATAAGAAAACGCACGACCGAGAAATCGGCCGTGCGTTTTTTTAATCTCGTCGTGCTGATCAGCCCGCGCGCGGACAACCGTCCCCGACAGCAAGCAGCTAGAATGAACTGCCCGGCTGCTGCAGGAATGCGGTTTCCTCAGCGGTTGAAGGCCGCCCCAGAATGGCGTTGCGATGGGGAAAGCGGCCGAAACGCGCGATGACATCGCGGTGAACTTCGGCATAGCGAGTGAACTCGGCATCGCCCAACGTGGTGATAAGCTCCACCGCGCGCTCCTGATCCGCCAGCGCTTCGCTGTGTTCAAACGGCAGATACAGAAAGACGCGTCGATCCAGAGGAATGCGGTTGTCGATATGCAGCGCGATCGCCAGCCGCGCCACTGCGCGCGCCAGTTCGTCATAAGCGAATGACTGCGGCTCGCCGCGATAGATGTTGCGCGTGAACTGGTCGAGAACGATCACGCTGGCCAGCACGTGGTCCGGACTGGAAATTGCCGTATCGATGGGACGACGGTTGATTTCATCGACAAGAGGCGCAAACCGCTGCCGGATCTCGTCGTCGATCGCCGCATCCTTCACAAACCAGCCTTTGCGGCCGAGCTTGTCGAACCAGAACGTCAGAACATCTGACACCCATGCCGGATCGGTGTTTGAAGCAGCCGTCATGTTTCCTCGCCCTGTGGTTCCAAATTCCGCGCGTCAACCAACATAGAATCCCGATGCACGCGCAGCCGTTCCATCGCCCGAAATAGACTAACGAATAGAAAAGTTTTCACTCTGTTGACCCTCCACCTGCTGGAGGCCCCAGAGATTTTCAGCAGCCCGCTGCACTATCTGGCACACAGGGCGATGAGTGGCAGTGGATCGTCAGCGCGATGAAATTTCAGCGCTGACGGCCATAACAATTGCGACCGTCGCGTTGCGGTTGATGCGGCGGCCGCAATCTGTACCGAGGCCTACACCTCGGGATTTGCTTCTTGTGCGCGCGCTGACGATCAGCCTCCTGCACGCCCGTTCCGATTGTAAATTTGAACGCCGCAGCGGTCGCTCCAGAACGGCGCACAGGATTGCATGCAATGAACAATGTGTATTGCAACAAAACCATGCGCTGGCGACCGAGCAGCAATACCTTCTGCTCAACAGGATCGATTCGATCCTGTCATCAGTGGGGGCAGCCATGAAACTAAAACTGACGTTAGCAGTCGTGGCGAGTTTGGTAACGCTTCACAGTGTGGCGGCCGATGGCTGGAACTCCAGCGGCGGCGCAGCGGCAGTCGCTGCAGCACCGGGGCGCGGCGTGTACGTCGGCCTATTCGGTGGCGGCGGTTTCGGCAGCTCCAACGACATCATCCAACGTGGAACCGCCTATTTCGTCGAAGCCCAGGGCGGTCCGCTGGCGGTCAACGCAACGGGCAGCACCAACAGCGGCGGTGTCGGCTTTATCGGCGCACAGGTTGGTCATGAGTGGTCATATAATTCGCTCATGCTGCCCGCGTTCGAGATCGAAGGTTTCTACCTCGATACCGGCAACAGGCACGCAACGGTGAACGCTCCGAGCGTCCGACTTCCGGTGCATACGTTCGAGAATTCATTCTCATCCAACAGCACCGTCTTCCTGGCGAACATGGTTCTCAGCTTCCCGACGTCGTACAGCATCACACCGTACATCGGCGGCGGCATCGGCGCTGCGCGGCTCTCACTGAGCGGCGCGGATTCCCTGCAAGTCACGCCGATGGAGGCCGGCGTCAATCACTTCAATTCAGGCACCTCGTCCGACGCTTGGACCTTCGCAGCGCAGATCAAGGCCGGTGCCCGGCTCGCAATCAGCAGCAACGCATATCTGTTCGGCGAGTATCGCTATCTGTACGTCGGCTCTGTGGATCAGACGTTCGGATCTACCGTGTACGCCAACCACGCGCCCACCTCGCCCTGGACGGTCCAGTTCGACTCTACGTCCTACCAGTTGGCGACCGCAGGCGTCGGGATCGGCTTCTAGAGCCTTTCAGCGTTTCGTTGAAACGCGACAAGGCTCTAGAGTTTGTTTCGTCGTGCTTTTTATCGGAAAACCGGTCCCCATTTTTCCGGAAGCTCTAAGGTCAGCACCACGATCCGCCGGGCATTGCGTCATCCCGGCGGGCTGGTTGCAGCGGAGTGTTGCCAGAATGAAGGCGTTTGTCACAGCCATCTGTCGACGGCCGAGCGCGCTCAGTCGGCGTGCGGGGCTTTCTCAGCGGCGGGCACGAGATTGACGCTCTCGCCACATCCGCACGCACCGCGCTGGTTGGGATTATTGAAAACGAACTGGCTCGAAAGCTTGTCGGTCTGAAAGTCCATCTCAGTGCCGAGCAGGTACATGATCGCGGTCGGCTCGATCAGCAGAATAGCGCCGTCCTGCTCGATGACCTCATCGTGCGGTGATTTTTCTTCGACCATCGCCATGGTGTATTCCATGCCGGCGCAGCCGCCCTTCTTGATGCCCACGCGCAAACCAAGCGCCTTCGGATTAGCATCCATGAGCGACCGGATGCGGCGCGCGGCGGCGGCGGTCAAAGTTACGATCTTGGGCATCACGCGCAGAGTGGGCATCGCGACCTTCCTGATTTGCGTCAGCACCGAATATAGGCAGTGCCGGGCGCTTTCGAAACACCCGTGTTTTTGAATTAGAACATGTTGAGGGCGAGACGCGCCTCGTCCGACATGCGTCCCATGTCCCACGGCGGATCGAACGTCATCGTCACCGACGTATTAGCGACGCCCGGCACGGCATTGACGGCATTTTCGACCCACTTGGGCATTTCGCCCGCGACCGGGCACCCCGGAGCAGTCAGCGTCATGGTGACCACAACGTTGCGGTCATCGTCGACATCAACCGCATAAATCAGGCCCAGTTCGTAGATGTCTGCCGGGATTTCCGGGTCATAGACAGTTTTGAGCGCGGCGATGATATCGCGCAGGAACGGGTCGTCGCTGTCGGTGGAAAGGATGCCGTCCGGCGTTGTCGCGCCCCGGAAGTCAGATCCGCTGGTCTCAGACATCAGCGCCGGGGCCCGGCGTGGCTTGGATTCCGAGATGTAAGCCGCCGCGGCCGCATCCACTTCTTCCGTAACGTCCGCACCACCAGCATCCGGCGTTTCGGGTGCATGCACTGCAGCCTCGGAGGCGGCTTCGGCGGACTGCTCGGCCGGCGCAGCAACAACGCCCTGCTCCGTCGAAGCCACGCTCAGCTCCTGCTGCTCTGCCTCGATCTTCGACGCACCGGGCTTGCCGTCGTCCATCACGTTTCGTCCTTATACAAACAGCTCGTGCGCGCGTTCCAGCGCGGCTACGAAAGCGTCGACATCCTGTTTCGTGTTGTACATCGCGAACGATGCGCGCGCGACAGCTGTCACGCCAAGGCGTTCCAGCAGCGGCTGCGCGCAATGGTGTCCCGCGCGCACGGCCACACCGGAGCGATCGATGATCGTTGCGATGTCGTGCGCGTGCAGACCGTCCATGGTGAATGAAATGATTGCGCCCTTGCCCGGCGCGTTGCCGTAAATCTTCAGCCACGGCAGATCGGCCAGCCGCGCGTGCGCATAGCTGCGCAGCTCAGCCTCGTGATTAGCGATGTTATCGCGGCCCACCTGCATCATGTAATTGAGCGCCGCGCCCAGCCCGATCGCTTCCACAATTGGCGGCGTGCCAGCTTCAAATCGATGCGGTGGTTTGCCATAGGTAATGCGGTCGACCGACACATGCTCGATCATGCCGCCGCCACCCTCATAGGGCCGCATCTTTTCCAGCAGCGCGCGTTTGCCGAACAGCACGCCGATGCCCGACGGGCCGTAGGTCTTGTGTCCGGTGAACACATAGAAGTCGGCATCCAGAGCACGGACATCGATCGGCATGTGCACCGCCGACTGGCTACCATCGACCAACACCGGAATGCCGCGATCATGCGCGAGGCGGATCACCTCGCGGATCGGCACCAGCGTGCCGGTGACGTTCGACATCTGCGTGATGGCGACAATCTTGGTACGCGGCGTCAGCAGCTTTTCGAACTCGGCCAGCTGAAACTCGCCGTTGTCCGTGATCGGCGCCCACTTCAGCACCGCGCCCTTGCGCTCGCGATGGAAATGCCATGGCACGATATTCGAGTGGTGCTCCATGATCGACAGTACGATCTCGTCGCCCTCGCCGAAATCAGCACCGAAGGAATCGGCCACCAGGTTGATGGCCGACGTTGCGTTGCGGGTGAAGATGATTTCATCGACGCTTTCAGCGTTGAGGAAGCGCCGCACGCTTTCGCGCGCATCCTCAAACCGCTGTGTCGTTGTGTTCGACAGGTAGTGCAGGCCGCGATGCACGTTGGCGTATTCGAAGCGATTGACATGATCCATCGCTTCGATCACCGACCGCGGCTTCTGCGCGCTCGCCGCGTTATCGAGATAGACAAGCGGCTTGCCGTAAACTTCCCGATAGAGAATGGGAAAGTCCGCGCGGATGGCCTCGACATCAAACGGCGCACCGAGGCTACCGGATGCGCCGGCCACCGTTGCCACCGTCTTGTGATCGTCCATCGCGCGCGTTCCTGTCGTCATGCTGGAGACTATCGCCTGTCATCAAATCGCGATGCGGCTCCAGGCTTTTTAAAACCGATGATTCACGCTTCGGACTGATAGGGTCCGAAGCGATCATGGTCTTTCTCGAGACCGATGATTCACGCTTCGGACTGGTGAGGTCCGAAGCGATCATGGTCCGGTCAGGCCAACGGCCTTAAGCCGCCACCTTCTCCGCCGCTGCCCGATGCAGCCATTCGCGAGCAATATCAGCCAGCGCGTCGCGCACGTCTTCGCGCTCGACCTTCTCGATGGCTTCGCCAACGAACGACTCGATCAGCAGCGCCCGTGCCTGTGCCAGCGGAATGCCCCGCGAGCGGCAGTAGAACACGAGGTCTTCATCCAGATCGGCGCTGGTGGAGCCATGGCCGCAGACAACGTCGTCGGCATAGATTTCCAGCTCCGGCTTGGAGTCGAACTCGCAGTCGGGCGACAGCATCAACACCTGAGCCATCTGCTTGCCGTCGGTCTTCTGTGCGTCCTGACGCACGATCACCTTGCCCTGGAACACACCGCGGGCATGGTCATCCAGCACGCCCTTGAACAGCTCGCGGCTGATGCAGCGCGGCACCGCGTGATCGACAACGAGCGTCGTGTCCACGTGCTCGCCATGCCGGGCAATGAACGTGCCGGAAAGATCAATCTCGCTTTCCTCCCCGGCGAACGTGATGAGCAGTTCGTTGCGGGCCAGACCCGTTCCGGCCGTCAGGTGGAAGGCGCGATAGTTGGCCTTGGCATCCAGATCCACCAGCCAGTTGGCAAGATGAATGCCAGCGCCCGCTTCCAGCGTTGCCTTGACGTGGCTCAGCTTTGCGCCCTTGCCAACCGCAACCTTGGTCAGCGTGTTGCAACGATAGTCCGTCGCCGCGCCGGGCAGCTTGACAAACGCTTCCACGACCGTTGCTTCAGACGCTTCACCGATGCGCACGATATTGCGCACCGTTGTGGTGACAGCATCGCCATCCGCACGCAGGTGTACGACCAGCACCGGGCGATCGAGCGCTACTTCCGCAGCGATGTCGATCACGGCGCCATCCGTTGCGTAGGCGGAATTCAGCGCCACAACGGCGTTGCTTTCGCTGCCGGCAGCCGCCAGCAACTCGGCCACGTCGCCACCGTCCTCAAGCGCCGTTGCCAGCGACGAAACGGTCACAGCACCATCGGCGACGAGATCGGAAAGATCCGGCGCGAACCTGCCATCGACAAACACAACGCGGTGCGCCGGGAACGTTGCCAGCGGACCGAGAACGGAAATGACCTCAGCGTTGGAAGGCAGCGATGCCTTGCCCGATGCGGGAGGCAGAGCTTCCTTCATCGCGTTGCGCAGGTCGGTATACTTCCACTCTTCAACGCGCCGATGCGGCAGACCAAGCGCACCGAAATGACCGAGTGCCTCAAGGCGCAGCTTGGCGGCCGCTTCGCCACCTGGCAGCTCGCCAGCACGGCTGGCAAACGCTTCGCTCAGCGCCTGCTCAGCCTTTGTTTTCATGATCGCCACGTTCATCTCACGCCGCCTTCGTCTGGTACTCGGCATAGCCGGACTTTTCGAGTTCCTTCGCGAGCGAAGCATCGCCGGACGTGCGGATACGTCCATCAACCATCACGTGAACACGGTCGGGCACGATGTAGTTCAACAGACGCTGATAGTGCGTGATGACCAGCATCGAGCGATCGGGCGAACGCATCGAGTTGACGCCCTCCGAAACGATGCGCAGCGCGTCGATGTCGAGACCGGAATCCGTTTCGTCGAGCACGCACAGCGTCGGCTCCAGAACTTCCATCTGCAGGATTTCCGAGCGCTTCTTCTCGCCGCCCGAGAAGCCGACGTTCACCGGGCGCTTCAGCATCTCGGTGTCGATGTTGAGCCGGTCCGCCTTCGACTTCACGAACTTCATGAACTCAGGCGTTGTCAGCTCAGCTTCGCCACGCGCCTTGCGCACTGCATTCACCGCCGTGCGCAGGAACGTGAGGCCGGCAACGCCCGGGATCTCCATCGGATACTGGAACGCCAGGAACACGCCCTTTGCCGCGCGCTCTTCCGGGTCCATCTCAAGGATGCTCTCACCGTTCCAGAGAATGTCGCCGCCGGTTACTTCATAATCGTCGCGGCCGGCCAGCACATAGGCGAGCGTGGATTTGCCCGAACCGTTCGGCCCCATGATCGCGTGCACCTCTCCCTTGGGGATAGTCAGCGTCAGCCCCTTCAGGATCTCGCGATCCTCGTCGGCGATTTTCACATGCAGGTCTTTGATCTCAAGCATTCTCGTTACTTTCTTTCAGTGTTCGCCGAGCGCCGACTCGGACCGATTTATTCTCATCTGAGGCGGTGCCGATGCACCGCCATTGCTCACTTGAATTCGCGTGCGCCGCCGTTAGCCGACGCTGCCTTCCAGCGAAATGCCGATCAGCTTCTGCGTTTCCGCCATGAACTCCATCGGCAGCTTCTGCAGCACGTCGCGAACGAACCCGTTCACGACCAGTGCCACAGCCTCTTCCTCGGATAGTCCGCGCTGGCGGCAATAGAACAGGGTGTCGTCGGAAATTTTCGACGTCGTTGCCTCATGCTCGAAGTGCGCGGTCGAGTTCTTGGCCTCGATGTACGGCACCGTATGCGCACCGCAGCGATCGCCAATCAGCAGCGAGTCGCAGTTGGTGAAGTTGCGCGCGCCGGTTGCCTTGCGATGCGCCGAGACGAGACCGCGATAGGTGTTCTGCGAGAAGCCCGCCGCGATGCCCTTCGAGATGATCCGGCTAGTGGTGTTCTTGCCCAGATGGATCATCTTGGTGCCGCTATCCACCTGCTGCCAGCCGTTCGACACCGCGATGGAATAGAATTCACCGCAGGAGTTGTCACCGCGCAGAATGCAGCTCGGATACTTCCAGGTGATGGCGGAGCCGGTCTCAACCTGCGTCCACGAAATCTTCGAGTTGCGGCCACGGCAATCGCCGCGCTTGGTCACGAAGTTATAGATGCCGCCCTTGCCCTGCTTGTCGCCGGGATACCAGTTCTGCACCGTGGAATACTTGATCTCGGCATCGTCCAGCGCGATCAGTTCGACGACAGCAGCATGCAGCTGATGCTCATCGCGCATCGGCGCCGTGCAGCCTTCCAGATACGAAACGTAGGCACCCTTGTCCGCGATGATCAGCGTACGCTCAAACTGGCCGGTCTGCTTCTCATTGATGCGGAAGTAGGTAGACAGTTCCATCGGGCAGCGAACACCTTCCGGCACGTACACGAACGAGCCGTCGGTAAACACGGCCGAGTTCAGCGCCGCATAGAAGTTGTCAGCCTGCGGAACGACCGAGCCGAGATACTTCTGCACCAGCTCGGGATGCTCACGCACCGCTTCGGAGATCGAGCAGAAGATCACGCCAGCCTTCGCCAGCTCGTCCTTGAAGGTCGTGACGACCGACACGCTGTCGAACACCGCATCGACGGCCACCTTCGCGCCCTGCACACCGGCAAGCACTTCTTGCTCGCGCAGCGGAATGCCAAGCTTTGCATAGGTTGCCAGCAACTCGGGATCGACTTCATCCAGGCTCTTCGGACCCTCGGCGTTCTTCGGCGCCGCGTAGTAATACAGATCCTGGAAATCGATCTTGGGATAGTTGACCTTCGCCCACGTCGGCTCGGTCATGTTGACCCAACGCCGATAGGCTTCAAGCCGCCATTCCAGCATCCACTGCGGTTCGCCCTTCTTCTCCGAGATGAAACGCACGATGTCTTCGGAAAGACCTTTAGGCGCCTTCACCGTCTCGATATTGGTTTCGAAGCCATACTTGTACTGGTCGACGTCGATCTTACGGACCTGGTCGATCGTCTCTTGTACCGCTGCCATCAGCTACCCTTTCAACGTCCAATTCCTTAGCAGTCAGGCGGCGAGCGCCGTTCCACCTGCTGCCTTCTTCCATGCCGCCAGAAAGGCGGTAACGTCGTCATCGGTGGTGCCAGCGCCAAGGCTGACACGCACCGCCGAACCTGTGATCGATGCGTCGAGGCCCATCGCGGCCAGCACGGTATTTTCACCGATCTTGCCGGAGGTGCAGGCCGCACCGGAACTGATTGCGATGCCGTCGAGATCCATGCGGATCACCAGCGTCTCGGACGGTTTGCCCGGCATCGCGATGCATGATGTGTTGGCAATGCGCGCAACATTCCGGCCTATGATGACCGCTGCAGGCGTCTCGCGCATGACACCGGCCTCCAGCCTATCGCGCAGCACCTGCAGCCGCTCCGACGAGCGCTCGCATTCCCTCTGCACTTCGGCCGCTGCCGCACCGAACCCAGCAATACCAGCGACGTTTTCAGTGCCGCCACGGCGACGCCGCTCCTGCCCGCCGCCACGCACCAGCGCCGGCAGATTATTGCCGTCGCCAACGATGAGCGCACCAACGCCGCGCGGACCACCCAGTTTGTGGGCTGAAATCGTGAGCGTGTCGGCGCCGATATCGGAAAACTGAAACGGCAACCGTCCAACACCCTGCACAGCGTCAACATGGAACTGGATGCCGAGATCACGCGCCATATTGCCAGCTTTCGCCACCGGCTGAATAACGCCGGTCTCGTTGTTGGCCATCATGACGCTGAGCAGCACCCGCCGCGCATCCTGATGCCGTAACACCGCTTCGGCCAGAGCCTCCCTTGCCGCAGCAAGATCGACAACGCCATCGGTGGAAACCGGCAGCTTCATAATTTCCGCGCCGCTTGCCCCCGCCGGCGCAAGCACGGAATCGTGCTCGATATCGGCAACGCAGATGGCAGCCCAACCGGCCGCCATCACGCAATTGTTGGCTTCTGTCGCGCCGCTGGTGAACACAACCTCGCTGGGCGTGGCGCCTACAAGCGCGGCCACCTGCTCGCGTGCACCCTCGATGATCGTACGCGCGCGCCGCCCTTCAGCATGCACGGATGAAGCATTGCCCGGCGCATCTAGCGCCGCCAGCACTGCTTCGCGCGCGGCAGGCCGCAGCGGCGCCGATGCATTGTAATCGAGGTATGTACGCACCCGCGTCATTGGCCAGCGAACTCCGGTGCGCGTGCTGCGGGTACGGGTTGCTGAACCGGCTGTTCAGCCTTGACGCCGTACGCCAGCTTTTCCTGCGGAATGCCGTGCACCACTTCCGCCAGCGAGACGCCGGAGAGAAACGCCAGAATGTGCCCGCTGAGCGCATGCCACAGGCCGTGGGTCAGGCAGCGCTTGTCGCCAAGGCAGCCCGGCTCTTCGCTGTCATGACAACGGGTCAGCCGCGTTTCTTCTTCCACGGCGCGCAGAATATCGACGACGGGAATATCGGTCGCCGGGCGCGCCAGCGCGTAACCGCCACTGCGGCCGCGCGCGCTTTCCACCAGACCGGCGCGACGCAGGCGCAGGAAGATCTGCTCCAGATACGCAACCGACAGCCCCTGGCGCTCAGCGATGGCGGACAGCGGAATAGCGGATTCCGCGCCATACTTGGCGAGGTCTGCCATTGCCATCACGGCGTATCGGCCCTTGGTGTTCAGTTCCACGGTCGCATTCCTCCATGATCGCACCCAAATTCCGCATTTGGACGACCACTCAAGCCGCGTCATTCCGGCGCTTTCACTTGCAATTGGCACTGGGCCATGTGCTAAGAAGCGCCACCCGTTGCCAAAGCTGGGTTTCGAATAATTCGAGCCCAACTTTTCGAACGGTTCTAAAGTTTCTGGGAATATGAAAATTCCGAGCCCACAAGTCAAGGTTTGGGTTTGCCCGAATCCACGACATGTATTCAAGGGCCCTGCGGCGCGTTTACGCGCAGGCCGCCATCCGAAGCCCCGATAGAACTGGAATTGCGATGCCCGAATTGATCATCAATGGGCCGGCTGGCCGTCTGGAAGCCCGCTACCATCATGAACCGGCCAGCGATAGCCCCATCGCCCTGATTCTGCATCCGCATCCGCAGTTCGGCGGCACGATGAACAATCAGGTCGTCTACACGCTCTATCACACCTTCGTGGAGCGCGGCTTTTCGGTGCTTCGCTTCAACTTCCGGGGCGTGGGCCGCAGCCAGGGCATCTGGGACGGCGGCCCGGGCGAGCTTTCTGACGCCGCTTCTGCGCTCGACTGGCTCCAGATCGTCAAGCCGGACGCCAAGAGCTGCTGGATTGCCGGCGTATCGTTCGGCACCTGGATCGCCATGCAGTTGCTGATGCGCCGCCCCGAAGTTGCGGGCTTCATCTGCGTCGCTCCGCCGTCCAACCTGTATGACTTCTCGTTCCTCGCCCCCTGCCCCTCTTCGGGTTTGATGATCAACGGCGACAAGGACCGCGTCGTGCCGTCGAACTCCGTGGCGGATCTTTCCCAGCGCCTCAAGACCCAGCGCGGCATCAAGATCACCCATCAGGTGGTTCCGGGCGCCAATCACTTCTTCGAGAACAAGACCGACGAACTGAAGGACGCGGTCGGCACCTATCTCGATGAACGTCTGGTGCAGGCTGAGATCGATCGCGCCAACGAGAAAGAGCGCGAGAAGGAGAAGGAGCGCGAGCGTCAGCGCGCCCGTGAAACCGATCGCCAGGAGCCTGTGGCTGAGATCGAAGATATCGACGACGGCGCAGACGACGGCGACGACGATTGATACCTGGCCGGGAGAGCAGATGTTGCGGATCGTTGTAACAACGCTCGTTGCACTGCTTCTGCTGGCTCTTGTCGCGCTCGGCGCCGCCTACTGGTACTCAGTGCATCTACCGGGACAGAGCTTTGCAGGCCCTGTCCCGGCCGCCACGGAACAGGAACGGGCGCTCGCCGCCCGACTGCAACGCCACGTCGAGGCGATCGCGAGCGAACCGCACAATGTGGTTCATTACGGAGCGCTTGAACGGGCTGCTGCGTACATCGAAACCGAGCTTGCTGCGCTCGGATATACGCCGCAAGCGCAGGCGTGGGATGTCGACGGCAAATCCGTGCGCAACATCTCCGTTGAACTCGCCCCGCCGAACGCCAACGCCGATACGCCAACACTCGTGATCGGCGCCCATTACGATTCCTACGGCAACGCACCCGGCGCCAACGACAATGGCACGGGCTCAGCGGCGGTTCTCGAACTTGCGCGGCTGCTGAAGGATGCCCCGCTCGGCGGCAAACGCCTGCGGTTAGTGTTATTCGTGAACGAAGAGCCACCCTACGGCGGCACGCCCGACATGGGCAGTTATCGCTATGCCAAGGCGCTGAAGGAAAACGGCGAGAACGTCATCGGCATGATGTCGCTGGAAACCATCGGGTCATTTTCCGACGAGCCGGGTTCGCAGCAATACCCGTTTCCATTCAATCACGTGTTCGATGACGTCGGTAATTTCGTCGCCTTCGTAGCGCTGCCCGGTGGGCGCACCTTCCTGCATGACGTTGTGCGCAGCTTCCGCGCCGATACCGCGCTGCCATCGATCGGCGGCACGGCACCGGAATCCATCCCCGGCATCGCCTGGTCGGATCACTGGTCGTTTTACACCTTTGGCTATCCGGCGATCATGGTGACGGACACGGCGCCGTTCCGCTATCGGCACTATCACACAACTGAGGACACGCCAGACAAGGTCGATTACGACAAGCTGGCGCGCGTCACGTTTGGAATTGCAGCGGCCGCGCGTGACCAGTTGCGCTGACCACGGGCATTCCGCTCCGTGCTCGGCTCATCCGGCGTTCAAGGGACGTTACGGAACACGCCGCCTGACATCGGCCGCGCGACACCCGTTGTTTCGGGATAGGTTATTGGCAGCCCCAACTCCGCACGCACCGCCAGATAGGCCCACGCCTCCGCCTCAATAAAATCACCATTGAAGCCCAGCGCCTCCGCCGGAACGACGGCGTTCTCGACGTTGCCCGCAATGAGGCTCATCAGCGTCCGGTTCTTCCGGCCGCCGCCACACACGACCCAGATGGTCGGCTCCTCGGGCATGTGCTCGCGCGCACGCCCCACCGCGGCGGCCGTGAATGCAGCCAGCGTTGCAGCGCCATCCGCAACCGAAAGCCGGCTGGCCGGATCGGCCGAGAACGCGTTGCGATCAAGCGATTTTGGCGGCGGCGCGCCGAAGTAATTATGCGTCAGCAGATCACGCAGCACGTCTTCGTCACAGGCACCCTGCGCCGACCATCCGCCATCGGTATCGTGCGCTTCACCGGTGTGTTGCAGCATCCAGTCGTCGATCAGCGCATTGCCGGGCCCGGTGTCGAACGCGAGCAACCTGCCGCCGCGACCTACCCACGTGACGTTCGCCACGCCGCCGACATTGAGAAACGCCGCCGGCAGCTCCGGCACCTTTGCCGCCAGCGCGCGGTGATACACTGGCACCAGCGGCGCACCCTGGCCGCCCGCCGCAATGTCCGCTGCCCTAAGGTCGTATACGACGCTGATGCCCGTGCGCTCCGCCAGCAACCCGCCGTCGCCAAGCTGCACCGACAGCGCCTTCGCCGGATCATGCAGCACCGTCTGGCCGTGATAGCCGATAACGTCGATATGGCCGCTTTCCAGGCCGTTCTGGGCCAGGAACTGCGCCACAGCGGCTGCATTGAGCTCGGTCAGGGCTGTTTCCACCTCGGCCAGCGTGCCCGGCCGCTGAGCGCTGTCCGTCAGCCCCCGCGCCTCCACGATCGCAGCCCGCACCTGAGCCCTGATCTTGTCGGGATAGGGATACCCCGCCGCAGGCCCGTGCCGCAGCTCCCGGTCGCCATCGGTCCAGAGCAAAGCCACGTCGATGCCATCCATCGACGTGCCGCTCATCAGTCCCAATGCGCACCGCACCTTGCCCATGCTGTCCATCCGTTGCATGTTCCGCCCCGCCGCTGCTGCGGAACCCCGTGAAAGTGATAGCGAAGCGATGACCCAACTCAAATCCGACTTTCTGAAGATTCTTACCGAGCGTGGCTATATCCACCAGTGTTCGGATCTGGCCGCCGTTGACGATCTGGCCGCCAAGCGCGCCCTCATTGCCTATGTCGGCTATGACTGCACCGCTGCTTCGCTGCATGTCGGCCACCTATTGTCGATCATGATGCTGCACTGGCTGCAACAGACCGGCAACAAGCCGATTGCGCTGATGGGCGGCGGCACAACGCGCGTCGGCGATCCCTCGGGTCGCGACGAAACCCGCAAGATGCTGACCTACGAGCAGATCGACGCCAACAAGAATTCCATCCGCACCACGTTCGACAAGTTCATCCGCTTCGGCGATGGCCCAGGCGATGCTGTGATGGTCGATAACGCCGACTGGCTCACCAAGCTGAACTACATCGAGATGCTGCGCGACATCGGTCGCCACTTCTCGGTTAATCGCATGATGTCGATGGACTCGGTGCGCATGCGCCTTGAGCGCGAGCAGGAGCTGTCGTTCATCGAATTCAACTACATGATCCTGCAGTCGTACGATTACGTCGAGCTGTCGCGCCGCCTTGGCGCCAACCTGCAGATGGGTGGATCGGACCAGTGGGGCAACATCGTCAACGGCATCGACCTTGGCCGTCGCATGGGTACGCATCAGCTCTATGCGCTCACCTGTCCGCTGTTGACGACGTCGTCCGGCGCCAAGATGGGCAAGACCGCAGCTGGCGCTGTGTGGCTCAACGCCGATCAGCTGTCGCCGTATGACTACTGGCAGTTCTGGCGCAACACTGAGGATGGCGACGTCGAACGCTTCCTGAAGCTGTTCACCACGCTGCCGATGGATGAGATCGCCAAGCTTGCAGCGCTGCAGGGCTCGGAGATCAACGAGGCCAAGAAAACGCTGGCCACCGAAGCAACGGCGCTGATGCATGGTCGCGCGGCCGCTGAAGCCGCCGCTGAAACCGCGCGCCAGACGTTTGAACAGGGCGCATCGGCGGAAGGTCTGCCGACCATCGAAGTGCCGCGCGCCGATCTCAGCGCAGGCATCGGTGTGCTGGGTGCATTCGTGCAGGCAGGTCTCGTTAAATCGAACGGTGAAGCGCGACGCCAGATTCAGGGCGGCGGCCTCAAGGTCAACGACCAGACCGTGGCGGATGAGAAAGCTCTGCTGAACGAAGCCGACGTGACAGCTGACGGCGCGATCAAGCTGTCGCTAGGCAAGAAGAAGCATGTGTTGCTGAAGCCGGTCTGACACGAGCGGCATCGCTGTAATACACCCGAAAAAAGCATAGGGCGCGCTCACGAAGGCGCGCCCTTTTTTTGTTCCGACTGCTTTTGCTTCCAGCGACGTGCGCAACAGACGCTCAGCGTCGGCGCACCGGTGGCGCTACGGTTTGTGACGACCAGCCATCGACCGTTTCCCTGCCAACAACAGTTCCCGGCGCAGCAGTCACATTACCGGTATCCAGGCCGCCGCCAACGGTGCTTGACGCTTTCGCCCCGCCGCCGACATTGCCGCCCATATCGTCGCGACGTTGCACCTTCGGATTGAACGGCGTCATCTGGAAGATGTCGCGGAAGATGCCCGGCGCCAGCATGGAAAGCGGATTGACGATCACCTCCGGCCGATCCATCGATCCCTGGATGGCGAACGTCATGCCGGAAATGCCTTCGCACTTCGGTCCGGTGATGATCTGGCCGACCAGCGGAATTTCGCACAGCGCGCTGTTGAGGCCCTGCAACGGAACATACGTGCCGCCCAGGTTCATGCGCCGCATGGTGAAATCAACCTTGCCGCGCATCGTTGCGCCGAGCAGAGGCCCGCGCAACTGCGCGTCGTTCATAACAAACTGTCCGTAGCCGACTGAAAACAGCACGCGCATCAGCGAGAAGTCGAATACCTCGCGTGTCACGCGTTTGCCCTGGCGCCTGCCGGTGCCTTCGATTGCCGGGCGACCGTCATCGGCGGAACTGCTGAACACCTCGGCAACCACCGGATCGCCCAGAATGCGGAAATTCTCCGTCCACAGCGTGCCGGTTTTTTCAGCCGCGCCGCTGCCATCCAGGTTGACTTCCAACCGCACGCGTCCGCCCTGGATGTTGGGATAAAAGTCGATCAGCTTGAATGCCTGTCCGGCGTCGGTGGAATCGGCCAGCAGCTTGCGTTGTCCGCCCTCGTTGCGCAGCGTCACCGCCAGCGGCTTGCCGCCATCCAGAGTGCCACGCACATCCAGCGCGGTCAGCTTCTCGCCCCGCTTGGACGCCGTCATTTTCACGCTGCGATAACCGACCTCGCGAAAGCCGATGATGTTGTTGATCTCGGCATCGATATCGATGCCTTCCTGCGACTTCTGCTTCTTTGCCGCCTGCTGCTCCGCAAGCTGATCGAGCGAGAACAGCGCCCGGAAAAAGTCGCGGCCGTCCAGCGTTGGCCCCTTCGCCTTTATCTTCCAGACGTCATCGCTGCCGCGCATGCCGCGCACTTCCATCCGCGTGACGACATTGAGCGAGAAGTCCGGGAAGTAGAACTCGCGCAACCGGTTGTCAGCATCGATCGCTGCCCAGCCCTCGATGGCGATATCGTCGCCGGCCACTTTGAAATTCTGCAGTTCGGTTTTGTATTTCGTGCCCTTCGCGATGTCCGACTGCAAACGTGCAGGACGGCCCGCAGGCTTGCGCCAGGCAACGCCGTCGATGGTGAGCTCGGCGCCCGAGAGATCCGCGTGAAGCTGCACAACCGGGTCGGCGTTTTCCAGCAGCTTCACCGTCAACTCGATCGGCACTTCACCCTGCACCATGTCATTGATGTCGAGGCCCAAGTGGATGCGATCCGCATTGTCGAGCACCGCCTTGACGCGCAATGGCGGCTGCTTATCAAGCTCCGCATCGAAAATGCGCTGCCACGCCAGCTTGGCAAGCACGCCATTCACCAGCATCTGACCGTTAGCGCCAGCCGCCTTCTCGGTGATGTCGATGTCGAAGCTTGCGCTCTGCACCTGATAGGCGCCGAGGAACTGCTTGATGCGGCCGTCGCTGATCCGCGCCTTGCCTTCAACCTTCACCGCCGAAGCCGGCAGATCGGCCAGCAACGGCAGACCAATCTTGAACTTTGCGTCAACCTTCCCTTCGATGCCATCCCGGGGCAAACCGGTGTCATCAAGGAACGTGACGGGCGAGCGCTCCAACAGCGTGATGATGTCGGCAAGACCCGACTGCGAAGCAAACGCGATCTCGCCTGTCGGCACCTCGTTCATGATGCCAACCGCAGTGAAGCGTCCCGCTTGCAGCGGCACACCGCGGCCCTCGCCCAGCACGATTGAACCTTCCGGAACGTTGGCTTCGAGCGCGTCGTTTTCTATGCGCAATGTCGCGCGCGGAACCGCAACCGGAGGCAATGCATCCAGCACCCGCATCTCAAGGTCAGCGACGTCCATCGAGAACGAGAGCTGATGCTGCTCGGGCGCCACATCCTGATCGGGCAACATATGCGTGCCACTGAGAAAGCGGAAATTGCCGCCCAGAATGTTGCCGCGGTCAACCTGCTCGCCGACCCACTCGCGCGCTCCGGGCGCGACCGCCTTCGGCCACAACGCTTTCAGCGTGCCTAATGGCATCGCGCCGAATCCGCCCTCAAGGCGCGTGCTGGCTGGCTCGTCGCCAGTAACAAGATTGCCCTTGAGCGTGATCTCAGCGCCGCCGGCCCGCAGGCTGAAGTCGCTTATATCAACCTCACCGCTGTGCGGAATAACGCGTCCACGTGCGGCCCAGCGCTCCAACGCGACCGGCGCAACCTTGAACTCATCGGCCGCCAGCACCCCATCCTTTGCACCGACGTCGAAATCCCAAACCGGATGCTCGGCGTTCTCGTCAACGATCTTCGCACCGCCCTCAACGGTAACGCGGCTGCCGCGCCAACGCAGCGTTGACGGCAGTAGTGAAATCTTTTCGGCTGTGCCGTCATAGCTGAGACGGATCGAGCCGCCGTCGATATCCAACGGCGCTTCCGGCAGTGCCGGCAACCTCAGGCTGCCTGCACCCAGCGTGATCTGCAGCGCTGCTGTGCGCAGATCGCCATCGCTCGTGAGCTCAAGCCGCGCATCACCATCAACGGGCAGGTCCAGCGCGTGCAGCAGGCTGAGCTGAGGCAGTGCACCGGCGATCGTGCGCGGCACCAGATCACTGATCGACGCTTTGATCGCCAGTGTTCTGTTACGCTCCCGCTCATCGGTCTCAAATGTCACCTGCCACGGCAGACCGCCAACAGCGGCGATACTTGCCGTGCCGGAAATCACGCTGCGCATGCGCGCATGCGCCAGCCCGACCGTCAGACTTGGCACGCGCCATTCGGTCGTTTGGCCGCTGGATTCAACCAGCACGGTGGCATTGCGCAGACCAAATTCGCGCAGGAACGATGTTGCATCGAGCCGCTGGCGCGCGCGCGACGACATATCAGTGATGACACGCGCCAGGTCGATACGTTTCAGTGGCCCACTTGTCTCAGGAACTGTCGCCGCTGCGGACGCCTGCAAGCGCTGCGTCGGCTGCGTTGGAACAGCGGCAACCCGATCGTCGCGGCGCGCAGTGGCCTCGGTCAGTGTTGCTGCGTCAGCGCCCGCTTCGCTGCCATCTCCGTCTTGAACTTCCACCTTCGAAAAACTCAGCGCCAGGCCGCCGTCTTCCGAATAGAAAAGAAACAGCCGTGGCTCGATCAGCTCGATGCGTGCCGGCACCACGCGCATTGACCACAAAGCCTGCGTGCTCAGCTCAACCGCAGCGGACGGTGCCGACGCAACAACGTCGCCGTCGGCTTCATGCACGCGGATATTTCGCAGCCGAAACTCAAGCCCTCCGGTCCCGGACAGGCTCACAACAGCGTCGTCGATGCGCACCTTGTTGCCAGCAAGCTCCGCATTGATGCCTTGCTCGATCGGCTCAACGAGAAACTTCAGCGAAATCGGGCCATGGCTCAGGCGCACATAGCCAAGGCCGACAACTAGCAGCACCAGAATCAACACCGGAGCCAGGATGAAAACCACCCGTCCCACGCCATGCAGAACATGGTCGCAGGCCACAGCCGCAGTCACGACGCCGCGCTTCAGGCCCGACTTACGTTCTTCGGTTCGTGCCGGCTCGCCGGATTGATGGTGTGGTCTTCCGGTCGTTTGCAAACCTCGCCCCTCGACGGTTTCGGGATCTGTATCCCGACGCAAACAGCATTCGGCACCCGAAACGGAAACTGATGCGACACTTGCGCCACATCAACCTCAGATCGGCATCCCCAAATGCCGACCGCGTTCCGTCATACGGTTCGTTCTGTCACTGGTTTTGATCGATCGGCCATACCCTTGTGCTGTCCAAGACAGGCGGCTAAGCCTCGGGCCCACCAATCAATGATTTCAATGTACTGAAATCACCGTGCACGGGCAAAAGCGACAAAAGAAAGGCATCCCGATGACCCTCATTGAAGGCTCAAGCGCACCGGATTTTGCCCTGCCCGACAGCGAAGAAAAAACAGTTGCATTGACCCAGTTTCGCGGCCGACCGGTCGTGGTTTATTTCTATCCCAAGGATGATACGTCCGGTTGCACCGCTGAGGCGAAGGATTTCACCTGTCTCGCCACAGATTTCCAGCGTGCCGGTGCCGCAGTTCTCGGGATCTCGCCCGACAGCCCGGCCAAGCACCGCAAATTCATCCTCAAGCACGACCTTGGCGTGCATCTGCTGTCCGACGAAAACCATAGCGTGGCGGAGGCGTTCGGCGTCTGGGTCGAAAAGGCCATGTACGGTCGCAAATACATGGGCATCGAGCGTGCCACATTCCTGATCGATAAGGCCGGTAAGGTGGCGCGCATCTGGCGCAAGGTGCGGGTGCCCAACCATGCGGAAGAGGTGCTAGCCGCCGTGCGCGAGATGAATGGTTAGCCACGCCGTTGGTTACGATGCACACATTTTGTGCGCGCTGCCACACCGTGGCCGGTGATTCGATTCGGGATCTGTGCTTAGATGTTTGCTGGGGGGATCATACGGGGCCTAGCGGCGGCGTAACCCGATTATCCCATAGATAGGCCTCACCAATTTAACCGTGAAGCCGATTTGAAGTCGTGATCGTTGCGTCAAAGCAGAGGTGGTGCGCGTATGTTGCCGAATTTCAAGAGATCCGATTCCGAACCACCCAAGGTCAACCCAGGTTTCACGGCGGCAACGCCACTACCGCCTGTACCATCGCCTGCTCCGGTGCCAAGCGCCGCAGCCAGCCGTCCGATGGGGCTCAATCGGCCCGCTGAGCGCACGGCGCCGTCGGTGATCGGCACCGACCTCACCATCAGCGGCAACCTCGTCACCAAGGGCGAAGTTCAGATCGACGGCGAAGTGCAGGGCGATATTCAGGGCACCTATGTCGTGATCGGGGAAAAGGCACGCATCACCGGCAGCGTCGTTGCTGAGGAAGTTGTTGTGCGCGGCCACGTGATGGGCTCGGTGCGCGGACGCCGCGTGATGTTGCAAGCCTCCAGCCACGTTGAAGGCGACATCTTCCATCACGCGCTGGCAATTGAGCAGGGCGCATTTTTCGAGGGCAAATCCCGCCGCTCCGCCGACCCGACCGGCGATCCGCAGCCAGCCAAGCAGGATGCACCGTCGTCGCTTGCGGGTGCACCGCTCGGCGCTGCCCACGCACCGCTGCTGTAAGTCAACAAAACACGCGCGCCCGCAGGTCGGTACGATGCCTCTGCGGGCGCATGTTACGTTTAATCAAGCCCCGTTTGATTAAGCCCGGTACGAACCGGGATCGGCCAGCACGCGCACCTTTGGGCATCGCGGCCGTCGTTAGACCGCACAAGCCTTCAGGTTTAGCGCGCGTCTTGGATTGCTGCGGAGATCGCTAGCCCGCTCGCTGACAACCAGAGCAGCGACAGCACCCGCGTCCCACCCGACTACAACGGCGTTTCCGAGCTGCTTACGTATGCTGCGCCGAGGTCTGCAAACCACCCGCTCATCGGAATTTAGTCCGCGTGATCGACTTTGCAGTCTAGCGCGCAAGGTTGCAGAACCTCCGAACTAGCGCCCGCCTGCCCGCAGCAGTACCTACTCCGCTTAAAACGCACTCCAATTACGGGCCCGGATGCGAGAGCTGGCCTAGGCTCTATGTTGGCGCCGATGGCAGGAAAGCGCTCCAGACGGCTGCGAACCAACCGCGCCCAAAAAAATCGGCGGCGGGGCGCGCCTTCCAGCGCCGCCCGCCAGCCTTTAACCGTCAATCGAGGATCTGTTGCGCCCTCAATCTTCGTCACTATCGTCGTCGACATCTTCTTCGGCGTCTTCTTCCTCGTCGTCGTCGTCTTCCTCTTCTTCCTCATCATCGTCTTCGTCGATGATGCTTCTCAAGGTTTCGACGATCTGCATTTCGCCTTCTTCCTGCGACTCCACCAACCACTCGATGAGAATCGTATCACCCTGCTTGAACACAACCTTGAACGGCAGCTCTTCGTCGTCGACGGCGACGACATCGCCAGTGACAAATGCCATGGGGAACCTCCAAAACGCCATGCCGGACACGGTAACGACCATGCGCGACGGCGGAAACGTAATTAGGATTCGAAATATTTCGAGCGGTGTACACGTAGCAATTCTCCTGTGGAAAACTGCTTCGGAACACATTGCTGACGTAAGGATGGAAATGTGACGCCCGAGGTTGAAACCGTTGTCGTCGGTGGTGGCGTTATCGGCCTTGCCATAGCCCACGCGTTGGCCGAAGCGGGCCATGACGTTGTGCTGCTTGAACGCCACCCGATTGTGGGCAGCGAAACCAGCTCACGCAACTCTGAGGTCATCCATGCGGGTATTTATTATCCGCCGGGAAGCATGCGCGCGCAGCTGTGCGTCGCGGGCAAGGAAATGCTTTACCGCTTCTGTCTCGACAACGGCGTCACCCATCGCCGCTACGGAAAGCTGCTAGTCGCAACGCAACCGGCGGAACTGGAAAGACTTGAAGCGCTCGCCGCCTATGCGCAGGCCAATGGCGTATCCGATCTGCGACGACTTGCTGCCGACGAAGCACGCGCGCTTGAGCCTGAAGTTGCGTGCATCGCCGCGTATCTTTCGCCCTCCACCGGCGTCATCGACAGCCATGGTCTGATGCTTGCGCTGCAGGGGCATATCGAAACGCAGGGCGGCGCCATCGTTCTCAACACGGCGGTGAAAAGTGTCGAAGCCCGCAACGGTATTTTCACTCTGCAAACCATCAGTAATGGCAGCGAGGCAGGAATGCTGACGGCGCGCAACGTGGTGCTGGCGGCGGGTCTGAGCGGCTCGGAGCTCAGTGCCACGATGGCATGGCGCGACGGCTATAGCGTGCCGCAGACTTTCCCGGCGCGCGGCCACTATTACGCACTGACACGCCAGGCGCCGTTTCAGCACCTCGTCTATCCGATGCCGACCGGCGCCTGGCTCGGTGTACACCTGACGCTGGATGTTGCAGGCCGTGCCCGCTTCGGCCCCGATTGTGAATGGATCGACCGCGTCGACTATGCATTCGATGATCCGCACGGGGAGCGTCTGGCCCGCTTCGAACAGGAAATTCGGCGCTACTGGCCGGGACTGCCCGATGGGGCGCTCGCACCCGATACCATTGGCATCCGGCCCAAGATTTACCGCGAGGGCGAACCGGCGGCCGACTTCACCATTCATGGCCCACGCGATCACGGCGTCGATCGGCTTGTCGCCCTCTACGGCATCGAGAGCCCGGGCCTGACCTCATCATTGGCAATCGGCCAGCACGTTGCAGATCTGCTTTGCGGCGGCCGCGAACAGCCATAGATTATCCCGCTTTTGTCTGAATATTTGCGGACGGCATCACCGGACCTGCGCTGAGCCAGTGCTGGCTGCTGCATTTCTTTTGGGGATCTTGATGGCTCGCTTGTTCTTTGCCTCGCTGGTCACGGTGGGGCTGCTGTTCAGCATGGTCTGCGGCCTCATTCTGGCGCTGCTGGTTTTGACCGATCAGGTCAACCTTGGCTTCGCCATCGCAATCACCATCGTGCTCAACGCTATCATCTGGCTCGTCAGCCCATGGATCAGCGACCTGACGCTGCGTTGGTTCAACAAACTGCAGTTCATTGATGACGCCGAAGTAGCCAGTCGCTATCCGCACATTCATCAGTTGATCCATGACGTCGCCGCAGAATATCGCTTCAAGGCGCCGCGCATCGGCCTGATACCGGACCGCAATCCAACCGCGTTCACCTATGGCATCCTGCGATCCAACGCGCGCATCGTGGTGACCGACGGCATCTTCGAATTTCTCAACACCGATGAGCAACGGGCTGTGGTTGCGCACGAGCTTGGGCACATCGTGCACCGCGACTTCATCGTGATGACAGCCGCCGGAACACTGGTGCAGATCATGTATCAGATCTATGCCGCCGCGATGCGCTCCAGCCGTCAGGGCAGCTCCGGCAACAGCAAGAACAAGGGCGGTCAGGCGCTGGTCGGCATCGGCGCACTGATCGCCTACTATGTCGGCATCTACCTGCTGTATTATCTCAGCCGCACACGCGAATATCTGGCCGATGCATTTTCAGCGGAGCGTGTTGAAGGTCGCCATCTGGCTTCAGCGCTGGTGAAGATCGCCTACGGCATCGTCAAAGCCGAAGATACAGATGCAACGCAGTCACTGCTGCAAAGCACGCGGCACATGGGCGTCGTTGACGTGAAGAACGCGCGTTACTCTGGCCTTGAGGCCGAGAACGATCTTGATGACCCCGAGCGCGCTTCTGAAGCAATGCTGTTTGATGCGCATAACCCCTGGGCGCGGCTGATCGAGCTGAACTCAACCCATCCGCTGACCGGTCTGCGCATCGCGCATCTGGGCGACATAGCGCGCGCCAAAGCGCAGGCGTTCCCCTACTATGACCTGAAGGCTGCTGCGCAACGTGTGGGCCTGAACAAGGGCGCGCTGTGGAGCCGGTTCTGGTATGAGCTGGCCATTCTGCTGTTCCCGCTGGCGCTCGGCATTCTTGCCGCCGCATTGCAGGCGTGGGTCCTGGTCCCGGCCGCCATCGCCATCGGCGTGCTCGCAACATTACGTTTGCGCTATCCGCGCGGTGCGTCCCCCGCCACCACGGTTGCGAACCTGATGACCGATCCGACGGTATCGCCCGTCGTCGGCCGACCCGCGCAACTGACCGGCAAGGCCATCGGACGCGCCAACCCAGGCTTCATCGCCGGCGAGGACGTCATCTATCAGGATCGCACCGGCCTGGTGACCGCCGACTTCCGTTCCATGCTGGGCTTCATCGGCGATCTGTTCGCGGGCTGGAAGCGCGTGCCCAAACACATCGGCCAGGACGGACAGCTGCAGGGCTGGTTCCGCCGAGGCATGGGTGGCTATGTCATCATGCGGGAGATGTCGTCGACGGCGGGGACACTTCGCGCGCGGCCCTATTTCTGGCAGGCATTTCTGAGCGTGGCTGTCATTGTGGCCACCCTGTTCTTCTATTTCGCCAGTACGCAGTACACGCTCGATCCGGAAGCGCTGCGGATCGAGCGCACATTTGGCGAAGGCCGCTGATTAATGCC
This sequence comes from Hyphomicrobium sulfonivorans, assembly GCF_013306565.1. Lineage (GTDB taxonomy): Bacteria > Pseudomonadota > Alphaproteobacteria > Rhizobiales > Hyphomicrobiaceae > Hyphomicrobium_A > Hyphomicrobium_A sulfonivorans. The sequence goes on along the minus strand of NZ_PZPO01000006.1, from coordinate 131,184 downwards.
GCGGCCATGCGGGTCTGGCGGTTGCGGGCGCTCAATCGGCCACAGCCGCTGGCCGCATTGCAGCCCCAGCGCCCGGATAGATTGTCCCTGTCCGCGGATCATGCATAAAGGTGGCAAGGTCGCGGATTGATTTGCGAAGGGAAATCGGCCCATGCGGGCAATTGCACTTTTGGTTTCGGTTCTCGCCACTGTATTTCTCGCTGCTCCGGCGTGGTCCCAGGGGGCGGAACGCCTGAAGGGGTACTGGATCGACTCGCACGGTGAAGTCATCCTGCAATTCGGCGCCTGCGGACGCGAGCTGTGCGGGCGTGTGGCGTGGCTGCAGAAGCCGCGTGGCCCCGATCTCGGCCCCTTGCGCGACTTTCGCAATCCCAACGAGAAACTGCGCAATCGCTTCGTATGCGGCCTCACCGTCGTCACCGGCTTCAAGCGGCAGCCCGACGGCACGTGGGCGGACGGCAATGTCTATGTGCCCGACCATGGCATGAACTTTTCCGGCTATGCGGAAGTGCTTGGCCCGACCAAGGTGAAGGTGACGGGCTATGTGCTGCTGCCGATGTTCGGCACCTCCGAGGTGTGGACGCGTATGCCGCGCACGCCGCCATCATGCGAAGAACAGGCGAAGATGATTGCGGATGGCACGTGGTCAACTGACACATCCGCATGGCCGTCCAGCCGCTGATGATCGTTCGGCACGGCGCAACCGCGCCGTGGGCAGATCAATTGCAACGGAATGTGATCGCTACGATCTGATTACATCTTCGTAAGACAACAGCGGTGCACGCACGGCGCGCTGCGCTGCCTTTCGTCGCGTTCAAAAACGCGCGAGCCCTGATTCCACGCGCAATTTGGCGACGCAGCGTTCCATCCGGCACAGCGCTATGCACGCAATGGTTATAACGAGCGACGCAATGCATGCCGCTGCGTCGACTTGCATACGCCTTTTATTTCCCATACTTGGGACCAATAACGGATAGAGGCGTTCTGCCCGCTGCAAACGCAGGAAGGCTTCAGGAGAACTCTATGCGCAAGCATTCAATGGCAGCTTCGGTTGCATGGGTTGGCGCGGCTTTAGTTGCCGCGACGGCCATGTCGGCACCGGCGCGTGCCGATACCAATCCGGCACTCGGCCTGTGGGTCGATCACACCGGCCGAGGCGCTATCGAAATCACGGAGTGCGGCGGCAAGCTCTGCGGTCATGTCGCGTGGCTGAAGGATCCGCAATTTTCCGATCAGTGCGGCAAGCAGATCATCGGCAACGTGCAGCCGGTGGGCAAGAACAAGTGGGATCGCGGCTGGATCTTCGATCCGGAGCGCGGCAAGAAGTTCGATGTCGAGCTGACGCTGCTGCGTGAAGATCGCATGCGGGTGAAGGGCTATGCGGGCCTCAAATGGTTGAGCGAAAGCCACACCTGGAAGCGTGCGCCGGCGGACATGCAGAAGTGCGGCACGGTGGACAACGGCGAGACGACGGCGGCCGCTCCTGCGGCGGCATCGCCTGGCACCGACGCGAAGTCGGCGGCGGCGGCTCCTGGTCCCGCGCCGGCGAACGGCGCCAGCGATCGCGCAATCGATCAGGCGGACGGTTCGAAATCCGATGCCACGGGCAAGCAGCAGCGTGCGGCCGATGGAGCTAAGGCCAGCAAATCCGCCGAAGCAAAGTCGGCCAACCTCTCGCCGCCGAATGTCGGTCAGAACAACAGCGGCAAGGATGGCGTCACGATCTTGAATGCTCCGGACGCAGCAGCGGAGCAACCGGACCGCGCTTCAAAGCAAGCTGGCACCCAGCGCAACCCGGCTGGCGGATCGCGTGACGGCGATGCCCCGCGCACCGCAAGCCGTGCAGATGAAGCGCGCCCCGACGACGACCAGCGCGACAACACCAAATCAGCGCAGCGCGACCGTGAGCGCGATCAGGACCGCATGGCGCGCTCAGATGAGCTTGACGAATACGGCGATGAATCCGATGAGCCGCCGCGCCGTGGCCGTGTGCTGGCGCGCCTGATGGAAAAGCTGGAAAGCGGCGATGGTCCGGTGAAGTTGCGCCGCTCGGGCCGCAACTGCAGCGTCGAGGTTCCCTATGCAGGTGTGATCTCGTTCCCGTGCGAACGTCAGTAACGCGGCCAACAGATACACACAGCAAAACTTGCACCGATCAAAGCAAAGCCCGCGGAGCAATCTGCGGGCTTTGTTCTTTGTAGCGGAGCAGGTGCGCGGCGCTGGCCGCAACTACAGCGGACGGCCGAGAAACACCAGCTCATGGCCGTTTCTAAGCGTCGTTGCCTGCTGACTGAATCCGGTGCGCTGATAAAAGCGTACATTGCGGGCATCGGATGATGTCACGACATGCATGCCGGGCGCGCCGGCCTGCGCGGCGGCAGCGGCAAACGCTTCAATCAGCAGCGCGCCGACACCACGGCTTCGGAACTGCGGCGCCAGATTGACATGCAGATGGGCGGGAAAGCGCTCGGCCGCCGCGTGGAAATCGTCAAACGATGTCGGCTCGTCTATGGCGCCGACGAGATACCCGGCGATGTCGCCGTCACTGGTGATAGCCAGATAGGTCCACTGCGGATACTCGCGCAGATAGCGCCCGAACCAGCGGTCGCGGAACTGGGCGCGCACCTCGTCATCGGCGAATGACTTGGTGCCGCTCGCCTCGAAGAAGATGGCGTCCAATTCAGCGTGCAGTTGCTCGCGGTGAGGAATCTCAACCCAGCGCACGATGCGCGTTGTCGCGTTCTTGTCGCCCACGTCACTCTCGCGGTGCTGTGCCGGCACCCGCCAGCGGACAGATTGGAAGAGCCGGCGGAATAACCGGCCCTGCCATTGTCGCGGAGCTGGGCTTAATAATCTTCAACGCAGGCGTAATAGCGATCCCACCAGTAGGCGCTGCGCGTCGTCAACGCCCGCTCACGGAACCAGCGGCACTCATCAAACCCGAACCCGCTGCCATAGTAGGAATAATAGCCATAGGGCGCGTAGAAGCCGCCGCCATAGGGCGGACGCGGGCGGAAATGGGGAGGTCTGCCGGGGCGTCCGGGGCCAGCATGTCCGGGCCTGCCGGGTCGGATGCCCGGACCACCGCCATGGCGCGGACCACGGGGACCGGCAAATCCACGGCCGCCGCCGCGAGGACCGGCCATGCCGCGCCCTCCGCCGCCAGGCCCACGTCCCATTGCCCCACCGCCACCACGCGGGCCACCGGGCCCGGCCTGCACCGGCAAAATATTATCGGCTGTGACTACGGATTGCTGCAGTGCTGAAACCGGCAACGCCTGCGCCGGCGCGAACATGAATATCGTCCCGCACAAACCAGCTATCGCCCCGCATGCATACATTGCACGCTTCATCACACGCCTCCCGCCGGCCGCACGTCGGGCCCGCTTCAATTCATAATGGATTTACTATAGGTGGCGACGCGTCGGCAGCTTGCAAGGCCACGCGCAAGATGGTGCGGAGATGTGTGACCGCAAAAGCGTGGGGCCGCACCTGCCCGAAGTCGGCGCACATACCTAGCGCCCAGGCCGCGCCCATAGTTCAAGCGGCCGCCCTACTGCAGACAGGCGCGATAGCGCGTCCACCAGTTGCTGTTCTTGGTTGCGATGGCGCGCTGAGCATAACGCCTGCACGACGATGGCGAGCGATCCCGATCGCTATAGTAGCGGTAGTCGTAGGGTTCGCGTCGCGCGCCGCCGGAGGTATCGGGCCGTTTGATGCCGGGCGTCTGAATGCCAGGGCTGCGTAGCGTCGGCGTGCGCGATTTCATAACGCCATAGCCGCCCGCACCCGGTCGATGCGCATCGCTGGCGTAAGGCTGCTTGGGAGCCGCCAGAATCGCACCGCCATGCAGCGCCGCAGCCGCGGTAAGCAGCGCAACGGCAAGACCTCCAGACACATGCACCGCATCTCTCCTGACAGTTGCACGATCACCGACATCGGATCTGGGAGCCCGCTGCCGGGACCGCCCGTCGCCCTTACGAGCCTATGATCCAACCGTCATATGGGATGTAAACGTGCGCTGTCGAAATGCAACGTAATGCGGGAAATTAGGCCGGTCCGCTGGCGCCATAGTCGTCATGGATGTCGCCGTAATCCTCAGCCGCGGGCTGCAACGGCACTTCGCCATAATTCGGGCTGAACGGCTGGGTGGGGTCATCCTCGCGGGTGAACATGCGCTGACGCGGCGGGCGCTGCGCTTCCAGGCCATCGTCCTCAAGCTCGACCGACGGCCACAGTGGGCGCGGGGGTGGCTGCGCAACAAAGGCGCTGACGAGACCGCTGTTTGCCTGCGGTGCAGGCGCGCTGCTGCATCCACCGAGCACCAATGCGGAGCAGGAAAGCAGGAGCGCCACGCGGGCGCACGACGCTCCTGATTTGGCCTTACTCCGACCAGTACGCATGAATACGGATACAGAACGCCATACTGACTGGTTACGCCACATGGGGACACGCCTTTCAACGAACGCGACTGTCCCTGAGTATGGGCTGGCATAGTTAATGGCGACCTAACCGGCGTGCCATTTTCGAACTTTTATGACGTAAACGGATTTTAACGCTTCAGGTCCGACGTGCGCACTTTCACGCTGCAACGCGCAGCACATTACTGGCGCCCAATCCGTTGAACACTGCCTGCACAGCAATGGCAGCAAGCAGAATGCCGAACACCCGCATCAACACGCGCTGCGCCGTGATGCCGATCATGTGATTGACCTGATGCGATGCCAGTAGCAGCACCAGCGTGATGGCCATCACCAATGCAAGGCCGCCAACTGTTGCGGCGAGCGCGAGCGGATCGTTCTCGGTATTTGCAGCGAGCAGAATGCCAGCACTCATTGCGCCCGGCCCCGCGAGCAGCGGCATCGCCAACGGAAAAACCGCAATGTCGTCCTTGGTGTGCGCCTCTTCATCTTCAGGCTGACTAAGCTTGAAAGCGCTTGTTGGCTTCGCGAAAATCATGTCGAGCGCAATGATGAGCAGTATCACACCACCCGCAGTTTGCAGGGCTGCAATGCTGACGCCCAGCTCATCCAGCAACGTGCGACCGAGCAGCGTGAACACCAGCAGCAGCACGCTTGCGATAGCAGTTGCGCGCAATGCAATCGCCGCGCGTTCCTCGCGCGCCATCTTGGGCGTGAGCGTCGCAAACAGCACGGCGGTTTCAACCGGGCCGACGGTTGCGAAGAATGTCGTGAAACTGGTCAGCAGAAATTCAAACATCGCCCTGCCTCTTGCAACGGCATCTGCCTGCCCGCGCCGTACGGATTTTCAGCGATTGTCAGCAGCCGCCAGCACAGGCTGCTAACATGCTACAATTATGAAACAAATTCGTTGTCAGCGAATTTTGCCCGACTATCCTTTTGAAGGCTGAGTCCAGGAACCTCTGAGCGAACTTTGGGGGACATCATGTACGAGCCTGAAATTTCCCGACTGTTGAAAGGCTATAGCCTGACCACTGCCGAAATCCTCTACCGACTGCCCGATCATCCGGCTTTGCTGCAAAGCTACATCTGGCAGGATTACGATTTGCACCCGCGCTTTCCGAAGCTGAAAGGCTTTCTCGACTTTTGGAGCGCGAAGCTGGAAGGCAAGCTTTTCAAGGTAACGGTATCGCACAGCAAGCTGCTGTCACCGGCAGAGGTGCGTCTCGTCGACGCCGAATACAAGGTGCACTGAATGCCTGAAGCGCACGTGTTATGCCGCACTCGTCAGCATCAACACTCGCTCTAACATCAAGCGCTCTGGCATCAAGCTCAGGGGGTGAAGGGAAAGAATACCCCTTCGCTCCACACGCCGAAGTTTGGTTCGCCAGCATCTGGTTCGCGGGCATCTGTGGTGCCCACTGGCGCCTCAACGGCAAGGGCGGCCAGATCATGTACCAGCGATCGCGTCACCAGCGCCTCCAGGCGGCCGCGCACGAGCAGATACGGTTTTAAGCCACCGCTGCCTTTTTCCTCAACGAAGTGCAAAGGATGTACCGGGCCGCACACGACCCAGTCGTCAAGGTTGGTTCGGAACGACAGCCTTTGGGCCTCCCCCTCACCTTCGACTTGCATATCGACAGCGAGGAACGGCGCGTCCTCAACCTCGATGGCGATCTTCTCAGCCGGGGTAACAAGATAGGTGCGCCCGTCAGTGTCCTTGCGCAGCACGCTCGCGAACAGGTTCACCAGCTCCGGGCGCCGGATCGGGCTGCCTTGATAGAGCCATGTACCATCGCGGAGGATTTTGAGGCCGATGTCGCCGCAATAGGGCGGATTCCAGCTTTCGACCGGCGCGCAACGCTGCCCCTGCGGCAGTGCCTTCAAAACATCTTGAAGTTTGCCAATATCACCCAAGCGCAGATGCCTTCCGGTTGCCTCGATGCCCGGCTCCGCTTATGCCTCGGCCCGATAGATATATGGCTGCGCGATCGTGCTTTGGAGCCTGTGACAGCCTGATCGAAGGGCCTAAAGCCATTCTACTTACCCCCAATCTAACGTAACATTCACTTGACCCACGGCATGGCCGCCTCAATCGTCGTAGCTGGTAAATCCTGTTAAGATCCCACCATCAACAGCTTCGCGTCAGCAGCGATACGGCACGAACCACCGCCATACGCCGAACAGCACAACTCTAGACCGACAAGCGAGCCAATCGCCATGAGCACCGTCACCGACACGCAGGCCGACATTGTTCCACGCCTAGAGGCGGCCTCGGAGCGCGTTCAGCGCGCACACAAGGCGGCCGCATCCGTGATTTTCGGCCAGGATGTCGTCATTGAACGGACGCTGGTTACAATCCTCTCCGGTGGTCATGGCCTGCTGATCGGCGTGCCCGGTCTTGCCAAGACGCTGCTGGTCGAAACGCTGGGCCGCGTGCTCGGGCTGGACGCCAAGCGCGTGCAGTTCACCCCCGACCTGATGCCATCCGACATCATCGGCTCGGAAGTGCTGGAAGACATTCCCGGCAAGGCGCGCTCGTTCCGGCTGGTGAAGGGCCCGATCTTCACGCAGCTGCTGATGGCCGACGAAATCAACCGCGCATCGCCGCGCACGCAGTCGGCACTGCTGCAGGCGATGCAGGAGCATCACGTCACCGTCGCCGGTGTGCGCCATGACATCCCCTCGCCGTTCCACGTGCTGGCGACGCAGAATCCGCTGGAGCACGAAGGCACCTATCCGCTGCCCGAAGCGCAGCTCGACCGCTTCCTGCTGCAGATCGACGTGACCTATCCCGATCTGCTGGCCGAGCGGCGCATGCTGTTCGCCACCACCGGCACCGACGACCGGCAGCTTGAGTCCGTGCTGTCCGGGCCGGAGCTGATGAGCATCCAGCGCCTCGTGCGTCAAATCCCTGTGCCGGACAAGGTCGTCGATGCGATCTTGAAGCTTGTACGTTCGGCGCGTCCCGGTACTGGCGCCAACGAGCAAACCGATCGCTATGTGGCCTGGGGCCCCGGCCCGCGCGCCAGCCAGGCGTTCATGCTTGCCGTGCGCGCCAAGGCGCTGATCGATGGACGCCTTGCACCGTCAGTCGATGACGTCGTCGCGCTGGCCGATCCGATCCTGAAACACCGCATGGCGCTGACGTTCGCGGCACGCGCAGAAGGCAAGGATCTCGGCAGCATCATTGCGCAGCTCGCGGCGGCGGTGGAGTAACGCATGGCGGATGCCACGCAAGCCCGTCAGGCCGCAGCCAATGCCGGTGCTGGGGTGCTTACCCTTGAGCGCGAAGCCCATACGCTGGCCGACCGCCTGCCGGAGATACTGATCAACGCGCAACGCATCGCGCATACGGTTGCGCACGGCCTGCACGGTCGGCGGCGCTCCGGGCCGGGCGAAACGTTCTGGCAGTTCCGGCAGTTTCAATCGAGCGACACGCTGCGCCAGATCGATTGGCGGCGCTCGGCAAGCTCCGATCATCTGTTTGTGCGCGAGCGCGAGTGGGAGGCGGCGCATACCGTGTCGCTGTGGTGCGATCTGTCGCCGTCGATGGATTTCCGCAGCCATCTGGCGCCGGTGACGAAGCGCGACCGGGCTCTGCTGATAACGCTGGCTGCTGCCGAACTGCTGGTGCGCGGCGGCGAGCGGGTTTCGCTGCTGGGCCTGACCCCACCCAGCGCCAGCCGCAAGGCGACGACGCGCATGGCCGAAGCGGTGCTGGCGCATGAAGGCAGCGAAGCGCAACAGGCCACGCAGCCGCCGAAGGTGACACTGGCGCGGTTTTCCGGCGCGGTGATCGTCAGCGATTTTCTCGATCCCATCGAACGCACACGCACTCATATCGAAGCACTGGCCGCCGATGGCGCCGTCGGCCACCTGATCGAGATCGTCGATCCAGCAGAAGAAACACTGCCCTATGACGGGCGCACAGAATTCCTCAGCCCCGATGGCGGCCAACGATGGGTGGCGGACCGCGTCCAGACATTGCGCGCGCGCTATCAGGAGCGTATCGCCGCTCACCGCGCGGAAGTGCGTGAGCTGGCGCAACGGATGGGCTGGTCGTTCCTGGTGCACCACACTGACCATTCGCCCACCGAGCCGTTGCTGTCGCTCATCATGCGTATGCAGGGCAGCGGCGCCGATCATCGCTGGCAGTCGCAGGAAAGCGCGACCGCAGAGCATCTACAGCAGCCGGAGGCAAATCGATGAGCCTTGGCGCGCTGACGTTTCTCAGTCCGTGGTTGCTGGCTTCGCTGGCTGCCCTGCCGATCATCTACTGGCTGCTGCGCACCGTTCCGCCCAGCCCGCGGCAGGTGACATTCCCGCCGACGCGCATTCTTGTCGGACTTGAGAACAAGGACAAAACGCCGGCGGCATCGCCCTGGTGGCTGACGCTTATCCGTCTGCTTGCAGCAGCGCTGTTCATTTTCGCGCTGGCCGATCCGGTGATGAACCCCACGCGTGAAGCGGCGCTGAAGGGCACCGGTCCGATCGCCATTGTGGTTGATAACGGCTGGTCTTCGGCCGCGCACTGGGATCAGCGCAAGCGCATGATCGACCGCCTCATCACCGATGCTGAGGGGCAAAGCCGCGCGGTTGTGATTGTGCCGACAGCTCCGACGTCGAAAGGCGCAACAGCTCAGATTGAAGCACCGTCCGATGCCCGGTCGACCGCAGCCGCGCTGATGCCGCAACCGTTTGCGCCGGATCGTCTGGCGGCTGCAAATACGCTGGCCGCAGCGGTGGAAGGCGCGGCTGGCGGCACCAGCGTTGTATGGCTGAGCGACGACATCGATCACGACGGCAATGCAGCCGCCGCAGCCGCAAAGCTGCGCGAACTGGCCACCGATGGCACGCTGGCAGTTGTTGAGGACGGCGGCAATCGTGAGCCGCTTGGGCTCAACGCTGGCATTGGCATTCAAAGCGGTCGGCTCGAAGCACGCATTCTGCGTCCCAACGGCGACGGCACACGCGATGGCTTTGTGCACGCCATCTCAACGCGCGGGCAAAGTCTGGCCGAAGCAAGCTTCAGATTTTTGCCGGGCCAGACCGAGCTTGTCGTGCCGTTCGATCTGCCGCTTGAACTGCGCAACCAGATTGGCCGCGTGGAAATCGCGGGCGAGCGGGCGGCCGGTGCCGTCAGCCTGATCGACGCGCGCTCGCAATGGCATCGCGTGGCGCTGATTTCCGGCGAGAGCCGCGAACAGGCTCAGCCACTGCTGGCGCCGCTGTATTACATCGAGAAGGCGCTCGCCCCCTCGGCTGAACTGATCCGGCCGAAGGGCTCCAATCTGGTCGCCGGCATCCAGGAAGCACTGTCACAGAACGCCAGCGTGCTGATGCTGGCCGACATCGGTACGCTTTCCGGCGACGCTGCCCATCACGTTGCCGACTGGGTTGAGAAAGGTGGCGTGCTGGTGCGCTTTGCCGGGCCTCGGCTTGAGAACGGCGGCGATGAGCTGCTGCCGGTGCCGCTTCGGCTTGGCGGCCGCACACTCGGCGGCGCGCTGTCATGGTCGACGCCGCAAAAGCTCGGCCCGATTGAAAATCAGAGCCCGTTTGCCGGACTGACCGTGCCGCCGGAAGTTACCGTCAACCGTCAGGTGCTGGCCGACCCTGCGATGCTGGGGCCCGACGTGCAGGTGTGGGCGCGGCTGGAGGATGGCACACCGCTCGTCACCGAGCGCAAGCTTGGACAAGGCCGCATCATTCTGTTCCACGTCACCGCCAACACCGACTGGTCCAACCTGCCGCTGTCGGGGCTGTTCGTTGAAATGCTGCGCCGTATTGCAGCGCTTGGCACCAGCGTTGCTTCAGGCGATGCCGGCGGGTCGGTTGCCGCCGATAACGCTGTCGCCACCGCCGCCGACATGCCGGCCGTGCTGCCGCCACTGCAAACGTTGAACGGCTATGGCGTGCTTGGCCCGCCACCGCCAACCGCGCAGCCTGTGGCTGCCGAAAAGGCGCACGATCTGGTGCCTACTCTGGACCATCCGCCCGGTTACTACGGTGCGGGAAATGCTCCGCGCGCCATCAACGTTCTGCACGCCGACAGTTCGCTTGCACCGTTGCCGCCGCTACCTTCCGGAACCGACCGCTTGAACTATTCCAGTGAAAGTTCACAACCGCTCAAGCCATGGCTGCTGCTTGCGGCTCTGGGCCTGTTGTTTGCCGACATGATCGCCGTGATCCTGTTGCGCGCCGGTGGCTTCGGCGGTTTCCGACGTCGCACGCAACGCCCCGCTGCAGCGGCACTCGCGCTCGCGATTATTGGTGCCGGAGCGATGCTGACGGTCGTGCCGCCGCAGGCGTTCGCGCAAACATCCGGTGCTTCACCGGGTGCCGCGGCGGTGCCGCGACCGCAGAACCCGTCAGTCAATCAGGCAACTGACGAACGCGCGATCGAAGCCACCGCCAAGGTGACGCTCGGCTATGTGCTGACAGGCAACGCTGAAGTTGACGAGATCAGCCGCGTCGGCCTCGACGGTCTCGGGCGTCTGCTTTCCGTGCGCACCGCCATCGAGCCGGGCCGACCGCTGGGCATCAACATTCTCACCGACGAGATCGCATTTTATCCGGTGATCTACTGGCCGGTGCTGCCCGATGCGCAGGCGCTGCCCGAGGACGTGCTGGCCAAGATCGACGCCTACATGAAACAAGGCGGGCTGATCGTTTTCGACACGCGCGATTACGGTCTGGGGCTGACCGGAACGGGTGGCCCGAGTGAAGCGGCGCTGAAGCGCATTACCGGCAAGCTGGATATGCCCAGGCTGGAGCCGGTGCCTGAAAACCACGTGCTGACGAAGGCGTTCTATCTGCTGCGCAACTTCCCGGGTCGCTGGGATGGCGGTCAGCTCTGGGTTGAAGCGCTCGACAACGATGACGGCCCGAGCCGCCGCGCGCGCATTTCCGATGGTGTCACATCCATCATCGTGACGGCCAACGATCTGGCTTCGGCATGGGCACTCGATGAAAGCGGCCGCCCGCTTTATCCCACCGTTGGCGGCGGCGAGAACCAGCGCGAAATGGCTTTCCGCACCGGCGTCAACATCGTGATGCATGCGCTGACCGGCAACTACAAGGCCGATCAGGTGCACGTGCCGGCGCTGCTGGAACGGCTGGGACAGTGAGGCAGCCATGAACTGGTCGATTGATTTTGCTCCGATGCTGCCGACGCCGTTCTTCTGGGCTGCCGGCGTGCTGGCGGCGCTGCTGATCGGATATCTCATCTATCGCGGATCACGCGGCGCGTTGCTGCGTGCTGCTGCAATCGCCGCCGTGCTTGCCGCGCTCGCCAATCCGATCCTGCGCGAAGAGCAGCGCGAGAGCCTCGCCAACATCGCCATTGTTGTTGTCGACGAAAGCGCCAGCCAGACGCTGGGCAAGCGCGCCGAGCAGACAGCGGCTGTGCGCGAAAACCTGGAAGCCAAGCTCGGCAAAATTCCGAACCTTGAAATCAAGTGGGTGGCGGCATCGCGCCCCGATCAGACAACTACGCCGGGCACGCATCTGTTTGGCGATTTGAACAAGGCCCTCGCCGATACGCCGCCGGATCGTCTGGCGGGCGTTATCATGCTGACCGACGGTCAGGTGCATGACGTGCCCAAATCCGCAGAAGCGCTCGGCTTCGATGCGCCCGTGCATGCGCTTGTGACCGGCGCGCCGGATGAATTTGACCGCCGCATACAGATCCTGTCTGCGCCGCGTTACGGCATTGTCGGCCAGTCGCGCGAGATCGAAGTTGTGGTGCGCGAATCGGGCCGCAAGGCCCACGCCGCCGAACCGCTCTCCCTCACCATCCGCCGCGAAGGCCGCGAGGATGAAACCGTTGTGACGACGGTGGACCGGCCGGTGAAGATCGAGATGCCATTCCCGCACGCCGGGCAGAACATCCTCGAAGTTGACCTGCCGACCGCGCCCGGCGAACTGACGCCCGCAAACAACCGCGCCGTGGTGGCCGCCGAGGGCGTACGCGAGAACCTGCGCGTGCTGCTGGTATCGGGCGAACCGCACGCGGGCGAGCGCACATGGCGCAACCTGCTGAAGTCGGATGCCGCCGTCGATCTGGTGCATTTCACCATTCTGCGTCCGCCGGAGAAGCATGACGGTACGCCGATCAACCAGCTGTCGCTGATCGCATTCCCGACGCGTGAGCTGTTCTCGGAGAAGATCAACGATTTCGATCTGATCATCTTCGACCGTTATCAGCATCGCGGGCTGTTGCAGCTGCCGTACTATGACAACATCGCGCGCTATGTGACCGAGCACGGCGGCGCGCTGCTGGTTGCCGCTGGCGATGACTATGCCAGTAACCTGTCGCTGTTCCGCACGCCGCTGTCGCCGGTTCTGCCCGCAGTGCCCACGGGGCGCGTATTGCAGGAACCGTTCAAGGCCAAGCTGACCGAAGACGGCCGCAAGCATCCGGTTACGCAGGGGCTGACCGGAGCCGGGCCGATCAACGGCCAGCCGAGCTGGGGCCGCTGGTTCCGCCAGGTCGAGGTGCAGCCGGATCAGGGCCGCACGCTGATGCATGGCGTACAAAAAGAGCCGCTGCTGATCCTCGATCACAAGGGCAAGGGCCGCGTTGCGCTGCTCACGTCCGATCAGGCGTGGCTGTGGGCGCGCGGCTATGACGGCGGTGGTCCGCACAGCGATCTGCTGCGTCGTCTTTCGCACTGGCTGATGAAAGAGCCCGACCTTGAAGAGGAACGTCTGATCGCCAGCGCGCGCGGCCTGAAGCTGACGCTTGAGCGCCGCTCGATGGAAGAAAAGGTTGAGCCGATCACGCTGTCGGCGCCCGGCGGCGACACATCGCAGGTGACGCTGCAGCCGGAAGGCAACGGCGTGTGGCGCGCAACCATCGATGTGAAAGTCCCCGGCCTCTACAAGGCCCAGACGATGGGTCCGGAGGGTGAGCTGCAGGCTGTTGCGCACGCCGGCATCGACGATCCGATCGAGATGAGCGAAGTGACGGCAACGGACGCCAAGCTGTCGCCCATCAACGAAGCGACCGGCGGCGGCGCATTCTGGACCAGCACGTCGGCCGAGGCGACGCGCGCCGATCCGGCATCGGTTGCAGTGCCGCGCGTATCGATGCTGTCCGGTGCGAAGGTGCTGGCCGGATCGGGCTGGCTGGGCCTGAAGGACCGCGAAGCGTTCGTTACCCGCGGCGTAAAGCTGACGCCGATGTTCACCGGCTTCGGTGCGCTTGCCGCGCTGCTGCTGCTGATCTCGCTGGCCTGGTGGCGCGAGGGGAAATAGATTTTTAGAACTGACAAAGATGTCGAGAGGCTTTGCGTGCGGTGAGGGTGGTGCCGGCTGTGAGCCGGCGCTCGCGCCGGGGGCCGTTGGCCCCTTGCCGCCTTTGGCGACAGAGATGAATTATCGTGTTGCCCGCGCCAACCTGACAATCACCCAGATCCACGCCAATGCCGCTATCGCGGCCAGAATGACCGCCAACTGCTGCACCGCCTGCAAATCGATGGCACTCACTTCGGGACGCGCGCGGCTGTAATATACTGTGAGCCACGCGTCGCCCTGTGACAGCGCTTCAAAGCGGCTGTGGCTGATGGCTTGTCGCGCGGTGTACAGGCGCCCGTCCCCATCCCGGAAGCTGTAGCGCGCGAAATATCGCTCGCGATCGCCGACAATGATCCTGCCGAGTTTGGGCTCACTCTCAGGCGTAACCGATAGCGCTTTCGCCGAGCCCTCATCGGCGACGATCAGCCAGTAGGTGTGGCCATACCAGACGGCCAGCATTGATGCGAACAGCGCAATGGCGACCGGCATTCCGACGCGCCTTTTAGATTCCGCTCGCAAAGTTGCCGTCTCCATCCATGTCGGCGCCATTCATCCACGCCCAAGTTGCAGCAACAGTGCGGCGCACGTTTGCCCAATGGGGCGACTCGCCTAGCGTCGGCGCAAACTCAAAGTTTGTCTGCGGGAGCACAGGGCATGAGCCTTCTTTATCGCATCGTCTATGCGGCCCACGCCAACGGCACACACCACAAGCTGGCGCTCGACGCGCTGCCGCTGTTGCGCGCGCCGGATGCCGACCGCTGGCAAAACCTGTTTCTGAAGCACGCGCCGAAGTTTCTCGAAGGCTCCAAGGCCCCGGACAACACCTTCAAGGATTTCAAGAACCACGTACTGCACGTGCGCGACAAATATTGGGGTGGTGCGCCCGAAAAGGCAGCGGAATGGTATGGCAAGCTGATCGCAGAACTGCGCGCGGAACAGTGGGAACAGGCCGTATATTCCGCTGGCGTGCTGAGCCACTATTACACCGATCCGATCCATCCATTTCATACCGGCCAGACGGAAGCGGAAAACGTCATCCACCGCGCCTGCGAGTGGAGCATCAATCGCTCGTATGACGATCTAGCCAAGCTCGGCCGCCAGCGCAGCGCGGCGCAGCCAGCGGACGTTCCGGTGCCACAAGGCCCGAACTGGCTGAAGGAAATGGTGTGCAACGGCGCGGATCTTTCCAACAAACAGTATGAGCGCCTGATCGGTCACTATGACATTCATCGCGGTAGCGCTGATCCGCGCGCGGGTCTGGATAGCGTTGCGCAGAAGCTCGTCGGCGATCTGATCGTTTATGCGGCCGCCGGATTTGCGCGCATTCTCGACCGCGCATTCGCGGAAAGCGGCGCAACGCCGCCGGATGTTTCGCTGACGGCAGAAACGTTTGTCGCAACGCTGCAGATCCCGGCCAAATGGGTGCAGAAAAAGCTGGCCGATGCAGCGGACCGCGCTGCCGTTCTGGCCATGTACGACGAACTGCAAACCACCGGCCGTGTTGAGGCAACGCTGCCCGAAGATGACCGCGTCGTGCGCGATCTGCACGCTGTCGAGGTTGAAGCGCCGCGCCAGAAGGAGCTGGCGGCCCAGCGCGCGAGCAGAATTGCAGCGGTGGATGTTGGGCCGGCAACATCGGCAACGGTCGCGGCCGTAACAATCGCTAGTACTGGTGCTCGTGCTAGCGCTAGTGCTAGCACTAGTGCGACGCGGTCTGTGCAAGCAGCGCCGCAAAAGTCGGCACCCGCAGCAACAGTTGCGGCTAGCGCGCTTGATGCTCCGCAAGCGGTTGCCGCCTCAGCACCGCCATCCGCGTATCAGAAAGCTGCAACCGCTCCCGCCCCTCAGCCCGCTCCGACAGGCGCGACTTCGGCAGCGGCGCCTGCTCCGATGGCGACGGCAGCTTCGACAACATCACCACCTCAACCGGCACCCATCGCACCGGCACCCACCTCGTCAACGCAATCAAATCCTGTTCCGGCGGTCGCGGCACCTGCGTCGCTCATTGCGCGCATGGCAAACCTTGGCTCCACCGAAGCTCCCGCCAATCCCGACAAGGCGGCGCCTGCGCCCGCCAATGATACGCAGCCGCGTCACACGGGGGAAAACTCCGACAAACCGCGCGAGGCGGCACAGCCGCGTTTTTATCTCAAGCCTTCAGATGATGTCGCTGCCGGTCCTTCAATCGGCCCGAAGACGGCGGATCGCCTCGCCAAGGTGGACATCTTCTTCGTCGCCGATCTGATCGCTGCCGATGCAGAAAAACTGGCGAAAAAGCTGAAGAACATCGGCATTCGCCCTGACACATTTGTGCTTTGGCAGCAGCAGGCGCAGCTGGTGATGGACGTGCCCGGACTGCGCGGCACCCATGCGCAATTGCTGACCGGCGCGGGATATACCTGCGCCGACACAATCGCCGCCGCCAATGATGACGCGGTTTGCGCCGCCGTGCTCAAATATGCGGCCAGCACAGAAGGGCAGCGGTTGCTGCGCCAGGGAGAGCCACCGGCCCGCGAGAAGATCATCGGTTGGGTGAGAGCCGCCGCCGCTACGCGCGACGCGGCTTAAATCCCGTGGAGAGGTGCGCGGGCAAGGGTTGCATCCTCAAGCGAGACATCGCACATTAGAGACGTTCCGAGGGGCGCCGGAGGTAACCGGCTGAGATTGCGCATCGTGCGCGAGCACCCTTAGAACCTGATCCGGTTAGCACCGGCGAAGGGACGGAATATGACAGGCGCACCGCGCGCGAAAGCGCTTTTCCTATATCTATCCGCCATGCTGGGGCTGGTCTCCGGCACTGCATCCGCGCACGCTGCGTGCCAACGCACGCAGATTGAAGGCGCGCGCTATGTCGTGTGCGAATTCAAGGCCAGCGACAGCATCGAGCTTTTTTTGCGCGATGACGCGGGCGCCAACATCGGCCAGTTCGACCGTGTGCGCAAAACACTAGCCGCGCGTGGACGTCAGCTCGTTTTCGCAATGAACGCTGGCATGTATCACGACGACCGCTCACCCGTAGGCCTCTATGTCGAGAACGGGCGCGAGGTGCAGCGCATTTCCACCGCCAACGGCTGGGGCAACTTCAGCCTGAAGCCGAACGGTGTGTTCTTCATCACCGACGACGGCGCGGGTGTGCTGGAAACCGATCAATACATCCGCAGTAAAATCAAACCGCGCTTCGCAACGCAGTCGGGCCCGATGCTGGTCATCGACGGCAAGCTGCACCACCGCTTTCTGAAGGACGCCACATCGCGCTATCGCCGTAACGGCGTCGGTGTCGATGGCGACCGCGTGGTCTTCGCCATCAGCGACGACGCGGTGACGTTTCACCAGTTCGGCCGCGCCTTCCGCGACGTGTTCAAGACGCCGAACGCACTTTATCTCGACGGCTCCATCAGCCGTCTCTTCGCGCCCAACCTCAGACGCTACGACTTCGGCTTCCCGATGGGACCGATCGTAGGCGTATCCATTCCATCGCAAAACGATAGGTGAAGCCATGAACAAGCCGACGCGCCAGTCCGAGCTCACCCTGCCCAACGTAACGACCGGAGCGCTGCCCGCCTCGCGCAAGGTCTATTCCGCGCCGGAAGCGTTCCCGGATCTGCGCGTGCCCTTCCGCGAGATTGCACTGGCGGAAAAGAGCGGCGAAGCGCCGGCGCGGGTTTACGACCCTTCCGGGCCTTACACTGACGAAGCCGCGAATATCGATCTGGAACGCGGACTGCCGCGCCACCGCGAAGCGTGGATTATCGAGCGCGGGGGCGTTGAGCGCTATGTCGGCCGCGAAGTGAAGCCGGAAGACAACGGCCACGTTTCCGGCGCCCGCGCTGCACGCGACTTCCCCAACAAACCAAAGCCTTTTGTTGGTGCGGGCGACTCCCCTGCGGGGAGCCGGCCGCCCGCACTAACGCAGCTTGAGTATGCGCGTGCGGGCATCATCACCAAGGAGATGGCCTACGTTGCGCATCGCGAAAACCTCGGCCGTGCTGCGATGCTGGAGCGCGCCAACGCCGCGCTGAATGACGGCGAAAATTTTGGCGCCGCCATTCCGCCTTTCATCACGCCGGAATTCGTGCGCGATGAGATTGCGCGCGGCCGTGCCATCATTCCGGCTAACATCAATCACGGCGAACTGGAGCCGATGATCATCGGCCGCAACTTCCTGGTGAAGATCAACGCCAACATCGGCAACTCCGCCGTCACCTCATCGGTCGAGGAAGAGGTGGAGAAGATGGTGTGGGCGATCCGCTGGGGCGCCGACACGGTGATGGACCTCTCCACCGGCCGCAACATCCACACCACGCGCGAATGGATTTTGCGCAACTCACCCGTGCCTATCGGCACCGTGCCGATCTATCAGGCGCTGGAGAAGGTCGGCGGCGATCCGGTGAAGCTCGATTGGGAAGTGTACAAAGATACGCTGATCGAGCAGTGCGAACAGGGCGTCGATTATTTCACCATCCATGCGGGCGTGCGCCTGCGCTACATCCCGCTGACCGCAAATCGCGTCACCGGCATCGTTTCGCGCGGCGGCTCCATCATGGCCAAGTGGTGCTTAGCGCATCACCGCGAGAGCTTCCTCTACGAGCGCTTCGACGAGATCTGCGACCTGATGCGCCGCTATGACGTGTCGTTCTCGCTCGGCGACGGCCTCCGCCCCGGCTCCATCGCCGATGCGAACGACCGCGCGCAATTCGCCGAGCTGGAAACGCTGGGTGAGCTGACGAAAATCGCCTGGGACAAGGGCTGTCAGGTGATGATCGAGGGACCCGGTCACGTGCCGATGCACAAGGTACAGGTGAACGTGACCAAGCAGCTCAAGGAATGCGGCGAAGCTCCGTTCTACACGCTGGGGCCGCTCGTCACCGACATCGCGCCAGGCTACGATCACATCACGTCCGGCATCGGCGCAGCGATGATCGGCTGGTTCGGCACCGCAATGCTCTGCTACGTGACGCCGAAGGAGCATCTGGGCCTGCCCAACCGTGACGACGTGAAGGTGGGCGTCATAACCTACAAGATCGCCGCCCATGCTGCTGATCTCGCCAAGGGCCATCCGGCGGCACAGTTGCGCGACGATGCGCTGTCGCGCGCGCGCTTCGATTTCCGCTGGGAAGATCAGTTCAACCTGTCTTTGGATCCCGACACCGCGCGCGCCTATCACGACGAGACGCTGCCGAAGGATGCGCACAAGGTGGCGCACTTCTGCTCCATGTGCGGGCCGAAGTTCTGCTCGATGGAGATCACGCAGCAGGTGCGCGATTACGCGGCCAAGCTGAATGAGCAGCAGGACGGCATGGACGAGATGAGCCAGAAATTTCGTGACATGGGCGCGGAGGTTTATGTCGAGGCCGCATCCGCGACGCCAGACCAAACGTAGCCAACACGCGCGAACTCTGCATCTCAGGTGGAGGAGATGCAGAGAAATTCGCTAGCACCGACGATGATCGGAGCAGCAGGGCACCTTTCTGTGCCCCGCGTTTGCGGCGTTATTTTCGAAGTTCCACCGTCGCGTGTTGAGCCGCCGGAAGGAAAACCTGCATGCAATTCCCGGTGCCTGTCTCAATCACCCACGGGTGCGTGCGGTACGTGTCGATCGTCACCTGATGGCCCGCGCTCAACCGACCGTAGTCTTGCAGTTTGCCGTTGAAATCGATCCACTTCAGGATGCGATCCGAACCGGCAGAGTTGATGAAGGTGATCTTGGTCGCTTCATTGGAATTCTTTGACCGCAACCCCCTGCGCTCGGAACATTTGCGTTCAGCCGCCCGTGCCGATGCGGGAACTGCCTGTGCTACGCGAGCGGCGGCTGGCTGGCCGGGTGCGTTTGCGGTTGTAGCCGCGGGCTGCAAATCAGCGCCAAGCTCAACGGTCGCGCGTTCGTCCCCCGGCAGGAAAATCCGCAGACAGTCCCCTGATGGTGTCGCGATAAGAAAAGGGTGCGTTCGGTAGGTGTCGATCGTCACCTGCTCGCCCACCTTCAGCCGGCCGTTGTCTTGCAGTTTGCCGTCATAGTCGATCCACTTCACCAGGCGGTCAGACCCGGACGCATTTATGAAGGTGATCTTCGTCTTCACCCCGGCGTCTAGCGACCGCATCGCCTTGCGCTCGGTACATTTGAGCCCAACGGCTTGCGCTGACGGAGGGACTGTTTGCGCTGCCTGAACGGTCGCTGCCTGCGGCTGGTCACCCAGTTTCTTCAGGTAGGCCCGCGCCAGATCGGCGTGGAAGCCGCTAGGAAATGAGTTGATGAAGGCATGCCAGGCGTCAACCGTTCCCAACTCTTTGGCTAGCGCGAAGGCTGAGGTTTCTGCGGGATCCGATGCCTGCGCCATGGCTGGCGGCACGCCGAAGGGTGCTATTGAGGAGAGACCGGCAAGCGCCGAAACAGCGAGAAATGGTGCGAACACAAATACAGAAAACCGGACAGTCACTAGCATCCTCCAACTCGCGGCGCGCCATTACGCCGGATTTGGTATAACGAATGCATGGTTTGTTGTCGTCGCTAAACGGTGCCTGCCAGATGGGCAGATCTAGGCATGGTAAGCGGGCGAGAAGTCAGCGACTCGGAGCAGAGCGCGGTCCACCTGCTCCCGAAGGTCAGCGCGGCGGCTTATGTTGAGGCGGGATCGAGAGGTGATCTGAGAGATGAGCGCGCGCTCTGGACCGCTCACAGTCCCCCGCTCTGAAAAGCATCTACTATCTCGAAAAATTCGTTCAGATCCGCGATGGCCAGTGTTGCCGGCAGAACACTCGCCAACTCATCGCGCTTGCGGAGAATGCGTTTGTCGTTCGTTATGAAGTAAGCGCAGCCCGCTTCGGAGGCTTCGGATATGTGCAATGCGTCGGCGGCGTGCCTGCCGGGCGCTGCATTGCCCTGCAATATTACCCGGACTTTGAATCGGCTGTCTTGCTGCGAGAGCGTCAGCCTTGGCCTCAGGTTGAATATCTGCGGGACTATCGCCTCTTGAATTGAAGTTGGTGTGCGCGGATTCTGCACCTCATCTCGCACACCGGCAGCGACGACCAGTCGAAGTCTTCCTTCCGACAAAAGGATGCGAAAACGATCCACCAGCAGATCGGCAACGCCTCCCGTGTAGTCGAGCGCGTTTGCGTCACACGCAATGTTGGCATTGCGCGGGTCGATGGAGTGGCGGGTGTTCATGGGATCAATCGACCAAGGATGCGTCGAGCCGAGTGCTACCGTACTCGTCTCCAACGTCACTTTATATGCGTAACCTTGTAGGGATTGCCGCTGGCGTCGTACGTAATCCACTCGCCGACCTGCGCGCCCATCTGAAAATGGCCGGAACGCAGCTTGGTACCGTCGGTGCGGAACCATTCCCAGTATCCGTCGAGTTCGCCGTCGCGTATTGTGCCACGCGCTTTCACCCTGCCGCTCTTGTGGTAGTCGATGCGCTCCTTGCGTTCCGACATCGTCACTCCTTACCGCGCCAGCCCCGGCGCTTCCTGGCCGGTGCGTTCGACGTATTCGGTGTAGCCGCCGCCGTAGACGTGCGGGCCTTCCGGCGTCAGTTCCAGCACGCGGTTGGTGAGCGCGGCCAGGAAGCGCCGATCATGCGAGACCAGCAGCATCGCGCCTTCATAGTTCGCCAGCGCCTCGATCAGCATTTCCTTGGTTGCCATGTCGAGATGGTTGGTGGGCTCGTCGAGCACGAGGAAATTGGGCGGATCGTACAGCATCTTCGCCATCACCAGACGCGCCTTCTCACCGCCCGACAGCACGCGGCACGGCTTCTCGACATCGTCACCCGAGAAGCCGAAGCAACCGGCAAGCGTGCGCAGCGCGCCCGTGCCTGCCTGCGGGAAGGTGTATTCCAGCTCTTCAAACACTGTGCGTTCGCCGTCGAGCAGGTCCATCGCGTGCTGGGCGAAGTAGCCCATCTTCACGCTGGCGCCGATGTTGACGCTGCCTTTATCGGGTTCCGATGTTCCCGCCACCAGCTTCAGCAGCGTTGATTTACCGGCGCCGTTGACGCCCAGAATGCACCAGCGTTCGCGCCGACGCACATGGAAGTCGAGCCCGTCATAGATCGTGAGCGCACCGTAGCGTTTGTCGACGCCCTTGATGGAAACGACATCTTCGCCCGAGCGTGGCGCCTGCTGGAATTCAAACTTGACCGCCTGACGGCGCTTCGGCGGCTCGACGCGCTCGATCTTCGCGATCTGCTTGACGCGGCTTTGCACCTGCGCGGCGTGCGATGCGCGCGCCTTGAAGCGCTCGATGAACTTCAGCTCCTTGGCCAGCATCGCCTGCTGACGCTCGAACTGCGCCTGCTGCTGCTTCTCGCTGATCGCGCGCTGCTGCTCATAAAATTCGTGATCGCCGGAATAGGATGTCAACGAACCGCCGTCGATCTCGACGATTTTGCTGACGATGCGATTCATGAACTCACGGTCGTGCGAGGTCATCAGCAGCATGCCGTCATAGTTCTGCAGAAACTGCTCCAGCCAGATGAGGCTTTCGAGATCCAAGTGGTTGCTCGGCTCGTCGAGCAGCATTGCATCGGGCCGCATCAGCAGAATGCGCGCCAGCGCTACACGCATCTTCCAGCCGCCGGAAAGCGCGCCGACATCGCCGTCCATCATCTCCTGCGTGAACGACAGGCCGCCCAGAACTTCGCGCGCGCGGCTCTCAAGCGCGTAGCCGCCCAGTTCCTCGAAGTGGCCCTGCACGTCGCCATAGCGCTCGATGATTTGCTCCATCTCATCGGCGCGGTCGGGATCGGCCATTGCGGCCTCAAGCTCTTTCAGCTCCTCCGCCAGCTCGCTGACCGGCCCTGCGCCGTTCATCACCTCAGCGACAGCGCTGCGGCCGGACATTTCGCCCACGTCCTGGCTGAAGTAGCCGATGGTGATGCCGCGGTCGGTGGAGACCTGGCCCTCGTCCGGCTGCTCCTGCCCCGCGATTATGCGGAACAGCGTGGTCTTGCCGGCGCCGTTCGGACCCACCAGACCGATCTTCTCGCCCCGATTGAGCGCCGCCGAAGCCTCGATGAACACGATCTGATGGCCGTTCTGCTTGGTAATGTTGTCGAGACGAATCATGTGCGGCGTGGCCCTTGGGATCAGCGTTTGCGCTTCGCATAATGTTTGGGTTTCGCATAATCCATGCGGCGGCCCGGGGAAAGGGCATGCGGCAATTGCGGGGCGATGAGCCCCCTGCGACGATACTTAACGCCGCCCTCGCGGGGCGCTAAAATGCCGAAGACGCGGCGGCAACTGCCCCGCACTCCGGGGGAACCATGCGCCTTAAAATCCATCAGCTCGGCGAGCTGTTCGGCATCCTGCTGCTGCTGAGCTCAACGGCCATGCAGCTGTTCTATCTCGAACCGATGAAGCGCCAGATCGAGTGGCGGCTGGCGGCATTCACCGCGCAGCAGAATGCCCAGGTGCAGTTGCGCGAGAGCTTTACCAACCAGATCACGTTACTGCAGCAGATGAATGCCGCGCCGGACGTGATCGCCGGGACGGAAGCAAGGCGCGACGAAATCTTCGCCAAGTATCGCAACTCGGACGCCGACATTTCCGACTACATGCTCGAAAATGAGCGGGTCGAAGGCTATCTGGAGATTGTCGTGATTGTGCTGTTCGGGCTGGGATCGCTGCTGGCGGGACTTGGGCGCACATTCGATATGATGGCCGCGCGCAAGGCCGCAGGAGAATAACCTCCGATTGATTGCAACCGCCACTGTGTTTGCGGCGTTTCAGCCGGTGTGGTGCAGCCGACGCAAATTTGGCCATGAAGTGGCGTCACAAAACTCGAAATAAAAAAGGATCAACGCCGATGGTGCGCAATATCATGTGGGCGGTCATAGCCGCCATTCTGCTTGCCTCCCCTGCCCTTGCTCCGCAGGCCAAGGCCGCGTCGGCGCATGAAATCGATGTCGATGTCGACGCCACGCTGGACCGCTTCTTTCACAGCGTGCGGGGCGCGCGGGAACTGGCGCACAAATCCGTTGGTATCCTGGTGTTCCCGTCAGTGGTGAAGGCTGGCTTCGGAATCGGTGGCGAATATGGCGAAGGCGCGCTGCGCATCGGCGGACGTACGGTCGACTACTTCAACACCGTTTCAGCTTCGGTCGGGTTTCAGCTCGGCGTGCAGGAGCGCTCCGTCATCATCATGTTCATGACACCGGAAGCGCTGCAGCAGTTCCGCCGCACCAAGGGCTGGAAGGTTGGCGCGGATGCTTCGGTTGCCGTCATCACCGTCGGCATTGGCGGATCGATTGACACCAACAAAATCACCAGCCCGGTTATCGGCTTCGTGCTCGATCCGAAGGGCCTGATGTACAATCTGACGCTGGAAGGCTCGAAGATCAGCCGCATCCGGCCGCGCTAGGCGGTTCGCCGGACCGGGCGAAGCGCATTTTTACCAATGCGCGGCGCAGCTAAACATAATCATTCAGTGCAAATAGCGTGGTGACCGCTTGCCGGCTGCCGCGCTCCAGCGATCATTAGCCGATGTGGGCCATCCCGATTCGGCGCGTGAAAACGCATGGACCTCAGCACTGATCCCGCCGTGCCGGATCGCGCCACGGCACCGCAGTTCAGCGACAGCGCACCGGGCTCAGCGACGCCTGATATTCTGTGTGCAGGACTCGACCTTGTGTTGGCCTGCCCCTTCAATTCACAGCCGCACGGCGCCGAGACGATGTTCGCCAATGCGGGCAATCGGTTCTGGCCGACAGCGCACGAGGCCGGGCTTATCCCGCGACGTTATTCAGCGAACACGATCAGTCGCCTGCCGGAGATCGGCATGGGCGTTCTGTTTCTTCCAAGCGTCGATCGTGATGCTGGCACCAGCGGCAAAGCCAAAGTCAGCGCCCGGGACATAACGCAATTCAACGACAAGCTGCTGCGATTCCGGCCGCGCGCCTGCGCATTTGTCGGCAAGCACAGCGCCAGCATCTGGCTGCAGCGCAGCCCTGCACGCTTGCAGTACGGCCGGCAGCCACAGCGGCGTGACGGCATCGGCTGCGAAATTTTCGTGCTGCCGCCGACAATGACTTCAGCGCGCCGCTACTGGAATGCCGAGCCGTGGCATCAGCTCGCAAGCTGGATAGCCGACACCCGGCCCTGGCGTTTCTGATGCAAACGTTGCACAGACGCCCGCATGTCCAAAACGTAACTTTGCAGACGGCGAAAAGCGTGGCAGCCTGCAAGCGTGGTTCAACAATTGAAAGGAGGTGATCCGATGTCGAGTGGGATCTTGAGGACGGCGATGTCGTGGTCGCTCGGGTTCAAGCCGGATTTACCTCTGGTGAGCGCCTGAAGCGCAGCGGCCAGGAGCAGCCGATACTGCCCCGCCGCCGAAGTCTCACGGAGGCCGTCCCTCGGGGCGGCCTCTTTGTTTTTTAGCGCCGTAATACGGCGCGGTTTTCACCCCATTGAGCACCTGCTTTGAGAGCAAGGGGGCGCGTGAACCGGCAATCTACCTGCCCGCGATCCGCTGCCCCCCCCCGCGATCCGCTTCGGCGCGCCCCTAAATGCCGTGCATCCGCAAGCCAGCTCAGCCCCTTGCCGCTCTCCATTCGGGCTCCTAAATGGTCGGTCACCCACCTTAGAGCGTGGTCGCCTTTCATCCCAATCGCGACGCGCTCTAACATTTGATGAGACCGATGATGCACGCCTCGGGACTATCAGGCTCCGAAGCGATCATGGCCTAAGGAGCTTCCCAGATGTCTCAGACGCGCGCGGACCAGCGATCCGATCTCTTCGATCCTGTCGAACTGGGGCCGTATCGGCTCGCCAACCGGATTGCGATGGCGCCACTGACCCGCTCTCGCGCCACCGACGACGGCGTACCCGGCGAGCTTCAGGCTATCCACTACGCCCAGCGCGCGTCTGCCGGGCTCATCATCAGCGAGGCCACGAATATTTCGCCGCAAGGCAAGGGCTACATCCGCACGCCGGGCATCTGGTCGCCGGAGCAGGTGGCTGGATGGAAGCTGACCACCAAGGCCGTGCATGACAACGGCTGCCGCATCTTCCTGCAGCTCTGGCATGTGGGGCGTATATCGCATCCCGATCTTCAGCCGGGCGGGCAGCTCCCCGTTGCGCCCAGCGCCGTCGCGCCGGAAAATCAGCAGGCTTACACTGCCGAGGGCTTCAAGCCGATCGGCACCCCGCGCGCGCTGAAAACCGACGAGATTGCCGGCATCGTCGCGGACTATGCCCATGCCGCCAAATGCGCGCTTGAAGCTGGTTTTGACGGAGTCGAGATCCACGCAGCGAACGGCTATCTGCTGCAGCAGTTTCTGTCCGACAAGACCAACAAGCGCACCGATCAATATGGCGGCTCGATAGAAAACCGGACACGCATCGTGCGCGAGGTGGTGGATGCGGTCACAAAGGTATGGGGCGGCGATCGCGTCGGCATCCGCATTTCGCCGCTGACCAAATTCGGCGACATCGGCGATTCAGATCCAGAACCGCTGTATCTGTCGCTCATTGAAGAGCTTAATCCATACAATCTCGCCTATCTGCACGTCATCGAAGGCGATACCGGTGGCGACAGAAACCCGCCGGGTGGCTTTGATCTGCAGAAACTGCGCCGGGCGTTCAACGGCCTCTTCATGGCCAACAATAACTACACATTGGAACTCGCCATCAAGGCACGTGAGGAAGACCTCGCCGACATCATCTGCTTCGGACGGCCGTTCATTTCCAATCCGGATCTGGTCGAGCGTCTGCGGTCCGGCGCGCCGCTGGCGGAGGCAGATCCCAACACGTTCTATGCCGGCGAAGAGCGCGGCTATATCGACTATCCCGCATTGACGCCGACATCCGCGTAACCGCTCGCCGACGACACCGGAGCGGCGCCGACGCGCCGCCCGGTTATTTCAGGTCGTGATCTCAGGTTAGATCAGCAGATGCGGGCGACGACGTTTCAAGCGCGCGCACTCCAATGCACATCGCCACGGCGGCAACGCCGAGCGTTCCGATCAACCACACCTGCCACATGCCATAGCTGGAGGTCAGGACGGCTGCCGTCAGCGAGAAAGTGGCCAGCGCATAGCGCTGCACCCGCCGCTCCAGCCGGGCAATCGCAGACAGGATTGCCAACCCGATCGCCGCCAGCAGCACCGCACCGACAGCACCCAGCTCGAACCACGTCTGCAAGTACATATTGTGCGCGTGGATCGACAGCCTATGCGGCCAGCGGTCGTTGCCCACGATCACTGCGGTCTTTTCCAGCTCAGGGCCGATGACACGCGTCATGTTCGCACCGACGCCGAACCAAGGATTTTCGAATGTTTTTTCCGCTGTGTATTTCCAGATGATCAGACGCGCCTGCACCGACGAGCCAAGAGCATCGATCTGTTGCAGGTTGGCCTTGTAGGCGCCCAGCGCCAGCGGAATAACCGCGAAGCAGGCAATGAGCCATCCTGCCGCCACGCACCGCCGCGCCCATAGCAGCGACCGGGAAGCGATTGCGAACACGATGACACCCGCGATCAAGGCAAGCTGCGAAGCCGCATGGTTAGAAAGCGTGATGGCAGCGGCAGCGATGACGAACAGGGCAACGGCTGCGTAGAAATTCATGGGACGTCGCCAGACGCCCAGAACCGCCGCGATGGCTGGCCAGAGATAGACACCGACACCGGTCAGGTTGCGCACCAGATCGTTGGGCTCGATCTCGATCAGCGCACCTTTGTCCCAGTAAAAATATTCAACCGGTTTGAGTTGCCCCGGCTGAAACCCAAGGGAATTGAATACTGCGATCTTGATCGCCTGTTCGCTGAGATGCTCCTCCAGCAGGAACAGCGTTCCGATCACCACGCCCAGGAAAACGCCCTCGCCCATATGGATGATGTTGGCGCGCGTTTCCTGACGGATCAGGGAGCACATCATCCAGACTGCCGCCACCGTTCCCGCAGCTAGCGCGGCCTTTTCCAATGGCATTGCCGGCACGTCGGCCCATGTGGCGCTGAGAAATACGTAGCTGACAAAAAGCGCCAGTGTTGCCGTGACGGGACCGGGGCGGAATTGTTGCATATAGATGTCGCGGCGCAGAAAGGCCGAGACCAGAAAGCCAAGCGCCACGATCCAGAATGTGACAGCCAACGTCCGCGGACTGATGAGCGCCGCAACTACCGCCACCATGAGGAGCGTGCCGAGCGCAATGCCGCGGCAACGCTGGCCTAGGTCAACACCACCCGTTTCATTCGAAAACACTGAACTTCCCCCAAGGTAACCCCGGCTGGCCCCGGGCTTCCCGCGAGCCGCAGCTTCTTACCACGGAGTGGCGAGGGATAGGCAAGTCTGCGCAGAGCCTGTCCCCATGGCACGTAGGGGGCCGGCAATCGATCAATTGTTAAGCTCAATTGCATTACGGTCGCACCCAAACATCGCAGCGGCGCCCGGACATGGCAGCGGCGCTGGTGGGGCGACGGGTCAACGGAATGCATAATTTGAAAATACGCACAGGCGGATGGCTCGCAGTCGCAATGCTTGGTCTGGCAGCGGCCGGATGCAGTGACAGCAACACCTATCAGCCCCCGCCCCCCGCCGAGGTTACAGTCGCGCAGCCAGAAAAGCGCAACGTAACGCTGTATATGGAATTCACCGGCAACACGGTGGCCTACAATCGCGTCGACCTCGTGGCGCGCGTCCAGGGCTTCCTGGAAAAGGTGGGCTACAAGGACGGCGATCAGGTCAAGAAGGGCGATCTGCTGTTCCAGATCGACAAGACCGATTACGAAATCGCGCTGCAAATTGCGCAGGCGACGGTTGCCCAGCAAGACGCGCTGCTGTTGCAGGCGGAAGCGGATCTGAAGCGCAAGCGCGATCTGGTCAAGACTTCGGCCGTCTCCGTGGCGCAGGTCGACGATTCACTTGCCAAGCGGGATTCCACCGCGGCGGCACTGGCACAGGCCAAGGGCCAGCTGGAGCAGGCAAAGACCAACCTAGCATACACCACCATCGTCGCCCCGTTCGACGGCGCGGTCACCGCGCGTTTCGTCGATCCCGGTGCGATGGTCGGCGCCGGTGAGCCAACCAAATTGGCAACGATCGTCCAGCAGAAGCCGATCTACATCAACTTCAACATCGACGAGCAGCAGGTGCTGAACGTGCGCGAGCAATTGCGCGAGGCTGGTGTGACGCTGGAAGAGCTGGGGCCGATTCCGGTCGGGATCGGCGTGCAGACGGAAACTGGCTATCCGCATACCGGAACACTGAACTACGTGGCGCCGGAAGTGGATGCCTCGACCGGAACGCTGGCGGCGCGCGCTATCTTCAAGAACGACGGCATCATTCTGACGCCCGGCATGTTCGTGCGCGTGCGCATCCCGAAGCAGAAGGACGTGCCCTCACTGCTGATCCCCGATGTGGCGCTCGGCAACAGTCAGGAAGGCCGCTACGTTTTGGTGGTCAACGACAAGAACGTCGTCGAGCAGCGTCTGGTTGAAACCGGCGACACCATAGACGGCGGCCTGCGCATCATCACCGGCGGCCTGAAGCCTGACGACCGGGTTATCGTCGGCGGGCTGATGCGTGCACTGCCCGGCAACACCGTGGTGCCCGTCTCCAGAACCGCAGGCGCCGATGGTTCCGGTCCGGAAATCCCAGTGCCCAAGGAAGCCGTCGGCGGCAGCAAAAGCGGCGCGAACGGCAGCTCTTCATCATCATCGACGAAAAGCACTGAGCCCGCACGCGGCGCAGACAGCAAGACCGTGGAGAGCAACCTTCCGGTGAAGAAGGAGGCCGCGGACGCCGCGGCTGATAGTTCCGACGCTCAGACAAAATCGAAAGCCAAGAGCGCGGGAACGCGGGGCCAATGATCGCCAAATTCTTTATCGACCGGCCCATCCTCGCCAACGTGATCGCGATTTTGATCGTGATCTTAGGCCTCGTTTCACTCGTGCGACTGCCGGTTGCGCAATATCCCGATATCGTTCCGCCGACCGTTGTTGTTACCGCGCGCTATCCCGGCGCAACGGCCGCAACTGTTACGCGCGAAGTGGCCCTGCCGATCGAGCAGAAGGTCAACGGCGTCGAAAACATGATCTACATGTCGTCGCTTTCGACCAGCGATGGCCAGTACACGCTTACCGTCACTTTCAAGATCGGCACCGATGCCGACAAGGCCCAGATCCTGGTGCAGAACCGCGTTTCTGCCGCGCTGCCTTCGCTGCCGGAGGCGGTGCAGAAACAGGGCGTACAGACCAACAAGAAATCGACGTCGATCCTTGAGATCGTGTCGCTGACATCGCCGGACGGGAAGTTCGACAGCCTGTTCCTGTCGAACTTCGCCACCATCAACATCGTCGACGAGTTGGCCCGTCTCGATGGCGTTGGCAGCGTCTCGGTGTTCGGCGCCGGCGAATATGCCATCCGCATCTGGCTCGATCCGCAAAAGCTGCAAGCCCGCGGTCTTGTTCCGCAGGATGTCAGCGAAGCGGTCAATCTGCAAAGTCGATCGACCAGCGCCGGACAGGTGGGCTTGCCACCTGTGCCGATGGGGCAATCGTTCCAGTATTCCATCAATATTCACGGCAAGCTCGACGACGTTTCCGAGTTTGAAAACATCATCGTCAAGACCGACAAGGGCGGCCGCATAACCCGGCTGAAGGATGTCGCGACGGTAGAGCTTGGCGCACAGCTTTACAGCCAGTCGTTCAAGCTCGACGGCAAACCCTCAGCCGGTGTCGCGATCTACCTGCTGCCGGAAGCGAACGCGCTCGATGTTGCCAAACGCGTCGAAGAGCAAATGACAAGGCTTGCCAAGTCGTTCCCGAAGGGAATGGACTGGGTGGTGCCATTCGACACGACGAAGTTCGTTTCGTCCGCCGTCAACGACGTTTATCACACGCTGATCGAAGCGGCGTTGCTGGTGCTGGTTGTCATCCTGGTGTTCCTGCAGGACTGGCGCGCCACGCTGGTGCCCGCAACTACGGTTCCCGTTACCATCATCGGTGCGTTTGCAGCCATGGCGCTGCTCGGATTCTCGGTGAACCTTTCAACGCTGTTCGCCATCATTCTCGCCATCGGTATCGTGGTCGATGACGCGATCATCGTTGTTGAAGGTGCCGCCAAGCATATCGAGCGTGGGCTAACGCCCCACGACGCCGCCGTGAAGGCCATGGACGAGTTGCTGGGCCCGATCATCGGCATCACGCTGGTGCTGATGGCAGTGTTCATTCCCGCCGCGTTCCTGCCCGGTCTTTCCGGCCAGATGTATCGCCAGTTCGCTCTCGTCATTGCCGCTACGGCGATCATCTCCGCCATCAACGCCATGACGCTGAAGCCGACCCAGTGCGCGCTGTGGCTGCGCCCGGCAACGCCGCCGGAGCAGCGCAACGTGCTGGCACGTGGCTTCAACTATGTTTATGGCAAGCTCGAAAATGCATACACGGGCCTGATCGCGCGCATGGTGCGCCATGCAGGCCTTATGACGCTGATCGTTGCGGGCCTTGTCGCGCTGGCAGTGTATAGCCTCAGCCGCGTCCCAACAGGCTTCTTGCCGATTGAAGACCAGGGCTACTTCATCGCCGTGGTGCAGCTTCCCGAAGGCGCTTCGCTGGAACGCACCACGCGCGCGATGGACGATGTCAGCGCCCGTCTGCGAAAGCAGCCCGGCGTTGAGCATGTCGTTTCGATCGGCGGCATCGCTGCGCTGAACGACAGCGCCAGCCTTTCGAGCGCCGGCGTTGCGTACGTTGTTCTGACCGACTGGGACAAGCGCGGCGAGGGTCAGGATCTGCTGAGCCTCTATCATGCGCTCTCCGCGCGGGTGAACGACATCCCCGATGGCACCGCCCTCGTCATTCCGCCTCCGGCCATTCAGGGCATCGGCAACGTCTCCGGTGCAACGATGAAGGTGCAGCTGCGCGATGGCTCGTTCGACTATGCCAAACTGCAACGGCTGGCCGAGGCAATCTCAAGCCGCGCTGGCGATCAGTCGATGATCCAGTCGGCCACCAACACCTTCAAAGCCGACGCACCGCAGATCAACGTCGAGATCGACCGTATAAAGGCCGAGACGCTCGGAGTGCCGCTTGGCAATGCGCTCGACACGCTCTCGACTTACATCGGTTCGAGCTACATCGGGCAGTTCAACAAGTTCGGCCGCGTGTTCCAGATCTATGTGCAGGCCGATGCCGCCGCGCGCATCGACCCGGAAAGCCTGCAATATCTTCAGGTGCGTAATAACGAAGGCAACATGGTGCCGCTGGGCACGATGGCAAAGATCACCACCATTGCCGGGCCGTCTGTCATCAGCCTCTATAATCTTTATCCGGCTGCAACCGTCGTCACCAACACCGCTCAGGGCTATTCATCCGGCCAGGGCATGAACATGCTGGAGCAGATAGCCAACGAAACGCTGCCGACGGATGCAGGCTTCGAATGGACAGCGATGTCCTATCAGGAGCAGGAAGTCGGCAATCAGATCTACATCATCTACGGGCTGAGCCTGTTGCTGGTTTATCTCGTTCTTGCTGGCCAATATGAAAGCTGGTTCGCGCCGGCAACGGTCATCGCATCGGTGCCGCTGGCATTGCTTGGAACAGCCGGCACACTGATCGCACTGGGTGTGCCGAACAACCTCTACACCCAGATCGGTCTCATCCTGCTGATCGCGCTATCGAGCAAAAACGCCATCCTCATCGTCGAGTTTGCGCGCGAATTGCGTCACGAAGGCAAAGGCTTGCTGGAGGCGGCAACGGAAGCTGCACGCTCGCGCTTCCGTCCGATCCTGATGACGTCGTTTGCATTTATCCTTGGCGTCGTGCCGCTGGTACTTGCCGACGGAGCCGGTGCAAACGCGCAGAAGTCGATCGGCATCGCGGTGCTGTCCGGCATGCTTGCATCAACGCTACTCACCGTGACTTTTGTGCCTTCAGTGTTTGTCGTTCTGCAACGCCTGGAAGAATGGTTCAGCAGTCGCAAGCAAACGCGTGATGAAGCTTCCGCACACAGCGCAGTTTCGTGATCGCTATCAACAGCAATCACTCTTGATTTTCCTGACGGAGGGTCCAATCTCCTAGTGCCGCCGCTTTCCAGTGTTGGACTTAAATAAAATTGCTGGCTGTTGGCGGAACCTCCGCGCCCCTATGCGGGTTGCACCGTTGGCTAATAAAATAACGTGCAGCACAAGCCTAAGGAGTGAAAGCGATGCGTCTTGGAACGACAGCGTTCGTTGCAACGGTTCTCGCCGGTTTCTTCTATGTCACAATCCCTAGCGCGTCGGCTCTCCCCTCCGCGTCGCGCGCAGACATCGTCGGAAAAACCGCCACCAGCACCGCCGAAGAAGTGCGCTACCATCGGCGTAAGTATCGCGGCTACCGCGGCTACTATGGTGGCCCGCGTTATCGCCCGTACCGTTACTATGGTGGCCCGCGCTACTATCGCCCGTACCGCTATGGCGGATACGGTCCGCGGTATTACCGCCGCCCGGGTTTTGGAATCTATCTCGGTTTCTGATCCCCAACATTGCAAAGCTTAGCGCGAGGCCTTCGGGCCTCGTTTGCTTTTGTGACAAGTCTTTTACAGCATCAGACTTTTATGGCCGGCATCAAGCAGTGCTGGTATCTGCCGCGCGGTCCTGCGCCTGGCAGGGCGAACTACGCTTCGGATAAAGGGCCCATCAGCCTGCCCCGACCGGTCTAACCTGCCCGTTCCGCTGCCTCAGCCCTGCCGCGCGCGCCAGCCCGCCTGCGGGGCGTTGCCGCTCTGGACCATGACAGGGCACCATGCTACAGGCGCGCAATGACGAGGCTGTTCCGAGGCACAGAATTACGACGAGGTCGCACCTTCCGCGTGCGTTGACCTTGCCTGACCCTTCGCCATCCCAGTAGCCGTTCCGCGCCGTTCCCTACCATCCAGCGCGGATTGCCCGGAATTCCCCAATGCCAGCCAGTGCGTCATCCAACGTCATGACATCCAGCGTCGTCGATCGTCCCATGACTGCCGCCGATTTCCCGCTCGTCTCGCGACTGCACGCGGAAGCATTTGGGCCGGGCCGATTTGCACGCACGGCATACCGCGTACGCGAAGGCACCAACGATCTGTCGCGCTATTGCCGCGTGGCGATGCTGGGCGACCGGACGATTGCGGCGGTCGGCTTCACACCGATCACCATCGGCGGCAAGCCCGGTGCGCTGCTGCTTGGTCCGCTGGTGGTCCATCAGGATTTTACCGACCGTGGCCATGGTACGCGGCTGATCCTGCAGGCGATGGATGCAGCCCGCGCGGATGGGCTGGAGCTGATGCTGCTGGTGGGTGATGAGCCCTACTATGGCCGCTTTGGATTCCGCGCCGTGCCGATGGGTCAGATCCGCCTTCCCGGCCCGGTCAATCCGCAGCGGCTGCTGGCGGCTGAACTGCAGCCCGACGCACTTTCCCGTTTCAGTGGCGCCATCGCCGGCCAACGCAGCTAGAGCGTTTGCGATCCGATAGAACCGGATCGCACGCCGTAGTCTGTTTTATTGGCCGCATTTTTTTGCGACGAACCGGTGTCCACTTCGTCGGAAAATGCTCTGATGACCTGACGCAACGGGCACGGTTAAGCTGTGCCGAACTGTCAGCCGCTGCGGGGATTGAGGACGATGGACAGGCGCGAGCTTTTAACAGGCGCGGGCGCGCTCTTTTCTGCACACGTCATTTCTACAACGGCAGTGGCTGAGGCACGGTCGGGTGCCACCATGACACCGGCCACGGAAGCCGATATCCGGTTCATGCAGCTTGCCGTCGATCAGGCCAAGCTTGGCGACTATCCGTTCGGCGCAGCCATCGTGCGCGACGGCCATGTGCTGGCGCTGGCGCACAACCGCACCCGCAGCAACGGCGATCCAACCGCGCACGCGGAGATGATGGCGATCCGCACCTTTCTGCAGGAACATCGACCGGAGGATCTGCGCGCCACCACGCTTTATGCATCCGGCGAGCCCTGCGTGATGTGCATGGGGGCGATCATCTGGAGCGGCATCAAGCGGCTGGTGTTCGCCGCCTCCATAGCCGAGCTTGCTGCCAGCATCGGGCAGATCGACATCACCGCGCGGCAGATCGCCGACGCAACGCCATTTACATCCATAGAGATTACCGGCGGCGTTCTGGCGGGTGAGGCGATGCGGTTGTTTCAGGCGCCAACGCCCTAGAGCGCGATCGCCGTTTTTACAAAGCGGCGGCACGCAGGTAAATCGCGGGCGCCATTGCAATCGATGATGCGGGAACCCAGCGCTGCAGTTGCGGGTTTAATTCACACATCGCAAATTTGGAGAAACTCATGGGACGCAGCATTTTTCTGTGGCTGCTCGGCGTGCCGATCAGCGTCATCGTTCTGATGCATCTTTTTGGCGTGCTCTAGCGCGATCGTGCCCTTCGCCCTGATCGCTTCGTTTATCGAGCGAGGGAACCAAAGCCTGCAGGCTGCGTTTCATCTGCGGAAACGCGCCTCGCTCCCTCCCCCTCCCCCCGAGGTGCAGATCCACCATTTAGTGGGACACCCACAGCGCGATATGCGCCGTGTGGTGTCCTTTTTTTTTGCACGCCCAATCGGATTGAAACCCCACCGTCGCGCCTTTACGCTCATGTGGATTTTTCAGGTCCGGAGACCAACACCATGGCGGGTGCTTTCGCGAGCGGTGGATGCCTTTGTCGCGCGGTGACATTCACGGTCGCGGCGCCGCCGACTGTCATGTCGCAATGTTGCTGCACCGACTGCCAGCATATTTCCGGCGCCGGGCACCTTTCCATCGCCCGTTTCAAGCGGGGCGACCTGGAAGTGTCGGGACAGCCGAAAACCCATTCGATGACGGCTGACAGCGGCAACGCGATAACACGCTATTTCTGCCCTGACTGCGGCAGCCGGTTGTTCAGCGAAACCACCGGGCGGCCCGGCATCATCGGTATCGTTGCAGGTGCATTCGACGACAACAGCTGGTTCAAACCAGACATGGTCATTTTCAAGGGCTCGCAGCCGGTCTGGGACATCACGAGCTGCGATGTCCCCTGCTACGAAACAATGCCGCCACCAACCTGACCTCTGTGCGTCAGTAGACGCCTCAGTCGGCGAACGGATCTTTCATCAGGATGGTGTCGTCGCGCTCAGGGCTGGTCGAGAGCATCGTCACCGGACGCTCGATCAGTTCCTCGATATAGCGCACGTACTTCACCGCCTGCGCGGGCAGTTCGCTCCACGAGCGTGCACCCTGGGTCGACTGCGTCCAGCCCGGCAGCGTCTCATAGATCGGCTGCACGCGTGCCTGCGCATCGCTCTCGGCCGGCAGCACGTCAATGCGTTCGCCGTCGAGCATGTAGCCGACGCCGACCTTCAGCTCATCGAAGCCATCCAGCACGTCGAGCTTGGTCAGTGCGATGCCATCGACACCAGCGATCTTGAGCGTCTGGCGCACCAGCGCGGCATCGAACCAGCCGCAGCGGCGCTTGCGCCCCGTGACGGTGCCGAACTCGCGGCCACGCTCGCCGATGCGCGTGCCGATCTCGTCGGTCAGTTCGGTCGGGAACGGACCCGAGCCCACACGCGTGGTGTAAGCCTTGGCGATGCCCAGCACGTAACCGATGCTGCGCGGGCCCATGCCCGAGCCAGTGGCCGCCTGCGCCGCAACCGTGTTCGACGAGGTGACGAACGGATAGGTGCCGTGGTCGATATCGAGCAGCGCGCCTTGCGCGCCCTCAAACAGGATGCGCTTACCGGCGCGACGCTCGCGATCCAGCAGCTCCCAGGTGACATCAACAAACGGAAGAATTTTCGGTGCGATCTCCGTCAGCTGAGCCATCAGCTCCGACTTGGAAATCTCCGGCTGCGACAGGCCACGCCGCAGCGCATTGTGGTGCACCAGCAGGCGGTCGATCTTGTCGCTCAGCGTCGTCAGGTTGCGCAGGTCCTGCACGCGAATAGCGCGGCGGCCAACCTTATCTTCATAAGCCGGCCCGATGCCGCGCCCCGTGGTGCCGATCTTGCCAGCGCCAGCAGCTTCCTCGCGCAGCGCATCCAGTTCGCGGTGCAGCGGCAGAATAAGCGTCGCGTTCTCGGCAATGCGCAGGTTGTCGTGATTGACCACCACACCCTGGGCGCCAAGCTTCTCGATCTCGGAGCACAGCGCCCACGGATCAACGACAACACCGTTGCCGATCACGCCCAGCTTGCCCGCGCGCACAACGCCCGAAGGCAGCAGTGACAGCTTGAAGGTCTTGTCGCCTATGACGAGCGTATGGCCAGCGTTATGACCGCCTTGGAACCGCACCACGACATCGGCACGCTCCGAGAGCCAATCAACAACCTTACCCTTGCCTTCATCGCCCCACTGGGCGCCGACAACCGCTACGTTCGCCATTTATAGCCCCACTCGCAACGAAGCCCCGGAAGTTAGCGCCGGGGCCTACCGGGGGCTTATAGCGCAGATTCGCCGTTGCCAACCCCTTCCAGGGTGCAATCGGGGTGATCTGGCGCTTCTGTCGCCCCAATTTCCGCATTTTTGCAGCCGGGAAAGGGCCTGTGCCCCTGGCCACCGGCCGCTCGGGCAAGGCGGAGGCCCTGCCCGCCGCTCAGACCCTGTCGGCGTTAACGGTATATGATCGCGCGGGCGCCCGGCCAGATCACGCGATAGCCAAACTCGATCTGGCGTTCTTCCTCCGGCCCAAGCTTCGACTCGAAGGCGATGACCCCGCGCTTACCGTCGACATCCCGCTTCGTCGGCTGCGCCGGACCCAGCATCTCGACCTTGATGTCATCGTTGCGCGACACCGGCACCTGATCCAGCACGACCAGTTCAACCGCACGCTCATGCATATTCCGGACCGTGATGCGGAAATTGCGGCTGTCGGTGCGCGCCGATGAAATCAGCCCGGTCTCGCCGCGCTTTTCTTCAGCCACCGTATGGCGCACGCGAACCAGATCGTCGGCACCAAAGCCAAGCTCGTGCGGCTCACCCGGCGACAGCACCGGCAGCGAGCCCGTGCCGACAAAGGTGCCATCCCGGAACAGAGACACATCTCCCTGCAGCACCGGTGCACCCTTCGGCAGCGTCAGCTTGGCATAGAGGTAAGCTTTGGCGTCGGCCTTAGGCACCGTGCGCACAGCCAGAACCGGCTCGATGTTGTCCTGTTGCAGCAACACGCGCTTGGACTCGCCCGTTGCCGGCACGGCCAGGCGTCCGGGCACGGAGAATATCGCCTGGAACGGCGCTGCTTCCACAGCTGCCCGTTGCTCAGCGACCTCCAGCATCACCGGCGCAGCTTCCGCCATCACCATATCGTCTGCCGGCCCGGCGCCACCAACACGCTGCCGTTGCTGAACGGCTGCCCGTCGATCATATGACGCAGTTGGCGCAGGCATCGCGGCCGGCCGCGGCGGCAGATCGGGCTCAAAATCGACGAACGTGGAATTGATATCCGGCGCAGCGGCATTTGCTGTCGGACGCGTCGTCGACAGATGCAGCGCAATGTTGCTCCAGTCCTCACCGGTCCGCTGCACGATATCGGCGCGGCGGGTCAATTCCAGCTTGGCCGGATCGGTCTTGGAACCGGTTGAAAGCCGGGCATCGTAACGCGGTGTCCAGCCCGCGTTCTGCACCTGATATTTGATCGTCAGATCAGCTTCCAGCGGTGCTTCAGCCACGACATGCACCGTCACCTCGGTCTGCTCCGTGCGTCCCGGTGCCAGCGCCAGCAGCTTCTTTTCCAGATCCTCAATGCGACGGTCGAGATCGCGGCGCTTCACCTCGACATCCACCGCAAGTTTCTGCGCATCGGTCATGCCCGAGCCAATCAGCGCCAGCACCTGGGTCCAATCGGTAGCGGGCACCGCAGCGCCGCCTGTAGCAGGCGTTTCGGCAGAACCCTGCGGACGCGCGGGAAGCTGTGCCAGATTCTGCAGCAGCGCCTTCTGCGTCTGCGCAGCATCTTCCTGTCCCTGCAGCAGCCCGCGCTCATCGCGCAGTCGCTCGATCTGATCGTCAAGGCTCTTGCGCTCGGCCTGCAGCGCTTCCTGATCAGCGCGCGGAATATATCGGCGACGCGTATCGACCGACTGAATGTCAAGCCCCGCTGTCGCCTTGCCATCGACGCGAATTGAGCTCGCCACCGCTTCGGCCGGCAGATCGTTGAAGACAAGCGTATGCTCGCCCTTGCTCAACGGAAGACGCGCTGTTCTTGTCGCTTCAGCGCCGGACGGAAACACCGTGACCGATTCAATGTGGGAATTGACCTGCGTGTCGGCGAACAGCGGCGCCGGAAAAACGACGGCACTAGACACGGCAACGATGGCGGCGAGCTTGCGCATGGGAACACTATTCCTTGCTTGCATTGCTTGGCTTGCATGCTGGCTTTCGCCTTGCTTGTTTCGAGGCCAGCAATGGCATCGGCAAGACCTGCGCCGGGCAAGACGAGTGGCGGCCGTTCACGTCTGAATTATGACAACCGCGCCTTAGTTTGGATGGCACGCCTCAGTTTGGACGGGCGGCGTGGCGACAGCTTCAGTCCGTACCACGAACCTGCGCATATGCCCACTCCAGCCACGGAATGAGCGCCTCAACGTCACTGCGTTCTACTGTAGCGCCGCACCAGACACGCAGCCCCGCCGGTGCTCCGCGATAGGCACCTATATCGTAGGCGACGCCTTCGCTTTCGAGCAGGCTGACGATCCCATCGGTGATACGCTGCTCCGCGCCGGGCCCTTCCCCTGCATCGGTAAAGCGCATGCAAACCGATGTATTGGAACGCGTTGCCGGATCGACCGCAAGATTGGCGATCCATGGTGTGCGCGCGATCCAGTCAAACAGCACAGCGGCATTGGCGTCGGCGCGTGCACACAGCGCATCGAGACCACCGACGCTGTCTGCCCATGCCAGCGTATCGAGATAATCCTCAACGCACAGCATCGACGGCGTGTTGATTGTGACGCCCGCGAAAATATCGTGCTGCAGCCTGCCGCCCTCTGTCAACCGGAACAGCTTCGGCACCGGCCACGACGGGCGATGATTTTTCAGGCGCTCGATTGCGCGCGGCGACAGCACGATCATGCCGTGCGCAGCTTCTCCGCCTAGAATTTTCTGCCAGGAGAACGTAGCGACATCCACCTTTGCCCAGTCGATACGCTGCGCGAACAGCGCCGATGTTGCATCGACGATGGTGAGGCCCTTGCGATCGGCCGCAATCCACGCACCATCGGGCACTCGCACACCGGCGGCCGTGCCGTTCCATGGCAGGATGACATCGCGATCGAAATCGACGGCAGCGAGGTCGGGCAGATGGCCATAGTCGGCGGCCAGCACACGCGCATCGGCAATCTGCAATTCGGCAATGATGTCACGCACCCAGCGATGGCCGAAATCTTCCCACGCCAGCACATCAACGCCGCGCGCGCCGAGAAGATTCCACAGCGCCATTTCAAAGGCGCCGGTGTCGGAGCCCGGCACTATCGCAACACGATAATCATGCGGAAGTTGCAACAGCGCGTGGGTTTTATCGATGGCCAGCTTCAACCGCTGCTTGCCCACCGGGGAGCGGTGCGAGCGGCCGACAAGCGCACCGCTGAGCGCATCCAGCGACCATCCTGGACGCTTGGAACACGGCCCGCTGGAAAAATGCGGGTTGGCTGGCCGCAGCGTTGGCTTGGATAAGCCGCCCATGGCAGACGCGATCCTCGACTGATCCGGCACGCTTAGGCGCGCACCACGAAGCGATTTCACATCACAACGCTCTATGACCCGCCGCGAGCAACGTCAACTAAGACCAGAAAAGCGAAAGGGCGGCACAGGGCCGCCCTTTCTAACGCAAAACTCAGCGCCGGTTAATTGACATAAAACCTGAGACCAGCGCGGATCTGATGTTCATTGAGGCTGCCGAACTCAACCGTCGATGCATAGTTCGGCGCGGAGCTGACGCTCGGGCCGCCGACATGCAGGAAGCGGTAGTTCACGTCCAGCGCCCAGAACGACGAAAACTCGTAGGTGAAACCAACCATCGCGGTACCGGCAAACTGCACCTGCGTGCTGCGGTCTCCGGTCGAGAACGAGCCTCCGGGCGTTGCCGTTGTGTAGTCGATGTTCCGCGTGCCCTGATTGACCGCAAAGCCAAGACCGCCACCGATGTAAGGCGTCCAGGGTGTGCCGGTGCGAATATCGTAGTAGGCGTTGAGCATGAGGATGGTGGACATCCACTTCGTGCGATCGACGCCGGTTGTCGCGTTGTTAAATGCATCGAGGCCGGACACCGTCTGCTTCGTGCTCATGATCGAATGCATGTCGACCGTGAGATCGGTGCGGAAGTACGGACCCCACACATAGCCCACACCGACGCCGCCGGTGAAAGATGGCTCGAAGCTGTCCGACCGAGTCGATGTGCCCAAAACCTGCTGCGCAAGGTTGGCGCCAAGCACGTTGACCGAGGGCGAGCCGCCGAAGCCAGCCGCGAAATCACCGCGGAAGTACCATTCGGCTTCGTAAACCGGCACCGGAATGGGTGCAGGCACGGGCGTGCGGATGCCCGATGGATTGATGCCGTTGGAATAATATGGGTCGCCGTCTGCCAGCGCCATCGAAGCCATCGGGGCGATCATGCCAACGCCGACGGCCAAGGCGAGCGAAATTCTTTTCAGGGCACGGTTCATGTGCGTCGATCCTTGCTTGACGGCTGGCTGGCTTGAAGCCTCGCTCAACGTCCAACTCTGCTTTTAAAGCTACTGCTCGTCCGACCGGGACGAACGATCACGCGTAAGCAAAACAGGAAATCGAACTGGAGACTTTCAGGCGGCCACAATCGACGCGGGCCGCGCACGCCGGGCTGTCGCGATGAACAGCCCGGCGTCACGCTAGTTTGTGTGCGGCGCTGAGGGATGCGCCGCGCAGTCTTACTTCACAGGAGCGTAAGCAACGGTTTCGCGCTGCAGCTTGTAGCGAACACCGAACAGCAGGTCGTTCGACGTGATGTTCTTAATGTGATGCCCGGCGTAGCTATCGCTTCCGTCATAAGCGACAACCGTTCCGCTCTGCGCTGAGCCGAGGTCCGTGTAGCGGTACGACAGATCGATCGCCATCTGTGGCGTCACGTCGTAGCTCACACCTGCATGGAGAGCCCACGCGAAGTTGGTCGTCGTCTTATCGCCGCCGAACGCGACGCCATTAAAGCGACCGTTGACGTCTTTCAGACCCTCGACACTAATGGTCGCAAAGCCGATACCGGCGCCGATGTAAGGCGTGAAGCCGCACCAGTTGCCCATGTCGATATAGGCGTTGGCGAGGCCGAGCCAGCTCTTGATATCGGCAGTGTATTCGTTCGTGTAATTGAAGCCCGTGTAGTAGTCATGAGCGAAGAACGCTGCGTCGCCGCGGTATTCACCGGTCAGATCGAAGCGCAGCCAGTGGCGCGCCTGCCAGCCGACGCCGATGCCGTACAGCGGGCTCGACTTGATGTCCTTGTGATGCACGCGGACATTATCTGTATCGTAATACTCGTTCCACATGCCACCCACATCCGGATTGGCCTGGCCAACATAGCCCTTGAAGTAGATGCCGCGATCGGACGGCGGCGGCGGCGGCACGTCATAGCCACCCTTCAGACCACCTTCGTATCCGCCATTATAAATGTCCGCGGCAGAGGCCGGAGCGCACAGGGCGAGCACGAGGGCTGAGCCGAGCGCGGCGCCAAGCGCGTAGGAACTGCGATTGGTATTCATGTTACTTCCCCTTCGAAATCGTCATGCCAACCCGTAGGCCGGCGCTCGTCTGGCGAACGCGCAACGTGCTCGGATAGCGACTATGGGGAAGAAGGTTTAAAGGACACTTAATCGCCGTTTCGGTTTGAAACAAAACCGTCGGCCATGGTGTTAACGAAGTGTAAACGGCGGCCCTGCCGTATTATTCAGCGCGCGGACATCGAAACGGAAATGCCCCGCCGAAGCAGGGCATCTCTATAACGTCAGCGCGATATGCTGCAAGCTGATCGATCACGCGACAGTGGCGGCCCGCACAGCTTCAACGATATCACCGACGACATTGTTGACGAGCGTTTCATCGTCGCCTTCCGCCATAACGCGGATGACCGGCTCGGTGCCGGATGGACGAATGACAAGCCGCCCGCACTTGCCGAGCTTCTTCTTGCCGGCATCGATCGCTTCAACCACGCGCGTATCCTCCAGCGGCTTGCCGCTTTCATAGCGCACGTTTTTCAGGATCTGCGGCAGCGGCTCGAAACGCTTCGTAACTTCGCTGACCGGAACGCCGGTGGAAACCACAACCGCCAGCAACTGCAGCGCCGTGACGAGGCCGTCGCCCGTGGTGGCATATTCGGACAGCACGATGTGCCCGGACTGCTCGCCGCCAACGTTGTAGCCATGCTTGCGCATGTGATCGACGACATAGCGATCGCCCACCGGCGTGCGCACCATCTCAAGGCCGATGCCCTTCAGATAACGCTCCAGCCCGAGGTTGCTCATCACCGTTGCAACCACACCGCCAGCCGTAAGCCGGCCGGTGCGGTGCCAGTTTTCGGCGATCACCGCCATGAGCTGATCGCCATCGACGATCTCGCCCTTCTCGTTGACGATCACCACGCGATCAGCGTCGCCATCGAGCGCGATGCCAATGTCGGCGCGCACTTCGCGCACTTTGTTGATCAGCGCATCGGGGGCAGTAGAGCCGCACTTGTCGTTGATGTTGCGCCCGTTGGGTTCCACGCCGATCTTGATGACCTCGGCGCCCAGTTCCCACAGCGCTTCCGGCGCCACCTTGTAGCCAGCGCCGTTGGCGCAATCGATGACGATGCGCATCCCGTCGAGCCGCAAATTCTTCGGCAGCGTGCGCTTGGCGAATTCGATGTAGCGTTCCTGCGCGCTCTCAACCCGCGTAGCGCGGCCGATGCGCCCCGCAGGCGCGAGCAGATCAGCGACGTTGCCGTCGATCAGTTCCTCGATCTCAAGCTCCGTCTCATCAGAAAGCTTGTAGCCATCGGGATCGAACAGCTTGATGCCGTTGTCGTCATAGGGATTGTGGGACGCTGAAATCATCACGCCGAGATCGGCACGCAGCGACCGCGTAAGCATCGCGACAGCCGGCGTCGGCATTGGCCCGAGCAGAAATACGTCCATGCCGACCGCCGTGAAGCCGGACATCAGCGCGGCTTCCAGCATGTAACCGGACAGACGCGTGTCCTTGCCGATCACCACGCGGTGGCGATAATTCGATTGCTGCTTCTGGAAGATCTTGCCTGCGGCCATCCCGACCTTAAGCGCAACCTCGGACGTCATGGGCGGACGATTGGCGAGCCCCCGGATGCCGTCAGTCCCGAAATAACGACGCGACATATGGATCCCCTCGGATTTGCGGTGAGACGCCTGCACCCACCATTTCTACTGAATCAAAATCAAAGACTTGAGACGCTCATTTCGAGCATACGGATGGGCCAGTACAAGCCCTTAAAGGCCGCTATCCAGCGGTCGTGCAATCAAATCAGGTTCTAACAGGTTGCAGTATAAACTCTGTGTATACC
Source organism: Hyphomicrobium sulfonivorans (assembly GCF_013306565.1). Classification (GTDB taxonomy): domain Bacteria; phylum Pseudomonadota; class Alphaproteobacteria; order Rhizobiales; family Hyphomicrobiaceae; genus Hyphomicrobium_A; species Hyphomicrobium_A sulfonivorans. The sequence goes on along the minus strand of NZ_PZPO01000006.1, from coordinate 86,986 downwards.
GCACGAACCTGATGACACAAATCCCGGCATAACTGCCCGTTAGCGCAGCGCCTCTGCGGTGCCGGCAATCGAAGCACGCCAGACATTCAGCGCCTGATAGGTTGCCGCAACGTCGTGGACGCGCACAATCTGCACGCCCTGCGCGGCGCCCGCCAACGCGGCCGCGATCGAGCCCGGCACCCTGTCGCGCGGATTGGGCACATCGCAGATATGGTCGATCAGCTTCTTGCGCGATGCACCCAGCAGAATGGGTACGCCCAGCGCATGATAAAGCGCCAGCGACGCCATCAACGCAACGTTGTGATGCAGATGCTTGCCAAAGCCGATGCCGGGATCGACGATCAGGCGCGCGCGCGGAATGCCCGCCTCCTCACACGCCGCGACACGTCCCTCCAGATAATCGAAAACATCGAGCACGACGTCGTCATACTGCGGGTTGTCGTTCATGGTGCGCGGATCGCCCTGCGCATGCATCAGGATCACCGGCAGCCCGGTCGCGGCGGCAATGCGCATCGCATCGGGATCGTGCGACAGCGCTGAAACATCGTTCAGGATGTCAGCGCCCGCTGCCGCCGCCTGCCGCATAACTTCAGCCTTGCGGGTGTCGATGGAGATGAGCTTGTCTGTGCGCTTTCTGAGACCTTCGATCACCGGAATAACGCGCGCGAGCTCGTCCTCGACCGGCACGTAAGCCGCGCCGGGGCGGGTCGATTCCCCGCCCACGTCCAGGATGTCGGCGCCCTCTTCGGCAAGCTGCAGCGCGTGGGCGATCGCGGCCTCCGCCTGATCGTGCAGGCCGCCATCGGAGAAGCTGTCCGGTGTGACGTTGACGATGCCCATGATGCGCGGACGGTCGAGCGCAAGGCCGGCAAGGCGCGGACGTGGAGCGGTAATGGCTTCCAGATCCTGCGCTGCCAGCAGCGTTGCGCGGCCCCAGTCGCGTTCGATGGCATCGCCCAGCGTCACGATGCGGCGCGTAATGTGCGTGCCATCGCGTTCCGCCAGTTCAACCGTCGTGAAGGACAGCGCCTGCCCGGCGAGTGGCAGCCCGGCAAAGCCTTCCTCTATGGGATCGGCGGGAGCCGGGAACAATCCGATCGGCTTCAGGTAGGTGGCGCGCTGCATGGGTGAAGGAGCCTCATTCGCAAAAAAACAAAGCGGCCGCGATGTTTGTCTCGCGGCCGCTTCTAGCGTGTTTGTACTGCTGGCGTAAACCTGAGGCTAGCCTCAGGCCGACGGAGCTGGCTCCATGCCGCCGGAAGGACGGAACCGGCCACCGGCGGTCGGCACAGCCGAACCGGCCTGATCCTTCGGCAGGTCGTCGTCATTCTTGCGGACGATCTTCTCGCCGCGCATCACAGCCTGAACTTCTTCGCCGGAGATCGTCTCGTACTCCATCAGCGCCTGCGTGATCGCCTCAAGATCCTGACGGTGCGCCTCGATCACCTCGCGAGCGGTGTTCTCGCCATCGGTGACAATGCGACGGATCTCATGGTCAATCAGGCGTGCCGTGTCTTCCGACATGTTCTGGCGCTGCGTGATCGCATGGCCGAGGAAGACCTCCTGCTGGTTCTCATTGTACAGCAGCGGGCCGAGTTTCTCGCTCATGCCCCATTCGGTGACCATCCGGCGGGCAATGTTGGTCGCCTGCATGATGTCGCTGGAAGCACCGGTATTCAGGTGCTCCTTGCCATAGATCGCCTGCTCGGCAATACGGCCGCCGAACGCCATGGCAACGCGGGCTTCGCACCACTGCTTGGAGTAGCTGAGCTTGTCACGCTCCGGCAGGTTCATCGTCACACCAAGCGCACGGCCGCGCGGAATGATGGTGACCTTGTGCAGCGGATCGCCACCCGGCACGACCAGCGATACCAGCGCGTGGCCGGCCTCGTGATAGGCGGTGGCAAGCTTCTCTTCCTCGGTCATGGCCATGGAGCGACGTTCCGCGCCCATCATCACCTTGTCCTTGGAATCTTCGAACTCCTGCTGCGTGACCAGACGCTTGTTGCGGCGTGCAGCCAGCAGTGCAGCCTCGTTGACGAGGTTGGCAAGATCGGCGCCCGAGAAGCCCGGCGTGCCACGGGCAAGCACCCGCGGATCAACGTTCGGAGCAACCGGAACCTTGCGCATGTGCACGCGCAGGATCTTCTCGCGACCGGCGACGTCGGGATTGGGAACCGTGATCTGACGGTCGAAGCGGCCCGGACGCAGCAGCGCCGGATCGAGCACGTCGGGACGGTTGGTTGCGGCGATAAGGATGATGCCCTCGTTCGCCTCAAAGCCGTCCATCTCAACCAGCAGCTGGTTCAGCGTCTGCTCGCGCTCGTCGTTGCCGCCGCCAAGGCCCGCACCGCGGTGACGGCCGACAGCGTCGATTTCGTCGATGAAGATGATGCACGGTGCATTCTTCTTCGCCTGCTCAAACATGTCGCGCACACGCGAAGCACCGACGCCGACGAACATCTCAACGAAGTCCGAACCGGAGATGGTGAAGAACGGCACGTTGGCTTCGCCGGCAATGGCGCGGGCAAGCAGCGTCTTACCGGTACCCGGAGGACCGACGAGAAGCGCGCCGCGCGGAATGCGGCCACCGAGGCGCTGGAACTTCTGCGGATCGCGCAGAAACTCAACGATCTCCTGCAGGTCGTCCTTGGCTTCGTCAACGCCTGCAACGTCCTCAAACGTGACACGGCCATGACGCTCGGTCAGCAGCTTGGCGCGCGACTTACCGAAGCCCATTGCGCGGCCCGAGCCCGACTGCATCTGGCGCATGAAGAAGATCCACACCGCGATCAGCAGCAGCATGGGGAACCAGTTGAGCAGCACGCCCATGATCGAGGGCACGTCCTCATCTGAAGGACGGGCGCGGAACTTTACGTCCTTCTTCTCCAGACGCTCAACGAGGGTAGGATCCGCCGGAGCATAGGTGGAGAAGGCAGTGCCGCCATCGCGCATGGTGCCGTAGATGCGATTGCCGGCGATGGTGGCATCCGAAACGTTGCCGTTATCGACCGCGGAGATGAATTCCGAATAGGTGATTTCACTGCCGCGACGGCTTTGGGCCGGATTGTTGAACAGATTGAACAGCGCCGCGAGCAGCACCAGAATGGCTACCCAGATGGCAAGCTTTTGAAAGTTTGAGTTCATCTCGTTCCCTGTGGAGCGCACATATGGCTCAGCCCAACCCTAACTTCAGTCCTGCACCGGACGTCCCTGCGGGTCTGCGCATCGCTTCCCGCTAACATAGGAGTGAGCCTCGGCAATGCCAAGTTACCTGTCTTTTTACACCTGCTTCGCTCCCCAGGAGCTTAACGCCGACCAACGAAAAACGCGACGGCCCAGCCGCCGCAGAGTTTGTTGATCCCGCTCAAAGTCGCCTTCCAGGCCAGAATAAATGCCGCGAATGCCTGGACGGGCGAGGCTGTGGCGCTCCAACCGATCGCTGGTCGATGGTTGTATGGATCGCGAAATAACGGTGCTGCCACGATTGCTAGGCCAGAAATTCGGCCGAATAGAGTTCGATCTCGCGCCCGAAATGCCCTTTATCCTTAAGCCAATCGGCAAAAAAGGGCACCGCCACCAACTCCTCGCCCCGCCAGATCGCCGGTAAAGTCGCCGCCGGAGCCGCCGGGATGGTATCCGGCCAGCCCTCGATCCGCCGCAGATTCGCGAACGCCTGCCGGCCCAGCGACCTGACCTCCACCGGTGAAGGACTGGTGATGTCGGCCCGAACGCGGAAGCGGCCGTCCCAGATTGCGGTTTCGCCGGGTTGCAGCGTCAGTACTGGCAGGCCGCGACCGTCCTCGCGCCAGATCCGCAGCTCATCGCCTTGCGGGGTAACGATAGCCCCGGCCAGCGTTGCCCCGTCAAACACTTCGGCGCTGGCCCGGGTGGTCAGATCCTCCAGGCTCGCCAGCGAAACCGGGGCATCCGATCCGCCAAAGCGGCCGATCAGGTCGCCCAGCATCCGCAGCCGCAGTTCCTCCGACGCCTGCCGCCAGGTTGCGATGTCGAAACTTGCATAGGCGCCGCCGTGCAGATCGAGGCTCGCCCGGTCAGCCAGCTCGCCCTGCGCCTCCAGAAGCGCAGCGCGAGCCCGCGCAACCCGCCGCGCACTGACCGCCAGCCGATCGTTACTAAAGCCCATTTCAGCCAGCAGCCGCGCGGCTTTGCGGATTCGCACCCGCTCGAACCGTTCAACAGCGTTGCTCGGGTCTTCGATCCAGCCGATACCCCGCGCCTTCAACGTGGCACGCAGCAATGCGCCCGAGATGCTCAGCAGCGGCCGCACCAGCATGACGCCATCCGCGTCAGCCGCGCTCAACGGCCGTTCCGGGGCCATCCCCGCCAGCCCGTCGATGCCACTGCCGCGAGCCAGCCGCATCAACAGCGTTTCGGCCTGATCATCCGCCGTGTGCGCCGTCACAACGGCCACCCGTCCCCGCTCCGACAGGCTGTTCGCCAGCTCACCTAACAGGCGATAGCGCTCGCGGCGCGCTGCATCCTGAATACCGGTGGCAGGCTTGTCGCCGATCCAGCTCAGCAGATGAGCTTGAAAGCCGAGATCACGCGCCTGCTGCACCACCCACTCAGCTTCGCTGCGCGATTCTGTCCGCAGGCCATGATCGACGGTGGCAACGATGATGCGCGGTGATTGTTGTCCGCGCTGCGTGCGCCAGCGCGCCGTCAGATGCATCAGGGCCATACTGTCGCCGCCGCCGGACACCGCCAGCACAACGGCATCAAAAGCGGCTAGCGGCGCAAACAGCGCCGCCAGTGCATCATCCGCAATCAGGGGTTCAGCCGCGCAGCCAGCGGCGGCGGCGGTACGTCCATCGACATCGTCCGGAGCAGCCGCAGCTTGCCGGGCATCACGCGCTAAGCTGTTCGGATTATCCGCAGCCAATGCGCTGACGCTCCTCCTTGGCTCGCGACTTCACGTTCTCGGCCGCATTGGGAAAGCGCGTCGAAAGCTCGCCAAACGAAGAGCAGGCGGCATCTTTCTGGCCGAGGCGGTCCAGCGACATGGCAAGCTTGAGCAGGCTGTCGGCCGCCCGCGCGTTGCCAGCATAGTTCTGATAGCCCTTCAGGAATGCAGCCGCTGCAGCCTTGTATTCGCCGCGCACGAAGTAAGCCTCACCCAGCCAGTACTGCGCGTTTCCCGCCAGCGAATCCTGCGGATAGCGGCCCAGAAAATCCTCAAACGCGCCCTGCGCCGCCGGATAATCGCGCTGCATCAGATAACCGTAGGCGGTTTCGTAAAGCTGCTTGGCGTTGCCCTGCTCGGCGGCATTCAACGCTGTAGCTGCGCCGAAAGCTGGCGGCAGCGCTGCCATTTCCGGAGCAGGATCGGCCGCCGCAGCGTTGCCACCGGGCATTTGTGCCCCGCGCATCGCCCCGGCCGCACCATCGCTTTCGATCAGGCCACCAATCGAGTCGTTCCCGCTGCCCGCCGTAACGGTCGTGGAGCCAAACCGCGCCGTGTCAGGAACCGTCGCGCCAAAGTCGGCCGGTTGCCCCGCTGCCGGCATCAATTGCGTAGCGAAGCCGCCACCATTGCCGCCCATGTCACCGGCATCGGAGCGGCGCGGATTGCCACCCATCGCGCGGATCTGATCGGTAAGCTGTTGCACCTGGGCCGACAGCGCCCGCATCTGGGTTTCAAGGCCATCGAGGCGCAGACCATCAGCGCCACCGCCGCCACCGGATGCGCCACCACCGCCACCACGTGCGAGCGACTCCAGCGTGCCGATCATCACCTGCATGTCGACAAGCTGTTCCTCAAGCTGCTCAACCCGACGGCGCAAAGCTGCCGCTTCCGAGTTGGCGGAAGAGGCTGTCGATGCTGCCTTGGGTGCGCCTTGCCCCGCCGGAGCTGCCTGCGCAATCCGCAGCGGCTGTTCCGCTGCCGCCTGCGCCGCGTTAGCCGGCAACAGACACGGCGCGACGAGCAACGCTGAAGCCAGCAGGAGCCCTGACTGCCCACGGCGGCGGATCGGGGTGAATGGAGTGTGGCGGAGCATTGGCGTTTGGCTACCTGAATTCTGAAGCGAAACTTGGTGTCTAGAGCCTGTCAGCATTTCGTTGGATCGCTGAAAAGCTCTTTTCCGGGAGCACTCTAGGCGTTCGATGGAAACTATGTGCCGCAAACTTGCGGCCATGCATGCAATCGCACGCTGCTAGCGTTAAGCGCAAACCAGACTAAGCGAGTTTAGCGTCTGTTTTAGCCACCATTTCGCGCCAAGCCACCATTTCACGCCAGGGTTGTCAACGCGACACCCCCACCTGCCTGACCAATGCGGAATTATCGTGTCCGTCGGCCGCAGCTGGCCGCTCATCGCGGTTTTCATAGTGGACCGCCGACGCGTCATCCTCAACAATCCGCGCAGCAGTGGCAATCGGCGGCGGCGTCAGACCAAGACGGGCATGCGTACCGGCGACAAACACCACCGTGATGGCGCGGCGATTCTGCGCCTGACAGCCTGCGTCAGCGCACATTGCAACGCGACCAGAGCGGCCATGCGGCGCGACCGCCAGACGGGAAGGCTCGACGCCTTCATCGATCAGGCGCTGGCGCACAGCCGTGGCACGCTTCACCGACAACGCCACGTTGTCCTCATCGGAGCCCGGCTCATCGGCGTATCCGGAGATAGTTGCTTCAAACTCATGCCAGCGCTTCAGCCAGAGCGCCTGCGCTGCGAGCGCCATACGCGCACGGCTGCCAAGCTCCGCGCTGCCGGCGGAGAAAAACACGCGGTCGCCGGCTTCGAGACGCATCCGCGTTTGGATCGAAGCATTCCGGCGCACTTCCTGATCCCAGGCGGGCGTGGGACGGAAGCCCTGATACAGATTTTTCGGCGCCTGCTGCGCGACGGGCAATGGCAACGAGCCTGTCGTTATCTCGCCGGTTACCGCAACTGCAGCCGCGTCGTAGCGCGCGTGCAAACTATGGGCCTGCGCATCAAACGCGCTCGTTTCCAACGATGCGCCTGCCATTGGCGCAACTGCATCTTCTGGATAGTTCGGCGCCGTGCCTGCACGGGCTATCGCCGGAAATTCTGCAACGGAATGAATCGCGCTATCCACCAGACGTGAAAGCTCGTTCTGTGCCTGCTGCGCCGACCCTGTTTCCGGAAACTGCAGAACAACGGATTCAAACATCCGGCGCGCGACATCGTCATGCCCTGCCTGCAGCTTTTCAATGCCGTCGAGATAGAGCTCGCGTGCACGCTGCTCGTCGCTGAACGATGAATAGCCTGTTCCTGTATGAGAAGGTTCTGCCGACGCTGGAGCAACAGGCGCCAAGGCCGCAACGGCAACACCGAAGCACGCTGCTACAAAACCACACCGACTGTTCGCGAAAGCCAGACGAACCATCATTCCACCCACGGACAAACCGCTGAAATCACGCTGATCATTGCCCAGCGTTTGCGGCGATTCTTTGCCGTATTTGCCCATGCCACACGCTGCTGTGGATGTGCGGCACGCACGCAACAGATTTGCGCATCGGGAGCATCTTGGCCGCGCTGTCATCTTACAAAATCGTTGCAGTCGGCATGATCACGCGAGCGCTCTATGCGCTTCGCGATGCTGGACCGCAGATACAAAAACACCCCGGGTTGCCCCGAGGTGTTTGCATATTTGCTGCCGACAATCTCTTCACGCTGCCGCTGCCGTCATCGCCAAGCTTGGAGCAATGACTGCGGAATCAGTTTCCGGCGGTGCGCGAGTTCAGCACCGTCTGCGCGCGGCGATTCTGCGACCAGCACGAGATGTCGTTACAGACCGCAACCGGGCGTTCCTTACCGTAAGAGATGGTGCGGATACGTGCGCCGTTGATGCCGTTCTGCGCCAGGAAGTTGCGCACCGTAGTGGCACGGCGTGCGCCCAGCGCAATGTTGTATTCACGCGTACCGCGCTCGTCCGCGTGGCCTTCAATCGTCACCGTGTACTGCGGATAATGCTGCAGCCACTGCGCCTGCTTCTGCAAGGTTGCAACAGCCTCCGGCGTAAGATCCGTGCTGTCGGTTGTGAAGTAAACGATATCACCCACATTCACCGAGAAGTCGCGATGCGTGCCCGGCGCGACCGAACCATCACGGCCGGTTAACTGCGAATTGGGCTGGTTCTCATTGTTGGCGCAGCCGGCAGCCAACGCTCCCAAAAGAACGACGGCGAGCAGGCGCGTCCCACGAGCGAACCAAGTTGTCGACGCCATGAAAATCCCTTTCGTCAGCCCGCATAACAACTCCGCAAGCGGGCGACTGTTTCCCTCTGCATGGGCTACCCCATTGGCCGTACCAAATTGTGGCCACCCAGCAATTTCCGAAACCTTGCTCCGATTCGTCCGGCGAAGGTCCGTATGCAACAAAATAATCGGTGGGCAGTCTTCGCGCGCGGCGACCAAAGGCCCCGGTGTGTCCGGTTTGCACACATGGGTTACCACACGCGGGAAATAACGTGGGGCTAACCGGGAAGCGGCGGGCGTTCGGGAGATGTACGTTGCGGGCACATCCGGCGTCGGTTGCGAGCGTATCGAATGGATGGGCATCCCATTCTAAACGTACTGCCGAGGTGTCACCGACACTTGCTAGGCCGACTGAATGGAATCGGTGAGTTTGCTTCCGGACCGGCCGCCGACCGAGAATCAGACAACGGAAGCCAAAAGACCCGCTCGTAGCGCCGTCAGTGACCGCCTCCACGCCGGCAGTGCCTAAAAACAGCAAGTGCTGGCCGAGCCGCTTATCGCAGACTACTGTTCCCCCAACACGGCGTCGGCAATCCGGAAGCTGGCGCACGTCTGGCACCGTTTTTTCGTTGTTCCGATAGGCGCTTGGTGGCACCTCCGACAATCATCGGACCGTCAGCGGTTAGTCCAAAGGCTCGCGCTCAGCGCAAGCCACAGACCACCGGCCATCGATAACCAGACACCGAGTCGTCGCCGAACACGCCACCCATCAAACAGCTATGCTCACCCCAGCCCGATGACATTCCGGACATCCGAGCCGAGAACGCTGCACCAAAGCGCCTGCTCCACGACACCTTCCCACCTCACCGGTGGGATCAAAGCAGATGGAATCAAACGAAGCATCTTAGCCAACTGCTGAGAACATTCCGGGCGGCCCCACAGCCGGAACCAAAAGCGCCGAGGCGATGTTCGCACCGTCCGCAGGTGGAGGCGAAAGCATCGAGGCACTATTCGCGCAGTTTGCAGCTCGAGACGAAAGCACCGGCGACGCGAGCCTATTCACGCAGTCGGCGGCGAGAATCAAAACACCCGCAAATACTTGACCGCCGCACAGGCTTCATCGGCTTGTTGCCAAAGCCAATCATCAGGGCGCACGAACCGACCCGAGAGCCGACTACCACTCTCGCCACCCGTTCACAGACGGCGATGACCCGGACACGACGCCAGAAACGACAAGGCCGAGGCCAGCGTTCTGCACGCTAGCCTCGGCCTTAAAAATCGCCCTCAGGAAACCTGAGAGGAAGTTAGCTCACAAATTAGCGAGCAACTTCGGTCGTGATCAGGTCCGTAGCGCCGAGCTTCAGCGGAACCGGCTCTTCACGGCGGCAAGCGCCCAGAGCAACAGCAGCAGCAACGGCCGCAACAAGGATGGCCCCCTTCATCGTCGTATCTCCTAAAAAGGTAAGTAGGCTAATTGTCCCCACTCACTAAGCGGAATGCTTAGCGAGCAACTTCGGTGGTGATCAGGTCCGTGGCGCCGAGCTTCAGCGGAACAGGCTCTTCACGACGGCAAGCGCCCAGAGCAACAGCAGCAACGACGGCGGCGAGTACGAGTGCACTCTTCATAGCTTTTTCTCCTAATGTTGTCCTGGCCTTGCCCCGGCTCTTAGCGAGCGGGCTGCGTGGCAACAGGTAGTTCGGCGCCCAGCTTCAACGGCACCGGTTCTTCACGGCGGCAAGCACTTAGCGCAATGGCCGCAACCACTGCTGACAAAACGATCAGCCCCTTCACCTGCATGGTAATCTCCTGATGCTTTATCGGCACTAGCCATATATTGGCGTACTGGCGCGGCTCGTCTTGATCAAGAACAGAGGCGATTATCCCTCTGTTTTCCAACCACGTAGATGCGAAAATGCAACTCCATTTCACACCTTTTTAAACGGCACGCGCAGCACTACCCCGACATTCGCAAGTCGTTGTTCTTGCATATGAAAAACGCCAAACGAATCTCGGAGCACTTGTGCATAATACAGCATCTGAAATGGTTAACACCAAGTTAAATGGCGTATCAATTCAGGAGCGGTGACCAGGCCGGATCAGACGCGAAAGATGGCGTACGGATTATTCGCTCGTTATAGCCGGTCAAATCGACCGAGAAGATTCGCGCTCCGCCATTAGCGCCCTGCGATTCTCTGAAGAACATCAGAACTCTGCCATTCGGCGCCCAGGTCGGCCCTTCGTTGTGGTAGCCCTCGGTCAAAACTCGCTCGCCGGTACCATCCGGGCGCATGACGCCGATAAGGAAACGGCCGCCATACTGCTTGGTGAAGGCGATGTAGTCGCCGCGCGGTGACCACACCGGGGTTGAATAGCGCCCCTCACCGCGACTGATCCGGTGGGCACCCGAACCATCAGAATTCATTACATAAATTTGCTGAGTCCCTTCGCGATCGGTCTCGAACACGATCTGCCGGCCATCGGGCGAGTAGCTTGGCCCGGTATCAATCGAGGTGCCGGGCGTGAGCTGACGCCGCTGCCGACTGCGCAGATCCATCTCGAAGATCGCTGAGTTGCCGTCCGACTGCAGACTCATCACGATGCGCTGCCCATCGGGGGAGAATCGCGGCGCAAACGTCATACCCGGGAAGTCGCCAACGACTTCGCGCTGTCCTGTTTCCAGATTCATCAGGAACACCCGCGGCTGTCCGCTCGTGTAGGACATGAAGGTGATTTCCTGATTCGTCGGGCTGAAGCGCGGCGTCAGCACCAGTTCGTTACCCTTGGTCAGCAGGCGCACGTTGTGGCCATCCTGATCCATGATCGCTAGACGCTTCACGCGGCGATCTTTGGGGCCGGTTTCATCGACGTAAACCACGCGCGAATCGAAGTAGCCCGATTCACCGGTGAGTTGCTTGTAAACCTGGTCGGCGATGATGTGGCCGACACGGCGCCAGTTCTGCGGCGCGGTTGCAAATCGCTGTCCAGCCAACTGCTTGCCCGTGGTCACATCCCATAGCCGGAACTGCGCGATGATTCTGCCATCGGGGCCACGCGCGACATCGCCCACAACCAGTGCGTCGGCACGAATGGCGCGCCAATCGCCAAAGCGGGGCGCGGCGTTGACGTCCCGCACCTGCTCCAGGAACGACGCGCGATCGAGCGGATCGAACAGACCGGAACCGCCCAGGTCGGCGGTCACAACCTCGGCGACGTCCGCCGCCAGCTTTGGATCGGGCCCAAGGAAAAACGGAATCGCGATCGGAATCGGTGCGATCGTGCCCTGCGTCTGACGTCCCTGCAGACCGCCTCCGCCGGAAGTACCGCCCGAAAGTCCTCCGCCACCACCGCCACCCATTTGCGGCGGCGGGGCTTGCATCTGCTGGAGCTGGCTGTCGAAACCACCACCGGCCGCAGGGCCCTTGTAGCTATCGTCAGGGCGCTGCGCGAATACCGGCGTCGACAGCACTCCGGCCATCAGAAACGCCAATGCCCCCCATCTTGCCCATACGTGCCGCACGGAATTTCCGCGTCCACCCGCTGCAACCGTCTGCTTCGCGTTTTGCATGTCGTCGAACCCTTTGTCGCTGAGGGTTGCTTAGCATCAAACTAGGGCGTTTTGCGATCCGATAGAATCAGATCCCACGCTCTAGTTTTTTGATTGGTCGCTTTTTCTTTCGACGAACCGATCTCCACTTCGTCGGAAAATGCTCCAGGCCCTCGCGCATTGCTATCGCTGCACAAGACCGAGGATGACCGGCCAATCAAAGGCCCAGGTTACAGTGCTCCAAGCGCCATATTTGTCCGGCGGAAGCTGGAATGGCGCGCATTGTTTGACGGCCCGGACGGACGCATCGGCGGCGATGGCAAACAGCGGCGTGTTCTGCCGCCCCAGCACCACCGGTTCGCCGTTCAACGAACCGTCCTGATTGAGCTGGAAGCGCACGTTGACGATCGGCGTGTCCGGACCGCCACCACCGCCTGGCAGACGCGCGCACGGCTCAAGCTGGCGATTGATCATCGACAGCAGCAAGTCCTGCTCGCGTGCGGACAAAACGGTGTCGTTGCCCTGCCGCTCACCAGCGGTTGGACCGGTATAGTCGGTTGGCTTCGTCGGCGGCGTCGAAGACTGCGGCGCACCGCGTTTGTCCGGCGTCTTGTCCAGCAGCGCGGCAATCTTGTCGGCGTCGAACTTGTTCTTCTCCGCGGCCTTGCGCTTTTCCTCGGCCAGCTTGCGCTTACGCTCGTCCTCTTTCTTCTTCGCCTCGGCCTTTTTCTTGGCTTCAGCTTTCTTTTTGGCTTCGGCCTTACGCTTTTCTTCGGCCTGTTTCTTCGCCTCTTCCGCCTTACGTTCCTGCTCGATCTTTTCCTCGAGCAGCTTCTTTTCGTCCGGCGTTGGCCCCGGTTCAGGCTCAGGCGGCGTGGGCTCAGGCGGCGGTGCAGCCGCCAGCTTCTCGGCGATCGGATCCGACTTCGGCGGCGGCGGTGTTTCGGTTTTCTGCGGAGGCTCGGGCTCCGGCGGAGGCGGCGGCGGTGGCGGTTCGGCAGCCGGCGGCGGCGCCGTCACCGGCTTTGGCTTCTCGGCCTCTTTCTTTGAGATTTGAGGCTCGGGTTCTTCCTTCGCCTTCGCTTCGAGTTGCTTGGACTGCGGATCGCCCTGCTTCAGGCGTGTGATTTCCGATGGCGTGACAATCGTCGCCTCAATCGGAATCACGGTCGGCAGATCAAGCGGCGCCTGTTTGAACGAAAACAGCGCGTATGCCAGCAGCATCGCGTGGCCTGCAAACGAGGTGAAGAGACCGCGGTACACGGCTAGCGTCCCAATACTAAAGCTCGCCAGCGTTTATCGCCGGAAAACGAAGCAAACTCAGATCCCTCAACCGGAGATCCGGGCGTTCGAAAATCGCGCATGTGAGCGTCGCGAAAGACACAATCGGTTTCGACGCAGCGGAGCGCGAGTTTCACGGTCACCGCATCAGCCCCCATCCTCCACTTCGGTTACGAGCGACACCTTGCGGAATCCGCCGGCGCTGATGCGCCCCATCACCCGCATCACGGTGCCGTAGGAAACGCCCTTGTCGCCGCGCACGAAAATCTGCTCGTCGTAGCCGTTCTTGGCGATTGCCTTCAGCTTCGGCGCGATTTCCTCAAGGTCGACTGCGGTCTCGCCGATGTAGACGCTGCCGTCCGCCTTGACGCTGATGGCCAGCGGTTCCTTGTTGGATTCAAGCTGCTTGCCCTTGGCCTGCGGCAGCTCGATAGGCACGCCCACCTGCAGCATCGGTGCAGCGACCATGAAGATGATCAGCAGCACCAGCATCACGTCGACGAACGGCGTGACGTTGATCTCGGCCATCGGAGCATGGCGCCCACGGCGGCGGCGTTTGCCACCGCCTCCGTTGTTCATCCTGACGCTAGCGCCCATGGATCATCGGATCTCCGTCTTGCTGCCGCCGATGGCGCACAGTCTCAACTTCTAACGTCAATCTGGCGCGATACGATGGCAGAGAACTCGTCGGCAAACGACTCGAGCCGCTGACTGATCTGCGCGCTGTCGGCGGAGAACTTGTTGTAGAAAATAACGGCCGGAATAGCTGCCAGCAGGCCCAGCGCGGTGGCGAACAGCGCTTCGGCGATACCCGGCGCAACGACAGCTAGATTGGTATTTTTGGAAACGGCGATGGCCTGGAAGCTGGTCATGATGCCCCAGACGGTACCGAACAGTCCGACGAACGGCGCGATCGCGCCCACGGTGGCAAGGAACAGCAACCTGCGGTCCAGACGCTCCATCTCGCGGCTGATGGTGACGTCCATCACCTTCTCGACGCGCAACTGGATGCCGCCCATGGCGCGGATGTTGCCTTCAACCGAGCGCTTCCACTCGCGCATCGCGGCAACGAACAGCGCCGCGGTGGTGATTGGCTTGGTGCGCGACAGAGCCGAATAGAGCTCATCAAGCGACTGGCCGGACCAGAACATGTGCTCGAACCGATCGGACTCGGCGCGTGCCTTGCGGAACGCGAAGAACTTCTCGATGACGATTGCCCAAGACCAGATCGAGGCGATGACCAGCCCGACCATGACGAGCTGCACGACGATGTGGGCCTGCAGGAACAGTTCCAGGAACGAAAAGCCGTGCGCCGTCGGCGGACCGATGGCTTCCTGGGCAAGATCGGTGGGATTCATCTGTTTATCCGTGGCGAGGATGGCTCTGGGAACATGGCGGCCGAAGGTGGTCCGGAGCCGCCTTTGGCGCGCAACCGTTCCAAGGTTAGACGTGCTTCACCCAAATCCCCAATCGGGCATGTTGCCTCGCAATATGTCCAAACGGGGGCGCGGTTCCGCGACTCAATGCGATGCCCATACTACAAGCACGGCCCCGTTGCCGATGCCCCGGCGCCATCTGAACACACCGCAATCCACGCCTATTCTGCCGCGGCGGCGAAATCCGACGCGGAGATCGGTCTGCACGTAGGTTACTTGGCGGCGCAGGCCGCCAGTGCAGCCTCGCGCTTCTGGGCCGTCGCGCGCGATGTATCGGGGCTGACCGATGCGCACCATGCTGCGTGGGCAGCCTTGTCGCCCGACCATTCCGCACCCGACAGCTCGCATCGCTGCTTCAGATTGCGCTGCTGCTGTTCCAGCGAGGTCTTCACGTACCAGTCGCAGTTGGCGGATGCTGGCAGCGCAGCGGCGGTGAGCCCGAATATCAGCGTGGCGGCCGGCGCAAACCCGAACATCCATAACTTCCGTTGCATGGTCGTCCTCACCGTCACAATCGTTGGCTCTCAAGGCCCGAAATTAACCAACGGGGCCTGAACCGCATCTGAATACGGCTCCCAGCGCTGCTTTGCCATCAGCGAAGCGCCGCGGCGGTACCGTGACTAGAATCTAGGCGATTTCGGTAGCGAGGCGATTCTGGCGTCATATTTGGCACTGTGTGGCCCAACATCGTGGCCATGCGGCCACAGTTTCACAGGTAACAGCCCCACATGGCGCGTGTGGGACATTCTGCCTCCGTAAGCTGACAAAAATCTGCCGCATACGAACACAAGCGTACCGCACATCCGCCAAGGGCCGGGGGCATAACTCCGGCGCTGGCCCATCTGGGGGTGGCGGATCAAAACAGTAACCTACGTCTCCGCAAGCGCGGCGACGCGTACAACCACCGGAGCCGAACCAATGGCGACGACCTTCGATCTCAGCGACGTGCCAGCTTCGAATGCGGCGGATCTCGCCGCAGCGATGCGCTCACTGATCGAATCGGGCCACGGGCTGGTGCTGCTCAACGGCGCCACCGACACTGATCTAGACGCTGCCCGAGCGACCCTGCAACGCCGTCTGCGTGCCGATCCACAGCAGGCGCTGGCCGCATTTCTGCGCTTCCGGCACCTGGTGGCCGTGTTTGGCGCCCGCCGCCTGCACCGTATGATGCTGCAGAACGGCTACACGCTGATGGCGCCGTCGATTGCCATCGCCGCCAACATGCGCCTCAACAGCAAGCGCGGGTTCAACCCGCAGCGGTTTCTGCTGGCGCTGAACGAGGCACTCAACGGCAACATCGTGCCATTCGGCGCGCGGGCGCTGCTGCCTGACGATGCCCACCCCAATCTGGCAGCCGCCTGACGGCTTGGCCCGCACGACCCATCCAGTTCAAAAAATCGGCCGGCCCCGCTCATCGCGGGATCGGCCGAATTTATATTTGGGTGCAAGCCTAGTAATCCCAGGCTGGAACAGACGGCCGTTTGCCGGCGCCAGCGTGCGCGCGCTTATTCAGCGACGCAGAGCGGCAAGTCCGCCGGTGCGGGCTTCCAGATGAAGCTGCGGCTGAAGAACTTGATGCCCTTGTAGCCGATCACCTTCATCGTGCCGTCGCGCAATGGCTGCAATTCCACGTCGAATTTGGCGTCGTTGTCGGGATCGTAGATCCAGCCTTCATCGAAGGTGCCGTCGCTCATCGGCTTCACGTCGCCAATGATATCCAGGCCACAACCCTTAGAGTTGGCCTGATCGGCGACCCACACCACTTTGCCGCACAGCGCCTTGCCGCACTCGGAGATTTTCACGGCGCCGCGTCCGGTGTGATCGATCCAGACCCCAAGCGGTGCGCGATCATTCTGCGCGTGCGCCGCGAGGCCAAACGTTGTCGCAAACGCGGCCACCGCGATGGCAACTTTCGCAAGCTTCATTGTCGTCTTCCCCTGCATCCCTGAGCTGATGATTCCGACGACGGCCCCGCCGCGCGCCATCGCGCCGAATCTACGGCCTGGAGCATGATCGCTTTTCTTTGAATCGCGATCCAGCTCTAGCCCTTTGATCTGGCCCTTTGATGAGACCGATGATTCACGCTCCGAACTGATAGGGTCCGAAGCGATCATGGTCTAACGCCCCACACGCGATTAATGTCTTAGGATCGACCCGCGCAGATGTCACGCTGCAGATTCCGGATAAATCGCCGCCGCCAACACATGGGAAAATATTGCCTTGCATGCAGCGCACGCATTGCGTTTCCGCATTTGCAGGGGCGACCTGGATCAGCCGCCTGATTCGCAGACCTGGCGCGCTAAAGCTCGAAACGAAGATTAGCCTAAGTCCGGTTTGCCGGTGCGCAACCGCTTCACCGTACTGCGGCGCGTCTTGCTATCGAGGCGCCTCTCCTTCGACGCGCGGGTTGGCTTCGTCTTCACACGCCGCTTCGGCACCACGCATGCTTCACGGATCAGCTCGAACAGTCGTTCGCGCGCATCTTCGCGATTGCGCTCCTGCGTGCGGAAACGCTCCGCGCGAATGACGAGCACACCCTCCTCGTTGACGCGCTTACCGGCAATGCGCAGCAGCCGCACGCGGACTTCACCGGGAAGCGCGGGCGAGCCAACATCGAACCGCAGTTCAACCGCCGTCGAAACCTTGTTGACGTTCTGTCCGCCCGGGCCGGAAGAACGCACGAAGCGCTCTTTCAGCTCGTCCTCGTCGAGGGTCACGCTTTCGCAGACATAGACAGTTGCCACGGCCTAACCCTTCTTATGTCGCGAACGGCGCGTCCATGCCCGCAGCGGCCCGGACAGATCCCGCAGTATCTCGCGCGCTGCGTTATGCCCCGGCGCACCGGTGACACCACCACCGGGATGCGCGCCGGACCCGCACAGATATAGCCCCGCGAGCGGCAAACGATAATCGGCAAATCCCAGCCGTGGGCGCGCGGAAAAGAGCTGATCGAGCGACAGCGCGCCGTGGAAGATATCGCCATCGACCATGCCGAAGCGGTTTTCCAGATCGAGCGGCGACAGAACCTGCCGTCCGACAACCGACGCGGCAAAGTTCGGCGCGTGGCGGTTCACGGTGTTGATGACAACGTCAGCGAACGCTGCCTTCTCATGCGCATTTGCCCAACTCCTGCCAGCGGGCAGATGCGGCGCGACGTGCTGCACAAAGAGGCTCGCAACGTGCTGCCCCGGCGGCGCGAGCGTATCGTCGAGCGTTGATGGAATGAGCATCTCCACCACCGGCTCACGCGACCAGCCCTCAAGGCGCGCATCGAGATAGGCCCGCTCGAGATAATCGAGTGTCGGTCCGATAACGATACCGGCGCCGTGATGGTCCTGCTGCTGCGTTCCCGGCCTGCAGATGAAATCCGGCAATTCGGACAGCGCTACATTCATGCGGAACGTGCCGGAACCGGCCTTCATGCCGGTGAACTGCGCGCGCGTTTCTGATGGCACAGCATCCGGCGCAATCAGATCGCGGAACAGCAGCTTTGGCGGCACGTTGGCGACAACCGTGCGCGCGAAAATCTGTTCGCCATCGGCCAGCTCGACACCAACCGCAGCATCATTGCGAGTGATGATGCGCGCGACCTTCGCATCGGTGCGGATGAGGGCGCCGCGCTGCGTGGCGGCAGCGGCAAGCGCAGCGCTGATCGCACCCATGCCGCCAATAGCATGCCCCCACGCACCACGTTTGCCGTTCACCTCACCGAAGCAATGGTGCAGCAGCACGTAGGCGGTGCCCGGCGTCGACGGCGCAGCATAGTTGCCGACAATGCCATCGAATGCGAACGCCGCCTTGACGACATCACTCTCGAACCAGCCATCGAGAAAATCAGAAGCGCTGCGCGTGAACAGATCCAGCAGCACGCGCTTTTCGTCGAGGCCGAGCGCCATCATGCGCCGCCCCAGCCCAGCGCCCTTGATCAGTTCGGTGATGCCACCACCAGCATTGGGAGGCGTTGTGAGCACAAGATCGCGCAATACATCGGCAGCGCGTTCAAGCATCGCGTCATAGGCCGGCAACCGTTCAGCATCGGCCTGCGAGAATTGCGCGACGGCCGCCTGTCGTTCGGCCAGCCCGCCGCGCATCAGCAGATAACGCTTATCGTCCACGGGCCAGAAGTTTGCCGCCGGTCGATGCACGATGCGCAGCCCATGGCGCGCAAGCTCAAGATCGGCGATCACCTTTGGATTGAGCAGGCTGACGGTATAAGCCGCGACCGAGTTGCGGAAGCCGGGATGAAATTCTTCGGTGAAGGCAGCGCCGCCAACAGCCGCATTCTTCTCCAGCACCAGCACCTTGAGACCCGCGCCAGCCAGATAGGCCGCGCACGTCAGGCCGTTATGACCGCCACCGACAATAATCGCATCCAGATGCTGCAAATCCGGTGCAACGCGCCCAGCGCCCGGCTCGGACCGGCTAATCATCGTTCAACCTTCAGCATTGGCACATCAACCGGTTCGACGATTGATTTCTGGGGCTTCTAGACATCGTTGCAGACGGGCCGTGGCTCAATCGAAAATTTGCTTTGAACTTTTCCTATTCCGTTAGCGTACCCTTGAGGGGCCCGATCATACCCTCCCTAGCTCGTTGACCTTTCAAAGTCTAAACGGTGGGAGTTATTGAATGTCAGTTGCCACAGCAAGAGCTGTAACGATTGCCGCCGATCTCCCGTCAACCGACTATCGTTTTGTCGGCCTTCTGGTAATAGCCCTTTTCCCCGCCCTGTTCTGGACCGCGCTGATTGCTGCGGTTGGATCAATGGCCGGTACCGGCATCAGCCAGCTTACGCTGCTCACCATCGGCACGACCATAATGGCGACCTGCGGTCTCATCGGTCAGTTGTTGTTCGCGCGGGTGCAGAACCCATCGTAAGCGGGTCGACCGCGCTGCCTGCCCCGTTTGCAAACGAAAAACGCCCACCAATTCGGCGGGCGTTTTGCTTTTTGAAGCCGTTTGTTTGGTCGCGCTTCTTGCCGGAAATCCGGTTCCCACTTTTCCGGAAGCACTCTAACGCCCGAAAGCGTTGTAGCTGCTTACTCTGCAGCCTTGCGGGAAGGCTGCACGCAGGCAGTGTAGTCGTTCAGCAGGTTCTTGGAGATCTCGGCCGGGGTATAGGTGTGCTCACCGATCTGCGAGACCGGCGTCACTTCGGCGGCGGTGCCGGTGACGAACACCTCCGAGAAGTCTTTCAACTCCTCCGGCATGATTGCGCGCTCGATCACCTGATAGCCACGCTTCTTGGCCAGATCGATCACCGTGCGGCGGGTGATGCCGTTGAGGAAGCAATCCGCCTCCGGCGTGTGAATGACGCCGTCCTTCACGAAGAAGATGTTAGCGCCGGTGCACTCGGCCACGCGGCCGCGCCAGTCCAGCATTAGCGCATCGGCGAAGCCCGCGTTCTCGGCGCGATGCTTTTCGATGGTGCAGATCATGTAAAGGCCGGCAGCCTTGCTGGTGGACGGCGCCGTGGCCGGGTCAGGACGACGATATTTCGCCATCGTGATCTTGATGCCCTTCAGGCGCTGCTCCATCGGGAAGTAGGAACCCCACTCCCACGCTGCCACCGAGAGGTGGATCTTGGTGGCCTGCGCCGCAACGCCGATCTGCTCCGAACCGCGCCAGGCAATGGGACGGATGTAGCAATCGGAAAGATTGTTGGCCGCAACAACATCACGGCAGATCTGGTCGATTTCAGCCGCCGTATAGGGGATGTCGAAATCGAGCGTCTTGGCGCTGTCGATCAGACGCTGGGAATGCTCCGACAGCTTGAAAATCTCGCCGCCATAGGCGCGCAGCCCCTCAAACACGCCGCTGCCATAGTGCAGCGCGTGGGTGAGAACGTGAATGTTGGCCTCGCGCCAGGGCACCATCTTGCCATCAAGCCAGATGAGACCGTCGCGATCGTGGAAGGGGGTTGGCCCTGACATCCTGTGTTCTCTCCGTAGACTTTCGCGCCAGGATTGCTAGTAACCGACTGCGGGTAACCTAGGTAAGGCTGGCTTGGCGATTGTTCTCGTGAATTTTGAAGGTGGTTGGTGTAATCGGCGCAAATTAGAAGCGATCCAGACTGCCCTTCCAGATCACCACAAGGCTTAAGGTGTGCACCGTTCCCCAGTTTATCCAGTGCGCTTCAGCTTCAGATGCAAGGCCAGGAAATTAACCCGGAAACCGCTTGATGCAGCCTGAAAGCGCGGACTTGAGGGACTGGGCGAGCACGCCACCACCTGCGCGAAATCACTTGTCATGACTATCAATCGAGGCCAAATAAGTCAACATGACTGACATAACGTCCGACGCCACATCGGGCCGCCGCAGGGCGCGCGCCCCCAAGGCTGCAGCCGCCCCCTCCCGCAGGGCGCAAGGGGAGAGCTCGGATAACGGAGCAGCCGCAGCAATGGCCGCTCCGGCCGGGGTTGCATCGCCGGATGATCTGGTCGCCTGTGTCGAATTGCTGTTCTTCGCCTATCGCGATTTCACTGGCGGCCCCGATGCGATACTCGAAACCTATGGCTTCGGGCGCGCGCATCACCGGGTGCTGCATTTCGTCTATCGTAATCCCGGCCTGCGGGTCGCCGATCTGCTCGACATTCTGCGCATCACCAAGCAAAGCCTCGCCCGTGTGCTGAAACAGCTCATCGATAAAGGTTTTATTATTCAACGCACCGGCGATGATGACCGGCGTGAGCGGCGTCTGTTTGTCAGCACCAAAGGCGGACGACTGGCGGAAAAGCTCATTACCTTGCAAACGCGGCACATGGCGTCAGCGCTTGCCAATGTTGGCCCCGAAGCGTCGGAGTTTGCACGCCGCTTCCTTTTTGCCATGATTGCAGCCTCCGATCGCGCGCACGTGGAGGCCCTGGTCAAGCAGGCGGCCCCGCGCACGTGATTGCATCCATTCGAACCGGCGAGGGGCACCCATGAGAACGGCAAAGGCTGCGAGCACTCCGCTTCCTGACAACGCGCCCCATGTGCTGATTGTCGATGACGACCAGAAGATCCGCGATCTGCTTGCGCGCTATCTCGCCGAGCAGGGTTTCCGCGTGACGACCGCACAGGACGCTGCAACCGCACGTGCGGGAATGCGCGGCCTTGAGTTTGATGCCGTGCTGCTGGACGTAATGATGCCGGGCGAAAGCGGGCTGGATCTTGCGCGCGAGCTGAAAGCGACGCGACCGGTTCCCATCTGTATGCTGACCGCCCGTTCCGAACCCGAGCACCGCATCGAAGGCCTGGAGGCGGGCGTTGATGATTACATCCCAAAGCCATTCGAGCCGCGCGAGTTGCTGCTGCGCCTGCGCAACATTCTGCGGCGAGCGGCGGGCGGTGGCCCCGGTGCGGCCGGCGATGAAATCCGCATGGGCAATCACATTTTCCATGTGACGCGCGGCGAGCTGAAGCACATGGACGAAACCGTGAAGCTGACCGAGCGCGAGCGCGATTTGCTGCGCATGTTCTCACAGCGCATCGGTATGCCCATTCCGCGCCATGAACTGGCGTCGGAGGATTCCACCGGCAGCGACCGCGCCATTGACGTGCAGATCAACCGTCTGCGCCGGAAAATCGAAACCGACCCCTCCAACCCGGTCTATCTCCAGACAGTTCGGGGCAAAGGGTATATTCTCTATGCAGATTGATCACGGTGATCGTCCGCAGTTTTAAGGTCGGTTGTTGATGCTTGCCAGAGGCGATGAACCCGAGCGACGCTCGCTCCTGCCATGGCATGCGCTCTGGCAATGGCTGCGCCTTGGACGCAAGGATCCCGACACCTCAAGCTCAACTGCAACAGCGGCTGCGCCTGATGCGCCTGCACGCAGCAGTATCATCCCGGCATGGCTGAAGCCGCCCGTCTGGTTGCTGGCGTTTCCCGCCATGCTGTGGAACCGGCTGCCGGCCGCACCGCAATGGCTGCGGTCGTTCGGCACCTGGTTCGGACGCGTTCATCGCCGCAACATGGCCTATATCGGCGGTTGGCTTGGCGACCTGCTGCCGAAGGGCCTCTACGCCCGCGCACTCATCATCATCATCGCGCCGATCGTGGTGCTGGAAGGCGTCATCGCGTTCGTGTTCATGGAGCGCCACTGGCAGGCAGTGACGCGGCGCCTGTCGGAGGCAACCGCGCGCGACATCGCGGCGGTCATCGACATCTACCAGCAGTATCCGAAGAATGATGACAGCCAACTCATCGAGATGGCGCGCAACCGCCTGAACCTTTCCATGCAGGTTCTGCCCAGCGGCGATTTGCCGGCGCCGCGCCCCAAGCCGTTCTTCGCGCTGCTCGATC
Source organism: Hyphomicrobium sulfonivorans (assembly GCF_013306565.1). Taxonomy (GTDB): domain Bacteria; phylum Pseudomonadota; class Alphaproteobacteria; order Rhizobiales; family Hyphomicrobiaceae; genus Hyphomicrobium_A; species Hyphomicrobium_A sulfonivorans. The sequence continues at coordinate 64,249 of NZ_PZPO01000006.1, read as the reverse complement.
GCGCGCTGTCCGACGAAATCCGCAAGCAGGTGCAGCGGCCGTTCTGGATCGACACTCTTGGACAGTCCCGACACGTCGAAATTCGCGTCAAGCTGGACGACGCCATTTTGCGTTTCGTCGCCACGCGCTCGCAGACGTACGCCTCCAACTCGCACATCTTCCTGCTGTGGATGATCGGCTCGTCCGTCATTCTGCTGACGGTAGCCATTCTGTTTCTGCGCAATCAGATCCGGCCGATTTTGCGCCTGGCGGAAGCCGCGGACGCATTCGGCAAGGGCCGCAAAGTGCCGGAGGATTTCCGACCACGCGGCGCGCGCGAAGTTCGCCAGGCGGCAACGGCATTTCTCGAGATGCGCGATCGCATCACCACGCACGTCGAACAGCGCACCACCATGCTGGCGGGTGTCAGCCACGACATGCGCACCATTCTGACGCGCTTCAAGCTGGAGCTGGCGCTGCTGGGCGATACGCCCGAAGCGCTGTCGCTGCAGTCGGACGTGCGCGAGATGCAGCACATGCTGGAAGATTATCTGGCGTTCGCCAAGGGCGACGGCGGCGAGGAATCGACGCCGACAAACCTGCGCGAACTGCTGCAGGAAATTTACGACGAGGCCCAGTACTTCGGCACGCCGATTGAACTGAAGCTGCGCAAGCGGCGGCAGGATCTGGTACTGCCGTTGAAGCGGCAGGCGTTCAAGCGCGCGATCACGAACCTAGTTTCCAATGCCGCGCGCTATGGCGATCAGATCATCATTCGCGGTGCGGTCGAGGGGCAGTGGCTGCGGATCGAGGTGGACGACAACGGCCCCGGCATCCCGGAGGAGGAACGCGGGAACGTGTTCCGGCCGTTCTATCGCATCGACCATGCGCGCAATCAGGATGAGGGCAACACCGGCCTCGGCCTTGCGATTGCCCGCGACATCGCCAAGAGCCACGGCGGCGATATCGCGCTTGGTGTCAGTTCGATGGGCGGCCTGCGCGCAATCATTTCCGTGCCGCTTTAGTAGCGCTCGGCGACTAAGCTTCCTCGCACCGGCGACTCCGCTGCGCGGAGCCGGCCTTGGTTGTTAGTTGCGCTCGGCGACTCCGCTGCGCGGAGCCGGCCGCCGAGCGCGAAACGCCCACCTCCTCTCAACGTCTTCCCGACGCAGGTCGGGACCCACACCAGCTTCCGCATCTGTGTCTGGTCCCGTCGAGCAGCACCCTGTGACGGGCCGCCGAGCGCGCGTGAGCGTGCCAATCACGAGAGCGCGCCGGGCGGAATGTTTTCCATATCGTCGGCCGTGGGCTCGTCAGTGCGGTTAGCCGCCGCTTTGTCGCGCGTTGTCGAGCGCCGCTGCACGGCATCCCGGCACGATCTGGCAAAACCGCACAGCTTGCCGAATGCGCTGTCGGCCTGCTTCAGCACGTTTTCACCACGGCGCAACCGGCGATCCAGCACGGCCATTGTTTTACCGAGGCCCGGATCGTCATCGGTGAGCCAGGTGCGATAGACCGAGGCGTAAACTCCGGTCAGACCGCCTGCACGCAAACGGCCCTCGACGCCATCGGCGCCGATGCCGGCCGCACGCAGCATCCAGACTTGCGAACGCGCGACAGCAGCCGCGATCGCGGGATCGACCGTCCAGCTGTCCGCGATTGAACGCAGCGCGGCCTTATACGGACCCAGCGCATCGAAGCGCGCCATGATGACTTCAAACAGCGCATCACGCGGCGATGTCTGCGATGGCGCGCCGTCCTCCGTTGTTTGCGCGCGCCCGCGCTGCGTGAACTGCGTTTGAGCCAAAACCTCATCGTCGATCATGCGCACAAAAGCGGCAATCACCTCGCCTTTGGAGCTGAAGGTGTTGCGCAGGTCAACGAGACTGACGCCCGCTGAATTTGCGATGTCGATCAGCGTTACGTCCCGCCATGGCGACTGCGCGGCGAGGTGCATGGCCGCTGCCACCAGCCGCCCCTTTATCGTCGATTGATCGATCATCGCGCTGTCTCCTCGCCGGAGCTGCTGCCTGTCGCGGCGCTATCTCCGTTGCCCTTAGAGATAGGCAGCCATCGGGGCCGGAAAAAGCCATCGGAGGATTCGTGCCGGAGTTGCCGTTGGACGCTTAAGGCAAACGTTAAACGCCTGCTCCGACAGACGCGAACAGCACTCGGCTGCAAATGAAGCAGAACTTCACTCAGATCACGCACCGACACGATTGCGTGAGACGCCCGCGAGGCGGTTGAACGGCCTGTAACACTATATCATAACTAGATGCATGGTGTGGCGCCCTGGGGCACCGGACGCGCAGAGCTCAGCAGCCTATCCTCCTTGGTTTTCTGAGCCTTGGGTGCCAGACACACCAACTTGCCCGAGCCGCCGGGGTTCATGCCCGCTCAGGCAATGCAAGTGACGTGGTCGCGATCGGCTGATGCGCTTTCAGCGCTTACTGGCTAGGTCGCGGCCGCGTTGCGTTGCAGCCGCCACGGCTTCCGTCATCAGCTTTTGCAGTCCGTCGCCGGGTGCACTCAGCACCTCCAGCGCCGCTGCCGTCGTGCCGCCGGGCGATGTCACATTGCGGCGGAGATCCGCCGCCGACAGATCGGAAGCATCAAGCAATGCGCCAGCGCCGGAAACCGTCGCGCGCGCGAGTTGCTGCGCCAATTCCGGGTCAAGGCCAGCAGCCTCACCCGCCTGCGCCAGACATTCAGCCAGATAGAAAACGTAAGCCGGCCCGGAACCCGAAACTGCGGTGACAGCATCGAGCAGGTCTTCATCGTCGAGCCAGATCACGTCGCCGACGGCTGAAAGCATCGCATCGGCAACGGCGCGCTGCGCATCGCTGACCTTCGCATTCGGCACAGCAACAGTTGTGCCACGCAGAATCGCGGCCGGCGTATTCGGCATCGCGCGCACAACAGCGGCATCCGCAAAATACTGCTCGAAGTTGGCGATCCGCCGTCCAGCCGCGATGGAAACGATAAGCGTCTGCGGCCCGGCAAGCGTGGCAAGCACGGGCAGCACATCGTCCATGATCTGCGGCTTGACCGCGACCAGGATCACCGCCGGCGTGACATCGACAGCGGCAGCATCCGGAACGGTTTTGATGGCGTGTTCGGCCAGCAGATCCATGACGGCCTGCGGCGGTGCCGGATCCTGTACGACGACCGTAGAGGGATCCAGTCCGCGGGCTAGCAATCCCTTCAGGATCGCTCCACCCATCTTGCCGGCCCCGGCAAACAGCAAAGGCCCGTTGAAGGCAACGCTCATATTTTACGCCCCAGTGCTGCGGGGCGCGCGCCGCGCCCGATCTCAGGCCTGGCCTTCGGTCTCAAACATCGCCGAAACCAAAGCCTCACGGCTTTGCTTACCTGCCCAGACGACGAACTGGAAGGCCTGATAATAGCGCTCACATCCCTCCAGCGCGGCCTGCAGCATGGCCTCGCACTGACGGGTAGTTGCAACGGCACCGTTGAGCAGAAGGGCATGGCGGAACATGACCAGCCCGTCCTGTGCCCACAGATCGAAATGACCCAGCCAGAGCTGTTCGTTGATCTGCGCCACCAGCTTGTACATTTCCGGCAACCGGTTTTCCGGCACACGGAAATCGAAAGCACACGCCAGATGCAGCGCTTCCAGATCGTCCCGCCAGTTGAGCGAGACGTGATAGTCGGTCCACGTGCCGGCGATAACCAGCGTCAGCTCGTCATCGTTGGTGCGATCGCATGGCCAGTCGTGCGCGGTGGCGAGCTGCTCAATGAGATCAATTGGGTTCGTCACCCGGCCGTAGCCGACGTATTCAGCCGACATGCTTTGTCGATCCCTCTATGGTCTCGCGTTTCTTGTTTCTCAGTGACACTGATACGCGACATCACAGAGCGGCTGTTCAGCCAACGAGCGCGACGAAAACAGAGGGGGGCGCGAGTCGCAAGTTGGGCTCGGCCTAATCCACGGGCAATGCGGTTACAGCGCGGATAAATCCAACAAACAGCAAGGCTTTCCACTGCCCCTGTGAATTATATCGACCGTCCTTTAGCCTTTCTGGGCCAGCCGCGCTTCGAGATCGGCCAGCCGGGCCTCAAGACGCTCGTTTTCGGTGCGGGCTTTTTCCGCCATCGCCTTGACGGCCTCGAACTCCTCGCGCCGCACCAGATCCATGTCGGACAGGAATCGCTCGCCCTGCGCGCGGAACATCTGCTCAGCCTCGCGCCTGAGGCCATCGGCCGCGCCGGCCGCTCCCGTCATCAACTTGGCAAACTCATCGAAGAAGCGATTGCTGGTCTGGGTCATCGGTGCCTCCGGGGCCTGGTCATTTGTAAGCGCCTCAATAGCGCGCGCCGCTCTGGCGGACTATGGGCACCGGGCGCGCACCGTTCAAGCAACCCGTTCAGCCGGCTGGCGGGCCTTGACAGTGATGCGGGGTGTCTAAATCGTGCGGCGCCAACAGGGCCAATTCGGTTCGCCGCCACGGCGCGCCGCAAATTAGAGCGACAGGGGGAGGCCTGCGGGCCGACGCACCATGAGCATGCTGACGGCCTTTCTGGCCATTCCGTTCCCGAATCTCGATCCCGTAGCGCTGCAGATCGGGCCCGTCGCAATCAAGTGGTATGGCCTCGCCTATCTCGCCGGGCTGGTGCTTGGCTGGATCTATATCCGCCGCCTCATCACCACCAACCGCCTGTGGGCGAACGACACGCCACCGTTCTCGCTCGCGAAGGTGGACGACCTGCTGTTGTATATCACCGCTGGCGTCGTGCTGGGCGGCAGGCTCGGGTTCGTCCTGTTCTATGAGCCCGGATATTACCTCGCCAATCCGCAGGACATCATCGCGGTGTGGAAGGGCGGCATGGCGTTCCACGGCGCGCTGGTCGGCTGCATCGTCGCGATCTGGGTGTTTGCGCGCAACAACGGCGTCAATCCCTGGAGCACCGGCGATCTGGTGACGGCTGCTGTCCCGATCGGGCTGTTCTTTGGACGCGTCGCCAATTTCGTGAACGGCGAGTTGTACGGCCGTCCGACAACGATGCCCTGGGGCATGGTGTTTCCGGAAGCGGCGATCAATCATCCGGCCATTGAGCCGACGACGCGCCATCCCAGCCAGCTTTATGAAGCGCTGCTGGAAGGGCTGGTGCTGTTCATCGTGCTGCGGGTGATGACGCATCACTTCGGCGCGCTGAAGCGGCCCGGTCTGGTCGCCGGCACATTCCTTGCCGGTTATGCATTGGCGCGCTCGACCGCTGAGCTGTTCCGCGAGCCGCACTTCGCGCATGCATTCAACGTCGGCCCGCTGACAGCCGGCATCGCCTACTCCATCCCCATGCTGCTGCTGGGCCTGATGGTGATCTACTGGGCGCGCACGCGTGAGCTGAAGTGAGCGACAGCCCGACAAACGGCGAGCGCGCCCCTGCCGTTGCGACGCCGCTGGTGCAGAAGCTGGCGGCGCGCATCCGCCAGCATGGGCCGCTGCCGATCGATGCTTACGTTGAAGCGTGCCTGCAGGATCCAGAGCACGGCTATTATCGCAAGCAGACGGCCATCGGCGGCGGCGGCGATTTCATCACCGCGCCGGAGATCAGTCAGATCTTTGGCGAGTTGCTGGGGCTTTGGTGCGCGCTGGTGTGGCAAAGCATGGGCGGGCCGGACAGGCTGCGTCTGATTGAGTTGGGCCCCGGCCGCGGCACGCTGATGGCCGATGCACTGCGCGCCAGCCGTGTTGTGCCGGCATTTCACGCCGCGCTGTCGGTCGAACTGGTAGAAAGCAATCGCGTGCTGGTGGAGGCGCAGCGGAAGGCGCTGGCCAGTTGTGGTGTTCCGGTTGAGTGGCACGATACCGTGTCGCCCAGTGCGACACCCACCATCGTGCTCGCGAATGAATTTCTCGACGCGCTGGCGCTGCGCCAATGGATCTGGCGTGAAAGTGGCTGGCACGAACGCGCCGTTGGGCTCGATGATGCGGGCGCGCTTGCGTTTGTCGAAATCCCCGCAGCCGATGATCGCGAGCCCGCAATTCCCGCTTCACTCACTAATCCGCACAATGGTTGCATATTCGAATCGCGCGCCGATGTGTTCGCAGCCCTTGCCGCAGAACTGAAAACGAGCGGCCAACCGTTTGCCGGTCTTTTCATCGACTACGGACACAGCGAACCGGCATTCGGCGACACGCTGCAGGCTCTACACGCGCACGCCTACGCCGATCCGCTGCGTGCGCCCGGTGAAGACGATCTCAGCGCGCTTGTGGATTTTGCTGCGTTTGGCGTCGCCGCACGTGACGCCGGGTTCGCAGTCGACGGCCCGGTGACGCAAGCCGAACTGCTCGGCCGCCTCGGCATCATCGAACGCGCATCGCGGCTGATGTCAGCCAATCCTGCCAAAGCGGCCAGCATCGAAGCGGGTATTGCGCGGCTGCTCGCGCCCGTTGGCATGGGCACGCGCTTTCTTGCGCTCGGGATACGCAGCGTTGACCTTTCTGCGCTACCTGCATTGGAGCCGGTGGAAATGCGTCCGCCCCGCTACTAAGTGCACGGGTATGCTGGAACCAATCGAATCCTCACTCCTCGCCGCCCTGCCGGGCATTCGTCACGGCTTTTTCACCCGCAGGGGTGGTGTCTCGAACGGCATCTACGCGGAGCTGAATTGCGGACCGGGCTCGGCCGATGATCCGGCTGCAGTCGCTGAAAATCGCGCGCGCGTTGCGCAGCACTTGCTCCGGCGCACGGCCGGCTCCCCGGAGGGGAGTCGTGCGCCACTGAAAGACGTCGCGACGCTCTATCAGATCCACAGCGGTGATGCGGTGGCGATCGATTCGTATCCAGCGCCGGACAACCGTCCGAAGGCCGATGGCGTTGTGACCGCAACGCCTGGCCTCGTCATCGGCGTGCTGACTGCCGACTGCGGGCCGGTGCTGTTCGCCGACGCCGAAGCCAAGGTTGTAGGCGCCGCGCATGCGGGATGGCGCGGTGCTGTCGGTGGCGTGCTGGCCGCAACGGTGGCGCAGATGGAGAAGCTCGGCGCCCGGCGCGAGCGCATCATTGCCGCCGTTGGTCCGTGCATTAACCAAGATGCGTACGAAGTAGGACCAGATTTCGAAGCAACCCTACTGAAAAGTTGCGCTGACAACAGCCGTTTTTTGGCGCGCGCTGAACCGAATTCAAAGGCACACTTCGATCTGCCAGGTTTTGTTGTATCGCAACTCGATAAACTTGGGCTCGCACAAATCGAACGCCAAAGCCCATGCACCTACGTCAACGAATCGCAATTTTTCAGCTTTAGGCGTTCTCAGCACCGTTCCGAGGGTGATTACGGCCGTCAAATCTCCGCCATTGTCGTGACCTAATTGCATAATCCACAGTGGCGTTCTCCGTTTCTCCTAGGGTTTGGCGCTTCAATCGACGAATGCTCGGATTCGATCTGGACGCGCCGAAAGTGACTGGTTAGACGAATCTTAGAGGGGTACCGGTCATTAAGGAGTTCAAGGTCGCAAAGTTGGTACGTCGGCCGCCGGAACACACAGCGAGTACTCAACGGGGGAGCGTCACCGTGACGACCTTTGATGCTGCTGCGGCTTGGCATTCAAAAAAGCCAATTACGTATGCGCTGATCGCAGGATGGATGGCCGTTGGCCTGGCCGGCTGTGAAACGGCAAATCCGCTGACTTCGCTTTTCGGATCTTCCGGAGGCGAAGCACCAACAGCTTCGGTCGCGAGCCCGCCGCCGATGGCAATGTCGCGATCTGCACAGTTCGCCGTAGCGCCCGTGATCGGTCCACCCGAGAGCGTGTCCAGCGACTTGCGCAATCAGCTGATCGCCGATCTCGAACGGCGTAACATCCGCGTTGCAAAGGCGCCGGACGAGAAGGCCGAATATACGCTCCGCGGCTATGTTGTTTCTTCAATCGAGAAGGGCAACAAATCCAAGATTTCCTACATCTGGGACGTCACCGACGCGAACAGCAAGGCTGTTCACCGCGTCAGCGGCGAGGAATCCGCGCCGAGCGGCAAGAGCAAGGATCCGTGGAACGCGGTTTCGCCGAACGTCGTGCAGACCATTACCGGCAAGACGGTGAACTCGATCTCCGGCTGGATGCCTGGCGCGATGGTTGCCGGCACGGCTAACAACATGGTGCAGCAGGCTTCGGCGTCCGCCGGTTCCTATGCCCAGCAGACCGCCAACACCGTGACTGGCAGCATTGCCGCGGCTGGGCCGGTTCGGGCCATGGTGCCTGCAGTGACCGGCGCACCGGGTGACGGCAGCACGGCACTGCGCACCGCAATCCAGCGTGAGCTGACCCGCAGCGGCGTGGCCTTGTCCGATTCACGGGTGCCGGGCACCTACACCGTCGAGGGCCGGGTTGTCATGGGTGCTGCCGATAGCGGCAAGCAGCCGATCAGCATCGACTGGACCGTCGTTGACCCGAACGGCAAGAAGCTGGGCACCGTTTCGCAGAAGAATCAGGTTCCGCAGGGCTCGCTCGACGGCGCCTGGGGCCAGACGGCTGATGCGGCGGCTGCGGCAGCAGCGCAGGGTATCGTTAAGCTTCTTCCGCAGCCAAGCCAGCGGACAAGCTCGAACTAACCTGACGCAAACATTTGCCGCGTCAAAATTTCGACACACTAGCGGGCCCTCGCCGTTTACACGCGAGGGCCCTCTTGTTAGAAGCGCCCGCGAACGGCTGTGGAGGCGTATATGCCCTTCGATCCGCGACCTGAGGGCCGCATCACCCCGACGATGAAAATTGTTGCCGGGAACTCGAACCGCCCTCTTGCGGAAGCGATCTGCTCGCACCTGAAGCTCCCTCTCACCAAGGGGCAGGTGAAGCGTTTTGCCGACATGGAGATCTTCGTCGAGGTTCAGGAGAACGTCCGCGGTCAGGACGTGTTCGTGATCCAGTCGACGTCCTTCCCGGCAAACGACAACCTGATGGAGCTTCTGGTGCTCATCGATGCCCTGAAGCGCGCCTCGGCTGCACGCATCACGGCTGTCGTGCCCTATTACGGTTATGCGCGGCAGGACCGGAAGCCCGGCCCACGCACGCCGATCACGGCCAAGCTGGTCGCCAACCTGATCGAGCGCGCAGGCGCCGACCGTGTGATGACGCTCGACCTGCACGCAGGGCAGATTCAGGGCTTCTTCGACATCCCGACCGACAACCTGTTTGCCGCGCCGGTGATCGTGCGCGACATCCAGGAGCACTACAAAGGCGACAACCTGATGGTTGTTTCGCCGGACGTCGGTGGCGTGGTTCGCGCCCGCGCACTGGCCAAGCGCATGGATGTGCCGATCGCCATCTGCGACAAGCGCCGCGATCGCCCGGGCGAGTCCGAAGTGATGCACGTGATCGGCGACGTTGCCGGCAAGCGCTGCATTCTGCTAGACGACATCGTCGATTCCGGTGGCACGCTGGTGAACGCTGCCGAGGCCCTGCTGAAGAACGGCGCTGTTGAAGTGATGGCCTACATCACCCACGGCGTGCTCTCCGGCGGCGCTGTCAGCCGCATTCAGGCTTCGAAGCTGAAGTCTCTGGTCATCACCGATTCAATCCAGCCGACCGCTGCCGTACTGGCCGCCAAGAACATCCGCGTCGTTTCCATCGCGCCGCTGATCGGCGAAGCGATCCTGCGCACCGCGCGCGAGGAAAGCGTGTCGAGCCTGTTCTACTAAGCGACGCATTCGCTGCCGTTACGCGCAGGGTGCAATTGACCAATCAAAGAAGGCCGGTGCAGCGAACTGCACCGGCCTTCTTCTTTGCGCGGGTGGGTAGTCAGGAATAGTTGGCTTTAAAATTCGTGGCTCGGTTGAAACTGATAGGTCAGTTGAAACTGATGACACCGAAGGCGCGCACTGAAGCGCCCGGCAGATAAACCTCTTCGCGCCGCTTGAACGAACTGTGGTTCAGGATGTCCTGATCGGCCAGGTTCTCGCCACGCACACCCAGCGTGAGCTTAGTCGCGCCACGTGCCGACACATCGATCGTCGTGGTGTAGCTGATCTCGGCATTGACCAGCGTATATCCCGGCGTCTCGATCTCGTTCAGGCCGATCTCGTTCTGGTCGAACGCATGCAGCAGGCCGACGCGGGCGAACCAGTTCGCGTCATGATAGTAGACGCCGCCGCCGAGACGATGCGGAGCAATGCGTGGCACGTTCTCACCGCCGGCAAAGCGGGCACGAACGAAATCGTACTGGCCATCGACGCCCCAGATGCCGTTCCAGATCGGCGCAACGTCATACTGGAACGCCAGTTCGGCGCCATAGAACGTAGCATCGCGCTGCTGGAAATAGACGAGGTCGAACATGTGTCCGCCGTGGTCGTGACCGTGATCGTCGTCATTGTGATGATGACCGCCGCCGCCTGCCACGCAGTTGAACTCACCACCGCTCATGACCGGATCGCACTGCAACCCCTGCAACGCGCGATAGATAAAGCCATTGTAACGCGTGTAGTAGGCCGACGCGTCGAAGCGGAATGCGCCTGTTGCCTTCTTCAAACCGATTTCAGCGGTGGTTGCCTTTTCGAGATCGAGAAACGGATTGCCGACCTCGAACGTACCCGTCGCTTCGTGCATGCCCTTTGAGAACAGCTCCGCAGCATCGGGGGCGCGCTCAACGTATGATCCGGTCAGACGCGCAACGGTGTCGAACGGCAACTTGTAGAGCATGCCGACGCTGGCGCTCACCGGCGTATATTCACGCTCACCCGAGAAGGTGTGCGCATGGAAATGTCCGTGGTCACCGTGCAGATGGCCATGGAAATCTTCCCAGCCGGTGCCGTCTACAGTGGTGCGCTCGATGCGTGCAGCGGCCTGCAAGGTAAGCTGTCGCGTAACCGCCAGTTCTTCGAACCAGAACGCGGCCACACTGGTGGTGTGCACCGGCTCCAACAGCGATTCACCTTCAAAGCTGGTGCCGCGCGTGCGCCGGTTGTCGACGTGGATGCCAATTGCGCCCGAGAATTCACCCAGCGCACTGACGAACGGCAGGTGCTGCACCTCGATGCGCCCTTCCTGCTGTCGATTGAGGAAGCGCGAGCCGAGCGAAAACGGCGTAATGCCATCTTCGTCGTGATCGTGGCCATGATCGTCGTCATCATGGTCGTGGTCATCGTCATGCGCGTGGCGGGCGAACTCGGAGTGCTTATAGTCGGACGCACCGAACCAGAAGCGCACCGTATCGATGCCGGAATTGCGCACACGCCATTCGCCCTTCGCCATGAACTTGTTCTGTTCCATGTCGATGCGCGGATCTACGCCCTCATCGGCTTCCCATCCGGGCACACCGTAAACACTGGCGAAGTGCGTATAGGAAACACCGAAGAAGCCATCGGTGCCGATAAGCGAGGCGCCAACTGATGCGCCCTCGCTTTCGACGAAGCTGTTGTGCACACGGCCATGCGGCGAAGAATAATCCTGTGCCGACCGCTTGAAGCCATCGGCATGGATTACGACGCCAGCGGTGCCGGCGGTCACGCTCACCGCGCCATCCGCCCCTTCATCCACGGATGAGACACCCCCGACGATGCGCGTCTTCAGGCCACCCGGCGGCATATATGTTGGAATACGCTCGTTCTCGGCCGCAACAACGCCGCCAATCGCCTGACTGCCATAACGCAGCGTTGCCGGTCCACGCACGACCTCAACGCGATCGACGCCAAGCGGATCAATCGGAACCGCGTGATCTTCGGAGATTGCCGCGACGTCATGCGTGCCGATGCCGTTTTCCTGCGTGCGCACGCGATAGCTGTCGAGGCCGCGAATGATCGGACGGTTGGCGCCGGGCGCGAACGTGCTGCCGGTGACGCCTGGCTTATGCTGAAGCGTGTCGGTGATCGTCGCGCCGCCAACGGCTTCGAATTCGCGCGCTGTCGCAACACTGACCGACGCAAAAGTTTCGGCATCGACGATGGAGCCGGGCAACGGCTGCAATTCCGGCGCCGCTGTTTCTTCGACCGGCGCCTGCACCACACTCGACGGTGCTGATGCGGCGCTCTTACGCTTCGCCTTAGGCTTGGCTTTCACAACCGGACTGGCAGTTGTGACCGTAACAGCGGGCAGGTCGAATGACGCCTCGCCTCCGGCCGTCGACTCTTCGGTGCCCGCTGACTGCGCCAAGGCAGACACAGCTCCGCTTACGAGCATCGCCGCAGCGACACTCCACGCAACGCATACTCTCACAACACAAACGCCCCCAATACGCCCTACTGATGGATGTTATATTATCCGAAATTAACCGTCGTCAAGCACGGCCTGATGGACGCTTCGATCACCGGCGCATCGAAACAAGGAAGCGATGCGCATTTGCATCAGTGCCAATGCGTACGCGGACCGACAGCTTCTGCCGGTCATGTGGATGTTGAGGGATCAGCGTACGGCGATATCGTTGGCCGATCAGCGCGCGGCCCGAAATATATCGTAAGGCGATGCGCCGAAGAAAAGCTAACAGGCGTCGCTTACATTAGCGGCGCCGCGCCGCGCAGCGTTATTTGGCCGGCACACAAATATGCGCAACGCCACGCTTCATTGCTGGCTTATTTATTGGCTGGCCAATGTTGCCATGGCTCAGCTCGGCGCCCGGGCGGTGCACTCACGGCAGCGGCCACGCAGCTCCAGCGTCATGCGCTCGATGGCAAACTTGGCCTTCCGAGCCCATCCGGACAACCGCTCGACGGCAGCCGGTTCGTCGAATTCCGTGACGGTGCCGCAATCGCTGCAGATGGCAAAAACAGCGGTGCCCTCGTGGCTGGCATGGCGGCAGGCGACAAACGCATTGATCGATTCAAGCCGGTGGGCCCGCCCATCCGCGATCAGTCGATCGAGGGCGCGATAGACTGTCTGCGGTGCCAGGCTGGCCTTGTCACGCAGTTCGTCGATCAATTCATAGGCACTGACCGGGCGGCCAACATCGCGCAGCGCATCGGAGATCAGCTTGTCCTGTTCGGTGGCAGAGCGCCGCTTGACGACTTTGCGGGTCATTTAACAATCCCAGTTGCAGAAAGCCGCCCTGAGGCGGATCAGCCGGCGCCCCTTGCGGGGTGCCCAAGGGGCTGACAAAGCAAAAACTCTTACTTTCCATACCACAGGTGGGAGCATTTTGCAGCCGCGGCAAGGCGAATGGCGTCCATGCACATCCTGCGCTGGCTCAGTCCGACCAAACGTGACAGCACCTGCGAAGCGGCCTCGCACCGGCCCCGCAAACCGGCTGGGACCACCTTGGTTAATGATGTTCACGTCCCTACCCGGCGTCCGGTGGCTTTCACCTATAATCGCCGATATGGGTTGTAGCGGCCGCCATCCGGGCCGACCGCCCTGCTCCCGGCGTCCAGTGCATTGCCAATCCGCCCCGCCACAGCTATAAACCGCGCCATCTCAAGCATTACAGCGTGAGACGGCGCCCGGCACCCTTGGAGGCCGCGCCGCGTGATGGGCCGCAAGGCCCTATTCTTATTTGGAGACACGTCCATGGCAGTCATCGAGATGAAAGCCACGGCGCGCCCACGTGCAGGCAAGGGGGCCGCACGTCAAGCTCGTCGTGATGGTAATGTACCGGCAGTAATCTACGGCGCTGGCGAAGCGCCTGAAACCATTTCCCTCGACTTCAACGATCTGTGGAAGCAGGTTCTGAAGGGTCACTTCACTTCGACGGTCCTTGAGATCGATTGCGAAGGCAAGAAGTCGCTCGTCATCCCGCGCGACCTGCAGCTCGATCCGGTCAAGGACATCCCGCTGCACGTCGACCTGCTGCGCATCGGCAAGGATGGCCGCATTCGCGTTGCGGTTCCGGTTCGCTTCATCAATGAAGCTCTGTCTCCGGGTCTGAAGCGCGGCGGCGTTCTCAACATCGTGCGTCACGAGGTTGAGGTTATCTGCCCGTACAATCACATTCCGAGCGTGTTCGAGATCGATCTGGAAGGCGTGGAAATCGGTCGCTCGATCCACATTTCGACGGTTAAGCTTCCGCAGGACGCTGAGCTGACGATCAAGGATCGCGACTTCACGCTCGCCACCGTTGTCGGCACCGGCAAGCAGGAAGAAGCTGAAGCAGCTCCGGCTGCGGCTGCACCCGCCAAGGGCGCTGCTAAGCCCGGCGAGAAGAAGAAGTAAGATCAGGTCGGGCGGACGAACGGGCCTTGCGCTTGTCGTCCGCCCCGCCCGGCTCCTGAAGGATACCCATGAAGCTGTTCGTCGGACTGGGAAACCCCGGGGCGCAATATGCCCGCCATCGCCACAACGTAGGCTTCATGGCGCTCGACCGTATCGCGGAGGCGCACGGCTTCGGCCCCTGGCGCAAGCGGTTCCAGGGCGAAACATCCGAAGGCACATTGCGCGGCGAACGCGTGGTGCTGCTGAAGCCCTCCACATACATGAACGAAAGCGGCCGCGCGGTTGGCGAAGCTGCGCGCTTCCTCAAGATCCCGCTGGAAGACATCAGCGTCTTTCACGATGAGATCGATCTTGCCCCGGCCAAGCTCAAAGTGAAATCCGGCGGCGGAAATGCCGGACACAACGGCCTGCGCTCCATCAGCGCTCACCTCGGCAATGACTACGCGCGTGTACGCATCGGCGTCGGTCATCCCGGCTCGAAGGACGCTGTCGCTCACTACGTGCTGCACGATTTTGCCCGCGTCGAATACGACTGGCTCGATCCGATGCTGGACGCGATAGCCGATGCCGCGCCCTGGCTCGCGAAGGGTGACGCGGCGCGCTTTCTATCGCATTCCGCTCTGAAGATGCAGGACGGCAGCGGCGAAGCGGAAGCGGCTCCGGCCGAAAAGCCCAAGCCCGCGCCCGCACCAAAGCCGCCGCGCAAGGCAAGTGGTGGGCACCCCGCGGGCGAGCGCGCATCCAAGAGTGCAAATGCTCTCGCCGAGAACCTCAAGAAGTGGCTTGCGGGACGCGGCGACAAGGAATGATGCCACGCACGGCTTGAACGCAACCCAGCGAGTGCTTATTCCCCCGCCATGAGCGCCATCATATCAATCAAAAATCTGTCCAAGACATACGCCGGCGGCTTTCAGGCCCTGAAGCATGTTGATCTGGACATCCGCCGCGGCGAAATCTTCGCCCTGCTTGGCCCCAACGGCGCGGGCAAGACAACGCTCATCTCAATCATCTGCGGGCTCGTCAATCCGACGACCGGCTCCGTCACCGTGGACGGCAGCGACATCATCAAGGACTACCGCCGCGTCCGTGCGATGATCGGCCTCGTGCCGCAGGAACTGACGACCGACCACTTCGAAACGGTTTTCAACGCGGTCGCCTTCAGCCGCGGGCTGTTCGGCAAGGCGCCCAACCCTGCCTACATCGAGAAGATCCTGCGCTCGCTCTCGCTGTGGGAGAAAAAAGACAATCGCATCATGACGCTTTCCGGCGGCATGAAACGGCGCCTGATGATTGCGAAGGCGCTGTCACACGAACCGACCGTGCTGTTCCTCGATGAACCATCCGCTGGCGTCGACGTAGAACTGCGCAAAGACATGTGGCAGGTGGTGCGCGACCTGCGCGCAGCCGGCGTCACCATCATTCTGACGACGCACTACCTGGAAGAAGCCGAGGAAATGGCCGATCGCGTCGGCGTTATTACACGCGGCGAACTGATCCTGGTGGAAGACAAGGCCGAGCTGATGCGCAAGCTCGGCAAGAAGCAGCTTATTCTGCAGCTCGACGCGGCGCTGACAGGTTTGCCCGAGCGTCTTTCCGGCTACGACCTCGAGCTTTCGCCCGATGGCAAGCAGCTCACCTTCACCTACGACACACGCGCCGGGCGCACCGGCATCACCGCGCTGCTGAACGACATGCGCGACGCCGGCGTCGGTTTCGTGGACCTCGACACCACGCAATCGTCGCTGGAGGACATCTTCGTCGACCTCGTACGGAGCAACCGATGAACCTCTACGCGGTCAAGGCTATCTACAGCTTTGAAATGTCACGCGCCGTTCGCACGCTGATGCAAAGCATCGTCTCGCCGGTGCTGTCGACGTCGCTTTATTTCATCGTCTTCGGCGCGGCCATCGGCACGCGTATCGCCGAGATCGACGGCATTGCCTATGGCGCGTTCATCGTGCCCGGGCTGATCATGCTGCAGCTTCTCACCCAGTCGATTTCCAATGCCGCGTTCGGCATCTATTTCCCGCGCTTCACCGGTACGATCTACGAGCTGCTGTCAGCACCAGTCTCGCCGCTTGAAATCGTGTTGGGCTTCGTCGGGGCGGCGGCCACCAAGTCTATCGTGCTGGGGCTCATCATTCTGGCCACGGCGGCGCTGTTCGTCGATCTCCACATCGCGCACCCGATCTGGATGCTGACGTTCCTGGTCCTCACCGCAATCACATTCAGCCTGTTTGGCTTCATCATCGGCATCTGGGCTGATGGGTTTGAAAAACTTCAGATAATTCCGCTGCTTATCATCACGCCCCTCACCTTCCTCGGCGGCACGTTCTATTCAATCGATATGCTGCCGCCATTCTGGCAGAAGGTGACGCTGTTCAATCCGGTCGTTTATCTGGTGAGCGGCTTCCGCTGGAGCTTCTTCGGCGTGTCGGACGTCAACATCTACGCCAGCCTGGGGGCGACCCTGGCGTTTCTGCTGCTTTCGCTGCTCATTGTGTGGCGCATTTTCAAGACCGGCTACCGTCTCAAGACCTGATTTGCCGCTCTCGCCTTGCGCCCGCAACGGCGCCGGTTCACTGTGCAGCCGAAACGGGGGGCACATTACGCCCTGACCATCGATCGACCGCATGGAGGGGCACGTGGCCGACCTAGTCAATTCCATCATTGATTTGCTGCAGAAGGGCGTCGCAGCGATCTTCAATTTCCTTGAGATCATCTGGAAGTGGTCGTTCGGCCAGATCTTTTCGGTTTTCTCGTCCGACATTCAGGCGCTGCCGATCTGGAAGATCGTGGTGCTGATCGTCGCCATGGCGGCCATAGCCTACATTCTGTATCAGGCGGCGCAGGTGCTGTGGGCGGGCGTTGTCGCGCTCTATCACGCCTTCGTGGAGCTGCTGGGCAAGTTTGTCACCGTGCTGCCCTACATCGTCATGGCCGGAGCGATCGCGTTCGCGACCGGCTATGTCATCCGCAATGTCAATTTCTGATCGCGCGACCGCCGACTAAATTGCGTGGCCAAACCATATCAAGCGATCTTCCACGGACGGGAAGCTGAGTGATGCAGGAACTGATTGCAAATCTGCCCCTCTATGCTGCGGGCGCCCTCGCCGTTGGTTTCGTCATCGGCTGGATGCTCTGTTACGTGGAACGGCCTGTTGCGGGGGCGGCGGTACTCGCGGCAGCCGGTGCAGCGACAGCCATCGCCACCCAGGATGAAAAGCGCCGCAAGGGCTTCTTCGGCTGGCTCTGGCGCGGCTATCGTACCTATGACCGAGGTGCTGGATGGTTTGACCGCATCGGCTGGCTGCTTGGCCTGCTGAAGACCAATGCGGCGGTTTCGGTGCTGGTGCTGGGAACCGGCGCGGCCGTCACCTACAATATGCGCCACGACATCTTCCAGTGGTGGAACGGCCTTGAGACCGCGTCGCTGCCGGATGTGCGGCAGACCACCAACTCCACGGTGTTCGCGATTGACGGCCATGACAAGGCGGGGCGCCGTGGCTCGTTCGACGTCGTGGTGCTGAACAAGAGCTTCCTGTGGGTCGTCGGCAGTTCCGATGCGCTGGAGAAGGATGGTCAGATCATTCCGCGTCATCAGACGGCA
This sequence comes from Hyphomicrobium sulfonivorans, assembly GCF_013306565.1. Classification (GTDB taxonomy): domain Bacteria; phylum Pseudomonadota; class Alphaproteobacteria; order Rhizobiales; family Hyphomicrobiaceae; genus Hyphomicrobium_A; species Hyphomicrobium_A sulfonivorans. The sequence goes on along the minus strand of NZ_PZPO01000006.1, from coordinate 46,567 downwards.
AGTGCCGTTCTCGACGACGAAGTGCGGGCAGCGCTGGCCGACACACGCGAGGTCATCGCCGTCGGCACTGCATCACAGGAAGGCAATGCCGCCGACGAAACCGCCCGGGCCCAGCTCCGGGCCCAGCGCGCCGCGCAGCTCGTGGTCAACGCCGTGCCCAGCAACGTGCCGATCTGGACCCTGAACCTCGGCCAGTATCGCGATCCGTGCACCGACTGCGAAAGCGGCGGCACCAGCTGGCAGCGGCCGTTCATCGTCATCGGTGTGAAGAACGCAGAGCCGGAAACGAACATCGGCGAAGCGCTGGCCGACGCGATGACCGGCAGGGACCGGCTGCCGAGCCCCACCAGCTATTCGACATTCAATCTGCAGCGCTACCGCTGACAGTCAGCGCTGGCGGCCGGCTGACCGGGGGGCAGTCGCCAGCGCTAACTAAAATGCAGCGGTGTCGCCGGTGAGAGAACAGTTATGCACCGGCGGCCGGCTGACCCAGAGGGCAGTCGCCGGCGCCAGAGAAATACGCCGGCGCTCAAGCCTCAGTCAGCCGCACAAGTTCTTCGCGCAGTTGCTCGGGCGATGCGCCCAGCAGCGCGTCGATTTCATCGTGCGTGCGGCGCCACACACCAATGGCTGCGCCCAGCAGTTTGCGCCCCGCATCCGTAATCAGCAGCCGACGACTACGTCGATCCTTTTCATCGACCACGATGAGCAACAGCTTGCGCCGCTCCAGCGGCTTCAGGTTTGCTGTCAGCGTTGTCCGATCCATCGCCAGCAACTGCGCGATCTCACCGATCGTTGGCGGCTGCGGCCGGTTTAACGACATCAGCAGCGAGAACTGACCGTTCGTCAGATCGAACGGGCGCAACACGTCATCGAAGCGGCGCGCCAGTGCACGCGCGGCCCGCTGCACATGCAGACACAGGCAGCGGTCGCGCACCTCCAGTGTGAAATTGAACGGCAAAGCTTCGTCGTTGGTTGACATGCTTCTCGTTATGTTGATATCAACTCATTGTCAATTTTGCTTAGTCAGACATAGGGGCGATGCCATGCCGGAGATACTGATTTATTTGCTCATTGCGGTGTTTTCGTCGGTGGCGACGGCATTGCTTATCGCTGCGCGGCGACCGGATGAGTTTTACGCCGCCCGCTCAATGGCGATCGCAGCACCTGCCAGCCGCCTGCACGGCCTGATCAGCAATCTGCAGCAAATGAACCGCTGGAATCCGTATGCGCTTAGCGAGACGCGCGGCACCGGCCATTACAGTGGCCCTGATGCCGGCCCCGGCGCGACCTACCACTTCGCTGGCAACAACGGCACCGGCGCACTCAGCGTCACCGACAGCGCACCGGACAAGATCGGCATGCGGCTGCGCATGACAAAACCGATGAGCGTCGACAACCGCGTCGAGTTCACGCTCCGTCCGGCCGCCGCCGACAACGTTACTGAGGTCACATGGGCGATGAGCGGCAAGCAATCGCTGGTCGGCAAGATCTTCTCACTGTTCGTCGATTGCGACCGCATGCTGGCGCGCGATTTCGACCGAGGCCTCACTGATCTCAAAGCCATCGCCGAAGCCGCCTGATTGCGAGGACGCAAAACCATGACCATCGCCTTCGTTCCCTGCCTCTGGTACTCCGCCCACGTCGAGGAAGCCGCGCGGTTTTACGCCTCCGTGGTGCCAAACTCGACCATCACGCGCATCTCCACATTGCCGGTGGATACGCCTTCTGGCCCGGCAGGCACGGTGAAGCTCGTTGAGTTCACACTGGCCGGCACACCGGTGACAGGCTTCGCGGGCGGGCCGCATCACGACTTCAACGATGCCATTTCGCTCATGCTGATCTGTGACACGCAGGATGAGATCGACCGCATGTGGAACGGTTTGCTGGCAGACGGCGGCAAACCAGTTGCATGCGGATGGCTGAAGGATCGGTTCGGCGTTTCCTGGCAAATCACACCGAAACGTCTGGGCGACATGATCGCCAAGGGCGGAGCGGGCGCTGCTGCCGCAACACTGGCCATGATGCAGATGGTCAAAATGGATATCGCAACACTGGAAGCTGCGTTTTCAGGCGCAGAGAAGTAATCGCGCTGTCAGTAACGCCTTCACACCCCGATTGGCGTGGACGCGGCAATTTCAAAGCGATCGGTTGATGGGCAATCCACTGCCTGGACGGCTTTGCCGCGCGCCTGTGTGTTGATACAGTCGAGCACGCACAATCGGGCAAGGAGACCACCCCCGTGTCAACCGAAGCAGCCGCAACATCCAATCCCCTCGACAACAATCTGGCCCGTATCATCGGGGAATTCGCGGCCGATTCCGGCACAATCCATTTCATCGCCGACGACGGGTTGCTGCACCTTGCGGCTGCGAGCGCTGGTATGCCGGAGCAGGTGCTGGCAATCATCCGCACCATTCCGGTGGGTAAAGGCATGGCCGGACTCGCGGTCGAACGGGCGCAGCCTGTTGATGCCTGCAACATCCAGACCGACACATCCGGCGACGTTCGACCCGGCGCAAAAGCAACCGGTCTTGCCGGTTCCATTGTCGTGCCAATCTTTAACGGCGAAACGGTTGTAGGCGCGCTTGGCGTCGCCAACCGCAGCGAACGGGTTTTCACGGCCGATGAAATTGCGCGGCTACAGGAAGAGGGCCGCAAACTCGCGGCTTTGCGCGGCTAGATCAAACCTTCCCGCCACAAGCCAATAGATCGCAACACGATGCCTGCAAGCGCATGATTTAAGACGCCGGCAGCTCTCGTCCTGACATGGCGAGAGCTGCTTCAGCGTTGGTGGCCGAGCAAGAGCCGCGCAATATGACGTCCGTGCGGTTGCCCCACGACTGCGCTGCGCGCGTGGTTAGCATCAAGCGTGGCGGCCGACACTCTCCAGCTCGATTGCACCGTCGAGATGACGCCTACAGCCTCTTCAACGTTGTATGTATCGACCCTGCGCTTGAGCCCGTTTGCCAGCGCCTCGCGGTCGAGCTCACCTTCCCACGCTGCAACGACAATGGTCGCCACACCGTTACCGATGAAATTTGTGAGAGCGCGGCACTCGCTCATGAATTTGTGATGCAGCTACTCGTCGAAGGCAAACCCAACAAAGTCATCGCCGACGACCTGGCCATCGCCGTTCGCACTGTCGAGGTGCATCGGGCTCGCATCTTCGAGAAGATGGGCGTGCGCTGTGCGGTCGATCTTGTGAAGCGACTTGCCGCCATGGACGAGATTCCAGGCCTGCCCAACCGGAAAAACAGCTAGCGGCTTTGCTCGCGTGAGCGTGCCGACAATGAATGTCATGCACTACCGGAGAACGCAAAAAACTGCGTCCGTGATCGGATTTTATGATTCTCTACAGGACTCAATCAGGGGGCAAAAATGCAGTGATAAAGCGCCAAATTCATCAATCGTCTAAAGAATACACTGCGCAGAAACACCCAAAAAATAGTGACATCAGAGCATCAGCAAAGCAACGCACCCGCCGCCCGCGGTGATTGTGCGCGGATTTATCGTCCTCAGCGTTGACACCAAGCGCCTGCGTTCCATTCAATCGTTGTTCAGTGATCATCATTCACCGCACCATCTCCGCGCTGAATGTTCTCAAAGTTCTGAGCAACCTGACTGGAGGGCTGTATGCGCGCCATCAAATGTCCGCGCCCGGTGATCTATTGCCTGCTTGGCATCGTGTTTTCTGTGTCGGCGATAGGCTGCTCTGAAGCCGATACATTCACCGTCACCAATCAGTCGGAATTTGACGCCGCGATTGCGATAGCGACCGGCGCGGGGCGCTCAGACACCATCGTTGTTGATGCGCAGGTGATCCATGCTGGACCGGCGCTCATGCTGCCTGCTGCAGCCACTTCGATCGCAATCGAATTCAACGGCAGCTCCAGCGGCAGCGGCGACAACCCAACTTTCAATGTCGGGTTTGGCAACACCGGATCTCTCACCATAGCCGACGGGACGACGCTCAGTTTCTATACCGACAACGGTGTCGCGCGCTTCAATGTCGGCCGCAGCGACGGAGTAAACGCGGGCTCTGGCACCGTGACGATGACCGGCGGTCTGATCGAAGCGCGGCCCGCAGTTGGCGGCAGCTATTTTGCCATCGATGTCGGCCGCGGCGCGGACTCCGTGGGTGTCTTCAATCAGAGCGGTGGCTCATTCATCCTGGCGGGCGGCGCCTTCCAGATCGGCGTCGTCGGAGCAACCGGCACCTACACGATGACCAACGACGCGTTTGTCGATATGGGGCACGGCACCATCTACATCGGCAATGGTGGCGGCGGCGATGGTACGCTGCGCATCAGCGACGACGCCAAATTCGTGATGAATGAAACGCCCCACGCATCAGGCCAGATCTACATCGGCGATAACGGCGGGCATGGAACCATTCTGCAGGACGGTGCGGGATCGGTCGTGGTCCTGAATTCGCCTAACGGCGTGAACCTGGGATACGGCACAACCGGAGGCGGCGTCGGCGAATACTATCTGTCCGCCGGGCAGTTGCAGATCGGCGGCGGTACGGGCGGCAATGTCGGATTGAACCTCGGCCGATCCGCCGATACCACCGGCCGGTTCTTACAGTCAGGCGGCGATTTCACGTTGAACCAGGGCCAGATACGTTTCGGCCCCGGAACCGCGCTGCTTGAGATGACCGGCGGAACAATGCGCATCGGCGTTGCAAATCCTTTTGCCGTCAACAACGCCGGCTCATACCAGTTCAATTGGGGTGGCGGCACAATTCAGGCTCTCACCGGCTTCAACGCTGCAGTCAATATCGACCTGCTCGCCAGATCAGCGCCAGTTCTCGACACCAACGGGTTTGATGTCGCCCTCAACGGCGTGCTGTCCGGAGGCGGCGCACTGAATAAAGTCGGCGATGGCACACTGCTTCTCAATGCGGCCAACACCTTTTCGGGCGGCACGCATATCGCTGACGGCATTCTGCGTCTTGGCCCATCAGGTGCGCTCAACTCTGGTTCCGCCGTGAGCATCGATGCCGGTGCACAGTTCGATCTGAACGGAGCCATGCAGACCGTTGGCGTGCTGTCCGGTGCCGGCGACGTTGTGCTTGGCACGGGTTTGCTGAAAACCGATACCGCCATGAATTCTGAATTTTCCGGCCTAATATCGGGCATAGGTGGATTTGAGAAAGCTGGCGCCGGCCGCTTCACAATGTCTGGAACGGGAACATATATCGGCGACACCCTCGTCACAGGCGGCGAATATGTTCTGGATGGCACTCTGGCTTCAGCCATTGAGATATCGTCTGGCGCGCGACTGTCCGGAACAGGATCGGCAGCCGCACTGATTATTGGCAGCGGCGGAACGATCGGGCCAGGGCATTCCGCAGGTACCATGCGCGTGATGAACAATGCGTTGTTCGCCAGCGGATCAGTTTATGAGGTCGACATAGATCCTTCCGGCGCTTCCGACAACATCGACATCGGCGGAACTGCTACGATACAAGGCGGCGCAGCGCGCATTATCGCAGCGCCCGGCTCGTATTCCGCTCTAATGAGTTATACCATTCTCACCGCCGCGGCCGGTCGCACTGGCGAGTTCGACAGCGTTTCAAGTGACTTCCTGTTCCTGACGCCACACCTCGAATATGATGCCAACAACGTCTACGTGCGCTTCGCACGTAGTTCGGTTGCGTTCGAGGATGTCGCCGAAACGTACAATGAACGCTCGGTCGCGCGCACCATCGACCAATTGCCACCCAGCGATCCGTTATCCCAGCTCATGTCCGGGCAATCGGCCGACAGCGCCAGAGACGCCTTCAACGAGTTGTCCGGCGAGGTTTATGCCTCCACACAAAACGTGCTCTTCAATCAGGCGCAATTCACACGCGGCATAATCGGCAGCCGGATGGTGCAATCATCGTACACCTCATTCAACGTCGGCTCAGACAACATTGCTACGGCTGCGCTTGCTGCGGGCGGCCCGACGACAGTGGCGTTGCGAAGCGGAACATTCTCCAGCCCCATGGCTCTCGGTATGGGCGATGGGGCGTCCTCGCAGCGCGCAGCCGTTATGCCTACTTACAGTGACGATCCCGTCTTCTGGGCTCAGGGCTTCGGCTCCTGGGGACGCTTTAATGGCAATGGCAACGCGGCAGCGCTCGACCGCAACATCGGCGGCTTCATGACAGGTGTCGATGCTGGTTTCGAAGGCAACTGGCGGGCTGGCATCGCCGCTGGCTACAGCAGGTCAAACGTGAGCGTTGCAGCGCGCACGTCGTCGTCGGATGTGGACAGTTACACCCTCGCCGCCTATGCGGGCGGAGACGTCGGCTCATTTGCACTCCGTGCAGCCGGCGCATGGACCTGGAATGACATCGACACCAGCCGCATCGTTGCTTTCCCGGGCTTTCTAGGCACCGAAACAGCCGGATACGATGGCGACACCGTGCAGCTGTTCGGAGAGATTGCGCATCCGTTCGTATTCGCCAGTTCTGCAGTCGAACCGTTTGCCGGCCTCGCATGGGTCCACCTCAGCACCGACGGCTTCAGTGAAAGCGGGAACACGGTTGCATCGCTCCGCGGAAGGCGCAGCAACAGCGATGTCGGCTACTCGACGCTAGGGCTGCGCGCCGCGACCACATTCGCCATCGACGGCGTGCTGCTGACGCCGCGGGCATCGGCGGCATGGCAATACGCATTCGGCGACACAAGACCCGATGCGACGCTGGCATTTGCCAGCTCCGGCGCCAGCTTTGGCATTCTCGGCGTGCCGCTGGCCAGATCAAGCGCACTGCTGGAAGCGGGTGTGGATGTGCAGATCGACGAGGACGTTGCTTTGGGCGTGTCCTATGTCGGCCAACTCGCTGGCGATCTCCAGGACAACGGCGTGCAGGGCAAAGTGCTCTGGAGGTTCTAAACCAACACCATTAGGGCGCTTTGTGCAGCGCGTCTGTGCAAAGCGTATACGCGAATGGCCCTAGCCGCCGAGAGACACTTCGCGCCCGGCGCAGCCATCCGACCGCGCGCCCTCCAGTTGAACGCTACCGTCAGCACAATCGCTGCATCCAACAGCCCCCCCAACAAGTCAATTCGTCGCCGCGCGCTATATCGTTTTGCGATTGTTATCCCATCTCTTCCCGCCCTCGCACCATGCATCGTTCCTATAACGACATGAGATATTCGTATTTAGAGACCGCCGGCCGCGATGCTAACGCTTACATAGTGTGAAGTTTCAATGGCGCAGCGCACCGCCTTACGGCGGGTCAATCGCCCAGCGCCCTTGTTTCCATCACATCAACATTCAGGCGGGGCCTTGCATCATCCTCATTCATTTCATCCCGAGCGCAACGTTTGCACGGGATGAGAGCGGCTGGCTGCGGTTAGAGCCCAGGGCGTGAGGGCATTCAGCAGAACCCATGAGCAAGACAATTCACTTCAACGCCTTCGAGATGAACTGCGTCGCCCACCAGTCCCCCGGCATGTGGCGTCACCCGCGTGATCGCTCGTGGCAGTATAAGGATGTCGAATACTGGACCGACCTTGCGAAAATCCTGGAACGCGGGATCTTTGATGCGGTCTTCATTGCCGACGTCATTGGCTATTACGACGTCTATAAGGGCAACAACGATCACGCGTTTCTTGGCGGTGTGCAGATGCCGGTGAACGACCCGCTGCAGTTGGCAAATCCGATTGCTTCCGTCACCGAACATCTTGGCATCGGCATCACGGCCTCAACGTCGTTCGAGCACCCCTACACGTTTGCGCGCCGCCTATCGACTGCCGATCATCACACCAAAGGCCGCGTCGGCTGGAACATCGTTACATCATATCTTGAGAGCGGCGCGAAGAACATCAGCCAGACCGGGTTGAAGCGGCACGACAACCGCTACGAGGTGGCGGATGAATACATCGAAGTTCTTTACAAGCTTTTTGAAGGCAGCTGGGAGGACGGCGCTGTTGTCCGTGATCGGGAAAAAGGCGTGTTCGCCGATCCCACCAAAATTCGCGAGATAGGTCACAGCGGAAAGTACTTCGACGTTCCCGGCTATCACCTGTGCGAGCCGTCGCCTCAGCGCACGCCTGTGCTGTTCCAGGCCGGGGCATCAAGTGCGGGCAAAGATTTCGCCGCGAACCATGCTGAGTGCGTGTTTATTTCCACGCCGACGCAGGAAACGACACGCGCCTACGTTGCCGACATTCGTCGCCGCGCGGCGATTGCCGGACGCGACCCGAAGAAGCTGCTCATCTACGCGCTTGTCACCATCGTTGTCGACGAGACGGATGCAAAAGCTTACGCCAAGCTGAAGGAATATCAGAGCTATGCCTCATACGACGGCGGGCTGGTGCTGACATCCGGCTGGACCGGCATCGACTTCGGTCGTTACGCACCAACGGACAGCGTGCGCAAGGTTGAAACCAACGCCATCATTTCCGCTGTCGAGCATCTCGCTGAAGGCGGAAAGACCTGGACCATTGAGGAACTGGCGAAGTGGGCCAGCATCGGCGGCCTCGGTCCGCTGTTTGTCGGCTCAGCCGCTACCGTTGCCGATCAGTTGCAGCAGTGGATCGAGGCAACGGACCTTGACGGGTTCAATCTGGCTTACGCCGTCGCTCATGAAACCTTTGAAGACGTCGTCGAACATCTCGTTCCCGAACTGCAGCGGCGCGGCGTTTATCCGCGCGAATACCGCAACGGCACGCTGCGAGAAAAGCTGTTCGGCGATGGTGACCTGCTGCCGGCAAGCCATCCAGCCGCCCGTTATCGCGACATAGAGCGAGTTAAGCGCGAACAGAACCGCCTGCAAGCTTCTAACGGATAGCCCCATGACACACCATGCATTGGCTTATCGCGCCGAACCGGCCGCACGGGCGCACATCTCCGGGCGATCGCTGAACCTTATCGAGACGTGGGCAACGGAAAAGCCGCTGGCCTGGGCGCTGCTGCACAAGCGGTCGGTGTGGCACGCCTACACATGGCAGGCCGTTGCTAAGCGCGTTGCCGATCTGCGTGGTGCACTGGCTCGCAGAGGCGTTGCCGATGGTGCGCGCTTTGCTGTCAGCGGTCAGCTCGACGCGCAACTGCTTCTTGTCGCCATTGCGGCGCATGCCAATGGCGCCACAATCATCCCAATCGATCGCTACGCCGATAGAGCTGCTCTCGAGGAACTTCTGCGAAGCCGAAACATCACTCATGCATATGTTCCCGACCGCAAAACACTTGCGACATGGCTAACAGTACGAAACGCGCATCGCGCTCTCATCGCCCTGTTTTCCCCACACGCTGCGGGCGAACGTCACCCAAGCTGGAATGTCTTACATCTTCCGCATGACCTGGTAGCGCCGGCGGGCGCTGTAAAACATCTGCCTCGCACCGAAATAAAGTTGCGCGCGGCTCTGCCCCAAGCCGGCATATGGGTCGATGAGGGGACCGAATGGAACGACGGGCTAGCAGACGTCATCAGCGCCTGGCTCGAAAGCGGCAATGCGCTGGCTGCTCCCGAGACGTCGCTCTCCGCCAGTCGCGATCGATTTGAGCTGCAGCCTGCGCGCATCGTCACGTCGAGCGCACGTCGTCGGCGCGTTCAGGCCGAATTGAACGCCCGGCTATATCCGCCCGGGACATGGCTGCGCACGATAGCCGACATCAGCTTAGCCCGCTCGGCCAATCCACTCACCGGCTGGCTCGGCAAACGCATAGCGCGTTTGAATGGCCTGCCGCCGAATACAATTCAAACAAGTCATACCGCTCTTTCGCCCACACCGAATGCGTTATCGTCGATCGCGAGCGACCCGACATGACTGGCAGTTCTCAAGGTGTCGGCGATCCGGATGCGATTCTCGAGGTGCGAAATATCTCGCTATCCTTTCAGGGCATCAAGGCGATCACCGATCTGTCGTTTAATGTCCAGCGCCGTGAGATATGCGCTCTGATCGGCCCCAACGGCGCAGGAAAAAGCTCACTGCTCAACGTCGTCAACGGCGTTTACACACCCGACTCCGGCGAAATTCTGTACGGCGACGAGACCTTTCGAAAGCTTAAGCCGCTTGACGCTGCCCGACGTGGCATAGGGCGCACATTCCAGAACAACGCCCTATTCAAGAAAATGAGCGTTCGCGACAACATCATGACCGGGCTGTCGCGACACTCCCGCACCAACTTCATCGAGCACGCGCTGCGCCTGCCACGCGCCCGCCGGGAAGAGATCGACTTTACGCAGCGTAGCGAAGACGTGCTGGAATTTCTGGATCTCAGAGCGCACCGACACACGCCCGTAGGAAGCCTTGCTTACGGCGTGCAGAAACGCGTCGAACTGGGCCGTGCACTCGTTTCGGACCCAACTCTTCTTCTCCTTGACGAGCCAATGGCCGGCATGAACGCTCAGGAGAAGGCCGAGATGGCCGCGTTCATCAAAGACATCAATCAGCATCTGGGCATCACCATCGTTCTCATCGAGCACGATGTCAGCGTCATCATGAATCTTTCGGACCACGTTGTGGTGCTCGACTACGGCCGCAAGGTCGGCGACGGAACGCCCGCTGAGGTTCGCGCAAATCCTGAAGTCATCGCCGCCTACCTCGGCGCAACCCATTAAATCGGATCGCCAACGTGACACTGTTTCTCGAAACATTGATAGGCGGCCTTCTTGCCGGCACCATGTATTCACTGGTCGCGATCGGCTTTGTGCTGATTTACAAGGCCAGCGGCGTTTTCAATTTCGCGCAAGGGTCGATCCTGCTCTTTTCCGCGTTGCTGTTTGTGACGCTGCTTGAGGCCGGCATACCCTTCGCGCTTGCGCTGATACCAACCATCGCCGCCATCGCGATCATGGCGGTTCTGATCGAATGGTGGGTATTGCGCCCGCTCACCAACAGAAGCGCCATGACGCTGTTCATGGCCACGCTGGGCCTTTCCTATGTCGTGGAAGGCGTAGCGCAAGGTGCCATGGGTGCCAATGTTCACGCGCTTGATATCGGCATTCCCGATCTGCCTATATTTGTCGGCGATCTTCTGATCAGCCAGTTCGACCTTGTTGCCGCCATCACCGCTATCGTACTGGTTGCGATCCTGGCGCTGATATTCGACCGAACCCGGATCGGAATTTCTTTACGTGCGGTGGCTGACGACACGCGCGCTGCTCTTTCCGTTGGCATCAATCTCAATCGCATCTGGCAGATCGTGTGGACCGTTGCCGGCATCACCGGTCTCGTTGCCGGCCTGCTGTGGGGTGCACGTCAGGGCGTGCAGTTTTCCCTTTCGCTCGTAGTGCTGAAGGCACTGCCGGTGCTGATTATCGGCGGCTTCACGTCGATCTTCGGTGCCATCATTGGCGGCCTTATCGTCGGCGCGTCGGAAAATTTGGCCGAGGCGTACATCGGACCGTATATCGGTGGCGGCATCACGTCGTGGTTCGCATACTTCCTCGCCCTGCTGTTTCTGTTCATTCGCCCCACCGGAATATTCGGTGAGCGCACAATTCAGCGCGTTTAAAGGGGGCGAAAATGACCGACACCACGCTGACGCTTGACCGGAACACGTCTCAACCGATCCTCATTCGCGAACGCAAGAGCGGACAGCACTGGTTGTGGCTGTTACTTGCCGGCGCATATCTCGCTTTACCGGCAATCGGCAACGAATACTGGCTCAACGCCATTGTTGTACCGTTTCTCATTTTGTCGCTAGCCGGCATCGGCCTGAACATTCTGACCGGGTATGCCGGGCAAACGTCGCTGGGCTCCGGCGGGTTCATGGCGGTCGGAGCATTTGCGACGTACGCCTTCCTGCTGCACCTGCAGCTTACGTTTCCCGTCGCGCTGTTTCTTGGCGGCGTCATCGCAGCACTTGTCGGTTTTCTGTTCGGTCTGCCCAGTGCCAAGATCAAAGGCTTCTACCTGATGGTAACAAGCCTCGCCGCGCAGTTCTTCCTGGAGTGGCTGTTTCTCAAGGTGCCATGGTTTTACAATTACAGTTCCTCCGCCACCATCTCAGCGCCACGCCTTGATGCGTTCGGTATCAACCTGAGCAACTCGCTGGGCAAATACTATCTCGTGCTCACGGTGGTTGCAGTGCTGACCTGGGTTGCGGTCAATCTCGTGCGCAGTCAAACCGGACGCAACTGGATGGCCGTGCGCGACATGGATACCGCTGCCGCCGTCGCCGGTATTCGCATCAATCACAGCAAGATTCTCGCATTCGCGATCAGCTCATTCTATCTCGGCGTTGCCGGTGCGCTCTGGACATTCGCATACCTGGGATCTGCGGGCGTACAGAGCTTCGGTCTCAGCCGCTCATTCCAGATCCTGTTCATCATCATCATCGGTGGCCTCGGCAGTATCAGCGGCTGCTTTATCGGCGCAGCTTTCATCAGCCTGCTTCCGCTTGCCCTCGACGTCATCGCGCAGACGCTGTTTGCCGGCCGTGTCGACGCGGGGCTGCTGCAGAACATTCAGAAAGCCATCTTCGGCGCACTCATCATCTGGTTCCTCATCAAGGAGCCGGACGGCATGGCGCGCCTGATCTCAAATTGGCGCAGCCGGCTATCGATCTGGCCACTGCGTTTCTAGTCATCACGGTTCGATTTTGAGGAGCTCAAATGTCACGTAGATCGTTCGCCTCACGCATATTGCATGGCGCAGTTTTCGCCACCCTCAGCCTCGGCATGGTTGCAGGCGCTGCCGTCTCAACTGCCAGCGCCGCTGAACAGTACGTCCCCTTGCCGACCTATCGTGTCGGTCCGTACGCGTCGAGCGGCGCGCTCTGGTGGGCCGGAACCATCGACTACTTCCGCTACATCAACGAAGTTGAAGGCGGCATCGACGGCGTCAAAATCAACTTCGAGGAATTTGAAACAGAATGGAGCCCGGACCGCACAGTTGAAGTCTACGAGCGCGTTAAAAGCGGCAAGAACGGTTCACCGCTCGCCTTCTTCTTCACCCACGGCACACCCGCAACATACGCGCTGATCGAGAAAGCGGTCGCTGACAAAATTCCGCTGATCGATCCCGCCGGCGGACGCACGGAATCGATTGACGGCACCGTGTTTCCATACGCGTTCCCGCTGCTGTTCAGCTACTACAGCCAGGCCTCGACCGGCATCAACTACATCGCGCAGAAGGAAGATGGCCTCGACAAGCTGAAAGGCAAGAAGATCGTCACCGTCTATCACGACTCTGCCTACGGTCGCGCGACGCAGCCCGCCGTCGAACTGCTGGCCGAGAAGTACGGCTTCGAAAATATCCAGATCCCCGTTGCCGATCCGGGCAACGAGCAGTCACCGCAGTGGCGCCGCGTTCGCGAACTGAAACCCGATTGGATATTCCTGCGCACATGGGGCGTATCGACCGTCGTCGCCATCAAGACAGCGCAGCGCTTCGGCTTCCCTGCCGATCGCATCATTGGCGACGTCTGGGCGGGCTCTGAATCCGACGTCATCCCTGCTGGCGATGCCGCAAAGGGCTATCAGGCGCTGGCACCATATCCGGGCGGCACCGGCTTCGAAATCCATGACCGCCTCAAGAAGCACATCATCGATGCCGGCAAGAGCGACCTGCGCGACACGAAATACTTCGGCGCCGTCAATTACAACATCGGTCTGGTGAACGCAGTGCTTGCAGTTGAAGCGCTGCGTGCCGGCTACAAGAAGTTCGGCGCGCGTCCGCTCAATGGCGAAGAAGGCCGCTGGGCGTTTGAGCATCTCGCCGTCGACGATGCACGCCTGAAGGAAATCGGCTTCCACGGCCTGCTGCAGCCGCTGAACATCACACCTTATGACCACGAAGGCGGCGGCGCTGCCCGCATTCAGCAGTGGGACGGCGAGAAGTGGGTGCTGCAGACCGACTGGATCAAGGCAGATCACGATTTGCTGCGTCCCCTGATCGAAGCCAAATCCGCTGCCTACGCCAAAGAGCATGGCATCACGCCGCGCAATCCCAAGACCGAGGAATGAGACACATGCGTTTGAATTCACTCAAGGCGCTGGCGATTGCGTCTGTCCTCGGCATCGGTGCCACCGTTCTGTCCAGCGCCAACGCGCTGGACACTCGGCCCGGCCCCGACTCTGACAAGCAGTTCCTGCCCATCGCAAGCTATCGTATCGGCGCCTATGCACCTGCCGGTGTGCAGATCTGGGCTGGCCGCATCGACTATTATCGCTATCTCAACGAGGTCGAAGGCGGCATCAACGGCGTCAAGATCGTGTGGCAGGAATGCGAGACGGAATGGACCGCCGAAAAAGGCGTCGAGTGCTATGAGCGCAACAAATTCGGCCTCAACGGCGCACCTGTGCCGTCATATTTTCCGAACGGCGCTCCGGCTGCTTACGCGCTTTCCGACCGCGCACTGCAGGACAAGATCCCTCAGGTGACGCTGGCCTATGGACGCACAGAAGCAGCTGACGGAACGGTGTTCCCTTACATCTTTCCGGTTGTACTGACGTTCTACAGTGAAGCATCCGCGCTCATCAATTACATCGCCCAACAGGAAGGCGGCCACGACAATCTTAAGGGCAAGAAGATCGTCACGCTCTATCACGACTCCGCCTACGGCCGCGAAACCATCGCACCGCTGAAGCTGTTGTCCGAGAAGTACGGCTTCGAAGACATCCAGATTCCGTTCGCTGATCCAGGCAGCGAGCAATCGGCGCAGTGGCGCCAGATCCGGCAGATCAAACCGGACTGGGTATTCATCCGCACCTGGGGTGTTTCAACGCCGGTCGCAATCAAGACCGCGCAGCGCTTCGGTATTCCGGCCAACCGCATCATCGGCGATGTGTGGGCCAGCTCGGAAGAAGACGTGCTACCGGCTGGCGATGCCGCGAAAGGTTATCTGGCTCTGACGCCATATCCCGCCGGTGCCGACTTCGAGATCCACAAGCGCCTCAAGCAGTACATCATCGACACCGGCAAGAGCGACCTGCGCGACACCAAAAACTTCGGCAGCGTCTATTACAACTCCGGCCTGGTCGATGCCGTGATCGGGGTTGAGGCCGTGCGCCAGGCGCAGAAGAAGTTCGGCAACCGGCCTATTACCGGCGAAGAAGGCCAGTGGGGGCTTGAGAACCTCGACCTCG
Source organism: Hyphomicrobium sulfonivorans (assembly GCF_013306565.1). Classification (GTDB taxonomy): domain Bacteria; phylum Pseudomonadota; class Alphaproteobacteria; order Rhizobiales; family Hyphomicrobiaceae; genus Hyphomicrobium_A; species Hyphomicrobium_A sulfonivorans. The sequence continues at coordinate 31,530 of NZ_PZPO01000006.1, read as the reverse complement.
ACGATGCGCGACTGAAGGAAAACGGCTTTCACGGCCTGCTGCAAAACCTGAAACTTTCCTGCGCCGACCATGAGGGCGGCGGCGCCGTAAAGGTTCAGCAGTGGGACGGTGCGAAATGGAACCTGGTGAGCGATTGGGTCCACGCCGACCGTGAGCTGCTGTGGCCGCTCATCAAGACCAAGTCCGCTGCCTACGCCAAGGAGAAAGGCATCACTCCGCGCGACTGCAGCAAGGAGCAGTGAGCATGACGGCTGTCAGCGAAGTGCACCGCGCGATTGATTTCCTGTCCGCAGGATCGCACGGTCAACAGGCTCAATTGAGTGTCGATGATATCGAGGTCGTCTACGACGATGCGATCCTCGCTGTCAGTGGCATCTCGCTGGAAGTTGCGCCACGCGGTGTCATCGCACTGCTGGGTGCCAACGGCGCTGGCAAGAGCACAACGCTGAAAGCGATCTCCGGACTGTTGCAGGCTGATCGCGCACGGATAACCCGCGGAAGCATTCGCTTCCGCGGTCAATCCACCGCCGATGTTGCGGCGAACCGCCTGGTGCGAAACGGCATCGTGCATGTGCTGGAAGGCCGCCACGTGTTCTCGCATTTGACGGTCGAAGAGAACCTGCACAGCGGCGCATACGTGCGTCGCATCAGCAGCAAAGAACTGCAGGCCGGGCTGGAACGCGTCTACGAATGGTTTCCTCGTCTCCGCCAGAAACGCAAGGTAAAGGCCGGTTACACGTCCGGCGGCGAACAACAGATGCTGGCTATCGGCCGTGCACTGATGACAGCACCGAAACTGGTCCTGCTGGATGAGCCGTCAATGGGCCTTGCTCCGTTGATCGTGCAGGAGATCTTCGAAATTGTAGATCATCTCAATCGATCCGAAGGCGTGAGCTTTCTCATCGCGGAGCAGAACATTCCAGTTGCACTACAACACGCCCATTACGGCTACGTGCTTGAAAGCGGCCGGCTGGCGCTGCATGGCAGCGCGCACGAGTTGCGCAACAACAGCGCGCTACAGGAAGCCTACCTGGGCAAGAAACAATAAAACACCTCGGAGCTGCACAATGACCTCTCCTTCCGAACAGGCTTGGGGCACGCCTCCCAGTGCCCGTTATGATGCTATCGCCGAGAATTTCCGCCGTCTCTTTCGAGACATCGCCCAGGATGCAGCCCGGCGCGACACCGAACGACGTTTGCCGTTTGATGAAATTTCAGCGCTACGCGCGGCCGGCTTTGCTGGCCTGCGCGTGCCGCAGTCCCACGGTGGCAGCGGCGTATCCCTGCCAGAATATTTCAGCCTGCTGGTCGAGCTGGCGGAAGCAGATTCCAATCTGGTGCAGATCGTTCGCGGCCATGCAGGCTTTGTCGAAAACGTTCTCAACTCGCGCGATCAAGCCTTTCGTGACCGTTGGCTCAATCGCATTGGCCGCGAAGGCGCGTTCGTCGGACCGGCATGGACAGAGCCCGGCGATGCGCCGCAGGCATTGTTCGCCACAACGGTGAGCCGTGAACACGATGCCTATCGCCTGAACGGCACCAAATTCTACACAACCGGCGCGCTGTTCTCAGACTGGATCGACGTTGGATCAACCAACGATGACGGCGTGCTTGTTTCCGCTGTCGTGCGCCGCGACGTATCCGGCGTCGAGATCGATGACGACTGGAACGGGTTTGGCCAGAAGCTGACCGCCAGCGGCACAGCGCGGTTTACCAACGCCGTGGTCGAAGCCGGCGACGTAACGCTTGCCGATGATGGCTTCCGCTACGCCACGGGTTTCTTTCAGCTGTTTCATCTGGCCGCGCTGGCCGGCATCGGACGGCGCCTCACCAATGACATTGCCGGCGCAGTGCGGGATCGGCGGCGCAACTTCAGCAACGCCAACGCGGTTCTCGCCCGTAACGATCCGCAAATCTTGCAGGTGGTGGGCAAGCTGCGTAGTTCCGCTTACGTGTCCTCGATTATCGTCGAGAAAGGCGCTGAGGCTTTGCAGCGCGCCTATGATGTGCGCTTCCAGGATCAGCCGGAGCGGGAAGATGCCATCAACGCGATCGCTGAGCTTGAAATCAGTCAGGCTCTCAGCGTCATCAGTACGCTGATCCTCGATGCGACGACCATTGCATTCGATGCCCTCGGCGCTTCGGCGACGTTCAAGGATCTGGCGCTCGACCGCTTCTGGCGCAATGCGCGCACGCTGACGTCGCACAATCCGCGCGTGTTCAAGGAGCGGGTCATCGGCGATTATGCCGTCAACGATACGCTGCCGCCGTATCAATGGCGCATCGGCGTTGCCTAGGCTGCGGACGATTTCCACGCCGACAGTTTATGGCGCATGGTGTCGGCATGCATGGCGGCCGGCACACAGCACCGATTGGCCGCGCGGCCCACAATGACAAAAGCGGCGGAGCAGGTGCCTGCTCCGCCGCTTTCATATTCATCGCAACACTTTGCCGGTGTTATTCGGCGGCAGCCCGTGCAGCTTCGAGAGCCGCATGTGCTTCCTCAGCGCTTTCGAAGATATGCGGACGCAGACCGCGCTTCGACAGAGCCTCCTGCATCTTCAGGCGCATGAACGAGCTGGTCGAATAACGCGCCGTCGACTGATAGTGATGCTTCATCATGTGCTGGATCATATCGGCGTAGGCCTCGTAGAGGTCTTCAGCGATCCGGCAGCCATCGTGATTGACGACCGAGTTGACCCGGCGCCCGGCCTTTTCGCATGCCTCGACCAGCACCTTCTGCAGGTCGGCAACATCGGCCTTCTTGCGCACGCTCCAGCCCTCAAGATTGAGGAACAGGATGTTGCGCTGCGGGTCATACGAAACGCGCTCGCATAGGTTGAGGTTGGTCAGCTCATCCATCAGACCCATCGGGTCTTCGCGGAAGATGCGCTCGTCCATCAGCATCGGACGACGATTGATGATTGGAGCGAAGTCCATATGCGCAAGGATATCACGATCGATATCGACGCCCGGCGCCACTTCGATCAGCTCCAGACCATCCGGCGTAAGCTGGAATACGCAGCGCTCGGTGACGTAAATCACCGGCTGCGATTTCTTGGCTGCGTAGGTGCCGCTGAAGGTGATCTGCTCGACCGCCTTCACGAACTTACGCGCGCGGCCTTCCTGCACGATCTTGAGCTTGCCGTCCTCAACGGCAATCTTCAGACCGCCGGCCGTGAACGTGCCTGCAAACACAACCGCACGCGAGTTCTGCGAGATGTCGATGAAGCCGCCGCAGCCGTTGAGACGGCCGCCGAAGCGCGAGGTGTTGACGTTGCCCTGCTCGTCAACTTCAGCCACACCGAGGCAGGTCAGATCGAGACCGCCGCCGTGATAGAAGTCGAACATGGTGTTCTGGTCGATGACGCTGTCGGCGTTGGCCGACGAGCCGAAGCTCGAACCACCGGCAAGCACGCCGCCGATGGCGCCAGCTTCCGTCGTCATCGTGAGGTAAGGCGTCACCTGCTCTTCAGCCGCGATGGATGCAACGCCATCGGGCGCACCGACACCAAGGTTGATCGCGCCGTTCAGCGGCAGCTCAAACGCGGCGCGACGCGCGATGATCTTGCGCTCGTCCAGCGCCATACGCGGCATGTGATCGACCGGCACGCGGATCGCACCCGACAGCGCCGGATTGTACATCACGCCGTAGTTCATGCGGTGCATCTCAGGCGGATCGGCCACCACGACGCAATCAACGAGAATGCCCGGCACGCGGACGTCCTTTGGCTTCAGCGAGCCAGGGGCAACAACGCGCTCGACCTGCGCAATGACGATGCCGCCGTTGTTATGCGCGGCCATGGCCTGCGCAAGGCAGTCCAGCGTCAGCGCCTCTTTCTCCATGCTGAGGTTGCCGGAGGGATCGGCGCTGGTAGCGCGGATAAGCGCGACGTTGATCGGCGTGGCCTTATAGAACAGCCATTCCTCGCCATCGATCTCCAGGCGCTTGACGATGTCTTCCGTCGTCACCTCGTTGACCTTGCCGCCGCCCAGACGCGGATCGACATAGGTATGCAGGCCGACCTTGGAGAACAGACCAGGCGAGCCAGCCGCGCACGAACGGTAAAGCTTGGAGATGATGCCCTGGGGCAGATTGTAGCCCTGGATCTTGTTCTTTTGTGCAGCTTCCGCAACCTTCGGCATTCTGCCAAAGTTCGCAGCGATGACGCGCGAGAGCAGCCCCTCATGGTGGAGGCGTCCGGTGCCAAGGCCCTTACTGTCGCCAGCGCCGGCGCACATAATGAGCGTGAGGTTCTTGGGTCCTTGCGTATCGACGTACCGCTGCTCCAGCGCAGCGTGCAGCAGCTCGGGAATACAGCTCTGCACGAAGCCGGTGGTGCAAACGACGTCCCCATCGTTGATGAGCGCGATGGCCTGATCGGCCGTGATGACCTTGTTCTTCATGTCAGAGGTGTGTTCCCCGTGCGCGGCCCCTTGAAGGACGTGCTGGCTGCGGGAGCCACTGCACATCCTTTTCAGGATCTGAATTTTTTAGACCTACAAAACTAGACGCAGCTTTCGACGCCTGCAACGGCGATAGATGTCCCATGCGCGACGCAGCTTTCTTGCAACGCAGCAAATGCGCATCAAACCTGCGATGCACACTCAAACGGATTCAATCCGATCAACGATTTGCTGCGTTTAATCATGCCGCGACGCACAAACAATTCCGCACACGTCCGGTGTGGACGACGCATAAGCCGCACCCGTAAAATCAGTTTGGATGCGTTGTTCCGCCTCGGATGACGATGCGGAAAGCTGATCGAAATCACGACGCCAATTCAGCCCCATCCGCATGGATAGTTTTAAAACTGCCCGATTGTCGTTTTCCGCCCCACCCATTTGAGCGCATGCGGCAACGGCGGGCTTCACATTAGGCCCGCAACCGCTTACGCATGCGGCAAACGGGACCGGTATTCTCCGGCGCCCATCACCCGATAAAACGCTAAAGCCGTTCCGCTTTTGGTGTAATCCCAAAAACGGCTGTAGCCATCCGTTCAATCGTGCTCTCGGCAGCACCCAAGGCAGAGGCATCTATGGGCTTCAAATGCGGCATCGTGGGGCTACCGAACGTCGGCAAGTCCACCCTCTTCAACGCCTTGACGCAGACGGCGGCGGCGGAAGCGGCCAACTATCCGTTTTGCACCATCGAGCCGAACGTCGGTGAAGTCGGCGTGCCGGACGAGCGCCTGGACAAGCTGGCGGCGATCGCAGGTTCAAAGCAGATTCTGCCAACGCGCCTCACCTTCGTTGACATCGCCGGTCTGGTACGCGGCGCATCCAAGGGCGAAGGCCTCGGCAATCAGTTCCTTGGCCACATCCGCGAAGTGGATGCCGTGGCCTATGTGCTGCGCTGCTTTGAGGACGACGACATCACCCACGTCGAGAACCGCATCGATCCACTTGCCGATGCCGAGGTGGTTGAAACCGAGCTTATGCTGGCCGACCTCGAGAGCCTTGAGAAGCGCCGCACCAACATTGAGAAGAAAGCCAAGACCGGCAACGACAAGGAAGCCAAGGCCCAGCTGTCCGTCATCGACAAAGCGCTGGAAGTTCTGCGCGAAGGCAAGCCCGCACGCGTGGCTGCAATCACGCCCGAAGAGCAGCCGATCATGGATGGGTTGCAGCTGCTGACCTCCAAGCCGGTGCTGTATGTCTGCAACGTCGATGAAGGCTCTGCCGCCGACGGCAACAGCTTCTCAGAGGTCGTTGCCAAGCGCGCTGCCGAGGAAGGCGCAGGCTGCGTTGTCATCTCCGCCAAGATCGAGGCCGAATTTTCCAGTCTTTCGCCGGAAGATCGGACCGAATTCCTGAAGGAGCTCGGCCTGCCGGAAGCAGGCCTCAACCGCCTCATCCGCGCGGGTTACAGCCTGCTTGATCTCGTCACCTATTTCACCGTTGGTCCCAAGGAAGCACGCGCCTGGACGATCAATCGCGGTACCAAGGCACCGCAGGCGGCTGGCGTAATCCACACCGACTTCGAGAAGGGCTTCATCCGCGCCGAAACCATCGCCTATGACGACTACGTCACTCTGGGCGGTGAAGTGGGTGCGAAGGAAGCCGGCAAGATGAGGCTGGAAGGCAAGGAATACGTCGTCAAGGATGGCGACGTGATGCACTTCCGTTTCGCGAACTGAGTTCAGCACCACACTTCCATTCACATTTCAGACAGACGCGCGCCAATTGTCAGGAAGCGGACTTCCGGCCATTGGCGGCGCGTCTGTGCGCGCCTATATGACCTCCACGCCCGTCGATCGCGCGGGCAATCGCACACATGGAGGATTTCGACATGCAGGCGATGGATATTCATGAGACAGCACGCAGATTACGCGAAGCCAAAGGCGAGAGCGCCCGCGCATTAGCTGCACAGAAAGCGCGAGCTTATGAGGACGAAGGCAATCTCGCCGAAGCCCGCAACTGGCGCCGGATTGAAGCTACTCTCGACCGGTTGCAGGGCCCCCGCATGACCTAACAGGCATGCCGGGCTGCACGCAGCAACTTCTAGCCAGCGATCTCCCGGCTTGCTCTGCAGAAAACACACGGCTTTCAATCATTTTGTCTGTCGGCGTACGATTGAAGGCCGTTCTACTGGAAAACGACATTATTCCGCCCACAAAGGGATCACAATTTTCCCATGGCCGACCAAACCACCAGATCCGCTTTTAATCAGCACCGGCACCCTCGCCCGCGCAATCGGGCATCGAGTGCTCCCGCAAGGGGCGCATTGCTGCTCGCCGCCACGCTGGCCTTGGCGCCACTTGGTACAGCGGCCTTTGCTGACACGCATATTCCAGCAGCCACGACTCAGTCGGACGCCGCCACGAAGGCGACCGGCAAAGCCAGCGCAGCTGTCGCAGCCGCCGATGCTGCCGGCGAGAGTACATCCGTCACCACCGGCAGCATCAATCAAGAGCCAACCTACGCCCAGCGCATGAACGAGTGCGTCCAGATCTGGGATCGCGGCACGCATATGACCAGGAAGCAGTGGCGCCGTTCGTGTCAGGAAACGCTTCGTAGCCTCAAGTGGTGAGCAGCTCCGCCGACTGACTACAGTGCCGCCCCGTCACCAAGGGCATATCAGATCAGGGACGCCTGCTGTGCAGGCGTCCCTTTTTATTGCGCCTCAGGCGTTAGCGCGCGCCGCTGACAATCCCGGCATGCGTTTAACGGCTGCGATCTGTGCGCCAAGCTTGGCAATGCGCTCAATGGCTTCGGGCAGCGTTTCAGCCGCCACCTGCATGTGATGGGCGTTGGCATGCACCAGCGTGATGCTGTCGGCCATGATGCCCACATGGCCCTTCCAGTAAATGAGATCGCCGCGCTGCAGTCCGTTCAGCACATCAGGGACAGCAACCGCCTCGCCAAGCTCAGCCTGCTGCATATCGGTATCGCGCGGCGCAGTAAAACCGCACGCTTCCAGTGCCACCTGCACCAGTCCGGAGCAGTCGATGCCCATGCGCGTGCGCCCGCCCCACAGGTACGGCGTGCCGATGAAACGCTCCGCCACCTCGACAAAATCGGGCTGGAAACGATTGATCTCCGCGACGTGCCGCGTCACGACAAATCCGCCGCCGCTCAACATCATGAAGCGTTCGTCGCCCTCGGCAATGTTCAGCCCCGCATTCATGCTGAGGTGCATGATGGGCGGCGATTTGATGTCGGGCACCGGATAAACGAACGTGCCGAGCGAGCGCACCTTATGCGTCACCGGTTGCACGTCGGGCGACAGCGCTTCCGTCGGCACATAACCGACATAGCGGTCGCGCGCGAGCTGTATCCACGACCAGCCATCGCGGTTTTCGTAAACGGCGACCTTCTCACCGAACAGCGCCTCAGTCTCGAAGCCATTCGAGGGTGAAGGGCTGATACGCAGCGGCACTGACGAACGCACGATTTGCGCGGGCACCGCCTCGGCGTAACTCGGCGCACTGACCCTGCCATAAAGCGTTTCCGCCGCGAGATCAGGGCGAAACGCGTTGCGACGCGGATCGAGCGGCGCCGCAGATCCTCCGGAACCGGCTTTCTTTTGGTCTGCCCTGCCGCTCATGCGATCAGCTCCAGTTCTTTGGCGATAACGGCGCAGACGGCGCGTGCCGTCTGTGGTTCGCCGCCACGCGGACCCAACGCGTTGGCGGCCGGGCGCCACCCGAACAGGTCGAAATGCGCAAAGCGCTGCGCACGCTTGGCAAAACGCTTCAGGAACAGCGCCGCGGTTATGGAACCGGCAAACGGCGATTCCCAGACATTGTTCATGTCGGCAATCGGGCTTTCAAGCTTGCTGTCGTAGCCAGCCCAAAGCGGCAGCCGCCAGACCGGATCACCGATCGCCGCTGAGGTTGCCACCATCTCGGCCGCGAACGCATCGTCGTCGGTGAACATTGCGGGCAGGTCCGGCCCCAGCGCCACGCGGGCGGCGCCGGTCAGGGTTGCAAACACATAGAGGCCTTGCGGCGCGTCTTCGTCGGCCAGCGCGATGGCGTCAGCCAGCACGAGACGGCCTTCAGCATCGGTGTTGCCGATCTCCACCGTGGTGCCGGCGCGCGATGTCAGCACGTCACCGGGGCGGAACGCATCGCCGGAAATGCTGTTTTCAGCCGTCGGAATGAGCACGCGCAGCCGTACGTCCAGCTTCTGCCCCATGATCATGTGGGCCAGCGTCAGCGCGGCAGCCGAACCGCCCATGTCCTTCTTCATCAGCAGCATGGCGCTGGCGGGCTTCACATCGAGGCCGCCGGTGTCGAATGTGATGCCCTTGCCGACCAGCGTGACGGTGCGCGCGCCCTCGCGGCCCCACGTCAAATCGATCAGACGCGGCGCGCGCGGACTTGCGCGACCGACGGCATGGATCATCGGGAAGTTCTTTTCCAGCAGTTCATCGCCGACGATGACCGAAATGTCGGCGCCATGGCGCGCAGCCATCGCGCGGGCTGCGGCTTCAATCTCGGCCGGACCGAGATCCGATGCCGGAGTGTTGATGAGATCGCGACCAAGCCGCACCGCCTCAATTGTGTTGAGCGCCACGTCGCGATCCGCCCCCTTGGGCAATCGCAGACAGGCCGCACGCGAAGCACCCTCGCCGTTGTTCTTGCGCGCCGACGAGCGATAGCGGTTGAACCGGTAAGCACCAAGCCCCCACGCAATGGCAGCGAGTGTCGGATCGCGCGGTGCGGCGGCAAGGTGATAGCTGCCAGCGGGCAGCGACTGCGCCAGCTTGCCGAACAGCAGTTCCGATGAACCGCTCGGCTCGCCCGCAGCATCATCGCCCATGCCGAACAGCACCGCCGCGATGCGGCCCTCGGCGTCCGGCAGCAGAGCATGCTGCTTCGCGCTGCCCTTGAAACTCATCGCCTCTGCCCATGCGCGTTGCGCGGGCAGGAGCGGAAGCGCATCCAGGCTGGCATCCTTCGCCACCGCCCAGATCGGAATGTCGGTTCCGTCCTGCCCGCCCTCGACCAGAATCTCGTCGATGGCGGACGTGTCGAATTTTATGCTTTCGTCGCTCATGTATATTCGCTCGCTGCTGGCAAGCGGCGTGCCGATCGGGCATGAATAGCGCCGCTCCGGCAGGCTTGCGCGGGGAACAAGACAGGATCACGCAGGGCAAGGCAAGACCATGGCCACAAATCGATATCAGCTGGTGATAGGCAACAAAACATGGTCGAGCTGGAGCTTGCGCCCGTGGCTCGCGATGCAGGCATCCGGTCTGCCGTTCGATGAGATCAGTATTCCATTGCGGCAGCCGGAAACCAAGGCCGCCATCCTGCGCTACAGCCCTTCCGGCTTCGTTCCGCTGCTGATTGATGGGGATACTCTGGTCTGGGACAGCCTGGCCATCCTGGAATATCTCGCCGACGCCCACCCGGAAGCAGGGCTATGGCCCTCCGACCGCAAGGACCGGGCGCTGGCCCGCTGCGCCGCGGCCGAAATGCACTCAGGCTTCAAGGAACTGCGTAGCGTCTGCCCCATGGATGTGCTGGCATCAGCGCCACTCGATCCGGTGCCGGAGGCAGTGGAGAACGACGTCCGCCGCATCGTTGCGCTCTGGCGCCAGTGCCGGGCCACGGATGCCGCAAAGGCCGGGCCATTCCTGTTCGGCTCTTTTACCGCCGCCGACGCGATGTTTGCACCGGTCGCATCGCGTTTTCGCACCTATTTGCCCGACCTAAAGCGGTTCGGCGACGATGGCACAGCGGCGGCCTACGTCGATGCGATCTTCGCCATGCCCGCAACGCAGCGCTGGCTCGATGGCGCCAGAGCCGAAGTTGCAGCAGCTAGCTAATCAGTCCGGCATATCGGCTGAGGACCTCCACGCACTGCCTGCGGCCCCACCACTGCATCGGCTTTAACCCCCGGTTAGCGAGGCTTAATCGTTTATTGAGGAGTGTCTCACAACCTGACGCTCAAGAGGCGGTGATTCGCATGGGGCCCGCTCCCCGGCGCCGCTCGACAGTTCAGGGAGACGACAATGGCGTTCGCTTCGCACAGGCATACGTTGGCAGCGCGCAGGCTCCGGCAGGGTGGCACGATGGCTGCCCTCACCGCCTCCCTCATGCTTGGCGCCTGTGGCCAGACGCTGCAAAACTCCGGCGGCCTGCTCTCAACGGCCAGCACTGACGCGCAGCAGTCCCAGCAGCAGCAGCAACGACCGCAGCGGCCGCAGCAGCAAGCGCAGCAAGGCGGCCCCGCCCAGGGCGGCATCGACGGCGAGCTGCTGAAGGCGACGAACTACTGGGCCAAGGCCTATGCCGAGAACCCGCGCGATCTGAAATCGGCGCTCAGCTACGCGCGCAACCTGAAGGCCATGAACGAAAAGCGCCGCGCCATGGCTGTGCTCCAGCAGGTGTCGCTCTACCACGGACAAGATCGCGATCTGGCCAGTGAATACGGCCGCCTTGCGCTTGAGCTGGACCAGGTAAAAGTGGCCAAGCAGGTTCTGGCCATTGCCGACGACCCATCCAATCCGGACTGGCGTGTGATTTCCGCGCGCGGTGCGGCGCTCGCCAAGGAAGGCGACTACACCGGCGCCATCCCCTATTTCGAGCGCGCCCTGACGTTTGCTCCCGACCAACCTTCGGTCATGAGCAACCTGGCCCTCGCCCATGCCATGAACGGCGATTCCGACCGCGCCGAAGGCATGCTGCGTCAGGCGGCAGCGAGCGATGCAGGCTCACCGAAGATCCGGCAGAACCTTGCGCTCGTGCTTGGCCTGCAGGGCAAGTACGAGGAAGCCCAGGTTGTCGCTGCGCGCGACATGCCAGTGAACAAGGCAGCCGAAAACGCCGAATACCTGCGTCAGGTGGTGATGCTCGAACCCAAGCCCATGCCTGCGGCTCCAGGAGCCGCTCCTGCTAACTCACCCTGGAGCACAGGCACGCAGTTTGCCGCTGCCGCCCCGTCGGCTTCTGCTGCACCGGCAGCACGCGTTACGCAGGTCACACACGCCGCCAATCAACCGTCGCAGGATCTGCACGCCAAGGCTGACACCGGCTGGGTCGTCGATAGCCCAACGCCGCGAGCAGCCAGCGCGCCGTCAGCGCAACTCCGCGAGCAGTCGGTTATGTCAGTCTCTGAGATGGCCTCACAGTTTCGCGTCGAAAATGACAGCGACGGTTGGGCTACCATCGAGCACTGAGTGCACGACGCCGAAATTCGGCGCATGCCGCACAATGACCTGAGCGTCCTGCGACAGCAATCCAGGTCCATTCTGTCACCAGAGTGGACCCGCTCTATTTTGCGACGTCATTGCTGGGGCGGATGGAGCGCTAAGGGACCCGCATACGGCACGGCATAAGCTCGCCCGCCAGTGCGCCAATATCTGCGCGTACTCCGCCCCCGATCTTTATCTACAGGCGGTCGCGATCACGACCACTGATAATAGCCGATGGCCGCCGGAAACAGAATGATCACGAACAGCACCGGCATGAAGAAGATAATCATCGGCACGGTTAGCTTAGGCGGCAGCGCGGCAGCTTTCTTTTCCGCATCGGCCTGCCGGATGTCGCGGTTTTCCTTGGCCATCACGCGCAGCGCCTGCCCCACGGGCGTACCGTAACGTTCCGCCTGGATCAGCGCAGTTGTTACTGCCTTCACGCCCGGAAGTCCTGTTCGCTTGCCGAGATTATCAAATGCCATCCGGCGATCCTGCAAATAGGAAAGCTCCGCCGTCGTCAGGCTCAGTTCCTCTGCAAGCTCCAACGATTGAGACGCAACTTCCTTGGAGACTTTTCCAAACGCGGCTTCCACGGACATGCCCGACTGCACACAGATCAACAGCATGTCGAGCGCATCGGGAAAAGCAACCTTGATGGATTGCATCCGCTTCTGAATAAGGTTTTCAATAAAGACGTTCGGCGCATAGGAGCCCAGAATTCCGGCACCCAGCGCAATCGCAAACTTGATGATCGGCGGATAGCTGAAATCGTTGAGCACGAACAGATAGACCAACGCCACAACGAACACGATCACAGGCGCCACAACACGGAAGAACATAAACGCCACCAACGGCCCCTGACCACGCAGGCCTGCACGCTTGAGGCGCTCACGCAGATCTTCCGTGTCAAAGAGCTTGCGCAGGTTCAGCTTGTTGACGATTTCGTTCATGAACCCGGCGGGCGACCGGCGCAAACGTCCATGCCGCTCGCGCGCCGCGATCTCCGCGAGACGCTCCGCACGCATCTTGTCGCGCTCGATAGCCATCGTACGCATGCGATGGTTCATGCGATCCTGCGCCAGCAGCGGCATGGCGATCGTCAGCACCGTCGCGAAGGCGCAGATCGCCGCCAACATGGTGATGAGAAACGTCGGATCGGTGAACGTGTCGATAAAGTCCATGGCCGAGGCCTCTTATAGTGCTCTTGGCGGCTACAGCGCCGAATGCAACCGCTAGAACTTGAAGTTGATCATCTTGCGCATCATCAAAACGCCCATCAGCATCCAGATGCCACATGCCAGCAACGCAAAATTGCCGGTTCGTGTTGTGAACAGAACAGAAATGTAATCCGTCGAGAGAAGGTACAGCATGAAGGTGACGATGGGCGGCAAAGATGCCAGCACCGCCGCGGAAGCTTTTGCTTCGGCACTCAGCGCCTTCACTTTCAGCTGCAAACGAAAACGATCGCGCAACACTTGCGATAGATTGCCCAGCGCTTCCGACAGATTGCCGCCTGCCTGCTGCTGGATAGCAACAACAATCGTGAGAAACTTGACCTCAGGCAGCGGCATGCGTTGCGCCAGACGTTCCAGCGCTTCGCCAAGCGATACGCCCACGCGCTGCTGCTCGATCACCTCGCGAAACTCGCTCGCAAGCGGCTCTTCGCTTTCGCGCGCGACAATGTTCAGACATTCGTTAAGCGGCAAGCCCGCTTTCATGCCGCGCACGACGATGTCGATGGCGTTCGGCAGTTCGCTGGTAAACTTATACTGGCGGCGCGCCGTTGCCTTGTTCAAGAACCATCGCGGCACACCGACAAATCCGATGATGCCCACAACCGCGACCAGAACGGAGCGCGTGATGCTCGGGCTAAGCAGCAATGTCGTGAGCGCTGCCAGACCCACGCCGGTGGCCGCGCTCGCAAACCAGAACGTACGCGTCGTCGCATTGAAGCCTGCGCGCTGAAGCCTGAGACGCAGCGAAATACGCTCGGCTTTCTTCTGCCTCTCCTCCATTTCCTTCAAGGTGTCGGCAACCGATTTGCGTCGCGTAGCAGCCGACTGCTCAAGCGTGCTTAACGCCTCGCGTCGGCCATCGACGATGCCACGTCGGCGTGTATCCTGCTTGCGATCTCCGAAAAGGTAGGGATACAGAATTGCATAAGCTGCAGCTGCTACCGCAACTGCTACCAGCGCCGCCGCAGCCGTTGATGCCATTCCAGCGTCAGACATTCTTGTCTCCCAGCGGATTGCCGTGCTCGTCGAGCACTTCCGCCGCCGCTAGTGCCGCCGCCAGACGACCTTCCTCGCCATAATATTGCGCGCGTTCCCAGAAGCGCGGGCGCGCGATGCCGGTAGACCTGTGCTGACCGATGATCTTGCCGTGCGCATCCTCCCCCGTGATGTCATAGACGAGCAGATTTTGCAGCGTAACGACGTCACCTTCCATGCCGAGTACTTCAGTGATGTGCGTAACTTTACGCGTGCCATCGCGCAGTCGTGACGTCTGTACGATCACGTCAATCGACCCCGTGATCATCTCGCGGATTGTGTGTACGGGAAGCTGGAAGCCGCCCATCATGATCATCGATTCCAGACGGCTCAAAGCTTCGCGCGGCGAGTTGGCGTGCAGCGTTCCCATCGAGCCGTCATGGCCGGTGTTCATCGCCTGCAGCAGATCGAACGCTTCAGGGCCGCGAACCTCGCCCACGATGATGCGCTCTGGGCGCATACGCAGACAGTTGCGCACGAGATCGCGCATCTTGATCTCGCCCTCACCTTCGAGGTTGGGCGGGCGGGTTTCAAGACGCACGACGTGCGGCTGCTGGAGCTGAAGCTCAGCGGAGTCCTCGCAGGTGATGATGCGTTCATCGTGGTCGATGGAGCCGGTCAGGCAGTTCAAAAGCGTCGTTTTACCTGAACCCGTACCACCCGAGATCAGCACGTTGCAGCGGACGCGCCCAATGATCTCCAGCAGCGTTTTACCCTCGGGCGTTATGGTGCCGAGCTTTGCTAGCTGATCGAGCTTAAGACGGTCGCGCTTGAACTTACGAATTGTCAGCGCCGGACCATCGATCGCAAGCGGCGGCGCGATGACGTTGACACGCGACCCATCAGGAAGTCGCGCGTCGCATATCGGACTTGACTCATCCACCCGTCGCCCGACCTGACTCACGATCCGCTGACAGATGTTCATCAGCTGCATGTTGTCGGCAAAACGTACACCTGTACGCTTCATTTTGCCGTCGACCTCGATGTATGTCGTGTTGGCGCCATTGACCATGATATCGGCGATATCATCGCGCGCCAGCAACGGCTCAAGGGGACCATAGCCGAGCACGTCGTTGCAGATGTCTTCGAGCAGTTCCTCCTGCTCGGCAATCGACATCACGACATTCTTGATCTGAATGATCTCGCTGACGATGTCGCGGATCTCTTCGCGCGCCGATGCGGCATCAAGCTTGGCGAGCTGCGTCAGATCGATGGTGTCGATTAGCGCGTTAAAGACCGTCGTCTTGACGTCGTAATACTCTTCCGAGTGCCGACGTTGTTGTTGCTGCTGTTGTTTTGTTTCAGCCTGTCGCGCTGCAGCTGATGCGCCCGCAGCCGGTACAGGAGACTTGGACGTCGGCAAGGCTTCCGTTGCAGCCGCCGTCTCGGCGACCGGAGCCACCGGAACAGTCTTCGCCGGGCGGTGCGTGGTTGCATCGCCTGTACGCTTGCCGAACATCTACAGCTCCCTACAGCTTCAACTTCAGTTTTTCCAGCAGTGGCGCAAAGCCGGACGTCTTCTTGCTCGCCTGGACGTCTCGCCGATTGCTGATGGCCAGCGCGATGTCGCGGAATGCAACAGCGGCCTTCGATTTCGCGCTCAGCTCTTCGATCATCTGACCGTTGTTCGCGGCCTGCCCGAAGGTTTCGCTATCGAAATCGATCACACTGATAGCCTTCAGGCCAACAGCGGCTTCGAATTCCTTGACGCTGATTTCTGGCCGTTTCGGCATGTTGGTCATATTCATCACCAGCCGCGGCTTGGCATCGTTGCGGCGCGACTGCGAAAGCAGATCGATGATGCCCTTCGCGTTGCGCAGGTTCGCCAGATCCGGAACAGCGGTAATGACCACTTCGTCCGCCTGCAGCAGCACGCTTTTCACCCAGCCCGTCCAGGCATGCGGCAAATCCACAGCGACGTAAGGAACGTTCTGGCGCACGACGTCGATCACCTGATCGCAGCCATCGACTGAAATATCGTACTCGCGATCCAGCAGCACCGGGGCAGCGAAAATCGACAGATGATCCGAGCACTTCGTCAGCAAACGATCCAACAGCACCTCATCGAGGCGCTCAGGGCTCATCAGTGCATCGGCGATGCCCTGCATCGGATCCTGATTGAAATCGAGCGCGGTGGTGCCGAACGCCAGATCCATGTCGGCAATCACGACGTCGGCCTTCAGGGCTTCCGAAAGCGCAAATGCCGTGTTGTGACACACCGTGGATGAACCCACGCCTCCCTTGGCGCCGATGAAGGCATACACGTGCCCGACCGGCTCCGTCTGGGGATTGTTGTAGATGTTGGACACGGCCTCCATGAGATCCAGCGGCGTCACCGGCTCCACCAGATACTCACTCACGCCACGCTTCAGCAGCTCGCGATAAAGCGTGATGTCGTTCACGTGGCCGATCACGATGACCTTAGTGCCGGGATCGCAATTCTCAGCCAGACGATCGAGCTCCGCCAGAATGTGATCACGCGGCAGACTGCTCTCAATGACAATGAGATTTGGCGTCGGGTTCTGCTGGTAATGGATAACGGCGGCTTCGATACCGCCCATGTGAACATTCACATGGGCCTTGGCAAGCCGTCTGTCCTCGGCCGCAATGCGAACGATGTCAGCCGTGGGTCCGTTCTCGCAGAACACCTGAATTGAAATGCGCGGAATAGGCCGCGCACGATCCGATGCCTGCGGAACAAAGCCATCCTCAAGCTCGGCCAGAGACGCGCCGACACCGATATGATCGTCGTCGTGAGAGATGTACTTGGCTGGCTCAGACATGTTCCTGGCGACCCTTAACAAAAATCGTCAGCCATCAATCGATGGCCATATTCACGCGTTCGTCAGCAGACTTGGTGGCGCCGGTCGGCCGTCCGGTAACATACCTGTTCCAGACCTGATCGCGCCGTTCGCCCGAACGCGCCGTTTCACTGCGCGGCCCCAGCAGGTCCGCCGGATTTGCCACCATCACCGCCAGATTGCGCTGCTGAGAGCAGCCCAGATCGGGGTACGGCAAGTTCGTCGGCTCATAGGCAAGGTTCGTCGACCAATCTCCGCACTGCGGCGGCTCGGCGATATAGCGAAGATACGAAACACGGATCGGCGGGCTTCCCGTGCCTTCCGCGTTGTAGGCCTCCACCGAAATCGTGGCTTCGCTGAAACCGTGATCGGTCAACAACGAACGGATCTCTCCAACCGCATGCATGACGCCAACTTCGTTCGCCGCTCCGCTTGGTACGGAAACAACAAGACGGCTATTACCTGCATCGGTCGCACGATAATGGTTTACAAAGCCTATCAATTTGCCACGCTGTGACCGCGATAGTCCGTTCGCGCCGTCACCCACGCGTATCAGATGGGTTGTCGGCTCCTGCGACACAAGAATGGGATGACGCTGCGTAGCATCAACCAGCGTCCAGCCCGCTACGCGCGTCGGGTCATCCAGCGTCTTGCAGCCGGCAGCAGGCAATACAGCAGCTGAGGCGATAAGCAGCTTGGCGATCAGCGAACGGTAGCCTGATCCGCGAGCGCGCATTTCGTTTGTCGTTGTCATGCTACGTCTCCAGACCATCCGTTATTCGACAATAAAGCCGTAATCGCCCTTGAGATCGCCGGCCGGCGCAGGACGGCCACCGCCGTAGACGCGATTGATGTGACCGAGGAAGTTGGCTTTGCGGTCGGTTGGATCGCCGAGACCATCAACCGGGCGTGCCAGCTCCTGGCGAGCGACCGGGCGCACCATGTAAGGCGTGACGATCACGACAAGTTCGGTTTCCTGGCGCTGGTAGTCACGGCTGCGGAACAGCGTGCCCAGGATCGGCACATCCTTCAACCCTGGGAAACCGTCGATGTTCTGGCGCGTATTCTCCGACAGCAGGCCGGCGATCGCGATCGAGCCGCCGGAAGGCAGTTCCACGGTCGAGTTTGCCTGGCGCGTCTTCAGCGCTGGAATCTGCAGACCTGACAGCACGACTGCGCCTTCGTTGCTCAGCTCGCTGACTTCCGTTTCAATCTTAAGACTGATCCTGCCCTCAGAGAGAACGACCGGCGTAAACGCTAGGCCAATACCAAACTTTTTGAAGGTAACGCTCACCTGACCAAAGTTGTCGGCCACCGGGATCGGATATTCACCACCGGCCAGGAACTGCGCCGCTTCGCCCGACACAGCGGTCAGGTTCGGTTCGGCCAGCGTTTTCAGCAGGCCGTCGCGCTCCATGGCGCGCAGGGCACCGTTTACGGCCTGATTGCCTGAGGCCCAACCCATAGCAACGCCCGAGTTACCGAACGGTAGGCTTGCAGCGTTGACCGGTCCGCCGTTGTACAATCCCAGCGTTCCGGCAGCCGCGCCAATGGTCGCGATACCTGGCGTCGGCAACGTTCCAAGGGCTGCGCCGCTCAGTGGCAAACCGTTGGCGCCCAGCAGCGCGGTCGAGAAGTTGCCGGAGTTGACCAGCGCGCCAACGTTGATACCGAACTGCTTCAGGATCGTGCGCTGCACCTCAGCCACGGTGACACGCAGCATCACCTGCTCTTCGCCCTCAACCGAGATCAGGTTGATGATGCGACGCGGCTCATAGGGCTGCTGTCCTCCGCCGGAAGACGAGTTAGACTGGTTATCGCTCAGTCGCTGATAAGCTGAATTCGGATTGTTCCCGCTCAGGCCGGTTACATTCAGACTGGTGTTGGAATTGACCGAAGTCGATTGACCGGAGCCGACGACACTGTCCACGCCCTCGATGCTCGCCGCGAACTGAGAAGCAATTTCAGCCGCACGGTTAGAGTCGATCGGCGAGCGCACGCTGCCCGTCAGCACCAATGCCCGGCCAGCCATTTCGCTGCGGACGTTCGAGCCCGGAATGAGGCGGGACAGCAACTGATCGAGTGACGACAGATCGGCGCCGATCCGCACCTCGAGGGTAAGGATCTGCTGCCCGTACTCGTCAAAGAAGAATGCATTGGTCTGGCCGGTTCCCTTCGCGATCAGGAACACGCGCTCGGAGGATTGCACGACGGCATCAACCACCGCCGGATCGGACACCAGCACGTCTTTCAGCGGAACCGGAAACTGCACCACCAGCGAACGGCCGACGCCAAGCTCAATTTGCTTGGTCAGCGGAAAAGCCGCGTTGCCGGGGATTCGCAGAATGGAATCGTTGCCTGCCTGTCCCTGATTTCTGCCCTGCATGTCAGCAGCACTAAGCTCGCCAAGCGGAGTGGCGAAGCAAAGCACAGCAGCCATGGCGGCGCGCGCCCACTTTAGGGTCGTTCGCATGATCGATAGCCTTCTCGACAGCCGAAAACTGAATGACGCAACTCAGACAGAAACTGAATGACGCAACTCAGTTGACGCCGTACTCGCGCGTCGGAACGCCATAGCGCAGCACACGGACGGTGTTGCCACGCTGATCGTTGACCGCCGCTGTCGGGCCCTTGCCACGGGGATCGCCATCGGCAACGCTACGCAGAGAAAGGCTTATTTCGCCCATAGAATTTGCTCGCGCCAACTGCTCGGCCTGGCCGGGCGTCAGCTCAAGAGTGGCAGTATTGGCGCCACCCTCAGCGGTCTTCGCGCCTTCTTTGCTGGCGAGATCCTGACCGATGGCCAGCACCCGCACATTGTAGAAGAGCGTATCGGACACGTGCTCTTCGCGACCATTCGGCATACGCTCACGGCGTGTGAGGATCACGTCGACACGGTCGTTCGGCAGAATGAGACGACCGACAGCCGTCTCTTCCCGAATCTTGGTGGAGATCGCGCGCATGCCTTGGGGCAGGATTGCCGCCAACACGCCGCCATCGCCCGGCTTGATCACCTTTTGCTTCGTGACCGGTTCGCCTTCGAGAAGCGGTGCGCGGGCGATAGCGCCCTCGACCAGCTTCATGCCTTCGCTATTGTCCTGACTGATGAATGACGGTGTGACAGCATCTGCGGGCCAGGTCTGCCAGCGGAAGTCGGCGCGCTTGGTCACCTCGCCCACTGGAATGTTGCGCGCTGCAACCAGCACTTCGGTTGCATTGACCGGCACTGCGATCTGCGTCGGCTCTGCCGTCGGCGTGTTCACAACCGAACGCATAAGCATGAACGCAAGGAGACCCGCTCCTGCCGCTACTGTAATGCCGATCAATTGTGCGCGTTTCACAGCCAGTGGTCCTTTCGACCGGCCGAATTGGTGACATCCTCAAAGTGCAGGACAAACGTCAACGCAAGGTTAACCGGCGTTACAAATTGGGGCCGGTTCTCTGATCAAAGGGCTGAATTTTTCACGCTGTTCAGGCGCGCAATCGTGCGCGCCGAGAAGAGATATTCGCGCGGGCCGGGCAGGGATCAGTTTGCAAGCGCCATGGCCACTGTGGTCAGCGGGTAAGCAATGAGGGCCCCGGCAGCAATCGCAACGCCATAGGGAATGGCGTACCCAGGCTGATGTAGCCGCAACGCCCACTGCGGCAAAGGCAAAGCAGCGGCTGGAAAGCTGCGATAGAGCACAACGAACAGCGACAAGGCTCCGCCGAACAACGTCATGTAAACAATGAAGGGAAGGATCTGCTCATACCCCATCCAGACCGCCGCTGCGGGGATGAGCTTGGCGTCGCCACCGCCCATCAGCCTGAAGGCGAACAGCGCCATAGTAATAAGCAGGACGGCAGCACCGATGCCGAAATGCATGAGCACCTGCTGCCCCGACAAACCGGCAATCAACGCAATCACCGGAAACGCCGCCGCAATAGCTACCGAGACGTGGTTGCGGATGCGCATCGTGAAGACGTCCATCGCAGCCGCGTAAAGCATCGCGAACGGGAAGAAGAGCGAGAGCACATGGAGCGACATTGGCTTCTCAATCCGCTGCGGCGAACATCTAAACAGGAGCAGAGACAAGTACGGTCGTCCGGCAAAGTCTGCCGGGCGACCGATTTTGTTAGGTAGTCAGAAGATTACATCTTCAGCTTTTCAGAGATGTCGGTCAGCATCTTGTCCAGATTTGTACCGACGGCGGTTGCGCCAACGACGATGGCAACGCCGATCAGAGCGGCCAGCAGGCCGTACTCAATGGCGGTTGCGCCGGATTCGTCCTGAGCGAAACGCGAAACAAAATTCTTCATGACAGCATCTCCCAGTTTCTTTTGATCGCATCATGCGAAGTTCAGAGCCGATGTTCGCACCGTGCGCTGAACTGATGCTGGTATGCGCCCCCAATTCTTAAACCCAAGTAAATCGCACTAATTTGAACGTAAATGTCTCCTAATAAAGAGTTATTTAAACAGATAAAATTTAATAAAAAGCGGCATCACAAGAACACCCAACAAGAACGCTGAAAATCAAGCAAATGCAAGTGACGCATCCATAGATAAACGCAATTAAACACGTCACATTAGGCCCAAAATCGGCACCACCAGCAAACATCTATACTTGAAAAACCATGTTTATACTTTGATCGTATCCGCCCGACGCCCCGCCAGATCGCACTTGTGCATCGGCTAAAATAGCCCTCGAACGGCACCAGCCCATTTTCCAAACGCTGGTTTTCCCTTTCTTCACCATTTCCTGAGGTAATCGCCGACGAAGAACATGGAACTCGTCGCAATGACCCGCTTTTTCCGTCCCGTGCACGCCGCTCGCTATCTGGTTGCAGCCGCCACTGCCATTGGCGCTGGTTGCATAGGCTCGAACAACGCCGCCGCAGCCGACCTTATGGTGCGTTACGACCAGTCACAGCTCTTGCGCCTGCCGCGCCCGGTTTCTGAAGTCATCATCGGCAATCCATCGATCGCGGACGTTAGCGTTCAGGGTGGCAACCTGCTGGTGGTGACAGGCAAGGCGTTTGGCATCACGAACATCATCGCGCTCGATGCCGATCGGAATGTGATTCAGGATCAGCGCGTGGTCGTCGATCAGGACGATCGGCGCACAGTCGTTGTTTATCGCGGAGAGAAGCGCCAGACCTATACTTGCGCGCCAAACTGCTCGCCTGCCATCATTGTTGGCGATGACATCACGAGCTTCGATGCCCTGAACAAAGCCGTTCAGGCAAAAAGAACCACTTCCAATCCCAACACCCCCACGCAGAACGAATAGCCGCCATCCGCGACTGAGGCGCTCGTCCTTCACACCCACGGAACCGCAGTCGAGCCTGCCGGAACCGGTTAACGATGCGCTTACCGGTTTGCTTCAAATTAGCCGAGAAGTAATACATCCTTCACGGACGCATCCCTACGTTCACGCGCTAAATTTCATACGCGAGAACACCCATAGTCATGCGGATGCGTTTCCGGACAAACTCCCCACACGCCGCCAGCGCGCTGAGCGACTTTCATCGCAACGAACGTGGCTCTACAGCCATTGAGTTCGCCGTGATCGGTGGGGCGCTCATCTTTTTTATTCTCGGCATCGTAGGCCTGGGCATTTTCTTCCTGGTCAACTCATCGCTTCAGAGCGGCGTCGAGAACGCGGCGCGCATCATTCGCACCGGCCAATCCAACGAAGCCAAGATGAATGTCACCAGCTTCCGCCAAGCCGTTTGCGACAGCATGAACGCTGCAATCGACTGCAACAAGCTTTCAATCCTGGTCCAAACCGCCCCCGATTGGGCCAACCTGAATCTCGCCCCATGCGTCGTCAACGGCAAGATGAGTGCGTCCACCGGCAACGGCGACGACCTACTCAGCAAGCATGCCGGCGACGCGGAGGAAGTAGCTGTCGTCACCGTTTGCTACCAATGGGACATGGCCAAAAGCTTCCCGTTCCTGAAGCTGGGCAACCAATCTGACGGCTCCGGCGCTGCAATCATGCAGGCGGCTACTGCGTTCCGCAGCGAGCCTTACAAATGAAACACCTGCTGTACCGAGGCCAGACGATGCATTCTTGGAATGTTGCGCGCACATGGATTGCAGGCTTCACCCGTGCTTTGCGGCGCGATGATCGGGGCGTTGCCGGTATCGAATTTGCGTTGATCCTGCCCATTCTGATGCTGCTGTTGCTCGGCGTCGTCGAAGCCTCGCGCGCCATCGATATGGACCGCCATTTTTCAACAGCTGTATCGAGTGTCGGTGATGCCATTGCACGCCAGGAATCGATCGGAGCCACTGAAAGCGCCGCCAAGCCAAATCTCGACGGCGCAATGAAAGCCATGGCTCACATCATGGCGCCCTATGACGCAAACGAAAAAGAACTGCAGGTTGTCATCGCCTCCGTACAGGCATCACCTAATAACGCAGCCGACGCAAAGGTGACCTGGAGCTATTCCTACGGCGAAGGCGGGATCAGCGTACCGGCCAAATGCTCAAGCTATACTTTGCCAACAGGACTCGTACCGAAGGGCGGCAGCGTTATCGTTGTGCAGGCAGAGTACAAGTTCAAACCTCTGTTCGGCGATTTCGTCCCAGGCTTTGGTTCACTGGTCAAATTCACAGAAAAGTCGTTCTACAATCCGCGCAACAGCTGCGTCGATTATGTGAAAGGCGAAAACTGCATCAGCCCCTGCTAGCGTCACCGGCTTTTAGTTCTAGCGTCACCGGCTTTTAGTTATTGAGAGACACTTAAGCCCCTACCGCCATCTCAATTAGTCTGCTACTTAGTCAGTAAACGAATGACTTTATTTGTGAAGCGATCATGGGCCGCCGTTCAATACATACTCAGGAAGAGCTGCGCGAGCTGATCATTGCTGCGACCACATCCATCATCGATGAGGCCGGCATTGATGGCCTTTCCGCCCGTGAGATTGCCAAGCACATCGGATACTCGCCTGGCACGCTATATAATATGTTCGAAAACCTCGATGATCTGCTGCTCATCATTGAGGCTCGGCTGCTTGATGATCTGCGCCAGCAGTTGATAGAAGCGGCTCAAAACGCCCCCGCCCACGAACGACTGCCCCGGCTGGCGGCAACCTATTTCGAATTTACTCAGAACCATCCAAAGCGCTGGAGCCTGCTGATTGAGCACCGGATTCCGGGCAATCACCCGGTGCCGGACTGGTACGAGGACAAGATCAGCAGTCTGCTGCAGCCGTTTGAGGACGTGCTCGACCCGATACTTGACGCAGACACCTCGCCGGAGACCAGACGGCAGCATGCCCGCACCATCTGGGCCGGCATTCATGGACTGACGTCACTGTCCACCGCCAACAAGCTGGCGACAATTACAAATCATTCCGGACAGGTTCTGATTGATGATCTCGTCATGACCTATCTGGCCGGTTTGCAGCGGTCGACATCACACGGCGTCAGCACCGCACCCCAAAAGGAAAAGCGCTGATCAGCGCGCAACCACTGCCAATACGACTTGGCGCTACGAGCATGTCGCCCTGCGATTGATGACTGAAATTCCGTCATCGCCAATCTCAACCGGCAGAACTGCAGCGCATCACTCCGTCACAAGGCGGAGAGGCTCTAAAGTCGCAAGCGCTTCTCCTGGAGCCACCCGAGCAACAGCTATTTGACGCAGCCCGTGGTTCGCGCTTCAGGTGGATCGCGACCAAATCGATTAAAGTCTAGCGCTGGACAACGCTCCAGCCATCGTCCCACCGATAAATCACTTCGTGCCCTTCCCGCGGGGCCTGCGCGTCCGTGCTCTCAATCCGGTAGGTGCACGCAAAGTCAGCGCCCCGGACATACCGGCACTTGAAGTCACGCACTGCGGGGTCCAAACCTTGCTCGCCCAGAGCAAGCTGCATTTCGTTTTCATACCACAGACATCTCGCACGCTCGCGGGCATCGGCGAGGTCGGCACTTCGCCCAATGATACCTTGAATATCGGGCGTAATGTTCCCCGAGCCCGCACGCAGCCGTATGCCATCGTTATGGGTACGCAGATAGGTGATCTCAGGACGGGTGACGTGCTTGTACAGAACTTTGCCGTAACAGACCTGTGCCTTGCGATAGAGATCGGGGGCAACGTCGGGCGGCACTCCACGTCCTATGATCAGATCAGCGTTTCGCTTGGCGGATTCCGCCGACTGAGCGGCCAGATAAACATCGACGAAATAGTCTTCATCGGAGACTGCGGCAGCCCGATCGGAAACCAGTGACAGCACGGCGACCGCAGAAACAAGTGTCAGCAGGAGCCGACGGACCGGAGGGTTGCAGCTGAACATTCGCCAGCCGGCAGAAAAGAAATCAAGTGGTGGAGAAGGAGGCATCATAGTCATTTCCGTGGAAGGTTCGCGCTTAGTCCGCATTGCCAGAAGCATCGCAGCGTCGATTACTTCGAACCCCGCAACTGGTGTTGGGTTCGAGCCGATCCCAGTTTCACTGCAACGTATAGGATTTGCAATATGCACTACTACTCATCCTAGGAGCGTGCCATTTAGCCATGCGCCAAAATCGTTGTCACCACGAGCCGCATGCGACGATGCCTGCACAGACATCCATCAGACAGACAATGTCGGCTAGTGATCGAACATTTATCGTTCAGCACACTGCGCTTATTTAGCAACGACCCTCGCTGAACATATTCCGCACTCTATGAACCTCTGGCTTCACATCTCGCGAATCATCAATGTTGCTCCGTATTCGGAGTAGTTGGGTTCGCTCCATATCGATCGATATCGTCTGATTTTTTGCCCCCCCTTCATCAGGCGTAAGCTAGTGGGACTCGGCGTATTGCCGCGACGCATCAAGCGATTTCCATCATCTCAGCTGATCCGACAGATACTCTTGTGGGGCTGCTATGCTAGAAATTTTGAAAGCACATTTAATTTTTCTACGGTCCATTAGCGTCTGGCACATTGCGGCTTCATCAAATCATTTTTCTGGCATTTGCGTCGGCTGCAATCGCCGTCTCGTCGGCCTGACAGCTGCAATCGCCGGCATGCTGTTGGCTACCGCAAAAGTAGCCGTTGCTGCCTGCCCGCCGCCCGGCGTGCCTATAGTTTCTACCGGAAGTACCGTCACAGAAAGCGGATGCGCCGTAAGCCGTTCAACCGGCATCAACGTCGGCGCGGTTGATGCTTCCGGTGGCGGAACAATTAATTTCTCAGACGGTTCGGTGACATATTTCAACAACCAAATAAACGGCGCTCAGGCGACCACCGGCGGCACGATAAACCTTGATGGCATAACATTCGACAACGCTGGAAACACCGCACAAACTGGCACCGCGATGTTTAGCAATGGAGGCTTCATCAATGGAACAAACGTCTTCGTAAATACCACAGGAAATAATGCTAGCGCCGTTCAACTTCTCAATGCTGCAACGGCGACATTCACTAATAGCAATTTCAATATCCAGGGAACGTCGGCTTCCGGCATCTACATTATCGAGGGATCCAATCTGTCTTTTGTTGACGGAACGATCACAGTACAGAACAGCAATGCGACTGAAGCGCGGGGAAATAGCATACTGACGCTCGAACGTAGCACCATAACGACCTATTATATTTATGGACATGGCATGTCCATTCATGAGGGGTCTAGTGCCAGTGCTACATCCGTTGATATTGTCACGAACGGCTATTACGGCGTCGGCCTGATAGCGGGATGGAACGCCAGCATTGCGTTCGATGTCGGAACCATTGTCACCAATGGTCAGATTGCTTCAGGCGTACTGTTGACCAGCAATAATTCGGGCAACAGTGTCGTTACCGTATCCGACAGCCAGATTACCACGAACGGAAGTGACGCACCTGTTGTCGCGACGACAAGCACCGGCTCGACGAGCCAGATTTTTCAAGCCACCAATTCAACACTTAGGGCAGCCGGTGGCGGCGTTGTGTTCGATATTGACAGCGCAAATGGCGTCGTGCAGCTAACCGATGTAACTGCTAGTTCAGCGGCGGCGCGCTTGCTGAGTGTCGGCGCGACATCAACCACAAACCTGTCTCTTACGGCTTCCGGTTCAACACTCTCGGGCGACAGTGTAATTCAGAATGGAAGCACGGCCGCGCTTGCATTTGGCAATGGAACGACGCTCACAGGCGCATTCTCTACGGGGGCTGGCTCTTCGGCTTCCGTCGAAATCGATAGCAGTTCCAGCTGGTACGTTACAGATGATTCAAACCTGACCAACTTGACGAACGCCGGGCTTGTTCAGTTCACGCCGCCAGCTTCAAGTGTGGGGCCGTTCAAGACGCTGACGACGGTGAACTACGTCGGTCAGGGTGGTACGCTGGGCATCAACACCTATCTCGGTGGCGATGGCTCGCCATCCGATAAACTTGTGATCGATGGCGGAACGGGCACCGGCACGTCACTCCTGAGCGTCAACAACCTCGGCGCAGGTGATCTCACGCAGCTCAACGGCATTCTCGTCGTCGATGCGATCAACGGCGGCACGACGGTGCCGGGCCTGTTTGCACTTGCCGGCCCCGTGGTTGCTGGTCCGTACGAATACTCGCTATATCGCGGCAGCGTGGACGCATCCAATCCCGACGCCTGGTTTCTGCGCTCGGTGCTTGACTGTGCGCTTGATCCCTCTGCGCCAATCTGCGCCCCCGACACCCCCGATTACCGCCAGGAAACTTCGCTCTACGCCGCCGTGCCGGCGATGACGCTACTGTATGGCCGCCTGATGCTCGATACGTTGCATGAGCGGCGCGGCACTGCCGTCAGCGCTTACGCAGAAGGCGCACCGAACGCAGCCTGGGCCCGTGTCATCGGTCAGCATGGCGACCGCGACGGTGGCAAGGGTGGCATCTACGGCGCTGGTCCGAAGTACGATTACGACTTCTGGGCCTTCCAGGGCGGTATCGACCTTTACCGCGATGGCGATGTCGGCACGTCGCGCAATCACGCCGGTGCGTTCTTCGCCATCGGTCACGGCTCCGGCGATGTGCAGCACATCGGCAGCGGCAAGGCCGGCGAGAATTCTTTCATGGCGTACTCATGGGGCGCCTACTGGACGCACTACACGCCAGAAAACGCCTACGTCGACGCGCTGCTGATGGGCTCGTGGTACGATATTGACGCCAAGTCGAACCGTATTCCAAAGATGAAGACAGATGGCGGCGCGTTCGGCGCTTCGCTTGAGGGCGGTTATCCGGTTTACACCGGTCCCGGCGGGTTCAGCATCGAACCCCAAGCCCAGCTTGCCTACCAGACCGTCAACCTCAACAACGGATCGGATGTCGCCGCACAGGTGCACTTCGATAACGTCAACTCGCTGGTGGGCCGTGTCGGCGTAAGCTTCGCACAGGACTTCGGTACACCGACCTGGCTGACTGGAGCCCCGTCCACCTTCACCGCGTGGATACGGCCGAACTTCTGGTACGAGTTCCTCGGCGATCCGAAGACGAAGTTCTCATCCGCCACCGGCTTCATCCCGTTCGCTGCCGACATGGGCGGCACCACGTTCGAGATCAACACCGGCTTCTCAACCGACATCGGCGATGGCGCGGCGATCTACGCCAACGCATCCTATCTCGTCGGTATCGGCGAACACGCGGACGGCAACGCCTACGATGGCAAGCTTGGCGTCAAGGTTGCTTGGTGATCGCGAAAGATCCTCTGCAGCACATCATGTAGTGGCCGTGTTTCGTTCGCAACGATCACAGGCGCAACTTAGGCTAATTCCAACTGCTTAGGCCGTAAACGGATCGAATCACTGCTGTTAATGTGTGAAGACAGAACGGAGCGGTGCGATGAAGTTAGACAGCCTATCTAAATTACAACACACCATCGCCGCCGCTCTAACCATCTCGGTGTACGCTGCAGCTGCAGCGCCAGCGACGGCGCAAACCATCATCAACATTCCTGACGGACAAAATCTCGCGCCGGTTTCGATTGGCAGCAATACAGTCTGGGAGTTCGATGGCGATGCGTTTCTGACCGGCAACAAAAACATTGGCAGCGGGCTGGTGATGAGCGGTGTGCCGTCGGACAGTGTGATCACGCTCAACAACGGTGCCGGCGTCTACGGAAAATTTACAGCCAGTCAGTTCACCGCTGACAACATTGTCATAGCAAACGGCAACGGCAATGGCAGTGAAGGCGGTGCAATGGGTGGGAGCAGTTTGTCGATCGACGGCACGCGCCTAATTTTCAGAAACAATTTCAGTACCGGCCGGGGCGGTGCGATTTTCATATCCGGCAATTTTACGTCATCAGTCGATCACTTTGAACTCAGGGACAACTACGGCCAAGATTTTGGCGGCGGCCTGCATACCATCAACGGCAACATCTCATTCACTAACACCAATGGCACGCTGATTGTAAGTGGCAACAGAACCGACACAAGCGGTGGCGGTCTTTGGTCCAACAACGGCAGTCGAATTATCATAGATAGCCGGATAGTCACTTTCGAAGATAACATCGGCGGAAGTGGCTACGGCTATGGTGGCGGCGTCAGGTCGGGCGGAACCGTGAGTGCGTCTGGGGAAGGCTTCCAGGCGCTCAACCCCGAAGCCATCGTAACATTCACGAACAATCAGGCCTGGTTCGGCGGCGGCGGCGTCAACGTTGAGTACGGGATTCTCATTGCGGGCACTGCCGTGTTCACAAACAACCGCGCGCTGTACGAGAACGGCGGCGGCTTTCGCACCGGGTATGGAATATCAAGGCTTACAATCGGCAACAATGGCGGCACGACAACCTCCACAGTCAGCGACAACTATGCTGGCGTTAAAGGCGGCGGCGCATATGTCGGCACCGTGTCAGTGGATGGTAGCCTGACGCTGACCGGCAACATTGCTGGCGGCAGCGGCTCGTTTGACGGCGGTGGCGGATTCTATCTGGACGAAGCGGCCAGTAGCGATATCGGCGGCGTCGGAGCGGTGCTTGTTCTCGACAATAACCTGGCCGGTTTCAACCAATCCGGCACCGCAACCGCGTTCGGGTCTGGCGGCGCGATTTACAGCGACAGCTCTCTGTCGCTTGCTGGCAGCCAAATATCCATATCGGGAAATAAATCTACGAATTTCGGCGGCGGACTATATCTCTCTGCAAGCGCAACCAGCACTATCGGCGGCGCGGCTACCACTTTGGTGATCGAGGGGAACACAGCCGGCTACAACGAGACAGGCGGCGTTTACAATGCGTTTGCAAGCGGCGGCGCCATTTACTCCTTAGCGCCGTTGATCCTGACCGGATCGACCATATCGCTAGCCAACAACATGGCGACGTTGGACGGTGGCGCGATCCGCGCTGGCGGCCTGCTTTCTATCCAAGGTCCGATGATAGCCCAGGGCAATAGTTCCGGCGGCAACGGCGGCGCGATATGGGGCGGCTCGGACGTCACGTTATCAGTGCAATCGGGTAGCACTGTATTTTCCGGCAACACGCACAATGGCGCCTCCGCAGCGGCCGCCAACGCCATATATCTGGCAACGGGCGGGACAACGCTAAGCCTGGATGCTGCATCCGGCAGCAGCATAGAGTTCTTTGATCCGATTGCGAGCAACCTTGCGAACAGCGCGGTCGCGGTCGAAATCAATCAATCAGGCGGCTCGGGGCGTGTACTTTTCTCCGGTGAAGACCACGCAAGCCTGCAGAACCGAACCTCTGAAATCCTGGCTAACACCACGGTGCATGCCGGAACGTTGGAACTGCGCGATGGAGCTGTCTATGGCGTCAATGCCCCCGGCAGTTCATTCAATTTGATGGCAGGCGCCGAATTCGAAAGTGTCGTCACTGAAGCCAACAGTGGCAACAGCATTGGCGCCAACGATATAACACTTTCAGGCCGCACCAGCCTGCACGGAAGTTACGTACAAACGCTGATTTTTGACGGCAATGTCCTTCACAGCGGAGACATTATTGCCGCCAATGGCGATTTGGTAGGCAGCGAAGTCGTTGCAAGAGGCAACTACACCGGTGCTGGTGGTACGCTGGCCATAAATACATATCTCGGCGGTGATGGATCGCCATCCGATAAACTTGTGATCGATGGCGGAGCAGGCACCGGCACGTCGCAGCTTGCCGTGAACAACGTCGGCGGCGGTGGCGCTCTCACACAGCTCAACGGTATTCTTGTCGTCGATGCGATCAACGGCGGCACGACCGTGCCGGGACTGTTTGCGCTCGCCTCTCCGGTTGTCGCTGGCCCTTATGAATACTCGCTCTATCGTGGCAGCGTTGACGCATCCAATCCCAACGCCTGGTATCTGCGTTCGGAGCTCGATTGCGCGATCGATCCAACCGCGCCGGTCTGCGGCGACGACATTCCCGACTGGCGCCAGGAAACCTCGCTCTACGCCGCCGTGCCGGCGATGACGCTGCTGTACGGCCGCCTGATGCTCGATACGTTGCACGAGCGGCGCGGCACTGCCGTCAGCGCTTACGCAGAAGGCGCACCGAACGCAGCCTGGGCCCGTGTCATCGGTCAGCATGGCGACCGCGACGGTGGCAAGGGTGGCATCTACGGCGCTGGTCCGAAGTACGATTACGACTTCTGGGCCTTCCAGGGCGGTATCGACCTTTACCGCGATGGCGATGTCGGCACGTCGCGCAATCACGCCGGTGCGTTCTTCGCCATCGGTCACGGCTCCGGCGATGTGCAGCACATCGGCAGCGGCAAGGCCGGCGAGAATTCTTTCATGGCGTACTCATGGGGCGCCTACTGGACGCACTACACGCCAGAAAACGCCTACGTCGACGCGCTGCTGATGGGCTCGTGGTACGATATTGACGCCAAGTCGAACCGTATTCCAAAGATGAAGACAGATGGCGGCGCGTTCGG
>NZ_PZPO01000005.1 GCF_013306565.1 Hyphomicrobium sulfonivorans | reverse complement strand
AGCGCGACAGCTGGCCAGCATCGTTGCAAACTACAACGCCACCCCAGACGATGCCTCGACTTCAAAACACCTGCCGAGGTTTTCTGGGAAAACCTCAACACGTTGCACTTCAACCGTGAGACCACCTCCCGACCGTAGTCGGGATGACGCCGTGCGGAGGCGGGCCGTTTCTGCACAAGCCATTATACGCTCGGCGGCCGGCTCTCCGGAGGAGAGTCGCCGAGCGCAACAAACAACCATGGACGGCTGTGCGAAGCGCAGTCACCAGCGCTAATAAAATTCACGGAGCGGCGGCGATGCGGCCTTCACCCGCAAGGCGGCCAAGCCTTGCAATCAGAGGCCCCGAAATACGTCCCGATTCCGAAAGGCCCTGATCGCTTTCGAACGCGCGAATAGCGCTCGCTGTCTGCAGCGTCAGAACACCATTGGCGTCACCCGGCTTGTAGCCCAGCTTTTTCAACGACTGCTGAACCGAGCGGATAACATCACGCGCGTTGCCCGTCTTTGGGGTGATCTGCCCTTTGAGCGGCTTGCCGCCCTCGCCCAGCACGATCGCTTTCAACAGCGCATCGCTCGGCTGTGCCGTCAACGGCAAGCCGTGATCCTGCTCATAGGCCATGATTGCGCCGCGGGTCATCGTGCCCGCAATGCCGTCCTGCGACCCGGTCTCGTAGCCGCGGATTTGCAGCTCGCGCTGGATCGCGCGCGTAACATCCTTGGCGCTGATCGCAGGTGTCGAAATATCCCCGCCGATCGCCGCCAGGTCCAGCCCCTCGGTGGGGTGTTTGGAATTGCCGCCGATCGATCCGGTGTCGCCGAACTCGGCCGCCTCAATCGCAGCGATGTTCCAGGCGGTCAGATCGTTTGCGCTCGCAACCGGAGTATGGGTTCCACGGGCCTGCAGAAGAAAAATATTTGCAGCAACGCCCCCACTAAGGGCCAGAAAGGCCAGGAGTTGCACCGTCACTTTTTTGGGCAGCATCACTCATCCCTCAACGCGCTGCTTACCTTAATGCATCCAATATGCGGCCCACTTCGTAAACGATCTCTTAACTCTCGTTTAAGAAGTGTTGATATTTCGCGGGTTGCATCGCCTCTCATAATCACCGCAACCCCTTAAAAATTAGATCAAATTGGACGCAATTTTTCCAAGTCCATGAGGCAAGTTTGTTGAGATCGCTCTGCTAATACGGTGAACAGTCCAAGTCCGAGACGGTTGGAGAGGCCAACATGTCCCTATTGAAGTTAGGTATCCTGATTGCGGTGGTTGTCGCGGTTCTGCCTGCAGATCGCGAACAGCAGGCTGCACTCTATGACAAGGCAGCAACGGCGGTGCATTGGACGGCAACGTTCTGCGATCGCAATGGGACCACCTGCGATCAAGCCGGCGTCATCTGGTCAGCGTTTGTCGAGAAGGCAAAGTTCGGTGCCGCAATGGCGTATGAGCTTGTCACCAAAGACAGCGAAGGCGCGCCCGCGACAGCGCAGACAGTCCGTTACAACGTGATCGAACCCGGCGTCGACCTTACCCCACGCGGCACCCTGCGCGCCGAAGATCTCGAACCGGTGTGGCGCGGCGCGATGCCAGCTCAGCCGAACAGCGGCCGCATCTGATACGAGCCGGGCTGCAGCACATCGCATGAAGCGCGTTGCAGCCCCACAGTATTACGCTCGAGCGGCATAACAGCTTCACACACTTGCGCGATGGCGCTGCGCCAACCTATGTGAAGGCTGCAATCCAATCATCGAGCGAGCTGCAGCGTGACCAGCCTTTCCGACATATCGAGCGACTTTGCCCTTCTGGATGACTGGGAGGATCGCTACCGCTATCTGATCGAGCTTGGCCGTACGCTGGCGCCTCTGCCGGAAGAAGAGCGCACAGAAGCCAACAAGGTGCGCGGATGCGCCAGTCAGGTTTGGCTCGCCACACGTATCGAGCCGAACAACGGCGCCCCAACCCTGCATTTTGTTGCCGACAGCGACGCTCACATCGTGCGCGGGTTGATCGCAATTCTCGTCGCGATTTACGACGGCAAAACGGTGGACGAAGTGCTTTCCACCGATGCCGACCCGATCCTTTCGGAACTCGGCCTCAAGGAGCATATCACACCGCAGCGCTCCAACGGCTTCGCATCGATGGTGGCACGCGTGCGCTCCGACGCTGCCGCGAGCAAAGAGCTTTAATCTCGCACCAACGTCAGTAGCTCCGGCTAATCGCAACAGCATTCTGTTGTCGTCGAACAGCTCATTCGCCGCCGTCGATCAGTGGTCGGAAATCCTCCGCACCCCAGTGACGCGTCGGCGACGCTCGCGAGCCATTCTCTGCTGCACGCGTTATTCCGTAGTGCCGCGCCAGCGCACTCAACGCCAGTTGCAGCACAATCTTGCCCGACCGTTGCGGCCAGCCCGCCGCCCGCTCCGCTTCCTCCAGCCCCTTCAGGTGACAACACACATCAATCAGAACGCCAGAAAGCTCCGGCCCAACTGCGGCCAGCGCTTTGCGCACCCGTTCCGCCGCTGCCGATGAGCTGTCGATCATATCCGACGCTGAAACTCGCGAGGATCCATAGCGGCGCCCTCGCTTGGTCGGTGACATCGCCGACCAGTTGGTGGTCGTGCGCGGTGTCATCTGTGCAAACCAGAATTCGGCGCGCAGTCGTTCACCGGCCTCAAACTGCGCCTGCGAAATCATTGCCCCACCGCTGCGATCCTTGCGCCGACGCAGCCAGCTTAGCGGGCTTTCGTCATCATTGACGCGCTTGTCAGCGCCGTTACGGCTATTCCGGGTTTGTGTCGAAGAAGATTTTGACATGCTCAACCCCGCACAGTGTCTGCTGCATCATTGCCGTGGCGATCGAGCAGCGCTGGCATCGCCCACTCAAGCAGGTCAAGCGCGCGATCAAACAACGGGTCGTCTCTGCGGTCCTCGATAACACCGCACGCATGGGCCACTGTGGTGCGGTCGCGCTCAAAGATGCGCCCGGCTTCTGTCAATGACAGCCCGCAGCCAACGTGGGCCAAGTACATCGCGACCTGCCGCGCCAATGCTACGTTGGCACGCCCGCGCGACGCCCGCCGCAACTCGGATTCCGAAACACCGAACACTTGCACCACCGCATGTTCGATGGCGTAGCGGCGCAGATCCGGCTGGCCGGAAACGTCCTGTGCACGCGCACCGGCCCCACCTTGTGCCTGCACACAAAACGCCAGCGGCATATCAGCGGTATGGGTTGGAAAGGCGCACTCTGACGGCATCACTCAACTCTCTGTCCTGCATCACTGTGGCGTGCACGATAACGCGAAACCACCACTTATGCGTGTGCAGGTTATAGAGCGAGTGAACGGAGGGGATAATTCACAGCCGCCATCGTTGTCCCCGCCCGGAAAGCCGACCGCAAAGATTGCCGCTTCCTTACCAACAGCGCGGCAGCCGATGTCCCCCTTCACACCAAGACGCACACGCCCTTCACCACCACGGCACAGCACCGCAGAAAATGCTGCAGCACTCAGCTACGATCGACAGCGTGATCTGCCCAAGTTGCTTTCGTTGTGGCCGCATGAACTTGAAGTGCTCGACAGTGCAACGCACGCACGCTTGCTGGCGCGCATGCGGCGAGCCTTAAGACTGGAACGTCAACGGGGGCTGGCAGGGCACTGGGCATACGATCTCAATCGTCATGCCATGCTGTTGCGCGCTTACAGAATAGAGGTTGCACTGCACCGAGGCCGCAACGAAAAACGCGCGCCAGCATAAGCGGCGCGCGATAGCTTGTCGGCAAAGTTGTCGTCACTCAGCGACGTGTGCCAAGGCCCATCTTCTTGGCCAGGTCGGAGCGCGCGCGCGCATAATTCGGCGCCACCATCGGATAATCGTGCGGCAAGCCCCACTTCTCCCGATAGTCTTCAGGCGAAAGATTATAGTGGGTGCGCAGATGGCGCTTCAGCGACTTAAACTTCTTTCCGTCTTCAAGACAGATCAGATAATCTGGCATTATAGATTTTTTAACCGGCACCTTCGGCTTCTGCTCTTCCCGCTCTACAACGGCGACACCACCGCTCGCACGGCTGAGTGCTGCATGGGTTTCGCTGATGAGATGCGGAAGCTCAGTGGCGATAACAGAGTTATTGCTCACATAGGCTGAAACAATCTTCGCCGTCAGTTCTACGAGTTCCGGTGCCGGTGTATCTTCCACATCGCCCTCCCGAGGCGAGTACAGACGAAGTCTCTTAATCGCCCCGTCATGTTGTGCCTTGATAAAAATCTTGCCCTATACACAACGGCGCGGAATGCTTTCGCTCCGCCGCCAGTAAAAGCCGTAAAATTGATTGTTGCGGCTGATTTCGCACTGCATGGTAGTAAAGTCAACTACATCGCTGCGGATGCCACCTTGTATGGATAACATTCGTGGCTGCAAGTTAAAACTCGCCCTGCCCTGCTATGGCGCACCTTGTTTTTAAGTATTCCAAGTAAAAATTAGAACAAGTCTACACATTTATCCTGAGCGTTGCACAGCTGTTTTACTGACCACCCGCTACAGAAATCCGCCCACTCAATAAGTATATTCTTTTCCAATCCCTCAACTTCAAAAATACACTACATGAAAACATCCGATCTGGACGGAGCGCCTCCGCCTGCCAATATTACCGGCACTTGGTATCCAGGTTTGACAAATACCGCAGCCACCCCTCTGCTCTGGCCCGTTTTCGAGCGATGCCGACCGGCACCTCTTCGGCCAGCCCTGTTAGCACGCTTGTCCTGAAGTCCTGCAATCCCCCGGTGGAGAAATACCCAGATGTCCGTTCCCGCTAAGCATACTTCTGCAACCACGCCGCCAAGGGCGGACCGGAAGCCAGCCCACTCCACCTGGCACGGCGTTGAGCTGGTTGACGATTATGCGTGGCTGCGGGCGGAGAACTGGCAGGAAGTTATGCGCAACCCGACGGCGCTTGCTCCGGAGATCCGCAGTTACCTGGAGGCCGAGAATGCCTACAGCGAAGCCCAGCTCGCGGACACCGCTGCGCTGCAGGATCTGCTGTTCAAGGAGATGCGCGGGCGACTGAAGGAAGACGATAGCTCCGTCCCTGCTCCGGACGGCCCTTACGCCTATTACTCAGGCTATGTCGCCGGCGGCCAGTATCCGCTTGTATATCGCCAGAACCGTTCCGGCGACGGTGAGCACATCCTGATTGAAGGCAACCGCGAAGCTGAAGGCAAAGCATACTGGGATCTGGCCAGCTTCCAGCACAGCCCTGACCACAGCCTTATTGCCTACGCTTCCGACGACAAGGGCTCAGAACTTTACACCGTCCGCTTCCGCAATGCGGCGACCGGCGAAGATCTGCCCGACATCATTCCTGATACGCGCGGCGGTGTGGTGTGGGCGAATGACAGCAAAACGCTGTTCTACGTTCGCCTCGATGACAACCATCGCCCGCTGAAGGTCTATCGCCACACACTTGGCACGCCGGTTGAAGACGACGTTCTCGTTTACGCCGAGGACGACATCGGCTTTTACGTGGCCATCGGCGAGACCCAATCCGGCAAGTTTATCGTCATCGATGCGCACGACCACCAGACCAGCGAAGTCCGCCTGATCGACGCCGACAATCCGACAAGCCCGGCGGTGCTCGTCGCAGCGCGCCAGCATGGACACGAGTATTCGGTTGAGCACCGCGGCGACAACCTCATCATCACCACCAACTCGGACGGTGCGGAGGATTTCCGCATCTGTGAAGCGCCCGTTGCTGCGCCGGGTATTGAGAACTGGCGCGAGGTCATCCCCCATCGCCCCGGCTGTCTCATCCTCGATACGATCGTCTATCGTGATTACACGGTGCTGCTGGAGCGCGAGAACGGTCTGCCCCGCATCATCATTCGCCATGTCGATGGCGACGAGCACTCAATCGCCTTCCCTGAGGAAGCATACTCGCTGTCGACGTCCGCCGGATACGAGTTCGACACCTCCACGGTGCGCTTCGTCTATTCGTCGATGACAACGCCTTCCGAAGTCTACGACTACGACATGAACACGCGCGCCCGCACACTGCGCAAGCGGCAGGAAGTGCCAAGCGGCCACAACGCTGCCGACTACGTCACGCGCCGCCTTTATGCGCCCGCACCGGATGGTGAAACCGTTCCGGTCTCGATCCTGTACCACAAGAATACGCCGCTGGATGGCTCGGCGCCGGTGCTGCTCTATGGCTATGGCGCCTACGGTATCTCCATACCTGCATCGTTCTCGACGACCCGGCTTTCGCTTGTAGATCGCGGCTTCATCTATGCCATCGCGCACATCCGCGGCGGCAAAGACAAGGGCTATCGCTGGTACACGGACGGGAAGCTCGAAAAGAAGATCCACACCTTCACCGACTTCATTGCCGCCGGTGAGCATCTGGTGGATCAGGGCCTGACCCAGAAAGGCCGCATCGTCGCCAATGGCGGCTCTGCCGGCGGCATGCTGATGGGCGTTGTCACCAACATGGCGCCGGACCTGTTCCTCGGCATCATCGCCGACGTGCCATTCGTCGACGTGCTCAACACCATGCTCGATGCTTCTCTACCGCTGACGCCGCCGGAGTGGCCCGAGTGGGGCAATCCGATCGAGAGCGAAAAGGAATTCGGCATCATCCATTCCTACAGCCCGTATGAGAATGTTGAGGCGAAGCCCTATCCGCACATCTTCGCCTATGGCGGCCTGACCGATCCGCGCGTCACCTACTGGGAGCCGGCAAAATGGATCGCGCGCCTGCGTGAACGAAACACGTCCGACAATCTCATCCTGTTGAAGATCAACATGGATGCGGGGCACGGCGGCGCCTCCGGCCGCTACGAGCAGCTCAAGGAAATCGCCGCTGACTACGCATTCGCGCTCAAGATTGCCGGCTTGCTGGATGCGCCCGGCAAACAGCAGGAGAAGGCGGCCTGAAGTCTGACGGCCTGACCATTGGCGGCGGTGCGTTCACCGATATGCATCTGGTGATCGTACCGCCGCACTTCTGTGGTTTTCGAGAGCCGGCGCCTCCATCAATCCGGACAGAACGCGCGGCAGGCCAGCTTCGGCCAAACCCGGCAAATTGGACTTGACGTTACGCGGCACCTTTTGAGCGTCGCATCAAAATCTGAAACGCAAAAAGGGCGGCCCTAAGGACCGCCCTTTTTTTATGTGCTCCTCACTGGAGCTTAAAAACAAGAAAGGCCGCTTTCGCGACCTTTCAGAAGCCTATTACTAGGCGGCCCGATCATTGAAGGCCGTCAGCTTCTTATCCTCCGAGAGGTCGCTGGCGGATTTCAGCGCAATGCCGATGTATCGCACCCTTCCTGCTATACGTGCCTTCTGCACACCGAGTTCACCGAACTCACGACCGAACGTGGGTAGAGCAAGTGGCTCTTTCTGTTGTTCTTCGCACCATGCGCAGTAATCCTCATACAGGGAAGTTGCAGTCATACTCGATCCGTCTTGCGTCTCGATTCTCTCCTTGTAGAAGCGCTCCACATCGGTTTCGGGAGCGATCAGTCTTGGTTGCTGCGCATTCGTCGCAACGATGACAGCAGCAGTTTCTTCGGTAGCAGCCGGCGCTGCAATCTCGGCAACAGTCTCAATAACCTCGGTCTCAATTTCCTCGGTTACCGACTTGTTGTCGTTTGCGCCGGAACGCGGCTTTTCTATCGCAACAGCCTTGGGAGCTGCCACCACTGCCGCAGTAGTGCTGACCGTGACCAACTCAGGTGCAACGGCAGGCGTCTGACGCTCGTAGAGGCGCCACTGACTAAAGGCAATGTACATGCCAAAGCCCGAACCAACTTCGAGAAGCAGTGCGATGAAGACCGTGAGCGCGGTCTGCACATCTTCTACGCTGATGTTCGGAGCAACAATCGCAGCAAGCTTGGCCAGGACCGCAGCCTGCGGATCCGCTTCAGCCAGAACGTTCTTGCCGCCACTGGTTACCACCGCGATCTTGGACTGGATGTCCGAGATGCGGGCCTCAAGGGATGATGCCTGCTGTGCCGAGCCTAGCTCAGCTGCAAGTGCATGGTACCCCTGACAGAAGTCGCGCGAACGCTTGATCGTCGCTTCCGCGCATCCCTTGGTTGAGCTCCAGGCCTTATCGTTCTTGAGCACCTCCATCTCGGCTTGCACAGCCTGAGCAGGGCGGTGCTGCGGGATCCAGGAAAGCTGTTCCTGAGCCCGCGCCAGATCGGCGCGATAAGACTGATAGCTTTCAGAGGACACTGCGCGCTGACCGGCGGTATCGAGCCGGTTCAATGCGGCGTGCCCCAGGGCAGAGGTCAGCGAGTATGCTGTGACCACGACCCAAACGAGGGCGGAGGCTGCTGCCTGCGACCACATTTTCGTGCGTATTGCGGCGAAGAAAAAGAAAGGCACCAAGGCCTTCATGCAGTCCGCAGCCGCGCTGGCTGCGCCGTAGATCTGGCCGTCAAACTCGGTTCGTCCGAGACTGACACCAAATCGCCAGTTCATCGCTGCCGATACGGCGAGCAAGACGCCGGCAGCTAGAACCCCCAACACGCCTAGAGCATGTCTCATGTTTGCCCTCATGAATTATGATCGCCAGCTGCTGGCCCGAGGCCAACGCCAACGCTTGACTTGTCTCTGTCCATACGGAAGGGCGTGTTGGACAGAACGGCTCCATCTCTGACGCGATTTACGGGATACCTGCCACGGTGACGGTCTCTATCGATCCGTTGAGCTCCAGGATCATTCCCCAATGTTCCTGGCCGGACCGGCGATAACGCGCCGCAACGAATATCGAGAGCTGGATCCCCTTCCCGTCTGGTGCCATGCGCTGGAGAGCATCGCCGCTCGATCTCCCCTGTGCGTAACTTTCCCCACGGGACGGGGCGACAAGTTAACAGACGCGGTACTGCCCCTCGGCTTTCCTTGCTACGCGATTCGAAATCTTTTGTTAAGAGAATCAGCGCGATAGCGAAAAACGCCTGATTTTTGGCCCATTTCTTGACTGTCTTCAGCCACGCAACCGTCCACAGGTTGCCCACTTTGGCGCTGCATTTTGTCCCCAGGTTGGGGCCGAGTTGTTAACACCTCGCGCATGCAACATGGCGCCTGCCAGCCCGCGCAACTGCTGCTTCTCCGCTGTCGATAACGCAGGAAATAAAGTTGCATCCGCCCGTGTGCGGACTTATTTTAGTTAACATTCGGTTACATCAAGGGAAGCTGAAGTTTTTCGCGCCCTTTAAGTGGTTTGTCACTGCTGCCGCCGTAGTGTCTGGCGGCGCCGTCTGTACTGGGATGTGCGTCCGGTCATCCTGGCGACCCGGCGGTTGACCCGCCGCAGATCCGGGATCGAAGCGTAAGGGAGTTCACCATTATGCGCGGCCTCGGTGGCTTCGTGTTGTTGGCAGGTGTCGGTGTAGGCCTGTTTGTCTACTTTCCGGCTCCGGTTGACTCCGGCACTACGCTCCAGCAAGCGAAGCAGGCGCTAGCCGACCGGCACGCTGCCGATGCCGAAATCGCGATCCATCGCGCCCCTGCCCGCACCCACAAAATCCAGAACGCTGTAGCCAATGGCGGCTCACGTCTTGGCGCCTTCGCCCCCGCTCTGAATCTGGCGTCGTCAAATTCACTCACCGCCACTGCGCCGCCGGCTCTGTCAGGCGCAGCTCCTCGCGTTGAGAAAGCCGCTCTTTCCAGTCTCGACGGCTGGTCGGCGCAGGTTTCCTCCGCAGTATCCAGTGACGGTGCGCTTGCACCCACCGATGCGGATGCTCGCTATCGCCTCATCGTCGATATTCAGCAAAACCTGAAGCGCGTCGGCTGCTATTCGGGCCGTGTCAATGGCTCCTGGACCGATAACACCCGCGAAGCCATGCAGGAATTTACGTCGCGGGCCAACGCGACCCTGCCCGTGGAAGAGCCTGACTATCTGCTGCTGACGCTGCTGAAGTCCTACAACGGCCGCACCTGCGGTGGCGCCGAGCAACTAGAATCCGCTGCGCTGCCAGCCGGCACCGTCGCAACAGCTGCGGCGAAGCAGGAAGTGCTGCCCTGGAAGGCAAATTCGGCACAGGCGGCCACCCGGCTCTATACGCCTCTGCCCAGCACCGCCGCCAACACCGCTACCGCTCCGCTGCCGGGTCGCATGGCGATCGGCGGTCCGCGCGACTTCCAGCCAGCACCGCAACAGCCGCTTATTCCGGGCAACAATATTGCTTCGGCGTCGCTGGATCAGGAGCAGGCATACAACCCGCCGGCGGCTGCACCAACCGGGCAGGCCGCGGCACCTAAGGCCAACCGCAAGGTCAAGAAGTCGAACAATTCGCGCCGCCCAGCGCGGGGCACACCGCGCTACAATCTGATGCTTAGCCTCGGCGGCGTTTACTGATTGATCGGCATAGCGCTGCTCCAAACGCTGAGCCCCGGCTTATGGCAAGCTGCGGCTTCGCACCGTTCCGCGTGCATTTGGGTGCAACGCCCCAGCGTTGCGCCCTGAGCGATCTGCATGCCAGCAGCACACCGGCATAGGTTGCATCGTCACTTTCGCATCGACTTCTGCCGCATTGGCGACCGTATCGCGGTGCCGGGCAATGCCACTGCTGGCTCATCGGACATCAGTCGGCCTGGTCTGTCTCGGTCATCAGCCATTTGAGATAATCCGCGCCGCCGTCGGCCACCTCTATCACCAGCAGCGCGGGATTGTCATAGGGATGACGGGCTGCAACCTCCTGCATGACCTTGGCGGCGAGCTGCGAACGTGTCTTGATGATCGCCACGACTTCGCTATCCCGGTTGATCGCGCCATCCCAACGGTAAATTGACGTCATGCCGGGCAGGATGTTGACACAGGCCACCAACCTCCGCTCGATGAGTTCCCGCGCCACCTGCTCCGCCACCTCCGCCGAAGGGAAAGTGGAATAGACGAGAACGGGCTTGTCGTTTTGCTGCACTTGCGCCAGCCTCCCACGCCTTGGTTGCGTTCCAGAGCACGATGTCAAAATTGAAAAACACATTCGACAAGATCGCGTTCGTGGCAAGCGAGATGCCCGAAGCCATGGCCGCGCGCGAACGGCTTGTGGAAGTCTATGGCGATTGCGAGGTTCCGGAAGCGGATGCCATCGTCGCCCTCGGCGGTGACGGCCACATGCTGCAAACGCTGCATCGGTTCATGAACAACGGCGTGCCGATCTATGGCATGAACCGAGGTTCGGTCGGCTTCCTGATGAACGACTACAGCGAGATCAACCTGCGCGAACGGCTGGCCGCCGCCGATATAAGCCGCATCCATCCGCTGTCGATGATCGCCTACGAGAAATCCGGCAAGGCCCACAAGGCTCTGGCCATTAACGAGGTTTCTCTTTTTCGTGAGCGCTATCAGGCCGCCAAGCTGCGCATCATGGTCGACGATACGCTGCGCATGGAAGAACTGATCTGCGATGGCGTGCTGGTGGCGACGCCGGCCGGATCGACCGCGTACAATCTTTCCGCGCACGGGCCGATTTTGCCGATCAACGCGCCGTTGCTGGCGTTGACGCCCATCAGCCCGTTCCGTCCGCGGCGTTGGCGCGGCGCGCTGCTGCCCAACAAGGTGCGCATCGTCATCGATGTGCTGGAGGCCGACAAGCGGCCGGTGAGTGCCGTTGCCGATCACTTCGAAACCCGTGCCGTGACGCGCGTCGAGGTGGAAAAAGCGCGCAACGTCGAGCTCTATATGATGTTTGACGCCAACCACAGCCTTGATGAGCGGGTGCTGGCGGAACAGTTCCGCTATTGAGTTGCAGCGGCGGCGGGAACAGCGTTGATGCGTGCGCGCCAGGCGGCGATAACAC
Organism: Hyphomicrobium sulfonivorans; assembly: GCF_013306565.1. GTDB lineage: Bacteria > Pseudomonadota > Alphaproteobacteria > Rhizobiales > Hyphomicrobiaceae > Hyphomicrobium_A > Hyphomicrobium_A sulfonivorans. Next base: position 430,197 of record NZ_PZPO01000005.1, on the reverse strand, counting down.
GCTCGCGATCAGCCTGCGCCGCCTGCTCCGCTGTTTCATTTTCGGATCGGGGCCTCGGCTTCAGACCCAAAGCGACGAGCCGCGGCGGTGCCGCCGTCTTGGCAATCAACAGCCGATAGAACTGCTCAACCGTCATGGCTTGGCGCGTTTCGTCGGCCCCGGTGCCGAATGCTGCCGCCAGCCGAGGAGCAGCAGTGGCGAGCGCCAGATCGGGCGTGTTTTCGACTGCGGACACCAGCGCGACGGCGGTTGAAACATCGACAACGTGAGCGATGAGGAGATCGGCAGCAACCGCCGGTTTGCCAATCAGCGGCTGCATGCGCCGGGCATTCTCACGCGCAGCGGCTTGCGCAATCTTCGCAGCGATTTTGGCGTTGTTGCGGGCGACGAGCATACGCTGATGCGCGCCCGGAGCAGGCACATAGAACCGCCCGCCACTGGTTACGAAGACACGCCCGCCCAGCTTCTGCGCTTCATCGGGGACGCCATGTAGCGCACGCATCCATGAGCGCTCGGAGAACAGCAGCGGGCCTTCAAGCGCGCCATCGACATGTCCTGTAAATGACGGCTGCGCGATGGGCAGTGGCAGGTGTGGCTGGGCGCCTTCAACCGAGGCCGCAGCGAGCGAGAGCGCCAATGCAAGCTGGGCCGGAACATCCAACAGCGGGCTCAAGGCTTTCACCTCCGCGGCGGTGCGCGACGATCGATCAAGCCTGCCCGCCACCTCTACGGGCCGACATGACAAGGCTGCCCGACCATAGTGAAGATGGCGTTAAGTTTCGGCGCAGCATGAACCGAGCGCTATGCATGCGCCGCTCGATCGGTGGGTGACGCCTGTGATGTGTGAACTACTGGCCGATCAAACCACCGGAGCGCAACTCACTCGCCCCAGCGGCTGACGATGTCCGTAAGCGCAGGACGCTCGCGCTCGGTCGGAGCCTCCATCGGCGTGCCGATATAGATGAAGCCCGCAACGCGCTCATGCTCACCGAGGCCAAGCGCCTTGGCCACGTCAGCGTTGTAGGCGATCCATTCCGACAGCCAGGCCGTGCCGTATCCCAACGCGTTGGCCGCAATGCACAGATTGAGGCACGCCGCACCGGCCGAAAGCACCTGCTCCCACTCCGGCGCGCTGCGATGGGGCGTGACGCGCGAGATGGCGGCGATCACCATCGGCGCCCGCTGCAGGCGGTTGCGTTCAGTTTCCAGCCTCACGTGGGACGGAGGCTCCTGCTCCGCCGCGACGCAGGCCTCGGCAATCGCCTCGCCCAGCTTTGCCCGCGCATCGCCCTCGATCACGATGAAGCGCCACGGCGCCAACTTCTTGTGGTCGGGCACACGCGAAGCGATGGTGAAAATGGTTTCCAGCTCCTGCGCCGTGGGTGCTGGCGCCTGCAGGCGATCCGGCTTCACCGAGCGGCGCTTAGACAGAAAATCAATGACGGGGTTTTCCATTGCGACACTCCTGGGCAAAATTGCTGGGCAGAACGGGCAAAGTGCTATGAACGGGGAAAATGGGCCGGCGGCCGGAATTCATCTTTTGAATCGCTGGGTTAGCCTGCAACAAGAAGATTAGCCGGCTATCGTCCCATAGCCAGACCCAATAGGCGTAACGGCACCTGCCTCAGGTGGTCTAACTGTCGCGACCGCTTCCCGCCAAGCCGAAATTGCCGCAGCAATCCGGATATTGGGGTTTCACCGCCGGGCGATACCGGTGGGGGAGCGGATAGGCTATTGTGCCCGGGTCGAATCCGCCCTGCGCACACCAGCGCGGCAATCAGGGACACGCATGTTGCTGCTCAACAGACCGCTCACCTCGCTTTGCGCCGCCGCTGTGATCGCCACCGGTGTGATCTCCGCCATCGCGGGCCTTGGCAGTGCATCGGCACGCGCACAGGAAGCTGCCGCCGTTGCCGCCACTGGCACCCCGGCCGCTGCACCAACAGCCATGATCATCGTCGATGGCTCGGGCTCGATGTGGGGCCATCTGGGCGATGAGAAGCGCTCGAAGCTGGAGATCGTGCGCGATGCGCTGCGCACGCTGGTGCCGGAATTGCGCGCGCAGGCCAGTGTCGGCCTGGCCGCGTTCGGCCATCGGCGGCGTGGCAACTGCGGTGATGCCGAGATCGTACTGCCGCCCGGCAACAATGCCGCCCGCAATCTGTCGGCAGCGGTCGACCGCATGAATGCCGTCGGCAAAGGGCCGGTGGCACTTGCTCTGCGCGAGTCAGCCAATGCAATCGCGGGCGCCAAACCTGCAAGCATCGTTCTTGTTGCCGACGACATCGACAACTGCGGTCAGGACATTTGCAGCGCGACCGAAAATCTGCTGCGTGCCAATCCGGGGCTCGTGATCCACACTGTTACGCTGGGCCTTTCCGCCGCTAAGATCGCGCACATGAGTTGCGTGCCGCGTCTGACGGGCGGTCAGATGTGGAATGCGACCGACACCGGCACCGTTTCATCCGCACTCACTCAGGCAATGCGGCTTGCAAAGCTCATCCCCGATCCGCAGGCTGAGGAACCGGCGCCGCTTGCTCATGCGGATGACGCCGCTCAGCCCGATACTCCTGCTGCACCTGCTCGGCCGGCTGGCGTTTATTTGACCGCAAGCCTCGGGGCATCGGCAGCACCGTTGAATGTGCCTGTGCGCTGGCGCATCCGCCATGCCGATGCGGGCGGCGAGATTGTGAAAGAGGTTGCGGCGCCTTCGCTGATCGAAAAGCTTGCGCCCGGAACCTACGAGATCGAGGCACAGCTTGGCCTCGCATCGGCACGCCAGACCGTCACCTTCACCGGTGATGCCGCTGTCGATGCGCGCTTTGATCTGAACGCTGGCGTGTTGAAGATGCAGGCGCGGCCCTCTGCTGCCGGCGCGCCGCTGGCCTATCCGATTTTCACGGTGACGCCCGCGAATGCGCCTGCAGGCACCCCACCTGTCTGGCTGGGCCGCGAAGCGGGGCCGGAAATCGTTGTGCCGGCGGGAGAATACAACGTCACCGCACAGAGCGGCGCCGTGCAGCAGCAAAACACCGTGACGGTTACGGCGGCAGCAGGCAGCGGCTTCACCCCGGTTCTCACCGCCGGGCGGCTGGAACTCTCAGCTACGGGCGGCACCGGCGCAACGCAGGGCGAGCCTTTGACGGAAGGCGTCACGTTCATTCTCCACCGAGACGATCCGGATGCGCCGCAGGGCCGCCGCGAGGTTCTGCGCTCCGCTGCAGCCAAGCCCACATTCATGCTGCCGGCAGGCACCTATCATGTGACAGCCAAGACCGCGATGGCCGAAGCGCGGACACAGGTTGCGGTGGGCGCGGGCGATGTCGTTCGTCACACGCTGCCGTTGGCGTTGACACGCGTAACACTGGCCGCCGCACACAGTGGTGAGGCGACCGGAACAGCCCTGGGCCAGATAACCTATCGCGTGATCCGGCTTGGCTCCGATGCTGCCGAAATAGCCCGCACCATCGACGCCGAACCGCAATTTGATCTTTCCGCCGGCCGGTATCGGTTTGAGGCTACGGTGGCCGACAGCAACGTGATTGCCGCCACCGAACTGACACTTGGCGCCGGGCAGGAGCAGCGCGTTTTGCTACCGCTGCAAAGTGGAAGTGTGACGCTGAAACGCGCCGATGCCCGCAACGTGCCTGGCAGCATGTTCTGGGAAATACAGGATGAGAAGCAGCGCACCGTTCTGCGCAGCAGCGATCCCGAGCCCACCGCAGTGCTGGCGCCCGGCCATTACGTCGTGCGCGCCGACACCGCCGATCGGCCGCTGCTGAGCACGGTTGAAATCAAAGCCAACGAACACCGCACGTTCGATTTCACCGATCAGTGAGGGCTGCTTTCAAACGGGCGGGCAGTCTCGGCTGCCTGCCGATAATCAGACGAACGGAAATGTCATAATTCAACCACGTCAGAGAGTTTGAAGAGGTCATGACCCTTCTGCTGCAAAGCCGCGTAATGTCCGGACGCATGCCGCTATGATCCCCGCCTGCACCGACATGAAGCTGCCTGCTGGGCCGCGCACCGGCAAAGCCAAGGGGCAATCCGCCCCCACGATGGTACGCTGTGTGCGCGCGCTGGCTTGCGGTTGTGCGCTGCTGCTGAGCGGGTCACCTGGCGCGCCCGCTTCGGCACAGATGTCCGACTTCGACACCTCCGTTGAGCGGCTGCGCGGCGCTTTCCCGCCCGACACCGGCCGCGACGCACCGGCCGATTCCGTACCTGGCCCCTCGCTGCCGACAAACACAACGGTAGTTCCGCGCGCCCCCGCCGCCGATGGCACGACGCCGACCGGCAGTCAGGTGAACTTGACCGCCCTGCTCACTGTTGATGGCCAGCGGATAGATTCCGGTGTGATCTGGCGCGTGTATGCAGCATCGCGCGATCCGCGCGCGCGCGCCAAGCCGCTCATCACCAATCGCGAGCCCAGCCCGACGATTGAACTTGATCCGGGCGAATACATTGTCAACGCAGCGTTCGGGCGCGCCGATATCACCCGCAAGATCGTCGTGACTGCAGGCACCATCACATCTGAAAAGTTTGTGCTCAATGCCGGCGGCCTGAAGGTGAAGGTGCTGGTGGATGGCGCCGAACCGCCGACCAACACCGTTGCCTATGACATTCTCTCCAGCGAACGCGACCAGCTGGATAACCGCATGCGCGTGCTTGCCGGTGCCAAGCCCAATATCGTCAACCGCCTGAATGCGGGCATCTATCGTATCGTGTCACGATATGGCGATGCCAACGCCAAGGTGGAAGCCGACGTTACCGTCGAGGCTGGCAAACTGACCGAAGCAACGGTGACCCATGCGGCCGCACGCGTAACGTTCAAGCTCGTCGCCCGTGAAGGCGGTGTGGCGTTGCCCGACACACAGTGGACCGTGCAGACGCCCGACGGCCAGCTGGTGATGCGCAGCGTTGGCGCGCTGCCGACCCACATACTTGCACCCGGAACCTATGCGGTTACGGCCAAGGGGCAGTCTGGCGTTTACAAGCGCGATTTCACGCTGGCCGATGGTGACATCGCCCACGTCGAAGTCGTCATGCAGTGATGCTTACGATCGTGAAGCACGGTGCTGTGCCGTCGTTCCGTTCAACGGCGATCGTGCTCTAGAAGTCGGTCAACACCCAATCGCTGGGACAGCCATTGCGCTGCATGCGGACGTCTACGTCGTCGTAAGCTGGTTTGTCGCCGATCTCATGAAAGAGAATACGCGCAATCTGCCAGTGTTCGCAGGCCGTGGAAGGATCGCCATTTGCCTGCGCAAAATCGCCCAATATGACACGCGCGCGGGCGTGCGGTTCCTTCAGGCCAAACTCCGTAGCGCCGCGTACACACGCACGCAGCAGCTCTTCAGCTTTCTCCGGACTGCCGTTGGCAAGATGCCATTCCGCCAACGAGAGGTTGAGTTCAGGCAACCGCTCGTTGGCTCCCATCGCCGTTGCGATGTCGATGGCTTTCAGAAGCGACGGCCGATCAGCTTCCGGAGCGATGGCGGCAACGCCGAGCATCACGTTGCGGCTCGCTGATGATGTCGGCGTGGCGTCGACATGGACATCGGCGGCGGCGACATCGCCCGCAACGGTCTCAACATTCGGCACTGCATTCCGGTCGTCCATTCTCTCAGCGTCAGCGGCACTACGCTTTTCTTCCGCTAACCGTGCTCGCTCCATCTCGCGGCCATAGCGCGCCGCACGTCTGGATAATCCCAGCGCGATGATGGTGATCATCAACGCCGCGATAAAAACCGCGATCAACACCAGCGCCCGTTCAGGAGCGACGCTCAGATCGGCGGGCCATGTCATCTCACCGGACCTTTGTCATCGCGACGTATCCAAAACACGGATGGCGCTATCAGCCTGGATATCGGACTTGCGCGGCATCGCACCGTACGCAAGACCGCAAGCTGGACAGCTTCAGCGGAAGGGCACTGCGTACATCAAGCCGCCTTTGGTCCAAAGATTGTTGAGGCCACGGGCAAGCTTGAGATCGGATTTGGCGCCGAGATTGCGATCGAAAATCTCGCCGTAATTACCTACGTTCTTGACGATCAGATAGGCCCAGTCGCGCGGCAGGCCCAATGCCTGCCCGAGATTGGCCTCAAGGCCGAGAAAGCGACGGACGCTCGGCTGCGTTGCCGCGCGCTGCGCATCGACATTCTCTGACGTTAGCCCGAGCTCCTCCGCCTCGATCAGCGCCATCAGCGTCCAGCGTACGACGCCGAACCACTGCGGATCGCCCTGCCGTACAGCCGGCCCGAGCGGCTCCTTGGTGATGAGTTCCGGCAGAATGATATGATCGGCGGGCGTCTTCAGCTTGCTGCGCGTAACCGCCAGCAGCGAGACATCACCCGTCAGCACCGTGCAGCTGCCGGCCGCATAGGCCTGAACCAGATCGTCCCAGCTCTCCTGCGCGACGATCTGGTAGCGCATCCGCTGTGCGCCGAAAAACTCGGCCACGCCCTGCTCGCCCATCGCGCCGGGCAGCGCGCAGATCGATGCACCGGAAAGCTCCAGCACCGACGCCACGGCATTGCCGCGCCGGGTCAGGAAGCCCTGACCGTCATAAAACAGCACGCCGGCAAAGCGGGCGCCAAATTCCGTATCGCGGGTCAGGGTCCAGGCGCCGCCACGGGCCAGCACGTCTACGTCACCCGCTGAGAGCGCCTTGAAGCGATCGTTTGGCCCGAGCGGCCAGAATTTGACGGCGTCAGCCGTGCCAAACACCGCCAGAGCCAGCGCCTTGCAGAAATCGACATCCATGCCGGTGCGCACGTCAGCCGCACTGGTTTGCGAAAAACCCGCCTGCGCTTCGCCAATCCCGCAGTTCAGCACGCCCCGCGCCCTGATGGTATCCAGCGTTGAGGTCTGTGCGTGCGCTGCCGACAAAGCCGCGAACAGCAACCCAAATGTGAGGATCACCCGGACCGGACAGCGAAGTGTTTGAAAAATCTGCATGGCTTGAGGGTTACTGTGGGCCGATCACGCCAGCGGCGCAAGGGTCACTGTGCTGCGGTTTGATGAAACATTTGCCGATCAATCGATAAACTGCTCAATCCCGCAGATTGGTGGCGGGGTCAAGGCCTTGACCCCACGTCAAACTTACTCCACACGGGGCGTTTCCCGCCAGGAACAGGATGCGACACATGTCCTCCGACAAAAATTCTTCGCGCCCCCATGCACCTGCCACCCGAGCCGTGCACTCGGGCCGCGCGCCCCACGACAATTTCGGCTTCGTCAATCCGCCGGTCTATCGTGGGTCGACGGTGCTGTTCCCCACGGTCGAAAAGCTCTGGAACCGCGATCAGGCATATACATACGGTCGCACCTGCACACCGACGGTCAAATCTCTGCAGGACGCGATTGCCGACATCGAGGGCGGCGCGACCACCGAGCTGACAGCATCGGGCTATCAGGCCGTCAGCACCGCCATCCTCGCCTTCGTCAAGGCGGGCGATCACATCCTGATGGTTGATAATGTCTATCAGCCGACGCGCAAATTCTGCGACTACCTGCTTGCGCGACTGGGCGTCGAGACCACCTATTACGATCCGCTCATCGGCGCCGGCATTGCTGATCTCATCCGGCCGAACACGCGCCTCATCTTTACGGAAAGCCCCGGCTCGCAGACGTTCGAGGTGCAGGACATCCCGGCCATCGCGCGCATTGCCCGCGATCGCGATCTGTGGCTGCTGATGGACAACACGTGGGCGAGCCCGCTCTACTTCCGCCCGTTCGAACATGGCGTTGATGTTTCCATTCAGGCGGCAACGAAATACATCGTCGGCCATGCCGATGCGATGCTGGGCGCGATCACCTGCAACGAGCGCGCGGCGAAGTATATCGCCATGGCCAAGGACCAGCTCGGCGTCTGCCCGGGTTCGGAAGAAACCTATCTCGGCATGCGCGGCCTGCGCACCCTGCCGACACGGCTGGCGCAGCATCATCGCGCGGGGCTTGAGATCGCGCGCTGGCTGGAAGGCCGCCCCGAGGTTGCCCGCGTGCTGCATCCGGCGCTGGAGAGCCATCCGCAGCACGAACTGTGGAAGCGCGATTTCCTCGGCGCCAGCGGCCTGTTCGGCGTGGTGCTGAAACCCGTAAGCGACAAGGCCGTGGCAGCGATGCTCGACGGGCTGGAGCTGTTCGGCATGGGCTTCTCGTGGGGCGGCTATGAAAGCCTGGTGATCCCGTTCGATGCCCGCAGCTACCGCACCGCCACCAACTGGCAACCCGAAGGGCCGACGCTGCGGCTGCACATCGGCCTTGAGGATGTGAACGACCTGCGCGCCGATCTGGAAGCCGGCTTTGAGCGGTTGAACGCAGCGGCCGACTGATCACATCGCCGTCGTTCGCACGGCGACATTGGTGCTGCGGCGACTACGACGCGCCGCGCACAACCTTGATGATCTCAGCGAGTATCGAAACGGCGATTTCGGCCGGGCCTTTCGCACCAATCGGTAGCCCCACCGGACCATGGATGCGGGCGAGATCTGCATCGCTGAAGCCTTCCGCGCGCAGCCGCTCCAGCCTGCGACCCTGGTTGGTGCGCGAACCCAATGCGCCAATGTAAACGCACGGAGCACGCAGGGCCGCGATGAGCGTTGCGTCGTCGATCGCCGATGTATGGGCCAGCGCGACCACCGCCGTTCGCGCATCGAGCCCCAATGCTGCGAATGCCTCCGGCGGTTGTGCGACCATCGTCGTTGCATCGACGGAACGGAAGGCGTCCATGAATTCGCGGCGTGGATCGACAACGCTGACACGGTAGCCAACCTGACGGGCCAACGGCACCAGCGCTTGCGCGATAAGCGCCGCACCGACAATCACCACATGCACCGGCGGCAGCAGTGGCTGTACAAACAGCTCGTTTGCGTCTTCGCCGGTCAGCGTCACTGTTGCGGCATCCCGCGCAGCGATAACATCGACAGGCAATGCATCGCCTTCCGCATAAAGTGTGCGCGTTCCATCTGCGATGCGGGTTGTCACAACCACCGGACGGCGCTCCTGCTCCGCCGCGATAACAGTATCGAGAAAGGCTGTATCTGCCGGGCCTAATGGCTCCACGACAACCTTGAGGCGGCCGCCGCATGCAAGCCCTGAATGCCATGCGGCTTCATCCGAAACATCATAGTCGACAACGCGCGGCGCCCCCTCTGCAATGACGCCCTCCGCAACTGCAACCAGTTCGTCCTCGACACAGCCGCCGGAAATATCACCTTCATGCAGATTACCGGCGATCACAAGCCGCGTACCAACCGGAGCTGGCGCAGTCCCCCACGTGTCGACAACCGTAACAACCGCCGCCGCGCCGTGGAGTTCGATCCATTCACGCGCCAGTTGCCAAACAGTTAGCGCGCCACTACGAGTGGCGTCGTTATCGTTGTGATTGTCGTTGCTGGCAGCACGGCTCATCAGGTTCCCCGCAAATGCGTCCGGATCAATGCACACGGCGCGACGCTAACACATTGCTGTGTCAGGCGACGGCGAACATGCTCGCTGATACCGACTTTTGCAGTGTGCACAGCTCTGTGCGCAACAAAAACGCGGGCCGCAATGCTGCGACCCGCGTTGTTGTTTAGAACTGCAACAGCCTGATGTTATTCCGCTGGCTGCGTTGTCGCCGGATGCGCGGCATCGGCCGTTTTCTTGCCGCGCGAGAATCGATCGCCCAGCCAGCGGCAGGTGACGTAAAACACCGGCGTGAAGATAAGGCCGAAGATCGTCACACCGATCATGCCCGCGAACACCGCCGTGCCCAGCGCCTGACGCAATTCCGAACCGGCGCCAACGGCCCACACCAGCGGTACCACGCCCAGAATGAACGCCAGCGACGTCATGATGATCGGACGCATACGCAGGCGCGCCGCTTCCTTCGCGGCCGACCACTTATCCTTGCCTTCCGCCTCAAGCTGGGCCGCAAACTCCACGATCAGAATGGCGTTCTTGGCTGCCAGACCTATCAGCACGATGAAGCCCACCTGCGTGAGGATGTTGTTGTCCATGCCACGCATGACGACGCCGGTGATCGACGCAATCAAACTCATCGGCACGATGAGGATGACAGCAAGTGGCAGCGTCAGACTTTCGAACTGCGCCGCCAGCACAAGGAACACGAACACAACGCCCAGCGCGAATGCGAACACCGCCGTGTTGCCGGCCTTGATCTGCTGGAACGCAAGTTCGGTCCATTCGAAGCCGAAGCCCTGCGGAAGCGTTTCGGCGGCGATCTTCTCCATCAGGTCAATCGCCTGCCCCTGCGAAAACCCGGGCGCTGCGGAACCATCGAGCTCAGCGGCGGGATAAAGGTTGTAGCGCGGAACTCGGGCTGGCGCGGAGATGTTGTGCACCGTCGTGAAGCTGCCGAGCGGAACCGTATCGCCTGCGTTATTGCGCACGCGGATGTTGAGAATATCGCGCTCGTCTAGGCGATACTGACTATCCGCCTGCGCGGTCACGCGGAACGTGCGCCCGAGCAGGTTGAAGTCGTTCACGTAGGCCGAGCCGAGATACGTCTGCAGCGCCGTGAACACCTCGGTGATGTTGATGCCCAGCATCTGCGCCTTGACGCGATCGATATCGAGATAGAGCTGCGGCGTCGTGTTCTCGAACATCGTGAACACCTGCTGCAGACCCGGCGTCTGGTTGGCCTTCATCATCATGGCCATCGTCGCCTGCTGCAGCGCCGCCGAGCCGGCACCGCCGCGATCCTGCACCATCATGCGGAAACCGCCCGCGCTGCCGATGCCACGCACCGGAGGCGGCGCAACAACGAACACCATGCCATCCTGGATGGACGCATACTTCTGCATCAACGCGCCCTGGATGGCGCGCGCGGACAGGTTCGGATCCTTCGCCCGTTCCTCAAACGGCTTCAGCGTCACGAACACGGCGCCAGCGTTTGGCGCGTTGGTGCGCGTTGCGCCCGAGAAGCCGACGAAGTTCACCGCGTGGGCGACGCCGGGCGTTTCCAGCGCCAGCTCCACCATGCGCTTGTTGACGGCATCGGTACGCGCCAGCGACGCTGCCGGCGGCAACTGCGAAACAGCAATGAGATAGCCGCCGTCAACCGCCGGAATGAAGCCCACCGGCGTCTTGCGGAACTCGTTCATGCCGAACACGATGAAGCCGCCGTAGATCACCAGCATGATCAATGGAATCCGGATCATCTTGCCGATCGACCACGCATAGCCGTTCGAAAGCTTGTCGAAGCTCCAGTTGAAGACGCGGAAGAAGCCGTGTACCGGCTTCATGTACCACGGCGTGCGATGATGCTCCGCGTGCGGCTTCAGCAGCAGCGCGCACAGCGCAGGTGACAGCGTGAGCGAGACGACCAGCGAGATGATCGTTGCGCCAGCGATGGTCAGCGCGAACTGCTGATAGAACTGGCCGGTAATGCCGGTGATGAATGCCGACGGCACGAACACGGCCGTCAGCACCAGCACAATGGCGATCAGCGCCCCGCCCACTTCATCCATGGTCTTGAACGCGGCATCGCGGGGACTAAGCCCCGACGCCATGTTGCGTTCAACGTTCTCCACCACCACGATGGCGTCGTCGACGACGATGCCGATGGCCAGCACAAGACCGAACAGCGACAGGTTGTTCAGCGAGAAGCCAAACATCGCCATCAGGAAGAACGTGCCGACGAGCGACACCGGAATGGCCACGATCGGGATGATCGCCGCACGCCAGGTCTGCAGGAACAGCATCACCACGAGCACCACGAGGATCACAGCCTCGATGATGGTCATGACAACGGCGTCAACCGACTGCTGAATGAACTCTGTCGGGTTGTAGACGATGTCGTACTTGATGCCGTCGGGGAAGCTTTTCGACAGCTCCGCCATGGTCGTCTTGATGCGCTCGGCCGTATCGATCGCGTTGGAGCCAGGCAACTGGAACACACCCAGCGCCACAGCAGGGCTGCGATCTAGATACGAGATGATGCCATAGTCGAGCGCGGCAAGTTCGGTGCGCGCAACATCCTTCAGGCGCACAACCGCGTCGCCATCCTGCTTGACGATGATCTCGCCGAACTGATCGGGATCGGCCAGACGGCCCAGCGTCTGCACCGAGATCTGGAACGCGCCCGGCTGTTCGACCGGCGGCTGATTGAGAATACCCGCCGCCACCTGAACGTTCTGGCGCTGCAAAGCGGCCGTCACGTCATTTGCGGTCAGGCCCAGCGACTGCAATCGATCCGGATCGAGCCACACGCGCATGGAATAGTCGCGGCTGCCGAACACCGTGATCGAGCCGATGCCCTCGATGCGGGTCAGCACGTCGACGACGTTGACGCTGGCATAGTTGGAGATGAACAGCGTGTCGCGCGACTGGTCGGGCGAATAAAGATGCACCACCATCATCAGGTCGGGCGATGCTTTCGCCACCGTGACGCCGATGTTGCGCACGTCCGCGGGCAGACGCGGCTGCGCAATCGCAACGCGGTTCTGCACCTGCACCTGCGCGGTATCGAGATCGGTGCCCAGATCGAACGTGACTGAGATGGTGAAGCGGCCGTCAACGGTGGAGTTAGACGAGATGTAGAGCATGTGCTCCACGCCGTTGATCTGCTGCTCCAGTGGCGCAACAACCGTCGACGCTACAACCTCGGCACTCGCGCCGGGATACTGGCCGGTGATGTTCACCACCGGCGGCGCGATCTCAGGATACTGCGCGATCGGCAACCGCCCCAGCGCAACCGCGCCGAGGATGATCAGCACCACCGAGATGACGCTGGCAAAGATCGGCCGGTCGATAAAGAAATGCGACAGACGCATCGCGTCCTACCTTAGTTGGTGCGGATGGAAGAGGTGGCCGGCGTGCCGTCCGGTTCGATGGCAACGACTTCAGGCGTCACCGGAGCGCCGGGGCGCACGCGCATCAGGCCGTTGACGACGACATTGTCGTCAGCCGTAAGCCCTTCAACCACGCGCAAGCCATCGACAAGCTGACCCAGCGTGATGAACTTCTGCGTCGCGACGTTGTCGGCACCGACCACGTAAACAAACTTGCGCACCTGCTCTGTGCTGATGGCGGAATCGGGCACCAGCAGCGCGGTTGTCGGTGCTGACGTTGCAATCTGCACACGGCCGAACATGCCCGGCGTCAGCTTGCCATCGGCATTTGCGAACTGCGCGCGACCACGAATGGTGCCGGTTGAGCGATCGATCGCGTTATCAACGAAGTCGATCCGGCCCTCGTGGCCGAACGTGTCTTCATCGATCAGCTTCAGATGCACTGGCAGCGTCATACCACGGTCGGCAGCGGCGCTGGCCTCACCGCCCGCAATGCGCAGGTAACGCAGATAGGATGCCTCATCCATAGTGAACTCGAACCGGATCGGATCGATGGATGCAATCGTCGCCAGCATCGTGGTGCTGCCCGAAGCGCCACCCGACACGAGGTTGCCCACCGACACACGGCGATCACCGATGCGACCGGAGATCGGGGCGGAAAGTTCGGTGAAGCTGAGATCCAGCTCGGCCTGCTCCAGTGCGGCCTGCTGGGCAGTAACGCCCGCCGTAGCAACACGCGAAGCCTGCAAGCGCTGATCCAGTGCCTGCTGCGTGATCGTGGTGCCCGCACGCAGGCTCTCGCCGCGCTTGCGGTCGCTTTCGGCAAACGCAAGGTTCGCCTTGGCCTGCTCGATCGACGCCTTCGCCTGTTCGACAGCGGCGCGGAACGGACGCGGATCGATGGTGAAGAGCGGATCGCCCTCCTTCACGAGCTGGCCATCCTTGAAGTGGATTTTTTCCAGATACCCGGAAACGCGCGCGCGCACCTCGACGTAGTCATAGGCGACGAACCGGCCGACATATTCATCGCGCTCAGTCACCTGCTTCTGCACCGGCTTGGCGACAGAAACGGCCGGTGGCGGCGGCGCGGAAGCCGCTGCTGCCGGGCCCTGCTCCTGATTGCAGCCGGCCAGGAAAGTTCCGATCAGGGCAAACGTAGCCACGCGCGCTGAAGTGCTGCGGAAGTTTGCAAGAGAAGTTAAGGACATCTGCCATCCGTCCGTAGGTTGTATTGCTGCGGAACAGGCGCCCCCTGCGCCGCTCCGGTAAAATCGTCTTCGGCGCCGTCCCAAATTTGGACCGCCACCGAAACGTTGTGTCATCCCGCCAGAACGCCAGCCACCGCTCCAGCCCGTCGCAGGGCCGCGTCCACCGCGCGCTCGGCGCAATCCGGCCCTAGGGCCATGCCTTCCAGCAGGATGGTCTGCACGTCCGAGATGCCGATGAAGTTCAGCACCGAACGCAGGTAGCTTTCGTCATGCTCGTATGCAGAAAGCGGGCCAGCGCTATAGAAGCCACCACGCGACAGCACCAGAATTGCCCGCCGTCCGCGCAACAGCCCCTGCGAACCGTTGTCGGTATAGCGGAACGTGCGATCGGGGCGGATGACGTGATCCACCCACGCCTTCAGCGTCGAGGGGATGCCGAAATTGATCATCGATGCAGCAATAACAAGCGTGTCAGCGCTCAAAAGCTCATCGATCAGGACATCGGAGCGGTCGATCATTTCGCGCTGACGATCGTTGCGCGCGCCGGCAATCGATCGGGTAGCGATGACGAAGTCTTCGTCGATATGTGCCAGCGGATGCCGCGCCAGATCGCGAATCGTGACACTTGCATCTGGATAGACTTGACGCAGCTCACGGAGCACGCGCATTGCTACAAGACTGGAATAAGAGGTATCGCGCCGCGGACTGCTGGTCAGGCAGAGAATGTTCGACTGGCCTTGACCCTCAACCTTCCGGGAAGGCGGGCGCTCGTTCGATTGCGGTGCACGTGCTGACTGCATTGGACGCTCGCGTGGTTCGTGCGGTGCAGTATCGTCTTGCCCAGGAAAGGCAGAACACTGATCAGGATCAGGAGGCCGAAGTCTTGGATGACAGCCACCGCACACTATGTTACTGACCAGTAACGCCGTGGTATACTGACCGGTAACACCCCCTGTCAAGAGGCTGAGCCATCAAGGCCCCCGGACATTCAGGGCAGTCATATACCGAGGCCCGGACTTAGAGAGGCAATGGGACAGACCATCAAAAACGCGGCTGTGCAGCCCCCGCCTCGCGAGCGCATTCTCGCTGCGGCACGCGATCTGTTTTACCGCCATGGCATTAGAGCTGTCGGGGTTGACGCCATTGCTGAGGCTGCAGCCACCAACAAGATGACGCTCTACCGTCATTTTGGCTCCAAGGACGAGTTGATCTCGGCTTACCTGCAGGAGCTCGCCAAGGAGGGCGACGATCTCTGGCAACGCTTGAGAGAAACCTACCCTGATGATCCCCACGCCCAGATCGAAGGGTGGGTCCAGCACGTCGAGCAGGTTCTGACCGACTGCTCCGAACGGGGCTGCGCCATGGCGAATGCCGCCGTCGAAATGCGCGAGATCGATCACCCCGCGCGCCAGATCATCGATGATTACAAAACCCGCAAACGCGATCAGCTCGTTCGCCTGTTCAGCGAAGCCGGTTACGGCGAGCCCGAGCAGGTCGCCGACGAAGTTTTCCTGCTGTTCGAGGGCGCACGCATTTCAATTCAGTGCTGCTCGCAGGGACCGGCGCTGCGCGTCGTGCGCATGTTGCGGTCCCTGTTGGCCGATCACGCGCCGAAGGTTGAAGTTGAAGCTCTTGCCGCCAGGGACGCAGCATCAGAGCGTAAAGCGGGCGCTAAGTCCGGCACCAAATCCAAAGAGACCTGACTCGATAAGCGTGCTGGAGACGTGGCTTACGCGGCTTCGCGCAACGCCCACCCAGCACAACTGCCATCTCAACAAGTCTAAACACCTGCGCGCGGACTGATTGATCCGCGCGCCCAGTATTTGAATGTTTTACAGGTCGCCTTCAAGGAACTGCGCGCGCCCCAAACCGAACGACCAGTCTTCGTCTGTATTCTCGACCATCGAGATCATGACGTCCGTAGGCGCAATTCCGCAGCTCTTTTCCAACTCTTCCACCAGCAACCGATAAAACGTCTGCTTGGCTTCCTTACCGCGTGGCCGTGAGAATACTTGCAGCAGCACAGCCTTTTCCGTGCGCGTAAAACCCAGCCCCGTGTCCTCCATGATCATACGCGAGGGCTTGTGTTCGATGACGATCTGATAGCGGTCACGCTCCGGAACCTTGAAGGCTGCCAGCATCGCGCGGTGCGCCGCATCCAGCAGCGTCTTCAGTTCGTCGTCAGTGCGGCCTTCAATCAGATCGAAGCGAAGCAGCGGCATAGCAATTCACCGGGTTTGCGTTTGCGGAGAGGTGCAACGTCGGAACTGTGTAGTCATGTGTGCGCCCGCAAACAACACGCCGTGCGCAATGCCTGCCTGCCACCATGGTCTAAGCAGGTGCGCTGCCTGAGTTGTAGCTCTGATTGCGCGGCGCAAAATTTCCTACCCGGATGGGCGGCGCTCCGATGTGTGCGATGCACAAACTGTTTCATATTGTTTCATCGACCCAAATACCGTTATTATGGAGCCATGACCAACGTGATTTCTGCGGGTGCCCAACAGGACATTTCCGCCATGACCAGAGAACAAGTCGAGCAGGCCATTCGCGAGATGGAGCGTCTGCGTGATGCCTCGCGTCTGGCCGATGAACTGGACGAACAGCGGCGCAACGCCAACGACTACCATCGCCTGTGGCGCGAACTGCGCCCCTATGTGCAGGCCAGACGTCTGGCGACGGATTGATCAGGCGCCGGCGCACGCCGAATGTTGCGGGAGGCTAGTGCTTCCCGACCGGTTCAGCACGCGCCGGCAACGGCACCGCACTTTTGCAGAAAGTGCTTCTCGCCCTGACATATAGCCTTTTAAGGTGCGTCCGCATTCCTGCGCCAAGCTGACGACGGACGGATGCACGTGCAGCAAAAACCCCTTCCCGGCGCACGGACGCCAGCCGGCACCTCCAAGGCCTCCCCCACCTTCAGAGCCTGGGGCCTGATCGCCAAGTATACTGCCTGGACCATCGCGCTCGTCCTCGGGATATCTATTCCGCTCGTCGTTCTGGGCGAGAGGTTCGATCTCATCATCCGCGACTGGATGGCCACCCCGGAATCCTCCCTCGCGGTGGCCGCAATCGGCATTGCCCTGCTCGTGGCCGATCTGCTGCTCGCGATCCCGTCAGCGCTTGTCATCGCTCTCATGGGTGGACTGATCGGCGGCGCGGCGGCAACCGTTGCCGGCACAATCGGCCTGTCGCTGGCCTGCGTGTGGGGCTTCATGCTGGGCAGAAGCTTTGGACGCGACTTCTCATCCGCCGATGACCGCGAGCAGAAAGAGTTCAGCACCGCCACCGGCTTGCTGAAGCAATACGGCCCCCTCGCACTGGTCGTCGCACGGCCGGTGCCCATCCTGGCTGAAATATCCGTCATAGCGGCAGCCGCACTGGGCATGTCGGCAGCGCCGGTTTTGATCACCACCACCCTCGCCAACCTTGGCATCGCCGCGCTCTACGCATTTGTTGGCGCAACGGCGGAGGGTTGGCTCGGCATCGCACTCGTTTTCGCGGCAGCCACGACGCTGCCGGCGCTGGCATTACTGACAATGCATTTTATCCGGCAGCGCAAACGCGATTAACCCGGCCCGAGCCTGCGGCATAGCCCATTTGGGGGATGAACGCCGCGGCTGGAACACTGACAGTATTCCAGCGTCCGGGAAGGCCCTGCCATCGCACATTTTTGTTGGAGTGTCCGCCTTACTGCGGAGTTCGCCATTCCCGGGCGCGCCCATATGCCGATGCAGCCCGGCCAGCAGATTTTCGGCGGAGTTATGAAATCCGTTACCATCCGTACGCAGCAGATTATCAAGGGACTGCATCTAAGATGCGGCTGCCATGACATCACTCCAGCCGCAACCGGCCGCCCCCGCTCCGATGACTCTGCGCACCGCGGCCGCGATCGGCATTGCGGCGGTAGCGGGGTGGTATCTGTCGAATGTGCTTCTGGTCACGTTTGCGGCAATGCTGGTGGCACTGGCGCTGTGCTCGATCGCACGCCCGATCACTAGATACGCAGGCGTGCCGCGCCCGCTCGCAATTCTGATCGCCGCGGCACTATTTGTGCTGGTGGTCGGCTGGCCATTCTTCCTGTTTGGCTCGCGCCTGTGGACCCAGTTCGATGAGCTGGCGGTGGACATCCCTAACACCATCGAAGCCATCAAGCTCAACCTGGAAAGCCATCCATCAGTCGTGCTGCTGGAGAAGCTCTCGCTGCCATTCGACATGACGACGATCGCCGGACCGGTGAGCGCCCGGCTAACCAGCATACTTTCATCCATCGGCAGCGTGCTGGCCTATCTCACGCTGCTGATGTTCGCTGCGTTGTATTTCGCTCTAAGCCCTACCCAGTACGTGGAGGGTGCGTTGCGGTTCGTTCCCGGTGACTATCGCAACCGGATCCGCCAGTTTCTCGACCGCGCCGCTCGTCTGCTGCGACTGTGGCTGTCGACGCAGCTCGTCGTTGTGGTGTTGAACGCGCTTTTCACAGGCATTGGCCTGTGGCTGTTCGGCGTCGAAGAGGCCGGCGCGCTAGCAATGCTGGCGGGCCTGCTGTCCTTCATTCCCTATGTCGGCACCATCATCGCGATGGGCATTGCTGCACTCGCCGTGATGCCCCAGGGAGTAACGCTGTCGCTGTACGTGCTGTTCGTGTTCACGATTGCAAGCGCAGTCGAAGGCTATCTGATCACGCCCTATATCCAGAGCCGAACGCTGTCGCTAGCGCCGGTGGTTCTGATCGTCGCTATCTTCACATTCGGCGTGCTGTTTGGAACGCTCGGCATCATTCTCGCCGCGCCGCTGACAGTGGTGATCATGGCCGCACTCGACACCTTTTATGTGTCGTCGCCAACACCCGAAGAAACACCGGCTGCCACGTAAAACGCTGCCCGCAAGAAGAAGTCCGATCGTGCTCGAAGCGCAGGCAAGCGTCGATCACTTACGCCGCCACAACACCGCGAACAGAGCAACACCGGCTGCGCCGAGCAGAACCGCCAGCAGCGCAGTCTGCTTCAGCCACAGCATGGCTGGCACCGCAGCCGCCATCACCAGCCCCAGCACGCAAAGCTCCAGCGAGATGTTCAACCCGGCCAGAAATGTGCCCAACGCCAGAATGAGCAGCAGCGCATAACCCGTTGCCGGGCCGGTGAACATCGTCTGGATGCCAGGCATCAGCACGATGCGCATTGCCACGATGATCGCCAGCCAATGCGCCGACTGGCGCAGGATCAATTGCAGCCTTCCCTGACCATCGTAATGCGGCCAGGCGGTGAAGATGCACAGAAGCCCCGTCAGCACCGCCAGAATTTCCCAATAGCGAACGAGCGGCGTATTCGCGATGCTGGTAAACGCGACGCCGCCGATCGTTAGCGCCAACAGCGCAATGTATGGCAATTTGCGTACAAGGAAGCTTTGCCAGGTATGCGGCGCGGCGGGTGTGGCAGATGCTTCGACGTTGGAGTCTTCCATCAGGCTGCTCCGATTGCGGCAGTCTTTACCCTCTGCCTGCTGCGGGCGGCGCCACGATTGGCACGCTCAACCCACCATCCTAACCGCCGAACGCAAATATTCCGCCAACGCTTATTTTCATTCCGGCCCCCACTCAGCGTTTGTTACCTGGCAAAATCGCCAAATGCGCCAGCAGCGACACCAGCTCGGCCTGCCTGTTTGTACGGGTCTTATGCATGACGGATTTCAGTTGGCTGCGGACCGTGTGCCGCGTCACCTGCAGTCTGTCCGCCGCCTCGCCCAGGTCCAGCCCCTCGCTTAGCAAACAGGCTAGCCGCGCCTCCGCTCCGGTCAGGCTGTAGGTCTGCGACAACAAACTGGCAGATGGCAGCCGGCGGTCGTCCGTAGACACCAGCACCAGTACCGCGCACGCCTCCTGAAAGATGTTTCGTTCCCTGCCGGCCTCGCTGAGAGGCAAGCCATGGACAACAATCGGGTTGCCATTGCTACGGCGGACAGTGACAGCGGAAGAAATGGCGCGCTTCGTCAACTGCGGCGGACACAGGGTCAGATCGTGGACCAGCGCCTGCAAATCGCGGTTGGAACGTGGATCCTTTGCCTCAAGACGCTGGTTGCATACTCCCAGATCCGGACCCATCAACAGTTCCGCCGAGGGATTGAGGTTCAGCGTGCGGCCGCTGTTTCCCAGCAGTACCGCAGCCGTCGCTGTATGCTCGAAGGCGTTGATCATGCCGTTGGCCTCGGCCAGGTTCAGCCTCAGCGCAACCTGGGCCGCCCTTTCAAAATGCGGAAACAGAGCTGCCATGATTTCTTTTTCAGCAGAGCCAAACCGCTCAGTGTTGTGTCCCCGCGTTACAGTCAAAAACAGCGGCGCGTCGTCGGCGCAGCTGAAAATGCCCCCCATTTCCCAACGGTAGAACCGGTTCAACGCCGCGTTATAGGGAAGGTGTTCCAGCTCCCATGGTGAGAACATGTCGCTTTCGCACAGTACCGGCGATTTGTGCCGCAGGCGCATCGCGCGCTCGGGCCGCGGATTGTTCATCGCGATGCCTTCGCGAAAAAACCAATCCATGGTTTCGAACAGGCCCGGTGAACTACGCGTCCCATTGATCCCCAGCGGAGCGCCGAAAACCACCGCGCCGCTGGCACCGAGCGCGCCGGCAATCTCATGCAAAGTCGGAGACCAAAGCGATGCATCGAAAGCGGCATCGTATACTTTGGCAATCAGTTCATTGAGGCAATCAATTTGCGGTCCGCGCACAACCGGCTCCACTAATTTGCAATTATCGGGAATGGTCACTTCGCCAAATATGTAATTTTGGTGCTCAAATATAACTGTCAGGCAACAGAGGATGCAAAATAGCAAGTCGCTTCGCGATTTCCAGCCCTAATGGCTGCGCAGCCTTAGCGGCCTCCGTTAATGGCAACAAAAAGGCACCGGCGCGTTGACGCCGATGCCGTAAAGCTCCCGATATTTCCATGCAACAGCCCGCTGCCGTTGCATCCACGGCGAGGTCAATCCCAGCTCAGCGCGCCACCATTCTGATATTCAATCACGCGCGTCTCGAAGAAGTTTTTCTCCTTCTTGAGATCCATCGCTTCAGACATCCACGGGAACGGATTTTCCGTCTCCGCAAATACCGGCTTTAGGCCGAGCTGGGCGCAGCGACGGTTGGCGATAAAGTGCATGTACTGCTCGCACAGGTTTGCGTTCAGGCCAAGCAAGCCAGTCGGCATCGTGTCACGGCCATAGGAAGCTTCAAGCCGCGCCGCGTCCTCAATCATCTGGCGCACTTCATCCTGGAACGCCTTGGTCCACAGGTGCGGATTTTCCACCTTGATCTGATTGATGACGTCGATGCCAAAGTTCATGTGAATGCTCTCATCGCGCAGAATGTACTGATACTGCTCCGCGATGCCGACCATCTTGTTGCGACGGCCGAGCGACAGGATCTGCGCAAAGCCGGTGTAGAACCACATGCCTTCAAACACGACGTAGAACGCAATGAGATCGCGCACGAACGCCTGGTCAGCCTCTGGCGTGCCGGTGCGGAAGCTCGGATCGTCGAGATGCTGCGTGTAAGCCAGCGCCCACGCGGCCTTGTCGGTGATCGACGGCACCTCGCGATACATGTTGAACAGCTCGCCCTCATCGAGGCCGAGGCTTTCGACGATGTACTGGAACGTATGCGAATGCACGGCCTCCTCAAACGACTGCCGCAGCAGATACTGGCGGCACTCCGGATTGGTGAGGTGGCGATAGATCGCCAACACGATGTTGTTAGCGACAAGGCTTTCCGATGCAGCGAAAAAGCCGAGATTGCGCTTCACCATGCGCCGCTCATCTTCCGTCAGACCGTCACGCGACTTCCACAGCGCAATGTCGGCCTGCATGGAAACTTCGGTCGGCATCCAGTGGTTGTTGCATGCGGCGAGATACTTCTCCCATGCCCACACATACTTCAGCGGCAGCAACTGATTGACGTCGGCGCGCGAGTTGATCATCGCCTTGTCGTCGACGCGTACGCGGCCCGCGGTACGATCAATCGATCCGAGGCCAGTTCCGGCATCGGCCGCAGGCGGCGCTGCGGGTGCGATAGTCTGCGGGTTCACAGCGGGGCCGCGCGTCGGTTCCGACCAGTCGAGCATGATGCATTCTCCGTGTACGACGATGTTACTTCGTGCCGACGCGCTACAGACAGGGCACAAGAAGGGGTGGACCGGGGCAACACACAAAGCGCCCCGGTATTTCATTTCAGCAGTTCAGTTCAGCAGTCCGCTTACGCGGAAAATTACTGGCAGGCTTCGCAGGTCGGATCGTCAATCGAGCACGATCTGCCGCTCATCGCTTCTTCCGGTGCGGAAAGCATGCCGCCACCGCTGGACACCGCGTTGAGCTTGCCGTCCGTGCCTTTCAGCGTCGACTTCTCAACGTGCGTCGCCGACTGCGAGCGCAGGTAATAGGTCGTCTTCAAGCCGCGCTCCCACGCCAGCTTGTACAGCGCGTCCAGCGCACGGCCGTTCGGCGCGGCGATGTAAAGGTTCAGCGACTGCGCCTGATCGATCCACTTCTGGCGTCGCGACGCTGCATCCACCAGCCAGTGCGCATCGATCTCGAACGCGGTGGCATAAAGCGCCTTAAGATCGTTTGGCACACGGTCGATGGAGCCCAAAGAACCATCGAAATATTTGAGGTCGGAGATCATCACCTCGTCCCACAGCCCGCGCGTCTTCAGGTCAGCGACAAGATAGGGGTTCACCACCGTGAAATCGCCCGACATGTTGGCCTTGACGTAGAGATTGCGGAACGCCGGCTCGATCGACTGCGCCACACCGCAGATGTTGGAGATGGTCGCCGTCGGCGCAATCGCCAGCACATTCGAGTTGCGCATGCCGACAGCAAGCACCCGTTCGCGCAGGGCATCCCAATCGAGCGTCGATGACGTATCCATCCGCAGATATTCGCCGCGGGCTTCCGCAAGCAGTGCGATGGAATCGATCGGCAGGATGCCACGGCTCCACAGCGATCCCTCATACGAAGCATACCGCCCGCGCTCTTCGGCGAGATCAGCCGACGCCGAGATGGCTTCGTAGCTGATCGCCTCCATGCTCTCGTCGGCAAACGCTATCGCTGCATCGGAAGAAACTGGAATGCGCAGGATTTGCAGCGCGTCCTGATAGCCCATCAGCCCCATGCCGACCGGGCGGTGACGCAGGTTCGAGCGCCGCGCTTCCGGGATCGTATAGAAGTTGATGTCGATCACGTTATCCAGCATCCGCATCGCCGTCTTGACGGTGCGCGCCAGACGGGCACGGTCAAGGCCTTTTTCGGTGATGTGCTGGGCAAGGTTGATCGAACCAAGATTGCAAACCGCAACCTCGTTATCCGATGTGTTCAGCGTGATCTCGGTGCACAGGTTTGACGAATGCACCACGCCGCAATGCTGCTGCGGCGAGCGCAGGTTGCATGGATCCTTGAACGTCACCCACGGGTGGCCGGTCTCGAACAGCATCGTCAGCATGCGGCGCCACAGATCGACCGCGCGCACACGGCGGGCAATCTTCAGCTCCATGCGCTCGGCCATCTGCTCGTAGTGCTGATAGCGTTCAGCAAATGCGCGGCCGTAAAGATCGTGCAGATCCGGCACTTCGTCGGGCGAGAATAGCGTCCACTGCCCATCCTCGGCCACGCGCTGCATGAACAGATCCGGCACCCAGTTGGCCGTGTTCATGTCGTGCGTGCGGCGCCGGTCATCGCCAGTGTTCTTGCGCAGGTCGAGGTATTCCTCGATGTCTATGTGCCACGTTTCTAGATACGCACACACCGCGCCCTTGCGCTTGCCGCCCTGGTTGACCGCGATGGCGGTATCGTTCGCCACCTTCAGGAACGGCACGATGCCCTGGCTCTCGCCGTTGGTGCCCTTGATGTGCGCGCCGAGGCCACGCACGCGACTCCAATCGTTGCCGAGACCGCCGGAATATTTCGCCAGCAGCGCGTTATCTTTCACCGCCTTGAAGATGCCGTCGAGATCGTCGGAGACGGTGGTGAGGAAGCACGATGAAAGCTGCGGACGCGGCGTGCCGGCATTGAACAGCGTCGGCGTCGAGCACATGAAATCGAACGACGACAGCAGATCGTAAAACTCGATTGCCTTGGCTTCGCGGTCGATCTCACGCACCGCAAGACCCATGGCAACGCGCATGAAGAATGCCTGCGGCAGCTCAAAGCGAACACCGCGCGTCTGCAGGAAATAACGATCGTAAAGCGTCTGCAAACCGAGAAACTGGAACTTCATATCCCGATCGGCGCGCAGTGCATTGGCGATGCGCTTGATGTCGAAGCGCTGCAGCTCTGGATCGAGCAGGCCAACTTCTACGCCCTTGGCGATGTAGGCCGGAAAATACTCCGCATAACGGGTTTCCATTTCCGACTGCGTCGCCTGCTCGTAGGTGCCGTGCACGTACGACAGCGCTTCCTGGCGCAACTTGTCCATCAACAGCCGCGCGCTGACATAGGTGTAGTTCGGCTCTGTCTCGATCAGGGTGCGGGCGGCAAGGATCGGCGCCAGCATCAGTTCCGATGCGGTAATGCCGTCATAAATGTTGCGGAACGTCTCGGTCAGGATCGGTTCGGCGGAAACATCGGCCAGCCCTGCGCACGCCTCGACAACAACGCCCTGCAACCGCTTGTCGTCCAGCGGCGCAATGCTGCCATCGGGCCCGCGCACGTTGATCTTCGGCGCCTCAACAGCTGTCACCTGCTCCGCCTCGGCGCGTTCACGGGCACGCTTCTCGCGATACAGCACATAGGCGCGCGCAACCTTGTGGTGCTCGCCGCGCATCAGCGCCAGCTCAACCTGATCCTGAATCTCTTCAATGTGGAACGTGCGGCCGCGATCCTGACGGCGCGTCAGCGACGACGTGATCTGCTCGCTAAGCTGCTCGACGATCTCATGCACACGGCGCGAGGCCGCCGCACGATTGCCCTCAACCGCAAGAAACGCCTTGGTCAGCGCAACGGCGATCTTGGTGCCGTCAAATGGCGTGACGGAACCGTTGCGGCGTATGACCTGATAGGTCTGCGTAGCCACGCTTTTCGTGCGCTCGGCAGCGGGTGTGAAATCCGCTTCGGAACGGCGTGCTTCGATTGTGATGGACATCGGCGAACCCCTGCATCGATTAAGGGGGCTGGGCCGAATGGGGACACGGGTTCAGGCCGCCGCAGAAATGCGGGCAGCAACGAACACCACCCACCGGGACACCCCGCCCGCGGACGTAAAAAAAGCCGTGTCGCAGGCAGGTCTCCTGGCTCGCGGTTCAAACACCGCCTGTCTGGCCTTCCCGATGCGCATTTGCATCAGTGACCGTGATCGACAGACAGCTCGCCGCTTACAGTTGCGGGGGCAGCTCCGGAATTGCCATTACCTCTGGCGAGGACAGCGCACCGAATTCCCTCTTAGCGCCGAGTGTTTTGGCTCGGCGACCCGTGACGCACCCATAAGGCCCGATTCTCGCCCCAACCACTAGATGTGGTATTTGAGTTCTCAAACCACACACCGATTTCCCACTCATTGCGCACAGGATACGCAGATGCGTCAGCACGGCGCTTGTTGCCGGAATGCATCGTATTGGGCAGCGCGCCAGCAGCTTTCTGGGATGGAGAAGCTATCACCGGTCGCTATGGCGTATGCAGCATATCGAAGCTGTGCGCCGCGCCATCACTGCCTCGCGGCAGGCACGCTTGACAGCCTGACATTCGGCAGGCGCTCGGTTTCGGCGTCTCGGACAGAGAAAGCATATGCCTTCTAAGCAGAGGGTCGCAGGTTCGAACCCTGCGAGGTGAACGCTTTATCAATCCGCAGCCATCAATGCTTCACGTTCCGGTCTGCCCGCGCGGCTATGGGCCACAAATCCCGCCGCGACAATCAGAACGGGCTTTCAGACGCCGCCGCAGGCGCTATAAGGGCGCTCAGGCATGGTCCCGTAGCTCAGTTGGATAGAGCATCTGCCTTCTAAGCAGAGGGTCGCAGGTTCGAATCCTGCCGGGATCGCCAATATTTCTAATCGGCTGATGGGCGAGCTAGCTAAATGCATGCGCCACAGCTTTCCGCCGCAAATCCGGCGTCCTTGTTGCTTCCACCCCCGCGACACGTTTCGCAGGCCTTGTATGCCCGCCCCCGGACACCATTTGAGCAACATCGAATGTGCCAGCAGTGTGCGCCGTTTGCATTCGCTTAGACCAAGATCGTCTTTGCCAAGCATTGATTTGCCATCCACGCTGCAACACACGTCAAAGTGACGGCGCATTCTTGAAACGGTCATGGTTGGGTGGCACTAGCCGGGCCAACAAGAAACCGGATCGAAGCAGGCCATGCAGAGCAAATCCGCAGCAATCCATGTGTGCGCCCTCAGGCATATTCCCGATGTCATCGCGGAGACCGGCGCGCGCCATCTGGTCAGCGCAATCAACGCCGAACTCGCGCCCCAAACACCGTCAGCGCTGTCACCGGATCGTCATCTGCGCCTCGACATGCACGACATTGTCGACGCGCTTCCCGGCGCTGAACCTCCCGCTGTCGACCACGTCCACCGTCTGATCGACTTTGCGCAAAGCTGGGACGGTGAAGCTCCGCTGCTTATCCATTGCTTCGCGGGACTCAGCCGCTCAACCGCTGCAGCATTCATCACGCTGTGTGCGCTCAATCCCAAAGCCCCCGAGGATCGGATCGCGTTGGCGCTGCGTGCAGCGTCCGACACTGCGGTCCCCAATCGCCGCTTCGTTGCGCTGGCCGACAACATCATGCGCCGTCAAGGACGAATGCTCGCAGCAGTTGAGAACATGGGCCGCAATCGCATTGCTGCCGAATGCGTTCCGTTCCGCGTTGAAAGCTATTATGCGGGAGCCGAAGCAGCGCGCGTCGCATAATATAGCGAACATCGCCGGGCACGTTGCGGCGCTGTCTGCTTAACAATGCTGCCCTTTAACTCTGTTTCACCGCTGTATTTTTTAGCTGGGCTTGCCCAATCAGCCCGGCCCAAGCGCGTTTGGCCTTGCTTCTACCCCCTAAGTCGTTGATCGTGACGGCAAACCCGTGCCAAGTAACGGGTAAGAGCGGAACGCGCCCGCCGCAATCCGCCTAAAATCGCACTTTCGGGGATGGATCTTAATGACCAGCACGACTTCTGCGGCCGGCTCCGCGCCCTTGCTTTCGAGGGAGCGGATCGTCGCCAAACCGGGCTTTAATCGGTGGCTGGTGCCACCGGCCGCGCTTTGCATTCACCTTTGCATTGGCATGGCCTACGGGTTTTCGGTGTTCTGGAAACCGTTGCAAGGTGTACTCCACGGCGCTGATGGTCAGCCGCTGCCGGAGTGT
The DNA here is from genome assembly GCF_013306565.1 of Hyphomicrobium sulfonivorans. Classification (GTDB taxonomy): domain Bacteria; phylum Pseudomonadota; class Alphaproteobacteria; order Rhizobiales; family Hyphomicrobiaceae; genus Hyphomicrobium_A; species Hyphomicrobium_A sulfonivorans. Next base: position 402,855 of record NZ_PZPO01000005.1, on the reverse strand, counting down.
TCGCAGGGCGCTGTCACCTTCGCTGAAAAATCGCTCGGCACGCTGCACGCACTGACCGCGACGGACTGCAACTGGAGCCAATTCGACCTCGGCTGGATGTATACGTTCTTCTTCGTGCTGCTCGGTGTTTCGGCGGCGCTGTGGGGCGGCTGGCTTGAGCGCGCTGGTCCGCGCAAGGCGGGTCTCGTTGCAACGGCCTGCTGGTGCGGCGGCCTGCTCATCGCGGCCCTTGGCATCTATCTGCACCAGTTGTGGCTGATGTGGCTCGGCGCCGGTGTCATCGGTGGTATCGGTCTCGGCCTCGGCTACATCTCGCCGGTATCAACGCTCATCAAATGGTTCCCCGACCGGCGCGGCATGGCCACCGGTATGGCCATCATGGGCTTTGGCGGCGGCGCGATGATCGGCTCGCCGCTTGCCACTCACCTCATGAACTATTTCCGGACCGACGCGACACCTGGCGTATGGGAGACGTTCGTTGCGCTGGCGCTGATCTATCTTGTGTTCATGCTCATCGGCGCGTTCGGCTATCGCATTCCGCCCGGCGGTTGGAAGCCGGAAGGCTGGAAGCCGCCCGCAAATGGCAACAGCATGATTTCGTCCGCCAACGTGCATCTGAAGGATGCGCACAAGACCCCGCAATTCTGGCTGGTCTGGCTGGCGCTATGCATGAACGTGTCGGCCGGTATCGGCATCATCGGTGCAGCGTCTCCGATGTTGCAGGAAACCTTCGGTGGTGCTCTCGCGGGCGATCCGGGCGTCGGCTACAATCAGCTCCAGGAAAACGTGGCGCTCGCCGCCAAGGCTGCTGGTGTTGGCGCTGGCTTCGTTGGCCTCATCTCGCTGTTCAACATCTTCGGCCGCTTTGCCTGGGCATCGTCGTCCGACAAGCTGGGACGCAAGAACACCTACTTCATCTTCTTCGTGCTCGGCGCGTCGCTCTACATTCTGGCATCCGCCGCCGCTGAGTGGAAAATGCTGGCGCTGTTCGTTGCCTCCTTCTGCATCATCGCTTCGATGTATGGAGGCGGCTTCTCAACGGTTCCGGCCTACCTCGCCGACCTGTTCGGCACGCAGTTCGTGGGTGCAATCCACGGCCGCCTGCTCACGGCGTGGTCAACTGCCGGCATCGTCGGCCCGGTGATCGTCAACTACATGCACGACACCCGCCAGGCAGCCGGCATCCCGCCGGATCAGATTTACGGGCCTATTTTCTATACGCTCGCGGGTCTGCTGGTGGTCGGCTTCATCGCCAACCTGCTCATCCGTCCCGTCAATCCCAAGTGGCACATGAGCGAGGCGGAAGTTTCGGCGGAGCAGGCCAAGCTGCATACCGGTATCTCCACCTCGCCTGCGTCCGGTTCCTACGGCATCGGCATGGGCGGACTGGATACTAAGGCGGCGCTGTTCTGGCTCCTGGTCGGCATTCCGCTGGTCTGGGGCATCTGGAACACCGCGGCCAAGGCCGTGGAGCTGTTCCAGTAACCTGAGCCACGACGACGGATCGATCCTGAGGATCAAACGACGGCGGCGGCCTGCGGGCTGCCGCCGTTTTATTTTGCGCGAGCAATTCAATGGATGTTTTGCCACTGCGCATGGGAAAGAGCTCACGCACGCAACCAAGGCAGCCCAAAAAGATTGCAGCCTGTCAAATTTTCGTCATGGTTGCTGTTGAACGGGATCTAACTGTATTGCAATGAAGCTTTGTGATGGACCGTCTGACGAATCCTAAATTCGCGCCCTGGTGGTGGCTGTACTTGCCGCTCGCCATTATCGTCGCGCTGCCGATCATCAATCATGCCGCGCCGGAGTTCTATCAACGCCGCATGCTGCCGGAAGGCTACGGCGTTCTGGAGCTGTCTCATTTCTTCATTCCGCTCGTCGGATTTTTCCTAGGTGTGCGGCTGCTGTTCAACCCCATCGTCCGCGCCAAGCGCCTGTGGTGGTATCTGATCCTGCTGGGCACGCTCGCCTGTTTTTACACCGCTGGCGAAGAACACAGTTGGGGGCAGCATTTCTTCAACTGGGAGACACCGGAAGAGTGGAGCCAGATCAACCGCCAGCACGAGACCAACCTGCATAACGTGCACCCGGCCTTCAACATGCTGCCGCGCGCCGTGCTTGAACTGGCCATCTTTGTCTGCGGCCTGTTGCTTCCGCTGCTGGCGTGGCTTGGCCGTCCCCTCCGCATCAAGGCACTGGAGCTTTTCGAACCGTCGGTCATCCTGGTGCCGGTTTCCATCGGCGCGCTGATCTACAAGCTCGACAGCATGTTTCAGAAGGAGCTTGGCTTTGACGGCACAGACGGTCTCGTCACCCGCCCGGCGGAGGCGGCGGAGACGTTCTACGTGCTGTTCATGCTGTACTATCTGATCCTGATCCAGCGCCGCGTCGACGAGATGGCGCAACAGGCTTAGAGCCTGCAACAGCGCTCGCAGAGCATGACAGCGGGCAACCCTGGCCCTATGACGGCGTCAAGGCAGTCCCGGCGACAACCGTCGGGACGACGCCGTTTAAACGGGCCAAACGCAGTCAGTGTCGGATCAGTGGGTCCAGCGGCCGATGCGGCCATACCGGAAATTGTCAGCGTAAGATTTGCGGATCATCTTGCGCGGTGATGGCTCGATCACCTGAAACGGAATGCCTTCGCGCTCGGCGTAAGCAATCGCCTCTTCCTTGCTGTCGAAGGAAAGCTGCACCTCGGCGCGCATGTCGCGCGTGCCTGTCCACCCCATCAGCGGATCGATTTCGCGCGGCGTTGCCGGAGCAAACTCCAACAACCATTCCTTCGTGCGGCCTTCGCCGGACTGCATGGCGGTTTTGGCTGGCTTGAAGATGCGCGCGAGCATGGATGGCTTTCCCGATGGCAGCCACCGAACTCGCAGGGGCATGGCGTCATCTGCGAGGTCGTGGTGGAAAGTTTTGGTCGGGGCGGCGGGATTCGAACTCGCGACCCCCTGCTCCCAAAGCAGGTGCTCTACCAGGCTGAGCTACGCCCCGATCCAAGAAACATGGGCCTTCTACAGGCCATTCGCGCGGAAGTAAATGGACAGAAAGCGCCCATTGCACCGGAACCGCTCAGCCTCGACAATTTAGGTGCCTGCCTTCGCTCATTGCCACCGCGAAAAGCCAAGCATTGCGCCCTACTTCGTTAAAGATGGCGCCATCTGGTTAACTCCACTGCGACGCTTCGCCAGCGGCATCAAAAGCCCCAGCGCGACAAGCATCAGCGTTGTATCGGCCGCAACGCCAATGGTGTCGACGACGCGTCCGTTCCAGATCGTCAGATGGGCGAACACAACCGCCAGCAGCACGAACGCGCTCGCTGTACGCAGGATAACTGCGCTGAGGTACCCGATCGGCATCCCAAGGCGAACAGTATCGCCAAAGCGCTCGCTGCCAGATACGCCGGGATAATAATCGGCGCGCCGAGATAAAGCGCTGCGAGCGCTGACAGCCCTAGCGCCAGCGGCTGGCCCCAGCCGACACCGGCCCAAATCTTCTCCCAGCCTGGAGCAGGCCGGCCCTTGTCGCGGCGACGCGACAGCCAGATCGGAACCCCGGTGCAGGTGACGATGCTGAGCGCAATCCCCAGCGGCGATGGGTGCGATCTTCGAAGCCGAAGGCGATGACGAGAAACGCTGCGAGCGAGAACACCAGCAGCGCATATTGATAGAAACATATCACGCACGGTCCTCTGCGCCGATGCATCCCGCAGGGGCTCTCGGCGCAGAGGGAGCTGTCACAGGACGGGTGCCTCCAATGTCAGTCGTGTGCCCGACTAAACCAAAGCCCCGACGTCATAGGGTTCCGATTTCACACCGCCCCGGCGCGTCTCGTTTCAAACGCGCGGCCAATCTCAATCAGTTGCATGCACGCATTCGCAGCGTCGGCGCCCTTGCCGCCGTTGGCGCGCGCCAACGCCTGCTCCATGGTGTCCACCGTCAGGATGGCGTTGCCGACCGGCGTCGCATGCCGTGCCGCCGTTTCCATCATCCAGTGGTTGGCGTTGTTGCATACAATATCGTAGTGCGATGTCTCACCGCGAATGACACAGCCCAGCGCCACGACGCCGTCAAAACCGTTCGCCGCATCGCGCGTCAGCAGGCCCCAGTTCGCCGCCTGGATCAGCACCTGCGGAATTTCCAATGCGCCCGGCACCACGATGTGCTCATAGGCGACGCCGCGCTCGGTCAGGGCCGCAACCGCGTGCTCCAGCAGCAGATCGCCGATGTCTTCGTAGTACCGGCCCTCAATGATCAGCACGCGCGCATCAAGCTTGCCGCGCGGCGCACGCTGCTTTGACTGGCTATCGGTTTTAACAATCATATTTCACTCAATCCCGCGCGCGTTGTTAAAGCTGTGGTGTTCGCCAGCACTGTTCGTCACGTTCTGAACTCCAGCAGGCGCGCGATATATCGCGAGAACAGATCAACTTCGAGATTGATCGATTGGCCGGCGGTTTTCGCGCCCCACGTCGTCACCGTCAAGGTGTGCGGGATGATGTTGACCCCGAAACAATTGTCGCTGACCTCGTTCACTGTCAGCGACACTCCGTCCAATGCAACGGAACCCTTGGGCGCGATGTACGGCGCCAGATGGTCCGGCGCCTCGATGACAAAGCGGCGGCTGTCGCCGTCAGCGATGATGTCGGCAATGCGCGCGACGCCATCGACATGGCCGGTGACGAGATGCCCGCCCAGTTCCTGCCCCATCGCTAAAGGCCGCTCAAGGTTGATGCGCGTGCCCGGCTGCCAGCTATCGATCGTTGTCTTGGCGCTGGTTTCGTTGGAAACGTCGGCGGTGAAGATGCTGCTGCCGGCAACAGCGCCAGCATCGTCGACGCGGATCGACGTCATGGTCAGGCAGCAGCCGTTGCACGCCATCGAGCCGCCGATTTCCAGCGTCTCCGCCGCATAGGGACAGCGGATGGTGAAGCTGCCGCCGTCCCGTCCGATCACCTCGCCGATGCCGGTGACGATACCCGTGAACATGCCTGTCACTTCCTGCCGTGCGCGATCTTGATGGCGTCAGGCATACGTCGCAGCATCAGCATCGCGATGACACCGATGAACGGACCGGGCACCAGCACAAGGAAGGTCCACTGCCAGCTTCCCATCGCGGCCGCGATTTCCGGCACCACTCGAATTGCAATCACGGTGAGCGCGAAGCCAAGACCAAGTTGCAGCGCCAGCGCGGTGCCGACACTGGAGGATTCGCCGATCTCCGTGACAATCGCCGAAAACTGCGCCGAATCTCCAATCACGGAGATGCCCCAGATAATGGCGACTGTCAGGAACACCCACAGCGGAGCATCGAAGGCAAAGCCGATAAGCAGCGCGCACAGACCGGAGACGACCATCATCAACGCGGTGGTTGCGGTTCTGCCGATCCGGTCCGCCATCACACCGCCCAGCACACACCCGACAACGCCAGAGGCCACGACGACGAATGTGATCATCGACGCATACGATGTGTCGACATTGTGCTGCACAAGCGCCGCCTGCGCGAAGGCCAGGAACCAGCCCCACATCGCATACAGCTCCCACATGTGGCCGAAGTATCCGATGTTCGCCAGCATCACGGGTTTGTTGCGCAGCACGCGGCCGATCTGGCGCGGGTCAAACGTAGCGCGCGCATACCGATGCGGGCCCTCGACGGCAAAGCGCGCCATCAGCAAAGCGCCAAGCAGTGTCATGCCCGAGGTCGCGGCAACGACGAGCTTCCAGTTCAGATCCGAAGTCACTGCGCGCAACAAATGCGGGAATGCAGAGCCGAGCGTCAGAGCGCCGATGACAATACCCAGTGCCAGGCCGCGCCCATGCAGGAACCACGTCGAGATAACCTTCAGCGCCGGCGGATAAATGCCCGCCAACGCGATGCCGGTTACAAACCGCAACGCGATGGCCACCTCGCCCGATGGCGCAATCAGCAGCGCCAGGTTGGCAGCCGCTGCCAGACAGGCTGAAATCGCCATCAGCCAACGGGCCGGCACAATGTCAGGGATGTTGAGAAGACTGGCACCCAGCGCACCGACCACAAACCCGATCTGCACCGCGTTCGTCAGCCATGCCGCCGCGGCGCCATCAATGGCCCACGTCTCTTTCAGTTCATTGATGATCGCCGTCGCGGAAAACCACGTCGTCATGGAAAGAACGATGGCGAGGCTAAGGATAGCCAGAACCTGCCACTGCCCATGGACTGCCTGCCGATCGGCATCGGATTTCATCAGCATCTAAGTTTTCTTTGCATGCGAGGCGAGCCTTCCGGCCCAAGATTTACCGCTGCAGCGCGGCGACATAAACAACGGCTGACCCGACAAGGCACTCTTCGCCATCGGCGTTCAAAACCCGGGTCTTCAGTTCGCAGATCGGTTTGTCGTCACGCACCGAGACAATCTCGACCTCGCCCGTTATTTCCTCATCCACACCGACAGCCCGCACAAAGCGCCAGTTCACGCTTAGAAAAACCGTACCCGGGCCAGGCAGGTCTTCTGCCACGACCGCGTTCAGCAGCCCGGAGGTCACCCCGCCCTGCACAATCAGTTTTCCAAAGATCGAGGCCTCAGCCAGCGCGCGGTCATAGTGGAGCGGGTTGCAATCACCGGTGATGTCCGAGAACCGCTGGATATCTTCCAGCGAGGTCCGGCGCGTCCGACGCGCGACAGCCCCAACCTGCGGCTTCCCGTTCACGACGCCAGACCAGCCTGAGCCGACATTGTTGGCCATGGATTGCAACTCCACTTAATTGTTTTTGCGCCTGCACCCATACGAGAGCTTCAGGCGACGGATGTGGCCGCTGTGCTCCAACCCTGCACTGCAATGCTCACCCGCGCGACAAGGTCTTCCGCGAACGGTCAGTGATGGGCTATGAGTGATCTGCGCCGGGCGTGGTCGGCGCGCCGGCGCTTCGCGCTTGGAATTACCGCATTGCCTGAAAAACAAGAATGCAATGCGCCAATTCCTTCGTTCCAGCGTCTGGATTTTTTTGACTTGGCTTTTCGCAGCCAAGATGACTTGCATTTCAGCGGCCCTGTGCTGTTATTGGTTTGTCGCATCATCTGATGCAGCAATGGAATTCGGAGAAAAGTCCTTGTCGCGCGCTAAAACACCTTCGGCGACGAAAGCCTCTCAAGGATCATCCTCGGAGTGGTATAACGCAAATGTATCGACCAGTCCACACGATGAAGACGTGGATTCGGCGACGCAAATCAGCCGTGCCGCCAAGGGAACTCAAGCAGCCGGACAGCAGCAGGAACGCATCCAGAAAATTGCTGCGGATCTGTTCGCGACCAGGGGCTATCGTGCTGTAGGTGTTGCAGAAATTGGCGACGCCGTCGGCTTGGGGCGTGGCGCGCTCTATTACCATATCAGCAGCAAGGAAGAGCTGCTTTTCAGCATTGTCGTGCGTTACATAGAGGAATTGGTCTTAAGTGGTAAGTCCGCAATGGAGACCGAACCTGACCCTCGCAAACGGATATTTTTGCTAAGCCGTTTATTGATGCAATGCATTTTTACAAACCTGCCCGAAATGACGGTTTGCTTCCGCGAGGCCGACTGCCTGACAGGCCAGCGCCATCGAATCGTTTCCGATCTGCATAAGGCCTATCAGGATCTTTGGTCGGAAACGCTGAAAGAGGGCGAGAAAAAAGGCCTATTCCGTCCGCTACCAAATGTAGCGATCAAAGGCATTTTGGGCATGTACTTCTACAGCTTCCTGTGGCTCAAGCCCGGCGGCAAGCAGGCATCCAACGACATTGCCGACGTGTTTGCCAAAATGACCCTGTCGATCGCGGAAGATAAGACCGCTGTGTAACCGAAATCGCACCCGTTTTTGCACGTCACAGCGACGGCAAACCTGAGATCGGCCGTTCAGACGGGCTTTCACACGCAAATTTGATGCCCCGACACCTCGGGCGCCCGCTGACCGCGTTGTGCATCGCAGCAGCATGGTCGGCAGAATCGTGGAGCGCGCGATACAGTGACGAGCACAACACGGCCCAACAATTCGTTTAACGGTGGGATTGATCCAGACAGCCCAAACGGGCCGCTCAGATCTGGTGGCCCATGCGATCACGCTTGGTATTCAGATAGCGCTCATTGTGGCGGTTCGGCTTGCTGGCCACCGAGATCCGCTCCGCTATCGTGATGCCGAAGCCTGCCAGCGCTTCAACCTTGGCCGGATTGTTGCAAAGCAGCCGGATTTCATTCAGCCCCAGATAGGCGAGCGCCTTCGCGGCCAGTCCAAAGTCACGTGCGTCGACAGGAGCACCGATCGCCGTATTGGCATCGACAGTGTCGACGCCGCGCTCCTGCAGCGCATAGGCGCGCATCTTCTTGAACAGGCCGATGCCGCGACCTTCATGGTACGGCATATAAACAATGGCACCGTGCGACGACTCCAGAACCGCCTTCAGGCTGGCCTGAAGCTGCTCATAGCAGTCGCACCGCATCGAGTGGAAGATGTCTCCGGTCACACAGCCCGAATGCAACCGCACCAGCGGCAACGCCTGCCCTGCTGATGCGTCGCCATGCACCAGCACCAGCAGTTGCTCTTCCTCTTTGGCGCCCTGAAATGCAAAGGCGCGAAACATTTGCTCCCGCCCGTCCACGGTGATGGGCAACGCCGTCTCCACCACCTCCAGCGCGGGAGCATCCGCGATTGACGCCATTACATTCACTTGCACGGTCATTTCGATGTTGCGCCACCTTGCGCGCGATAGATCAGGCGGTCGGGGCCGTTGTCGACATAGAAACCATCGACATTTGGCATTTTCACCTCCGAAAGCGATTTCGCATCCAGAACGGTGGCCTCGTCGATGATCTTGGCGAACGACAGGATGTACGCCGTGATCGAATACACCTCATCGGGTGTCAGCGATCCTGGCTCATGGAATGGCATAGCTCGCCAGATGTAATCGTACAATGTGGAAGCGTAGGGCCAGTAGCTCTCTACGCTCTTGAAGGGCTTTTTGGTCGCGAGCGTTCCGCGGCCACCCGCGAGTGGCGGCGCACCTGTGCCTTCGAGACCTTCGAGATTTTCACCATGGCACATTGCGCATTTTTCAGCGTACAGCGGCAAACCGGCAGCGGCCGTTCCTGACCCAGGCGGCAGCCCCTCACCATCTGGCATGATGACAAAGAACTTCGCGAGCTCCTCGGGACTGACCGCAGTGCCGATGGTGTCTATTGCAGGATCGCCGCTAGCGCTTGCGATCAGCGGAACGGCCACAAGCATGGCCACCGCTGCAGCAACGGCTCTAAACATGGACATTGCTCACGCTCCCGTCCGCTGCCACAGCCCAGCTCTGAATTGCGTTGTAGTGATAGAAGAAGTGGTCGCCGCGCAGACGGATCAGCTCCGTGCGCGTCGGCTGCACATAACCGGAATCTTCGATGCAGCGGCTCTGCAGGATCGCGGGTTTCCCGTCCCAGAACCACGGACAACTGAAGCGCACCGAGCTCATCGCCTCGGGCGTATCGTCTATGCGCGCCGGGATCCAGTTTTTGCCACCGTCCATCGAAATATCGACAGCCTGCACACGGCCGCGTCCCGACCACGCAATGCCGCGAATCTCGTAGTGACCGGGCTTCGGCAGTAACATCTCACCCGACGGGAAGGTGATGACGGATTTTGCATCCATCGAATAATAGAACTGCCGAGCCCGGCCATTCGGCATCAGGCCGGTATAGCGGCCCGTTTCCTCACGCGTCATGAACGGCCTGTCGCTGACCTGCAGCCGGCGCAGCCACTTGATCATCATGTTCCCCTCATAACCGGGAACCACGAGACGCAGCGGATAGCCCTGCTCCGGACGGATCATCTCACCGTTCTGACCGTAGGCGATCAGACCATCGGTCAGCATCTTGTCGAGCGGAATGGAACGCGTCATCACCGCTGCATCCGCACCCTCGCCGAGCACCCAGGATGCATCATCCTTGAGCCCGACATGGCGCGCGAAAGTCGCGAACGGAACACCGGTCCATTCAGAGGTGCTCAGCAAACCGTGCGTAACCTGAACGTTCTTGCCCTTTGGCTTCGCCCATTCATCGTACGTGTTACCGGAGCACTCAATAAAGTAGCGGCGCGTGATCGACGGCAAACGCAGAATGTCCGCAATCGAAAACTTCTTCGCCTCATCGACCATGCCGTGCACGTAAAGAAAATGCTTGGCGGGATCGATGGCAGGGATGCCACCATGGTGCCGTTCGTAATGCAGGCCCGATGGCGTCAGGTTGCCCTTCATGTCGGCCAGCGGCGTATACGACCACGACGTCATATCGTTTGGATTATCGGCCCGTGCCCTTACAGCGGTCTCGAACTGAGAGCGAGTTCCATAACCGCCATCTTCCAACAGAGCACGCCCCATCACTTTGGTGGGGTCATCCGGCACATCATAGAGCACAGCTCCGGGGGGAGCTGTTTTCGTCTCTGCGATTGCCGAAGAGGCAAATAGTTGCGCAGGAACTGCGGCGATTGCAGCTGTCGACATCAGCATGCGCCGACGCGATAGATCTACATCGAGATGCATACCGTCCTGACACGGACAGATTTCGCTGTCTTCCACGGAAGCAGATTTTTGCTTCCCGTTGTCATGCCGTTGCGCCACTGCTCGCTCCTGCATTCGTGTGCATATGGCAAGCTTGCCCAAGCCTTCCAGGTAAGATCAGCCAGGCAAGCCGCCAGAAAACCTTCGTCAGCTGGGCAGCTTCACTGCAAGCGTATCCCAAGCTTCGATCTTCGGTGCCTCAGCCAACAGCTCGTCAGCCTTCGCCATCAGCGCCGCAGCAATTGCACCGTTGATGTGCGCTTGCCGTCCGGCTTCTGCATCGAATGCATCGAAAATCGCGAAATCGCCCGGCGCAAAACGCACCGCGTACCAAACCGGCGTATCCTTTTCGGCTTCAGCAGCAGGGAGCGCAGCTTTCAGAAAGCTCTCGAGCTCAACTTCCTTGCCGGCCTTCGCCTTCAGTCGCACGTAAAGTCCGCACGTTGTCATTTCGGCACCCATTCTGTGTGTTGCAAAAGTCATCAAGAATTCGGGCATCCCGCACGCACACGCCTCCCAGAAGCGCGTTGTGTGCTAACGCGCTTCAGCATGCGCGTGCGGGATAATGCGGGCGCGGCCATCGGCGTCAGAACGACAGCCGCGCCCCTACGGGATTTGAAGCGAGAGGGAAAAGGCGACTTGGCAGCCGCGTTCCCCTCCCATCCATCTCGCTCCAGAGCATCCCGCTGGCGTTACTCAGCCACCGGCGCCTTGGCGTTGGCGAACGGCGACGGCTGCGTGCGGTCGGCGACGCTTTCCTTGCCAACATACGCATCGCGATACTGAGCAGCCGGATGGGTGCTCTCGACGCGACCGTCGTTGGTGCCGATGAGCTTGCGACGCAGCGAGCCCGGCTTGTAGGAATCCTGAGCGCGACCACGCTTGCGCAGTTCAGGAACGATGTAGTCGATGAAGTCGGTGACCGAACCCGGCGTCACTGCGTAAGCCAGGTTGAAACCGTCCACGCCGCCTTCGTCGACCCAACGCTCCAGTTCGTCAGCAACCTTCTGCGGACCGCCGACCAGCACCGGACCCAGACCGCCGATGCAACGCTCACGGATAACGTCGCGAACGGTCCACTTCTTGGCGTTCTCACCGTGCGTGAGCGACTCAAGCGTGGTGCGAAGGCTGTCGTTCTCCATCGCCTGCAGCGGCTCATCGGGATCAAGCTTCGCGAAGTCGATGCCGGTCCAGCCGCCGTAAAGTGCAAGCATGCCTTCCGGATTGGCGTAGGACAGGTATTCCTGATACTTCGCCTCAGCAGCTTCGTCGCTGTCACCGGTGATGACCGTCAGCAGCATGAAGATCTTGATCGAGTCGCGCGAACGACCGGCAGCTTCAGCCTGATTGCGGATGTCCGTGGTGATCTGACGGGCCTGCTCGACGCTGGTCGTCAGAATGAACATGCCTTCAGCGTTGCTGGCGGCGAACTTACGGCCATGACCGGAAGCACCGGCCTGGAAGATAACAGGCGTACGCTGCGGTGACGGCTCGCAGATGTGGAAGCCCGGCACCTTGTAGTACTTGCCCTGGTGATTGATCGGGTGGACCTTGCTGCCGTCCGTGAACACGCCGCTCTTCTTGTCGCGCTTGACGGCGTCGTCTTCCCAGGATCCTTCCCACAGCTTGTACATGACTTCCATGTACTCATCGGCCATCTCGTAGCGCTCGTCGTGTGCGAGCTGCTGATCCATGCCGATGTTGAGCGCGGCGCTGTTCAGGTAGGACGAAACAACATTCCAGGCCACGCGGCCCTTGGTGAGATGGTCAAGCGTCGACAGACGGCGCGCCAGCAGATAGGGCTGCTCGAACGTGATAGCAGCGGTCACACCGAAGCCGACATGCTCGGTAACGGCAGCCATCGCGGAAATCGCACCGAACGGATCGTTGACGGGAACCTGATCGGCGTCGCGCAGCGCCATCTCGGCCGAACCGCGGTACACGTCGTAAACACCAACCACGTCAGCGATGAAGAGACAGTCGAAGCAACCGCGCTCCAGCTCCATCGCCATGTTGGTCCAGTATTCAAGATCGTTATAGCGCGCCGCCTGGCTGGACGGATGACGCCACGTGCCGGCCGACTGATGGCTGACGCAGGTCATGTCGAAGGCGTTCAGAACAATTCTCTTTTTCATGCGTTTCCTCGTTTACGTTTATTGAGGTGGGCGCCGATTTCCCAAAAGGCGCTTTCCTTTCGAAGCGGCTCCCCTTCCAGCCCCAAAGACGCGCTTGCGCGGGTTCTGACCGAAACAGCGTTCCGCAATTATCCGCAGGCGGTACCCTCCTGCCGTTGAGTGCCAGCAAACGCACGTCAACCTGTACCGACCGATACATTTATCCAGGGGCGGAGTTTTTGCAAGCATGTAAACTTCAAAAAACGCCGAAAAACACCTATTAATGTGCAATGCCGATTACGCACATGCAGACGCGCCGGGTCGTTTTGGACCCAGCGGTACATTTATTGCGCTGCGTGCGGATTATTTACTCTAACGCCCAAAAAAAGGGCGTCGCCAAACCAAAGCGGCGGATCTGACTGGCCGTTACTTATGCAGCCAAAAGCTCGCGGGCTTCTGCCCGGTCAATTTCCATCTGCCGCACCAGATCATCCACGCATGAGAATTTAAGCTCCGGCCGCTGATGGGCGACAAATTCGACTCGCAACCGCTGGCCATAGAGATCGCCCGCGAAGTCGAGAATGTGCACCTCAAGTGCAGGCGCGCCATCGTCAAACTGCGGACGCGTACCGTAGCAAGCGACGCCATCAAGCACGCGCTCACCGGCATAAACACGCACCGCATAAATCGCATGCGCAAGATCGAGCCGGTGCAGGGGCTGCACGTTTGCGGTCGGGAAACCAAGCTCACGGCCGCGCTTATAGCCATGCACAACCGGGCCTTCGATCGTCCAGTTGCGCCCCAACAGCCTGTTCGCCGCCTGAATGTCGCCCGCCGCCAGATGCTGCCGGATATTCGCGGCGGTGATCGGACCGCACTCCTCGCAGGCCACCGTCTCCATGACCGTGGTCGATATCGCAAACGACCGCGCCATCGACGCCAGCACCTGCGAACCGATGGACGACTTCGGACCGAAGCGGAAGTTTGCACCGACAGTGATAGACTTCGGTGCAAACTCACGCAGCAGTTCACATAAGGCCTGGCATTCCAACCAGCTTGCATTCGATGCGAACCCGAGAGCAACGACGTTCGCGCCACCCTGCAGCCTCAGACGCCGGGCAACTTCCTCGCCCTGCGCCAACGGTGTGCGCGCATCATCGCTCGCTGCATCGAACAACAGCGCAACGACAGGGCTGCCGTCCGCTGCAGACACCTGCTTTGCATGGTGCATCAGTGCCTGATGGCCACGATGAAAACCATCAAACGAACTGACAACCACATGACCGCCCAAAAGGTGGCGTCCTTTGGTTGAAAGCTCACTGAAGCGCCAGGTGCCGGCCTCTCGGCCGTCCATCGTCAAGGTCTGCAGCATGTCTTTTCTGCGCCGTCGTTCGTTGCAATCGGGGGGTGTGGGAATGGCGAACAGATCAGATTTGTTCGATCAGGCCGTAGCGGGCGTTGTAATAAACCAGCGGTGCGCGACGCTCCTGCCCGGTGTTGATCACGCGGCCAACGAACAGCGTGTGCGTGCCGATCGGAATCTTCTGATAGACTTCGCATTCGAGATGCGCCGCCGCACCCTTCAGCAGCGGCACGCCGGTGTGGCCGAGCGCATATTCAACCGTGTCGAACTGATCGTCACCCTTGGTCGCGAAGTGGTCGGCTAGTGGCTTTTGATCTTCAGACAGAATGTTGATCGCAAACGCATCTTTCTTGTCGATATGCGGATGCGTACGCGCAGTCTGGTTTACCGCGATCAAAACTGACGGCGGCTCCGCGCATACACTGCACACAGCCGTGGCGGTGAAACCATGCAGCTTGCCATCGCCTTCAGTTGTAATAACCGTCACGCAACCGGCGAGCTGCCGCATCACCGAGCGGAATGCATCCGAATCGACAGAGCTGTTTGAAGAGAACATTTTCATCACTTTCGAACTCACTGATGATGTCCAGGACATGTTGTTTGTTTCCCCCTTTGAGCCGATTAGCTGAGCGGCTCTTGTTCAACGACGGTGAGACCGTATCCTTCGATGCCGACCAGCGTTTGCTCACGCCCGGACAGCAAAACCATCTCCCGCACGCCGATATCGACCAGGATCTGAGCGCCGATGCCATACTCGCGAAACTGCGGGTCGGGACGGGAATGCGGGCTCAGGTTGCGAATACGATTTGAGAGTGCATTCGTGCGGCTGTCGTTGACCATCACGATCACGCCCCGCCCGCGACGCATGATCTTGAACATCGCGCTGTGCAGCCCATCACCCTCTCGGGCAAGAATGACGTCGCTGATGAAATCGGATCGATGCAGGCAAACCGCGACCGGCTCGGGATCGGCATCCTCAACGCGTGCGTCGACTTCACCTTTGATCAGCACCACGTGTTCGCCACCTTCGACGGTGTCGCGATAGACCACCAGACGCCATTCGCCAAAGCTGGGGTGATGGATCCATGACCAGGCAACCGGCTTCACCAGTCGCTCGTTGCGCAGGCGATACGCGATCAGGTCCGCGATCGTGCCCAGCTTCATGTTGTGCTGACGCGCGAACTTCAGCAAATCAGGCAATCGCGCCATCGATCCGTCTTCGTTCATCACCTCGCAGATCACACCCGACGGATTGAGCCCAGCGATGCGCGAAACATCCACCGCCGCTTCCGTGTGACCGGCGCGAACCAGCGTGCCACCCTCCCGGGCGATCAACGGAAAGATGTGTCCTGGCGTAACGATGTCGTCGGGGCGACTTTCCGGGTTGATGGCCACTGCGATAGTTCGCGCGCGGTCAGCCGCCGATATTCCGGTCGTCACGCCCGTGCGTGCCTCGATCGAAAGCGTAAACGCCGTCTGCAATCCCGCATCGTTGCTTTGCGCCATCGCGCTCAGCTTCAGATGAGAGACGCGCTGTGGCGTCAGCGCCAGGCAAATCAAACCACGCGCATAGCGCGCCATGAAGTTCACCACGTCCCGCGTGGCGAACTGTGCCGGAATGACAATGTCGCCTTCATTCTCACGACTTTCGTCGTCAACGAGAATAAAGCAACGCCCCGCCCTGGCCTCCTCAATTATTTCTTCCGCGGAACTGATTTGTTCCCCGTGCTGATGACTGGCCATGAAATTCATGACTGCGTTTCCTCGTCGAACCGGGCATTTGGCTTGTTTGTTATCGCTGCCCTGATCATATCGCTTTGATTAATGGTCGCTGCTTATCAACCCCGACATTCCCGTTTGCTTGCGGTTAGATGACCGTAAATCTGCACATCGGATCCGCCTGCTCCATCTCGCGCACGAGAGGGATTACCCGCTCACCGAAGAAGCGCGCCTCTTCGTGACAGTGCAGGAAGCAGCAAAGGACGAGATCAACGCCGATCTTGCGAAGATTGACGATACGCTCGGCGATCTGTTCCGGCGTTCCAATCAGGTTGGTGCGGAAGCCGTCGTTGTACTGAACGAGATCGCGATCGGTGGAATCCACCCACATCCCGATCTTTTCTTTGGTCGCCTGTCCGGCTTCGCGCACAGCATCGCGGAACTTGTCGACCGCCGCGATATCTGCGCCAGCGATGATCCGCTCCAGCTCGGCATTGGCCTCAGCTTCAGTCTCGCGTGCAATCACAAACGCGTTGACGCCGAAGCGCACGCGCCTGCCGATTGCCGCCGCGCGCTTGCTGACAAAGTCAATCTGGCCTTCATGCTCATCCAGCGTATTGCCGTTCATGAAGTACCAGTCAGAAACGTCAGCGGCCATCTTCTGGGCTGCAATCGAATTACCGCCCTGGAAAATTTCCGGCATCAGTCGATCAGGGATTGTGAGAGGCTTTGGCTTCAGCGAATAATCGCTGATTTTCCAGTATTTGCCGTCGTAGTCGAAGTTATCTTCCGACCAGACACCGCGCAAGATCTCGACGAACTCGCGGGAGCGCACATAACGCTCATCGTGCTCAAGCCATTCAACACCCAGCGCATCGAACTCGCGCCGGAACCAACCCGTCGCGACGTGAATGGCCCAGCGACCATTAAAGATCTGATCCGCAGTCGCGCCATGCTTGGCAACAACAACCGGGTGGAAAATGCCTGGAATGATCGCGCTGATGATGTTGATGCGCGAGGTGTTGGCAAGCAGCGCCGCAGAAAGTATCAGTGAGTCGTGCTGATATTCGGCGCCGTAGTTGCCGCTAAACCGGATCTGGGTCAGGGCGTATTCAAACCCGCCATCCTCGGCGATCCGCACGAGCTTGGTGTTGTAGTCAAGCCCCCAGTCCGTACGCTGCGGAACTTTACTAACCACCAGTCCACCGCTCACATTGGGCACCCAAAGAGCGAATTTCGTCGGTTGTTTTCTGAACGGCTTGGCCATGCTAGGCAATTCCGCATAAGGCATTTGCATCTGTCTCAAATAGGTGGGCGCGTGGTGCGTCACGCACCTGCGCCGCGCACCTTGGTTTTAGCTCGCCAGCGCTCGGACCGGTGCGAATGCGGCGACGACTTCGTTAGCGACGCGCTCAATCCGCTTATTGAGATCAGGGCTTACGACGCGACCATCGGCGAAATCGTCGGTCAGTCCAAACAAACCCGTGGTTATGGTTTGCATCGAGAAAAAGCCCATCAGCGGCCGCATCTGATGCTCAAGCATCAGGCCATGAAGGGGCGAGCCGCCGGTTGCGCAAAGCACAGCCTTCCGATCACGCATCGCATCGCGATCGACCAGGTCGAAGAAGTGCTTGAAGACGCCCGTATAAGTGGCGCGATAGACCGGCGTGCCGAGAATGAGCAGATCGGCCCGTTCGGTCATCTGGAGCAGCTTCTCGCCCCGCGCAGTTACTTCCGGACGCGTAAGACCACACATGAATTCGTGCGCATCATCCGAAATAGAGATAGATTCCCGCGTGCAGGACATTCTGCCGGACACCGCAGTAGCGACGGCGTCAATCAATATGCCCGTGCGGGATGGTTTGGTAGGGCTACCGTTGATGGTCACCACAGTAAGCATCGGCGTTTCCTCGTGTTCGGCTTGTTATTTTTTTTAAGCCTATCGATTGTATCGATCGGTCCATCATGCGACCAAAAGTCTGCTTACGCAAGCAATGATCGCGTGCTTCGCGGCTGCGCGATTACTCAAACGTGCATTTTGCGCATTTATCTTCGCGTTTTTTTACAGCTCTAAAAAAATTGGCCCGAGCACGCAGGTCTCGGGCCAAGTCAGGGAGCACAGCTTTGCCAGTTAGAAGTTGATGAACGCACCGAATGCGAACGTTGACATGTCCTTCGTGTTAACGCCGGGCACGTCTACGGAGTGGTTGCGATAGCGCAGCCACATGGACATGGCAGCAGCATCGATTTCCTGCACGACGCCAACGCCCCAGAACTGAGCCTTCGAGCCGTCAACGACCCATGAGACGTCGTCAGCAACGTTCAGCGGCGTGCCGTTGTCGTTGACCATCATGGCGCCGTCAGTACCGAGCAGATACTCACCATAAGGAATGGTTGCACCAAGCTCCGTCCAGGTCCGACGCAGACCGGCCTTCACGTAATAGGTGTTGGTGCTGGGGTTGTTCATTGCGTTCGGCGTCTGCGACTGGTCGAGGTGACCGAAGCCGCCGATTGCAAACAGACCCGTAGGCATGTTCTGCAGGTAAAGACCGGCCTGCGTGTACTTCAGCTTGCCGTTCCACGGCGCGCCGTGCGCAGAGTCCATGGTCTCGCCGTAGGTTGCGATGGCGTTGACTTTCCAGTCTCCGAGCGTGTTGAAATGGCGTGCCGCAATGGCCCACGCATCGTCCTCGCCCCACGAGGCTGAGAACGAGAAGCCACCGTAAGCTGGTGAATCGTAGCGCACGACATCCCGCGGGAGACCGTCGCAGTCGCCTGGACCACCGCCCCAGCCACGGCACGAAACCGCGTTACCCCAGATCATGGAGTTACCAGGCGCGAAGTTTCCGCGCACGTTGAAGCCGAACACGTCGTACGCAACCCAATATGCCGCAACGAGCGATCCAGATTGGTCGAGCGATACGATCGCGTTATCGTCAGCAGGTGACTGTAGACCAACGCTCAGCTTGCCGAGACGCTCGCTCTTCAAATACCAGTAAGAGTACAGAAGCTGCAGCGAGTTTGCCGATCCGGTGAGCCCAGGGCCGCGCGGTCGGTTTTGATTGGTCGTGTAAACGTCGTTGGTGATTACCTCAACATGCAGCACATAGCCGGCCGAAACATCTTCAGTAATTTTCGCTTCGCCGGTGAAGTTGAAGTTACTAGCGAACGCGGTGCCCAGTCCGGTCATGTAGACGTTGGATTCGACGCCATCATCCCAATAGACGATCTGCTCAGCAACCCAGCCGGACAACTTCAGCGATACGCGGCGATTTCCCTTTTTCGCCGTCGTTGCTTCCAGCTCGGCAATACGCTCTTCGAGATCGGCGCAGCAGTTACCTCCTAAATCCGCAGCCCCAGCCGGGGCAACGAAACACGCACAAGACAAGGCACCTGCGATCAACGCCGCTCGGGTTTTCCCCATTAGTGTCATTTTTTTCCCCATCGAATCTTCGATTCTTGCGACGCTATACTGACCACTCAGTACACACCTAGTGCAAAAAAGCCTCGATCGGTCGCAATCTTAAAGATCGTTAACCCATCTATTCCCTTGTGCCGCGCAATCGCGGCTGTCAGCCCCGTAGAACACCCGATGCAATTTGCATCGGGTGCTCCTGGGCGCGACTTGAGGGAGGAAAGGCTCAAGCAACGTCGTCCCAATCGCCCGGCGTTTTCTGGCCGGTCCAGAGGTATGGTTCAGTCAAACCGATGCCGAACACGAGCGGGATCACCAGAGACCAATTCACGCCCATGTAAGCGTAGGTCAGCAGCTCCTCCATGCTGGAGAAAACCGGCCCGATCATCTTGAACAGCAAGCTCGCAACGACAACGTCCAGCACCAGATAGAAGGCGCACGACAGCAACCCTCCCCACGGCATGGCAATCTTCGAAAACGGCCAGTTGTGGGTGATGATCGGCATCGCATAGTTGATCGATGTCGCCGTGAAGAAGCAGAGCAGCCAGAAGCTGTCGTCGGTGAAATGGCCCATCGACCAGAACGACGAGATTGGCGACTTATCGAACTCCCACAGGCCCGCAGCGCCCGAAATCTGGAAGCAAAGCGCAGCCATCGCAAACAGTGTCGCCATGATCACAACCGCACGACCTGGCTGAGACACACCGCGCGTAAGATATGTGAGCGTACCGGTTCCAAGACCGACAAGCAGGAACGGGAACCACCAGGCTGGTACCCACTTCACCGCCGAATGCGTGATCAGATACGTCAGGCCGGTGAACAGGATCAGATAAAGGAAGAACTGTCGATGCGGTGGCAGTTTGGACAACAGGAACCCACCGCCAGCGAAGCAGAAGAATGCCAGCAGGAACCACGTCGTGCCCACAAGCGGGAAAATTCCGTCAGCGCCAGGGCCAATCAGGAAGATCAGCTTCGCGCTCCACCAACCCAGGATCCACGACGCAGCGACGACGACTATGCCCCGCGTGAGCTTGTTCGAGATGCCGCCAAACGGCCAGAAACCAACGCAAGCGAAGAAGCACGCCCACCAAGCCGAGAAAATCTGCCAGCTCACGTTGTCGAGCCAGAAGGATTTCAGGATTTCCTCGCCCTGCCATGGTCCGATCGGGTTTTTGATCACCCACCAATTCACGAGAAAACAGGAAACTATTGAAAGTCCATAGATCCAGGCAAATCCGCGTATCGCTTCATTGGCCCGAAACGGTGCCACTGGCACCGGCACTGGTTTTGTCATTCCCCCCCCTTTAGGGCTTTTGCTGTTATTCGTTCTCGAGTTACGGAACTTGTTTTTATTGAACGGCACGTCCGCCTGACGGCGACAGGGAAACAAGGCTCGCCGTCGACGGATTGTATTTGTACCGATCGGTCTCCTCCTGTATCGACCGGTACATCATGCAAAAGTCCAATGCAAGAGGATCTCGAAGACGACGTGTTTTCGAGATCTTCCGTGAAGGGTCAGGGCGTTTTTTGCGCTGTATTCATTGCGATACAGCGCAATGAAATGCTTTATTCGACACCATTGAAATGGTTGCGGCGCACCAATAAAAACTGCGGGGCTTTTCAAGCCCAAAACCACGGTTTTATTGCACCGGCGAATAGCGCCATCGAGGCGGGTTGGGTGAGGCAAAAGCCAGTAAGCGGGCGCCAACAAGCCCAGCTATGCCACATGCTGAGCAACTGCAATACGACGCAAGAAATGCCGTGCAATACTCGAACCGGGATCGACGCGTCGGTGAAAAATTGAAGAATTTTGAAGAATCGGACCACCCGGCAGGTGGGTCCTGCTGACGGCACTAATTTGCGCACCTGACGCCTACTTCTACCGACCTCGACCGCATCCAGCAGCTTAGCCAAAGTGCAGCGACAGGCTGCGTGCGGGCCCCCACGGCCGTCAAAACACGACCCGAACCCGCTAAGCCTCCGCAGCCTTAAACAAGCACAGAACCGCGCGACAGCCGGAAACGTTCAGCCTTCAATAGCGTCCGTAGTGTTGCGTCAGCACAGATGGTCCGATCATGCTCAAGCACAATGCACGGATGCGTCGAGCGCCTTAACGGTCAGCCCTGTGGCGCGGCCCGCAGTCAGCCCCCACTGGCGCACAGGCTTCCAGTTTGACATGGCACCCCGTAAAATAATCGGATACCGGCAGCACAAGCCGACTTAGTCACGTTGCCGGACATAAGCTTGAAAATTCATGCCTGCATAAAAACGCCATCAGCGCCGGACGCCCAGACGATGCATCCATCGCAGCATCTTCCGTGCTCAATATATCTTGGGGCTGATTCGCGCCTGTCTACTGCGATTTATGCAGCACCTTGCGCGCTTTGTTATCGACCAGAGCAATCAAGCATCACACCAATGCACGTCATCCGTTAGCGGTTCGCCTGGCCCGCGAAGGCATGCACACGCTTTGCGCATGGCGATAGCCACAGACATCAGCGCTTCCTCGGCTAGAAGCGCCCCCTATGACCGACCTCACCGCCTGTTCAGGCCAATTTGCTGGCCATCACCCCGAACTGGATGTCGATTGCACGTCGATAGCAGTGCCGCTGCCATCGGCATTGGTGCCGTTACGCACCGCGCGCCCTTCCTGCAACCGTTGGAACACGACATACAGCATCGGGATCAGGAAGATGCCAAACGCCGACGCCGCAAGCATACCCGCCAGCACAGGCACGCCGACGGCAATCATGCTGTCGGCACCAGGGCCATTGGCTATCACCAGCGGTACAAGCCCCATGATGAATGCAAAGCTGGTCATCATGACTGGCCTGAACCGTAGTCGCGCGCCTTCAATCGCGGACTCGATCACCGATTCACCCGCAGCCCGACGTTCGATTGAAAACGCGACAATCAGAATGGCGTTCTTGGCCGCCAACGCAACGAGCACCACGAGCCCGATCTGTGCGTAGAGCGTGAAGCTCATCCCCAGCGCCCACAGTGCAGCAACCGCGCCGAGCAGCGAAACGATCACCGACAGCAGCACCGGTATGGGGATCATCCAGCTTTCGTAGAGCGCCACGAGAAAGAGATAGGCGAACAGCACCGCAAGCCCGAGCACGATAACCGTCTGCCCGGCGGAATCGATCTGCTCTCGCGCCTGCCCCGTCCATTCGTACGCGTAGCCCGCGGGCAGCGTTTCGGCCGACACCGCCTGCATGGCATCAATCGCTTCGCCCGGTCCTCGCCCGGGACCAGGCCCGCCGTTGATCGAAATCGCGCGATAATTGTTGTAGCGCGTCAACGTGCGCGGTCCGACATCCAGCCGCACATCGGCAATAGCTGACAGCGGCGTCATCTCGCCCGCACTGTTGCGGACATAGATGGCGGAAATATCTTCGACGCTGCTGCGGAACTGCTGCTCGGCCTGCATCCGCACCGTCCACGTGCGTCCATAAAGGTTGAAGTCGTTGACGTAATAGCCGCCCAGCGTCGCCTGCAGCGCGGCAAACACATCGGACAACGATATGTTGAGAGTGCGGGTCTTGTCGCGGTCAATATCAAGGCGAACGAGCGGCGTTTCGGCTTCAAACGTCGAGAACACCGCACGAAGTTCCGGCTTCTGGTTGGCAGCAACAACCAACCCGCGCATCGCAGCAGCCATCTCTGGCGGCGTCTGGCCCTGCAGCGCTTCAAGTACATACTCGAAGCCGCCGACCTGTCCGAGACCGGATATTGCCGGCGGGTTGACCGCCATGACTGTGCCATCCGGTATGACCGAGAATGCACCCATCAGACGTGCAGCAACCGCCGTCGAATGCATCGTGCTTGCAGTCCGCTCCTCGTAGGGTTTCAGGCGAATGAACATCACGCCGGCGTTGGAAGCTGCGCCGCCGCCGAGGAAGTCGATGCCAAGAATACTCGTCACGCCGTCAACCGCCGGATCGGCGCGAACGATTGCCTCGGCCTTCTGCGCGGCTTCCGACGTCCGATTGAGCGACGCACCGGCCGGTAGCGTTATCACGCCGATCACGAAGCCCTTGTCCTCATCCGGCAGAAAGCCCGATGGCGTGTGCAGCAGCAGCCAGTAGGTTGCACCGCCAATTGCTGCGACGGCTACGATGCTCGCCATCGAGACGGCAACGAGACGGCGCACGACCACGGCATAGCCATTCGCTACGCCGTCGATGGCGCGCGTTATATGCTTCATCACGCCGACAGGATGACCCGGCTTCAGCATGATGGAGCACAGCGCCGGCGCGAGCGTCAGCGCATTGATCGCCGAGATCACCATCGCAGCTGAAATGGTGATGGCAAACTGTCGGAACAGAACGCCGGATGATCCGGCAAGGAACGCGACCGGCACGAAGACCGACAGCAGCACCAGCGTGATCGCGATCACCGGTCCGGCAATTTCCGCCATCGCCTTACGCGTGGCGTCGGCAGGCGAGAGATGCGGCTCCTCGTGCATCACGCGCTCAACGTTCTCAACGACGATGATGGCGTCGTCGACAACGATGCCGATGGCCAGCACAAGCGCCAGCAATGAAATTGTGTTGGCCGAGAACCCTGCCGCCAGCAGAATCGCAAACGTACCGATGATGGCCACCGGGACCGCGAGCAGCGGAATGAACGTCGGCCGCAATCGGCCAAGGAAAATGAACACGACGAGCGCAACGAGCGCAAACGCTTCGATCAGCGTATGGATGACCTTATCGATCATCGCCGACACGAACTCTGCCGTGTTGTATACGTACGCAAACTCAACACCTTCCGGAAAGCGCTCCTGAAGCTGCTCTAGCCGCTTGGAAACAGCCGTCGCGACGTTGACGGCATTGGCACCGGGCGACAGGTAAATGGCCACCGGCGCGGCGGGCTTACCTTCGTAGCGCGCTTCGGTGTCGAACGACGCCGCCTCAAGCTCGATCCGCGCCACGTCATTGACGCGCACGAACGAGCCATCGCCACCCGAGCGCACGACAATGTTGCCGAACTCCTCGGTCGTGGACAGACGCCCCTTGGTGGTCACGGTCAGCTGCAAACGCTGATCGTCCGACAGCGGTGCAGCGCCGACACGGCCCGCCGCCGCCTGCAGGTTCTGCGACTGAATAGCCTGGATCACATCCTGTGCGGTGAGGCCGAAGTTCGCCAGCTTCTGCGGATCGATCCAAACCCGCATCGCATAGTCGCGCGCACCAAAGATCGACGCATCGCCAACGCCGGGCACGCGCTTCAGCTCATCCAGAATATTGAGGGTAACAAAGTTAGACAGGAACAACTGATCCTTATCGCCATTGGGCGAGTAGAACAGAAACACCTGCAGAAGGTCGGTTGAGACCTTCGCAATGGTCAAACCGGTGCGGCGCACCTCTTCCGGCAGCTTTGCTGTGGCGAGGTTCGCGCGGTTTTGCACGTTGACCGTATTGATGTCGGGATCGGTGCCGAGCAAAAACGAAACCGTAATCGAATACGATCCGTCGTTGGCCGACGTCGACTTCATGTACTGCATACCCGTTACGCCGTTGATGGCGTTTTCGAGCGGCTGTGCGATGCTCTCTTCGACCGTTATCGCGTCCGCTCCGGGATAGGAAGCGCTGACACGAACAGTAGGAGGTGCGATCTCGGGATACTGCGCGACCGGAATTGTCTGCGTCGCGATCAGTCCAGCCAATGTCAGAACGATGGATATCACCATCGCCAGTCGCGGACGGCGAATAAAGACGTCGAAAATCATGATGCCGTCCTGTTCTTAGCCCTTGGCCGCGTCAGCAGCGTCCTTCGATTCACTGGGATCGACGTCGATCCCAGGGCGAACTTTCTGATGTCCGCTGGTGATGACCCGATCCCCGGCCGCCAGCCCGCTTTTGACAACGATGTGGGGCCCGCGCTGCTCCCCCACTTCAACACGCCGCGTTTCGACCTTGTTATCTGGCGTGACAAGCAAAACGTACGCGCCCTGCTGATCGAGTAGCAACGCCGCTTGCGACATCATGAGCTTGAGCTCCGGCTCTTTTGCCAGAACGCTGACGCCGACGATCTGCTGATCGACGAGCAATCTGTCCGGATTGGGGAACGCCGCTCGCACCGTAATTGTGTCGGTGCCTGCGTTGCCCTGAACCTCGGAAAACTTGATGGACCCATCATGCGAATAGGCACTGCCGTCGGGCAGCTTCAGACGCACAAGAACATTGTCGGCAGAGCGTCCTTCCCGGCGCACTTCAAGCAGCACACGCATCGGAACAGGAAACGCTACGTACATCGGATCCTGTCGAACCAGCGTAACAAGCGGATTGCTTGATGCTCCGACATATTCGCCGATCGAATATGTAGCGCGACCGGTGCGACCATCCATAGGCGCACGGATCTCGGTATAACTGAGGTTGAGCTCCGCCTGCTTTACCGCCGCCTGCTGCGCTTCAACCGTTGCACTTGCCTGCGCCAGCTTCGAGTGGGCATCGTCCAGAGCCGCCTGCGAAGAGGTGCCGCGATCAGCCAGCGGCTTGGTTCGGTTGTAGGTAGCTCGCGCGAGCTCCTGCACTGCGACCGCGTTGGCGAGATTAGCTTTTGCGAGGGCTAGAGCCGCCTCATATGGTGCATTCTCGAGGGCGAACAGAAGCTGCCCCTCTTTGACCTCCGCGCCTTCCTCAAAGCCACGGGCGGCGATAAACCCATCAACACGCGCCCTGATGTTCACTTTGTCGATCGCCTGAACGCGCCCGATGTATGTCGCTTCGTCGATGGCGTCGCGCATCTGCAGCGTTTCGACAATGACACTTGGCGCGGGAGCGGCAGCGGGACTTTGGGCGCGCACCATACCGCTCCCACCGCTCAGGAAAGCAAACGCCAGCATCATCGCGACAGGACGATGCCCGTACCTTTTCGCTCTGGCCACGTTCGAGACTGCCCGGCTCAGTTGTCTCACGTTCAACTTCCTTCCCTCGAACGGCGCGATGCTTTGGCCGCTACGTGTTCCCACTTGCGCAAAACGCACGCCGGACATACCATTTAAGAAACGATATCGTTTCCTATTGTCAAGACACATGAAGAAGATAAACACCTCCGCCGTGACAACGCGCCACCCCGGGCGCCCCCTCGCGCTCAGCGAAAGCGATCGTCGTGCGGCTATTCTGACGGCGGCAGAAGGCGTTTTTACGAACATCGGCTACGGCGCCGCGACGATGGAAGAAATTGCCCGCGCGGCGGCAATGTCCAAGAAGACCGTCTACAGTTTCTTCCCTGACAAACGGGCCATTTTCTCCGCGCTGATCAGCTTTGTTGAGCTGTATCCGGAAGGCGCTTTGGTGGCGAAAAATGCCGCCACACGGGCAGATCTGACGCACCACCTGCAAACCATTGCCGAGCGCGCGCAACTGCACGTTGAGATGACGCGACTGGTCATCTCGGAAGCCAGGCACTGTCCTGAACTGGCGGCCGTGTTCCGAGAGCGCACAATCCGGCAAGGCAAGCGCTTCTTCACCGACGCGGTGCGCGCGTTTCAGACCTCACACAATCAAAACGTTAGCAAAGACGTAGAGGATACCGCCGCAATGTTGTTTGGCGCAATTGTCGGCGATCTGCACTTGCGGGCTCTGTTGGGCGAAAGGCCCCTTTCGCGTAACAAGCTTCAGAAGCACATCGACAACGCGTTAAGGCTCATTTTACCGAACGGGTAACGACGTAGACACAGAAGCCGGCTCACCAGCACGCAGCACCAGCTGCCATATATCTGGAGCATTCCATGCCCATCATCTCCTGGCTCCTCCGCCCGATACTTTTCATCTCCGCGGTGATCGCCGGATGGTTTGTATCTACCGATGCTGCCAATTTCGGCGTCGTGCAGATGGCCGTGAGCGTGCTTGTCATCGCTGCCCTTGTTGGGCTGGCAGCGTTCTGGGAGCCGATCGCACTGTGGCTTCGCAACCTGATAAAATGATCACGGCTCGTTACGCAGGCGGTCGCAGCCGCAACACATATGCGCCAGATCGCGAGCACGCTTCAGCAGTACGGCACAACCAGGGTGGCCTTCATTCCTGACGGCTGCCAACTCTTGTCAATCGTGCCGCCAAGTGCAGCGGTCACACCACGGATAAGCTTGGTGCCAAAGCCTGTGCTCTCCGGAGCAGTAACAATGTTTGGACCACCGTGCTCACTCCAGTGAACGGTGAGAAGCCTATCGCCTGCTTCCCATTGCACGGTGCCGCATTCGTGATCAGTTCATGCAGGATGAGCGCTAGCGATGGCGCGATTTTCTGACCAAGCGGAACCGGCGGCCCGGACAGCAGTATCGCGTGCCCGATGAAAGGCCGTAGCTCCTCATCGAGTATATCGGCGAGCGATGCGCTATAGGTTTCCGAACGCGTGAGCAGATCGTTGGTGGCAAACAATGAACCCAGCCGCCCGTTAATGGCTGCGGCGGTCTCCGGATCCGCTCTAAGCGTTTGCGAAACGATGGACTGCGCAACCGTCGTCGCGTTCTTGTTGCGATGATTGAGTTCGCGCAACAGCAGCGCGCGGCGCTCCTGCTCTGCCGTCAATTTTTGCTGCGAGTTGCGATAAGCGCTGCCAATCCAGACGAGTATTCCGCCGGACAAAAGGAACAGTACGAGGTTGATCGTTCGCGCAGCATCAACTGCAGCAAACCAACTCGATTGCTCCTCCATGGTGATGAGGCCTAGCACGGTGCTGAGCACAAGCGCTGCAATTCCCGGCCCGCGACCGTACATGATCGCGCTTGCAAGCAAAGCGGGATAAAAGGTCGAAAAGATCAGGATTTTCGGATCGATCTGCGCGAGTCCGAACCTGAACAGAGCTGCGACAAGCACAAAGCCCAAGGCACTCGCATAGGCGACAGCAGTGTCAGACCACGGCGGGCGCATACACGGGTTTCCTGCCAAGCGTTCTGTAACGGCAAAACACTATTCGCTGGAAGGCACACTCTTGTCGAGCGGGGCGCACTAAAGAAAAAGCACGCGCAGCCCGCGAAAGGAAAACAAACGTTTGAGCATAGCTCTGTGCACTGGAAATAACGCCCCCGGCGATCTTATCGCCGGGGTTGGATCACGTCCTATTGAAGGCAAAGCTCGCCTTGTCCCACGCGGACTATTTGACAGTAGCGATTTCCGGCGGCTGCCATGAACCGTCGATGATCGGTTCCTTGCCCCAGTACGCGCGGATGTAGAGCGAGAAGTCGCCATCGGGCGCCGGCAGCCAGTTGCTCTCCAGTGCATCCTTCGGCGGCTTCGCGCTGACATGCAGTGTCAGCGAACCGTCGTCGTTCGGCTTCAGATCGGCATTCTTGGTGCCGAGCGAATGGCGGTGCAGCTTGTTGGGGCTGAACAGATGGTTCTTGTCATAGATCGACAACGACCAGGAGCCATCGACCGGCGGCGTTTCTTTGAACGGCACCGCGCGCTCCAACATTCTGGAGAACCGCCCGACCGAAACGCGTCCGCCAGCCTTGTATTCGAATGGAAGCGTCAACGCCTTTTCCGGCCCGGGATACTTGGCGTTGTTGACCGGATTGATCCATTGGCGGTCAGCCCACACCTTGTAGCTTTCGCCCGCAACGCCATCCTGCAAACCAATAACGCGACTTGTCTTGTAGGCTGTCTTCGCAGCCGCATTCAGAACCGACTTGGTTGCAGCGTCCGGGTTGAACGGCTTACCCGCGATCAGCCCCACGTTTGCCAGTAAGCCGAGCCCGTCAGCGCTAGCCAGGTGCTTGCCCTCGCGATCGACAAGCCACTTGATCTGCTCGAATGCAGAGAAGTCATCGCGCGGCAACATATTGGCAGGCACGCCGGATGCGTTAGGAAATTGCATCGGCTTGCGTTCAGCCTGAGGAGTATTCAACGGATAGATCTGCGCCCGCTCAATCAGCTCAACGGCCGGTGCGAGATTCTTCGGATCCTTAAAGAAGGAGCGCAGGAAGATGAAGACGTTGTTTGTCCCGGAGCGATAGACGAAATAGCCCTCAGGCACATCTCCGTCATAGCCCGGCGGAAGAATGAGAAACTTTCCGCCCTTGCCGTGATCTGGACCTGCAAAACCGACGTCGCCAAAATATTTGCCGCCATCAACCGGGATAGGCCGCTGCCAGAAATCGAGCAGAATGCCCTGCATGTCAGGCGGAGCATCGAACACCAGCGGACCGGTCTCGCTCAGATCGACATAGCTCATCGCGTAAATGACGTCAGAGTTTGGCGTGGTCACCAGCGTCTTGGGATCGAGACGATCCTTCCAGATCGGCAACACATTATAGCCGGTGCCGAACGCAGCGTCGGAACCGAACTTCATGCCCAAAGTGTTTATGAGCGGCATAGCCCAGAGGTAGGCCTGCGTTGCCTGCTGGAACGCGAGCTCACGCTGCAGCTTGGCTGCCGTTTCAGCGGTGGGACGGCCGTCAACAAATGGCGCATCGGCCAAGGCTTCGAAGTGCGTTGCGCCAGCAATGGCAGTGGTCGCTAACGGCGCGCAACAGGTGCGGCTTGCCAGAGCCCACATACCTACAAATTTCATAAACTTTACTCACTCACCGATGTTGTCGTTCTCCTTTGTTACTTTGCACATGGATGTTTCAAATCAGTTCCCCCGGGACAGCGCTGCGTAGCGCGCTATCTTAGCGGCCGACAAACGTGGATTTTCTATCGGCGCTTATTTGCGCGCGCCCACTCTCTGGAGTGCGGACGGGCGATCCGCACAATCGTCAACGACGAACGGTGTGCTTATAACCCGGCCAAGATGTGCGCATTAGAACTTTGCCGTCAGACCCATCGTTGCGGTGCGCCCCGGCGCAAGAAACAAGCCGCCCGCCGGCACGTAGCGTTGATCGGTGACGTTATTGACCGACAGGCGCAGCGTGATGTTCTCGTTGGCCTGATAGACACTGTAGAGATCGAACACCGAATACGGGTCGGTTGATTCAACAACAGTCATGTTGGCGCCGATCGTTGTCACTTGCCGCGTTTTTGTGGGCGACGTGTGCGTGTAACGTGCTCCGATTGTCAGCCGCTCGTCCATCAGACGGATACCGCCGTCAACCGTCAGCTTGAAGTCCGGCGGAATGTTGCCTGCGACGGCGACCACATCGCCATTGGTCGTGAGTATGCCATTCGAAAAGATATCGGTTTTACCGGGCCACTTTGTATCAAGCCAGGTCGCCGCCGCACCGATATAGGCGACGCGCATATCGTAGTTGGCTTCCACCTCAATGCCGCGCATGGTCGTGGTGCCATCCATGTTGACGAAGCTCGAGTAAGGCGCGAGACGCGTCGGCGTTGCATCCGTCACCAAGCTGCCCATGACGATGTAGTCTTCAATGTCGCGATGGAACGCCGCCATCTTCATGCGCAGGCTATCGTTGTCGCGGAACAGACCGTCCCTGATGATGTTGGCGCCAACCTCATAGGTTTCGCCCCTTTCACCCTGTAAGTCCGCGTTCGGCGCATAGGCCGTTCCGACGCCATCGCCGGGCGTTCCACCTGCGAAAAATGCTTCAAGCGTTGTCGGCGGGCGATAGCTCTGGCTGTAGCTTGCGAACGGGCGGAACCAGTCAACCGGCTTCAGCTCGATCGTGGCCGACGGAAGCCACGCAGAGTCGGTGCGGTCGATGTCCAGTTGATGGCCAGGAAAGCTTACGACATCGTTATAGGTCGTCATCCCGGTTCCTGGCATGCAACCCTTGCCAAAGGAAGTTGACCAGCGACTCAGGTAGAGCGCGTAACGGGAACTCCAAGTTGGGTTACCGGCGAGAAAAATCGGCCAATATTCCTCGGCAGTATAGTGATTGCTCAATTCATCACACGGCACAATTATGGCCTCTTTGTAGGAGTGATTTTCATAGTAGGTCGGAGTGCCCCTCAGCCTCGACCAGTCATAGCGCAGACCGCCAGAAACCGTCAGCCAATCAGCAGGCTTGAGCTCGCCATTGATGAACGTGCTGGCGACATCGCGCTGGCCCGGCGGGTTGAACGCGGTGTAACTCGTCTCCCAAAGTGGATTGAGTGCAATGGTCTCGCTGTTCGCAGAAGAGCTCGCCTTATCGCGAAACGCCTCGGCACCGTAGTTGAGCGTGAGCAGACCTGCTGCCGTCTCAAGACGGCTGGTGTTTTCCAGTGTGCCGCCGAAGCTCTGCGTATCGAGATCGAGGTAAGTATCCGGCGGCTGGTTGGATGTCGGAGATGAGCGGCGGGATTCGCGCAGCTCGTCGTTACGCGAATTGTTGAACCAGAGGTTGGTCTTCAGATCGATCATCTCCGTTTCCGGATTCCAGTTGATCTTGCCCAC
Source organism: Hyphomicrobium sulfonivorans (assembly GCF_013306565.1). Lineage (GTDB taxonomy): Bacteria > Pseudomonadota > Alphaproteobacteria > Rhizobiales > Hyphomicrobiaceae > Hyphomicrobium_A > Hyphomicrobium_A sulfonivorans. The sequence continues at coordinate 371,410 of NZ_PZPO01000005.1, read as the reverse complement.
CACCGTGTCGTTGCGCACGTGCTCGATGTTTCCGCCTATGCCTTCCATCGCGTAGGCGAATTTTATGTCCTGATGCATCCACGACAACGAAGCCGTCAGCCCTTCGCGATTATCAAACTCCAGCTTCTGGAATGACGACCACGTCTCGCGGCCCAGCGCGTCATTGAACGAACGCGCGTCACCGTTCTTGCCCGGCTGATATTCACCGAGCTTCAGTTTGCTGAAGCCCGCAGTCAACGACAGCGTATCGGTCAGCCGAAATGCCGCCAGCGCCGAGCCCTGGAAATCATATTCGTTGGTGCCGCGCAGAACGTTGAGTTCAACGCCGGTTTTAGCGCCGGGCGCAATCAGATCGTCGGCGCCCACCGTGCGAAAATCAACCCTGCCGCCGAGCGATCCGGCACTGCCAGCTTTCGCATCCGTCGTTTTTGCGATGTCGACTTCGCGTATGAAAGCACTGTCGACAAAGGCCTGCCCCGAGTTGGAGCCATAACTCCCCATACCGGTGCCGAAGCCCATGCCGCGCTGTGCATTCTGGCGCGCGCCATCCACCGAAACGACAACACGACCGGAATCCTGCAGGCCGCGAATGTTGGGCGACACAGTTGGAAAGCTGCCGTTGCCCTCACCGGAATAGACGCCCGCAGCATTTGACAGCAGATCACGCGTGTCACGCGTCGGCACCGTCTTGATGGCCTCGCGGGAGATAACACTAACCGATGCCGGCGCTTCATAAACCCAGTCCGGCGTGCCCTGGAAACCCGCGCTCGCAGCACCGCCCGATACATCAATCGTATCAAGAGCTATCGCGCCATCTACCGTAGCGCCGCCGCTGTCGGCGCTGGCGCCCGAGACCGTCACCGTGTTGCCGTTGGTGAAGCTGTACGTCAGGCCCGTTCCACCCAGAAACGTCGCGAATGCCTGCGCCGCCGTCATCGATCCGCTGACCGCCTGCCCCTGAAGCGCCGCATCGACTTTGCCGTTGATGACCACAGAAAGGCCCGCAGCGCGGCCAATGGCGTTTACGCCCTGCGCGATTTTCTGCGCCGGCAAATTGAACGTATAGACGCTTGTGCTGTTCGCCTGTTGGGCAGCGGCCCCATGGCCAACGCCCGCCTCCATGACAGCAGCGCAACCGACCAGCAACAGCGCGGCAAACCGCGCACTCGTAAACGCATACATATACGCAAACCCCAAACGCACACCAATCAGCGGCCGCACACCGCGTCAGCAGCAGGCCTCTAATGGGATTCACGGACGAGCAGGCCGACACCCCCACCCTCGCAGCATTTTTTTCTGCGACGAAGTTTTTGCGCGTGGGCATCGATAGAGGGGCGAACTAGTACACGAGCACCAGACGGCCCGCGATTGAACGCATCGAGAACCCGACCGACGATTGCAGCGAGCGCAATGCCGCGTCGGGGTCGTCCAGCGGTACACTGCCCGACACAATGCGATCGCCCAGCGCCGGATTGGCGACGACGATGCGACCAGGACGATAGCGCGCGATCTCCGCGATCACTTCGGACAATGGCTTATCGTAGAACAGCAGCCGTCCGTCACGCCAACCGAGATCCGCATCAAGGTCGCTCGGCCCGACCGCGCCCAGGGTCGCACGGGCAAACCGCACCTGCTCGCCGGGCGCCAGCCTTGCAGATCTGGCATTCACATCAACTTCGACCGCACCCTGCTCCAGCGTTACGATCGCACCATCACCGGATAGCTTGACGCCGAACTGCGTACCCAGCACGCGCACTTCGCCATCGGAAGCCGCAACCGTGAATGGCAGGCCATTCGCAGTGACCGCAAAGAAAGCGTTGCCGCGCAGCAGGCGTATCCGGCGCGATCTGTCTGAATAGTCGACATCGATTGCACTGTCGGAATCAAGCAGCACCGTCGAAGAATCCGGCAGCGTCACCAGCCGGCGCTCGCCACGATTTGACGTGTAATCAGCGGTGAAATTCTGCAGCAGGCTCGGCTGCTCCAGCCACAATCCTGCTGCACCCACCGCAATTACAAAAGCAACGGCTGCAGTGCCATTGCGGCGCTTCTTGGCGGCACGCGATCTGTTGATCTTCTTCAGATACGGCGCCAGCGCCGCGGCCTCCTCGTCGGCAACCCGCTGGCCTGCAGCTTGTGTCGCTTCCCACATGCTCACCGCCCGCGCCCACGCGGCCCGATGCGAAGGGCTGGCGGCCAGCCATGCTTCCAGCTCAGCGCGCTCCGCATTGGATGACGTGGCGCGAACACGCGCAAGAAACGTCATCGCCACTTCATCCGGGCCGGGGCGATGCTGGGGTTTCTGGTCCATGGCGTTCAGGCTAACCGAGCAATGTGGATGGCAAACGCGATCACAGACTTCTGCCTATACCGCTTCATGCACCGATGCCACGCAAACCAGCACGCTCGATCATCGAACTTCAATAGAAGCGCGGATCTCATTGAGCGCCCGGCTCATATGACGTTCAACGCTGCCGACCGCGATATTCAGAGCCGCGGCAATCTCCACGTAGGTGTGGCCATGCACGCGATTGAGCAGAAACACGTGGCGCGTGCGCTCGGGAAGCTGGCGAATGGCAACATCGATCTGACGCAAATCATCGCGCGCTTCCAACGCCGCTGACGGCGCAGGGAAACCAATCGCTCGCTGCTCCGGCAGGGTCTCGGCCGCGTAGGACGCACGGATCTTTTCGGCGCGGATGTAATCAATGGCAGCGTTGTGGGCGCTGCGCGTCAGATAGGCCGCGCCGCATCCCTGAATGTCGGTATCGCGCTTCCATAGCCGCAGAAACACGTCGTGGACCAGATCGGCTGCTGTCGAGCGATCTCCGATCATGCGTGCCAGCTTGCGCCGCAGCCGACCGCTCTCCGCTTCGTAGAGCGCAGCGACATCGATCGGATTAGCCATCGGAACTCACCCTCGCCATACCCGCCTATCGAGTTGCAAAGCCATCATGCCGGCCGCACAACAACATGGGTCGACTGCATCCGCAGAGGGGCATCTCAGCCCTCATCCGGTTCAAGCGCAGGCCGTTTTTGCACGCAATATGAATTATTTAGAGGGCGTCTAAGCGCTGCGCGATAACAATACTTCTTCAGTATTGTTTTGACAGTGTTTTCATGGGCTTGCCGAGCCGCTGCGGCATTTCACCTGCACCGCCAGCAAGTTGCGCGCCCCTTCGATAGTTCCGATCCGTTGCGCACCCGCCACGCTTTTAGCCCGGACCACTTCACACGCGGGGGCCGCAGGGCTGATACACGCGAGCGTTCTCGCGTGCTGCCAACGCTAGGGCGGGCAATTAGAACGGCACCCGGTCAGGTTGATGTCGACAGCACGATCGCGCGCGGCAGCCGAAGCTTTAGAATGCGGAAAAGTTCATCGTGTGCCTTCTGATCCAGCCACGACGTCGGCTCGTCCATAACCAGCACATCCGGCCTGTAGATCAGCGCGCGGGCGAACGCGATACGCTGACGTTCACCGCCGGACAGTCGCGCCACGACGCTCTCGTCCTGTAGGTGGCCGGCGAGCGACGAAAGACCGACCGCTGCCAGCGCATCGGTTGCCGTGGTGTCGTCCACATCGTGCTCACCCAGCGGATACACCAGCGCGCGCTTGAGAGTGCCGGGCGGCATATAGCCGTTCTGCGGCAGCACCAGTTTCCGACCACTGCTCTCCAGCCTGCCGCTCGTGAACGGCCACAGGCTGGCAAGCGCTCGCACAATGCTGGTCTTGCCGCTGCCGGAACGGCTGCGCAGCGTGTGCGTCTCCCCGGGGACCAAATGTAATGATGGTAGCGTGCCCAGCTTCCGGTCGCGATCGACGTTCCAAGCGACGAGATTTTCAGCCCGTAGCCCTGGCATATCCGCAGCCGGTTCGCTTTCGCATGAAGGCATTGTACCCAGCTTCTGCGCGGCACTGAGGTCGGCGTCGAGGCCATCGAGGCGCTGCGTAACGGCGACCCATTCAGCGAGCTGCTGATAGGCCGTTACAAAGTATGAGAGCGAGGCACGAACGGTGGCAAATGCAGAACCGGCCTGCATGAGCTGGCCGAACTGCAGCGTTTCGGCGAAATACAACGGCGCCAACACCAGGTAAGGAAAATACAGCGAGGCGTGCTTGAAACCTTCCGAGAAGAAGCCGAGCAGCTTTTCGCGCCGGATCAAGGCAAACCAGTTGTCGACGACGCGCGCGAACCGGCCGGCGAGAATGTCTTTCTCGACCTGTTCGCCCTGGAGCGTTGCGATCTGTTCGCCGTTGTCGCGGACGCGCACAAGGTCGAAGCGGAAATCGCCCTCCAGACGGTCGTGCTGATAGTTGAGCGGAATGAGGTAACGTCCGATCAGATGCGCCACCCAGGTGCCGATGGCGGAATATATCAGCGCACACCAGACGAGCAGGCCCGGGACCACACGCTGTTCGCCCATGAACGACACGCTGACCGGCGGCGAAATCAGCCACAGCACCGTTATGAACGACGCCAACGTGACCACGGCGCCGAGCAGACCAACGCACAGCGACAGGGCGTTCTCGGCGAACTTGCGCGTATCGTCCGCGATGCGCTGATCGGGGTTGTCGCCCCGCACCGGCAGCAGCTTCATGCGGTAGTGGCTGGCGTCATCAAGCCAGCGATTGACGAAATGCTCGGTAAGCCAGCGGCGCCAGCGCACCGACAGGCTTTTGATGAAATAGGTCTGATAAACGGTGCCGACGATCAGCACAGCTGCGATGACGAGATACACCCAGAACTGGTGTACGAACTCGTCCCAGTCGCGCTTCTGCAGGGATTCGAAAAAGTCGTTGCGCCACTGGTTGCGCGCGACCTCGGCGGCGACGACGATCAGCTGAAAGGCAATAGCGACCGCAAGCAGCAGCGACGGCAGCCATCCGGCGCGCGACAGGAAATACGGCTTGGTATAGCCCCAGACCGACCGAAGAAATATTTTCACAGTGCAGCGCCTTCCAATGCGCGCATATAGGCTTTTATTTTGGCTGCGGTGCCGTCGCGCGGACAGGCGCAGCACAGCTTTTCATCGGGGAGCATGTAGCGCAGGCAGCAAAGCCGGCGTCTACGTCCGGACTCGCCAGGCATGTCGAGATAGACGACCGGCAGGTGCAGCGGGTTGCGCGTGCCATCGGCCAGATGCGTACGCCCGAGATAGGCATCGCAGGCCGCGATCAGATCCGCGCTGCAGCCAATCTTCTCAAGATGGCGAACAACGCCTTCAATCAGCGTCCCGGCGTTGCTCCACAGCACGCGACGCGTCACGCCGGTTTGCTGGTGGTAGCGCTCGATGAACGGCGCCACCAACCTGTCGACCAGCGGCTCCAACGCACACCCCGGCAAAGGCAGCGCCTGCACGGGTGTGACGCCCGTTACGACCGCAGCGCTGATCTTGCAATCCGGTTGCAGGATGAGGCGGATGTCATCGACACCGCAAGCCGGCATGCGGCCCAATACGATGTTGGCGCTGATATAAGGCGGCAGCACCATGCCGAAATACCACTTCGACCAGATCGACATCACCGCAACAACCGGCGTCGGGCCGTGCTCGCGGCAGAACGCGTCAACGATGGCCGCTTGCTGCTCCGCCGTCAGGATATCCGCCAACGACAGACTGTCCTCCCGGTGGCCGAACACAAGCCTGTCGCGCAGGTGTGCCAGATCGCCGGTGAATGCGTTGCTGAGGTCAGCAGCCAGATCATCAAGCGCTTTCGTCATGCCGCCTGTGCTTCCAACGTTTCGAAGCCAGACGGGCAGCCGGTTCGGCTGCCCGCGCTTTATCGTATTTCGGTGATGACGCCGGTCAGTAGCGCATGCGCAGCGTCACATCAACGGCGCGGCCTACGCCATAATAACACGACGTGAGCGACTCGCAGTTGGTGACGTAACGCTCGTCGGTCAGGTTTTTCGCATTGAGGCTGAGGCGCCAGTTGTCGAACGCGTTGGACAGTACGCCAAGGTCATAATGCACTGCGGCGTCGTACAGCGTAAACGACGGCACCTTGAACGTATTGGCCGCGTTGCCATTGGTTTCGCCGAGATAACGTACGCCACCGCCCAGCATAACGCCGCGCAATGCGCCTTCATCGAAGGCATAGGACGCCCAGAGTGCCGCCTGATGCTTGGCGAGATAGACAGGCGTTTTCTTCGTGTCAGCAGTTTTCGCGTCGAGGTAGGTGTAATTCGCCGCGAAGCTCCAGCCATTACCCAAAGATCCGCGCCCTTCCAGCTCGAAGCCTTTCGAGTTCACTTCGCCGATCTGGATGCGGTTGCCCGGTGTCGTCGGATCGGCTGTCAGCACGTTCTGCTGCGACAGATCGAAGACAGCAGCGGTGAACAGCGCATTGATGCCGATCGGCTGATACTTGATGCCCGCCTCATACTGTTCGCCCGTTGTTGGCTCGAACGGCACGCCGAACAGGTTGTTACCCGGTGTCGGGAAGAATGATTCCGAATAGCTGACGTACGGTGCGAACCCGCCCGGCAATTCGTAGCTGGCTCCAAGCTGCACCGTGTTGGCGCTGTCGTCCTTGGGAACGTAGGGCGGATTGGTGAAGCCACCCAGCGCAGCACTATAGGCCTGCGTTTGCTGGGCAGATTTTGCACGGTCGTGCCGCAGCCCGGCAACGACCGTAAGATTACCCGCCGTGATGGTGTCGATGATGTACGCGCCGGCCTGCTCAAAGTCCTGGTAGCGCTTCTGGATGAACGGGTTGGCGCCCATCGGCTGGCCGTAAACCGGGTTATAAAGATCGAGGAAATAGTTGGTGCGGTTCAGCGCTACGCCCTGGTAGTTCGGGATATTCGCATAGTCGATACCGAACGCCAGATTGTGCTTTATGAAACCGGTGTCAAACTCGGCACGCATGCGCGTATCGACCTGATAGGTCTCGATCGTGTACTCGGCCATGAACATGTTGCGCGCAGCCGTCGTGCCGGCAACAACGCCGCTGCCCTGCATTTCCTGCAGCGTGATGTCGATGTGCCGGTAGGCGGCATTCTGCTCGATCGACCACGTCTCGTTGAAGCGGTGGCGGAACTCATAGCCAATCTTCAGCGTGCGCTTGTCGGTGTCGTGATAGCCCGGTTCGCCCAGGAACAGATCGCGCGAAATATACTGCCCGTTCGGACCGGGAACGACGGTACCGGCAAAAGGCAGCGGCTGCTGGATAGTCATGTTCGGATCGTACTGATACGAAGCCATCAGCGTGAAGCTGGTGTCGTTGCTGGGGCGGAACGTAATGGCCGGCGCGATGAAGAAGCGATCGTTGTCGGTGAAGTCGACCAGACCATCGGCCACGCGGCCCATGCCGGTCAGTCGATAGCTCAGCGCGCCATTGCCGCCGATCGGACCGCCGAAATCGAAGCCAGCCTGCAGCTTGTCATGCGTGCCAGCCTTCAGCACCACCTCGGTAAAAGGCTCATCGGTCGGGCGCTTGCTCGTCATGGCAACGAGGCCGCCGGGGCTGCCCTGCCCGTACAGCATCGAGGCCGGTCCCTTCAGCACGTCAACGCGCTCCAGTCCGTAGGGCTCGATGCCCCAGTTGCTGTCGTGCTGCTTGAGGCCGTCGAGATATTGATAGGCGAGGAAGCCGCGCACCTGCGCCTGCTCACGCGTGATGAAGCCACCGGAAAACGGATATGCGTTCACCCCCGATGAAAACTGCAGCGCTTGATAGACGGTTTCGGCATTCCGTTCCTCGATCTCGGCCTTGGTCACGGTCGAGATGGAGCGCGGCGTTGTCAGCACGGTGCCGGGCGTTTTGGTGGCGACACTGGATTGGGTCGCGACGAAGCCCTGGGTGCCGGGATCATTGCGATCCTGCGGCGCGCGCTGGTCTTCTGTTTTGCGCGCGAGAGGCACTGGCGCAGGGCTAATCGTAGGTTGCGCTGCTTGAGCCTGAGGTTTCTTTTTCGGAACGGCCTTTTTGGGCGCGGCCGGCTGCACGACCAGCGGCGGCAGATCCGCTTCAGCAGCGCTTTGGGAACTCGCAGTCGTTACTACGACAAACTGCAAACAGGACGTAATTGCTACGAGAGACGCGCTACGGCGCGCCAGACACGCAATGCGCGCCCGCTCCGACTTCGATGACATTCCAACCTACGCGATACAAAAGGCGGCACGTCACCGCGAACGAAGCCCAACCGGGAAGACACGCGGCCTTTCCGGTTTTGACAACGATCAGAACACCCCGTCCGATGCGTGCTCGCGCGTGACCACGGCTGTCGGCAGGTCTACTGACTCGCGAGTCATAGGTATGCGGCCCGCCTTCCCGGAGGTAGTACCTCCAGTGGCACTTAGGACCACGCCTCGTCGCTTACAGTTGCGGGGGCAGTTGTGGCATCGGGCGGCATGCCCTCACCACATTCCCTATTAGTCCTCTTGGGAACCGACACCTGATGATTCGCAACACATTGAAGCAAGAGTCAATCGCCGTCGGCCTCTATGCGCTATCGATGTGACTTACAGGCAACGCGCCTGTCGCAACCTAAGTTGCATGTCCTAACAACTTCAACCTTATGCAGCACAACTCGGCATTGCCACCGATTCGCAACCCGCGCTGGCATTCGCACATCGAGGCTTTTAGGCTGCCCGCATAAACGTCAGCCGATCCATTTTTAAAGCCACGGATTTTCAATGGACGATTTTGTTTGCCGCTACTGGGGCAAGGCGCAGCCGAAGAACCCTGAAACGCCGACCTGGCATCCGCTTGCTTACCACGCACTCGACGTGGCGGCCGTCGCTGACGCGCTGCTCGCCAAAGATCTGCGTCGTCTTGAGCAGCTTGCATATCGTCTCGGCGTCCAGACAGAAGCGCTCCATCGCCTGTTTGTATTTTTGATCGCGCTGCACGACATCGGAAAGTTCTCGCGGTACTTCCAGGCCAAATCCGATCTCGGCCCGCTGGGTAGCCTGCCTAACGCGCCTCATACAGCGCACGACGATGTTGGGTACGCGCTGATGCTGGACTCAGAGTTCGATCTGGCACCGCTTCTGGCCCGGTTTTTTGACGTGGACTTGGACGGCGACATTGTGTTGGCGGCAGTTGCCGGACACCATGGCGAGCCCCCAGCCGGCTCCCCGAACCATTGGTTGAACGGCTTCGGCAGTAAAGAAATATCTGATGTGCGTGCCTTCGTCGAAGCGACGGCATCGCTTTTTCCGCCGTTATCGCCGCCGCTGAGTTTCGGCGAAAACGCGAAGCTGATGTCGTGGTACCTCGCCGGCCTAACGAATGTCAGCGACTGGATCGGATCAAGCCAACACTGGTTTGAATATGAACGGCCAACACTGAACCTTGCTGACTATTGGCGGCATGCGCAGAGTTGCGCACGCCAAGCAGTTGAAGAAGCGGGCATCCTCCCAGCCACCAGCCTTGCGAACGTCGACCCAAAACACCTGCTGCCACAGCTCGGCGACCACCCTTTGAGCCCTCTGCAGGAAGCAGCGTGCACATGTGTGCTTCCTTCCGGCCCTACCTTGATGCTGATCGAGGACGTAACCGGAGCAGGCAAAACGGAGGCCGCTCTCATTGTTGCTGCGCGGGACGCTCTTACGATGACGATGCACCAATCACAGAATTTTTCACGAACTCTGAATTAAAAAACATGGCCCAATCTGTTGGTTTCCGCATGACAGAGCTCAACAACTATTACTTCATGCGGCCTAACATTTCGCGGATCGGAAAGTATATTCCGGCTCCGATCGAACGGTTTCTAGGCAAACAATGGGGTGCCTGCACTTATATCCGTGCAGTCAAAGATTAGCTCAATTTGTTGAGCTGGATACCGCTAGTACGGCTCAGCTGAAAAGCAGCGCCTTGAGCGCGACGCCATCAAAGCAGACCGATGCCGACGTCGCGATAGCGGTGCACGGTTTTCAGGTCAAGCTCTGTTGACTTCTGCGTGTGCTGGCGAAGACGTTTCCAGCGCTCGCACGCCAATGCACATTGCTAAGGCGGCGATTGCCAATGTACCGATGAGCCACACCTGCCACATACCGTAGCTTGAGGCGACGACCGCAGCCGAGGAACTGAACGCGGCCAAAGCGTATCGCTGAGCTCGTAGATCGAGGTTGGCTATCGCGCCTAGAATCGCAAGCCCGATCGCAGCGAGAAGCACGGCGCCCACGGCACCGAGCTCAAACCACGTTTGCAGATAAAGGTTGTGAGCATGGAGCGACAGAGAGTGCGGCCAGCGGTCATTGCCGACAGTTACTGCATTCTTTTCCAGCTCGGGCCCGAGGATACGCGTCATGTTTGCGCCGACGCCGAGCCAGGGATTCTCCAGCGTCTTTTCTGCAGTGAACTTCCAGATTATCAGCCGCGACTGAATGGATGATCCGAGCGCATCGACCTGTTGCAGGTTGGCCTTGTAGGCGGCAAACGCCAGCGGAATCACTGCAAAGCATGCGATTAGCCACCCCGTCATCACGCAGCGGCGTGCCCAGCGCACCGACTTGCTGGCAAGCGCAAATACGCCAATTCCCGCAACAAGTGCGATCTGCGACGATGCATGGTTCGAAAGCAGTAACGTCACGGCAGCAACGGCGAACAGAACGAGGGCGAACACCACGTTGTTGGGGCGGCGCCAGACGGCCATGATCGCCGCGACCGGCGGCCAGAGATAAACGCCCACGCCAGTCATATTGCGTGTCATGTCATCCGCCATGATGCTGTCCAGAATGCCATCCTTCCAGACGTAATAGTGGACCGGCGTCAGATCCCCTGGCTGAAAACCCAGCATATTCAGCGCGGTCACCTTGATGATCCGACCGGTGAGTTGCTCCACCAGAAGAAACAGTGCGCCGATCAAAAGGCCAAAAAACACACCTTCCGCCATATGAATGATGTTTGGGCGCGTCTCCTGTCGGATCAGAGCAGTCATCATCCAGAGCGCGGCGACTGTGCCCCCGACCAGCACCCCCTTCTCCAGAGGCACGGCCGGAACGTCGGCCCACATCATGCCGAGAAAAATGTAACCAACCAGAACCGCAAGCAACAACACCACAGGACCCGGCCGAAACTGGCTCATGTCGAGTTCGTGTCGACGGAGCAACGCCGACGCCGCAAATCCTAGCGCAACCAACCAAAAGCTAATCGCAAGCGTTCGGGGACTCATGAGCGCACCGATCATCGCCACCATTAGGAGCGTGCCAAGCACAATCCCCCGACGGCGCGACGTCAGCCCCCCATGTCAACGACTTCATTTGAAAACACGGCCCTGCCCCCCCTGGATCGCAGCAAAAAGTCCAGCCTCCTAGCATACCCCGGCGGATCCGGGTCGCTATACCACCAAGCCGGCAGCGAGCCGCTGATCGATATGCCGCTTCAATACTCGAAAGTGCCGACGCTTCATAGACGGGCTACCGGCAGCATCGTCCCGCTCACAAAACAAGCGGCGTTGGCCTGGCACCTAGCTCCGTGGACACTAAGATAACGTGTTTGGCGGAACTAGAGAGTTCGGACGCAGATACGAAAGTTCAGCGATCCGCACAGGGAGCGCGTGCCTCTGTAGTTTCGCACTACGACGCTTGTAGTCAGACGAACGGCTTCGCAGCTTGCAGATCAAGCGCCATGCTGCCGGACAAGCCACCGATGAGCGGGCCTTGATGGTTGCCGGTGGTTCATAGAATTCTCGAACCGGAACCAGCAGCGAAGGCCGAGCGAGAGGCGGATCGGTGTAGCGGACAGGCCACCGACAAGCTCATGGAAGAGGCCCTTGCGGTGGCGCGGCGATCTTGATGCCGACCAGCAACGGCCTGATGAGCTTGGCCCGGACGACCAGCCATTCGGTGAGATGGTGTCGGCAGTCCTATCTGACCGCGCCGAAGAGAAGGCATCCCGGTGCGGCCCCTAACGCAGCTAAGCAGGCCGGTGTTGAGGCTGTGAAGTTGCCCGCGCAGAGTAACTGTCGAGCAGGTTAGCAATGTGATTGCTGCCTTTCCAAATCGCAACCGCCCTAGCGAACTTCCGATGCGCTATCGAATGGCGATTATACATTGCAGGTATTCATACGCTGAACATCATTCTCGGCACTGTGTTTGATTTACGACTAATTCAACAGACCATAATCAGCACACGTCATTATTGAGGACAGAACTGCCGAATCAACTGCACATAAGATGTGCGCAGAACGTTGCTGGCACCTAGATTACAACGGCAGTTGTTGTCTTTTTCGGTTCGTCATCGGCCTATGCCCCGGCATTTTGAGACGCCTAGAAACAAGGCGCGATATTTGGCGCCATTAATACATTGAGTTCAAATCATTCTCGAAGAGGACTTGAGATGCGACGTTCTGCTCATGCGCATTGCTGCGCTATGCTCGCTTTCGGGACAGCCGCCGCTCTAAGTATTTCAAAAGCTCATGCTCAACAGCTAATTGCAAATGGGACGACTGAAACCGCCAACGGCTCGTACAGCACGATTACAAACAACGCCAACGTGCTTTGGGCCTATAATGGAGGAGTGATTGATAGCAGCGGGTTTGTCACAATAACTTCCAGTGGAACCAATTCCGCCGGCGTCCGTGCGGAAAATGCAAATGCTGAAATTAATCTACTGCACGGCGTGGCGATAAACATCTCCGGCAACTCGTACGGGCTACACGCGTCAAACACAGCCGACATTACAATTAACGGCGGCACAGTTGTCACATCTGGTGCCAGCGCGTACGGAGCGCATTCAACCGGCTTTAGTGTCATCGCGCTGAACGGCGTTGAGATCAGTGCGGCGTCCCGCACCTTGTCTGCTGAGTCCGGGGGCTTGCTTATGGTCAACGGTGGCGCGGTCAATGCTACGGGCATTGGAAGCACCGCCGCTTATGCAAGCGGATTTTCTGCACTTATCACATTGGAAAATGTAGCTGTCACCACAGCCGGCACCAATTCCCATGGTTTGAATTCTCAAACCACCGGGCGCATCGTCCTCAATGGCGGCACGGTATCTACTGCCGGTAGTGCGTCCTATGGAGCGTTTGCAGACGGTTTCACGTCCACCATTACGATTGAAAACGGTTCTGCGATCAGCACGGAAGGCCAAAACGGCTTCGGACTTTATGCTTATGACTCGGCCCAAATCACTATGGATGGCGGCACGGTCAGCACAAACGGTCAATCGGCACACGGCGCCTATGCAGGCACCTTATCCTATATTGAACTGACTAACGGCATAAATATCAACACTACTGGCTCAAGCAGCTATGGTTTGTACGCGGACCTTGGCAGCAGCGTCATTGGCAACAGCATTACGGTTAGCACCGCTGGTGCTGACGCAGCAGCAGTAGTGTTGGAAATCGACGGTTCCGTTATGGTCTCTCAAAGTACGCTTACGACTTCCGGAACAAATGCCGATCTCGTACGCGCTACTGGCATCGGCAATGCCATGACTACCTACAACAGCACGTTGAGTGCAGTGGATGGTGCGGGCTTTAGGGTTCAAAATGGAATGCTGCTCGCTACTGTCATCGATTCGACAGTTACCGGCGGAGAAGAATTGCTGAACGTTGATAGCACAGCGACACTAAACCTCAACGCCGTCGGCTCGGCCGTTACGGGATCTGCTATCACGGCTGCGGGAGGCGCTTCCAATCTCTATCTGCAAGCGACAGACTGGACTGTCACCGCTGACTCCAACGTGACTAGCCTAACGAACGGTGCCGGCAGTCTCGTGCACTTCACGCCGCCGGGTTCGAGTGCGGGGCCGTTCAAAACACTGACGGCGGTGAACTACATCGGTCAGGGTGGCACTTTCGGTATCAACACGGTTCTGGGCGCTGATGGATCGCCATCCGATATGCTGGTGATTGATACTGGAGCGGCCACCGGCACCTCGCTGCTCAGCGTCAATAACGTCGGCGGCGCAGGTGATCTCACGCAGCTCAACGGAATTATTGTCGTCGATGCGATCAACGGCGGCTCGACGGTGCCGGGACTGTTCTCACTTGCCGCCCCGGTCATTGCTGGTCCTTATGAATACTCGCTTTATCGCGGCAGCGTTGATGCCACCAACCCCAATGCCTGGTACTTGCGCTCAACTCTCGACTGCGCACTCGATCCTTCCGCGCCGATCTGCGGCCCTGATGTTCCCAACTACCGGCCGGAGACATCGCTCTACGCCGCCGTGCCGGCAATGACGCTGCTCTACGGCCGTCTGATGCTCGACACGCTGCATGAGCGGCGGGGTACGTCGGTCAGTTCATACGCTGAAGGCGCACCGAATGCAGCATGGGCGCGTGTGATCGGTCAGCACGGCGATCGCGATGGTGGTAAGGGCGGCATCTACGGCGCCGGCCCCAAGTACGATTATGACTTCTGGGCTTTCCAGGGCGGTGTCGACCTTTATCGCGATGGCGATGTCGGCACGTCACGCAATCACGCCGGTGCGTTCTTCGCCATCGGCCGCGGCTCGGGCGATGTGCAGCACATCGGCGACGGCAAGGCTGGCGAGAATTCTTTCATGGCCTATAGCTGGGGCGCCTACTGGACCCACTACACGCCAGAAAATGCTTACGTCGACGCGCTGCTGTTGGGCTCGTGGTACGATATTGACGCCAAGTCGAACCGCATCGACAAGCTCAAAACCGATGGCGGCGCCTTCGGTGCCTCGCTCGAAGGTGGCTATCCGGTTTACACCGGCCCCGGCGGCTTCAGCATCGAACCGCAGGCGCAGCTCGCCTATCAGACCATCAACCTCAACAACGGATCGGATGTCGCCGCGCAGGTGCACTTCGATAACGTCAATTCACTGGTGGGACGCGTGGGCGTTCGCTTCGCGCAGGACTTCGGTACGCCGACCTGGCTGACCGGAGCACCGTCAACCTTCACCGCCTGGGTGCGTCCGAACTTCTGGTACGAATTCCTCGGCGATCCGAAGACAAAGTTCTCGTCTGCCACCGGGTTCATCCCGTTTGCGGCCGACATGGGCGGCACCACGCTCGAGATCAACACCGGCTTCTCAACCGACATTGGCGATGGCGCGGCGATCTACGCCAACGCGTCCTACCTTGTCGGCATCGGTGAACACGCCGACGGCAACGCCTACGACGGCAAACTCGGCGTCAAAGTCGCTTGGTGACGGTCGCGTGTAAGGCGCTCGGCAAGGGCCGTTGACGGGCGACGCTAGTTCACTGTCTCGGGTGCCCCTTCAGAACGCGCCGTAGGCCCTACTGGTTTTCACGCGACACCGACCAAGCCGTGCAGGACCACAAGGAAGCTCAGATCGACGCTGAGCTTGAACGGTTCATGAACCACGCCCTCGGAGGGCAACCGTCAGCGAAGCCTTTGCCGCCGACCGGGGGCTGATCATTGCCGCCACCTACGTTGAGAACGAAAGCGGCGCTTCCCTTCAGCGACCGGAGCTATTCCGGCTGCTGGCCGATAGTCGTCCCGAAGACACCAAGCGGAACGCCGCTATTCTCGCCATGCTCCGTGACGGTCGAAGCTGGAATAGCATCATCGACGCAACCGGGTGTTCACGGTCGACGCTGGCACGGTTGAGCAAGAGGCTGACAGAGAGCGATGAAGCATGAGTGCTCGCAAAGTCGGCTCATGCACTAGGTCCGGAACGGCGACAATCTATCGACGGCCTTTTCCCTTCTTGTCAATCAGCACTGCCTGTTGCCATCGGCTTGGCGCCTTGTCGGTGCGATGAATGCAACCCGCCCAACAGCAAGGCCGCTTACTCCCCTCTAGCAGTTCGTCACAGGCCCGCGCGATGCGACGCTGGCGCGTCGTTGCCTGTTTTGCGTCGTCGATCCAGCAAATGAACTCGTTACGCCCGAGCGGAGTGAGATTTTCCCAGAGTGTCAAAACCTCCGGATTAGATCGCACTGCTGCTTGAATATCTTCAGCCGCTTCGTGAACGGTGCCATGAAAAAAAGCGCTTGCCACAAGACCTCCGCATAAGCCTGAGCTAAATGAGAACAGCCATGTTCCGACTTTGCCCCTGCGTCAGGGAATGTAAATTATTGGCAGTCGAATTTCAAATTAAGACACTATCCAAATCCTCCAGTCGTCAAAACGTCGACAATCCTTAATGACTTCTCGCGCTATATCATCGCCTGGAAACTGCGTACGACGATGCGTGCCGAAGACGTCACCGATACGTTGCAACTGTCGTTGGCAGCATCAGGCTGCGACGGCCCTCGTGTCGCGCACAAGCAGCGGCTCTTGAGCGACAACGGCTCGAGCGACGTCTCGGCTGAACTTGCTGAATGGCTTGAAGGCTACGGCATGGATCATGTGCGCTGTGCGCCCAACCGTCCCCAGACCCAGGGCAAGATCGAGCGCTGGTACCAGACCTTGAAGAACCGCATCCTGCTGGAAAACTACCATCCACCCGGCGATCTCGAACGATCCGTGCGTCGCATCGTCGAGCACTACAATCACGCCTGCTACCACGAGAACCTTGGCAACATCACCGACACTGCCGTCGAGGGGACGAAAGCGATACCCGATAGTGAAGAGCCTGCGGTCGGCCACCGCCTTCGCCACGGAACAATTCGTTTACGGCTTTAGCTTCCGAAGGCCGAGCGCGTCGTAGCAAAACCGATGACCGCCCAGATTAATTGTGAGCGCGGCACTGTCCTCCAGCGCCATCTGCGGAATCAACTCGGCGCTCAGATCAACGCCAGGCAGCCAGCGACTGGGTATGGTCAGGACGCGAATTTCGTGGCCAAACGGCCCTATCGTACCCTCAGGCATAGCGACCAGAACGTCGTCAGCGCCGAGGCGTGTCCCAATTCGTTCATCCAATGGAAACGCGAGATCTATCTGGCCAGAGAAACACCGCTTCCAAGGCAGCAATACGTGTTGGGCGAGATAGGTATCGGCCGCCTTCTGCCCGTCGCTCCGTTCACGCGCGCCGCGCCACGCAGGGTTCACCTTCTCAAGCTCGCAGGTCAGGGCTTCGAGCGCGTGAGGATGGGTTGCCTGCTCCACAAGCGTTCGGTTCATCTGCGGTATCGTCCAGGTGGAGTTGTCGCGAACCAGACGCCGGGTCGCCTCTAGCATGACCAGATCGCGATAGGGACCATGGTCGCCCCCCATTCCGAACTGCGCCTTAGAAAGCAGCGGTGCCAGATCATCGGGACTGAGCACAACGAGTCGTGGCGCCTCGAAACCTGCAGGCCGAGCGTTCTTGGCATGGCGGTGCAGGCGACCGATACGCTGCAGCAATACGTCGGCGGGGCACAGATCGGTGATCATGAAATCGGCACAGATGTCGAGGCTTTGCTCCAGCGTCTGTGTTCCGATCAGCACCAGCCCCTTCGTGCCTCGTTCCGCATACATTTGTGCGCCGATGACTGCATCGAGCAGTTCGCGATCCTCGCGCGCGAAGCGACCGTGGTGCAGCGTCGGCACGCCCTCACACCGAAAGAGCGCCGGATGGTTCGGTGCGAGTGCAAACAACGCCTCGGCGGTCGCGACGGCGGCGTGCTGAAGATTGCGAATAACGAGTACCTTGGCGCCTTGCTCAGCTGCTTCCAGTGCGAGGCGCGCAATCGCCACCGGGTCGCCAATACGCGGATCGAGGTTAAGTGTAATCTGCTTTGTCCGGCCAGAGCCGTCGAAGTGTTTTGGCTCTGGATCCTGTGAAGTCGAGATCGCCGGGTAGTGAGCACTCGAGAGCTCGGCCAACGGCTGGTCGTCGTTAGGCGTCAGCCCGAGAAGTCTATGGCGCGCGGTGGAGCCAAGCGTTGCCGATAGCAACAGTGCGTGCCCGCCCGCGCTGGCGTGCTGGTCTAATAGCGATACAAGCAGCCGCTCCATGTAGACGTCTGAGGCATGTACTTCGTCCACGACGAGCAGATGCCGAAGCAGGCTGGACGAGCGCATGTGCGCGTGCCGTGCCTGGATTGCGCCGAGCAGCGCTTGATCTATGGTCCCGACCGAGATGGAGCCGGCAAGAAACCTTTTTGGATGTTCAGCAGCCCAACGTTCTCGCCGCAAATTTGCATCAGGGCCGTCGTCCCACTGCACATCAAAATCAGGCAACGTCTTATAGCCGACGCCGTCCGATTTGGCGTAGCCGGGTACGGCCAGAATAACGCAGGGACGAGCACCGCTCGGAAAGATGCGCTGTACTGCTTCTCGGATGCGTTCTTCTATACTTTTTGCAGCCACGCGCGTCGGCAACGCGAAGTAGAGTCCATCGACCTCGCCGCGTTCGAACAGGCGCGCAAAGCGGTAAAGCGCGGCCTCAGTCTTGCCGGAGCCGGTCTCGGCTTCAAGAATGACAACCTGCCCGTCAACATCGCCAACCGCTTTCTGAATGGGACGCGGCTCGTGTTCCGATACACTTGCGAACGACACGGCAGGCAGTGCTTTGCGCTTGGCGGCAGGATCGAAACCGTATACTGCGAGAAGCTGCGGCGCTGTCGCGCGCGCGTTTGCGATGCGCGCCATGCGGTCCGTCGCGGGTTCGATGTAGAGCGGAAATGCATTGGCATCGGAGCCGATCCAATCCGCCAGCATCACAAACCCGGACACTGCATGCCAGAAGCGCGGCGCATCCGGCAGCGGCAGATCGTCGATGTCGAACGCTTCAGGAAACCAGTCGTTGCGGATGGCCTGCGCCAGCGGCGCAAGCGCGGCAATCGGATCGTAGTTGGCACGCGGGGTCCACAGCGTGGCGACGTGGTTCTGACTGTCACCGTCGATTAGTTGCTGCGAAATCGGGCGGCCATGATGCGCGGCCACGGCGCGGGTCGCGGATTCCCACGCACCCCACGCGGCAAATTCCGCGCACATCAGTGTTGCGGCGAGGCGCGAGGCCAGACCGGGCTGGGAATTTGAATAGAGCAGCCCAAGCCCGGGCAGAACGTGTCCCACCGGGGGCGCCTTTGGATCGCGCCGGGCCTGGAAACCGTGGTTGGCCTTGCCGAAGTCGTGCAGTGCCACGTGGGCGCAGAGCCTCGATCGCCAGATCGGGGGGAAGTCACGTTGGCCCGCGAGCGCTGCAAGGCGACGCGTGACGAGCGGAACCTGCAGCACCGCTTCGAAGACCGCCGCCACATCTGCTGAGTGATCGACCAGCGACAGCCACTTTCGCCCAGGAAAATCCGTCTCTGCTCTTTCGAGCTTTGCCCACAGTTTGTTTATCATTTGTTCTTGATCCCGCGCACGTTGTACTATCCAATCTCCTCTAGTGAGCACAACAAGATTATGTCCTGGGGGCCGCATGGATGAGAAAAGGGGAATTTTCGGCAACCTGCTTAGCGACAACGTTATCCGGGCCTGCGGTCGGGATCGCGAGATCCAGTCGGTTACCCTGCCCCAGTTACTCGCCCTTCTGATTGCCGATGAAATCGAAAGCCTGCCGGCCCTCCGGCCCCACCAGCGCTACCCGCTGCATTGCTTTCTTGCCCAGGTCGGCGCCATGGCATTGTTGGCCGCAGGCGAGAGCACACTGCCGCGTGATGCAGCCAATTGGCGCGATTTGTTGCGCGGCCTGACGCCAGATTTTCCGAATGAGGAGCCGTGGGCTCTTGTTGTGGATGACCTTTCCAAGCCGGCTTTGCTGCAACCGCCTATTCCGGAAGGCACATGGGAGGCGCTGAAAGAAATAGAGGTTACGCCGGACGCGCTCGACATGCTCGTAACCTCGAAGAACCACGACCTGAAGGCCGCTCGGCTGGAGCGCGCAGCCGCTGAGCAATGGTTGTATGCGCTGATCGCGCTTCAGACCTTCGAAGGGTTTCTTGGACGCGGCAACTACGGCATTTCGCGCATGAACGGAGGGTTGCGTCACGTCCCTTCATCGGCCTGGCCCCCGCCACGGGCGGCTGGGGTGCGCACATTGCGCGCGACATTCGCAGGCTTGTTGATCACCGTGCCGAGATCATTGCAGATGACACGCTCCACAAACCAGCGGGCGGATGCCGGCTGTTGTGGCTTGAGCCTTGGGATGGCCAAACCTCTTTCGATCCTCGACAGCTCGACCCCTATTACGTCGAGATCTGCCGTCGGGTGCGGTTGCAAAATGAAAACAACCGCATTGTGGCGCAGCGCGGCTCGAGCGACGCGGCGCGCATCAACCAACCCAAAGCCAAACATCAGGGCAAAGACTTCACGCTGCCCACCGGCGATCCGTGGACTCCAATCGAGAAGGATAGCGGCAAGCCCCTGACGCTGGATGGCTCGGGTTTTCACTATCGCCGCATCGTGAACCTGCTCGATGGCCAGAGGTTCATTCCAGCACCGCTGCAAACAGTTTTCGACGCCGACACAAACGGCCCCATGCAGATGGTCTTTGCCGCAGTCGTACGGGGGCAAGGCGAGACGCAAGGCTATCACGAACGACGCATCGCCATCCCCGAGCGGCTGCGGCCGGCTTTCATGCGGAAAGCTTCGAGCGGCGACAGCGATATGGCGCAAGTTGCCAGCCAACGCGTTTCTGCCGTCTCCAAAATAGTTTCGACAGCTCTGAGGCCAGCGCTCTTCGCGCTCTATCAGGCAGCTGCTGAGAACATCGATTTCAAGGATCCGAAGGCCAAAGCGAAAGCGGAAACGTCTGTCGATCAGTTCGAGAGTGCCGTTGATGAAGACTTTTTCGACCACCTGTTTGATGAGGTTGCCGAGCCGACAGGTTCGGCTGCGGCCAACGAATGCCGCAGGCGCTGGATTGAAGAGTGCCTCTGGCCAAGCGCGCGCAACGCACTCGCCGCAGCCGAGGTCGGGTCGCCATTCAGCGGCGTGCGTTGCTATCGGGCCCGTGGTGCCGCGAAAGCTAAACTTGATGGCGCAATCCTCGGAGCATTTCCCGATCTCCTGAAACGGAAACCAGCAGCATGACAGACGAAATCATTGACGATGAAACGCAGTCGTCATCGACAAGCGAAGCTGGCAAGCAGCCGCCCCTGCTCGAACGCATCGCGACCGAATTTCGCCGGCTCAACGCTGCCGCAGCCACGGGCGATCTGGCCGCCCTGCGCAGAATGAACGGCTATGCCGTTCCACCGGCAGCGTTCTACCGCATCATGTCCCGCGCCAACGCGCCTGAGATGGGGCCTGAAACCGTCCGCCGCTGGGCGCGCGCTGTCGCAATCATGGCGCAGCGGCCAGATGCATTGCGCGCGTCCGGCTTAGGGAGAACGCTCAAAGACATTGGCCTCAGTGAGCAAAGGCTCGACATGCTGCTGCATGCGCGTGGACCTGCCCTCTACGACCTTGCGCAGCGCACCGCCGTGCGCATCGCTCGAAGCCACGAATATCTGCCATACCGCGATCTTTGCCTGATGGTCCTGTACGACACAGATCCCCAAACAGACGACGTTCGTATCGGCATAGCGCAATCTTATCTGCGCGCGAACAGCAATTCGTCCGCCATCGGAACACCGATCTGAACTCCTGCCTGCCCCGTATTTTTTCAACCGTTATTGGCCATGAAGGATTGATCATTCGATGAGCCCCGCGCCGCGCTTCCTGCAGATCCATTTCCTAACCTCCTATCCCGCAACGCTGCTCAATCGCGACGACAGCGGGCTGGCAAAACGCTTGCCCTTCGGAGAAAACACCAGCCGCACACGCATCTCGTCGCAATGCCTGAAACGCCATTGGCGCAAGCCGGGCGAAACCGACGCCGACATCAAGCGTGAGCCATGGTCGCTACAAAGCATCGGTGCGCCGATGGCCGTTCGGTCTCGCGAGATTCCGGAACGGAAAATCAAGCCGGCACTGGCAGACCTCGGCACGGAGGAAACCCGCGAAGCCGCTATCGCGGCCATCACGCGACTGCTCTACACGCCCGGCAAAAAGGAGGCGCCGGCGATCAAGGACCGTCAGGCACTATTAATCGGCGATGTTGAAATTGCATACTTGATAGAGCGCGTGCGCACCATCCTCGCGGATCCGGCAGCCGACACGGCTGGAAAGGTCGATGCGGCCATCGAGGCCTGGTTCAAGAAGGGCGAACAGAACAACCTCAAGGCAATGCTCAAAGACCGTCGCGGGGTCATAGAGGCCGGTCTCGAAGCCGCCCTGTTCGGACGCATGGTGACATCGGATCCTGATGCCAACACGGACGCAGCGATCCATGTTGCGCACGCGTTCACGGTGCATGCGGAGGCCGCTGAACCGGATTATTTCACCGTGGTGGACGATCTCAAAAGCGCCGATGGTGAATCCGGCGCCGGCGGCCTGTTCGATACAGAGCTGACCGCAGGTTTGTTTTACGGCTACGTCGTCGTCGATGTTCCGCTGCTGGTTTCCAACCTGGGAGATGACGCTGCACTCGCCGGCAGGGTTGTCGAACACCTGGTCCATCTCATCGCTACCGTTTCCCCCGGCGCCAAGAAAGGCTCGACTGCTCCGTATGCTTACGCAGATCTGATGCTCATCGAGGCTGGCAATACCCAGCCGCGCACGCTTGCCAATGCCTACCGGACGCCCTGCAAAGCCTTCACCGAAGCGGCCGTCGGCGCTATGGGGCAATATCTGACCAAGATAGACCGCGCCTACGGCAACCCGCCCGCACGCGCGCACCTGTCCATCGATGCCGCCGAGGTGCCCGGCTCAACTCTCAAATCGATGGATGATCTGGCTTCCTGGGCGCGTGATCTTGTTGTCGGTCAGGCTTAAGCTATGCCACAACACCTGATTCTGCGTCTCGAAGCGCCGCTGATGGCCTTTGGCGGCACCATGATTGACGCCAACGGCCCCACACTTGATTTGCCGATCCGCTCCATGGTGACCGGGCTGATCGCCAACGCACTGGGCTGGCAGCGCGGCGAACGCGAGCGGCATCAGCGCCTGCAGGACCGCCTTGTCGTGGGCGCCCGGCTCGACCGTCCAGGCACTGCTTTGCGCGATTTCCAGACGGCGCAACTTGGCGGCAACGACAAGGCCTGGACGACACGCGGGTTGCCCGAAGGGCGGGCTGGCGGTGCGAACACGTACAAATCTCCTCACATCCGCCAACGACATTATCGGGCCGACGCCTTTGTCACTGTAGCTCTACGCCTCGATCCACCTGAAGAAGACCCAACACTTGCGACGATAGAGGCCGCTCTACGCGCGCCGGCCCGGCCTTTATTCATCGGTCGCAAGGCCTGCCTGCCGTCGCGGCCGGTGCTCGCTGAGCCAGCGCTTCAAGCCGACAATATTCTTGTCGCGCTGAAGCTGGCTCCACTTGCACGACCAGATATTCCGCGCACCCAGCATGGGGATGGCAAGCAAAAGGTGCGCTTCGCAGTTCCACCGTCAGAATGCTCCGACGATATGCAGCGCCAATCAAGACTACTGGCGGATGTGCGCGACTGGGTTGCCGGCGTGCATGCCGGCGAAAGCCGCATCGAACACTTCGCTCTGCCAACAGAAGAAATTGCCGCTGCAATATCTGCGGAGGATTTGCCATGACAAGCGCACATTCAAGCCTGTTCATGATCGAATTCAAGCCCGACATGCAAAGGGCCATGGCTTGGATGCTGGAGCAGCCGCGCAACATCGTTCGCCCTGGCCATGATGACGGCTATGGCTGGCACGCGCTGCTCGCAGCAGCATTCGGCGATCTGGCCCCGAAGCCCTTCAGATTGATCGAGCGGACCGGGGGCGCGCCACAACTTCTCGCCTATACCCATCACGATCCGTCCGCCCTCGTCGAGCAGGCACGCGTCGGCGCCTCCCCCACAGTCTACCGCGCCATTGGCATCGACGGTATCGCCCACAAGCCGATGCCGACGAAGTTTCACATCGGCCAACGCCTTGGCTTCGAGGTACGTGTTCGCCCCACGGTGCGCCAGGACTATCGCGACCCAGCAACCGGAGCCGTCGATCGCCGGCGCTCGCGGGAGCGCGACGCGTTCCTGGCTGCCGTTGATGCCGCCGCGCTACCTCGCGGCGAACGCCCAGAGATCACCCGCGAGGCGGTGTACCACCATTGGCTCGCCAACCGACTCAATGAAGTGGCGACCATAGAACCCGGCTCCTTTGACCTCGCTCGGTTGAATCGCGCCCTGCTGCTGCGGCCAAAACAGATGGACCGCAAGTCCGATCCAACCCAGCGCCGCGAACTTGTACGTGTCGGTTTGCTCAAGAGCGGCGCCCAAGGCGAACAGGGTGGTTCTCCTGACGCCACTCTGCAAGGCACGCTCTCCGTGACAGATCCCGAAGCCTTCGTCGCGCTGCTCGGGCGCGGCATCGGGCGCCATCGTGCCTTCGGTTTCGGCATGCTGCTGCTGCGTCCGGGCATGCGGAGGTGACGCCATGCTTGTTGGCCGTCTCGGTCTCGATAAGGCCCGCGTTCCGCACGCCGACCGCCATGGCGTCATCTATCTCGACCGCGGGCGGCTGGAAGTCGAAGATGGCTGCCTGCGTTTCGTAACCGCGGGCGGTGGTGCGCTTGCTGCAGGCGATTATCAACTTCCACACCAGTCCGTCTCCATTTTGCTCATCGGACCAGGTTCCAGCGTCACGCACGACGCCTTACGCATTCTCGCCGCACACGGATGTGCTCTGGCCGCCGTCGGCACCGGCGGCGTACGTTTTTACACTGCCCCGCCTCTGCTACCCGATACTTCGACCCTCGCACGACGGCAGGTAATGCTGTGGTCGCAGCCCAGTGAGCGCATCGCGGTCGCGAGAGCCATGTACACGTTGCGCTTCGGCGAGGAGGTCAAGGCCCGCACCCTCGACATGCTGCGCGGCATGGAGGGCGCGCGCCTTAAACGTCTGTACGAACTGACTGCACAACAGTTTGGCGTCGCATGGAATGGCCGCCGCTATGACCGCAACAATCCCAACGCGTCTGACCTGCCCAATCAAGCGATCAACCATGCGGCGAGCGCTGTCGAAGCAGCAGCAGCGGTCGCAGTCGCCGCAACCGCCACCATTCCACAGCTCGGCTTCATCCATGAAGACAGCGGCCAATCCTTTGTGCTCGATGTTGCCGACCTCGTCCGCCACGACGTAACACTGCCCATCGCATTTGCTTCCGTGAAGCACGTCATGCGGCGCCGCGACGACAACCTTGAACGTGTTGTGCGCACCAAGGCCGCTGAAGTGCTTACATCCTCTCAAGTGATTTCAAGACTGATCGATAATATCAAATCACTCGTCGGACCGCCCGACCTCATGAACCGCAGTGCTGATGTGACGCCAGCAGAAAATTGCAGTCCAACGCCGAAGCCTGCGCCCGACCAACGCAGTCAAACCGGGGACGACTGAGCAATGCCTCTTTGCATCGTTGTCACACGAGATGTCGAAATGCGGTACCGGGGCTTCCTGGGTTCTGTCATGCTCGAAATTGCGCCCGGATTTTACATGGGGCCGCGCGTCACCAAGGGGGTTCGCGAGCGGATTTGGAGCGTTATGCAGGATTGGCACGGCCACCTTCAGCGCGGCAGCGTAACCATGGTTTGGCGTGAGAAAGGAGCTCCGGGCGGATTGCGAGTGCAAGCCCTGGGCGAGCCTCCCAAGGATCTCGTCGAGCACGAAGGTTCGCTTCTCGTTCGCAGAGCTCAACGCGGGCTTTGACCGGTGTTCTTTGACAAGTGAAGCAATATCAGTCTCTTACCAAGGAGAGGCTCCTCCGCCCACGCGGAGATCGACCCGTCGAAGGTCGCCAAGCGCTTCATTCTCAAGGGGCTCCTCCGCCCACGCGGAGATCGACCCGACGTTGCCGATGTACGTCGCGGCTACGAAGAGGCTCCTCCGCCCACGCGGAGATCGACCCTATTTTCACGCGACACCCCCGAGCAATTACCCGGCTCCTCCGCCCACGCGGAGATCGACCCTGTGCCGGGCCGGATTTCCGGGAACCACTCACGGCTCCTCCGCCCACGCGGAGATCGACCCTGCTGCAGCGAAGGCTGCCGAAGCGACCAAAAGGCTCCTCCGCCCACGCGGAGATCGACCCAGATCCCCCGTTTATTCCCGCGGGGCCATGGGGGCTCCTCCGCCCACGCGGAGATCGACCCCGGGTCAAAACAACGTCGACGGCGCCCCGCCCGGCTCCTCCGCCCACGCGGAGATCGACCCTTGAGGAAGTCGCGGTTGATCGGCATCCAGTCGGCTCCTCCGCCCACGCGGAGATCGACCCTATTGGTTGCCGCGCGACGGCGGCGATTGGACGGCTCCTCCGCCCACGCGGAGATCGACCCGGGGAGACGCTGGCGGCATGGCTGGCGAAATGGGCTCCTCCGCCCACGCGGAGATCGACCCAGACATAGCGACCGGGCCTACCATCAGCGTACGGCTCCTCCGCCCACGCGGAGATCGACCTCTCGAACAGATGGCCACGATGCTGGGATACGAGGCTCCTCCGCCCACGCGGAGATCGACCCGGGGAGACGCTGGCGGCATGGCTGGCGAAATGGGCTCCTCCGCCCACGCGGAGATCGACCCGTACCGCTCAATCAGCCAGTCTTTGTTGCTAAGGCTCCTCCGCCCACGCGGAGATCGACCCGGTCCTTTCTTGTCGGGGACATGCCGGGCTCGGCTCCTCCGCCCACGCGGAGATCGACCCGCCAGCGTAAACACCTTCACGGCTTCGATGCCGGCTCCTCCGCCCACGCGGAGATCGACCCTCGTTGGCCATCGCGACTGCCTCGCTCGGCGTGGCTCCTCCGCCCACGCGGAGATCGACCCGATCCCCATACAGGACATCGTTGCCGGCGATGGGCTCCTCCGCCCACGCGGAGATCGACCTCTCGAACAGATGGCCACGATGCTGGGATACGAGGCTCCTCCGCCCACGCGGAGATCGACCCGCATGTCTAGCCACGTCCGCAGCGTGTTGCTGGGCTCCTACACCAACGCATTATATCTTGTCGGCATCAGCGAAAACGCCGACGGCAACGCCTACGACGGCAAACTCGGCGTCAAGGTTGCGTGGTGAAATTCGCCATCCGATCCAATGTTCAGCGCGTTGCCAGTACGCCGTCAGACGCAGTACTGGCCAATAGGCCTATGGACTAAGATCAATGCCTGCCGAAAATACGAAACGTGCGTCGGTGTCGCTGCTACTGATATTGGTGTCCCAGTATCGGAAGTCGAAGAAAAGGCGTTCGACGTCGAGGCGCAAGCCAGCGTTCCAGTACACAATCGACTTGTGCGGATCGCCATCAACATCGACAAAATAGCCACCAACGTAATGGGCGTTTTCGGCCAGTCCCCACCGGCCAACCGTTGCACTAAGGGTCGGAGTAAAAACGCCGACATTCTTAAGTTTGTAGCTGACATCGCCTTGCAGCGTTAAACCCTCCGGCAACGCCAAACCCTGCTCCGGCGCGTAAAAGCTGGTTGCGCCGATTGTCAGATTTTCTGTTGGCGACACTGACATGCCCAACTTCAATTCAAAAAAATCCCGATCCCACACTCCGACACCGCCACCACGTACGCCGTAAATGTACCACAGCAACCCCATGTCCCATTGGATCGCACCGGTTGTACGTCGTATGCCGATATAAATATCCTGCTCCCACGGGCCGAGCGCGCCATAGCCAATGTCATCGGGAGACCCGCTATTGATGTTCTCAGCCGACAGTGCAAGATACGCAATGCCATACGTGAACTCGACGTACGCGTTGATCATCGGCTCGCCCTGCGTGAATGACACGCCGCGGAACATGTAATCTGTGGCGCCGGTCATAACGGCAGAATACGCAAAGGTGGCCGGCTGATCAGCCAGCGCTGCTGGCGCAGCTACAAGGCTGAGCAAAGCGGCAGCCGTCACGCTCTTGCGACTCTTCATCAACATTTTGCGCTCCACATAGTTTCCGCGTCTGCATCCAGTTTCCCGGTCGATCAATCACTTCCAAACCGTGCGGAAGGAGCACCAATCGGACAGTGTCCGACTGGTGCCTGCCATCCGGGAGGTATCGTCAGTCGATCTGGACGTCAGCCAAAGCGAAGTGGCGCACCGTTTTACGATTGGCGATCAGTTCATCCATCGTGGGCTCTTGCTTCATCGCCCGCGACAGCGCCGTGGTCATCGCTTCGTAGTTGTTTTTATAGAGTTCCTTTTTATCCAGGTTGGTGTCGGTAGCCGTACGCGGATCAAGCCAGACCGTCGTGATGATTGCGAGATCGTTGGCTTGGTCCTTTGGAATGATGCCGTTTGCAACGGCGTCGACGATCGCATCGCCGAGCGCCGCCTGCACAACGCCACCCAACAGATCAATGTATTCAGCGCTCATGATCGTCACCTTCGACGTCATGATCGCAGACGGGCGAACCTGCTGATTACAGTCACGCAGGATGAACATGCGCGTGTGACCAGCAGACTGGCCCATGAGGGTTGCGAAGGCAGTGCCGACCGGCCCTTTTACCGAACCGATGACAACTTCAGGCATTGCGTCAGTCACCTGCCCCTCGGAAGCAAATACTGTCGCTTCACCCGTCCTGAACCAGATCTCAGACATTAGTTCCTCATGTTTCCTTGAATGCGGATTAGGCTCACTTCGACGCGATATGCGTCCTGCAGAACCCGCGCAGGTTCTTGCGCCGATGCATCGGTGCACGGGTGTGCACCCTGCAAACGGCATCAACCCAATTGAGCTTTCAGCTCTTTGGATATTTCAAACATGTCGCCCACGATCCCGTAGTGGGCTTCGCTGAATATCGAGGCTTCGGGATCCTTATTGATGGCGATGATGTGCGGGACATGCTTCATGCCAGCCAAGTGCTGCACCGAGCCGGAGATGCCCATCGCCACGTAGACTTTGCATGCGCTAACCGTCTTGCCGGACTGGCCGACCTGGCGAAACTTCGGCAACCAGCCATTGTCAGCGATCGGTCGCGAACATCCGAGAGTGAAGCCCAATGCACCTGCAAGATCTTCAAACTCAGCCACGTTGTCTTCATCTGCAACACCGCGTCCGATGGAAAGAATGTATTCGGCCGCAGTCAAATCTTCACCATCGCCAGCCGCTGGCTCGTGGAACGTAACGTGCTTCGTTCTTGCGTCTGCCTTTGGCGCTTCAAAGCTGGTCACGCTTGGCGAACCGGTTTCCTCAGGCGCCTTGAACGCACTCGAACGCAACGTCAACACAACCGTTTGCTTGCCGGGAAACTCCAGTTCAACGTGTACCTTTTCCTGGTAGGCTTGCCGCACGGCCAGCAAATCGTCACCGTCATAGCGTGCGCCGAATACGTCGGTCGCAAAGCCGAAGCCGCCTTTTGCCGCCAGCGCCGGCGCATAGCCGAGACTGTCGATGCTGTGCGGCAGAAGCACAGCTTTCGGCGTTCGATCGGCAATCAGTGCAGCGACCGCAGCCTCATATTCGTCGCTTTGAAACTCAGACGAAGGGAGCGCCACACTGACGATTTCGTCGACGCCGGCGAGCGACAGCGACGGAATAATCCGTTCAGGCTCGGCCCCCAATACAGCGACAATTACTTTGCCGCCCTTTGCGCTGGCCAGCTCCTTCGCCGCGCCAATCGCTTCGGCGACCGTAGCGTTCAGCACTCCGCGACGCTGCTCGCTGATAACGAGAATATCGGCCATGATGTCAGGCTCCCTTCAGTTCGTTTACGATCTCGATGAGGCGTTTGACCTGCTCGGGAGGAGTTCCTGTAATGAGTTCGGCCTTGCTGCGCTCCGGGATGTACATCCGCCGCACTCGGGCAGCCGATCCGGTCTCACCCAACTGGTCTGTGGAAACGCCGAGATCCGCTGGCGAAAGCAAATCGACGGTTTTGGTCTTCGCCTGCTTAATTCCGCGCAACGATGCGTAGCGCGGCTCGTTGATACCGAGCTGAATTGTCAGCACAGCCGGAAGCGCGACTTCAATTTCCTCTTCGACGCCACCTTCCAGCTCACGACGCACCGTTAGCTTTCCATCGGCTGCGGAATAGTCGAGCGCCGACACGACAGCCACGTGCGGCCAGCCTAACAGTGCGGCAACCGCGATGCCGGTCTGTCCGTGCGCCTGATCCGTCGACTGCGTTCCAGCCAGTACGAGTTGCGCGTCTTCCTTCTTTGCCGCTGCAGCAATAAGGCGAGCAATTGCGATCGGATCTGATCCGGCGACGCTATCGTCCCATACCCGAATGGCTCGCTCGCCACCCTTTGCAAGACACTTGCGCAATCCATCGTCGGCACTTTCATCGCCGACAGTCATCGGAACGGCCTCCACCGTCCCTTCGTGCTTCTCCATCAACTGCAGCGCGGTCTCCCACGAATAGTCATCCCATTCGTTGAGCTCAAACTCTATGCAGTCAGGATCGATCGACCTGCCATCGTCCTGGACATCGAAATCCTCATCGAGAATTTCGACCTGTTTAACCGGTACAAGTATTTTCATAGCTATTTTCCTTTGCGTTTGAGGCGCGAGGTAGATTGACGACAGCGTCGATGTCGGACCAGCAACAGGACCGCTGCGTAATTTCCCGTTCCAATCCCGTGCGCGCCAACCTAGTGGCCGCCATGAACCGCACCTGCGGCTCCGGATCGGACAGCAGCGCGAGCAGCGTCGACATCGGCAACGTTGGCTGCTCGACGAGGGTGATACGGTTGAAAGCGTAGGGGTCTTCCGACAACTGTCGGAGAAGCGCCGATGGCGCATTGGGATTAAGGATCACCGCCCGGCGCAGGTCCGCGTTTTCGCTTGCCGCGATGCGCTTCAACCATCTGCCGGGCGCGGCAGGATTCTTTCCAATTCCGCTCAAAACATCGGTGTCATCCTCATGCGCGAACAGGCGCATCACATCGGCTTCAAGATCAGCGCGGAAGCTGACGCCTGCACGAACCCATGGATTCTTGTCCGTCGCCAGATGACGCAGCAAATGCTGCGGGCAGCTGACATTGCGCGCAACGCTACGGCGGACATCGGACGCGGCGTCTTTCGACAGCAATGCCAGATGCTCAACGTCCAGGCTTGGATTGCGCGCCAGCCATCTGCGCACAGCTGCACATTCGTCATTGGCGAGGCGCGCCACGAGTTGTGCAGACAGATCAACTCGGCGCGCTGTCTGTTTGCGCACAGATGCTGCCGGATCACTTTCGTCGATGTCACAAGCGGGAATATGCTTGATGGCTTCCACCCGCACGGCGGCAACCGGATCACTCAGCAACACGATAAGCTGGTCATGCGTAACGCTCGGATTGCTTGCGAGCTTCCGCCGGATCACGTCACAGCTTCTGCCCAATGCCGCTGGCAGCAGATCATCTGGGCATCGGGGGTGAGCCGCTATCTCGGCGCGCAGATGCTCGTCGTCGTTGGCGTTGTGCCACAGCGTACCCAGAAGTTCTTCCGTTGCGCCAGGATTGCCCGCAAGAACGCGCCGTTCGTCCTTGCTCGCGTCAAGGGCAATAGCCTCCAGAATATCGGCCGGGGTCGACGGGTTTCCTGCCAACGAGAACCTGATGACCGGCAAGCCGCTGGCACGAAAGGTAGCCAGCAAATCCGCCGACGCGTTCCGATGAGCGGCTATGCCTCCCAGTGAGTGCTCGTCCGTCACCACCCGGCGCATATGCCTGAGCGCCTCTAACGGCGTGCGCCCATTGCGGATGATGTGGCGATTAAGCTGGTGGTCGTTGAACCTCGCCAACGCCGATAGAATACTCGGCGGAACGAACACGGCCCTGGCCCAGCGAATGCGTGAGCGCGGCGTCCGGAACAGCATCGTCTCAATCGCCTGCCGCAGTCCAGCATCGGCAAAGCCGTGGATCGCCGCAGCAATGTATTCGTCGCTGCAGTCCCAGAGCTGCTGACTGGCAGTCATATTTGCATACGCACAATTCATGGCCGCCCCCTCACGCCGGTTCCGCAACATGCTCTTGAGCAACAACACTTATGGCGCTGTCATCCAGGCACTCTGCGATCAGCTCGACGACCTCACGAATTTCAAAGTTGTCTTCGTTGTTCGTCGTCTTGCGCGCGTCCTCCAGCATGTTCATGCATTTCGGGCAGCTGACGACAATCGTCTCCAGGCCTTCGATCGTAGCGGCTTCACGCACACGATTTTCTGACGGCTTTTCCTTGCCGACCGGATCGGGTGTCCAGATACGGCCGCCGCCAGCGCCGCAACAAAACGAGTTGTCACGGCAGCGCTTCATTTCCACGAGATCGGCACCGAGCTTGCGTATAGCGTCGCGGGGGCCGTCATAGCCTTTGTTGTAGCGTCCGAGATGGCATGGGTCGTGGAACGTCACACGGCGGCCATCCAGGCCCTTCTTCAGCGGAATGCGTTCCTCGTCCAGCAAGCGCGCAAGAAATGCGCTGGCGTGTTCCACATCGTAGTTGCCACCAAACTCGGGATACTCGTTCTTGATGGTGTTGA
This sequence comes from Hyphomicrobium sulfonivorans, assembly GCF_013306565.1. Taxonomy (GTDB): domain Bacteria; phylum Pseudomonadota; class Alphaproteobacteria; order Rhizobiales; family Hyphomicrobiaceae; genus Hyphomicrobium_A; species Hyphomicrobium_A sulfonivorans. Next base: position 339,187 of record NZ_PZPO01000005.1, on the reverse strand, counting down.
ACGAGTGTGGATCTGTCGTAACGACGCGCTTGAAATCGCAATCGTTCAGCAGCGCGATATTGCTTTCAGCCAGATGCTGATAAAGCCCTTCCTCGCCCACGCGGCGCACGTCATTGCCGGAGTTGCTTTCGTCCTCGTAGAGAATGCCGAAATCGATGTTCGCCGCCTTCAGGATGCGCGCGAAGTCCATCGACACGCGCTGATATCGCGGATCGAACGATGCGAAGTCCCCGACAAACCACAGCACGTCGACAGCCTCAGTCCGCGCGTCCTTGATCTCGAAGTCGAGCTTTTTGGTCCACGCCGGGCGCTTCTTTTTCGTTTCGCCGAACGAGTTTCCGCGCTTCTGGATATTCTGTAGCGCCTTCTGAACCAGAGGGTCCATGTCGCCCTGCTCCACCAGTGCTCGGCGCATTTCCACAATCACAGGAACATGCTCGATGCCGACCGGGCAGATCTCCACACAGGCCGCGCAGGTGCGGCAGGCCCACAGCGTTTCGGTCGGCACCTGAAATACACCGTTGCCCTGTGCGATCAGCTTTTCCGGTTCCGGCTGCCGGATGCCTTCCAGCGTGTTCTCAGCCAGTTCGCGCAACGTCAGGATAAGATCGCGCGGCGACAGCGGCGCACCGCTTGCGTTGGCCGGGCATGCCTCGTGACAGCGACCGCACTTGGTGCAGGCATCGAAGTTCAGCAACTGCTTCCAGTTGAAATCCGTGATTTTGGAAGCACCAACCGTGTCGGCGCTCATGTCGACGGGTGGAAGCTTCTGAACGGGCAGCGGGTCTCGCAGCGCCAGCGACGACATGGCGGTGAAGATATGCTTTGCCTTGCTGTACGGTATCAATGCGATGAAGGTCAGCGAAATGATCGCGTGGAACCACCAGATGCTGATGCGCAGTGAGCCGGCACCTTCCGGCGTGAAGCCGACGAGCGAGAGAGCGTTCGCGACGACTGCGCCGACGGGCGACCACCACCTGTAATCCCAGACCGTCGGTGTATTCTGCAACCACAACAGACGCGCGCCTTCCAGCACAAACCCCGTGATGCCAATGATGATCAGCAGACAAAGGAACGCCCAATCTTCAAACTGGTAGAAGCTGCGGTTGGCGTCCGGCGCATCGGCAGCGCGATCGGGACGTGCATAATTGAGTTTCGGCGGCTTCAGCCAACCACGGCGCGCCATCATGTAAACGAGGCCGGCAACCAGCCAGAGTCCGGCCAGATCTAGTGCCAGCGAAAACAGCAGATAGAAGTTGCCGTGCCAGAACTTCAGGCCGATGAGCGGTGCCAGGATGTCGTATTCAAGTGTGATCGTCGCGGTGCCGATGAACAGCAGCGCGAAGCCGAAAAATATCAGTGCGTGCGCATATCCAGCGCTCCGATCGCGACGGCGCAGCGTTCGGTGCGTGCCAACCGACACCACCATCTGCAGCAAGCGATCCTTGAGCGGCGGCAACACTTTGCGCAGCGATTGGCCACGCGCGTACTTACGGTATTGAACAAAGCAGCCATAGAGAAAGACCGCGATCGCTCCAAATCCGACAACGTAAAATACGCCAACGGCCCAGCCAGGGAAGCTCTCAAAGAGAACCCGTGTCACGTCCTCGGGATTATGATTTCCGTCAATCATCATGGCATGTCCGGTCCCGCCGGTGGCCTACGGGGGCCACCGGCTTTGGGTTTAGCTTGGGAAAAACGAACGCTGCGGCTTACAGCCGATAGCGGATTTCGGATGTCGCGCCCGGCATGTGCGCAACACCCCACACCGCAACCTCGCGGCGATAGGGCTGCGGATACTGAGGGTTCGCTTCCTCAATCTCGCGCGCAATCCGGTGTCCATCGAAAGTAGCGTCGGCAATCAGTTTCGGCGCCAGGGCGTCACCGATCAGGTAGACACCTTTGATGTCGTTGGACGCCCACTCGCTCTGGCGTTCCTTGATGCCGCGGAACAGCGACACATTCGATGACCGACCCGTTACGAGAACAAGCGTGTCGAATTCATGCCATTTGTGGGTTCTGTTTTCCGTGCGCGGACTTTGCCCAACACCGTTGAACTGAATCTTGTGGCCATCGCCCCAAACGTCATACAGCTCAATGCGGCCTTCCTCTGCGCGCGAAGCCCAAACATCGCTGATGATCTCGATGTTGAGTTCGTTGAAGAGGCGACGGATATTCGGATACTCGAGCGTGAAGTGCATGTACCGGCCAAGGTCTACACCCGTAGCAACCTTCACCTCATGGCCAGCTTCCGCAAGTTTGTGCGCCAGGCTCGGCGCCATGTAATACGGATCAGCGTTGAGGATCAGAACACGTTTTCCGATCGGCTTGCTGCCTGCAAATATCTGCTCAGGCGTTACCATATAAGGCAGATCAGCATTGATGCCGGGAATTGGTGCATGGGTCAGTGCACTGTTGCCGTCACGGTTCCAATGGGCACCGGTTGCAATGACGACCTTGTCGGCGCCGTACCCCAGAATGCCATCAACATCCAGCGGCTTTGCACCAAGAGCGATCTGTGAGTCGCGATTCTTTTTCACCAGCTTGTTGAGCTGCGTCTCGCGATAATCGCGGTGATATCCCCACTCGCCCAGTCCAGGCAGGGATGCAACGTTATTGACGTAACCGCCAATCTTGTCGGCCTGATCAACAAGATGAACCGTGTATCCACGCTCCATCAGAACGCGCGCGCATTCCGAACCCGACGGGCCAGCACCGACGACAAGAATGGTGTCATCTGATTTCTTCGGTTCAAACTTTTCAGGATGCCAACCGCGGCGATACTCTTCACCGGCCGTTGCGTTCTGCGTGCACACCATGGGCGGCCCGCCAATTTCCCATCGCGATATGCAGACGTTGCAGCCGATGCACGTACGAATATCGTCGACGCGTCCTTCCTTGATCTTGTTGGGCAGAAACGGATCTGCAATCGACGGACGCGCGGCGCCTATGATGTCGAGCTGGCCTGCCCGGATCACCTCCACCATCTTTTCCGGATCGGTGAAGCGCCCGACTCCAAGCACCGGCTTTTTCGACACGAGCTTGATGAAGCGCTGCCAGGGCAACTGATGACCCATGCGATGGAAGCGCGACGGACCGGCATCCTCGCCCCATTCCGCGATCACACCGACGTTGACGTCCCAGACATCAACCAGCGGATCGGCTAGTTCGACGAAGCGCATGCCATCATCTTCGACCTGAATGCCCTCCTGCCCGCTGAGCGAATCCACCGCAAAGCGCGTTGCGATGGCGCAGTCGCTGCCTACGGCACCGCGGACCTTCTCCAGGGTTTCGAGCCAGAAACGGGCGCGATTTTCCAGCGACCCGCCATAACCGTCGGTACGCTTGTTGTAGAATGGCGAAAGGAACTGCAGCGGCAGATACGCGTGGGCGCCGTACACATAAACGATGTCAAACCCGGCATCGCGTGCGCGCAATGCTGCATCAACATAAAACTGCTGCACCATCTTGATGTCGTCGAGATCCATCTCCTTGCAATAGGATTGGGTCTCGAAGTCCGAAGCGTACTGGCTCGGACCGCGCGGAGTTTGCCGACTTTCCAGACACGGCGCGTGCGGACCGCCGTACCACAGCTCAACACCAACCAGCGCGCCGTATTTGTGCACCTCATCTGTCATAGCTTTGAGATTGCGAACGTCGCCCTCATCCCAGATCCGTGCGGAAACACGGTTCGTGTCGTCGGATTCGGGATGAATGGAGCAATATTCCGTATTGATGCCGCCCCAGCCGCCTTCAGCTTTCATTGAGCGATGGGCTGCCTGAAATCCAGGCTTATCGCTACCGGCGCCGATGCAGTGCGGCACCTGATAAAAACGGTTCTTCAGCGTTTTGGGACCGATTTTAATCGGCTCGAACAACGTCGCATACTTCGAGTCCATGAGCGTTTCCCCAGTCGAAACATGCTCAGACCAGATAAGGAACAAGGGCACCCGTTCCCCCTCACGAAGAGGCAGGCCAATGAGCTATATTGTTTTTTTGCAAACAGGCTCCCGTTCGGAAAAAGCGCTGCTTTTCCCGGCGAATTCCCGTATCAGTTTCATATGCAGACGTGGCCGATCACCAAAGCAAAGTGCCTGTGATCGAACTCACGCGCTGGTCTATCGCAGCGTTCCCTTCATGCTTGGTGCTTCCTCCGGTTTCGTAGTTTTTATTAATTCAAACTAGGTCGCGCGACCTAAACTAGTCAAGCAGGTAAGTTCGCGGTTGCGAACATCTTTGGTAGGAGGAGTTTTGGACGGCCTAGAGGGGCCCCAGCCCCCCATGATCACGCCACAGCCCGGCACAGCCGTGTGGCCGGATCGGGGGCTATCATTCCTAGATAGTTCGGGCCTCACAGCGACAAAACGCCGGTATCGCACCGTTCCGGTCGTCTGGAATTAAGTAATTCGTTCGGCGCCATTGGCGCCCGTCCGCTCAAATCCGCTGCGGGCCGATCAGGCTGAGAGAAACACTCGAAATGACAAAACCAGAAATTGATAATTCTGAAACAGATGAATCAACAGATGAATTCAGCCTAACGATAAGCGCCGATTATTTTTTCAATACGCACACTGCCGGACGGAATCTAACGCAAAAAGGCAAAGAAGCCACTTTGCAGATTCTTGAGGCTTCACGCCTCGTGCTCATAGAGAAGGGCTATAACAATCTTACCCTGCGCGAGGTTGCGCGGGCGGCAGGCATGCGCCTGGGAAACCTGCAATATTACTATCCAACGCGGGAAGATCTGATGAAGGATCTTCTGCAAATAATCTTTTCAACTTACGATCAGCGCTATGACATGATTGCGGTGGCGCAATCACTTGATCCCAAATGCCGGCTACAGGAAATGATCCGTTTCTTGATGATCAACATCCGGGAACGTTCGATCAACAGGTTGTTTTTTGAATTGTGGGCTGTGTCACGCCACGATCATTTCGCGGCTGAGCTCCTGGCAGATCTTTACGCGAAATACTGCCAGCGCTTTGAAACCGTAATCGCGGAGATCAGCCCGGAAATGCCGGAAGCCATCCGGAAGAAGCGCGCGGTCCTGATCGCATTTCTCGTCGAAGGCATCATGATCCACCTCAACATCAATTCAGCATACGTCACCGATGACGTCGACGACGAGTGTATGGCTGAAGCGATGCGCCTCGCCTCCTGGCCCTGACCAGCCGGATGCTGCGATGCTCGCCGCTGATGCTGCATTGCAGTTCAACGGCAGTCATTGCAGCTCGACACAGAGGCTGACGCCAAACTCAAATCGCAACCGTTACACAGCGCATCGATGAACAGCACTGCAGCTTCCCGCACGCGCATTCCCCAGCGTCAACCGGCCTTAAGCGCCGCATTGCCCACGACTGCACCCAGCGCAAGTTGCAGACGCTCCGCAAACTGCCGGATTTCTCCATCGGTGACGATCAACGGCGGCAAGATGCGAGTAACGTCGTCACTTGCTGGGATCGTCAGCACTTTGCCATGCACCCGAAGCGCTTCGGCAATCTGCGGCGCAGGCAAGGCGCATTTGATACCAAGCATCATACCGCGGCCGCGAATTTCAACGACCATGTTCGGGAAGCGGCTTGCTACGGCCGCGAGCTCAGCGCGCATAAGATCACCTTTGCGCCGCACCTCAGCTAGAAATTCATCACTTTGCACAATGTCGAGCACGGCGTTCGCCACCGCGACTGCAAGCGGATTGCCGCCAAAGGTTGAGCCGTGACTGCCGGGTGTCATGCCTTCTCCTGCATGCCGCGTGGCAAGGCATGCGCCAATTGGAAAGCCGCCACCCAGTCCTTTGGCCAGGGTCATGATGTCCGGCGCAACCTCCGCCTCCTGATGTGCAAACAGATAACCCGTGCGTCCCAACCCGCATTGGATTTCGTCAAAAATCAGCAGCAGCCCTTGCTCATCACAAAGTTCGCGAAGCTGGCGCAAAAACTGGACACTCACCTGCCGAATGCCACCTTCACCCTGCAATGGCTCGATCATTATTGCCGCCGTCTGCGCACCAACGGCGTTACGAACGGCAGCAATGTCTTCAAGCGGACAAAGATCGAAGCCATCAACAGCCGGGCCGAAACCGTCGAGGTATTTTCTGTTGCCGCCCGCTGCCATGGTGGCCAGCGTCCGACCATGGAAAGCGCCTGCGAAGGTGATGATCCGCCACCGCTCGGGTTTACCGCATGCATGCTGATTACGGCGCGCGATTTTGATCGCGCATTCGTTAGCTTCCGCGCCTGAATTGGCAAAGAAGGCAACATCGGCAAAGCATGCTTCTGTCAGCCGCTCTGCAAGGCGTTCGGCACCGGCGATGCGATAGACATTCGACAGATGCCATAGCTTTCGACCCTGCCTCTCCAGCGCCGCAACGACGTGGGGATGCGAATAGCCCAAGGCATTCACGGCAATGCCTGCGCCAAAATCCAGATAGCGGTCACCTTCGATCGTCGTAAGCCAGGCGCCATCTCCGTGCTCAAATAGCATGGGCGCAGGCTGGAAAATCGGCAGCAGGGCGGATGTCATTTCAATTCTCCACCAGCGTCTATCGCACTGGCATCTGCATTGCGGGTTCGGCGCCCGTGGTGCATATAGCAAGATATCTCCACCACAGCGGCGCATTTGTTGTTCGACTAGGAAACCGTTGCGGTCCACTTGGCAGGCATTCGCCCGTTCAGGATCATGTAGGCGCCTAACCCGATCACCAGCCCCCAGAACGCGCCGCCGATACCGAGCATGTTGATGTTGGCAGCCGACGCCAGGAAGGTGATAAGCGCTGCCTCGCGTGACGATGGATCAGCCATGGCGCTGGCGAGACTTCCGCCAATCGTGCTGAGCAGCGCAAGCCCCGCCAGCGTGGTGATGAACGTGGCTGGAAATGCCATGAAGACCGTCGCGAGCGTCACACCAAACACGCCAACGAGCACATAGAAGCAACCCGCGGCAATGCCCGCGATCCAACGCTTGGACGGATCTTCATGTGCTTCACGGCCCGTCGCGATAGCAGCGGTTATCGCGGCGACATTGAAGGCGTGTGAACCGAACGGGGCCATGATGAGGGAACCGAGGCCCGTTACCGTCACGATGGGATTGGCGTTTGTCTTGAAGCCATCATTCCGCAGCACCAGCATCCCAGGCATGTACTGACCCGTGAGCGTGATGAGAAACAGCGGCAGCGCAACACTCAGCGTCGCGTTCAGCGTGAATTCCGGCATCGTGAAGATCGGCGTAGCGAACTTCAATTGCAGACCGAACAGATCAACGCGATCCAGCGCGACGAGATAAGCGACGCCGATCAGCAATATGCCAACCACGGCATATCGCGCTGAAATGCGCTTCAGCACCACGTAGGCAAGAATGAGTATGCTGACGAGAACGGGATCAACGCTTGCCCCGCCAAATGCCCCGATGCCGAATTGAAGTAGAATGCCCGCGAGCAAACCCGACGCGATACCTGGCGGGATCATGCGGATGACTCTCTCAAAATAGCCCGACAATCCGAGCAGCACAAAAGCCAACGCTGATACCAGATAGGCCCCGATCGCCTCGGCATAAGTTGTGGTGACAAGCGCCGTCACCAGAAAAGCAGCGCCGGGTGTCGACCACGCGGTGATGATCGGCTCGCGGTAACGCACTGTGAGCAACAGGCCGGTCAGGCCAACACCAACCGATACCGACCACACCCACGATGCGGTCAGCTCCGGGCTGAGGCCGGCCACGCGGGCCGCCTGGAAGACGAGAATGAACGTCCCGCCATAGTTGACGATGACGGAAATAATCCCGGCCACGATGGGATGGGTGAGATCGTTCAGGCGAATAGATGACGGCAACGGTTCTGCAGACATGCTTGTGAGTTTCTGGGAATGCACCAAAAGGCGGACCACGATGCCGCCAACACCGCTTGACATCTAGCCGACCATTGGTCTGTAATTCCATGCCAATTTGACGATAATGGTCAGACCACTTGTTCAAGCACTCCCAGCTCGAATCCGTAAAGGCATCACTGTCTCATCCCGCAAACGCGGGTATCCCGATGCATGCCCGGATACAGCGCGCCATACGGCAACTGATCCTCGACGGAGCTCTCAGCTCAGGAAAGCCGTTGCCGGCTTCGCGCGCACTCGCAAAATCTCTCGGCGTATCTCGGGATACGATAGAATCCTCGTATGCCCAGCTTCACGCCGAAGGCTTCATAGACAGGCGCGTCGGGAGCGGAAGCTTCGTGGCGGAGATATCCGAGTTTTTGCCCCGCTACCAACGCGCCAAGCGTGATGTGCGTCATGCCAACCGGGCGCCAAGTCTGAGCAAGCGCGGTGCTGCGATGTTCCAAAGCGGCGGCGTGTGCGAGCTGCTGACACCCCGTCCATTCGCTCCTGGTGTTCCTGATACACGCAGCTTTCCGCTTTCGCTGTGGGAGCGGATGCAGCGGCAGGTGTTGAAAGAGGTTGGCACTCAGGCGCTGCTGCATAGCAGTCCCCAGGGTGCAGAGCCGCTACGTCAGGCCATCGCCGATTATGTGAACCTCGAACGCGGAGCGCGCGCCAGCGCTGACCGCGTACTCGTGCTCACCAGTTCACAACAGGCGATGATGCTGTGCGCAAGCATGCTGCTCGACCCGGGCGAGCGGATATTTATCGAAGATCCCGCCTATTATGGCGCACGCAATGCATTTGATGCTGCCGGTCTGGAATGCATTCCGGTCAGCGTGGATCGTCAGGGAGTCATGGTAGACTCGATATTGAGCGACCCGCGCCGCGCCAAGGCCATCTACCTCACGCCTTCGCACCAGTTTCCCACCGGCGCTACGCTCTCCCTGGATCGTCGTTTAGCGTTGATCGATTGGGCCGCGCGAAACCAAGCCTGGATCATTGAAGACGATTACGACAGCGAATTTCATTATGCGGGCAAACCCACTGCCTGCGTGCAGGGCCTCGATCACCGCGATCGGACCATTTACATCGGCACCTTCACCAAATCGCTGTTTCCCGGCCTGCGGATCGGATACGCGGTGCTACCGCAAGAACTCGTGAAGCCGATAACGATCGCCCGTACACTGCTCGATGGACATACAGCATCAATCGCGCAACTGACGCTGGCACGGTTCGTGGAGGGTGGCCATTTCGGAGCGCATGTCCGCACAATGCGCGGCATCTATGCACAGCGCCTCGATGTGCTGACCAAGCTTGTCGTCAAACATCTTGGGGAGTTTGTCACGCCGCAGGTTCCCATCGGCGGCTTGCAGATGTCCTGCGAGTTTATCTGCGACATCTCCGAGCGCTCTGTCATCGACGCCGCGCGCCGCGTCGGCATCGAGTTGCTGGGTCTGTCAGCTCTGCATGCTGACCGCAAAGGCAAGGCCGGATTCCTGATGGGCTTCGCCGCATATACGCCTGAGGAACTTGAGGTCGCGGTCAAGAAGCTGGCAACTACGCTTCAGCGAGAAAAACGGAAGTGATCCGGTAGTCGGCAATATCGACCAAACGCTTCGGAGATGCCTGACACATCAGAGCAACGAGTTACGCCAACTCGATCAGGTGAAAGAACAAACATGCTGAAAGTCATCGCACAGGATTTCATCCGCCCGGACGCCCTTGAGATTGTCCGCCCACTGTACCGCGAGCTTGTAGAGCTGACGCAGCGCGAACCGCTTTGCATCGCCTATGACCTCTTTGAGAACCAGAAGGATGCGGGGCACTTCATCTTCATCGAGGAGTGGCCCGACAGGGCGGCACTGGACATCCATTGCGCCAGTGATCACTTTCGTCGTCTCGTACCACTCATAAACGCGCATCAGCGACAGGATGGGACCTTCATCCTGATGGACCGTTTCAATACCGGCGCTGATACATAGTCATGCGCCCGCCTGGCCATTGCGCTCGATCAAAGGTCTGGTCGCCCCCACTGAATTGGCAGGGATCAAGCAGCGCACTTTCTGATAGGGACCGACAGAACGCACACGGCATATCGCCATGCGATGCGCTCAGTCGGAATCCTGAAGGAGAACTGCGATGGCAACATCGCCGGCCGCAGACCCGAACAAGCACTTTTCGGAAGAATGGATTGGCAGCGCCCACCATCCGGTTGCCGACAGCGCTGTTGCCGACAATCGAGAGCGCCACAGAACTTGCTTTGATCTGATCGATATCGTCGCCTGTACCGCTGAGACCATGCTGCGCAGTCGACACGACGCTCTTATCCTGAGAAAAAGCAAAGACGCAAATATCGCCAGCGCAATCAAGACTGCTGTCTTTTCCGCCCCGCTATGCGAGCCGCTTATTCAGGTTACAGCATTCAAGGCCATGATGTCTGGCCCGGTGCCAGATCCCGCGCTTAAGACATACATACGGCGCCTAGCGGAGCGTTCCTTCATTTTCGCGCAAACGCTTGCCGATAGCGACGTTGCAATCACCACCTGCGGCAATGATCATCATCTGACCGTCGTCGATCTACGGCAGATGGGTGCAACGGCAAGCACGGCGCAAACAGCTCTGGCGTCAGTAGGCATCGCCCTCGACAGAAACCTAGCCCCACGCGATCACGATAATCCCGTGATCACCTCTGGCATACGCTTCCCCACCGCTTCCGGTACTTGTCGGACGTTCGGCACCCAGGAATATCGAAAGATAGCGGACGCAATCCTCGCGACGCTAAATGCTGTGCGAACGGGAACGTTCGACGCGAACCGCGTTGAAATTAGAGACCAATTACGGCGCCTCACGAAGTGCTCCGTACTACCACTACCGTGCTGATCAAGAGCTCGACTTCTACGCTGGCCTGAATGCTTGCCTGCGTTCCCGCCTTTAATCGAGAACGCATGCTTCGAACGTGCTGATCTGACGAGTGTAAAGGCACGGTTGTAACGCTGCTCGCCCTCAACGAGATCACCTGACAACATCTGCTCCCAGCACAGATGCAGGTCATCATCCTATTGCCAGACGACATCCTTAGCCTCTAAGGCCCGGGGGTCGTCCACTACCCTGATGCCAGTCGACAGGCAGACCTTCTGACGCTTTTCGATAGACTGGAATCGCTTTGGACCCCTCCGCAGCAGCACCCAGTACCCATCCCGCTTCGACGGAAACGCAATCTTCCCAACATTCAAATCTGCTCCCTTTCAGCAGACCAAATGTTCCACAGAACGGCGCAGCAAAGGGGGAAAGGGAGTAACCTGGACCATTATATCCAGTAATTTCAACGCCAGAGGCGAGAAGGTATGGTGGAGGGGGCTGGATTCGAACCAGCGTAGGCGAAGCCAACGGATTTACAGTCCGTCCCCTTTAGCCACTCGGGCACCCCTCCTGACCAATTCATTTCAAACTGCCTTGCCGCTCGAAATGAAAGTGCCCCGCGCGAAGGGCGGCAGGGCGAGGGGTTTATCGGCATCAGGCCCTTGGATGTCAAATGGAAAAGCGGCAGGATGCGCATCCTTTGTCACGAGTTACGCTCCAGCCCCCATTTCAGGCATATTTTCTTCCAATGAAGCAGCCCTCCTACCGCCCCAAGGGCGGCAAACGACCGTTCCAGCGTCGTGGCGACCAACGCCCGCGCGCAACAACCGGACAGAATCGCCCCTCGGCGGCCGAGGACGGCCGTGTCTGGCTGTTTGGCGTCCACGCCGTCGAAGCGGCACTGAACAACCCCAAGCGGCGGGTTCAGCGCCTGCTGATGACGGAGAATGCCGAACACCGGCTGGCCGAGGCTGTAGGCGCAAGGTCGGTATCACCGGAGCGGGTTACGCCGCGCGACCTTGATCGACTACTGGGCCCGGACACGGTGCATCAGGGCGTGCTGCTGGAGACGGAGCCCCTGCCCGATCTTTCGCTGCAGGATCTGCTGGAACAGGCCGACACGGGGCCGCTGCTGGTGCTGGATCAGGTTACCGATCCCCACAATGTCGGCGCCATCCTGCGCTCTGCGGCTGTGTTTGGCGCCGGCGGGCTGGTGATGACGCGGCGGCACAGTGCGCCGCTGGATGGCACGCTGGCAAAATCCGCTTCAGGCGCGCTTGAACTGGTACCGGTGGCTCTCGTCCAGAACCTGGCTCGCACCATCGATGAACTGAAAGAACAAGGCTGCCTGACGCTGGGCCTCGAAGGTACATCAGACGCGAAGATTGAGGATGAAACGTTTGCAGGCCGTGTGGCGCTGGTTCTCGGCGCCGAGGGCAAAGGCCTGCGCGAGCTCACACGGAAAAGCTGCGAGCGGCTGGTGAAGATCAGCACTTCTGGCCCAATCGCCAGCCTCAACGTATCCAACGCTGCCGCCATCGCCCTGCACCACGCTGCGTGGAAGCGCGCTCAGAGCTGAACCGGTTACACAAATTGGCGGGGCGACTGCGGAAAAGCGAAAGGGCGGCCGGATGATTGATCCAGCCGCCCTTTGCAGGGCCTAAAACTCAACACCGCAACAGCTTCGCACCGGGTTATCATTCACGCCGTTGCTGGAGTTGACTGCACACCGTGAGGGGGACGGCGCCAGGCTCCTACTTCAGATAGCCACCGTCGCAACAGTCAGCCGCCGGAGCCGCTACGGGCGCAGCGACATAAACCGGAGCGCGGGCACGGCGGGGTGCCCAATAACGGCGGGCATACTGGCCATAGGGACGATAGTAACGGCTGTAGTACCCGCGCGGCATGTAGGCATACGCACCTGGATAGGGCGCCAGAGTCGCCCACTGGTAGACGTTGGAATAGCGCGGATAATAGATGAAGTGGCTGACCGGTTGGGGGCCACAGAACCCGCCCGGAGCACGGCAACGTCCGTGAGCTTCGGCGGGGACGGCAGCGGCGATGCCAAACGTGGTGGCAACGCTGACAGCCGCCAGCAAGTGGGTGAAACGCATGCGCATTACCTCAACTGACATTCAACGCGCGGAGAGAACGCTTCCGCAAAACTCACGCAACTGAGGGGGAGCATGGCAAAACAAGGATAATGAAGCGCTAACCGCCGCATCGGAGCGGGGCGAATGTGCCGATGTGAGGCTAAAATTTTTTCCCGGCGCTAGCTGGTCAGGGGCAGACGTGCGCGGGCGGCGGCCAAGTGGCCGTTGCCGGAAGCGATTTGACCGCAGGTAAAACGGACCTGATTTGCGTCGTGAACCACTGGCGCCTTTGCCGGACGCGCGCTATAAGGCAGCCCCGTTGATCGGGCCGGCTTAGCACAGTGGTAGTGCAGCGGTTTTGTAAACCGAAGGTCGGGGGTTCAAATCCCTCAGCCGGCACCATTCCAGACAATATTTTTCCGACTTTTCAGTCTCTTAGCATCATAGCTTCTGGACCATAACCGCGCGGGCGTCGCCTGCTCCGTCGTGGTGCCAGACCGGATCAGCGAACACCTTCGCGCGCTTCAGCAGCGCCGCGATTTGCCTGTCCTGACCGAGGCCAAATTCAAAGCCGAGCCAACCGCCCGACCGCAGGAACGCGGGTGCTTCCTTGATGATGCGCATGTGCAGCGAGACGCCGTATGGGCCGCCATCGAAGGCCTCCCGCGGCTCGTTTTCCAGCAGCTCGGCGCGATCGCCCCCCAGCAGCCTAGACGTTGAAATATAAGGCGGATTAGCGACAATCAGATCAACCGCACCGGAGAGTTCAGCGTCAGCAAGCGGGGCAAACAGGTCGCCCTGCAGCACCGCGACGCGCTGGATCAGGTCATGACGGCGGACGTTGTGGCGCGATGTTGCGACGGCGTCGTCGGTGAGATCACAGGCCCAAATCCGGGCATTCTGATGATGGCGCGCCAGCGCGATGGCGATATTTCCAGCGCCGCAGCACATATCGATGCAGAGCGGAGCGCCTTGATCTTGCGTGATTTTTTCAATCGCAGCGCGGGCCAGAAGCTCGGTCTCTTCGCGCGGGCGCAGCACGCAACCGGTCAGATCCAGATCGATGCCGAGGAAGCTGACGGTCTCGTTTACTTCGGTCGAGATCGGCGCATAAAATTGCATAATTAACTCCCCGCCCCGCAGCGTTAAGAAATGCGTTAATAGCCATAATCAATGTGCGGCAATGAGTGTTTTACGCGTTCAACGCAAACCGCGTTAAATTTTAGGTAATTATGATTTATGCGCGGCCGCGTGCTTTATTCGGCGCTGGCGACTGCCCTCCGGTCAGCCGGCCGCCAGCGCTGTTTGGTGCACCTCTTTTTGCGCTGGCGCCCCCGCTACGCGGAGCCGGCCGCCGGTGATTGTCAGGCGGGCTGTGGCGGGCGGATGAGATAGACGTCCATGATCCAGCCCTTACGCGCACGGCAGGCCTGCCGCTGTTCGAGGATGCTATCGAGCACGGTATCGATGGGACCGGCGTGCGTGACCTCATCGGCAGTGCCCAGATAAGCACCCCAGAAGATTTCCCCGGCACGGCCGCGTAACGACGCCAGCCCGTCGCCACCATCCAGAAACACGACGACGTTGCCCTGCCCTTCCGGGAAACGTTCAGCCAGTTTGCGGCCGGTGGTGAACAACACCGGCTCGCCGATGGCGTTGAGCGCGATGCGATGGCGCGCGGTGAGGATCTGGATGCTGCTGATGCCGGGAATGACAGTGTGTTCGAACTGAACCGCGCCATCGGCCCTTACGCCATCGATGATGCGAAGGATACTATCGTAAAGCGATGGATCTCCCCACGACAGGAACGCACCGGTTTCACCACGCGCTTTAAGCGCTGCGATCTCATCGGCCACCCGCGCCGCGCGGGCGGCGTGCCAGACGGCTACGGCCTGCTTGTACGGTAACGCCGGATCTCGCTCCGGCACCGAGATTTCAACGAAGCGATAGGGCTTCTCGGTGCAATAGCGCGCGCATATCTGCTTGCGCAGCTCCGACAGCTCGGCCTTTTCCTCGCCTTTGTCAAAGATGAGGAAAACATCGGTGGCACGCAGGGCGTCAATCGCCTGCACAGTGAGCAGATCGGCGCCCCCCGCTCCGATGCCGATGACGAAGATGTCGGTCATTTGTGTTCTACTGTTTCCAGTTGTGGCGCGCGCGCCAGCGTGAGCAGCGCGTCGATGTCGAGATAACGTTCAAGATGCTCGGCGAGCTGGTCGAGCGTGGCTTCGACCGTAGCTTCATAGTTCATGCGATCGTCGTGCGCCGCCACGCCCAGACGCTCAAGCCAGAACCGGCGCTGTGTGTCATCGGCAAAAAGGCCGTGCACGTAGCAGCCTTCGACTGAACCATCGGCATTGGCAGCGCCATCCGCACGGCCATCGTCGAAGCGCAACAGCGCGCGCGCACAATCCGCTCCATCGGTACGGCCGACATGCATTTCATAGCCGTTGAAGCGCGGACCGCTGACATGGCTGCCCGCGACTTCGATCAACTGCTTGTCGCCCGTAAGCACGGTATCGACATCGAGCAGCGCCAGCCCTTCACAGGTTTGCGCCGGGCCTTCGGTGCCGAGCGGATCGGAGACGATGCGTCCGAGCATCTGATAGCCGCCGCAAATGCCGAGCACACGGCCGCCGCGGCGCAGATGCGCCTTGAGATCGATGTCCCACCCCGTTGCGCGCAGCGCGGCGAGGTCAGCAATTGTTGCTTTCGATCCGGGCAGAATGACGAGGTTTACATCCGGTGGAATGACTTCGCCGGGCCGGATGAACATGAGATCAACGGACGGCTCCAACCGCAGCGGATCGAAGTCGTCGAAGTTGGACACGCGCGGATAAGCCAGCACGGCAATGCGGATCTTTGCATCGGGCTTGGCTTCCCGCTCCGCCAGGCCAAGCGCATCTTCAGCGGGAAGATTACGTGCGCCGTCGAAAAACGGCACCAGCCCCAGCGCGCGCCAGCCGGTGCGCTGCGCGATTGATGCCATGCCATCGTCGAACAGCGATGGGTCGCCGCGAAAACGATTGACGATGAAGCCTGCGATCATGTCGGCGTCATCCGATGGCAGCACCACCTGCGTGCCGACGATGCTGGCGATGACGCCGCCGCGTTCGATATCGCCGATCAGGACAACGGGCACACTAGCCGCCTGCGCGAAACCCATGTTGGCGATGTCGTTGCGGCGCAGATTGATTTCCGACGCCGAGCCCGCGCCTTCAACAAGCACGATGTCGGCTTCATCACAGAGGCGACCGAAGCTTTCCAGCACCGCGCCCATCAGCGAGTGCTTGAGTTGCTGATAGTCGGCTGCCTTGCTGTTGCCGACGACGCGCCCCTGCACCACGACCTGCGCGCCGACTTCGCTCTGCGGCTTCAGCAGCACAGGGTTCATGTGCACGGTTGGCGCGACACCGCACGCACGCGCCTGCAACGCCTGCGCACGGCCGATCTCGCCGCCGTCGACGGTGACGGCGGCGTTGTTGGACATATTCTGCGGCTTGAACGGACGCACGCGCAGACCGCGACGGGTCAATGCGCGCGCAATGCCGGCGACCAGCATCGACTTGCCGACATCCGAGCCGGTGCCCTGGAACATGAGGGCCCTGGCGGCCATCAGTATTCGATGCCTTCCTGCGCCTTCACGCCGGCATCGAAGTGATGCTTGACCGGCGTCATCTCGGTGACGAGGTCAGCGGCTTCGATCAGCTCGGGCTTGGCGTTGCGCCCGGTGACGACGATGTGCAGATCCGGCCGCCGCGCGGTGAGCGTTGCCACCACGTTGGCGATGTCGAGATGATCGTAACGCAGCGCGATGTTGAGCTCATCGAGAATGAGCAGGCGCAGCTCCGGATCGGCCATCAGCTCCTCAGCCTTGGCCCAGGCGCGCTCCGCCGCCGCCACATCGCGCGTGCGGTCCTGCGTTTCCCAGGTGAAGCCCTCGCCCAGCGCATGCCAGGAAACCTGCCCTGGAAAACGGTCGATGGCATGGCGCTCGCCAGTGTCCCACGCGCCCTTGCCGAACTGCACGACGCCGGTTTTGAAGCCGCGCCCGAGCGCGCGCATCAAAAGGCCAAATGCCGCTGTCGATTTACCCTTGCCCTTGCCGGTGTGGACGATCAGCAGCCCTTTTTCGATGGTCTTGCCGGCGACCTCGGCATCCTGCGCGGCCTTGCGGTTCGCCATTTTTGACTTGTGGCGTTCGGGATCGTCGATTTTTGCGGCCATGGCTGCAATTACTCCATAGTGCGTCGGAAGGCGTGCGGCGCTCGCTTGAGCGACAGGTTTGCCATTGACGGGGCTTCGCGCGTAGTCTTATCAGACCATGAGACGGTTCCCCACAAGGGGATTTGAAAGGGAATGCGGTGTCGTCACACGTGACCAATCCGCAGCTGCCCCCGCAACTGTAATCGGCGAGCACGCGGCATTCGTACCACTGGGAAACCGGGAAGGTAGTCGCAAGCGGTGAACCGAGAGCCAGGAGACCTGCCGTCAACAGCAACTCAAGTGGCCCCGGTGGGCGGGCTGAGGAGGCACTATGTCTACGGCAATCACCCATTCGACATCGGTACGTGCAGACGTTCGCATCGCGGCACTGCTGGCGCTCGTGTTCGGCTTCGGCCTGGTGTTCATGACCGGATTTGCGCACTCCTCGGTGCTGCATAACGCTGCACATGACACGCGCCACTCGCTCAGCTTTCCCTGCCACTGAGCATAATTGACATGATCACGCGCGTTTTCGCGGTCGGCCTGCTGGCCGGACTGTGCGCGGGGCTTATTGTGGCTCTGCTGCAGGCGTTCACCACCACACCGCTTATCATCGATGCCGAACGCTTCGAGGGTGGGCATAGCCATCAGCATGCGTCGGTGATGCATGAAGCACCGTTCGGCGGCGCGAAGCTGTATCTGGCGCATGCGACGTCCGGCGCTGATGGCGATGGACATAGCGAGTGGGCGCCGGAGGATGGGCTGGAGCGCACGGTTTATACCGGTGTCGCCACCATCGGCACGGCAACCGGCTTCGCCTTCATTCTGATTGCGGCGATGCTGCTGGGCGGCGAGCGGATCACGCAGAATACAGCGCTCGGCTGGGGTGCGGCGGCGTTCGCGGCCGCTGGCCTCGCTCCGGCGATGGGGTTGGCGCCGGAACTGCCCGGCATGATGGCGGAAGATCTGTTCGCCCGTCAGCAGTGGTGGGTGATGACGGCAGCGATGAGCGCGGTGGGTCTGTGGCTGCTGCTGCGCGGCGAGACCGGCTGGCTGCGGCTGCTGGCAATCCCGGTGCTGCTGGCTCCGCATCTGTGGGGCGCGCCGCATCCCGCTATCGAGGCCGGCGCAAGTGCTGTTCCCGCTGAGCTGGCAGCGCGCTTTGCGGCGATGTCGCTGGCGGTGCAGGCCGTGCTGTGGGCGCTGACAGGTTTTCTGGTCGGCACGTTCTGGCAACGCATCGGCGCAGCTTCGGAGGCTGAAGCCGATGGGCGCTAATGTGGATGTGTTTGTGTGCGTGACGTGCGCAGCGGATGCGCGCTGGACGAAGGAAAACCCGCATCCGGGCGCCGGATTTGCCGATGCGCTGAGCGCGCGGCTGGCTGACATCAAGGCCGAGAACATCACCGTCCGTCAGGTGGAATGCCTGGCTGTGTGCAAGCGTCCGCATACAATCGCGCTGGCCGCCGATGGCAAGTGGACGTACATCATCGGCGACCTGAAGGCCGAAGATCACCTGGAAGACATCGCCAACGCCGCGGTTGCGTTTCAGCAATCGGAAAACGGGCTCGTGCCCTGGAAGGAACGGCCGCTGTGCTTCCGCCAGGGTGTGATTTCGCGCACCCCTCCCCTTGGATTTGAACACCCCGCAACGGAGCCAGCATGACCGACATTGCCAAGGTGCCATGCACCATCATCACCGGTTTTCTGGGCGCCGGAAAAACCACGCTGGTGCGTCACGTGCTGCAGAATGCGGGCGGTCGGCGGCTGGCGGTGATCGTCAACGAGTTCGGCGACGTCGGCATCGATGGCGAGATCCTGAAGGGTTGCGGCATCGAGAGCTGCAAGGAGGAAAGCATCGTCGAGCTTTCCAACGGTTGCATCTGCTGCACGGTGGCCGACGATTTTGTGCCGGCGCTGGAAGGCCTGCTGGCACTGGCCGAGCCGCCGGAGCACATCCTGATCGAAACGTCCGGGCTGGCGCTGCCGAAGCCGCTGGTGCAGGCGTTCAACTGGCCCGCTATCGCCTCGCGCGTGACCGTTGACGGCGTGGTGACGGTGGTGGACGGCGCGGCCGTTGCGGCCGGACGCTTTGCGGATGATCCCGAAGCGCTGAAGGCACAGCAGCAGGAAGACGCTTCGCTCGATCACGACAACCCGCTTGAGGAAGTCTACGAGGATCAGCTGCTGTGCGCCGATCTCATTGTGCTCAACAAGGCGGATCTGCTGAACGATGACGATCGCCAGCGCGTGATCAGCGAGATCAACGCCGCCATTCCGCGCGCGGTGAAGGTGGTGACGGCGGAAGGCGCGAAACTGGATGCCGATGTGCTGCTGGGCATCAAGGCGGCGGCCGAGAACGACCTCGCCGCCCGGCCCTCGCACCACGACGCCGAGGAAGAGCACGACCACGACGACTTCGACACGTTCATCATCGACCTGCCGACGGTTAACGACCCGGCCGACATCGTGGCGCGGATCAAGCAGGCGACTGCGGATCATGATATTCTGCGCACCAAGGGCTTTGTCGAAGTTACCGGCAAGCCCATGCGGCTGCTGATTCAGGGTGTCGGTCAGCGTCTGCAGCAGCAGTTTGACCGTCCGTGGAAGCCCGGCGAAAGCCGTCAGGGCCGGCTGGTGGTGATCGGCCAGCACGGACTTGACCAGGACGCCATCGTTCGCGCTGTCACCGGGGCCTGAGCGGCTCCAGCAGCACAGCGCCGTTACCGGAGCCTGAAACAGTAAAGTGCATCTGCTCGCCACCCAGTCCGCTTCCCTGGACGAGGCCGACATTGCCGTCGATCTCGGCCAGACGGCTGGCGACATGGTGGTGCTGTCGTTCAGCGACAGCGATCTTTCGGCGCTGACTGCAGCGTGGAAAGACGAGCGCGATGCACTGCCAAGCCTGCGGCTGGCGAGCCTGAAGCGGCTGCGCCATCCGATGTCGGTCGATCTTTACATCGACCAGGTGGTGACGGGCAGCCGCATCGTCATCGTACGCAGCCTCGGCGGGCTCGATTACTGGCGCTACGGCTTCGAGCAACTGGCCGAAGTATGCCGCCGCAAAGGCGTGCATCTGGTGGCGCTGCCGGGCGATGATCGTCCCGATCCGCGACTGGCCGCGCTGTCGACGGTTACCGAGAGTCAAGCGGCGCTGTTCGACGCCTACTTCCGCCACGGCGGCAAGGAGAACGTCGGCCACGCGCTGCGCCTTGCGGCTGCGGTTGTGCGCAACGAAGCGCTTGAGGCGGTGCCGCCGAAGCCATTTGGCGCCGCCATTTTCATCAACGCCAACGGCTCGATCGCCAGCGACAATCAGCTTGCCGACTATGCCGCGCGTGATGGCGCCAGCGCGCTGGTGGTGTTCTACCGTTCAAGCCTGCTGGCCAGCGACACCGCGCCAATCGAAGTGCTGATGGCGCAGCTGCATACTCGCGGAATTGACTGTCTCGGCGTTGCGCTGACCAGCCTTAAAGACCCCGAGGCGGAAGGCGCACTGACGGTGCTGATGGCACAGCGCAGACCGTCGATCATCGTCAACGCCACAGCCTTCTCCGCCCGGCGCGCCGACGACACGACGGTGCTCGACGCCGCCGATTGTCCGGTGTTGCAGGTGGCGCTTTCAGGCACGAGCGAAGAAGCGTGGCAGGACTCCGATCGCGGCTTGAGCGCCAGCGATCTGGCGATGAATGTGGTGCTGCCGGAGCTTGACGGGCGCCTGTTCACGCGCGCGATTTCATTCAAGGCCGAAGCGGAGCTCGACCCCGATCTGCAATATGGCGGTGTGCATCACCGGCCGGTTGCGGACCGCGTTGCATTCGTTGCAGCGCTGGCCGCGAACTGGGTGCAACTCGCCTCGCAGCCACGGGCTGAGCGCCGCGTTGCCGTGATGCTGTCGGACTATCCGGCGCGCGGCGGGCGCACGGGGTATGCCTGCGGCCTCGATACGGCGGAAAGCGCACGCGAGATCGTGGCTCTGCTGCGCGGCGCCAGATATGCAGTTGGCGTCGACGCGTGGCCCGATGGCAAGCTGATCGATTGCCTGACCGCGCCGCAGCCGGCTGACTGCATCACCCTATCGCTTGATCAGTATCGAGCGCACATTGCGAGCATGCCTGCATCCGTTGGTGCGGCACTGCGCGAAGCGTGGGGCGATCCGGCTGACGATCCCGCCTGCATTGACGGCGCATTCCGTTTTCCGTGTGTGCGGCAGGGCAATGTAACGATCGTGCTGCAGCCCGATCGCGGTTCGCGCGGCGATCGGAAACAGGGGTATCACGATACATCCTGTCCGCCGCGTCACAGCTACGTTGCGCACTATGCAGCGCTGCGGCTGACGGAAAACATTGATGCGCTGCTGCATCTGGGCACACACGGTACGCTTGAATGGCTGCCGGGCAAAGCGCTGGCGTTGTCGAACGCATGCTTCCCGGATGCGGTTCTGGGCCCGCTGCCGGTGGTGTATCCCTTCATCGTCAACAATCCCGGCGAGGCTGTGCAGGCGAAACGGCGCATCGCCGCCGTGACGGTGGGCCATCTGACGCCGCCGCTGAGCAGCGCAGGACTTTATGGCGGACTGGGGGAGCTGGAAGGCCTGCTGGAGGAATACGCCGAAGCCGATGGCTTCGATAAGCGGCGCATCAAGCTGATCGAAGCCGAGATCATCGACCGCGCGTGGCGATCAGGCTTGGCGGCCGATTGTGGCGTGACGCGCGATGATGCTCCGCAGGTGGCGGTGGCAAAACTCGATGCGCAGCTTTGCGACATCAAGGATCTGGCGATCCGCGACCGGCTGCACATTTTCGGCCGCGAGCCTGACACCGACGCCATTGATGCGCTGACCGAGACGACATTCAACAGCCTGGAAGAGAGCGCTGCGAAACCGCTGCAGGGGCGTATTCGCGAGCTGCTGAGCGCCTGCGCTGCATCGGAACGCATGGCGCTGCTCGCGGCGCTGGACGGACGACGCGTTGCGCCGGGCGCGGCCGGTGCACCAACACGCGGACGCCTCGACGTGCTGCCAACCGGCCGCAACCTGACGACGATTGATCCGCGTGCGGTGCCGACGCGCACGGCGGCGGTGATCGGCACGCGTGCGGCGGAAGAAGTTGTGCGGCGGCATCTGCAGGACAAGGGCGAATATCCGCGCGCCGTGATGCTTGATCTGTGGGCTTCCGCTTCGCTGCGTACAGGCGGCGATGATATCGCGCAGGCACTGAGCTATCTGGGTGTGCGACCGACATGGGACCACGCATCGAACCGCGTGACCGGCATCGAGATTATGCCGATGGCGAAGCTGGAGCGGCCGCGCATCGACGTGACGTTGCGCATTTCCGGCCTGTTCCGCGACATCTTCCAATCTCAGATCGCACTGCTGGATATGGCGGTGGCGCGCGTGGCGGCGCTTGATGAAGAAGACGAGTTCAATCCGCTGGCCGCAGCACGGCGGCGCGGCGAAAGCCTGGCGCGCATCTTCGGCGGCGGCGCGAATGTCTATGGCGCGGGCACGACCGACGTGGCGCTCGATACCGAGTGGACATCGCGCCAGCAGCTTGCAGAAGCGTATCTAGCTGCGTCATCGCACGCCTATGGCGCGCATGAGGGCGGCACCGAAGCGCGCGAGCAATTCATGGCGCGCATTGCCGCCATCGATGCGCTGGTGCACCCGCAGGATGACCGCGAGCGCGATCTGCTGGACGGCGACGGCGTGGCGGATTTCGTCGGCGGGTTTGCGGCGGCGGCCGAACTGGCAGGCCATGCACCGCAGCTCTATCACATCGACACCAGCAAGCCGGGCGCGCCGGTTGCCCGCACAATTCCGGAAGAAATCGCGCGCGTGGTGCGCGGCCGCCTGACCAATCCGCGCTGGATTGCGGGCATGCTGGAACATGGCCATCGCGGTGTGAGTGAGATGGCGCAGGCGGTGGATGCGCTCTATGCGTTCGCGGCGACGGGCAGCGGCGTGCCTTCGCATCTGTTCGAGGCCGTGCACGATGCGATCATTGCCGACGATGCGGTGCGGCATGCGGTGGTGCTGGCTAATCCCGCAGCGGCGGAAGCGATAACCAACCGGCTGCTGGATGCGATCCGGCGCGGGCTTTGGGTGCCGCGACGCAACGCCGTGCATGGCGAGCTGGAGTTGCTGCGTACGGAGCACGCTGGCGCGGCGGACACGCCGGCAACGGCGGAGATGCAGTGATGGGCGCGCCGACCCCAGCCTCTTTCACTGTGCGGGGGTGGTGCCCAAGCAGCTATCGCCCGATGGAAACCGGCGATGGACTACTGTTGCGATTGCCCGCGCGCGTGGGCGGCTTTCGCGCCGATGATATGGCGGCAATCGCTGACATCGCCGAGCGGTACGGCAACGGGCTGATCGATATGACGCGGCGGGCGAACATTCAGCTGCGCGGCGTGACGGCGGAAAGCCTGGAGCACGCGCAACGGGACTTGCGCGATGCGGGGCTTATTCCGGCGGATGCCTCAGCGGTGACGCCGAGCATTATGGTGGGCCCGCTAACTGGGTGCGGTGCGGGCGACCTGCTCGACGCGGACACGTTGCATGAGCGTCTACTGGTTGCGCTGTCGGGCGCGCCGGAGCTGCACGCGCTGCCGGCCAAATTCTCGTTCAACATCGACGGTGGTGGCGAAGTCGCTGCCCTCGATGGCGAGCGGGCGGACATTCATCTGCGCGCAGTTGTCGGCACATCGGGCGCGAGCGTTGCGGTTGGGCTGGATACGCCGGGTGCGATTGCCTGGTTCGGCCCAGCCGAGATTGACGCCGCACCGGCCGTCGCGGTGGCTCTGGCGGCTGGTTTTCTGGCGCACCGGCAGCATGATCAGCGCCGCATGCGGGATCTGCCGGCGACATCGATTGCGAAACTTGCAGATGCCTGCGGGCTGACGCCGCTGGTGCTGCCGCTGCGGTCAATCAGCCGGCCGCAGCTGGGCGTGATGAGCGACGGACGGGGGCGTGTCATCGCCGCAGGTGTGGCGGCTCCGTTCGGGCGGCTTTCGGCGGCCATGCTGCGGCGTCTGGCCTCCTGCGCCACGGAGGCGGGCGTTGCATCCTTGCGCGTTTCGCCCTGGCGGTCGCTGTTCGGCAAGGTGGCACATCCGGCCGCCGGCGCACGCTTTGTGGCCGGGGCGACGGAAGCGGGCTTCATTTGCGATGGCAACGACCCGCTTCTTGCGATAGATGCTTGCCCAGGCGCACCGCAATGCAGCTCCGCCACGGTTGACACCCACGCCGTAGCGCGCGCCGTTGCGGATCACATGGCGGTGCTTGGCTTGCGTTCATGCCACGTTTCCGGCTGCGTAAAGGGATGCGCCCGCTCCGCCGCGGCTGATTTGACGCTGGTGGGGAATGCTGGTGCCCTTTCCGTCGTCCGCGCTGGCACCGCGCGTGATATGCCAATCACGGTAATTCATCTGGACGAGCTGCCCGCCTTCTGCCAACGGCCGGTGCACGCTTAAGTTTGAAGCGACATCATGACCCAAACCTCCGATTACATCCGCGACGGCGCCGAGATTTACCGCAACTCGTTCGCCATCATCCGCAGCGAGGCGGATCTGGCGCGCTTTAACGGACGGGCGGAAAAGGTGGCGGTGCGCATCATCCATGCTTCGGGCATGGTCGAGATTGCGCAGGACATCGTGCAGTCGGACGATTTCGCCGACACCGCCGCCGAAGCATTGCAGGGTGGCGCGCCGATTTTCTGCGATGCACAGATGGTGGCGCACGGCGTGACGCGGGCGCGCCTGCCAGCCAACAACGACGTCATCTGCACGCTGAACGACCCCACCGTGCCGGAACTGGCAGCCAAGCTGGGTAACACCCGTTCAGCGGCAGCCGTTGAGCTTTGGCGACCACGGCTTGAAGGCGCCGTTGTTGCCATCGGCAACGCGCCCACGGCGCTGTTTCATCTGCTGGACATGATTGCCAACGGCGGCCCCCGCCCCGCAGCCATCATCGGCGTGCCGGTTGGTTTCGTTGGCGCGGCAGAATCGAAGGATGCGCTGGCCGCATTCGGCGAGGTGCCGTTTCTGATCGTGCGCGGACGCAAGGGCGGCAGCGCGATGGCCGCCGCAGCTGTAAACGCATTGGCGAGCGAAAAAGAATGACAACGCTGGAAAGCATCGCAGGCGGCGCAACGGCTGGCACGCTCTACGGCGTTGGCGTGGGGCCCGGCGACGTGCGCTACATGACGCTGCGTGCGGCCGGACTGGTGAGCACGGTTGATACGGTTGCGTTCTTCGCCAAGCGCGGCCAGGAAGGCAATGCCCGGCGCATCGTTGCTCCGCTGATGGCTGACGGTCGCAACGAACTGCGGCTTGAATATCCGGTAACGGATGAAATTCCCGCAAGCGATCCGGCCTATCGCAGTGCCATTGCCGGTTTCTATGCAACAAGCGCCGATGCACTGGCAGCGGAATTGCAGGCGGGCCGCTCCGTCGGGCTGCTGGCTGAAGGCGATCCGTTTTTCTACGGCTCGTTCATGCATATGTGGCGACGTCTGAGCGAGCGCTTCCCCGTTGAGGTCGTTCCCGGCGTCACCGGCATGTCCGGCTGCTGGACGCGCGCCAATACACCGATTACATGGGGCGATGACGTGCTGACGGTTATGCCCGGCACGCTGACGGAAGATGCATTGATCGAGCGTCTATCGCGATCCGATGCATCCGTCATCATGAAGATCGGCCGTAACTTCGCCAAGGTGAAACGTGCCGTTGAGGCCGCCGGTTTGACGGGACGTGCGGTCTACGTGGAACGCGGCACCATGCAGGCGGAACGCGTGATGCCGTTAGCCGAGCAAAACGGCGAGATCGGCCCCTATTTCGCGATGGTGCTGATACCCGGCGAGGGACGCAGGCTATGAGCGGCAAGCTGACCATTGTCGGCATCGGTCCTGGCGCGCCGGAACTGACGACGCCGGCCGTATCCGCCGCGCTCGCCGACGCCACGGATCTGATCGGCTATGAAACCTATATCAACCGCGTGCCGGAAGTGACCGGACAGCGGCGGCACGCAACAGACAACCGTGTCGAGGTGGAACGCGCCCGCCATGCGCTGACGCTGGCCGCCGAAGGACACCGTGTGGCCGTCGTATCGGGTGGCGATCCCGGCGTGTTCGCAATGGCCGCCGCCGTGTTCGAAGCAATCGAGACCGGCGAAACGCTGTGGCGCAATCTCGACATTCGCGTTGAACCGGGCGTCACCGCGATGCTGGCCGCGGCAGCCCACGCCGGTGCGCCGCTGGGCGGCGATTTCTGCACCATCTCGCTGTCGGACAATCTGAAGTCATGGGCGACGATCGAGCGGCGGTTGCACGCGGCGGCAACGGCTGACTTTGCGATTGCGCTCTACAATGCTGCTTCGCGCGCGCGCCCGCATCAGCTGGCGCAGGCATTCGGCCTGCTGGCGCAGTGGAAAGCCCCGGAAACGGTTGTGCTGTTCGTCCGCGCCGCCGGCACGGCGGACGCCAAGCTGCACATCACCACGCTGGCCGATGCTGCATCCTATGCCGCCGACATGCGCACGATGGTGATCATTGGCGCCAGCACGACGCGGCTGATCGCGCGTGAGAACGCGCCGCCGTTTGTCTATACGCCGCGCTCGGAGGATTACCCGCAGTGAGCTTCGGGGCGCAGCAACTCCTCCAGCCACGCAAGCGCGGCATCGATGTCGGCGCACTCGGGTGCGTGCGGAATGGCCGGCCGCGCGACCATCACCACCGGAATACCGAGTTGACGCGCGGCTTCGATCTTGGGGTATGCCGCGGTCCCGCCAGCGTTCTTGCTGACCACGATATCGATGCGGTTGTGTTGCAGCAGCGCCAATTCATCCGCGAACGCAAATGGCCCGCGCTGGAGAATAACCTGAGACTGCGGCGGCAAACCTTCAGCATTCGGCGCATCGACAGCGCGCACCAGATAGCTGTGCTGAGGCGCGGCCGTGAACGCCGCCACCTCCTTGCGGCCGATGGCAAGAAAGGCGCGCTGCGGCTGCTCGCCCAACGCTGCAGCAGCCGCAACCATATCCGCAACGATGCGCCAATCGTCGCCCGGTTGCAGTTGCCATTCAGCTCGTTGCAATCTCAGCAGCGGAACGTAAGTGATCGCGGCAGCTTCAACGGCGTTGCGCGACATCTGCGCCGCGAACGGATGGGTTGCATCGATCATCGCACCGACGCGCTCATCCACCAGCCAGCGCGCCAGACCATCCACACCGCCGAAGCCGCCGATGCGGCAGGTTGTGGCGGGCAGCAGCGGCTTCTGCGTACGACCCGCAAGCGCATAAAGGGCGTCGAAACGGGCATCGCCCGCAAGACGCTGGGCCAGCTGAAAAGCTTCCGTCGTGCCGCCGAGAATGAGAACGCGCATGACACCCCGTGATGATGCTTCGCCGCCTGACGAAACGTTGCCCCTGCCCCCACCGCTGGCACCGTGGCTGTCGATCATCGGCCTCGGTGAGGACGGGATTGATGGCCTGAGCCCGACGGCACGGCATCTCATATCGGATGCCGATATCGTGTTTGGCGGCGAGCGCCATCTTAAGTTGGTGCAACCGCTGATCAAGGGAAAGTCGCACCCCTGGCCGCGCCCGATCGACGATGCATATCCCGTCATAGCGAGTCTTCGCGGCCGTCCCGTTGTCGTGCTGGCGTCGGGCGATCCGTTCAATTTCGGCATCGGCAAGCAGCTTGCCGCGATCGTTCCGACGGCGGAAATGATCTGCCTGCCACAGCCATCGGCGTTTTCGCTGGCGGCCGCACGCATGGGCTGGGCGCTGCAGGATGTCACCACCGTTTCGCTGCATGGCCGCGCGCTGGAAGGCATCATCCGCTATCTACACAACGGCGCGCGCATTCTCGCGCTGTCGTGGGATGGCACAACGCCGGAAAAACTTGGTGGACTTCTGCATGCGCGCGGCTTGAGCGCATCGCGACTGACCGTGCTGGAGCGCATGGGCGGCGCACATGAACGCATGACAAGCGCGCGCGCGACGGAAGGCTTTGCCGCGCACAGCTTCGATGGGCTCAACACCATAGCGCTGGAAGTTATTGGCGATCTCGATGCATTGTGGCCAACCCTTGCAGCCGGACGCGACGACGCGCTGTTTGAAAACGACGGTCAACTGACCAAGCGCGAAGTGCGCGCCGTTACGCTGTCATCACTGGCGCCGCGCGAGGGCGAACTGCTGTGGGATATCGGTGTTGGCGCGGGATCTATCGCCGTCGAGTGGTTGCTGACGGGGCGTAATATGCGCGCCATCGGTATCGAGACCAATGACGCGCGCGCATTGACGGCTGCACGCAACGCAGCTGCGTTCGGCGTGCCTGAGCTGCAGATCATCAATGGCACGGCACCGGCTGCGCTTGCAGGACTGGAAGCGCCGGACGCTATATTCATCGGTGGCGGGCTTGGCGATGGCGTGCTCGATCCGGCATGGCAGGCGTTGAAGCCGGGCGGACGCATGGTCGTCAACGCGGTGACGCTGGAAGGTGAAACGGCGCTGTTCGCGGCGTGGCAGCGCCATGGCGGCGAGCTGACGCGGATAGATGTTGCACGCGCATCGAAGCTGGGCAGCCTAACGGCGTGGCGTGCGGCGATTCCGGTGACGCAATGGCGGGCTGTGAAGCCATGCTGATCGTTGCCGGAATTGGATGCCGTCGCGGCGCGACAGGCGACGTCGTCGTCGAGGCCATCGATATGGCGTTGCGTACGAGCGGGCTGACACGCACACAGCTTGCGCTGCTGGCGGTGCCGGACGAGAAAATGCACGAAGCGGGCATTCATGCGGCCGCGCGCGATGTGGGTGTTGCCGTTGCTCCGGTGACGCAACAGGCGATGGAGCGCGTGAGCGCCGGCGCGTTGACGAATTCCGCGCGCGTGCAAAATTTAAAGGGCGTTCCATCGGTGGCGGAGACAGCGGCATTGGCGGCAGCGGGCAACGGCGCACGCCTGCTTGCCCCACGCAGCGCCAACACGATGGCAACCTGCGCAATCGCAACGGGAGACGGGCGATGACGGTTCACTTTATCGGCGCGGGACCGGGCGCCGCCGATCTCATCACCGTGCGCGGACGCGACCTGATCGCACAATCGCCTGTGTGTCTCTATGCGGGATCGCTGGTGCCGCGCGCGCTGCTGCAATACTGCCCGCAGGATGCGCGCATTGTCGACACCGCACCGCTGGCGCTGGATGACATCATCGACATCATGCGCGAGGAAACCGCGGCGGGGCGCGACATCGCGCGGCTGCATTCCGGCGATCTGGCGATATGGAGCGCGCTTGGCGAACAGCTGCGCCGCCTGGATGACGCTGGCATAGCCTATACGGTGACGCCTGGCGTGCCCGCATTTTCTGCCGCTGCGGCTGCATTGCGTCGCGAGCTGACATTGCCCGGCGTGGCGCAGACCGTTGTGCTGACGCGTACGCCGGGGCGCGCATCAACTATGCCACCGCGCGAAACGCTGAGCGCTTATGCGGCAACGGGCGCAACGCTTGCCGTGCACCTTTCCATTCACGTGCTGGATGAAGTGGTGGAGCAGCTCATGCCGCACTATGGCAGCGATTGCCCCGTGGCGGTTGTCTATCGCGCGACATGGCCGGATGAACGCATTGTGCGTTCGACGCTGAGCGGCATAACCGCAGCGCTTGCGAGCAGCGGACCGGTGGAACGCACGGCGCTGATACTCGTCGGTCCGGCACTTGGCAGCGACGATTTTCCCAATAGCGCGCTTTATTCCAAGGACTATGAGCGGCGCTTTCGCAGGGGCCTGCATGACTGATCTATCGTATCCCGAGTTCAATGCCGGCGAAGTCTGGCTGGTTGGCGCCGGCCCCGGCGATCCGCGCCTGCTGACGCTGTTTGCCGTGCACGCGATCCGCTCCGGCGATGTCGTGGTGCACGATGATCTGATCGACCGCCGCATACTGGATTTTGCCGCCCCCGAGGCGACCATCGTTTCGGCCGGAAAGCGTGGCGGCAAGCCGTCGCCGCATCAGTCGGACATTAACGGGCGGCTGATCGAGCTGGCGCGCGAAGGGCGCAAGGTTGTGCGGCTGAAGGGCGGCGATCCGTTCGTGTTCGGACGCGGCGGCGAGGAAGCGCAGGCGCTGGCGGCGGCGGGAATTTCGTTCCGCATCATTCCCGGCCTCACATCCGGACTGACGGCGGCGGCGCTGAATGGCATTCCGGCGACGACGCGACTGACCAATCACGCGGTTATTCTGGCGACGGGACATCGCGCACTGGATGAAGCGGCCGAACGCGACTGGGCGGCGATGGCGCGCACCGGCCAGCCGATCATTTTCTATATGGCGATGTCCAATCTGGAGCGCATCGCCAGCGTGATGATGGCTGCGGGGCTTGCAGCCGACACACCGGTGACGATCATCGCATCGGCGACCTACGACAGCGAGCGGGCGCTGGATACCACATTGGCCAGCGCTGTGACGGACGCGCGTGACAACGGCATTGGCGCGCCTGCTATCATCATCATTGGCGGCAACGCGGCGCTACGGCCGGTGCTGCTGCCACACCTGTTGCGGAGTGCGCCATGACAGCGACGCCATCAACGCCACGCGGATTGATCATCGCTGCTGCGGCGTCCGGCAGCGGTAAATCAACGCTGACGATGGGGCTGCTACGCGCACTGCATCAGCGCGGCGTCGGCGTGCAGCCGTTCAAGTGCGGGCCGGATTACATCGATCCGGCGTTTCACACCGCAGCATGCGGGCGCACAAGCTACAACCTCGATGTATGGGCGATGCGGCCCGCGTTCATCGAGCAGACGATTATGCGCGCGGGCAGCGACGCCGACCTTTGCATCGCGGAAGGCGTGATGGGATTGTTCGACGGCGCGAAAGGTCCCGGCAAGACCGGCACCGGATCGACGGCGGATTTCGCGCAGCTGTCCGGTTGGCCGGTGGTGCTGGTGCTGGATGTCGCCGCGCAGGCCGAAACCGCCGCCGCTGTTACGCTCGGCATGCACACCTATCGCAAGGGGCTGCCGATTGCGGGCGTGATCCTGAACCGCGTCGGCGGACCGGGACACATCGCGATGGTGGCTGAAGCAATCGCCAACCTCGACATTCCGGTGATCGGCGCCATCCCGCGCACGGGCGATGCGCAGCTTGGCTCGCGGCATCTGGGGCTGGTGCAGGCGCAGGAACTGGCCGATCTCGACACGCGCATCGATGCCATCGCGCGGGCGATCAACGACGGGCTGGATCTCGATCGGCTGACGGCGCTGGCGAAACCGCTGAACGTGCCGGACTATCGCAAACAGAAGCCGCTGCAGCCATTGCCGCCACCGGGCCAGCGCATTGCCGTTGCGAAAGATCGCGCGTTTTCATTCCTCTATCCGCACCTGCTGGATGCCTGGCGCGCAGCGGGCGCTGAGATCATTCCGTTCTCGCCGCTTGCCGATGAAGCGCCAGACGAAGCGTGCGACGCGATCTGGCTGCCGGGCGGATATCCGGAATTGCACGCCGGAATGTTAGCGCAAGCGGCGAATTTCCGCGCCGGCATGCGCCGCGGCGCGGCGCGCGGCGCTGCTGTTCACGGCGAGTGCGGCGGCTACATGGTGTTAGGCGAAGGGCTTGAAGATGCGGATGGCCAGC
This sequence comes from Hyphomicrobium sulfonivorans, assembly GCF_013306565.1. Taxonomy (GTDB): domain Bacteria; phylum Pseudomonadota; class Alphaproteobacteria; order Rhizobiales; family Hyphomicrobiaceae; genus Hyphomicrobium_A; species Hyphomicrobium_A sulfonivorans. Next base: position 307,536 of record NZ_PZPO01000005.1, on the reverse strand, counting down.
GCTTCGCCATGCTGGGATTGCTGGGGCTTGAAACGTCATTCAAGAAGCGGCGGCTGAACCTTGGCTATCGCCGCGTGGATCTTCTGGAAGCTGACGGTGCCCCTGTGCCGGGCGCGCGATTTACCGGTCATGAGTTCCACTACACCACGGTGATCGCGAACCCCGATGCACCCTATGCCGTGATCCATGACGCCTCCGGGCAGCGCACGCCTGATCAAGGCGCGCGGCGCGGCAACGTCACCGGCTCATTTTTCCATGTGCTGGATCGAGCCGATTAGAATCCTTTTGATTGCGCTCGGCGACTCCCCTGCGGGAAGCCGGCCGCCGAGCGCGAGGATTTGATGGCGCTTGCCGACTCCCCTGCGGGAAGCCAGCCGCCGAGCGCGAGGATTTGATGGCGCTTGCCGACTCCCCTGCGGGAAGCCAGCCGCCGAGCGCGAGGATTTGATGGCGCTCGGCGACTCTCCTGCGGGGAGCCGGCCGCCGAGCGCGAGGATTTGATGGCGCTTGCCGACTCCCCTGCGGGAACCCGGCCGTGGTTGTTTGTTGCGCTGGCGACTGCGCTCCGCGCAGCCAGCCGCCAGCGCTGATTGGACAACCGCGCTAGCTCGCGCGGCCATTGGCGCGTCGATCAGAACCGGACGATAAGTCCGCCGGAAAACGCGTTGTTCTGCGCGTTCTGCTGGAAACGCCCGTCGTAGGCGACGAAACCGCCGATCATCTCATCAAAGCGCAGCACGTCGATCTGCGCGCCGACGCGCAATACATCGCGGCCGATGTCGCTGGCCCGTGCGGTGAAAGCGCTGCCCAGAAATTCATAGCTGACGGGCAAGGCAACATCGCCACCAACGCGGGCGTAACCGATGTCAACGGACGGCGTGATGTTGAACGCCTGCCAGACGAGACCGTTGGCGGCGATGCGCGTGCCAATACCGCCCTCAAACTGGTCATGCGTTGTGCTGTTGATCGCGAGAGCGAAGATGTCCGCTCCCCCTTCCAGCGCAGCTCCGTTGCGTTGATGCAGCCATGTTGCATAAGCGTATGGCATCCACGCATACGTGCCACCGTCGAACAGGTAGCCAGTGCTGAGGCGACCTGCAAATCCGCGCGAACTGTTTGACGATCCTCCCGCGAGGCCGGCGTTACCCAGCACGGTGTTATCAAGCCCTGCAATGCCGCCGCGCTTGTAGCTGTTGTCGAACCAGTTGCCACCGATAATGCCATCAATGAACCAGCGGTTCTCGGTCCAGGTGCCATAGCCGAAGCCGTGCCAGCCATCGGCCGAGCTGTCGTCGTTGGCGCCGCGTGTATCAAGCCGCGAATGTGTGTAGGCGATTGCTACGCCGCCGGAGAAATTGGAGCTGCCCGCGAAGTCATAACCGCCGATGACGCCACCAAGCGATGCGCTGGCTTTGGAACCGGAACTGCTGACACGGGAATAACCGCCGAGGCCCTGCGCCCACATGGCCGGGCCGGAGCTGGCGCCAAACACAACAGCGTCGCTGTTGCTGATATCGGTGCGCGGTGGCGCCATGCCCAGCGCCATCGGTGGCGTGGGTGCGGGCGTCATGAGCTGCGCGACCGTTACGCCCGAACCACCAGAACCGCCCGCCTGCGCCATAATGCGCTGCGCGTTGCGATTCCACAGCGTCACCATCGACGTATCGACAGCGGCAAAACGGGAGAAAGCGGAATTGGCGAACAGCGTGCCGCTGTCACCCGCCGCATCGTAAACGCTGACGAGGTTGCCAACATTCAGCAAGCCCCAGCCGAACTCAGCGTCGATGCCCGGTGCACCGATATCGGTTGCTGTACGCAGCACAAGCGCGGTGAGTTCAGCACCGGTGGCGTTAGGAAACATCTGCTTGGCCAGCGCCACTGCGCCCGTGACATGCGGAGTGGCCATCGAAGTGCCGCCCATGGTGCCATAGGTATCGACGGGCACCGTGGAGTAGATGGAAGCGCCGGGCGCAGCCATACAGAACATGGCCGTGACGCCGCAACTGTTGACGCCCCAGTTCTGCAAGTTCTGGTCAACTGCGGTGACGACGATCCAGCCCGGAACCATTTCGGGAAACAGATACGGCAGACCGGCATAGAGATCCGGATTGGCGAGGCCTGCATTGCCTGCAGCCCAGATCAGCGCGCCGCCGTCGCGAACCGTTTCATACAGCGCGCTGATCAGCGGCTGTCCGATGGTTGCAATAGCATCGGCACGCGTGACAGTGGTGATGTCGCGCTCGTTCGACAGCCCCCACGAGTTGTTGAAGATTGTGACACCGGCATTCATCGCATTGCGATATGCAACCGCGAGATTGTCGTCGGTGTCAAAAGCCCAGATTGGCGCGAGCAGCACATCAGGTGCCACGCCTTCCATGCCCACACCGTTGCGGGCGGCACCGATGATGCCCGCAACGTGCGTGCCATGGGCGTTCGGGGCGAGGTGATTGGGATTGTACTCAAAGGGATAGATGCGGCCGGCGAATTCCGGATGAGTGGTCTCGAAGATGCCATCGACGACGCCAACAGCGACGCCCTGCCCGGTGATGCCGCGCTCCAGCGCATACTGCGCGTTGATCGCCGCCAAGCCCCACTGCGCGTTGAATTCCGCATCCATGACTGACTGCGCGCTGGCTGTAGCCGAAAATGAGGCGGCACCTAGCAATGCCGCCATCGCCAGCGGGAAGGAATGCTTGTTTCGCATTGGAAGGTCTCAGAAAAATTGATTTTGACGAGCGCGCATTATTCGCCGGGACACACGGAAAATGCCGACCGACGTTGCAAGCTGTTTGTGATTCGCCAGAATCGTACAAGGCTCCATTGATGAGCCTGTGCATCAGCTGCTGACGCACAGCAGCGGGGAATGTAAACCCGTGCGGCTAACCGCAGACCGGGGCTTTTAAAACCGGCGCGCTGTCGGCAATCGAACAGATTGCCGACAGCGGCGTCCGCAGCCCGACGACGGGGGGCCGGGCTTCTTGGCCAAGGCGAGGCATTCCGTCACCACCGAAAAGGCGGTGAATGGGAAGCAACCTGAACGTCCGGCAAATCCGGTTCCGGCTAAACGCCGGTACTAGGTTGCAGCCTATTGCGTATCTCATCCGAACCAGACGAATCGGCCCGGAACAAACTCGCCTTTGAGTTGAGAATATAGATTTTCTGAGCCTAATAGTCGCAATCGATGCGTTTGACAGCGCACACGACAGCGAGTGTGCAGTTCGAGCAACTGTCATCCAACGTGCAGGCTTTGCAGCACAACACCTGCCGCGTTGGTAATATGCGTGGCTCGCGCGCGGGTTAGATATTTGAGCCGCATTTCGCAAATCGGCGCCGCTGATTCACATTCTGTGGATCATGACACTGGACAAACGCTCGTTCGGCCGATCAGACACCGCTTGCGTTCAGTTTTGCCGTGCCACTGACCCAGCGGCTGGCCGGAATGAAGAAGCGCCAGGGAGCATCGGCGTTGCGGGTGATGCCGATGCGTGACGACGCAGCGATTGCCGTGCGCGCTCCATCGGACGACAGCCACAGACCGTTTGCGGGCGCGTAGATGGCACCATCGAGTGTGAAATTGACATCAAACGCCTGGGCGAGGCAGCCGGGGCCACGCGCAAGCCGGCGTATGTCGTCGATGCCGCGGCGGGCACGCATGATCGCAAGCCCGGACAACGGCTCGACAGCGCGGACCAGTACGCCGGCCCCGACACCCTCAGCCTCACTGGAAATGTTGAGCATCATCGACGTGCCGTAGGCGCGATAAACATAGATGTGGCCGTGGGGCAGGAACAGCGATGCATTGCGCGCGGTGCGGCCGCTACGGGCATGGCATGCGTCATCGCCGGGCGGATAGGCTTCGGTCTCGACGATACGGCCGACGCGGAGCCCCTCACCGCAGCGGCGAACCAACAGCTTGCCGATGAGAAAACGAGCCAGCGGGATTGTTGCAGGCGGCAGATCGGCGCGCGCCAGCGGCGCGAAGCCGGCGGTCGGCGGTGTGAGGTTGCGGGCGAGCTGATCCATGCCTGCGAAAATAGACGACGGCGGACGGCGTGAAAACCGCAGCTAGCGCTTTGTCGCTGCCTTGCGGGCAGGTGCGCTGCGGGCGGCAGCGCTTTTCTTCGGCGGCGACTTTACAGCTTTCTTTGCCGGGGCCGCCCGTTTGGTTGCGGCAGCAGCCGCTTTGCGGGGCGCTTTCGCGGTAGTGCCGGAAGCTGTCGCTGAAGCTGTAGCTGCCGTCGTTGCTGACGGGCTCCGCTTGCGGGCAACCGGCGCTTTCCGGGCAGGCTTTGCGGATGTCTCCGCGTCGCGCTGTCGGGCCTTGGCAACGGAGTGCCAGACCGCGTCAGCGTCGAATGCTTTTTTCGATCCGCCGAGCATGAACGGCGCGGGCGCCTTGCCGGTGCCGTTGGCGATCTGCTCCATCGTGCGGCCCGAAGCGATTGAGCGATCTTCTCTCAGCGCCGCATCGCCGTCGTCGTTCGCCCAGTCGTCACGATGCTTGATCAGCAGCCAGTTGTTGCGCTTGCCGCCATAGCGGTCGCCCTTCATGCGGACCAGCACGTAGCTGCCCTTGAGCTTTTCGCCGGCAAGCACGAATTTCAGCTCGCCCTTGGCCAGCGCCTTGTCGATGTCCTCATCGCCCTCCGGCAGCCAGTAGCCGCGATCCCACACCATGACCGTGCCGCCGCCGTACTCGCCCTTCGGGATCGTGCCTTCGAAGTCGCCATAGTCGAGCGGGTGATCCTCGACCTCGACGGCGAGGCGCTTGTCCTTCGGGTTCAGCGACGGCCCCTTGGTGACGGCCCACGACTTGAACACGCCATCGTGCTCCAGCCGCAGATCGTAATGCAGGCGCGTGGCGTCGTGCTTCTGGATGACAAAGCGCGGATAGGGCGCCGTCCGCACCTTGCGGCTGCCGCTCGGCTCTTCGGTTTTTTCAAAGTCGCGCTTGGAACGATAATCGGCAAGGCTGGTGGGCATTGCTGTGTTCTCCGGCAGTCTCTTGCGGTCAGTGTCCCGGCATTTGTTGAACGGCTTCACACCGCCAAACCGCAATGATTGGCCATGGTGAACGGTTTCGATACCGGGACGATAGCATTTGCCGCACACGTTCCACCGTCAGCGTTGCCCGCTTTGTGACCTGGGTCACAGTCAGCTTGCTCCAACGCAAGGTAATGGCTTCCTTTTCAGCGTAACGAGATAAAAAGCAGCTTGGAGCAGCTATATGACCGACGACTGGATCGCCCTGACGCGTGACCTGAGCGCGAACCTGCGCGAGATGCGCGGCGGCGCGCCGGAGGTGATGAAGGCGTTTGGCGGCATTGCGCAGGCGGCGCTAAAGACCGGCGCACTCGAGACCAAGACGAAGGAGCTGATAGCGCTGGCCATCGGCGTTTCCACGCGCTGCGACGACTGCATCGCGTTTCACACCAAGGCGGCCGTTGAGCAAGGCGCAACTAAGGAAGAAATCCTCGAAACGCTTGGCATGACGATCTATATGGGAGCCGGGCCAGCGGTGATGTATGCGGCGCATGCTGTCGATGCGTTCCGCCAGTTCTCCGAGGCCCGGCAGGCAAAGTCCGAGACCTCAGGTGGCTGAACATGACGGTTACGATCTATCACAATCCGGCGTGCAGCACGTCGCGGAAGACACTTGCGCTGATACGCGAAAAGGGCATTGAACCGGATGTGATCGAATATCTGAAGACGCCACCCAGCAGCACCGAGCTGAAGCGCCTGATCAAAAAGATGGGGCTTAAGGCGCGCGACGTGATCCGCCGCAAGGAGGCGCTATACGGCGAGCTGGGCCTCGATGATCCTGCGTTGAGCGATGATGAACTGATCGCGGCAATGGCGGCCCATCCCCGGCTTATCGAGCGGCCGATAGTCGTGTCGGACAGAGGCGTGCGGTTGGGGCGGCCGCCGGAATCGGTGCTGGAAATACTGTAGGCGCTGACGCTTCAAACACAGAGGTGCCGCGCGCTAGTGCTCCCCTCGATTGCGGCACCGACAGCAAAAATCGTTGACATCGGAGCTGCCTGCATCCCGCGCAGAAATGCGGGATGCAAGCATTTTAAATCGCGTGCGGAACGCGCAGATTTACAGCTCGCGTGATGGCAGCACTCAGGCGTAACCCCAGCCGGTTACTTCCAGCACCTGCCCGGTGATGCCGATTGACTGATCGCCGCTGAGGAACGCAACCGCGTCGGCGATCTCATCGCGCTTGGCCCAGTTGCTGGTATCCTTCGGCTGCATCATCGCAACGTTCGATCCGGTATCGACGAGCCCCGGCGCCACGGCGTTGACGCGAATATGCGCATCCTTGCCCTCAAGCGCGAACGTACGCGTCAGTGCGACGACACCGGCCTTGGCGACGTTGTAGGGCAGCATGTTGGCCTGCGCGTTGCCAGCACGGGCGAAATTGATGATGGAACCGCCACCGCTTTTGGCCATGTGCGGGAACGCCGCGCGGGTGACGAGAAACGCACTCAGCACGTTGTTGTTTACTTCCCGCGTCCACTCGTCCACGGCAACTTCGGCGGAGGGTTTGTAGACGGAGAGGCCGCCTGCAATGTTGACAACGATGTCGATGCGGCCCAGCGCTGAAAGCGTCTCGTCAACAAGGCGCTTGACCTGCGCCTCATCGGTGAGCGAGGCGACGACGGGAATGACGTTGGCGCCTTCGGCCTTTAACTCCGCCGCGCGTGCCACAACATTAGCCTCGGTGCGCGCGCAGATGGCGAGCGATGCACCCCGGGCGGCCAAGGCGCGGGCGACGGCCTGACCGACCTGACCTTCGTTGCTGACGCCGGTGACAATGGCCACCTTGCCGTGCAGATTGGCTGACATTTGCTCTTTTCCTGTCTTGGACTATCGGGAACGGCAACGAGCTATACATTGAGGCGGTGTCACCGTCACCGCCCGATCAAGGAGCGAAGTTTGCAAATGAGCCACCTTCCTGCTGATGACCCCGTACCGGGCGATGCTCACAGCTGCGACGCCATTGAGCACATCATCGTACCGCGAGCCCATGATCTGGGCGGCTTTTCGGTGCGGCGCGCCCTGCCCTCGGCGGCGCGGCAGATGGTTGGGCCATTTATTTTCTTCGACCAGATGGGTCCGGCAGAATTTCTGATCGGCAACGGCATCGATGTGCGGCCGCATCCGCACATTGGCCTCGCAACGGTGACTTATCTGTTTGATGGCGAGATCATGCACCGGGACAGCCTGGGCACCGAAATGGTGATCAGGCCGGGCGAGCTCAATCTCATGTCGGCGGGTTCTGGCATCGTTCATTCGGAGCGGACACCGGGCGATGAGCGCGTGCGGGGACCACGCCTGTTCGGCATTCAGGCCTGGGCGGCGCTGCCCAAATCGCACGAGGAACGGGCACCGACGTTCGAGCACTTCGACGCCGCTCGGTTGCCGCGCATCAGTGGCGAAGGCAAAACCGTGCGGCTGGTGATGGGCCAGATGTTTGGACAGACGTCGCCGGCGGAGTTCCCACACCCGGCGTTTTATGCCGAAGCCGTGTTGGCGCCGGGTGCCGTGCTGCCGCTTGATCCCGACTATGACGAGCGCGCGATATTTGTCGTGTCCGGAGAAATCGATATCGCAGGCGACATATTCGGCCCCGGACGACTGCTTATATTCCGCCCGGGCGATCGCATCTCGGTGCTCGCCATATCGCAGGCGCGGCTGATCGTACTCGGCGGCGAGCCGATGGACGGTCCGCGCCACATCTGGTGGAATTTCGTATCGTCGTCGAAGGATCGCATCGACGCGGCAAAAGCAGACTGGAAGGCGAAGCGGTTTGCACCCGTTCCGGGTGATACGGAGGAGTTTATTCCGCTGCCGGACAAACCTTAGTTGATGCAGACGCGATTGTCAGGCTGAACGCTCGACCGCAGCGAAATGATAGCCGGCATGCGCACTCAACGCCGCATCGCGCGCAAGCTGTAGGGCACCGCTCAGTGCATCTCCCTGCGGCTCCACCAGTAACGCGCGCGTCTGCGCCGATAGCCACGGCTTCATCAACGGTGCAAGGCCGCCAGATAGCGCCAGCCTGGGCACACCCAACACATTGAGGCGCGCGGCAATGGCATCGATGTGCTGACCGGCTGCGCGCAGGATTTCATGCGCGACCGGGTCATTGCGTTTTGCGTGTTCGATGACGAGCGGAGCGAACGTCGCGTAATCGCGCGGCTGCGCGTGCGCCGTCCAGCGGACAACCGCGTGCGGATCGCCATCGAAGCGGCCCAGAACCTGCTTTAACAGATCGCTCCAGGGCGCGCGGCCGTCATAGGCCCACAGCGTACGGCGGACCGCTTCACCGCCCAGCCATGCACCGCTGCCCTCGTCCGAAATCGGATAGCCCCAGCCGCCGACGCGATAATCCTGTCCGGCGGCGAAGCCCCAGCCGATGCTGCCGGTGCCGATGATGATGATGCCGCCGCTTTTGCCACCGTGGGCGCCGATGCAGGCCGCGTGCGCGTCGGTGGTGAGAACGGTTTGGGCAAATGGAAAGTTGCATGTGCGCGCCGCAGCCAGACAGCTCGGCTCGCTGGCGCCTGCCAGAGCCAGGCAGGCGATGACTTTGACATCATCACCTGGAACCAGATCCGCTGCATCGAAGCTGGCCTCGGCGGCACGCATTACCGCCGCAATGCTTTCCTTTAAGCCAATGCGGATGTTGGCCGGACCGGCGGTGCCTTCGCCCAGGACGTTAAGATCGAGATCGGTCAATCGGGCCCGGCAACCGGTTCCGCCACCATCGACACCAAGCAGTAACGTCGTTTGGCCCATTGGATGCCACTTTCCGTCCACCTACGTTATGTAGGTATGACCAGTATAGACGTCGACGACTGTGGCCCGGAGCGTTTGCTGCCTGACATGAATACGGAACAGTTAAGCCCGCGCTACGCGAACATTGATATCTGGCAGCCCGGCGACATTCTGGACGCAATGATCGATGGTCAGTTGGCGTCGGTTGCAGCGGTACGCGAAGCCCGCGGCGCCATTGAGCAGGCGGCACTGGCGATTGAAGCGCGCCTGCGCAACGGCGGTCGTCTGATCTATGCGGGAGCGGGTACTTCGGGCCGTCTGGCAGTTCAGGACGGCGCGGAACTGCTGCCGACCTTCAGTTGGCCAAAAGAACGCCTGCTGCTGCTGCTGGCCGGCGGCGACGTTGCGATGACGCAAGCGGTCGAGGGCGCGGAAGACGACGTTGATCGCGCCGAAGCACTGATCGCGGAACATGGCGTTGCCGCAGCCGACGTGTTGATCGGTGTAGCGGCCAGCGGCACGACGCCGTTCACGCTGGCATGTTTGCGTGCAGCGCGTGCACGCGGGGCATTGACTGTCGGCATCGCGAACAACCCCGATACACCGCTGCTGACCGATGCCGAACATCCGATCTATCTGGCGACCGGCCCCGAACCGATAGCCGGCTCTACGCGGATGAATGCTGGCACCGCGCAGCGCATAACGCTTAACCTTTTGTCCACCCTCATCATGATCCGCCTGGGCCGCGTCTATCGCGGCATGATGGTGGAAGTGCAGGCCTGCAACGCCAAGCTTGCCAAGCGACGCGAGCGCATGGTTGCACATCTGACCGGCCAGCATGGCGCGGTGGTTTCAGAAGCGCTCGACCGTGCAGACGGCAGCGTGAAGCTCGCCGTGCTGTTGCTGCAGGGCTATGATCTGGCTGAAGCAGAGCTCGCCCTCACAAAGGTGGGCGGCCGATTGGGCGACGCGATCGATCACCTAGCGAAGCAAACTGCTGACCATTCAGACGACGACGAGCATCGCTCGACCAGAGCACACGCTCCGCGCTGAACACGCATTGCTCCACCAACCTCCGCGAACAGATATTCATCTGATGGTGAGAGTTTGTGCGGCTATCCCAGCCGCCATGCACGTGCCCTATGTGCTGGCGGCCATCGCCACGACTGCACGTTTAGCAGCCAACCATAAGGCTTTTTGGCGGGCCAGCACCCACGCACATGACCAGCCCTGTGCGTTGTTATGAAAATCTGAGAAACACTTCATCTCTCTATGAATTAAATCGCGCCAATACGGTTTGGCGCGCGTAAACGCGCTTTTCGCGTTTCGATTGTGATCCCCCGCGCAATGACTGTTGATAGCCCTGCCCGCATATGTGGCTTGTGCGGGGTGGAGCAGCAGCTCCGATTGGGACGGCGAGGGCGCGATGTCGGAACGCACAGAGGCGGGCAACTTTGTTGGCATCGAGCCACAGACACTGACCGACCAGGCATCCGAAAATTTTCGCTCATTTTTACGCAATGCCCTGCGCAATCGCATTGTGCGCTATGTGATGGCTGCTGTGCTGACCGTCGTCGCCCTGCTGCTCATTGCCTACATTGCGCTGCGCATCGCGCTGATAAATCTTGGGCCGCCACCTCTGGCCAAAATCGCGCATTTCCGTCCGTCGACTACCGATCGCAGCGCGTTGATCGCCAGGAACGGAACATCCGCGCCCAAGCCGATGGCTATCGCGCTTGACCCCAACGAAGTGGACCAGCGTTATCTGGCGATGCTGTTCACGTTCGAGGATCGCCGCTTTTATTCTCACTACGGCATTGATCCGGTTGGCCTTGTGCGGGCGGTACGCGATCTCGTCGTCTCACAGCGCATCATAACCGGCGGCTCCACCCTGACGATGCAGGTCGCACGGCTGCTCGACAACAAATACAAACGTACTGCATCCGTTAAAACGCAGCAGATCCTGCGCGCCATTCAGCTTGAGATGACGCTGACGAAGCGTGAAATCCTGAGCCTCTATCTCGGCCTGGCGCCTTTTGGCGGACGCATCAAAGGCGTTCAGGAAGCCTCTCAAAAACTTTTCGGCAAGGAGCCCAAGAGCCTCACCATCAGCGAGGCCGCGTTGCTCGTTGCCCTGCCCCAGGCCCCGGAAGCCCGTCGCCTCGACAGGCACGCCAAGGCCGCCCGCCGCGCGCGCAATTTCGTGCTGAAGACGGTTGCTGCTGCAGGTGTCATCACGCCCGAAGAAGCGCGCATCGCTGCCCTTGAACCCCTTGCCGCTGAGAGTTCCCAGATGCCTCCAATGCCGCTACCGAAGCCATCACCCAACGTCGCCAGTCTCTTCGCGGGGCTCACACTCGGCATAAATTTTGTCGCTACGCCCGCGATCGCGGCACCGATAGAGCCGCCAAAATCAAATTACTTCGTCGGCTCCGAGAGACAGATCGTGCTTGATGTGCGCAAGCAATTGCACGAGCAGCGCGCTGACGATGCGACACAGGAAGACCGCAACGCGCTGTGGATGTTCTACTCAGCACGCGACAAGCCGTTGTGGACCACACGCCAGGGATGGACGCGCGGCGCGGAAGCCGCCATCGATGAACTGAAGCGGGCCGGCGATTGGGGATTGGACGCAGCCGAATTCGACATTCCGCAGCTGTCTCCTGCAATGGCCGAACAGATGGATGCCAATCAGCTGGCCGCGGCAGAAGTTGGCCTGTCACTTGCGATCCTGAAGTATGCCCGTCACGCTCGTGGTGGCCGCATTGAAGATCCGGCTACGCAGCTAAGTTCGTATCTGGATCGCAAGCCGCAGCTAAAGCCGCCGTATCTGGTCATTTCCGATATCGCGGCGAGCGGTGTGCCCGATATCTTTCTGCAAAAGCTGCATCCGCAGCACCAGCAGTTCCAGCGTCTGCGTCAACAGTATCTGGCGCTGCGCGAAGGCGACAAGACCGCAACGGTGAGTATCCCGGCCAAGGGTAACGTGATGCGACCGGGCACAACGCACGACGACATTGCTCTGGTGCGCGAGCGTCTTGGCGTTCCGCTCCGCGGCGGCGATCCATATTTCTATGACGACGAACTTGTGGAGGCGGTGAAGAAGTACCAGGAACGCAAGGGCGTTTCACCGGCCAACGGCACGATAACCTGGCGCACCCGCAGGGCCTTCAACGAGAGCCCGAAGGTGACGGCGCAGGCTCTGCTGGCGAACATGGAAGAGTGGCGCTGGATGCCTGATGACCTCGGCGACACCCACGTGTGGGTGAACGTGCCGGACTATAAGGTGCAGGTTGTGCACAATGGCAATGTTGTGCACGAGGAACGCGTTGTCGTCGGCACGACCAGCACGCAGACGCCGATTTTCTCGCATGACATCGAGACGATCTATTTCCACCCGCGCTGGACAGTGCCCCCGTCCATCAAGATGCAGACGGTGTATCCGAGCCTGCAACGGGGCGGCGGCTATTTCTACAGCAATGGTCTCAAGCTGATCCGCAACGGCAAGGTTGTGAATCCGAGCAAGGTGAACTGGTCGCGATCCGATATCCGCAACTACGATATCTATCAGCCGCCAGGCCCCAGCAACGTGCTGGGCAAGGTGAAATTCACCTTCCCGAACAAGCATGCTGTCTACCTGCACGACACGCCTAGCAAGAGCCTGTTCAATTCATCCCAGCGGACTTTCAGCCATGGCTGCATCCGCGTCCGCAATCCGGTGACGCTGGCTGAAGTTCTGCTGCAGTACGACAAAGGTTGGGATGCTGACACCGTGCAGGCGCTGCTGAAGGGCACGCCTGAGGAAAACGGCGTCCAGCTTGAGCATCACATTCCGGTCCACATCACCTATTTCACCGCGAGCGTCGATGAGAATGGCGACGTGCAAACGGCGAAGGATGTGTACGGGCATGAGAAGCGCATATCGCTGGCTCTGGCAGGCAAGTGGAAGGATATCGACAAGGGCCGCGATCACCTGGCGCCTGCAACGGTTGCCCGCTCGCAGGAGCGTCCATCGAGCGCTAATTCCAGCTCAAGCTCGCGCCAGGCTGCATCCGGCAACCGGGCCACATCCAAGCGTCGTACCGCCTCCCGCGGATCAGCCGGCAGCAGCCGCGCACGTAGCAGTGGCGGCGGCGGCGGTTACACCACGCGGGTGAGCGGCAGCAGCGGATCTGCAAACGATGTGTTCCGCGGCAGTTTCGGCCGCTGAGCAAAAATAATGCGCCTCGCCTCCTCGGCGGAAGAGGCGAGGCGCTGCTCTGGCAAGGACAACAGCAACGGACGTTCATTCGCACACGGACCTATCGCCAAGCTTACGCTGCGTACGTCCGTCACCGCTAACTGAGTTTCCGGCTACGCCGTTTGAAAGCGAGGTTTGAAATGCGCATTAGCAGTATCTTTTCCGCTGGCACGGCAAGCATTGCGCTGTTCGTGTTCGCGGCGCCGGCAAGCGCGCTGACGATGCAAGAATGCAGCGCCAAATATAAAGCGGCGCAGAAATCCGGCGCGGCTGGCGATATGAACTGGAACCAGTTCCGATCCGCCGAGTGCGCCGCTGGCGCGACGATGGATCTGGTAAAACCGCAGGCGGCGACGAAACCGGCTAAGGAGCCGAAAAAGGCCGCTGAAAAGCGGGCTCCTGCCAAGGGCAAGGATGCAAAGGCGGCGGCAAAAGATGCCGGCAAGGACGTGCTCAAGTCGGCAAAGAGCGCCGAAACGAAAGCGCCGAAAAGCGTCAAAGCCGATGCCACTGGGCCAAGCATGGCTGAGTGTAGCGCCCGCTATCGCGCCGCTAAACAGGACGGCACTTTGGGCAACACGACGTGGAACACCTTCCGCGCTGAAGGCTGCGTTGCTGGCGTGAACGCTGCCCCGGCGCAGAAGCAAGCCGTGCGCTCGCCTGCGACGCGCGACACTGAGACTACAAAGCCAAAGGCGAAGGCGGCCAGCACCGGGCCCGGCAATATCAAGGTTAGCGAGCAGGAATGCAGCGCGCGCTATCAGGCCGCAAAAGCCGCCGATGCGCTTGGCGGCATGACATGGAACAGCTTCCGCTCGGCGGGCTGCCCTGCAACGGTAACCGGCCGCGCTGGCAGCATGGTGCCAACGGCGGCGGGAATCTTCCCCTCATCGATCCCGCGCAAGTATGCCCACCTGCCCGCCGGACGCGCGCGCATGCTGACCTGTCGCGACCAGTATGTGGCGAACAAGGCAGCGGGCATGGATGAATCCAAGTGGAGCCTTGCCGGCGGCGGCTTCTACAGCGAATGCAACCGCCGACTAAGCGAGCACTGAACCGGCCACCGTGCACCCGCGTTTATGCAGACATCTGAACACGTGTAATGGAGTAAAGATCATGGGATTTCTTGACGACACGTTGCGACAGCTACAGCAGAACGGCGATGTTCCACAGCCCCTGATCGTCGTCTTCCGGGAGCTTCTTGCCGGTAACCCCACCGACGCTAACGCACAGGCTCCGCAGTCTATGCCGCAGCAGAGCGCACCGCAGGCGCAGCCGAGCCCGCTGCCTATCCCGGGCAACATCCCTGCTCCGCCTGCCGGCAACGCAGCATCGCAAAACGATATTCCGGATCTGAATGCCGGACTGGGCGCCTTGCTCGAACAGTTGCAGGCATCCGGCCTCGATGATGTCGTACGTTCATGGCTGGGTGCGGGCGAAAACAAACCCGTGCAACCCGACCATCTCGGCAACGCGCTTGGGCAGGACAAGGTCGGGCAGATGGCGGACAAGGCCGGCTACAGCCAGGATGACCTGCTGTCTCAGCTGGCAAAGGCGCTGCCGGGGTTGATCGACAATCTGACCAAAGGTGGTGGCGGTGCTGACGCACCATCGCCACAGGACATAAGCCAGCGGCTGCGCGGACGCTAAACGCGAAAGACGGTTTGCGGGCGCTAAGCTGCATCAGAGCCTGCGGAAGCAAACAACAAAATCGGGCGCACCGGTCATCATCCGGCGCGCCCGATGCCGTTATGGCTATGGCGCGATCAGATGCTCGAAGCGCTTGTCGGTGAGCGTTTTCAGAAACGCCACCATCGCGTCGATGCGTCGGTTGTCCATTGCGCGGCCGCGCTCAAGATCATCCGTCGAAATGTTTTCAGCCGTTTCAGGATCTCCCCACGGCTTGCCGGTCTCGGGGTTGATCTGACGCGCAGCGCTGCGATTGTTGAACTTGTCGTAGAACAGCACCACCGTGCGCAGATCCTCAAACACACCGTTGTGCATGTAGGGCGCAGTGACGGCCACGTTTCGCAAGGTAGGTACCTTGAACTTGCCGCGATGCGCAGACACAGGCACAGAAGCAGCTTTGCCATCTGCGGCTGCAAGATGTGCATTGGCGGCGAGGCCGAGATCCGGGCTGCGTCCCGTGGCGGCAACCAGCGCCGCGTTGGCGGGCACGCCGATGTTGTGAAATTCAAAGTTGCTGAATAGCTCTTTCTCGGTGCCGCCGAACATATTGCCCTTGTGGCACTCGCTGCAGCTTGTGAACTGCTCAGAGAAAAACAGCACGCGCCCCAGTTCTTCCTGGTCGGTCAGTTTCACCTCGCCGCGCAAGGAGCGATCGTATCTGGAATCGAACGTCGAAAATTCAGGTGTGCTTTCAAACCTGGCGATCGCCGCCGTCATGGCCGAATAGCCCCGCTCCACGTCATTCAGAACGCCGGGCGCGAACAGCGCGTTGAAGGCGGCGACGTAGCGCGGATTTTCCTTCAGCCGCTCAACCACGCTGGCCTTATCAGGCATGCCCATCTCAAGCGGATTGAGGGGCGGACCGCCAGCCTGCTCCGCCAGAGTCTTGGCGCGGCCATCAAGAAAGAAGCCACCGATCGGCTCGCCGGCGGCGTTGATGTGAAACTCCGGGATGAGCGCTGCGTACGTGACGGTCGGGGAGTTGCGCTCACCCAGAGACTTTGCATCGCCGCCAAGCGAAACCGCGCCGCCGACCTCCGGCGCCATGCGCGGATCGGTGAACGCGAGGTTGGGCGAGTGGCAGCTTGTGCAGGCCTGCGATCGGTTCAGGGAAAGATTGACGTCGCCAAACAGTTCGCTGCCCAACGCCTCAACGGAGGTGATGGGTGGACCGGGCGTTTGCGAATGGACCGAACCGCTCAGCAGATAACCGAACAGCGAAGCCAGCATGGCAACCACCGTCATCCCGAGCACGGGATGGGCCAAACGCATCCGCCACCCGCCGCGCAACAGTCCGACGCTTTTGCTGACTTCGATCAATGGCACAGCCGGTGTTGCCCCGTTTCCCAGCGCCTGGCCTTTAAGTGGCGGAGGCAATTCAGCCTTCCGCCGCCGCAACATGTCATAACGCCTTGGCGGCAACAATTCACGCGCCGAAGCATCGCAGGGCGCATAGCAGAACCGAGGGGTACGCCGTTTGGAGCGCCTTATTCAGCCGCCTTGAAGGTTACCAGCACCGTTTGCTTAGGTGCGCCGCTGATCTGGATCGTTACCGGGCCTTCGCCCAGCTCAAACCGCACGCTCTTGTGAATCACATCGCATTCACGGCGGCCGGTGAACCCGTTCGAACGAATGAGCTGGCCATTCTGGGCGGCATCCAGCCATCCGTTGGTTGACAGCGAAACCTGATAGATGCCCGGCTTCACGCCGGCCGGCAGCGTGAACCAGCCCGAGAACGTGCCCGCGCCAATGGCCTGCGGCTTCACACCGGCGGCCACCGGCATCTTCACATCTTTAGCCGGCTCAAGCTCAAGCGTAATTGCGCGCGTCGGCTGCGGATCGATCTCAGCGCCGCTCTTGATCTGCAGATGATCGTCAGCCTTCAGCCAACCAACCTCGGTATCGACCGGCCACTTGAAGCCCTTGCAGCCTTCATCTGCGATGGCAGGGCTTGCGATCGCAACGCCAGCGAGCAGCGCCGATAGCGCGAGCATGGAAACGGTGGGCTTGTTGGTGTTGCGCATTGTCTATCTCCGCAAGGTATGCGCCGGGGGAGCGCAGAGGAACGTTTAGCATGCAGCGGCACTGAAAGCCTTTGCGGGTCAATCAGCGCTTTGTGAACAAAGAAGGTGCCGACGCATGGACGGGGTGTCATGCGCCGGCACCTCAGTTGAGGCGGGATCGATCAGTATCTTGCGCGCACGTTGGCGAAGAACTGGCGACCCGGCTCCGGGAAACCTTCAACCAGCATGTAGTTCTGGTCGGTGAGGTTGCGACCGCCAACGGAGGCCGAGAAGATCTCGTTGACGCGGTATTCGACGTTGAGGTTCACGAGGGCGTAGGAGCCGATCTGTATGAACTGATTGGCGTCCGCGCCCTGGCTTGCCAGGCTCCAACGATCGCTCGCCAGTTCCAGGCTGGGCGTGATGGTCAGGTTCGACATCGCATCCCAGGCCAGATAGACGAAGCCCTCGTGCTCCGGTGTGCTCTCAGACTTCAGGCCCGGCCGCAACGGATCGCGAATATCGCGGCGCAGATAGGTGTAGTTGCCGCCAACGCGCAGGCCTGGCATCAGGTCATAGTCGACCGCAAGTTCGATGCCCTTGTGCGTGCCGTCACCCACGTTCTGGTTCTGCGTCACCTGCACAGTGCTGCCGTTGCTGTCCTGATAGCTTCTGACCAGCACCGACTGAATTGCATTGTCGATCTCGCTGTAGAAGACCGCACCGGACAAACGCAGGCGGCGATTGAACGTGTCGCTCCAGCCCAGTTCGTAGTTGCGGGCCTCTTCAGCATTGAGATCCGGATTGGGCTCGGCGGTGCCGAAGCGTGTCGAGAAGCGCTCAAAGATATTCGGGAAACGCGTGCGGTTGGAGACGCTGGCGTGCACCTTACCGGTGTCGCTGTAGCGAGCGATTATCGCCGACTGCCAGTTCCAGGCTTCACCCTCACCCGTCGGATAGCTTTCGACGAGCCGCTTTGTGCTGTTGAACTTCTCAGCCTTCAACAGGCGTGCGTGGTCCTTGCTGACGCCGCCGACGATGTCGAGCCAGGACGTGGCGTGGAACGTGTTCTCAAGCGCATAGTACCAGTTACGCTCTTCGGTTTCCTGCTTCGGCTCGATATAGCCGCTGGAGTGATCCGGGCGGTTGTGATCGTACTCGCTGTGGTTATCGAGGCGATAGTGCACCGAGCCCTTGAGCGTATTCATCGGAATGAGCTGCGTGCCCATTTCGATCATGCCGCCATAGGCGAAATCGTCGTACCAGCTGTTGAAACCGCGGCCGAGCGCCTGGGTCGTATACGTTGCGTCGTCGAACGATCGCAGATTGTTGTTGAGCTGGTTGTAATAGACGTTGGACTTCACATAGGACGCTTCGCCGATCTTGGTGTGCGAGAAGCCCGCAAGGCTGGTGATGTCCCAAGTCGGCCACTTCCAGAAGCGGTTACCGCCTTCGATATGCAGCGGTGCGCTCTTGGAACCGGCCTGCGACGTGTAGCTGATGGCGTATTCGTCGGTTGGGTTCGGCGTGTAGCCGATCTTGGCGTTGATGCGCCAATCCTCAGTCTCCGAATTATCGCGCAGACCGCCATTCTCGTACGGCGTCGGCGTGAAGTCGTTAGACAGATTCCAGTGATCCTGGCTGACAATGGTGCCGCTGATCTGCGCATAGCCTTCTGACTTGCGCGTACCCATCATGCCGTAGCTGTTGACGGCGTTGCGGCCTTCCAGATCGCCATCGAACACGACGCCAACGCGGGCCTCGGCCTCAAATGCCTTGGTGGGCTTGCGGCTGACAAGGTTGATCGCGCCGCCCATGCCGCCCGGACCGTTGAGCACCGAAACGTAGCCCTTTTCGATCTGGATTTCGGCCAGATCGGGCGTCAGGAAGCGGTTCATATCGAGACGGTTATCGGCCGGCAGATAGATGCGCACGCCGTCCATCGTCAGTGGCACGCGCCAACGGTCGAAGCCGCGCACGAAGATGTCGCGTTCGTTGCGCGAACCGCCAAGGTTGCTCATCGATACGCCCGGCGCCATGGCGACGGCCTGATCGAGCGTGAGCTTGTTGAAGGTCCAGATGGCTTCGCTGCCGACGGTCGAGCCGCCGATCATGCTGTTCTGGCCGAGCGTGAAGACGGACGGCGGTGCGGCCGTGTCCTCAAGGCCGATGCCTTCGTCCATGCCATCGGACGCAGCTACAGCGCTGCCCGAACCGCTCGATTGTGATTTCCTGGCCTTGCGCTTGACGATCGGCTGCGATGGCGCCGTCACGTCCAATGGCGGAAGTGGTGTTGCTTCCGAAGCCGAAATATCACCTGCCGCCGTCACCGGCGCTTCCTGCGCGATAGCATCAGACAACAGGACACCCATCGCGGCGCTACATAGCACCGCGTACGCAACTTTACGCACGATTACCCCCACAAACTCAGTACTTGAAGTGATACGCTCGCTATATCCCATGAGATACAGCACATGAACGCTGTATCCCACGGGATACTTCGCTTAGCAAGGTTCCAAACTGCCAAGATGGGCATTGCCATCAATGTGCAAATTTGGTGTGGCTAATGGGCTACGATGAGAGTGCGGAGCAGCAATCCGGCGGCGGCCGATTTGCCAGGTTTGTCGGCGTTTTGAACAGCACACACATGCATCGCGTTGCGATATACGCCTGCAAGGCAGCATTCACCGTTTAATCCCAAACGCGCATTTTGAGCACGCGGAGATTGCGGCCACGGCCGCGCGGGCTGCTCACTTGCCGTAGTAGTCGCGGAACCACGCCACGAAACGGGCAACGCCGTCATGGAAGTCGGTTTGCGGGCGATACCCCGTCAGCCGCTGTAGAAGCCCTGCGTTCGCCCATGTCGCGGGCACGTCGCCCATCTGCATCGGCATGTAATTCCGGATGGCGGTCTTGCCGAGGCTCGCTTCGATTGCCTCCACAAAATCCAGCAGGCGCACCTTGTCGGAATTGCCGATGTTGACCACCCGGAACGGTGCCACCGGCGAAAGGCTGTCGCCCGGCTCGATCGCATCCTTCGTTTCCGGCCGCTGCGGAACCGCGTCGATGAGAAGCCGGATGCCGCGCACCAGATCCTCTACGTAGGTGAAGTCGCGATAAAGATCGCCGTTGTTATAGATGTCGATGGGGCGGTCATCGAGAATGGCATCTACGAACTTGTAGAGAGCCATGTCCGGCCGGCCCCATGGTCCATAGACGGTGAAGAAGCGGAACATCGTCGTCGGCAGGTCCCACAGATGCGCGTAGGAGTGGGCCATGCTCTCATTGGCCTTTTTCGTCGCGGCATAGATGGTGAGCTGCGTGTCAGCCTTTTCGGTTTCGCTGAACGGCATCTCGTCGTTGGCGCCGTATACCGATGAAGTCGACGCCATCAGAAGGTGCTGGACCTTGAGCCGGCGCGCCGCTTCCATCACGTTGAAGGTGCCGACGATGTTTGAATCGATGTACGCGCGCGGATTTTCGAGGCTGTAGCGCACGCCCGCCTGCGCGGCGAGATGCACAATCACATCCGGCTGGAATGCGTCGGCGACCGCGTCGAACAGCGCTTGATCCTCAAGCATGCCCTCAGTTGCCGAGAAGTTAGGCGTCTGCAGCAGCATGGCGTGACGACGCTGCTTAAGAGCGACGTCGTAATAGTCGGTCATGCCGTCGTAGCCCTGAACGACAAACCCTTCCGCCAGCAGCAACCGCGCCAGATGGAAGCCGATGAAGCCCGCCGTTCCAGTAACCAGAACCCGGCGCGTCGGCCCCTTGTCGTCGCCCATGATCGCTCCTTCGCATTCAAGAAATCGTCTGAGCATCGGCAACGCGCGCCCAGGCATGCCACTACGCTACCGCGCACTTGCCAATGCCGCCGCTGCGCTGCGCCGCGCGCAAACATAGATGCCTCGCGCGCCGAACATATCGGGCGCCGTCTGCGCCGTCACCGGGGGAAAGTGCCCTTGTGCAACGTCATGAAAATCAGCCGCACCGATCATGCAGCGGGCTATATCCGGCGAGGTGGTCGGCGCGAGAAAGGCTATGGCAATGAAAATATTGCTTCTCCTCGCGGCCACCCCTAACATCGCCGTATTGATCGATTTTCTTATTTTGCATGGCCTTTTTCCGGCCCTTTGGCCCACTCCATTGATGGCATTGCGCCCCCCAACCACCGCAACCGGTGTTTTCTCAGCCCGGACAGATATTGTGAAAATTTACATGCATGGACCTTCACTTGTGGTGCCCTCAACGGCCCCCTGCCCTACAAATGACGCGGAACGAATTCATCCACTCACTGCGCCGACAACACCAGGGGCGGATGCTGCACCCACCAGCCAGCCGTCACTGTGCAGGCTCGTTCGGTTTCTGCGCGCCTTTGATGTGCGCGTGAAAGCGTCTCTCTGCGATTGCACCGATTAGTCAGGATCCGATAGAGCCTTGTTCTTCACCGCACCGGGACAATTGTCATCCTTCCGCAAACGGTACGCCGGTCCGGCAACGCTTGCACTGATCGCCTGCCTCGCCACGCTTGCGGTGCTCTCATGGCTGCCGGCGGCACAGCTTCAACGCACTGGCCTGGGCGCGAATTTTGAGCATTTCGTCGCCTATGCCGGCACTGCGTTCCTGGTCGGATTTTTACGATCCAACCGCCACATCCTGGCCGACCTGGCGTTGCTCATCGGCTACGCCGCGTTGCTTGAGGTTGGTCAGGGCATGACCGCTGGCCGCATCGCGAGCGTCGACGATTTTATGTTTAGCGCCGCGGGCGCAATTGCCGGCCGCATCGCCATCCCCGTCCTGCGCTGGTGCTATTACCGGATCATTGCAAGACGTAACGCAGCAGCCAGCGCTCTGCGCCCCTGACCCGCGCCGGTGTGCAGCGTGTTACGGCTTGCACAGTATTGATCTGCGCAAGCCGGATTATTTTTCCACGCCCAGTCAGGGAAGCGCTGAACCTCAGTGCTTGTGGTCGCCGTGATCATGATGATCGTGACTATGGTCATGCGCATCGGTCTTGCCATCGGGTGCTGTCTTCTGCGCCTTCAGCGCTACCTCAACATCGCCCGCATGTTCGAACTTCAGCTTCACCTTGACCGTGTCGCCGTCCTTCACCGGTTGCTTCATGCCGATCAGCATCAGGTGCAGTCCGCCCGGCTTCAGCTCGATGCTGTTGCCGCCGCCAACCTCAAGCCGGTCAACCTTCTTCATGCTGGCGACACCGGCATCGTTGATCGTCGTCTCATGCAATTCGACGCGCTCGGCGGCATCAGAACTGGCGCCGATCACAGCGTCGGTTTCCTTGCCGGCGTTTGTGATCTTGCCATAGCCGACCCCCATGCCGCCGGCCGCAGCAACGGGACGGGTCCACGCCTGCGTTACAGTGACATCAGATGATGCGGCGGCAGCGCCGTGATTGTGGTGGTGGTGATCATGACCACCGCCCGCCACGAGACGCAGAACCGGCGCGGGATATTCAAGGCTGTGCGGGTCCTGTCCGGGCGCGGCCACCTGCTCCCAGCGCAGTTCGCCATCGGCGCACTTCTGCGTCACCGGAAACACAAGCGTGCCGTCGGCAGGCAGCTCAGCGGCGATGAAGCTCGACAGCACAAACTGGTCGAAGTGCTCATCGGCCAGTTCACCACCGCTCCACGTGACGCGCTTCACGCCCTCGCTTTTTGTATCGCCGTGATAGAAGCCGTAGCTGCGCGCATAGGGACCTTTTTCCAGCGACAGTTTCCAGCCTGCCTTCGGCATCGGCTTAACGGCGATGACGCCTTCCGGAATGTCGATGATGACTTCGTTCGTCGCCTGCCCCTTGCAGCCGTGCGGCACACTGAACACAGCCTTATAGCCCGCACCGGTCGGTGCTTCACTGCGCTCCAGCGAGACGTGCGCAGATGCGCCGCCTGCCATTGCCAGCGTCAGCACACCTGCCAGAGCTGCGATCTTACCCGTATTGGCATTCGTCATTTGGTATTTCTCCGAGGTGCAGCATCGAAGTGTAGCCGATGCTAATGGCCGTGGTGTTTGCCGCTATGGTTGTCTGCGGGCGCATCATTGCCGCCGGGCGTAGAGTGGCCGTGGTGGTCATCTTCCGCAACGTGCACCACGCCTTCAAATGTTGAAAACAATCGCGCCTGCTCCGCTGGCAACTTGCTTTCCGCTTCGTTAAGGCGATCCGCCAGCGCATGGGCATCCGCCTCCGCAATGCCGGTGGCAATGAGCGTGCTGGCATGGCGCAGCGGCTCACCGCTGCACAACACCACTTTCCATTGGCCGCCATCGTCTCGACGCAGCAATGCGCGGCCACCGCGATCGCCCTGCGTCCAGCTTGCGAGCGCGTTGCCCTCGACGATGACAACAGGATCGACAGCGAGACGATTATCCGGCTTGTCCCACGTCTGCGCCAGCAGTGCGCGGATGTCGTTTGCATCATCCGCGACTGCAGGGGCAATCGACATGCCGCCGACGAGAAACGCAACGGCTGCGATGCGCAACAGATAGCGCCCGCAGCGCTGCGTTGTATGCAAATTCATGGCATCACCATTTGAACTGCACGCCGGCATAGAATGCGCGGCCGGTGCCCGGTTCAAACACCGCCGCATCCAGGCCGCCGAGGTTGGCCGACGTGCTTGCACTGGCGATGTACGCTTCATCGGAAAGGTTGCGGCCTTCGATATAGGCGCTGATCGGGCCGCCATTGTCGAAGCCGACCTTCGCACCCCAAATGGCATACGAAGCGGTTTTCACAGTGTTGGCGCTATCAACGTAATAGGCCTCCGGCACCCATTCGATGTTCGGCCCGAAGTAAAAGCCGGTGGGATGCTTATAGAGCAGCTCCGCGCGCAGGAAGTGACGCGGCGCGCCCGGCAGTTCGTTGTCGCCCCACGTTGCGTCACCATCGTAGCGGAAATCGTTGAACGTATAGGCGGTGTTGAGCCACAACTCGTCCGCGTCGCGGCCTTCGGTCAGCACGCCGCGCGCGATGGCCAGCCCGAAGCCAAGCTCAACGCCCTGATGGATCGTGCTGTCCGCGTTGGCTACCTGACAGGCACTACCGAAGGTGTTGGCCGCCGTGAAGCACAGCAGCTCGTTGTCGATGTTGGCACGATAAAGCGCCAGATCCCACGTGTAATCGGCGGTGCCGCCGCGCGTGCCGATCTCGTAGGTGGTTGCACGCTGCGCACGGATGTCGGTGAACGCCACACCCAACGCGGCCGAACTTTCACCGAAACTTGGCACCTCGGCTGAGCGCGAGACGTTGGCGAACACCTGCGCGTTCGGCGTCACATCCCACAGCACGCCAACCTTGGGGCTCCACAGATTGAACTCGGTCTGGCTCGTCTGCCCGTTGATACGGTTGTAGCGATCACGCGTGGCATGGAGGAACTGCACCCCGCCGACGAGCGCAACGTCGCTCAGCACATACAGCGCGTTCTCGGCATAAACGGACAGGTTTTCAGAGGTATCTTCGGAGCTGGAAGCCAGATTGCCCTTGCGCCCAGCGACGTTGGCATAATGCTTGTTGTCGAGCGTGCCGTTGTGCAGGTTCACGCCGCCGATGAAGCGATTACGCATGCCGGCGATGCGGCTTTCGTCCGCGATACGCGCGAAGGCGCCATAGTCCTGATAACGGTAATCGAGCCACTGGTAGATTGGATGCATCAGATGCCGGTCGACGCCGAAGGCGCCGAATTCCAGCAGCGTGCCCGGAGCCAGACGCACGGCGGTCTTGTTGGCGATGCGCACGGTGTCGATATTGCGCTTCTGATCGAGCGCGATGTTGCCGGGGTTGGCCGCATCGGGCGTGGTCAACGCCGCCTGCCGCGTCAAGCTGCCGGGGATGTCCTGGCGGACGTGGTTGGCGTTGATGTAGAAGCGCGTCTCGACGTTCTCCGACAGGCGGTAGCCGACGTTCATGCTGCCGCGATAGCTCTCGCCGCCGGAGTGATCGCGGAAGCCGTCCGTTTCCATCCATGTGCCAGCGATGAAATAGTCGGCCGCGCCGGCAACGCCGCCGGAGCTGACCGACAGCTTATGGAAACCGTAGCTGCCGAAGTCCGTGCGCACCTTGGCGGCGTCGGCGTCATAGCCGGTCGGCATCACGAAGTTGATGGCGCCGCCGAGCGCATTGGCGCCGAAGCGCAGCCCGTTGCCGCCCTTGAACACTTCCGTATAGCGGTAGGCGGTGGGATCGATTTCCTGGAAGTCGCCGTAGCCGTCAGCGGTGTTGATCGGGATGCCGTCCATGTAGAGCTGGATTGAGCGCAGATGGAAGTTGCGCGACAGGCCGGAGCCACGGATGGACAGGCGCGAGTCATCGCCCCACTTGGGTTGCACGAACACACCGGGCACGTAATCGAGCACGTCCTTGACCGTGCTGGCCGGCGTCGAGGTCTGATAGGCGCTACCGGGAACCAGCGCCACGCCGCCCGGCGTCTGCTGGATCGCCGTTTGCGCTTCGGCCGTGTTCGGCACCGTGAGGCTGCCGGCACGCACCGTGACGCCAACGCCGGTATTGGCTGACGGGGCTGCCGTTTCCGACGGCACAAGCGGCGCGCTGGACGGCGCGGCAACCTTATTGGACACGGCCTTTTTCTTGGCCTTCTTCGTGGGCGCTGCAGTCTGCTCGACCACCACCGGCGGCAACGCCACCTCGCCATTCTCTGCTGTCTGTGCGACGCCTGCTCCGGCGAGCGGACCGCACAGGGCGGCTACAGCCGTGGCACATGCCACCGGCAGCCCTGAACTCCGATACATTACTCAATTCCCCCAACGCATTACTGGAAGCCGTGCGTGCAGGCGCAGGCATTTGCCACGCACTTCGGCGACGCATTACTTCAGCGCTGGCACAACGGAACCGGCGGGCTGCAAAGGCAGCAGGCGGCCCGAAGCCGAGCGCATTCGTCGTCAGGCTGGGAGAGGTGGTCCGCGACTGCGGTAAACGGGATTGGTGGACGATGCCAGATCGTCATGCAGGAACGTCGGCATCGGCGCGGCGTGCGGCATGACCGGAAGCGTCACGGCCGAGCGCGGTGCCAAGGCTAACTGCAGCGCGCTTACGCCCTTGCAGATCGGGCATTCCGTTTGCGGTGCTGCAGGATCGGTGCCGTCGGTGGCACAGATGGCGCCTTCAAGCTGTGCCTCAGCCAGCAGGGCGTGAGAGACATGCTGAAGCTGCGCGTTGAATTGTGAGGTGAGATGACCGGGGATCACAAACGCGTACAGAGCGACGCCCAGCAGCGCCAAGGCTGCGGCCACTCTGTTACGGATACGCGATACACCCCACATCATGGCCGCGAATGTATCCGCGAAGTGTCGCATTCTCAAGCGTCATGCATACATTTTTAAGCCATCCTGTGCCGGAGCAGCACGCCAGCAACAGGCTGCACCGCTGCTTCGAAACCCATTGCAGCGCAACAGCGCGCCGTTGTTACAGCCGTTCCAAACAACGGCAATCCCGCGCGCTGCGGACAAGTGCAACGCGCGGAAAGGGCGCTTCAGATCGGCATCACCGCACCCAGGTGTTCCGGCAGCGCCTTGGTAGGCACCTTCACCAGATCCTTGTCGAGCTCAGCATAGACCTTGTGCTTGACCGGCTCGGACAGCACCTCGCGCAGGTCCCCCAGCGCCGTCGGCGGCGCGACCAGCACCAGCCGGTCATAGGCATCCTTCGACAACCCCTGCTCCAGCACCTTACCCAGATGCTGCGCGAACGCGCGCTTCAACTCGCGGTGCGGATCGACACGCGGCGTGATCGCGTGGCGGGTATCGCCGACGGATTCGTGTGTGCGCCCCAGCTTGTCGCGCACAAGCTCACTGTCCGGACGATCATCGCCGTTGATGACTTCAATCTGCTCGATGCCTTTACCGGGGCCGCGATTTGCAAACAGGCGCGCATGGGCGCCATCGGCGATCAGAATCCAGGTGGTTGTCGCTTTCATGCTGCAAGCTCTCCCGTTGCGCGTCGGCTGTTGCCTCGCTGTGCAAAGAGAGTGCGTGGGAAGTGTCACCAGGTCATTGACGCCGGCACGCACCTGCAACGAACGCTTAATGCATCCAATTTTAGCCAACTGCCGTGCAGCTTGATGGACTCACTTCAGGCGTCGGCCGAATGCAAAGATCGCAGCGATGGGAATGACGAAGCCCATCACCAGACTGATGCCGACGATGTAAGGCAGGTTGTCGTATTGGCCGCGCGTGATGACGAAAATCTCGTTGAGGTATTTCGTCTGCAGCGCGCCAGCGACAAGCGCCAGATTCATCAGCGACGCCATCAACGCGAACCACGTTGCACGATGACCCGCTGGCGCATAAATCGCGACCAGCGTCAGCAACGGTATCATGCTGAGCTGCGCGAAAGGTGACGTCGTCGCCGCGTCGATGATGGCGATGGTGCGCGCGCCAAAGCCGAACATACGCTCAGTCCAGTCCGCAAGACCGAGCGTGAGACCGAATGCCGGCAACGACAGCAGCGTTGTGATAACGGTGAGCCATAGCAGAACCTGCGCAACCGGACGGCGCGTGATGGCATCGGAAAACAGCCACATGCCGAGCAGCGCGAGGGCGGCGCCGATCTGCGCCAGCGTGCCCTGGAACGCTTCATCAAAGCCCAACACATCGATGACGAACCAGGTGTAGCCCTGCCCCGCCAGCGGCATGGCGCGGTAAATGAAAATGATCAGCGCAGCAAAAAAGATCGTGCGCTGTGTTTCGGGATCGAGCTGACGCACCACGCGCCACAGCATCGAACATATGACCGCCATCGAGACCGCGAACACGATCTCCTGATTGAACGGCACCGAAGCACCCGCAAGCGTCAGCACGAAGATGCCGAACACGATACCGCCGCCGAGAATGCGCCAGTCGATGGGGCGCCGTTCAACCGGCCGCAGCGAAATCAGCAGCGCTCCGCTGACCGATATGGCGGGAATGATGAGACCGGCGAGGAACACGCTTTCATATGAATAGATGCTGGCGATCCAGCCCGCGAGGCCAGCGACGCAGAACATGCCGAACGACAGCGCAAGCCGCCCCAGCACCTGCACCATGCCGAGTTCGCGATCGACATCTTCCTTGGGGCGCGGCGTGCCATCGGGATTTTCGCGGTCGACAACTTCGGTGCTCATCGCATCGGCGACGACATCCTGAATGACAACACCGAGCACGCTGACAAACGCGCCCAGCCGATACAGGTTCTCCGGGCTGGCAAAGGTAAGCCAGCCGCCCGACGCGCCCGCCAGCAGCAGCATGCCAGCGGCAATGAACGCCGCGCCGATGAAAACATAGATCCGCCGTTGCGAGCCGAAGATGGGCACGGCGTCGACCAGTTCGCCGAACACCATCTTCACCGTCCATGGCAGCGTGATCCAGACGCTGAGCGCGGCGAGTTCGGCGGGGCTGAGGGTGAGCGCCTTCTTGACCCAAAACGCTTCGGCGACAGCGATCAGCCCCAGCGCACCATAGGCGAAGTACACCATCAGCAGCGGCAGGTAGCGGGGCCTGAAGGCTCGGATCGGATTAAGCAGCGCCGCTTCGAGTTGGCGCTTCACGTAATCCATGCTCCAGGCTTCGCCTGCTGCCATGAGATGCTCCTTCAGGGATCAGACCGAACTACGGATACGGAACGCGGGGACGCCGCCTGCCCGATCAGTTTTCGTTGCCTGTATGAGTTGCGGGCGCAGTGAGAGATCAATCAGTCCGTAGCCGACTGTGCCGGCCGCAGGCTATGCGCACGATCAATGCGCAACACCGTTAAAAGATCATTGGTTGATCGACTGTGTGCCGGCCGCACCGCGAACAGGGATGCGCGCGGGCTTGCGACGGTGGCTGTCAGCGCAGCCGAAACATGCGGTACGCCAGCACCACGCCGGTGAGAGACACCGCCATGCCGAGCATCGAAAGCAACCAGATCAGGGCCTGGCGGAGCAGAGGGCGCGCAAGCAGCCACGGCAGATCATACTGATGCACAAACCCGAACAGCCACCGATAGACCCGGTCGCCATGCGCCAGAGCGCCGACGATGCGCCCGGTGGTCAGGTCGATCATCAGCCAGGTGGATGCGGGATCGTCGAACATGACGCGCAGCACCGGCAATGGCCGCTGGGCAAGGTGCGAAAACCAATAGAGATCGGGCGCATCCAGTCGCTGGACTGCCGCGATATTAGCTCCCGGCATCACGACAGCCGCAGCCGTCGTCAGACGCTGCTCGGCGAGATCGGCCGCTTCGCCGCTGCCGGCGTCGAGCACCCGCTTTGCAGCGCCATCATCGGCGATAATGATGGGCGCGCCTTCGACCCACGAGAACGACAGCTCCTTAGTATTCGCGTCAACTGCGGCCCGCAGCGTGGGCAATGTAGCCGCGAACGCAGGGCGCCCCGCGCCATAGTAACGGGCAAGATCGTCGGGCCCAATGCTCAGGCCGCTGATCACCCCAAGCGGCGACACCGACAGCCATCCGCTGACCAGCCAGGCGACAACAAACACGCCGCCAGCAAGCCCACTGAGATGGTGCCACCGCATCCAACCGCGATAGGGTGTGATCCGTCCCGAGGCGTAACGCTTACGCAGCCGCATGCGCAGCACACCGATCCAGATGCCGAGCACCGCGCCGATGGCAGCCGGGCCCGCCGTCCACATGATGACCTGACGCCACAACGGCGGATCGCTTCTGATGACGGTGAAATAAATCCAGTGCGGCACCGAGCCGAGCCAGTTCCAGATGCGCTCGCTGCGGGTGGTGTTCTGAACGATCTCGCCGGTTTTGGATGAGACGTAAATCTCGGTGCCGAGACCATCCGCAAGCTCGAACACATGCAGGGGGCGATGCGGCGAGAACAACCCGGAGACCGTCCATTGATCCTGCTGAATTGTGCGGGCGTGACTGACCGGGCTATCGGGAAAGATGCGCTGCAGCCGCTCGGCGGCGGCATTGGTATCAACGCTGGCGATCAACCGGCTGTCCAGCGCGGAGACGGAGGTGGGCTTGCCGAAATCGACGATGCGGTAGACCGGTTCATCGCCCCACATTTCGAGGCGGAATACGGTCGGCACCCGGGCGAGATTGACGGCGGCAAGTGCCTCACTCGGTGTCACGTTGATTTTGGCGGCATCGAGCCGTGGCAATGCCGTCAGACGTTCTGCGTCCCGCCACGCGGGATATGGCACGTAGAGCATCACGAGGCCGGAGAAAAACCACATGGCGCACAGCAGGCATGTGAGTACTCCGAGCCAGCGGTGGCTCCAGAAAAGCCAGCGCCGCAGCCACGAGACTGTCCACCGAACCGGAGAAGTGGTTACCAGTTTCAAGTCTCAACTCTTGCTGCGGCGCTATGCGAAAGTGTGTCCGCGGATCGACGGATCAGAACTTATAGCCGAGCGATACCGCAAACGTGCGCGGTGGCGCGACAAAGCCCTGGATATCGTTGCCTGTCGAGACCGACGGATCGGTCCGATAGTACGATGCATAGGTTTTATCGAACAGATTGGTCACCTGGAAATCCAGTGTTGCCGCTGCGGTAGGCTTCCACTGCAGAGCTGCGTTCGCGATTGTGTAGGCAGGCCGCTCTAGCGTGTTGGCGAAGTTTTCGTAGCTGCTGCCGACATACTGGATGCCGCCGCCAACCTGCCAGCCCGGAGCGAACGCCCAGGTTAGCCAGATGTTCGCGGTTTCGCGAGGCACAATGATTGCCTTCTTACCCGAGTAGTCGACCATTCGAGCAACAAAATTGACCCAATCGATTTCGGGGTAAGCAAACTCATCGTATTTGGCGTCGAGCAGCGCGCCGTTAGCATCCAGTCGCCATCCGCTGCCAAGTTCCGCGCCGAACGTAGCTTCAATGCCGCGCGACGACTGCTGACCAATCTGGTGCAGCGTCGGAGTGAATGCCGGCGTGATCCCGCGGATCAACATGTCATTCTTCACGATTTCATAAGCTGCCAGCGACCATTCAACCGCGCCGCCAAAAAGCGATTGCTTGATACCAATCTCGTACTGGGTGCCGGTCGTCTGCTTGAGGTTGGAGATGTTTTTCACGTAGTCGAGCAGCGGCACATCCAGAGGGTCCGCGCCGACGGCGTACTGGCCGTAAAGTGCCAAGCCTTCAACCGGCGTCACCACTACGCCAGCGCGCCAGTTGAACGAGTTGAAGTCGCTTTCAAAGCCATTGTTGGCATTCGCTAGATCTTCACGCGTCAACGTCGTCGTGTCCCACCGCGCGCCGCCAACCACGGTGACGTAACGATTGAGCTCAAGGCGATCCTCCAGGAAGAACGAGCGCTGCATGAGTTCGGATTCGAACCGCGGCACGAGCGTGTGCGGGTTCGGGAACAGACCTGGACTGGGGTTGAAGGGGTTCACGCTCGGAATACCCCCGGCGCTGTAATTCGCGTAGTCGAATGTGCCCTTGTTTACGTCAAAGCCAACCACGGTCTCGTTGCCGAAGCCGAAGAAGTTACTGCGGACAGTGGCGTCAAGCCGGTTGCCGATCTGGTTTTGCTTCTGCCGGATATGCAGCCCGCCGAACCGGTCGATCTGATTGTTTGCAGTGTCCCACACGTAGTCCTCAACGTTGCGGAACTCGCGCCGGCTGCCCAGACGATAGGCGACGTTGCGAACGGTGATACCGTCCGTGGCTTGCCATTCGGCCTTGAACTGAGTCCACTCGTCGCGGAACTCGGCCAGCGAGTTAGCGACGTTGAAGTTCTTGTCCTTGATGCTCTTGTCGAACACGCCATCTCGATAGGGAACGCCGAAATACTGCATCGGCTCGCGTTCAGCGTAATCGTGCGAGACCGAGAGCACGAGGTCGTCTGAAACCTGCATGCGCAGAGCGCCATAGGCGTTGAAGTTTTCGGAGTCGCCGTTGTCGACCCAGCCGTCCGACCCTTCCTTGCTGAGCGCGAAGCGATAGGCCACCGCATCGGTGAGCGAGCCGCCGCTATCGATCGACGCGCGCCGTGTGTTGTTGCTGTCGTAATAGACCTGCGCCTCGTTGACCTGCGCGCCAACGATCGGCTTTTTGGGCACAACATTGATCGCGCCACCGATCGCTCCGTCGCCGTAGAGGATGGACGCAGGGCCATGCAGAACTTCGACGCGCTCGACGGACCACATGTTGAACGGGAACGATGTGGTGCCGCCCGTGCCCGGATAAAGGCGCGTGCCGTCGTAAAGCCGCGTGATGGAATTGTTGCCGACAAAGCCGCGCGCCGTGAAGGCTGTGCCCAGTACCGGAATTGTAGCGATCGTAATGCCGGGAGCGTTTTGCATCACAGCCTCGGTAATGGTGTGCTGGCCGCGCTCGCGGGCGGTCTGACCGGAGATGATGCTGACGCTTGCAGGCGTTTCGAGCGGCGTCAGGCCTAAGCGGCTGCCGGTGGTGTTCGGCACGTCCAGGTTCACGCCGGGGCCGGGATCGGCATAGAGCGGCGAGGCGCTCGACTCTGCGGTTTCGGTCGCAGTTGCCGTCTGGGGTGGCTGCGCAGCCACGGCAACGGGAGCAGCGGCCGAGGCAGGCGCGCTCTTTTTCTTGGCTACCGGAGCTTTTTTCTTTTTGGCCGCCGGCTCGACAACGAGCGCTGGCAGTTCATCGGCAGGAACCGCCGCCGACTGCGCATTGGCGTCGGCTGCTCCCAGCATGAATGCGGTGGCCGCAGCCAGGGCACCGAACGAAACACTTATGGATGGATGGAACGCGCGGGACGCCGAACGCTTGGACACAACACTACCCCCAGTAACGCAAACTATACCGAGGGAAACACGCCGGAACGCAACTCTACCGCACACCGCGATACATCACAGCAGCACCCGCCGTGATGCGCACCGATGGCGCTGGCTAAACAGCTGGTGTCAGGAAATGACACCGTAGAACGACAAACCTGACGTAGCTTCCCTACGGTCGCACATCAGTCGCCACTACGGGTTTCCGTTTTACCGCGCGGCCCGCACGGCAAAGGGCGACTTGTGACGCCAGGTCTCCTGGCTCTCGGCTCTGGCGCTTTATCCGGCCTTCCCAGCAGCCTATGCGGCCGCCAGTGGCGTGTGCGGAAAAGCTCACCGATTACAGTTGCGGGCGCAGCCGCGGTTTTGGCGTATGCCTCACCGCGTTCCCTTGAACGTCACCTCTGCATCTGCGCCTGTCGGGGCCACATGAGTCAATGCAGAACGCGGCTGGGCAATGCCCGCACAGATTCGACGTGGCTGTTTAGCAACAGCTATCCGTGCCTTATAGACA
Organism: Hyphomicrobium sulfonivorans; assembly: GCF_013306565.1. Classification (GTDB taxonomy): domain Bacteria; phylum Pseudomonadota; class Alphaproteobacteria; order Rhizobiales; family Hyphomicrobiaceae; genus Hyphomicrobium_A; species Hyphomicrobium_A sulfonivorans. The sequence goes on along the minus strand of NZ_PZPO01000005.1, from coordinate 274,582 downwards.
CGGCCGGCCTCTGGCGCTTGTCCGCGATAATTCGGATTTGGCCACCAGACTTTAGCCGCAGCATGCGATGCGCGCCGCGGGGCAGCTGCTAACGCGAACCGCGAAAACAGTCTGTTCGATTTGCGGTGGAAGCGGCGTTTCAGTTTTCCGGGCTGGCCGACGAAAAGCTGGGATGGCGAACCCGGTCGCCTGCCTTGATGCCCAACCGCTGCGTTGCTCCGCCCGCCAGCTCAAGCACAGCCGAGACCGGACCACCGGACGCGATGATGCGCTCGGACAGGGGTTCGGTGCGCACCTCGATGCGATGGATGACGCCATCCGGCTTGATGAACAGCATATCCAGCGGGATGTACGTGTTGCGCATCCACATGCTGATCTCGCGCGGCTCACCGTAGGGGAACAGCATTCCCTTGTTGTCCGCCAGCTCGGTACGGAACATGAGGCCAAGCGCCTTCTGCTTGGCATCGTCCGCAATCTCGACGTCGATGGCCAGCTCGCGACCATCGGACGGCAGCAGCCAGAGCTTTTCGACACGCATCTGCACATCGGCCAGAGCAACACTCGCCGCCGTGCCGATCGCCATAACAAACAGGGCCGCCCCACGGGCAGCCCTGCTCTGATGAATTTGCAATTTTGCCATCGCCCTTATCAGTGCGTTGGCGGCAGCCCCGGCTGACCATCCGGCCTCAGTTCGGCAGCCATGCAGCCCTTACAGCCGTGACCCCAGCGAACCATGACCATCTGACCCGGACGCAGCTCGGTGAAGCCGAAGCGCCGCAGTGTTTCCATATGTACGAACACGTCCGGTGTTCCTTCGCCACGCGTCAGGAAGCCGAAGCCTCGTACCCTATTAAACCACTTTACCATGGCCCGCTCCCAGTCACTCTCGGGCGTAACGATAACGTGTGTACGCTGCGGAAGCTGCGAGGGATGGATCGCAGTGCTCTCGTCCATGCTAAGAATGCGGAATGCCTGCATCCCCTTAGGACGGCGCAGGATCTCAGCGTGAACCCGGGCACCTTCGTAGGCTGTCTGGTAACCACCGGCGCGCAGGCAGGTGACGTGCAGCAGGATGTCGGCCAGCCCGTTGTCGGGCACGATAAAGCCATAACCCTTTGATGCATCGAACCATTTAATGGATCCGACGACCTCGAAGACTTCGACACCGGCTTCTTCGGCCCGTTCTCTCGACATGTCGGCCATAGGCTCGAACTGCGGAAAATCCGGACGCTCTGAAGAATCCCCCATTGTGGTACCCCGCTACTTTCTCAAACGTTTGCTTTTTACGCCTCCGAACGCCGCCTACTCATGGAAGAGCCCTCTTCATGGCCGGCGACGTCGCGAAGCACGTGAAGAATACCATTTGTTAACCTGCCCGCCAGTTCGTTTGTTCCCGCAAAGCACTTGCAGCAGGAATGTCACGGGGATGTCCACATTAAAGCACACCAAACAAGGTATTGGTTTTGCTGGCTTTTATGGGTTATTATTTCATCCCCACATTTTCATCTGGATCAACTTGGGCACAGCTCTCCGAATGAATCCGTCTTTGCAAATTGAGCCCGTGAACTGACGTATTGCAGCGGCACTGATTCGTTTATCCACATGCTGTGGATCATTTCCGACCGCAGCTGAAAAGAGCGAATCGGCAAGCGAATCATCAGGGGCGATTTGGCTGCGAATAAGAAGGCCGGGCGCTATAAAGGCTGCTGTCCACAAGCAGTCTTGCGACTAGGCGGGTCCAGCCGGGCTCAGACGGCTTCTGTAGTGGCTCTCGGCGCCCTGGCGCGGCACATGGCTGACGGTGAGGCTGGAGCTTTCGGGACGGCGTTCCCCCAAGCCTCGGATTGGCAAAAAATTCCACCCCTCCGGATGATGGGGAATGTGATACTATTTTTATTTCTGACTATAGCTTTAAGTAGAATAAGGTTTCCACTACGTTCGGCCTTGAGGATTTAGGGACCACTATGCCGACGAAAACCTCGAATGCGGGCGCCGCCAACGCTTCGCCCCGTGCCATCCGCCAGCCTTCGCCCACTTCGACACCCCATGACTGGGTGGCCGAAGCGGATGCGCTTGATCAACGCCTGAGTGAGATCGACAGCCTCGAAGAGCGGCTGCTTGAGATCACCCGCGCTGTTCCCGGCCGCATCACTTTCTCTACCAGCCTTGGCATCGAGGATCAGGCCGTTCTGCACGGCATCGCCCGCAGCGGCGCCAACATCGATGTCTTTACTCTGGATACCGGCCGCCACTTCCCCGAAACGCTCGACACCCTCGAAGCCAGCGAGAACGTCTACGGTCTCAAGATCCGCGTGATGTTCCCGGAGGCGCACGAAGTTGAAGAGCTGGTTGCGCGCGACGGCATCTATGGCTTCCGCATGGCCATCGAGAACCGCAAGGCCTGCTGTGACGTGCGCAAGGTGCGGCCGCTGAAGCGCGCACTGAACGGCGCCACCGGTTGGGTCACGGGCCTGCGGCGTGAGCAGTCCTCCGGTCGCGCCCATGTGCCCTTTGCGGCCTGGGATGCAACGGACGGTCTGGTCAAGCTCAACCCGCTTGCGGACTGGAGCTTAGAGCGCCTGGAATCTTTCGTGGCCGACAACGCCATCCCGATCAACCCGCTGCACGACCGCGGCTTCCCTTCCATCGGCTGCCAGCCCTGCACGCGCGCCATCCGCCCCGGCGAGGACATTCGCGCAGGACGCTGGTGGTGGGAGAACGAAGACGGTAAAGAGTGCGGCCTGCACAATCGCCCCCGCCAAAAGGATGCCGCCGCATGAGCGCGCAATTTTCGCACCTTGATCTGCTTGAAGCAGAAGCGATCCACATTTTCCGTGAGGCTGCGGCTCAGTTCCGCAAGCCGGTGCTGATGTATTCGATCGGCAAGGACTCGACTGTTCTGCTCCACCTCGCCCGCAAGGCGTTCTGGCCGCAGAAGCTGCCGTTTCCGCTGCTGCACATCGACACCAAGTGGAAGTTTCGCGACATGATCACGTTCCGTGACAAGACGGTGCGTGATTTCAACCTCGATCTCATCGTGCACACGAATGAGGACGGGCTGAAGCGGGGCGTCAATCCGTACGATCACTCGCCATCCGTTTACACGGACGTGATGAAGACGCAGCCGCTGAAGCAGGCGCTGGACAAGTACGGCTTCGACGCGGCCTTCGGTGGCGCGCGCCGCGATGAAGAAAGCTCGCGCGCGAAAGAGCGCGTGTTCTCGTTCCGCTCGCCCGGTCACCGCTGGGATCCGCGCCGCCAGCGCCCCGAAATGTGGAACCTGCTGAACGGTCGCCTCGGCCCCGGTGAAACGGTGCGCGTGTTCCCGATGTCGAACTGGACCGAACGCGACGTATGGCGTTACATCGCCCGCGAAAACCTCGACGTTGTGCCGCTCTATTTCGCGGCCGAGCGTCCTACTATCGTGCGCAATGGCCAGCTGCTCGTCATCGATGACGACCGCCTGCCGCTGCAGCCCGACGAAGTTCCCGAACTGCGCAGCGTGCGGTTCCGCACTCTGGGCTGCTGGCCGTTGACCGCCGCCGTAGCCTCGACCGCAAACGATCTTGAAAGCGTCGTAACCGAAACCCTTGGCGCCCGCACATCGGAACGCCAGGGCCGGCTTATCGACCATGACCAAACCGGCGCGATGGAGCGCAAGAAGCAGGAAGGCTACTTCTGATGACAGCGGTCACTGCTATCCGGCGCGAAGCCACTGCGCCTGCCCTCAAACAGGAGCTGGACGGCATCCTGCATCTTCTGACCTGCGGCTCGGTTGATGACGGCAAGTCCACGCTTATCGGGCGCCTGCTCTATGATGCGTCCGACCTTTCCGACGATCAGCGCGCTCTGATCGACAAGTCCACCACCGCCAGCGGTCAGCCCGACTATTCACTGCTGCTCGACGGTCTCGTTGCTGAGCGCGAGCAAGGCATCACCATTGATATCGCATGGCGATATTTCGATACGGATAAGCGCCGCTTCGTCGTCATCGACAGCCCCGGCCATGAGCAGTACACGCGCAACATGGCGTCGGGTGCTTCGCATGCCGACGTTGCGATCATGCTTGTCGATGCGCGTCATGGCGTGAAGCGCCAGACCCGGCGCCATGCGGCCATTCTCGACATCGTTGGCGTGCGCCGTGTTATCCTGGCCGTCAACAAGATGGATCTGGTTGACTGGTCGCAGGAAAAGTTCCGTGCCATCGAAGCTGATTTCCGCAAGCTGACGCTGCGCTTCGGCTTCCGTGATGCGATCGCGGTTCCTGTCTCCGCTGTAACGGGTGACAACATCGCCCATCAGTCGGAGCACATGCCGTGGTACTCCGGCCCGCATCTGCTGGAATACCTTGAGAAGACGCAGGCGCGTGACGTTGCCCCGCGCGGTCCCTTCCGGCTGCCGGTACAGACCGTGCTGCGCGATGGCGTTGATTTCCGCGGCCTCGCTGGCACTGTTGCTTCCGGCTATGTCAGCGTCGGCGACCGCGTAACGGACGTGTTGAGCGGCCAGAGCGCACACGTGCTGCGCATCGCTACCATGGACCACGATCTGGAAATCGCGCGTCAGGGTCAGGCCGTTGCCATCCAGCTCGACACCGACATCGACGTGGCACGCGGCGCTGTCATTTCAGCCGCCGATAGCGCACTGCCCATCGTGGCCGGTCAGATCGAAGCCCGCATCATCTGGCTGTGGGAGACGCCGTTCGACAACGCCAACGGCTATCTCCTGCGCACCGGAACGGATCTGGCGCCGATTGCCGACATTACGGTGTCGTCGCTGCTGGATCTGGAATCTCTGGCCGTGCAGCCGGCGACGACTGTTGAAGTCAACGACATCGCCAACGCCTCCATCACGCTTGGCAGGCCGATTGCCGTCGACACGTTCGCCGACAATCAGCCGACGGGCGTGTTTCTGATCGTCGATGCGCTGACGGGCGCCAGCGTTGCCGGTGGCGTCATCACCGCCGCAACCGCGGGCGAAGCAAGCAATGAAGGCGCATTCCATCTGACGCGCGAATTGCTGACGCGGGGTCTGTGCCGCGATCTGGGCGAAAGCGACGAAGACCGCCGCGAATTCCAGCGCCGCGCCAACGAAGCAGCGTTGCTGCTGCAGTCCGCCGGCGTGCAGGTAAAGATCGACATCTGATCCGCCGAGATTGAGTAAAAAGGAGCCGGAGACGGCTCCTTTTATTGTGGCCGCAGCGTCCGTTATATGGATTAATCCGTCGCTCTATCGATCATTAAAAGGTTAGTTTCGCCGCATGTGGGAAGACTTTCTGCTGTTTGTCGCCGTCGGCTTCGCCGCGCAGATGGTGGATGGTGCTATCGGCATGGCCTATGGCGTCACGTCCTCCTCGGTGCTGCTGAGCATGGGTGTGCCGCCGGCCACCACCAGCGCCTGCGTGCACGCGGCTGAAACTTTCACCACCGCGGTTTCGGGCACGGCCCACTGGAAACTCGGCAACGTCGATCGCAAGCTGCTGGTCCGCCTCGCCGTACCCGGCATGATCGGCGGCGCGCTCGGCGCTTACGTTCTCACCAATATCGATGGCGACACCATCCGTCCGTTCATCAGCGCCTATCTGCTGCTGCTTGGCGTGCTGATCGTCTGGAAAGCGGTTGCGAGCCGCCCGTCTGAGGGTGCTCAGCCGTCGCGGGTTGTGCCGTTGGGATTTTTCGGTGGCCTGTTCGATTCCATCGGCGGCGGCGGCTGGGGTCCGATCGTCACCTCGACGCTGATCGGCCAGGGCACCAAACCGCGCTATGCCATCGGCTCGGTCAATCTCGCTGAGTTTTTCGTCACGCTGACGATTTCGGCCACCTTCATCATGACCATCGGCCTCGACCTGTGGCCCATCATTGCCGGTCTGATCATCGGCGGCATCATCGCTGCGCCCTTCGCCGCTTACGCAACCAAGGTGTTGCCGGACAAAGCCTTGATGATCCTGGTCGGCTGCGTGGTCGTTATCCTGAGCCTTCGCACCATCATCTCGGCACTCACATAGAGCCTTATCAGCGTTTCGTTGAATCGCGGAAAGACTCTAAACGTTTGTTTTCTCGTGCTTCTTGTCGGAAAGCCGGTTCCCACTTTTCCGGAAGCACTCTACGGGGCACCGCGCATTTCAGTTTCGTCGGCCAGACGTGCTAAGCGCTGTCCGGTCTGTTCAACATAACGGAGCGTCCGGCGTTCCCGGCGCGGACAATTGAATCGCTGATCGGCACCTGATGGAATTGTTTTTCTCAACCGGCTGGCCGGTCGTCATCATCGGCGGCTTTGCGGTTGGCTTTCTGGTGGGGCTGACCGGCGTCGGCGCCGGCTCACTGATGACGCCGTTTCTGATTTCGGGCCTGGGCGTGCCGCCCATTCTTGCAGTCGGCACCGATCTGCTGTTCGCCTCGATCACCAAGGCATCGGCAGCCTGGCGTCACAACCGGCTCGGCAACGTCGACTGGCCGATCGTGAAATGGATGGCGCTCGGCAGCTTGCCGGGTGCTGCGGCCGTGCTGGCGTGGATGTACCTCACCAAGCCCGATGTGCACGTGCTGTCGATCATCATCCGTGAGGTTCTTGCCGCCGCGCTTGTCATCAGCGCGCTCTGTGTCGCCGCCTATCCGCTGCTGAAGCGGCGCGCCAACCGTAATGGCAACGGCGCCGCTGCGACTGACAATCCGCCCGTGCGGCGCGCCCCGACGCTGGCGCTAGGCATCATCCTGGGCGTGCTTGTCGCGCTCACGTCGGTCGGCGCGGGCGCCATCGGCGTCGTGGCGCTGACGGTGCTGTATCACACCATGTCGGCCCGCCGCCTGATCGGCACCGACATCGTGCACGCCATCCCGCTCACCTTCCTGGCGGGCATCAGCCACTTCGGCATGGGCCACGTCGATCTGACGATACTGGGCCTGCTGCTGATCGGCTCGGTGCCGGGCATCGCATTAGGATCGCGCATCACCAGCATGGTGCCGGACTGGGTGCTGCGCGTCGTGCTGGCGCTGGTGCTGGGCTGGGCGGCCTACTCCCTCATCGGCCCGCTGGCGCACTGAGCGCTGATGCACTGAGTTCCCGCGAGAGCTCCGAGCCTGCGAACGCGCACGCGCGGCCAGCGTCGTGGGCGCGAAGCGAGCGCCGCCTCGCGTCGCTGCATCCGATTGCGCAGTGTTGCTGAACCATCCCCATAACGAAAAAGCCGTCGCGCTCTGTCCAAGGACAGTGCGCGACGGCTGTCGTCACATGCAGGTGAAGTGACGTAACTATATCGGCCAGCGTGGCGACAACGCGCCTGACGCTGGCGAAACCGGGTATCCGCAGGCTGCTGCTATTCCGCCGCCGCAACCTTTACCGGCGCAAGATCAGCGTGGAAGCGATTGCCGCCGGTCGTTGCCTGAACATAACCGGCGCGGATGGCAAAGTCTCCGAAATGTTCGCCCTGCTCGCGCTCCTTGGCGTAGCGGGCGAAGATCGGATCCAGCAACCGCACAATACCACTTTTATCGACGTCCTCGGCATAAAGCTTGTTCAGCCGCTCGCCGTTAAATGCCGCACCGAGGTACAGGTTGTAAAGCCCTGGATTACGGCCGACGAGACCGATCTCGGCCAGATAGGGACGCGCGCAGCCGTTGGGGCAGCCGGTCATGCGGATGACGATCTCGTCGTCGCGCAGGCCGGCGCGATCGAGTGAATCCTCAAGCGCCGTCACCAGCTCCGGCAGGAAACGCTCGCTCTCCGCCAGCGCAAGACCGCACGTCGGCAACGCGACGCACGACATCGAGTTGCGCCGCATGCCCGAAAGATCGGTGCCGATGTCGATGCCATGCTGCTTCAGGATGGCTTCGATCTTCGCCTTGCCCTTGGCTTGCACGTTGGTGACGATGACGTTCTGGTTTGCAGTGACAACAAACCCGCCCGGATGGACTTCCGCAATCTCGCGCAACGCAGAGCGCAGCGTCCAGCCCGGCACATCCTTGATGCGACCGTTCTCGATGTAGAGCGTCAGGTGCCATTTCTTGTCGGCGCCCTGCGTCCAGCCGATCACGTCACCGGTTGAGGTGAACTCGTACGGCCGCGCCTCGCCCAGCTTGTAGCCGAGACGCTTCTCGACTTCGGCGCGGAAGTTCTCGAGGCCGTGATCCTCGATGGTGTACTTCAAACGCGCGCGCTTGCGGTTCTCGCGATTGCCCCAGTCGCGCTGGACAGTGACAACTTTCTCGGCAACGTCGATGGCCTGCTCCGTCGTGCAGAAGCCCATCACGTCGGCCGGGCGCGGGAAGGTTTCGGTATCGCCGTGGGTCATGCCCATGCCGCCACCGACAGCGACGTTCCAGCCGACAAGCTTGCCGTCCTCGACGATAGCGATGTAGCCCAGATCGTGCGCGAACAGATCGATGTCGTTCGATGGCGGCACAGCCACCACGATCTTGAACTTACGCGGCAGATAATGCTGCCCGTAAATTGGCTCTTCCTCCGGCTCCGCAGCGCGCGTCTTGTCGACCACCTGCTCACCGTCCAGCCAGATCTCGTGGTAAGCGCCAGTGCGCGGCAGCAGATGCTCGCTGACATTGACAGCAAGTTCGTGCGCAGCCGTGTGCGCCTTCGTCAGATACGGATTGGACGCCGCCAGCACGTTGCGGTTCACGTCACCGCAGGCGGCCAGGGTATCGAGCAGCGCCGCGTTGATGGCCTGCATCGTGCGCCGCATGTTCGGCTTGATGACGCCGTGGAACTGGAACGTCTGGCGCGTCGTCAGCCGAAGCTGATCGTTGGCATAGGTACCCGCGATCGCATCAAGCTGCAGCCACTGCTTCGACGTCGTCACGCCAGCCGGCAGACGCACGCGGATCATGAAGCTGTAAGCCTTTTCCAGCTTCTTCTTGGTGCGCTCACCGCGCACGTCGCGATGGTCCTGTAGGTACGTGCCGTGGAACTTCGTGAGCTGGCTGTCGTCCTCGGAGATGGCACCCGTTGAGACATCCGCAAGACCTTCTGAGATGGTCCCGCGCAGCAGCCGGCTGTCTTCCTTGATGTGTTCGTTCTTTGAACGCTTGTCAGTCATGTCGTCCGTCCTGTCAGAGTGCCCCCAGGCCACCCTTTTTAATATACGTCGCGCTGATACCGGCCCGCCTTGGCGAGTTCCTTCAGCTTTGCGCGGCCAACCTCGTCATCGCCGCGCGCCGTTTCTGCAAGGATGCGCGCCAGCGTGTCATCGACGTCGCGCGCCATGCCCTTTTCGTCACCGCAAACGTAGAGGTGCGCACCATCGGCAATCCAGTCGAGCAGTTCCTCGCGCCGATCCCACAGACGATGCTGCACATAGATCTTTTCCGGCTGATCGCGCGAAAACGCAACGTCGATACGGCTGAGCGTTTCAGAAGCCAGATGCTCCTGCCATTCGAGCTGATAGAGGAAGTCGTTGGTGAAGTTGCGCTCACCGAAGAACAGCCAGCTTTTGCCCTTGTGCTCCAGCTCCGCACGCTCTTCGATGAAGCCGCGATAAGGCGCAACGCCGGTGCCGGCGCCGATCATGATGATCGGGCGATTGCCATCCTCCGGAATGCGGAAGTGACGGTTCGGCTTCACGTAGACGCGCACTTCATCGCCGGTCCTGCGACGGTCGGCGAAATAGGTCGAGCAAACACCGCGACGCTCGCGGCCGTGGGATGCCCAGCGAACGGCGCCGACCAGCAGATGCGCCTCGCCCGGATGCGCCTTGGGGCTGGAAGCCACCGAATAGAGGCGGCCCGGCAGCGGACGCAGCAGACTGAACAGCTGCTCGGGCGTCAGCTTCTCGCTGTAGGTCTCGAACAAATCGACAAGCTGGCGATCGGCGGCGAAAGCGGCAAAGGCTTCCGGCTCCAGCAGCTTGGCGGCATCGGTGCGCTGCGTCAGCTTCGAGAACGCCTCGATCAGCGGACGCGACAGCGTGGTGACGTCATAGCGCTCGCGCAGCTTCTTCACCACCTCACCGTCGGCGCCAAGACCAACGGCTTCGGCAACTTCCAGCGCGAGCTGCGGATCGTTCTCCGGCACCACGCCGATGGCATCGCCGGGCAGATACGAGAAGCCAGGTGCATCGGCTGCGATTTCCACATGCCAGGTCTCGCGGCTCGAACCGGTGCCGTTGAGATCGACCAGCGCGGTGATCTCACCGGTGAGCGGGCTCTCGACCGTGTAGCGCGGCTCGTCGTCGTCTTCAGCAAGCAGCGGCGACTTGAAATCAACATGCACGACGGTGGCGTTGCCCGCATCGGCCGGGGCCAGCTCGCCCAGCGCCTTCTCGGTCCACTCGGCCGCCTGCTTGGCATAATCGAGGTCGAGATCGATGCGATCGAATGCACGCACACCGCCCAGCGCTGCGAGACGCTCGTCGATTAGTCTGCCGGTAGCGCAGAATTCGACGTAAGCGGAATCGCCCAGCGCCAGCACCGCGAAGCGCACGCCATCAATGCGCGGCGCCTCATCGCTCATCAGCGCGTTATAGAAATCGACGGCGCGGCTCGGCGGATCGCCTTCGCCCCAGGTGGCCGCATAGACCAGAATGTTCTTGGCTTTCTTCAGCAGGTCGAAGTCGGCATCGGCGAAATCGACGATGCGAGCATCGAGTCCGTGCTTCTGGGCGATTTTCTTGGATCGCAGCGCCAGCGCTTCGGCGTTGCCGCTCTCGCTTGCATAGAGCACCGTCAGCGGCTGGCGCGGCTTCTGGGCTGGAGCGGCCGCAACCGCGCCACCACCCTGGGCAGCCTCAAAACCGGCGAAGAAACCCGCCAACCACGCGCGCTGCTGCGGCGTCGTGCGCGCGACCACGCTATTGAGGACTTCAATCTCCTCCTGCGTGAAGGGCGCATTCTTCGGTAGCAACGGCTGGGCGGTCACACTCGCCTCCTTGAGTTTATGGCACTGCGGCGCAAAGGAGCGCTGATCGTTTCTGAACTATGCTGATTTGTCTGCACGACTATCGGCATACCTGCTCGGCATATGCGTCAATGGCCTGCGAGCCTTTATCAGGTCCGCTCCCCGAAGCAATGCGCGCCCGGTATACCTCGACACGCTGTGGCCGCGACAGCCCTGCGCTCGCCCAATCCAAACCAACAAAAATCACTGCGGGACTGCGTATACCCGTATCCGCAATGGCCTGCACCAGCGATCGAAGATCCGTCTCTATGACCCGCTCGCTGGGCAGCGTGCCGTTTTCCACGACCACGACCGGGGTTTCGGGATCTGCTCCGGCGGCCAGCAGGTGCTTGCAGTAATGATCTGCGGTCCTGACACCCATGTAGATCGCGAACGCCTGCCCCGGCCGGGCCAGAGCGGGCCAATCGAGGTCGATATCGCCCTCGGACGAAGCACCGGTCACAACGGTGAACTGCCGGACCCGGTTGCGCTGCGTAACCGGCAGCCCGATGCTGGCCGCGCAGGCGTGGGCCGCCGTGATGCCCGGCACCACCGTCACCGGCACGCCAGCCTGGCGCACAGACGCCATTTCCTCGGCGGCACGGCCAAAAACGAACGCGTCGCCGCCCTTGAGCCGCACCACGCGATGGCCTTTCAAAGCCTCGCGCACGATGATGCGGTTGATTTCTTCCTGCCGGTGGGAATCCCCTTCCGGCCCCTTGCCAACGTCGATGCGCGCGGCGTCGCGGCGCGCGTATTCGAGGATCGCGGGATTGACCAGCCGATCCGTCACCAGCACATCGGCCGACTGCAAATATTGCTGCGCTTTCAATGTGATGAGGTCTGGCTCACCGGGGCCGCAGCCAATCAGAACCACGCTGCCGACCGGGTGGCCAAGCTCGCGGGCAGCTTCAATCTGGCGCTCAAGCTCACGGTTGGCCTCTTCGCTGTTTCCAGCGAGCGCCGCATCGCGCCAAGGCCCCTGCAGCAATGATTCCCAGGTCCGGCGGCGCAAAACGGGATCGAGAATAGTGTCCTTGACGCGCTGACGGAGCGCCTGGGCACGGTGGGCGATATCGCCGAAGCGTGCCGGCAGCCAGTCCTCCAGCCGCGCCTTGATCTCGCGGGCGAGAATGGGCGCGGCGCCTTCCGTGCCGATGGCGACAACAACCGGATCGCGATCAACAATCGCGGGCACGATGAAACTGCTATCGGCCGGGCCGTCGACCACATTCACGGCAATGCCCCGCGCGTGGGCCGCTGCCGCGACGCTCTTGTCGAGGGCCTCATCATCGCTGGCGGCAAAAACCAGCACCGCGCCATCGACATCGCTATCGATGAAAGCGCGTGCCTCGACCGTCAGGTTCTCAAAGCCGGCATCCAGGATCTCGGCGCACACGTCCCCATCGACAAGGCGCACCCGCGCCGTCGTCTTTGCCAGCAGACGCAGCTTCTGCAGCGCTTTCTCGCCACCACCGACGACAAGCACTTCGCGCTGCTCAAGATCGAGAAAAACAGGGAAGTATCGCAACGCCTTGCCTTTCGCTGCTCACGCGCTGATCAACCGGATATCGCGTAGGGCACCAACTGGGCGAACCGCGCAAGGGCGGCTCCGCATGTCAGTGACTGACGTTATAGTTTAACAAAGTAGTTTTTTCTATTCTCCCGACCGTAACGAGGAGAAATAAGAACAAAATCCCTTCGCATCACCGCATTCTGAAATTGCATTTCCATCTTGCGGGCCAACGCCCCCGGTAAAAGACCCCTGGCGGGTCTAACTCCGAAAGGGCGGGCGAACCTGCCGCCCCGGACCTCGCCCCTGACGCGCTAACACTTTGGTCTACATCGCCCCTTGCGCCGCTTGCGGCATTTTTCCCGACATCAGCCGAACCGGCGCATCCCCGGCCACTCCGGTGGCATTGACACAGATCAACTGCTCCCTCGGCGCTCACGGCCAAATGCCTGAGTCAATTGCCATTCTACCCATGCTCAGCTGACGTTTTTCACACGGCATTGTGAGCGCCTTTGACTTCCGTTTCGGGCGGGCCTGTGGTTTATAGCCGCTATGGCGATTGAGGGCTCGCGTGCCTGAAATCGACGAACCGGGGCACCCGTAGAAGGTTAATGCTCCGGTGGATGGGCCCTCGGCGGGGTACATCCGAATAATGGAAACGGCAAAATTGCCAACCGGAGGAAAAGTCATGAAGGTTTGGACCAAGCCCGCAGTTCGTGAGCAGGAAGTTGGCCTCGAGGTTACCTCGTACATGCCGGCTGAGATCGACATCATCTAATTTTTGACTGTCGACTTTGACTCACACTGTCAGTGAGTTTCTTGCAACGGCGGTCGAGGCCTCGACCGCCGTTGTTTTATCGGGCGAAGAACGATCGAGCGCCTACGACGTACGGCCCCAAGCCACATGGCGATGCGTGCTCACATCCAGACAGCAGAAATGATCATAAAAATCCTGGGGTCCGCTGCGGGCGGTGGCTTTCCGCAGTGGAACTGCAATTGCCGCAACTGCACCGCTGTGCGCACCGGCGTGCCCGGCTTCCGCGCGCGCACCCAATCGTCGCTGGCCGTCAGCCGCGACGGCGTCAACTGGGTGCTGCTGAACGCTTCTCCTGACCTGCGCCAGCAGATCAACGAGACGCCCGAATTGCACGCAAAGCCCGAATTTGGCATGCGCCACAGCCCCATCAAGGCCGCGGTGCTGACCAATGGCGATGTGGATCACATCATCGGACTGATCAACCTGCGCGAAGCCCAGCCGTTTTCCGTCTATGCGTCCGACCGCGTGCTGGCGACCATCAACGCCAACTCGGTGTTTCAGGTGCTGGCCGAACAGCACGTGCCGCGCATCGAGATGAAGCTGAACGAGCCCTTCGCGCTGACCGGCGCGGGCGTCGATCTCGGCCTCACCGTGGAAGCTTTTGCAGTGCCGGGCAAGGTTGCGCTGTACCTTGAAGATACGTCATCGGACAATTTCGGCAGCAAGGACGGCGACACGATCGGTTTGAAAATTACTGATACGGTCGAGAAGAAGTCCTTCTTTTACATTCCAGGCTGCGCGCAGGTAGATGAGAAGCTGGCCGCGCGCCTTAAAGATGCGCCGGTTGTGTTCTTCGACGGCACGCTGTTCACCGACAACGAGATGCTCGATCAGGGTCTGATGCCGAAGACCGGCGCCCGGATGGGCCATATCAGCATGTCGGGCGAAGACGGTTCGATTGCTGCATTTTCCGGCCTGAATGTGGGCCGGCTGGTCTATGTTCACATTAACAATTCAAATCCGGCGTTGGATGAAAATTCTGAAGCCCGCAAAACGATTGAAGCTGCGGGCTGTGAAGTCGGATATGATGGGATGGAGGTGCGGCTATGAGCGATGCGGTGAGCCTTGAGCGCAAAAGCGCCGAACGCGACGCGCAGCAATTGATGCCGGTGGCGGAGTTCGAAGCTGCGATCCGCGCCGTGGGCGCTGAGCGCTATCACGACAAGCATCCGTTCCATCACATGCTGCACGGCGGCGAGCTGACCAAGCCGCAGGTTCAGGCCTGGGCGCTGAACCGCTATTGCTATCAGTCGGCGGTGCCACGCAAGGACGCCGCTCTCATCAGCCGCCTTTACGATCGCGAGCTGCGCCGCGAATGGGTTCACCGCCTGCTGGATCACGATGGCTACGGCGAAGAAGAAGGCGGCATCGAGCGCTGGCTGGTGCTGACGGACGGACTTGGCCTCGATCGCGATTACGTCGTCTCGATGAAGGGCGCGCTGCCCGCCACCAAGTTCGCCGTTGAAGCTTATGTAACCTTCGTGCGCGAGCAGCCGATCACGGTCGCCATCGCCTCATCGCTGACGGAACTGTTCGCGCCCAAGATCCATAAGGAGCGCATCTCCGGCATGCTGGAGAACTATCCGGACTTCATCGACGACAAGGTTATGGCCTACTTCAAGCGTCGACTGACACAGGCCCCGCGCGATGCCGACTTCGCGCTCGGCTACGTGCTGGAGCACGCCAAAACCCGCGACGAACAGGAAGCGTGCGTCGATGCTGTTCGCTTCAAATGCAACGTGCTGTGGTCACAGCTTGATGCACTGCAAAATGCCTATGTCGAAGGGCGTGTTCCGCCCGGCGCATTCCGACCGGAGGCCTGAAAAATGGGCGAACCTACACCACGCCAGCGAACGGTGATCGCAACCGACAGCAAGCCGGTGATGCCCCCATACATCAAGATGCGCTACGACGCCGGGCGCAACCGCTGGATCATCCTGGCGCCTGAACGGCTGTTCGATCCCGATCCCATCGCTGTCGAAGTTTTGAAGCTTTGTGATGGCGCGCGCACTGTCGGAGACATCGCCGCCCACCTATCTAATGAATACAATGCTCCGGCGCAGGATATCGAGGTCGACATCATCGCGATGTTGCAAGACCTCTCCGACAAGGGAGTTGTGAAGGCATGAACGAGATTGCCCCATCCCCGGAAGGCCACGTCAAGGAAGGCACCATAACCATGGATGCCGGCGAGATGCGCTGTGATGCAAACCCGTCATCGCCCACCGCGCCAGATCCTTCTTGCGTCGTGCGTGCGCCGATCGGCCTGCTGGCCGAGCTGACCCACCGCTGCCCGCTCCAGTGCCCCTACTGCTCCAACCCGCTGGAGCTTGAGAAGGTCAACGTCGAGCTGTCGACGGAGGATTGGCAGAAGGTGATGCGGGAGGCGGCGCAGCTTGGCATCCTGCAGGTGCATCTTTCCGGTGGCGAGCCAACCGCGCGCCGTGACCTGGAAGAAATCGTGAAGACTGCCGCTGAGGCAGGCCTTTACACCAACCTCATCACCGCCGCTGTTCTGCTGAAGCGCGAACGGCTGGAGAAGCTGAAAGAGTGCGGGCTGGATCACGTCCAGATCTCCATTCAGGACGTCGACACGCAGGCGGAAAACGCCGATCGCATCGCTGGCTACAAGGGCGGCAGCGCGAAGAAAAAGGAAGTTGCCGGCTGGGTTCGCGAGCTGGGCATGCCGCTGACGATCAACGCGCCGATCCATCGCCATAACATCCACAGCGTCGAAGCCATCATCAACTACGCCGTGGAACTGGGCGCCGGCCGCGTCGAGATCGCCCACGTGCAGTATTATGCCTGGGCACTCAAGAACCGCTCATCGCTGATGCCGACGCGCGATGCCTTCATGGCCGCAGCGCGCCTCGTTGAGCGCAAGCGTGAAGAATTGAAGGGCATCATCGTCATCGACGCCGTGGTTCCGGACTATTACGCCAAGTATCCGAAGCCCTGCATGGGCGGCTGGGGCAGGGGCATCATCAACATCACGCCGTCGGGCCGGGTGTTGCCGTGCCACGCGGCGGAATCGATCACGCACCTTGAGTTCGATAACGTGCGCGACAAGCCGCTTGCCGACATCTGGCTCAATGGCGACGCGTTCCAGAAGTATCGCGGTACGAGCTGGATGAAAGAGCCCTGCCGCACTTGTCCGCGGCGCGAGATCGACTACGGCGGCTGCCGTTGTCAGGCGTTTGCGCTCACCGGCGATGCAGCAAATACTGACCCTGCGTGTTCACTTTCTCCGTTGCATGAGGAGTGGGCCAAGGTGGCTGATGTCGAATCCCATCAATCTCCACCAGCATTTGTTTACCGTCGCCCGGGCGGTGCAACACCCAAGCCGGCGGCCGAAAAAACACCAGTTTCAAGCGACGCTTAAGACCGTTTTCTCCCACGACCTGGAAGCGCAAGTACCAAAGGGTGCGGCATCGTGTTCAGTCCAAGTTCAGAAAAGACTTGGCACAGTCACAGGTGCCATCCGATGATGCGCGCGCCATCCAAACGACGCGCGACGTCGTAACTAGGGAGAAAACGGGATGCTTAAGTGGGTACTGGCCGCAAGCGCTGTGCTTGCGATGCCAACAATGGCTTCTGCTCAGGACGTTGAAGCCGGTCAGAAGGTTTTCGCACAGCAGTGCGCTGCCTGTCACAAGGTTGGTCCGGGCGCCAAGAACGCCGTCGGTCCGGAGCTCAACGGCTTGTCCGAGCGCAAGTCGGGTTCGCTTGAAGGCTACAACTTCTCGCCAGCGCTGAAGACCGCTGCGATTGAGTGGACCGCAGAGAACCTCGACGAGTGGCTTGCCGATCCGAAGAAGAAGATCCCCGGCAACCGCATGCCGTTCCCGGGCGTCAAGGACGAGCTGAAGCGTGGCGACCTGGTTGCCTATCTTGAGTCGCTGAACGCTGACGGCAGCTCGAAGTAATAGGTTTGCTGCGTCGGCGGCCAGCGCGCGCAGAATTTCGATAGCGCTGGCGGCCGGCGCCCCGCCGGGGTGTCGCCGACGCACTCAATTTAGAACGCCGTCAGCCTTCGGGTTGGCGGCGTTTTTATATTTCAGGGGCTCTTATAAAGCTGATCCGGAGGCCGGTGCATTGACGACAATCAATCGCCGACGATCAGTCCAGCCGCTCCATGCCGGTCTTGTCGACGGCGTCATACAGCTCGCGCACAGTCCGGCCACCGATGACGAGAGCGGGTGCGATGTCCATCAGCGGACCAAGCACAAATGCGCGCGCACCGATGTGCGGATGCGGCAACGTGAGCTCGGGCGTGTTGAGTATCGTGTCACGATAGACGAGCACATCAAGATCAATGACACGCGGCCCCCAGCGCTCGATCTCGACGCGCCCCATCTCACGCTCAATCTGTTTGCAGCGGGCCAGCAGATCATGCGGCGCCAGCTCAGTCTTCACAGACATTGCGGCGTTCACGAACCAATCCTGATCGGTCTTGCCCCAGGGCGGCGTCGCATAATCGCCGGAGCGCGCAACAAGGCGCACCTCACCGCTTTGGGTCAACAGCGCGATAGCGCGGTCGATGTTGGCGGTTTTATCGCCCATGTTCGAGCCCAGCGCGACAATGCTGTCGAACGCGAGCCCATTGGGCGTAGCTGAGGACGGGGCAGGAAATACGTGCTTCATGCGACGGGACACTTGGCCATTGGTGATTTCGGCGCCGCAGGAAAGTGGCGGCTATATTCATGCGGGCTTCGGATTGGCGGGTAGCGATGGGACGTTGCGAAGTTTCGCCTGCGCCATGCCAATTTCATGCCCGGCGGCAACCCACTAGGAATACGCCCAAACTGCTGCCCAATCATCGGGACAACCGGCTACGCTCGATATAGCGCAGCCGGCTGCAAGGCAAGTTCGGCACTCTAGCTTGCCAAAAGGTAAACGAAGGCTTTCCGATCAGTCGTATTTGATATAGGCAAAGCGCTGGTCGGCTTCCGGCGTCCCCTCCAGAGCTCCCCCGGCCTTGCCAGGGCGCCAGTGCACGACCTCTTCAATTTTCTGGGCCAATTCCAGATCCTTGGGTGTGATACCCTTGGCGGAGTGGGTGACGAGACGCACCTCAACCCAGGCATAGGAGGCTGTAATATCAGGGTGATGCCACGCCGCTTCGGCCAGATGCCCGACCGTGCTGATGACCATCAGCGTCCCCTTCCATCCGCTGGTCTTGTATGTCCGCCTGATCCAGCCATCCTCGAAGCGCCACGTGGGTAGATTTTTTTCGAGCCACGCGTTGACTTCGGCATCAGGCATGGGCTTTTCGCGCTCAGCCGCCATATTGTCCTCTCCTAGGGGATTTTTCGCACCTGCAGGTTGACCGTAATGCCACCACTGGCCGACGCAATGCAATCTGAAGCGCCTGGGCAGAAGTCGACTGCCCGACCCGAGGCCGTGCGCGTGGAAGCCGCCGCGCGCCTGCATCTGGGTTTTCTGGATCTCAACGGCAGCCTGGGACGGCTTTTCGGCAGCATTGGCCTCGCCATCAACCGCCCGCGTACCGAACTGGTGCTGCGCCGCAGCGACGTTTTCCGTGGCGATGGCCCCGATCATGAGCGCGCGGTCCGGCAGCTGCAGCGTTTTGCGAAACTGTTCGACCTCACCAGCAGCTACGAAATCTCTATCAAGAACGCCATTCCGCCCCACGCCGGGCTCGGTTCCGGCACGCAGCTGGCGGTGGCCGCCGGGGTAGCGCTGGCCGCGCTCGAGGGCATTGACATCACCCCCACCCGGCTCGGCGAAGTCGTCGACCGGGGCGCCCGCTCCGCAATCGGCATTGCGTCGTTTGAGCGCGGCGGGTTCATCGTCGACGGCGGCAAGGGGGGCAGCGACCGGGCCCCGCCGATCATGATCCGCACCGATTTTCCCGAGGCGTGGCGAGCCCTGCTGGTCACGGACCCAAAAGCCTCCGGCGTACACGGCGAGGCGGAAACGAATGCTTTTGCCACCCTGCCGCCGCTGCCCGATGCGGCTGCCGCAAGTGTTTGTCGTCTCGTGCTTATGCAGCTCGTACCCGCCTTGATGGAGGAAGAGATCGAGCCCTTCGGCGACGCCCTGACCGAGATTCAGAAAATTGTCGGTGGCCACTTCGCCGCTGCCCAGGGGGGTAGCCCGTGGACCAGCCCGGCGGTGGGCCGCGTTGTAGAAGCCCTGCGGGCCAATGGCGCCATCGGCATCGGCCAAAGTTCGTGGGGCCCGACCGGCTTCGCATTCGCGCCTTCGCAGGAAATTGCCCAGCGCCTCTATGATTCTTCCATCGAACTCGCTAGAGGCGTGGGGCTTGAAATCATGATCGTCGAGGGTCGCAACAGGGGCGCCACCATCGAAAAGATCACGAACACGTAGTCGATAAAAAAGCCAAGGAAAGTCCTAACATGAGCGACGCCACTCCTATTCTGCACATGCTCTCGCCGCAGAAGCACATGTCTCCCTTCGACGTGAACATGGCAGCGGACGCCGGCTATAAGGTCATCGTTCCCTACATCAACGTGACCCTCGAAGAAGTGACCGCGCTCACGCAGGACGCCATCTTCTCGCGCCCGCCGAACTACGGCACCCGCACCGGCCTGTTCATCGGCGGCAAGGATGCCATTCTGGCCCTCGACATGCTGGACGCCGCGCAGAAGGCACTGGTGCCGCCGTTCGGCCTTTCCACCTTCGCTGACCCGGCTGGTTCGTTCACCACCGCTGCCGCCATGGTCGCCTGCGTTGAGCGCGTGCTGCGCACGAAGTTCAATCGCGGCTGGAAGGGCACCAAGGTTGCCGTGTTCGGCGCTACCGGTGTCGTCGGCTTCGCCTCCTCGATCATCGCCGCGCTGGAAGGCGCCGAGGTTACGCTGGTCGCCCACCGCGGCGTTGACCGCGTCATCAAGTCGGCTGAAGTCTCCAAGGAGCGCTTTGGCGTCGATCTGATCGCCAAGTCGGGCGAAACGCTGGAGCAGAAGCAGGCCATTATCGCCGACGCTGAAGTGGTGTTCGCCGCCGCCGCCGCTGGCGTGCGCGTGCTCTCGGCTGAAGATCTTGCTTTGGCCAAGAACCTGCTCGCCGTTGCCGACGTCAACGCTGTGCCGCCGGCCGGTGTCGAAGGCATGGAGCTGTTCATGGACGGTGGCGAACTGCCGGGCTCGAAGGCTCTCGGCGTTGGTCCGCTCGCCATCGGCGACATCAAGTACAAGACCGAGTCTGGCCTGTTCAAGCAGATGATCAACTCGACCGAGCCGGTTCACTTCGACTTCCGCGCCGCGTTCGCGCTGGCACGGACGCTGACAGCTTGAAGACGGGCGTTCCCGTCCTCATTGCAGCTCTTTCCGGGCGGGGGCTTTGTGCCTCCGCCCGTCGAGCTGGCTACCTGCCATACGTCGCCGATGCCTTCAGCGATCGCGACACGCGCTTAATGGCGGCACAGGCGCTGCGCATTGGCGATGCGATGCGGCTTGGCATCCGCGCAAAGCCGCTGTTTCATGCCCTCGATGCACTGATCGATGCGGCTCCGAAACCTGCCGCCGGAAATCCATCTATTGGCTTGCTGCTCGGCTCCGGCTTTGAAGACCGGCCGAAGCTGGTGGCCGCTCTCGCCCAGCGCTATCGCATGCTTGGCAACAGCGCCGACGCCATCCGTGCCTGCAACGATCCCGTAGCTCTATCAGCCTTACTGCACGCGCGCGGCATTCCCCATCCTGAGACGCGCAAGCTGCCGCCTGAGAACCTCGATGGCTGGCTGGCCAAGCGTATCGGTGGCAGCGGCGGCACCCACATATCAGCCAAGCCGACGCGCGCTCCGGCACCACGTCGCTACTATCAGCGGCGCCTCCACGGCGAAGCTGTTTCAACGCTCGCGCTCGCCGCCAATGGCGCAGCGCGCATTGTCGGTTTCAGCCGTCAGTGGTCGGCGGGCAATGGCCCGCGGCCATTTCGTTATGGCGGCGCTGTAGGACCTGTCGAACTTGCACCCGCTGTTGCTGACGCGATGGCGTTCGCAACGCATGAGGTGTGCAATGCGCTGCAGCTTTCCGGCCTTGTCTCGTTTGATTTTCTGCTCTGCGGCGCGATCCCCTATCTGTTAGAGGTCAACCCACGCCCCGGCGCGACGCTGGATGTTTTCGACGACGAGCATGGCACGCTGTTTCACGCCCACATGGCGGCATGCAGCGGCGAAAATCTTGCGGGCATCGCATTGCCCGAACTGGAAGGCGCCAAGGCGTCTGCCATCCTCTATGCAGACCGCGACCGCTTAACCATCCCCCGTGCTTTTCAGTGGCCGCAGTGGGCCGCCGACATCCCCGATCCTGCCAGCCGTATCCCCCGCTATCGCCCGATAGCGACGGTCTATGCCGATGCTTCAACCACAGATGAGGCATTGCAACGCTGCCGTGAACGCTTGGAGGAATTGGGGTCAATGCTGTATGCACAGGCGCAAAACAGGGAGCGTACTACAGATGCAGATATTCAAAGGCCCCGCCCCTAGCGTTTCGGCCCGCGCTGCTAAACTCGTTGAAACACTCATCGCCGATGCAGATGCGCTGCGCTGCTCGGTGACGACCGGTGCAGCCGGCGAGCGCTGCATTGATCTTGGTGCTGAGGTTCCTGGCGGTCTTGAAGCCGGTCGCCGTCTCGCCGAGATTTGCCTCGGCGGACTTGGCACCGTGACGCTGACGATGGACTCCGGTCTGAAGCGCTGGCCGCTGGCCGTCACCGTCCATGCGATGGAATCCATCACCGCGTGCCTCGGCAGCCAGTATGCCGGTTGGCAGATCACCGACGAAGAAACCGGCTTCTTCGCGCTTGGCTCCGGCCCGGCCCGCGCACTGTCGCGCGTGGAAGAACTCTACAAGGAGCTGGGCTACGTCGACCAGTTCAACAAGGCCACGATTGTCATCGAAGGTGACAAGGCTCCGCCCGCCCCGGCGGCGCGCAAGATTGCAGCCGCCTGCGGCGTGAAGCCGGAAGATCTGACGGTGCTGTTCGCACCGACGGGCAGCCTTGCCGGTACGGTGCAGATTGCTGCGCGCGTGCTTGAGGTAGCGCTGCACAAGGCGCACGCGCTGCACTTCCCGCTCGAGAACATTGCTGACGGTATCGGCACTGCTCCGCTGGCTCCGCCGGTGCCGGACTTCATCGGCGCCATGGGCCGCACCAACGACGCGATCATCTATGGCGGACGCGTGCAGTTGTTTGTGCGCGGTTCCAACGAAGCTGCCGAGAAGCTGGCCAAGCAGCTGCCGTCGAATACGTGCTCGGCATACGGCGAGCCATTCGCCGACATCTTTGCGGCAGCGGGCGGCGACTTCTACAAGATCGACCCGATGCTGTTCAGCCCGGCCGAGGTGATCGTATCCAACCTCGACACCGGCACCACCTTCCACGCTGGTGAGTTGGCACCCGATGTCGTCGACAAAAGCTTCCGCTAACGAAGTCATCACAACAGGCGAATGCGCAGGCTCCAAGGGCCTGCGCATTGCCGTTTTTCTGGAAGAGGAAGCGGGCCACTGGCATGTGCGCCGGCTGGCCAGTGCGTTGCGCGCGCGCGGCGCTGACGTTGTCGTCACCTCGCTGCCGCGCTGCGCATTCGATACCGGCATTGCCAGCGGCATCGACATCCCCGGCTTCAATGGCGAACTGCCCGACGCGGTTTTCGTCCGCTCCATTTCCGCCGGCACGCTGGAACAGATCACATTCCGCCTCGGCATCCTGCATGCGCTGCGTGAGTGCGGCGTGCGGGTGTGGAACGATGCGCGCGCAATCGAGCGCTGCGTCGACAAATCCGCCACCACATTTCTGCTGCATCGCGCTGGCGTGCCGACACCACGCACACGGACGATGGAAACCAAGCCGCCCGCCGATGCCTACGTTGCCGAGGCAGGGCGCGGACTGATTTACAAGCCGCTGTTCGGCTCGCAGGGCAAAGGCCTGCTGCGCATCGACGACGTGGCCGAACTGCCCGATCCCGTCGCCGCCGACAGCATGTATTACCTGCAGGATTTCGTCGGCCCGAGCGGATCGGTGTTTGAAGACTGGCGCGTTATCGTCACCCGCCGCCGCGTTGTGGCCGCCATGGCGCGCCGTGCCGATACGTGGGTGACGAACGTGCATCTGGGCGGCGCGCCGGTTGCGCACGAACCCGACGCGCAGATGGCCGAACTTTCGCAGCGTGCGCTGGCTGCGGTTGGCGGCGATTATGCCGGCATCGATCTCATCCGTGCTCCGGATGGGCGCCTGTTGGTGCTTGAGGTCAACAGCAATCCATCGTGGCGCGGTTTGCAGACCGTGACCGACGTCGACATTGCAGCCGTGATTGCGGAAGATTTCCTGCATACGGTGATCGCGCATCGCCAGAACGGCGCGCGCGCGGCGTATCCCGCAGCCTCAGGCCCACACGCCGAACTGCCGCTGACCGCAAACAGCGGCTTCGCGCCTGCGGGCACTTCGCCTGCCGCAACAACCGGCGTTTCGGTTGAACGTGATCCGGAGAAAACAACGCCATGCCCCGCGTGAGTGAAGCAGAACTGGCCGCGTCATTTGTCGCGGCCTGCCGTGCCGAACTCAATGCGCTCAAGCCTGGCAACGTTCACATCCATGCGCCCGGACACGGCATGGACATCACGCATTTCGAACGCAGCGCCGAAGCTGCCGCACCGCACATTGCTGCCGTCGGTGACAAGGTTGGCGTGCGCATTCTGCGGGCGATGCAGGCGTCATTTGCGGTTGCCGGCTGCAATACCAATCTCGGCATCCTGCTGCTGTGCGCACCGCTCGCCGCCGCTGCGCAGCGCGATGACAGCGTACCGCTGCAGGCGCGGCTACAGGATGTGCTGATCGACCTCGACGCTGAAGATACCGTCGCCGTTTACGAGGCCATCCGCTTGGCCAACCCCGGCGGCCTGGGGTCGGCTGCCGAGCAGGACGTGGCAGAATCACCGACCGTCGGGCTGATCGATGCCATGGCGATGGCCGCCGAGCGCGACCGCATCGCCGGCGCCTACGTCTCCGGCTTCAGCGAGATCTTCGATTTTGGCCTGCCGGTGTTCGCAAACGCCATCGAGGCGACGGGAAATCCACAACTCGCCATCACAAATCTGCACATGGCGTTCCTGAGCTACTTCCCCGACAGCCACATTGCCCGCAAGTATGACGTCAATCTCGCTGAGGCAATCCGCCTCGAAGCGCTCGCGATGGCGCCCGTCTGGCAGCAGGCCGGCGAGGCTAACGCCTTTGATAAATTACTAGAATTCGATGCGTCCCTTAAGCATCGCAATATTAATCCGGGTACCACCGCAGATTTTGTTGTAGCAACTTTGTTCGCCGCTATTCTCAGTTGAGCGCTAACCTCTGTGGGAAGTGTTTAGCCCCCTTGTGTCCGGCCTAGGCCTCAGGCTATTTAGTGCCCGTGCCGAAACAAGGCGCGCCGCTATCTAGCTAACCGGTTCGGGGACACGTTCACCGGACGCAGACAAGGATGGCTATTCGAATCGGGCAGAACCGATGCACCCAGCCCAGGCAGGGTGGCATTGGCGCTCGTTGTGTTTATAGCTTGGGAGATCCCCCCGAAATGTCTAAGATCAACAAGGTACTTCTCGGCGAGTCGCTCGTCGGCGACGGCAATGAAGTGGCGCACATCGACCTTCTGATTGGTCCGCGTGGCTCTGCCGCTGAGACCGCATTCTGCAACGCGCTGACGAACAACAAGGATGGTTTCACCACCCTTCTGGCCGTTATCGCTCCGAACCTGCCCTGCAAGCCGAACACGATCCTGTACAACAAGGTCACCATCAAGGACGCCCGCCAGGCCGTTCAGATGTTTGGCCCTGCTCAGTACGGCGTTGCCAAGGCTGTTCAGGACTCGGTTGCTGAAGGCGTGATCCCGGCTGCTGAAGCTGATGACCTGTTCATCTCGGTTGGCGTGTTCATTCACTGGGAAGCCGCCGACGACGCCAAGATCCAGGACTACAACTACCGCGCCACGAAGGAAGCGATCGCTCGCGCCGTCGAAGGCAAGCCGACCGCTGCTGAAGCAACCGCTCAGCGCAACTCGGTTCAGCATCCCTTCGGCGCCAAGGCTTGAAGCGGACACCGTCCACAGCAGAATGACAACCCGCCTTTGAAGACGGGCCTGCTGCAGCGATTGGGTAGACTGCTTTCTGGACGTTGGAACGGGTAGGACACCGTTACGTTCTGCTCTTTCCCCCTGGTTGGAATGGGTGGAACACCCTTACGTTCTGCTCTTCCCCTTCGCATGACGACATTAAAGGCCGGCGATCTCCCTGAGGTCGTCGGCCTTTATGCTTTCACGGTGCAACGCCGTTGCGAGCAGCACGCCCGATGCGCCAGCACGGTGCGCGGTATCGATGTCAGAGCGGTCGCGCACTCCGCCGGCGGCATAGACACGGCGATCCCCTGCAAGCGTAACGATGGCCACGAGGCGCGCGATATCCGGGCCTTCGCCGGAGCCAACGCGCGCCAGCGTCATCGCGATCACGCTGTTGGGCCACACATGCGCATTGAGCAGCAGTTCCGGCGGCCCCTCGAACGTCTCGCCCCTGAAATCCAGCGACAGAACATACGCGTCGGCGGGTAAAGCCTGCAGCGCTTTGATATCGCTTTCGTCCCTGAGGCTCTCCGAGCCGATCACCGGCATCACCAGGCCTTCGGAAACCCGTTGCGCAGCCTCCTCTGGGCGCGCGCCCTCATCCAGCCACACCCGCATCGATGGCACAGCATCGTGCAGCTGGCGGCCGAGCTGCGGGTTGCCGCCTCGGCCCTCGATGCCATCGAGGTCGGCAACGTAAAGCCCGGAAAACGGATAGAGCGTCGCAAACCCCCGTGCCACCACGACAGGATCGCTGCCGGCGGCAAGAGGCGTTTCGAGTGGGCGATAGTTGGCCCGGTCCCCTTTTACCGCCGCCACCGCCGCCCCGTGGCGCACGTCGAGAACCGGTATGATGTCCATCTGCTTGCCTCCGCGCTCCACCCGTGCAACACGGCCCGGACGCGACGAAGTTTGCAGGCGCGGAGATTCCATGTCCATCACTGCCGGATACGATGTTGGGGGCGCACACCTGAAAGTGGCGCTGGCCGAAGACGGACGCACTGTTGCAGTGCGGCAAATTCCGTGTCCGCTGTGGCAGGGATTGGCTGCTCTCGATGAGGCCTTCGCAACTGCACGCGACCTCACCGACCGCGCACAACATCATGCGGTGACGATGACCGGAGAGTTGTGCGAGGCCTTCCCGGATCGCGTGACGGGCGTTGCGGCGATACTCGACCGAATGGCGCAGCTCACCGCGCAAGCACCATTGCGCATCTGGATCGGCCAGCGTGGCATGGGTTCGGCGGAGCAGGCGCGCGCGCACCCGCTGGATGTCGCTTCCACCAATTTTCTCGCCAGCGCCGCACTGGCCGGGCGACAGGTTGAGAATGCGCTGATTGTCGACATGGGATCCACCACCACCGACATCATTCCCGTCGTCGACGGCATCCCGGTGCCGCGCGGGTTGAGTGACGGCGAGCGCCTGCGCAGCGGTGAGCTTGTCTATTCCGGCACGACCCGAACGGACGTGTCCTGCGTTGCCAAGCGGGCGCAACTGGATGGCATCACCCAGCGCCTAGCTGCTGGGAGCTTTGCCAACATGGCCGACGTCCGCCGCGTTCTGGGTTCACTGCCCGATGACGTCGACCAGCATCCGACGCTTGATGGACGCGGCAAATCCCAGACTGAAAGTCTGGAGCGGTTTGCACGCTGCTTCGGTCGTGATGCGGCAGAATTCTGCGCCGATATCTGGCGCCTGTCTGCCGCTGAGATTGCTGCCCAACAGATGGACGACATTGCCGACGCCATCCAGCACGTGCTTGCAACATCGAAGCTGCCCGCCGCTGCCCCGATCATTGCAGCCGGTGTCGGCGCCTTCGAGATCGCAGCGCTGGCGCAGCGGCTTAATCGTCAGCATCTATCGTTTGCCGATATTGCCAATGCCGACGAAAGCTGCCGCGATTGGGCCACGCGCTGCGCTCCCGCCGTCGCGGTTGCGCTGCTGGCGTAAAATCAGCGGGAGTTATGATCTCGTGATATGCGCGCCGCTATTGTCCGGCGCGCCAGGCGTTGATCTTTTCCATCAGCCAGCCCCATGCTTCTTGTTCGCGCGGACCGGCCGTTTTTGAAATTGCGATATCGAGATACTTGAGCTCGCTGTCGATCTTTTCCGGCGGAAGCATGTGCAGGCGCGTCACCAGCACCGCGCACTCCAGCACCGCCGCCTGCGCGCGGTTGAAACCTTCCCACGGCCGATGGCTCTGCGCGTGCACGACGCGGCAGGAAAAGCGCGGCCGCTGCTCGTCTTCGTGCACGTCAGCAACTTCCAGCTCCCAATGGGAAACCGCATCCGCGAGGCGCACACCCTGCACGTGTTCCACCGGCACCGTGCGCCAGTTCTTGCGCCCGGTAACACCTCCGGCAAAGACGCGCACATCGTCGGTATGGCTGGCAACGGCGAACGGCGTGCGCTCCAGATTGGCCAGCGTGCGCGAGGGGCGGAATGGAGCTATGATCCAGTTGTCGCCGTCGGCGATCAGGCCCAGGGGTGCGATATAGGGCGTTCCATCCGCATCAAGCGTGGTGACGATTGTTTCAACGATGCGCGGCATCAGCAGCTCCCATCGCTCCGGTTCGGCGTGATTTATATCCAGCGCTTAGCGTGGGCGCGGGCTGCACGCAAATATTTCAGCTGTCTCGAAGCAGCTTAGCCAGAACATCGCCATCGCCCGCTCCCAGCACGCGCCACTTTAAGCCAGCGCGCGCGACAATCTCCGGGAAAGCAGCATCGACGATGCCGGCGTCGGCCAGCGCCTGCGGACCAGCATCAGGATCGACGGCGCACGACTTCACCAATACCACTTCGGCATTACCCAGCCGCTCAGCCAGTCGGGCCGCAAGGGCGTCCGATGTCGTGCGCCAATCGTGCGTTATCTGCGGATCGTCAGCGGCAAGCCGATAGGGCATCCAGACCGGCACGCGATCGGCGTCAAACGCCTGCGCAATCTCGGCCACGTCCTCCGCGGGCTGCAGCCTGGGCGCCATATCGGCCAGCAACAGGCCCGTCTGCTGCATGGCCAGCAGCGCCATGCGATGCGCCGTAGCTTGAGAGACGCCGTGCCGCTGATATGCCGCGCGCACTGCGTCCGCGAACGTGCCACCACCGGGCACCACGACGCACGGACGCTGCGCCGCTGTCACCGCACTCAATGCAGTGGCAAGACGCTGACCGTCATCCTCAGCGAGACTGCCGCCGAGTTTCACCACAACGATTGCGTCGGACGAACTCACGTTGGACGGGAACGGACGATCTCGACGCCAACCGCATCGGGTCCGCGCTCCAGCTTTTCGATCCGCACCAGCACCCTGACGATGCGCTTATCTGCGAGACAACGCTCAGCGATGCGGGCCGCCAGCGTTTCGACGAGATTGATATGCCCGGCGGCGACGATGTTTTTCACCGCGTTGGCGAGATCGTCATACGAGGGCACTTCCTCGATGTTGTCGCCCTTGGGCGAAACACCGGCAGCCACCTCGGCCTCAATGGTGAAGCCGACCTTCTGCGTGATGCCCTGCTCTTCGTCGTAAACGCCGATGGCGATGGGCAGCACCAGATTGCGCACGAAAATGCGGTCCAAAATCCTGCCGTCGCCCTGCGTTTTGTTCTGCATCTCGCTCATATCAAGCCTTCCGTTTGCGCGGGCGCCATAGCATCCGGCATTGGCACACGGCAAGCATCGTCACGTGCTGCGCTGCACACAGAAACGGCCTGCCGCACCGCTGCGATGGCCTCAGCGTCCAGCGCGCCGGTGCGATCGCCCGCTCGGCACAGCCCGCCGCGGAAGCCCAGAACATCGGGGCCAAGTGCAATAAGCGGCGCAACATGGTTCACACGCAGCGATCCGGCGAGACCGGCGAACATGCCCGCCGCCTGCACCGCCGCGACAAATGCCGCCAGCTGCTCCGCTGGCACGATATCGCTCAGCGCGCCCTGCCCCTTGGCCGCCGTGTCCAGCATCAAGCCAACGCAACCGGCCGCGGCGGCATGGGCAATGAGCGCCGGATCGATGCCATGGTCGGCCAGCAGCACGCCGACAAGCTGCGCACCGCCCAGATCCAGCGTGCCCAGGCGCGCCAGATTGGCCTCCGGCGCGTAGCGCATACTGAGCCCCACCTTGACGATCTCGATACCGGTATCGGCCATGCGGATGGCAGCCGATGCGATTGCTTCAACATCGTCCGAAGGATCGCCCACCGTCGCGCTAACCGGCACATGCGCGGGCAACGCAGCCCGGATCGCCTCGACACGGGCGAACGGCAGCGCACCCAGCGCGCCTGCACCCGGATCCTTTGCATCGACGATGTCGGCACCCAGCGAAACCACGAGCCGTGCTTCATGCTCGTCTGTCACGCTGGCAAGCATTCTTGCCATCTGGCGCGTGTATCCTGATCTGCGGTTGAGATTAACGGTCCGCCTTGCCGCATGCGGCGCGCGCCGGACGCTCCTCGTCGTGCGGGACTAGACCGGTCCGCCGGCAGACACAACTAGAGTATCGCGGCGGCGGAGCCAAGCCTATGGCCGCATGGCGCTATTTTGCCCACTCAATACAGCGATTTCCGCATATGCCTGACTTCAGGCGGTGCCGAAAATGCGATTCTGCTCGGCGCGGACCTTATCGCGATCAACGCGCTCGCCGCTTGTCAGCGCAACCGCCTCGTCCTGCACCACGGATGCCGGTGTGCCCGCGAGACAGATGACGCGGCTGGCCAGCATCACCGCCTCCTGACGGTCGTGCGTGACGAAAAGAACCGTGGTCGGGCGGCGAGACCAAAGCTCCATCAGCAGCTGGCGCAGCCCCTGCGCGGTCGGGTCATCGAGCGAAACGAACGGCTCATCCATCAGCAGGATGTCCGGCTCAAGAATGAACGCGCGCGCCAAAGCAGCCCGGCGCTGCATGCCCAGCGAGATCATCTCGGGATAGGCATGCACCGCATCCGCCAGCCCGACACGGCCCAGAAGTTCATCGATGTTGGCGTGACGCGGATCGTTCGGCGGCAGTACGAGCGCGATGTTCTCGCGCACCGTACGCCACGGCAGCAGGCGCGGCGACTGGAACACAAATGCGACGTTGAGGTTCGGATCGGAGAAACGGATGTCGCCATCAAACGCGCTGTCGAGCCCCGCGATGATGTTCAGCAGCGTTGACTTGCCGCCGCCGGACGGCCCGGTGATGGCGACGAATGATCCGGCTTCCACATCGAATAGGATTGCGTCCAGCACATGATTTGCCGCCCGCCCTGCAACGGCCGGAAACACCTTGCGCGCAACATTGACCTGAAGCGTGGGCACGTTCAGCACGCTGCTCATCGCCGCCACCTGTTGGTGCGTGCAATCATGGGCTGCAGCAACGCCAGCTCAATGAGCTGCACCACGGCAATGAACGCCAGCGAATAGGCGAGGATCATCGGCACATCGAAAAGCTGGAATGCGATGTTGAGCTGATAGCCGACGCCATCGGAGCGGCCAAACGCCTCCACCACCAGCACGATCTTCCAGACCAGCGACAATCCGGTGCGCGACGCCGCAATAAAGAACGGCGCCAGTTGCGGCACCGTGACGTGACGCAGCGTCTTCCACCAGCCGAAGCGATAGATCTGCGCCATCTCGATGAGATCTTTGGAGAGGCTGCGCGCTCCTTCGCGCATCGTCACCGCAACATTCGGGATCTTGTTGATCGCCACCGCGAGTACCGCGGCCACCTCGGTCAAGCCGAACCAGATGTAGCAAAGGATGATGATGACCAGCGCGGGCAGGTTGAGAAAGAAGCTGACCCAAGGATCGAAGAAGCGGTCGGCCAGCGGATGGCGGCCAAGCAGCAGACCGATAGCGGAGCCGACAAAGATCGCGATGGTGAAACTGAAGAACACGCGGATCAGCGTGGCGACGATGTTGCGCCACAGATCGCCGTTCTGCCATTCGCGCGCCATCACCTCAACGACCGTGAGCGGATCGGGCAGATAGCGGCTCTGCACGATGGCAGCGGCAATCGCCCATAGCGCCAGCAGCGTCGAGAGCGAAATCAGCGTCCAGCCGATGCGGCCGATCCTGATGGCGCCGAACGGCGCGCCCGCTTCATGTTGCATAGAACAGCTTCGGATCGAACGGCGTATCGGGGCCAAGCAGCTTAGCACTATCGACATCGGCCAGAACTTCGACGAGACGCTGCGCAGCTTTAGTTTGCGCGTCGCCCCACGGCTGCGGAATGCCGGCGCGGTAGTAAGCCTTGATGGCCGCGAACTCGGCATCGGTCTCAGGCCGTACCAGATGGCGGATGCTGTCCCACGCGTCATCCGACGTCGCCAGAACACCCTGCGCCTGACGCACCACGGACAGAAACGCAGCTATCGCAGGCGCTTTAGCCGCTTCCGTTTGTTCGCGCCAGATGAAGCCAACGAGCGACGGCATCGGCGCGATACCCAATGCGTCCAGCACTGCATCCATGCCGATCACCGGTCGGGCGCCCTCACCCTCCATGCGCGCGGCATAGGTCCAGAAATTCAGCACGCCATCGAGCCGGCCATTCAGCACCTCAGCCGTCAGCAACGGCGAAGCGCCGAACGACGGCCGCGCTTCCTTGGCGATATCAAAGTTCAGCACGTTCCGGGCGTAAGCGCGCAGCAACAGCCAGCTCTTGTCGATCGGACCGCCAGAAACGCCAATGGTGCGACCTTTGAAATCCTGCAACGTCTTGATGGGCGATGAACCCGGCACCATCACCGCGCCCAGCGCCGACGAATACGGCGCATAGCGCAGCGGAATACCGATGGCGCGTTCGCGCAGCGCCCACAGCCAGTCACTGATGATCATGTCGCTGTCGCCCGACAGCACCGAAACCGACGCCGCCTGACTGTTGGCAACGTGGATGACATCGAGCTTCAACCCGGCCTTGGTTGCAAGATCATGCGATTTGATGATCTCCAGCACCCAGCCCAGCGAACCGAATTTCAGCGTTGCAACGCGCAACGTGCCGACATCAGCGGCAAACGCGAGCGGGATATCAAACGCTGCTGCTGCAGTAGCCGCGCCACCGGCCGCCAGCAGTTGACGGCGATCGATCATGCGGCACCCTTTCCCGCGCGACCGCAGAACTGACCCATCGGATCACGGTGCAGCGCACCGCGTTGCAGCTTGTCACCGCTATGGCGTTTCGCGAGGCTCGCTTCAGCAATCAAGGCGCTTCCCCTGGCAGGCCGCAGAACTGAAATTTCGGCCTGTTTTTGTTGATTTTTCCTTTTAGGTGGGCCGAAGCTCTCACCGATTGCAAGAACATTCTAACCTTGCCCGCAAACGGGATGATGTTTCGCTATCGCAGAGCGCACCTGCACCTCGTCGGATCTTGACAAAGCAGCGCTCTATTCCGTCTAAGTGCAACATTATAACATAGGCCACGCTCAGAGGTCCGGCGTTCAAGGTCACATTGTTGCGAGGCGAAGTTCATTCGCCGTTGCATCTCGAATGCGGCATTGAGCAACTGCCGTTGCATCGCAATTCCAGGATTGGCGTCAGCAGGAACATGGCAGTCGAGCATCGGACACCGGAGGCTGAAACGCCCGCGCTGCTGGTCAGGGATGTCAGTCACGCGTTTGGCGAAAATCGCGCACTGAGCGATGTATCGCTAGAAATTCCGCGCGGCCGTTTCGTCGTGTTGCTGGGGCTCAACGGCGCTGGAAAGTCGACGCTGTTTTCGCTCATCACGCGCCTATACGACAACGTCACCGGCGAGATCCGTATCTTCGGCGCCGACATACGCCGCCGTGCCACCGCCGCGTTGCAGCGGCTTGGCGTTGTGTTCCAGAGCCGCACGCTCGATCTCGATCTGACGCTACACCAGAACCTGCTTTATCACTGCGCCTTGCATGGCATCAGCGGTGCCGATGCGCGTGCGCGCACGGCACAGGCACTGGCGACGGTTGGATTGACGGACCGCGCCGAAGAAAAAGTGCGCAACCTTTCCGGCGGCCAGTCACGGCGACTGGAAATTGCCCGCTCCCTGCTGCACCGGCCATCGCTGTTGCTGCTCGATGAGCCGACCGTCGGTCTCGACATCGGATCGCGCGAAAGCGTGGTGAAGATTGTGCGCTCGCTGGTCGAAAAGGAAGGCCTCGCCGTGCTGTGGGCAACGCACCTTTTCGACGAGGTACTGCCCACCGACCTCGTCGTGCTGCTGCACAAGAGCCGCGTACTTTTCACCGGCTCGGTTCCCGAATTGCTGGCACACACCGAGACACAAACCGTCAGCGACGCATTTCGCAAAATGACCGGTACCGCAGCCGGCACTGGGGAATTCGCGGCATGACGACTGTGAGCGCGACGGATCAACAGCGGTCCCCCACCGGCGATCGTAACACCTACGATGCTCCGCCGCCGCTTGGCGTGCGCGCGTATTTCACCTGCCTTTACGGCATCGTGTGGCGCGAGGTGCTGCGCTACATGCATCAGCGCGAGCGTTTTTTGTCCGCGCTGGTGCGGCCGCTAATCTGGCTGTTCATTTTCGCCGCCGGATTTCGTCAGGCTCTCGGCGTGCAGAACACCCCGCCGTATGACGGCGCAGTGCTCTATGAGGTGTATGTCTTGCCGGGTCTTATCGGCATGATCCTGCTGTTCAACGCCATGCAGTCATCGCTGTCGATGGTGTACGACCGCGAGACCGGCGCGATGCGTACGCTGCTGGTTAGCCCGTTTCCGCGCTGGTTTCTGCTGGTATCCAAACTGGTCGGTGGTGTCGCCGTCGCGGCCATTCAGGCCTATGTTTTCCTGATCATCTTCTATTTCTGGGAAGCAGATCTCGGCAGCACCGGATACGCGCTGTTGCTCGGCCCGCTCGCTGCACTCGCGGTGCTGGTAATCGTCAACGCATTCGGCAAAATGTTTTCCCAGCGCACCATGGCGGGCGCGCTGGTTGCAGCGCTGCTCGCAACCGCTGCGATGATGCTGGCAGTCGTCTTTGCGTGGGGTCTGCCGGCGCCATCGATGAATTACCTTGCCGTGCTGCCCGCGGTTCTGATTGCGGGTTTCATGCTGGGTTCGCTGGCACTGTTGCTTTCATCAGTGGTGCGCCAGCTCGAGAACTTCGCCGGGGTAATGAACTTCGTTATATTCCCGATGTTTTTTGCTTCGTCCGCGCTCTACCCGCTGTCGCGCATCGAGCAGTCGAGCCCGGTCTTGTATCACATCTGCCTGCTCAATCCGTTCACCCACGCCGTGGAGCTGATCCGGTTTGCGCTGTATGCAAGGATCGACTGGATCTCGCTGGCAATCGTGCTGCTGTGTACGGCGATCTTTCTGGGTGGCGCGATCTACGCGTACAATCCATCGAAGGGGCTGATCGCCCGACGCGGCGGCCCCGGCTAAACGCGTGCTTCGCATTCATCGCGGCGATTTTTGCTCAAATTCGCGCGAATAAATCAGGCGGAACCTTTCATCGCGCCATCGGTTCGATGTGCAAACCAACTGGAGGTT
This sequence comes from Hyphomicrobium sulfonivorans, assembly GCF_013306565.1. Taxonomy (GTDB): domain Bacteria; phylum Pseudomonadota; class Alphaproteobacteria; order Rhizobiales; family Hyphomicrobiaceae; genus Hyphomicrobium_A; species Hyphomicrobium_A sulfonivorans. Next base: position 239,820 of record NZ_PZPO01000005.1, on the reverse strand, counting down.
TGCCATGGCTTTATATGATCGCCCGGATCGACGCGACACCCACTCGCAGCTGGATTCCAGCGTAAGGACGCTGGCCATGATCGTTGCTGCAGCGGTTCTGTTGGCGTTGCTGACGATGTATTTTGCATCCCAGCGCGACACCACAACAGTGACGGTTGAGCCCGGCGCCAGCGTCACCACTCCGGCGCCAAACAACACCATCACCGTGCCGACAACGCCATCGCCGGCTCCTGCGCCGCGAACGCCGTAAACCGCGACACAGCACAATCGCTCGCAGTATGATAGCTTCGGACCTAATCAGTCCGAAGCGTGTTGTGGCTGCTCGCGTCGCGCTTCCGCTTACGGCAGCTTCTTCACCGCGATCAGCGGATAGCCCAGCTCCTGCCAGCCATCGGTGCCGCTGGGGAACCACATCACGTTGGAGTAGCCATACGTCATCGCGCGCTTGGCCGCGTTCCATGACATCCAGCATTCCTTGAGGCAGAAAAACACCAACGGCGCATTTTTGTCGCCTTTGGTCAGCGCCTCCAGACGCTGCTGGAAATACTGGTCCACTTCATCCGGCAGCCCGCCGTAGCCGACGTTTGGCATCCACGAGGCGCCTTCGATGCTGCGATGGGCCGGATCGCGCCACAACGTGCCTGCGGGCAGATTGGGTGGCTTTTGCGCCTGCGGATAAACGTCGATGAAGACGGCGCCATCGCTATTCCAGAGGTCGGCGGCCTCTTCGTTGGTCAAAACGCGCGCGCCGCGCAGCGTCGCTGGAACCGGCGAGCGGAAATCATCCATGCGGTAGCTGTCAGGCTCCGGCGGCACATTGGCGGCCGATTGCGGCGTTGGCGCGATATCGGGATGCGGCGCAGCGCCCGATATCGGGCGCTGTGGCTGTGGCCGCACTTCGGTCGGCGTATCGGCCGCCACCTGCCCGCAGAATGCAACAGCATTGAAGCCGGCAACAAGCAGCGCAACAGTCATCATCCGGGCCGTCGCGCGCCGGGGAGCGCAACGAAATTCCGGTGCCGGCTGAACCAAATGTTTTCCGACCTTCATGCGTCTTCGCCCCTCCGCTCGCATCCCACCGCAAAGGGATGCTGCCATTCTAGCGGATTGGCAGCGACAGCACAGCCCGCCTAAACGCCAAGATGCGGATCAGGCGGCGGCCATGGGAAAACACGACCGGCGCATCAGCCGAGGCACTGCTCATCGGCCTTTTGCACTTCGTCAGGTTTATCGTCGCGGTTTTCGCCACCAAGCTGGGTTGCGGGCAGCGCGTTGTCGAACGAGCGCGCCTTTAGGTAGGCGTACAGATCGTTGAGGAAGCACATCACATTGCGGTCATGGCTGAAGCCGGGCATCGTAATTCTGGTGCCGCTTTCGTCCGAGACACGCCCATTCGCGACGATGTTCGCATACTCGTTGTAGTCGAGCTTCCTCAGCGCGTTGGCCAGCCCCGGCGCATCTACGGTGCCGAGCGCATTCGGCCCATGACAGAGCGCACACTCCGCATGATAGCGGCGATAGCCGTTATAGGTTGCCCAGTCGGTGATGATCTTGCCGTCGCGCCGGCAGACACGAAACGTCGGCGTGCCATCGGGCAACGTCCATCGACCGTCCTTGAACTCCGCGCCTTCCTGGCTGACGCAGCCATCGGGCAAAGTCACCTCGGGCTGCATACCCGGGCGCGTATCGGCGGCCAGCGCGGCGGCAGCGGCGATGACCGCCGCAAACAGCAGGCTCATAGCACCCACAACAGGTAAGCTGTCTCGTCCCAATCGCTGCGTCCCTGTTCTGGATGAGGTTGCAGAACGACACTGCCACACACGCGCAACGGCAGAGTAAATGCTCACAATCGATTTTTCCGAAATAATCGATGGCTCGCCTGGTGCTAGCGGCGCCTACGGCAGCGCCCACACCGTGAGCGATCCGCCCTGCGCCGTATAGTTGCGCAGACCAGACAAAGCTGCCGCCATTGGCGATTGTTCCGTGCGCTTAGCATCATTCCCGCCGCTGCCGATACCTAACCCCGGCAGCCCGCCAATGCCCGACAGCACGCCGATGTACTGCTTGCCCTTATGCGCATAGGTGAACACATTCCCGACGATGCCGGATGGCGTGCGATTACGGAACAACTCGCGCCCGTCCTTCTGATCGACGCATTTGAAGTCGCCCTCCAGCGTGCCGTAGCAGGCGATGCCGCCCGCCGTGGTCAGCACGCCGGACCAGATGGGGAATTGCTCCTTGTTGGACCACACCGCCTTGCCCTCAACGGCATCCCAGGCAATCAGGTTACCCATGTGCGTGTCGTTTTTGGGCGGCGACATGCTGACGGGCGGGCCAGGAATTGCGACCGGACCAGTGGAAATCGGACGCGAAGCTTCAGAGGCGGCCGGCTGCGGAGTTTGCCCCACGCCCGCCGCACCGCTTTTTCTAGCTGCTTCGCCGGCGGCTGCAGCGGCCGCCGCAGCAGGCACGGCAAAATTCATGCACACATGACTTGCAGGCACATAGAACAGTTTCGTCATCGGCGAATAGGCGGCGGGCTGCTGGTTCTTGCTGCCCAGCGATGCCGGACAAACCTGTGCGGTCTGCGCTGCCGCATCTGTCTTCAGCTCGGATAACGATGCAATTGCCTTCGGTCTTCCAAACGTCGGACTGGCTGCGTCGAGGTCAATCTCACTGGCCCAGTTGACCGCCACATCGAACCTTTCCGCGACCAGCGGCATCCCGGTTGCGCGGTCGATGGTGTAGGCAAATCCGTTGCGGTCAAAGTGCACCAGAACATCGCGCTTCTCGCCGCCGATCTGCGCCTCGTCGATCAGGATCATTTCATTGACGCCATCAAAGCCCCACACGTCAGACGGCGTCAGCTGATAGGCCCAGACAGCATCCCCGGTCTGCGGACGGCGGGCGATGATCGTGGATGTCCACTTCGCATCCGACGGGGTTTCACGCGCTCCGGCGCCGAGAGCTGGACTGCCGGTTCCGTAATAGAAAAGGTTCAGCTTCGGGTCCCAGCTGAACCAGCCCCACGGCGCCCCCCCACCTAGACCACTAGCGTTGCCGGCTTCGCCACCGCCCGCTCCACCGGGATTGCCGGAGTTCGCTCCCACCGGCTTGCCCAGCACCGTGGTCTTTTCCGGATTGAAAAGCGTTTGCGCATCAGGCCCCGACGAATAGGCGCGCCACAGCCGCTGACCGGAATTGATGTCGTACCCAGTGATGAAACCGCGCGCGCCTTGATCGCCTCCCGATACACCGGCGATCACCACCTTGCCCGCGACAAGCACCGCACCGGTGCCGGTTTCACCTCGGGCCGGATCACCATTCGGCGCCTTCCAGATCACCTGCCCCGTCTTCGGGTTCAGCGCGACGAGCGTCGTGTCGGCCTGATAGAGAAACAGCTTGCCGTCCGCATACTGCAACCCGCGATTGACACCCTCGCAGCACATTCCCTGCACGAGATTGGCATCCTGTGTCGGCTGATATTTCCAGACGATGCGGTTTTCGTCATCAAGGTTCAGCGCATAAACGACGTTCGGGAACGGCGTGTGAAGGTACATCATGCTGCCGATCACAAGCGGCGAGCCTTCGTGGCCGCCCAGCACGCCGGTCGAGAACGACCACGCCATGCGCAGATCGCGCGCGTTTTTCGAGTTGATCTGATCCAGCGTGGAATAGCGCGTCGCAGCATAGTTCTTCTGCTGCATACACCAGTTGTTCTCATCCTCGACGCATTTGCGGGCGCGCTCATCGGCCGTCGCCGGATATGGTCCCGCCGATAACAATATCGACAGAAGCACACCTACCAAGCTCAATCGGCCTACGGCCAGGGACAATATTGCGCCTGATAGCAGCGGAAAGCGAATCGCGCCTGAAAGCTGAAAGCCGGTCATCGTTTCGCTCCATCTCATCCCGATGCGCCCTCATGCCGATACACGGGTGGCCGGAAAAATGCGTCGTCGCGCACGCAGAATAGCAACGAATTCGCATTCCCGCCCGCACACTGACAGTAAGTTGATGCCTATGATTATCCGTACGGGCGGCGCGGCGTTGCGTGCGCTCAGAAACTGAAATGCTGCAGCAAAGTTGCAACGACAGGCTGTTTCGCGTCGCCATTCCCACGCACTGACGATATTTTTGCAGCGCACAATCAGCGTCGACAATGCCGCTATCGACCCCGATATTCAGTCTGGAAACCCATACCAAACGCTGCGACGCCGGAAGCATCTGAAAAGTGGCTCGAAAACTGGCGAATCAGCCGCCGGTTTCAGGACGCATCAGGCCTTCGGTTGGAGCCGCGCCTTCCTACCCAATCGGGTTGGAAAACCCGGCCGCACAGCGTGTGCGATCGCGAACGGCTTATGTCAGATTTTTTGCGTTCCGGTCCGTTCTGAAAAGAAGGCTTTGCGTTGCGAATTTCAGCGTGTATCTGCGAACGTAATGAGTCAGTCGTAGCATCAAAAAACATAAGCGCTGGCATTTACCCGCAATTGTCGCCGATCCGTCAAACCGCCGCATTAGTACAAGTGTTGTTTTGGCGGGACGTCCGTGCTTATTTGCGGCCCCCGAAGGAGACTGCACCGAATGACAGCACAGGCTGAGGGTGACCGCTCAGGCGAACCCACAGGTACCCACATCTACAACAACGTCACCTGTCCCTTCTGCGGCCTCCTTTGTGATGACCTGCAGATCACGCGCACCGGTTCGTCGTTGAAGGTCAACAATGGCTGCCCGCGCGCAACGGCCGGGTTCCAGCGTCCGCTTCCCGCAGCCAAGCCGCTCATCCGCGGTTCGGAAGCGAGCCTGGAAGAGGCCGTGAAGGCCGCAGCCGAAATCGTACGCGGTGCCAAGCTGCCACTGTACGGCGGCATGGCCGGTGACGTTGGCAACGCCCGCGCAATGCTCTCCATCGCCGACCGCACCGGTGGCGTTGTCGATCACGTGCTCAGCGAAGGGCAGTATCGCAACTTCCGCGTCGTGCAGACGAGCGGCTGGATCATGACGACGCTGACTGAAGCGCGCAATCGCGCCGATCTCTTTGTCATCGTCGGCAGCGACATCCACAAGCTGCACGGTCGCTTCTTCGATCGCATCGTCACACCCGACGAAACGATGTTTGAAAGCCTCGGCGGCAAGCGCACGGTGATCTTCATCGGCGAAGGTCTCGACACCTCCGCCGCTACCGGCCCGCGCGTCAAGGAAGTCATCACGCTTCCGGCCGCCAAGGATCGTATCCCAGAGGTGCTGGCTGCAATCTCCGCCATCGTGCGTGGACATCCGATCTCGTCCGGCGGTGAAGAGGTCAAGCGCAATAGCCTGCTGGCGTCGTTCCTCGGCTCGTCCGGAAATGCGGATGAAATCGCTGGCATCAAGCGCGCCGACATCGAAAAGGTGGCTGAAAAGTTCAAGGCCGCCAACTACGGCGTGCTTGTCTGGTCGCCGCCTGCACTCAACATGCCGGAAGCCGATCTCACCGTGCACATGATGACGGAGATCGTGCGTGAGCTGAACCTCACCACGCGCTTCGCGGGTCTGTCGCTTGGCGGCAACGAAGGTGCGCCGAGCGCAGCTTCGACCTGCACATGGCAGACCGGCTATCCGCTGCGCGTCAGCTTTGCCAGCGGCGCGCCGGAGTATGACGCCAACCGTTACAACATCGCGCGCATGCTCACCGACGGTGAAGGCGACATGCTGATGTGGGTTGCTTCTATCGGCACCGACATTGGCCTGCCGCAGACTGCAGTGCCGACCGTTGTGCTTGGAACCCCCGGTCTTCGCCTCGCCCAGCCGCCGACGGTTTACATCCCCGTCGGCACGCCGGGTATCGATCACTCCGGCCAGATGGTCCGTTGCGACAACGTCGTCTCGTTGCCAATGCAAAACCTTGGGCGCTCGCAGTTGCCGAGTTCCGCCGATGTGTTGGCCGCCATTGAAGCCGCCCTTTAAAGACGTGAGCCCCGCGCTATGATGATCAAGCTGACCGGCGGCAAGGTCTACGACCCCGCAAACAACGTAAACGGTGAGGTGCGCGACATCTACGTCCGTGATGGGCGTATCGTTGCCGCCGATCCCGACGCCCGTGTCGACCAGGAATACGATGTCCGTGGCAAGGTGGTGATGGCTGGTGCCATCGATCCGCACACGCACATCGGCGGCGGCAAAGTAACGATCGCCCGCACGCTGCTGCCCGAAGATCACTTCAAGGACGAAGTCGCCCACACGGAAATCACCCGTGCTGGCACCGGCTACGCCACGCCTTCGACGATGATCACCGGTTACCGTTACGCCGAGATGGGTTATACGGCAGCGTTTGAACCGGCCATGTTGCCGGCCAACGCCCGCCAGGCCCACATGGAAATGGGCGACACGCCGCTGCTCGACAAGGGCGCGTTCGTGATGCTCGGCAGCGACGACTTCCTGCTGCGCTCAATGGCCGAGAAGCAGGACTTCGAGTTCATCAAGGACTATATCGCCTGGACGATGCACGCCTCGCAGGCCATCGCCATGAAGGTGGTGAACCCGGGCGGCATCAGCGCGTTCAAGTTCAACCAGCGCAAGCTCGACCTCGATGAGCAGCATGTTCACTACGGCGTCACGCCGCGTGACATCATTCTCACGCTGGCGCGCGGCCTGCTGGAACTAGGCGTCACCCATCCGCTGCACGTGCACGGCTGCAACCTCGGCATTCCCGGCAACGTCGAGACGACGCTTGCCACGATCAAGGCCACCGAGGGCCTGCCGCTTCACCTCACGCACATACAGTTCCACAGCTATGCCACCGAGGGCGACCGCAAGTTCTCGTCGGGTGCTGTGCAGATCGCGGAACTGCTGAAGAAGTATCCCAACATCTCGATCGACGTCGGTCAGGTCATGTTCGGCGCCACTTGTACGGCTTCGGGCGACTCGATGCGCCAGTATAACGGCGCCAAGAATGCCGACCCGAAGCGTTGGGTGGTGATGGACATCGAGTGCGACGCCGGTTGCGGTGTTGTCCCGTTCCGTTATCGCGACAAGAGCTTCGTGCACGCCCTGCAGTGGGCCATCGGTCTCGAAACCTTCCTGCTGTGCGATGATCCGTGGCGCATCTTCCTGACCACCGACCATCCGAACGGCGCACCGTTCTACACCTATCCGCACCTCATCCGGTTGCTGATGGATCGCGATTTCCGTCGTGAGACGATGCTTCACGTCAATCCGGACGCACTGATGTATTCGACGCTGCCGCATCTGGAGCGCGAATATACGATGTACGAAGTTGCGATCATGACGCGCGCCGGCCCTGCCCGCAGCCTCGGCCTGAAGGATCTGGGTCACGTTGGTCCGGGCGCCCGGGCGGACATCACCGTCTACAACGAAGACTCCAACCGCGAGCGCATGTTCGAGAAGCCCGCGATGGTGTTCAAGAACGGTGATCTCGTCGTCCGCGACGGCAAGGTCATCAAGGTCGTCAACGGCGCTACGCACGTTGCACGTCCCGAGTACAACCGCGATATCGAGAAGTCGCTCAAGAGCTACTTCGACCGCTATCATACGGTGCGTATGGAGAACTTCCGCCTGTCCGATGACGAGATCATCGACGGCGGTCGTGGTGAAATCATCGTACAGCCGACGAGGGCCAGGACGTCGTCATGAAGGTCAACGGCATAGAAATCGACGATACCTTTGCCGAGGCCTTCGGCATGGCCGGCACGGGTGTCATCATCACCGCCGACACGATGAAATGGGCCCGCATTGCTGCGGTCACCATGAGCGGGTTCGGCACATCAGTCATCGGCGCAGGCGCTGAGGTCGGCATCGACCGCGAACTTTCGCCGGACGAAACCCCGGACGGACGTCCCGGCGTGCGCGTGCTTCTGTTCGGCTTCTCGCCGGAATCGGCCGCCGCACAGCTCAAGACTCGCGTTGGCCAGTGCGTGCTGACCAGCCCCGGTTCGGCCTGCTACGCGGGCGTCGATACAAAGAAGCGTATCGGCCTGGGTCAGGGACCGCGCTTCTTCGGCGACGGCTTCCAGACCTCCAAGCGCCTTGGCAAAAGCCGCTACTGGCGCGTGCCAGTGATGGACGGTGAATTTGTCATCGAGGAAACCACCGGCATCGTCACCGACGCTGTTGGCGGCGGCAACATCCTGATCCTCGGCAACGATCGCGTCGGCCTGCTTGAAACGGCTGAAGCTGCGGTTGAAGCCATCGGCGGCGTGGCCGACGTCATCACACCGTTCCCCGGCGGCATCGTGCGCTCGGGCTCGAAGGTCGGTTCCAAGTATGCCGGCGCCATCGCATCCACCAACGATGCGTTCTGCCCTACCCTGCGTGGCCGCGTGAAGAGCGAGCTGGCCCCCGATACGATTGCCGTGCTGGAAATCGTCATCGACGGCCTCACGTCCGACTCCGTTGCGCAGGCCATGAAGGTCGGCATGAAGACCGTGCTCGACATGGGCGCACCGAAAGGCGTGACGCGCATAACCGCTGGCAACTACGGCGGCAAGCTGGGCCAATATCACTACAAGCTTCGGGAGCTGTTGCCATGAGCGGTCTTACTTTCCGCGCCAATTCGGCCCCGAGCGAGCGGCTGAACCTTTCGCACCTGACGCCGAAGCGGATCGCTGAATTATCGCAGTCCGAGCTGATGGCGCTGAACGTTGGCACCACCACCAAGACCTTGAAGCTTGGCGATGTGTTCACTGTTTCCGGCTCGGCCGGTGACAGCGTTCGCATTGAAGGCGCGACGAACCGCATGGATTTCGTCGGCAGCGATCTCAAGGAAGGCACCGTCATCGTTGAAGGCGATGTCGGTCTGTCCGCAGGCCGCAACCTGCGTGGCGGCCGTCTGGATATTCGCGGCGATGCAGGTGCCCTGCTCGGCTCCGGTATCAGCGGGGGCGAAATTCTGGTGAAGGGCTCGGCCGGTTCACTCGTCGGTGGCCTCAGCCCCGGCGACAAGTTCGGTATGACCGGCGGTCTCATCGCCATCGACGGCGATGCTGGTGATCGTGCTGGCGACCGTATGCGTCGCGGCACCATCTACGTGCGCGGCCGCTGCGGCAGCTTCGCCGGATCGCGCATGGTTGGTGGCACAATCTGGACGGAGCTCGGCTTCGGCACCGATCCGGGCATGCTACTGCGCCGTGGCACTTTGATCGGACCGTCGGTTGAGCGCATGCTGCCAACCTTCGCCGATGCCGGCGACCATGACATCGTCATCCTGCGCATTCTTTCGCGCTACATGGCGTCCGCGCTCGGTTCGGCTGCGCCCAAGGCATTGCCCGGCAAAGTGCGGAAGTTCGCTGGCGATCTGGCGACCATCGGTAAGGGCGAGTTGCTGATCACCTCGTAACGCCCCGTCACACAATTTAGAAAATGCAAACTCCGGTGTCTGGATCTCCAGCACCGGAGTTTTTGTTTTGGGCGTCTGCCTATCCCTCGCGTTGTGAGCCCGCAGCACGATCCCCAGTTGCAAACCGTTAGGGAAGATCGGGTTAGCAACTTAGGTGCGAGAGCCGATGCCACGCATTGAATGATTGTGCAGGCGGTTGATGCAGCGCAATGGCGGTGCCACCGAACTGACTATGAATGGACATCGGCCACATTAAGCCGCGCTCGCGTTGCAGTACCACCCAGCAATGCCTTCATCAGTGGAGCTCCCGATGTATTCCCACATTCTGATTGCCACGGACGGATCGGAACTGGCGCAGCGTGCCGTCGAACAGGGTCTGGCGCTGGCCAAGGCGCTGAACGCCAAGGTGACCGCGATTACCGTTACGGAGCCATGGACGGCCGCTGTCTCCGGCGAATGGGCCGTTTCATTCCCGATCGAGGAATACGAAAAGGGTGCCGCCGCAGGCGCGGAGAAAATTCTTGTCGCCGTGCAGGAAACCGCTGAGCGCATGGGCGTTCAATGCAATGGCGTTCACATCAAGGATCAATATCCCGCCGAAGGCATCGTCGAGGAAGCCAAGGCCCTCGGCTGCGATCTGATCGTCATGTCATCGCACGGCCGGCGCGGCATCGCCAAGTTCATGCTTGGCAGCCAGGCATCGCGCGTGCTGGCACAAACAGCCGTGCCGCTGCTGATCGTCCGTTAAGGCGATCAGACAACAGCGCCGCGCGTGTATTGCACGCGATTGGGCTGTTACAGTTCTTCATGGTGCGGAGGACGATGACCTTCGCACCATCCTCAACGCAGCGTCATACAAGCCACTGCGCGTCTGCCGGTGCGCAAATGGCGGCCGGGCTAATACACAGCGAGGCCGCAACGACGCTCACCGAACTCACGCCGAACCAAATTCGATTGCACATTCTGTCCGAAACCGCAGCAGTCGGATGAGCATGCTTGTTGCGCGCCATACGCACTTGGGCGTCGTCGCCTCGCTAGCACGACTTCAATGCCATCGAACAAGGTGTTCGACAACGTGAAGCACCGGCGACACGGCTCCTCTCAATCCATCTGCACAAACCAGCGCGTGCGCCTAAATACTAAGCGGCGGTCGGCGATCAACGGCAGCGGTGCAACGAACTTAAGGCTTCGCTTGCGATCCTAAATCCTTCAGCGGTCCAATATCTTGCCACGCGTCACTGATCGCCTTCTGATTGGTCCGATCGCCAAACAGGACGAGCGGCACAGTCCGCGTGACGACCTTCAGATCCGTCTTAAAAGACGCGTTCCGAATATAACTGATGTCGAGAGCGGCTTTATCCAACGGGGATATCTCGCGTCCGCCGGCCACCTGGGCCAAGCCTGTCAGGCCCGGTCGCACCAGTAATCTGGCCTCGTAGCCTGGACTTTGATCAATCGGGAGTAAGGGCCTCGGACCGACGAAAGACATGTCCCCGATCAGAATGTTGTAGAGCTGCGGGATCTCGTCCAGTCGCGTGCGGCGAAGGAAATGCCCGACGGCAGACACCCGCTCTTCGTCGCTGAGCTTGCGCCCCGATGGATCATAAGCGCGCCCCATGGTGCGGAACTTGCACAGCCAGAACGGGCGCCCGTTCTTCCCCGGACGTCGCTGCCAGAACAAAACCGGCATTCCCACATCCACCGCGGCTATCAGAGCAACAGTCAGCGCCAACGGCAGCGTGACGACAGAAAGTGCAAGAGCGCCCAGTACGTCAAACAGGCGCTTGACCGCGAAGTATGGGCGTCGGCTCAAGCCGTCGACGGCACGAATACTGTCATTGGTTGCTGCCGACATTGACGTTTCGCTCGGCTTCTCGAGCCATGGCGCTTCCAACGCCGTAAACCCCAGTTTCTCGGCAATAAACTCAACCTTGACATTGCCTTGCTCTGTGACGGTGCAAAGTGCGTTGCGCGCCAGCTCGGACAACTCCTCAAGCTTCATCAGTACGATGATGCGCTTGACGGCAATGCCTTGAACCGCAAGCGATTTCATAACTTCATTGACGTCTTCAGGACGGCCCAGAACCGGCAGCGAATGGATTTGGCGTCTCTCTTGTCGTGCGCCGTATCCAAGAATGCCCACGACATCATCGCGGCCACCACCCATCTGGACCAGCGCGCGCAGATACAGGTCTGTCAGCGGCCCCGTGCCAACAAGAAGATCCGACGCATGATCAAAACGCGGAACGGATGAGGCCTGAAGCGCAGACCTACGACGCACATGGTGCAAGCGACGCATCACGCGCAAGCTGACAAGCACAGCGGCCATCAAGAGGAATTGGACGATAGGAAGCGATTGCGGCACCGCGTCCCAGAGCTGCATCCAGAACGTTATCCCCGTCGCCAGAATGACGACTATAAAGGCCATACCGACAATGCGTAGATAGTCACCCAAACCACTGAATCGCCAGATATACCGATAGCTGCCGATCCACACGAAGACTGGAAGTGACACAGCCAGCGTAACCGTCAGATAGCTTGCGACTGCGCTGGTTGCGTAAATAGCGAAATCCATATTGCTGCAAACTATGAAGGCAAGGATTGTGGCAATTACCACTGCAGCAAGGTCAATAAGTAAAACAAGCGGGCGATAAATAAGCCCTCGCGAGATCAATCTCGACACAACAAATACCCCCGTATAGCCAAAAGCGGCGTTTTTTACAGGATGCAACCACTGATATACATCGAGTAGCGAATGCGTTCGAGACGCGCCGCAGCAACTATCAACAACAAACGACATGCGGTACGCAGCAGGCGGCCGCTCCATCACACCTATGGGTTGAACGCCGCTGTTGCTCCGGACCGACGCGACCAGCCCGCACCGAGACGCTATGCTCCTGAGGGTCGTGCCAGGCACAGGGCGCGACGCGCGGTCGTTGGCAAGCCGGAGCGTGCATAGGACGGGCGAGCCAGCCACCGCTCGCCCCGGCCGAAGCATCTAGCCTTGAGCTGCTCCGTTATGGGCTGGCGGGCTTGTCTGAACCGCCACCCTGACTGAGGGCAATGGCTGCGGCTACGGCGCCGCCTGCGATCAACCCGCCCACAACGAGCGTAGTGGTGCCGATGCCGCCCTCTGCCGCCGGAGCGCCATCGGTACCAACACCCGGAAAATCCTCAGCGTTTCCAACGTCCGGCGCGCCCTGATTCATGCGGACGGCGAAATCTAGCGTTTCGCTCTCGGCCCCACACGGCTGCTTGGCCAGCACATCCCAAACCCCCGATCCGAGCCGCACCCGGCAGGTTGTCGAATAGACGAGCAGCGCCTTTGCTTCGGAAGCGACGAGAATTTTTGAACCGGGCAGCAGCACCGTAGGCGCACCAACGGGACGATATCCATTGCCGAAGTTGACATGAACCGCACCCGCCTCCGGGTACAGGCTGGCGGCCGAAGCTGCCGTTACACCAGCACTCAAAACGGCCAGGATGACCGTCCCCAACCTGCGCATCTCACACCCCATCATGCCAATGTTGCACGTTAACACATACAGCCTATGGTTGACTCACAACACAATGTCAACGTGCATCAAGAGCACGTTAACAACCCATCCGCGTGCTACGCCGATGGGGGCTGGAGATCCGCTCGCCCGAATGCTGGTACCCCCCTAAGGTTGCATAATCTTTTTTGCATTAAACTCCTAAAGCTATATCGGTTGTTGTTTATTGGGCAACTCAATTGCTGTGTTTATGTTTTTCAGTATTTATTTTAAAAGGCCCATTGCTCGCATGTTTCATCTGCTCCATTCAGAGAAACATTGTTTTTTTGATTCTATGGAGTGCTAGGGCAATGAAGGCCTTTTATCTGGCTGCTGGCGCATCGTTCCTGATGATTTCGACCTCGTACGCTGCGACCGTAAAAGTTGCGGAAGGAACCGTTTTACTCCAGGATGGGCATGGCAATTTTAAATCCGTTGTTTTTGGAACAACCTCTGTCAATCCGGGCGACAAAATCGTTATTCGCTCCGGCGGGGTCGCTGTCGTCGACTACGGCAACGCCTGCACGGTGCGTCTGCCCGCAGGTATCTGGACCATCAAAGCCGCAGCGCCCTGCAATGACAGCGCGGCTAACATCGATTTTACATCCAGAATGAACCAGGCTGGGCCGCCGGAAGGCGGAGACCTGCCGATTGAGGACACCGCGTCAGCTCCCGCCGCCGACATGACACCGTGGATCATTGGTGGCTTGGCTGTGGCAGGTGGCGTCGGCATCGCGATTGCCGTGAGCAACAGTGGCAACGATAAGGATGATCCGGCACCACCGACGCCGGATGTAACCCCAACACCCCGCGACCTCCCTATCAGCCCTTAGCTGAGCCGTTGTCGGCAACGTGCTCAAAAGCTGGCAAGCGCGCCCTGCGTCTTTCCAGACAGCGCTGTTGTGTCAGCCGATGTGTCGATTGATACGCATCAACTTGCCCGACTGTTTCCGCCTGCTAGTGTCGTGCGGAACAGATCAGCGACGGCGCATGCATCGCGTGCATCGCACCCGCTGAACATTAGCGGGGCGCCACCGCCGGGTAGCAAGGATGCGCACAATGTCTGGCAACTTCATATTCCGCACAGCCACCGCGATAACGCTGACGGCGGCGCTGGTTCTTTCAGCAAGCGCACTTTCCGCAAGCGCGGAGCCAACAGACATCACCGTGCGCGTGCTGAGCAAGGATGCCAAGTTCATCGGCACCAGCATGGGCAGCGTCCGCGTCACCATACGGGATGCTGACACAGGCGAGCTGCTTGCTTCCGGTCTGACGCAGGGCGGAACGGGCGACACTAAGCGGCTTATGCATACCGATGCTGGCAGACGCTCGCCCCTTGCAGATGACAGCGCCGCAAAATTCAGCGCGACCATTGACCTCGACGCCCCGCGCCGCATTGAAGTGGAAGCCTATGGACCGCTTGCCCAGGCTCAGTCCGCCCAGCGCGCCAGCTCGACGCAGTGGGTCATTCCCGGCAAGCATGTCAGCGGCGGTGACGGCTGGACGCTGGAGTTGCCGGGATTCGCCGTGGACGTTCTTGCTCCGCCCGCGCATCAGAGCATCACAGGCCCGACAACGGTGAACGTGCGTGCCAACGTGGTCATGATGTGCGGCTGCCCCATCACACCCGGCGGGCTGTGGGACGCGAATGGTTATGAGGTTGAAGCCATCGTGCTCCGCAACGGCAAACAGATCGGTCGGATGCCGATGAAATACGCCGGCGAACCAAGCCAGTTTGCAGGCGATGTGGAGGTCACCGAGCCGGGCATGTACGAAGTTGTCGTTTACGCTCACGATCCGGCAAACGGAAACACCGGATTGGACCGCACGACGTTCAACGTCGCAACCAAGTAGCCCCGCGGGACGAGCCGCAACGTCGGATGTTGCACAGCGGTCATTCCGATGATGGCACTAGCCGCCAAACTTTGCCGGTCGAACCGTAAGGCCCCATGGTCTCGTTGGTCAGCACATAGATCTCGCCATCGCGATCTGCGCTCAGCCCGATGATGCGTGAATCAGATTGCAGCAATTGCTCCAGCGGCCACAACCCGTCTTCGCTGGCTGCTGCCGGATCGGCGACGAAAAGTTGACCAGACGGCTGCTTGAAATCGGCACTCCAGTCTGAAACCAGCAACTTGCCGCGCAAGGCAGTTGTCTTCTCGCCGTCATACTTGCGTGCACCGGTGATCGCGGTTCCCAACCCCTTACGCCCGACATTTGTATCGGGATGCGATGCCTGCATGTTGGGATATTCAACAACCGGCAGCTGGAGCGGATCGCCTGCTGCATCTTTGCGGGCGCAGTCCGCTGGCGGCTGGCGCGGCTTAAGGCGGTCGATGCAATGGGTGCCTTCGAGCAGCGGCCAACCATAGTTGCCGGGCGCGCTGACCTGATAGGCGGCCTCCCAAAGTGTTTCAGCCGTCGCGGTGGCATAGAGCCCGCCAGCCTTGTCGAACGCCAGCCGATAGGGGTTGCGAAACCCTGACGCCCATACCTCCGGCATACCGCGTCCCGCAGCCGATGCGCCTGATGCAAACGGGTTGTCGGGCGGAATTGCATAGCCGGGAAAGCCGTGATCGACATCAATGCGCAGGATCTTGCCAAACGGCGAATGCATATCCTGCGCAACGCGATCCCACGTCAACGCTTCGGCGGGCACGTTGAAGGCATCCCACGTCACATCTTTGCCGATGCCATGCGAGGCGCCGCCATCGCCAAGGCCGATGTAAAGATTGCCGTCCGGCCCAAACGCCAGACCGCCGCCGTTGTGTTTGCGGCTGGGCCAGTCAACCTCCAGCAGCACGCGCTCAGACGCCGGATCTATTCGGGACAGATCGCCGGGCCTCGCGGTGAATTCCGACACGCGGCGGGTGTGGTTCCAGCCTTGCGGCGCACCGGCCCGCAACGGCGCTGAATAGGATGCGAACACGCGTCCGTTGCGCGCGAAATCGGGATGCAGCGCAAAGCCCAACAGCCCGCGCTCTTCAAAGTCCTGCTGCAACGGCAACAGGCGATCGCGCAGGTCAAGAAACGGTTCGGGCTGCAATTTGCCATCCCGGTCGAGCACGCGGACAACGCCATCCTGCTGCGCGATCAATCGGCGGCCGCTGCCATCGTCGGGTTCTTCAAGCTGGATGGGTGCTGTCAAACCGGAGGCGACCGGCTCAAGCTGCACGCCCGCGCCCATCGCCACGTGAGCTTGAAAGACGACAGCGCAGACGACAACGAAAAACCAGCGCATGGCACATCCCGCTAACATTGATGCTGCGCGCCGGCGGTCACTGCATCATCAACCGGATCAGATGGCGCGCGATACATAATGAGATCGGGCGTGGTCGTTACTCGCACAATGGCATCGATCACGCAAAACCCTGTGAAATTTGCCCGGATGTAATTGGCAGGGGAAGAACGGCCTTCGCTGCGGACAAATTGTTGAAAATATTCATATAGATGACGCATCAGGTTATGCATGAGGGGACGCGCAGCGCAGCGTCCTGCGCTTCACTTCAATCCCGCAATGCCTGCCAGATATCGTCTTCGGCAGCGTTGCGTGTTGCCGATGCGCGCTGGCCCTTGGATCGACAAGGAGCGCAATGCCCATCCGGACGACCACCGCGCTTACAGTTCTTTCATTGATGTCGATGTCGGCCAGCGCGCGCTGACGGTACCGTTTGCTCCAGCGCCTCAGAGCCTTACAACTGGAGCGGCGCTTATGTCGGCGGAACATTCAGCTGTAAGCGCGCTGGCGCATGGCACAGGTCGAGGCAGGTTTGCGCTGATGGCGCGGCGCGTTGATTTTCTGCGGAATTACCAGGGTGTGCGATGCCTAGCGAGGTTGTCTTGGTCCCGGTATGACGATCGGTGATTGCGCTGCGCCGTCCAGCCGTTACAACGGAGGACGATGTCAACGCAGAGTGCCAGATCGATCCGATAATGACCGCACCGTTCAATGCCGCCGATGCGCGCCGCAGCCTGTTCTCCGGCCTTGTAGCCGCCGCCACTGCCTATGGCCGCGATGGCAAGGGTGAGCGTGTCATTCTTGAGGATGCCGACGGCAATACGCTGACCTACAAGCGGCTGATCCTGTCCAGCCTGGTGCTGGGGCGAAGGCTGGCGAAGCTTGCGCGCGAGGGTGAGAACGTCGGCGTGCTGCTGCCCAACGCTGCCGGGTTGCCGGTGACGATACTGGGCCTCAACGCCTATGGCCGCGTTGCTGCGATCTTAAACTTTTCGGCCGGGCGGCGCGCGCTGACCTCCGCCATCGCCACCGCACAACTGCGTACGGTTTTGACGTCGCGACGGTTCATTGAAGCAGGCGGCTTCGAGGATCTGATCGCAGCCCTTTCAGCGGCGGAATATGCGCCCGGACAAAAGACGCGCATCGTCTATCTGGAGGATGTGCGGGCCAGCATCGGCATCGTCGACAAGATCGCGGGCGCCCTGCGCGCATTGCGGGCGAAAAGCATCTATCGCGCCAATCCGGCCGATGCGGACCGCCCCGCCGTGGTGCTGTTCACCTCCGGCACCGAGGGCGCGCCCAAGGGCGTGGTGCTGACCAACGGCAATATCGTTGCCAACGTCAATCAATCGCGCGCGCATCTGGGCAAGGTACTGTCGCCGGGCGAGGCGCTGCTCAATCCACTGCCGATCTTCCATTCCTTTGGACTGACCGCTGGAACGTTTGTGCCGATCTTCGCCGGGGTGAAGTGTGCGCTATATCCCAGCCCGCTGCATTACAAGCAGATCCCCAAATCCATCCGGAAGACGCAGGCGACGCTGATGGTGGCGACGGACACGTTTGTGTCGGCCTATGCGCGCGCGGCGGAGCCCGGCGTGAAATATGCCGTGTGCGGCGCCGAGAAGGTGAAGGAGCCGACACGCCAGCTTGTGGCGCCGACCGGCGTTGAAATTCTGGAAGGTTATGGCGTCACGGAGACGTCGCCGGTGCTGGCCTGCAATCTGCCGGAGACGAACCGCTACGGCACCGTTGGCCGTCTGCTGCCGGGCATGGAGGTGCGGCTGGAGGATGTGCCGGGCCTCAGCGACGGCAAGCGGCTTTATATTCGCGGGCCGAACGTGATGGCCGGATACCTGCTGCCGGATCAGCCCGGCGTTCTCGTGCGCCCGCGCGATGGCTGGCATGACACCGGCGATATCGTTTCCATCGACGACGGCTTCGTGAGCATTCGCGGCCGCGCCAAGCGCTTCGCCAAGCTGGGCGGCGAGATGGTGTCGCTGGCGGCGGTGGAAAGCCTCGCCTGCGCGCTGTGGCCGGATGCGCAGCATGTGGTGCTGAGCTTCCCCGATCCGCGCAAGGGCGAGCAGCTGCTGCTTGTCACCGACCAGCCAAACGCGAGCAAGGACGCCCTGCTGGCCCACGCCCGAGGCGAAGGCTTCTCGGAGTTGTGGGTGCCGAAATCCATCCTGATCGTCGATGCCGTACCTTTGCTGGCGACCGGCAAGGTCGACCTGCAGGCAACGGTTGAAATGGCCCGCCCCGCGCAACCGGCGCTGTAGACGAAGCCCGAGAATCGCGCATCGGCACGGGCGAATTGAGATCGGCTATGCTCCGGCAGCCGATGGGTCTGCACGTACCCAAGTCAATGATATTACGCGTATTTACGGCAACGCCAAAGCCGCACTTGGGCACGAACTCAACGCCTGTCGGAGGGGCATTGATATATCGTGCAGTGCGCAAGCGTTGCTGCGCCACCACGGGCCAACGGGAGATCGCGCCAGCCTCGTTAAGAATTCTTGACCCCGGCCCCGCCGTTCTTCATGGATGTTGATAACAGGTGCAGCGCTCAAGCGTTTCGCCTTGGGGAAACACCAAGAAATTTCCACACACAACGAGAGTACGAACAGCCATGTCGACGACCACGGCGCCTGCGCGCGTTGAGGGCACGGATGTTGTTCTGCGGCGTCCGACGCTGCAGTGGGCGCTGAAGCGCGCAATTCTTGGTTTCGTGATCCTGTTCGTAACCGTAGCGGCGGCGGCTACGCTGCTGCACGCCTCCATCGACCCAGATGACGAGGCCGCATCGCAGGCGGAGCTGACGTCCCTGTAATTGGGATACCCAGCGCAGCGGGCTAACGTGGGCTGTTAAAAGCCAGCCACGCAGCGCTGGATCAGATTACGTCGGCCATTATTCCAGCAATGGCGACGTATTCAGCGACCGGATTGAATTATCTGAAACATCTAATGTTGAGAGGAAAGTCTCGACATTTTCGGGCGGCCATTCGATCGATGTCGTGAACACACTTCACGTTCACACGGGCATCACCGCCAACGTGAACATCATGGTGCAGGAATTTATCCGCCAGGCTGCGGGGTACAACATCCGCGGCAACCTGCACCGTGGCGGACACAGAGCCGATTGAGCTGACTGCGGACGAGCGCGCCATCGCGACTCAGGCCGCCGCCGCCCTGGGTCTCAACGTTTTCAGTGCCGGCAGCTTGCGCTCATAGCATGGCCGCCAAACGGCAATTTCCAATCCATTGCAGGCATCCACGATCATCCTCGCAACGACTGCTTCGAGCCCAAAAAGACGATCGGGGCACTGCCGACGAATGTCGGCTTTCTTCAAGACATGTCATGTCGATCGGCTGTAATGCCAATTTGCGCCAACCTGTCTGAGGCTCTTAGAAATGATCTTTCGCTATACAATATTATACGTGGATGACGTCCCGGCGTCGGTGAACTTCTTCGAAAAGGCATTCGGATTTGAACGAGCGTTCGTTCACGAAAGCGGCGACTACGGTGAACTCGTGACCGGGGCGACCAAGCTGGCCTTTTCCTCAAAAGAGCTGATGCGCCAGCTGGACAAGAATCCGGCTGCACCCAGACCGGACGCCCCTACATTCGAGATCGCTTTCGAAACTGATGACGTCGCGGGTGCTTTGGAAAGGGCCGTCAATGCCGGTGCGACGCTGATTCAGGACGTGCGGGATGAGCCATGGGGGCAGACAACCTCATACGTGGCCGATCCGAATGGCTATCTGATCGAGATTTGCTCTGCCGTACGGCTGCCCGGGTAACGCCAAGATGGAAGCGATTATCGAGCGGTTGAAGGCCGTGATCCTGATGGTTGATCCGGATGCGGCCTTCGTCAAAAAGTATGGCGGCCTCGTTGTCGAGAGCATCCCCGGACAACCCAAATCGCAGTTCTGCGGTATCTTTGCCTACACACGCCACGTGTCCCTGGAGTTCACCCATGGTTCGCATCTGGATGACCCGGACCGAATTCTGGAAGGCAGTGGCCAACATCGCCGTCACATCAAATTTGCCCGCCTGTCTGACATCACCGAGAAGCGATGCGACGGCTTTCTCCGTCAGGCCCGCCGGCTACAGGGCAATTTCCTCTGACCAGTTGCCCAGACCAGGCTGCAGAAGATCGCTCATAGCGCTTGGGTTCTGGCGTAGCTTTTCCGGCGACCGTCCGAACCACCGCACGAACTCCCGTGTCATATGGGCCTGATCGCTATAGCCATATTCCATCGCGATTTCCGAGAGTGGAACTGAGCAGAACGCCTGCCATGGAAAAACTGCGACCAAAGGTAACGGATAGGGTTGTGCGAATGGCACAACTGCCCGCAGGACGCGAGCTTTCGGGGCTTTTCCTGCCAGTGCCGCGCCGGCAGAACCCCAAGCCCACCTTGATTGCCCCCCAAGGCCTCAACTATCCTGCTCCTTCAGAGGCCGGCGCATCCCCGACCCGAACTTTTCTGGCGAGGACAGCCCGCGAATGTCGGAACAGCAAAAGCACTTTCCTGAGTTCTACGTCACCGCCCCACAACCGTGCCCCTATCTCGCCGGACGCCAGGAACGAAAGCTCTTCACGCATCTGACGCACGAGAAGCCTGCCAGCGTGATCGATAATCTGCTGCGCGGCGGCTTCCGTCGCAGCCAGAACATTGCCTACATGCCGTACTGCGAAGGCTGCCAGGCGTGCGTGTCGATCCGGCTCGTTATTGATGAGTTGCACATCGGCCGCTCAATGCGGCGCACGCTGGACAAGGGCCGCTGCCTGGGCGCCAAACGCGTGCCGCCCGAGCCAACTTCGGAGCAGTTCGCGTTGTTCCGCCACTACATCGACACGCGCCACTCCGACGGCGGCATGGCCGACATGACGGTGCTGGACTATGCGATGATGGTCGAGGACAGCGTGATCAACACGTTCGTCACTGAGTATCGACGCAAGCCGGAAGATCCGCTCGACACCGATGTCGAGAGCTGGCCACTGGTGGCTGTTGCGCTGTGCGATCTGCTGTCGGACGGCATATCGATGGTCTACAGCTTCTACGATCCCGACATCGCGCATTCCAGCCTCGGCACCTACATGATCCTTGAGCACGCGGAATACACGCGCTCGCTCGGGCTGCCATATCTCTATCTCGGCTACTGGATCGATGGCTCGCCGAAGATGAACTACAAGATGCGCTTCCAGCCGCAGGAGCGACTGGGCCCCAACGGCTGGGTCCGCGTTTAAATAACGTACGTTTGCGCGCGACAGCCGGGCGTGCAGAGACGCGTTTGGAATCTCGTCGCCTAGCTAGGGCCTTGGATGGCCCCAGCGTTACATCGCAGTGCTATTGCTTGAGCGCGGCATCCAGCTTCTGGAACATGTAGCCCCACTTCGCACTCTGCGTGTCGACGAGTTGCTGCATCCGTGACTTGAGATCCGCCAGCAGGGCGCAATCGGGCGTCGCGGCCTCAGCCCCTTCCTGACCCATTGTTGAAATATCGGTCAGCAGCCGTTCCGAATCCCGGTCATAGACGGCGATTTTTTCATCGCGAACGAACGGCGCGGCGGCGGCCAGAAACTCGTCGTGGCTCCAGCCGCGCTTGTCTTTCAGCTGACGCAGACGCTCCTGAAACAGCGGCTTGTTCTGCATGTTGAGATCGCGCAGCGCACCGGCCGCGTCGTCAACAACGGCTTCGAAATCCGTTTTCTGGCAAGCACCCGCAACAGGCGCGGGCGCGCTGTCCTTGGGTGCCGGTGGCTGCGCACCGTTGTTGCTGCCCGCATCCGGCGAGGCAGATGATTTGCCCAGATCCAGCGGCGCCCAACCTTTAGGTGCCGGTGCCGGAGACGGTGAGGACTGGGCTTTTGACGACGACGATGCAGGCGTCTTGGTGGCCGGCGCAGAAGGGAGAGGCAAGTCGGCCTCGGCCTGCACATCCGCGGTGCCCCAATCGGACGCAGCCGACTGCGCGCGCACCGATGCGCCGCCGGCAACTGCGACCAGCGCAACGAGCAGAGCTGCAAAAATGCGAATAGTCCCCGTGCCGTGCATGGGACACTCCTAGCGGGCCGCTGGTTTCGCAGCAAGATGCAGGCGAACCATTCCAGGAAGGATCGGAGCAGACCGGCGCCGCTGCAACAGTTTGCATCCGCCGATGCGCAATGATTGTGCGGCCGTGGCCTGGACGCCCCAGCGCAGACGATGGCGGCACCCACTGAGTCCGCCACGAATCTCTCATTCGACGATCTGTCCGGTGTCACGAATCATTGGCGCTGCGATGCATCAATTCGCTGCCAGTGTGGAATGCGCGTCGGTTGCCGGCAGAAAGCTGTGCAATTCGGCCAAATCCAACAGGATCGGATTAGTGCTCGCTGTTTAAGCAAAGCGGGATCGAGATATGCTAAACTCAAGCAATCCGGTGTTGTCGGGCGCCGCGGCTCCGGGTTCACGGCTTTCCATCAGCGAGGCGCCGAGGGCAACTGCATGGATATCTCGCAGCTTCTGATTCAGGCCATCAGCGGCGCGGTTGGTGGCAATGCCGCCGGCGCCGTTTCCAAGGACACCGGACTGGGCACGCTCGGCAACACGATCGCCGGTGCATTGGGCGGCGGCGTGGGCGGTCAGATCCTCAACTCCGTGCTCGGACTTGGCGGCACGGCGGCCGCTTCGGGCATGGATATCGGCTCCATCATTTCCGCGTTTGCGACCGGTGGCGTCTCCGGCGGCCTGACGGCGCTGGTGCTCGGTTATCTGAAGTCGCGCGTCGCCTGATCTGCCAGAGCTCGATCCAACCGATTGAGATTGGCATCGGGCCAACCACAGTACCCATTGGCGGGCTAATCTGAGCATTTGGATGCAAGCGGGCGCCACCGCACGGCTGTTTTGACAGTAGGCGCCCGCAACGCTTTTTAATGGCGCTCGGCGACTGCGCTTTTGTGGCGCTCGGCGACTGCGCTCCGCGCAGCCGGCCGCCGAGCGCGTGATTTCGCGCTAGAGACTCTCCTTGGGAGAGCCGGCCGCGAGCGCTGATTGGTGCACGCTGCCCCGCGTCTCCTCTCTACTCTCTACGTACTCCCGACGCAGGTCGCGATCCACGCCAGCTTTGATGCGCTCGGCGACACCCCTCCGGGGCGCCGGCCGCCGAGCGTGGGAATATTCTTAAATGGCGCTCGGCGACACCGCTTTTGTGGCGCTCGGCGACTGCGCTCCGCACAGCCGGCCGCCGAGCGCGTAACGGAGCCGAGCGCCGGTGATTGCGGAATGCGCTAATCAGAACGATGGGCCGAACGAGTTCGAGCGCGGGAAGCCCTTCGGCACCGTGGCGCCCGACTGCGCGCGCTGCCCCACCCACTCCTTCAGGTCCGCCCATTGCAGCGTGAACGTGCGGCCGGCAGCATCCGTCCAAGTCAAACCTTCGCTGCGCTTGAACACGCGCGCATCAAGCACGCTCGCGCCCTTGGAGCGCTGCAGGATGACACCCTTGCCGCGTGTCATCTCGTTCACTTCCTCAAGCTTGAAGACGAGCATCTTGCGGTTGTCGCTGATGACGGCAACGCGGTCGGCACCATGTGGCACCGGCACGATGATGCGAGCTTCATCGGGTTCCGATACATTTAGAACCTGCTTGCCCTTGCGCGTGGAGGCGACGATGTCGTCCTCGGGCACGACAAAGCCATAGCCGCCGGTTGACGCGATCAGCAGCTTGCGGCCCGTTTGGTAGACAAACGCGGCGGCGATGTCGTGGTTTTCTTCCAGGTCGATCATCAACCGCACCGGCTCGCCGTGACCACGGCCTCCGGGAAGCTGCGACGCCTCCAGCGTGAACACCTTGCCGTTGGTGGCCAGCAGCAGCAGCTTGTCGGTCGTGTGCGCCTTCACCGCCGTCTTGAGTTTATCGCCCTGCTTGAAGTCGAGCTTCGACAGATCGTCGACGTGGCCCTTCAGTGCGCGCACCCAACCCTTGTCGGACAGGATTAGGGTGATCGGCTCCTTTTCGATCAGCGCGGCGTCGAGATCGACGTCAATCTCCGGTGCATCGGCAAACGATGTGCGGCGGCGTCCCAGAGCCGTGGCCTTGGAGTAGCGCTCGCGCACGTCCTTCACTTCGCTGGAGATGCGCTCCCACTGGAGGGATTCCGACGCGAGCAATTCTTCAAGGTTGCGCTTTTCTTCCGACAGCTTGTCGTGCTCGGCGCGGATCTCGATCTCTTCAAGCTTCGACAGCGACTTCAAACGCAGATTGAGGATCGCGTCGGCCTGCACTTCGCTGAGCTTGAAGCGCGACATCAGCTTGGCTTTTGGATTGTCCTCATGGCGGACGATCCGGATCACCTCGTCGATGTTCAGGTAGGCGACGAGGTAACCATCCAGCACCTCAAGCCGATGCTCGATCTTTTTCAGGCGATACTGCGAGCGTCGCACCAGCACTTCGACGCGGTGTTCCAGCCACTGCCACAGCACATCGCGCAGGCTGAGTACGCCCGGAATCTGCCCGGCCGACAGCACGTTCATGTTGAGGCCGAAGCGGACCTCCAGCTCCGAATAGCGGAACAGGCTTTCCATCAGCAGCAGCGGATCGACCGCGCGCGTCTTCGGCTCCAGCACGAGGCGGATTTCCTCCGCGCTTTCGTCGCGGATGTCGCCCAGCAGTGGCAGCTTCTTCTCGGTCAGCAGTTCGGCGATGCGCTCGACCAGCTTGGCCTTCTGCACCTGGTAGGGAATTTCGGTGACGACGATCTGATAGCCGCCGCGGCCAGCCTCTTCCTTTTCCCACTTGGCGCGAATGCGGAAACTGCCGCGACCGGTCTTGTAGGATTCAAGGATGGACTCGCGCGTTTCGACAATGACACCACCGGTCGGAAAATCCGGACCGGGGATCATCTCGACGAGCTTCTCGATGGACGCGTTCGGATGCTTGATGAGATGCAGCAGGCCAGCGCAAAGCTCATCGACGTTGTGCGGCGGAATGTTTGTCGCCATGCCGACAGCGATGCCGGACGCACCATTGGCCAGCAGGTTCGGGAACGCGGCCGGCAGCACCACCGGCTCCTGCTTGCGTTCGTCGTAGTTGGGACGGAAGTCGACCGTGTCTTCTTCCAGACCTTCCATCAGGTCGGCAGCAGTACGGGTGATGCGCGCTTCAGTATAACGCTCGGCGGCCGGGTTATCGCCGTCGATGTTGCCGAAGTTGCCCTGCCCGTCGATCAGCGGATAGCGGACGGCAAAATCCTGCGCCAGACGCGCCAGCGCATCGTAGATCGCCTGATTGCCGTGCGGGTGATAATCGCCCATCGCGTCGCCGACGATCTTGGCGCACTTCAGGAAGCCGCCATCGGGCGACAGCCGCAACTGGTGCATCGCATAGAGAATGCGACGGTGCACAGGCTTCAGGCCATCGCGCACGTCGGGCAGTGCGCGATGCATGATGGTCGACAGCGCATACTTGAGGTAGCGCTCCTCTAGCGCTTCCTTAAGGTTCACTGGCTCGATGCCATCGGGGCCGGGAAGAATCGGTTTTTCGCTCATGCCGATGGGCTAGCGCGCGGCGCGCCCGGCGGCAAGGGCAAGGTTGGCTATGCACGACCTTGCCGCACATTCAGCCGCGGATGCGCGCGGCCTAAAACGACGAAAACGCCGCCACGTCCTGAGACCATGGCGGCGTTGTATAGAGAGGGTTTGATCGCCCCGATGTGAAACCGGTGCTCAGACCGTGAGAGTGGGCACCGCGCCGGACTTTGCCTGCCGCACAGCATCCTCAAGATGCGCCACAAGCTGCGCATCGAGGCCGAGCGTGGCCGCCAGATAATTCAGGTACGCGCGTTCAGCGTCAGTGTCGGCGTCGATGGCCAGCGACGACGCGAGATAGATCTCGGCCCGCTGCTCCGGCACCGGGGTTGAAGCTGCAAATTGCGCCGGCGACCACGGGCGGGCGATTTCGGCCTCCAGAAAACTCTGCTCCTCGGAGGTGATGCCAAGCGCCGCCAGACGGCCGACGATGGCCTCCCGCTCCGTCGCGTCCACGACGCCATCGGACATGGCCGCGGCGATCATCGCCCGCACCAGCACCAATGCGTGCTCGTTGATGGCGGCCCTGGGAACGGCAGGCGGCGCAGCAACAGGCGGCACCGATGCACCCGCAGGCACACCACCAGCGGTCCCGCCAACGGTCTGGCCGGCGCGATAATTGTTGTAAGCGCGATAGGCCAATCCACCGAGCGCAGCGGCCGCGCCGAGCTTCAGCGCATCGCCGGCCAATTCGCGACCGGCCTTGGAGCCAAGCAGCAGCGACGTGATCGCGCCAGCCGCGACACCACCCGCAACGCCGCCGCCGAAACCGCCCGGAATGGCGCCCGTGACGTTGCCGAGTATGCCGCGCGCACGCTCCACCAGATCGTTGGCACCGGCCCCGCCCTGCGGCTGTGCAGCGGGTTGGCCACCCGGCTGCTGCGGGACAACACCGCCCTGCTGTCCGCCGACCAGAAGGTCTAAAATGCGCGTTGCGTCGATCATCCTGTTTCCTCGCTCAAGCCGCCTCCCTAGGTAGGGAGTGGCCCGCGCGCGACAAGAGGGAACGGGAACGGAACTTTCCGGGAGCAATAGGAGAGCAGTCGCAGGCGATCACGTAACGGCGGGTGAAAATGTCCGCTTGGGAATGTCGGCGACTAAGGCACTCGCATCAGTATTGTCAGTGTTAGTCGCGCGAGATGGCCTGCTCCAGCCTGCCGTATTCAATCTTTGGACAGCGGTTCATCACCACCTGCAAACCGGCGGCTTCCGCCTCTCGCGCGGCGTCGGCATCGCTCAAACCGAGTTGCATCCAGACTGCGCCGATACCGAGCCGATCCTTGTCGGCAATGGCCTGCCGCGTGGCATCGAGCAACGCGTTTTGATTGCGGAAAATGTCGACGAGATCAACCGGCGCTGGAACATCGGCAAGACGTGCATAAACGGTGCGACCCAGGATGGTGCCGCCGGCGTGGCCGGGATTGACGGGATGCACGGTGTATCCCTTGCCGATGAGAAACTGCATCACGCCATAACTTGGCCGCGCGGGATTGGGCGAAGCGCCGAGCACCGCAATCACGCGCGCGGCGCGCAAGATGTCGGCGACGTAATCGTCGCTGTAATGGTCGTGGTACATGTGTAGCCTGTGTGAAGCGCACGCGAGCGCACCGCGTAACTCAGCAGCCTTTCCATTCCGGCTTGCGCTTGCCCAGGAACGCGCCGATGCCCTCTTCGGCGTCACGCGCCAGCATGTTCCGCACCATCACGTCAGCGGTGTAGGCATAGGCTTCGGCCAGCGGCATCTGCGCCTGCTCGTAAAACGCGCGCTTGCCGATGGATACGGTGAGCGGCGATTTGACCGCGATTTTCTCCGCCATCGCCAGCGCGTGCTCCAGCGCCTGCCCTTGCGGCACGACGCGATTGACGAGCCCGTGCGCTGCCGCCTGCTCAGCGGTTATCATCTCGCCTAGCAGCAGCATTTCCATCGCGATCTTGCGCGATACGTTGCGCGACAGCGCCACCATTGGCGTTGAACAGAACAGCCCGATGTTGACGCCCGGCGTTGCGAAGTGCGCATTTTCAGCCGCGACGGCCAGATCGCACGTTGCCACGAGCTGGCAACCGGCCGCAGTCGCAGTGCCCTGCACTGCCGCTATGACCGGCTTCGGACACGCAATGATAGCCTGCATGACGGAAGCACAACGCGTCATCGTCTCGGTGAAGAACGCGAGGCCCGCATCGGTGTCGGCGCGATGGGCGGTGAGTTCCTTCAGATCGTGACCCGATGAAAACACCGGCCCGGCCGCCGCAATCACGATCACGCTGATATCGTCGTCGCGGCCCAGCGCTTCGACTGCCGACTGCAATGCCTCAAGCAACGCGAGCGACAGCGCATTGCGCGCCGCCGGACGGTTGAGCGTGAGCAGCGCAACCCGCGGCACCGGGCGCTCCAGCAGCAGCAAAACCTCGCTGTGCGCGGCGCTGTCGGTTGAAGCTTCTTCGGGCTGGTGTTGCATTGCTCTTGGTCCTGCGGCGCGCCGCTGCACATTCACATTTGCGTCTGTCGCGTCCCGGTGGGCGACGATGCGTTGCGTGGGATCGGGTTGTCAGTCCTGCAGCGACTTTTCAATCTCGTCCCAGTGCTGCTTCACCAGCTCAACGTTTTCCATGAACTGGAGTTTCGGCGTCGTGCTGATGGCCTCGTTCAGTTCATCGACGAGCTGCTTCTTGTCTTCGTCGGTCAACGATGTATCGGCGTTCACCTCTTCGAGCTCTTTTTTAAGAGCGTCGACAGGTTCGATAAATTCGCCGGTCTTGGAATCCAGCCCCGCCATGACGATCGAGATGTTGGCCGCTACGTCGTCCAGCTCGGCGAAGTCGGAGAAGCCATGCTTACGGGCCATCTCGTCGAGTTCGTTCTGGAGCTCGGGCTCAATGGTGTCGTCGGCGCCCTGCAGCTTGGAAGTTACGGTGGTCAGGTCAGGCTGTGCAGCGATGAAATTCTTCACCTGCTCTTCGGTGAGACGCATCTGCTTGATCGGCTCGTCCGCCGCGTCCTGATCCTCTGCGAGAACTGGCGCGGAGAACGCGACGAAAGCAAGCATCGCCGCCAGACAGGGAGCCAATAGCTTTGAGATCGAACCAGATAGTGCCTGCCGCATAGCGTTCCGTTCCTCCGCTGGATTATGTAGCCGCTGAAGCCATCGATGGCATTCGAATCAACAGTATGCGGCGCTTCCGTTGCATTTAATACGCAGACCACAGGATTGGCACCCCGTTGCCACGCCTGGGGCTTCATTTTGAGCATTAGCTCGGCGGAAATGTGCTCCAACCGGGCAACGCTGGCCGGAATATCGAAGCGGTATTATAATACCACATTGCGCAACATATTGTTTTTGCTTGTGTTTTCATTTTTCATTGCATTGTCGATTGACAGATTCCAGGCAATCTGATTTCAAGGCGCCACTCGCGCCTGCTGAGATGGCATCTGTCGTCCGTCTGGCGCCCCTATCAGGAGCCTCCGACTATGACGACATTCGTCGCCAAGCCCGCCGAGGTGGAGAAGAAGTGGATCCTGATCGACGCTGAAGGTCTCGTCGTCGGTCGTCTCGCCGCTCTCATCGCCACCCGTCTCAAGGGCAAGCACAAGCCGATCTACACCCCGCACGTTGATTGCGGCGACAACATTGTCGTCATCAATGCGGACAAGGTGATTTTCTCCGGCAACAAGCTCACCGACAAGGTCTATTACCGCCACACCGGTCATCCGGGCGGCATCAAGGAGACCACCCCGCGCCGCCTGCTCGAAGGCCGGTTCCCGGAGCGCGTTGTCGTCAAGGCCGTTGAGCGCATGCTGAAGCGCGGTCCGCTGCAGCGTCAGCTTATGCGTAACCTGAAGGTCTACAAGGGTAACGAGCACCCCCACGAGGCACAGCAGCCGGAGCTGCTCGACGTGGCTGGCCTCAACCGCAAGAACAAGAGGGGCTAAGGACAATGGCACAAGAAACCAAGTCTTTGGAAGACCTCGGCGAAATCAAGGGCGTTGTGGCTGCGGAAGCCCCCGTCCATGTGCAGAAGCTGGACAGCCTCGGCCGCGCCTATGCCACCGGCAAGCGCAAGAACGCCGTCGCCCGCGTCTGGATCAAGCCGGGTCGTGGCACCATCACCGTCAACGCGAAGGACTACACCGCATACTTCGCACGTCCGGTGCTGCAGATGCTGCTTCAGCAGCCGCTGGCCGCCGCTAACCGCGCCACCCAGTATGACATCAACGTGACCGTTCACGGTGGTGGTCTGTCCGGTCAGGCCGGCGCCGTCCGTCACGGTATCTCCAAGGCCCTCACCTACTTCGAGCCGGACCTGCGTTCGGTGCTGAAGAAGGGCGGCTTCCTTACCCGCGACAGCCGCGTGGTGGAACGCAAGAAGTATGGCCGCGCAAAGGCCCGCCGCAGCTTCCAGTTCTCGAAGCGCTAAGGCGACGGCATTTTCGCCACTACCGACATTGCAACGGGCTGCCCATCGGGCGGCCCGTTCTGCTTATGACGGCTATTTGAAGGCGTTTTTTGCGCCGCGCCCACTTGCCCGCTTCTGGCTGCGGTGCCACATACCCGCGGGGATGGAAGTTGGGCCTGCCACGCGCGGCCCGACATAACACAGGGTGCAGGATGGACTGGCTATTACAGGACCTCAGCTATCTTTATGGGGTCATCGCGGAAGAAGCACAGCATCTTGTTTCGCCGGAGTGGTACCGCCAGAACTTCGTTCCACTGATGAACATCATCATGATCGATCTGGTGCTGGCGGGCGATAACGCCATCATCGTCGGTCTGGCAGCCTCGCGCGTGCCCAAGGAAATGCGCAGCCGCGTTATTTTCTGGGGTATCACCGCCGCTGTTGTGCTGCGCATCTTCTTTGCGGCCATAACGGTTCAGCTCCTCGGCATCATCGGCCTGACGCTTGCCGGCGGCATCCTGCTGCTGTGGGTGTGCTGGAAGATGTATCTCCAGATCAAAACCGGCAGCCACCACGGTGACGCCGATAGCGTTGCCGGATCAGGCAACGGCGATGACGGCGACATGAGTTTCTGGTCCGCTGTCGGTCTTATCATCATCGCCGACGTCTCAATGTCGCTCGATAACGTGCTGGCGGTGGCTGGCGCGGCCAAGGGCTCGACGCTGGTGCTGGTCATCGGCCTTGCAGTTGCGATCATCCTGATGGCGGTTGCCTCGGCCTACATCGCCAAGCTGCTGGTTAAGTATCCCTGGATCACGTGGATCGGCCTGCTGGTCATCCTGTGGGTGGCGCTGGAGATGATCTACAAGGGCTCCCACGAGGTTACGTGCCAGGCGTTCAACTTCGGCTGCTCCGAAACCCTGTGGCAGGGCATCAAGCACCGATTGGGCTTTTCATAACAGCCGCGCCGCATGGCCTTGTTTTCCGGCCATAGCAACGTAGGCAGGTAGTTTACTTACAGGGCGCGGCAGAATAAGCCGCGCCCCAAGTGTTTCGAGGCAGGCTATCGCTTTCGAACAGGGCAACTTAAGAGCACAGGGCAATGCCGCCATGGGCACACAGGCCAAACCAGCGCAGATCTTCATTGACGGTGAAGCCGGAACCACCGGCCTGCAGATCCGCGAACGACTGGCGGACATGCAGGGCATTGAGGTGCTGAGCATCGATCCGGCTCTGCGCAAGGACAACGCTGCGCGCATGGAACTGTTGCGGGCCGCCGATCTGGTGGTGCTGTGCCTGCCGGACGATGCCGCGCGCGAAGCCGTGGCGATGGCCGACAGCCTTGGCGATGAAGCGCCGCGCATTCTCGATGCCTCCACCGCGCACCGCACCGGAGCCGGATGGGCCTATGGCTTTCCCGAGCTGAACCGCGCCCAGGCCGACGCCGTGCGCTCAGCGGCGCGGGTAGCTAATCCGGGTTGCTATCCGACCGGCGCCATCGCGTTGATCCGGCCGCTGGTCGACGCCGGGCTGGTGCCTGCGGATCACCCCATCACTGTCAACGCCGTCAGCGGTTACTCCGGCGGCGGGCGTTCAATGATCGAAGCTTACGAGGCTGGCACCGCGCCCGCTTTCGAGCTCTATGCGCTTGGGCTTGAGCACAAGCATGTGCCGGAGCTGATGACCTATGGCGGGCTGACGCGGCGGCCTATTTTCGTGCCGTCGGTGGGCAATTTCCGGCAAGGCATGATCGTCTCGATACCGCTGCATCTCGACGTGCTGCCGGGCAAGCCCTGCCTGCGCGATCTGGAGCTGGCCCTCGATGTGCATTACGCCGGGCAGGAGCGCGTGAGCGTTGCGCGCGAGCCGGCGGCAAATCTCAACCGGCTGGCTGCGGACGAGATCGAGGGCCAGGACGGCATGGAGCTTTATGTGTTCGGCAGCGCCGCGCACAATCAGGCCGTGCTGATGGCGCGGCTCGACAATCTCGGCAAGGGCGCTGCCGGCGCAGCGGTTCAGAACATACGGCTGATGCTGGGTCTGTAAAGCGCACTCGCGGCAGCTTTTTTGGCGCTCAGCGACTCCCGTTCCGGGAGCCGGGCCGCCGAGCGCGTTTTAGGTAGCGCTGGCGACTCCCGTTCCGGGAGCCGGTCGCCGAGCGCCATAAAAAAGCTCAGGCTTTCGACGCGCTGGCAATCCGATGCAGGTGCAGCGTCGCGACCGCAATGACGATCGCCGCCCCGCCCTGATGCGCGAGCCCCAGCGACAGCGGCACCACAGCCAGGAGCGTCCAGATACCGAGCAGCATCTGGGCCAGCAGGCATATCGCCAGCAGCGCACCCGACCGGACGATGCGCTCATCATCCGCCGAACGCACCAGCGTCACGAAGTGGATCAGCCCCAGCGTGACGACCGCATAGGCCACCATGCGGTGATCGAATTGAACGGTGGTGATGTTCTCGAAAAAGTTGATGTACCACGGATGCTGCATGAACAGCCCGTCCGGCACGATCCTGCCGTCCATCAGCGGCCAGGTGTTGTAGGTCAGGCCGGCGTTAAGTCCGGCCACCAGCGCCCCCAGCGCCGACTGAAAAAATATGAGAACGAACAGCGCAATCGCGGTCAGGCGCTGTGCCGGCGTGACATTGAGAAAGCGTATGCGCTCGCCCTCCGGCGCCGCACTCAAGGCGAGCCATACCAGCAGCGAAAGGATCGCGAATGCGGTGATGAGGTGCAGCGTTAGCCGATACTGGCTGACGTCCACGCGGTCCACCAGCCCGGACTTGACCATATACCAGCCGATGAAGCCCTGCAGTCCGCCAAGCGCAAAAACACCAAGGCACTTGAGCGCGAAGCCGCCACGCACGCGGCCCGACAGCCAGAAGAACAGGAACGGCAGCCCGAATGCGAGCCCGATGAAGCGGCCGAGGAAACGGTGCGCCCACTCCCACCAGTAGATCGCCTTGAAGTCCTCAAGCGACATGCCCGCGTTCATGACCGAGTACTGCGGAATGCCTTTGTACTTCTCGAAGGCGGTGTGCCAGTCGGCATCGTTGAGCGGCGGGATTGCACCCAGCAGCGGCTGCCATTCGGTGATGGAAAGACCGCTGTCCGTCAGGCGCGTTGCGCCGCCGACAACGATCATCGCGAAAACCAGCGCGGCACAGAACCAGAGCCAGACCCGCACGGCGCTGCCGGAGACAGCCGGCTGAATATCAGCACCGGTCCCAGGCGATGAAATTGAAACGGCCAACTGCGCATGCCCCCAGATTGTACCCTACCGTCTGATAACGGCCCCACGCGCGGCGATCAACAGCCGTGGTGTGCACCGCAAGCAGGGGCATGCTGCAGTGCATCGCTCTAGCGCGCGACGTCAGCCAGCCGATCAAACGTGCTTTTTCAGGGATGTGCAAGGTTGCGATGGGAGGCGCACGCAAAAACGGGCGGCCTCGTGGATCGCGCATCCGGCGAGCGCGGGCAAGGCGCTAGGCGCTAGGCAGGCACGCGACGACCGCTGAATTTCTTCAGTGTGTTCATAAGCGCGAACGGCACGCCGGACAGCAGCGCCTTCACATAGCGCATATCCTGATAGTCGCCATTCAGCGACAGCCGTGGCAGCGCCATCATATCCTGAGCGTTTTCCGGATATAGCAGGCCCTTGCGGGTTGTGACCGCGGTTTCGAGTTCCAGCCCTTCGGCAATACGGAACTCCCGCTCGCCTGCGCTGCCCTCATCGCCGTAGGGATAGCTGAAGTGGCGGCACGGCAACCCCAGTTCGGCCTCGATACGCAGGACGCTTTCCGTCATTTCATCGCGGGCGCGCGGCTCGTCAAGCTTGGCGAGCGCATAGTGCCCGCGCGTGTGGGCGCCTATCGTGACCAGCGGATCGGTCGACAGATCGCGCAACTCGTCCCACGACATAATGAGATCCTGATGCGCCAGCTTGGGATTGATGCCATAGGCCGCCGCCAGCTCAGCAACGACTGCACGCGCCTGATCCTCAGGGATGCGGCGCAGCCACCAATAGATTGCATGGTGGGCGGCGTATTTCTCGGCGGCGTTTGCAAGCCTGAAGTGATGCGTTTCGCCGCCCATCGCCAGCGTGATCTGCGGGGCGGCGCGCAGCACCTTCTCCAGCGTCAACCACCAGAAGTCACCGTTGCCGTCGGCGAAGTCGGTTGGAACATAGATCGTGAACGGCACGCCGTGGCGCCGGAAAATCGGCAACGCGTATTCGCGATTGTCGCGATAGCCGTCATCGAAGGTGAAACAGGCGAACGGCTTGGCCGGCCTTGGTGCTTCAAGGCGCGCACGCACCTCATCAAGCGCAATGACATCGAAGCCGGCATCGATGACATTGGCGACGACTTCGTCGAGGAAGCGCGGCGTCACCTTGAGAATGCGGTTGGGCTCGAACTCGTGCGGTGGCGCCGGGTCCACCTGATGCAGCATGAAGATGACACCGGAGCCGGCGGTATAGGGCGCAAGAAGATTGCCGGCGCCCGAATAATGCACCGCTGCCAGCGCCGTCTTCAGAAGCGTTGCCGTGCGTCTGCTCATGCCGCCCTCGTGCCGTCAGCAGACGACGGACGCGCGCTGCGACGTCCACCACCCAACTGCGAGATTGTCGTTCGCGGCACTATGCGCACCGGGTGTTCGCTCGACATTAAATTGAGCCGACAACAGACCGTTTTGACTAACGGTCTGTTACTTGCGCAGGTCGAGCCCGCTGAGGGTCTCAACTGATCCGTGCTTCCAGCCGCCCCTTGGCGCCGACTCGGGCCAGCCGCTCGCGCGCAATCTCGGTCGTTTTGCTGCGCTCTAGCCGGAACAGCTCGATATCGGTGACATCGAAGCCAAGGAACGTGCCGCCGCCCTGCACGGTAGCGGGCCGACGACGCGCTTCGCTGACGATGATGCCGGCATCGAAGCGGCCTTGAATGGCTTCGAACAGAGCCCGCGCTACGTCGGTGCGGCCAACGACGAGGATCTGATCGTAGGCGGTGTCCAGCGCGTCGAGCGTGAGGTTAAGGCGGTCGGGATCGAACACGATGTCGCGGTCGTGCACGGGGGCACCGGCGGCAATGAAGTGGGCACCGCTGGCTGGAATGCGCGTGACAACTGCTTCGAACGTAGCCTTGCCCTGCAGCAGCTCATTGAGGCCCGGCCGCGGCACGATGCCCAGAGCTTCCGCCAGGCCGTGGCCTTCCGGCGCCCAGTCCAGCACGATGACATCGCTGCCGGCGTCCGACATCGCTTTGGCGAGATCGATGCCCTCCGTGCCGATGTCCATCTGTTCGCTCGATCCGGTCATCAGCGCGCGGAAACCGCCAATGTCCTGCGGATGCGCCGCAAGCTGATATGCAAGGTCGGCGACCGATTTCACAACATGCACGCGCGAGGCATCACGGGCCAGCACGGGCGCAAGTTCTCCGGTTGCAAGCTCCGCCACCGCAGGCTCAAACACTTCATGCTCGGCAGTTGACCCACGGGCCGCCGTGAAGAGCGCCTTGGTGACAACAATAGCAATGCCGAACAGCAGCGTCGCGAGGCTGACGAGAATTGCGTAAGGCAACGGCTTGGGGAAGCTCGGCACACTGGTGGGACGGGCGACAGAAACGATCTGTGCCTCGACCGGAACCGCGCGCCGGTCGGCTGCAATGCGGTTGGACTCATAGCGTGCCTGCAGACGATCCAGCTCGGCGCGCTTGGAACGAGCTACGGCTTCAAGCTGACGGAGCTGAACTTCATCTTCGCCCGTGCCTGCGGTTTCCTTTTTGACCTGCTCAAGGCTGCGTCGTACCGAAGCCTCGCGCGAAGCCGCAATCGAAGCGCCCTTCTCGATGCCTTCGACGATCTTGCCAACCTCAGACTTGATCTGACGCTCAAGGCCCTGAAGGTCGGCGCGCAACTGACGCATGCGGGGATGGGCCGGGAGCAGCGTGGCCGAGAGTTCAGACAGCTGACGTTCAACACGCACACGCTGCTGCACGAGGTTCTGGATCAGCGGCGAGCGCTGCACATCGGGCAACGATTCGGCGTTTCCAGCACGCACCATTTCGCGCACCGACTGCGCACGCGCGTCAGCTTCGCTGCGTGCGGCCTGCGCGCGCGTCAGTTCCGTGTTGAGATCGGCAAGCTGCTGCTGATTGAGACCGGTGTTGTTCGGTCCGCCCTTGAAAATATCCGCTTTGGCGCGGAACTTTTCGACCGCCGCTTCAGCATCGGCGACCTCGTTCATCAGCTTGTCGATCTTCGGCTGCAACGCCTGCTGCACTTCATCAGTTTGC
This sequence comes from Hyphomicrobium sulfonivorans, assembly GCF_013306565.1. GTDB lineage: Bacteria > Pseudomonadota > Alphaproteobacteria > Rhizobiales > Hyphomicrobiaceae > Hyphomicrobium_A > Hyphomicrobium_A sulfonivorans. Next base: position 203,460 of record NZ_PZPO01000005.1, on the reverse strand, counting down.
GATAAAGAGCGGGTGGCGAGCGACGTGCGATAAGCTTCTGCGATGCGATTGGCGACTTCAGCGGCAAGCGCCGGATCGCTTGAGGTAAAGCGGATGCCGATGACGCGGCTTTCGCGCGGCGAATAAACATCAAGGCGGCTGTTGAATGCCTTCAGCACCCGATCCTGTTCGCTCTCGGAATCGGTGCCGCCGAGGCCAACAGCATTCTTTATCCGCTGCAGCAGGCCGGGCGTACCAATTGCGTCATTGAACTCGGGATTTTTGTCGAGCTTTTCCTCGGCGATAATCTGCAGCGCAAGATCCGGCGACAGCAGACTGCGAAGATGCGTGTTGATCGCTTCCCGATCGAGACGGGACGCAACCGATTCAGCACTACGGTCAGCGCCGTTAGCATCGCGCGGCGCCACGACCTGAATCTGCGCCTCCGATGTATAACGGGGCGGAAACTGCGATAGCACTGCATAGGTCAGCGCACCGGTCAGCAAACTGAGCAGCACAAGTTTCGGCATCGCGCGCTTCAGCGAGCGCCAGATTGCTCCGATATCGATATCGTCAGGGGCGGCGGTGGCCATGATCTTCCGCTTCAAGGAAACTAATCGTTGCCTCAAATTAGATCGCTTACCGGTTGCGATTTCATTAAGCGTTCCACAGCAAGACACACGCTCAGGTTTTATTAACCGATAGCGCGCAGAGTGCAGCAAGCGAAACATACCGCGTTGGCTGCACACCATGTCTCAATTGCGCATACACAGTCTGCTGATACTCGGCGCCGCCCTGCTGGGCGGTTGCGCGCAGACGCCGCTGGTTGGGGAACTTGCGTCGGATATCGCATCACTCACAGCCCCCGCGCCAGCCTGGCAGTCCCCATCCGCCGGACGCATGATTGAGCACGGCACTGAGACCAACACCACTGCCGCGAACGCAACTTCTGTCGATATTATTGGCGATGGCCCCAATGCGGTGAACGGCAGCGTGCGGCCGACCTCGGTGTGGGGTGAAGCCACGGTGCACAAGGCCGCCGCGACGCTCGATTTGCCGGTGGAAACGCAGCTGAAGGCCGATGGCAACAGCACGGCCAAGCCGACCGACAAGCCAGTTCAGGTTGCCGACGGCTGGCACGCGCCCTCGCGCCGGGTGGTCTCGCCGGCGCCGATGGCCCCTGCTCCGATGCCGATGGCGGCCGCGCCGGTGGCCTGGGGCCCGGCCGTGGTTGTATCTGGCGACATTACCGGCGGACCGACGGGACACGAGGCATACATCCTCGATACCGGCGACCGCCTGCGCGTGTTCGTCTATGGACAGCCGAACCTGTCGCGCCTCTACACGGTCGATCAGGTCGGCAACATCGCTGTGCCGCTTATCGGCTCTGTGCGCGCCCGTGGCCGCAGCACGGTGGAACTGGGCCGCGCCATCGCGCAGCGGCTGGCCAGGGAATACGTGAAAGATCCGCAAGTCACGGTGGATGTGGCGCAGAACCGGCCGTTCTTCATCCTGGGTGAAGTGCGCCAGCCGGGCCAGTTCCCCTACGTTTCCGGCATGACCATCGAGCAGGCGATCGCAATCGCGGGCGGTTACACGGAACGGGCCAGCCACCGCCGCTTCCGCATCACGCGCAAGCTTGGGCCGCTCGTTGACCAAATCGAAGCCCCTTCCGACTACCCATTGCTGCCGGGCGACACCGTCTACGTGTTCGAGCGCTTCTTCTAGGGCACGATTGCTTCGTGCTCAAAGCACCGGGCGCGCCGACAGTTGGCGCGTCCTGCCCGCAGCGCGATCTATCGTGGGAGTGAACAATTGCGGATCATGCACTGCCTGCGGGCGCCGGTGGGCGGCCTGTTCCGCCATGTGCTCGACCTCAGCTCCGAGCAGGCAGCGCGCGGCCATGCGGTTGGATACATCGTTGATTCAACCGTCGCCGATGCGTTGACCGAAGACCGCCTCGCCCACGCGGAACAGCATCTCCAGCTTGGCATCACGCGCATGCCGATGGGACGGCTGCCCGGTCCGAAGGATCTGGCGACGAGCCGCGCGATCAGCGATGTCGTTGCCGCGATGAACGTCGACGTGTTGCATGGCCATGGTGCCAAGGGCGGAGCCTATGCGCGGCTGGCCGGACGCTCTCTGAAGCGCGGCGGACAGAAAACAGCGGTGTTTTATACGCCGCACGGCGGCAGCCTGCACTACAGCACCCGCTCGCCACAGGGCATCATCTACCTCGCGGTTGAGCGGTTTCTGGCCCGATATACGGACGGGCTGATCTTCGAGAGCGATTTCATCCGCCGCGTTTACGACGCCAAGGTTGGCGCAAATGCAGTGCCGCAGCGTGTCATTCCAAACGCTCTGCAGCCGGATGATTTCAGGCCGCACGCACCCAATGCAAACGCCGCTGATTTTCTGTTCATCGGCGAGCTGCGGCAGTTGAAGGGTGTGGATGTGCTGCTGGAAGCGCTGGCAGGCATACGGGCCAGGCAGCGCGACGTGCGCGCGGTCATCGTCGGTGGCGGTCCGGATTCCGGCACGTTCAAAGCGAAAGCGGAACGGCTTGGACTTGCCGGTGCGGTAACATTTCCCGGCGCCATGCCAGCGCGCAAGGCATTTGCGCTCGGGCGCTGTCTCGTTGTGCCATCGCGCGCCGAAAGCATGCCTTACATCGTCCTGGAGGCCGCCGCCGCCGCCATGCCACTGATCGCAACCAACGTGGGCGGCATCCCGGAAATTGTCGACGGCAGCGACACGGCGCTTATTGCGCCCGGCGATGTTCCCGTTTTGAAACACGCCATGACATCATTTCTGGATGACCCGGCCGCAGCAAAGGCCCGTGCCGCGCGCCTGAGAGACGCTGTTTCAGCCCGTTTTACAGTGGCCCGCGCGGTTGATGACGTGATCGCGTTCTATCGCGAGATACTTCGCTAACCTTAACTGACAAGCTTACCGACAGATCGGCAAATTTTAGGCACCTGGCATGGATGCTGCTCTTACAAGGACAGCATCCACCGTCGTTTGCCAGGATCGTCCGGAATGTCCCAAATCGGTAATGCCTCTGTTCCAAACCCGCTCGGGCTTCCAACCCCCGAACCGCGTTTGGCCGACTTCCGGACTGACGACAACACCAGCCTTGTTTCGATGGTGGTGATCCGCGGCGTGGTTCGCACGCTGGACGTGTTCATCGCAGCGATGGTCGGTCTGGCCGTCGCGCTGTTCTACGTCGACGATCCCGAGATCTTCGCCAATCCCTATTACATGGCCGCCATTCCGTTCACCGCGATGGTGGTGGCGCTCGGCTTCGACATGCTGGGCCTTTATTCCCGCGTCTCGTTCAGCTCATTCCTGCGGCAGATGCCGCGCGTGATCCTGATCTGGACGATCGCATTCGCGCTGATGCTGGCCGCAGCGTTCTTTCTTAAGGCGGGCCATGAGCTGTCGCGCGTCTGGCTGGCAACCTGGTACGCCAGCGGCCTCGTGCTGCTGCTAGCCGAGCGCGCTGCCGTTACCGCGTGCGTGCGCCACTGGATCCGCGAAGGTCGTCTGTTCCGTCGCGCTGCCATTTACGGCGGCAGCCACATCTCCGAGAAGCTGATCACCGACCTTGAAAAGGATGTCGACAGCGACATTCGCATCATCGGCGTGTTCGACGACCGCGGCAACAAGCGCATCGGCAGCATGACCTCCGGCTATCCGCATCTCGGCAGCCTGAAGAATCTTGTCTCGTATGCGCGCCACTCACGCCTCGACATGATCATCGTGGCGCTGCCGATCACGGCCGAAAAGCGCGTGCTTGAAATCACCCATTCGCTGGCTGTTCTGCCCGCTGAGGTGAAACTTCCGGCCGGTTCGAGCGCACTGCGCTTCACGCCAAACACCTATTCGCACGTTGGCAACGTTGCGATGATCGACCTGCTGGAGAAGCCGATTGCCGATTGGGGCGCGGTTTCGAAGTGGCTGTTCGACAAGATCGTGGCCACCCTGGCGCTGATCGTGCTTTCGCCGGTCATGCTAGCCGTCGCCATCGCGATCAAGCTCGACAGCCGCGGACCGGTGCTGTTCCGGCAGAAGCGCTATGGCTTCAACAACGAGCTGATTCAGGTTTTCAAGTTTCGCTCGATGTACACCGATCGCTGCGACGCCAACGCATCCAAGCTCGTCACCAAGGACGATCCGCGCGTGACCCGCGTCGGCCGCTTCATCCGCAAGACAAGCCTGGATGAGCTGCCGCAGCTTTTCAACGTGCTGATCGGCAATCTGTCGCTGGTTGGCCCGCGCCCGCATGCACTGGAAGCGAAGGCCGCCGGCAACCTGTACGACGAAGTGGTCGATGGCTATTTCGCCCGTCACAAGGTGAAGCCGGGCATCACAGGCTGGGCGCAGATCAACGGCTGGCGCGGCGAGACCGACACGCCGGAGAAGATCCTGAAGCGCGTCGAATGCGACATCTATTATATCGAGCACTGGTCGCTGCTGCTGGACACCTACATCCTGCTTAAAACGCCGTTTGCGCTGATGAAGTCGGAAAACGCTTACTGATCGGGATTTCGCTCTCGCGGGAAAGTTTCAGTAGTTCATGGTCAGCGTTGCCGCCGATATCGGGATGGGAAGTGCCGCACCATCCGTGCCGCAACAACGGCATCGGCGCGGCCTGATCACCCTGCTCGCGCTGGCCGCTGTTGCACTGACGATCGCGGTTTCGGGCGTTGTGTTTTCCGAACCCGCACCCGTCGATGCCCTCACGATGGGCCTGATCGTTCTGCTGCCGGTGATCGGGCTGGTGCACTTCACGCCGACGCTGGTTTCGTTCGCCGCGCTGTGGCTGCTGGCGGCGACGGGCGCGCTGCTGGGCATGGCGTTCTCTCAAGATCTTTCCGGCACCGGCATTCACGTCGCGGTGACGCTGTATCTTTATGCAGCGTGCGCGGTGTTGGCTGCGTTCGTTGCCTACGATCCGCCGCGCCATGCCAGGCTGCTTCTCAATGCGTGGTCGTTCGCGGCGCTGGTGGCTGCAAGCGCAGCATTGCTGGGCTACTTCCACATCATTCCGGGCGGCTATGAGCTGTTCACGGAGTATGGTCGCGCCACCGGTACGTTCAAAGACCCCAACGTCTTCGCGCCATTCCTGATCGTACCGCTGCTGTATCTCATCAATGTCGCGCTTGAGCGCCCGTTGCGCGGCATGGTGCTGCCGCTGGCTCTCGCAGCCATCCTGACGCTCGGCGTGTTTTTCAGCTTTTCACGCGGCGCGTGGATCAATCTTGCGCTGTCGCTGGCGCTCTATGGCTATCTGCTGCTCGTCACCACCCGCAAGGCGCGCGTGCGGCTAAAGCTGCTGTCGCTGTTGCTGCTGGGCGCACTTTTCGCGGCCCTCGCCGTCATGGCTGCGTTAAGCTCGAACGAGATATCATCGCTACTGCTGCAGCGCGCCAGCTTCGATCAGTCGTATGACCTTGGCGAAGAAGGCCGCTTCGGAGGTCAGGAAAAAGCGCTCGGCATGATCGCAGAAAAGCCGCTTGGCATCGGCGCGCTGGAATTCGGTCAGCGTTACCATCCGGAAGCTGCGCATAACGTCTACCTGACGATGTTCCTCAATTCCGGCTGGCTGGGTGGCGGAACCTATCTGCTGCTGGTGCTGCTGTCGCTTGTGTTCGGCATGCGCTTTGCCATGCGCGGCACCGAAATACGGCCGATGTTTCTTGCGGTCTATGCAGCGTTCGTCGGCACGGCCGGTGAAGGCATCATCATCGACAGCGACCACTGGCGGCACTTCTATGTGCTGATGGCGCTGCTGTGGGGCATGATGGCCGCTGAGTATTCCAGCTCCGGCAGGGCAATTGTTGCGGGTGATGGCGCCAAGCCTGACAAACGCAATGCGCGTGGGCGACGGGCGCCGCGCCTGCTGGCGTCAGCAGACGAAGGCAAAGGCCCTGCAAAGCCGCGCCGCCTGCCAACGATTGTCGGCGCACAGGTGCCAGCGACGTAAACCACGCGCAGGCTGGGACAAGCTTCAGCCGATGACGCGCACATGGTTGTCAAACGCGCGCCCGGGAAACGTTGTCGTTGTCAGATGGGTATGGTCGGGCTGATCCGTCTGCACGATGCCGTGGCCGGACGTCATCGCAAAGCCCGGCCCCTCGATGCCGGCGATGCCGCAGCTATCGGCAAGCTGGCTTTCGCCCACCACCTGCTGGCGCTCGGTATCGATGTAGACGATGCGGCCTGCGCGCGGTGCCGATGCCGCCAGCAAACGGCCATCGCCGCTGACAGCAACCGAACCGATATAGCCCGCCAATGATGCGCCCATCGGCTTTGGCGGCGCGATGATACGCAGCGGCGCGTCGAGCCCGGCGCAACCAACCAGATCGGGCGAGTCGACGTTCTCGCCTTCCCACTGGCATCCGAACCACACCGTACCGCGTGCATCCTGCGCCAGATGCCGGATGGAAAGACGGTGCAGTTCCGCGCTTTGCTTGTGCTGTGCCAGCAGCCGGCCATTGCGACGATCAACGAATGCGAGCGAAGGCTCCATCGAAGAAAGGTTGAGCTTCTCACGACCGGTTTCAACGTGCGTTTCAATGCCGCCATTGGCGATGGCCAGCGTGGTGTCGTCGGCGAGCAAAATCACCTCGTGCGGGCCGATGCCGTAGCTGGGAAATTCGCCGATGCGCCGGAAGCCGCCCGCGACGTCATAAACGCCGATGAGGCCGTCGCGCGTGTCGTTGTCGTGCTCGGTTGCATACAGCAGCCGGCCATCGCGCGAAAACACGCCATGACCGTAAAAGTGCCGGTTGGCGGGCGTGGTGAACACTGAAGGCGGTTGCCGGTCGTGGATGTCCAAGCTGAGCGCGAAAGTGCCGGGCCGGCGCGCAAACACAACAGCGCGGCCGCTGGCGTGATCGAGCGCGATGTCATGCCCGCGCCCTTCCAGCGGCACTTCATGCAGCAAGGTGCCGTCGAGCGACATGATGACGACCGAATAGCCGCCATCGGGACGGCGGCACGCGGCGATGAGATCGCCCGGCATGATACCGCTGTCGAATGCGCTGTCATCAGCGGCGGCCGCCGACGCAATCGCGGTGCCGAAATGCGCCGCCGTAGTTGTCGAAGCCAGACAAACCGCAGCACCGATCAGAAGCTGTCGCCGATCAATCGCCATCAAGTTCATTGAACCCTATTGTCAGCCCGGCGAGTGTTGCCATCTCTCGCCCGACCAGTTTGCGAATGCCGTCTATCTGGAACCGCAGGATGCGCAATCGACGCGAGCGCACCTCGCCGGTTGTCTCCGTATTGGAGATCGCATCGGGTACCTCGTCGGACAACCTGTCGAACGCGCCGGAAATCCAGCGCGACATCCAGCCTTTGTCTTTCGGTACGGTGGCTGCCAGATCCATTGCATCATAGAGCTGCTTCAGCGACTGCATTTTGGCAACGATGTAGCGCGCGGTGAGACCGGAGCGCGCAAACACCAGCAGCGGCTTGCGCGCCGGATTAACGGCGGCATATTCCATCTGCACAATCTCGCGATCGAGGATCATCTGCAGGCCGGTGATGAATGCGCGCGCAAAATCTGCGGTTACTTCATCGGTGGTTTTATACGGACTGTTGCCGACGCCAGGCTGCAGCAGCTGCGTGCGCCATCCATCCGCGCCACTCCACGCTGCAATGACCTCCAGCGTCTCAGCCTGAACGGCCTCGGCGGCGGCGATGGCGAGACGGCAACGATAACGGCCATCGTCCGTCGTGTCGGTAATGGGCCGTTTGTCGTCGTAGAGCAGCAGCTCAAGCGCGCCGAGCCCCTGCACCGCCGCGCTCTTCTTCAGCAGCACCTGCGGATCGAGCGCGCTTTCATCGCGACTGGCAACGAGACGCCCAACCTGACGCGGCGTGACGTTGCGCGCATCGGGCCAGAAATGAAAACGCTCCGCGCGGCCGATCTGGGCCATCGGGCCCATACGCAGAAAATCCACCGCCGCCCATGACAGCGCTGTTTTCTCGAACTCGCCACGGGCATCGGCCAGCTTGGCAGCGTCACCCGCGCACACACCGGCGATGATGCCGCCCAGCAATGCGCTCTCATCTGCCAGCGTCTGGAAGTGAGGCAGCAGATAGCTGTCGATGATGCGTTCGTTGATCTTGGCGAAGTCTTCGTTTGCCGCCGATGCTGGCGATCCTGCTATGCCGCAGCCGAGAAGCACAAGCCCCAGCGCTGCCGCGCAGACCACCGCCATTCTCAGAACGCTAGCGCGCGAACGCATGCATTTCCCCAGGCACAATCATCCCCACCGAGGCCTATAGCAGCACTTTCACGTGAACGCGCGCATTCTGCGTTGTCGCGATCCGCGCCTACGCCTTATTTCATGCTTTTGCTAGCCTGATGTCGGGGCAAAATATTCTTGACTTATGCTGTCCGCAATCATTGTGATCGGCCTGGTCAACAGTTCCCGGCACGCCCGTTTGACCGACATCAGATCGGCCCATTATTGCTATCGGTGCTGCGGCGCTTGCCGTAACCCGCACATCACTCCAACCACCAAGGAAGGCTTCGCGCATGTTCAACAGGCTGGCTAGAACCCTGATGGCCACCGCCGTCATCGCTTTTGCTACCGGAGCGTGCGCAGTGGCACAGGAGGCGCCCAGCGTGGCGGCAGTCTCCAAGACGTACGCAGACATCGCCGAAGCTGGCTATTCAGATTCCCTCACTGGCGCGAAGGCATTGAAAGTCGCCGTCGATGCGCTCATTGCCAAGCCATCGGAAGACACGCTGAAGGCCGCACGCGCGGCCTGGATCACGGCGCGCAAGTCGTACGCGCAAACGGAAGCCTTCCGGTTCGGCAACAAGATCGTTGATGACTGGGAGCCGCGCGTCAACGCATGGCCGCTGGACGAAGGGCTGATCGACTACGTCTCGCAGGAGTATGCCGATCAGGGTCTGCCAAACGATTTCTACCTCGCCAACGTGATTGCCAATCCCAAGATCAAGATCGGCGGCGAGGAAATTGACGCCAGCGTCATCAGCAAGGAACTGCTGAGCGACAAACTGCAGGAAGCGGGCGGCGTCGAATCCAACGTGGCGACCGGCTATCACGCGATTGAATTTCTGCTGTGGGGCCAGGATCTGAACGGCAACGAAGCCGGTGCCGGCAATCGGCCCGCGACCGATTATGACACCGCAAACTGCTCCAACGGCAATTGCGATCGCCGCGCGCAGTATCTGAGCGTCGTCACCGATCTGCTGATTGACGATCTGACGTGGATGGTCGGCCAGTGGGGGGAGAACGGCGATGCGCGCAAGACGGTGATGTTCGACAGCGGCAACGTTGGCTTGTCAGCAATCTTCCGCGGCCTCGGCAGCCTTTCATACGGCGAGCTGGCGGGCGAGCGCATGAAGCTTGGCCTGCTGATCCACGATCCGGAGGAAGAGCAGGACTGCTTCTCCGACAACACCCACAACGCCCATTACAACAACGCTCTGGGCATCCGGAACATTTATCTGGGCAGCTACCAACGCCCCGATGGAACGATCGTTTCCGGCCCCAGCGCATCCGATCTCGTGCGGGCAAAATCCGCTGAAGCTGATGACGCAACACGTGCGGCACTCGACACGACGATGGAGCGCATGCAGGCTATCGTCGACCGCGCGGAAGGCGGCGAAGCCTATGACCAGATGATCGGCGAAGGTAATGCCGAGGGCAACGAGCTGGTCGAGAAGGCCATTCAGGCGCTGATTGCGCAGGCCAAGGCGCTGGAGCGTGATGTCGGCGTTTTACAGCTCAAGGCTATTCAGTTCGAGGGCTCCGAAAGCCTCGACAATCCCGGCGGCGTGAGGTGAGGCAATCGCCGCTGTGCGGGTTGGCGATATTGGTTCCGGGGCTGATGGCCATCGCAATGGCCGCCGCCTCGGCTCCGACCGCGCAACCGCACGACGCAAACGCTTTGCACGCTGTTGCTGCCTTTCCAGACGATGATGCGGCTGAGGCATTGCCGGGCGGCAACGCAACGACGCGCGAAAGCTTCGACAATCCCGGCGCATTTTCGCATCCCTCGCACGGCATCGGCCTTGAGGGGGAAGCGAAATTCAAGGTCGGGAACGGCGTATTTCGCAAGCTTTGGGTGTCGGCGCCATCGTCAACGAAAAGCTCCGACGGGCTAGGCCCGCTGTTCAACTCGCGCTCGTGTCAGAACTGCCATCTGAAGGATGGTCGCGGCCACCCTCCGCCCGCCAATCGCCCGGATGCAACGGCGGAATCGATGGTGCTGCGGCTGTCGATTCCACCGCAGAACGATGAGCAAAGGCGTTTGCTGGCGGAACGGCGCGTCAACACCATCGACGAACCAACCTACGGCGAGCAACTGCAGAACATGGCTGTGCGCGGGCTCGACAACGAAGGCCACATGCACATCTCCTATGACGAAGTACCGGTGACCTTGAAAGACGGCACGCAGGTGAGCCTGCGCCGCCCGACGTACCGCGTTGAGGCGCTTAAAGCCGGACCGCTGCACGCTGATACGATGCTGTCGCCGCGCGTTGCTCCGCAGATGATCGGCATCGGGCTGCTGGAAGCCATCCCCGACGCGCAGATCCAGGCGCACGCCGATCCGAACGACAGCGATGGCGACGGCATATCGGGCCGCGTCAACGAGGTGTGGTCGGCGCAACGGAAAGACGTTGCGATCGGGCGTTTCGGCTGGAAGGCGGGCAAGGCAACCGTCGCCGATCAGACCGCGAGCGCGTTTGCCGGCGACATGGGGCTCTCGACGCATCTCGATCCGCGCAACGCAGGCGATTGCACCACGCAGCAGCCCATCTGCCAAAATGCGCACCACGGTGCGCGGGAACGCGATGGCGGTGTCGAGGTTGGCGCCAAGCTGTTCGACCATGTTGTGTTCTATGCGCAGAACGTTGCCGTGCCGCTGCGCCGGAACATGGACGATCCGCAGGTCAGGCGCGGCAAGGCGGTGTTCCATGCGCTCGGTTGCCAGAGCTGTCACGTGCCGTCGTTCGTGACCGGCGATGTTGACGGCCAGCCGCATCTCAGCCGCCAGCGTATCTGGCCTTACACCGACCTGCTGCTGCACGACATGGGCACAGGGCTTGCGGACAACAGGCCGGAGGGCGTTGCCGATGGCCGCGAATGGCGCACCGCGCCGCTGTGGGGCATCGGGCTGACGCAAATCGTGAGCGGCCACACGCTGTTTCTGCACGATGGCCGCGCGCGTTCAATCGAGGAAGCCATTCTCTGGCACGGCGGCGAAGCGCAAAGCGCCCGTGATGGCTATGCCGAGCTGGCACGCGAAGATCGCGACGCGCTGGTGCGATTTGTTGAATCGCTTTGACCACGGTGCAACTATAGCGCGATGACGCCACGCACGTTACGTCGACGCATGCGCGCCAACACAGCCATCACGATTGGTGGCGCGCGTTCCGATAACGCTGAATCAGCGCGTTGGTTGAAGCATCGTGCTGCAAGTCCGGCGCGGACGTAGTGGTGATTTCCGCCGCGATCTTGCCCGCCAGCACCTTGCCGAGTTCCACGCCCCACTGGTCGAACGGACCGATGCCCCAGATTGCGCCCTGCACGAACACGCGATGCTCGTAGAGCGCAATCAGCGCGCCCAGCGTGCGCGGGTCCAGCCGATCCGCAAGCAGCATGTTACTGGGACGATTGCCTTCCATGACTCGGAATGGCGCGTCGGCCGCGCTGACGCCGCTGGCTTCGACCTCAGCAAGCGTGCGACCGAACGCCAGGCCTTCCGCCTGCGCGAACAGGTTGGCCATCAGCAGATCGTGCGGCGCGGCGAGCGGGCTCAGCGGCTGCAGGAAGCCGATGAAATCCGCCGGCACAAGGTGCGTGCCCTGATGCAGCAGCTGATAGAACGAGTGCTGACCATCGGTGCCGGGCTCGCCCCACAGAACAGCGCTGGTCGCGAAATCAACGCGGCGCCGTTCAAGATCGACGCTCTTGCCGCAACTCTCCATTTGCAATTGCTGCAAATAGGCCGGGAAGCGCGCAAGGTTCTGCGCATAGGGCAGCACGGCCTGCGTCGCGGCGCTGAAGAAGTCGGCATACCAGACGCTCAGCAGCCCCAGAATAACCGGTAGGTTTTGCTGTAGAGGCGCGGTGCGGAAATGCACGTCCATATCCGCGAACCCCGCCAGCATGGCGCGGAAGTTTTCCGGACCGACAGCGAGCATAGTGGAAAGACCGATGGCGGACGGCAGCGAATAGCGCCCGCCAACCCAGTCCCAGAACGCGAACATGTTAGCGGTGTCGATGCCGAACTCGGCCACCTTCTGCGCGTTCGTTGAAACCGCAACGAAGTGTTTGGCAACTGCGCGTTCATCGCCCAGCCGTTCGATCAGCCATTGCCGCGCGAGATGCGCGTTGCTCATCGTTTCCTGCGTCGTGAAGGTTTTCGACGACACGACGAACAGCGTCTCTGCCGGATCGAGATCGTGCGTTGCTTCCGTGAACGCCGCGCCATCGACATTGGCGACGAACCGGAACCGCATATCGCGTGCGCTGTAGGGGCGCAGCGCCAGATAGGCCATTTCCGGCCCCAGATGCGAGCCGCCGATGCCAATGTTGACGACATTGCGGATCGGCTGCCCGGTGTGGCCGATCAGATTTCCGGCACGCACGCGATCGGCAAACGAGGCCATGCGATCCAGAACGCCGTGCACGTCCGGCACGACGTTGCGCCCGTCCACCTCGATCACCGCATCGGCGGGTGCGCGCAACGCTGAATGCAGCACGGCGCGGTTTTCGGTGGTGTTGATCCGGTCGCCGCGAAACATCGCATCACGACAGGCCGTAAGTTGGCGTTCCTCGGCCAGCTGGAACAGCAGCGCCATGGTTTCAGCGGTGATGCGGTTCTTCGAATAATCGAGAACTAGCCCCGCGCCCTCAACGGTGAAACGGGCCGCACGCTCGGGATCGGTGGCGAACAGATCGCGCAACATCGCATCCTTGACGGCGGCGTAGTGATCGGAGAGCGCGCGCCACGTGGGAGCGGTGGTCAGCGGTGCAACGGCAATGGCCTCGGTCATCGGATCGGTTCTTTCGCAAGCCAGTAATTGGAGAGCAAATGTAGGCGAACTGCGCGCAAAACCGCACGGGCCTTCAGTCAACGAGGCCCCGTGCGGATGCGTGACTATGATCCGGAAAATGGGCCAGAGGGAGAAACGGTTCCGGCCCACTTGTTGATGATATCAAATCGCGATGGGTTGCATGCACATTTGCAGGCGTGCAACCGACCGCCATACGCTACGCAAGCGCCTTCGTCTTCGAGGCAATCGAAGCCAGCAGATCGCGCCACGAAGCAACAAACGCCTTGGCGCCATCCGCCTGCAGCTTGCGGCCCAGCGCCTCGACATCGACGCCCGCTTCCGCGTGCGCGGCAAAGATCGCGTCGCAATCACCACCGTTGGCGGCAAGCAGATCGCTCGCCGTGCCATGATCGGCGAACGCGCGCAGCGTATCCTCCGGCATCGTGTTGACGGTGTTGGGTGCCGCCAGCTTGTCGATATACAGCGTATCGGTGGCGCGCTTGTCCTTGCTCGAGGTGCTGGCGAACAGCAGCCGCTGCGGCCGCGCGCCGGCATTCTCCAGCCGCTGCCAACGGTCGGATGCGATCAACTCGCGGTAAGCGCGGTAGGCGCTCTGGCCGATAGCAATGCCAAGCCGGTTCTTGATGGCGTCGGGCACATCTTCAACGATGGCGCGATCCCAACGGGAGATGAAAACCGAAGCGACGGAGCGCACATTGGCATCGAGGCCAGCAGCGACGCGCCGCTCCAGGCCGCGCACATAGGCTTCAGCGGCCGCGAGATAATCGCCGGTTGTGAAAAGCAGCGTCACGTTCACGGGCACACCGGCAAAGGTGGCGGCTTCGATAGCGGGCAGGCCTTCATGCGTGCCGGGAATCTTGATGAAGAGATTGGGGCGATCGGCCTTCGCATAAAGACGCTTGGCTTCGGCGATGGTTGCATCGGCGTCGTAGGCAAGCAGCGGCGAAACTTCGAGCGAAACCCAACCGTCAACGCCGCTGGTGCGATCATAGATCGGCCGGAACAGGTCGGCGGCGCGGCGCAGGTCATCCAGCGCCAGCTCGAAGAACAGCTCTTCGTCGGACAGGCCCTTGCGCACCAGCGCTTCAGCGGCCGCATCGTAATCCGATCCGCTGCCGATCGCCTTTTCAAAGATGGTCGGGTTGGAGGTGAGCCCGGTGACGGAAAATTCTGCGATCATCTTCGCCAGACGCCCGCTGTCGAGCATCGAGCGGGTGATGTCGTCAATCCAGATGCTTTGGCCGGCTTGGTGCAGTTCTTTCGTCGCCGTCACGGCGGTCTCCAATCATTCCTGCCAGGGGAAAATTCAGCCCCTGAGATAAAGCGCGTTACGATGCTGAGGTTCTAACCGAAAGCAGCGACAATTCGAAGCGCAATGAGCGATGAGCCCTAATCGCGGATCGCAGGGCCGAGAACGACGAACTTTCGGGCATTTCAAACCATTAGCCCTTGCCGCCGGGCGCTCCGGCAATCTTTGGCATGAATTGGGGCGCCAATGGGGATTGCATAGAAAGTAATCAGATTAGCCCCTGCCCGGCGCCCTGCTATCTTCAGCGGGCGAAATGCCCACCGACTTGCTGGCGCGATCGCAGCTTTCGTCGCCGCGTATCCCGGCACTTCGGATGCGGGTCAGCCACACGGCCAACTTGCAGTCCCAAGCCCGCTCCCTATCTAGGCGTTAACCTCGCCTCCCACGCCCATCAGAGGAACCAGCCATGGAATATCGCCGTCTCGGCCGCTCCGGCCTCACCGTGCCCGCACTCAGCTTCGGCACCGGAACATTCGGGGGCGTGGGCAAGCTGTTCTCCGCCTGGGGCGACACCGATGTTGCCGAAGCCCGTCGGCTGATCGACATCTGCCTCGATGCCGGCGTCAATATGTTCGACACAGCCGACATCTACTCGCAGGGCGAGTCCGAGCGCATTCTGGGCGAAGCGCTGAAGGGCAAGCGCGACAGGGCCATCATCTCAACCAAGGCGACGTTCCGCTTCAACGACGAACCCAACAACGTCGGCTCGTCACGCCAGCATCTGATCGCCACCGTTGAAGCGCAATTGAAGCGTTTGCAGACCGATCACATCGATCTGTTCCAGTTGCATGCCTATGACGCGCTGACACCGCAGGAAGAAGTGTTGTCGACGCTGGATACGCTCGTGCGTGCGGGGAAGATCCGCTACACCGGCGTTTCGAATTTCTCCGGCTGGCATCTGATGAAATCGCTGTCGGTGGCCGACCGGTATGGCTATCCGCGCCACGTTGCCAACCAGACCTACTATTCGCTGATCGGCCGCGAATACGAGTGGGAGCTGATGCCACTCGGGCTTGAGGAAGGCATCGGCGCGGTAGTGTGGAGCCCGCTCGGCTGGGGCCGCCTGACCGGCAAGATCCGTCGCGGTACCGGCATTCCCAAGGAAAGCAGATTGCATGGTTCGGCTGATGCCGGCCCGCAGGTGAGCGATGAGTATCTGTTCCGTGTCGTCGATGCGCTGGAGGACGTCGCGAACGAAACCGGCAAAACGGTGCCGCAGATTGCACTGAACTGGCTGTTACAGCGCCCCACGGTTTCCAGCGTCATCATCGGCGCGCGCAACGAAGAACAACTGCGCCAGAACCTTGACGCCGTGGGCTGGAACCTGACACCGGAGCAGGTCGCCAAACTGGACAAGGCGAGCGAGATCCCCCTCACCTATCCTTACTGGCATCAGCGCGGCACGTTCCTGGAGCGCAACCCCGCTCCGGTTTGATGGCGCAATCCGCCGCCGCAGGATGATGCCAGCGGCAAGATGATGATGACGGCGGCGCCGTGCCCGACGCCTATTCGTTGAGCAGATTATTCCCCCGGTGACGCCATTGTGCGCACCGGGGGTTCTTGTTTGCGCGCCATGCCCATGCACGCCATGTCGCGAAAGATAAAGCTGCGCCTATTCTGTTCGTCGTCGATAAATGCTCCGCACGCATACCTTGATGCGCAGATGCGGCCTTTGCGGAGAGCGAGCCATGGACACGATCACCACCAAGGATGGCGTTAAGATTTTCTACAAGGATTGGGGTCCGAAGACCGCACAGCCGATCGTGTTCCACCATGGCTGGCCATTGAGCGCCGACGACTGGGATACGCAGATGCTGTTTTTTCTCGCCAACGGCTATCGCGTTATTGCGCTCGACCGGCGCGGACACGGGCGCTCAACACAGACCGCCGATGGCAACGACATGGACACCTATGCCGCCGATGTCGCCGCGCTGACGGATGCGCTCGATCTGAAAGATGCAATCCACATCGGCCATTCGACCGGAGGCGGCGAAGTTGCGCGCTACGTTGCGCGGGCCAAACCGGGGCGCGTTGCAAAAGCCGTGCTAATCAGCGCAGTGCCACCGGTGATGCTCAAGTCGGGCAAGAATCCGGGCGGACTGCCGATGGAAGTGTTTGACGGTTATCGCAGCGCGCTGGCCGCAAACCGCGCGCAGTTCTATCGCGATGTCGCCGCCGGTCCGTTCTACGGCTACAACCGTTCCGGCGCCAAACCGCAGGAAGGCATTATCCAGAACTGGTGGCGGCAGGGCATGATGGGCGGCGCTAAGGCGCACTACGACTGCATCGCTGCGTTTTCAGAAACCGATTTCACCGACGACCTGAAAGCAATCGACGTTCCGGTGCTGGTGCTGCATGGCGATGACGATCAGGTCGTTCCGTACCAGGACGCCGGCGTGCTGTCGGCAAAGCTCCTGAAGAACGCGACGCTGAAAATATATCCGGGATTTCCGCATGGCATGCCGACAACCCATGCGGATGTCATAAACGCCGATATACTGGCGTTTGTGACGCGCTGACGTTTGTCCGCCGACAACGACTTCACGGCGATTTATCGGCGCTAACCGGGCTGCGATTCTGCTGTCACCGGGTGCGCGCGAGTTCGCGGCGCTCTCCCTCGACTCCATTTGCCATTTATGCGCGGCGCGATGCGGGACTTCCTCCCGATGCCAAGGTGATTATCCCGCGCTTTGCATTGGCCCTTAGTCGAAGGGGTGCCGTTTTTACGATCCCATTTGGCCAAAAGGCGAATGGACGCAAATCCATTTTTCTCCAAGTTGGAGCAAGGCGCGGCCAAACGCTGCACCTTCAAACATAACGATATTGGAGAAACGCCCATGCAACGTCGGCTCCCCGTCCGGGGCGTCAACGCGACGCTTTTTGCCGCCGCCTCGACCCTGGCCATTGCAGCTTTCGCCTGTAGCTTTCCGGCCGCTTCTGAAGCCGCTGAGCAGCGCCCCGTAACCTGGGAAGACATCCTCAACGACGAAAAGACCACCGACGACGTCGTGAGCTGGGGTATGGGCGTTCGCAATCACCGCTACAGCACGCTCGACAAGATCAACGTCAACAATATCGCCAACATGAAGCCGGCGTGGTCGTTCTCGTTCGGCGACGAGAAGCAGCGCGGCCAGGAAACCCAGGCGCTGGTTCGCGACGGCGTGATCTATGTGACCGCTTCCTATTCGCGCGCCTTCGCTCTCGATGCGAAGACGGGCAAGCGCCTGTGGAGCTACACGCACCGCCTGCCCGACGACATTCGTCCGTGCTGTGACGTTGTGAACCGTGGCGGCGCGCTGTACGGCGACAAGCTCTACATGGGCACGCTGGACGCAGGCATCGTTGCCCTCGACATCAAGACCGGCAAGCAGGTTTGGTTCAAGAAGTTCGAAGACCACACCGCTGGCTACACGATGACCGGCGCTCCGAACATCATCAAAGACCAGAAGACCGGCAAAGTGCTGCTGATCCACGGTTCTTCGGGTGACGAATTCGGTGTTGTCGGCCGCCTCTATGCACGCGATCCGGAGACGGGCGAAGAAATCTGGATGCGTCCGCTGGTCGAAGGCCACATGGGCCGCCTGAACGGCAAGGACTCCACGACGACGGGCGACGCAAGCGCACCTTCGTGGCCGAACGCCAAGGACGGCAAGAAGGTTGAAGCCTGGAACCAGGGCGGCGGCGCTCCGTGGCAGTCTGCCACCTATGACGAGAAGACCAACACCATCGTCATCGGCACCGGCAACCCGGCTCCGTGGAACCACCATTACCGCTCCGGCCCGAACGGCGACTGGAAGCCCTACGACAGCCTCTACACGTCCGGTCAGGTTTACATCGAGCCGTCGACGGGTGAGCCGGTTGGCTTCTTCCAGCACACGCCGAACGACGCGTGGGATTACTCGGGCAACAACCCGATCACGCTGTTCGAAATGGAGAAGGACGGCAAGACTGTTCGCGCCGGCGCCCACGCTGACCGCAACGGCTTCCTGTTCATCACCGACCTCGACAAGCTGACCGCCCGCGACGGCAAGATCTCCAAGCAGGCCGGTTCTGCTCTGGGCATCTATCCGATGGTTCCAGACATTTCGTGGGCCACCGGCTGGGATCTGGCAACGGGTCGTCCGCACGAAGTTGAAGGCCAACGTCCGCCGGCCCCGGCCGAGGGCGAAGCCAAGGGCAAGACCATTCAGGTGACGCCGAACTTCCTCGGTGGCACGAACTGGATGCCGATGGCCTACAGTCAGGACACCAAGCTGTTCTACATCCCGACCAACGACTGGATGGAAGACTACTGGACCGAAAACGTCACCTACAAGAAGGGTGCTGCTTATCTCGGTCAGGGCTTCCGCATCAAGCGCCAGTTCGACACGCACGTCGGCGTGCTGCGCGCGATGGATCCCACCAACGGTAAGGTCGTCTGGGAACACAAGGAAGCTATGCCTCTGTGGGCTGGTGTTCTCACCACCAAGGGCGGCTTCGTGCTCACGGGCACCAGCGACGGCTACGTGAAGGCGTTCGACGCTAAGGACGGCAAGGAACTGTGGAAGTTCCAGACCGGTTCGGGCGTTGTTTCGCAGCCTGTCACCTGGGAAATGGACGGCAAGCAGTACATCGGCATCACGTCCGGTTACGGCGGTGCTGTTCCGCTCTGGGGCGGCGACATGGCCGACCAGACCAAGCAGGTGAGCCAGGGTGGTTCGTTCTGGGTATTTGAAGTTCCCCAGACCACGGCCGCTGCAGAGTAACGGCACGCCCCATGCGGGTTCTGGCTTCCGCATGGGTTCGCTCCCTACGGCGAGGGCAGTCGGTGATGAACCGGCTGCCCAAGCCGCACCCTGGACGTGAGCGTCGCTCGTCTCCTGACTGAACTCTAAGGTGCCATCAATGGCTTTTCACCGTTGCGGCCGTCGTGCCGTTTTTGCGGTTGTCGCTGTCATCACCGGCGCTGCGGCGACGATGAGCGGAGCGCTCGCACAGAGCTATCCCGTGATTGAAAACACGGAAGACAGACCCGATCCGTGGATCATCAACGGCTGCGTTATCGCGCCGAAGACGGTTTGTCATAATGCTGATCTCCGTCATGCCGATCTCAGGCATGCAAATCTCGAAGGCGCCGACCTCAAAGGCGCGAACATGGCGCGTGCGGATCTGCGTCACGCCAATCTGAATGGTGCCGATCTGAGCGGCACCAACCTCGATGGCGCCGACATGCTCATCGCATTTATGGCACGTACGAATCTGAACGGTGCCTCATTGCGTGGCGCAAACTTCAAATCTGCGCGGTTGCCGAAGGCCGACCTTTCCAACACCGATCTCACCGCTGCGAGCCTCGAAAATGCCTGGGTGAAGGAAGCGCGCTTCAAGAACGCACGCTTCATCAACACCGATCTGCAGGAAACCAAGTTCTACGGCGCGGATCTCTCCAACGCCGTGTTCGATGGTGTGCGCATACGCTTCGCGATCTTCCAGGATGCGTTCATGGAAGGCTGCAAGGGCTGCCCGCACGACTGGCAGACCGGCGTGGCGCAGTGGAGTCAGGATCCGGCGCGGTGGGAACCGGGCCCGCAATGATGGGAATGCGGCGCGCAGCTTGGCTCATGTGCTCCGGCGGTTGGGCTACGGTTGCGCGCGCATGCGTTGTCGTGACGCTCACAGCTTTTGCGGCCGCCGCACCGGCCAAGGCGCAGGCGCAAGATGACATGCGCACATGCGCCGCAATCGCAGACAATGCCGAACGCCTTGCCTGCTTCGACAGCGCCGTGCGCAAACTCACGGCGCCGAAATTCGAAGGGCGTCTCAGCACCACAACAGAACGCTTTCACATCGATCAGCCAACGCAGCTTCGCTACGAAAGCGACGGTCCGATCTTCGTTCTTTACCTGAAAGCCGACGACGGCAGCATCATCCAGAACCTGCACATCGGCGGCGGTGGCCAGGCCACGTATCTCATCGAGAACCCCGGCACGTACTTTCTGGACGTGAGCGGCAGCGAGACGTGGCGCATCTGGCTTGAACCGCCGTCCACCACAAATGCCAACCAACGAGGCCCTTCACTATGACGTTCCGCGCATTCCTGGTCGCAGTCATGCTGCTGCCCGTTCTTCCCATCGCAGCCGTCTATGGTCATGGCGATGGCGCGCCGCAGCCGGTTGACACCTCCGGCCTGCCGCCGCTCGGCGAGCAGTGGCTGGCAACCAATCCTTACCGCAACGATGAAGCGCTGCGCGCAACCGCCATCGAGATCGGCTCGCGCGGTTACAATTCCAATTGCGCGCGCTGCCATGGCCTGGAAGTGAAGTCCGGCGGCATGGCTCCGGATCTGCGCGAACTCGGCGAAGGCGAAAGCGAAGATGCCTGGTTCATCGCCCGCGTACTTGGTGGCGCAACCGTCGGCGGACGTCAGAAGATGCCGCCCTTTGACGGCCTGCTGAATCAGGAAGCCATCTGGGCCATCCGCACGTACATTGACTCGCAGCCGGAATAACGACGCAAGGAACACACCATGTCCGCCACGCGCTTCATCATTTGCGTTGCCGCCGCGTTCCTTTTCAGCTTCTCGGCTGCGCTCGCTGATGACAGCGCGTGGGGCTCGATCCGCAAGGAGTTGTTCGGCGATCGACCGATCAGCGAAGACAGCGGCATGGTACGCGTGGTTGCACCCAAGCGAGCGGAAGATGCCGCCGTTGTTCCAATCACGATCTACATCTCCGGCGAGATCGCCAATCGCGCGAAACGCCTGTCGCTGATCATCGACGAGAACCCTGCTCCACTGGCGGCTGCGATAAACTTCGACACCGCTTATCGTGAGGGTGGAAACATTGGCGATCGCACAATCGAAGCGCGCGTGCGGCTCAACGACATGAGCGCTGTGCGCGCGGTGCTGGAAACCGACGATGGGGTGCTTCACGCTGCCAACCAATATGTCACCGGCGCCGGCGGCTGCACGTCAACGACGCTGAAGGACATGGACGAAGCAATGGCATCGCTGGGCAAGACGCTGCTGCGCGTCTATGACGATGCGACGCGTGGCGAAGCGTGGCGTGACCTTCAAATTCAGATCCGGCATCCGAATTTCTCCGGCATGCAGATCGACACCAAGACCAACACGTATCTGCCCGCGCACTTCGTTGAACGCGTGGACGTGACCGTCGCTGAGCGCCCGTTTGTACAGATCGAGAGCGGTATGTCGGTGTCGGAAAATCCAAGCTTCCGCATCAGCTTTGGTCGCCACGGCCGCTTTCCTGTCAAAGCCGTGGTGCGCGACACCAACGGCAATCTGTTCGACGCCAGCAACGGTTCGTGATGGGAAATGCGGTTAGGCTGCCCGTGCGCAGCGCTATGGTTGCACTTGCATTCGGCATTGCAGCAGCAAATTCAAACGCGCGCGCAGAGATCAAGGACTACATGATCCTGCGCCTGTTGTATCTGGATACGAGTTGCGGCGTTGACCATCTGGAGCGGCTTGAACCGGACGCCGACGGCAATCAGCGCTTCAGTGCCAAATGCCGTAATGTCAGCAGCTATCCCGACGGCCTTGAGGTGCTGTGCACCGACGCCGATGACGACCGCTCGTGCCGGGTGACGACCCCCGAAAAGACGTACAAACATCTGGAACTGCTGCAGCCGCGCTAACCGCAGCTCCAGCATGGCGAGCGACGCGCTGGTCGTACAAGCGAAGCGCGGTGAGGAGCTGCGAAGCCAAACAGGCCTCACTCCACCACGCGCGCCTCCCAACCAGCATCCACCAGCCGCTGTTTGACGGCATCCGCAGCGGCGGATGTTGTTATGCTGACGATGCGATCATCAACATTCGCGGCAACTTTCGCCTCCGGGTCGAGCATGGCGACGACCTTCTCGACTGCCTTGGCACAACCGCCGCAGGTCATGTTTTCAATGTGAAACTGCACGCGATTTCTCCGTTGCCTAACGCCTGCGCTCACACGGATAGCAGCGCGACGGCCTATTTTAGCGGTGACGCATAGCCACTGTCACCACCGCCGAGTTTGACTGAAATTCGGCCGCGCACGACGTTGAAGGTGTTCTCGATATCGACGACTTCGCCGACCACGCCGGCACCGTCCGACAGCGCAAACTGCTTATCGCGCAGATCAACGCGGATGTACTCAAGCCCGAAGCTGATGCTTGGCGTGATGAGATATTCAAACCCACCGCCGTAGTTCCAGCCGCTTATCTTTTCCTTGCCGCGCAGATCCAGCGGACCACCGCCGGCGTCGATGTCGGCTTTTATGTTCGCGCGGGCGTAACCGGCGGTTCCGTACAGCAGTGTGCGGCCGAACGCATAGCCAAGCCTTGCGTTTGCAAGCAGCAAACCGTTGAGCTCATTGCCGCAGACGCTCGCGCCGCCCGGACAAAAGTCGGCCTGATCGACGTTAAGCGCACCTGAATAGGAAAGCTCAGCACCCAAGACAAAATTGTCCCATTGCTGCTGATAGCCGATCTGACCACCGAACAGGGCGCCAAGAGTGTAATCGGGTGAGGTTCTGCTGCCGTTGGCGAAGGTCCAGTCACTGTCGCCCCAGGCGCCGGCTTCATGGACACCGAGATAGAGCCCGCTCCATGCGTCTCTCGGCGAATAGGACTGATACGAATTAAACGGACCTGCTGCTACTGCCGTTGCAAAACTAACCGGAAGCACACACGCAACAACACCACGCGACAAACGCTTGAATACAGACATATACAAAAACCCCTAAGCTACAAAACTAACGTCAACACCATAGGCGCGAGTGCGCAGCGCGTTCCACGCAACGCGCGGCCCTTATGCACAAACTTGAGCGTTCATGCACAGGCCGCCGACACTCGCACACATCAACAATCAGCAATCAAATGATTTGCCCACCAACAACAGATGCGTGGCGCTGCTTCCAGGACGAATGATTGTATTGAAGCGCTACGCAGCTATCAGACGAGCACGAAGCTCGGACGAGCCGCATTTATCAGCGGCACAGACGAATGCATGTCGGCTGGCACGTCGAACTGACGATATGCGCGCACATGACATTGTCCGCACTCAGGGCAGACATATGCATCACCGTCCCGTGCGTACGACGATGGAACCGGCGCCCAATGGCTAAGCTGATCGGGCGGCACGCAGCGGTGCTCGGCAGCGAAACGATTGCGAAAACGGGCAAATAGCGAGTTCTGCGGCATGGACCTGACAACGCCACGCGCCCGGAAGGCGCCGATTATTGGGACTGCACGCAAAACACTAGTGATTCGTACTAACACAGGCGTGTTCAGCCCGCAGCGCCATCGCCGCCTGCCAGATTCGATTCATGTGGGAAGTGTTGGATAACTCGTGCCGAAATCCGGTCGCTGTGGATGAGCGCTATCGGCCTCCTACCGAAGGCGCTGAACCGGCGCGAAAAATCTGTAAAGATTTTTAGCTGGCCGCTACGGGAGAAATGGCGGCGGTGACGCTGCCTGCAACGTGGCCGGATGCAATCAGGACGAAGCAACGGTGTCACGGCGTCACGCGCTTTTGTCACCGCCATGCCCCAACACATGGGGCACACCTTCCAGGCGGCTGACCGGCACCACAAACGCCAATCCATTGCCGGGCTCATCGAGCTTTGCGGCAGTGACAATGGCATCGAGAATTGCGTCAGCCGCATCGGTGTAGACGAGCGTCAAAACGATTTCCTTCTCCGGCTCAATAGCGATGCCAAGAATGGACTGGTTCTCGTGAATGCCGACACCGCGGCCCAACATCACCGTGCCGCCATGGGCGCCAGCTTTCTTGGAAGCGGTCAGCACCGTATCGCCCCAGCCCTTGCGAACGATACTCACGATCAGCGACGTAGGCATTCGTTCAACCCTTTCGTGCCAGTTTACGGCGTAAAATCAAACCGAGCGTCATCAGCGAGATGACCGGCGCAACTGCAATCAACGCCACGAGTCCCAAGCCGTTTACAATCGGATTGGTATCACCCATCGCGGCCGAAACACCCAGCGCCAGCGCAAGCAGAAACGTGTTGGCCAGCGGACCGGTCGCAACGCCACCCGCATCAACTGCGATCACAACGAAATCGCGTTCACTCAGCCACATGATGACAAGTATCAGCAGATAGCTCGGGATCAGCAGGTAAAGGATCGGGATCTGATAGGCGATCCGCACCATGCCCAGAGCGACGATGAGCGCGACGCCGATGCAGATGGCCTGCAGCACCACAATGCGCCGGATAGAACCGCTGGAAGCATCATCGACCTGATCGGCGAGAATGCGCACCGCCGGTTCGCCCCATGTGGTGACATAGCCAAGAAACAAGCCCGCCGCGACCAGCACCCATGTTTGCCCGTCGGTGCCCAACGCCTCGCCTATCGCACGGCCCACCGGCAAAAATCCGATGCTGACGCCGGCAAGGAAAAAGAACAGGCCCACAGCTGAAAGCGCCGTGCCGATGATGATGTCGACGCAATCCCGAAACGGCAGCTTCAGCACGAAAATCTGGAATGCGGCAAACAGCACAGCCAGCGGGGCCACCGCCAGAACGACACTGACCAGCGTGCTGCGCAGCTCGGCAACCAGATCCAGTTCCATCATGCCAGAATGATCCCCATGATCATGACGGCGATGATCGGACCTATCGATGCAAAACCCAGTAGCCCGAAACCGTCGGCAATGGCCGATCGCCCCGCAAGCACGGAGCTGAGGCCAATCGCGAGTGCTATGACGACGGGCGCAGTCAGCACGCCTGTTGTGACGCTGCCGGCGTCATAGGAAAGCGCCACAAACTCTACCGGCGTGAAAAATGACAGCGCGATGACGGTACCGTAGGCGAGGCTGAGCATGAGCCGCACGGAAAAACCGAAGATGATGCGCGCCATCGCCAGCCCGACGAAAATCGCAACGCCCAGCGCAATGACATAAAGCACCACGTGCTCGCGTATGCTGCCGTTGGAGGTTGCGTCCACCTGCGAGGCCAGCACCAGAACGTCCGGCTCGGCCACGGTTGTTGCAAAACCCATGGCAAATCCGACTGCGATAACCAGCGCGATCGAACCGAGTTTGGGCAGTTCCGCGCCGATGAAACGCCCCATGGGCAGTACGCCGATGTCGAGCCCGGCGAACAGCAGCACCATGCCGAGGATCACCAACGCCGACCCGGCCAGGAACTGTGCCACGATTGCCAGCGGCGCACTTATCATCACGAACAGCAATATGCAGACAACCGCGACAAGCGGTGCTACGGCGCCGACGACTTCCTTCAGTTTTTCAAACAGAAGCGAATACAACGAGGCCCCGCGCGATCATGTTGTGACGATGAAAAGCCAGCGCATTGCTGCGAGCAGACGTCCACGGGCACGAAGTGCAAACGTGCTTTTATGAGTCAACACATCAGCGTGGCCGAAGAGGCGTTTGAAGGTGTAAGTCGGGCGCTTTTTCATGTGGGTGGTGCACTGACACCGCACGCGCGTTGCCATGCTTCGGATTTGACGCCGACAACCGCGCAACCGCCGGCAGAATGTCATTCTGGAACGGCACACAAAACAACATCAACCACAACCATGATCCCCAACCGCGGATGAACCCGATCGCCACCGGTCGATGGCTTTATCGGCTTTGGCTTTCAGTTTGCGGCTATCGGGGAGCGTGCAGTTATGGCTCAGGATCGTTTTGCGGCCAAAGTGGTCTCGGAAACGCTGGATGACGCATTCGATGCGATGTACGGCGCACCGGAGGTGCTCAAACGGCTGCCCACCGCAACCTTTCCGAGTGGCATCGAAGATCCGGACCGTGTTTATGCCGCGCTGCGCGATGAGCTGATGCTCGATGGCAATGCGCGCCAGAACCTGGCGACGTTCTGCCAGACGTGGGAAGAGCCGCAGGTTCATCGCCTGATGAACGACTGCATCGCCAAAAACCTCGTCGACAAAGACGAATACCCGCAGACGGCGGATATTGAGGCGCGCTGCGTGCGCATGATCGGCGATCTGTGGCACGCGCCCGACAGCACGCAGGCGGTTGGCTGCGCCACCACCGGTTCAAGTGAAGCTGCGATGCTGGGCGGCCTGGCGATGAAACGCCGGTGGGAGGCACGCCAGCGCGCGGCCGGCAGGCCCACCGACAAGCCGAACATCGTGACCGGGCCGGTGCAGGTCTGCTGGCACAAGTTCGCGCGTTACTGGGATATCGAGCGGCGTGAGATCCCAATGGACAACGGCCGCCTGCTGATGACACCGGAAGAGGTGCTGAGCCGCTGCGATGAAAACACCATCGGCGTAGTGCCGACGCTCGGCGTCACATTCACCGGCGCGTATGAACCGGTGCAGGCTGTCAGTGATGCGCTTGACGATCTGCAGGCGCGAACCGGCCTCGACATCCCGATCCATGTCGATGGCGCCAGCGGTGGCTTTCTGGCGCCATTCTGCGCGCCGGATCTGATGTGGGATTTCCGCCTGCCGCGCGTGCGTTCCATCAACGCTTCGGGCCATAAATTCGGTCTGGCACCGCTGGGCGTTGGCTGGGTGCTGTGGCGCGAAGCCAAGGATCTGCCGGACGACATGGTGTTCTGGGTGAACTACCTCGGCGGTGAAATGCGCGACATCGCGCTCAACTTCTCGCGCCCCGGCGGTCAGGTGGTCTGCCAGTATTACAACTTCCTGCGGCTCGGTCGCGACGGCTATCGCAGCATCCACTCCGCCTGCTACGCGAGCGCAAAATTCCTGGCCGATGCCATCGCCAAGCTGGGGCCGTTTGAGATCATCTTCGATGGCGACATGGCGCGCGGCATCCCCGCCGTGTCGTGGAAAATCAAGGACGGCGCCGACCCCGGCTTCACGCTGTTTGATCTGGCCGACCGGCTGCGCGTCAACGGCTGGCTGGTGCCAGCGTATACGCTGCCGGCCAACTGTCAGAGCCAGACGGTGCAGCGGATACTGGTGCGCAACGGCGTCAGCCTTGATCTGTGCGCGCTGCTGATGCGCGACATGGCGGCGGCCATCGATCACTTCAAAGCGCATCCGGTGCAAACGCCGCTGACGAGCGACGAAGCCTCCGGGTTTCATCATTAGGCCCCGTGTGGCACGGCGATGAAACAGCGACGCGCGGAACTGCTCCGGTCGATGGCGCAGGCGGCTGGCCGCGCTGGACGCCCGGCGCAATGTTGCAGAGCCACGCTTGGCCGGCTTTTGCCGCAAATTGCAGAAGGTCGCAGGTGTGGGTTCGCCTTGACCGCTCCACCTCCTCCGCCTAAAAGCACGGCTCACCTTGAGGGCCCGTAGCTCAGGGGTAGAGCACCTGACTTTTAATCAGGGTGTCGATGGTTCGATCCCATCCGGGCTCACCAAGGATTTCAGCTAAATCCCGGTTTTCTCCGCGTCTGTGAGCGGGCGCGTCTGGCCCTTGCCGAGATCTCCGAGCTTGACTGACCCAATCCCCACGCGCACGAGACGAAGGACTTCGGCACCCTGCGCCGCGACCATCCTGCGTACCTGCCGGTTGCGACCCTCGGTCAGCACGACCTCAACCCAACTTGAACGGTTACCTGTCCGCAACAGCCGCACCGCAGCCGCGCTGAGCCGCTCGCCGCCATCCTCAACGGGCTGCGTAAGCGCAGCGATGAAATCATCGTCGGCGACCCGGTCGATTTTCACGTGATAGGTTTTGGGAACACCGGATGCCGGGTCGAGCAGATAGTCCGCCCAGCCATTGTCGTTTGTCAGCAGGAGCAGCCCTTCGCTCGCCTTGTCGAGACGGCCGACAGGAGACAGGAACGGCAGGCCCGGAGGCAGACAGTCATAGACTGTCTCCCGCTCGTGCGGGTCACGTCGCGTGGTAACGAAGCCGCGCGGTTTGTTCAGCATCAGATAGATTTTTGCTTCAGCCGCGATGGCGCCGCCGTCGACCGTGATCCGGTCGCGATCGGGATCGACGCGCAGTGTGGCGACGCGGGCGATGCGGCCGTTGACCGATACCCGCCCGGCCTCGATCAAGACGGTGGCTTCAGTGCGCGAACAGAACCCAAGTTTGGAAAGCGCGCGCGGCAGGCTGACGACGGGACGGCGCGATGGACTTGGCGTTCCGGCGCCGTGCGATGGACGAGGCGCGCGCGCCTGATGTCCTGCGCCTTTCCGAAACGGACGATGTGACATGGCGGGCAAGGCTCGCGCCTTGAGGTGCCGCACCCCGACAGGCAAGAAAATTCACAAAGGCAGGATGAGAGCGGCTGCCGGGCATGTCATGACCCCGGACGCGCGATCGCCTCCGGGGTTAGATTCCCGTGATAAGTCTGCCGGCGCGGAAGATGCGGATGAAGCGCTGCTTGCTCATGGGGCATCCTTCGCGCGATCGTGGTATCCCGTCAATTGGTGCTGCTGAAAACGCCGCAGCCTGCCGCCAACTCAGGGCATTGATGCTTAAAGCGATGATGGATCGCACATTTTACAGCGATGCCCACTGTCCCTGACCGATGCGCGTTTTGGCGCACCGGCCACTTTGCGCCGATAGGATATGTACGCGCGCTATGGACGAACCTCGCAGCCAAGAGACCGGCGCCGCCGATACCGGCAGGCGCGTGCAGCCCGCAGCGCAGCCGCGCCGCGAGGTGTTGATTCCGGCTGCGGACCGCCTCAAGGCCATCGGGCTGATGTGTGTTGCCGTTGCGCTGTTTTCTGCGCTCGATACCTCGGCCAAATATCTGGCGACAGCTTCCGGCCTGCCGGTGGTGCAGATCGCGTGGTCGCGCTTCCTCGGTCAGTTCGCCATCATGTTGTCGATGCTATCGGTGCTGCCGATTTCGGCGCTGCTGGGCACGCGCAAGCTCAAGCTTGAACTGCTGCGCTCGCTGCTGATGGTATCAACCACCGCGTTCAACTTTCTGGCCCTGCGCCATCTGCAGCTCGATCAGTCGATCTCGGTCGTCTTCATGGCGCCGCTGCTGGTTGCGCTGCTGGCGGGGCCGCTGCTGGGCGAATGGGTTGGCCTGCGCCGCTTCATCGCCATCGCCGTTGGGTTCATTGGCGTGCTGATCGTCGTGCATCCCGGCGTCGGTGAATTTCATTACGCGTTTATATTCGCGTTCGGCTCCATGCTGGCCTACGCGTTCTTCATGCTGCTGACGCGCTTTCTCGCCGCCCATGATGCGCCGCTGGTGATGCTGTTTTATTCGGTGCTGCTGGGCGCGTTCGGATTAGCGCCGTTCGCGCTATGGAACTGGGTGTGGCCGCCCGATGCTACGGCATGGCTGCTGCTGAGCGTGCTCGGCATCTTCGGCGGCGTTGGACACTATCTGTTCATCCACGCCTACCGGCTGGCGCCCGCGTCCAGCGTCGCGCCGTTCATCTACATCCAGATGCTGACGATGGTGCTGTTCGGTTTCACCGTATTCGGCGACGTGCCCGATGTGTGGACGCTCATTGGCGCGGCCGTCATCATCGCGTCCGGCATCTATCTGCTCAACCGCGAGCGCAGTGTGCGCAAAGCGGTTGCGGAAACCGATCCAATCTGACCAGCAGTTCAGTTCGTGCGTTCAATACGGTCGAGCGTTTCTTCCGCCCAGGTATTGAAGCGACCTTCGGCGATGGCGAGGCGCATGGCCGCCATCAGCTCCTGATAGAATGTGGTGTTGACCCACGACAGCAGCATCGCACCCAGATATTCACCCGAGCGCACGAGGTGATGCAGATAGGCGCGGGAATAATCGCGCGCACCGGGGCACGAGCTTTGCTCGTCCAGCGGCGCAGGGTCGTCCGCGTGCCTGGCGTTACGCAGGTTCACCTTGCCATTCCAGGTGAAGGCGAGGCCATGGCGACCATTGCGCGTCGGCATCACGCAGTCGAACATATCGACGCCACGGGCGACGGACTTGATGAGATCGGACGGCGTGCCAACGCCCATCAGATAACGCGGCTTGTGCGATGGCAGATGCGGCAGCACGCCATCAAGCGTGCGCAGCATAAGCTCCTGCCCCTCGCCCACCGCAAGGCCACCGACAGCATACCCCGGCAGATCCATCGCAACCAACGCTTCCGCCGAGCGCTGACGCAGCTCCGCATCGACGCCGCCCTGCACAATGCCAAACAGCGCCTGCCCCGGCTTCGCCAGATCGGAGAACGCGCGCTGCGCCCGTGCGGCCCAGCGCAACGACAGCTCCATCGCCCGCGCGGTTTCCTTGCGCTCCGCTGGCAGCGATATGCATTCGTCGAGCTGCATCTGGATGTCGGACCCGAGCAGACACTGGATTTCCACCGCCCGTTCCGGTGTCAGCAGGTGGCGCGATCCATCGATATGCGATGCAAAACGCACGCCCTCCTCGTTGATCTTGCGGATCTTCGACAGTGACATGACCTGAAAGCCGCCGCTATCGGTCAGGATTGGCCCGTCCCAGCGCATGAAGTTGTGCAGCCCACCAAGCCGCGCGACCCGCTCTGCGCCGGGGCGCAGCATCAGGTGATAGGTGTTGGCCAGCACAATGTCGGCGCCCGCCTGCTTCACCTGATCGAAGGTCAGGGCCTTCACCGTTGCCACCGTGCCCACCGGCATGAACGCCGGCGTGCGCACGATACCACGCGGTGTCACCACCTCGCCCAGCCGCGCCGCACCGTCCTGCTTCAGAAGCCGATAGCCGAATGTCTGCGCCTGCTGTTGCATCGGTGAATGTTCTTTCGTTTCTGAAGTCGTCATGTCTGCGGTGCGATCAATCATGGTGCGCACGCATCAGCAGCGATGCATCGCCGTAGGAGTAAAATCGATAGCCGTTGGCGATCGCGTGCGCATAGGCCGCCTGCATGCGTTCACGGCCAGCAAACGCTGAAACCAGCATGAACAGCGTGGAGCGCGGCAGATGGAAGTTCGTCATCAGCACGTCGACAACGCGAAAACGATATCCGGGCGTGATGAAGATGTCGGTGTGATCGCTGAAAGGCTGCAACTCGCCCGATGCGGCGGCCGATTCCAGCAGGCGCAACGAGGTCGTGCCTACAGCAACGATGCGGCCGCCATTCGCGCGCACAGTGTTGAGCGCCTGCACCGTTTGCGCGCTCACCTCGCCCCACTCGGAATGCATTTTGTGCTCGGCGGTGTCTTCCACCTTCACCGGCAGAAAGGTACCCGCACCGACATGCAGCGTCACGAAGTGGCTTGAAACGCCGCGCTCCGCAAGCGCCGCCAGCAACTCCGGTGTGAAGTGCAGCCCGGCAGTGGGCGCGGCCACAGCGCCGTCGCGCGCGGCGTAGATCGTCTGATAGTCGGCGCGGTCGGTGCTTTCAACGCCGCGCTTGCCGGCAATGTAAGGCGGCAGCGGCATCTCGCCTACGGCTGCAATTGCAGCGTCAAGATCCGGCCCCGACAGATCGAACGCGACATCAACTTCGCCGCCTTCGCCCCGGCTCAAAACAGTGCCTTGCAGCGCGCCCAGCATGCACATCTCGCCGTCGTGGCCGAACTGCAGACGATCACCGGCCTGCAAGCGCTTGGCTGGCCGCGCGAACGTCCGCCACCGATCCGGCGCAAGGCGCTCGATCAGCAGCAGCGATACGTTGGACTTGTATTCGCCGCGCTGACGCACACCGCTGAGCGACGCCGGAATGACACGCGTGTCGTTGAACACCAATGCATCGCCCGGCTGCAAAAGCTGCGGCAGGTCACCAACGCTGAGATCTGCGAATGCCACATCGCCCGCCGGCACCGACAGCAAGCGCGCGCTATCACGCGGCGTTGCCGGGCGCAGCGCGATGCGGTCTTCAGGCAGCTCAAAGTCGAAAAGGTCGGTGCGCATGAACCAATGGACGGCTTTGGCGGACAGAACCTGAGCGCACGGCACAACGGCCAGCCGCTCAAGCCCAGCCGCTTGCGGATGGATGTGGAGCTTGTGCCGCCTGAGCCGCACCGATGCAAGGGGGCGCGCTTTATAGCGTCAGGCGGCTAGTTGAATGCCGTGCGCCGCTCCGGCTGTTAACCGAAACGGATCAGCAGCGCGCCCGCAATCAGCAGCATAGCGCCGCCAACACGGCCGATGGTCAGTTCGCGCACGGCCAGATCGAACCAGCCCAGGCGATCCAGCGCCAATCCGGCCAGCAACTGACCTGCTACGATCAGCGCCATGGTGGCGGCCGCGCCGAGCTTCGGCGTGAGAATGAGTGCGCAGGTGACGAACACCGCGCCCAGCGATCCGCCCACCACGTACATCCACCACGGCGGCGCGCCCCAGTTGATGGCCGTGCCCTGCACGTTTGTCACAACGCTTGCCAGCACCAGCAACAGAAGAGCACCGGCAACGAACGATGCCGCCGAAGCCGCGATCGGCGTGCCTAGCTTGAATGCCAATTGCGCGTTTATCGGCCCCTGCAAGGCGATAAACATGCCGGCCACGATCCCCAGCAGGGCCCAGCCCAGATCCATCCGCATATCCTGTTCCAGTTATGTCAGTCGGGGAACATCAGCCTGGGCGCCGTCAGGCCAAGCCGCAGCCCGGTGCATTTCTGCGCTTGACCACGAAGCACCCTCTATAACCGAAAAAGCCCCGCCGTGGGGCGGGGCTTCCGTAATTGGAGTGAAGCTGCGCTAATCGGTCCGCATCAACGTCCGAAGATGCAGACCTGAGCCGAACCCTTGAAGCTGGGCTGCGCCACATAATACAGCTCAACGCTGTCGATGAAGCGTCCGTTGCCCTTCAGGTCGAGCGGGCGGCTTTCGCCACCGTCGCGGATCTCCGACTTCACAGGGATGTCGTCGGGTGCGCCGTTACCATAGATCACGCGCAGGTTGAGGATGTGCACCTTGTTGCGGAAGGCGCGCAGCTGGATCTGGCTGAAGCGGCCTTCGCGGCGACCAACACGAATCACATCCTTGTTGGGCAGGAAGCCGGCCTTGCTGCAACCAAGCTCTTCCCAACGGGCGACCGGCGGCGGCGGCATCGGACGCACCCACTTCACGCCGTAGACGGCAACCTTTGCGCGCCCACGATAACCCGGACGCGAACGGTAGACGATTTCAATGCGGTCGATCACACGCTCACCGCCGACAAGATCGATTGGCCGCGTACGGTCGCCGGGACGGATACGCTGGCGCACGCGGACGTCCTGCGGGGGACCGCGGTGAAAGAACACCTTGAGGTCGAGAATTTCGACTTCGTTGTCACGAACTTCGAGCGCGATCTTGCTAAAGAAACCTTCGCGGCGGCCAACGCGGATCACATCGCGGTCGACGCCAAAGCCGACAGCCTGCTCACCCAGAAGTTCCCAAACCTCCTGCGGGCCGCGAACCGGCGGGCCGCGGTCAGGGCCGGGCCGATTGGGGCCAGCTCCCGGAGGACCATGGCGGCCGCGATCACCGCCGCGATCATAATCGCGGGGTTGAGCCGAAACTGCGCCAATCAGAGTAACAGTAGTCAATAAGGCGACGACGGGCGTCAGTAGAGCTCGCCAAAGCATGTAAGTCTCCTACGTTGGGTGCCGACGAATGTCGGATGGTAACGCCGCCATGTGCGAAAGATGATCGGCGGAATTGTGGTAGCGCCCTCAACATGAACGAAGGCTGCAAGCCAGGCTTAAACGCTAACCAAGCGCGCAGAATTGTGCGCGTGAGATGCGACGAAAAAAGGCGAAGTTGCGGCGGATCAAGTTTTCACGGCCGAACCTGGCCGGTGAGCCTCAATGGCGGCAGTCGAACCTACGCGGTCTGGGCAGACGAGAACACTGCCCGGTTGCGGCCACCGTTCTTGGCACCATAAAGCGCCTGATCCGCAATCATCAGCAACTCGTCCAGTGAGTTCGCCCCGGCGGCGCCAGTCGTCATTCCGATACTCACCGTCACAGAAACTTGCTGGCCGTCTTCAAGCTTGAATGGGTCTCTTTGCATAAGGTGCAGGATGCGGTGAGCAACCTGATGCGCCTGTTCAACCGCACAGCCCGGCAGCAGAACCGCAAACTCCTCACCACCCAGGCGCCCGATCAGATCGTGCTGCTTCAGGCAGGCTTGCACGCGCTTGGCAGCGTAGACCAGAACGCAATCGCCTCCAGCGTGGCCGTAGGTATCGTTGATGGATTTGAAGTGATCGATATCGAGCATCAGCATGCTCACCTCAGCGGCCGCTCCAGCATCGAGAAATTCCGATGCCCGGTCGATGAACGCCCTGCGCGTCAGAACCTGCGTGAGATGATCTACCGTAGCAATCTTCACCAGCTCATCGGCCAGCTTCTCGCGCTGCTCCGCCAACAGATACGCGTCGTGCACATCGGTACTGGTGCCAAACCAGCGGATCACCTTGCCGTCGTCGTCACGTATCGGGAGAGCCATGACGCGCAGCCAACGATATTCACCCGAATGATGGCGGAAGCGATAATCGATGTCGTACGGTTCGCCGGAACGCAGCGCCGCATCCCAGACATCCGACACCGTTGGCCAATGGTCGGGAAAAACCAGCTCCTTCCACGTCTCCTCCACGATGTTCTCAGGCGCAATCCCGGTAAATTCGCTCCACCGTTTCGAAAAGTAGTCATGCTCACCATCCGCAGCACAGCTCCAGACGATTTGAGGCAGCGCTTCTGTCAGCGTTTGAAAGCGGAACCGGCTTTCAGCAAGTGCGGATGCTGTTTCCATCTGATTAGTGACATCGATCACAACACCGAGCATGCGCATGACTTCGCCGTAGCCATCAATCGACGGCTTGGCTGACGTGATGACCCAGCGCGTTTTGCCATCGCGGCCAATCACGCGATATTTGTTTTGATAGGATGAACGCGTGACGACCGCATGCTCGAACGCCGTCTGCACCCTCTCTCGATCATCCGGATGGATGGCGTCAAAAAACAGACTGTCATCAATGCCGTTTTTGCAATCCTCTTCCGAGAGCCCATAGGCGCGCGCAACATTCACATCCGCAGTGCTCAAGCCCGAAGCAACATCTAGCGTCCACACACCGACCATTCCCGATCCGTCAAGGGCGAGACGCAACCGCTCTTCGGAATCCGACAACTCGTGAATGCGCTGGATGTGGTCGGTTACATCACACACCATGCCAAGGGTGCCCAGAAACCCGTTTGCGGAATCAAGCACCGGCATGAAGTCCAGATGGAACCATCTCAGTTGCTCATCGCCGTCACTCGCCGGTGTTCGGATCGGTTCGTCGCGCAGAGCCGTCGTTTCACCCAGTTGTGCTCTGGTGAGGATCAATTTCCAAAGTGGTGCGTAAGCGGGCAGAACATCCGCAACCGCGCGACCGTTGAAACTTCCAGCCGACGCCTTGATTGCGAACAGCTGCCGCGCAGCATCGTTGGCGATAACAATGCCCTCGTGCCCAACAAGCAGCAACATCGGGCTGGGCGCGTATACCGACATCCGCAGAACAGCAAGCAGCGCAGGATCCCAATCGCTGAGAGGCGGCAACCCTACCCGAGCCCAGTCCAATTCCGACTGCGCATGGAGCCAACACTCAACCTGCTCGGCGGTTGGTCCGATGAATTTTTCCCGCTCCCACTCTGTCATCGTGCCTACCGACGCAGCACACTGCGGTTATCCCTATTACTGATAGTCATATGGCTGATTTTATTGCGGTGGAATTTCAGATCCGTTCAGGACGCGGACAAAAACAGTTTAAAAGTTCAGCCGCACAACCCCGTCGCCCCGATCGGTGAAGCTGGAGCGACCGGTAGAAATGCTGTTTGTGGCAAAGCTGGCCGGAAACTTGGCAGCGCAATCAAAGGGCGAATTTCATCTAATTGCCCAACAGCACGCCACGACAGGGACGGTGCTCATGTCAGCCTGCAATGGCGATCGCAACGCTGGCATGAAACGAGATCAGCCCCGATGGAAGCCATCGGGGCTGATGCAGATTTACTGGCAGATGCTACCCTATGATTGGGCGTCGTCAGGGCCAATCAGAACGGAATTTCGTCGTCGAGCTGACGATCGAAGCTGGGGCTGCTATTGCCGCCACCACCACTGCTGCCGCCGCTACGTGAACCGGACGAGCGCGAGTTGCTCTCCCCGCCGTAGCCGCCACCGCTGCTGCCACCGCCGAAACCGCCGTTATCGCCGGCGTAGTCCACCTGACCGCCTTCGGACATGCCGCCACCAGCGCGACCATCAAGCATGGTCAGATTGCCATTGAAGCCCTGCAGCACCACTTCCGTGGTGTAGCGATCCTGCCCGTCCTGACCCTGCCACTTGCGGGTCTGCAACGCGCCTTCAACGAACACCTTGGAGCCCTTGCGCAGATACTGCTCGGCAATCCGGCACAGGTTCTCGTTGAAGATCACCACCGAGTGCCATTCCGTCCGCTCGCGGCGCTCGCCCGAATTGCGATCCCGCCACGTCTCGGATGTCGCGATGCGCAGGTTTGCGATCGGCTTGCCGTCCTGCGTGCGGCGGATCTCAGGATCCCTGCCGAGATTGCCGACCAGGATTACCTTGTTGACCGAGCCTGCCATGGTCACTCCTTAGCATTTCTGTTTGTGCGGCCTTTGCCGCTCGCCTTCAAAAGGCGTCCGGCACGGGCGGGCTTCGGCGCGCCGCTTTGGCAAGGGCGCATGAGCCCGGAGGCCGCAATTTGCTTACCGCTGTCAACAGAACCCGCAATGGCGGGCCCCGGATCCAGACTGAGTCTCACTGCCAACCTAACCACACCAAACCCGCACCGCACGGCGCCGGTTGCAGTTGTCCACGGTAACGTGCGCGCATCCGCGTCTGGGCCAGACCACGTTGCGGCTCGACGGGTGCGATCGGACGGGCGGCGTTGCCTACCGCAGATAGCATGGTCCTAAGGCTGCATGTTCTCAATACGTTCCAGACTAAACCCACGTCACCGATCTGGCAAGAGTTGCATCAACCTATTCAATTCCGTGCGTTTTCGGCAGCAACCGACAGCACCTTCATTGCCCCCGGCGCGGCGTGGGCCGAAGCCGGGCAGCTGTTGCCACGCAGGCGGTCATACACAAGCACCGCATCCCCCCGGAACTGAGGCGATGCCGCCCGGCGCGCGATGCCCGACGCCACGGCGCCGTCGCTCCAGCGCGTGCTGCACATGAGCTTGAGCAGATAGGCGGTGAGGTCTTCGCGGTAAGTGAGGGCTGGCGGCACCGGCGTCGCGCCAACCCAGCTCTGCCACCGCTGATGATCGACTGTGCCGCTCCAGGCCCCACTGCCACCGCTGATCTGAGCCCAGAGCTCCTTGGCACGCACGCCGGCATCGGACCCTGAAATCGCCTGCAAACCTGCCTTCAGCGCCGCCAGATCGGCATCACTGGGCGCGCGCACCACGAGCTCGGAAAGATCCGTCAGCCCGGTGCCATCCCAGAGCGGCGTCGACGACATCCAGACCTGCGTGCCACGCAGATCGCCACCGGTGATGCGCATATCGGCCATATCGGCGCCGATGAGCTTCGCCCGCATGAGGCTGGCCGCCTCAAGGTTTGCGTCACGCAGCATCGCGCCTTCAAGCTGGGCGAAATTCAAGATCACGCCCTGCATCGACGCGCTGGAAAAATCCGCCAGCTGCAACCGCGCGCCGGTGAGATCCGCGCCTTGCAGAGATGCATTGAGGAAGTTGGCGCCCTGCGCCTGCACGCCACCCGTAAGCTCAGCCTTGTCGAGCTGCGCGTTGACCAGACTGGCGCCGCTCAGCACCGCGTTGCCGAGGTCAGCTCCTTCAAGCTCGGCGTCGTTCAGCCTGGCGGCCGACAGATCGATGCCCCAAAGCCGTGCGCCCTTCAGCCGGGCGCGGCTGAGATCGACCCCGCGCGCGGAAACACAGCGCGCCACATCGCGACTATCGCTCAGCATCAGCGCATCGGGTTCTGCACAACCGAGCGATGCGTTCTCAAGGTTGGCGCCGATCAGACTGGCACCATCAAGCCGCGCGCCGGTCAGATCCACACCGGCAAGATCGGTACGGTCCAGCTTGGCATGGCGCAGATCGCGGCCGCGCAGCCGCAGCGTCTTGCCGCCCTCGCCGCCCAGCAACTCGGAATCGGTCACCACAAGATTGCGGTGAAACATGCCGAGGATCGCATCGTCGCCTACCAGTGCCGGTATCGTCAAACCGCTGTGTTGCAGCTTGCCATCGCCGGGCAGCGCCGCCCACGCTGTCAACTTGCGGCCGATCGTGTCCAGCCGCTCGCCCGGTACCGTTGCCGCGAAATATGACAGATAAAGCACCGTGCCCAGCACCACGGCCGTCGCCACAACACTGAGGGGGTGCGTGATCGTCGAACGCCAGAACGCCTGAAAGAACGACGTTTCGGCACGCATCAGAAACACGCCGATCAGCAGCACGGCGACGATATCGAGCGTCAGGAAGATGCGGGTGATCCAGGTTGTCGCGACGTCGTGGTAGGGCAGAAACGCCACCTGCATATAGAGCAGCAGCACCAGCGGCAGGATGATGATGGTGAGCCACGACATGATGTTGAGGAAGCCGCTCATCAGCGCCGACCGGTGCGGCCCGGCGATGCTTTGCACGAAAAAGAAATTATGCAGCTCCAGCCGCAGCGGGTGGGTACGCTTGCCGGAAATCTCCAGGAGGCTGATCGCGCGGTCGAATTCCAGCGCCTTGCGGGCCAGCAGCACCAGCTGAGCCAGAATGCCGATGTGGAACAGCACCAGCACCACGGGGGCGAACTGAAAGAACTGTTTGAGCTGGATGTTGACCTGAAGGATCGGCAGCTGCACCGGCGTTTCAGTCAGCAGCGCTTCATGCGTCACACCGGCGACGGCAATCATGAGGTAGGTCATGATGGCCAGGAATATCAGCCAGCCGGTGTGGGAGGTGTCGCTGGAATTGTTGACGGCCTCTAGCAGGCTATAGGGATTTACAGGCGTATCCGCATCTGCAGAACGCTCAGCCGCATCCGCCATCTTCAAACCCCACTCAAAATACTGATTTCGATGTCACCGCAGCCGAGCCTCTCAGCAGCACCAACATCGCAAATCGCAAAAACACTCAATCACCCTGTCACCCGACACGACCACTGCCGAATGATACAAAGAGCCGAATGTCACAAAGAAGCGCGTAACCGCATAGTCCGCATGATCGGGCGCGCATCGAGTACCGGCCTCCGGCAACCGAAGCGCATGCGAACTACGCAAACCTTATGGGAAAAAGTGTGACATCCGCCGCAGAGCATGCCCCCACCTGTGGCCAAAGCCCTTATGCCTCTTGCTCTTTCCCCACGGCGCGTTGCATGAGTCAAGAAGGACAAGGCGTTATCAGACTGCTGCTGACGCTGTATCGGCCCGATGGTGGCCGAATCACCGCAGGAGAACACCGCGCTGTGAGCACCCAATACAATTGTCAG
The DNA here is from genome assembly GCF_013306565.1 of Hyphomicrobium sulfonivorans. Classification (GTDB taxonomy): domain Bacteria; phylum Pseudomonadota; class Alphaproteobacteria; order Rhizobiales; family Hyphomicrobiaceae; genus Hyphomicrobium_A; species Hyphomicrobium_A sulfonivorans. Next base: position 163,843 of record NZ_PZPO01000005.1, on the reverse strand, counting down.
AAGTGTCCCGGCTACTGCTGCTCCTATCCGCTGATCCCGTTGGAGAAGCGTGACGTTGAGCGCCTCGCCCGTCACTACGACATGAGCTTCGACGACGCCCGGGAAGCGTTCACGAAGGAAGCGCATGGTCGCAAGTACGCCATGCGCCGCAAGAAAGATGACATCTACGGTCGCATCTGCCGCTTCTTCGACACCGACAAGCGCAGCTGCACGGTCTATGAAGCCCGCCCTGGCGTTTGCCGCTCGTTCCCCGGCGAAGGGCGCTGCGGCTACTATGACTTCCTGAAGTTCGAGCGCCGCGCGCAGGACGACGAAGAGTTCGTTGCGCTCACGAACCACGGCTAAAGTGCTTCCGGAAAAGTGGGAACCGGTTTTCCGGCAAGCCCGGCATCACTGACTGCGGGCTGTCCCTTCCCGGACAGCCCTAGCCGGCGACTGAATATGCTCCGGCCGGATGCCAACACCTACGATCCGCGCCGGTATGCGTTGCAGCCATGGCGTGCGATCAATCAGGCGCATCAGGCGCGGAACGCTCAGTGGTTGCGCCGCCCCCAACACCGGCTGAATGATGCGATTTTGCGCCAGCACCTGCAGCCGCTGCGTCACCCGTGTCGGGAACATGCGTCGGCGCTGAACCTTGGCCAGTTCGTAGGTTTTCAGCGTGCCGTCGGCCAGCGGACGCCACAGGATATTTGCCGCCGCCACCGCATCCTGAATGGCCAGGTTGATACCTACGCCGCCCATCGGCGACATCGCGTGCGCGGCGTCGCCGATGCACAACAGCCCTGGCCGGAACCATGTGGTGAGGCGATCGATCCGCACGCTCAGCAGTTTCACGTCGTCCCAGTTACGCAGCTCATCAACGCGGTCGGCCAGAAACGGCAAATTGTCAGCTACGATTTTGCGGAATGCTTCGATGCCGCCATCACGGATGGCGTCGGAAGCACCCTTCGGGATCACGTAAGCAATCTGGTAATAGTCGCCCCGATCGATCACCGCGAAGAAGCTGCCAGCGTTGAAGCGGCCGGAGGTCTGCGGCTCATCCGGCCGTCGCGACAGGCGCAGCCAGAAAACGTCTATCGGTGCGCCGATATCCTGCACCTCGAAGCCCGCCTGCCGCCGCACCACCGAATGGCGGCCATCGCAGCCGACGGTCAGTGTCGCGCGGACGGTCAGCGGCCCATCGGGCGTCACCGCCTTGATCCCCACGATGCGCCCGTCGTCTTCGATGAGGTCTGTCGCCTCCGCCTGCATGATGAGGCGGAAATTCGGATAGGCCGCCGCCTTCGACGCCAGGAAGTTCAAAAAATCCCATTGCGGCATGAAGGCGATGAAACCATAGCGCGGGCCCAGAAAGCTGAAGTCCGCAAACCTTATAGGTGTCTCGCCGATCTGCGCCCCAAGCTTGGCAAGCTGGCTGTGCGGCAGCCGCAATAGCTCGTCGAGCAGACCAAGTTCATCCATCAGCCGCAGCGTCGAGGGGTGGATGGTGTCGCCGCGGAAATCGCGCAGGAAGTCGGCGTGCTTCTCCAGCACTGTCACATCGACACCGGCTCGCGCCAGTAGAAACCCGAGCATCATGCCCGCCGGCCCGCCGCCGACGATGCAGCAGGTCGTTGAAATCTCCTGCGCCGATACTAGCTGCTGGCCCATACTCTGCGTTTCCATCGGTCTCGCTCCTCAGACTGAATAACGCATGCCGGAGAAAAGCTGCCGGGCGGTTACGGCGCGCACCGCATAAGGGCGCGATTGTGCATCCGGTTGCAACCCGTTCGTGCGCTGCGTAATACTTCAGCAAAAAAATCATTGGGAGGACGCATCTTGAGCCAACTCTATGGCCCGTCGCACAGGCGACTGCACGATCAATTCGGAACCGGCCGGCTTGCAAACAGACTGGAAGATCTGTCCCACGCAGAGTTTGACGATGCTGACCGCGAGTTTATCACCAACGCGCCGATGTTCTTTCTGAGTACCGTCGATACGCTTGGACGCCCGACCGTATCCTATAAGGGCGGCGCGCCGGGCTTTGTGCGCATAACCGGCTCCAGTGAACTGCTGTTCCCATCCTACGACGGCAACGGCATGTTCCTTTCGGTCGGCAACATCGCAGCCACCGCCAACATCGGCATGCTGTTCATCGATTTCGAGAACCCGCGCCGTTTGCGGCTGCAGGGCGTCGCGCGGATAGCTGAGATTGATGCGCAGAGCGCCGATTATCCCGGAGCGCAGCTGCTAATCTCCGTTCAAATCGAGCGGATCTTCGTCAACTGCGGACGCTACATCCATCGCACCCGCGAGCGGTTGTCGGCGCATGTGCCCGACGAGAACGGTCTGCAACCATTCCCGATCTGGAAGCGGCTGGATCTGATGGAGGGCGCGCTGTCCGATGCCGATCAGCAGAAAGCCGATGCGGCGGGCGGCATCGTTCCAATCACGTGCTATCGCGGCGAGGATGAGCCACCGGCGCTTTAGACCGTGATCGCTTCGGACGCCTAGCAGGCCGAAGCGTGAATCATACGCCTCAAGCAGCTTGCAGCATCGCTTTGGATCTTACCGGTCCGAAGCGACGCTGCGTTGGTCGGTGGCGCGCTTGAACCACAGCAGCGCGAAGCCGATGACCGGCAGGAAAATATCCGAATAGAGCATGATCCCGGCATTGCCCGGCGCCATATTGCCGGTGGCTATGATCGACTTCACATGCTCCGCCGCTGCGCCCCACTGGAACATCGCCGGACCCAGAATGGCGGCCAGCCGCACCATGCAGTTGCCCTTGAACGCCAGCAGGCCAACGGCAGCGAAGCCTAGACTTGCATACCCCACCTCGGCCTGAAACGGACTGTCCGCCCAGCCGATGTAAACCGGCGCCAGATAGCCGAAGAAGACGTGGAACACGAAGTTGTAGAAGTAGGCGATCGCGATCGTGAACAGGATAAAATAGGCAAGCAGCTCTTCCGCCAGCGTGGCCCGCGTGATCCCTTTGCAAATGGCGACGATCAGGCCGGTAATGAGACCCAGCACCAGAAACGTCAGCGTAAAATTGGATAGCGCAAAGTGGATCAGATCGGCCATGAACAGGTGCCCCGCTTGGTTCAGGGTACATTAGTGAGGGCCGGCTAAAGTCCTATGAATGACCTTCAAGCGAATGGCCTTCAGGCGCGGGCGCACCGGCTGAGAATTTAACATACCGCGCGACACTGCCAGCCCTGCCATTCCCATCCGGGCACCCCATGCCTATCTGTCTTGCCGCATGAAGATCCCCTCCCCCTGCATCAGCGTCTGCAAGTTCAAGAACGGCGGGTATTGCGTCGGCTGCGGCATGACTAAAAAGCAGAAGAGAAAGTTCAAGCGTCTTGAGGGCAGGAAGAAGCTGCGCTTTATCGAGGCGCTGCGCATCCAGCAGCAGGAGGTGGGGCTGAAGGCCAACTGGGACCGGGCTTACCGGCGCCGCTGCCGGAAAAAGGGCGTCGACTGCCCCCTGGACCGCGCCGAAGCGGCAGCCAGCCCGGAATTGCCGCCCCCAAACCCTGTGCCTGCTCCGGCCCAGTAACTTTGAGCAGCCCCGGAATGTGGGCTTATGCGCGCGCCGGCAGGCCCGATCCGCTTGTGGGCTTTCGCGCCTTGCGTCGACCCACTATCTATGGCCCATCTTGTAGCCATCCGCCGAGCGCCAAGCCGCGCCGGGCGGTGTTCTGCTGCCTCCTTGGCCCCGGATAGAAGTTCTCCATGGCAAAAGCCCCCAAGACGCCCATCGCGGCCCCTTCGCTGATGAAGACCATCCACGTTCGGGGTGCGCGCGAGCACAACCTGAAGAACGTCGATCTGGAAATCCCGCGCGACGCGCTGGTGGTGTTCACGGGGCTATCGGGCTCGGGCAAGTCGTCGCTTGCGTTCGACACCATCTATGCCGAGGGCCAGCGCCGCTACGTTGAGAGCCTTTCGGCCTACGCGCGCCAGTTTCTGGAGATGATGCAGAAGCCGGATGTGGACCACATCGACGGCCTGTCGCCCGCCATCTCCATCGAGCAGAAAACGACGTCTAAGAACCCACGTTCGACCGTTGGCACCGTCACCGAGATCTATGACTACCTGCGCCTGCTGTTCGCGCGCGTCGGCGTGCCCTATTCGCCGGCAACCGGCCTGCCGATCGAAAGCCAGACCGTGTCGCAGATGGTTGATCGCGTGCTGGCGATGCCGGAGGGCACGCGCCTTTACCTGATGGCGCCCATCGCGCGCGGCCGCAAAGGTGAGTTCAAGAAAGAACTCGCCGAACTGCAAAAGAAGGGCTTCCAGCGCGTCAAGATCGACGGCACGTTTTATGAGATCGACGAAGCACCCAAGCTAGACAAGAAGTTCAAGCACGACATCGATGTCGTGATCGATCGCCTCGTTGTGCGCGCGGACATCGCCAAGCGTTTGGCGGATAGCTTCGAAACGGCGCTGAACATTTCCGACGAACAGATCGCGTTCGCCGAGTTTGCCGATAAGCCACTCTATGGTGCCGCGCGCGACACGCCTGCGGCGCGCCGGCCGCGCGCGGACGATGACGACACCATGCCCGGCGGCCGGCTCCCCGGAGGGGAGTCGCCGGGCAAACTAAAGAATAAAAACGAGACGCATGAGCGCGTGACGTTCTCGGCGCGTTTTGCGTGTCCGGTTTCCGGCTTCACCATCGATGAGATTGAGCCGCGGCTGTTCTCGTTCAACGCACCTGCCGGCGCTTGCCCGACCTGCGATGGTCTCGGCACGGAACTGCAGTTCGAGCCCGATCTGGTCGTTCCCAACTCTGATCTGTCGCTATCGCAGGGCGCAATCGTGCCGTGGGCTAAAACGGGTTCGTCGTCGCCTTACTACGAGCAGACGCTGGAAAGCCTTGCCGCGCACTTCGATGTCTCTATGGACACGCCCTGGAACAAGCTGCCCAAACACGTGCAGCTTGCGATGTTCTATGGCACCGGCGACGACGACGTGACCTTCACCTATTTTGACGGCACACGGAATTACAACACCGTGAAGCCGTTCGAAGGCATAATCCGGAACATCGAGCGGCGCTGGCGTGAAACCGAAAGCGACTGGGTGCGCGAGGAACTGGAGCGTTATCAGGGCTCACACCCGTGCGAAACATGCGGCGGTTATCGCCTGAAGCCGCAGGCGCTTGCCATCAAGATCGATGAAAAGCACATCGGCGAAGTTACCGATATGTCGATCAAGACGGCAAACGACTGGTTTGCTGAACTGCCGAAGAAACTCACCAAGCAGCAGACCGAAATCGCAACGCGTGTCCTGAAGGAGATCCGCGAGCGGCTGCAGTTCCTCAACGATGTGGGGCTTGAGTATCTCACCCTGTCGCGCTCGTCGGGCACGCTGTCCGGTGGCGAAAGTCAGCGCATCCGTCTTGCCTCGCAGATCGGCTCAGGTCTTACGGGCGTGCTGTACGTGCTGGACGAGCCGTCGATCGGCCTGCACCAGCGCGACAACGACCGGCTGCTCGCCACGCTGAAGCATCTGCGCGACATCGGCAACACCGTGATCGTTGTCGAGCATGACGAAGATGCGATCCATACGGCCGATTATGTCGTCGACATCGGTCCCGGCGCAGGCGTCCACGGCGGGCGCATCGTATCGCAAGGCACACCCGCTGAGATCATGGCCGATCCGGAAAGCCTCACCGGCCAGTATCTTTCCGGCGTGCGCATGGTGCCGCTGCCCAAGAAGCGCCGCGCGCCGCAGAAGGGCAAGGCGCTGCGCATCATCGATGCCAGTGAAAACAATCTGAAGGACGTCAGTGTCGACATCCCGCTCGGCCTGCTGACCTGCGTCACCGGCGTTTCCGGATCGGGCAAGTCGTCGCTGATCATCGACACGCTTTACGCCGCCGCCGCGCGCAAGCTGAACAACGCGCGCATTCAGGCTGGCGCGCACAAGCGCATTGAGGGGCTGGATCAGCTCGACAAGGTCATCGATATCGATCAGTCGCCTATCGGCCGCACGCCGCGCTCCAACCCGGCCACATACACGGGCGCATTCACCCCAATCCGCGACTGGTTCGCCGGGCTGCCGGAAGCCAAGGCACGCGGCTATGGCCCGGGACGCTTCTCGTTCAACGTCAAGGGCGGCCGCTGCGAAGCCTGCCAGGGCGACGGCGTCATCAAGATCGAGATGCACTTCCTGCCGGATGTCTACGTCACCTGCGACGTCTGCAAGGGCAAGCGCTACAATCGCGAGACGCTGGAGATCACCTATCGCGAGAAGTCGATCGCCGACGTACTCGACATGACGGTGGAAGAAGGCGCGAAGTTCTTCTCAGCCGTACCGCCCATTCGCGACAAGATGGAAACGCTGGCGCGCGTCGGGCTTGGCTACATCAAGATCGGCCAGCAGGCGACGACGCTGTCAGGCGGCGAAGCGCAGCGCATCAAGCTGTCGAAGGAGCTGTCGCGCCGCGCGACCGGACGCACGCTTTATATTCTCGACGAGCCAACGACGGGGCTGCATTTCCACGACGTCGCCAAGCTGCTTGAAGTGCTGCACGAGTTGGCCGATGCGGGCAACACCGTGGTCGTCATCGAGCACAATCTTGAGGTCATTAAAACCGCCGACTGGGTGATCGACATGGGCCCGCAAGGTGGCGATGGCGGCGGTATGGTGGTGGCTGAAGGCACGCCGGAAGATATTATCGCGACCAAAGGCAGTTTCACCGGCCAATATCTGAAGACGGTGATGGCGCGCAAACCTGCACCCGCAAATGCCCGCGGCACTCAACCGGCCGCCGATGCGCACGCCAATGACGAAACCCCAGGTGCCAAAAAAAAAGCGAAACGACACGCAGCGGAGTAGAGCCACATACCTGCTACGACATGCTCGCTCTGTACGGCCACAGTGCGCTTAGACAAGCGCCAAAGCCAAAACAATCGCAGAGCCGATTGTCCGCATAAATATATTCTGTGTCCGCTCTAATTGTCGCAATTCTATCATCTAACGTGCGGAGCGATACGCATGCGATGTTTGCAAAATTCGCACATCACCAACATTGGGAAACGTTCTAATTCTTCCCCGATCCAAATCAGAAAAACGCCGCGGCTTCTCGCGATTTTCCGGCGTCGCACTGCATTGTCCCTTTATGCTCTGGAGCAAAGCCGTCGCGGTAAATGATTGTCGTTTAATATTCTTGCCTGAGCGACGGCATCCGAGTTACCTGTTACCTCATCGTCAGGTTGCACCTTAGAAACAATATCGATTGGTGCGACGCGTGATGAATCCGCCTGATCTACGCATTGGATTTGCTGCCGTGTCATTCGAGGAAGACTGCTCCATCGCAGAACATGCCATACGCGCCTGGGCTGCAGGAGATGTTCAACGCGTCCTCAGCGTGATGCATCCGGACATCATATTTCTGGTCAACGTCGACGGCATTCAGGTTCCATGGGCAGCCAGTAGTTATGGCCGCGAAGACGTAGAGTTTCGCATCACTCTCGTGCTGACGACCTTCTGGATCGAACGCTTCGCTCTCAAACGGATCGTGTCCGGGCCAGAATTCAGCACCGCGTCGGTGCACGGCATTTATCGTCACAAAAACACCGGTGAAGTGCTGGACGTGATGCTGCGCTTCAACTTCTGGACGGCAAACAATCAGCTGACCCGAATTGAAGAGTTTGTAGATGGCCGCTATCTCGAAGCCTACGATCGCTTTGTGCGCCACATTCAGATGCTGGCGAACAGCGATCAGGATAACGGCGTAGCTCCATTCAACTAATTGTGAACGCAGTCGCGCGCCTTGCTCAGCAATTGAATTGCAGCAAGTGCCGCCCGACAATTAAAGCCCAGCCCTTTCAATAGCCCCCGACATTTGCCGCGTGACGGTTTAGCCGCCGCGCGTTGTCTCATTCCGTGCTGTCTGTTTCCTGTGATAAGCGGGCCGTTACCTAGCATCCAAACACAACGGACAGGCGCAACCCATATGGCTCGCGACGCGACCCCGTCACCCACCTCCCTACTCGCATCCCTGATCTTCGGCTCACGTTGGCTCCAGGTTCCACTGTACCTGGGCCTGATCATCGCCCAGGCGGTCTATGTGTTCCTGTTCCTCAAGGAGCTGGCGCATCTGGTTCTGCACGCGACATCGTTCGGCGAGCAGCAGATCATGCTGATCGTGCTGGGCCTGATCGACGTCGTGATGATCTCCAACCTGCTCGTTATGGTGATCGTCGGCGGCTATGAGACATTCGTCTCGCGCCTGAAACTGGATGGGCACCCCGATCAGCCCGAATGGCTCGACCATGTGAATGCCAGCGTCCTGAAGATCAAGCTGGCGATGGCCATCATCGGCATCTCGTCGATCCATCTTCTCAAGACATTCATCGAAGCTGGCAATCTGGGATCGGATGGCGCCAAGCTCACTGAAGCTGGCGTGATGTGGCAGACCATCATCCACATCGTGTTCATCCTGTCGGCGGTCGGCATCGCCTACGTCGACCGGCTCGGACGCGAACTCCCTGCCGAACAGCACTGATCGACCAAGTCGCTCCGGGGTGCAAAACAGCCCGGGGCGGCCGATTATCGGCCTGTGCTGACAGCCATGCAGCCCCATGAAGCGGTTCGTTAACGGGCAACAGCAGCAAAACCGCCCGTTTCAGGGCCGGCGGCAATTATGGGGCTGACAACCGGCCCGGCGGGAGGCTATGAGGCTGGCGGGAAATCCGCGCCCGATGGCGCTTCTGACTAACCCGTTCAACCTATTGGCCCGTTCAAACCTATTTGGAGAGACCCATGCCCACGATGTCGGATTCGCGCCGCAAGCAGATCCAGGCCCGCCAGCGCAAGGCGGAGAACGCCAAGAAGCGTGAAGCCAAGATCGCCAAGAAAGAGCGCAACCAGGCGGAAGCCGCTGCGAACTAAGCCATGGGTGGCTTGATCCACCTATGCCCAAGCTACACAAACGGCGGCGCTCTCAAAGGAGCGCCGCCGTTGTCGTATTGGCTACAGGAACCGGAAGCTTGTCCGCAGACGGCCCGGTTCATGATGACCGGTTCAAGTTGTCTTCCGCAACGCCCGCATCGGTGCGCGAGCGACGTGATCCGTTACTGAACCGTGGCGTTCTTATCGACCTTGGGAAGATCCTTTGCTTCCTCCTCGGTCAGCTTGATCACCACGCGCTCGTCAGTCGCGCTGCCGATCTGGTTTGCGCCCAGCTTGACGCGCGTCTCGCCCAATCCCAGGAAGCCGCCGATATCGGCATAAACATCTTCACCGTTCACGAGCGCCACCTCGCCAAGTCGCTTGCCGTCAATTGAGAACAGCGGGCGTCCAACCCAGTCGACAGTCGGCATCACAGCGGCATCGGCTGCGCCGCGATTGACATCGACATCGAGTTCAACGCCACCGCTCGGTGCTTGCACGTTCACACCCGGCGTATTCACCTTCACGTCCGCCAGCTTCATTTCTGCCAACGCGCCAGTTGCAGTACCCGCAATAAGGATGGCGGCGAAAGTTGTGCGGCTGATCATGATCGTCCTCCGTTGTGTTACGGAGGCAAAAACGCAGCTCGTCCGTGTGCGTTCCGCAATTCGTTTAACTTTTTTAACGCGGCGCGGTGCCGCACAAGCACAGATCTCAATACCATCACTGCGCTGAATTTCACCGCAAACGCTGGCCGATCACTTGCAGATGACAATATCTTAAGGAAGCGGCGGCTGGAAAATTTTACGCAACTCGCGTAACCAGACAGCATGAAACCGGCATCAATTTCCGCAGCGCTCTTCCTTGCGCTTACCGCTTCGGCGTCCGGGCATTTCCCTGGCGCTGGCAGCTTCTCACCCGTTTCCTCCGCACACGCACAACGCCTTCCGGCCAAGCTCACACGTGAGCAAGCCGAAGCTGTTGCGGCCTATGATGCGGCATTGGCAGAATTCAAACGGGTGCTGGCCGAACGTCGAAGCCAGATCGACGGCAACGCGAAACTTGCAAGCAGACCGGGACAGGATGTGTATCTGGCGCGCGTCAAAGTGATGAGCACCTATAAGGATCTCACCGACGCGATACCGGAGCGCATCGGACCGCCCAATCGCTTCGACGTGCCGCCGGCCTATTTCGACAAGGAGATCGAGCCGCTGATTGAGGAGTACGCTGCACTCTTCAAGAACATGCAGGCGCCACCGAAGTTCGCACAGGCCTCAAACACTCCGTTCAAGGATGTGTACGACATCGGCCGCGCTATCGGTCTGGCCAAAGGCCTCGACAAGAAGACAGCCGACGCCGCGGGGCGCATCAGCCTTGGTATCTTCTTCGCCGAAACCAACGGCAATCAGAACATCGGCAATGGCCGATCCAAGACTTACAAGGGCAGCCTGCAAACCGGCCCGAAGGAAAATACCAACGGCAAGCGCAAGTGGAACGGCCTGAAGGAGCGGATCGCGAAAGTTGCCCCTGACGTCGCCAAGCGTGACGCAAAGGAGGCTGCGCGCGCACGCGGCATCGACGAGCGTTACAATCACTGGGTCGCCGTGCGTAACGGGCTGATGAACGCGCATGCCGATCTGTTCGCGCAGCTTCCCGAGATCACCAGGGTGCTGCCCGACGAAATAGATCAGATGAAGTTTTTCCAGCTCATCCAGATCGTGCCGACTCCCACACGGGCCGCACTCAACTCCGGCGACTTCATGAACTACCGCATCACCAGTCCGCGCGTGATGGGCTATCTGCGCAACAACTCGATGTTTGCATTCGGCAAGAAGGAGCGCGCCAAGACCTCTGCCACCTACCGCGAAATCCTCGACGCGATGTGGCTGTTCGAGAGCAAGTTCAAGAAGGCGCAGGCAAAGTATTCAGAGCTGAAGTCCGGGCAGGAAAGCTGAACGGCAGCGCACACAGCGTCGGCGGTTAAACGCATCGCCAACAGTTTCCGGATGCAAAAACGGGCGCCCCTCAAGGGCGCCCGTTTGTTGTTTCAATCGCAAGCCAGCGACACGCTCGGCCCGCTGTGCCTCAGTTCGCCCAGCTTTCGATAGCCTGACGGGGCAGCTCGTTGCTCTGCATGTTGCGCAGACGCGGACCGCCAAGTGAGCGACTGCCACGACGCGTCGCGACCGGTGACTGCGAGATCTCTTCCGACCGGAAGCGTTCCCACGTTACCGTCACGCGGGTGCCACGGGGTACGCGCGGATAGAGATCCAGCACGTCTTTGTTGTACATGCGGATGCAGCCCTTGGATGCCGCTGTGCCGATGGTCCAGGGCGCGTCGGTGCCGTGGATGCGATAGAAGCTCGAACCGAGATAGAGAGCTCGCACGCCCAGCGGGTTCATCGGATGGCCGCCCGGCACCCAGCTTGGCAGACGCGGATTTTCCTTCAGCATCGAAGGTGTAGGCCGCCAGGCCGGATTTTCGCGCTTCTCGGTGACCGTGGTCACGCCCTGCCAGCGATCTTCCTCACGCGGCGTTGCCACGGGATAACTGATGGCCTTGCCGCGCTCGTGGATGAAATACAGGTTGCGGTCAGTGAAGCTGACGATGATCTGTCCGGGCGTATACTTCTCGTCAAACGAGACCACGCGCCGTCCACTACCGTCCGTCTTGCGCTCGCCGTCCCAATCCCAAAGCAACTGCGCCGTCGCCGGCTGAATTGCGCCGAACAGTCCGGCCCATACAGTTGCCAAACCCCACAGCAAAGCTGGCACTGCAAACGTCCGCATCATTGAATCGCCCTGAATGAAAACCCTTGTGGTTAGCCTGCCGCAATACTGTGGCAGGACAAGGGTCATCTGATCTTCATCCCCAACGAAGCGGGCCGGCCATTTTTCCGCAAGAGCGAAGCAGCTTCGCGGGTGCAACCGGCAAGCCGGTGTCACAATCGCGACACATTTATTCCGCTACCGTCGATAAGTCGCGCGGTGGCAGGCGCTACGTAACGCCATGTCAAACCCGATTTTTTTGCTTTTTACGCAGCGTGGCCAGATTACACGGCGGGTCCGGACACACCTTCCGGCCTGCGTGGCACCACCAACCGGGAAACCATGATTTGCACGGTCTCGCCGCGCTGATTTTTGGTTTCCGACCGCACCGTCACCATGCCCCGATGCGGCTTCGTGCGTGACGGCTTGATTTCCACAATCTCGCTGGTCACGTGCAGTACGTCGCCGGGTCGGGTCGCCAGCGGCCAGGTAATGTCGCCGCCGCCGCCAATGACGCCGCCCGCGATCGGCGCGCCACCCTCAACCAGCAGCCGCATCGTGACCGAGGCCGTATGCCATCCGCTGGCGGCCAGGCCGCCGAACAGCGAATCCCTGGCCGCGGTTTCGTCGAGATGGAAAGGTTGCGGATCAAATTCAGCCGCGAAGCGCTTGATGGCTTCGGCCGTCATCTCATGGCTTCCGCTTTCAAAGCGCTGCCCGACGGCGAAATCCTCAAGATAAAGCTTCGCGACCATTTTTTTTTTACCGGATGCGTAACCGGCTCCTTCTTGCCTGAAATCCGGTGCGGATCAGGTCGGAAGAACCGAGCGGAGCTGGTCTTCAAACTGCTTGATAGCGGTGAGCGCACGCTCCTTCACAGCCTGGGCGCGCGGGCTGGAATCGCTGGCTGCAAAGCCTTCAATCGCGCCCTGGGCGTTGTTGACAATGCGCGTGGCCGAATTCCACGGATTGAGCTCGCGCAGCGTCATGGCCTGCAGAAGCTGAGTAAGAATAACGCCGGTAGCCAGCACCATACCGTTGAGTTCGGCATTCTCTTGCGTCAGGCGCTCGATGGCAGCGTTGATGTCTTCTTTGTTGGTGTCTTGCGACATGGATGTCTCCGAGCGAGTGAGGATTTCAGGATCGCCTATAGCACGGCAAGGTAAATGAACGACCTTTATGGGCTGTCGTGCGTTTGCGACCAATAGCGCCTCCATGCGACAGCGGAGCGGGCGTCGCCGCCATGCGCCTGACAAACATCAGCGGTTTTTTGCCCCAACTTGCTTGCTGCAATCCGACAACCCGCCAAATACCTGAACGATAGGGGCAAAACCGGTGCCATGGTATTGCCCCGACTCTCGGAGTACGAAATTGTCTGCGGTCGTGAATCGGGGTGGACTGCGTGCAGAAAACAACAGCACAACTTGGCTTTAGAGCATGGGGCTTTGCCGCCGCGCTGCTCGTGCTGACGGCTGTGCCTGCTGCCGCGCAGATACCGGATTTTTCCGGCTCTATCAGCACAAGCGGCGCCAACCTGACGCCCGAGCCGCCGCCACCTTCAGCTGCTGCTTCCCAACTCGCCGATATTTTCAGCCAGGTGGGCGACGAAATCTATGAGGAGTGCATCTTTGAGTTGTCTCCGGAACAACTTGAAGTGCAGCACCAGCTAATCAGCGCCTACATCGAGCAGGGCGCGCCCAGTGCGCTGGCCCGTCAGCTCGCCGTCAAGCAGATCACCCCGCCGCAGCTGACATCCAGATGCCAGCAGATCAGATCCCTGCCGCGCGGCACGATTGACGAGGACGGCACGATCGTAGAGGCCTCGCTGCCCGCCGATCCTGCGCCGGAAGCTGCGCCGTGGGACACAACTTTGAAGGTGGAGGTGAAACCGCCGCCTGCCAAGTCAAAGGTGGCCGGACAGGACACCAAGGCAGGAAAGCAGAACGGATCACGCGCAGAAACGCCCGCTTCCGAAACCGTGCTCGCGGCGCTCAAAGATCGCAAGATGCTGCCGATGTGGGACTGCTCGTCGAACGTCGACTACGTCACCATCAGCCTGAACGGGTTCCGGCGCAAACTCTCGGGCGGCGAAATCTGCAAGCCTTTCCAGGACGTCGTGCGCGAAGTGCCGACATCGGCGGGCAGCTTCAAACTTGGCTATACGATCCGCACCGGCCGCCTTTTCGTGATCTCCGACAACGCCGCCATCGACGGCCGCACCATCACCTGGGCGCTTTCCGGCCGCGATGTCTGCCGCAACAACCCCGACCCGGAATGTCTGGCTGCCAGGGCAGTCGGGCCGCTGCCGCCCGGCGAATACTCATTCGCGTCTGACAAAGCGCGCCGCATCAACTGGGGGCCTAAAACCAAGCGCAACGTCGCCGGCATCTGGCTGCGCAAACTCTGGAACCAGGACCAGTACACGCCGCAGCAGAAGAAGGCCATTCTAGCTCGCGGCAACATTGCCATCCATGTGCGGCTCAAGGGCGAGATGTCTGAAGCGTGCATCGGCATGGAGCCGAAGGGCTGGGCCTATGTTGCGTCACTGATCAAGGATGGACGCGCCACCGGCGTGAACGTCTACATCGATGAACCGCACACCCAGGTGGCCGAAGCGCCGCCTGTTATCGAAGGATCGTCGTTCTCGCTCACGTCGCTGTTCAAGTGATAACGCCGCGAGTTGCTGTGGCATCCGAGCCATGCCGCGACCATCCGCCAGCCGCGCCTACCCCGTAGGGTAGCTACCATCGCCGACCAGACTTGACCTAGGTTTAGCAGCGGCATCCTGATGCATGCCCACCCGCAAAATATTGATGCATTGTAGCGTCTTAATACCTGCCGAGAAGCGTCCCCAACGAGGGTTGGCAGCTTTGTATCGCCCGGACAGCCGGATGCAGACAATCGGGTCATCACACTTCAACAGGCATTAGTGTTCGCCGGTTAGTTGGAAGTGAGCCCCCAGAGCGTGCCGATGACAGACTTGCTCGAAACATCAGACAGCCGAAAAGCAGGCCCCTCCGCAAGCGACAAGCTCGCGCGCATTGGCAAATCCGTTCCGCCCAGCACCGCCGTGACGGTGGGCACGATTGTGATCTTCGCCATCGCCGTCGCGATTATTTCCGCTTTTGGCGTCAAGCGCAGTGATCCGCGCGCCCCGGCCTCGCACCCGAGCCAAGTCATCAATCCGGCCAACAACAACGCCGGTTGAAGCTGGGTCCTGCGCCCGTTCGGCTGCCGCCGATCTCTGCATCGAGCCCGCGCGGAAAATCGATTTAATCCTTCAGATCAAAGGCCTTTCTGCACTGCCGCCGCTCTGCCATGGAGCAGCGCTGACGTACTGGCATGCGCTGCAGCCGCCAGCACTGTGACGCTTAGAACAGTGACAAGCGCCTTTTTGCAGAAGCGCAAAACCGCGCCAATTCGAGCCAAAGTTATTCATCTGCTGTGAAAAAAGCCGGTGCCTGTGTGCACAACCGCGGCCCGGTAACATTCGAGCCCCGCTCCGCCATGTTAGCCCTGCGTCTCGTTGCGTAGCCCGCGTATGAGGGGAACAAAAATTGAGCGAGGGAGTACGTGGCTTTGAAGAAGTTTTATCTTGCCGCCGCTGCAATGGCGGCCATCGTTACCGCGTCGCCGTCTGAGGCGCAGGTACGCAATCCATGGAACGGTATGTATGTCGGTCTGCACGGTGGCTATGGCTGGCAGGATCTGAAAGGCACTTTCAATAACGCGGCAAGCCTCTCGGCGCTCGATCTCAACGGCGGCATCATCGGTGGTCAGATTGGCTACAACTGGCAGAGCGACCAGTTCCTTCTGGGCCTCGAATTAGACGCATCCACGCTCGCGAACGGCGGCAGCACCGTTGCATTTCCTGCGCTTGGCACAACGCTTTCCGGCGACATGTCCCACGTGGCCAGCGTCCGCGCGCGCCTTGGCTGGGCCATCAACAACTGGCTTCTGTTTGGCACCATCGGTTGGGGCTACGGTGAATACAAGTTCACGCAGAACGTGCCTGCTCTCGCCTTCCAGGACACCGTGCGCATGCACGACAACGGCCTGACGTATGGCGGCGGCATTGAGTGGATGCCATTCTACGGCGTTTCTCTGCGCGCTGAATATCTGCGCTATGACATCGGCGCGACGCGGCACATTCCGTCAGCGTTCCCAGGCGTGCTGCCCGGCGATCGCGTTGGCTTTGACAACATCGATGTTGCCCGCGCCGCGATCAACATCAAGCTGAGCAACTAAGTCTGACGACGGATGAGGCGCGGCGAACGGCACCACTCAATGCCGTTCCCGCCCCCCTTCCGGCGACCATTTGTTTACTGAAACAATCGGCTCCGCGCTGGATCTGCCCGACCTTTGCAGGCGCAATCTAACTATCGAAAACGCAATAAAAACAGCGATTAGCGCGAAGCATTTGCCACCTTCCGGCCAATAAAATTACGCATTATTCATGCCCAATCTGCTGTTGTGGTGTGATAGCTTTGGCGCACCATCGCAAAAGGGCGACAAACAAAATGATCAAAAACGCATCTCTGGCAGCGATCGCCCTGGCGGTCATTGTTTCTGTTCCCGCAGCTTCCGTCCAGGCCGCCGATTACAAGTGCGCCGACGCAAAAATCAATACGGCTCTCAATGATGCCGACATCTCCATTTCCAAGCGCGAAAACGTGATCGCGGAAATGAAGAAGGAAATTAAAGACACCGGCGGCTCGACCCCGCAGCACGACAAGGCCATCACGCACTTCGAGGAGAAGCTCTCCAAGGTGAAGGAAAAGCGCGAGGCGCTGATGAAGGAATGCAAGGGCGAGGCTGCACCCTGATCTGAAGTCGGCCTGTATATTCAAAGGCGCTGCTCGGCTCCTCCAGCAGCGCCTTTTCTGTTTTTTGGAACGCGCGCTCGTACCCCGGCTCCAAATCGCGAACCGGAACGCCGGAGCGATTGCACGAGGCACCGTCGGCACTGCGCCGCTGCCGCTCCCAAATGGCATTTCCTGGCCTCAGAGCCGCCCGGTTCAATAGCGCGGCTTCCGCAGGCATCGACCTCGCGTTTGAACGGTGCTAAGGGGCTGGCTAAATCCTTCCCTTCCCTGCGCCCCGGTGCGCACCCAATTGCAGGCGGCAGCCCATATGTCCGACGAACCCGCGCCCGTCCCTTCTGCACCGGCCAACAGTCCGGCCGGAAAGCTTGCCGCTGAAATACGCCGCCGGCGCACCTTCGCCATCATCGCTCACCCCGACGCCGGTAAAACGACGCTGACGGAAAAGTTGCTGCTGTTCGGCGGCGCTATTCAGCTTGCCGGTCAGGTGAAGGCCAAGAAGGACGGACGCAACACACGCTCTGACTGGATGGCCATCGAGAAGTCGCGCGGCATTTCCGTCGTCACCTCGGTGATGACGTTCGAATACGCAGATTCCGTTTTCAACCTGCTCGACACACCGGGCCATGAAGACTTCGCCGACCAGACCTATCGCACGCTGACGGCTGTCGATAGCGCCATCATGGTGATCGACGCAGCCAAGGGTATTGAATCGCGCACGCGCAAACTGTTCGAAGTTTGCCGCCTGCGCGACATTCCCATCATCACGCTCATCAACAAGATGGACCGCGAAGCGCGCGAGCCGCTGGAACTGCTGGACGAGATCGAGCAGGTGCTTGCGCTCGATACCGCGCCGATGGTGTGGCCGGTGGGTATGGGCCGCAACTTCCGCGGCACGTATGACCTGCAGAAGGATCGCTTCCGTCGCGTCGATGAAAATCCGGAAGGCGAAACCGTTTCAGGGCCCGACGACCCGATTTTCGACAGCCTCCTCGACCCGGTCGACCTTGCGAAATGGCGCGAGGAAATCGAGCTGGTGCGCGATGCGTGCGGCAACTTCGATCTGAAGGCATTCCGCGAAGGCACGTTGACGCCGGTGTATTTCGGCAGCGCACTGAGGAATTTCGGCGTGCGCGATATTCTGGATGCGCTGATCGCCTACGCGCCGCCACCGCTCAGCCGTCCGGCCGCCGCCCGTACGATCGAAGCCACCGAACCTGCCATGACCGGCGTGATCTTCAAGATCCAGGCCAACATGGACCCGAACCACCGCGATCGCATGGCTTTCATGCGGCTGTGCTCGGGGAAGCTGACGCGCGGCATGAAGGTGAAGCATGTGCGCTCGGATAAAACGATGGCACTTACGGCGCCGCAGTTCTTCTTTGCGCAGGACCGCTCGCTCGCCGAGGAAGCCTTCGCGGGCGACGTCGTCGGCATTCCCAACCGCGGCACGCTGCGCATCGGCGATGCGCTGACCGAGGGCGAGAACGTGCAGTTCCTCGGCATCCCGTCATTTGCGCCGGAAATTCTGCGCCGCATCCGGCTCGAGGATGCTATCCGCGCCAAAAAGCTGAAGGACGCGCTGACCGAAATGGCGGAAGAAGGCGTGGTGCACATGTTCACGCCCGTGGATGGCACGCCGCCGATCGTTGGCGTGATCGGCGCGCTGCAGCTCGATGTGCTGGGCGATCGCCTGATCCACGAATACGGTTTGCCGATCGCCTTCGAGACCGCTCCGTGCACGGTGGCCCGCTGGATCGAAGCGCCTGATCGCGCCAAGCTCACCGCGTTCATCGAGGCCAACCGCCCCGCAATAGCGACCGACGCTGATGGCGATTACGTTTATCTTGCGCCTTCCGAGTTCAGCCTGAACTGGGTGGCCGAGCGCAATCCGGAGCTGGCATTCAAGGATGTGAAATCGGTGATGCAAGGGCCAGCGTAAGCAGCCGACACCAAGCGCGCGGTGGAGCAGATGCAGCAAGCGCCGCATCACATCACGGCAACACCGCGCCTTTGCCCAGCGCAGCGACCGCAACATCGCCATCGGTGACGTAGTGGTTGACGTGGTGCTCGCTGACGCTGTCGCCCGCGCGCACGGAAACGATCTCACCGATGCAGTCGGCGGCCTTCAGCTGGCCCATGATGTAATCGCGTTCCGCGTTGGTGTCTGAGTCCGTCGCATGCGTGATCTGGAAGGTCATGCGCGTCAGACCAAAGCCTGTGTCGCGCGTGCCCGCCCCAACCCACGACAGGCGCGCGCCCTTCGGCGGCACCTCCTGATTGAGCCAGAAGCGCGCCGACTGCACCTCGTCGTCGTTCGGCATCACCCGCGCCCAGAAACGCACATGGTGACGCTTACGCGGGCTATCGTCGATTGCCTTCTGGAAGCCGATGTCCTGCCCGCGCCCGAACAGAAACAGCGTTGAGAACGGCGCGGTGGGATAAGGCCGGTTCAGCACGAACGCCTTCACCATGCGCACGGAAGAAGCGAAGCCAAGTTTGTCAGCTTCGACCCAGCCGATGGCAGCAAAAGCCGCCTTCAGTTCATCTTCGCTGCCATAGAGCGCCAAGTTGACGGGATCGGCCGGCAGGCCGTCGGCAGCGACGGTAAAACTTGGTACGTGGCGAAGCTGCGAGAATTTCAGCGCCATGCGCACCGCATATGGCAACACCACATAGGCGGCGATTGCATATGTGAACGCCAGCGCGATGGCCACCGGCATGCGCTTGTCGGCGAAATCGAACACGACGAACACGATGAGCCAGATGCTGACGGCGCCAATCGCGAAGATGGCGATGCGCTGCAGCGTTCGGATAAAAAATCGCAACTCGGCCCCCGCTCGCCCGTGAAGATTGTCCGCCTGATCCGGCAAGATGACTTTATCGCAGCAGGTAGCACGGACGCACGTAACGGCCGGTTAGCAGGAGGTGCTTTCCGAGGCATGCCCAGCCCGGTTAACGGTTGGCAACCATTGCAAGCCGATAGCGAAACCAAAATTATCGGCCCGTTAGCATCGGCGCTATCTGATGGGTGCTCTCCAGAGGGCGAGCTCAACGCATGGACCAATTCCGGCGAGCGATCCGCATCGGTTGTGCTGGCTGGGCGCTGCGCAGCGAACATCAGCACCATTTCCCGACTGCCGACGCAGGCACGCATTTGCAGCGCTACGCCGCCCGCTTCAACGCGGTGGAAATAAACTCGTCATTCTATCGGCCGCACCGGGCCAGCACCTACGCGCGATGGAGCGCCAGCGTGCCGGATACGTTTGCGTTCGCCGTAAAGATGCCGCGGGCCATTTCGCATGTAAGACGGCTGCGCAACTGCACTGAGGAACTCGACAGCTTCCTTGCCGAAGTCGCGGCGCTCGGGCCGAAGCTTGGCGTGCTGCTGCTGCAGTTGCCGCCAAGCCTCGCGATGTCAGCCACCGACGCCGAAGCTTTCTTCGCGCTGTTGCGTGATCGCTATGACGGGCCGCTTGCGTGCGAGCCGCGCCATCGAAGCTGGTTCGATGCGGAAAGTGACGCACTGTTGCGGACGTTCGCGGTTGCGCGCGTTGCCGCCGATCCGGCCAGAATTGCCGAGGCATCGCGTCCGGGCGGTGTTCCAGCGCTCTGCTATTATCGCCTGCACGGCAGCCCGCGCATGTATTACTCCAGTTATTCGGATGCATGGCTGAACACGCTGGCTGCCGACATAACCCGCAGGGAAAATGCCGGGTGCAGCGTCTGGTGCATCTTCGATAATACGGCCGTCGGTGCCGCAACCGCCAACGCGATGGCGCTTCAAAAGCAGCTGGCGACAAACGTCTACGAGGCCATCGACGAAACCGCTTGACCATGCCTGACCCGGACGGCACCGTCAGAATGTGCCAAAACGCAGGGCGAAAAGTAGATGACAACGGCCAAGCACGGCATCATTCGCGCAGGCATGGGCGGCTGGACGTTCGAGCCCTGGCGCGGCACGTTCTATCCGGAGAAGCTGGCACACGCACGCGAGCTGAGTTACGCAGCGGAGCATGTTCCAACCATCGAAGTGAACGGCACGTTCTATCGCACGCAAACCCCAAAAACGTTTGCCAAGTGGGCCAGCGAAACGCCCGATGGCTTCGTGTTTGCGCTCAAAGGGCCGCGCTATGCCGTAAACCGGCGCGTGCTGGCGGAGGCGGGCGACAGCATTCAGCGCTTCATTGAGTCCGGTCCGCTGGAGCTGGGCGACAAGCTCGGACCGCTGTTGTGGCAGTTTGCGCCGACGAAGAAGTTCGATGCTGATGACTTCGGCGCGTTCCTCAATCTGCTGCCGCCATCCGTTGATGGCGTGAAGCTTCGCCATGTTCTCGAAGTGCGCCATGAGAGCTTCTGCACTCCGGACTTCATCGCCCTTGCACGCCAACACGCCATGCCGGTGGTGTTTGCCGAGCATGCAAGCTATCCGGCCATCGCCGATATCACCGGCGATTTTGTGTATGCGCGGCTGCAGAAGGGCAGCGACGCCGACAAGGCCTGCTATGCGCCCAAGGCGCTCGACCGCTGGACGGAACGGCTGAAAACATGGTCGGCGGGCGGAGTGCCGGACGATCTTCCGCGCGTCGATGACAAACACAAAACGCCAAAGAAACCGCGCGACGTGTTCGTCTACTTCATTCACGAAGGAAAGATTCGCGCCCCGCAGGCTGCGATGGCCATCATGCAGCGCTTGCAAGGTTAGGTGCGCAGCCACCTGTTAAGCGGAACTTACTCAGCATGGTGAGCGTTGCAGCCTCGAAGAGGCAATATGCAACGCGGAGAAGAAATGGTGTTTGGCAGAAGGCGACCAATTTCGGCGAGGCGCGCATTGTCAGTCCGTTCATCATCGATCCGCAATGCTTTTGGCACGAAAGCCCGGTGCTGCTCCCCCATCGCCAGATCAGGTTTCATGCCGATGTCCTCCACCGATCACAAATCAGCGCAATGGTCAGACAACGTTACCAAGCGCAGCAATGCCATGACGCTGGAGCGGGACGTCTTTAAGTTCGATGATCCAGCCGAAATCGCAGCATCCCTCAAACGTTCCGCCGAGCGCAGCCACCGCCGCAAACCCGAACCATATCGCTCGGCGATGTCGATGCTGACATTTTACATCAATCGCGCTGGCAGCAAGCTGTCGGACGAACGGCGCGATGTTCTGGAGCGGGCAAAGGACGAGTTGCGCAAACTCTATGGCCGCGAGCTAACTCGAAACGCAAATTAGACCGACTGGCACACTGCCTGCCGAGCAGAGCTGACGCCATCAACGTCACAACAAAAAAGCCGGGCAATGACGCCCGGCTTTTTTATATTGTTCAGTCCGACTGGATCAGCGCGATGCCACACGCTCCAGGAACGGCACCGGATCAACCGGCTTGGAGCCCTGCCGCAGCTCGAAATGCACCTGCGGCTGATCGACGGAACCGGTGCGCCCTGCAGTAGCGATGACCTGACCGCGCTGCACCTTGTCGCCACGCTTCACCATCAGCTGATCGTTGTGTGCGTAGGCCGTCACCCAACCGTTGTCGTGGCGCAGCAGGATGAGGTTTCCATAACCCTTCAGCTCAGCGCCGGCATAGGCGACGGTGCCGGATTCAGCTGCGTGCACAGATGTTCCCAGCGGCACCGACAGATTGATGCCGTCGTTGTGCGTGCCATCAGCCCGTTGGCCGAAGCCGGTGATGATCCGCCCATGCACCGGCCAGCGCAGCTTATCGCTACCCGATGCACTAGCCGGCTTGCCAACAGCCACATCGTTGGTATTGCGCGTGGCAACCTGCGTGTACTGGCTGCCCTGCCCGAGGCTCGTCGATTGCGAACCGCCAGAACCGTTCAGCATCGTCGGTTGCGAAGAGTTACCGTTTGCAGCGGGTGTGTATTGCGTCGTCTGCGGCGGCGGCGTCACAGCGACATGCTGCATCGGCGCGCCGTTCGAATTTGCGGTCGCCATGCCACCGGACGTCGGCACGCGAAGCACGGTGCCCGCCTTGATGCCGCGCGCATCGGTGATGCCGTTTGCACGCTGCAGCTCACCGACCGGCACACCGTACATGCGCGACACGGCGTAGAGCGAGTCGCCCGGACGCATCGTGTAGACGCCATTATAGCGGCTGTCGGCATCCGCCACAGGCGGCGGTGGTGGCGGCTGAATGCTGGCGGTTTGCGTCGGCGGCACAGAAGGCTGCGGCGCGTACCGGGTGCCTGCCGAAGCCATGCCGCCGGACGTGCCCTGCGGCAGGTAAAGGCGCTGGCCAACCTGCAGGTTGGTATTCGTCAGGCTGTTGATCTGCATCAGCTCGGCAACCGACACGTTATAACGGCGCGACAGGCCATAGAGCGTATCGCCGGGCTGCACGTCGATCGTGTCGCCAGGGCTTGCCATTGATGGCGTGGGCTGCGGATCATAACGGTTTGTCGACGCGGTCGAGGACGGCGCAACCGTGCCGTAACGTCCGCTGTCGGTATAGGAATTGTAGTTGCTGGCAGGCTTGTCCGGCGAACGCCCGTAGGTGTTCGTATTCGTGCTGGTGCTGCTGCGGCCATAGGAATTAGCGCCGTCGTAGCGTGTGTCAGCGGCCGCGTAATTCGTGCCCTGACGGCCGCCGGAATAGGCGGTCGAAGAAGGCGTGGCGTCAGGAAGATTCTGCGATGCTACACGGTCATCGCCATAGCTGCGCGGCGCACTGTAGCCACCGCTGCCATAGCCGTCGTTGCCCAGATAGTTGGGATTGCGCCGGCTCGACGATGATGAAGATGAGGAGGTGACCTGCTGCGAGTCGCTAAAACCGAAACTCGAAAAATCAGAGCCCACCGAGGCGCTGCAGCCAGCGGAAACCGATGCCAGCATCAGAACTGCTGCACGGCCAGCCGGATGAATAGCCGTCGCCCTACCGTTTTTAAAACGCATAAAACGCATCATGATTACGCACCTTTACTGCCAATCATCCATTAACCCTTAAGCGGTTAACGGAGCATTAACGGTGCGCAGCAGGTGCTGCGAAAACCGCTCCGTGGCAGAGAAAAATCGACAGCGCTGGCGTGCGCGCGCATTCACCCGCCGTGGAGCAAAAGTAATCGTGCAATGTGCATTGTTGAGGACGTCGCGGCGTCTGGAAAGCGGCAGCGCGATGACAATCGCAATCGGGGCGACGCGCTTTTAGCGCGTGCCGCAGACTGCCCCGACAGCGAAATTCCGCGCCGCTATCCAACGGTTAGCAGCGCTCAACGACTTCAAGCGTTGAACGTACCGGCCAACACTTTTCGTGTTGCATCGTCCGTCCGATTGAGGCTGAGCGGTGTCACTGAGATGCGGTTGGCATCGATCGCCGCCAGGTCGCTGCCTTCAACAACGCTGGAAGGCGGGCGCTGGAAGTTGAACCAGTAGTACGGCATGCCCCACGGGTCGGCGCGCTCATCAATCTTCAGCGAGGCCTGATCGCGACGCCCCTGCCGCGTGATCTCAACCCCCGCCACGGCTTCCGGCGGGCAGTCGGGATAGTTGACGTTCAGCACCACATCGGCGGGCGACTGCATTTTCAAAAGGCGCGTCAGCAGGCCCGGCCCATGCGTCAGCGGCGTATCCCAATAGACATTGCGCCCGCGCTCGAGCGACCCGCCGACCTGGCTCATGGCGATGGAGCGTATGCCAAGCATCGCCCCCTCACTGGCCGCAGCGATAGTGCCGGAATAGGCGACGTCCTCGGCCAGATTGGAGCCGTGGTTGATGCCGGACAGAATGAGATCCGGCGGCTGGTCGATGAGGAAGTGGCGCACCGCCATCAGCACGCAGTCGGTGGGCGTGCCGCGCAGCATGAAGCCGCGTTCGTTCACCTGGCGCACCCGCAGCGGCTCATGCAGCGTCATCGAATGGGAGGCACCGGACTGGTTTTTCTCCGGCGCGACGACCCACACATCGGACGAAATCTCTTCGGCCAGACGGCGCAGCACCTCGATGCCGTCCGAACCGTAACCGTCGTCGTTCGTTACCAGAATGCGCACGTCACTGAACCTTCTCGATACGCTCAAGACCGCCCATGTAGGGCCGCAGCACTTCCGGAACGAGGATCGATCCGTCGGCCTGCTGGTAGTTTTCCATCACCGCGATCAACGTGCGACCGACCGCAAGGCCCGAGCCATTGAGCGTGTGAACGAAGCGCGTGTCCTTCGCGCCCTTGGGGCGATAGCGCGCGTTCATCCGGCGGCCCTGGAAGTCGCCGCACACCGAGCACGATGAAATCTCGCGGTAGGTGTTTTCGCCCGGCAGCCACACCTCGATGTCGTAGGTCTTGCGCGAGGCAAAGCCCATGTCACCCGTGCACAGCAGCATGGTGCGGAACGGCAGGCCGAGGCGCTTCAGCACCTCTTCGGCGCAGGCGGTCATACGCTCGTGTTCGTCCAGCGCCTGCTCCGCCGTGGTGATCGAGACCAGCTCGACCTTGGTGAACTGATGCTGGCGGATCATGCCGCGCGTGTCGCGTCCGGCCGATCCGGCTTCGGAACGGAAGCACGGCGTCTGCGCGGTGAGACGCATCGGCAGCGCGTCTTCGTCGAGAATTTCCTCGCGCACCAGATTGGTCAGCGAAACCTCGGCGGTGGGAATGAGCCAGAAGCCATTTTCAGTGCGGAACAGATCTTCGGAAAACTTCGGCAACTGCGCCGTGCCATAGGCAGCGTCATCGCGCACCAGCAGCGGCACGATATGCTCGGTGTAGCCGTTTTCCCCTGTTTGCAGGTCGAGCATGAAGGCGCCCAGCGCTCGCTCCAGCCGCGCAAGCGCACCGCGCAGCACCACGAAGCGTGCACCCGAAAGCTTGGCCGCGCGCTCGAAGTCCATAAGGCCGAGGCGCTCGCCGAGCTCGAAATGTTGCAGCGGCTGGTTGATGCCTTCCAGCTTCGGCGGCTCACCGACGCGGCGCACTTCGACGTTGTCTTTCTCGTCCTTGCCTTCCGGCACGTCATCAAGCGGCAGGTTGGGAATGACCGACAGCGCATCGCGCAGCTTGCCGTCGAGCACGCGCTCTTCTTCCTCGCCCGAGGTCAGAAACTCCTTCAGCGTGGCGACTTCCGCCATCAGCGCGCTGGCCGTGGCTTCATCCTTGGAGGCCTTGGCCTTGCCGATTTCCTTCGACGCAGCATTGCGGCGCGCCTGCGCCTCCTGAAGCTTGGTGATGTGCGAGCGGCGGGCTTCGTCCAGCGCGATCAGCTCGGCCGACTGGGCGCCAAGCCCGCGCCGGGCCAGACCAGCGTCGAACGCTTCAGGGTTGTCACGGATCCACTTGATGTCGAACACGGGCTGCCTCTGCTCGCTGGAGCGTGATCGCTTATCTTTGAATCGCGATGCCGCTCCAGTCCTTTTGATGAGACCGATGATTCACGCTTCGGGCTGATAGGGCCCGAACCGATCATGGTCTAGCGCGCACAATCAAACGTCACCCCGGCGTAGGCCGGGATCCACGACACCTCGAAAAGCGGTGCGGTGGCCTGCGTAGTGCCGGCGACCGTCGGCATGACGACAGAATGTCGGCGCGTTGAACTAGGGCAGAATGTACGGTCATGCGTCCGGCCAGACACCCGCGGTTCGACGCGTCGTCGAATAACGGAGGGTATAGTGGGGGCGGATAGGATGGTCCAGCCGTGATCAGGTCGCGTATGGCGCACGCACGAAGCGCTAATCCCGGTCAATGCACGTTGCAGTTTTTAATAAAACGGACAGCGATGGCCGACTGCGGCAGTTCGGCCGCAGCAGGCGAACCGCACATTCCAGCGCACTGCCCTACCGCGCCGCTCAACGCACATGCGGAAACTGACGTGGTTCCCGAACTTCGTCGGGATGACGGTGTGCGGAGGTGGACGCAACAGCGCGCACCAACCATACACCGGCGGCCGGCGCCCCGGAGGGGTGTCGCCGGTGCGAAAAACATCGCTGGCCGCCGACTGCGCGGCGCGCAGTCGGCGAGCGCAACAAACAACCACGGCTGGCTCTCCGAAGGAGAATCGCCGAGCGCCAGAAAAAGCCTACTCCGCTGCCGCCTGCGCCTTGCGCTGCGCACGCTCCACGGCCCAGATTGACAATTCGTACAGGCCCATCGTCGGCACCATCATCGCCAGCATGCTGAACGGATCGGGCGGCGACAGCACCGCGGCCGCAGCGGTAATGCCGAGGATGGCATAACGGCGGCCCTTCTTCAGCGTTTCGGCTGTTACGAGACCCGCCCGCGCGGCCAGCGTCAGCACCACGGGAAGCTGGAAGCAGACGCCGAAACCGATGATCAGCGTCATGATGAGTGACAGATATTCCGAGACGCGCGCCTGCAGGTGGATCTCAACCGGGCCGCCCGTCTGTTGCATCGACAGGAAGAAGCTCATCGCCATCGGCATGACGAGGAAGTAGACGATCATCGCGCCGAGCAGAAACAGGAACGGCGTCGCGATCAGATAGGGGATGAACGCACGGCGCTCGTTCTTGTAGAGGCCAGGGGCGACGAACTTGTAGAACTGGTTGGCGATGATCGGGAACGAGATGCACATGGCACCGAACAGCGCCAGCTTCATCTGCGTGAACAGGAATTCCTGCGGCGCCGTATAGATCATTTCGATCGGTTCGGTGCCACCGTGCGCCCACTGATAGGGCAGCACCAGCAGGTTATAGATCTGCTTGGCGAAGGCGAAACAGATGGCAAACGCGATGCCGACGCCGATCAGCGAATAGATCAGACGCTGACGCAGCTCGACCAGATGCTCCATCAACGGAGCCTTGGAGGCGTCGATTTCCTCCTGTCCGGCGCGCTGCGCCTGGGCCTGCGCTGTGGCAGCCGCCTGTGTCACTTCGCTGGTCATGCAGCCCCCCGGCCGGCTCCGCCATCGGCGTCACCGCCAGCCGAAGATTGTGCAGCTTCCGAACTCAAAGCCGGGCGGGACGGGGTCGGCGCAGCGGAGACCGAAGCACCTGTTCCGACGCCGTTCGCGACCTTGTCGACGGACTGCAGTTCCTGATCGATGGCGCGCGAGCCAGCCTGCATGGTGGCGCGCACCTCGTTGGCGACGCTGTCAAACTCACGTTTCAGATCGCCCAATTCCGCATCGCGCACGGCTTCATCGAAATGGCGCCGGAACTCTGCCGCCTGCTGGCGCATCAATCCCAGATACTTGCCGATCGTACGCAACAGGATCGGCAGATCCTTGGGGCCGACCACGATCAGCGCCACAACGGCCAGGATCAACAGCTTGCTTGATGTCAGATCGAACATGCGTCGTTCCGATTATCGGCGCGCCCACGGGCCGGCGCGGTATACGCCGGTGGCAAAACTCGTCAGCGTCGCTAGTGCCTTTCAGCGTTTCGCTGAATCGCGGAAAGGCTCTAGGTGTTTGTTTTGTCGTGCTTCTTATCGGAAAACCGGTTCCCACTTTTCCGGAAGCACTCTCTTAACCCGTGCTTCTTATCGGAAAACCGGTTCCCACTTTTCCGGAAGCACTCAGTGCGCTCAACCGGTCTTGGTTGAATCGCGCTCGGCTACACCAAGAGGACGCTGATCGATGACGCGCGGATCGGCCTTGGCCTCGCTGCGTTCGCCCTCTTCCTCTTCGGAGAGGCCCTTCTTGAAGTTCTTAATGCCCTTCGCGACATCCCCCATGATGGAGGAAATGCGTCCGCTGCCGCCGAAGACGAGCACTGCGACAAGCGCAAGAATGAGCAAATGCCAACCGCTCAGGCCCATTGTCGTCCGCTCCTACTCTGTTTGCGTCTCTGATCCGCGAAGACTACCGCGTCAACGCATCGGTTCATTGGCACAGATTGCCGCGCCTCATTTGGTATCGCAGAAAGCGGATGCGACCGCAAGGGCGCGAACCCGTGCCGAACCTTGCTAAGACCTTACAAAAACATCACTTTTGTAGTTCTGCTGCGAAAACAAGGGCTCGCTCGGGGTCAATCTGAGCGCGAACATCATGTCCCTGCCGGAACCCGGCACTCTCGCGCACCCGCACTTTCAGCGGCTGATCAAAACCTTCGATGCCCACTTCGAGCCGCACGACGTCGCCCAGAAACTTCGCATCGAGGACGCGGCCAGACAGGCCTTCGCCGTTGTCCGACAGACGAATGTCGCGCTCGCGGATGCCAATGGTGACCGCATCGTGTGCCTGCAGGCCCGCTGGCGGCGCAAGT
The DNA here is from genome assembly GCF_013306565.1 of Hyphomicrobium sulfonivorans. Classification (GTDB taxonomy): domain Bacteria; phylum Pseudomonadota; class Alphaproteobacteria; order Rhizobiales; family Hyphomicrobiaceae; genus Hyphomicrobium_A; species Hyphomicrobium_A sulfonivorans. The sequence goes on along the minus strand of NZ_PZPO01000005.1, from coordinate 135,196 downwards.
TTTCCGATCGGCGTATCGATCTTGCCGTCAGCGCCGACGCGATAGGCGACCTCGTTGATCTCGGAAAACAGCCGCGCCACGAACAGATCCGCGGGTTGATGATACAGCGCTTCCGCCTGCCCCTGCTGGATCAGGCGCCCCGCCCGCATCACCACAATACGATCGCCGATGCGCATCGCCTCTTCGGGGTTGTGCGTCACCACCATCGCCGTGGCACCCGTCTCGCGCAGCAGCGACAGCGTTTCCTCCTGCATGGCGTCGCGCAACTGGACGTCCAGCCCGGAAAACGGTTCATCCATCAGCATCACCGCCGGACGGGGAACCAGCGCGCGCGCCAGCGCCACCCGCTGCTGCTGCCCGCCGGAAAGCACATGCGGGTATTCGTCAGCCATGTGCTCCAGCCCGACGCGCTTCAATGCCGCCAGCGCCTCGCGCTTGGCTTCCGCGCGCGGTAGCGACTTCAGACCGAACGCGACGTTGCCCGCAATCGTGAGGTGGGGGAACAGCGCGAAGTCCTGGAACATCAGCCCGACGCTGCGCTTCTCGGGCACGACAAAGCTGGAAGGCCCTGCAACCTCATGTCCATTGATGAGCACGCGCCCGCCGGTCGGCCGCTCGATACCAGCCGCAATCCGCAGCAGCGTTGTCTTGCCACAACCGGACGGCCCCAGCAGGCAGACGACCTCACCGCGATCGATCTCCAGCGAAACGCCCGCCAGCGCCTGCGTAGTGCCGAAGTTGCGACGCACGTCTTCAAAGGTGAGGCAGGCAGAAAACGCCGCGGCGGCGCGCCCCTTCCCTGCATCCCCAGCAGCGGCTCCCGCAGCGGAGCGCCTCGCAACATCGGGGGCATCGGAGTGTGAAGCTGTTTGCGATGACGACAAGGCTCAACTCCACGGTACACGGCCGGCATAGCATGCATGGCGCAGCGAACAGAATGGGCGACGGCGACGAACGCCGTTGCCGCCGCTACGGCTTATCGGCCTCATCATCGGCAGGCAACCCGTCAGACGCGGGCGCATCCAATGAAGCATCAGCATCGCCGTCTTCTTCGGTTTCGATTTCGTCCGCCTCAGCCTCAGCGTCAGCATCTTCCTCATCGATGGCGTCGAGCGGCAACTCGTCGGGCATCAGCGCAGCGATATCGGTCGGCTCGGGCACGGTGAAGTCCGGCGGCAGATTGCCATCGAGCAGACCGGAGGCGCGCAGTTCCGCAAGGCCGGGCAGATCCTTGATGCTGTCGAGGCTGAAGTGCTCAAGGAAGCTGTCGCTGGTGCCGTAGGTGACGGGGCGGCCCGGCGCGCGGCGACGACCACGCAATCGCACCCAACCGGTTTCCAGCAGAATATCCAGGGTGCCGGCCGAAGTCGTCACACCGCGGATCTCTTCGATCTCGGCGCGCGTCACCGGCTGGTGATAGGCGATGATGGAAAGCGTCTCCAGCGCGGCCTTGGAAAGCCTGCGCTCCTGCGTGGCGAAACGCTCCAGCAGATAGGAAAGATCGGAGGCGGTGCGGAACGCCCACTTGCCCGCGACCTTCACCAGATTGACGCCGCGCCCTGCATAGAACGCGCGCAGCTCTTCCAGCAGAGCGGCGACGTCCTCGCCCTCCGGCAGATGGTTCGCCAGTCGCGCGATGTCGAGCGGCTCGGAAGCCGCGAACAGCACGGCCTCGACGATACGCAGCTTCTCGCGATGATCGGCAAACGGCAGCGCGGCGACATTCGGCGAGTTCTGCGCTCCATCGTCCGCAACGCCATCACCAACGTCGCTTGCACCGTGATCGCGGCCCGACGGCACCAGGCTTAAACGTGGCGGCTCCATGCGCTTTTCTTTCGTCATTGGCCCGATACGCCCACGCTGATCCTGTTATCCAACCCGCTGCCAGTCGCCATGCGATACTGCATCGTCGCCATCGGTACGGCGCATGTAAATCGGCGCAAACGGGCCGTCCTGACGCAATTCGATACGCCCTTCCCGCGCCAGTTCCAACGTGGCCCCGAACGAGCTCGCAACCACAGCCTTGCCGTTCTCATGGTCGGGTACGAGCTGCGTCAAGCAACGTTCAAACGCCAGCCACTCGGTAGTGGAAGGCGCAGCGCCCAACATGCGCTCAAGCCGCACGCGCGCATCCTTGATCGACCACACGGGCCGCAGCTTGACGACATGCCCGATCTTGATGGTGCGGCGACGCTGATCGGCATAGGCGTGCAACAGATCAAAAATCTTCGCGGTAAACTGCGTCTCACGCACCGTGCGCGTGCCCTCGGGCATGCCGCGCGCGAACACATCGCGACCGAGCCGCATGCGCGTCATCAGTTGCGCGCCAGCCTCGCGCATCGCCTCAAGCCGCATCAGGCGGAACGACAGCCGCCGCGCCAGTTCCTCAGCGCTCGTCGTTTCGCCTTGCTCTTTTTCGCGAGGCAGTAGCAGGCGCGATTTCAGATAGGTGAGCCATGCGGCCATGACGAGATAGTCGGCCGCCAGTTCGAGCCGCAGCTTCTGCGCCTCGCCGATGAAACTGATGTACTGATCGGCCAGTGCCAGGACAGAGATTTTCGACAGATCGACCTTCTGCGTGCGGGCCAGCGCGAGCAGCAGATCCAGCGGGCCCTCATAGCCCGCGACATCGACGATGAGCGCATCTTCCTCGTCGGGACGAACCTCAACATCGGGCTCGTTCCATGATGGCGTCGTGTCGGTTTCCTGCGGCTCGGCGTCCATACCTTCGACAGCGGCCTTTCAATCAATGCGGGCTCAAGAACCGCCCTTCTCTTTCACGACCATATGGGGTCGAGCTTAGACTGATTCAGCACCCATTGCTGCAAGGCCGAGAACGCGGGCCAATTGCGCCTCCGCCGCCAGGCGATCGAACGCGTCGGAACGGCGGGTAATGGCCATGGCAGCGTCGAAACGGGCTTTTGCCCGGCCTTCCAGCGTTCCTGCACCTTCAGCGGCTGCGATCATCTCGGCCAGATCGCCGTTGCAGTGGAGCGCCAGATCAGAACCGGCCGCCATCACGGCTTCGGAACGCGCGCGCATCGGCCCGGTCAGCGCGTGCATCGAAAGATCGTCGCTCATCAGCAGGCCATCGAAACCGATCGCGCCGCGGATGATCTCGCCGATGACGGTCGGCGATGTGCTGGCCGGCGCCTGCGCATCGATGTCGGAGAACACCACATGCGCGCTCATTGCCGATGGCAGATGCGCCAGCGCCTTGAACGGCGCGAAATCGCTGCGCTCCAGATCGACGCGGGGCGTGTCGACGACCGGCAGTGCGAGATGGCTGTCAGCCGTAGCCCGGCCGTGGCCGGGAATGTGCTTGATGACCGGAACCACACCGCCCGCCATAAAGCCTTCCGCGACGGCACCTGCCAGCGCCACGACCTGCTCGACGCTGCGGCCATAGGCGCGATCACCGATGATGTCGTGCGCGCCTTCAACCGGCAGATCGAGCACCGGTGCACAATCCATGTTGATGCCCAGATCCATAAGATCGGCGGCCAGCAGGCGCGTTGCTTCACGCGCGGCGGCGAGCGCAGCATCCCGATCCTGTTGGTACAGCAGGCCATAGGCGGAAGCTGGCGGCAGAGCGCGCCCAAGCGGGGGCCGCAGACGCTGCACGCGACCGCCCTCCTGATCGATCAACACCAGCAGATCATCGCCGCCGATTGCGGAGCGCACATCGCCAACCAGTGCGCGGATCTGCTCATGATCGGCCAGATTGCGGCTGAAAAGGATGAACCCGGCCGGCCGCGCATCGCGCAGAAAGGCAGCTTCGTCGCTCGACAACTGTGTGCCGGCGACACCGACGATAAGAGCGGTGTGCATCACCTATCCGAGGCAAATTTCAGAGAGAACCGGACTAGCGCTTCCGGAAAAGTGGGAACCGGTTTTCCGACAAGAAGCACGACAAAACAAACATCTAGAGCCTTTCCGCGATTCAACGAAACGCTGCAAGGCTCTAGCATCACAGCTCCAGAGCGTCGAGACACGCTCTGGCAAGCTGCTTAGTAAGCGGTAACCCAACAATCGTTATAGCCGGACGCCTTGAGTTGGATGCACAGCTCATTGGCCTGATTTTTCGAGCCGGGAGGGCCGACCAGCAGGCGGTGATAGGCGCCCTTTCCGGCCAGAGTGGTCTCGCGGACGTCAGGCGTCTTGTTGGCCAGCACCGGCCCGTATTGCTGCTGCATATCGGCAAACTTGCGCAGGGCATCGAGACGGCTTGAACCGGACGCCGGTACCGAGCTCAGCACCACCACATAGCCATTGGCTCCGGACGGAGCCCGCGGGGCGCTGGTGGCCGGGGGTGCGGCAGCTACGGTCTGACGCCGCGGCGGAGCGGGCTCTTCTTCCTCGACGCTGGCGGTCGTGGCTGGAATGACCCGGGTGGACTTCACGTTGACCGTCGGGCGCGCAGGCGGAGTATGGACCTGTGGCTCCGGTTGGCGGGGCATCTGCGCGGTCGGCGAATTGCCGGTGCCGAATGCGTCGACCACCATCATGCCCGGAACCGAAACCGGTGTGTCCGGCACGTCGTCAGCGGGTGGCATGATGGAACCATCACGGCCAACCACAAGCGTTGAAACCTTCCGCGTGCCGTTGGCCTGATCGGATTCGTGGAGGCCGCCATCGCCGCCTTCAATCTGCTCCAGACGGCCGAGAACCTTGCTGTCGGTGTGCGAGAACTGACGACCGCCCGGATCGCTCGGACGCTCCTTCGCGGGCGTGTCGTCGCTGGCGATCACCGGCGGCGCGCCATTATCAACCGGCCCACCGACGACAGCCTGATAGGCTTGCGCCAATCCGTAACCGAGCCCAATCGCTACCACCAGCGCGCCGGCAATGCGCATCGCCCAGCTGGCGCGCCGCGGCTCTTCAGCCTCATAGCCGTTCAGATCGTCGGCGGCGTTGTAGGTGGCTGGCTCCAGAGCGCCACCGTGCTGCTGGTCGTAACCGGCATAACCGCCCTGATGATCAAAACCCTGCGGATCAATGGCCGGATCGCCATAACCGGCCGCGCCGGAAATGCCCCAGTCGGTCTGCAGCGGATCGCCGTACGGGTCGGCGACGGCACCGTTGCTGAGCGCATAATCGCCACCGGCCGTTGCCGCGTAATCGGCCGCCACGCCGGGATAAGCCGACGCCAGATGGTTCTGGTTTGGATTTTGGCCAAATGCATCCAGCGATGGACGCTGCTGCTGGGCCGGAGGCCACTGATCGTAGCTTGGCGCGTGCTGATAGGCGGGCGCAGATGGCTCCAACCCGGCGCCATACTGGCCAGCGTCCCGTCCATAACCGTCGCCACCACGGGCGCCAAGGTCAGCATTCGGCACGTTATACGCCGGAGGTTGCGACTGGCGACCCGACTGCGAGGGCTGCACCGGGGCCGGCTGGGCGTATTGCGGCTGAGCGGGCGCCGCGCGTCCGTTCTGCTGCTGCGGCGGAACCTGTTCACGCGGCTGGGCATACTGCGGCGGCTGTGCCTGCGGCGGCTGCGTGCGCGGGAAATTGTTGAAGTCGTGCACCGGCTGCTGGGCCGCGCGGGCGCTGTCGAGGCTGCTCAGCCCCTGCCGGTTGACGGGCGGCTGAGCTGACTGAGGCTGAGGCTGCGCCTGCCGGGGCGGCGCATACTGCGGCGGCTGAGTCTGCGGCTGCTGGCGATGTGTCGGCGCTGGCTGCGGCGCGCGCGGGGCCTGCTGCTGAGGCTGCGCATATTGCGGCTGAGCGGGCGCAGCCGGCGCCTGTCGCTGAACCGGCTGCTGGTGGTGCTGCTGCGGCTGGGCCGGCTGATACTGCGGCGGCTGCGCGGGATGCTGATCCTGCGGATAGTGATAGCCCTGCTGCCCGCCATAGGAAGGCGCGGCCTGCGGGTCGGCATATCCCGAATGCGGATCAGCATAGGGCTGTTGCTGCGGCGAATATCCAGCCGCACCATACTGTTGCTGATCGTAGACCGGGGCCTGCCCCCTGCCACCCTGCCCCTGGGGAGCGTGTCCCTGGGGGGCCTGTGGAGCGGGACGTCCCTGCGCACGCGGATCGGCCTCACCGGGCGGATGGCGCGGCGGCCAGCCTTGGTTTGCGGCACCTTGTGAGCGAGACATCCTGTGATCCCCTCGAAGCTCTAATCCAGCCTCTTCATCGAATCGGAGTCTAGCGCATAGATTCCGGGGCCTCGACGCCAAGCACTGAAAGTCCCGAGGATATCACCTGCTGGACAGCGGCGATCATCGCTAAGCGGGCCGCAGTCATAACCCCGTCTTCTGGTTGAATAAATCTCAAATGTGGCGAATCGTTGCCTCGGGTCCACTGGCCGTGGAGCGCCGATGCGACATCGTAAAGATAGAAAGCCAGCCGGTGTGGCTCCTCTGCACGGGCCGCGCCCGCGATCAGACGGGGGAACTGAGCCAGCTTCTTGATGAGGTCTAGTTCGCCCGCATCGGTCAGCCCGGAAAGATCGGCCTCCCACACCTTGGCGCTGCGCGGAGCCAGATCCGGAAACACATTCTGAGCATTACGGAACGCCGATGCTGCCCGCGCGTGCGCATACTGCACGTAGAACACCGGATTGTCCTTCGACTGCTCGGTCACCTTCGCGAAGTCGAAGTCGAGCTGCTCCAGCTCTTTCCGATAGAGCATCATGAACCGCACCGGATCGCGGCCGACTTCATCCACCACGTCGCGCAGGGTGACGAAGGTGCCGGCCCGCTTCGACATCTTGTAGGGCTCGCCGTTCTTGAACAGCTTGACCAGGTTGACGACCTTGATCGCCAGATCGGTGGAGCCGCCCGACGACTGCCAGGACTTCAGCTTGCCCTTGGCGTCGCGCTCAACGGTGCCGCCTGCGAATGCGGCCACTACCGCCAGCATGCGCGGGATGTAGCCGATGTGATCGGCGCCGAACACGTTGACCAGATGACGATAGCCGCGCTGAAGCTTGTCATAGTGATAGGCCACATCGCCGGCAAAATAGGTGTAGCTGCCGTCCGACTTCATCAGCGCGCGGTCTTCGTCGTCGCCGAACTGTGTCGAGCGGAACAGCGTCTGCTCGCGGTCCTCCCACTCGTCGTCCTCGTGCCCCTTGGGGCGCGGCAGCCGGCCTTCGTAAATCAGATCCTTGGCGCGCAGGGCGGCAATCGCTTCCTTCACCTTGTCGGTGCCGGACTGCGTCAGCGATGCTTCCGAGAAGAACACATCGTGCCGGATGTTGAGGGCGGCGAGATCATCCCGGATCATCGGCATGATCTGCTCGATGGCGAACGTGCGCACCAGCGGCAGCCAGCGCTCCTCCGGCATATTCAGCAGCGACTCGCCGTGTTCCTTCGCCAACGCTTCGCCCACGGGCTTCAGATATTCGCCCGGATAAAGCCCCTCGGGAATGGCGCCAATATCTTCGCCCAGCGCCTCGCGGTAACGCAGGAACACCGAGCGCGCCAGCACATCCACCTGACCGCCGGCGTCGTTCACATAGTATTCGCGCGTGACGTCATAGCCGACGAACGCCAGCAGGTTTGCCAGCGCATCGCCGAACACCGCACCACGGCAATGGCCGACGTGCATCGGCCCGGTCGGATTGGCGGAAACGTATTCGACGTTGACGCGCTGCCCCTTGCCCTGCTCCGAACGGCCATAGGCAGCGCCCGCATTCAGGATTTCGCGCACCAGCCGCTGCCACACGCCGGGCTGCAGCGTGATGTTGATGAAGCCCGGCCCCGCCACCGAAACGGAGGCGATGTCTTCGTCCTGCTCCAGCTTGGCCTGCAGCTTTTCAGCGATGTCGCGCGGCTTCATGCGCGCCGGCTTGGCCAGCACCATCGCCGCGTTGGTCGAAAGATCTCCGTGGGTCGGATCGCGCGGCGTTTCCACATCGAAGCCGGATGCCGGCAGGTCGGCGGGCAGTTGGCCCTCGGCCTTGAGCGCTTCAAGTGCGGCCGCTACGCGGCTTTCGATCTGAGCGAATACGTCCACGGCGGCAGCCCCTGGCGCTGAAATTGATTGGTGGGAAGTCGGCCCGCCTAACGCAAAACCGGGGTGGCGTCAAACAGCTCCCGGTGGGCCTCCATGGCATAACGGTCTGTCATACCGGCAACGAAATCGGCGATCAAACGCGCCCGGCGGCGGCCTTCGAGCCGTTGTGACACCGCGTGCCAGTCATCGCCCATGGCCGCAGGATCGCTCATATAGCGCGCAAACAGCTCGGCCACGATCAATTCCGCACCGCGCATAGCCCGCATGACTTTCTCGTGCCGATAGACGCGCGCGAACAGGAAACGCTTGAGATTGGCGATGTCTTCCGCAAGTGCCGGAGAAAAGCCGACCACGGGCTCGGCGCTGGCGCGGATCGCGTCCGGGCCCTTTGGCGCCAACGCCGCCAGCCGCGCCCTCGTTTCCGTAACCAGGTCGGCGATCATCACCGTAATCAGCCGCCGCGTCAGCTCGTAGGTGATGCGCCCGGCATCCGCCTGTCCGCCGGTGCGCAGATGCGCGACCGCTGGTCCGGAAAGCGGCTGCCCGGCCAGATCATCAATGGTGATGAGATGCGCCCTCAGGCCGTCGTCAATGTCGTGCGACACGTAAGCGATGTCGTCGGCCAGTGCAGCGACCTGCGCTTCAGCCGAAGGCCACGAGTTGAGATCGAGCCCGCGCCACGCTTCCACCTGCCGCACAACTTTGCGCACGGCGCTGGCGTCATCGACCGGGCCGTTGTGTTTGGCGAGGCCTTCCAGCGCTTCCCATGTCAGGTTCAGGCCGTCGAACTGCGCGTACTTGCGTTCCAGCGACGTCACCACACGCAGGCTCTGCGCGTTGTGATCGAAACCACCGAACTCTGCCATCGCGGCATCCAGCGCCCGCTCGCCCGCATGGCCGAACGGCGTATGGCCCAGATCGTGCGCCAGCGCGATGGCCTCGGCCAGATCCTCATCCAGCCGCAGTTGCCGCGCCACCGTCCGCGCGATCTGCGCGACCTCCAGCGAGTGCGTCAGCCGCGTGCGGTAATGATCGCCCTCGTGGAACAGGAACACCTGCGTCTTGTGCGTCAGGCGGCGGAAGGCAGTTGAATGGAGGATACGGTCGCGGTCGCGCTGGAACGGGCTGCGGGTGGTGCATTCGCGCTCGGCGTGTACGCGTCCGCGACTGGGCACTGCGTCAGCGGCATATGCGGCCGGTGCCCGCGCGCCGGGTGACAGGTCCGCCCCGAAGCCAGGAGCTCCACTTTGACGTTGTAGCTGCGTGTCGGTCATGGATTCTGGCAAACCGGTTCTGCCGCTGGCCACATCATAAACCGCATAATCCGCCCCCGCTCCCAATATCCAGCCGCCCCGTTGCCTGGCCTCATTCCGGGCCGTAGGCCATGCGATGCCCCCCCAAAGGCATCGCTGGTCTGTGATCGACCCTGTAATAGTGGGCCTGTTTCGCGCCGGCATTTGCCAGATTTGGATTTCGGCAGCTTCACTCTTATCTTGCATAGAGTTAGATTCCCGGCAGGCGCAAGCTTGCACACCGTCGCGCAGCGATCGGCACAAGCCCAGCCGGGTTCCGACATCGGTCAAACCGTAGGTCACCTTGAGAAGCACGATGAGCGATTCCGTTATCGTCACAGACCGCGCCGCCAAGCGCATTGCCGAGATCCTCGCCGATGAAGCGGCCGCCAACGCGTTCCGCATCAGCGTCGAAGGCGGCGGCTGTTCCGGCTTCCAGTACAAGTTCGATCTGGTGCCCGGCGCAGCAGACGACGATCTGGTGCTGGAGCGCGGAGGCGCGAAGGTGGTGATCGATCAGGTTTCGCTGGGCTTTCTCTCCGGCTCGGAGATCGATTTCGTCGATGACCTGATGGGCGCGTTTTTCCGCGTCAACAATCCGCAAGCCACGGCATCGTGCGGCTGCGGCACCAGCTTCTCCATCTGACGACCTTCGCAAGGTAACGGGCAAGGCAATCGGTTGCGAAGGATTGGCGGCGGCAAAACCGACGCGCGATAATTCGCAACTGCCGCGCGCCCGTGCAGCCTTGCTGGCGCCCTGTCCGATTCTCCGCTACGGCTTGCCTCCATGAAAGTCACCACCTGGAACATCAACGGCGTGAAGGCACGCCTTGAATCAGCGCTCGCCTATCTGCGGCAGGAATCTCCGGACGTTATCTGTCTGCAGGAGATCAAATCGCAGACCGAGGCATTTCCCGCCGCCGTATTCGAAGAGCTGGGATACCAGTGCGCGATCCATGGCCAGAAGGGCTTTAATGGCGTCGCAATTCTCTCCAAGCTGCCGCTTGAGGAAGTGCGCACCGGATTGCCAGGCAACGACGAGGACATGCAATCGCGCTTCATCGAGGCGGTGATTTCGGTGCCGTCCGGCATCGTCAAGGTTGCATCGATCTACGCGCCGAACGGCAATCCCGTCGCGACGGAGAAGTTTCCCTACAAGCTCGGATGGCTGGAGCGACTGCACGCGCATTTCCGCGACCTGCTGGCCGAGGAAGTGCCGTTCGTCATGGCGGGCGACTACAACATCATCCCCGAGCCGATGGATGCCAAGCGCCCCGCCGCATGGACATCGGACGCACTGTTTCAGCCGGAATCGCGCGCTGCATATCGGCGGATGCTGAGCGATGGCCTGACCGATGCCATCCGCCTGTGTCATCCAGGGCCGGGCGTCTACACGTTCTGGGATTATCAGGCGGGCGCTTTCCAGAAAGACGACGGCATCCGCATCGACCATCTGCTGTTGTCACCGCAAGCGACCGATCGCCTGCGCGCCGCGGGCGTCGACCGATTCACGCGCGGATGGGAAAAACCGTCCGACCATGTGCCAGCATGGGTTGAACTGGACGTTTAAATTTTCCGGCTCAACGGCTGTCACATTTGCGTTATGCGACTGCTCGCCTTGTGCGGCGCGGCATAGGAAATCACCGAATTATCTGCCGACAGATCGATTGTTCCATCGGACCGGCCCAGTCATCTGCGAACGGATCACCAAGTTCGTCGATGCATTTTTTATGCGTCCAAACTCAATAATTTAGGCACGCGCACGAAATCGTCAGATGCCAGAGCGCATCAGCAACGATTACCGACACCCCTTCTGAGCAATGTTTTGTTGTCTGTTTGCGGGCACTTGCCGGGTTAAAAATGGCTTGCGCGCTTCGCGGGTGCGCAATCCGGCCGACCGTTGCCGTTCAGCGACTTGTTACGTTTCTAAGCCAATGTCTGGGCCGGAAACGGTTGATTGCTCTCGTTCGAGCGGTTTCAATCCCGTCCAGCCATTGTTGGACACACACCTATCGCGCAAGGTCCGGTCATGAACAATCTCAACATCTTCAATCGTGCGGCGCGCAGCACTGTGGTGCTGTCGCTGGCTGCCCTCCCCGTCCTCGGTTTCGTCGGTGCAAGCTCCGCCGAGCCTTCCGCTGCAGCCGCCAGCCTGTCCGGCTCGTGGAGCGGCGGCGGATGGGTCTCGTTCTCCAACGGATCCAAGGAAAAGGCCCGCTGCCACGCGAGCTATTCCGGCGGCGGCGCCAGCTACACCGTCACGGCAACATGCGCCACGGCATCGGGCAAGGCATCGCAGACTGCCAAGGTGTATCGCGTCAGCGGCAGCTCATATAAGGGCAGCTTCTACAATCGCGATTACAACGTGCGCGGATCGATCCGCGTGCACGTCAACGGCAAGAGCCAGAGCGTCAGCCTCTCCGGCGACGGCACGTCAGCACAGCTCAACCTGAAGCGCCGTTGATCGTCCGAGTTACTCATCAGACACAAAAGGCCGGGCATGCATTCATTTGCATGTCCGGCCTTTTGCTGTTTGGCCATCGGAAGTCGTCGCTGATACCGCAACGGCTTCGCCTGATCCGTGCAGCCACTCCCCGAGCGCTTTCATACAAAGACGCCCGGGGAGCGCCCCCCTCAAACATCGTGCTTGGCGTAGGGTGAAACCTGCAGCGTGCTGACCGCCGAGCCGCTCCAGCGCTCCACCCGCTCGGGCAGGAACACATAGCTGTGCAGCTTGAAGATCATGCCGCGCTTCATCACGGTATGTTCGCCGGTGTAGATCGCATTCACCGGCAGGTAATAGGCGCACGAAAACTTCGCGAGCGCCTTGTTGACACTGTTAGCGGCGATCTCTTCGTTTTCGCCCTTGGTCTGCTGCATCAGGAAGTCGACCGAGTGGCTCATCTCATTGCAGAAGAAGCCACGCACGCGTTCTGATGGATACATGGGCGCAGCATTGGACGCCGGCACAATCGCGGCCGCGCAGCAGAGAGCCAAAACAGCGGATTTTGCAGAGAGCTGCCGCCAAGAGCGGCGCAGAGCAGCAGAGCCAGTCATGCACACCTCCAAGGTCCATCGGCGCGCTCAGCGCGCCTCAATCCGCCTTGGACGTGATCCCCGTAGTGAGATTCTTATGCTGGTTGTTAATGGTGAAGGTAGGAGCATTTGAAATGCTGCTCAAGTAACAATCACAGATATTCTTTGCACAAAACTACTGCACGTGGGCCAAAAACAATCAAACGCTCGCAAGATCTGCTTTTTAGGGTGCCATTCCGTCGCAATAAGCAGCCAAAGCTGTGACAGACTGGCCCAAATGGCCAACAATCGGGCCTTCCAATATCCCCAGAAATACGAATTGGTCGCAGCCTTCGGAGGTCAATCGCACCGACAGCGGAGCATTCAGCGGGCCGTTGCAGTTCCCGAAACGCTCGCGCTGGCGCCGACATCGTGCGCATCGACCGACTTTGCACCGGCCTCAAGCATGCCGCCGGCCGAAGCACCCATGAAGGTGGCGCCACTGCCTGGCGGTGTGACGGCAGCCGGCAAAGCAGCGGGCACGGCCGGTGGCGTCGAAGCCGAAACAGTGCCGGTCGTGGCGGGTGGCTGAACAACTGCCGTAGCCGGCTGATCGGCCGAAAGCTGCTCCTGCGCCTCCATATCGAACACGACCATTTCGCCGTTGCCGCACGCGCGCGTCGGCTGGATGTTCAAAAGCCCGAGGCCGATGTCATCGCGCATGTCAGGCTTGCGGCCGTAGCGTGTGCGCCAGTCAGCAACGAGGCCGGTGGCCTGACGACGCACGCCGTTGGGGGCGCCGCAATAGATGTTCTGGTAGATGTCTTCGATCCACAGGCGCTCATAGGTCGGCGCGCTGGACACCGCGACCGAGATCAGCGCCAGCGCGCGAACCGGATCGGCCTTCATGTATTTGCCGCGCCAAAGCATGTCGGCCAGATAGGCCTGCGCGCCCGGATGCCCCTTCTGACTCAGCACCGAAAGCCAGTGCCGCGCATAGGGAACGTCGCTTTCGATCACGTCGCCATGCAGATAAAGCTTGGCGAGTTCGAACTGCGCATCCTCGTCGCGAAAGAACTGCGCAGCCTCGCGCAGATATTCCATCGCGATCTTCGGGTTGGCCTTGAGATTGGCTTCGGGCAGCCCGGTCAGCAGATATCCGGCAATCCGCGTCATCGCCTTCGCGACATAGGGTGCGCGGCGGTCGTCGTCAGGATCGACGTCGGTATGTTCTTCGGCGATCTTGAGATAGAGCTCGTAGGCCTTCGCATGGTCGGTGCGCGAGCCGTTATTGTCGGCGTAGATGCGCGCCAGATAGTACGGCGCCAGGAACATGTGCGACTGCGCCGCCTGCTCCAGCGCATCGACAGCGATCTCATAGTAGCCGCCGTTGAATGCGCCGATGCCCTGGTCGAGGGCATCCTGCGGCGAAGTATATTTCGCTGGAGCCGCCCAGGCGCCAATGGCGCCCAGGCAAAGCATTGCTCCGGTCAGCAGTGTGCAAACGGTCCGATCAAATGTCCGCATAGCAGATCACTTCCGCTTTTCCGCCGGCATGGGTTACAGCCCCCTGATATGCCGGCCCGACCAATTCGGCATATTTGCGAATTGCGCCGGTTTGATAGGCATTCGGTGGGGCTTTCCAGTTTTTCCTGCGCTCTTCCAGCTCGGCAGGATCGAGTTCGACGTCGAGCGTTCCCGCTTCGGCATCAATAGAGATGATGTCGCCATCCTTCAGCAGGCCGATCGGGCCACCCACGGCAGCCTCCGGACCAACATGGCCGATGCACAGGCCGCGTGTAGCGCCGGAGAAACGGCCATCGGTGATCAGAGCCACCTTGTCGCCCGCGCCCTGGCCGTACAGCGCCGCCGTCGTCGACAGCATTTCGCGCATGCCAGGACCGCCGCGCGGCCCCTCGTAGCGGATGACGAGAACTTCGCCTTCCTTGTAGTTGCCAGCCTCAACGGCCGCGAACGCATCTTCCTCGCAGTCGAAGCAGCGGGCCGGGCCGCGATACTTCAGCATCTTCAGGCCAGCGACCTTCACGATCGCGCCTTCCGGTGCCAGCGTGCCCCGGAGACCGACAACGCCACCGGTGGGGCTGATCGGGTTGGAGACCGGATAGACGACGTCCTGATTGGTGTTGAACTTCACCGACTCGAGATTTTCGGCCATCGTCTTGCCCGTGACCGTCAAACAGTCACCGTGCAGAATGCCGCCTTCGAGCAGTGCCTTGAGGATCTGCGGCACGCCGCCAATCGCATGCACGTCGTTGGAAACATATTTGCCACCCGGCTTCAGGTCGGCGATGTACGGCGTCTTGCGGAAGATCTCGGCGACATCGAACAGATCGAAGTCGATGCCAACTTCATGGGCCATCGCCGGCAGATGCAGCGCGCCGTTGGTGGAACCGCCCGTCGCCGCGACGATGATCGCAGCATTCTCGAACGCCTTGCGGGTGCAGATGTCACGCGGACGAATGCCCAGCGCCAGACAGCGCATGACCGCTTCGCCGCTCGCGTGCGCATACTGGTCGCGACTTTCATAGGGAGCCGGCGTGCCAGCCGAACCCGGCAGCGCGAGGCCAATGGCCTCCGATACGCACGCCATCGTGTTGGCGGTGAACTGCGCACCACACGCACCCGCACTGGGGCATGCGCCACACTCAAGCTCGTGCAGCTCGTCGTCGGTCATCTTGCCGACCGAGTGCATGCCGACGCCTTCGAAGACGTCCTGCACGGTCACGTCGTGACCCTTGAATTTGCCCGGCAGAATCGAGCCACCGTACATGAACACTGACGGCACGTTGAGGCGCAGCATCGCCATCATGGTGCCGGGCAGGCTCTTGTCGCAGCCCGCGATGCCAACCAACGCGTCATAGCAATGGCCACGCATGGTCAGCTCGATGGAATCAGCGATCACCTCGCGCGAGACCAGCGACGACTTCATGCCCTGATGGCCCATGGCGATGCCGTCGGTGACGGTGATGGTGCAGAATTCGCGCGGCGTACCGCCCGCTTCCTTCACACCGGCCTTGGCCGACTGCGCCTGGCGCTGCAGTGCGATGTTGCAGGGGGCCGCTTCGTTCCAGCACGAGACCACGCCGACAAACGGACGGTGAATCTCCTCTTCGCTGAGACCCATGGCGTAATAGTAAGAGCGATGCGGCGCGCGCGTCGGACCTTCCGTTACGTGACGGCTTGGCAGTTTTGATTTGTCGAATTTGTAGTCAGCCATTCGTTTTTTATTCCGTGCACCCAGATAAGAGATTGTTGCAGCACCATTTAATGGAAAAGCTGCAGGACTCAACGAAGGCTGCCCTTGCCGACCAAAAAAGATCCGACTGTTTTGAAAAGCGCGCGCATAGGCAAATGGCACCCTCGCCCCTTGCGCACTTCCCTTGGCTCTCCCTTAGCCTGCAAGCTGGCGCCGTATTGTGGCCCAACAGAGGCAGTCCGCGCCCAATTCGTGGCCGGTTTGCCACATGCGCCAACGGAGCATTAACCTAGTCCATAATGTAGAGCGGTTCTAGGCTGCAACGGCGGCCGGCATCCGCGATCGACGCGTGAAAGTGCTTTTCGCGGCGAGGTGTGGACGGCAGTCCTCACCCACTCCTCACCCCGTTTTTCGGTTCAGAGGCGAATACCGTTACAAGTCTGATACCGCTACAGAAAAGCGCGGGGGAGCGAGCGACCAACTGGCCGCCCGCAATCCTGCTGCTTCAGAGCACTGTGCGCCTGAAACACCGGCGGCCCTATCAGCCCACCTGCTCCAGACGCCGGATCGCAGCCTGCAGACGCTGGATCGCGTCCTCAAGCTCAGCCTTGCGCTCGCGCGCCTCTTCGATGGCCTCTTCCTTGGCCTTGGCGACGAACTGCGGATTCGAAAGCTTGGCGTCCATCTTGCCGAGGTCGCTCTCAGCCTTCTCGATCTCGCGACCAAGACGCTTCAGCTCCGCAGCGGTATCGATGACACCACCCAGCGGCAGCGCAGCGGTTGTATCACCCGCAACGATCACAGCGGCACCCTTCGGCGCGGCGTCGGGGAAGCTGATGCCATCGAGGCGCGCCAGGCGGCTGATCGTTTCCTCGTGCCGCTTTGCGCGCGCGACCAGTTCAGCGGAAGCACCCGGCAGCACCAGCGGCAGCTTCGCGCCGGCCGGAACGTTCATCTCCGTGCGCAGCGAGCGGATCTCGGAAATGAGCCGCACCACCCAGCCGATTTCTTCATCCACTTCCGCATCGATCAAACCGGAGAACGTCGGCCAGCGGCTCAGCGCCAGAACGCTCTCGCGGCGCTCACCGTGTTCCACCGCGTGGGCCCAAAGCTCCTCGGTGATGTACGGCATGAACGGATGCAGCAGCTTCAGGATCTGATCCAACGTCCAGGCAACAGTTGCTCGGGTTTCTGCGACCGCCCGTTCATCGTCACCGGCAAGGATCGGCTTGATCAGCTCCAGATACCAGTCGCAGAACACGCCCCACACGAACTCATAGGCCGCGCCCGCCGCTTCGTTGAAGCGATAGGCTTCAAGGGCTTCGGTAACTTCGCGCACCGCGCGCTCGGTCTCGCCCGCAATCCAGCGGTTCACCGGCTCCTTGATCGTCGTCGGATCGAAGTCGCGGCGGCGCACGCACTCGTTCATCTCGGCAAAGCGCGCGGCGTTCCAGAGCTTGGTTGCGAAGTTGCGATAGCCTTCAACGCGGTTCGCCGCCAGCTTGATGTCGCGCCCCTGCGCCGCCATCGCCGTCAGCGTGAAGCGCAGCGCGTCGGCGCCGTAGGTGTCGATCAACACCAGCGGGTCCATGACGTTGCCCTTCGACTTCGACATCTTCTGCCCCTTCTCGTCGCGGACGAGGGCGTGGATGTAGATGTCGCGGAACGGCACTTCCTCCATGAAGTGCATGCCCATCATCATCATCCGGGCCACCCAGAAGAAGATGATGTCGAAGCCCGTCACCAGCACGTTGGTGGGGTAATAGCGCTTCAGCTCGGTCGTATCGTCGGGCCAGCCGAGCGTCGAGAACGGCCACAGCGCCGACGAGAACCACGTGTCGAGCACGTCTTCATCGCGCTTCAGCGGCGTCGGTGCATCGAAGTGCGCATCGGCGAGCTTCTGCGCATGCGCTTCATCCTCAGCGACGAAGACCTTGCCGTCCGGCGCATACCAGGCCGGAATCTGATGCCCCCACCACAGCTGGCGCGAGATGCACCACGGCTGGATGTTCCGCATCCACTCGAAGTAGGTTTTTTCCCAGTTCTTGGGCACGAAATTGGCCTTGCCGCTCTCGATCATAGCGATCGCGGGCTTGGCCAGCACCTCGGCGTTCACATACCACTGGTCGGTCAGCCACGGCTCGATAACGACGCCGGAGCGGTCGCCATGCGGAACCGTGTGCGATGTCGGCTCGATCTTCTCGAGCAGCCCCTGCGCGGCAAAATCGGCGACGATGCGCTTGCGCGCCTCGAAGCGATCAAGCCCGCGATATTCGACCGGCGCCACTTCGTTGATGCGCGCGCGATCATCCAGAACGTTGATCTGCTCCAGCCCGTGACGCTTGCCGACTTCAAAGTCGTTGAAGTCGTGCGCAGGCGTGATCTTCACTGCGCCGGTGCCCTTTTCAGGGTCGGAATGTTCATCGCCGACAATCGGAATTTCGCGGCCGACGATAGGCAGCCGCACCTTCGCGCCTGCCTTCAGCAGGGGTGCATAGCGCGCATCGTCCGGATGCACAGCAACGCCGGTATCGCCCAGCATCGTCTCGGGGCGCGTCGTTGCCACGACGATGTAATCGCGCGTCTCGAATGCGGTCGGCTTGCCGTCGTCATCGAACGCGGTCGGATGCTGATAGGTGTGGCCGTCCGCCAGAGGATAGCGGAAGTGGTACATCTGGCCGGACGGGTTCTTCGTCAGCGCCTTGTTCAGCGCCTCACCGTCGAACGGCTTTTCAGCATCGCCATCCTGCCACTCGAATGAACCGCGCGCATCGACCTGCACGACCTCCAGATCGGAGATCGCGGTCTGGAACTTCGGGTCCCAGTTGACGAGGCGCTTGTCCTTGTAGATCAGCCCTTCGTTGTAGAGCGACACGAAGACCTTCAGCACGGCCTTCGACAGCCCTTCGTCCATGGTAAAACGCTCGCGCGACCAGTCGCACGAAGCACCAAGGCGCTTGAGCTGATTGAGGATGGTGGAGCCGCTCTCCTCCTTCCACTCCCAGACCTTCTCGACGAACTTCTCGCGCCCGATCTCCCGACGGCCCGGCTCCTGCCGCTCCATCATCTGGCGCTCAACCACCATCTGCGTGGCGATGCCCGCGTGATCGGTGCCGACCTGCCAGAGCACGTCCTTGCCGCGCATGCGCTCGAAGCGGCACAGCACGTCCTGCAGCGTATTGTTGAGCGCGTGGCCCATGTGCAGCGAACCGGTGACGTTCGGCGGCGGAATGACGATGCAGTAGGGCTGCACATCGCTGCGTTCGGCACGGCCGGCCTTAAAGGCGTCGGCGCGTTCCCATTCAGTGCGGATACGCGGCTCAATTTCAGCAGGCTTGAAAGTCTTGTCGAGCATGGGGGCGGAAATCTCTAGAGCAAGTCGCTTTTCTTAGAATCGCGGGCGACTCTAGCCTTTTGATGAAACCGATGAATTACACCACGAACTGGTAGAGTCCGAAGCGATCATGGAAATTCTTCAGACCGATGATTCACCCTTCGGACTGATAAGGTCCGAAGCCATCATGGTCTGGAGGGCAGGTTTGCGGTCGTACGCCGTCCGTTCCCGCGCTGTCAACGGTGCCACAGTCGAGCCGGGCAACGGGCAGCTCTATGTGCTCCGTCACAAACCCCGGCGAAACTGCGTCAAACGCGTCACTTCTTGTCAGGAGTGCTGCGAGAGCTGCTCAACTGCTCGTTCAATTCGCTGCGCAATGCCTCTTCCACGATGCGCGGCATATTCTCGGCCAGCCACTGGCGCAGCATCGGCCGCAGCAATTCTGCCGCCGCACGATCCAGCTTCTGCGGCGCGGGTGAGCTCGCCAAGAGATGCGGCTCGCTCAACGCTGGAAGGCCGGGCTTTGGCCCATCGACGCCGCCGATAAACGACGCGCCCGAGGTGAGCACCGAAAGCGCGCCGGGCTGCTGCTGAACCAGATCAACCACCGCATCGAGCAATGCGTCGGCTTTCGCCTGCGCCGCGTCGCCAAGGGCGTCGGCGACGCTGACTGCGGTAGCAGCGTGTGCGATCGACGGTGATGCAGGGGCTGGAGCTTGCGCAATGCCAGGCGACGTCGCCTTTCCAACGGGCGCATCGTCCGCGCCTGCGGCTGCCGCTTCATCATCAACCGGGCGTCCCGGCCAACCACCGCCTTTCGACGTCAACGGCGGCTGAAACGGCGCCACCTCACGGGGCTGCAGCAGACGCGGGAAAGGCGCCACGACCCCGCCGCCAATGGCATTGCCGTTGCTCAAGCTATTCAGGGGGCCATTCAGCGGCGCGGCTGCAAGCGGCTGCACTGCTGGCTCGCCGGCGCGGCCGGATATCGACGGCTGCGCATCGGCAATCGGCGGAACATCCACGGCCGGGCGTGCATCGGCGCCAGCAATTGGCGTTTCAGCCTTAGCCTCAGACGGCGTTGCCTCAGCTGGTGCGCTGCTCGACAGTGGCTGCACCGCTTCAGGGGATGACCTGAACGGGTCAGCGCCGCCGCCATTCAGCGAGCGGTTGAACGATGGCCGGGGCACCGTCTGCGGGTGCCCATTGATGCGCGCGGCCAGCGGTGGCAGGGCCGGCGCCTCAGCGCTCAGCGGCTTATCTTTTTCAGTGTCGGCAACCGGCTTTATCGGAGCGGTAGCGTCAGCCGGCGTTTCGACAGGCTGAGAAACGGGCGTTGCGTTAGGCGGCGCGACGGCAGCGGCACCTGCCGGCTTGCTGTGATTTTCAGTTGCCACTACCTCGACCGAAACCGGCGTGGCAGGAACCGGACCTGGAACAGCGATGACTGGAATGGCAGGAGCTGGCGCGACGGAGACCGGCGCGGGCGCCGAGACGGGCGTAGGGGCATTGACCGGCGGGGCGGCAACTGCCTGCGGATGCAAATCGGCTGGCGCTGCAATGGTTGCAGCCGCCTCCGCGACCGGCGCCACCGTAGCTTCCGGAGCTTTGGGCGCGTTGTTATCGGCGACGGAGGATGGCTGGCGTGCCACAGCCGCTGATGCAGACGGCATGGCCGGCAGCGGCGAAGTCACCCGCGCTCCGCCGTCTCGATTGGTGACGATGGTGCCGAAATCGAAGCCCAGCAGGTCAGGCCGCTCGGGTGCTTTCGGCGCGGGCCTCATTGGGGGGGCAGATGCAGGCGCCACACCCGGAGCCGCCGCAAATGGCGCGGGCGCACGTCGCGCCTCTGGAAATTCGGGCAGTTGCCGCGCCACCGGAGCCGGTGCTGTCTCGGCGGGCGGCTGTTCTGTTGAACCGGCGGTAAGAGCAGCCCACACATCCGCTGGTGGCGCGAACTCAGCCTTGCCCGGTGCGGGGCCAGATGGGGCGAAGGACGGCGTTTCGAGAGCAGCCGGCTCAGGGCGCCGGTCAGCCGAAAGGCGCCGCTCCGAATGGGCGGCAGCTACCTTCAAGGCATCGGCCAGGCTGTTGAATGTTGCGGGAGAGCCTTCGCCAGCCGGGAGCTGGGCGTCGTGCGCTGTGAGGGTGGGCGAAAAAGCCCCCGGCGATACGGGAGCGTGCGACCCGCCGTTCAATCCTGGAGCATTGAAAGCGTCATCGCTGGCACGTCCAAGGGCCTCAAGCGCATCTGGTTGCGGGTCGAGCTCGGCTGCGGGCCGATCGTCCGAAATCATCCTGCGGATGGACGCTAGAATATCGTCCATGCTGGGTTCGCCGGCCTGCTGCGGCTTACTCATGAGGCGCCATCCTCCACACCACGCACCCAGAACCGCCCCAAACATCCCCAGCGAGGGAATGTGAGGTTCTCAAGCGCACCCCGGTCGTACAACGGCCGAACCATCCCCTTCAATACGCCTGCACAACCTGGAGAACGGAAAGATCCACCCAAGCGGGAAGAATGCGGCACTCCAGCGGGCAACCGTTGTATTTTGGAGATCTTGGCTAACGGCCATAATAGGCAGCTCTATGGCGGAGCTGCCCAAACCGGACGACGGTCGGAAGATGGCGTCGGACCCGGACTTTACTTGACCGGCGCCCAGCTGGCGTCAGTGCCCGGATCCGCTTCAAACGTCTCCGTGCGGCCATCGCCATAGGTGATGCTGAGGCCGATCCACTTGCGGCGGACTTCCTGATAGTTGACGTCGGGGTCGTACACATAAGCTGCGGCGCCGATCCATTCGGCATCCAGTCGGCCCATCGACGACAGCACCGCATAGGCCGCCACCACCAGATTGCGACGCGTGGTTTCCAGGTTCACCTGCGAGTTCAGGTATTCGAGCTCGGCGTTGAGAACGTCGAGCAGCGTGCGCTGGCCAACCTTCTCTTCCTCGCGCACGCCCTGAAGCGCGACCCGGTTCGATTCCACGGCGACGCGGTCGGACTCGAGCTGCGCACGCGCGGCTTCAAGCTGTGACCAGGCTGCAACCACGTTCTGCGCCTGCTCGGTACGAACCTGCTGGATCTGTTGCAGCACACCGATGTGGTTCTGCTTGGCCTGACGCACGCGGGCGTAGACTTCGCCACCTTCGTAAATCGGGATGATGGCGCGACCAACGAGCGAGGTGGATTCCACCTCATCCGTCAGCTTCGACGAACCGAAACGGTCGTTATAGCCGGCCTCAAGCTGAACGGTCGGCAGCAGCTCACCGCGTATCCGCTCGATCTGATACTTGGCGACCTGCTCCCGGAACAGTGCTGCCACCACCAGCGGATCTTCGTGGTTGCTGACGGAGATAGCCTCCTGCTGCGTGCGCGGCAGAAGCTCATTCGGCGGGCCGGGCCAACGCAGCCCGCTCGGCTGATGGCCGATGACCAGCTGATAGGCACCGCGGCTGGTGCGCAGGTTTGCGCGGGCGGCATCGAGACGCGAAACGGCATCGGCACGGCGGGCTTCCGCCTGCGCCACGTCGGTGCGCGTCACCTCACCCACGGAAAAGCGATCCTGCGCCGCGCGCAACTCACGCGACAGCACGTTGACGTTGTTCTCGTTGAGGCGAACAAGCTCCTGATCGCGCACAACGTCCATGTACGCGGTCACCGCCTGCAACAGGACGCTGCGCTCAACGTCGCGCAGAACTTCCTTTTCGGCGCGGACGTTGGCTTCCGCCTCGTTGACGGCGTTATAGGTGCGGAACCCGCTGAAAAGCGGCTGCACCGCCTGAATGCCATAGCCACGCGGCTTGGTTACGCCGTCAAGCAGCGTGCTCGGACGCTGGTCGGTACGCTCGATGCCGATGTCGGCATTGCCTTGGATTGTCGGGCGGTAACCCGACATGGCCCGCGCAACTTCCTCATCTGTCGCCCGCTTGAAAGCCCGCTGTGCATCGAGACGCGGGTTGTAAGCGTAGGCGGCAGACAATGCTTCCTTCAGCGATTCAGCAGTTACCGGTGCGCTGAACGTAGTGATTGCGAGACATACCGAGAGACCGACTGCGGAGTGCTGCAGCCATCCCGAGGGTGACCATGGCAACCGACGTGCTGACCTATCTGCCAAGATGCTAGCCCGTTGTTGTTCGTTTTTCTTGTTCATGGCCAAACGCATTACAACCCCCAAGGCCCCCATTCCTGCATACGCTGCGCACACAGGCGTTCCAGCACCCAACTCGTTGAGCGGAATCGCGAAACCGTCCAGACTCTGGGGTGTGCGTTGGAATTTGTGTAGGGGCCGGGGATAGAATGGGGAAAACCTGCGGGAAACCGTTGCTGCAATCCCACACAAGGCGCGTCAGGCGGCCGCAATTTCAGCGCATAAGCGCATGTTATCCCCAAAATTCTTTTTCGAATCTCTGCAACAAAGCGTCGGAACCCCACATGCGACGCCCGCCACAAACACTATCTCACCAAGGTCAACCTGCGCAGCAGGGGCCAAACTTCAGATAAAAAAAGGCGGCCGCGCTATCACAGCCGCCACTTTTTTTGAGTGAGAACAATCAGAGCGCGAAAGCAGCCTTGCGCGCAAAGCCCGGCAGCACCGGCGCGGCGACGTCAAATGCGCCCCATGGATCAGCGCTGCGGCCAAGCCGCTTCCACAGCGTGGCAGTGCCGACGCCATCCTGCACGAGGATTGCCACCAGACGCCCGCCGTCTTTCAATTGATCAAGCAGGTCGTCCGGCACCACTTCGATCGCGCCCTCGATGACGATCGCGTCAAACGGCGCATTGTTCACCGAGCCAGCAGCCAGCGGCGCCAGATTCACTTCAACGTTCTTGATATCCAGCGCCGCAAGGTTGGCGCGCGCGGCGTCCGCAAGGTTTTCGTCGCATTCGAGCGCGATGATCGTGCCGCCCATGCCCGCCAGGACGGTCGCGCTGTAGCCCGTGGCGCAACCAACATCGAGAACGCGATCTCCGGCATTGATATCGGCCAGCTGCAACAGTTTGGCCTGCGTACGGGGGGCGAGAAGGCGACGACGGCCCGCGCCCTCGCCAGTCAGCGGCAGCGCTTCGTCGGTGTAGGCGATGTCGGTCAGCGCCTCAGGCACGAAGCGCTCGCGCGGCAGTCGACGCATGGCGTCCAGGATACGGCGGTCCGTGACGTCACTGGGAAGAACCTGGCCTTCCACCATATTCAGGCGCTGCGTAGCGGCGTCCACCATTGTCGTCTCCGGCACATCTGTTTCGTATTGCGGCGCACGATAACGCATCGTCCGATGATATGCGATGGGGTGCGCCGCTTGGTTTCACGCTGTTTAGTCCCGCCGGTTGACGCCGCCGGCACAGTCCCAGGAACCGCGTGGATGCGTGCGTCAGCAGGCATCAGCGTCTATCGCGGTGGGCGCAGAGCGCCACTCCTGGCGAGGAAATCATTAGGAAAATTGGAGGCCACGCCCGGAATCGAACCGGGGTGCGCGGATTTGCAGTCCGCTACGTCACCACTCCGCCACGTGGCCCTCCGACCCTCAGCGAAGCCGAGGTCAGTGATGAACAGGCCGTGTAGCACACCAACATAGGACTGCAAAGTGTATGTGTGATGTTTCAACGAAATCCGTTTCGCCGCAGTCTGCCGCCCTGTTGCCACAGCTCGTTAGCGTGGATTGAACATCCCCTCCCAACCGTTTGTTAGATGGTCAGGCCGCTAGCTGCGTCCATGACCGCCGCTTCGGACCGCCCGCCTTTCGACACCGACATCCCGACGCCGTTTCGCGGGCCGAGAACACGCGCCAGCGGCAAACGACGTGGCAAAGGCCGGCGCCGGTCCAGCTACGCCCAGAGGTTGGCACGGGCCCGCCGCGCCAAGCTTCAGCTCTGGGGCGGAGTGCTGTTGGCATGCCTCGGCTTTGCAGCCATCGCCGCCTGGGAGCGGTATAATCTTCCCGTTGGCGAGATGCGAAGTGGTCCCGTGCCGTTGTGTTCATCGTTCCAGCGCAACAACTGCATCATCGATGGCGATACCGGCCGCGACCAGGGCGAGAAGTGGCGACTGATCGCCATCGACACGCCGGAAATATCGGACCCGGGTTGTGAAAACGAACGGGTGATCGCCATCGCAGCGCGAAACCGCCTGCGCGATCTTCTGGTCGACGGCTACCGCCTGCGCTCCTCGGGGCGCAAAGACCCACACGGGCGCAATCTGGTTGATATTGAACTGACCGATGGCCGCGATGTAAGCCGCATTCTGTTGGATGAAGGGCTGGCACAGCGCTGGCCAAACCGCGGCAACATCTGGTGTGATCGCTACACGAGCAACCCGGTGCGCAAACGCGGCTAGCGCACACGCACGCATTCAAAGAAAAACGGCGCCACCTCTCGGAAGAGATAGCGCCGTTTTTTATTCCCGATCCGATCGTCCGACTACTCGATCAGATGCAGCGACTTGATGCCTGCGCTTACCGACTTGCCGTCTTTAATCGCAGCCGTCAGATCCCACTTCGTCTGGTTGAGGATCAACGTATTGACGATGAGGGTCATCGTTCTGTTGTTCAGTTTGGACCCACCGTTGAACGTCACGTCGCGGCTCGGCAAGTACATCATGCCACGGAAGTTCATGTCGTTATCGTTGAACACCAACTGCGAGCGCTGCATGCCGCTCTTCTCGAAGATGACGATGTCCTTGTACGTGCCGCTGGTTGGTGCCGTCACATCTACCTTAGCGCCGCCGTTGAACTGGATCTTAGACTGGTCGGCGAAATAGAATGTAACGCCTTCGCCCTTCCAGCTGCCCAGCGCATTCCAGCCGCCGTTCTTAATGACGTAAAGACCAGGCTTCAGCGTGACGTTTTTCACGCCGCCGTTGAAGTTGATCCAACCGCAGTAAACGCCAGGGCTAAGCGTTACGTTGGCATCGTTGTAATTCATGTTGCTGAAGTCGCACTTCGAGGTAGATGGCTCCACCAGCTTTCCCTTGTAGGGATCGTCATCAACCGTGCAGCCAAGCTCCAGATTCTTCGGCCGGTTGTTGCCGTTGATCAATACACTCGTGCTCTCAATGCAGATACGCGGACTTTCGACAACGGTACCTGCGTTAAACACCGCGGCATTGTTGGCCTTCGATTCTACGTGGATCTCACAGCCCGGGGCCTTGATCTCGGCGCCAGAGTTCAACAGCAGTGCCTGACTGGCCGTCTTGTCCAATGCAAGAATGCAGAACACGCCCTCATCGGTCTGGCCCATGCCAACGCCTTTGGCCTTCGACGCAACGCCGACATCAAGCTGCTTCACGCCGAGAATGCCGGCAAGCGTCGTCTTGACCACACCCGTAGCGGTGCCGCCAAACACGCCATCGCCGTACGACTTGAAGGCCGTTGAGACGCCACTCGCGGCGTTCTGATCGAAGTTGGTCGTGAACATCTTCTCAGCGACGCTGATCTGCTCACCTTCCGCAGCGCGCGCGCCAGCAAGAACTGCGCTATCCAGCGCTGCCTGCATCTTCGTCTGCGCGTGCACGGTACGACCGTAGTCAATGGCGATACCGGCGCCCATGGCGATAAGCACAAACAGGAATGCAATCATAATTGCGACCGCACCATCATCCTTGCGGGCAAGTCGACTGGCACAGGCCGAAAATTTGTTCGCAAGGTAGTTCAAATGCGCTCTCCCACGTTCAGACACGTCTCACTAGACGCCAATGTGTCTTCTAAATGGGAAACATAAAGAGCGGCCTTTTGAACGCGGTGAACAGAACTTTACGTCTGCTGCATAATCACGTTTTTCATATCATTCTGGCTGCAATTTTTACCGCGCATTAGCCATAGCAGTCCGGTTCTGATGTCCATCAGGCCGCATGCGTCATGCTCGCAATCCGATACATTACGGGGCTGCGTCAGATGCTGGCTGCTCGGGCTCCGCCGCCGATGAGGGGGCACCCTCCGCGGGCGCTGCCGGAATAGATCCCGTCGCCAGCGGCGTCGACGGTTGAGCAGCGCGCGCCAGACGGTTCTGGTTAAGCACCGTGGCGAACCACATTTCCTGCGGCAACAGACGCGCGTGCAGCGAATCCCACATGGAGCGCGACGTGATGCCATCATAGAACGTGGCAATCGGCGGCGTCAGGAACAGCAGCCCCAGAGCCGTCGCCCCCATCAGAGCCGAACCGGTCGGGTTGCGGCGGTCGAACAGTTTAAAGGCCGTGCCGAACGAACGCTTGATGCGATTGCCCAGCACATCCACCGAGTAGATCTCATCCAGCACAAGATGCGTCAGATAGCCGATGAACAGGAAGCCGCCGGCGAGCCAGGCGACGCCCTCATGGCGATCAAACAAATAATAGAAGACGATCATGGTGAAGAAGGCACAGGCGAGCCCGGCCACCAGTGAATGCCAAAGCCCGCGATGGGTCGCGAGACGATGGAACGCCGTGTGCAATCCGTAGCGGACGAACAGCAGCGTCCCCAGCCATAACAGCCACATCTCGGCAATTGAGAGCTTGGGCGCGAACTGAAACAGCAACACGAATGCGAAGAACACCGCGAGGCCAGAGAACAGCGCGCGGCTGGGGCGGGAATCCTTCAGATCGATGTCCGGCAGGACAGACCCTAGCGAGCCAGCCAGTGTGACCGCCACAAGGTTTTCCGGCGCGATCACATCCGCCGCCAATGTCAGCGTGGCGAGCGAACCTGCCACCAGCGTTCCAACAACGATATGCGTTGGGAAATTTGCCATAGCCGTCACCCCTCCCCCGCGCCGCAACGCGGCTACGTTCTCAACTGAGCTCCATCTCCCATCAGATTCGCGAATGTAGAGGGAGGCAGGCGCCGGACTGGTGTGTGGAAAAAGATGTATCTAACCCCAATGCGTGGCCAGAGCGTGGATCCGTTGCATCGCAGGGAGCGCCGGATTGCGTGCATGGCGCGCCCTCGGATGGGACGAAAATGAGAAGCATTCGCAATACGCGGGCAATGTTCAGCGCGATATTGTCACCACTGCATCTAAAACACTTGCAGAGGTTTCCAACGGCGGCCTAACTGCGCCCATGCACACCGTCTCACATTCCTCGCCGCGGCCGAGCCAGCGGAGGCATCAGCTATTCGCCGCCACCAGCATTGCGGTTGCGCTGCTGGTCATGGGCATTAAGTACGCCGCGTATCTGATGACGGGCAGCGTGGCGCTGTTTTCCGACGCGCTTGAAAGCATCGTCAATCTGGTGACCGCCGTTGCCGCGCTGATCGCCATCCGCATCAGTATGCAGCCGCCCGATCGCGGGCACCCGTTCGGTCATCACAAGGCTGAGTATTTCGCCGCGGTGCTGGAAGGCGCGCTGATCATCGTTGCGGCGCTGCTGATTTTTCACGAAGCGTATCAGGCATTCCTGGTACCGCGCACGCTTGATCAGCCCATCGTGGGCATGCTGGTGAGCGGCGTCGCAACCGCGCTCAACGCCGCATGGGCGACGTTGCTGATCCGACGCGGGCGGGCGTGGAAATCGCCTGCGCTCGAAGGCGACGGCCATCATTTGTTTACGGATGTCATCACCTCGGTCGGCGTGCTGATCGGCCTCGGCCTGGTGGTGCTGACAGGATGGAGCATTCTCGATCCGCTGATGGCAACCGCCGTCGCGATCAACATTCTTTATATGGGCTACAAAATCACGGCGCAGTCCATGAGCCAGCTTATGGACCATGCCGCTTCGCCGGAGATCGAGGCACGTATCAAGGATGCCATTCGTGCCAACGGCGACGGCGCGCTGCAGGCGCACGATATCCGAACGCGCACGGCCGGCCCGCTGACCTTCATCGAGTTTCATCTCGTGGTGCCGGGCGAAATGTCCGTGCAGGCGGCGCACGACATCTGTGACCGCATCGAAGATGCGATTGAGAAAGAGCTCATAAACACCGATGTGATCATTCACGTCGAACCCGACGATAAGGCGGAGCACAAGGGTGCCGTCGATCTGTGAGCAACGCGGCCGGCGTTCTGTGAATGCCATCGGCGTGCTGCGAAACGGAACGAGTGATTGACAGCTCCCATTGCGCGCCATCTGGATTGCTGGCTAATAACGCCATGACTGAAAAACCCAGCATCCGCCTTTTCATTGACGCGCCTCTCGCTGAAGGCGGTGCCGTTGCATGCAACGAGGATCAGGCCAACTATCTGGGCAATGTCCTGCGGCTGGCGGCGGGTGCGGAAATTGCCATCTTCAATGGCCGCGACGGTGAATGGCGCGCGCGCATTGCGGAGATCCGCAAAAAGCGCTGCATGCTGGAATGTATTGAACGCATCCGGCCGCAGCATGACGGTCCTGATATCCATTATCTGTTCGCGCCACTGAAACACGCACGCCTCGACTACATGGTGCAAAAGGCAGCTGAACTAGGCGTGGCGCATCTGCAGCCGGTCATCACCCGCCGCACCGTGGCCGCGCGCGTCAATCTTGAACGCATGCGCGCCAATGCGATCGAAGCGGCGGAGCAGTGCGGCGTGCTGCGCGTGCCGACGGTTGGAGAACCGCTAAAGCTGGAGGCGCTGCTGGCGCAATGGCCAGCGGATCGGCAAATGATTTTCTGCGATGAAGGCGCTGAAGTCGCCAATCCGTTGGAAGCGCTGCGCGCCCTGGCACCGGGGCCGCTGGCTGTGATCGTGGGACCAGAGGGCGGCTTCGATCCCACCGAGCGACAAGCGCTGCAAGGTTGTCCGTTCACCACCGCGATTTCGCTTGGGCCCCGCATCATGCGCGCCGACACCGCTGCCGTTGCGGCGCTGGCACTGGTCAACGCGACGTTGGGCGACTGGCACTAAAATTTGGCGCTGCAATTGCGCGCGCAAGAAAGCGTGCCCCAATAAAAATGGGGCCGCCGATACGGCAGCCCCAACTTATCCGTCTGGTTTCGTCGTCTGGGCCTAATGTCTCGAACAACAAAAGCCTGACCGGCATGAAGAGGCAGCGTTAGCCACCGCACTTGGCGTCGAGCTTGTCCAGAGCAGCATCATAGACCTTGCCGTCGCCCGATTCCGGATCGAGATCGGCGCCCGCTTCAAACGCGGTCTGGAAGTCGGCCCCCAGCGCATTCATGAAGGCTTCCATCTTGCTGTCGAGCTCGTCGGCCTTGCTCTCGTCCTCGACGTCGGGCGAGGACATCAGCTTGGTCATCTCGCAGTAGGTCTTGAGCTTGGCCGCATCGTTGCCGACAGCCTCGAAAGTCTTGACGGCCGATTCAACCGCTGCGCTGGCAGCCATCAGCGGCGAGGCCAGGAGACCGCAGAGGGCGGCGGCGGCCAGATACTTCTTCATTGTTTTCTCCCATATTTTGCGAGCGGCATCAGCAGCGCGGTTGTGACTTTCAGGGCACGTGATTCGTCTGACCATTGGATATACCCAACTCTTCAACGGGGCCGAACACATAAAGCCGTCGGTCGGCTCCGGGGATTCCGCGCAGTATCGGTGGCCAGCAATAGTGGTTTTTTATGGGACCCCTGCTTCAGAGCGATGACTTGACTCCCTACACCAAGGGCTTAGAGGCGAGCTTGGCCCTCATTGCCCCGGCTGACTGCCGCGGCAGGGAGGGCTTTCCAATCGACCGGCGGCTCCCCAACTTCCGGACTTACTAACGACCTTCCCGATTGAACCTCTGTGAGGCCTGCTGCATGTCGACCCGTGAAGATGGCGCGCCAGGCCACCTGATCCGCTCCCGCGATGACCTTGTTACCTGGATCGCGAAGGGCGAAAAGCCCAGAAACCGTTGGCTGATCGGCACCGAGCACGAAAAATTTGTCTTCCATACCGATAGCTTGACCCCCGTGCCCTATGAGGGGGAACGCAGCATCTCGGCCCTGCTCAAGGCCTTGATCTCCGAATTTGGCTGGTCGCCCATCATGGAGGGCGACAACATCATCGCGTTGAAGCGCGAGGATTGTGAGCTGTGCGGCAACATCAGCCTGGAGCCCGGTGGCCAGTTCGAGTTGTCGGGCGGAGCTGTAGAAACCCTGCACGAAACGGCGGCTGAAACGCACCAGCACCTGCGTGAAGTGCTGAAGGTCGGGGAGCCGCTGGGGATCGGCTTTCTGGGGCTGGGCTTCTCGCCCAAGTGGACGCTGGCCGAAACGCCCCACATGCCCAAGCAGCGCTACAACATCATGACCCGCTACATGCCGACCGTGGGCTCGCGCGGGCTCGACATGATGTATCGCACCGCGACTATTCAGGTGAACCTCGACTTCGCGAGTGAGGCCGACATGGTCAAGAAGCTGCGCGTATCCCTGGCGCTGCAGCCCATCGCAACGGCCCTCTTCGCCGCCTCGCCCTTCACCGATGGCCGCCCCAACGGCTTCAAGTCCATGCGCTCGGAGGTCTGGCGCGATACCGATCGCCGCCGCACCGGCATGCTGCCCTTCGCCTTCGAGGACGGCATGGGATACGAGCGCTATGTCGACTATGCCCTTCAAGTGCCGATGTATTTTGTCTATCGCAACGGGAATTACATCGATGCATCCGGTGCCTCGTTCCAGGATTTCCTGGATGGGCGCCTGCCCCAGATGCCGGGCCAACGGCCGACGCTGGACGACTGGTCCGACCACCTCACCACGCTGTTCCCCGAGGTGCGCCTGAAGCGCTTCTTGGAAATGCGAGGCGCCGACAGCGGGCCATGGCAGCGCATCTGTGCCCTGCCCGCGTTTTGGGTTGGCCTGCTCTATGACAGCGAGGCGCTGGATGCGGCCTGGGATCTGGTGAAGGACTGGACCGAAGAGGAG
Organism: Hyphomicrobium sulfonivorans; assembly: GCF_013306565.1. Classification (GTDB taxonomy): domain Bacteria; phylum Pseudomonadota; class Alphaproteobacteria; order Rhizobiales; family Hyphomicrobiaceae; genus Hyphomicrobium_A; species Hyphomicrobium_A sulfonivorans. The sequence goes on along the minus strand of NZ_PZPO01000005.1, from coordinate 103,623 downwards.
CGCGAGGCCCTGCGCAACGCCGTGCCGAAATCAGCGCTGGCGACACCCTTCCGATCGGGGACCGTGCAGGATATCGCCAAGGAGGTATTGCGCATCGCCCGGCGTGGACTGCGCGCCCGCCAACGCCTCAATCTCGCTAGCCAGGATGAGACGCTTTACCTGGAGCCGCTGGAGGACGTGGCCAACTCAGGCAAAACACTGTCGGATCATATGCTTGATAAGTTCCATGGACCGTGGCGCGGGCAAATCGACCACGTCTTCGGGGAATACGCTTTCTAAGATCGGACATTTGGGCAGAAACCGGCGCTGCCGCTGGTTCAAACCGCCGACAAATGCCGCTAATGTCACCGTTCAGGTTGTATTCATTCGGGCCCGCGTTAACTCGAGCGTCAGGGTGCGGGGGGCTACAGGTATCCGGTTTCGAGGGCCGGAGCGGATGCCAGCAGCGGCGGGAGAACGGACGTGCTCGGAAGCAAATTGAAATGGACGCCGATTGGTGTTGGCGCACGGGCAAGCATTGCTGCCCTAGGCGCGGCGCTTGTTATCGGATTGGTCCTGGCGCTCGACATTTTTGGCTCGGCCACGCCCGCGGAAGCGGGACAGTGCGGCGTGAGCTGCCGTAACGCCTATAACCAGTGCCGCATGTCCACGAAGGGTTCACCCTCGTGCGAAGTGGCCTTCACCCGCTGCATGCAGAGCTGCATCAAGCGCTGAGGTAGGCTGGCGTACCTGAATTCACCTCGGGCAACCTCTTCAGGCCTCAGGCTGCCCACAGCACGACAGCAACCCGCCGGGGCCCATGCGCGCCCATCACGATCTTGCCGCCGATGTCGCCGGTGCGGGATGCTCCCGTAATCAGATTGACCGTCCGCGGCATGCGGCCGCCGGTTGCGACCAGCACAGACTGCATCGCTTCTTCATAGCTGGCGACGATCGCACCGGCCTCCAGAACGACAATGTGCGTCTCGGGCAGATAGCCCAGCGTCACAGGGTTGTCCGCCCCCGACACCAGCACAAGCGTGCCGGTTTCCGCCACACCGGCGATAGCGCGCGAAACACCGATCACATCGGCAGCCTCCGCCTTGCCAGTTGCGATTTCGAGCCCCGAAGTCGAAGACCACGGCAGTGCGGCAAGGAATGCATCGGAGCCCATCCGGATACGCGCCAAGCCTGCCGCGTCATCGGCGACGTTGGCCGCAACATAGTTCGCAAGCGCGGCCGGAATTTCGGCTACGCTCCCCACTTCGATGAGATCCGCGCCAAGCCGCCCAAGCTGCGCCTTGAAACGACCGATCAACGCCTGTTTTGAAACACCCGCTGGCTCATCCGCACGAATTGAACGCAGCGGCCAATGCTGCAGCGGATGCGCAATGCGTTCCGCAACGGCTTCGGCGCAGGTTGCCTCGGACGGCATTGCTGGCGCATCCAGCGCTTTTCGAATGCGCGACAAAATTCGCAGTCGGTGGCTCATGGCGCACTGTCCGATTTTCTGGCGCGCGCGGCAGACACATCCGCACGATCACGTTGCGCGCGCTTGCGGTCGCGCTGTGCCCATTGCTGCTGAAACGTGCCACCTTGCGGCGCCGCCAGATCGCGATAGTCCGTCCAGGCATGCAAAAACGGCAACCGCCGTATGCGAGCGCCAGAACCAGCCAACCACTTGAGCGAGCGCGCAGCAATGCCGGCACACCAGCGATAGATCCGCGGATGCTGCGCCAGCCTTGCCCATGCGTGCAGCATGAGGCGGGCGCGGCGCGAACGTGGCTGTTCCAGCGCAAGCGAACGCCATTGGCGCATCACCGAAACAAGCGGAATTTCCACCGGGCAAACTTGCTCGCAACGGCCGCAGAAAGTGGAAGCCTCGGCCAGATGCGCTGCCTGCCCCGCACCCGCCAATGCCGGTGAAAGCGCGGCGCCGATCGGTCCTGGATAAACCGAGTTATACGCGTGTCCGCCGATGGAGCAGTAGACCGGACAATGGTTCATGCACGCACCGCAGCGAATACAGCGCAGCACGGAGCGCATCTCGCTGGCCAGAAGCTCAGTGCGGCCATTGTCCAGCAGAACGATGTGACATTGCTCCGGGCCATCGGGATCAGTCGGTTGTCGCGGTCCGGTGACGATGGTGGTGTAAGCGGTGAACGCCTGCCCCGTGGCCGAACGCGCCAGCAGGCGCAGCAACGGCCATGCATCGTTGAAGGTCGGCACCACCTTGTCGATCGACGTGAGAATGACGTGCACTTTCGGCAGTGACATCGTCAGATCGGCGTTGCCTTCGTTGGTGACGATGATCGCAGATCCCGTTTCAGCGACCAGAAAATTTGCGCCCGTGATGCCAACGTCCGCCGCAAGAAATTTGTCACGCAATATGCCGCGCGCCTCAGCGATCATTTTTTCCGGCGTGTCGAGCTGGCGGTCGGCCGCAAGATGTCCGTGCTGGCGGCGGAAAACGTTAGCGACATCCTCGGCGCGCATATGAATGGCGGGCGCGATGATGTGGCTGGGCTTTTCGTTACGGATCTGAACCAGATATTCACCGAGGTCCGTCTCGACCACGTCGAACTCCGCATCCTGCAACCGTTCGCGCAGCTCGATCTCCTCAGAGACCATCGACTTCGACTTGGTGATTGTGCGAGCGCCGGCCGCACGGCAGATATCAAGCACGATGCGGCAAGCATCATCACCGCTTGCAGCCCAGTGCACACGCGAACCCGCCTTGGTTGCGTTGCCCTCGAAGGCTTCGAGATAAAGATCGAGATGCGCCAGCGCGTGATCGCGGATATCTCGCCCAACGCGGCGCAACGGCTCGAACTCAGGCAGTTCTTCGCGAGCACGGCGCCGCCCGGCAACAAACCCGGCTGGCACATCGGCCAGTGCGCGTTGCAGCGGCGCGTCTGCGAGCGCGGCATCGATGTCGGCATCAAATTGCGCGCGCGCCGTCATCGCCGCTGACCGTCGTTACTGCACGCGATGGCTGGCGCTGTCATCTCGCCGGCCAGCACCTCCGCAATATGACGACATTCAATCTCAGCGCCCTGACGTGAAAGTTTGCCAGCGACGTTGAGCAGGCAGCCCATCTCGCCCGACAGCAGAAGATCGGGCTTGGCGCTGGCGGCGTTGGCGCATTTTTTCGTTACCATCGCGTTGGAGATCGCCGGAAACTTCATCGCAAACAGACCTCCGAAACCGCAGCATGCATCGGTGTCCGACATCTCGCACAGCTCCAGCCCCGGCACGATAGCCAGCAGGCGGCGAGGTTGCTCGCGCACCTTCAATTCACGCAACCCCGAGCAGCCATCGTGGTAGGTGACGCGGCCAGCGAAACTGCCCGGCACCTGCTCCAATCCGCACACGTCAATCAGGAAGGCGCACAGCTCATGCACCCGCTCGGCAAAAGCGCGGGCAGCGGATGCGTGTTGCTTATCATCGGCGAGCAGGCGCGGATAATGCACTTTGAGCATCGCGGCGCAGGAGCCGGAAGGCGCAACCACGTAATCGAAGCCGTCGAACGCGCGCATTGTTAGCATCGCAATCTTGCGGGCGTTTTCTGCATCGCCGCCGTTGTAAGCGGGCTGGCCGCAGCAGGTCTGCCCTTCCGGCACGACGACTTCGCATCCGGCAGCTTCAAGCAGACGCACAGCGGCAAAACCGACGGACGGGCGCATCAGATCGACAAGGCAGGTGACAAAGAGCCCAACGCGGGGCCGCCTTGCAAAGACTTCGGTCATGCTGATCACCGGATGGCACTGGTTCGTACTCAGCACACCAAATCGGCCGCCCATGAGCAAGCGAATGCAGCGCCGTTTGCCTGAAAGAAGGATCGAAGCTGGCGCAATTCAAGCAATCGGCGGAGTTGCATCAGCCCGCGGTTCATCACCCAGTGGCTGGGCATGCGCGGTGGAAACGCTAGATTTTGTCGACAGCAACTGCCCGCGCCGGCTTCCCGACTTTGCGTGCAGGGCGACTGGAAATAGCCTTGTCGAGATTGAGATCCTTTTCCCAATAGGGGGCTGGACCGTACAGCTCGCATAGATAGTCGATCAGGACATCGACCTTTGCCGGCATGAACTCGCGGCTTGGATAGACGACATGAACCCCGCCCGCTGCATTGCGATACTGCGGCAGCACGATGCGCAACGTGCCGTCGCGCAGTTCCTCGCCCACATCCCAGATGGAAAGCAGGCCGATGCCGATCCCCGATATGACCAGCTCGCGCAGGAACTCGACCGAATTGCAATGTACCGAGCCCTGAGGACGGATCTGCACCTCACCTTCCGGCCCGGACAGTCGCCACACATCAACAGGGTCGGCCGTCAAACAATTGTGCAGTTCCAGATCGGCCAGTTGCGGCGGCACGCCGTGACGCTCGATGTATGAGGGTGAAGCGCACAGCACGCGTGTGTCAGCGGCGATGCGCCGAGCCGCAAGCGAAGTTTCGCCGAGATCCCCGATGCGCACCGCGAGGTCAAATCCTTCGCGGATGATGTCAACAAACGCATCGGAGATGTTGACGTGCAGCTCGATTTCCGGATAGCGCGCCAGAAATTCCTTCATGTGCGGCGAGATGTGCTTGCGGCTGAACGCCGTCGGCACGCTGAGTTTAAGCAACCCGCGCGGCTTGGTATTGCGGCGGCTTACAAAATCCTCGGCTTCTTCGCACAGGCTAAGGATATCGGCGACGCGCTTGAAATAGCCGGCGCCGGTTTCAGTCAAGGTGAGATGGCGCGTGGTGCGCTGGAACAGACGCGTGCCCAGACGCTCCTCGAGCTGGCTGATGCGCTTGGAAACGACCGCCGGAGAAAGCCCGATCTCGCGGCCGGCGGCCGACATATTGCCGGTGCGGGCGACGCGTGCGAAGATGTCGAGATCGCTAATGGCAGTCACGAGTTCCCCCGTTGGCAACAGGCCCCCGGCCTTCTCCCTGGACCGCAAGGCGACAACGCATGCCAGCGAATACGTGTAACCGCCGCATGACGGTGACCATAAGGTATCGGCTGGAACACCCGATAGCTGTACTGTTGTCTAAGAGTATGACAGCAATCGGCGGCGCTGCGATACTTAATTTCTGTACACGCCGCGCTGCCCATCTGAACTTTTTTGGAGCTTGAGCCCCCATGACGCTGTCGAGAATGCCGGAGCCTGATCGCACGGTGCTCGACCGGAGCGAGACGATCATCGGTGAGCTTGTCGCGCTGCTCGGCGCAGATGGCGTCATATCGCGCGAAGAAGGCCGCCGTGCCTTCGAGGCCGATGCATTGACCGCATATCGCCAGCCGCCGCTCGCCGTCGCCCTGCCGCGCACAACAGAAGACGTGTCGAAGCTTCTCAAATATTGCCGCCAGGCCGGCGTGAAGGTTGTGCCGCGCGGCGCCGGCACTTCGCTGTGTGGTGGCGCAACCCCGACAGCGGATTCCATCGTCATCGGCACCTCGCGCATGAACAGCGTGCTGGAAACTGATTTCGTCAACCGCACCATCACCGTGCAGACGGGCATCACCAACCTCGCGATTACCGACGCGGTTTCGGCGGAGGGTTTTTTCTATGCGCCCGATCCATCGAGCCAGCTTGCCTGCACGCTGGGCGGTAACCTCGCCATGAACTCCGGCGGTGCTCACTGCCTGAAATACGGTGTGACCACCAACAATGTCCTCGGCCTCAAGATGGTGCTGATGGACGGCGAGATCGTGGAGATAAATGGGCCGTATCTGGATTCCGGCGGCTATGATTTCATGGCGCTCGTCATCGGGTCTGAGGGCCAGTTCGGCATCATCACCGAGGCAACGCTGAAGATCATTCCGCGCATGCCGTTCGCGCGGCCGGTGATGCTCGGCTTCTCGTCGTGCGAGGCTGCAGGCCAGTGCGTTGCCGCTATCATCGGTTCCGGCATCATCCCGGTCGCGATCGAATACATGGACAAGCCCGCCATCGCCGTCGCTGAAGCATTCGCAAAGGCTGGCTATCCGCTCGACGTCGAGGCACTGCTGATCGTTGAAGTGGAAGGCTTCGAGGACGAGATCGAGCGGCTATTGCGTGCCATCACAGATATTGCCCTCAACTTCGATCCTCAGGTTATCGAGGCCAGCACATCCACCGAGCATTCCGAACGCATCTGGAAGGGCCGCAAGGCAGCGTTCGGCGCCATGGGCCGCATTTCCGACTACTACTGCATGGATGGCACCATCCCGCTGGCGCGGTTGCCCGAGGTGCTGAGCCGCATCGGCGAAATCTGCGCCGAGAAGCGTCTGAAGGTGGCCAACGTATTCCACGCTGGCGATGGCAATCTGCATCCGCTGATCCTGTTCAACGCCAATGATCCCGACGAGGCGATCCGGGCCGAACAGGCCGGCGCCGAAATCCTGAAGCTGTGCGTTGCCGTCGGAGGTTGCCTGACCGGCGAGCACGGCGTCGGCATCGAAAAGCGCGATCTGATGGATATACAGTTCTCGCCATCGGATCTTGCAGTTCAGATGCGGATAAAAAGCATCTTCGATCCCCATTGGCTGCTGAACCCCGGTAAGGTCTTTCCGTTGCCCGCTCAGGAGTTGAGCGAGCAGTCGGCGGCAGACAGGGCGGCCTGAGGAGAAAGCCATTGAGCGATTTGCAGCGCCCCGGCGCCGACTGGGAGCTTCAGTTCGTCATTGCCGGCTGCGCGGAAAAACGGATGCCGGTGGAGATCGTCGGCTCCGGGTCCAAGCGCGGCATCGGCCGGCCTGTGGATGGCGCCGTTACGATCACCACAGCCTCGCTGCGCGGCATCTCACTGTATGAGCCGAACGAACTGGTGATGTCGGCACGCGCAGGCACGCCGCTGTCGCAGGTGGAATCCGAGCTGGCGACGCGCGGCCAGATGCTGCCGTTTGAGCCGATCGACCTTGGCCCGGCAACCGGCGCGGCGCATGGCGCGCAGACCATTGGCGGCGTGTTCGCCACCAACATGTCAGGCGCGCGGCGCATCCAGTGTGGCGCGGCCCGCGATCATCTGATCGGCGTCAAAGGCGTCAATGGCCGGGCGGAGCTGTTTCAGCTTGGCGGCCGGGTGATGAAGAACGTCACCGGCTATGACGTGACGCGCGGGCTGGCGGGAAGCTGGGGCACGCTGGCCGTGATGACGGAGGTGACGTTCAAGGTGATCCCGTGGCCCGAAACCGCGGCGACGGTGATCTATCTCGGACTGCCGGACGATCTGGCCATCGAGCTGCTATCAACCGCGCTGGCGCTGCCGGTCGAAGTTTCGGGCGCCATCCATCTGCAGGCTCCGGTGGCCGCGCGCCTTGGCCATCCGGGCCTGCGCACCATGGGCAAGTCCGTCACTGCTCTGCGTCTGGAAAATTTCTCCAGTGCGGTAGCCGGACGCAAACAGCATTTGAAAGAAATGCTGAAGGTCTATGGCAAGGCTCTGGAACTGGACCACCGTGAATCGCTCGAGTTCTGGGGCGAACTGCGGCGGCTGTCGGTGATGCCCAACCGCCCGTCGCTGCTGTGGCGCATCTCGACGAAGCCGACGACAGCGCCCAAACTCGTTGCCGCGATCAAGCGTTACATGCCGGTTGAGGTGTATTACGACTGGGGTGGCGCCTTGATCTGGCTTGAGGTGCCGGCAGCCGACGACGCCAGTACGGCCGAGATCCGCCGCGTCACCGCGATCCACGGTGGCCATGCGACGCTGATCCGGGCTGAGCCTGCGGTAAGGGCGGCGGTGGAAGTGTTCCAGCCGCTTGATCCCGGGCTGGAACGCTTGACCCGCGGCCTGAAGGCAGCCTTCGATCCTGCTGGCATCCTCAATCCTGGCCGCATGTACGCCAATTTGTAGGAGCAGCGCGTGATCGCAAGCTTTTCACCATCACACATCACGACCATTCCGCATTAAACCGACCGACACACGGCTTTCACTTTCAGCACATCAGGCGCCAGCGGATGCAGACGAATTTCAGCCAGAAGCAGTTGAGCAACGAGCGCATCGCCGAGGCCGAAGCGATCCTGCGCCGCTGCGTCCACTGCGGCCTGTGCACCGCCACCTGCCCCACCTATGTGCTGACGGGCGATGAGCGCGACAGCCCGCGCGGGCGCATCTATCTCATCAAGGACATGCTGGAGGACAGCGCCCCCGCCAGCCCCGAGGTGCAGCACCATGTCGATCGCTGCCTGTCCTGCCTGTCGTGCATGTCGACCTGCCCAAGCGGCGTCGACTACATGCATCTGGTCGACTTCGCGCGTGAATACATCGAGCAGACCGGCACACGCCCATGGAAAGAGCGCGCAATGCGCCGCCTGCTGTCAGAGGTGGTGCCGCATCCCGATCGCTTCCGCTTCGCGCTCAAGCTGGCGCCGCTGGGCCGTCCGTGGGTGAAACTGCTGCGCCGCTTCGGCTTCGATCAGGCGGCCGCCTTGATTGAGCTGGCGCCCGCAGTGCTGCCGCCATCGCCGAAATATGAAGGCCCTGGCGTTGCCGCGACGGAAGATGAGCGCCGCGCCCGCGTCATCATGCTGGCCGGTTGCGCGCAGCAGGTGCTGCGTCCGGGCATCAACGATTCCACCATCCGCCTGCTCGCCCGTCACGGCGTCGACGTCATCGTGGCGGCGGGCGCTGGCTGTTGCGGAGCGCTGACGTATCACCTGGGCAATGAAGCGGGCGCCATCGAATTCGCCAAACGCAATGTCGATGCATGGTGGAAGGAAATCGAGAAGGACGGCGAGCCCGTTGATGCGATCATCGTCAACGCATCCGGTTGCGGCACGACGGTGAAGGACTACGGCCATCTGCTGCGCAACGAACCAGATTATGCCGACCGCGCGGCGCGCATTTCCGAACTGGCGCGCGATGTTTCCGAATTCATCGGCAAATATGACCTTGGCGCGCCGCGACGCTGGTCGTCACTTCGGGTGGCCTATCATTCCGCCTGCTCGCTGCAGCATGGCCAGCAAATCAAGGAAGTGCCGCGCGAGCTGCTGGTGAAGGCCGGTTTCAGCGTGGTGAACATTCCCGAAGCGCACATTTGCTGCGGCTCGGCGGGAACGTACAACATCATGCAGCCGGAAATTTCCAGCCAGCTGCGCGACCGCAAAACCAAAAACATCAAGCGCGTGAAGCCCGACGTCGTGGCGGCGGGAAATATCGGCTGCATCACGCAACTGTCCACCTCGCTGGACGTTCCGATCGTACACACGGTGGAACTGCTGGATTGGGCATTCGGCGGACCGGTGCCACTTGGCCTTGAAGGTTTGTCGAAATTTGTCTCCGATGTGCCCGAACCGACCAAGCGCCGCGTCAACGATTTCATTCACGCTTAGGCCGCGATCTCTACGGTCTTGATCTGCGTGCAGCGTGAAGCGGTGGGCGATTGAAACCAGGCAGCGTCGGTGCGCAGAAAAGCGGTCGTGCTTTAGCGCGCGCAATGTGGCATGGATCGCAAGAGCAAGGTACGCTGCCGATCAATGCAATTCCGTTCCCGCTTCGCCGGGCATCAAGAACCCGGAGTTCTTACCGATGACAAAAAAACAGAACCCTGCGGAAGAACGCCGCGCAGCCGTCTCGACAGACTGGCGCCATGAGCGCGGACCGTTCGATTTCATCGGTGACGTGCATGGCTGCGTTGATGAGCTGATCGCGCTGCTGGAAAAGCTTCGCTACACCGTGCGCCTTGAAGGCAAGGGCGATGATCGCCGCGCCATCACCACCGCGCCAAAGGGCCGTCGCGCCGTGTTTGTTGGCGATCTCATTGATCGCGGTCCCGCATCACCCGACGCACTGCGCATCGCGATGGATATGGTAGAGAACGGCCACGCGCTGATAATCCTCGGCAATCACGACGACAAATTCCTGCGCTGGCTAAAGGGCAACACGGTGAAAATCGGCGCCGGGCTGGAACGCACGATCAGCCAGCTTGAAGGCGAAGGCGACGGTATCAAAACGCGGGCGCAGGCGTTTCTGGCGACGCTGCCAAGCCATGCGTGGCTTGATGGCGGCGCGGTCGCCGTGGCGCATGCTGGCATCCGCGAAAGCATGCTGGGTCGCAACTTCCCCCGCGCGCGCGACTTCGGTCTTTATGGCGAAACCTCCGGCCGCGTCGATGCCAACGGCGTGCCCGAGCGCTTCAACTGGGCTGCGGATTATCGCGGGCCGGTGCCCGTCATCTTCGGCCACACGCCGGTGCAGGAACCGGAATGGCAAAACAATACGCTGTGCATCGACACTGGCTGCGTCTACGGCAACACGCTGACGGCGCTGCGTTGGCCGGAGCGTGAGATCGTCAGCGTGCCGGCGAAGGAATCCCACGCGGTGCTGAAGCGTGGCTTCGGTCTGCCTCCGCCGCGTCCGGTGTTCGATCCCGCAACCGCCAAGATCGTGCCGGTGCCGGATACGCCCGACGAGGTTGAACCCCAGCAGCCCGATTCACGGCCGAAGGTCGGCTGACGGCGCCGGACTACGGCATTTGCGGGCGAACGCTACGTCCTGATGTTTCAACGGTTTTCGTTACGCGGTGGTGTGTATTCCTTCCATGATGCTATAAGGCGCGCAATCCGAAGCCTCCGCACCCGTTGCGCAACCTATTGATTTCCATGAGCAAGCAGAAAAAAGACGCGCGCCCCACCCCTCGCCTGCCGCGCGGGCTGCGCGACATCGAAGCCGCTGAGCTGCGCCAGCAGCAGGCAATGCTGGGCAAAATTCGCGGCGTCTATGAGCTTTATGGCTTCGAGCCGCTGGAAACGCCTGCGTTCGAATACACCGACGCGCTCGGCAAGTTCCTCCCCGACCAGGACCGCCCTAACGAGGGCGTGTTCTCGCTGCAGGACGAAGACGAACAGTGGATGAGCCTGCGCTACGATCTCACCGCGCCGCTCGCCCGCTATGTGGCGCAGCACTATCAGTTCATCGCCAAGCCGTTCCGCCGCTATGCCACCGGCTATGTGTTCCGCAACGAGAAGCCGGGCCCGGGACGCTTCCGCCAGTTCATGCAGTTCGACGCCGACACGGTGGGCGCCGACAGCGTCGCGGCGGATGCGGAGATGTGCATGCTGGCCGCCGACACGCTGGAAGCGCTCGGCATCAAGCGCGGCGATTACGTCATCAAGGTCAACAACCGCAAGGTGCTGGATGCGGTGATGACTTCAATCGGCATCGGCGGTGATGACAACGCAGCCAAGCGGCTCACAGTGCTGCGCGCCATCGACAAGTTCGATCGCCTCGGCGCAGAAGGCGTGCGCGAGTTGCTGGGCAAAGGCCGCAAGGACGAAAGCGGCGACTTCACCAAGGGCGCTGAACTGGACGACGCCGGCATCGACGCCATTCTCGGCTTCACCGCAGCGCTGGCGGACAGCAACGACGAAACGCTGAGCAAGCTGCGCGCTATCACCGACAGCGAAGGCGTTGCCGAGCTGGCGCAGATCGCGGAACTGACGGCCTCGGCGGGTTATGGCGTCGAGCGCATCCGCATCGATCCATCCGTGATCCGCGGTCTCGAATATTACACCGGTCCCGTGTTCGAGGCCGAGCTGACCTTCGAGGTCAAGGACGAAAAGGGCAACCCGGTGCGCTTCGGTTCCGTCGGCGGCGGCGGCCGTTACGACGATCTCGTCGCCCGCTTCACGGGCCAGAAGGTGCCCGCCACCGGCTTCTCCATCGGCGTATCGCGCTTGCAGGCTGCGCTCGCTGTGCTCAATCGCGACAGCCCACCACCAGCGGACGGCCCCGTCATCGTCACGGTGATGGAGAAGGAACGCATCGCCGATTACCAAAAGATGGTGCACACGCTGCGCGCCGCCGGCATCCGCGCCGAGTTGTATCTCGGCAACCCGAAGAAGTTCGGCAAGCAGCTTGAATATGCCGACAAGCGCGGCAGTCCGTGCGTGGTGATCCAGGGTTCGGATGAGCGCGATGCCGGCAAGGTGACGCTGAAGGATCTGATCGAGGGCGCCAAGGCCGCTGAGGCGATCAAAGATCACGAGGAATGGAAAGAGCAGCGTCCCGCCCAGGTGACGGTGGACGCCGCCGATCTCGTGGCTGAAGTGCAGGCCATCATCGCGCGCCACTCGTCATCCCGACCCTTGTCGGGATGACGAGTTTCTGGGCGCTGGCGACTCTCCTTCGGAGAGCCGGCCGCAGTTGTCTGTTGCGCTCGGCGACTCCCGTTCCGGGAGCTGGCCGCCGAGCGGGGAATACCCGCTCCTCGCCACATCGTCATCCCGGCGCATGGCCGGGATCCGCACGAGTCTTCCTTGCTCGGGCTATAAATTCCGCGCCGCCCGTCAGAGCCGAGCGTCACACTTAACATGTTGCCAAAACAGCATAAATCCATGGCGTGACGTTGTGTCCGCCAACCGGGCGCGCTCCGATCATCGCCGGGCCTTCATCCGGTGCCAGAAAGCCGAAAAAACGGCATTCGACGCAGCGCCTTCACAACTTCGGGTCGGATTGCTGGCATGTCGATTTGATCTGGCGGCGCGCCGCCGCTAGGTTCTGCGCCGCCTCGTCAACCATGGGCAGTCATGCACGCCAATCCCTCAACGACCGAACAGGACGTCAACGTTGCGGATGCGACCGAACGCAACTGGGTGGACCGCTATGCGCCGCGTCCGTTGCGCCCCTGGCTGCGGCTGGCGCGACTGGATCGCCCTATCGGCTTCTGGCTGCTGCTGCTGCCGTGCTGGTGGTCGGTCGGTCTGGCCGAGGTCAAGCTCAACCAGCCCTATCCCAGTCCGTGGCTGCTGTTCCTGTTCGCAGCCGGTGCCCTGCTGATGCGCGCCGCTGGCTGCGCCTATAACGACTACATCGACCGCGACTACGACGCCCGCACCGCACGCGGTGCCAGCCGGCCTATTCCCGCCGGTCAGATCCGCCCCATATCGGCGCTGGTCTTCACCGTACTGTGCAGCCTTGCCGGCCTCGCCGTGCTGCTGCAGTTCAACAGCTTCACCATCAAGCTCGGCGCTGCATCGCTGCTGCTGGTGGCGATCTATCCGTTCATGAAACGCTTCACCAACTGGCCGCAGCTCATTCTCGGTCTGGCATTCAACTGGGGCGCACTGGTCGGCTGGAGCGCCGCAACCGGATCGATCGCCATCCCCGCGCTGCTGCTCTATGCCGGCTCGGTGCTGTGGACGATAGGTTACGACACCATCTACGCCCATCAGGATCGCGAAGACGACCTGATGCTGGGCCTGCGCTCCACCGCCATCCGCTTTGGCGAAAACACCATGACCTGGGTGGGCTCATTCTATGCCGGCGCAATCGTGCTGTGGCTGCTGGCCGGTTTCCTGGCCGGCGCACATCTCATTTTCTTCCTGGCCATTGTGCTGGCATCGCTGCAAATGGCCTGGCAGGTGACCACGCTGGATACGCGGGACGGGGCCAACTGCCTGCGCCGGTTCCGGTCCAACCGCGACGTGGGTATGGTAATCTTCCTGGGGCTGGTGGCCGACATGGCCATCTCGCGCATGGCGGGGCTGAGTTGAGCTCGATGCCCGTCATCGGCAAAGGCGGAATCAATTTCGGCTTGAATCCGTGCCTGGATTCAAGCCGAAACCGGGAGCCTCGCCGTTGTCTTCAGAGCAGCCGTCTGGTGCGACCATGCAGACATGATGCCACATTCGGCTTCCTACCAGCTTAAAAGATAGCGTAAATTCGACGTAATCGATCGACCGGTTGCAAGACGCACGGGCCAAAAGTTAACGAAGGAGCCTTTCTACTATGAGTGACACCACGACATCGCCGAAGCAGCTTCTCCATCTCGTCTTCGGCGGCGAACTGACGTCGCTCGAAGGCGTGCAATTTCGCGACCTCAAGGATCTCGACATCGTCGGCATCTATCCGAGCTATTCCGAGGCGCACACTGCCTGGAAAGCCGCCGCCCAGCGCACCGTCGACAACGCGATGATGCGCTACTTCATCGTCCACATGCACCGGCTGCTGGAGCCGGAAAACGGCAAGGCCTGATCGTGGCATCGGTAGCGCCGGCCCCGCCAAAGCCCGCCAGCAAAAACCTATCTCTGGATGCACAGAAGCGGGGACTGCTGAAGCGGTTCACGCACGAATGGATCGCGCCACGCTGGCGTCAGCTGGTTGTCGCCTTCGTTCTGACTGCGCTGCTGGCGGCGATAACCGGCGCCTATCCGATGATCATCAAGGCGTCCTTCGACATGCTGATGGCGGAGGAGACAGGCTCGCTCGGCATCGTGCTGGGCGCGATCATCGGCGCCACGATGCTGCGCAGCCTGCTGCTGTATCTGCAGACGGTACAGACCAACCGCGTCGTGATGCGCATGACCACCGACATGCAGCGCGTCGGCTTTGCGCATCTGATGACGTCCGATTTCGGCCGCCTGTCGCGTGAAACACCGGGCCGGCTGGTTTCCAAGCTGACCAACGACATCGGCTTCGTGCAGACGGCCGTGCAGGCCGCGCTGAACACAGCCGTGCGCGATGCGCTGATGATCGTCGCGCTCGTGGCGTCGATGATCTATCTCGACTGGATGATGTCGCTGATCGTGCTGTGCGTCTATCCAATCGCCGCACTGCCGGTCGCCAATCTCAGCCAGAAGCTGCGTCGCGTCGCCAAGCAGACCCAGAACGAACTGGGTGACATGACTTCGCTGCTCACCGAAAAGCTGTCCAGCGCGCGCCTGATCAAATCGTACCAGCTTGAAAACTACGCTTCGGACCAGCTCAACAAGAGCTTTGAGCACGTCTTCAAGCTGAAGATGAAGGCCGTCGTCAACCGCGCCCGTATCGATCCGCTGCTGGAAGCGCTTGGCGGTCTGGCCATTGCCGGCGTTATCGCGCTCGCCTACTGGCGCATTGCCAATGGCATCTCGACCGTCGGCGATTTCATGGGCTTCATCACCGCGCTGCTGATGGCTTCGCAACCGATCCGTGCCCTCGGCACGCTTTCCGGCCGTATCAACGAGGGCCTCGCCGCCGCTGAAAGCTACTACGAGCTGGTCGACGAAAAACCCACCATCGTCGACAAGGCCGACGCCAAGCCGCTTGCGATCAGCAAGGCCGCCATCTCGTTCCGTAACGTCGGCTTCGGATACGCAGGCAGCGGTGCACAGGCTGTCAGCAATTTCACACTCGACATTCCCGGCGGGGCAACGGTGGCGCTGGTCGGACGCTCCGGGGCGGGCAAATCCACCGTGCTCAATCTGGTGCCGCGCCTGTTCGACGTAGAAGCCGGCTCCATCGCCATCGACGGGCACGATATCCGCGACGTCACCCTTCAATCGTTGCGCGATGGCATTTCCATCGTCTCACAAGATGTCACGCTGTTCGACGACACCATCGCGGCGAACATCGCGCTCGGCCGGCTCGGCGCGGGGATGGACGACATCGCCGAGGCAGCGAAAGCGGCAGCAGCGCATGAGTTCATTCTTGCTCAGCCCGATGGCTACGCCACCGAGATCGGCGACCGTGGCCTGCGGCTCTCAGGCGGCCAGCGTCAGCGCCTCGCGCTCGCCCGCGCCATCCTGAAGAACGCACCGATCCTGCTGCTAGACGAAGCCACGAGCGCGCTCGACACGGAATCGGAGCGGCTTGTGCAGGAAGCGCTGGCGCGCTTCACGCGCAATCGCACCACGCTGGTCATCGCGCACCGGCTGTCCACGGTTCAGAACGCCGACATCATTTGCGTGATGGAGGATGGGCAGATTGTCGAAACTGGCACGCACATGGAATTGCTTGGTCTCGACGGCCATTACGCGCGGCTTGTGCGCTCGCAGGCCCTGGTAGCTACGCCGGCCGACACGGAAAGCGTGCGCGAACCGGTCTGAATTTGCTCGCACCGGCGGCTCTCGTTCGCACCGGCGACACCCCTTCGGGGAGCCGGCCGCCGGTGAATGCTTCTCTCGCACCGGCGACTTCCCTCCGGAAAGCCGGCCGTTTTTTTCGCTGGCGACTCTCTATGGACGGGCCGGCCGCCAGCGCTGATTGGTGCGTGCGGCCCGCTCGTCGCCGCACACATCATCGTCCTGCCGGCGAAGGCCCGCACCCACGTCGGTTTCCCGAAGAAGAACCGGCGCAAAAAAAGCGCCTCCCGCCCGCGCTATTCGCGCCGCAGAATTGAATCGACCAGCCGGTTGGCCCAGCCCTTGGCCTGAAACGAAGCCTTCAGCTCATCCGGATCGTAGACGGTGTCGACCCAGGTGAAGAAATCCATCGGGGTCTCAGCGCTGTCGGCCAGATAGCGCTCAAAAAAGTAATCGAGAATGCCGGTCTGCGCCTGCCGGATATGGCCAAACTTGAGCGAAAGCTGCTTCTTGGCCTCCGCCATCGGCACGCCTTCATGCAGATGCTGATAGAGCACACTCATCAGTCCGGCACGATCAGCACCCGACTTGCAATGCAGCAGCGCAGGATATTCGATTTCGTTGAAAAGGCGTGCGGCGCCCTTCAACTCTTCAAGGCTGGGCGCCGCACGTGAACGGACCTGAAAATTGACCAGCTTCACTCCCGCCTGTTCGCAGGCACGCGTTTCCAGCCAGTAGCTGCCGCACTCACGGGCGCCGCGCAGATTGACGATGGTGCGCACGCCCTTGCGCGCAAACCGGCGGATCTGATGCGGCGCAGGCTGTGCGGCACGCCAGGTTTTGCCGGACAGGCGATGCGCATTAAGATACGCTAGGCGAAATATGCCATGGTCGACAAACAGCATGCTCAAATAGGCGGCAGGCGCCGACAGGACCCGACGTGGGCCCGGCGGCAGCGCGTCAGCCACACTGCGGGTAAACTTTCGCCCGGCGCGTCGCCATGAGCGTTTCGCCCGCTTCACCAGTCCTGCCATCAAAGTCCGCTGAATTTGAGAGGTGGAGGGAGCGGGCGGCGTACACAGCAAACCGATAAAAAATCACGGTATGCGCCCCACGACCCGGTTTGC
Source organism: Hyphomicrobium sulfonivorans (assembly GCF_013306565.1). Classification (GTDB taxonomy): domain Bacteria; phylum Pseudomonadota; class Alphaproteobacteria; order Rhizobiales; family Hyphomicrobiaceae; genus Hyphomicrobium_A; species Hyphomicrobium_A sulfonivorans. Next base: position 86,758 of record NZ_PZPO01000005.1, on the reverse strand, counting down.
TAATGCTAGATATTAGCTATAGGAACCACCTGCAAGTGGTTCACCCAGAACCATAGCCCATCGAGGCGACCTGGCGCCGAGGTACCCTTCGAGGATGGCACGTTCGCCCGCGATGAAAATCAGGCTTAATCGCTTCGTTGGCGGCACGCTGGCGCGCGTGATTACGCTGGTGCAGCGCTCATCGCGCACCACCTATGAACCCTCCGACGCCCTGGAGCGCCTTGCCGCCGATCATCCACTGATTGTCGCTGTTTGGCATGGGCAATTCATGCTCACGTCAGGGTTCCGCCCCTCGGAAGAAACCAAGGTTGCGGCTATGGTCGCCCGCCATGGCGACGCAGAACTCATTGGCGAGGCAATGTCCCGCCTCGGCGTGGAGTTGATCCGCGGCGCTGGCGCCGGCGTGCGCCGCAAGGACCGCGGCGGAGCCTATGCGCTGCGGCAATCGGTGCGGGCTCTGAACGACGGCTATTCCCTCGTCATGACCGCCGACGTGCCACCCGGCCCGGCACGCCGTGCGGGCATCGGCATTATCATGATCGCTCGCCTGTCGGGTCGCCCAATCGTGCCCTGCGCTGCGGCAACGTCGCGTTTCCTGTCGCTGAACACATGGAGCCGGATGACAATCAATCTTCCGCGCTCCAAGCTGGTGTACGTCGCTGGCGATCCTATTCATGTCCCGGCTGACGCGGGCGAAGCTGAGCTGGAGGCCTTACGCCTCGAGCTTGAGACCAGCCTCAATGCCGTGACTGCGAGGGCCTATGCCATGGCGGGTGCCAATCTTGAGCGCGCATCTCCACCGACAACCGATCCCGCCGCGCCGCCCGCAGCACCCGACTTCCGCCTGAAGACCTACCGCACGGCGATGACGCTGCTGCGGCCGCTGGCTCCGGTGCTGCTGAAGGTGCGCGAACGCAGCGGCAAGGAGGACCCACGGCGGCGTGGCGAGCGCCTGGGCGTGGCTTCCACTGCGCGTCCGGCGGGAGCACTGTGCTGGATACACGCGGCCAGCGTCGGCGAGACCAACGCCATTCTGCCGCTGATGGACGCGCTGTCCGCCGCCCGGCCCGATCTCAGCTTTCTGCTGACTACCGGCACCGTCACATCCGCCGGTTTGGCCGAGCGCCGCCTTAGCCCTAATGCGCTGCACCAGTATGTGCCGCTGGACGCACCCCAGTATGCCGGCCGCTTCCTAGATCACTGGAAACCCGATCTCGCCGTTTTCACGGAATCGGAGATCTGGCCTTCGCTCATTCTGGAAACCTCCGCGCGCAACATTCCGATGGCGCTCGTCAACGGTCGCCTGTCGCACCGCAGCCGCCGCCGCTGGGAGCGCAACCGCACCACCGCCGTGCCGCTGTTCAGCCGGTTCAACGTTATCTTAGCGCAGAATGAGCGTATGGCGCTCGGCTTCACCGGGCTTGGTGCGCGCACCGTCGTTCCCGCTGGCAATCTGAAAATAGATTCGCCGCCGCCACCGGTCGACGGCGCCGAGTTGCAGCGCCTCAGGGCAGCGCTTGGCAGCCGCGAAGTTCTTGTCGCGGCCAGCACCCATCCGGGCGAAGAGGAAGAGATCGCCGCCGCCCATCGCGCACTCGTCCGCAAGTTCGAGAAACTGTGCACCATCATCGCCCCGCGTCATCCCGAGCGCGGCACGCCGTTGTCGGAAATGCTGAAAAACCTCGGCTTCCGCGTTGCCCAGCGCTCACTGGGCGAACTGCCGGACGACCGCACCGACATCTACATCGCCGACACCATCGGCGAACTCGGCACGCTCTATGCGCTTGCGCCGCTGGCGTATATCGGTGGCTCGCTGGTGCAGCGGGGCGGACAGAACCCCATCGAAGCCGTACGCCACGGTGCGGCCGTGCTTACCGGCCCCAACTGGCAGAACTTCCCCGACGCCTATCAGGCGCTGCTGCAGCACAAGGGTGCTGTTGAGGTGCAATCTGGTGCGGATCTGGCGGAAAAGGTTGCCGCCCTGTTTGAAAATCCGGTCGAGCTGCAGCGTATGCAGTCCGGAGCGGAGCAGGCCCTGGCAACGCTTTCCGGCGCGCTCGACATCACGGTCGAGGCGCTGCTGCAATACCTCCCCGATGGGGGACTGAAGCGTGCCTCTTGAGGAACCGGTCTGGTGGTATGCGAAGCCCGATGACGTGCGCCGCCGCCTGCTGACACCGGTAAGCTGGCTGTACGGCTGGATCGCCGAGCGCCGGTATTATCGCCAGCAGCCGTATCGATCGCGCCTGCCCGTCATCTGCGTTGGCAACTTCACCGCCGGCGGCACCGGCAAGACACCGCTCTCGCTCGCCATCGCGCGCACGCTGCTCGACCGTGGCGAGCGGCCCGTTTTTCTCACGCGCGGTTTCGGCGGCAAAACGCGTGGCCCGGCATGGGTTGAGAACGTGGCTGACGCTGCGCGCCATTACGGCGATGAACCGCTGCTGCTGGCCGCCGTCGCTCCTACCATGATCGCGCGTGACCGACGCGAAGGCGTTATTGCGATCGAGAACGATCCGCGCCCGTTCACCGCTGTGATCATGGACGATGGACTGCAAAACCCGGCTATCGCAAAAAATCTCTCCATCGCGCTGATCGACGGCAAGCGCGGCATCGGCAACGGCGAGGTCATCCCGGCCGGACCGTTGCGCGCACCGTTCGATTTCCAAATCGGGCTTGCAGATGTCGTCATCGTCCGCGATCCGCCGGAGAAAGCACCAACATCAGGCATCAACGCAATCCTGCGCGATGGTTTTCCCGGACCCGTTCTGGAAGCGCATGTCACCGCCAGCGGCGAAACAGCGTGGATTGCACAACAGCCGCTGTTGGCGTTCGCCGGCATCGCTAATCCGCGCCGGTTCTATCGTCTGCTTGAAAAGCTCGGCGGCAACCTGGTCGATGCGCAGTCGTTTGCCGACCACCACCCGTTCACCGCTGCGGAAGCTGTGCGCCTGCTTGAACAGGCGGCGACATCAAATGCACTGCTGGTAACAACGGAAAAGGATTTCGCGCGGCTGAAGGGCAATCCCGCGCTGGCGGAACTGGCTGCGAAAACCCGCACGGTGCCGATTGAAATGCGCATCGCGCAGCAGGACATGCCCATGCTGCAATCGATGATCGACGATGCCATCAAGGCGTCAACACATCGGCAGCGGCCACCATTGCCCAGCGCGTAAGTGAGCGAGTGCCCCACGCGCCGGCGCTTGAATTAAAGCCCGTCGATCTCCGGCTTAACGCGGGTTTCCAGATAGCGCTTCATCGATGCATCCGGCGAGGAATAGGCTTCCTGCAGCTCCACGCTCCAATAGCGCAGGTCCGGCAGCATGATCTGCTCGCCGGTGACGGCGCAGCGCACATAATCGCCAGGCGAAATCACCTGAAACTCACCGCCGAAATATCTCACCTTGGCTTCGGTTGTGAGGCCGAAAAATCTGTCAATCCGGTTCATACGCGTCTCTGTCTGCCCAGTCTGGCCTTGGGTGCCGGGAGCCGAAAGCGGCATTAAAAAATCAGCCGCTCACAATGCCAATCGCCAGCGGAACGTCAAGCGCCGCTAAAATAGTTACGGATGCGGCGCGTTAAGATTCAAAACAACGAGCCCTGATCGTCGCTTTTGCGGATGCGGGAACGCCGCACCCCGGGCGTTGCGGCTTGCGCGGGCACTGCAGCCTCGGAGGCGCGTTCGCTTCCAGCGGCGCCCGCATCGCTGGCTACGCCACCGCCCCCGATATCCGGGGCGCCGTCGCCCAACACGCGGGTTTCAACGCGGCCATCCTGCAATTCGACCTCAAGGCGGGCCCCGGCCGGCGCATCTGCGACCGAGCGCACGGCGCGCCCATCAGCATCGCGCACCAGCGCAAACCCGCGCCGGAGCACGCTCTGGTAGCTCAAGGTTGACAGAAGCTTGTCGAAACCTTCCAGCCGCTGACGTCGACGCTGCAGCAAATTGCGCAACGCCTGCCCGGCGCGGCCATACTGCACGCCGACACGCTCCGCGCCGACAGCGATGCGATAAGATATCGGGCCGGGATGTAGCCGCGCCGAAATGCGGGCGAACCGCGTATGATGCGCACGCGTGTTGGCCAGCAACGCACGGCCCAAACGCTTGTCACATGCATCGAACCGCTGACGCGGCAGCGCCAGAACATCCTGCAAGCGCGGCAGTCCACGCGCAGCGGCTCTCAGATCGGAACGCGAATGCTCCAGCGTGCGCCGCGCTGCAATCTTCAGACGGCGGCCATGGCTTTGCGTTGTATCGTCGAGGTCGGAAAACTTCGGCACCGCCCATTCGGCGGCCTTGGTTGGCGTCGGCGCACGCGCATCAGCCACAAGATCGATCAGCGTCCAGTCAGTCTCGTGGCCAACAGCGGAAATGACCGGAATGACGCTGGCCGCAACCGCGCGCACGACGATCTCTTCATTGAAGCCCCACAGGTCTTCCAGACTGCCGCCACCGCGCGCCACGATGAGCACGTCGGGTCGCATGATCGGTCCAGCGCCAGTGACACGGTTGAAGCCAGCAATTGCGTTCGCAACCTCAGCGGCGCAGGTCTCGCCCTGCACACGCACCGGCCACACCATCACGCGCGTCGGAAAGCGCTCGTTGAAGCCGTGCAACATGTCGCGGATGACGGCGCCTGTCGGCGACGTGATGATACCGACGAGGCTGGGCAGAAACGGCAGCGCACGCTTGCGCTCCTCGGCAAACAGCCCTTCAAAGGTGAAGCGGCGCTTGCGCTCTTCCAGCAGCGCCATCAGCGCGCCGAGCCCCGCAGGCTCCAGGCTTTCGATGACGATCTGATATTTCGACGAACCCGGATAGCTCGTCACTTTGCCCTGAACGATCACCTCCATCCCTTCCTCGGGCTTAACCTTGAGGCGGGAGTAGGTCATCTTCCAGATGACAGCTTCAATCTTTGAACGGTCGTCCTTCAGCGCAAAATAACTGTGGCCGGAAGCGTGCTGCCCACGGAAGCCGGAAATCTCGCCCCGCAGGCGCACGTGGCCGAAGCCTTCTTCCAGCGAGCGCTTGATGGCGCCGGAAAGCTCCGAAACCGTAAACTCGGCGACATTTGCGCCAGCTTGAGAATTAAGATCCAGTTCGCTCACGCGTGAGTGCTCATTTGTGGCATTCCGATTCGATGATACATCAGACCGCGCTTCGGTGATCCGCCGGGCGCCAACAGTCCCCTTGCTTTAGTCCACTTGCTTTCGAGAGACACGCATCGATGAACGTTCTCCTCATCGGCTCCGGCGGCCGCGAGCATGCCCTTGCCTGGAAGCTCAGCGCCAGCCCGCTGTTGTCGAATCTCTACTGTGCGCCCGGCAACGGCGGAATTGCGGACGTGGCCGAATGTGTGCCACTCGCTGTTGCCGACCATACGGCCGTGATGCGTTTCTGCAAGGACAACGCCATCGATCTCGTTGTCGTCGGTCCGGAAGCACCGCTTGTTGCCGGTCTGGTTGACGATCTCGCCACCTCCGGCATCAAATGTTTTGGACCTTCGCAGGCCGCCGCGCAACTTGAAGGCTCGAAGGGCTTCACCAAGGATCTGTGCGCCGAATTCAATATTCCCACCGCGGCCTATGGCCGCTTTACCGATGCCGCCAGCGCGATGGCATACGCCGCCCAGCAGAAGCTGCCCATCGTCGTGAAGGCTGACGGCCTTGCAGCGGGCAAGGGCGTCACCATTGCTGAAACGCACGCTGAAGCCGATGCTGCCATCGAAGCCTGCTTTGAAGGCGCGTTCGGAGCCGCAGGTAGCGAAGTGGTCATCGAGGAATTTCTCGTCGGCGAAGAAGCCAGCTTCTTCGCGCTGTGTGACGGCAAGAACGCGCTGCCGCTTGTGGCTGCGCAGGATCACAAGCGTGTCGGCGATGGCGACACCGGCCCCAACACCGGCGGTATGGGCGCCTATTCGCCTGCCGCCGTCGTCACGCCGGAAATGTCGGCGCGGATCATGGATGAGATCATCAATCCGACCGTCGCGGCGATGCAGGCGCGCGGTATCCCGTTCAAGGGTGTGCTGTTCGCGGGCCTGATGATCACCGCCGATGGCCCGAAGCTGATTGAATACAACGTTCGCTTCGGCGATCCGGAAACGCAGGTGCTGATGCTGCGGTTGAAATCCGATCTGCTGCTGGCACTGCTGGCCGCAACCGATGGCGTGCTCGATACGTTTGATCTGCGTTGGTATGACGACGCGGCGCTGACCGTTGTGCTGGCCGCGAACGGCTATCCAGCGTCACCCGATACCGGCACCGAGATCAACGGTGTCGAGAAGGCCGCAGCGATTGACGGTGTCGAGATCTTCCACGCCGGAACGCGCCGCGATGGCGACCGCCTGCTGGCAACCGGCGGCCGCGTGCTGAACGTAACGGCGATCGGTAAAACCGTCGCCGAAGCACAGGCGCGCGCCTATCAGGCAGCGACCGCAATCGACTGGCCCGGCGGCTTTTATCGCAACGACATCGGCTGGCGCGCGGTCGAGCGAGAGAAGGCATCGCGGTGAGCGAGCTCCGTGCGGCATTGCGCACCTCCACAGTCGCGTAACGGCGCAAAATTTCGTCGCTAAAGTGCTTTCGTCACGCATCATGTTTTGAGTAGCTGCCAGATCCACATACGCTCGCACAAGGGCATTGATGAGCAAACGGCACACCCCAGTCCGCACCATAGGCGGCGCCCGGAACCGCACCCCGGCGCCTTCCATTGCGCTTGCGCTTGGCGGCGGCGGTGCGCGCGGTCTGGCGCACATTCCAATCCTTGAAGCATTCGATGAGATGGGCATTCGCCCGAAGGTGATTGCCGGCACATCCATCGGTGCGGTGTTCGCGGCGGCGTATGCTTCCGGTCTTAGCGGCAAGCAGATCCGCAATCACACCTTCGAAGTGCTGAACAAGAAGATCGATCTTGTCCGCGATCTCTATGCAGCGCGCGTTCGTAGCTCCGGCAGCTTCCTCAACGCGTTTGCGCCGCGTCCTGCGTTTTTATCGCCGGAAAAGCTGCTGGATACGATTTTGCCGCCGCAGTTTGCGCGCGACTTCGATCATCTGACGACGCCGCTGAAGATCGTTGCATCGGATTTTTACGCGCAGGAAGCTGTCGTTTTCAGCTCCGGACCGTTGCGCCGCGCAGTTGCCGCCAGCATGGCGTTGCCGATCATTTTCCAGCCGGTGGAAGTTGAAGGCCGCGTGCTGATCGATGGCGGACTGGTCAATCCGTTGCCGTTCGATCTCATCGCCGGCGATGCCGATCTCACCGTCGCGGTTGACGTCAGCGGCGCACCGACGCGCAGCCCCGACCGCGTGATGCCGAAAGCGTGGGAAACCCTGTTCGCCTGCAACTTCATCTTCGAGCGCACGATCATTCGAGAGAAGCTGCGACACAGCCAGCCGGATCTTTATATCGACGCAGGCACCAGCCGCTATCAGATCCTCGACTTCATGAAACTGGAGGAAATTCTGGCAGCGGCCGAGCCGGCCAAGGAACGCGTCAAGGCGCAGCTCGCGCGGCTGCTGAAGGCCGAGACACTACCCGCCGTTGATGAACAGGCGCCGGCTGAATCAGAGCGCCCGTCAACACCGCCTGCCCGCTCGCCCCGCAAGCGTTGAGCAGCTTCACACCCACCGCACCACGCATGGCGAGGCGCTCAGCGCCGCCCCGCGAAGAACGCTTTCAATATCGCCGCGGCCTCCGGCTCGCCGATGCCCGGATAAAGCTCCGGCGCGTGGTGACAGGTCGGCTGATTGAAAACACGCGGGCCTTGCTCCACGCCGCCGCTTTTGGGATCGGACGCGCCATAGTAAAGCCGACGGATGCGCGCAAAGGAGATCGCCGCCGCGCACATCGGACACGGTTCCAGCGTCACATACAGATCGCAGTTGATGAGCCGCTCCGAGCCCAGCAGCGCGCACGCCTGCCGGATCACCAGCATCTCGGCGTGTGCGGTAGGATCGGAAAGCTCACGCGTGCGATTGCCCGCAGCGGCCAGCAACTGCCCGTCCGGGCCCGCCACCACCGCGCCAACCGGCACTTCTCCACGTTCCGCAGCGGCTTGCGCCTCCTGCAAAGCGCGCAACATGTGGCCCTCAACGCGCTCCGGTGCCATAAGGGCTCCAATCCCAACCCGGTTGAAAACATCCATGTCTGCCGACAAACCAATAAAGCGCCGTATTCGCAAGCCCGCCGGTAAGGCGCCCCGGCCAGCAGGCTCGCGGGGCGCGCGCCCCGGCGAAGCCACCGGAGGGCGAAAGCCCGGCGGCAAGGGCAAAGGCCCGAACTTCGCCAAGCCGCCACGCGGCAAGCCTGCCGGAAAGGGTGCCCGCCCGGATGGCGCAGGCCGTCGCGGCCAGCGGAATGAAAATCGCGATGAGCGGGCGGACGACAGGCGTGACGCGCGCCGCGACGGCGGCCGCGCTGAAAAGCGCCCCGCAAGCAAGTTTGTCCGCCGTGAGCGTGCACCCGGCGCACCGGAGCGGAAGTGGCGCGACGAAGGCGACCGACGTCCGCAAACCGGCCAGCGCGATGAAAAGCGCGGTGAGCGGCGCGAGAGCGGCCGTGGCGAGCGCCGCGACGGCGGTCGCGATGAGAAGCGCCCCGCAAGCAAGTTCGTCCGCCGTGAGCGTGCACCCGGCGCACCGGAGCGGCAGTGGCGCGACGAGGGCGACCGACGTCCGCAAACCGGACAACGGGATGAAAAGCGCGGTGAGCGCCGAGACGACAGGCGTGATGAGCGCCGGGACGGCGGCCGCGATGAAAAACGGCCCGCGAGCAAGTTCGTCCGCCGCCAACGCGCGGACGATCAGAAACCCGCAGGCACAGCGCACCGCGCGGAACGTCCCCAGCGCGATGGCCGCGCTCAGTCGCAGCGCGAGGATCGCCCGCGACACGAGGCCGCCCGGCCGCAATCCGACGACAGGCCGCAGCGCGACGTTCGCCCCCAACGCGAAGGCCGTTCACTGTCAGCGCGCCCGCAATCGGATCGTCCCAACCGCCCTGCCCGGCCAGCATCGGGCGCGCGCAAGCCCTTGAGCCCAGCCATCCGGCGCCAAGCCGCCGCCGAAGCGGAATTGCCGGCACTGAACCCCGACGGTCCTGTACGCATCGCCAAAGCAATGGCCCGCGCGGGCCTGTGCTCGCGCCGCGACGCTGAGCGCTGGATCGAGGAAGGCCGCGTAAGCGTCAACGGACGCGTGCTGTCGACACCCGCGTTCGAAATTGGGCCGAAAGACAAGGTGCTGGTGGACGGGCAACCGCTGCCCGCCGTCGAGCCGCCGCAGCTCTGGCGCTACTACAAACCGCGCGGCCTTGTGACCACGCACGCCGATCCGCAGGGACGGCCCACCGTGTTCGACTCGCTGCCGGAAGAACTGCCGCGCGTCGTCTCCATCGGCCGGCTCGACTTCAACAGCGAAGGCCTGTTGCTGCTGACCAACGACGGCCGCCTCGCCCGTTACATGGAGCTGCCTTCCACCGGCTGGCTGCGGCGCTACCGTGCCCGTGCACATGGCCGGGTGACGCAGGATCTGCTGGACCGCCTGAAGGACGGCGTCGAGATCGAGGGCGTGCGTTACGGCCCGGTTGAAGCCGCCGTCGATAGCGTACAGGGCGCCAACACCTGGCTCACCGTCTCGATCCGCGAGGGCAAAAACCGCGAAGTGCGGCGCATCCTGGCCCACCTGGGGCTAGAGGTGAACCGCCTGATCCGCATATCCTACGGACCGTTCCAGCTGTTGGATCTCAAGCCGGGTGAGGCCGAGGTTGTGCGGCGGCGCGTGCTTGCCGATCAGCTTGGGCCACGGTTGGCGGAACAGTTCGATCTCGGAAAACCCGCTGATCCCGAGCGGGAAAAGCGCCAGGCGCGCAACAAAAAGGCAGACTAGACACCATGAGAATTGTCGGCGGAACGCTGCGCGGTCGTCCCATCACAGGACCGCAGGATGGCACGGTGCGACCAACAGCGGATCGGGTACGGGAAAGTGTGTTCAACATTCTGGCGCATGGCGTTCCCGAGCTTACGCTTGAGGGCGCCCGCGTCATCGACCTGTTCGCCGGCACTGGCGCGCTTGGTCTTGAAGCACTTTCGCGGGGCGCCGGCTTCTGCCTATTTGTTGACAGCGATGCGCAATCGCGCGCGCTGATCCGTACCAACATCGAGAAATTCGGGCTGACCGGCGTCACCCGCATCTTCCGCCGCGACGCAACGGATCTGGGCCCGGTCGGCACCATGGCGCCGTTCAACCTCGCCTTCCTCGATCCGCCTTATGACCAGGGTCTGGGCGAGCGTGCGCTGGCCTCAATGGTTGAAGGCGGCTGGCTCACGCGTGGCGCCATCGTCATCGCCGAGGAACGGGCTGACAACGCGTTCACCCCGCAGGCTAGCTTCACCGAGCTTGACCGCCGCACCTACGGCGATACGCAGATAGTAATCATGCGCCACGCGGCCTGAGCACATCTGCGCTTTCAAGGGCGGTGCAATCTTCTGAATTCAGGGATTTAATGGTGCTGCGAGAGAGGATTGAACTCTCGGCCTCTCCCTTACCAAGGGAGTGCTCTACCACTGAGCTACCGCAGCATCCGGATTGCTCTGGCCCGCTGGTGTTGCGGTCGCTCAGAGCGAGCCCGGTGTAATCGGCGCAGCGCGCGATGGCAAGGGGTACAATTCGTACCAGGGAAACAATTCGGCTGCTTTCGCTGTCTGCTGGCGGAATTTTCCCGCATCAGTGCCAAAAAGCCGCTTATCCCTCCGCCATTTAGGTTGCAGCTCGGCTTAGCGGTGCGCCATCCGCCTTGAAGACTACCAAAACAGAAACGGCCGCGCGGGAGGGGAGCCCGCACGGCCGAGAGGAGATCCTGTCGGGAACGCTATTAGCGGTCGCCGCCCGGGATGCCCTGCTGTTCCATTTCCGGCAGATCTTCACCGCCGTCGACCTGACGCTCTGGGCCGAGATCCGGAGCCGGATTGTTGCCGAACTGGTTCTGCTCCTGCTCGACGATCGAGCGATCCGCACCGCGGGAAGCGCCAGCGTCAACGTCGGGATTGGAAGAGCCGCTAAACTGGTCAGCTTCCATCTGCGGGATCGACTCAGCCTGCGCCGAAACAGAGAACAGACCAACCAGGGCCGAAGCAGCGAGAACCGCAATCATCTTAGAGGTCGACATGACGTTTCAACTCCACAAAAACTTTGCCTGCAAATCTTAGAACGCCTGTCTTCCAAGCGCCCCGAACGACCACCGTCCGATGAGAACGACCTTACCGATAATCCCCTAAGGTTCCGCTCGATGGGCAACGACAATTGAATTGAATAGCATTGTTCTTTTCGTTATTTCGTCGGCATAAAATTGATTGTGTTCCGTATTCAAACTTAAACCCCTGCGTTTTGATTCAACCACGCGAGAGGCACGTCTGAGCATGCGCACAATCAGGCTCAGTCTCGATCTGAATATCAGTCATCTAACGTTTTAATGAGCGATTGATAAGTTCGGAGCTGGTGAGCCACCAGTCCGAGTTCGGTTGGCAGGAACAGGGTTCCATCCCGAGCTGATGCTACTTCAAATTCAGGGATTAGGTTGCATCGGCCAACGCAGTGACAGCTTCATTGATGCCTATCGGCAAGCATCTTCTGGCAACGCACAAGGCGATGTTATTGCGGAGCTATTGCGCTGGCTTTCCCTGCCAAAAGCGGGCTTGCGCTATGCTGCCGCGGCGGGGCGGCTTGCCTAGAGCGTCCGGCGTCCCCATAACAGCCCAATCCGACGGGTGCCTTGGGGTGCCGATCTCTCCGCAAGACATACTCAGCACAAGAAAAGACGCGTCCATGGATCAATCCGACCGCCCGAGCCGCTCCGAAGTCGAGGCTGCATTCCGCACCATTCTGCGCTGGACCGGTGAAAACCCCGACCGCGATGGCCTCCACGAAACGCCCAAGCGCATGGCGCGTGCGTATGAGGAATATTTCCGCGGCTACAACGAAGACCCGGAAGCGATCCTGTCGAAGACCTTCGAGGAAACCGAAGGCTACGATGAGATGATCGTGCTGCGAGGCATCCGCTTCGAAAGCCACTGCGAGCATCACATGGCGCCGATCATCGGCCGCGCGTGGGTTGCCTACATTCCCAGCGGTCGCGTCGTCGGCATCTCGAAGCTGGCCCGCGTCGTTGAGGTCTATGCCAAGCGTCTCCAGATCCAGGAGAAGATGACGGCGCAGATCGCAAACGCGATTGAATCGGTGCTGCAGCCGCAGGGCGTCGCCGTGGTGCTGAAGGCAGAGCACCACTGCATGACAGCACGTGGCATCATGAAGCCCGGCACCGACCTCGTGACGTCGCGCATGCTTGGATGCTTCCGCGACAACCCGGTAACGCGTCAGGAATTCCTGTCGATGATCGCATAAGATCAGGCGGCGTTATCGTCCGTCGCGCATGCACGTTCGCAAACAAACAAAGGCGGCCCCGGCAACGGTTGGCTGCCTTTTTTGTTGTCGGGTCGATCTGTGCGAAACAGCGAGAGAAAGCGCGCGCGTGCGCTTCACAACCACGATGGGTAATCAACGCGCGTGAGGTAAAGCCCACGCGCGGCGGCAACGGGTCCACAGGCCGCGCGATCGCAGGCATCAAGCGCTGCCTTGAGATCGCGTGCGTTCCACTTGCCTTCGCCGACCAGCCTGAGACTGCCGACCATTGAGCGCACCTGATTGTGCAGGAACGAGCGCGCAGAAACGTCGATGACGATCTCTTCGCCGTAGCGCGAGACCTGCAGCCGATCGAGCGTTTTCACCGGTGATTTCGCCTGACATTGCGACGCGCGGAATGTCGTGAAATCGTGATGACCAATGAGCACCTGCGCCGCCGCGTGCATTGCATCCGCGTCCAGCTCGATCGGCAACCACCAGACGTGATCGCGCTCCAGCGTCGGCGGCGCGCGCCGCGATAGAATGCGATAGCGATAGTGGCGCGCAACGGCGCTGCGGCGCGCATCAAAATCATCGGGCGCACGTGCGCATTCAAGCACAGCGACGGTGGCGGGACGTAGGTGATAATTGATCGCCTCGCGGACGCGGAACGGCTCCCACTCCTTTGGCAGATCGAAGTGCGCAACCTGACCCAGCGCGTGTACACCAGAATCGGTGCGGCCGGCGCCATGCACGGTGACGGTCTCGCCAGTGAAGCGGCGCACCGCCTCCTCGAGCGCACCTTGCACCGACGCACCATCGGCCTGGCGCTGCCAGCCGAGAAACGACGTGCCGTCGTATTCAATCGTGATGCGATAGCGAGGCATGGCCAAAGCGACAGACTGATCAAAATGAAAAAGGCGCGCCCGATTGCGCGCCTCAATCCCTAATGTGATGCAGCATCGCCCTCAAGTCTCACCTGCAGGTGAAACGCGTGAGCAATCAGCGCGCGGCGACATTGCCAGCGGTTTGGCCGGTGGAAACGCCTGTGCCAACATTGAGCTCAACCGCAGCGGCGCCGTCGGGATTGATGATGAGGTGCCGGGTGGGCGGAACCGGCCGATACACGCGCACACCGTGCTCGATGGTGACGACAGCGCCGTAATAAGGCCGCGTCTCGATCCGCGTGGTGTGCGCCTGCTGCGCGCTCGCCTGAGACATGGTGGCGGCGAGGCATACCCCGGCAACGAACAAACGCATCACACTGTTCTCCGTAACGTGCGGACATCAATGCGATAAGTAACGCCCGTTAACGGTTCGTCAACCTTTGTTCACGGTTAACGTCAATAGCCGGGGATAAGTGGCCGTCTTGATGAGATTAAAGGCGAGTGCCTGGCGGGATGGGGAAGCCCCGCAACACCTCGTCAACAGGCATCGGCTTCTTGCCCGCGCGCTGCAGTTCGACAATGCGGATCGCGCCTTCGCCGCAGGCAACCGTCAGTGCATTGTCGAGCACCTCACCCGGCGCGCCGTGTCCCGCCACCAACTGCGAGCGTAGAACCTTGAACCGCTCCCGCTTGCCATCGCGCTCGACTTCAAACCACGCTCCGGGAAACGGCGAGATGCCACGGATCAGATTATGCACATCACGCGCGCCGCGCGCGAAGTCGATCCGAGACTCCGCCTTGTCGATCTTGTCAGCATAGAGGATGCCGTCATCGCTCTGCGGCTGACAATCCAGCGTACCGCGTTCCAGCGCCGCCAGCGCGCGCACCATGGCGGAAGCACCGCGCGCCGCCAGCACATCGTGCAACTCGCCCGCAGTCTCATCGGCAGCAATGGCAACCGGTTCAGCCAGACAGACCGGCCCGGTATCGAGGCCCGCCTCCATGCGCATGATGGTGGCGGCTGTGTCGGCATCGCCCGCCATCACCGCTCGCTGAATGGGCGCCGCTCCGCGCCAGCGCGGCAGGATAGACGGATGCAGGTTGTAGCAGCCAAGGCGCGTGCCTTCGAGAATGGGTTGCGGCAGCAATAGTCCGTAAGCGACGACGACCGCAGCATCGGCGTTGTGTGCAGCAAAGATAGCCTGCTGATCGGCGTCTCTCAGCCGCGTTGGCGTGAACACCGGAATGCCTGCGGCCTCGGCGAAAACCTGCACCGGCGATTTCCGCTCCGCCATGCCCCGCCCCGCTGCGCGCGGCGGCTGCGAATAGGCGGCCACCACGTCGTGCCCCGCACCAACGATTTCGGCCAGCGTCGGCACCGCAAAGTCGGGCGTACCCATGAAAATGATGCGTAGAGACATGGCGACACCCCAGGGCAAAGCCGGACTGCAATCAGCGCGCGAATAGCGTGGCACAGGGCGCGCGAAGCCAACGGCAGATCAGCTGATGCGCGTCTGCTTCTTGAAGCGGCGCACGATCATGTTGCGCTTCAGCGACGAAAGAAAATCGATGATGAGCTTGCCGTCGAGGTGGTCGACCTCATGCTGGATTGCCGTCGCCAGAAGCCCATCGGCCTCAAGTTGCTGCGCCTTGCCGTCACGATCGACATAGCTAAGCGTCAATGTGGACGGGCGATCGATCTCGACCAGCGTATCTGGAATGGAAAGGCAGCCCTCTTCGTGCATGCGCAGCCTTGAGCCGAAGTCAACAATCTGCGGATTGATGAGCACCAAAGGCCGTGGCTTGTCGTCGTCATCGGCAACGTCAATGACCACCAGTCGCCGCAACACGCCGACCTGCACCGCCGCCAGCCCGACACCGGGCGCGGCATACATAGTCTCCAGCATGTCGTCGGCAAGCTGACGCGTCTCATCATCAACCCGCTCAACTAAAGCTGAGGGCTTGCGCAAGATCGGGTCCGGAAGTTTGACAATGGGCAGTTTCGCCATGGGACTGGAATAGAAAAGTCCGGCAGTCCGGTCAATCGCCACGATTGAGGGTTCCGCCGCGTCAACTCGGCCGTGCGTCAGTCCGGGGCCTGGTCTGGAGCTTCGTTTGGCGCAGGGTCAGTTGCCGCACCGTCGTCGGCTGCAGGGACATCATCGACGTCGGCATCGGAGGAGAGATCGTCGCTGCGGGGAGCATTGCGCTCGGCCGCCATCTCGCCGTCGGAGATGCCGTCAGTCCCGTCGGTCGGGTACTCGACATTGGGATCGGTGACGCCATCCGGCGGCCAGGGCATGCCGTCCTCCACCGTTCCGGGTGGGGCGGGATCGGCGGCGAAGGCGACGCCACCCGAAACGGTGCTGCCGAACAGAACCATCCCAAGCGCAAACAGAGCGAGCTTCTTGCTGTCCATTATCTGTTTCCCTTCCCTGCCCCCGTGGCGGGCAATTGCTCCACGGCGCACCAACATATTCCCTGCGCCGGCGTCGCCCCTCAAGCGGCATAAATGATCCACTAGGCAGCGGCGTAATATGCGGTAACAATAGGTCGGTTCTGGCCGGTCTGGACCCGCACATGTCCGCGAGCGCAAAAACGTGCCCGCGCGCAGACCGCGCGGCGCTCAGAGCGGGGCCACTTGCTCCAGCATCAGAACGATCGGCGCCTTATGATGCTGCGTGTGCGCCGGGATCATGGTGCCGCGAACTTTTACGTCGCGACCGACCAGCCCCGTTAGCGCCTGCTGCATGTCTTCATCCATGGGCGCCACGTGAATTTCATCGGTGGCATCGACGTTATCGTCCTCGTCAGCGCCTGTAAGGCATACGGCCTGCGGCAGCTTCAGGATGATGGCGCCATCGCGGATGGTCAGTTGACCCTGCGCGATCTGGCCTTCCCCGTTGGCGGGCAAACACGCGTTATCCTGCGCCAACGCCGGCGCAGCGGCGCCTAGCGCCACCATGAGTGCGAACATGCCCGTCAAATTTGCATTACCACCAACCCTGCGCATGGCCGCCCCTGTATCGGTTCGAATTGCCATGTATTCACTACACCGATTTTCGCGCCGCCGCAGCTTGTGATAGCAAGGCGATTATGCACACCTGCTCGATCCTTGCCGCTTCTGCCGCTGACCTTGACGTCATCGCGGCGCTGTTCCGCGCCTACGCGCAATCGCTGCCGGTCAATCTCGATGCGCAAGGATTCGAGCAGGAGTTGGCGACCTTGCCGGGCGTCTATGCTCCGCCGACCGGCGCGCTACTTATTGCCCGCGCTGCTGACGGTGCCGCTGTGGGATGCGTAGCGCTGCGACAGCTATCGGCGGCATCGTGCGAATTGAAGCGGCTTTACGTGACGCCGGAATCGCGCGGCACAGGACTTGGCGCAGCTTTACTGCAACACATCCTTTCGGCTGCTGCCGGCCTCGGCTATCGCGAGATAAAACTGGATACCCTGCCGCACATGCAGGGCGCGATCGGGCTTTACCGCCGCTTTGGTTTTGCGGAGATTGCGCCTTACGGCACACATCCCTATCCCGGTCTCATCTGTCTGGCTAAATCGCTGGACGATATTGTTGCGTGACGGCGCTGAGACATGAACGCGGCGGAGAATTGAGTTGGCGAAAGCAACTCGCGCAACGCAGATGCTGGCAAAGCATGCGGTGACATTTACCGTGCACACCTATGCCTACGATCCCGATGCCCAGCGCACCGGATTGCAGGCGGCAGAAGCGCTCGGGGAGCATCCCACGCGGGTGCTGAAAACGCTGATGGCCGAGGTGGATGGCAAGCCGGTGTGCGCGATTGTGCCTTCCGATGCCGAGGTCTCGATGAAAAAGCTGGCCGCGGCGTTCGGCGGCAAGAGTGCGCAAATGATGAAGCCAGCCGATGCCGAGCGCCTGACCGGCTACAAGGTGGGTGGCATCAGTCCGTTCGGGCAGATGCGCAAGGTGCCCGTCGCGCTCGAAGCATCGGCGCTGACGCACGATCTGGTTTTCATCAACGGCGGCCAACGCGGGTTGCAGGTGCGTCTATCGCCCTACGATGCCCTGGCTGCACTCGGCGCCGTCAGCGCCGCGCTGATTGCCGACTCCTGATCGTCAAAAATTCACCTCTTGGCGATTTTGTATCCGAACACGGCATCGCCCGGGTTTGCGTGCGGCATCGGGTGAGCTGGAAGTGCGCGCCTACGCCTCCCACCTAAGCCGGACATTTCAGCATCATCGGTGAAACCATGACGCAAGCTCTTGAACTGGGACTGGACACTTTCGGCGATGTGACGCGAGGCGCAGACGGCGAGCTGAAATCGCACGCCCAGGTGATCCGCGACGTGATTGAAGAAGCAGTGCTGGCCGATCAGCTCGGGCTCGATTTCTTCGGTGTGGGCGAACACCACCGTGCCGACTTTGCGGTCTCGGCGCCGGACGTCGTGCTGGCGGCCATCGCCGGACAAACGACGCGCATCCATCTTGGCTCGGCGGTGACGGTGCTCAGCTCCGATGAGCCGGTGCGCGTCTATCAGCGCTTCTCAACGCTCGATGCTGCATCGAACGGGCGCGCGGAGGTTATTCTTGGACGTGGATCGTTCACCGAGTCATTTCCGCTGTTCGGCTATGCGCTCGACCAGTACGACAAGCTGTTTTCCGAAAAGCTCGACCTGTTCGTGCAGTTGCTGCGCAACGAACCGGTGACGTGGCAGGGCGAAACCCGTGCGGCACTGAATAATCAGAGCGTCTACCCGCCGATTGAACACGGCACGCTGAAAACGTGGATCGGCGTTGGCGGCAGTCCTGAATCTGTCGTGCGCGCGGCTCACTTCGGCCTGCCGCTGATGCTGGCCATCATCGGCGGCGATCCGCGCCGGTTTGCGCCCTACGCTGAGCTTTATCGCAACGCGCTGGCTGAGTTCGGCAAACCGGTGCTGCCGATCGGCGTGCATTCACCCGGCTATATCGCCGACACCGACGAGCAGGCGCGCGAAGAAATGTGGCCGGATTATAAGTGCATGCACGATCAGATCGGTGCCAGCCGCGGCTGGCCGCCGTTGCAGCGCGCGCAGTTCGATCGCGAGATCACGCACGGATCGCTTTATGTCGGTGCGCCGGAAACGGTTGCGCGCAAGATCGCGGCGACGGTGAAGGAGATCGGCGCCACACGCTTCGATCTGAAGTACAGCGCCGGAATGCTGCCGCACGATAAGCTGATGCATTGCATCGAGCTGTATGGCGGCAAGGTAATGCCGATGGTGCGTGAGCTGTTGGCGTGATCGGCGGGGAATCCCTGCTGCGTGGAAAGACTGAATGGCGGCGCGCCCAGTGCGTCGCCATTTGTCGTTGTGTTGGGCGTGGGTAGCGCGCGGTTGCTCACCCTGGAAGTGCGGCGGCATAGGTTTCAGGCTTGAAGCCAACCAGCAGTTGGTCACCGCCAAGTTCCAGCACCGGGCGTTTGATGAGCGAGGGCTGCGCCACCATCAGCGCGATGGCCTTCGCTTCATTCAGATCCTGCTTGTCGCTGTCCGCAAGTTTGCGAAACGTGGTGCCCGCGCGGTTAAGCAGCGTCTCCCATCCAACCTTCTTGCTCCACGCGGCCAGCCGCTCCGCATCGATGCCAGTCTTTTTGTAATCATGAAATGCGTAGTCGACGCCGTGCGCTTCCAGCCAACTGCGCGCTTTCTTCATCGTGTCACAGTTGGGGATGCCGTAGATGGTGATCGGCTTCATTAGCAAAATCCTTCGCATTGAATCATTCGGCACTCGGGACGGCCGCTTTGGCGCGAAGGATACGAATTCGGAACCTCAATGGAATAACGTTCGTTGCTCCGCTGTGGAGTAAATGCGAGGAACTGCCATGACCGACCGGCTTGCGATTGCCGCCCTGCTGTATCCGATGGTGAGCGGCGTGCTGTTTGGGGCAGGAATTCTGCCGCTGATGATGCTGACGGAGCAGGCGCAGTACCTTGCCGAGTGGTTTCCGATCATCATCGTTGCCAGCCTGCTTCTGGCCGCGCCGATCTGCTGGCTTCTCGCGCCACGGTTGCGTGCACGCTCTCAGCGCCGCAAGGCACAGAAGAGCGCGCTGCAAGGCCAATGACGGCAACCGACGAACACAGCGCCCGCACCATGGACATCGCCGACGCTACAAACCGGTTTTTGCGGCAGGCCGTGGCACTGGCGCGCGCCAATGTCGATGAAGGCGGGCGCCCGTTCGGGGCGGTGGTGGTGCGCGATGGCGAGGTGATCGCGACCGGTGTGAATGAGATCCATCGCAGCGGCGACATCACAGATCACGCCGAGCTGCTGGCGCTGCGCGCAGTGGCGCGTGCGCACGGTTCCGACGCGCTGAAGGGTGCCGCCGTCTATGCCAGCGGCCATCCGTGCCCGATGTGTCTGGCGGCGATGCGGATGGCGGGCGTTGGTTCGGTTGCTTACGCCTATTCAAACGCCGACGCCGAACCATTCGGGCTATCAACGGCCGCGATTTACGACGACCTGCGCCGGCCGTTGGGTGAACAGTCGATGTCGATAAGACACGTGCCCGTTGCAGATGACGCAACAGCGGCGGGCGACGACGAGCTCTATGCGCACTGGGCGCAACGCAACCGGCGGCCATGATCAAGGCCGCCCATTGCTTCAATCAAACGCGAGAGGCAGC
Source organism: Hyphomicrobium sulfonivorans (assembly GCF_013306565.1). Lineage (GTDB taxonomy): Bacteria > Pseudomonadota > Alphaproteobacteria > Rhizobiales > Hyphomicrobiaceae > Hyphomicrobium_A > Hyphomicrobium_A sulfonivorans. Next base: position 66,831 of record NZ_PZPO01000005.1, on the reverse strand, counting down.
GCGCTCCAACTGTCGCTCCGGGCGATCAATAGCTCAGGCAGAGCTTGCCAAAATGCTGGCGCGACTTTTGCCAGACAATCGCATCTGCAATTTCTTCCAAGTGATAGCTGCGATCCACGACCGGCCGCCAGACAAACCCTTCGAGCGCGCGAACCATATCCCTGTTGTTGCTCACGGCTTCAGATGTCGGCACTTCGCCCGAGAAGCCCGCCAAAACGCCGATCAGCGCGATGTGAGCGCCCGGAACACCGGCGCGGATCGACTGGGCCAGAGTGGCGGGCCCACCAACCTCGACCATCGCGTCCGTTGGTGGCTATCGGCCGCTTTGCGGGTGTCGTAAGGTCTCTGCTGCGACGACGTTGAACGGTGTCATCAGGAGACGGCCATGAGCAGTCTGCACACGGAGAGCCATCTCATTTCGCGCATTGGATGGCTTCGCGCTGCCGTGCTCGGCGCCAATGATGGCATCGTCTCGACAGCGAGCCTGATCGTGGGCGTCGCATCCGCTTCGACGGGAAGCTCACAGGCTCTGGTGGCGGGCGTGGCGGGTCTTGTGGCCGGCGCCATGTCAATGGCTGCAGGTGAATACGTTTCCGTCAGTTCCCAGTCTGACACCGAGAACGCCGACCTCGACCGCGAACGTCTGGAGCTGGCGACGCAGCCCGAATCTGAGCGTGAGGAACTGGCGAATATCTATGTGAACCGAGGTGTATCACCTGACCTTGCACGCCAGGTGGCGGACCAGTTGATGGCAAAGGATGCGCTTGCCGCACACGCGCATGACGAACTAGGCATCTCGGAAATGACGACGGCTAGGCCGATCCAGGCTGCACTGACCTCAGCGGCATCGTTCGCCATCGGTGCGGCAATGCCCCTAGCCATGGTCCTGCTGGCGCCAGCTCACCTGCTGGTCTGGACGGTGTCGGCTGCTTCGCTGCTGTTCCTGGCATTGCTGGGCGCGATTGGCGCCAAGGCAGGCGGCGCCAACGTGATGAAGGCGACGTTACGTGTAACGTTCTGGGGCGCTTTCGCGATGGCAGTCACGGCGGGCATCGGCGCTCTGGTTGGCTCCGCCATCTGATAGAGGGCAGTAACAAAGCTGTCCTGTCGTCCACACAGTACATTAAGATAGAAATATGTCTGCCTGCGGACGAAAGGGACAATTGACGCGCACCTCTTGCAAAGACAGCCGCGGCCCACAATCGGTTATGGCCCGTCTTTTCGATCAGCTATTCAGCTATAGAGACAGGCTTCCAGAGAGACAGGCTTCCAGACTATGCAGGCGACTCTCACTCCCACTCGATGGTGCCGGGGGGCTTGGAGGTGATGTCGTAGACGACGCGGTTGATGCCGCGCACCTCGTTGATGATGCGGGTGGCGGTGGCGCCCAGGAAGGCGTGCTCGAACGGATAATAGTCCGCCGTCATACCATCGGTTGAGGTGACTGCCCGCAGCGCGCAGACATATTCATACGTGCGCGCATCGCCCATGACGCCAACGGTGCGCACCGGCAGCAGCACGGCGAACGCCTGCCAGATCTCGTCGTAAAGGCCAGCCTTGCGGATCTCATCAAGATAGATCGCATCGGCCTGACGCAGGATGGCGAGCTTCTCTTCGGTGATCTCGCCGGGGATGCGGATGGCGAGACCGGGACCGGGGAACGGATGGCGGCCGACGAATGTTTCCGGCAGCCCAAGCTCACGGCCCAGCGCGCGCACTTCATCCTTGAACAGCTCGCGCAGCGGCTCGACCAGCTTGAGGTTCATGCGCTCCGGCAGGCCGCCGACGTTGTGATGCGATTTGATGGTAACGGACGGTCCGCCCGTGAACGAAACGCTTTCGATCACGTCCGGATAGAGCGTGCCCTGCGCAAGGAAATCAGCACCGCCGAGTTTGCGCGCTTCTTCCTCGAACACATCGATGAACAGCCCGCCGATGATCTTGCGCTTGGCTTCCGGATCGCTCTTGCCCGCAAGCGCGGCCAGAAAGCGTTCGCGCGCATCAACGTGCACCAGCGGAATGTTGTAATGCTCACGGAACAGACGGACGACTTCTTCGGCCTCGTTCTGGCGCAGCAGGCCGTGGTCGACGAAAATGCAGGTCAGCTGGTTGCCGATCGCCTCGTGAATGAGCACCGACGCAACGGCGCTGTCGACACCGCCGGACAGACCGGAGATGACGCGCGCACCACCGACCTGCGCGCGGATCTTGGCAATTTCCGCGGTGCGGAAGTGCGCCATCGTCCAGTCGTTCTTGATGCCCGCAATGCGGTGCACGAAGTTGGCGAGCAGCTTCGCGCCATCGGGCGTGTGCACCACTTCGGGGTGAAACATGGTTGTGTAAATGCGGCGCTTCTCGTCGGTGGCGACGGCGAACGGCGCGTTCTCGCTGGTGGCCTTGACGGTGATGCCCTCGGGCATGCGTGTGACGCGATCGCCGTGGCTCATCCAGACAGGATAGCGCTTGCCGACTTCCCACACGCCTTCGAACAGCGCCGACGGCTCCTTGATGACGACATCGGCGCGGCCGAACTCGGCCGGGTGACCGCCCTCGACAACACCGCCGAGCTGCACCGCCGTGGTCTGCTGGCCGTAGCAGATGGAAAGGATGGGCAGGCCGCTTTCGAACACGCCCTGCGGCGCGCGGGGCGAGCCTTCAGCGGTGACCGATGCGGGGCCGCCGGACAGGATGATCGCCTTGGGCTGCAGCCGCTCCAACGCTTCTGATGCGCGGTTGAACGGCACGATCTCGGAATAAACGCCCGCCTCGCGGACCCGGCGCGCAATAAGCTGCGTCACCTGACTGCCAAAGTCGACGATCAGGACGGTGTCAGTATCCGCGACAGGGTTGCTCACGTGATCTCCGCGTTTCGAGGGCTTAGAGCGCCCATAATCGCCGATGCGGGAGCGGGCGCGCTCAAAGATGCTGTACATTTTATACGTGTAAAACGTACGCCCATAGACACTCCGCAATCTGGACCGTCAAGGCGGGCGAGCGTCGCGATGCGGGGCTTTGCGCGCCTGCCCACGGGAAAGTTGCATCGCCTGCCTCCGCGCTTCGCCGGCACAATGCTGGAGCTGTCGACCGCTGCCTGCGTCCCTGCCCGCTCCGGTTAACCCTGTTGGCCAGGAAACCGGCGCGGAACTCCGAACATTTCCATTTGTTGGGGTTTTCGTAAGCCCCGCCGGGCAGCTTGCAGGTGTCGGCCGACGTTGTAGTGGCCGGCGCCAGAGCCCGATCGCTTTTCTTTGAATCGCGACGCAGCTCCAGGGTTTTATTGGACCGATGATTCACGCCCCGGACTGATAAGGTCCGAAGCGATCATGGTCCTGCCGGAAGGAAGCTGGAATGGCCAATGTCGCCGCCCCGTTCATGGAAATCGTCGCGCAGGATGGTGATGACATTACCGCCAGCCGCCGGGAGCTGTTTCGGGAAACGATGCGGCAGCGGCTGACGCGATGGGTGCTGGGCGTTGCCTATGCCTGCCAGCCCAAGCGCGCGGGCGATGTGCCGTTGCTGCTGTGGCACGCGACTGCCGACATGGCGCGCGGTGGCACGCGCGAGCCAGGCGAAGCGACGCTGCATGCGCGTCCGGAGGGCTTCGCCGGTGTCGCCCGCGATGTCTCACCGGCGCGCGTGCTGGCAGCGGCACGCAAGGGCTATTTCCCGTGGAGCCATTGCGGTCCGCTGAAGTGGTGGACGCGCGACAGCCGCATGGTGGTCGATCCGGCGCAGTATCGGCTTTCGAAGGATGCGCGCCGCATCATGCGCAAAGGCACCTATCGGGTGACGTTCGATGAGGCTTTCGACGAGGTGATCAAGGCGTGCGCCGCGCCGCGCAAGGGCCGCGCCGCCGGGCTTACATGGATCACGCCGAAGATCATGCAGCTATATGCAGCGCTACACGATCAGGGCATCGCGCATTCGTTCGAGGTGTGGGACGCGGAAGGCGAACTCGTCGGCGGCGGATACGGCATCGCCGTGGGCCGCATCTTCTACACCGAATCCCAGTTCAGCCGCGCCAGCAACACCTCGAAGATCGGATTTGGCTACCTCAATCATCATCTGGCGAAGTGGGGCTTTGTGCTGAACGACGGCAAGGACTTCACGCCGACGCTGAAGGACATGGGCTTCGCGCTCATTCCACGCGCTGAGTTCGAAGCCGTGCTGGCGCAGAATGCGCGCGCGGAAACATCGGCGCCGGTTGGCAAGTGGCACGTTGAGGACGATCCCGGCGCTGCCAAGTAGCGCGACGGAGACCGTGCTGCTGGCGTATGGTGCTGGCGGGCTACGGCGTGACGATGCCGGCTGCGATGAGAATGCGCGCGGTGTGGAAACCGACCCACCACATCAGATGATAGCTCAACCAGTTTGAGATGAACGACGCGAGAAAATACAGCACCACCGCCAGCCACACGGACGTGGACCAGAAGCGGCGATGGATGGCGGCGAAATAGCCCCACAGCAGCAGCGCCAGAGCGGTCGACACCCACACGGTTGGATTGTGCATGGCATCGTCGCCGATGTTTCCGAGTGCGGACATGCCAACGCCGCCGGGCAGCAGCCGGATGACAAACTCATAGATGCCGTAGATCGGCGCCACAAAACCGATCGCGATGGCATAGAGTTTGAAGTAGGCCGGGAACGGTCGCCGCGCGGGGGCGAAGGCGCGGAACAGCGCAAACGCGAGCAGGAACGTGAGCGCCATGCCGACGTAAATGCCGGCCTGCGACAGCGCCTTCATCATCGTCTGCATGCTTTCCGACAGATGCGCGCCCTCGGTGCCGGGCACGACCATGCGGATGACGATGGGAACGAAAAACAGGATGTAGAGCGCAATGCCCGTCAGCGCGAACGAGACATAGCCGCGATAGGTTCTGTCATCGGCGAAGGCGACCGTCTGGCGGATGGGTGAGCGCAGGATCTTCAGATAGACGGCGGGGAAGCTGCGCCGAACAGATGTGGCCGCTGGCCCCAGAAAGCTTAATGCGCTGGTGCGCAGATCGGCACCGCAGGCGGAGCAGAAGTTGCCCGATGTCTCGGCCCCGCACTCACCGCAGGCTAAGGACGGCGCGGCGTTCGCGGCCATCGGCGCGGCTTCAGGCAGCGTGCTTTCAGCGTGGTTCATGCGATCCCCCGCGCAAACAGGATGGCGAATTGCGCGGGCTGGATTGTAGCAGCGCATCGTCAGTGCGCACAGTATTTCACCAACGGGACCGCGCCGTTCCAGTGGACGGCGTTACCCCGTTGCATCGCATGCTTTTGGTGAGAAGTGCCTCAGATGTTCACGTCAGGCGTTCACATCACGTATTCAGGCGCCAGATCTCGAAGTTCAAAGCGGCAGCATAGGAGAGCCACAGCAGATACGGCACGAACAGCAACGCCGCTGAGCGGCGCACCGGCCACGCCAGCACGATGAACGCGAGCACGGCCACCCACAGCGCGCCGATGTCGATCAGGGCTGACGCGATCTGCTTTTCGCCGAACATGAAATATGACCACGCGGTATTGAGCCCCAGCTGCAGCAACCACAGCCACAGCAACGGACCGAACCCCTGCGCGCGCCAGGCTATCCACCCGGCCAGCGCGATCATGGCGTAAAGGACCATCCAGACGGGCATGAACACATCATCGGGAGGTGTCCACACCGGCTTTTCCAGGGCCGCATAAAACGGCCCTGGCAGGTACGTTGATCCAGTGTAGGCCGCGCCCGCGACAAGAAGAACGAACACGAGCAAGCCTAGATATTTCATCACTGTGCTGCCTCAACCTGCATAGTTGCTTTGCCGACAATGGACAGACGCTCGACGGCGGCCGCGAGTATCTGTCCGAGCATGTCTGCATAGCGCATACCGGCGAAGCCTGCCATCAGGTTGACCTTCCCGTCCCAGCACCAGCCCGGATTGGGATTGACCTCAAGCAACTTGATCTCGCCCTTGGCATCGGCGCGGAAATCGAAGCGGGCATAATCGCGGCAACCGAGGCGCTCGAACAGACGCGTCGAGTGTTCGACGAGTTGCTGTTGCTGCACCTCCGACAGCTGCTCGGCCTCGTGATACGAAACCTGCGTCCAGTAGGGGCTGTCCGGCTCCCACTTGGATTCGTAACCGAGGATCTTTGGCAGGTTCGGATCGAGCTTGGTGAAATCGACCTCAAGAATGGGCAGCGCGCGCAAACCCTGATCGGGGTTGCCGATCAGCGTGACGGAGTATTCCGCTCCGGTCAGATACTCCTGCACCAGCACCGGACGACGCGGGAACGCGATGCGCAGCTTCTCCAGATAATCGAGCAGCCCCTTCTCGTTGTGCACCACCGCCTCCTTGGTGATGCCCTGCGAGCTGTCGCCGTAGTTCGGCTTCAGCAGCGCCGGGAAGACCGACGGCAGCGTGGCGCCCTGATCGCCGGGACGCACATGCGTTTCCAGCGGCACCGGCACATCGAGCGTCATCGCAACGGCGCGCACGAGCCCCTTGTCGTAACAGGCGGCAAGCGCAGGCGGCGCTGCGCCCGTATAGGGAATGTCCAGCGCTTCCAGCATCGCCGGAACGTGCAACTCCTTGAACGGGTCGTTGTTGAAGCCTTCGTCGCACAGATTGAACACAAGATCGGTGCGCAGCTCCGACAGGTCGCGGTCGAGCGTGGCGTGATTGTCGAGAAAACGGAAGCGATAGGCCGGCAACTCCGACAGCGCGTCCTTGAGGCGCCGGATGGTCTCGTAGTCCTCGGCCTGGAACTCGCCGCCGCGCTTCACCGCATCCGGCAGGCGCGGATCGCCCATCAGCACCGTGACGTCAATCTGCTGCACCTTGCCCTTGGGCTTGCGCTTGATCACCGGCGCATCGGCCGACAGCAGCAGACGGCGCGCCATCATGCCGAGATCCTGATCGCGATCCGACAGCGCTTCAGTGCTGCCGTGATGGCGGACGTTGCGGAACCCGACCTTTTCCAGCAGGTGCGCAATGCCATCGCGCGTATAAAGCCGCTCGGCATAGAACTGGTCGGCGATGACGCCCAGTTCATCGTGCACGATCACCTCACGCGAGATCAGGCGCTCGCGATCCGCCGACAGCGAGCGCTCTCGGCAGACAAAATGATGCTCGTCGATCCATTCCCACGAACGGCGTTCGAAATGGTCGGCCATGTAGGCGCCGTCGGTAATGTCGAGCACCAGCTGACCGGATGGGCGCAGCAGCTTGCCCACCATGGTCAGAACTTTTTCGTCGTCCTGCTTGTTGGAGAAGTAGCCGAACGAATTGCCCATGATGGCGACGCAATCGAAGCTGGCTTCCGGCAGACGTGGATTGCGGGCGTCACCCTCCTTGAACGCCACCTGCAGGCGCTCGTTCTGCGCGCGCTTTTTTGCCAGCCGCACCAGATAGCGCGAGCGGTCGACGCCGGTGACGTTGCGGAAGCCGCGCCGCGCCAGCTCGATGCAATGGCGGCCCTGCCCGCAGCACAGATCCAGGATCTGGCTGTGCGGCTGCACCGGCGCGGCGGCGAGGATGAAATCCACGTCGCGACGTGTGTTCTCATTGTTTTCGACGACGTCGCCGTCCGTCTTGACGTAGAGAGCATTGAAAAGTTTGCGCCACCATTCGGCGGGCAAATGGGCCTCAAGGTCCGCAACGGGACCGAGGCACGAACGCGGCGCGGGACGCTTCAGGCGCTTCGCCTTGGCAACAGGTGCCATGATGGACGTATGTCCTTTAAGGGCCGCGCTCTGACCCGGGGCTTATGCTGCCCCCTTCAGCCACGAACGGCCGATCTATACCAGGCCCCAATGGCCCAATAGTCGGCGAACTTATTTTCGATTTGTGGCTTTGCAAGAGGCGCGCAGCAATTATTCGCGCCCGTTGCTGCGCCGCGCCGATCACTGTTTGTGTCGGCGCATTAGCGCGATGAAGAAACCGTCGGTGCCGTGGCTTGCGGGCGTGAGCTGCAGCGTGTCGGTGTGCCCGTCGGCGGATGCAGGCGCAGCTCCGCCCACCTGCTTTTCCCAAACCGGTGCAAAGGGCTCCAGCGCGAAATCGGGATGGCGCTCAATGAAGGCCGCAACCTGATCGCGGTTTTCCTCCGGCAGCATCGAGCAGGTGACATAAACCAGCGCGCCGCCCGGCTTGGTCATCTCGGCGCCGAGTTCGAGCACCGCCACCTGATCCTTGATGCGTTCCTCAAGGTTGACGGGCTTCAGACGCCACTTCGCGTCGGGCTTACGCCGCCATGTGCCCGAGCCGGTGCACGGCGCATCGACGAGCACGAGATCGAAGCGTGGCCCCAGCGCCTTGAGCGCATCCTCTTCGCCGCCGTCCATCACCTGCACGTTGCGCACGCCGGCGCGCTTCAGGCGCTCGAAGATCGGGCGGAGCTGCTTTTTGTCGGCGTCATAGGCGTAGATCTGGCCGGTGTTCTGCATACCGGCAGCCAGTGCCAGCGTCTTGCCGCCAGCGCCCGCGCACAGATCCAGCACCTGCATGCGCGGCCCCGCACCGGCCAACAGCGCGGCGATCTGCGAGCCTTCGTCCTGAACTTCAAACCAGCCCTTGCCGTGCGCCGTCTCAGCTTCCAGATGCGGCGCCTTGCCAGCGCCTTCCGGCGCTGGCACACGCACGCAGTTCGCCGCATAGGGCGTTGCCTCGGCGTTGTAGCGCGACAGCGCCTTCAGCACTTTGTCCGGCGTGGCCTTCAGCATGTTGGCGCGCAGGTCGATCGGCGCGCGCGCCGCCTGTGCCGCCGCCTCTTCGGCTGCGCGCTCACCGAAGGCGCGCTCAAGTGACGGCTGCAGCCACTCAGGGAAGTCCCCCGCGACATAGGCCGGAAGATCGGCGGGCAGCTCGGCGGTCAAGCCTTTGACTTCGTCGTCCGACAATGGCGTCAACGCGTGCTCGGAACCGTCGGCGGTGGCGGCAATTTCCTCAGCGCTCAAACCAAGCGCGCGGGACGCGGCACCCAGCGCCAGCGCGCGCGGCTCATCGCTGCCCATGCGGGCGGCGATGGAGTGACGGCGGCGCAGGGCATCGAACACCAGCGTGCCGATTGCGGCGCGATCGCCCGAGCCAGCAAAGCGGTGCGCACGGCCCCAGTTGGCCAAAGCCATCGAAGCAGGGCGATGCCGATTGAGGATGTCGTCGAGAACTTCAGCTGCTGCTGCGATACGTGCGCCAGCGCGCATGGTTTCAGGCTCCTGTCGCCAGAATGCGAACGGCGAAGATCACCCACATCGCAATCAGTGCAATTGCACCGGCCGCCATGGCCACCGATCGCGGCAGCACAGCATTAGAGCCGGTGTGAATATAAGCATGGACCAACCGCGCGCCGACGAACAGCCACGCCAGCATCACAAACACAATGCTGTTGGTCGAAGTGATCAGAATGAACGCTACCAGCGCATAGAACAGCATCGGCAGCTCAAGCTGATTGTGGAAGCAGTTCGCGATCTGCATTGCCCGTGGCGGCCAGTTCGGCTGGCGCAGCGCGATTTCGTGCGGCTTCACGGCGCCGGAATTGAGCGCACGGCGGCGTTGCGCGCCCATCCACAGCATGAGGGCGAACGTCAGCGCGACCTGAACGAACACTGGCAGCAGCAGGCTGGAAACTGGCATCGGACAGGTCTCCGTTCAGATCGCGCGCATAGTCGGCACATCCGCTTTGACACCCACGCCACCACGGGCGCATCGCAGGTGACTGGCGTGGATCCCGGCCTTCGCCGGGATGACGTCGTTAGCTCACACCGGCGACATTCTTTTTGCACCGGCGACTCCCCGCCGAGGAGCCGGCCGCCGGTGATTGTTCTTTCGCACCGGCGACTCCCCTTCAGGGAGCCGGCCGCCGGTAATTGTTCTTCCGCACCGGCGACTCCCCTCCGGGGAGCCGGCCGCCGGTGCATAGCTTTTAGACCGAACCTGGATAGTTCGGGCTCTCGCGCGTGATGCGCACACCGTGGGCGTGGCTCTCACTCATCGAGGCAGGCGAAATGCGGATGAACTGCGCCTTTTCGCGAAGCTCTTCCAGCGTGCGCGCACCGACATAGCCCATACCGGCGCGCAGACCACCGACGAGCTGATGCAGGACGCTGTCGACCGGACCCTTGTAGGGCACCTGACCCTCAATGCCTTCCGGCACCAGCTTCAGCGTGTCCTTTACTTCCTGCTGGAAGTAGCGATCCGCCGAGCCGCGCGCCATGGCACCGATGGAGCCCATGCCGCGATACGCCTTGTAGGTGCGCCCCTGATAGAAATAGGTCTCGCCGGGGGATTCATCCGTGCCAGCCAGCATCGAGCCGATCATCACGCAGGATGCACCGGCAGCGAGCGCCTTCACGGCATCGCCCGAGAACTTGATGCCACCGTCGGCGATGATCGGAACGCCGTGCTTGCTGGCTTCATTGGCGCAGTTCATCACTGCCGTGAGCTGCGGCACGCCAACACCGGCAACGATGCGGGTAGTGCAGATTGAGCCCGGACCGATGCCGACCTTCACCGCGTCGGCGCCGCAATCGATCAGCGCCCGGGTGGCTTCCGCCGTGGCGACGTTGCCCGCCACCACCTGCACCGAGTTGGACAGCTTCTTGATGCGCTCGACGGCGGCCAGCACGCGGCTGGAATGGCCGTGCGCGGTATCGACGACGATGAGGTCGCAACCGGCATCCATCAGGCGTTCGGTGCGCTCGAAACCGTCAGCGCCCACCGTGGTGGCCGCAGCGACGCGCAGCCGACCCTCAGCGTCCTTGGCCGAGTGCGGATGCTTGGCCGCCTTCTCGATGTCCTTGACGGTGATGAGGCCGATGCAGCGGTCCTGATCGTCGACGACAATCAGCTTTTCGATACGGTTTTCGTGCAGCAGGCGCTTGGCGTCTTCCTGCGAAACCGAGCGGCGCACCGTAACCAGGCGCTCCTTCGTCATCAGCTCCGAGACCGGCTGGTCCAGATTGGTGGCGAAGCGTACGTCGCGGTTGGTGAGGATGCCGACCAGACGACCTTTGCTGCCGTCGCGCGCCTGCTCAACCACGGGCACGCCGGAAATGGCGTTGTCCGCCATGATCGCCAGCGCGGAGCGCAGCGTGGCGTCCGGATGGATCGTGATCGGATTGAGGACGATGCCGGATTCATACTTCTTAACCAGCGCGACCTGCCGGGCCTGTTCTTCCGGCGTCAGGTTGCGATGGATGACACCTATGCCGCCTTCCTGCGCCATGGCAATGGCAAGGCGGGCCTCGGTGACCGTATCCATAGCTGAGGACACGACCGGGATATTGAGGCGAATGTCTTTGGTTATCTGGGTGCCGATATCCGCCTGACTGGGCATAATCTCAGAGGCGGCTGGCACAAGAAGGACATCGTCGAACGTGAGAGCGACGGCGGAATCAATGATGAGCGGGCCATTCCGAGCGGCCATCGGCGACTATCTCCTGTGGGCTGGGGGGACAAGGGTTCCGGCCCAGCGGAAGCGATGTCGGCAGGGCTATAGCACCGGAGTCGTGGTTATGGAAGCAAGGCCCGGCGCGGCAGACTAGCGCCAGCGCTTCGCACGGTGGCGAGGCAGCCTGCCACAGGCGCATAAGTGTCGGGCCACGATGGGCCTTCCTTGAAATACGGGCCTCACAAGGAGGCCGGGTCGACCTGAGGAAAAGTCCCGCGCCCTCGCCACAGCACCGCCTCAGCCGGGCATTCGGCTGAGACGCCTGCCTCGCATTTGCGCCGTTGGGGCCTGCAATCCGGCCATCACCAGCCTGTTGCGATCCGCCATCAAGCTTTTCTTGCCATGGCCCGAGGCGCCGTTTTAGCTGACGGATATCAGGCGTTGGTTAGCTGGCCGATTGCTGCCAACGACCGCCGCAGGGGTACGGGGTGGGGCTTATACAGGTGGGTGCTTCAGCATGAGCGGCGGTCTTCTGGCGTTACTCGACGATATCGTGGCGCTCACCAAAGTTGCGGCCGTAACACTGGACGATGCGGCGGGACAGGCGGCCAAGGTCAGCGCCAAGGCCGCCGGCGTCGTTATCGACGATGCCGCCGTCACTCCGCGCTACGTCACCGGATTATCAGCCGAGCGCGAGTTGCCGATCGTCTGGCGCATCGCCAAGGGCTCGATCACCAACAAGCTGCTGTTCCTGCTGCCGGCGGCGCTTCTGCTGAGCTATTTTCTGCCACAGGCGATCACGCCGATCCTGATGCTGGGCGGCATCTATCTGGCCTTCGAGGGCTTCGAGAAGGTGCACCACATGCTGACCGGCCCGCCCAAAGCGGTGCAGGGCCTCAAGTTGGTGGCCAACCTGCAAAAGGGTCAGGCGGCGCTTGAGGAAGAGCGCGTACGCGGCGCTATCCGCACCGACTTCATCCTCTCGGCTGAGATCATGGCCATTGCGCTGGCGGCGATAACTGCGCCGGATCTGCTGACCAAGGCGCTGGTGCTGGCCACTGTCGCCATCCTGATTACCGTGGGCGTCTATGGCGTCGTCGCCGTGATCGTGAAGGCTGATGACATCGGCGCGCGGCTGGTTGAGCGCAACGGGGTTATCTCGGGGCCGATCGGGCGAGCGCTGGTGCGCGGCATGCCGCCGTTTCTGGAGTTGCTGAGCATCGTCGGCATGCTGGCCATGCTGTGGGTGGGCGGCGGCATCATCGTGCACGGGCTGGCCGAATTCGGTTACCCGCAGGTCGAGCACGTCATTCATCACGCCGCCGATGCGGTGAGCGCCGCGCTGCCGTTCGGCAATGGCGTCATTCACTGGCTGGTGACGGCGATTGGCTCTGGAATTGTCGGTCTTGCCGTGGGTGGCGTCGTGATGCTGCTTGTCAGTCTCGGACGGGCAATCACCGGCAAGGGTGCGCCTGCGCACTGAATACTGGCGGCGAATGAGCGGTGAGAGCCGCAGCCCAGCACTGAGCCTGCAGGAATGGCGCTGCGCAGACAGAGACGCCCCCTTCCCCGGCATCTCGCGCGGGGTAGCGAATGGGGCCGCCTGTCGTCAGCGCTGCGGGTAGTCGACCGACGCAGTATCATCCCCGGCCGGACATTTGCGATCATGCGAAACCTTGGCTTCGCTGCATTCGGCGCCGAATTCCGCAGCGCCATCCGTCTTGATCGGATGCAGCGTTGCCTTGCACATCATCGACTGGCCGGATGGCGCACCTGAGCGCAACTGCACGGCACGCCCAACGCCGATCTGGAAGCGGAACACGCATTCCTCACCCATCGGGCGCAACAGCACGGTGATGACGTTGTCGTCAGGCGAAATGCTTTCGATGGCAAAGCTGTCGCCTTCTCCGTCGCCGAACGAAACCGCCTGCTGCGGCCCGACAGCAAAGGTATCGCCTTGGTCGGCTTCGGCAGCGGCATCACCTTCCGCGATGAAGGCATGGATAGCCTCATCGGCTGGCGAAGCTGACGCGATGCCAAAATCTGCTATGGGCGAATACGCTATACATAAAGGTGCGATGGCGAACGCGATCGCAGCCAGACCGAACCGAACGAGACACGGATGATGCATACCGTGGACCTCAATATGAGCGCATGGAGCACTCTATCCGATTGCTGCGGACCTGTCCTGAGCCACACATCGGAAACACGCAAGAATTCTGAGTGCAGCTCTAAGCTCGCGCGCTCAGCTTGCGTGGAGGTTAAGAAATTGGGCCGAACTTTCCTTGCCCTGAACTATTTTGAAGGGGCCAAGGCGGCGTCACTTGCACACGCGCGGGAAAATCAAATTCCTGTTGGAAAACCCGCCGCGAGACATCTGCCCTATCATCCGCATGGTGCTTGAAGCTGCGGTCGGCGTTGCCCCACGCGCACGCCGAGCCGCAACGCATCTGCTGGCATCAATCGTCAGCCGCGTCGAGCGCCGGGCGGAAGCCCGTGGCCAGCACGTACAGCTCAGCTGAATCGGCGCGGCTGGCCGGCGGCTTGACGTGATGCACCTTGGCAAAGCGCTTCTTCAGCAGGTCGAGCAGATCGCGCTCGGTGCCGCCCTGAAACACCTTGGCCAGAAACGCGCCGCCCGGCTTCAGCACATCGCAAGCGAAGTAGGCCGCCGACTCCGCCAGCGCCATGATGCGCAAGTGATCGGTGCGCGTGTGCCCAGTGGTCGGCGCCGCCATGTCGGACAGCACAATGTCGGCACGCCCGCCGCGCAGCATGGATCGAAGCGTGTCCTCGGCCCCCTCATCGGTGAAGTCCAGCTTGATAGCCTCAACACCCGGCAGCGGATCCATGTCGAGGTAGTCGATAGCGACCACCTGCCCCGGACCATCGCCAATCGACTGCACCCGCTCCGCCGCGATCTGGCTCCAGCCGCCGGGCGCTGCGCCAAGATCCACCACGGTCGCGCCGGGCTTTAGCAGCCGATACTTTTCATCGATCTCAATGATCTTGTATGCCGCGCGCGAGCGCATGCCATCACGCTTGGCAGCCGCCACATACGGGTCGTTGAGTTGCCGTTCCAGCCAGCGCTGCGACGAGGAGCTATGCTTGCGCGCCGTCTTCAGCTTCACGTGCATCTGCCGCTGGCCGCCGCCGGGGCCTCTCTGGCCCCCGCTCTTCTGGCCACCGCTACGCTTCGTTGTCATTGCATTTTGCCTTCCGCGCCTCAGCGGCGCTCAGATCGGTCGACGGCGACGGCGCAACGGCGCCAGCACACCATCTTCCACCATCAACGTTGTAAGAATTCCTTCGCGCAGGCCGCGATCGGCGACCCGCAAACGCTCGCACGGCCACATACGCAGGATTGCTTCCAGAATGGCGCAGCCAGCCAGCACCAGATCGGCGCGATCGCGCCCGATGCAGGGCTCGGCCACGCGCTGTTCATAGCTGCGCCCGAGCAGATCGGCCGTGACCTCGCGGACATCGCTGACATCAAGCCAGCACCCGTCCACCCGGTTGCGGTCATAACGGGGCAGGCCGAGCTGGATGCCGGCAACCGTAGTCACCGTGCCGGAAGTGCCGAGCATGTGGACGCGCCGCCCCGCAAGCCGCGCTGCCACGTTATGCTTCTGTTCGAAGTTGACCAGAAACCGCCCCGCCTCCGCCACCATGGCCTCGAAGGCATCTGGCGTCACGTTCCGGCCCCCGAACCGCTCGGCCAGCGTGACGACGCCAACCGGCAGCGACGTCCATGCCACCATGCAGTTCTGTGCATCGAGCCGGCCAGCAAAGCGGCGGTCGCGCTGGCGGCCGCGGCGGGTCAGATCCAGCAGAATGAGTTCGGACGAGCCGCCGCCGATATCGAACACCAGCACATAATCGCAGCTGGCATCGATCAGCGCCGCACAGCCCGAAACCGCAAGGCGCGCTTCCAGCTCGGGCGTCAGAATTTCTATTTCGAGCCCGACCTTGTCGCGCACCCGCTGCAGAAACTCGTCGCCGTTTTTCGCGATCCGGCAGGCTTCCGTTGCCACCAGTCGCGAGCGACGCACATTGGCGCGGCCAAGCTTGGCGGCACATACCTTGAGCGCCTCCAGCGTGCGCGTCATGGCGGGTTCGGAGAGCTGGCCCGTCTGCGCCATGCCTTCACCCAACCGGATGATGCGGGAAAAAGCGTCGATGACGCGGAACCCCCGGCGCGAGGGCCGCGCCAACAGCAGGCGACAGTTGTTGGTGCCCAGATCAAGGGCGCCGTAAACGCCATCGGGCCGGCTGCTCTGGAATTCGCGTGCGGCGCCAGAGTCGCGCTCGGCAGCCCCGGCGCCACCGCTGTTTGCTTCAACGCCGTTGCCGTTGCCATTGCCGGCGCCCGGACGGGCCTGCGCACCACGCTTACCATTGTGTTTGGCCTGCGGGTGGGAGGAAGCTGCGGGATTGGAATAGAGCGCGCCATCACGCACGTATGGGTCAACCGCCCCATTTATGCGACGCGAATGGTCGGGGTCCGACGCGACAGCCGAAAGCGCACGTAGCGGCTTGGCCGCCGAAGCACGCCTGTCTTCGCCGTCTACAGATAAAGGCGCATCATCGGCGCCTCCCTCGTCGGGATAGCCCTGCACGTTTCATAGCTCCAGCGCCTGGCATACGGCCGGAGCATGAACCCCTGCCCGCGTCATCAGGCGTCTTCTGGACGACACTTGCCGCCAGTCTAGCAGCTATCGGTAAACGGTAAAGCGTGCAGGCGGCGGGGGTTCTGCCGTCGGGGTCTGCCCGAAGCAACGCGGCGGCCATTGTGCGCCGATTTCAAAAGCATAGACGAGAGACAGGGCTGGCCGGGACGCCATCGGTGGGGCGAGCCGGCGCGCCATCGATCGGGCCGGGACCGGTTGTCGGCCGGCCGCAGGAGCGGGCAGCCATTTGGAACATTGCAGGTCTTTGCCTTTGGTTGCGGCCGGCACCTGGGCCGCACGAGAGCTGGGTTGTAGGGGACGAGAATGGAGATGGCGTGCCACCCTCCCATTTTGCGCAGGCACACGCGCAAACCTTGGAAAAGGGCACAACGCAAGGCCGCCCGCTGCACAACACGTCGCGCTGTGGAGGAAAATGCCGTTCATCGCTTGCGGGCGTGCGAAGCAACTGTTATATGCGCCGCTCCGACGGCAAATGCCGTTGATCCCGGCTTTGGGGGATCGTCTAATGGTAGGACTGCAGACTCTGACTCTGCCTGTCTAGGTTCGAATCCTAGTCCCCCAGCCAACTTACATATATCCAATAAAATCAAGCGCTTACGCTGTCATAATCTCGGCCGAGGGTACAGGCTGAGGGTACAGCTTTGGGGCACGGTTAATTGCCGATTTAGCCCCAGCGCGCATCGTCGTTCCTAGCTTAGGCCTAACCTAGGGACAGAGACGATGACGAAAACCATTGTGGTCGCCGCCTGCAAAGGCGGTTCCGGCAAGACGACTTTATGCGCCGCCCTGGCGGCACATGCCTCAAGCACGGGGCAACGCGTCAACATCGTGGACGCAGATCCGCAGCAATCGCTCGGGCTTTGGTACGAGCGCCGTGGCTGGCCAGAAAATCCCCGTTGCTATTCCGCCGCCGACGAGCACGATCTGCGCGGCGCCATTACCAAGGCCTGCGCCGGGGCCGATTGGGTGGTGGTGGACCTGCCCGGCTCGCTGATGCGCACGGACATTGCCATCCGGCACGCCGACCTCATCCTCATTCCCGTGCGCGCCTCCATGCTCGATCTCGAAGCGGTGAACCCAATCTGCGAGGTGGCCGATGAAGCCGGCGTGCCGCGCGTGTTCGTGGTCAACGCCGCCGATAAGGATTGGAAGCTGCTCGGCAGCGCGATGGATGCTCTCGCAGAGCTTGGCACGGTTCTCCCCGAAACTATCCGCTATCACGAGGGTCATCCCGCCGCGATGGCGATCGGTCAAACCGCGGCCGAGCTGAAAAGCCCATCCAGCCGTATTGCCAGAGCCGAGATTACCGCGTTGTGGGCTGCCGTGTCGAAGCGCGTCACGCGCAAGGCAAGGGTGTAATCATGGGCGACATCGGACCCGTCGATTTGAAAGCAGCCCTGCGTGCGCAGCTCGGCTCACAACGGCGCAAGATCAGCGGCTCGGCATCGGGGCGCCGCGCGCTCGAACGCGAAGCCAACAATCCGCACGACGCCCGGCTCACCCGCGGCACGCCGCGCAGCACCACCGTGCAGCTCAACGTCGAGATCCCGGAGGAACTGAAACAGCGCCTCGTGAACGAAGTGCGCGCGAGCGGCGATCGCATGGTGCTCATCGTTTCCCGCGCACTGATTGCCGAGCTGGATAGACGGGAGGCGGCCCGTGCATAGCATCACCCGCACCCTCGCCTTCCTCGTCGGCACCGGCATCCTCGCCGCGGTCGCACACGTGACGATCCTGTCAACGGGTGACTATGCCCAGCCTATGGCGGCCATGGTGATCGCACTCGCGTGCGGGGTTGCGATCGGCGCCGTCGCCATCGGCCAGGCGCTCAGCCATGGCCGACGCACGCTGGCCGGGCTGCTCGTGCTCGCGCTGCTGGCCGGTGAAGGCTTTGGCCTGCTCCGCACTGCTGACATGCTGGTGACAGCCAGCGAGGCCCGGCAGGCACCCGTGCGCGATGCCATCGCCCGGCGCACAGCGGCGGAAGCCCGCCTTGCAGCAGCCGAAGCATCCGACGCCGTGAGGCGCGCCGAGTTGGCCAAGGCCGAGATTGATGCCAAGGCGATGGCAACCAGCGCCGAGAAGACTTGTGGCTCCAACTGCCGGCGCGTGCTCGACGCGCAGGTATCGGCCGCAGCTCTAGCTGTGGGAGCGGCTAGAACGGGCGCAGAGGCCGAAATCGCGGCAGCGCGTGCCGAACTAGGCCGGAACCCAATGCCGGCGTCCGCGAACCCGCTGGCAGATCGCCTGGGCCTGCCGGCGTGGGCGCTCGA
This sequence comes from Hyphomicrobium sulfonivorans, assembly GCF_013306565.1. Taxonomy (GTDB): domain Bacteria; phylum Pseudomonadota; class Alphaproteobacteria; order Rhizobiales; family Hyphomicrobiaceae; genus Hyphomicrobium_A; species Hyphomicrobium_A sulfonivorans. The sequence goes on along the minus strand of NZ_PZPO01000005.1, from coordinate 48,512 downwards.
TCTCATTCTCGCTGGCCTAGGTTCAATCGGCTGCAATGGGTTAGCTGCGTGCCTGCTCGCCTTCGCCGCACACGGACCTAGGCTAGGTCCGGCGATCAAGGCCCCTAACCTTGGCCCGGCCACCGCGCCGATGGAACCGCACAACATGGCTGCGCAGCAACCTAGGCTAGGTCGATCGGTGCTGGATCTGCCCGCCGTCGAAGTAATCGAACCCGGCGACATTGACGCCTTCATGCTCGAACGTGTGCAGGTGACACGCGGCGGCCGGATCTCCTGGGCGCGGCTGTTCACGGAATACGTTGCGTGGTGCCGGGCCAGCGATGTGGAGCCGGCGAGCGTTAGCGTCTTCGGCCAGCGGATGGATGCGCTTCGCCACGAACTCGGCCGCGACGTGCGCGAGGACCGTGGCCAAGTGTATTTCATAGGCCTCGGGTTGAAGCGGCTTCAGCTCGCCGCAACGTAGAGACGCGCGATCTCGTGTGCTTTTTCCAACGAACAGGTTGCACACAGATAATTCACATCTTCAGTGAAGCGACGAATCATGCTGCAAATGCAGCATGCTGACATTTGAACAGGTAGTAACGAAATATTCGGCCACAGCTTTGCGACCACCGATCGTTCTCGAAATCGATCGACAGTGGGCAATGTTGCAACGTCCGCCGTGGCTGCCGCGCAGCCTCGTTAACGGAAGGTGCGGTTTCGCAGCCGGCAACATGCAACTGACTTGGTCCGAAGTCATCGCTGATCTCGCTGCCAAGTTTGAGTCGCACTACAATGGTCAAGCGAAGACCTACGATGAGTGGTCTCACCTGTGGCGAATGAAGTGGGTGCCCGAACTTAACGCCCGCAAGTTGTTTCCGGAATTTGCGCCGAAACAACCAATGCACCCATTCTTCCGATTTGGATCTTCAGGATTCGAGCGAGCGCTAGCTGTCGCCTCCCAAGACGAGGAAAGGATGTGGAGACGATTCGGAGTGGCACAGTTCACGCCGGACGATCCACGTCTCGCCTATGTCGAAGGTGATGATCTGGTAAGCACCAAAGAGCGCATTCTGCGTTTCGCAGCCCATCGGTTTCCAGACGGCATCGTGTGCCTGACAACGGCGCTCTTTGTTCATGACCTTACCGAGCGCTGTGGCCCCGATATTTGGATGTGGGGCCATCAACCGCCCGAGGATACAACTGGCCTCCGTCTTTTCACCGCCAGTGCAAAGGTGTTCGCTACCGGACACGCACCTTATTTGCTTCGGGGGAGTGATATCCGCGTGCGCGTCACTAGCCCCGCACGCTCAATAGTTGACTGCTTCAGCTGGCACCAGTTGGCAGGCCTCAAGATTGCCGAAGCCGCGTTGCTAAAAGCGATAAGGCAAAGGCTGGTGACGGCAGACGAGATCTCTCGAATTGCAAACCGCCGTGACGTTGCCGCGCCCTTGGTGGCTTCCGCTCTGAAACGGCTCAAGCAATCACACTGATGCGTCGGCCTCACGCCCGGAAAACCTGAGTCACCCCGACCTCTTTGACCCAGGCAACAGATGGCGGGCGTCTGCCGCAAGGCTCACGATGCCCCAGCGGCATGGCCGCCCAAAATGCCTCTTGCTCGCCGCGCACGCAATCTTCTGGCACATTGGTATTCCACTGATGCGATGAGTTCGTCGCTACCTCGGCATTCCAGCATGCGCGTCGGGCCTACAAGCCACCAGCAACCTGACTCCGCTAGCCCTGCCCATGAAGCAGCGGCCGGCAGAAGTCCTGCTACAGTTTCGATATCGCCCCCCTTTTTTTAAAAAAAAAAAACTCGAAACACGCGGCACCAATTTTGCCTATTACGCGGACAAATTTATGTTGAAGCTTAAGACTCCGACACGCTGCAATATCTGCATCCACAAACCGGGTCCCGCACGGGCATTCCGACGATAATGGTTGGAACAGCCCGCAAAAAAAAAAAAAACACCAAGCCCGACACCCGACAGCGAGAGTCCCATTCACTGAATAGTCCAGCATGCCCGTGGTGGTATCTCCCGATCACGACCTATTGAACGGGTCGATGATGTTCGATCAATGCTGTGTCTGTTTACGCCATCCACTGACCGCAGCTTTAATAGCGTCAATAGGATTATTCTTCGACCACTCGTCCCAGAAATCGACAGTGCCACTGTTGGGATAGGCAGTCGGCTCGGCGATACGTATTCGGCTTGGCAGCAAACTCGCATCACCAACGACCAGTGCTTCACCCGTATCTAGAATCGGGAGCAGATCGCTGAAGCCGCCTAGGTTATCAGGAAGGAGACGCCGGACCACTCCTTGATCTTCTGCATTTGTGAGACGCATCGCTATCAGGTTGTTGCATTGGCTCAAAACTGTTCTGTTGACCTCTGATGGGCGCTGGCTGATGACCACAAGGCCGACCCCATACTTACGCCCTTCCTTGGCAATGCGCTCGAAGATAGAAATCGAAATCTCATTACCAACATCGCCTTGCGATCGTTCAGGAATGTAGAGGTGCGCCTCGTCGCAGAATAGCGCTACAGGATGTCGCTTTCCCAACACGGTCCATTGCTGCAGCGAGAAGGCCAGCCGGGCGACTAGACTGACAATGAGAGGCAGAACGTCGGAGGGCACCTCCGAGAAATCGATGATCTTCACCCCGCCTTTCTTGTCCGGCTGATCTTGAGTGCCACCTACTAGGGTCGAGCACAGGGTTTCGAGCCATTCAAACTTGTTGGTGTCGTCCCCGCCACGGAAGAGGAAACCAAGCCGTCTGTCCGTCCGCTTGTTCTCGAACCGCGCAATCATTCGGCTGAGCTTATCAAAATACGGACCTTGCTTTTCCCCTCTCGATCCCTGCACCATTTCCGTATTGAGCCTGTTCAACTCGGCGACCACACCGTCAATGTCAAAGGGAACAGGGCTGTCGATTGTGAAGTTGTCGAGGACATCTTGGTGGTTGCCCTTAGTCAGGAAGGTTTGCTTGGCGTCTGTCACAGTTCTTGACATCAGCATCGCTTGATTGGGGGCGTTCTGGTCGCTCCGATCAACGAACATGGAAATCATTGCTTCGTAGCCGAGCAGCCAGAACGGAAGGTAGATAACCCCGTCCTTGAGGTTTGTCCCCTTCTCCAAATCGCCGGGACCAGCAATACGGAGGTGCCGAATGCCATCGCCGACAAGTGGGGTATATTCACCATGCAGGTCGAAGACGAGGGCGTTGGCGTTTGCTAGGCTGGCCACCTGCTCTAGAATGCGGGCAGTTGTCCATGATTTCCCCGATCCCGTGCTTCCAACGACGATGGCGTGGCGTTGGAAGAATTTGTTGCCGTTGAGGTACGCCGTCGCGTTCTCATCGAGGGTGTAGGAGCCCAGCGTCAGCTTCTGACCATCACTGGCGACACGAGCGATAACGCCCATAAAGGCGGTCAAGCTCTCGCCTTCGATGGCGAAGCAGTTTGCGTCAATCTCCGGCACTGTTTCCAATGTGCGCCGAAAAAGGTTTTCTTCCGTTCCCTTCCGATCGATATGCGTGCCGATCAGAGCAACACGCACGACGTTCTCCTGGGGTAACACGTCTGCGTCGGCCTCTCCGGTTTCGGCAATCGCCTTCGCCTCTTTCATTGACCGCACGATCTTCTGGATGACGCCGATCAGGTGCTCGCCCGGACGACTGCTTTGAAGAACGACCAGTCGGTTGACCTGCATACGCCGCAGCTTCTCGACATCCGCCACGCGAACGACCACGGTAGCCGTGTCAACGGCGATGACAGTCCCGAGCGCGTCCGTGTCCTGGTAGTTAAAGATTCCCATCGGGCTCCCCATTTATGTCGTGTGGTCTAGAAAATCCGGCAATCGCCAAAGATGGACACCATCTAGCGGTACTCCCGCCGGATGTTTGTGTGACCACATACGGGTCCCGTTGGCAGCTTCCTCCAGAGCTAGGAACTTCTGGCCATTAGCTTCCCCCAGCATCTTTCTGGCCGAGTCGCTTAGTATCTTGGTGAGCACGACGAGGAGAGCATCGCCACGTTTCCATCGCTCCAACAACTTGGGCTGAATGTGCCCGTCATTGAATCCGAAGCCGACACAGAGATAGGCGCCAGCGCGCGACAAGGCCACATCGGCGCCCGCAATGATCGAGCGAAACGGCTCACCATGTGTCCGTTTGTACTTCTCGATGCCGGGTGTCACAATTGCGGGACGACGGCCGGTTGGAATGGATCGTGCTGATGTGAGAGCAATGACTTGGCCATCTTGATCTACGAACCAATCCAGACAGCCATGTACCTTCCAGACATCAACGGTGCGGGCTTGCTGCTTGTCCTGCCACAGTAAAAGACGCGAGCCGGATTGCCTCTGGCGTAAATATCCGTAGCTAAAACCCGTATGGTGACAATATCCCGCAGCGTCGGCGGCGTATTCTGCAAGCCGGTCATAGTTCGGCGTCACCACCGATATCGTCCGATGCGTGCTGTTGAACAGGTGCCGATATAGACGGGCAAGCGGGAGATAGTTCGCGTCAGCAAGAACGGCCTCAAACACGCGCGCGTCCGCGACCTCTATAAGTTTCCATGTCTGTTCGACGATATGGTCCGACAGCCTTTCGCTCAACGTGACTGCTTGCAGTGCACTTTCGAGGTCTTTGACAGCGAGTTCAGCGATGAACTGATCCCAAAGCCTCTCGTCGGAACCGCCAAGTATGCCGTTCTCGATTGAGGTTTTTAGGTGATCTGCCAACGCCCCCATTCCCGGTAGGCCAGTTGGGATGGACGCGCCGCTCCCGAGCACAATGACGGGAGAGGTCTTGAGGCACCTTTGACCTTCCTCTATCGCTATTTCAAGCGGCGTCTTCGGCACTGCGCGTCCTTCACTGATGAATCCAAAAATTCCGTTGGCTCTGGCTTTACTGTGCCACGATGAAGATCGGAGCCATAGACGGTGTGCGAATATTGGATGCTGCAAGAGAAATTCAGGAGTGGCGCAGCAACCATCGAGACCTGCCGAGCCATCAACCCCTTTTTCTCAACTAGCCAACAACAAATTTTCCGCCGACTGCATTGTGGGGATTATTCTCCGCTCCCCGCACTAGAGTTTTTGTTCGCAATTTTCCGGTGCCCAAATTTCCATAGTGTAGAAATTTTTCGATGCGATTTTTTTTCGACGCCGCCGCGCGTGAGATCATTCCCAAACATTTATATAAACAAGTCGGATCTTGGCCCCGCCAGCCTACCCCACCGGTCTTTTTGAGCGGTGTTTTCCTAGCCTAGACGCCTTCGGCCGTCTAGCTCGGAAAAAGCCCTATGCATCGAAATCACGGTGCAAGCGCAGCACGCGAACAATGCACCAGCCGGGCGAGACATAGGCCGTCGAGCGCATCGCGATCGAACAGCGCCGCGCAATGCGCATCGTGTTGAGGCATGGGCCAGCGCGTGCCGTCGAACAGCGCGATGTGAGGAACAGTGATCGACGCGAAGGGCGCAAACAGCGATATGTCCTTGGCTACATAGGCGCCACAAACACCGAATGCTTCACGTCGCCCACCGATGGCAAAAGCGTTCCATCGTGTTGCGATGTGGTGGCATGGACCCAATCGAGATAGGCCAGCGCCTTGCGCTCCATCCCACCTATTCCAAAACCCCCACTGAATAGCCAGCAAGCGGCCCATGTTTCACGGGATCAAAAGCGTACCGACTTCATCCATTCCAAACCTCTACTTTTGGAATAGCATTCGGCAATGCAAATCCATGGAGGGTTCGATGGCAAAGCAATTGCGTGTAGCGCTATACGCTCGCGTCTCGACGGCAGAGCAGACCACGGCCAATCAGCTCGCAGAGCTTCAAGCATGGGCGAAGCGCGCGGGCCATGAAGTGGTGCAGGTGTTCGAGGATGCCGGCATCAGCGGTGCCAAGGGCCGCGACAAGCGGCCAGGCTTCGATGCGATGCTGAAGGCGGCAACGCGGCGCGAGTTTGACATGCTGGCCGTATGGAGCAGTGATCGACTCGGACGGTCGATGCCAGACTTGATTGAGGTGCTTCAGATGATCCGTGGCACCGGGCTCGCGCTCTACATCCACACGCAGGCGCTCGACACATCCACGCCGAGTGGCCGGGCGCTATTCCAGATGCTCGGCGTCTTCGCGGAGCTGGAGCGGGAATTGATCGTGGCCCGCGTCCACGCCGGCATTTCCAGGGCCAGAAGCGCAGGGGTGAAGTTTGGCCGTCCACGCAAAGGCAAAACCACCGAGGCAGAGATCCGCGCTCAGCTCGCCACGGGCACGGGCGTGATCAAGACGGCCCGGATCGTGGGGTGCAGCACGCGGGAAGCGCACCGCATATCCTTGGCCATGCGTGGCCAAGGGTGATCTTCGGCCGGGGTGGCCAGTGGCACGCTGGAACGGTCAGGGTGCTGATTGCTCGCCTCGCGAAATAGGAAATGCGCAACCAAGCATGATGCAGGAATTATTTCCCCCAAATAGCCCGTTTAGCTGGCCCCACACGCAACAAAAAATCACTTAGGCAATTTTCGGCGCAATATTATTGCGCGAATGACGTTCGGGATTGCGTGGTTGTATGTCCTAGAAATCCAAGGGTACCAAATGCCCAAAAACGGCCTGGAAAGCCAACAATTGCAGGCCTCCCAGCCTGGAAGGCTTGTTTCAGTCAGAACGGCCTAGGGGAGAGACTCCGCAATATCCGTTGCGGAGATAATCTTAATCCAATTTATGAGCCCGAACGCCTAAACAAAGGCCAGCGCGGAGCTTTTGTCCCAAGTGTGTCCGGGTTGTCCAGGTGTTCTCTATTACCCCTGGAGCATTATATGGAGCGTATACGGGTTTATATTCTCACATATATTGATCATTACACTAGGGACACCCGGAACAGGCCTGTATTTATTGGTTTTTATGCCGGGACAATACCCGGAACAATACCCAGGACGTTCACAATCGCACTCGGGACTTAGGCTTCGCTGAGGATTTTGAACTCGTGACCGTTGAGGTACAGCCAGGGTGCATACGTTGGGTTTTTGATATAGCAGTGCACCCGTGTCTTGCGCACCGGGTGCCGATGACGGCTCGCTTCCCAGCCGAGCGCCTTCATCGTCGCGGTGATTGTGTTCGCCTGCACTTGCGTCCGCGCCGCCTCCCGGCCACCCACTGCGCCCCAGATGTCATCCTTCAGGATGCGGCCAGCCTCGATGCCCTCCAGCAGATCCTCGATCTGTTCGCGCCACGGATCGACCACCAGCCTCGCCGCCTGGGCAGCCGACGCGGCCGGCAAGACATCCGGGCGTAGCAGCGCAGCCTCGCCATCCACTGTGGCCCGATGGTAGGCTTCGGCCCATAGCTGGTCCCTGTCGCGCTCCAGGGCGGCCAGATCCACATTGCCAATGGTGACCGGAAGGAAGCGCCTGTTGCCGGTCAAGTCCCGCAGGTACTGCGCGTCGTTTGTGGTTCCCACCATGACGAACTGCCGTGGCACCGTCACGGGCTGCCGGGCGTAGGCCAGGCGGGCGGTATCGGCTTGGGTGGTGATCTGCGCTTTGACGCGCTCCACTTCCTTCCGAGCCATCCCGCTCAGCTCGGGCACCTCCACAATCCAGAAGCCCGCCGATGCTTCAATCGTATGCTTGGCGTCGGCGCCGAGGTTGAGCTGGTCGGTAAACCATTGGCCGCCCAAGACGCGGAACAGGGTGCTTTTGCCGGCGTTCTGTGGCCCCTCCAACACCAGCATGTAGTCGAACTTCCAGCCAGGGTTGAGCACGCGGTGTACGGCACCCAGAAGCGTTACACGGCCGAACTCGCTATGTAGAGGCGTATCCGTGGCGCCTGCGTATGTTGAAAGCCAGCCGTCGAGTCGTGACGCACCATCCCAGGACAGATCGCGCAAGTAGTCCCGCACCGGGTGATATGTGTCGCGATCTGCAAGTACGCCGAGGTAGCGGCTCAGTAGGTCAGGGCTGATGTCGAAACGCGCCTTGCCCGCGCTGCTCAACAGCGCATTTACGGCCCGGTCGGTGAACTCGGGGTAGCGCGGCAGCCCGAGCAGATCAATTTGGCCGGTGAACTCATTGCGCCGCAGCCGGGCGCCCGCTCTTTCCATCAGGTAGCGTACGTTCTCGATGTTACGCGGGTCGGGCTTATCCACCTTGCCCACCCGGATCATCGCTGGCCAAGCCCAGTTATCGCTCGGTATCACAACGGGCAGCGTCTCCGGCACCACTTCCTTCGGCACATGTGCAAAGGCTTCCGCCGCTGGCGCTGACGCATCACAGCCGGTGGCATTCTGTTTATAGTCGCAAGCATGCTTCATCAGCACGGCCAGTTCCTCGGCACTCCAGGGCGGTGTGCAGTGCGGGTTCCAAACTTCCTCGATCAGATCCAGCGCACCCGTGGGTGACAGCCCCAGATCGCGCATCTCACACATGAGAGAATAGGTGCGTGCATTGCCGCCGCTACCACTGACAGCCACATCACGCTGCTCGACGTAGTGCTTCAGCCGGGTGCGTGCGCGCTCGACGTTGCCGGGATCGTCAAGCTTCACGTCTTCGGATGTGTCACGCGCTTCGGGCGTCTTCGTCACGATCACCGGCAAGCCGGTGAGAACACTCGCAGCGTCGGTGGAGCCCACCACGTCTTGCAATCCCTCCCAGAGTTCCACAACCACGGGCGGACTGCCATCCTTGCTGTGGATCGTGCCAGCAAGGCGCATCACACGACTTGGGTTGCAGACGGAAGTGTCGCTTTTATAGTATGCGGCGAGGCGAAGCTGGGCTTCCTTGAACGCCGTCACAGGCAGGTCATCCACGCGCCAATAAGCGTGCCATCGCACGTCGCTCCGTTGCACAAAGAATGCGGGCGCCATGTGCCACTTGTCAGGCATCGGCACATCATCCCCATCCACGAACACCGCGCGGACACGGGTAATTTCATTATCCTGATGGCCACCCGCATTCACCACGACAAAAACACCGTAGCCATCCGCCTGGGTGGTTATCATGCGTGGCCACAGATCAGCGAGCTTTCCAGTGAGATTTTCCGCCCCGGCTTTTGGGTGGATGAGCCGAAAACAGCATTCCGTTTCCGGGTCTCCGGTCAGATATTCAATGTGCTGACGCGCAAACGCGAGGTTTGGCTTGATTTTCGTGGGGGTTTTGCTATTTTTACTCACGGCTCAATCTCCATCATTGAGTTCGATTTCATTTCAAAGGGCTTCGGCGGCGAACCGGGGCCCTTTTCTTTTCAATTTCAGTGCAAGTTGACTAATCGGTTCAAGGCATCTTCAGCCGGTTCGAAGCCTGCCGCATACAATCGTTGCAAAACATCGAAGGCTCGCTGCCGTTGTGGCCAAGAACAGCAAGCGAAAGCGCCCTTCGCGCGAATGATGCACGCCAACCCGTCAACCACGGCCTGCGTGCGCGGGATCGCATGAAAGCGTTCATCCAACAGTTCGATGGCTGCGGCTGGTGTCATGACAGCACCCCGACCTGTTGTGCCGGCTGGCGCGTTTTGCTGCGGCGATAAACGTTCATGCTGTTGGCCAGAATGGTTTCGTTGGCACCGCCGTTGAAAATGCTCAGCGCGACTTCGAATGCTTCAACGAACAGCCAGAGACAGATCCATTCCTTGGTGGTGGCGAGCAAGACGCTTTCGTAGCAGGGCGCACCATCTACGATCCGCAACTGCCGCAGCTCGATGCGTGAAAACTTCCAATAGCTGTTAGGTATTTTCGCCCGCAAACCGCGTGACGTGACAACCCACTGGGCGTTTTGAAACAAGATCTTTTTTCGGTTACGCTTACACATGGCACTGTCCGATTATTCACTCAGAGAAAACACCTGCGACGCGGCTGTTTCTTTCGATGGAAAGTTTCACTTCAGCCGGATCGAAACGTAATTTCAGATCGCGCTCAACTGCGGATAGCCGATAGAGTTTCTGCTTTGCATTTCCCGACCGGATCCACGGCCAATTGAAGCGCCGAACGGCCCTGGACACACCGAGTTTTGAAAGTCCACAGAGGTCGCCAATCACTTTCGGACTGGCCCAGAAATTTTCTGACATTTCGCCCTCGTTGTTAATGCGACTGGTAAATACTTCCCTAACCTATTGCATAAGACTGGCTGGTGCGCTATACATCGGGTACAAATTTTTATCGAAAGTTCAAATAGATACATCGTTTAGTGGATGTGGAGTGAGAAGATGAGCGGCGTTAAATTTGTGGCCGAGATGTCAGAACACGAACAGGAAACCGCGACCTTTGGCGTGGGCTTCAAACGGGATCGAGACGGCAACCCAATCCCGATAGGGCGGGGATCAGATGAGTTTTGGAAGACCGGCCACACCGATGGCTTGCAAACCCATCTGAGCGGCATCCGTCGCAGCGCCGAGGGCGGCCAGGGCGATGCGGCTGTTGAGACCGAACTTGCGAGGATCAATGCGCTGCGCAAGCAAAACGGCTTCAGTGTCCTGAGCGCCGCCGCAGCTTCCAAAATCTGACGCGCAGCAATCTGGCGCCGCCGTCCTCAACTCCGGCGCCCGTGTGGGGCGGTTGCGATGACCACGCGCAACTGCCCCCGTTTCTCATGGGAGTAACCGGTTATGCCGAAATTCCTTTCGAAGGCTGGCTATGCAGCGGCGCAGGTGGCTGAGCCCATTGCAGACGTGTTTGCCCGCGAAGCCAACGCAGCAGCGCAGATTCGTGTTGATGCTGAAACCGCGATCAAAGCCGCCGAGACTGAAATTCCGAAGCATGTATTGGCGGCGCACGCTGGCGATGCCGAAGCGCGTGCACGCATTGCAGAACTCAAGGTTTTGATTACTGAGCATCGCAGCATCGCAGAGCTGGCTGGATTGGCCGAGGAACAGCTCCGAGCGAAATCCGTCGCTGCACTCAATGCTGAAGCGGCGCGACGCGACCGGCATGTTCGGCGCAAGTTTGTAAAGATCGCTGGTGAGCGCTCCGACGCGGCCAAGCGCTTCGCGCAGGCGTGTGATGATCTGCTCAAGGCGCGCAAGGATCTGCTCGACCGCTCAGTGCAGATACGTGCTGCATGGCGATCCAACTGGCCGTCGAGCATCGAAGGCATGATCCATCCGCAACGGCTCGATGCGCTAATTGCACACGAGATCCATGCAGCCGCCAAGCGCCACGGCGTGACCTGGCCGGCTGCGCAGTACCAGCGCGGGCTTGGTGCCGACTGGGGTGGTCTTGGCAAGGCCATCACTGCGGCAAACACCTACATTCGCCGCGCCCTTTTAGAAGACAATATCGGCGCGCACTCAAGCGACGGACTTGCTGACATTCTCGATGTCGAGGATGCGCCAGCAGGCGAGGGCCAGGCCGAACCGGTTTCGGCCACGGAGGACACCGCGCCGGAATGGGATGGCACTGTCCCGCAGATCTATCCGCCCGCCACACAGACTACTGTGGTTGCCGAAGGTGCCGACATCGATCCATTCACGGGAGCTGAAAATGTCTGAGGAACTCAACGCATCTGAAGCCGATGTGACAAATGCCATTGCCGCCGAGCAGTGGCGCGTGAGTGAGCTTCGCAAAGCTGGCGACATCATGCGCGCCGATCTCGGCCAGGCGGCTCTCAACAGCGGTGAGTTCACCCGCTCCATTCGCAGTCAATTAAACGTTGCTGAACCAGTGGTGCTGCCACCGGCTGCACCTGGCCATGTCTCAAGCGCGCGACCTGAAGACTACCACGCGCCAGAACGCCCATATGGCGAGGGGTTGAAGGTTGACACGGTGATGCAGCTTGGCGAATTGGCAGCGGCCAACGGCTGGGATCAGATGTTTGGCGGCATCGTCACGCAGCACCTGGCCGACATCGGCCGTGAGTTCAAAGGCATGAATGCCGAAACGCGGGAAGCCTGGACCACCAGTCAGAAGGCGCTCGCGGTGCAGATGGCTGGCAGCGACGAACAAGCTGCGAAGTGGCTGGCCGCAACAAAGGCAGCACTCGGAAAAACAGCACTTGGCCGGGAGATCTCAGAAACCGGGGCCGTGCATTCCGTTTTCCTGCAACGGACAATCTGGAACCTGGCTCAAGCTGCCAAAGGGTTCAAAGAGTAACCTGCGTTTCCACACAACCAAGCGCCTATCCCGCTCATAACTCGCATTTGAAAACATGATCGGCGCACTGATTGAGGACCGAGGTGTGTGGTGCGCACGCCGACAAAAATAGATCACTGGTCCTCAAGCGGATAGCGAATTGCTTCCACGATCTGTTGCAGGCGTGCGAGCCTATGTCGATCGGGATAGACGCCGAAGGTCACGCGCGGATGGTCATGACCAACAACCTCGGCAGCGTCATGTTCTGCAATGCCGGCATTCTTCAGCGCAGTGATGGCGGATCTCCGCAGTGAGTGAAAATCGAGCCGATCACGGCCTGTCACCTTGTCGATTTCTACAAGGTCGAAGCCGCGGCGGTAGGTCGTGAACGCCTTGCTCGCATACCAGGACCGTTTGTTATCCGGCCCGCCCGCCTTCAGACCCGGCCACAGCGCACCTTTGTGCACAAACTTGATGTAGTCGCGAAAGCCGGCGGCCAGGATTGCCGAATGCACCGGCACGACGCGCAAGCCGGCTTCCGTCTTTGCCTTCGTCAGATCAAAGAAAAGTATGCCGCCAATCTCTTTCACATCCGCAACGTCCAGTTCGCAGATCTCATTCAAGCGCATGCCTGAATAGGCACCGATGAGCGCTAGCCACGGCAGCATCGCTTGCGCATCGTCCACCACGCGAGACGCATCCGGCCCACACATCAGCAGCGTTGCAATCTCGGCTGATGTGAACGCGCGCTTGTCCGTCTCGCTGTTCCCGCGGCGCTTCGTCGTGGGGCGCATCTGGCCCGTCCAAGGGTTCCTCCCCTCGTAGGCGTCGCGATCTTCCGCGTATTTCCAAACCATGCCGAGAGCCATCGCATAGCGATTGATGGTCTTGTTGGAGAGCCCAGGCGTGTGGTTGCCAAACCGCGCGATGATTTCGGTAAAGCTCAGCTTCCGAATGCCTGGCCCACGCCCCCAGCGCGGATTGAGCGTTGCAATCTTGTCGAGGAACTCCGAGGCTTTGCTCCGGTCTACCTGATCGAGCGCGGGCTGCCGCGCGAAACTGTCGAATATACGGTACGCCGCTTCGTACTGGCCGCGTGTCTGCTCGGTGAGCGCAAAGGCAGGATCGCGCTGCTTCTCGGCAATGAAACGCTTCGCCACGTCAGCAAAGGCCAGCTTGCCGCTCTGCCGCGGCGTCTGGCGGCGCTGAAGGGTGACAGGATCGACTGGCGCCGGAAGCCCAAACGGCTCGCTCGGTTCTCCGCGCAACGCACGGCTGCGGCCAACATAGGCGGCATGCCTTGCCTTCAGAATGGCCTCGCCAAGTACAGACCAGCGGCGAAGCCCTAGCTCATACTCAACGCCATTGCGTCGCTCGTAGGCAGTGATTTCCTGTTCAACGGAGTCAAAGTCACCGTCTTCGAGCGCCTGCTCGATCTGCGTTACAGCGAGATCGAGGCCGGCGACCTCCGGCGACCGCTCATCATGCTCGCCCTCGGGCGCAGCCTGCGGGTGCTTCCCTTGCTGCGCATGCGCTTCGAGTTGCTCCAGCGTCGCCTGATGGATCTCGACGGCAAAGGCGGCAACACGTGCCGGCGAAAGCGGATCTTCGGAAGCCCGAGCGCGGCGAAACCGCTCGTTGATTTCGGCCAGCCTGGCCCAGCGCAAATCCTGCGCCTCGCGCAGATCACCGGTCTTGAGCGAGATGACGATCCGGTCTTTACCGAACGTACCGCGAAGGTCGCGCGGAACGGCGATAGCGAAAAACCAAGTGTGTCCGCGCCTGCGTAAATACCGCTCGTCTGCCATGTCACAGCCTTGTCAAGGGTACAGGCTGAGGGTACAGGTCGAGGGCACAGATAGGCCCGTAAATACTGAATTTCTTGCGATCACAGTAAGTTGACTGGGGACAAAATTCTGCTCCTAGTCCCCCAGCCACGCTTTCTGTAATCCATTGAACAATCTTGAGATTTCGGTCCGGTTCGATTACTCGAACCCGGAGGTGAGCCTCTTTGCTCCCACAATGTTCCCACATCACCCGCAAACGAGGGATCTACGCGTATCGAAGAAGGCTGCCGGTAGCGCTCGGCGGTGAGATCACGTTGTCTCTTGGTACGCGATGCTATCGGGCTGCCGAAGCCGCCGCCGCATCCCTCAACACCGCTTTTCAAACGTTCCTCAAAACCCGACCAATGTCAGATCCGAATATCAAAACCGCTCTTCGAAATTATCTCCAGGAAGCGCTTCAAAAGCTTCGAACCAAGCACCTAACGACATCCGTAGGAAAAGGCGTCCATACTGACCCGTGGGACGGCTACACGGCCGTGGAGGCTGATCTGGCCGCTATCGATCAGCAAACACGCCAGATGCGGCGTGACATTGTCCGCAGGGATATACGCGCAGTTGAAAGCATAGCCGATAGGCTACTACCCGGCCTAGAGACACCCCAGCGTGTTGAGCTCGCGCTTGGCCTCCTTCAGGCGCACGTTCAGCTGCTAGGAAAATCGAAGGAGTGGCTGACGAACGGCCTCATCGAAGAGATCGATCTCTCAGAACATACCGAGCAACTGGGCAACGCGATCCCGCTTCTGACAAAAAGTAGCGACCAAGAGGCTAAACCAGCAACGGACAGCGGTCCCACGTTCTCGGAGGCGCTCCCGCCGTTCATCGAATTGATGACGCAGGAACAAGGCTGGCGCGGTCAGACCCTTGCGCAGAACCGCGCCACGTATCGCATGTTCGCTGAATGCTGCGGCGACCGCCCGGTTTCGCAGTACGCGCGAAAGGACCTGACGCAGTTCTACGATCTTCTACGAGGACTCCCAGCGCTGTACTCCAAGAGCAAGGAATGGTCATCACTGCCCCTTTCCGAGATCGTAAAGCGCACAAAGGGCACCGGTCATCCAAGAATGACCATGAAGACGGTGAAGCGCCACTTCTCAGCGCTTGGACGCCTCTTTGCATACTTGAAACGACGTGGAGAATACGTCGGAGAAAACCCAGCGCATGGCTTCGAGTTCCCGACCAAAGGCCGCGCCCGAAACAAACGGCAGATGTGGGAAGGAGAAAAACTTCAAAAACTCTTTGCTTCTCCGGTCTGGACGGGCTGCTTGTCTGAAACGCGGCGATCAACAGCCGGATCTCTGATCATTAAAGACGAAAAATATTGGTTGCCGATCCTAGGCCTGTTCCACGGCAACAGGCTGGAAGAATTTGCGCAGCTCGTCCGCAGTGACGTGCGATGTGAAGGAGAAATTTGGTTCCTCGACATCAATGACGATGACGGCAAGCAGGTAAAAAACGAACAGTCAAAAAGAAGGGTGCCAATTCATCCACGCGTCCGAGAACTTGGCTTTCTTCGGTACGTTGAAGCGACTGCCCCCGATCCTACCGATCGGATCTTCCCAAAATTGCAGCCGGGTGGACCGGACCAGAAGCTCGGCTACACCTTCACAAAGTGGTGGTCGCGCTATCGCAAGGACATAGGTCTCTACGAGAGGGGCCTCGACTATCATGCGTTCCGCGGCGGCGTGACGACGAAACTTACCGCCGCGCACGTCATCGAAGATATTCGGAATGAGCTGCTCGGCCACGAAGGCACGTCGGTCGATCAGCGCGTGTACCAGAAGGGCCTTCCCCTAGCCGTGCTAGCAGAAGCTATAGCTCGCGTTGAATGGTCAGAGTTTGCCGTATCAAACAGTCAGCCGCTTTCCGCTGCTTTCACTTCTGCGGAGGCAAAATGAGCAGCAAAGCTGGCAAGGATAGCGCCGGACGGAACCAGCCCTCGAAATACCTACGCAAAAAACGGGCGAGCAACGCCGCGAAACATCGATGGAAGGCGAAGCAGACGCTTGTGCCCGGTGTTCCTAAAACTTGGAGCGAGCGGAGCTTTGCAAACAAGCTGAGACACCTCGCCGCCGCTCGCAAAGGCGGCGCAACAACTGGCGTCAGGATCAGGGAACAGCAGCACCTATTCTGGAATTTCTATCATGGAAACTGCAAAGTAAAACTGCACGGCCCATTCTCAGTAGTTGTCGAGACTTTCGAGCGGATCGAGGCAGAGTACAATCAGCGTTACGGACCGAAATATTCTAACTGGATGGCTTGGGATGGCTTCTTCGCCCAGTTCCTATACTCCTTTGTATTCAGCTCGTGTTGGTCGAAGGCGCCCGAGCAGCTAGAGCAGGAGATGTGGGAACTGTTCGAAAAATACATGGCAGCCGACGAACAGGCATTGTGGAACAATGGGCTAATGGATCGCCTGGTTGCCTACGACGACGCACAGGCGGAGAAGAAAGTTCGGCTGGCTCTGTGGCGAGACAAAGTCGCCAAGGCGAGCAAAACAACAAAAACAATTTAAATACATAGCCTTACTAATTAGGTGGCTCCTTCTACCCACCAAACGCTTGCGAGATGTACCAACATCACTCCCAGGCCGCAACTTCATGCGTCCGCGTTTGAGACAGCAAGCCCTCACCCAAATTGAAGGAGCCCCATATTGGGAACGTCAGACTTTTGTCTGGTGTCGCCTGAGGAGTTCACTGCGGCCATGACGGACCGCTGGCACTCGCTCGGCAACATCTCTTCTCCTAAGCTTGAACTTCTTTGGCAAGAAATGGCCGCAACTTTTGCTCGTGCAGTCCACGCGAGCAACTCCGGCAACACACAGTGGCAAGTCCTTCAACCACCGACTGGCTCCGGCAAGACGCAAGGTCTTTGCGTCTACGCTGCACTCACAATCAGCAAAAACCGCCTGTGTTCGGAACCGCTCGGCATACTCGTAGTCACTCGCACCATTGCCCAAGCGAACGAAATCGGAGAGGCAATCAAGGAACTGGCTGATGATCCGAGTGACACTGATAGAGTGCGTGCCTCGCACTCGGAAGCGCCTCAGCACACTTTGGCCATGCAGGCCGCCGACGTGCTCGTCATTACCCACGAGGCGTACACGCGAGCGTTGGAATGCCTCAGCAAAGAACAGTCCGGACGCTGGGAAGAGTTCACGACATGGGATCACGGTCCACGTCGCCTTACCATCATTGATGAAGCACTGTCGGGCATCGTCGAAGAAAACAAGATCAAGGCTGAGGACATACGCCTCACTCTTGGCTTCATAGGGCCATCGCTAAGACGGAACTTCTCCGCCCAAGTGGAGGCACTCGAAAAAATCCGCGAAATGATGGAGAAGATTGCAATTTTCCATGCCGAACCTGCCAACTCCATCACAGCTCAGATCGTCTGGCGTGAGGGATATGATGACTACCGGAAAAATCCAGCCGCCTACGATATGGGAGCGCTACGCGATGCGATGGCGAGCATCCGCTACGACCTGATCACGTTGCAAAAAGATAGTCTTTACGATCGTCAGAGGATCGCTGCCAAAGTGGATCGAACGCTCAAAGATTGTGAAGCGATCATGAGGCGTTGGGCGTACTATTACCGCAAAGGCAAAGACGACACCTTCAACTCCAGCCAGCTACTAATTCCACCAGGGCTACCTGGCCCTGTCGTCCTAGACGCAACAGCCTCCCAAAACTTCTCTTGGCGACTACTGGGGACCCGCGCAAACATCGCGGCCATCCCCACCGGCACTCGCAACTACGCCAATGTGAAGATCCACGTTGCCCGTGGCAATGGCGTCGGCAAAGGCAAGATGACGGAGAAAGGAAAAGTTCGCATTCCACGACTGATTGCCAACCTCGAACAACAGCTTACCCCAGACAGGAAACTTCTATTGTGCGTCCATAAGAACATCGAACACATCGCACTCAACTGCTCTCCAAAGTTCGACACCTATTCGCTGACGCACTGGGGTGCAGTTGACGGTAAGAATGACTGGAATGACCACGACGCAGTCGTGATATTTGGCCTTCAATATCGCGACACAGCTTGGGCTACGAACACGTTCTTCGCCCTTCAAGGATTGCAAGACAACAGTTGGCTCGAGCAACCCTCTTGGGGGGCGTATCGCGATGTGCGTCAGGAAATGCTGCGTCGGCAGATTGCAGTGTCGGTAATCCAAGCCGTCAATCGCGTACGCTGTCGTCGGGTTATCGACGCTGAAGGCAATTGTCCGCCGACCGACGTTTTCATCGTATTACCGCGCGGATCTGATGGAGACGCAATCCTAGAGCATCTGGAGGAAGAGATGCCCGGCGCTGTCACCGTATCCTGGAACTTTGAGATGGATGGACCATGCGAACGTGTGCGTCGAGGCTCATCGCATGAAGCGTTACTGGCATTCATGGGAAACAGACAGCCGGGGGAAACACCGATGTCACTCATCAGGTCGGAACTGGAGCTGTCACAAAGCGCCGAAAAAGACCTGCGATGTGTGCTGAGAGACGACGACCATGACCTGACGAAGGCATTAGCCCATCGTGGCGTACGCTATGTGACAACTGGCAGAGGGCGAGGTTCTCGATCATACCTGCTGAAACGATGAGAACTGCCTAGCAACTGAAATGGGGGGTTGGATATTCTTATCCTGTATAGAGGTTCAGCCCCCCATTAATGCATGAACGCCAACCAAATGTTTTGATACGAACGTTCGAAGTGGCATTTGAATATCAGCAGCAGCGGAAATCCCCCCCCCCACAGGGTGCTCTTCCGCAACAGTCTCAATCGGCACGAAGCAGTTCATCGTGTTCACGAGCCGCTTTCAGGCCTCGAAACATCGTTCGGCGGCTCACACCCAGCACCTTCGCCGCATCGTCTGCGTTAAGACCGTCCCTCGTCATGAGACGACGAGCCTTCATCGCCATATCCGGCGACCACTTGATCGGCGGACCGAGCCGAGTGCCGCGCTTCCTCGCCGCCGCCAACCCCGCTTTCGTGCGCTCTAGGATGAGGTCGCGCTCGAACTGAGCGACAGCTCCGAGGACATGCAGGATTAGCTTGCCAGTCGGCCCTTGGGTGTTGAGCCCGTCCTCAACCGTACGGAAGTGAACGCCACGCTCCTCCAAATCCGCGAGCAGCTTGGCGACGTGCACGACGCTGCGTCCAATGCGGTCCAACTTATAGCAAGCGAGCGTGTCGCCGGGCTTTAGCTCATCTAGCGCCTTCGCTAGCATCGGTCTGTCGTGGCGAGCGCCCGACGCCTTTTCGACGTAGATGTCGGCAGTCTTGACCCCAAGCTTTCCCGCTGCATCGAGCTGAAGATCCAGCTTCTGGTCTCGCGTTGATACCCGCGCGTAGAACAACGTCTTCGCCATTCCCCACCCCATCCGTTGGCACCGACTTATGGCACCGTAAGAACGAGTTGAGGCACTGTCAATGACACTGGGTCACAAAGGATGGTTAGTGGCACTCATCCTAGGAGGAGACGATGGCGACGACGAAGAGAGCAAGCCGAACAGCAGCCAAAAGCAGCTACGAGGAAATACGAAGCCATCCGAAGCAAATGTGAGCGTCTCCGTTCGCGGCTCAGTGTTTTTATTCGCTCGACATTTCACCGACACTGATGACCTTGAGCCGATGAGTGCCGCCACGTGTTGAAGATGACGCTCCCGCCAGTGGGATTTACGCTCGCTCCGTCTTGCGCTTCCCGGACTTTCCGGCCGCTCGCTCCGCCCTTATGCGCTTTAAAAGGGCGCTAGCGGGCTCGTCACTCGGATCTTGCGGCACCAGCTCGCCGCGGAATGCCTTGGTGAGGACGGCCTGATCGAGATGGTCAATGAGCTTGCGGGCGCTGGTAGCCTCGTCGGAGAGGCGATCAATCCCCGCGAAGGCGGTCTCAATTCGCCGGACGATTTCCACACGCTCGCGTTCATTTGGCCAAGGGATGTCGATTTCACGAAGAGCGACTTGGCTGAGGTTTCGCATTGAAAGCTGGTTGCCGGTCGCAGCCTCTTCTATTGCAGCTCGGCCACTCGGCGACCGCAGGAACCAAAGCATCCACCGCTTGGCACCCTCCTCCATCTCAAGCCTGAGAATTTTGTCGCTCAGGAAAAGATTGGGCGGCGTATCCTGCACGATGACCACAGCACCGACTAGCTCCAACGTATTGGCACGGGAGATGAGAAAATCTCCAGACTGAATGCGTGTGTGATCTAGTGGACAGAAGTCCGCGGGAAGGGTCTTGGTCGCTTGTGGATCGAACGAGCCCCAAGTCACAGCGCTAACTTTCACAACGCCTCGCTCATGGGGGGCGGGCGGTCGCTCTTCGCAGCGCAGGTTTTTTCCGGCGACGACATCTTGAATTACACCACCAGCAGGTATCGTCTCCCAGGGGTGTTGCGTTCCATGAACTTGACGCCATTCACGCGTCAGCTCTCCTCGAAACGCGGCGGCTAAGATCGCCTGTTTGTACTTGTCCACCAGCCGAGGAATGTGGTCGAGGTGATCGCGGGCGCGTCGGGACTTGGCGGACAGGCTGTCGATCTTCGCCACGATCCGCCGCTGTTCGGGGAGTGGCGGCAGCGGGACCTCGGTTCTTTCGATGTCCTTCGAACTTACATTTTGAACGCCGATTCCTTTGCCACGAGCGACATATTCCCGTTCGAAGAACGCCAATGCGTGTTTCACGAAACATCGGTGGGCGTCATCATCCACAAAGAAGCGAATGAGGCCGGTTCGCTGATTTTGTAATGCGTCGAATTCGTACAGGTAGGTGCTAGGCTCCCCTATTGAGCCCGACATCCCCAGCAAAAGGTCACCGCGTTGGACCCGAAAGTTTGAACATGCCTTGGCTATGGTCTCCGAGACGTACACACAATCCGACAGATCCACGGTGGTGCCCGTCAAATTCGATTGTCTTACAACAGGCACACCAGCGCTGCAGAAATCTGCGCTTTTGAATGCAAAGCCATTTCGGACCGAAATGATCTCCTCCAAGGTTGCGAGGTGCCACCCTTGCGGCAACGCTCTCATTCCGCAGCCTCCGCAGTCGGCGGCACTGTCTCCGCGTCGCCATTCGGATCCAACTCCTCCGACAGCGCCTCAACTTCCTCCAACGCGGCCTTGAGGTGGCCAATGATGGCGGCCGCAATGTCCTCAGGCTCCGTCAGCGCCTCTTCGGCCTCAGCTTCCGTGTCGCGCAGCCAGGAGATGTCGAGATTATCGTTACGGCCTGCGATCTCTTCGCGCGTGAAGCAACGCCAGCGGCCGTCTTCGCCATGATCCTTCCGCTTGTCCCCACCATTGGGTGCGCTGCCATAGGCTTTTTCAAACTCGGCAAAGTCCGCAATCGTGAGCGGTCTGGTCTTGCCGAAGGCGGGCATGTTGGCCCGCAGGTCATAGACCCACACCGCCTTAGTATTCGCCTTATCCGTCTTGCCGCGCTGGAAGAACAGCACGTTGGTCTTCACTCCTTGTGCGTAGAAGATGCCGGTGGGCAGCCGCAGGATTGTATGCAGGCTGCACAGCTCCATGAGCCATGTGCGCAGTCGCCGCCCGGTGTTGTCCTCAAACAACACGTTGTCCGGCACCACCACCGCCGCGCGACCGCCAGGCTCGAGAGCGCGGACAATGTGTTCGACGAAGGCCAGCTGCTTGTTCGACGTATCGGCTGTCACTGAGAAGTCAGACCTCGTGGGCCGCCCCCCACCTTTCTTGGTTCCAAAGGGCGGGTTGGTGAGAATGAGGTCCGCCTTCGGAAGCTGCTCGCCATCCGGCGACAGGGTGTCCGCTAGAGCCACGCCGCCTTCGATCCCATGCAACAGGAGGTTCATCATGCAGAGGCGATGCGTGTCGGGCACCAGTTCCGCCCCATTAAGAGCATGGTGGCGTTGAAAGTGCGCCTTCTCAGCGGGCAGCTTATAGAGGTCGTCCGTCTTATCCTTAACGTAGCGGTCCGCTGCCACCAGAAACCCCGCCGTCCCCGCAGCAGGATCTTGCACCACCTCGCCCGGCTGAGGCTTCATCAGACGCACGATGCAGTCGATGAGTGGACGCGGCGTGAAGTACTGCCCAGCGCCTGACTTCTTGTCCGCGGCGTTCTTCTCCAGCAGGCCCTCATAGAGCGTTCCCAAGCCTTCTTCGCGGGCCGAGAACCAATCTAGTTGATTGATGTGAGATGTAAGCGCCTTGAGATTGGTTGGCTTGCGGAGACGCGTCTGTGCATCCGTAAAGATGGCGCGAACAAGCTCGTCCGTTGTCTCGGGCTTGCCGAGGTCGAGCAGCAGACGCTTGTAATAGTCGAGTTGATCTAACCCCTCGCGCTTTGCCAGTTCGGCCCAGCGGTACTGCTTTGAGAGCCGATCCTCTTTTTTCGTTTCTTCGAGCATCTTCAGGAACAGAAGAAACGTCAGTTCGGTCACATACTCGTTGTAAGTGACGCCGTCATCGCGCAACACGTTACATAGCGACCAAAGCTTGGCGACGATGTCGGTGGTGGTGGTGGTAGTCGTGGTAGTCGTGGCGGTGATCATTACGCGAGTGCCCTTCGAGAAATCGACAAAAGCAGAGTATCGGCCTCGAAAAAAGCTTCAATCGCTGCACGTTTTACCACGCTCTCAATGTTACGGGTGCGGGCGCGGCGTTCATGCTGTTCGGCCTTGCTCTCTTCAACCGTCCGAATTTGCGGTGGAGTATCACTCCCGGTCGGAGTATGGCTAAAAGGATACTCTCGCTTTAATCGCTGACGTTCGGCCATTTTTTCAGCCCCAATTCTATCGAAGTCTTCGACTAGCTCCCTGATTTGATCAATTTGGCTTTTGATAGGGACGTCCTTGCGCTCCCTTAACCTCTCCAGAATGTCTCCGAAAGTGATAGTTTTTCGAGCAAATGGCGTGCCCTCTTTTGAGTACACCCATGCGTTTTTCGATCCATGACAGAACGAAACATGATGATCGTCATCTAGTGATGGAAGATTAATCTCGCAGGGGGCGAATACGGTTGCAGCATCAAAGACCCGCCCCTTCAAATAGAGTGCGTCAAGAGCTCTCTTATCCGCGACTGCACTGGTGCAATACACTGCGACGTTGCCACTGCTTTCAAGTTCCTGCATTAAAAAGTGCTGCTTATATTTATTAGCCTTATGCAGGTGCATCCGGAAAATAGGTGGCTGAAGCGCCGCATTTTTGTCCTTGCACTCGCAGCATGACTTGCGGCGCATAACTTCAGACCGCTTAAACTGAATAAATAAAGGAACTCCGTGCTGCAGGAAGCTTACGTCATATCCCCCAGTAGCCTCTTGATGCTGAGTTGGAAACATGGCACTACAGTCTGCCCGCCCAAGACGTCCTCGATCTGGCGCACAATGGAATATCCAAAAGTAAACTCTGAGAAATCTGGATAGGGCATTTAGCTAACTAGCTTCCACAGTTCTTCGTTGATTTCGGCAAGGACGGCGTCGAGTTGACCGCCGAATACCTTGTTCAGTCGCTCGAACCCACCATCAGCAACAAACGGTTCTCGATCAATTGCGCATCGATCTACCACAACTTCCTTCTCGATCTGCTCGCCGATCCGCTTTAGCCACCGCTTTTGTGGATCGGTCCAGACACGGCTGGCGATGATGTTTTGCATCGCCGCCCTGACCCGGTCACCATAGGGTGTGAGAGGATCTCCTAACGCTGCCTGGCGCACAAATCCAATGATCGACGCAGCGATGTCGGCATTCTTTGCGTCCGCCCAGGCGCGGCGTAGATTGGCTTCCGAGTACCCCTTCAAGTCCAGCGCCAAGCGCAATGCTTTCAAGTCAGCGCGAGTAAGGTCCCGAGGCCGCTGAACGACGATCTTCAATGCGGCGATCGTGTTGATATTGTCCTGGATGAAGGCAGTGAAGCCATCGATAAAGTCTTCCGGCTTGGTGGCTTCTCCGTAACCTCGTGTCACCGCAACAACCTCGTCCGGATGATGCGAGATCGGGACTTGGCGCGGCTTGCTCGAACCGTTTTGCCAATCGAGAATAGGACCGGCGGCGACACGCGTCGAAAACCACTCAGCAAGCTCCACAGGATCTGCGCTGAGGACGCGCTGGAGAGTTTGCTCGGGCGTCTCACCAACGGCGGCCTCGAACTTGGAACGCGCTTCAGGTGGCAGCTTGTCTATCCGTCTCCGCAGCTTTACCGCCAGCTGCTCGCGAACAACCTCGCGCTGCGCACCCTGGTCAACAGCAACCAGCTCTTTGACCAGCTGTTCAAAGCTGATCGATGGATTTACGACGACCGGCTTCATATCGGTGAGATTTTGCAAGTGCGGATAGAGATCTACCGCATCGAATATGCGGAACACCTCTTTGCCAACCTCAGGGCACTTACGCGTCGCGCGGCCGACCATTTGCTCATACAGAATGCGGCTGTTCACCCGGCGTAAAAAGACTAGGTTGGTGATTGATGGCACATCCACGCCGGTGGTGAGAAGATCCACGGTGACTACGATCTTCGGATTGGCGTCGTTTCGGAATGAGCGGATCAACGTCTGAACTTTGTCGACGCTCCCCGTAATTTTCTTAACTGCGGCGTCGTCAATGTCACCGTAGGCATCAGCAAAAGCTCGCTTGACCGCCTTTACAACGATATCCGCATGGGCGTCTGTGGCAGCGAAGATAAGTGTCTTGCCTGGAAGTGCAGGATCAATGTGTCGCGCGAGCTCTTCGGCGACGACGCGATTGAAATCTTCCGTGATCACCTGCTTGTTGAAGTGCTCAACCTCGAAGCGCAATTCATCTGGAAGATGCGCAAGGTCGACCTCTCCGGTTTGCGTGTTCAGCAGGTCGACCGCGTCATCCTTGTTGAACACAATTCCCGCTCTCGCCAGCGCGGTTTCGATCCTCACGGGAGGCTCGTGGTCGATCAGGTGGCCCTCAATGACGGCCTCTCTGTAGGAGTATTTGAAAATCGGCTCGCCAAAGATGTCCGTCGTGTGGAGCGCAGGAGTAGCCGTGAGCCCAATTTTCACCGCGTCGAAGTATTCAAGAACACGACGATATTTTGAGATGTAGTCGTCCTCTCCTCTGAAGCTCAGCTCAGTGTCAGACATTTCACGGTCGAGCAGATAGCCCCGATGGCACTCATCAATGACCAAAAGATCGTACTGATCTATGGGAGGTGCGTCTGAACTTTTTGATGGATAGAGAACGCGCTTCACCAATCCTTGGATGGTGCAAATGTGAACTTTGGTCTCCGCCGCCGGTACCGCATCGTTCAACCCCTTCAGACCAAAAACTTCCGCAAACGCCTTGCCCGATACAATCTTGGTGGTCGAGAACTCACCCTCGGCCTGATGGCCTAGCGCTGAGCGATCCACGACGAAGCAAATTCGTCGGAAGCGCTTAGTCGCAAGCAAGCGATAGAGCATTGCGATCGCCAGCTTCGTTTTTCCAGTGCCCGTGGCCATAGCGAGTAGCATCGTGCGCTGTTCCGCGTCGAGAGCGGCTTCAACTGCACAGATTGCATTTTGTTGATAGTCGCGCAGCGGAAAGCCAAAGTCGAATGCAAGTGATTTAAGGGCCGCCGCTGCGGCGTCCTGATCAACCTCAAGCTGGCTTTCTAAGCCCTGAGGGGTGTACCAATCGACAAGTGCGCGGCGGTGATTTGCAGGGCGGCGGGTATCGCGAAACCAGACCCCACTCTCCGTATCGATCTGCTTTAGGTAAGAACGCCCGTTGGCGGCAAAGACGAACGGAGCCTTATGCTCGCCCCATGGGCCGCCCGCGAGAACAAAATCAGGGTGCTCCGAGATGCTGGTCGAATAACGCTCGGCTTGATCTATGGCGGCGGAAATGTTCTTGCGTTTGCGCTTGGCTTCCACAACGGCAACGAGCTTCAAACCCACGAATAACGCATAGTCAGCTCGACCGTTTGAAGTAGGCCATTCGGCAATTGCGAGATTGCGTCCTTTGGCTGGTCGGGTGCCGGTTCCATAATGCAGATTTGTAGTGTCGGCTTCCCATTCAGCATCACGCAGCTGCTGATCGATCAAAGCCCGAGTAGCGGCCTCGTCCAGATCGATCTTCTTCGACGCTTCCTCAGCGCGTTGGACAAGTTCAACCACTTCAGACTTTGGCGTCTTCTCCGCTGCGGCCTGAAGTTCAACAAGACGCGCAGTAATCTCGACCTTCTCTGCTTCTGTCTCCTGAGCAAGCTTTTCCCAAATCGCCCGCTCTTCCGCTTCTCTTGCAAGACGTTGCTCGATGCTTTCCAAGGCACGGGCATGGCCCTCGGCCTCCCGTTTCGCCCTAGCAGCCTCATCCTCACTTTGCGAAACCTTGAGAAGGAGAGCTGCGATTTCTTCTTTTAGTGAAGCAGCAGCATCGACCGGCGCTGAAGGAGGAACGAACGGTCCGGCCTTGAAGTTCGGTTGTTTCGCATAAGTACGATGGAACCAAATCGCAAGTTGGCGGGCGAATTTAAGAGCCGTTAGCGCCTCAGCGTGACCGCCCCTGTCTTCATGGACGGCATTGTTTCCAAGCTTGCGAAGACCGTGGAATACGTCCGCCGCTTCCCTAGGAATTATTCGGTCGTACGACAAACGACGTAGCGTTTCATCAAACGTCTCACGTTCGCCCAAATAGACCGCATGACGAGCTGCGATCTCCTTTGACATGTGCTCTGCGAACTGGCGCAGCTTCACTATCGCTGTTCCAGGATCTTCCGGAAAATAGCGCTCCGCTAGCGCCGCCAGCCGGAACAGCTTGCCGTCGCCTTCGCTCAGGAAATTGAAATTGCTTGATAAAATCATCATGCCCCAATCCACATCGAACGCATATTACAATGCATCTCGCGATTGTGTAGACGTTGAGGATATTGCCAGTTGGCACCAACGAATATGGAGAGACAATGTCTGTCTGCACTGTTTGGGTTGCCTACAATACTGAAGATCAGTGCTTCGCCAGTCACGAGAGCGCCCAGGAGGCAGTCGAAGGGCTGACAGATAACTTCGGGTGCGGTGAGGGTGTTCGTGTAGTTGAACTGAAACTGACGCTGCCAACCGCCAAACCTCTCACTGTGAAGGCCATCATCCCGAGCGACGACGGTCCTGTATCGGTCACGATCGAATGATGGGGAACAAAGCTGCCGGCCACGATACTGGCGCACGGCTGTTAGTATCAGCAGGCAATGCAGCCGCTCTTCGTACCGTCGATGAAGGCGAACAACTGCTTCGCCAAGCGTGGGCGCACGTCGGAGCATCCCGCTCGGCTAGATCGACCAGTGACACTGAGAAATTGCGCGTATTCCGCGATGACGGCTTCCGCTGTCGCTATACGGGTGATCTCCTGCTTCTTCCCGCATACTTGAGGGCCTTGTCGGCTCTTTGGCCAGAAACCGTGCCGTACCACCCGAATTGGAAATCGGAGGAAACCCACGAAGCTTACTGGTCACACACCGCGAGCTTGGAGCACATCAATCCAATCTCCATTGGAGGAGCGGAGGCTGGCGGCAACTGGATCACAACAAGCATGGCGCGAAATCAGCTTCGCAGTCGCTTCAGCCTAGAAGCATTAGGATGGCAAGTGCAGCCACGCAGCCCCCTGTCGGATTGGGATGGCGGCGTCGGAGCGCTGCTCAGTTTGCTGAAGGCGCATCCAAACTTGTTAGAAGGTCCACATGGCACCTACCTAAAAAAGTGGCGCACCCTAATAGATCGCGATGTCAAAGATTGACGTGGCCCGGTCGTTGCCATCTCCAGAACTAAGAGCATCTGATGACTTGACGTGTTCCCACAATGCTCCCACATCTGTTGAACCGGACGGGATTTTCTCTTGGTTCAATGGGTTACAGGCGACTGCGACAGTGTCCTAGTCCCCCAGCCAACAAATTCATGCTAAGCTTTGATATCGCACTATAATTTTAGGATTTTGGAGCCTGCGTGTAATACTTTTTGTAATGCCGCGGGCTTTCGCGGCCCGTCTAATCTTTGGCATGCGCGGATGCAGCCACCTCTTCAAAGAGGTTCGCAATCCCCTTCGACAGTGGATCGGAAAGCACCAGCTGGCGGCGTGCCCATGCCAGCCAATCGGTGATCGTCTGGCCATCGACGACATGAGACGTATCCTCTGCTTCACGCTCCATCCGCACGATGAGCTCCTGCAACGCCTGCGCTGAGCGGTGGCGCTCAGCCATGACGAGCAGCGCTTGACGGCGGAGGTGCTCGCGACGGAGATGTTGCGCCTCGCGCTCAGCCTTGAGCGCTTGATCTCTTCGGCGCTCAGCCTCCGCTTCACTCCGAACGCGATCTTCAGCAATCACCGGCACGCATTCTAGGAGCGCGTCGACTATCGCGCCGATATGTTTCTCGAGTTGACCATCCTTCTGTTCCGCCCATTTGAGCAGACCACCAAGCCGCGGCGGCAAACTGTGGTTGACCTGGAAGATGAGTTCGCTGGTTCGCTTAAATTGTCGAAGAGCGCCATTTTGGACATAAGCTTTGCGCTGGCTCAGGACGCAGTTGATACGCTCGCCCTGAGACTGAAATTGAATGCGATCAAAATCACTCATAACGGGCCACAAACCCTTTTTCTCAGCGGCGTGAAACAGCCTATCGAGGAAGCACAATTCTTTTCTGTATTTCGTGACCGTCTCCTCTTTCCCGAGGGAACGTGCGTAGGGGCGGCGTGCGAGGAATTCGCTACTCGCCAGCCAATCCGTTATTGCCGGGTGGACGAACTCCACCGGCGCATTTGTCCCGTCATAGCTCTTGGTTCGCCCACCGGGCGTAAGCTTGGCATGGGTGGAAGTTATTGTGATCGTTTCAGCGATCGAACGCCCAGGTGCCTTGAGCGCGGGTTTGTTGGTCGCATCAGGTAGTTTCCCCCACTCGCCACGGGGTGGAACCGGAATCTCAAGTTGCTCGCAAATCTTGGCTAGACGTTGCGGCGAGATGGCGAACTTTGCTGCCAGCCGCCTCATGGGTTCTGCCCACACGGCCTGATACAGCTCGGCTCTGCTTATTGTGATCGGCTGCCGGCCTGCAGCTGACATGCGCATACCTGTCGTGGCGAAGACAACCTGATCTTCCACGAATCCGCGTCGCGATCAAAAAGGGACGTTTATTGTGCAGCTCTCTGACGGGTTGGTTACGATGCGATAATCTCCCGATCATGGCCTTTTTCGCATCCTCCGCATCGCAATCCGTTTACCTTCAAAAACCTCCCTTTTTGTTAGACGCGCTGAAGGGCGCGATGGCGCCGTATCACCGAGGTGCCGAACGATGAGAGTTGGTTATGCGCGCGTCTCAACCGACGATCAAAATCTCGATCTTCAGCTCGATGCGTTGCGTCGAGCGGCATGCCAAAAGATCTACGAGGATCTTGGAGTGTCGGGCGCCATAAGTACCCGCCCTGGCCTAGCGAGAGCTCTCAGACAGCTGAAAGCAGGCGACACGCTGGTGACCTGGAAGCTCGACCGCCTTGGACGTAGCCTGGCCCATCTGATCACCCTCACCGCAGACCTGGACAAACGGGGCATTGGGCTCGTCTCACTTTCAGAAGCCATAGACACACGCTCGCCTAGTGGGCGGCTGCTCATGCACATGATGGGTGCGCTCGCGGAGTTCGAACGCGCCTTGATAGCCGAGCGAACGCGTGCAGGGATCGAGGCAGCACGCAACCGTGGGCGGCGTTTGGGACGGCCGCCTAAACTGACTCCTGACGACATCCTGTACGCCGCCGTTGCTTTAGCTTCGGGGGAGGTTCGACTTGGGGAACTCGCCAGAACTCTGCAGGTTTCGCCACTAACGCTGAGCCGCGCTATGAATCGTAACGCTCCTTCGTAACGCGTCGTCGCTGCACAAGATGGCATTCAGCAGCGATCGTAGCTCAGATCGACAACGTGCCCGGACTCTTATGCAGTAGCTAGGATGGACTTGGGCAGCCCCCGTATTCCTCGCTGGGCTATACGACGCCTTGCGCGCAGCGCTTTCCCCCGCGAGCGGGATGTGCTCGGCGTCTCTTTTTGCGGTTAATACGCTGATCGGTCGAAATGCCGAGATTGCGGTCATCGTGCGGTGGCAGCCCCTACGCCGATTGTGATGTCCGCTAAGGCTCCTGTCGCGTTGAAGAGACGTTGTGCGTCACAGGCTGAATTGTGGATCGAATTTCGGTCTGGCGTACAGCCGCGGTCTGCCGCTTGTTCACCCTCGCGGATGCATAAGGTACGTCCGCAGCCAATTCGATAGTCTGACACCGGGCAGGAGGACCAATCACCACTTGCTGCGCAGGCCGATCGTGCCGCCGTAGCCGAAGCTGTCGCCGAACTCATTCAGTGACGTATTGAAGGCGCCCTCGCCGTAAAGCGCGAAAGCTTCGTCGGACCACGACCATGTTCCGCCCAGGCCAAGCCCGCCCCACGTGGAATCGCGGTCGCCGTTAAACCGGACTCCGGAGACGTCGACCGACGGATCTCCGGTCAGTTCCTGGTAGATGTTGGCGATGCCGTAGACGGTGCTGCGTGACAGCAGTCCGTTCGCACCTATCCAGGTTTCGCTGTAACGCGGCTGCAGGCCGATGCGCGCGATCAGGGACTCGGTGTTGTTGGGATCTACGTAAGCACCCCAGACGTCGGCGAACGCGTTGGCGCCGACCGGCGTCCACATGAGCTGCGCTTGCGGCGTGAGATCCCAATTGCCACCCAAGCTATAGCGCTGGCCGATCTCGACGCTCAAGCCGTAACCGATAGCGCGGCGGCCGCTGGCCAGCGTGATTGCAGCCGTCGACGACTTCAAGTCCGTGTCCATCGGGAGTATCTGGGCCTGCGCATCGGCGTAGAAGCCATCAGTGCCATACCAGGTGAGCGTGCCGCCGAGTCCCCAGGCGGAAGTGTCCATGGTGCCGTTGCCGGCGCGAGAGCTGACGTTACCCCAGGCATAGGCGTACTGCGCGGTAAAGCCGGCCACGGTCTTGCCTTGCGGTGTCTCGTTGACGACCTGATCGAAACCGGCCTGGATGCGCCCGACCGCGACCCGCTGCGTCTGCGGGCCAGTCGTCGTCCCCTGGTCGAAGTGCTGGCGCTCGCCCTCCAGCCTCACCCACACTCCGCTCTGCGGCGCAACAGACTGATATGGTCCAAACGCATTGGCAGCGGCCTGCGGACCCCACAAGCGGTTGCCGACGCGCTGCTCCAATGTCGGCAGACGATTGAGTGCGAACAGTTGCTGCGCATAGCTCTGATAAAGGGGAACGCCGGGATTGTAGATCGTGACGCCTGAGATGTCCTCGCTGCGCAGATACCAATTGCCGTCGGCTGGATCGATGACACCGCCCTGGTAGAGCGCATAGGCATAGGCGCCGCCGACCACCGCCTGCTGGCCGGTCGGCGTCACGAAGTTGCCGATCAGATTGAAGGCGCCGGCCGAAACACCGTCCACTTCCACGATCATGATGCCGTTGTATGTCTGGGCTCCCGATCCGCCTACGTTGGTGACGGCTACTGCGGTCGTTCCGCTGGTGTCGCCGAGAACGTGTAGGCGGTCGGTCGGCGAGCTATCGTCCCCGAGAATGGCGCTGATGTGCAAGCGCCCGCCGGTCGAGACATAATTTAGCGCCGTCAGTGTTCCGAGCTGCAACTGGGTGCCCGGTGCAACTATGCCGCTGTTGGCGATATTGGCGACGGTGCCTAGGCCTTCCAGCGTGCCGTTCCCCGTCGTCGTCGCGTCGGCGTTGGACATGTCGCCGTTCACCTGCAGGATGCCGACGTTCTCGGCATTGAGGCCACCCGTGAAGCCGGTGTGATCCCCGTTGAGGATCGTGCGCCCGGCAACGGCGGTCATTTCCCCGTCGCCGCTGATGCCGCCGGTCATCGGAGTATCGAAGATGTAATTCGTGCCGGTGTGATTGAAGACGATGCCGCCGTCTCCGGCGCCGAATGTGAGGCTCGTCGTGTCGAGCACTCCAGGCGCAGTCAGCGGATCGCCAACCTCCGAGCCGATCACTAGGATCCTGCGCAAAGAAGTGCAATCCAAAACCGCCAACAAATCCATCAGCATGCTGAGAACGATGCTCGTCAAAATCAACAAGAGCAAGAAACTCAAGCTCACTGAACTCCTCGACGATATCTACTTTGCGCCCGAACAGCACTACGAGTAGCGCCCGGCCTTCAAGCTCGATGGCCCCATACCCCACATCTGCATCCGCCCCGAAAGCCGCGCCCTCCGCTGCTCCGGTCCCGGCCAGCGGCATCACCACGCTTGAACGGGGTCAACATTGCACGCCGGTAGGGGGGCAAAGTTCGACGCCGATTGACACCTAAACTGACTCCTGACGACATCCTGTACGCCGCCGTTGCTTTAGCTTCGGGAGAGGTTCGACTTGGGGAGCTCGCCACAACTCTGCAGGTTTCGCCACTGACGCTGAGCCGCGCTATGAATCGCAACGCTCATTCGTAACGCGCCTTCGCTGCACACGATGGCATTCAGCAGCGATCCGTAGCAGATCGACGACGTGCCCGGGCTCTTATGCAGTGGCTAAGGTGGACCTGCGCAGCCCGCCGCATTCCTCGAAGGGCTATATGACCCCTTGCGCGCAGCGCTCTCCCCCGCGAGCGGGTTGTGCTCGGCGTCTCAGTTTTACGCTTAATACGGTGATCGGTCGAAATGCCGAGTTAGCAGACATCGAATGCGTGCAATTGCGAGCGAGCTCATGATTTCCAGTCAGATCCGGTTTCGACCTGAAAGCTGCCTATTGCGTGCTGACAGCCGAGACCGGGACGAGATTAATACGGCAGGCTTTGCGCCCGCCGTCGTGTCGTCGAGCACGTCGGAAGATCAGAACTTCCAGTTAAAGCGTCCGCGCAGGCCGTTGTCGGTGAAGTCGCCCGAGTACTGGCCCATGTAGGAAATTCCGAGCGTCATGTCGGGGGCGATCATTGCATCGGCGCCGATGTCGAGAAGCGCACTGTTGCGCGCCAGCGGCACGCCGCCGATCCCCATGCCGATACCCGTCGAAACAAATGCAAGTGCCTGCTGCGGGGTGATGTCGCCGAACGCATACTGCCATGCCAAGGAGGCATGCGGGATCACCGTCGTACCGCCCCACACAACCGTCGTGCCAACACGCGCTCCGAGCGTGCCATAGCCGACATCCATGCTCTGGCCACCGCTCGTCAGGCCCGCGACACCGCCGCTCTCGGTGAAACCGTCAGTGCCGACGTGCACATACGCAAGACCTGCGAATGGTTCGATCACACCCCCATGCGTGAACACCGGGTATGCTAATTCACCGAACAGCTGACCTACATCGCCGTTGTAGCTTGCCTTCTCGTTCTCGAAGAAGCCAGGAAAGATCACGTTGCGCTTGCTGTCGATGTCGTTCCACGTCCACGTACCGCCAGAGCGGAACGCGAAGTCGCCAACGCCACCACCGGCATAGCCGCCCAACACATACGAGTTGATGTCAGCCGAGCTGTAACGGCCCGCGCCGGTCGACAGCCCGGTGTACATGTAGCCCGTGGCAAGACCCGCTCGCCAGCCGCTGCCGATGTTGCCGTCCACGCCGGTAACGAAGCCGCCGAGATTGCGATCAGTCGCCGCCGCATTGCCATTGCTGTCATACTGGCCCCACGCACCGAATGCGCGGCTCCAGAACGCGACATCCCGGCCAGCTCCGGAAGCCAAGCGCTGCGCGCCGTCATAATCCGCACCCAGCGACATGCGCGACGAGGTATCAATCGTTGCGACATTCGTTGGCGCCGCTGCCGCCATCACGATCGGCTGACCACCGCCCGCAATCGCGCCGCCGTAATACGATTGAATGAGACGCCCTGTGATCGCTTCGCGAACATAGCGGCTGTCATCGGCCATGGCCGAGCCGACACTGCCATGGATCTCACCTGACAGAGCGTTGAAGGCCTGCTGGGCGTCGGCGATGCTGCCTCCCATGATTGCTGAATAGAGCGGATTGCCGGTGGGGAACTGATCGAGCGCGTTCGCCACCGCGTACTCGTTCGGCGTGCGTGCTGCGGTGGTGAACGAGTTCACGCCATCGACAACGAGGTAGACGTTGTTGGGATCGTAGTTGGGATCGTAATCGAGGCTGTAGAGGATGAACGCTGACGTTGTCTCGACCCCCTCAAATGTGCCGGTCACGCCGAAGTCGGCAGTGAGGATCGCGTATTTCGATAGGCTGGGAACACCGCTGACGAGAACCGTGCCGCCGTTGAGCGTCATGTATCCATTGCCATACAGCAGATCTGACTGCGCGCCATTCACCTCAACGGCGAAGATCGAACCCGCCTCGAACACGCCGTCAGCCGCCACCGTCAACGTGCCGATGGAATTGCCCGGTGCAACCGTACCTCCGGAGCGGACCTCCAGCCCACCGATCCAATTGTTACCGCCGAGCGTGCCGGTGCCACTTACGATGGCCTGAGTGTTACCCATGTTGCCGTTGATGTAGGCCGTACCACCGGTCACATTCATGGTGCCGCCGAAGGAATTCGAGTTCGCGGTAAAATTCGTCTTGCCGGCGAGCACATTGATTTCGGAGTTGGAGTTGCCGCCCGATATCACCGGCGCAAAATTCAAATCGCCCGTGTGGTTGAAGACAATGCTGCCGACGCCGCTGCCGAACGTAATCGTTGGAGCATTGAGCGTGCCCGCCGCAACCGCCGCATCGCCTGCCTTTGCACCGAAGACCAGCGTGCCGGTCGAGTCCGCTACAGGCGCGAGCGATATGGCGCCGCTGGTGACAACGCCGCCGTTCGCGATCGTGAGCGTGCCGATGGACTGGTCGTTCAGGCCCAGGGTTAGACCGCTGGTCGTCCAGTTCGATCCGGAACCCGATACGGTCACGGTACCGGTCTGAGGGCCGACGAAGCTGCTGGGACGATAGCCGACGACTGCTGCGCCGGTGGTTGCCGTGGCGCCGTCGAGAATTTCGAGCGTCCCACCGCCGTAGTAACCGCCGAGGGACACGCCACCACCGGAGTTAAACTGCGAGCCTGTGCCTGTGACCGTGAGCTTGCCGTTCGCGTCGAGCGAGGTCGCTCCGGTCACATCGAACACAGCCCCGTTCGAAACGATCATCGTGCCTTTATCGTATTCGCCAACGAACGCATTGCCCCCAACGTCGATCCGCGAGCCTGGACCGGATAGCACCGCGGTGTTCAACCCGCTGTTCGTCTCATAGCCCACGTAGAAGTATTGGGCGACAGATACTGTCGCGCCCTCGGTAACATTGAGGTAGCCGGTTCCGAGATAGCCGACGTACAGGCCACGGTCGACGGTAACCTGGGTGCCAGCACCACTGATGTTCGCCGTACCGACGGCGTCGTAAGAGCCGGTGCTTCCTAATGTCAGGTCTGTGGCGGTGCTCAACGTGCTGGCGCCACTAATGTTGAGAGTGCCAGTCCCTGCATAGGCGACTTCGACCTCCTGTGCGGCAGTGAGCGTGGCGCCGTTGATGAGGTTGAGCGTGCCCGTTCCGGGGACGGGGCCAGTACCGGGTATAAAATCCCCGCCTAGTGTTAAATTGATGCCGGCGTTCCAGGTCGCGTTGTCGAGGGTAACGGTACCGACCCCTGTTGCTTGCTTTCCTATAACCGTTGGAAAGCCACCGGTCGTCGTCAGCACGGCGCCGTTGCTGATCGTGACCGCGCCAGTTCCGGCGTCGCCGACAGTGAATGCGTTGGTCACGGTCCATGTGGTCCCGGAACCGGACACATTGACCGTACCGTTTCCGGTCGCCGACTGGCCTAACGTCGTGACGCTGGTCGTGACGGTGCCGGCACTCGTGTCGATATTCAATGTACCGCTGCTGGTGGTGCCGACGGTGAGAGTTTCGTTGTTCGGGAGCACGGTCGGCGGCACGTTCACCGTCGCACCGTTATTGATGACCGTCTGAGCCTGCGCGGCCGAACCTACCCCGAGCACCACCGCGATGGCGAGCGCGCTCGATTCCAGTGAGGGGAAGCGGTGTCGAAAAGCGTCGCGCATGCCGGGTGTCCCTTGAGTATGATTTTTCTCAAAAGTTTGGCTGGAGGACGCTGCCAACGCGCAATTCAGAAAACACGATCTACTCGAAGATCGACGCTGAATGTGCCTGCAGGAGATGGCTCGGCGCTCAGCGGGCCGGGTGCGCGCGAACAATTTCGGCCGACCCGGCGCTAAACGGGATGCTTTCGCACTAAAAAACGTCGGTACGTTGTTTAGACGGTGCGTGATTCGCGATGTGTTCGATATCGCACAAACGAAATGACTGTCGCGATCACGCAATATTGCTTGGACTACGAGCGCAATCGCTTCGCTATTGCGTCCTTCAAAGTAATCGAGGGAAGCTCGCCGTAGTGCTGCCTGTACATGCGCGCGAATTCACCGAGATTGACAAAATACGCGCCCGCAATTGCCGTCAGATTGGCACCAGGGCGCGCAGCAAGGATGTGGCTGCGAACAGCTTCCAGTCGTCGCTGCGCGGCCCATTGCATTGGTGTGCAGTCGAATGCGGCGCGAAACGCATACTGCAGACTCCTGCGCGAGAGCCCGGTGATCGACTCCAGCTCTGTCAACGTGATCGTGCTCGTCAGGTTGGCGTCGATGTATTCGCAAGCCAGCCGAACGACAGCTCGAGGCGTGCTCGTTTCGGGCTCAGCCGCTGAAAGCTCCTCGAAATTCAACAGTAGCGCGACGACTCTGAGCAGCGCGTCATCAAGAGCTGCTCTCTCAATCAGATGTGCGTCGCCGCCGAGCATATCCATCGTCGCAACCATGCCCTTGAGAACGTCGCCGAAATCGAAGCGACTGCCGGGCGTGTCGACGAAGCAGGGCTGCCTGAGCGAAAATCCAGTCCGGAGCGCCCTACCACCCAGCATAGCTTCAGTGACGCGATTGAAGTTGGCGGGATCGATGTCTACGGCGACAACCGAACGGGCGGTGGATTGTGCGCTGCACCCTCCCGGCGGCAAGTATAACGCACCCTTGC
Organism: Hyphomicrobium sulfonivorans; assembly: GCF_013306565.1. Classification (GTDB taxonomy): domain Bacteria; phylum Pseudomonadota; class Alphaproteobacteria; order Rhizobiales; family Hyphomicrobiaceae; genus Hyphomicrobium_A; species Hyphomicrobium_A sulfonivorans. The sequence continues at coordinate 11,675 of NZ_PZPO01000005.1, read as the reverse complement.
CCTTTCCCCACTCGAAGGTTCGCCCTCCGTGCCGCGTATCCGTAAATCCGTGCGTGGCAACCATGAGCAGTCCACTCGGCGATCCACTTGCCTCGACGTGGAATGCCGACGAGGTTAGCGCCACCAATCTTACGTTTCGGGTTTTTATGAAGGCTGACTGAGCCAAAAAGGCGCCGTCGGGCTCAGCCGAGCGATACTTCATCACCAACGAGGTACCGCGCGCCAATGCCTCCGACATGGCCTCGGCATCGTGAAACTGCACAGACTGTCGCCGGCCAAACGCGAGGGGCGGAAGAGCTTTTAGCGATCTGGTCACCGCTCTCACCTCTATCGATATAATATTTGGAGCGCGTTCGTGCCTGAAAAGAAAATTGAATAAGCCATTGGGGATCTGCACCCCGCCGGCAATCAACGGCCGACTCTATCTTTGCAAAAGCGCGGGCCCGTCGAGCGGAATCTGTCACGGATGATGAACTATGTTCGTGGAACGTGTAAAGCAGGCGATCAATACCGCGCCCCAAGTTTTCTGGCCCATGGCCTCGATGATAGGGAGCCTCGTCCGCTGCCTCGGCATAGAGGTCGATGATGCGATTGAACTCGCGGAGCAGATCGATATCTAATGGCCGTTTCACTTCAACCAGCAGACTTGCCGGCGATCATCCGGGGCGCGCCGACTACCCGCAGCGAATGGCAGCTATTGGGACGAACCGCTCGTCGTGGCGTCGTGCGGTTCTCTGCTCGTCCATCTGGCGATGGGCGCTCCCGTCAATGTGCTCGTAGCCGAAGAGATAACAGAACGAAGGTGTGAGACACGACCGTCACCTAAATCGATCGCTGATTCACCCGCTTTGAAAGCTCCTCGGCGCTTTCCTTGCGCTCGCTGTAGCGGTCGACCAAGTAGTCGGCGCGGTCGCGGGTCAACAGGGTGAACTTTACGAGTTCCTCCATCACGTCAACGACACGATCGTAGTAGGCGGACGGCTTCATGCGGCCGTCGTCGTCGAACTCCTGGAAAGCCTTCGCCACTGACGACTGGTTGGGAATGGTGATCATCCGCATCCAGCGGCCGAGCACGCGCATCTGGTTCACGGCATTGAACGACTGTGAGCCGCCGCTGACCTGCATCACTGCCAGCGTCTTGCCCTGGGTGGGGCGCACCGCACCGCTCGGCAGCGGAATCCAGTCGATCATGGATTTCATGACCCCGCTCATCGCCCCATGGCGCTCGGGCGAGCACCACACTTGGCCCTCGGACCATGCCGTCAGCTGACGCAGCTCCTGCACTTTGGGATGCGTGTCGGGTGCGTCGTCCGGCAACGGCAGGCCATGCGGATCATAGATCCTCGTCTCAGCGCCAAAGTGCTCGAGCAGCCGGGCCGCCTCCATCGCAAGGAAGCGGCTGTAGGAACGTGCGCGCAGCGATCCGTACAGCAGCAGGATGCGCGGCTTGTGCGTAGCCGTCGCCGCCAGCTTGTCTGCCGCCGGTACGTGAAGGTGCTCGTGGGCAACGTTGAGCAGATCGTCCGCGCCGTTCTCATTCATCATCGGATCCTGAAGGTCCTTCCGCCGGTGCTGTTTGTATTGCGCCGCCGGTACGGAAAAGCCACGCGGCAACCCCGAGAGCAACGACCGCGCCGATCAGCTGGGCCACCACGAACGGCACGACGTCATCAGACCGGATGCCGGTGAACGTGTCGGAGAAGGCGCGCGCCGCGGTGACGGCTGGATTGGCGAACGATGTCGACGCCGTGAACCAATAGGCGGCGGTGATGTAGAGCCCCACGTTGACGGCCACTGCTTTTGGTCTCGCAACCAGCGGCCCCAGGATGGTCAGAATGAGCCCGAAAGTGGCGACGCCCTCGGCCAACCACTGCCCGGAACCTGTACGCATCTTGCTCGACATCTGAAGCAGCGGCAGGTCAAACATGCCGTGCGCAACCAGCACGCCGGCCAAGCCACCGCACAGCTGCGCCAGCATGTAGGCAGCGGCCATGCGTGAGTTTAGCTCTCCTCGCAGCCAAAATACGCCTGAAACGGCGGGATTGAAATGCGCACCCGAAACAGGCGCCAACATGGTGATGAGCACGATCAGGATGGCGCCCGTCGGCAGTGTGTTGCCGAGCAAGGCTAGCGCGTCGTTGCCGCCCGACAGCTTGGCGCCCATGATGCCGGAGCCGATGACGGTAGCAAGCAGCAATGCGGTGCCGAGAAACTCAGCGGCGATGCGTTGGGCGGAGGAGTAGGAAGCCAAGCGTCATGCCCTCTCCACGTCGGCGGTTGTCTTGCCGATCTCGTCCAGGCGCCGCTGTAGCGAGAGCTTATCGAGGGACGCGAGCGGCAGGCTGGTGAAGATGCTGATGCGGGAACTGAGCATCCGGTAGGTCTCGGCGAAGGCAAGAGCCTTCTCGGTATCGGTACCTTCGACGGCAGCTGGATCAGGCACACCCCAATGCGCGCTCATCGGCTGCCCCGGCCAGATGGGGCACGTCTCGTTGGCGGCGTTGTCGCAAACGGTGAACACGAAATCGAGCTGGGGAGCGCCGGGCACAGAGAATTCGTCCCACGCCTTCGAGCGCAGCGCGTTCGTATCGTAGTTGAGCTGGTTCAGCAGTTTGAGTGTCAGCGGATGGACCGCTCCCTTCGGCATGCTGCCGGCGCTGAAGCCCTTGAACTTTCCCCCGCCGACGCGGTTCGTGATCGCCTCTCCCATGATCGACCGGGCCGAATTTCCGGTGCAGAGGAACAGGACATTGAATGGCTGACTGATCATTTCGACCCTCCCTTACACAACGTACGTGCCTTCTTGATTGTCGACCCGCAAAGTTCCGGCCGGCCCTGGCAGCAATCTTCGGTGAGGAAGGTGAGCAGCCGGCGCATGCCATCGAAATGGACGGCGTAGCGGATGTACCGGCCTGCGCGGGTGGCGTGGATCAGACCGGCGCGGTCAAGCTCCTTCAAATGGAATGAAGCAGCTGTCGGCGTAGCACCGACCGCATCCGCGATCTCACCGGCTGGCGAGCCCGGTGGGCCGATCTTCACGAGCAAGCGGAAGATAGCGAGACGCTGTTCATGTGCGAGCGCAGCAAGGCAGGTGACGGCGTCTTTGCTATCCATGCAAGCATACTACAAGGATTCTTGAACTATGCAAGCTATGGGGCGTGGACAACGACAGCCGCTTCTGCCCCGCGGGTCGCTACAGTCCCCGAAGGGGACGTCCAGCAGATCACTTGAGCATCGCGGAGCTCTATAATCTCGACTTCCGCTCATGGGACAAACCGACAAGCGCGCTCGTTCGAGGAGCAAGTTGGTAGAGATCAGATCCCGGTCTTCTAAACTGACTCCTGACGACATCCTGTACGCCGCCGTTGCTTTAGCTTCGGGGGAGGTTCGGCTTGGGGAACTCGCCAAACTCTGCAGGTTTCGCCACTGACGCTGAGCCGCGCTATGAATCGCAACGCTCTTTCGTAGCGCGTCGACGCTGCACACGATGGCATTCAGCAGCGATCCGTAGCTCAGATCGATGACGTGCCCTGGCTCTTATGCAGTGGCTAAGGTGGACCTGCGCAGCCCGCCGCATTCCTCGAAGGGCTATATGACCCCTTGCGCGCAGCGCTCTCCCCCGCGAGCGGGTTGTGCTCGGCGTCTCAGTTTTACGCTTAATACGGTGATCGGTCGAAATGCCGAGTTTGCGGACCTCGTGGTTCTGCCCAACGAGAACCGGCCGCGTTGTTGCAGAACGTCCGCTGTACCCTTGTCGCCGACCGATGAGGGCCACTGCGCCTCTCTTATGGACACTCGACAGATTGAAAGATTTTTGTTTGTGCCCGTGCACAGCCGGGGTCGATACCGAGAGCGAATGCGAACAAGCTCTTCGAAAATTCTGCTCGAGCTGTCGCATTGCGGCCGCCGATCGAGGAAAGGCTCGGCAGCGCCCCTTCTGCTGCGCGATGAGTTTGCGGCCGCCGCCGTCGCGCAAGCTTAGAAGCATAGGCGTGCTGCGCACCCAAGTATCAATCTGCTATCAATCTGCGTTGCGAATCTCGGAAGCGTCCTCGTTCGGCAAGCCGAAGACAATGACTGCGCCGCCCTGGCGGAAGCCCCAGATCTGACTTCCGCCTGCGGCGACGGCAACGTACTGCTGGCCATCAACCTCGTAGGTCATCGGCGGCGCATTAACGCCCGCACCGCAGTTGAAGCTCCACAGACGGGCTCCCGATCCCGCATCGAACGCGGAAAACTCTCCGTTGCCTTCACCGGTGAAAACAAGATTGCCGGCCGTCGCGAGGACACCACCGACGAGCGGCTCGTCCGTTTGCGTCTGCCATGCGATGCGGCCATTGCGCGACAGGTCGATCGCGGTCAGCGTGCCCCAGTTTTTTTCCTCCGCAGGCTCGATGATGAAGTATGGGACGGCCGGTTCATCGCCCTGCGGGGGCAGTTCCGCCGTCCTGTAAATCATCGGAATGTGCATGCCAGCGACGTAAACAACGCCGCGCTGTGCATCCAGTGATGCGGGCGACCAGTTCGAACCACCCGCCGGCCCTGGCGTGATGCGCACGCCCTGCGGCGTCGGCGGAGCGAAGAGATTGCTCTGCGGAACAAAAGCGTCGGATTTGAACAGCAGCGCGCCGCTTCGGCGATCATGTACGTAGTACCAGCCCAGCTTGCTGGCCTGCCCTACTGCTGGAAGCTTCTTGCCGTCCACCGTAGCCTCGAAAAGCGTGGGCGGACTGGCTACGTCATAGCCCCACCTGTCGTGCGGAACTTGCTGGAAGTGCCACACGAGCTTCCCAGTTTTCGAATCCAGCGCGACGAGTGCGACCGTGTAGAGGTTGTCACCCGGGCGCGTGCTGTCCTCGGCCTGAGGCGAGGGATTGCCGACACCGAAGTAGAGCAAGCCTGTTTCCGTATCCACGGCTGGTGTGTGCCATATCGATCCGCCACCGTGCCGCCACGCGTCCTCATGCTTGCTCGCGTTCGCCTTCTCGGCGGCGATGTCGCGATTGAGCGGGATGCCATCCGGCGTATCCGCGCGGAAGCTTCCCTCCCAACCTTTCTGCGTCGTTTCGAATTTCCAAACCTGTTGGCCGCTCGCAGCGTCAAAGGCTGCGAGGAAGCCCGGCTGACCGTAACGCCCGGCAACGCCAACCACGGCTCCCAGAGGTGCGCCGGCACGCGGACTGTCGAGATGGAGGCCGTAGCCCACGCCCGTGATACCAACGATGACCTTGCCGTCGTAGACCAGCGGCGCGATGACAGCCCCGGCACCCGTCGATCCCGTGATGTTTCTGGCGTTGAGCGGATCATCTGCCGCGAGCACGTTCTTGTCCTCGGTGACGTCTTCTCGCGAATTCGCCAGCGCAATGTCCCACACCGGCTCCCCCGTCCGTTGATCGAGCGCGACGAGGCGCGCATCAACTGTGGCGACGAACACCTTGCCATAGCCGATCGCTGCCCCGCGATTTGCCGGACCGCAGCAGGTCTTTTGCGACGAGCGTTTATGCTCGTAGCGCCACAGCTCCCGCCCTGTGCGCGCGTCCAACGCCACGACATGAGAGAAGGGTGTCGTCAGATACATGACGCCGTCGGCAACGAGGGGTGACGTTTGAAACGTCGCCGCTGTCCCGGTCTGATAGATCCACTTCGGTACCAGCTTCTTCACCGTGCCGGCGTTGATCTGCGCGAGTGGCGAGAAGCGCTGCTGTCCGTAGTCGCGTCCGTAAGTCAACCAATCCGAGCGATTTCCCGCAGCCGCTTTCAACTGTGTGTCATCGACCTCCGCCCCTGACGCCGGTGTTGCGACGGCGATAAGGATGGCAGCGCTGAAGGCAACAAATCCCCGAGAAAGATGCAATTCGCCCTCCAATTCTGTCTTCTTACATGTGTCTTCCTGAGATACAGCGTAGTCGGCTTCAGATATCCGAAAAGGGCGAAAAACCTACATCGCATCGGGATATTCACCCACCAAACATTGAAACCCTCTCCAGACTACGGCGCAAGACTAAGGCGCGTTCGAGCCAGGAAATTTGCCCCCGTCGTTCCAGGCAGATCGCCATTGCCGCGACCCATCACCATGGCATCAATTAGCCGGAGCACCGCTGGTTTCGCGAGCGCTGTTCACACTAGATCGAAGGAGACTTGGATGAAGGTTCTATTAGCTGGTCTGGCGGGAGCAGCTGTAGCCGCCTTGGCGAGCTTCGCTCTCGCGCCGAGCAATCAGATCGATCGCTTGACGACGACAAAGATGGAAAACTTCGAGCTGGATAGCATCGCCTGGAAAGACGAGCCGTTGCTCCCCGGCGCAGCGCAGAGCGCGCTTGTTATTGGCGATCCGAGCAAGCCCGGTGTGTTCATGGCGTATCTTAAGTTCCCGGCGAACTACGAGATACCGGCCCATACGCATCCCTTCACCGAGGTGGTCACCGTTTTGAAAGGCGCCGTCTGGAACGGGATGGGCGACAAGCTTGATCGTCAGAAGGGTGACAAGCTCGGCGCCGGTTCCAGCTTCACCCTGCCGGACAACCACGCACACTATTTGTGGAACGAGGAGGAGAGCGTGGTTCTTCTCACCGCGACGGGGCCCTGGAACATCACGTATATCAATCCCGCCGACGACCCTCGCAAATAAAAGCTCGAAAAGTGGTGCAAAGCTCTGGCGCCTCAGTCGCGTGGCAGAGCTTTGCACCATTCGTGATGCCATGAATTCAAAGGGCGCAACAATTGGCCTTGGGTTGCCGCGCGGCTGCGAGCTCAAGCCTTTGGCGCCGTTTCATGCGCTCCCTCCAAGCGCGCGCCAGTGAGCACCGCACAGCGAAGGGAGCCCAGCGCTTCCACCATTATTGACATGGCTACGACGTGATCGCTCCATTCGGCGGTGCGGAGGAACTGGTGCGCGAGTTCAAGGAAAAGGTATTTCCGAAGCGCGAGGTTCGCTACGTACGCATGGACGGCTTAGAAAAACGCGTAATCGTGGCATGAGCGACCTTGCGGTCAGCAACGGCGGAGACTCCAATGACTTGGCTTATAGATCTCGGACTTTTTCCGGTGATCGGAACCGTGGACAAATATGTTGGTATTGGCTCACCGGAGATAATTGGCCGCAACACGCCTATTCCGCAGAGCGCAGCTGACGAGCTTGCCAAGGGCTTCAAGTTCCATGCGCGTGCTGAAGGGCTGGAGCACATCATCCTGGATCAAAGCAAATATTTGATTCTCTCCGCCGAGGCGCTGGAGGCGCTCAGGCCGCTGCAGTCCGACGGTTGGCAGGCTATTCCGGTTCGTGCCGTTGGGTCAGATGCCAAAAGCAAGAAAGCCATAGCCGGCAATCCCTACTATCTCCTTGATGTATACCTTCAGATAAATGCCTTCGACGTGGCGAAGGGTAACGTTCCTCCCAAGACAATTAACAAGGGAAGTATCGTTGAGAGGATAGTCTATCGTCTTGACGATAAACACCGGAGCATAGCCGTCCGCACTGACTTGGTGGGCGGGTTAGCCATCTGGCGTGGTGATATTGAAGCTTTTGTAACTACGATCTTCGTTTCAGATGAGCTTAAGCGCCGTTGGTGCGATCTGGGTGTAACCGAAGCGCTTTTCGAGCCCTGCATCGACGTTTGATTTTTCCTTACTCGCGATCACTGACGACGTCCGCCGATATTTTCGCACCTTGCGCCCATTTGAGCGTGACAGTCGCGCCATCGACACGTTACGCGCTGGATCTTAAGGCCGCTGCGTATTTATCCCGACCGCGTCGCGCGATTGGTGTGCGACGCGGCCAGGATGCGCGCTGCTCGTATCGGCTGCCGACGAAGCGGACATACCCTCCTCGCCGCTGCACGCGGTTAGTTTGCAGTCAGTAGGTTTAGGATTACGAAGCGCCGACTCTTTGCGCCAATGGATTGACGCTGCTGGAAAGCCCGTGCGCCTGTTTGATCGCCTGCGCAGCTTGCTCGCCAATGACTGCGCAGGGGGCCTGTGTGTTGCCTGTCGTCACGCGCGGCATGATCGAGGCATCGGCCACGCGCAGCCCGTCGACACCATAAACCCTCAGCGTTCCGTCCACGACCGACATCTCATCACGTCCCATTTTAGCCGTGCAGCTCTGATGCCAGTACGTGACAGCGGCTTCGCGGATGTAGCGATCAAGTTCGCTGCCGCTCAGGTTGCCCGGCATGACTTCGCCACGAACGAATGGACGGAATGCCTGCGCATTGCCCAACGCGCGGCAGATTTCGATGCATGCCGCTGCTGTCCTTACATCGCGGGCATCTGAAAGGAAGTTTGCATCGATCACCAGCGGAGCGGTTGGATCGGCGCTTTGAAGGCGTAGTCGCCCGCGACTTTCCGGTTGTGCAAGTCCTGCAAACATTGTCCACCCATGCGCCGGTACTCCGCGCGCTGCTGTTCGCTCGCTCGGCACCGGAAATTCCACTTGGCAGAATAGCAGGTCCGGCGCGTCCAGCTCAGGTCGGCTCTTCCAGTACATCGTCGCTTCGCTGCCGCTGTTGCGCGACGGCAGCGGGTCTGACAATTCCCAGGTGCACCCGAACGAGACGTGGTCTTGCAGGTTCTGCCCGACGCCGGGCAAGTGCTGAACAACGGGAATGCCAAACCTCTGCAGTTCCGCGCGATCGCCAATCCCTGAGTGCATCAGGATCTTGGGAGTTTGGATCGCACCCAGCGAGAGAACCACTTCCGAGTGAGCGCCGATCGTTGTCTGCTGCCCATCGTACGTCAGCTCGACACCCGTAGCTCGCCGACCTTCGAACACAACCCGCCGCACAATTGCTCCGGTGAGCACGGTCAAGTTCGGCCGATCCAACCAGGGGTGCACATAGGCGCGGTAAATCGAGTAGCGCTGCCCATTGCGGACAAGCATGTCGGTGATAGCTGCGCCTCCCGGCCCCTCCATCATTGCTCCGTTAGGATGATCGAAGACCGGGACGTTGATCTCGCGCGCAGCCTCCAGCATCGCGAGCGCGATGGGGCTGGGATCGGCTGCCGGTTGCACCCAGACCGGCCCTCCGGTTCCGCGAAACTGCGGATCTGAAACGCCTTGCCAGTTCTCGATACGGCGATAGATGTCGAGCACATTCTGGTAGCTCCATCGTGGATCGCCTGCTTGCGAAGCGAAGAAGTCCCAGTCGGTGCGGTGTCCGCGCGCCCAGACCATAACGTTGATGCTCGAACCGCCGCCAAGCCCCTTGCCCATGGCCATCGGGATTTCTCGTCCGCCCAGGTGCGGATTGGGTTGCGCCTGAAAGCCCCAGTCGCGTTCGCTTCCCAGATTGGTCGGCCACAAGGCCGGGTTCAGAACGGCCTCTGCGTCATCGCTGCCGCCGGCCTCAAGCAGCAGCACTTGCACTTCGGGATTTTCCGCCAGTCGCCTTGCGATGACGGAGCCGGAGGCGCCGGCACCGCAAACGACGAAGTCATAGGCGGGCTTCAAGGCAGACGCCGCCTGCTCCGGTGCCACACGCGGGCGCTTAAAGAAATGCGGGTCTTCGAGGGAAGAAGTCGGGTCCATAATCTCACGCTCTCTTCAGTGAAGGGACGATGATGCTTTAGGCCAGCGCCTCGGCAGGCGAGGCGCTGTATCGATCAGCGCGATGCGGCAGCTCGTGATGCACCACGCGCCGCGGCGTCGATGACATCAGCCACGGCGTGGGGCTGAGTGAGAAATGGCACGTGGCTCGCATCAACTTCCGTGATCTCGGCGTGGGCGCGCTCGGCTTGCTGCCTGAGCAGGCGCGGATCAATGGCGCGGTCTTGCGTCGCGACAACTGCCCAGCTCGGCTTGGTGCGCCAAGCCGCCTGGGTGAGCCGCGTGCCGAAGATCGCCATGTTAATCGGCACCTGCGAGTCGCGCAGGAACGCCGCGTCCGCATCGCTGGTATCGCCAGCGAAGCCCGCCTTGAAACGCTCCATGTTGACGAAGCCGAAGCCATCGGGCCCAGGCTCGATCACGAATTCCGGCGGCGCCGGGATGTCCTTGAACTGATCGCCCGTACTCTCACCTGCGTCCGGGGCCAGTGCCGAGACATAGACAAGGCCCGCCACAGGCGCGTCGGCTCCGGCCTCAGTGATGACCGATCCGCCATATGAATGACCGACAAGAACACTTGGTCCGCTCTGGCGCGCCAGAACGCGACGCGTGGCGTTCACATCATCGGCGAACGATGTCAGCGGATTCTGCACAATCGAAACGCGATAGCCGCGTGAGGTCAGGATGTCATAGACGCCGCGCCAGCCGGAGCCGTCGGCAAAGGCCCCGTGAACGAGGACGACGTTGCGGACGGTCTGTGTGTCGGGAATGCGTGCAGGTTCGGCTTGGGCGCCGCTGATGATTGAGGCTGCCGTCAGTGCCGTGGCGATGTAGCGAATGGTCGGGATCATGACCTGCTCCTGATGTAATATTGCGATAAAATTTATCGCGATATCCATCCGTCTAGAGCAGGCCACACTCACTTGTCAACGCAAAACTTATCGCGATATAGTTTCGTGCTGCACCCCCGCCGGTGGCGAGGGCGGAGACAGGAGGCAAACTTGAAGAAATCCAAGGCCAAAGGCGGTGGACCGATTCCACTGGAAGATCAGCTCTGCTATTCGATCTACTCCGCAAGCATGGCGATCCAGCGGGTCTACAAGCCGCTATTGGACGAGTTGGGCCTGACCTACCCGCAGTATCTTGTACTCAATGTGCTTTGGCGCGACGACCAGCAGACAGTCGGCGCAATCGCCGATCAGCTGGGGCTTGAGTCCAGCACACTGACGCCAGTGCTGAAGCGCCTGGAGGCCGCCGGGCTGGTGCATCGTGCGCGAAATCCTGAGAACGAGCGCCAGGTGCTCGTGAACCTGACTGAAAAAGGCGATGCGTTGCGCACGGAGGCAGGCTGCTTAGGCGAAGCGCTGCTTACGGCCTCAGGTGATACCATCCAGAACTTGGCGGCTCTCAACGCTGACGTTCGCCGCCTCCGTGATGCGATCTACGCAAAGATCGGCGGGTGGAGCCTCTCTGGCGATTGAGGCGCGATGCCGGGCGCTAAAATTTTCTTGCCGATTGGGCTTGTTCCGACATCGATGACTTGCTGTCCACCAGCGGCCAGCAAAGACGAACGCTTAACTGTTCATGCGGACTGTACGAGTTGCGACGCACGCTCTCCGCAAATCGACTGATCGGCAGCATTGCACATCGCGCCCTTGCCCAGGGTACCGCTCACTTGAGAACGCGGGGGCCGATAGTTTGTGACTGCCGTTGTGGCGATGTCGAGTTTGCAACGTGAACCTCTCGGAGCGGTGACCAACAACCACCAAGAAATGCAGCGTTGGTCATCGCGGTAAGCGGCCATACAGCTTGGTGACCCTACCACGCGACCTTCACGCCGATTTTGCCATCGTAGGCGTTCGCCGATGCCGACAAGATATGACGCGTTGGCATAGATCGCTGCGCCGTCGCCGATGTCAGTCGAGAAGCCGGTGTTGATCTCGAACGTCGTGCCACCCATGTCGGCCGCGAATGGAATAAGCCCGTCTCCCGTACCCGCACCCGTCAGAACTTCCAGTTAAAGCGTCCGCGCAGGCCGTTGTCGGTGAAGTCGCCCGAGTACTGGCCCATGTAGGAAATTCCGAGCGTCATGTCGGGGGCGATCATTGCATCGGCGCCGATGTCGAGAAGC
>NZ_PZPO01000002.1:12500-650955 GCF_013306565.1 Hyphomicrobium sulfonivorans | reverse complement strand
GGAAGAACCTATGCAACACCCCCCAAGGCTGCACCCACGCCGCCGCACTACCTACGCGCGGTCATGCGCGTGCTGGCGCACCTGCTGGCCTGCTGTGGTGCTGGTGCCCGGCTGCTGTACGTGCTGGCCTACGGGGAGGGGGCTGCCCCCTTGATGCTGGTGGTGTGGTGAGGCATGCCCGCCGCTGGCGGGCTGCCCGCCATGGGCTGGGGTGTGCCTTCTATGCGCTTGTGTCTGCCCTTATGGGAAAGGGAGGTGTGGCTGCGGCGGCGCCCATTAGCGCAGCGGCAGCGGCGGACCGCATGGGGTTGATGATGCCGAGGGGCATTGGTTTGCGTCCTGCTCAAATCCTGAGGCGTTTTCCAAAATCGAAAGCGCCCCTCCGTTTTCAAATCCTGAGGCTTTTTCGGAAATCGAAATGGCCCCCTTGTTCTGTGTCGTGCGGGTGTCAGGGACGGGATGGCGTCGTTACGCATCGGGCGATCAGCGCGCAAAGCTGTGTTGATCGGCTGCAATCGCGTTGCGTGTTGACGGCATCGCCGTCCCTGACCCGCTATGCTAGGCCCGGCGCTCAGTGCTCAATCGGCACGCTCGGTGAAGCCCGCCTATGGCGGGCAGCGGCGTGCAACTATGGCTAAGGCGCTCGTCGGCCTGCTGTCCCGCTTTGCGGGAATGGGAATATCTGCGGCGGAGAGGTTTCCCGCCACGGAATACTTCGCGCCTAATCGCGCGAGTTATTCATTGGGCGACAAAGCGCGTGACCTTGTCCGTACGGACGGCGGCGGTGATCCGGCCCCCACTGACGTGGTCCTTATCGAAGCAAGGATTTTTCTTTGAGGAGGACCTCAGATGCCGAAGAAGACCTACAAGCCGGAAGAGATCGTCGCGTAGCTGCGGCAGGCAGATGTGCTGATTGCGCAAGGCGGCAAGATCCCGACGTTGTGCGCACGATTGGCGTACGCAGGTGACGTGAAGTGCAGATCATCGAGAGCTGGCGCCGCCATTATAATGGGTGCGACCGCATCAGTCGCTCGGCTACAGGTCACCGGCGCCGGAAGTGTTCGTGCCGGCGATCGCTGCGTGGCCTTGCTCACGGCTACGCCCGCTCCCTCGCCAACGCAGCATCTAGCAGCCCTAAACTACATTTCACCCGGGCACTCAAAGGGGGGCAGGTCAAACATTGTTGCGTTGCAGAACGCCTTACAATATAGGCTTTCAAGGTCTCCAAGATTGCTTCCCTTCCAAGGCTTGTTAATTCGTCATCAAGCCGTGGTGAGAGCGTGTAACGTTCGTCCTAGAGAAGTTCGCCCATGTTCAATGGCACTGTACCGTCAACGTTCCGCCAACGTGTACCCGGCATAGTAGTGGGTAGCGTAATTATAGCGACCGTCGTTGCCGCTTTCGCTAGCGCTAAGACGCTGCCATTTACATTCTGCCTGCTAACAGCGAGTTTTTTGGTCTCTGCCACATTCCGCAGCAAGTTCCGCTTCGTTTTACCGGGGCGGGCGGGAATACTTATTCTGCTCGTACCTTATCCACTTTACGCGATGCTGACATCTTTGTGGGCCTTTTCGCCTATCATGGCTCTAACCGTCAGTTGCTATAGTCTTATCATAATAGCGTCGAGCGTTTTCATAATTGACCTCGTCATGAATGAACAACGCATCCCTATGCTTCACATAGCAGAAGGATTGTGGGTCGGTTTTTTGGTAGGGGCATTGTACTTGTTGATTGAGTTCACTTCAGAGCAAGGAATAAAAATTTGGACCTACAATTTGCTTGGGCTTCAACCCAGTGATCTCTCTCCTCCAATGTTTTTCAAGTGGGCTGCTGATGGGCAGCTCCTTGAGATTTCGCGTCAGGATTTAACGCGCAATGTTGCACCGCTGACGTTACTACTTTGGCCAACCATTGCTGCAGTCGTGGGTATTGCCACGCGCCGCAATGCCGGCATTCTGGCGGGATCTTTGGCAATGGTGGCAGCCATCACCATCATGATTTCGTGGCACGAAACCTCGAAGCTGGCCCTGCTCATTGGCGTCATGGTCTTTCTATTAACAAAAATTGCACCAAGTCTCAGTGTCAGGGTGATTACCTGCGGATGGATTGCACTGTGTATAGGGATACTGCCAGCTGCACTTTTAGGCCCGCGCCTCGGCCTAGATAAAGCATCCTGGCTGCCTTTAAGTGCCCAACATCGCATAATCATATGGAATGAGACGGCCCTACACACACTCAAAAACCCAATTATTGGTGTGGGTGCGCGCACTACATATTATCTGGGGCCCATTCTCGAAAAGGAAATCCCTACCGATCAACGCGGTCCGCTGATGCGCTCTCTTTCCAGTCACGCACATAATATATTCCTACAGACATGGTTTGAATTGGGTGCCATAGGCACAGCATTATTATGTATATTCGGCATCGGGATCACCCGCGCAATAGGAAAACTCCCGTTCGATTCAATGTCCTACGCTCTTGCAACTTTCGCAGCTTCCGCGACAATGGCCGCCTCGAGTTACGGCCTATTCCAATACTGGTTCCAAGCAATGTTTGGGCTCACGGCGGTTTGCTGCAGCATTGGAGTTAAGGCGTTGAAAAACAGAGAATACTCAGATTGATTAGGTGCAACTGAGCCATGCGCATCGTCGTGCTCAGCTTCCTGGCGATGATGTAGCGGGAAAAGTCGTCGAGGATCGTCGGCAGATAGAGGCGGGCCTAGCCGACCACGCTCAGATACGTGCAGTCACATGGTTCGGTGCTGTGGTCTTGTCCCGGAACTCCTCCTCCGGCCCCCTTGACCACGATGAACGCCGGTCTGGGTTATGATCTGCGCCCGCACATCATCGGGATGCGATCCACACCCGTGAGAGTGCTGACGATCTGTCTCGCAGCGCCGCCAGTGCGAAGACAATAGGCTAGCCCGGTAATGCTGGGCTAGCCTATCAAACTCGCTTCATCAAATGTTGCGCCAGATACCAACCTTTGAGCGCCATCGCCTGTTCCGCAGTTCTAATCAGGACGTTTGCGAACAGAGCCATGCCAAACCACGGACGCCGCGGTCTACTTTGACGAACTATCGGTACAGGCTATCGGTCCCTCAGAGGGCGGTGCCGGTGCGGATGTTGATCCGAACGCCATTCTCAGGACCGGCAATGTGTTTTTGGCAGCCTGTCAGCGGCACGCGAACCGGATGTGTTCGTGCTAATCGACGCATGATCGGATCGTCATCATCAGGCGCAACGGAGCGAGCGAACGGCGATACTCAGGCGCTGCCCCGTCACTGGCGGTCGTGGCGCCAACGCCGCCGCAGACTTTACCGCGAACAAGCCCATCGCCACGCTTGACATGCGCTGCTGCGGCCCGCGCGGCCTCGACGAGATGGGCAACGGTGCTGCGGGGCGGATCGTAGACGGCACGCCGACCGCTGTTGGGCTCAGGGGATCGCGGGTGGCGCAGCTATGAACTCCGCGCCGCTATCCATATCGATTGGATGGTCTGGGAGCTGGTCCGGCCTCCACTGACGTGGTCCTTATCGAAGCAAGGATTTTTCTTTGAGGAGGACCTCAGATGCCGAAGAAGACCTACAAGCCGGAAGAGATCGTCGCATAGCTGCGGCAGGCAGATGTGCTGATTGCGCAAGGCGGCAAGATCCCGGCGTTGTGCGCACGATCGGCGTACGCAGGTGACGTGAAGTGCAGATAACTTGCGTTGGTCGCTTTCTTGGTCGTCGATCAGGAATGCCATACTTGGAGAGATTGTCGCTGCCTTAGGCGTCTTCCTAGTGGCCTTCAGCTTTATCGCTATCTCGGCGGATATGTCTCCTTCGCTTGCTTCACCGCTATGCCAGTATGCATCGGTGCCGCATGCCTGATTGTGCCAACGCCAGTGTCTGTTACCGCTCGTATTCTATCGCTCTCACCGTTCGTCTGGATAGGGCTGATCTCCTATTCGCTCTACCTACCTATGGCACTGGCCAGTCCTCGTGTTCTACCATCACTATCTGAACGGGCTGATGCCGTCGTCGGCCGAGGCTGTCTTACTCGCCGCGTTATCAATTTTGCTCGCCGTTGGATCATGGCGCTTTATCGAAAAACCCTTCGGACTGGCGCGCTAGCCAAGTCGTAAGACCGTTACTGTTGCGCTGGCGGCCATTGTCGTTGTTGTAACGCCCGCTTACGCTGTGCACTGGTTTTCCAGAAACTTGGAGGCTATGTGGAATTGGAAGTGCGAGGCTCGCAGCATCCCACACGTGCAAGGCGAGCACTGCGTGTTCGGGGCGCCGTGGGAGACAGCCGAGCATCGCAGCATATGGGGCGATAACCACCCGAGCCGCTTGCAATAGCACCAACACCGCCTTTTTCCTCATAAAACTATGCCCTGCCGCGCTTGGTAGGGCAGTGCACCGTATCTGGCCAGGGTGGGCCTGACTATGTGAGTTGAGCGGGGGGATGTGATCAGTCTGCTGCCAAGCTCAGCAAGACATCAATATCGGGAGAACATCAAGAGATCGTGATATGCAGAAAATTCTGTTTCTAATTGGTAGCCTCGGTGGCGGCGGTGCCGAGCGAGCCACAATCAATATTGCAAAAATCTGGGCTGAGAGAGGATGCGATGTGGTGATTGCAACACTGGATGCCGAAGAACCTCGCATATATGATCTTCCGTGCGGAATACGACTTGTCCCGTTGGGGATATCCGGCCGCAGCCATGGAGTAATTAATGCGCTAAAGAATAACGTGTATCGCATTCGCAGGTTACGCAACCTACTCATTACCGAGCGTCCCGATATTGCATTCGGGATGATGTCAGCGGCCGTGATGCTGGGGATAGTCCGGACACGCAATATGATAGCAGTCGGCGCGGAGCGTGCTTTTCCACCTCAATCTATTCCAAGAGGCGCGTGGCAGTTTTTGCGCCGTTTGGTATACGCCCGCCTCGACATTGTGACTGTGCAAACGGAGGTCGGTCGAGATTGGCTTTTGCGCCATACTCGAGCTCGAAACGTAGTCGTAATTCCTAATTCCGTCGAAATTCCTCTTGCTAAGCAAGCACCAGAATTACCAGTATCTTTGTATGTACCGAGTGGCCAGAAGCTTCTGTTAGGTGCAGGTCGCCTCGTTCATCAAAAGGCGTTTGACCGACTCGTAGTTGCGTTTGGACGGCTGGCAAAAAAACATCCTGACTGGATTCTCGCTATCACTGGAGAGGGGAACGATCGGGAATCACTGGAACGAATGGTTGTTGATCGTGGCTTAGGCGAACGAGTCGTTTTGCCAGGTCGCGCCGGAAATCTTGCCGACTGGTTCATGGCAGCCCACGCATTTGTTTTGACTTCGCGGCATGAAGGCTTCCCAAATGTTCTTGTTGAAGCTCTTGCTCATGGCTGCCCGGCCGTAAGTGTCGACTGCGATACCGGTCCACGCGATATTATTCGACACGAGGAAAACGGATTGCTCGTCTCACAGGATGACCCAGAAGCGCTTGTTGCGGCGCTTGACCGCATAATGTCGGATGACAGCTTGCGCGGGAAGATGGCAGCAAACGCTCCCGAGGTAAAAACAACATTCTCCCCGGAACGTATCTCGGCTATGTGGCAAAGTCTTTTTGTAGGCACGCTCGGGAGGCCGGAGAAGTGAGCCATATCGCCCTCTAC
This sequence comes from Hyphomicrobium sulfonivorans, assembly GCF_013306565.1. Classification (GTDB taxonomy): domain Bacteria; phylum Pseudomonadota; class Alphaproteobacteria; order Rhizobiales; family Hyphomicrobiaceae; genus Hyphomicrobium_A; species Hyphomicrobium_A sulfonivorans. Next base: position 645,299 of record NZ_PZPO01000002.1, on the reverse strand, counting down.
CTCTCCTCGCCACCTCTCTCCTCGCTGCCCGGCGGGGGCGTGGAACGGGTGATGGTCATTGCGTCGTGCGGTCATCGGGTCGATCTCGTGCTCGTGCGCGCGGAGGGATCCTATTGGAATGAGATCGTCCCGAGGTGCGTGATCCGGCCCCCACTGACGTGGTCCTTATCGAAGCAAGGATTTTTCTTTGAGGAGGACCTCAGATGCCGAAGAAGACCTACAAGCCGGAAGAGATCGTCGCGTAGCTGCGGCAGGCAGATGTGCTGATTGCGCAAGGCGGCAAGATCCCGACGTTGTGCGCACGATTGGCGTACGCAGGTGACGTGAAGTGCAGATCATCGAGAGCTGGCGCCGCCATTATAATGGGTGCGACCGCATCAGTCGCTCGGCTACAGGCCACCGGCGCCAGTGTCATCAGCGGTGTGAAACTGACCCAGCCAGCAACTCGAATCTGACCCGGCGTCCAAGGTGGTTCCTCCGAGATGGAGGGGCCGATGCTGACGGCAGAGGAGCGGATGGAGTTGGATATTCTGAAGAAGCATGGCGCGGGCATTCGTGAGCTGGCGCGGGCGACGGGCCGGTCACGGAACACGGTGCGGCGCTATCTGCGTGAAGGAGAAGCGGCTTCGGTGCGCAAGCCGTCACCGAAGCGGGCCGAGAAGCTGGATCCGTTCAAGGACTACATCATCGAACGGATGCGTGCGGCAGCACCCGATCGCATACCGGCCGCCGTGCTGTTCCGCGAGATCAGGCCGCGTGGTTATACCGGTGGCGAGACACGGCTACGGCAGTTCGTACGCGCTCTCGTGCCGCCACCCACACCGGAACCGATCGTGCGCTTTGAGACACTTCCCGGCGAGCAGATGCAGGCAGATTGGGGCGCAGGTGGGTCGCGGCGCCGATACGCTGAAGGTGTTCATCGCCACGCTCGGCTGGAGCTGCATTGCCTACGTCGAGTTCTGCGACGACGAGAAAGTTGAGACGCTGATCCGCGCGCATGAGAACGCGCTTTTAGCCTTCGGTGGCGCGCCCAAGGAAGTTCTCTACGACAACATGCGCACGGTGGTGCTGGAGCGGAACGCGTACGGCCGCGGCGTGCATCGCTTCCATGCCGGCTTCCTTGATTACGCCCGTCACGCTGGCTTCATGCCGCGGCTGTGCCAGCCGTACTGGGCGCAGACGAAGGGTAAGGTGGAGCGCTTCATCGGCTATCTGAAGCGCAGCTTCTGGATCCCGTTCGTCGCTTCCATGCGCCAGGCCGGATTGCGGCCCGACAAGCAGGCGGCAAATGCGGCGGTGGCACGCTGACTGCGTGAGGTTGCCAACACGCGGATACATGCGACGACGGGCGAAGTGCCGGCGGAGAGATTGCTCATCGAGCGGCAATCGCTGCAGCCGCTGTCGACACTCTATGGCGTTCGATCGATCCGCTCCGTGCAGCAACAATCTGCTGCACCACGCAAGACGATCATCGGCTATCAGCATCCACTCAGCGTTTACGACGCGCGGTTCCCGGAGGTGTGTTCATGAGAACGATGTAGCACGAACGCATCGCGGCACTGGCTGGCGAACTCAAGCTGACGGCGCTGCCGGACAGCTACGGCGCCATCGCGCAGTCTGCGGCCAAACGGAAGGATGCCAGCTTCGCCGACTTCCTTGAGGAAGTGCTGCGATCTGAGCGGGATGCGCGACGGATACGCTCGCGCCAGATGCTGACGCGCACGGCCGGCTTCCCGGCGATGAAGACGCTGGAAGAATACGACTTCAGCTTCGCGACCGGCGCGCCGCGGGCTCAGATCCAGGAACTGGCTTCATTGGGCTTCGTGGAGCGGGCGGAGAACGTGGTGCTGCTCGGACCATCCGGCACCGGCAAGACGCACCTTGCCATCGCCTTCGGGCTTCTCGCGGCATCGAAGGGCTGGAAGGTGCGCTCACATCGGCGGCGGATCTTGTCATGGCGCTGGAAGCGGCACAGCGGTAGGGCCGGATGAAAGAAGTGCTGCATCGCACGGTGGCGAGCCCGAAGCTCCTGATCATCGACGAGATCGGCTACCTGCCGTTCGGACGCGAGCAGGCCAACCTGTTCTTCCAGGTTGTTGCAGCCCCGAACTAACATCCCACCCGGGCCACTCAATGGGGGGGCAGGTCAAACATTGTTGCTGGCGATCAACAACCCGGCACAGGCGGCGCTCGTTGGGACGCTGATGGGCGCTTTTGTCTGGTTCCCTCAGCACCAAGAAGATCTGCCGCCACCACATGGAGGCGGGGCCGTTTCGTTTCAGCGCCAAATTTGCGCTGACCAGCATAGGTCGCCAAACATGGATGGCGTACTATCTGACGCCCCCCAACGATTTTAGGGGAGCTAGACAGGCATGTTCTTTTTAATCAGAAGCGCACCAATTAAAGCTTCGGGCCGTTCCTTTAATTAGGCTGCCCGACACCATCCTCGACAGCCTCGCTCGGTGCGCAACACTGCAGCCGCCGTCACTTTCGACTTCATAGTGGAAATGTGGTTTTAGGCGGCGTCCTAGCCAGAACATACTCTGCACAGCCCGTGCCAAGAACTCCACGGATGGGGGCAGGGCGGGTGTTGAACTCCTGAATGCGGGAAAGACCAGGTCCAACCAATTCATCAATGTCTTCTGGTGCAGCGCTCTCATAAGGATAGCCGCCTAGCCAGTCGACGGCATCGTGGTACAGATTCATTCCTCGATCTGCATAGTCACCACTCCCCTTCCCTGCGATGCGGTGAGCGGCCGCCATGACGCCGAAGAAGCCTATCTCTGCCACCTTTTTGATGGGGGCTGGAGAAATGCAATATGCATGCTTTATTCCTCGCCACGTCCCGCACATAGGTGATTTTCGGTATAGAGCCAGAATCAAGTGTCCCCCTGGCCTAACGAGGGCAGCAGCAGTTCGGACGGCCTTTTTCATATCCCCTGTGTGGTGAAGAACACCCCAAGAATATACTACGTCAAAATGTCCAGTGAGCTTTGTCTTCAAGATATCGTCCTGAAGGGAAGTTATCGCAGCGCCAAAGCGGCTCGCATTTAACCTGGTAGCCTCGACAGAGTTTCTATCGTAATCGGTCGCTGTAATCGATCCGAAGCCGAGGCGTGAGGCTGCCACGCTGTGAAGCCCGCTGCCGCTTCCGATGTCCAGGAAGGACTTTCCTGACGGATCAAGGCTATCAGGGATGAGGCGTATGAGCCCTGCTATAGCGGCCCGCAGCTTCTCATCATCGACAGTCCTTGAGTAGTCTTTCCAGTTCTGTCCAAACTGAAACCGAACCTCACCGCTGGTTTCTGACATTATTCCTCTCCAGATTAAACGAAGTCGTGCCAGCAAAATGTGGGACTGGCAACCGTACATTGCTCAAACTTCTGCCAACGGCGAGGTCTTCAAACTTCACAGATTTCCCCTTCTGTGCATTAGAGAGTATGGGGGCTAGCGATTGGCGCAAGTCGTCCGGTCTGTCACCGATCGCCGCGACGGCCGACTCATCTGTCCAAGTTTCCAAGGGCCCGGCATCGTCCAAGTAGAGCTCGCAGACAGAAAAATAATGTCAATCGGCGTCGAACTTTGCCCCCCAACCGGCGTGCAATGTTGACCCCGTCCAAGCGTTGCGCGATCAGGAGCGGTAGCACAGGCGCCAACTTGATCGACCGCGTGTTCCGCGCCAAGGCGCAGCTCGCCTTGATCGACTTGTGCTGAACGAAATGCGCGCGCCGGACCCGCCCGATTGCGTGCCGACCCACGCACCAAGGGCAATGTTCTCAGCACCGGGGATGGGGTCAAAATTGCACGCAAGTTCACAAAAACAGCTTTCGCCACAGTGGTTCCCAGCTGTATTACAGCTCTCGGCGATACCTCACGCAAGCATAGTTCCGCGGCTGAGACCTCGCCGCATAGGCCGTCGAGCACGATGAGAGCGCATCGGGTGACAAGCGTGACAGGCGCAAACCCAACGCCACTCAGATGGTACCGGAGTGCACTTGGCTGCGCCAAAGGCGCTTACAAGTCACATCCGCTGCCGTCCACCGTACCCAAAGGAGGTAATGAATACTGATAATTTGCATTGGGAGAGGGCGGTTCGGGTTGGCGTAAAATTCCATGCGAGTATAGCGCCGCGCAAATCAAATCGACCGTCGATGACTTCAAGTCGGGGCAGCACTCAACAAGTATTTTTTTTACCCCTTCGAAGGTTGCCATAATCCACCTAAAATGATGAAAACAATAACGGGAAGAAGTCTTTATGCTCTTCAAAAGTGATAAACTGTTCTTGGTGCAGAAGGCAAGTTGCTTTGGATCTGCATCCACAAAATTGGCTTGCCACAAGCCGAATAACTTTGCGTGTTATGCGGAACGATCAGTGCAAAAATAGCCTCAGAGGCTAATACGCCAAGCATCAGTATGGGCAAAAAACTTCAGCATCTCCTCCAAGCTACGGTGAGCGCACATGCATAAAAATGGCAAGGTAAAGCTAGCAATTACCGGCGGATCAGGGTTTTTAGCGCGCGGGGTTCTGGAAAGTTGTTCACAGGCCGGATTGAGTTGTCGTGCGCTCTCGCGCTCGAATCGCCCTCCGTGGGCCACGCAAGCAATCGACTGGGTGACAATCCCCTCCTATAATGACGTGTCAGCCTTATCCAGCGCACTATGGGACACGGAATATGTTTTACATCTCGCCGACGACCCTGCGCGCCAAGGCTCGTCACGTAGCCTCCTAGAGGCTGGTGAAAGGAGTGATAAACTGATCGCCGCTGCGACGAATTGCAATATGAAAGGCTGCATCGTAGCGAGCAGTGTGTATGCCGATGAGTTTGGAGGTAGAAAATTATCGTCTTATGGTTTGACAAAACGCGTAATCGAACAGCGTTTTCTGGATGCGTCGGATTTGCAAACCCTTATTCTGCGCCTGCCCCCAGTTTACGGACCAGGTGGCAAAGGCGGTTTCACCGCGCTTTCCAAACTTGTCCGGAGGAAAACACTGCTGCCGTTAGGCTCCGTTACCGCGCCGCGCGCATATCTGTCGCGCCGCAATTTCTCGTCCTTGATAATTGCTCTGGTGCAGTCAGAAGACAGCGCCTGGAAAAATGCTGCCGGCAAGATTTTCGAGCCATCGGATGGTGTCGCAGTGAGCACCCAGGATCTTGTGCACAAGATGGCAGATGTAATGGGCGTTACTGCACGGCTTGTACCGGTTCCCGTTGCTTTGCTGCGCGTTGTCGCGGCTTTAACAGGCAAGACTGAAATTGCAATGGCGGCAACAAACGAGCTTAAAGTTGCACCGGTTGAGGACATCGAGGACGTTTTCGGATGGCGTCCGGTTGAGTGTATGCCGCGAAGCTTGGCGTATTTGCGTGATGAGATCAGCCATCCTTGACGGCATCGCCGCCGCCGCGTCCGAGGGCAGTTCCAATGATATATGCCAAATCGCTCCGGAAATTAATGTCGCTCCGGTAGCGCGCATCCACTATCGACAGCTCGGTCGGCGTCGACATGTCAATGCCAGCCAACTGCGCGGCACCGGTGATGCCAGGACGTATTGCAAAGACATCACGGCTGACGCGCTCAGCAATAAGACTTTCCTGGTTTGGCAGACACGGACGCGGACCAACGAAGCTCATATCGCCTTTTAACACGTTAATGAGTTGAGGTAGCTCGTCCAGCTTGGTCCTGCGCAATATTCTCCCAATTCGGGTGATTTGCGATGCGGCAACCTCGTGGCTAGCCCTGTCGCCCGTCCCCGCCGACATCGTGCGCAGTTTGTAGAGGGTGAACAGCTTGCGATTCCGGCCTACGCGCGCCTGCTTGAATAGGCCGGGACCGAAGCTTTCTTGTCGGATTGCGACGACGCAGAAAACGCATAGCACAAGCGCCGGTAGAGCCAGCAACAGCGCCAGAGTCACATCGAACACGCGCTTGCCCCAGTTGGCATACATTGTCATATCTCAATCACAGCTCAAGTCATTCAGGGCGGTTTCCGTCGTCGAATTCTTTGAGACAGTTTTCGGCTTGAGGGATAGGAGGCTTTCGGATCGCTGGGGTTGGAGTTTATGCTGCTATTTTGAAGTCGGTCAATTGTCGGTGTTGGATGGTGGCGTTTAACCCGTTCTCACATGCTCAGAATGTTCTGCCGCCGCCCGAAGTAGACATCGGCCGGTGTGATGTTGCCAGGGTGTTCGTGGTAGAGGGCGTCATTGTAGTGCTCGACCAAGCTTGCCGGCTTCGAGGAAGCAAGGCCCGCACGCCGGTACAGCTCCGTAACCGAGACCTCACCGTAGGCCATCGAGCACAATGCGAATTTTCTCTTCCACCGAATACTGCGCGTTGCCGGCGCGCACGGGCCGCTTCGATAGACTTTGACCGCCGCCGTCAGGTAAGTTCGGGATGTAGTTTCCGAATCATCTGCACTCCTTCCGAACGCCGCGATGATCCCGAAATCCTTCAGTCGCCGAAACGATAATTCTGCCTCACAGGCGTTGAGGGCGGGCATGGATTTAGGTTTACGGTCGCGATGAGTGAACGTGGGTATCGGTTAGTGATCGCCTCGCTTCTTTTAACCCAATTGCTCTAGATCCACTCTTCAGGAATGTAGTCAATGAACTTGGTCGGTCAAAAAATAGCCATCATAGGACTGGGATACGTCGGGCTGCCGCTGGCCGTCGAGTTCGGCAAGCGCATGAACGTTGTCGGCTTCGATATCAACGCTAGCCGAATTGATGAATTGAAGCAGGGCAAAGATAGCACCCTCGAGGTTGCCGCGGAGGAATTGTCGAGCGCAACCAACCTGACGTTTTCCAATTCCAAGAGGGATCTGAACGATTGCAGTGTTTTTATCGTCACGGTTCCCACGCCGGTCGACAGGGCAAACAGACCGGATTTGACACTCTTGCAGCGTGCCAGCGAGCTAGTGGGCAGCGTCATGCGCAGGGGCGCGATAGTTATTTTTGAATCCACGGTCTATCCAGGCTGCACCGAAGAAATGTGCATCCCTATTCTCGAGCAGCATTCCAGTCTCAAGCACAATGTCGATTTCTTCTCAGGTTATAGTCCTGAGCGTATTAACCCAGGGGATCATGCACGCCGGCTTCCAAGCATCCGTAAGGTGACGAGCGGCAGTACGCAAGAAGCTGCTGACGCAGTGGACCAGCTTTATTCGACGATCATCACAGCTGGGACATATAAGGCCAGCAGTATCCGGGTTGCGGAAGCCGCCAAGGTCATCGAGAACACCCAGCGCGATCTCAACATCGCCCTCATGAACGAGTTGAGCCTAATTTTTTATCGCCTTGGCATCGACACGCTAGAGGTTTTGGAAGCGGCCGGAACCAAATGGAATTTTCTACACTTCAGACCCGGTCTCGTTGGGGGACACTGCATCGGCGTGGATCCCTATTACTTGACGCACAAGGCACAAGAGGTCGGATACCACCCTGAAATAATCCTGGCAGGACGTCGTATCAACGATGGAATGGCCACCCATGTCGCCGACGAGACCATCAAACTTATGCTCCGCGCCGGTCGCCCGGTTCTCAATTGTCGTGTTCTTATCTTGGGCCTGACATTTAAAGAAAACTGTCCTGACCTGCGCAATACCAAGGTCGTCGACATCGTGAAAGGTCTGAAAGCGTATCATGCCGGTGTTGACGTATTCGACCCGTGGATCCGCACGGATGAGGCCCAGCATGAATATGGGTTGGAATGCCTTGAAGATCTGCCAGTCGAAGGCACTTATGACGCCGTGATTGTGGCCGTTGCGCACAAGCAGTTCGTCGAGCTGGGCCCCGAAAAGATACGGGCGCTTGGAAAGAGCGGTGCAGTAGTCTTCGACGTCAAGGGCGTTTTGCCTGCGAACATGGTGGACGGACGTTTATGATGGAAAATAGCCCAGCCTACGCTCGAGCGCTTGAAAAACTTCGAACGGCTCCTCGGGTATGGCTTGTTACCGGAGTTGCAGGCTTTATCGGCAGCAATTTGCTCGAGACCTTGCTGCGCAACGACCAGCGTGTTGTTGGCATCGACAGTTTCGCCACCGGACGTCCCGCCAATCTCGATATGGTCAAGTCGCTAGTGTTGCCAGAGCAGTGGCAGCGTTTCGACTTTCTGGAAGGCGATATTCGCGATTTGAGCCAATGTCGGCAGGCCATGCATTGGAACGACGATGTACCTGTGGAATACGTGTTGCATCAGGCCGCTTTGGGCAGCGTTCCGCGTAGTATCAGCGACCCTATCGCGACCAACGATGCTAACATTACCGGCTTTCTGAATATGCTGGTCGCTGCCCGCGACGCGGGCGTGTTGAGCTTCACCTACGCTGCCAGCAGCAGCACCTACGGCGACCATCCAGATTTGCCCAAAGTCGAGGACAAGATCGGCAAGCCGCTTAGCCCCTACGCGGTGACTAAATATGTCAACGAACTCTATGCTGACGTCTTCCGGCGCGCTTACGGTTTCCGGGCCACAGGGTTGCGCTATTTCAATGTCTTTGGTCCTCGTCAGGACCCCAATGGTGCCTACGCCGCCGTTATTCCGACCTGGGTGTTTGGCTATCTGAAAGGCGGCGACCTTTTCATCAATGGTGACGGAAGCACCAGCCGCGACTTCTGCTTCATCGACAATGTGGTCCAGGCCAACGTTTTGGCGGCCACAACCTCCAACGAGGATGCGCGTGGTGAGGTCTATAATGTCGCCGTGGGCGAACGCACAACGTTGGCCGAGCTATCCACAATGATACGCGAGGAGCTTGAGCGGCGAGTGTCGCTTCCGGCCACCGATACCCTCTATCGTGAATTCCGCGCCGGCGATGTGCGGCATTCACAGGCCGATATCAGCAAGTCGCGTAGGCTGCTGGGTTACGATCCAACCCACTCCGTTGCCGCTGGACTGACCCAGACCATGGATTGGTACATCGCTCTATCCAGAGAGAGTACAGCCGCTGACTGACATGAAGCGGCAGATAGCGATCATCTCTGCACTGACCTTGACTGCGCAATTTTCAGCGTTCGTCAAACTATGGTTCACGGCCCGTGTGTTTGGATTGGGCAGCGAGCTCGATGGGTACAATCTCGCTCTTATCCTGCCCACGCTGGTTGCCAGTTCGGTCTCGGGCATTGTTCAAACAGGTCTATTCCCGGTTCGCGCCCGGCTGGCCATCGAGAAAGGTGGCGAGGATATAGCCGCCTTTGAACGGGCTGTTCTGCTTTGCATGGCCGGCGTGGGTCTTGTCTTATCACTAGGTCTTCTGCTGACGCTGGATTCAGCCGCCGCTTGGGTTGCCGGTGACGCACCGCCGGCCGTATTGAGCGCTTTCAAACAGGCTTTTGCGCCGCTGATCGCTTTGCTGTTTCTCAATATCCTTGGAGATTGCGCAGGATATCTGCTGGCCATGCGCAACAAGTTTCCGATTGCTGCCGCCGCGCCAATTGCCAACGGCATCATTGGCGCGCTGATACTGGCATTTTCACCGGAAGGTGCGCTCCACATGCTTGTTGCGAGCACGCTTGTGGGACTGCTGCTTCAAGTAGGCATCTGCTTTGGGGCTTTACCGCATGCGGGACTAAAATTTTTTGGCCCCTTGCCAAATGTGGCCGGATTTGTTTGCTCGGCGCGAACCATGGTCACTCTCGGTGTACTGGGCTTTCCAGGCGTGCTGTTGTCCAATTTGGTGCTCAGCCTGCCACAAGTCTGGATCGCCGGTTTTGGCGAAGGCGCGGTTTCGGCATTTGGCTATGCAATTCGACTGCATTTGGCAGTCATTCAACTAGTGATTATGGCTAGTTCCACTGTGCTTCTGGCGCGTTTGGCCGATCTCGTTTCATCCCGCCAAGTCGGTGAGCTTCGCCGCGTCCTGGCCCAAGCGAACCGGGCGGCGTGGGGGGTAGGGCTGGCTGGCATACTAGTTGTCTGGGCCTTGGGCGAGCCTGTGCTCAGCATCATGCTCAATGGCCGGTTCACGCCAGAGGACGCGCACCGCGTCGCAAGCCATTGGACGATCATCAGCTTTGGCATACCATTTGCGATTGTTGGCGCGATCTATTCGAAGTTGTGGCAGGCTCGTGGCAAGCCTGTTCTGCTGGTGCTTGGCCCAGCCGTGAACCTAACCGGGATGTGGATTACATTCTCGTTCACCGCATCTTTTTTAGGTGAGTATTCGAGTGCGGCCGCAATGAGTTCCGGTGCCGCCATGGCTGCCTTGGTTGCGGTTGTCACCGAACGCATATTGTATCGCGCCGATGAGGGGCCGGCCACTCCATGAAGTCTATAAACGCAAACTCTTCCGGTTCGACAGGTAGGCGGGTGCTGTTCGTTATCGGGTCGCTGGACGTTGGCGGCGCCGAGAAACACGTGGCCAGCTTGAGTATCGAACTCAAGAAGCGCGGTTGGCAGCCAGAGATACTGGTGTTGTTCCCGGGCGGACCGCTAACGTCCATATTGGCCGAAAATGGCGTGGTCATCCATTCGGTGGCCGCTTCCAACTGGTTGATGCGGGGTGTTTCAAGCAAACGCTTGCGATCAAGCATTGATCTAATTCTGAGCGCTATATCTCTCTTCGGGGGTTTGTGGCGTCGACCGCCCGATGTCATCCACTTTTTTCTTCCAGCCTCTTACATCATTGGTGGGATGATCTCCTTGGCATCGCCGGTCAAGACTAGGATCATGAGCCGCAGAAGCCTCAACAACTACCAGTCCAAGCACGCAAGATTGGCGCAAGTGGAGCATTGGTTGCACCCAAAGATGACCCGAATACTGGCCAATTCCCGCGCGGTCTGGAATGACCTGGTCGCTGAGGGAGTTGATCCAGAAAAACTCAGGCTCATTTATAATGGCATAGATACGGATCGATTTGCGGCGCAAGGCGACAAACACGCACTGCGGGAAGTGTTGGGATTGGGCGATGACGACCTTGTGCTCGTTATGGTCGCCAATTTGATTGCCTATAAGGGGCATCGCGATCTCATCGAGGCACTGGCAAGCATCAAGGATCGCCTGCCCCTGGGCTGGGTTCTGCTCACTGTCGGTCGTGATGACGGCATTGGGCCGGACTTGCAGGAACTGACTCAGAAGCACGGCATGGATGCTAATATCCGGTTTCTCGGCCCTCGTTCCGATGTGCCCGATCTACTAAAGGTCGCCGATATTGGCTTGTTGACCTCACACGAAGAAGGCTTTTCTAACGCTGTGCTCGAAGCTATGGCCTCTGGCCTGCCTATGGTTGTCACCGAAGTCGGCGGAAATGGCGAAGCAGTTCTGGACGGCAAAACCGGGTTTGTAGTACCGGCACGTGACCCTGCTCAACTCGCTTCGGCGCTTCTGCGTCTCGTGCAGGATGGCAATCGGGTGGAAATGGGCCGCAGGGGTCAGCAGAGGGTGCGGGACGTGTTTTCACTCCACGCATGCGTCGATGAGTATGAGCGGACATACGAGGATGCCTTAGCCCACCGTTGCGGAACATGAAATGAGTGGCAGGCCACTGCAAGGCAGTTCGAGGCAGGCGGCGCGGACGCTGTCAAAGAAACAAAAGGCATCTCCATGTGCGGTATAGTTGGCTATCTTGGCCTGCCCGGATCCGCTTCGAAGAACGCCAACGCAGTTCTTGAAGTCATGGCGCGGGCGATTGAGGCGCGCGGTCCAGACGACCATGGTGCATGGCACGACCACGACGCCGGAATTGGCCTCGGGCATCGCCGACTTGCCATCGTGGACCTGTCGCCCGCTGGGCACCAGCCGATGACTGCAGCATCCGGCCGCTTCGTTTTGGTCTTCAACGGTGAGATCTACAATCACCTGGCGCTCCGCGAGGCCCTGAACGAGGAGCATGGCATCGATTGGCGCGGCCACTCGGACACCGAAACCTTGCTTGCTGCCTTCGACGCATGGGGCATCGAAAGCACCGTCAAGCGGTGTGAGGGTATGTTCGCATTCGCCGTTTGGAACCGACAGAACCGTAGCCTCACTCTGGGGCGAGACCGCGCGGGGGAAAAACCGCTTTATTATGGTTGGCAGGGGTCCGGATCCGACCGCACTCTGCTCTTCGGTTCAGAGCTGAAGGCGCTGAAAGCTCATCCCACCTTCAATGGCGCGATCAATCGTGACGCGATCACGCTACTGCTGCGGCATAACTACATTCCCGCACCATATTCTATATATGAAGGGATTTCCAAGCTTCCACCAGCGACGCTGGCAACCTTCGAATGGTCTGAGTGCACTGGCGGCGAAGCTATGCTAACCGAATACTGGTCGCTTCGCAAAGCTGCAGAGCCCCGCCGCCGGTCGCCGGCCGCGGCCCCACGAGCAGCTGTGGCCGAGCTCGATAGCCTGCTGCATTCCGTCATCGGCCAGCAGATGATCGCCGACGTGCCCCTAGGCGCCTTCTTGTCCGGTGGTGTTGATTCATCGACCATCGTTGCGATCATGCAGCGTCTCTCAGATAAGCCGATCAAAACCTTCACGATTGGTTTTGCCGAAGAACGCTTCGACGAGGCACCATACGCCAAGAAGGTCGCGGAGCACCTTGGGACGCACCACACCGAGCTTTATGTCAGCCCCGAACAGGCATTGGCGATCATTCCCAAGTTGCCGGAAATCTACTGCGAACCTTTTTCGGATTCGTCACAGGTGCCGACTTACCTAGTGTCGGCACTGACACGTGAACACGTCACGGTTGCGTTATCCGGCGATGCAGGCGATGAACTGTTCGCTGGTTATAGCCGCTATCAAGCAACGGCCGACGTTTGGGGCAAGCTTTCCCGAATACCGCGTAGTATGCGTCAACTGGGGTCGGTCGGCATGACAATGCTGTCGCCTGATGTCTGGAACAGGCTGGCCGACCATGTTCCGTCGCTGAAACGCCGGCTAGGAAATAACGTCGGTGATAAGCTTCACAAAGCATCTAGTGTGCTGGCAAGTGAAGGGATCGGCGATCTATATCGCGGCCTTGTTTCTCATTGGCACACGCCCTCTCAGGTTGTCCTGGGCGGTTCCGAGCCGTCCACTCAACTCACCCACCCATCACCCGACCTGATGCGGCTCGATCCCATCGAACGTATGATGTTCCTCGATTTCATGAGCTACCTGCCCGATGACATCTTGACCAAAGTTGATCGTGCCTCCATGGCTGTCAGCCTGGAAACAAGGGTCCCTTTTCTAGACCATCGAGTGATAGAGTTTGCTTGGAGCCTTCCACTTGACTACAAGCTGCGCAACGGCGAAGGCAAATGGATCCTGCGCCAAGTTTTGGACAATTATGTCCCGCGCAGTCTGATCGAGCGACCGAAGATGGGCTTCGGCATTCCTCTGGATAGCTGGCTCCGCGGCCCGTTGCGTGATTGGGCAGAAACACTGCTGAGTGAAGAACGCCTCATCCGCGAGGGTTTTTTCGCACCCGCACCGATCCGACAAAAGTGGCAAGAGCACGTCCGCGGGAGTCGAAACTGGGCCTACCACCTTTGGAACATTCTGATGTTCCAAGCGTGGCTGGAGAACGAATGTGCCTAAGCTTATTTTCCTAGTAAGCGAAGACTGGTATTTCGTGTCCCACCGGCTGCACCTCGCCACCCGAGCGATCGCCGAAGGCTTCGAAGTTAAGGTCTGTACGCGACAGGGCGAACAGGCCCATCGCATCACCAGCGTAGGCGCAACTGTCATTCCTTTTACTCAGGAACGCCGCGGTCTAAACCCTTTCAGCCTACTACGCGAGGCTTGGAATCTGTCCAAGATATACCGACGCGAAAAGCCTGACCTCGTGCACCACGTGGCCCTGCGCTCCGTGGTCGTGGGAGAGATCGCGGCGTGGATTGCGTGCATCGGTGGCCGGGTGTCCGCCATCACGGGATTTGGCCACCTTTTCACCGACCAAGCGCGACCGACAATGGCGCGCAGGATTGTGGAGTGGGTACTGCCGTTGCTGCTGTTGCGCAGTCTAGTCATCGTCCAGAACCAAGATGACGCGGCGACGCTGAAGGCAATGGGAGTGAAAGCCGATCAAATCCGCATCATTGCTGGTTCTGGTGTCGACACTATGCATTTTGCGCCATTGCCGCGCGCCCCCGGCTCACCATTGGTCATGTTGGCATCCCGTATGCTCTGGGATAAAGGCGTCGGCGAGTTCGTCGATGCTGCTAGGCAGCTAACCGACACTGGAGCCCGCTTCGTACTCGTTGGCCGTGTGGATGACGGCAATCCCTCCTACATTTCGGAGCAGCAGTTGAGGGATTGGGTAAACGAGGGGATCGTCGAGTGGTGGGGGCAACGTTCCGACATGGTGTCGTGCCTGAACGAGGCTGACATCATTTGTCTGCCATCTTATCGCGAAGGCTTACCCAAGTCACTGCTTGAAGCAATGTCATGTGGGAAGCCTTGCATTACAACCAACGTCACTGGATGCCGCGATGCCGTGCGCGATCAGGACAATGGTCTGCTTGTGCCTGCCAGAGACGCTGCGGAATTGCGCACTGCCGTCAAGAAGATGTTGGCCGATCCGGCTATGCGCGAGCGGATGGGAACCAGGGGGCGCCAGCGCGCCCTGGAAGAGTTTGGGTTGCAGCGAATATCGAACCTGACTTTTGATGTTTACAGCCAGTTAATAAGCAAAAGACATAATATCCGTGTGTGAGAGACAACTGAGTGCGGCATTTCGGGTGCGCTGAATTCTGACGGTTCCCGATAAGCCGGAACCAAAGGCGCATTGTGCGCTACCATTAGCGGGGCCACGTGCCCTACAAGGATTATACGGTAGGCTGACGATCTGGGTATTTCATCCCCGAATTTAATACATCGGATATCGACGGTGCCGCCGAATGCAATTGCAATGCATTGCAAATCGATCATGATTTGCTGTGACACAGTCGGCTTAAGTGCTGAGCGTAAGCCAAACCGCTTTTAGCCACGTCCTGTAGTTCCCTGTGACCTGGCGTGATGCCCCGGATTTGTTTTTGCTCTTGGATTACCGTGCCAGTGCCCCAGCCGATATGAGTGCCGTTCGTGTCAGTGCGGTAGACGTGCTACAGGCAGGCCCTCTGGTTAGGCATCCAGCAATTGGCTCAAATTTTCGATCACCTATGAGGCCGACTAGTCAGCCGTTCTGCGTATGAATGTGTACTCTGCACATCCAGTGCCGAACAAACCTCTAGCAGGGATCGTGTTGAAGGATTTTGTGAGAAGGAACTCTGGCCCGACCAACGCCACTGCTTCCTCTGGCGTAGCGCTTTCATAAGGGTATCCACCCAGCCAATCAATCGCGTCGTGGCGGAAGTCCATACCTCTTGCTCGCACCGCTTTGTCTAGCCCTCGAGCTTGCAACAATTTGACGTACGTTTCTGCCATAGCCTTTTGTCGGAACTTGCCGCCAGCCGAGTAAGTCCTTTTCAAAATCTTCCACATCCCGCAGAACTGCGTCTTTAGATATAGTGCCATGATAAAAGCCCCGCCTGGCTTAACCATTCCTGCTGCTGTCGCAACTGCCGTTCGCATGTCTCCAGTGTGGTGCAGAACGCCCCAACTGTAGACGACATCAAACTGGCCGGACAGTTTGGTGTTGAGAATGTCGTCTCGGGAGACGTTGACTTTGACACCAAAGCGGCACGCATTTTCCTTTGTGGTCTGAACAGAGTTGTAGTCATAATCTGTTGCGGTAACTGACACAAATCCAAGGCGCGCTGCCGCTACGCTATGCAAACCGCTACCGCTGCCAACGTCGAGGAAGGTTTTTCCGATTGGATCGCAGTGGTCTGGTAAAAGGCGCCGCAAACCGTCTATCGCTGCCTGTAGCGCCTTATCGTCAACAGTTTTGGAAAAGTCCTTCCAGTTCTGTCCGAACTGAAAACGGACCTCATCGCGATCTTCGGACATAGCCCCCCCAGAAAGGCGATTATTCTGCCATTGATCTTCGGGTAGAGCAACAGCACCGGAACTTGCGAAGTTTTAGGGAGGGTTATGCCGTCGACAATCAACAAGGAAAGCACTGCCGCAGTTCGCCATTATCGACCCGGACACAAGAATCACAGAGATAATGGCGACAGCGTAAAAGCTGTTAATGGCAGCGCGTTAATTTGAACTTTCCATCATAGATGTTCGATAGCATAGCCGCCGCTTTCGCCGAGCCTCTCCCCATGACGGCCCGCTAATGGACCGTACCGATTCACTGCGGCGTGGGGTTCGTCGGTTCGCGCGAAATGGCTCGATCAGATGTGTGATTAAATTGTCACATCTTAAGCCCAACCCGAGAACTACCCCGATTTTGGAGTTGCACCGTTCTTGTGTGTACTGATTATTAGGGTAAGTATTGTGTGTATATTGGAGTTGAGTAATGTTGCGTATCCGTGTTTGTGGTGCCGCTGTTGCGGTAATCCTTGCTGCGTCCCCTGCCATGGCGCACGACTATAACTGGTCCGGCCTCTATCTCGGCGCCCATGGTGGCTATGGCTGGGGAGACACAGAGTACCCGGGCCTTAATCCTTACGTTGCTCCACCGGCCACCTGCTCCAACGCATTCGGCCCGGGCCAGCACTGCGGACCACCACGTCCTAATATGGAGGGCGGCTCGGTCGGTGGCCAGATCGGCTATAACGTCCAGCTTTCCAATGTGGTGATCGGCGTCGAAGCTGATTATTCGTTTGCGCATATGGAGCAGTCGCTACGCGACGGCAACTACATCGTCCAGACGCATGAGATTACCGGCCTCGGTAGCATTCGCGGTCGTCTTGGATATTCGTTCGGCCGCATCCTTCCTTATGCCACGGCCGGTTGGGCTTGGGGCCGCACCGGATTTGGCCAATCGTGTCCCGACCCCATTTCTGTCGCTGCAGTGAACACCCACTGCAGCGTTCAGCAGGGTTTCGCGCCCTACAACAATACGAAAAACGAGACCGTAACAGGCTGGGTCTACGGCGGCGGCGTTGAGGCAGCAATTGTCAGTAATTGGTCGCTGCGGGCCGAGTATCTGCGTTACGATTTCGATACCCAAAGTTACGCACTCGGCGCAACGCCATCCGGCCGAGACCTCGGCTCCAAGAAGCTTCAACGCGAAATCGACACTGTTCGGATCGGCGTCAATTATCGATTTGGCGGCGCTGCGGCTGATCCGGTTTCACTTAAATAAGCCTACCAGCAACGGGAGAAACTACAGGCCAGCCCGGCAACTCAGGGCTGGCTTTGTGCGTTCTGCATGATGACGGAGATTGCCTGTATGAAATCTGTGATGGCTTTAACGGCCGCTAAGTCTGACCGCTTCCTAATCGAACAAATGCTATCAGGCACCTATGGCGATAACGTAACCGTCAACATTCGTGCAGCGACACCTGAAGGGTTTAACATCTTCCTGCACAGCGACGCCTTAGGTGTGCGGGCTAGCTTCGACGGGCTTGAGTTTGACTTTGCTGACTGGGATGAGGCTGCTCCGTGGGTACGCCGCGCACTTTCACGCGACTACGAACTAAGGATCACCTTTCAGGGCACTGCCAATCAACCGGGACGACCGATAGAATGGCGGCTTGAGCCTACACATGGACGTGAGGGGCATTGCCTTCACGGCGCTTACACCGCGCGGAAAATGCCTTGGCATCGTCGTCGCGAGATAATCCGGCGCAACGACCTGTTTTGAGCCGCTGTTCGATGTCAGGATCATCGCGGGCTCCAATCTCATCCAGCACGAAGTACGCGTATGGAAGCGAATGCGCTCCCTGAGCTGCCCCTCTCGTTCGACCTTGACCAGAGAAGCGATATTGTCGGCGACCGTGGAGAAGGCGACGTTTTACCCGCTTTAACCGCTTCCCAGGCAGCGCCGGCGCCAGATGGCTTCTTCCCGGTGCCGGGCGGGCCTAGCAGATGCACAACTCGGCATGCTCGATGACCTTCAGTTCGGCCAGAGCAGGACGCCGATAGTGAAGAGAGAGGGCGGCGCTGCACGTGCTCGCCGGGGCGCGCGCGATGATGGCCCTCTTCTAGGCTGGCTCAGATCGCGGCGGGATGCGGGCCTGCCGGTGATCAGGTGCCAAGCGTGTCTTCGGCGCCCCTGTCGGTTCCGGTCTGGACGATGTCGCAGTGATGCGTGAGGCGGTCGAGCAGCGCCGTTTTCATCTTGGCGTCGCCGAACACACTCGGCCAGTCGGCGAAGGCGAAGCTGGTCGTCACGATGATAGAGGAGCGTTCGTAGAGCCGGCTTGACCTGCCACTGATGTTTCATCCAGCAGCGTTTAGAGCCTCGGCCGTTTCTATTACTCCGTGTAGAGTGTGGTGAGCAACCGGCGCTGACGCGGAGCTATCATCTGGCGCAGCGTCAGGGCCGGTTGCGGCGATCTTCTTGGCGAAGTCTGCCGCCATCGTTTAGCCCAGCGAGGAATGCGGCTGCTCAGTGTTATAATCGGTAAGCCACGCAGCGATGGCACCGCGAGCATGGCCGATGACGAAGAACAGGCTCTCGTTGAGCAGCTCATCGCGCATTCGCCCGTTGAAGCTCTCGACATAGCCGTACTGCATCCGGCTTACCCGGCGCAATGAAGTGCCAGTCGATGCGGTGATCCTTCGCCCAGGCCAGGATGGCGTTGGACGTGAAGCCGGAGCCGTAGCACGTTGGGAACTTGCTCGACAGAGACCCTGACTGCCTGTGGCGCACATCACGCAGACAGGCGGTCAGGGCCGGGCAACAGCACTCTAAAGTGAAGGTGCCGAAGCCACACTTTGGAGAAGCGCGACCATGACCTTGAAAGAACCTACGCCAGCGGATGCGGTCTGGTAGCCATCGATTTTCGAAGTCACGCAACGATGTGCTGATCGAGATGCCGGGTGCTGCCCGCCGACGCCGATTGGTGGCGCCAGTGTCATCAGCGGTGTGAAACTGACCCAGCCAGCAACTCGAATCTGACCCGGCGTCCAAGGTGGTTCCTCCGAGATGGAGGGGCCGATGCTGACGGCAGAGGAGCGGATGGAGTTGGATATTCTGAAGAAGCATGGCGCGGGCATTCGTGAGCTGGCGCGGGCGACGGGCCGGTCACGGAACACGGCGCGGCGCTATCTGCGTGAAGGAGAAGCGGCTTCGGTGCGCAAGCCGTCACCGAAGCGGGCCGAGAAGCTGGATCCGTTCAAGGACTACATCATCGAACGGATGCGTGCGGCAGCACCCGATCGCATACCGGCCGCCGTGCTGTTCCGCGAGATCAGGCCGCGTGGTTATACCGGTGGCGAGACACGGCTACGGCAGTTCGTACGCGCTCTCGTGCCGCCACCCACACCGGAACCGATCGTGCGCTTTGAGACACTTCCCGGCGAGCAGATGCAGGCGGACTGGGCGTAGGTGGGGCGTGGCGCCGATGTGCTGAAGGCGTTCATCGCTACGTTGGGATGGAGCCGCACTGCCTACGTCGAGTTCTGCGATGATGAGAAGGTTGAGACGCTGATCCGCGCGCATGAGAACGCGCTTTTAACCTTCGGTGGCGTGCCCAAGGAAGTTCTCTACGACAACATGCGCACGGTGGTGCTGGAGCGGAACGCCTATGGCCGCGGGTGCATCGCTTCCATGCCAGCTTCCTTGACTACGCCCGTCACGCCGGCTTCATGCCGCGGCTGTGTCAGCCGTATCGGGCGCAGACGAAGGGTAAGGTGGAGCGGATTAAAATTATCAGCGCCTTTTCACCACGTAGACCACCCCCCACATAAAGGCAGCAACGATGAAGGCCCCAACTGATGTGTAAAGCACCTGCTTTATGATGCCGATTTCCGCTAAAAGGTCGTTCCGGTGGAAGTAGAATGCAAACCATGCGGTCACTACGGCTATCATTGCTTTTAGCGCGCCTGAGGAGGCGTTGAATATCCACGCAAGAGCGCTCAGGACTGCAGCGTAAGCGGCCGCAAACACCGCAACCATTACGGGGCCACCGGCTGCAAACGCCTGCGCCCAAGGTGTATTGGCCATACCGTATGGAACTTCCGGGAACAACGCAGGCTGATATAAAGAGTTGAAGGAAATAGGGGAGAGCGCTATGCCAAAAATTGTTTCCGCGCCGGGAATGGCCGTAAGGAGTTGATTGATAAGGTACGTGCTTTCGGTCGCGAATTCATTATTCACAACTGCGTTCAACACAGCTTGAATTACGAACGGCTCCGACTGAAAGATAGCGTCAATATAAGGCGTCGGCGTATTCATGTGCGCTGCCAACGCCGCGACTTGTTCAAAAGGCGGGCGGGCAGTTGCAGTTTCGATTGGACAAAGACCTGCAACGACATGCTTGATCGTGTAGGCGACCTGAGGAAAGATCAGCATCATAGCCCCTGTTGCCGCGAGAGCCAGCAGTAACGGGGCGCGCAGGCGCCGATTCTCTATTGCCGGTTGACCGAAAAGAAGCGCAATTGCAACGAGCGACATGGCGGCGCCTGCGCGAAAGCCGACAAACAGGTCGCCGAACAATAATGCTGCGGCAGGAATGATAACAAATATCTGCCTTTGCGCCGTCGCCGTGACAATACAAAGCGGCAACGCATACGCGGCGAGATAATACCAACCGTCGATCTCCTCTAGCATCGCTATTTTTTCGCAAAAGAAATAACCGCCGATGGTCGACACCGACGCGCCAGCGCCAACTACTGCGATTGCTAAGAGCGCTGTTGGCACGTATTCGTCAAAAGGAATACGAATAGATTGCCTGGGCGTGGACGGCACTGCCATAGAAACAGCAATAAGAGCGCCGACGACTAGCGTCATCACAAAGTAGGTGGCCGGACTGATAACGTCACTTCTCATCCCACTATTCGTGGCAAAATTGGTCCACCCTACCATCCCAGGACTGAAATAGATCAAGGTCGAGGCAAACCCTATGGTCATCGGGTCGATACGGCCCCTTCGGAAGAACCAAGCGGCGCCAGAAACGCAGACAATAAGGAATACGACTTGAGGCATCTCTGTCCGATCTCGCTGCGTCTGGAAGGAGTGCAGATGATTCGGAAATCTCATCCCAAAATTTACCTGACGGCGGCAGTCAAAGTCTATCGGAGCGGCTCGCATGCGCCAGAAGCGCAAACAATATTCGGTGGAAAAAAATCCGCATTGCCCTCTGGCCTGCGCGGTGAGGTCTCGATTGCTGAAGTTCTACGAGCGCGGGGGCATTGCTCTCGTCGAAAGAGTGAAGCGGCGCCTGGCGGGCGATAAGGCGCGGTCAGCAACGACGAACGAGGTCAAGGATCTGCGCCACGAAGCACGTGAACTGAAAGAGGTTGTCGCCGAGCATACGCTCAAACGTCTCCCTTCGGAGAGTGTGTCCGTCGTCGAATTCTTTGAGACAGTTTTCGGCTTGAGGGATAGGAGGCTTTCGGATCGCTGGGGTTGGAGTTTATGCTGCTATTTTGAAGTCGGTCAATTGTCGGTGTTGGATGGTGGCGTTGAACCCGTTCTCACATGCTCAGAATGTTCTGCCGCCGCCCGAAGTAGACATCGGCCGGTGTGATGTTGCCAGGGTGTTCGTGGTAGAGGGCGTCATTGTAGTGCTCGACCAAGCGAAGCACGGATTGCTCGAGGTCACTGACAGATACTAGTTCTGGAGCAGGATGCCGTTCTTCAATGTCTGTGCTAGCGCTCGATCTTGCCCAGGGTTTGAGGATGGTTGAGCGCACTGCGGACGTGGCCCATGCCGTTTCCCTTCGGGCCATTCAGACAGTTCCGCCGAAGACGTAACTCGAACCATTGTCGAGGAGCAGTCGTGGTTTGTGCGCGACGCGTGCGCTTGCCGCAGCCCGACACTGCCAACGCCATTTGCAACGTATCGGTGACGTACTCAGCGCATCGTCGTACACAGCTTCCAGGCGATGATGTCGCGCGAGAAGTCATCGAGGATCGTCGACAGATAGAAGTAGGCCCAGCCGATCACCTTCAGATACGCGATCCAGACCCGTGAGGGTGCTGACGATCTGTCTTGCAGCGCTTCGACGCCGCCAGTGCGATAGTTGATCGTACCAGCGGTAAAACGAGCCGGGCGGGATGCCCGAGCTAATCCAGCGTTCGCCTGACGGACAGATGCGACTGCTCGACGATACGGATGGATCTCGAGCTTTTCAGAGGCAGAATACCTCATGCCTCGTCGCCCCCATCCTCGGTCATGCTTTTTTTGATGAGACGGAGTTTGTTGCCGACCGCGCCGTATCGCCCGCCAACCGCCGCTTGCCGGCTTCGAGGAATTCCTTTCAACCAGCTATAGTACAGCCTCTCAGCAATACCTGCCGCGTTCTATCCAATCATAGTGATCGTTTTGTCCGGATCGGCGATTGATCCACGGGACATCAAGCGTCTAAGGCGCGCGACGCCAACGAGCTTGGGTATTGGCTACGCTGTCATCGCTACACCTGCGCCGGCGCCTTGAATGCAATCTTCTCCATCCAGCCCAACAACTGCTTTAGCTCCGGCGGGCTGCCGTACTTTGGCCGGTCGTACTTGTGCCCCATCGCATAGGCTTGGATCTTCTCGGGCGGCTCGATCTGTGTCAGCCGATCCTCGAAGGTATGGCGAAGCGAATAGAGGCTGACCTTGGGGAACGGGCGCAAGCCGTTCTCCTTGAAAAACTTGTTTACAGTCGCCGAAAGGCCGCTTGAGTTGTCGAAGTAGGTCGGAAAGCCCTCGGGCTGCTTCTTCATCGCTTCCAGCGCCACACCTACCAGCGGCACATGCCGCTCGCTGTGGTCGGTTTTCAGCACCCGGCCTTCCGGCTGGATCAGCAGGTGGGGGATCTCGGCGTCCAGCTTGATCGAGTTTTTGGTCAGGTTCACCACCTCGACCGGCCGCAGGCCGAGTTCCGCGCACACGTACACCACCCGCCGGGCTTCCGGGTTCATGGCGTCAAGCGCGCCGTCTGCAAGGATACGGTCCTGCACGAAGTCGATCGGGTAGGGCGCGCGCTGCTCATAGTTTCCGCCCTTGATGCGAAGCGTTTTGAATACGGGGTCAAGGTTGAGGCGTTTGGAATTGCTTACACCGTCGAGCATTACGCTGATGTGCCCGAAGTCTTTATTCGCGGTGTCAATCTTTTTGCCTTCCTCGATAATCCGATCCTGCCACCAATCGCGGAAATCAAGGGCGTGTTCCCGCGTCAGATCCTCAATATATAGATCGCGCCCAATCACCGTTTGCAGGTTTTCAACAGCGCGAATTTTTGCGTTCGCCCACTTGCGCAATTGGTCCGGTGAATGATCCTTCAATTCAACGCGGATGACCTTCTTATATTCCTCGACCAGATTGGATAGGGCTATTTGGCTTTTCGAGGCGCCACCCAATACGCCGGCAACCGCCCGTTCATTCTTCAGGTTGCCCGATCCTTCGAGCGCCTTAATCCGGGCGATCAGCTCAGCATATGAGCCTTCAGCAAGTGCCGTTGCCGGCACATAAGCGAAGCCAAGGCGCCGGGCATGGGCGCGGGCGTTCTCGGCGCTGATGGGCGCCGTGGGGCGGCCGTTCAGCAGGCTTTCCCAATAGGCTTCGAGTTCAGCGTTCAGGGCTTGGACAACATCATACGCCCGGATGGCGCGGGGATCATCAACGGCGCGGATGCCGGTTGTGATCCTGACCACCTTGCGCCGCTCGACATGCTGGTAGCGCTTGGGTGGAAACCGAACGAGAGACCAGATGCCTTGGAGGTTCTGAGGTTTGATGGGGCGCATAGCTGATCCTGATTTATACCGTGGCTTATACCTTGAAACGGTATTAAACGTCGGTCAGGAAGGCCAGTCTTATTATTTAAGTGCTTGTTTTATAAAGGTTTCTGCAAAAACCCAGTGGCGGAGGGGGTGGGATTCGAACCCACGAGACGGTTTCCCGCCCACACGCGTTCCAGGCGTGCGCCTTCAACCACTCGGCCACCCCTCCTTGGAAGCGGCGCAATATAGCTACCGTTCGCAATGAAGCAACAGCCATCTGCGTTTCCGCATCGCATCATTTCATTTTTCGCGCCGCTGCCCACAACCCGGACCTAAACAGCCCTGCGTCTTTGCTTTGTTTGTCGTTCTCAGCCGACAAAATCCTGGCCGATAGAGCGTTCCAATGCGGCCCTTCAGCCACAGAAGCTGCATTTTTCGCAGCAATGGCCACTTTCCGTCTCGATCACCCAGGCGAATGCAAATCGCCGGGTTGCAGCAGCAGGCACTAGATACTTATTTAACCAAGCACGTACTATTTTGGGACATCGGGTTAACGAGGATTATCCGGCCGCTGCTTTGAGCTGCCTGGATGGCGCCGGGTGGCCGCGGATCTATCGCCTGTTGGCATTGTATTGGGAGGAGCGTGTGGTGGACTGGGTGAAGCAAAGTGCTGGTGCATTGGCTGCAGGTGCCATGGCCATGGCATTGACTGGCGCCACCACTGCGCTGGCAGACAGCCCCTTCCCGTCTCTAGTGGGCGCATGGAGCGGCAAAGGCACTGCGCGCATTGAGGGCGGCAAGAACGAGAAGCTCTCCTGCAAGGGCTATTATTCCGGCACCGGCAACAACCAGATGCGGTTGAATATCATCTGCGCCAACCCCTCCACCAAGGTCGAACTGCGCTCGCAGCTGACCTATGCCAACGGCCGTGTGACCGGCACCTGGGAAGAGCGCAACTTCAACCAGACCGGCACTATCTCCGGCAGCGCGGATGAATCGAAACTGCGCCTGAACATCGGCGGCGGCGCTCTCAACGGCCAGCTCTCGGTCTCATTCACCGGCGCCAAACAGTCGGTTTCGCTGTCAACGCAAGGCTCGGCTCTGAAAGGCGTCAACATCAGCTTCGCGCGCAACGGCTGACCTGGGGCCTGCTCTGGGGCTGCACGCCATCGGGGGACCTTCGGGCTTCACGGTGGCATCCCAATGGGGCAGCTGCGCCATTGATGCTGTGAGGACACACGCCCGGCCGGATCGACCGGCGCACGGAGGCACGAATCACAATCGTGCTAACGTGGAAACGAATTGAGCTGCTGCTCCCGGCGCGCACGGGACATCGGCTTCACGCACCAGGGATCGTATAGCGCGCCGACGTCACCGTTCAGGCGCGAAACACCGGACGGCTCAGGCCGCAGGATAGTCGGAGATGAAGATGAATCGCTTTCCGTTCGCCGCGTCGGTGTTGATGGCACTCGCCGCTTTTGCGCTGATCGCGACGCCGGCATCGGCCCGCCCGCGCGCCGTCAGCAAGATCCTCGGTTACGTCACCGCACACAGCCATGACGGCAACGGCTCGATCCGGGCGCCCTATCGCAACACCGACGTCGGCTATCAGGTACGCCTGCCGCGCGGCACGTGGGTTTATTGCCGGACAAGCTGCTCCGAGACGCTGCGCGTCAACACGGTCGATGTCTGGGCCAATGTCGACAATGCAACGCCGATCGGCGTCGGCACGCTGCAGCAGGAATGCGGCGCGTTTGGCTGCCTTCGCTGGGAGCGCAGTTTCTGAGCCGCGCTCTGGCCGACACGCGCTTTCCACTCGCTAAAATCAAAAAGCCGTTCTGCCGTTGATTGCAGAACGGCTTTTTTGTAGCTCGCGCCGATCATCATGGTCATGGCAGACAAATACAGCCAGCCATGACAAACGACGGTTTTACAGCCCGGCGATAAACGGGTTGGTGCGGCGCTCATGCCCGATGGTGCTGGTCGGCCCATGGCCGCAGATGAAAGCGATCTCGTCGGGCAACGGCAGCAGCTTGGTGCGGATCGAATTCATCAGCGTCTCATGGCTGCCGAGCGGCAAGTCGGTACGCCCGACCGACCCCTGAAACAGCACGTCGCCCATCATCGCAAAGCTTTGCGCCCGGTTGAGCAGCACCACCGAACCCGGCGAATGGCCCGGGCAGTGCAGCACTTCGAACATGTGGCCCGCCACCTCAACCGTTTCACCATCGGCCAGCCAGCGGTCAGGCGTCACCGTGCGCGCCGGAATGCCATAGGATGCGGCCTGCGTTTCCAGATTGTCCAGCAGCGGCTGCTCAGCGGCGTGCGGCCCTTCGATCGGAATACCGCCCAGCCGCTCGCGCAGCTCAGCAGCGCCGCCCGCATGATCGATGTGGCCATGGGTGAGCAGAATTTTCTCCGGCTTCATGCCGATCTCAGCGATGGCACCCTCGATGCGATCGAGATCGCCGCCCGGATCGACAACCGCGCCCACCATCGTCTCGGGGTCCCACAGCAGCGTGCAATTCTGCTGGAACGGCGTCACCGGCACGATCGCTGCCTTAAGCCCTTTGGCGGCCGGTGCGGATTTATCGGAATTGGCCATGGGCGGTCTCGTCCTCGTGCTGTTAACGGGTTGTTGCGCGCTTCAGTAGCGGAGTTGGCGGCGCCTCGCCAGCATCCCATAATGGCGGGATCGAATCGCGAGGCTGGATATGGTGATCCGCACGGCCAAAGTCCTGCTGGTGTTGCTGATCGGGCTTTGCGCGCTGCTGATCGGCCTCGACAACATCATCGATTACGGCACAAACTACGCCTTTGTGCAGCATGTGATGTCGATGGACACCATTTTCCCGACCTCTACGCTCACGTGGCGCGCCATCACCAGCCCGCTGCTGCATCACCTCGCCTATGCCCTCATTATCACCGCCGAACTGCTTACCGGCTTTTTGTGCATCATCGGCGCACGGCGGTTGTGGCGTGTCCGCACTGCCGGCGCCCAGCACTTCAACGCCGCTAAGGATTTGGCCACCATCGGGCTAACGCTCGGCTTTACGCTTTGGTTCTTCGGCTTCATGACCATAGGCGGCGAGTGGTTCCAGATGTGGCAATCGCAGACGTGGAACGGTCAGCAGGCCGCGTTCCGCTTCATTGTGTGCATCGGGTTGGTGCTGCTGTTTCTGAACCAGAGGGACGACGAACTTGCGTGAGCGTCACACATCATCCGAGCGGTCGGGCGCCTGCGTAGCGGTTGGGCATGCCGGGTCGGTCATGTTGCTTGAAATCGCCAGCGGACGGCTGGTGTGGGAGCGTGCGCTGGCGGAATTCCCCGCCGGACTGCCGTGCGAGGGCCAGCCCGTCAGCGTGCGTCTGGTTGAAGGCACCGTTATTGCCGCATGCATGGGGCATGTGTTTGCAATTTCAGCCGAGGATGGCGCGCTGCTCTGGCAAGTCAACCGGCGCGGCAGAGGCTCCGGCGAAACGACTTTGGCGATCAGCCACGATTAGGATTTTGCAACGGGGAGGTTTCGCATGCGCCTGTTGATCGCCGGATGGCAAGGTCAGGTAGCGCGGGCACTCGTTGAAATGGCCCCTGCATGCCCCGACGTCAGCGCCTGTGCAGTTGGGCGCGCCGCGCTGGACATATGCGAAGCCCGCTCCATTGAACGCGCGCTGTCCGGCATCTCGCCAACGGTCATCATCAATTCCGCCGCCTACACCGCCGTTGATGCCGCTGAAACGGAAGTCGAGCGCGCCTATGCGCTCAATCGCGATGGCGCGCGCATGCTGGCTGAAGCGGCGGCACGGCGCGGCATTCCCATCATCCATTTGTCCACCGACTACGTTTTCGATGGCAACAAAGCGTCGCCCTACACTGAAGACGACGCAACCAATCCAGTAACGGTATTCGGCCATTCGAAGCTGGAAGGCGAAGAAGCCGTGCGCGCGGCAAACCCGCGTCACATCATTCTGCGCACTTCGTGGGTGTTCAGCCCCGGCGGGCGCAACTTCGTCAAATCGATGCTCGCGCAGGCAGCTGAACGCGAACGTATTCGCGTCGTTGCCGATCAGCACGGCAGCCCCAGCTATGCGCCGCATCTGGTCGCCGCCATTCTCGAACTGGCGCGTCAGGTGTCAGCCCCGGAAGCGGCAGCTGGCGCCAATGGTCAAGCGGTGTGGGGCACGTATCATGCGGCCAACTCCGGCTCGACATCATGGCACGGCTTCGCTGAAGAGATTTTCCGCCGTTCCGCTGCGTTGGGCGGTCCGCGTGCAGCTGTTGAAGCGATAGCAAGCCTTGAATATCCGACACCGGCCCAGCGCCCTGCCAACGCGGTGCTGGATTGTTCAAAACTGGAAACCACGTTTGGCCTGCGTCTGCCGCCTTGGCAGCAGGCCGTTGGCGAATGCGTCGAGCGCATTCTGCAGGACTGACCGGCCAAGCGGCCGCTCTGCGTCTGCGTTTCTATCGTAATCCGATGCGACGCAGCAGCGTCGACCACGCACCGCATTCCACGGCGGGTCGAACAATTTCCGGCTGCGCCAAACGCTCAGCTTCCAGGCTGACGCCCGATCGCGCCGGTGCCGTCCAGCGCTCGATCAGCGAGAACAGGTTGTGGCGGTCGAGGATGCCGGCGCGCGCCACCCGTATCGCATCCAGCCGCTCAGCCCACGGGTCCTTTGCCAGCACGTTGGTGATCAGACGCAGGATCCCCGGTCGGTCTTCCAGCGATGGCAGCGCCACCAGCGCCTTCTTGGGGAAATAGTCGACAACGTTGCTGCAGCCGGCGAACAGAGGCAGCGTGAAGCCTAGGTAAGCGTCAGCCAATCGCTCCGTCCAGCAATGGTCGAGTTCGCTATCTTCCAGCACCAGATGATAGCGATAGGGCAGGATCGCGGAGGCGGTGTCCTGCAACGGCATGAAGCCGTCGCCGAAAATATCGACGTCATCGGCGAAGTGCAGCCGCAGTTGCGCCAGCAGCGCCTGCCGTGCCCGCTCGCGTTTCTTGTCCGGCATCGGGCTGCTGATCAGCGATATGCGCTTGGCCTTCGGCTCGGGCACCGCCATTGCACGCAGCACGGACAGATCGGCCCGCACGCTCGCGCCGTCCTCGCCTACGCGCACACCAATGCGCCATGGCTTAGCGGGTTGGCTCGCCACCCAGCGGCCCGCAAAGCCCCGGATCGGCTGCGGTGAAGCCACCACGCCGAACTGATTGATGAAGCCTGCGCGATGTTTGCGGCCAATGGGCGGCGTATGGGCAAAGAGGATGCGGCGCTCTTTCGGCAGATCGGTCTCGACCGGCTCCACCAGATCATCAAACACAACCAGCCAGTTCGAACGGTCGCTGAGTTGCAGCCGCACAGACATGCCGCCGTGGCGTCCGGCTGCATCATCGGTCTGGCGCAGCCAGGGCCACGCCTGTCGGGCCAGAAAGGCTACGTCCCGGCCATCGCCGCCGTTCGCTGCCTTCGTTGGCCCAGCAATTGTGTCTCGAACCAAGCCGCCCCCCATCCCGCGCTCGCAGCCCATCGGCGCTTCGCCGCCCGGTTCGTCCGGCGCCGAGCGACCGCAACGTTTCAAGGCGGCACGCGCGATGGCTTTTATGGCTGATTCACACGCCGGTGAGGATCGCGATGCGGCTTGCAGCGCATGGCTGACGGACCGAGTCGCAGTAGCGTTTGAGAAGCTTGGACAGAAAGGAACGGGCTGTGCCGACTTTTGTGCGTCGCGCCGTACGCAGATGTCGCTTTGTTCGCATTGTGTGCCGCCAACAAGCCAGCCATGGGCCGGGCGGCAACCTTGTAAAATAAAAGGAAAATTTGGTAGCGGAACCCGGACTTGAACCGGGGACCTACGGATTATGATTCCGCCGCTCTAACCAACTGAGCTATCCCGCCACTTGAGATCGCGTCTATAGGGACGCAGATGCTCTACTGTCAAGAACAGGGACGCATAAAATATGCGCCCCAGTCCCAAATTCTTCGGATCGACCGATTATTCCGCTGCCACGGCAGGCTTGGCCGAGCCGTCATTCTTGACGAAGCGCAGCATCGTGAACAGACCAAGCGGACGCAAAGCCTTGCGATCCGTCAGTTCAAGATCGTCACAAACCTGCACACGGGACAGATCGAACACCGACCGCCAGCCAATCTTGTCGGCAAACGGGGCCATGCGGCGCTCCACCCAGCCGCGCACACCTTCGGTCTGGCTGAAATGGTTGACCAGCAGCACCTGACCGCCGGGCTTGGTCACGCGGGAAAGCTCTCGCATCACGGCCTCGGGCTCCGGCACCACGGTCATGACGTACATCGCCACCACGGTATCGAACGAACCGTCCGGGAACTTGAGATCCGAAGCGTCCATCTCGTGCAGGCCGGTCACGTGATCGAGGCTTTCCTCGGCAACGCGCTCACGGGCCTTCTCGAGCATTTCCGGCGACAGATCGATGCCGACCACTTCCAGATGTTTTTTATAGTCAGGCAGCGACAACCCTGTGCCGACACCCACCTCAAGCACCCGGCCGCTGCTCTGGTTGATCATCGATACCGCATGCCGACGGCCGGCCTTGGCGACGACACCGAAGGTGTAATCGTAAACCGGCGCCCAGCGGCGATAGGCATCCAACACCGCGCTTTCGTCGATGCGGCCGATGCCAACGATGCGGCCCTGCGAGCGTTCCAACATGGCCGGCTGGCGGCGGTAATCGGTCTGCGACATTGATTTCATTGGGTGTCGCTCCTTACGTCGCGACCCAAGCCTCTCAAATGAGATTATCCATCCAAGCCTGCGCGGCTTAACTCAGGTGCCCGCGCCGCCTCAACCTGCTTGGCAACAGTCTTGGCGATGAAACCACCGCCCAGCAGCCGGCCGCGGTTATCGCCACTCGTGTAGAATACGCACGCCTGCCCTACTGCGACACCGTCTTCACCGTCCTCAAGCACAACTGTCACCGCGCCATCGGCATCAGCGAACAGACGGGCGGCTTGCGGCGGCTGAGTGGAGCGTACCCGCGCAAAGATTGGCAAACCTTCGGCCGCCACCTCAGCCAGCGGGGCATCCCCCAACCAGTTAACATTTCTAAGGAGAAGACTTTGCGTGCGCAAGCAGTCACGAGGCCCCACGACCACTTCATTTGTGTCAGCGTCTAAACGAATGACATAAAGCGGCTCAGGACCGGTGATTCCCAGACCTTTGCGCTGCCCTACCGTGAAGTTGATAATTCCCGAATGGGTGCCGAGCTTGCGGCCATCGGCATGCACGATGTCGCCTGGCTTCACCGCACCCGGCTTCAGCCGCTCGACAATGCCCGTGTAACGCCCGGTCGGGACGAAGCAGATGTCCTGGCTATCGGCCTTTTCAGCCACCGTCAGGTTGTAACGACGCGCGAGTTCACGCACCTCGGCCTTGGGTAGGCCGCCTAGCGGAAACCAAAGGAAATCAAGCTGTTCCTGCGTGGTGGTGAAAAGAAAATAGCTCTGGTCGCGGTCGGCATCGACGGCCCGCACCAGCTCAGGCCCGTTCGGCCCCTCGCGGCGCTGGATATAATGGCCGGTCGCCAGCGCATCAGCGCCGAGATCCTTGGCCGTCTCCAGCAGATCGCGGAACTTGATCTGCTGATTGCACGCGACGCACGGGATCGGCGTCTCGCCCGCTGCGTAGCTCTCGGCAAAGCTGTCGATCACCGCCGCGCTGAAACGTCGCTCATAGTTCAGAACGTAATGGGGAATGCCCAGCGCATCGGCCACACGGCGTGCGTCGTGGATATCCTGACCGGCGCAACAGCTACCTTTTCGTCCGGTAGCGGCGCCGTGGTCGTAAAGTTGAAGGGTTATTCCGATAACGTCATGCCCTTGGTCGCGCATAAGCGCAGCAACGACGGACGAATCAACGCCGCCCGACATGGCAACAACCACGCGTTTTCGCTCTTCGGCCGCTGGGCCGGAAGGCGAGGCGCGAAAGGCGCCGGAAGGGACGTTCTCGTTCACGTGTTGGGCACCGGCCATTCGTTAGTTCATTGCTGGGATTTGGCGCTTAAGTATGGCGAGCGCACGTCCGGCCCGTCGAAGTGCCTGGAGCGCAAACCTTACGGCTTGAGCGGCCATAAACGCAAGCTGAAGCCGCTGGCTCCTGTTGGCGCAGACAGCCGTTGCGTAAACCTTAACAGAACCCCCTGGGGGCGGGGTCGATTGATTTATGTTACGTTTACTCAAGAACTTAGCCCGACCTTAATCCTGTTGGGCTATAACCCTTAGCTGGTCAGCGAGTGTGTAATGAGTATCATGACCGAGCAACAGATGAGAGCGCGGGTACGCTACGTTATCGGGCCGGATGGAAGCCCGCTAACGATTGCCGATCTACCGCCCAAAGACACGAAACGTTGGGTAATCCGCCGCAAGGCTGAGGTGGTTGCTGCTGTCCGCGGCGGCCTGCTCAGCATTGAGGAAGCCTGCGATCGATACAAGCTGACCGTCGACGAGTTTCTGTCGTGGCAGCGATCGATCGACAAGCACGGGCTACCGGGGCTCCGCGCTACGAAAGTTCAGGACTATCGCGACTAAACATCGCGGGCGGCCAGCACTGGCCGCCCTCCTGCGCTTCGGAAAGCTGTTTGCTGCCGCCAACCTTCTTAAGCCACCTTCCTACCAGCCTACGATACCCGTAGCGCCGCAGCCGGTAGCGCCTGTTCCCCAGCGGCGCGCATCGGCATCCATGGCCGCTGCCAGCAGTTCCGAAAGCTTCAGGTTTTCGGTAACGACAGTCGTCCCGCCGGTTCTGCTATCAGTTTCTATGACCACACGGTAAGCGCGCAACCCCTTGGGATTGTCGGCGCTGCGATCACGCTCGTGAATGACGATCACCGCGCGGCCACCCTTGCTCGGCGGCTCAGCGTCGGCGTGATAAACATAATTGGCCTTCAAGGCCCCCGACGGGCCGAACCAGCACGCTAGGGCGCCGCGGGCAATCCGCTCATAGATTTCCGTCGGCCTGCCCTCAATCGAAATAGGATGCAACTGAGGTTGCGGAGGCTCCGATTGAGCCTGCTGCGGCGACGGAGGAGCAGCCCCCGGCGGCGCATCCAAAGCTGCGGTTGCGCCTTCCGATAACGGCGGGATGGTCGGCAACGACGGCGGATTTGCGCTTGTACAGCCAGCGCATATCAAAACCAGGCCAGCAGCGGCCAGGGCCAGACCGATCCGGCCTGCGCCAGTGGCCCGACCTAAAGTTGCTTCAGACACATTGTGTGCTGACCGCCGCATCCGCCCCTTTAGCCATCTAGCAAAATCGATCTCGGTGCATCGGCACCGCAGAGTATCAGCCCGGTTTGCATGGCCGGCACGAAGAACACAAGCCCAAGCAGCCGGGCGCTGGCATCCGGTTGGGGGCAACCGTGAAGCTTACCATTGGGGCGACTACAGTGTCGCCTGGCGCCGGCGTCAGGCGATCGGTTCGCGACGCGATGGCCCATAGCGAAACAGCCTAAGAGCAGCCGTTGATCCGGTCAGAAACAGCAAAAACCGGGCACATGATGCATGGCCCGGCTTTACTCAGAACAGAATGGATTCGATTGACGCCGGCCCGGATCACATTCCGGGCCTCGATCAAGGACGCTTACTCAGCGCAGCGCCGTGGCAGCCGAACGATCCGCCCGACGGCGGTTGCGGAGCTGATCCTGACTGGCCGTGTCTGCGCGGGCCGCCTGCTCCAAAGCCTCGTCACGCTCGCGAAGCGCAACCTCGAGCTTGGCCTTCAGCCCATCGGCCGACGCGATGAGGTTATCACGGCGTTGGCTGGCCGACTTGGCAAACGTCGAATAGTTAAAATGGGCCGGATCACGGACGCCGGTCCGCTCCTCTTCCGCCTTGATCTGACGGTCGAGATCGCTCGCCATGCCGTCGAATTCGCGGATCATGTGCTCCAGATCGGCAACCTTCCGCGCTTTTTCGTCGGCTGCGAAGCGCTTCAGTCTCAGCGCCGATTCACGTGCTTTCATTGTTCGATACCCCGGACAAATTCGAACTGTGCGGCATCACTAACAAGAAGCGTGCCAGCCCCACCAACAAACTCCCGCTTTGAGCTCAGAAATCCTTGGGCCTGACGGCCTGGGGTGTCACCTGCGGGAAGGCGCACCATCTTCACACCGAATATGACATCTGGCCATTAAGTTGCGGTAAAGCAACGCGAACATCAATCTATTCGATACTATGCCCTTTGGGGCCAAAAAATGACCAATCGGACCTAGGCCGCCCGAGCGAATTAAGTTACCTCTTGATTCGTAATGAGTTGGGTCCGGTCAGTGCATCCTAGTTGTGAAGACCTCCAACGGGGTCCAAGCCTCAGATATCACCGATCCGAACTCCAAAACCGTCATCCACCGGCAACGACTGAATGCTTGCACTGCAGCATGGCTATTTCGGCCATGCACCCTGTTCTATTTCCAGACTTTTCATATTTCAAAAGGTCGCGGAAAACGGCGTCTGGCAGGCAGGTAAACAGAGTTGGTTGGAGTGTTGGGATACGGAGAAAGACTTAATTAGGATTTGTTAACTTTCGGCGGGTAATTTCCTAACAGTGGGTTAGCTTGAAAAGATGCGGGCGCTCTTTTCGGCTAATGGGGCAAGCGGCGCGGACGAAGAGGAACGATCATGAGAGTTCTTTTGATCGAGGACGACAGTGCGACAGCACAGAGCATCGAACTGATGCTCCAATCCGAGGGGTTCAACTGTTATACGACCGACCTCGGTGAAGAAGGTGTCGACCTCGGAAAACTGTACGACTACGACATTATTCTGCTGGATCTTGGCCTTCCGGACATGAGCGGCTACGAGGTCCTCAAGACCTTGCGCGTCGCGAAAGTCGGCACACCGATCCTCATTCTTTCCGGCCATGCCGGCATTGAGGACAAGGTGCGCGGTCTCGGCTTCGGTGCCGACGACTACATGACCAAGCCATTCCATAAAGATGAGCTGGTTGCGCGCATTCACGCCATTGTTCGGCGCTCGAAGGGCCATGCGCAGTCGGTCATCGAGACCGGCGATCTGCGGGTCAACCTCGACACCAAGACTGTCGATGTGAATGGCCAGCGCGTGCATCTGACCGGCAAGGAATATCAGATGCTTGAGCTGCTCTCGCTGCGCAAGGGCACCACGCTGACGAAGGAGATGTTCCTGAACCATCTCTACGGCGGCATGGACGAGCCGGAGCTCAAGATCATCGACGTGTTCATCTGCAAGCTGCGCAAGAAGCTGCAGGCGGCAACGGGTGGTCAGCATTACATCGAAACGGTGTGGGGGCGCGGTTATGTGCTCCGCGATCCGAGCGACGAAGGCGCGGTTACTACCGCCGCCTAAAGCCCGCCGTTTGTTCCGCGTCAGCACCACTTTATCGGGGGCCGAAATGGCCCCCGATTTCGTTCATAGTTTGTTAATAAATATTAATAGAAATTTAAATTACTTTTAACGGTTGCAGGCGCCATCAACACGCCTGTTCATTTGTCGCGCCATTGCTGAGACTGCCGCGATAATTAATCCCCGAAAACGCCTTCGATTTTTCTGCCTGCCGCGCTCACGGGGATTTGTTGTAGTGACCGTAGAGCCAGAGCGCGCCAAGGAACAGGATCGACCCGACAACCGCCGAGACCACGTCGCGCAGCGATATCGAGATCGTCTCCAGGCCGGGCAAAATGTTGAACAGGCGGAACAGGAAGCCGCCGACCAGAGCACCGATCAGGCCGATACCGAGATTGGTCCACCAGCCGAACCCTTCCCGCTGCCAACGCACGGCGATGCCGGCAAGAGTGCCGCCGAGTAGACCGATGATGAGCCAGACGATGATTTGAGACCAGTTGAGGAGCATGACCGTTTCTCGCTGACATACAGTTTTTGCAACGCTGGATGCCATGCTAGCGCGCCCGCGTTACTTTCAAGCGTATGGCGATTGCCTGAACCTTTTAGTGCTCTTCGCCCTGGAACCAGCGTAAGCAAACCGCTAAAGCGCGAGCTTGGATGCGACGAAACCTTGCCAACAGAGAGGGCCGATGAAGCTTCGGCGGAGAGCGAGCGGCGGCCGATTGCGTATTGAGCTAGAAGCGCCACAAGGCTGGGTGAGCGTCGCCGCAGCCATCGCCGCTGCGAACTTGTCCGGGCGCGACGTGGAGCTGAGCGGACAGACGTCCGCCGACACCATCGCACTGCTGGCATTGCCGCTGGAGCTACGCGCACGCATCCAGGAAGCAGCGCGCAACATTGCAGCGAACGCCAATGCAGAGGCGGCGGCAGCGTCCGCGCTGCCTTTCACCCCGCGCTCGTTCCGCGATTTCATGTTGTATGAGGCGCATGCAATCGATGCGGCACGCGGTTTCGTCCGCCGCTTCATGCCCGCGACCGCGCGCATTGCTTCCGCTTATGAGGTGGTTACCCGCCGGACATTCCCACCCCTGCGTCCAAGCGCGCTGTGGTATCGCCAGCCGATCTATTACATGGGCAATCACCTGACCATATCGACCGATGGCGATGACATCGCGATACCGCATTATACCAACGCGCTCGATTACGAGCTGGAGCTGGGCTTCGTGCTGGCGCATCCGCTGCGCGACGCAACACCGGAAGCGGCCGAAGCTGCCATCGGCGGCTTTGTGGTGCTGAACGATTTTTCCGCCCGCGACGTGCAGCTTGCCGAGATGCGGTCAGGCTTCGGCCCGCAGAAAGCAAAGCACTTTGCCAGCGCGATCTCCGCCGTGGTTGTAAGCGCCGATGAGATCCTGCCCCGCTGGAATGAACTGCGCGGCAGCGTATCCATCAATGGCCAGCCGGTTGCAGAGTGCGCAACACAAAACGCGCGCTGGTCTTTAGGTGAGGCGCTGGCACATGCGAGCGCGGGCGAACAGCTTCATCCGGGAGAGTTGTTCGGAACCGGGACGCTGCCCGGCGGCAGCGGTATCGAAGCGGGACGACTGCTGGCGCGCGGCGATACGGTAACGCTCGCCATCGACGGCATCGGCACGCTGAGCAATCAGATAACTTAGACCATGATCGCTTCGGACCCTATCAGTCCGAAGCGTAAATCATCGGTCGCAACAGGAGGCTGGAGCCACATCACGATTTTGGCGAACGTGATCTCTCCAGATCAATCATCCATGCAGGTCATCGATCTGTCGAAGCCGATTCAGTTCAACAGTGGCGATCCGCGCTTCATGCAAGTGAAGATCCGCCACAAGCGGCACGGCGCGGCCAAGTTGCTGGTGCGCCTGCTGGGTCTGCCGAAGCGGCTTATGCCGCGCGACTTCACCGGCTGGGCCGACGACACGATCACCAAGATGGGCGTGCATTCGACAACGCACATCGATGCACCGTGGCACTACGGTCCGACGTCCGCCGGCGCGCCTGCACAGACCATCGACGAGATGCCGCTGGAGAAATGCATCGGGCCAGGCGTGGTGCTGGACCTGACGCACAAGGCCGATGACGACGCGATTACGCCTGCCGACCTTGAAGCGGCGCTGGCGAAAAACGGCGCGCAACTGGACGCGCGCACCATCGTGCTGATCCGCACCGGCCGCGACAAACTGATGGGCACGAAGGAGTTCTGGAAGCGAGGCACCGGCATGAGCGCGGCGGCGACTGAATGGCTGCTGGATCGCGGCCCGACGGTGATGGGCATCGACCAGTGGGGATGGGATCTGCCATTCCGCGCACAGATCGCGTGCTCCAAAGCCACCAACGATGACACGCTGTTCTGGGAAGCGCATCGCGTCGGCCAGCGGCGGCCGTATTGGCACATGGAACAGCTGACCAATCTCGGAGCACTACCGCCGCATGGCTTTGAGGTGATGGTGTTTCCGCTGAAAATTGTCGGCGCATCAGCGGCGCCCGCGCGCGTCGTCGCCGTTGTGCGCTGACGGCGCGTTTCAACCAACGACGCAACAAACGCGGCGATGCGTTTAAGGTTTCATCAGCCAGAAAATCAGCGACAGCACAGCGCTGACGATGAGGCCCGTCATCAGCGGGATGTAAATGCGGATGTTGCCGCGCTCGATGACGAAGTCGCCCGGCAGGCGGCCAAGCCCCAACCGCTCGCCCAGCATCCAGACGAGGCCGAAACCCACCAACAGCACTCCGACGACGAGCAACAGCTTACCCATGGCAATCACATCGGCATCGCGCCACCGTTCGACAAGGTGCGCCCAACGGCATCGTGCCAGCGGGCGATAATGCGCTGACGTTCGGGCGCCTCCATCTGCGGCTCGAAGCGGCGATCCAGTGCCCAGCGCGTGGCAAATTCCTCCGGCGCCGGATAGAAGCCCGCTTGCAGGCCCGCCAGATAGGCCGCCCCCAGCGCCGTTGTTTCAAGCGCGGTTGGGCGGTCGACCGGAATATCCAGAATGTCGGCGAGACGCTGCATGGTCCAGTTGCACGCGGCCATGCCACCGTCAGCGCGCAGCACCGCCCCTGACACCTCCGGGCAATCGCCGCGCATCGCCTGCAGCAGATCATACGTTTGCAGACAAACCGATTGCAGCGCAGCGCGCGCAAGTTCGTTCGGGCCGGTGTTGCGCGTTAGCCCGAACAGAGCGCCGCGACAGTCCGGGTCCCAATAGGGCGCGCCGAGACCGACGAACGCGGGCACAAGCGTTACATCCTGATTGGCATCGGCCGCCGCCGCCATTGGTCCGCTGTCGGACGCATGGGCGATGATCTTCAAGCCGTCGCGCAGCCACTGCACCGCTGCTCCCGCTATGAAGATCGAGCCTTCCAGCGCATAGGTGCGCACGCCATCAAGCTGATAGGCGACGGTGCTGAGCAGGCGATTGCGCGAGGCGATGCATGTCGCTCCCGTGTTCAACACGGCAAAACAGCCGGTGCCATAGGTGGATTTGAGCATGCCGGGCTTGAAGCATGCCTGCCCTATCGTCGCCGCCTGCTGATCGCCCGCCATGCCGCCGATGCGGATCGGCCCGCCGAATATCTCCGGATCGGTGCTGCCGAAATCGCACGCGTTGTCTTTCACCTCCGGCAGCAACGCACGCGGCACTTTAAAGATGGCGAGCAGTTCGTCGGACCACTTGCCGGCGCGGATGTCGAGCAGCGCGGTGCGCGAAGCGTTGGTGATGTCGGTTGCGTGCTGACGCCCACCGGTAAGCCGCCACAGCAGAAAGCTGTCGATGGTGCCGAACGCAAGCTCGCCTTTCTCAGCCCGCTGGCGCGCACCCGCAACGTGATCCAGTATCCACGCGATCTTGGTGGCAGAGAAATACGGATCGAGAACCAGGCCAGTGCGTTCGCGGATGGTTTCGCCGTGCCCTGCTACACTTAAAGCTTCGCACTGATCGGCGGTGCGCCGGTCCTGCCAGACGATCGCGTTGTAGATCGCGCGTCCCGTAGCACGTTCCCATATGACGGTTGTTTCGCGCTGGTTGGATATGCCGATGCCGACGATGTTGCGCGCGCCGCCCGCGTTTGCGACCGCAGCGCGTGCTACGTTGAGTGTCGTTGCCCAGATTTCCTCCGGGTCATGCTCAACCCAGCCGGAATTGGGAAAATGTTGCTTAAATTCATGCTGAGCAATGCCGCTGATGCCGTAGTCGGCATCAACCAATAACGCCCGCGATGACGTTGTCCCCTGATCGATCGCCAGCACATAGCGTGCCATTCACCCTCTCCCGGTTTTAATGCCGCACCGCGGTCACTCTATTTGTGGACATGGATCGACAGATACTGCACGCACCTGTAGTCAACCTCGTCCCCACCCCCTGCACAACTTCACCGGAGCGAAGCCCCGCATGAGCGCACCGACGCAAAGTGAACCGCAGCCCGGACGATCTTACCTCGATGCGCTAACGGTCTACCTAAGGCCGAGTGTGCTCGTCATCATGCTGCTGGGTTTTTCATCCGGTTTGCCACTGGCGCTTTCGGGCGAAACGCTCCGTGTATGGATGGCCGACAGCGGCGTTGATCTTGGAACGATCGGCCTGCTGTCGCTTGCGGGTCTTCCGTACACGCTGAAGTTCCTGTGGGCGCCGGTTGTCGATGCCTGGCAGGTGCCGTTTCTTTCGCGCCACTTCGGACGCCGGCGCGCGTGGTTGATCGCTTCGCAGCTGGTGCTGATGGCGGCCATTGTTTTTCTCGGCACGCGCGATCCCATTTCTGCGCCGTGGATGATCGGCCTTGGCGCGGTGATCGTGGCGATGGCGTCGGCGACGCAGGATATCGTGGTCGATGCCTATCGCGTGCAGGCGCTGCCAACAGATGAGCAGGCGGCGGGCATGGCGGGCTACGTCGCCGCCTACCGCATCGGCATGCTGGCATCGGGCGCGGGCGTGATTGGATTCAGCGCCTGGCTGGAAACGCAGGGTATCGCCAGGGAATCGGTGTGGCCGCTGGCCTATGCCGCTGCCGCGCTGCTGGTGCTGGTCGGCCTGTTCGGCTCGATCGTCGCGCGCGAACCGCAGTCGGCGCGCGACATCGCGGCGGCGGAGCACGACAAGGAAGGCAGCCCGATCTTTCGTCTGTTTGAGACGGCTAGAGGCGCGTTCGCCGACTTCCTGACCAGCGATGCCGCGCTGGCGGTGCTGGCGTTCGTCATCCTGTTCAAGCTGTGCGATGCGCTTGCGGGCACGATGACCGCGCCGTTCGTGCTGTCGTTGGGATATTCGAAGGCGACCTACGCTGCAATCGTGAAAGGCGTTGGTCTTGCTGCGTTGCTGGCTGGCGGCTTTGCGGGTGGCGCCGTTGCACGCGCGCTGCCGCTCTCCACGGCGCTTTGGATCGCCGCATTCCTGCAGATGGGATCGAACCTGGTGTTCGTGTGGCTGGGCTATCAGACGCCCAGCGCCGGCGCTCTGACGGTCGCCATCGTGGTCGAGAATTTCGCCGGTGCGATCGGCACCGTGATCTTCGTCGCGTATCTGTCGGCGCTATGCCGGAACCCGCTGCACACGGCCACACAGTATGCGCTGCTGACCGCGCTGGCATCGACGGGCCGCACGTTTTTTGCGTCGGGCACCGGCTACATGGTGAAGCTGCTGGATTGGCCGTTGTTCTTCATCGCGACATCGCTGACCGCACTGCCGGCGCTGATGCTGCTGGTCTGGTTGCAACGGCGCGGACACTTCCGCTCGCTGGAGAATGGCAACGGCAGCTAGCTTTTTTATATGGCGCTCGGCGACTCCCCTGCGGGGAGCCGGCCGCCGAGCGGGCATCATGAAAATGCAAAAGGCCCGCGGGATCGATCCCGCGGGCCTTTTTTAACCGGTGACTGGCTGGCTGATTGCTGGCTGACCGGGAAGTGGCAGCCGATTACTCGGCGTTGCCTTCAACCTTGTCAGAGGAATCCGCCTGCAGCATGCCGTAGTTCTGCACGCCGATGTTCTTCATCAGGTCGAGCTGCGTCTCGATGAAGTCGATGTGGCCTTCTTCATCGGCCAGCAGTTCATCGAAGATGTCCATCGAGACATAGTCGTGATGCTGACGGCACAGCTCGCGCGCCTTGGTGTAGAATTCCTGGGCGATGTACTCACCCTTCAGATCGCACTCCAGAACCTCTTTCAGGTTCTCGCCGATCATCAGCGGTGCGATTTCCTGCATCTTCGGGAAACCTTCGAGGAAGAGAATGCGCGTGATCAGCTTGTCAGCGTGACGCATTTCTTCGATCGATTCCTCGCGCTCCTTCTTGGCGAGCTTGGTGTATCCCCAATCGTCGAGGCGACGGTAATGCAGCCAATATTGACTGACCGCGCCAAGCTCCAGCTTCAGCGCGAAATTCAACGCGTCGATAACTTCTTTATTGCCCTTCATGGCTGCCCCTCTCCGTGCCTTACAGCGTAATGATCGGATGGCTGAGTGGATGCGGGCTTACCGCGACGCAACTCAGACGCAGGCCCCGAAGGGCCGCGGGCAGATACTGGTTGGTAAATTAGAAAGATTCCAGTCTAAAAACGCGCTCAGGCGATTTTACGAACCAAATCTTTGGAATCGCTAACAACAAAGTCGACCGGATCGATATGCGCAACCGGGCTGGCCTTGGCGCGACGGGCGGTGAAGGCAAGCAGCTTGCTGCGGGTGGTGGCGCTGAGCGTGGGCGAAATTAGCCCTTTCTTTTCAAGCTCATCGACCTTGTTATAGATCGTGTCGACAGCCAACGGCGCGCAGCCGCAGCAGTTCATCCGCTTCGACAGATGGCGGAATACGATACCCGGAGTGGGAATGGGTGCATCAGGCGCATTCAAGATCTCGACGAGTGCGTTCTCGATGTCGAGATCGGTGATCACCGTGCAGGAACAGACAATCATCTCACGTTTCCCCGCGCGCATATT
Source organism: Hyphomicrobium sulfonivorans (assembly GCF_013306565.1). GTDB lineage: Bacteria > Pseudomonadota > Alphaproteobacteria > Rhizobiales > Hyphomicrobiaceae > Hyphomicrobium_A > Hyphomicrobium_A sulfonivorans. Next base: position 603,378 of record NZ_PZPO01000002.1, on the reverse strand, counting down.
CTTATAGGGCTGCGCGTGCCTTAAATATGGAAACTACTATTCCACATTTGAAGGGTAGGAAGCGTATGTCAAGCGAACTTACGACGCAGGATTAACGCCGCGGCGGGACGGACACCCGTCCCGCGAAAACTTCGGAAAATCAGCTCAGAAGCCGCGACGATGCCGACTGCTGGGTCCGACGCGTGCGGGCAGCCGCCGTGGCGCCACGGGCGGCAGAGCCTTTACCAGTACGGCCGCCGGGCTCACCGCCAATTGGACTATGGGTTCCGTGGACCATATCCTCAAGCGTATGCTGGTCGAGAACGGCGACGAAAGCATCGAGCGCGTTGTCAACGATGCGGTGCAGATCGGCCTCGCCGACTTCCTCACGCTCGCTGCCCATACCTTCAATGGCGCGCACAACCTCGCCAATGCTGATCTTGACCGCCGGGCGCGCCAGCTTCACGCCGCCATGGCGACCGCGGGCGGAGACCAGAAAACCGGCCTTCGACAGCAAATGCACGATTTTGAACGCATTTTGCTGGGTGATGTCCAGACGGCTGGCAATGTCGGCCACCTTGATGAGATGACCTTCTGCCTTGGCGCAATCAACCAAAATGCGGACGGCGTGGCTCGTGGATTTGTTGATTCGCATGCGCTCTACAGTCTCGTGCCTGTCGAATAAGTTTGGATACAACGCCCCGAGCGATACCGCTGATCCCCGAAGCGTAATAACAGCGGTATGCTGGCCTCCGCAGAGAAAATACTCAAGCACGAAAAGATGTTGAACATATTTGTGTACGGCGATCGGAAAGATAAGACACAGGCCGCGGGCCGTACCTGACCTCCGATCTGAAGCCTGGGAACAAAGGTCAGCAGCGACCAACAGACTGAGTTATTTAGAGCAATTCTATTTTCCGCTGCCGTGATGATAGCCTGTAACCGGCGGAACAGCCCCCACCCGCGCGACGCTCCAAAGATGCCTTCGGACCACAGTTCAGCTGAAATATCCGTCGCACAATATTGGAGAGCCGCATGAAAGCCCCGCCCAAAGCCCTGTTTGCGCTGCTGACGACCCTGATACTTGCTGCCTATTCCCATGCGGCCGAAGCCGGCATGCGGGTGACATTGGGCTTTGGCGGACCGCTGCCATCCTTCACCGCCCATGGCCCCGGCTACGGTAGCTCCCGGCACTATGAGCGGCCGGCCAAAAGGCGCCATGTCCATCGCCCGGCGAAAGGCGGCAAGCAGGCGGCAAAAGCTAAAGTGGTGCCCTCGAAAAAGCCCATCAGGTCGGCCGCCCGCGATAATGAAGTTAAGGCGCAAGTTGCAGCAACCAATATTGAAGCGGAGACCACTGCGGCAGGGACCGCAGACGCGGCTGCCAGTGTTGCCGCACTCATCCCTGAAGTTCAGTCCACTGAAGCCACCCCACGCCTCGCACTGAACACCGTCGCGCCGGTCAACACTGCTTCATTGGCGCTGGATAAATCGGATGCGATCAATCCGGATGCGACAATTCAACCACATCAGGTATCCATAACAAATAACGTAACTGCCCTGGCTGAAGCCCAACCGGCGCCAGAATCGCCGCCCATATCGGCTGCTACCACGACGTCCATAGCGACAGACACGGCCTCGGCTGATACACAGGCGGCCAGCGCGGCCGCTTCCGCAGCCGCTGACAAACACGATTGCAAGAAGTTCTTTCCGTCAGTTGGACTGACCCTCACAGTGGCGTGCGAATGAGGGTAGACCAGCACGGCTCTGCGAGCGGCACTCTGCAGGCTGGCCAGCGCATTGCGGCGCTGACCAGCTTACAGCGATGCAACATCTGCAGTCAGGGCGACGGAAATAGCGACCGTCATTACGTTCGCCAACCTGATACGGGTGGCGAGGGGATCCACTTAGATGCCGGCAATGGCCGATACAAAATCGCCGAGTTCGTCACCGGCAACCGGGCTGAAGCCGAAGTCCGTCAAGATGGCGGGCAAACTTGCATATCGTAATCTGTTTCATGATCGGCTCAGCCTGATCGTTACGCTCACAGGCATCATTTTCTCCGTCGTGCTGGTTGCCGTGCAGTGCGGGCTTTACATCGGCTCTGAACGGATGATCGCGGCCATGCTCGACGCATCCGAGGGCGATCTTTGGGTGGTGCCGCTCGGAACAAAAAGCTTCGATGATCCGTCGCTGCTGATCGGCCATGAAAAGTATTCGGCGCTATCGACCAACGGCATCGCCTCTGCTGAGGAACTGGTCGTCGGCTTTTCCGCCTGGCGCAAACCGAAGGGCGGCACCACGGCCGTGCTGCTGGTGGGCTCCGACCATCGCGACGGCAGCCTGAAGCCATGGAACCTGGTTGAAGGCAACATGGATGAACTGGCCGCGCCGTTCACCGTTGCCGTCGACGACACCTACTTCAAAGATCTTGGCATCGAGCAGAACGGCGACACCGCCGAAATAAACGGTGTGCGCGTGCGCATTGCTGCCGTCTCGCATGGCATCCGCTCGTTCACGACGCTGCCGTATGTGTTCACGTCGCTGAAGCAGGCGCGGATGCTGCTGGATGCCGGACCGAACCAGGCAACATATACCCTGGTACGTCTGGCACCGGGTGCAAAACTAGAGGATGTGCGCGCCAGCTTGCAGGAACGGCTGCCGGATCGCGAAATCCTGACGCAGCCGGAGTTCCGCAATCGCAGCGTTCAATACTGGCTGTTCCAGACCGGCGCCGGTTCAGCGCTGATTGCAGGCGCCGCACTGGGCATGATCGTCGGCGTTGTCATCGTGGCGCAGACGCTCTACTCCAGCACCAAAGATCACCTGAATGAGTTCGCCACGTTGCGCGCCCTGGGCGCCTCGGCGGGCTACATCCATAAGGTCATTCTTTTCCAGGCCATGCTGAGCGCCCTGATCGGGTACGGCATTGGCATGGCGCTTTCGCTGCTCGTCATCTGGGCATCGAAGGATTCCACGCTTTATATCGTCATGACCCCCGGCCTCGCGCTATTGCTCTTTGCACTCACCATCGGCATGTGCGCGATCGCCGCTGTCTCGGCGATCTTCAAAGTTACACGCATCGATCCCGCAGGAGTTTTCAGCCGATGACCGTCAATCCCGCCCGCAAGGTGCTGCTAGAAGCGTCTGGCATCACCAAGGTGTTCGGAACCGGTGCTGGCCAGGTGATGCCGCTAAAGGGCGTCGATCTGAAGCTTTACTCCGGCGAGCTGACGTTGCTGATGGGCCCTTCCGGCTCCGGCAAGACGACGTTGCTTTCTATTCTGGGCTGCATCCTTTCGCCGACCGATGGTGAACTGACCGTTGCGGGACAGTCGACACTGGGCGCCGATGCCGAACGCCTCGCCGACATCCGCCGCAACCACGTCGGCTTCGTGTTCCAGAGCTACAATCTGTTCCCGACCATGACGGCGCGCGAGAACGTGATGCTGGCGCTGGACGTGCGCTCGAAGGCTGTGCCTGACCCGAATGCCGATGCGCTGCGCGCACTGGAAGCCGTTGGCCTCTCTCACCGCGCCCACGCTTATCCGGCCAAGCTGTCCGGCGGCGAGAAACAGCGCGTTGCCATCGCACGCGCACTTGCCGGCTCGCCAGCGGTCATCCTGGCCGACGAGCCGACCGCAGCTCTGGACGCCGAAAACGGGCGCACCGTGATGGCGCTACTGTCAGAGGTTGCGAAGGACACCAGCCGCGCCGTGCTGGCCGTCACGCACGACCATCGCACGCTGCCCTACGCCGATCGTATCATTCTTATCGACGACGGCCGCATTGAAAGCGACGAACGTCCCGACAAGAGCGACAACGGCGGCGGCACCACGCAGATCCACATCAGCGCCGGGCACCTCAATGGTGGCAACAGCGGCGGCAATGGCACCAGCGAAAGCAAGGCCAGCAATGGCAATGGTTCTGCCGGTTCCGCCTCCGCTGCGAACAGCGCCGCAGCGGCAAAGCCCGCAGCCAACAATGCGCAGGCCAAGCCGGCATCCACCAACGGCAACACAACCACAAAGCCAAACAACCGCAACCGCGCGACGGGCCGCCGCCGCAAAAAGGTGAAGCACCATGTTTAAGGCTATCGCGGCTGCCCTGCTGATTGCGCTGGCTGTGCTCGGCTATGTGCTCGCAGAGGTCGACAATCCCTTTTTCGACAACGGCCGCACCCATGTTTCGACTGCGCCGACACCTGAATGGGTGGCGGCAGCGCCGGGGCGCGTGGAACCGGGCTCGGGCGAGGTGCGCATTGGCGCGGCAATTCTCGGTCAGGTCTATGACGTGACGGTATCGGTGAACGACGTCGTCGAAGAGGGTGAACTGCTCATCCGCCTCGACGACGACGAAGCGCGCGCAAGGCTCGCGGCCACCGAAGCGCAGGAGGGCTTGAGCCGCCGCCGCCGCGATGCGCAGACCGCAACCCCGGGCCGCGAGGATGTCACCTCGGGCGAAGATGAAATGTATGCGGCCGAGCGTGAAGCGATAGGCGCGCGCTTTGCGCTTGATGAGGCGTTGGCCGGCAAGCGTCGCGGCGAAATCGGCATCGATGAACTGGCAAAGGCCCGCAGCCGTCTCAATCGCGCGCTCTACCATGTGGAGCGTCAGCGCAAGGCTTATGCAGCCGCGCAGGCGAAGGACAAACTGCCCGCACCCAACGAGGCTGAATCCGCACTGACCGCCGCCCGCGCCGAGGTTGCTTTGGCCGCAACGCTGCTGGACAAGACACGTATCCGCACGCCGCGCGCAGGCACCGTTCTGCAGTTGCGCGCCAAGATCGGTGAAATCGTTGCACCTTCGCCCGAACAGCCGCTGGCGGTTGTCGGCGACATGTCGGTGGTGCGCGTGAAGGCCGAGCTTGATGACGGCGACGTCGCCAAGGTGAAGGTGGGGCAGAAGGCATTCGTGCGCTCGATCAATTATCCGGGCCACGATTTCGTCGGCACTGTCGCGGAGCTTTCGCCCACGATGGCAACGCCGCGCGTTTCGCCGCGCGGTCCGCGTCGCCCTTCCGACATCGAGGTGCTGGAAATGACCATCAACCTCGAAGGCAAGGTGCCGTTGCTGCCGGGCATGCGCGTTGAAGCATTCATCCGTCCGACGGAGCAAGCTGCGGCGCAGTAAGCCGATCACCCGCTGTTCGTTTGAGCGCCGAGATATGGAATGGCCGCTGGCGCCGGAGCCGTTGCGGCAGCGGCAGCCAGCGCCTTTAAACGCGGTTCGGCAGACCCAACCGTGTGAACAGATCGTTGCCCGCAGCTTTCGCCGTGTCCGACCAGTCCGCCACCTTCGACAGCACCAGATTAGCCTCGGACTTCAGGATCACGCCGTCGTTCAGCACGCGCAGCCCGTTGGCGACCAGCGTTGCACCGGTGGACGTGATGTCGACGATGAGATCTGCAGTGCCAGCAGCGGGCGTGCCTTCCGTGGCGCCAAGGCTTTCAACGATGCGGTAGTCGGCCAGACCGTGGCCCGACAGAAACCGACGCGTGATGTTGATGTACTTCGTCGCCACGCGGAACGGACGGCCATGCTCGCGACGGAACACGGCGGCAGCGGCTTCAAGGTCGGCCACCTCGTTGACGTCGATCCAACACGCAGGCACCGCGACCACGACATCGGCATGGCCGAAGCCGAGCGGCTTCACCAGCTCAACGCGCTCATCGACGTTGACGATGTTCTCGCGCACGAGGTCTTCACCCGTGACACCGATATGCGCGCGACCGCTGTTCAGCGCACCAACAATCTCGGATGCCGATATAAATGCGACGTCGATATTGCCGAAGCCTTCGATCTCGCCGCGATAGCCGCGCTCCGGACCGACCTTGCGCAGTGTGACGCCGGACGCGGCGAGAAATTCCGCCGTCTGCTCCATCAGGCGGCCCTTGGAGGGCACAGCAAAAGTCAGGTGCGTGCTCATGCCTTCGCTCCACGGACAACGGCCAGCAGGCGCTCAGTGTGAATGGCGGCGCCGACGGCAGAAACATTGCGCGGCGCGCCAACGGCTTTCAGCAGGCTGTCGTAACGGCCACCGCCCGCAACCGGGCTTTCCGCGCCCAGCGTCTCGGCAATCACCTCGAATACGAAGCCGGTGTAATAGCCGACGTTGCGGCCGAACTCGGCAGAAAATTCCATGCTGGCGACATCGACGCCGCTATCGGCCAGCAGCTTGAGACGGCGCTCGTAAGCGTCGATGGCGCGGGCAAAACCTGCTCCGGCCGATCCGGCGAAGCGGCGCAGCGCGGGCGCTACCTCCGCTGCGGGAAGATGCGTGCCGACATAGCTCTCGATCAGCGCTGCGGTTTCAGGCTTCAGCGGCGGAGCCTTTGCATCGGCGGCAATGCCCAGCAGACCTTCAGCGATTTCAGCGGCGGTGCGCGCGCCGATCAGTTCGATGCCCTGCTCATCCAGATACGCCGCGACAAGGTTCTCCGCGCCAGCCGGATCTTCCGGATCAAGAGCATCGATCAGCGAACGCGGAAACGCTGCAGCGGAACGTGCAGGCTCGGTGGACAGACGCTTCAGTTCAGCGTGCAGCGCATCCGGACGCCAGAAGTGATCGCGCAGACGCCGACGCCAGCGCTCAGGCATGTTGGCGTCGTCGAGCAGCGCGTCGAACAGACCGACATCGCCCGTTTGCAGGCGCCATTTGGACAGCCCAGCCTGCTGCAACGCGCGCAGGATCAGCACCAGCGTGCGCGCATCCGCTTCGCCCGCGTCCGCACCGCCGAATGCCTCGATGCCCGCCTGGCGGAATTCACGCGGATGAGATGCACCCGCGCCGACAGGCTGAAAGCGAAATGCCGGCCCGTTGTAGCTGTAAAACGCCTCGCGATCGGCTTGCGGGTGGCGCGCAAGATATAGCCGGCACGTCGGCACGGTCAGATCCGGGCGCAGGCACATCTCTTCGCCGTTGAGATCGGTGAACACATAGGTGCGGCCGCGCAGTGCTTCACCCACTACGTCGAGGAACACGCCAGCGGGCTGGATGATGTCGGGCGCAACGGCTTCGTAGCCGGAGGCGATAAAGATCGCCAGCAGCGTGCGCGCTTGCGCCTCAAGCGCCTCGAAGTTTGCCGGCTGCGCTCCAACCATTCCCGTGTGCCCTGCGCCTTAAACCTCAAGCCGTTCCGCTGCCGAAGCAATCGAACGGCTCTGACCATTTATCTGAACGTGCTTCCCACCGAAAATCCGGTGCCCACTTTTCCGATAGGATGCGCGCTGGCGGTCTTTTGAACGACAGGGGCCGGATGGGCAATAGCCCATTGCGCAACGGGATAAATCCCATCGCGGCGGGGCGGTGCTAAATCAGGGAAGTGGCGGCCTCAGGGCGAAGCGCACCGGTCGCGCTCAGTCCGGGAGGATGTCCATCAGCTCCTGCTCCCAGCTCTCGCCTGCCTTCTTGCGGCGAGCGGGCGCACGATGCTCCGGCGGCAGGTCCGGCAGCCGCTGGACGATCTCACCGGGACGACCACCGCCGCAGCCTGCCATGCAGGCAACAACATCATCGGGGCCGTCCCAATTTCCTGACCCGGAGCCGCCGGAAGTGGTGCGCATTGAGCCAGCACGCGCCTCATGGGGCTTGGGCAACATCTGTACGATCTTCGGCTCGCCGTTGCAGCCGGCAACGCAAACCGTCACGAAATCCTGCGGATGGGACTGCACAAAGCCGCGCACACGCGGATTGGTGGCAGGCATCCCCATCTCCGGCCGCTCCGAAACACGGCTGGCGACGCCATCCTCGATCAACTCGGCGCTTTCAGCGTCGGCGCTGCGCGGGAATATCACCAGCGCGAGCGCCATCGCAGCGATCGACACACCGCAAGCCAGCACCAACGGCCGCGAGACGCGATCAAAGACCGCGAAAGACGACGGATTTTTCCCGACTGCAAGCCGCTGCCAACGCATGAACCACACCGCGACGCCGGGCCGGTGACTTTCACCGACCTTACCTTTGAACCTTTGGGACGTTGGAACGCCCAGAAGCGGAGTTTTGCCGAGGTGTGGTAAATAAAGTGTTGTTGGTGCTACAGCGCGACGCGCGTGTTTGTGGATGCAGCGCCCTGCCTGACTTGCACCAAGTCGCAGGTGCGGAAGCTGACGTGGTTCCCGACCTGCGTCGGGATGACGGTGTGATGACGTGTGGGGAGACCGGCGTTCTGCCACGGCCCGCGCATCCCCCACATCGACCAGCTCGCGCGCAGCATGCCATCGGCACGGGTACGTGCCGCCTTTTGCGTTGCCGTCAAAAGCCGACAGCGAGCCTAGGGCGCCGGCACATAACGCCAGTAATCACCGGCGTTCGTTGTGATCTTGCCGAACTTCAACGGACGCATTTCCGGCGGCCGCAGACCCGTGCGCAGCAACTCGCCGATATCATCCAGCAGCCGGTTATTCGATGCATAGCCCGAGTGATTGATGGCGAAGGTGTCTGTCGATGCCGCCGTCACGTCGATGGTGTCGATGCCCGGCAGAATGAGCGGTCCCTGCGGTGGCACATCGCCGGCGCGATAGCTGCCCCAGAAGTTGCGCGAGACCGTCAATGCGCGGTCGTTGGCGGCGACATAGAGCGTCACGTTTTTCGCCAGCCCGTTGATGGAGCGGGCGAGGTTGGAAAATGTGTCGGCATCGACATCCGGCGCGGCCAGGATCACCTGGCTGATGACAACGCCTTCAGGCGTGGCGTTGCGCATCTCGCGCAGCACATCCATCACCGGCTGATTACCCATCGAATGGGCGATGACGCTGACCTGCTTGGCGCCGGTTTCCTTCACCACCATGTCGAGAAACTCGCGCAGATAGGGCACGGATGCCTGCGCGCTTTCGCGGTCATAGGTGTAGCTGGCGACAGCACCGCCGGACGGCCAGCTGTAAAGGAACGGCGCACCGTCGAAATCGAGATCGTAAGCGATCTGCGCGGTGCGATAGAGCGCGTTGTCGAACGACGTGTTGTAGCCGTGCACGAACACGAGCGCCTGATCCTTGTAATCCTTCGAGGCGGCGAGCCGGGCCTTGATCTGCGCCAGCAGCTCCTCGCGCGTCATGGCCTTGATGGATTTCAGCGTGAAGTGCTTTTTCGGGTCTTCCTTCTCGGCGTAGAGCGTCACGTCGAAATAGGGGATCTTCACCACCCACGGGCGCTCTACATTCGGAACCTCGTGCACCTTCGGCACGGTGACTTCGGCCAGGCCGGTTTCGAGACGGCGGGCGCGGTCCGAACCGAACGCCAGGCGCTCGGCATTCGGCTGCACGGCGCGATCGGTACCCCAGTAAACCGGCACGATCTGCCAGTCGGGATCAGGATCGGGTGCCGGCGCAGCGGTGGGCGGCGGGCCCGATCCGCCAGCGGGATCATCCGGAGCGCTGGCGGCCGGTGGCGGTGGGGCCGGGGCTGCGGCAGGCGGCGGGGACGCGCCAGCCGAAGGCGGATCGCGGTCCAGCTCATCAAGAACGGTGAAGTCCTGCTCGGAGCTATCGCGGCTGGACCCGCCGGAGGGTGGAGGTGGCGACACGATATCAACCGGTGGCGCGGGAGGTGGGGGAACGACAGCGGCCGGCGGCGGCGCGGGCGGACGCGCGTATTGTCTTTTTGGTTCAATGCCTTGCCGGCCTGAAAATGACGGCGCGGGAGAGGCGCCACTGCCGACCCTGCCCCTGACGGAGGGCGAAGGTTCGTAGCGCTGAGCCATCTGGCGCCGGATAAGTTCTGCGGCGCGCGCCCGGGCTGCGTCTTCTTCCGCCTTGCGGGCGGCTGCGGCGGCTTCTGCGCCCGCCTCGTCATCAACCTTGGCGGCCGTTTCCTGATCGGTGGCCGCGGGCTCTTCGGCTACGTCCGGAGCGGGCCTCGCCTCAGGCGGTGGTTCGGCAACGGCGTCGCCACGCACGCGCTGCGCCTCGGCCGCCTTACCCTGCTGGTCATAAACCACTGCCAGACGCTCACGCGTTACAGCAACATCTGGCTGACCGGGTGCCTGCTGGCGAATGTCCAGCGCCTGCTTGAGTAGTGGCGCGGCCTGAGCCGGCTTGTTGAGCGCCTCATAGAGGCCCGCGAGCGTTTCAAGCGCCGCCGCGGTTTCAATGCCGTTGGCATGCTTCTGTCGGGTCAGCACCAGCGCGCGGCGCGCCAGCGGCACGGCCTGCGAATACTTTTTTGCGGATTTCAGCTGTTCGATGCGCGCGTTGAGGCTTGTGAGCGTGTTTTGGGAAGCGGCCGCCCGACGTTTCTGGGCCTGCTGCGCCTTCTGGTGCGCTGCCTCAACCGCCTCGGTGTAGCTCTGCCAGGGTGGCCAGCGCTCCGCCGCCGATGCCGTATCGGGGGCCAGCGCGCAAAGCGTTGCAAGGAAAAGAAAAATACGTGTTGCAGCAATCATTTGGCGGGCGGACACGGAAATAATCCTTTGCGGAGCGGACAATCTCGAAAATGGCATAATACCAAGCTGTGGCCCACTTAGGGCCGCTGATGTTTGCGTAACAGCCTCGGCAAAATACGAGGCGAGCGACGCGGGACAGCTACGGCGTTGTCGGGATTTCTCCTGTTTCGACATGGGCGCCAGTTTCAGGGGCACCGGTTTCGGCCCGGGCGCCGGCGGCTAATGGCAGATAGCGCCAGTAGTCACCGCGCGGCGAAGCTGTACGCATGAGCGTCGGCAAACGCTGCTCGGGCGGGCGCAGGCCGCTGAGGATCAACTTGCCAATGTCCTGCAGCAGATCGTTATTTTCGGCATAGCCGGAGTGGTTGAGCGCGAGGCTGTCCGTCGACGCGCGCGTGATGTCGATCGTTTCAACGCCGGACACGATCAGCGGCCCGCCGGGCGGCACATCGCCAGCACGCGGATTGCGCCAGAAATTGCGCGACACCATCAGCGCCCGGTCGTTGGATGCGACATAAAGCGTCACGCCGCGGGCAATGCCCTCGATCCGTCGGGCGACGTTGTCGAAACCGTCAGCATCAACATCCGGCGCGGCCAAAATAACTTCGTTGATCGCGACCTCGTTGGGGCCGGTCTGGCGCATATCGCGCAGCACGCTGAGAAGCGGCTGGTTACCCATGGAATGGGCGATGATGCTGACGGATTTGGCGCCGGTCTCGCGCACGACGATATCGAGAAACTGGCGCAGATAGGGCTCTGAAGCCTGCGCGCTCTCACGGTCGTAGGTGTAGCTGGCGACAGCTCCGCCCGACGGCCAGCTGTAGAGAAACGCCGCGCCATCGAATTTCAGGTCGTAGGAAAGCTGGGCCGTGCGGTAGAGCGCGCTATCGAACGCTGTGTTGTAGCCATGCACGAAAACGATCGCATGGTCCTTGTAGCGGGCGGAGCGGGCAAGCCGCGTACGGACGCGGGCCAGAAACTCTTCCTGCGTGAGTTTGCCGATGTTCTGGATGGTGAAGTGCTGCGCAGGATCTTCCGTCTGCTCGTAGATGGTGACGTCGAAATACGGCAGCTTGATCGCCCACGGGCGCTCGATGTTGGGCACCTGATGGCTTTTGGGCACCGATATCAGCGCCCGGCCAAGTTCCAGACGGCGGCCTCGCTCGGACGAATACTGCAACCGGGTGTTGTCCGGCTGCGTCTCGCGGTCAGTGCCGAAGAACACCGGCACAACCTGCCAGTCGGCATTTTCCGGCGGCAGCGCCTCGTCGTCCTCAACCTCCGCTGTAACGGCGGCGCCCCAGCCCTCCAGCGCCTCCATCCGGCTGCGCAGCTGGGCATCCTGGACGGCATGCTCTCGCGCCTGGGCGATCTGATCCTGCAGGGTGGACGAAACGCGCGCGCTGGTGTCCCTTTTCAGCGCTGCGGGCGCAAACAGCATCACGCCGGCAATCGCAACGCCAACCAGCGCCAGCGCACCGCCCCGCGCCACGACGCGCAGCATTTTTGAGGTGTGATTGGTAGAATACCGCACAAACAGATATGTCAGCAGCGCCAGAGCGGCTATGGACGCGGCCACGGTAAAGCCGGACATTACGTCCCTCCCCTCGCTGTCCCCATTTCGCTGCGGCCGGCACAGTATGGCGCAGCGCAAAGCGGGGCAAGTTGTCGTTGGCGGATGTGGCGGCCACATGACGGACTTGCCGACAGCGAATTGATCAAACTACACAGGGGGCGCGGCGCCACCTATGAAGATGCCGCGCTAAAGGAGTTTTCTATGCAGCCCGCAACCGTTTCCACACCGTCAATCGACGCCTACGTCAAAGGCGTGCTGGCGGGCGACCGGGCCATGCTGGCACGCGCGATCACGCTGGTGGAAAGCACGAAGCCTGCCCATTCGGCGTTGGCGCAGCAATTGCTGCAGGCACTGCTGCCGCATACGGGCGGATCGATTCGTCTTGGCATCACGGGTGTGCCCGGTGTCGGCAAATCCACCACCATAGACATGCTGGGCACCAATCTGGTGAAAGCCGGCCACACGGTTGCGGTTCTGGCCGTCGATCCGACTTCGAAGCGGACGGGCGGGTCGATCCTCGGCGACAAAACGCGCATGAGCCAGCTTGCGCAGGAGCCGCTCGCGTTTATTCGCCCCTCGCCCAGCTCGTGCACGCTGGGCGGCGTTACCCGCAAGACGCGCGAAACCATGGCCCTGTGTGAAGCAGCTGGCTTCGACATCGTGATCGTGGAAACTGTAGGCGTCGGCCAGTCGGAAATTGCTGTCGCCGATATGGTCGACTTCTTCCTGGTGCTGCTGCTGGCGGGCGGCGGCGACGATCTGCAGGGCATCAAGAAGGGTATCATCGAAATCGCCGACATGATCGCCATCAACAAGGCCGATGGCGACAATATCCTGCGCGCTGAGCGCGCCGCCGCAGAATATCGTGGTGCGATGCAGATCCTGACACCCTCGTCGCCGAACTGGACGCCGCCGGTCATCACCATATCCGGCGCGCACAACAAGGATCTCGACAAGCTGTGGGCCAAGATTCTGGATTACCGCCGCGACTTGGGCGAATCCGGTGAATTGCAAGAGCGGCGCCAGAAGCAGGCCGTGGCGTGGATGCACGACATGCTTTCCGACCGCATCATGGAAACCGTGCATGCCAATCCTCGCGTAAGCGCCCGCATGCAAAGCATCGAGGCCGACGTACGTCAGGGCCGGCTGCTGCCGACACTGGCGGTTGACGAGATCATGGGACTGATCGGTTTTAGTGCATAATCGCGCGCTTGGCGCAGCGGGAGCAATACAGTGACGCAGAGCCGTCTCATCATCCTGCTGACCGGCTTTGGCGCATTTCCCGGCGTTGCGCACAACGTGACAGCCGACTTCGTGCCGAAGCTGGCGAAGTCGGCGCGAGCGCTGTTTGCCGATTACGACATCGTCACAGAAATTCTCCCCGTGGCGTGGGAGCGCGGGCCGCTGCGGCTCGGCGCACTGCTGAACGGCAATGCTCCGGTGCTGGCGCTGCATTTCGGCGTTGCCAGCGCCAGCAAAGGTTTCCGCATCGAACTGACTGGCCGCAACGTATGCGCGCCCCGCCCGGATGCCGATGGCGCCCTGCCGCCGCTATCCAGCATCATCGCCGGCGGCGCGGCATCCATCGCCGCCACGCTGCCTGTCGATGATATCGTTTCACGATTGAAAATCGCCGACGTTCCGTGTTGCACCTCAAACGATGCGGGCGACTACCTCTGCAACGCCATTCTCTATCAGTCGCTGACAACGGCGGCGCTGGCGGAACGCCCGTTCATGGCCGGGTTCATTCACATGCCGGAATGGCTGTCCGAGGCCAGCGGCCCGTTCGAGGATGGGCATCTGACCTGGAACGGCGCGCTGGCGGGCGGGCTGGAAATGATCGCAACCTGCCTGGAAGCCATCGAGGGCGACGGCAGGACTTCGTCGGCCAGATCGGGCATTCGGGGAAACCCATCGGACTGGAAAACCCGCCGTTAACCCGCGTTGGTCTCAGTCTTGCTTACACGGGGCACGCACCCCGCATGCAGGACCGAAGCGACCATGACGACCGACCGCCGCAATCTTCTCTCCGCCGGGCTGGCAGCCGGGGCCGCCGTCGCAGGCATCGCGGCCGTTGGCGTCCGCACCGCCGAAGCGCGCAGCTACGGCTCAGCGGGCGACGACATCGGACTGGTTTCCGGCAGCCGCATCGATCAGGCGCCGGTATTGCAGGCCGCGCTTGATGCAGCGACCGATCGCGGCGCACCGCTGCACCTGCCGCCGGGACATTTCCGCATCGGCGGTCTGCGGCTGCGCTCCGGCGCGCGCCTCATCGGTGCCGATGGACTTACCAAGCTGGAGCATGCTGGCGCAGGCCCGTTTATCACCGCCGAAGACGCGGACAGCATCGCAATTGAAGGCATCGCATTCGATGGCGCCTATGCCGCGCTTGGCGATGCCGATGGCTTGATCGCAATTGCGCGCGCAAAATCCGTGCGCCTCAATCGGTTGCGTTTGACCCGTAGCCCCGGCAACGGCATCGCGCTGTTTGCTTGCGGCGGCAGCGTCACCGATTGCACGATCGACAACGCGATGCAGGCGGCCGTGCGCAGCCTTGATGCGACGGGTCTTGAGGTCAGCCACAACGACATCGCCGACTGCGGCAACAACGGCATTCAGATCTGGCGATCGGAAGCGGGCGAGGACGGCAGCATCGTTGTCGGCAATCGCATCGTTCGCATCCGCGCCGATGGCGGTGGCACCGGTCAGAACGGCAACGGCGTCAATGCGTTTCGCGCCGGCGCGGTGCTGGTGAGCGGCAATCGCATCACCGACTGCGCCTTCAGCGCCGTGCGCGGCAACGCATCGAACAACATCCAGATCATCGGCAATTCATGCTCGAGACTGGGCGAGGTGGCGATCTATTCCGAATTTGGATTTGAAGGCGCGCTGATCGCCAACAACTTTGTCGACAACGCTGCAACCGGCATCACCGTTACCAACTTCAACGAAGGCGGCCGACTTGCGGTGATCCAGGGCAACATGGTGCGCAACCTTTTCCGGCGCGAGCATGAACCGGTCGACAAGCGCGGCCACGGCATTACCGCAGAAGCCGATTGCGCCATGACGGGCAACGTCATCGAGCGTGCGCCGACGGCCGGCATTGTGATCGGCTGGGGCGCCTACATGCGCGAAGTGGTGGCGACATCGAACCTGGTGCGCGACAGCCGTGTCGGCATTCTCGTTTCGGTTGATCCGTCGGCGGGCGCGTGTCTCATCGCCAGCAACATGATTTCCGGCGCCAAGCTGGGCGCAATTCGCGCGATGGACGGCGAAGGCGAACCGGTGGGCGCGGACCTCGTGCACGGCGGCGATGGCAACAAGCGCATCAGCGTCAGTGGTAATGTTGCCGTGTGAGTGAAGGCGCTCTGCATCTCTTCGGCGCGCAATCGGCCATCAGAGTTTCAAGCCAGCGAGCGCGTCTTCGAAGTATGCCGACGAGCGAACTTCACCCACTTCAACACCATGCCATGTCTTGATGCCGCCAACCGGCATCAGTCCGCGCGCTGACGGATATAGCCGCTCCACCAGCGCCATCGCGGCACCGGACGCGGCGCGCTTGGCGCCGTCATCGATCTTCAGCGCGAAGCCGAGCCCAAGCTCCGGAAACGCGCCGCAATAAACGCCCTCCGCGCCGGTCTTCATGAACACCTTGCCCGGCAGCGCGCGCATGACGACGGTGTCGGCGCGGTTTTTGCCCGCCACCATTTCCGGAAATTGCCAGCACGCATCGAGGATGCGCAACAGCGCAGCCCGGCGATCAGCGTCCATGCCTTCGCCGCTTCCGAGACGGGCGAACATGCGCGCCATGGCGGAAAGCGGCATAGCCCAGTTGGGAACCGAGCAGCCATCGGTGCCGCGCACATCAGCGCCCAGCGGCAATCCGGAAATCTCGGCCATCGCGCTGTGAACGCGCTGCTGCACCGGATGATCGACATTGCAGTAGCACGCGGTGGCTTCGCCCATATGCACTGCGGTAGCCAACATGCCCGCGTGCTTGCCGGAGCAATTGTTATGCAGCTGCGTCGGCTGCTGCCCGGCCGCGATCAACTCACGCGCAGCGGCCGCACCGAGCGGCGCATGGGCGCCACAGCCGAGCGCATCGGGATTGAGACCCGCGCGCTCCAGCATGGCAGCGGCGAGATGCGTGTGCCGCTCCGACCCGACGTGCGAGCCGCACGCGATGGCGATTTCGGCGGGACCGAAACCGAAGCGATCCGCCGTGCCGGTTTCGATCAGCGGCAGCGCTTGCAAAGCTTTGACAGCTGAACGCGGATAAACCGGGCTTGTCACATCGCCGAGGCTCAGCGCCAGCGCGCCGGACGACGACGCCAGCGCTACGGCGCCGCGATGGCGGCTCTCGACCAGCGGGCCACGCGTAACTTCAATCAGAACGGGATCAACGGTCATGCCGGAGATAATGCCTCAGAATTCGTCCAGCAGACCACGCCAGCCGCCAGCGCCGGCATCGTAGGCGGAAAGCGAGCCATCCTGCATGTCATAAATCCAGCCGTGGATGTTCAGCGTGCCCGCCTCAACGGCTTCACGGACGATGTCGTACGTCATCAGATTGTCGAGCTGGAATTGCACATGCGCCTTGATGGTTGCGGTCAGCCGTTCCTCGGCCGGCACGCGGGCCGCCTCGATAAGCTGGTGCGCCGGGCGTGTAAACTCCAACCAACGGCCCAGATGCGCTTCGCGGCCGGGCACCACTTCCTCAAGAAGTGCGGCGACGCCGCCGCACCCCGTGTGTCCGCATACGACGATATCGTCGATGCCTAAATGGCCGACGCCATATTCGATCGCGGCCCCGATGGTGTCATCGGCGGCATCGGACGGCGGGACGACATTGGCGATGTTGCGGATCTCGAACAGCTCGCCGGGATCTGAGCTGGTGATGGTTGCAGGCACGACGCGGCTATCGGCGCATCCGATCCACAGCAACCGGGGCTTCTGCTTACGGTTGGCAAGGTTTTGATAAAAGTAGCGGTCGCGTTCGAATTGCTGGCGGAAGCGCTCGTGCCCCTCCATGGCGTCCCTGATGTCGAGATCGATGCCGTTGGCGTCCTTTTGGCTCGTCATCCGTCGTATCCCTGCTCCGCCGGGTGGACTTATCGCGCAATATGGTTAGCGCGTCCGGTTGTGGATGCCACGCGCTTTTTCAGGGCCTTTGGGGCTCCATCCATCATTTGTTGGCAGCCTGCGGCCTAAACTCTTCACCAACATCGCGGGTGCAGCGCGATAGCCCGTCCAAATTCGGGCTAAATCCGCCACCTATTCTCCGGCACCGAGGGAAGCCGGGGGGCCGAGCAACCTGGGAAGATGGCAAGTTGCGTAACCTACTTCGTCTCACAGCGGCTTGGCTCTGCCTTGCCACCGTCGGCCAGGCCGCAGCGCCCTTCACTGTTTCAGCCCAGGCTGAGGAGTGGGTCGGCCGCAGCGTCACGCTGGCCGGGCGCAAGGTTTCGTGTGGCAACGCCGATATTATGATCGACCGGAACCTGCCCAGCGAGGGTGGTGCCGGTGAAACAGTGCTGATCCTCAATCCCTTCATGCTCAACAAGCAGCCACCGCAGGTGCGTCTGTTCGTGTTCAAGCACGAGTGCGGGCACATTCAGGTCGGCGATTCCGAGCTCGATGCCGATTGCTACGCGGTAAATCAGGGCGTGCGCGAGGGCTGGCTGGACCGTAAGGGGCTCGCGCAGGTGTGCGACAGCTTCGAGGGCGCGCCCGAAACCGATACGCATCCATCCGCCAAGCGCCGCTGCGCTTATCTGGATCAGTGCTACGCCAAGGCCAAGGCCGAGATGACGCCGATCGCACCGCGGCCGACGCCTGCCACACGGCCGGGCACGGCCGCCGCCATCACCGCCTCTGTGATGGTGCCCGCAGCCATACCAACGCTGCCGGTGAAGAAGGATGCCGTAATGGCGCCGCCGAAGGTGCTTTCGGCTTGGCGTTGCACCGAGCCGCTGGAGGTCGCCGAAACCGGCGCCATCGATCCAATCGGCCAGGTGCTCAGCAAAGACGCCGAGCATAGCGAGCTCTGCCGCTGAACCGCTGAGTTGGCTAACCCCCCGTATCTCACAAATAGCGTGGCTAGTAGCGCCCCTGTAGCTGGCTGGGAGCTGCATGCTGCCCATCACGCTCATTGCTGGCGCTGGATAGCCGTTCCTGAAGGGTGAGCAGCTTTCTTTATCGAAGCCGCGGAAAGCGCGGCGCGAGCTTCCCACTTCGTCGACAGACCCGAGACAGTTCGAAGGAAGAGCCAGCCCTTCCCCACTGCAGCAACGGCAGCGCGCCGCCAGAAGGCTATTCGGATGGCATTCTCGTAGCGCCCGCCAGCTGGCACGCCGCTCGCGGTGCTGCCCTTGCACGGCAGGCAGCGCCCGCCGGCATCTGCGGACCGAAGCTGCCGTGAGCAACGCCTCGCCAAACAGCCCGCGTCTATTTTTTTGAACAGTTATCCCCGTCGGCGGGCACCAGCGACGTCACTTTGCGAGCTGAATATCAATCGCGCGCCACAAAAAATAAAATATCGGCATTTTCTGATGCGAAATGGGGCGCCATTTCTTTTCGCTTTTTAACCCCTGCACATGCCACTGGATTTATTTAATGGCAAGACAAATAACCCATCCGTTAGCTGGCATAGCGATTTGCATCAAAAGCATCTATTTCTGCATATTCAACCAGCAAACCAATAGTTACTATGGGATTTTCAGCTCATTTTGACACGTGGCGAATAATCAAATCCGCACTCGATTAACCATAACCGAAAATGGATTAGCTTTGTTTTTGCGGCTAACCGTTTTTTACAAACACCGGGGTTATTCCTTTTCCCGTGCCGTTCGACGCAGATCGGAAACACCGAATGTCGGACAATCGAAATCATTTGTGGGTGAATTGGGAGTTTTTCTAATGCGTGGGCTTCTTGGAGTTCTGGTTGCAGCCGGTACGCTTGCTGGTGCGAGCATGGTAGCAACGACGTCGGCCGAAGCTGGCCTGTTCCATCGCGGCGGCGACTGCTGCACTGTCGCCAAGCGCGTTCAGTATCGTCAGCCGGTTGAAACGGTTGTTCCGCGCGTCACCTATGAGCGCGTCCGTTCTTACCGCACCGTCTGGGTGAAGAAGGCTTTCACCGACCGCTGCGGCTGCCGCAAGTTCTATCGCAACGTTGCCGTTCAGCAGCCGACCGTGTCGGTTGTGAAGAAGGTGACGTATGAGCGCGTTCGCTCTTACCGCACCGTCTCCACCGTCAAGCACTACCGCAAGCGCTGCTGCTGCAATTAATCGGCACTAAGCAGTCCGGTATTAAATGGGGGACGTGGCAAGCGCTGCGTCCTCCATTTTCTTTTGAGGGGGCCATAATCGCAGCCGGCACTACGCACACGGCACGGGCACCCAAGGGCCTAGAAGCCTACTTGCGATCACCACGCTCGTGATCGCGCTGCCAGTACACGAACCACAGCGTGACCAACGCCGTCAGCACCATCGTGGCCAGGATGTCGGTGCGGTTGATGAATGCGATCCACGCGTCCCAGCCTTGCAGCAGCCGCCCTTTCGGAACCAGCAGGCCGTTGCCGATCAGAATTGCCAGCGCGACACCGGATGTCAGCGCCACCGCTGCCGCAACCTGCAGCGTGCGTTTCAACACTCGCGGGACGGTGAGCTTCTTGCCAGGCACGACAAGCATGGTCTTCTCGGACATGTCACCTCTCAGGTGCTGATTGGCTGTTCTTGATTCGCCCATTCTATGGCGCACTGATGGCAACACTTTGGTAACCACTCAGGCGCGCAGCAGATGAACGGCGCGAGCGCATGGGGCGGATCCCCTGCGTGATTGTCACCGCAGGCTGGGGCCAATGGCGATGTGCACATCGGGGCAACTTAGCTGCACCCAAAATGCAAACTGCGCACCGATGCGTTGCATCGGCGCGCAGTTCTGAAACCCGGTGAGGCTGAGGAAAAGCCCCAGTTTTGGGCTTTAAATCGATTCTTTGAGTTCCTTGGCGGCGCGGAAAGCCACCTTCTTGGAAGCCTTGATCTTGATCGATTCACCGGTCGCAGGGTTGCGGCCCATGCGTGCCGGACGCTTGCGAACCTGAAGAACGCCGAGACCGGCGAGGCGAACCTTGTCGCCCTTCTTGAGGTGCTTGGTGACCAGAGCGACGAGCTCCTCAAGCATTGCGATGCCCTGCTTCTTGGGCAGTTCGTGCGTTTCCGCCAGGCTGGCACCAATCTGGCGCAGCGTGATCGTGTTGACCTTCGCAGCTGCCTTTGCAGCAGGCGCCGCCTTGGCAGCAGCCGTCTTAGCGGCTGCCTTTGCAGGAGCCTTCGCAGCAACCTTCTTCGCAGCGGGTTTCTTTTCAGCCATCTCTTGGTTCCTTGAGAATCGTTCAGCCGCAGGCATAGTACACGTGATGCACGCACAATGTGCGGTGGGCCGAGCGCGAATATGCGGGATAAGGGCCGAAATCAAGCGGTTTTTGCACACCGCGGCACAGAAAGCGTAGCAAAACATGTCCTGAAGGGCATGTTTCAGGCCCCGCTGAAGGCCTCGCGCAGCGCACCCGAGATGCGCAACGGCTTGCCGGAAACAGTAATCAAAACGACCGTAACTTCGGCCTCAACCAACACCACGCCGTTGCGTTGAACGCTCTGTGACAGCGTCAGACTTGCCGCACCGACGGCTTTCACGCGCGTCACAACCTCAAGCAAATCATCGATGCGGGCGGGCTTCAGATAATCGAATGTCATGCGGCGCACGACGAACGCTGCGGGCTCTGTTCCGCCCGATCCGTCGATGAGACGGCGATGATCGCCACCCAGCAGACGCAGGAAATCCGATCGTCCCCGCTCGCACCAGCGCACATAGCTGGCGTGATAGACGAGGCCGGAAAAGTCGGTGTCTTCGAAGTACACGCGCACCGGCAAAACATGCGCCTGCGCACCGTCGATTTCTATCAGGCGACCACCGAGATCAGGCCAGGTGCGCGGGGCTGTGTCTGTCATGGGCAGGCAATCCAGGATGCGAACATTTGAATTCTTCGACACTGCGCGCGCTTCAAAGCTGAGCCGTGCCGAGATCGATCTGAACGATTTCAGGCGGTGCGCCAAGCCGGACAGGAACCGCGCTGCAGCCCAAGCCACCGGAAACGATCATATGCCGATTGTCTTCGACGATATGGCCGTAGAGATAGCGCTGGCCAAAGCGTGAGGGAACGACCGGCGCATAGCCGAACAGTCGCACCTGCCCGCCGTGAGTATGACCGGCGAGCGTCAGCGACACACGCGCGGGCATCGACGCGAAAATGTCAGGCTCGTGCACCATCATGATGATGGGCGCATCGTCGCTCACCTGAGCCAGCGTGCCGGGCAGATCATCGGTGCCCTCGAAATGACGGCGGCCGTCGCGGTGACTTGGAAATGCCCACTGATCGCCGAGCCCCGCCAGCCAGAAGTGGCGTCCGTTCTTGTTCAGCCGCACGCACGTGTTTTCATGCACGGTGATGCCGGCTTCCTGCAGCGCGATGCCGGCCTTGGTCGGGCCACGACGGCGACGAACGACATCCCAGTCTTCCCACCAGTCGTGATTGCCAAGCACCGCGTGCACACCCATCGGCGCCTTGAGGCCGGCCAGCGCGTTGGCCCAATCGCGATGCGGCACCGGTTTGGAAAAGCGCCCTATCGAATGGCCGGCCACGTAATCGCCCAGCAGCAGCACGCAATCGGGCTGCAGCGTGTTCACCTGCTCAACCATGCCCGCGATGCGCTCTGCGGTCATCCAGGGATCGCACGCATGCAGATCGCTGAGAATGAGCAGTCGCACCGGCAGATCCTGCGGCCAGCCCGGAGGCGTCATTTGATAGCGCGTGATGTTGCTGCCGAATGACTCAGCGAGTGCGTACCCGCCGGTGCCAGCGCCAGCCAGTCCGGCCACACCGAACCCCATGAAGAATTGTCTGCGGGTGATCACGCGGTTTTTTCTTTGTGTGACTATGTATGACTAGATGTTTGTTTTGGGATCAGGCGAAAGCGACGCCCCTAAAACTGGGCTATCGCAGCAAATGCTGCACCAAATGTTGATATTCCGTGCAGCAACTGCAAGAGCGGCGCCGGGTTAACCGTGTTCGCGGCCGGTGTCGTCCTCGTCCAGCCCCTCGAATAAATCATCGTCTGGCACGGCTGCGCGTTGCGGCCCGGACATGCCCAGATGCTTATAGGCTTTCAGCGTGACAATACGCCCGCGCGGCGTGCGACTGATGAAGCCCTGCTGCAGCAGATAAGGCTCGACGATTTCTTCCAGCGCGTCTCGCGGCTCGGACAGCGCGGCCGCGAGAGTATCGATGCCGACCGGGCCACCATCGTGCGTGCGCGCAATGCAGGAAAGATAGCGCCGATCCAGCGGATCCAGCCCTTCGGAATCGACCTCAAGCGCGTTGAGCGCCTTGTCGGCCAGCGTTGCATCGATGATGTCGCGCCCCGCAACGGCTGCGAAATCACGCACACGGCGCAGCAGCCGCCCCGCGATGCGCGGCGTACCGCGCGCACGACGGGCGATCTCATGTGCACCCTCGGGGTTGATCGGCGCACCAAGCACACCGGCGCCGCGCGTCACCACGCGCTCCAGTTCTTCGACGGTGTAAAAATTGAGGCGCACCGGAATGCCGAAACGATCGCGCAGCGGCGTGGTCAGCAGGCCGAGGCGCGTGGTGGCCGCGACCAGTGTGAACTTCGCCAGATCGATGCGGACAGAGCGCGCGGCCGGACCTTCGCCGATGATGAGATCGAGCTGGAAATCCTCCATCGCGGGATAGAGAATTTCCTCCACCGCCGGGCTGAGACGATGGATCTCGTCGATGAAGAGGACGTCGCGATCCTCAAGATTGGTGAGCAGCGCGGCGAGATCGCCAGCCTTGGAAATGACGGGACCGGACGTGGCGCGGAAGCCTACACCCAGCTCCTTGGACATGATCTGCGCCAGTGTGGTCTTGCCCAGCCCAGGCGGACCGGCAAACAGCACGTGATCGAGCGCTTCACCGCGACTGCGCGCGGCCTGGATAAAGACGCTGAGGTTCGCGCGTGCCTGCTCCTGCCCGATGAATTCAGCAAGGGCCTGCGGGCGCAACGACGCCTCGGTCAGATCGGTATCGCGCTTGGCGCTGGAAACGAGCCGCTCGGTCATGGTTTGTTCCTGCGCTGGTTTGCGGAGTCCGTCAAGCGTCGCGGCGGTGCGCTGCGATGTGTTCGCTTCGACGGGATACACGAGTGACACAAAGCCGGCGGCGTGCCCATGCGGCGAACGCCACCCCGCCAATGAGGGCATCACACCAAGTTGGCGTTTGCATCCGTTGATGTCAGCCGGTTGGCAAGCCAGCCGGCGCCTGCCGCCAGCAGCCATGTCCATTGCCCGGCTGTCGGGCCAAACGCATATGCGACGCCGATAGAGCCAGCAAATACGGCGGCAACCAGCAGCGGCGCCAGCAACCCCATGCTGCGATCCTGCTCCGATACATCGGCCGCCATCAGACCCGGCGTCCTGCGCGCGTACCACCAGATCAATGCAAGCATGACGCAATTGGCGGTCAGCACTGCCGCATAGCAGATGGTGGGCAGCGCGCCGTCGTGACCGCTGAGCAAACTGGTAACGAACGGGATCAGCACAACACACATCAGGAAGATGAGATTGACCCAGAGCAAGCCGCCATCGACGCGGGGAATGTTGGCGAACTGGTTGTGGTGCGCCATCCACAGCACGCCGATGACGACGAAGCTCAGCGCATAGCACCACAGTGCACTTGCGAGCCCCGGCAGCGCCTCCGCCAGGCTTCCCTGACTGGCCGCTTCGGGCAACTTCAGATCGAGCACAAGCAGCGTGATCGCCACCGCCATCACGCCATCCGAGAAGGTGATGAGACGCTCCGAACCATATTGGCTGCGGGTTTCGCTCGGGGTGGCCATGGCAGAGAGCTATCCAATCTTAGGGTTGCACTGGGCCACCGGAGCACGCGGCCGGCCGCCGGATAGTATGCCGTGCAAAGGATGCAAAACCGTTTTTCTGGGCCGGTTTTTCAGTTCGACTGAGCACGGATTAGAATATTTTTACTTCCCGACCCCAGAGGGTTAGGGATAGCGTTTCCCCCGCAAAATACGGTATCGTGCCGGGCGTCCGTCAAGTCAGAGCTTCGATTATGTTTCGCGGTGTAGTTGTCGTAATTTCAGGCAGCGTATTGGGCTGGTGTGCCGCGTTGTCGGCCGCGCAGGCAAACGATGTTTGCATCGTTTGCGAGGAGCCACTGGCGTCCTATCGCTGCGTGCTTGAGCAGCCCTCATCGAAAGTGAAGCTGGGCGAAAAGCTGGCGCGCGAGGTGTGCTCGAAAGTGCTGGCGCAACAGGGCGAGCACGGCATCTGTCAAATGGTCAAACCGGACGATGGCGACGCCTGCAAGGGGCCGGAGCGAACAGTGACGCTGACGGATTACCAGCGGGTGATGAGCGGCGATGACACCTCAACCTATGAGGTGGGCGCGCTCGAAATCGCGCGGCGCAACGTGCATGGCACCTGGCGCTGCGTGACATCGCTGTTCAAAGATTGCTGAACCAGAAGATTGCTGATTTGTAAGCTGCTCAGCGCGCATTAGAGCGCCGCGCAACCTCGCATTGCCCAAATCGCATCCTAAATAGTGGTAGTTATTCGCCCGCCCCGCGAAGGAGATCTTATGCGCGCGACAGCTTTTGTTCGTTCCGGTGCTTTGGCTGTCGCCATGGCCGGTGCACAGGTTCTGCCGTTGCCCCTGGCTGAGGCGCGTCCGGTATCGCGCACTGCGCAGGAAACGACCGCAGTCTATGACGAAGTCTGGCGCCTGGTACGCGACCGCTTCTACGATGCAAAACTGCTCGGTCTGGATTGGGACTCGTTGGGCGAGAAGCACCGTGCAACCTATGCCGCCGCCAACTCCGATGCCCAGCGCTCCGCCGCCATCAACGCACTGCTCGGCGAACTCGGCGTTTCGCACACGCGCCATTATACGCCGGATGAAACGGCCTATTACGAACTTGCGGACATCTTCCGCTATCCGCTGCGCCGCGAGCTGCCGAAGCACTTCACCGACGGCACCGTGCGTTACACCGGCATCGGCATGTTTACGCGCGAAATCGACGGAAAAACCTTTATATCAGCGGTTTTTCCCAACATGGGCGCCGACCGCGCCGGACTGCTCGCGGGCGATGAAATCATCGCCGCCGATGGACAGCCGTTCGAAGCCGTCGGCTCGTTCCGCGACAAGGTGGGCAAGAAAGTTGAGCTGGAAATCCGGCGCACCTCGAATGGCGACACGCAGAAAATTTCGGTCGAGCCGCACGCGATAGAACCGGGCAAAGCCTTCCACACCGCGCTGCGTTCCAGCGCGCGCATCATCGAGCACAACGGCAAGAGCATCGGCTATGTGCGGGTGTGGTCGTATGCCGGCGGCAACTATCACGAAACGCTTGAAAACGTGCTGAGCGAAGGCCGCCTGAAGGACGCCGATGCATTGATCTGGGATCTGCGCGATGGCTGGGGCGGCGCGCAACCGAGCTATCTCAACGTCTTCAATCCGCACGGCCCAACACTGACCCTGAAGGGCCGGACGGGCGCTGAGCGTATCGTCGATTTCCGCTGGAACCGCCCCGTTACCATGCTGGTGAATGGCGGCACCCGCTCCGGCAAGGAAGTGCTCGCCTACGGCTTCAAGAAAAACAAATTCGGCGAAGTGGTGGGCGAGACAACGGCCGGTGCATTGCTCGCGGGCACGTCATTCATGCTGTCCGACGGCAGTCTGCTGATACTCGCCGTGCAGGACGCCGAAGTGGACGGCGAGCGGCTGGAAGGCAAGGGCGTTGCGCCCTCTGTCGAAGTGCCGTTCGATGTTCGTTACGCGGCCGGTAAAGATCCGCAGCTTGATCGCGCGCTCGAAGTGCTGTCTGGCAGCATGTGAACTGCGCGCGTGCGCGACGAGCTAGTCAGCGCTGTCTATGCCTGCCTGCTCCGCCCATCAGCTCGGCACCGACTTGATCCGCAGTTCCACCACCGTCAGCGCGCCTGTGGCTTCGGCCGCCTGCTGCTTGTCTTCGCTGATCGGACGCAAACGATATGCGTCGTCTTCATCGCCGGTCAGCTGTGTTGGTGTTTGCCCACCCTCAATCACTTCGCCAGCCGATTCACCCATGAATGACTGCGCGAGCACACCGGGCTTCAGCTCGCGATCACCCGGCCCCAGCACAGCCCAGATCAGCACGCGCTTTTTATCGAGACTATCCGTCGAACCGACGTTCTTGATTTCGCCCGCGTAAGTCTCTTCCGGGCCGGAACCGTTGGGCTTGAACGAGCAATACATCGCCCGCGTTTCGCTATCGGGATCGGTCTCGCGCTGGCCCTGCTCGGCCAGCGTGCAGGTCAGCACACCTACATCGGCTAGCGGCGCTGCGCCGTGGGCGACTGAAGCAAACATAAACGGCGTGATGACAGCAGCAATCGGCCAACGCATTGAACCCTCCATTCGAATGAATGATCGGGATGGCAACGCGCAAACTGCGCCGGAGGTTCAAACAGGCCCGACGCCACGCGCGGATTGGGCTCAACAACGGGATATGTACGCGCTGCCCTAAGCTTGCATACGCGCAAATTACCCGCGCAATTTTACGTGTCGGGAATGATGTTCGCCTGGATCAGCGTCTGCCGTACGGCAAGCGATACGAGACCGGCCAGAATGGCCAGCGCCGTGCGAGCCTGATCCAGTCCGATCGGCAGAATGAGACCGGCGAGGGCAAACGCAATCACTGCAACGGCAGCAGCAACGAGCCAGCTTAGACCGCCGGTTCTCCATACGACCGCAGCGAGGATGGCGGCGGTTAATACCGCTGGCAAAGTTGACCAGACATAGGAGCCGATCGCTGCTTCACCCAGCGCTGGCGGCTCGACCGGCAACACACTGGAGATACCGAACGCGCCCGTCAGCGCGATGATAGCTGCCAGCGCAAGCGCTGCAAAGAATGGGCTCACGAGAGCATAGATCAGAAACGTCCACAGGGCGCGTTGACCGTTGCTCACCATCGTTGATCGCCCCATTGCAAATAGCGCCGCATAGGTCGCGGCATGCCCGAAAAAACATCGCGTGTTGCGGAGCTTTTCCGCAGGGAGCTTGATAGCATCGCCCCCGCGTATCGCTCACTAATTTTTCATAGCGAGAACCCGCGGCATCACAGAGACCATCACGCGCGTGCGTGCAACCGCCGCAACCGGGCGATGACGCTGAACTCAAGCAAATGTGATCTGAAGCAAAGGCGCCGGCTGTTTGCGGCTGCGCACAATTGCCAGCGCCTTTCAGCCTTTCGTTGTCTTTCGTGCTTCTTATCGGAAAACCGGTGCCCACTTTTCCGGAAGCACTCTAGCGCGCAAGCTCCTTCAGGCCGCGCCGGATAAGCTTCGCCGTGTCGGCTTCCTCGCCCAGCTCCTTCGCAGCGACAGCAACCGCAGCCGATGCCTGCGCGGGCGCATAACCGAGATTGGCAAGCGCGGAAATGGCTTCCGCAGCAGCGTTGCCGTATTCCGGCACTGCGCTGGCGCCTGCTCCGGCCGGCAATTGCAAGCCCGCTACGGCGAGCGACGACGCCTTATCCTTCAGCTCGGCAACGATGCGCAGCGCCAGCTTTTTGCCGATGCCCGGCGCCTGCTCAACGCTGGCCCAATCGCCCAACGCAATCGCGTTGGCCAGCTCCTGCGGCGACAGCGTGCCCAACAGCGCCAGAGCGACCTTGGAGCCGACACCCTGCACGGCCTGCAGCACGCGGAACCACGAGCGCTCCACCTCGCTGGCGAAACCAAACAGGCGGATTGCGTCTTCGCGCACGTGCGTGTCGATGGTCAGCGAAACATCATCGCCAGACTTCAGATTGCGCAACGTACGCGTCGAAGCCTGCACCTCATAGCCGACGCCATTGACATCGACGATGAGGAAGCTTTCGCCGACAGCATCCACCTTACCGCGCAGTTTTCCGATCATGTTCTAGCGTCCACCCGCAGTAGCAAGAGCGAGGCGCACGCGCGCCTGGCGGTGATTGGCATGGCAAATCGCGATGGCCAGCGCGTCGGCCTCATCGGCACTTTCAACGCGTGCGCGCGGCAGCAGAAACCCGATCATGGCCTCGATCTGCTTCTTGTCGGCATGGCCAGTGCCGGTCACGGTTTTTTTGATGAGGTTCGGCGAATACTCCGCCACCACCAGCCCGCCCATGGCCGGAGCCAGCAGCGCCATGCCGCGCGCCTGTCCAAGCTTCAGCGTCGAACGGGCGTTATCGTTGACGAACGTTTCCTCGACCGCCGCTTCCTGCGGCTTGAAGCTGGCGATGACACTGGCAATGCCTTCGAACAGCTCGCGCAGGCGATAGGCCAGATCCGTGTCGGTCGAAGCCTTGATCAGGCCGCTGGCCACGTAGCCCAGGCGCACGCCATCGCTTTCCACGACACCCCAACCGGTGCGCCGCAGACCTGGATCGATGCCTATGATGCGAACAATTTTTGACCCCATGCGCCGAGCCATATCACGAAGGTGATTCGACAGCGTGCCCGCTATGCATCGGCAGCACTTTTTTAAGCTAACCCCGCGAATTAGCGCGCCTCCGCTGCTTTTCGATATCCGGCGATCCGCGCCATTTGCCTCGCAAACCACCGAAGCCACATGGCCGCGCCGTGAACCATGCCCGCGACTTTGCGTTGCCAGCCGACATGCATATACGCCACTTTCACGGGACGTTTATGGTTTCAAAATATTTTGCCAATTGCACTAAGCGCAGTGGGCCCGAACGTAGGGTGCCCCGATCGTACGGCCCCAGCGCTCCCGAGCCACTAAGCTGCGAGTACGCTGTAATGCAGATTTTGCAGGACAAGCGCGTGGCGGCACCGCGTTGCCCGATGCCGCGCCGTGAAATGCATCTCGATCAATTGCCGCCCCAGCGGGCCGGCGATCTGGCATTCCGCATTTTTTGCACGCCGGAGCTCTCACAACACCGGTCGGCCGACCACGACCTGCTGACCGCCCGGGCGCGCTTCCACCTGCGCCATGCGCGCTGGCAGATCGTGCCGACGCCCGTGGGCGATGTGCAGACCTATGTGTACGAGCCGGACGGCGCTGCGCGCGGCACGATGATGCTGGTGCACGGCTGGACCAGCGAAGCCGCTTTCATGACCGCATTCATCGAGCCGCTGCGTCGCTCAGGCTATCGCGTTGTCGCGTTCGATTTCCCCGCCCATGGTATGAGCCCGAGCCGGCGCACTAATCTCGCCGACTGCGCGCGCGCCATGTTGAGCGTGTGCGATTTCTACGGACCGATTGAAGGCGTCGTTGCGCACTCGTTCGGCGGCTTTGTTTCGTTGCTGGTGGCCGAAGGTGGCGCACCGCTGACACATCGCCATCCGATCGATCGTTTTGTGCTGATCGGCTGTCCGAACACGCTGTCCGAAGTGACCACCAACTTCGGCCAATCGCTGCGTCTTGGCGAAGCCGCACAGCGCGCCTACGAACAGCACCTGGAGCGGGTCGGCCATCGCCCGGTAACGGAGTTTTCTTCGGTCGCGCTGCTACGCGGAATCGAAACCGATGCGTCGCCGCTGATCATCCACGGCCGCAAGGACGACGAGGTCGGCTTCCATAACGCTGAGGAAATCGCCGCCGCGATCCCCTCAGCGCGCCTGTTGCCATTCGATGAATTAGGTCACCGCAACGTGCTGTTCGCGCCGCCCGTGTTCCGCGCGGTGATGAGCGAGCTTGGACCACGCGCCAGCGACGCGATGTCGAGGTCGATGCCGGCAAGTTCTTCCTGCGGGCAGGAGATGAAGGCCTCGGCGTGATACCAGCCGGCGCTTTCCCGGCCCGAGGGATCTACGCCCAGCTCCGATAGACGCTCCAGCACGTGATCCTGCTCCTCTCGGGAGGCAAAGCGACGCTGCAGGAACGTGCCGGCGTCGATCTTCTCGGTGGCGTAGCCATATTCGCCGAGCGCGCCGGCGATTTCATCGAACGGAAACATCCGCAGCACGAAGTTGACCATCCACGGCCGGTTGGGCGCATTCACCTCGACGATGTTCTTGAAGGTGTTTTCGCCCACATAGCCGACGCAGCCGGTGGAGATGATGAGGTCGGCGCCGTCGATGACCGAAGCGGCATTGGGCGTCGGAGCAGAGTGCTCAAGGTCGGCGACAACACCGTCATCCAGCAGATTGGCTTCGACCGCATAGCGGATGGCGTTGGGCGATGCGTCCAGCCCGACGACTTCCAGCGCCGGATCCTTCACGATCTCTTCGACGATGGCCTGATCGCGCTCCAGCAGCGCATCCCGGTCGACCCCAGCCACAACGCCCGGCGCGTAGTGCTCATAGAGCTGCGCCATTTCGAGGTCACCTTTGAGGATCGCAGCGTTGATGCCGTAGGAACAGCCGACATCCACGATGCGAACCCGCTCTTTTTCTCGGACGTTACGGTAACTATCGATGACTTGCTGAAAAACCGGCTTGGCAGTCTCTGGAATGATGTAATCGAGGCGGCCGAGCGTAGAATAATATCGCCTTGGGTCAGTTTTATTGTAGATATCACTTAGATCTATTTTTCCATCGCCATCAAAATCAAAGTTATTCTGCTCGTTCATC
This sequence comes from Hyphomicrobium sulfonivorans, assembly GCF_013306565.1. Taxonomy (GTDB): domain Bacteria; phylum Pseudomonadota; class Alphaproteobacteria; order Rhizobiales; family Hyphomicrobiaceae; genus Hyphomicrobium_A; species Hyphomicrobium_A sulfonivorans. The sequence goes on along the minus strand of NZ_PZPO01000002.1, from coordinate 572,765 downwards.
CCCCGTCCAATCTTGCAACACGATTGACACAATACAGCTCCCCTGCCCGTTGCTATGGCAAAGAGTGCTAATCGGTATTTGATGATGTGGCTCAGTAACTAAAATGAATATTACGCCGAGTCAAATTTTGCTGGCGAAAATTTGCAACGCTGTGAACGCCGTATCGAAATTTGGCGGCTGGCTATCGATCATCTCGGGAGCGGAGCTTGTCCTCGACTGGATGGCCGAAAGCAGAAAAGGCGCCGCCCATTACTGAGCAGCGCCTTTTGAATACATACAGCTTGTTGCGCAGATCGCGGAAAGATCATGCCGCAGTAAGCTTTTTCAAGACTTCGTCCGAAACCTCGAAGTTTGCATAGACGCTTTGCACGTCGTCATCATCTTCAAGCGCGGCAATCATCTTCATGATGCTGGTCGCTTTTTCTTCGTCGAGCTGGGTCGTCAGGCTCGGCTTCCAGACCGACTTCACGCTCGTCGGAGCGCCGAGCACTTCTTCGAGCGTCGCCGCCACCGATCCCAGATTTTCAAATGTGGTGGCGATCACATGCCCGTCGGCATCGGAAACGACGTCATCGGCGCCAGCTTCGATCGCCGCTTCAAGCACCGCATCCGCCGTGCCAGCGCCAGCCGGGAAAGTGATCTCGCCGATATGCGAGAACATGTGCGAGACCGAGCCGGTTGCGCCGAGGTTGCCGCCGTATTTGGTGAATACCGCCCGCACCGCACCGCCAGTGCGGTTGCGATTGTCGGTCAGCGCCTCTGCAATTACGGCAACGCCGCCAGGGCCATAGCCCTCGTAGCGGATCTCTTCGTAGTTATCTGCATCGCCGCCCGCTGCCTTCTTGATGGCGCGCTCGATGTTGTCCTTGGGCATATTTTCCGCCCGCGCGGCCTGCACAGCAAGGCGCAGACGCGGGTTCATGGCCGGGTCGGGGATGCCCATCTTGGCGGCAACGGTGATTTCGCGCCCGAGCTTGGAAAACGTTTTCGCACGGGCCGCGTCGGCGCGGCCCTTCTTGTGCATGATGTTTTTAAATGCTGAATGGCCGGCCATTTTAACTCCCCGCGGGAAGCCGCTCCGCTGGTCAATCGCAGGCAGAACGGCGCGCTATGCTTTAGCTTACGATGCACCCTGCGTGGAAAGCGCCAAAGCACCGTCCACGTCGTGCGCTCCCGTTGGAAACGCCACACCGGCATCAGCGGGGCAACGATGCCGAACGATCGGATCGCGCCCAGACTAATCCAGTGCCGCTTCTCGGGAAGCACGCAGATGATTTCGCGGGTTTTATTGCGCGGGAGCGGCCCGTTCCGCAAGCCCGTGCTTATTCTTCCCAGAAATGCGGGGTAGCTGGAGCCAGATTTGGCCCCATACGCAGGGGCGCGCAGGCACGGGCCAGGCCGGTCTTGTCGTCGATATCGACCGCAAAGCCCGAAACCGCTGCCGGACCCTGCGACGGCTCAAAGCGCTGGCGCGGTATCTTGGTGATGAAGCGGTTGATCGGCTCTTCGATGTCCATACCAAGCACCGAGTTGTAATCACCGCACATTCCGGCATCAGACAGATAAGCGGTACCGCCCGGCAGCACGCGGTTATCGGCGGTAGGCACGTGAGTATGGGTGCCGACGACAACGCTGGCGCGGCCATCGGCAAAATAGCCCATCGCCTGCTTTTCGCTGGTTGCCTCGGCGTGCACGTCGATCAGGATGGCGTCGGCATCACGCTTGAGCCGGCATGCGGTCAGCTCGGCGTCGATGGCGCGGAACGGATCATCCAGCTCCGGCATGAAGATGCGGCCCATCACGTTGATGACCAGAACCTCAGCACCCGACTGGGTGCGGATCAGCGTAGCGCCCCGGCCCGGCGTGCCCTTGGGATAGTTGATTGGCCGGACAAGCTGCGGATAGCGCTCGATGAAAACCAGCGCGTCCTTCTGGTCGAAGGCGTGATTGCCCAGCGTCACAGCGTCGGCACCGGCCTCGATCAACTCAACGAGGATCGATTCGGTGATGCCGAAGCCACCGGCTGCATTCTCGCCATTGATGACGAGGCAGTCGAGGTTGTAGCGGCGGCGCAGGACAGGTATCGCGTCGACAGCAGCTTTGCGGCCGCAGCGGCCAACGATATCGCCGAGAAAGAGAAGGCGCATTCAGGTTCCAGAACAGCGTAGCGGGCCGGAGGGGGTTAAAACCCAGTCGAGCGGTTGGTCATAGTGGAGATGGGGGACCGCGTCGACCTTGAGCTCATCATAAGCAATGCCGACGGCGATAACAGGCTTAACGGCCCGGAGCTGCTCCAGCGAGCGGTCATAGAACCCGCCGCCGTAGCCGAGGCGGTATCCGGCCTCGTCGAACGCCAGCAGCGGCACCAGCACGATATCGGGTTCAAGCTGCGGCTTATCGGGCAGCGGTTCAGCGATTCCCCACTGGACCTTACCCATCTCATCGCCCGGAGCCCAAGCGCGAAACAGCAGTGCCTTACCCTTGCCCTGCATCACCGGCAGGGCCAGCTGATAGCCCTCACCCTGCAGGCGAGCGAGCAGTAGCGCCGGATCTATTTCGTCACGAATGGCAGCGAAGCCCGAGACAATCGCCCCCTCGGTGGGGGACAGAAAGTCCAGACCATGGGCCGCCAGTCGCTCCCCGGCCGTTGGGCCGTGGACAGCGAACGCATCAGCCCTGCGGGCCAGCGCCCGGGTCCGTTCTTCCCGTTTTTCGTCGCTCGTCTGCATTATAAAAATCAAAGTGCCGCGGTGGCCGTCGAAGCGAATGAACCCGCGTTGGTCCCTACGAACGTAGGTGGGCGCCGTGTATCCGAGACCACGGTCTCAGTCAGGGACAGCTCCCATGCGGATCTTATAGGCCCCGGGGAACATATGTGCTTCTAACGCACCCCGCAGCACTGCGAATGTAATGGAGCGGCGCGCGCTTTACCAGCGGCCAGCCCGAAGCCTTCCACCGCTGACAGCGCGTCATCTGGAAGCTGAACCGTGCGGACGCCGGTTGCAGAGCTCAATGCCCCGGTACGCGCGTATCTGTGAGAGATGTGTGGGCCTGAGGAACCGGCGTAGACACGAAAATCGAAGCCTCAGGCCCGACGCATGGCCTTGGCGACATCAGTCAATGCGCCAGCGTTAGGGGCGGTATCAGCGGTCGGCGGCGCGGTGCTCTCGCCCGCAGTTGCGTCCCATAGATCATCGGCAATCATAAGGGCGGTCATCACCAGCAGGCGCTCGGAGCCGACATTGCCATGCTCGGCGATCAGACCATCCATGCGGCTGGTCACGTAAGCGGCGACTTCGGCAAAGCGCGCCTTGTCCTCATCGCCGCACTCGAAGCGATAGCTCCTGCCGTTGACAGCGATTGTGACCGCAGCCATCGCTCCACCTATCCTGCCTGCGCCCTGCGCGTCGATCAGGCGCTGCTTTCCAATACGTTATGCAGCGAGTCCAACGCCCAATCAATTCGGCTGACCGCCTGCTCCCGTGCCTCTTCCAGTGCGGCGAGCTTTGCAGTCGCTTCGGCCAGCTTCGCTTCGGCGTCGGCTAACTTGCCTGCCAGCGTGCTCAACTCAGATTTGAGCTGATCGCGCTCGCCCGTGAGCTGAGCGATCAATTCATCGTGCGCCGGAGCATGACCGTTGGCGGCCTTGGCCACAGCCTTCGTGCCAGCGGCTGCTGACGCTTTCTTTTTCGTGGCCGGTTTTTTGCTGGCCGGCTTGGTTGCCGGTGTCGCCTTTGCCGTCGCCTCCGGCGCTGGCTTCAACGCGCGCTTTACCGGTTTTGCGGCCGATTTTTTTACGGGCGACTTTTCCGCTGACTTCGCAGCTGCCGCCGGCTTCACTGCCGCCGCTTCTGCCTTTTCGGTCGCGGCTGGCTTGGCGCCATTCGTCTTTGCCGCCGCCGGTGCTTTAGTTGTAGCTTTAGCACGAGCTGCGGACGCCTTCCGCTTGACCGCAGGCGCGCCCTGCTCCGCGGATTTCCGCGTGCCCCGCTCAGCCATATGGCATTACCCTCCGAGATGCGCACAAACTAAACAGGCCCTGGAGATCCACGGCTGCCTTCCCGTGCCATGACCTTATGTTCCGCAGCTCGGAGAGGTCAACAAGCCAGCCGCAGAACCAACGCGCACTTAACAGAAATTTCCCGTCTGCCGCAGCAACGCCACGGGCGAGAGTTGTTCATCACTCCTCGGAAAGCCGCATTGACACCTATGCCCTGCGTCCAGTTAATGAGGCCGCTTTTAGGACAGGCGCAGAACGCTTGCTGCGATATGGAACGCCAGGGAGGCGACGCTATGACTGTGAAGGTTGCGATTTCGGGTTTTGGCCGCATTGGGAGAAACGTACTGCGCGCCGCTGCCGAAGCTAAGCGCACCGACCTGCAGTTCGTTGCCATCAACGATCTCGTGCCCACCAAGGACAACGCGCATCTGTTTCAATACGACAGCGTGCACGGCCGATTCCCCGGCGAAGTGAAGGTTGACGGCGACAGCATCGACGTCGGCCTTGGCGCACCGATCAAGGTACTAGCCGAAAAGGACCCCTCCAAGCTGCCGTGGAAAGAGCTTGGCGTTGACATCGTGCTGGAATGCACCGGCATCTTCACCGACAAGGACAAGGCCAAGGTGCATCTGGATGCGGGCGCCAAGCGCGTGCTCGTTTCTGCGCCGTCGAAGGGCGCCGACATCACCGTTGTTTATGGTGTGAACCACGACAAGATCACGTCGGATCATCTGGTGGTGTCGAATGCCTCGTGCACGACGAACTGCCTGGCGCCGGTGGCCAAGGTGCTGAACGATCTGGTCGGCATTGAATCCGGTTACATGACCACGATCCATGCCTACACCAACGATCAGCGCATTCTGGATCAGGCACACAAGGACATGCGCCGCGCCCGTGCCGCTGCCCTGTCGATGATCCCGACGTCAACCGGTGCTGCCGCCGCCGTCGGGCTGGTGCTGCCGGAACTGAAGGGCAAGCTGGACGGCACCGCCATGCGCGTGCCGACGCCGAACGTCTCGGTTGTCGACCTGAAGTTCATCCCCGGCCGTGAAACCACCGCCGAGGAAGTCAACGCGGCGATGAAGCATGCCGCCGAGCAGCAGCTCAAGGGCGTGCTCGACTACGTGACCGACGAACTGGTTTCCATCGACTTCAACCACTCGGCGTTCTCGTCGAACTTCGACGCAACGCAGACGCAGGTGATCGGCGGCCGACTGGTGCGCGTGCTGTCGTGGTACGACAACGAGTGGGGCTTCTCGAACCGCATGCTCGACACCGCCGTCACCATGGGCAAGCTGCTCTGAGATAGACGGTCAGCTTCGGCTGATTGAACAACGTGTTTGCGACGCCGGGCTCTGCTGCAGAGTCCGGCGTCGTTTTTTTTGCGCTGGCGACTCTTCTTTTGCACCGGCGACTCTCCTTCGGAGAGCCGGCCGCCGGTGCATTTTGAGTTGGCGCTGGCGGCCGGCTGCGGAGCGCAGTCGCCAGCGCTGATTAGTGCGCGCTGCCCCAGCGTTGCCTCCGCACCCCCCAACACAGGTCGGTATCCAGGCGTGTCAGCGCCGGAAAACCGCCACCGCCTCGATGTGCGGCGAATAAAGAAACTGATCGATCGGCGTCACGCGCTCCAGCGTGAAGCCGGCATCGATGAGGATGCGGGCATCGCGCGCCAGCGTCGCGGGATTGCAGGAAACCGCAACAACGGTTTTCACGTCCGATTGCGCCAGCGATGCCGCCTGCGTCGCCGCGCCTGCACGGGGCGGATCGAACACAGCAGCGTCATAGCCCTTCAGCTCACGCGCAGACATCGGTTCACGGAACAGGTCACGCACGCGTGTCTCGATTGGCTTCAGCCCGGACGTGCGCTTGGCGGCATTGCTGAGTGCGTCGATAGCGGAACGTTCGCCATCGACCGCCAGCACCGACGCGGTCTGCGCCAGCGGAAATGTGAACGTGCCCATGCCGCAGAACAGATCCGCCACACGCTTCACCTTGCCGACCGCCTGCGTGACAATGCGCACCATCTCGTTTTCTGCAACGGACGACGCCTGCAAAAATGAGCGCGGCGGCAGCACGACATTCGCGGTGCCAAAGCGCACCGCTGGCACCGTTGACTGATAGAGCACATCCCCGGCCAGCGTCAGCCGCGCGATGTTCATCGCCGCTGCGCCCCGCGCCAGTTCCTCACGCACCTGCGGAGAAAGGCTGCCCGGCACATCCTCGACCGCCACATCAAGACCGTTGATCGCCTGCGTGACAGCGATGCGTCCGGCAGCGCGGCGCGACAGGATCGGCATCAGCAGATTGCGCAGCCCTGGGAGCGCGCGCACGATGGTGGACGCCGTGACCGGACATTCCACGAGGTCGACGATCTCGACGCCCTTCTGCTCGTGAAAGCCCATGATGACGCCGCGCGTGGTGCGCCGGGCTGAAAACGTGGCGCGGCGGCGGGCACCAAGACCCACTGTCGCCACGTGCCCCACCGGCGCGCCGATGCCGCGCGCGGCGAAGGCGTTCGCCACCATTTCACGCTTCCACGCGAGATAAGCTGGCGTGCGCAGATGCTGCACGGCGCAGCCGCCGCAATGGGTGAAGTGGCGGCACACCGGCGCGATGCGATCCGGGCTCGGCCGGTTGACGGCAATCAGCCGCGCGCGATCGCCGCGCACATCCGCCTGCACCAGCTCGCCGGGCAGCGCATAGGGCACGAACACCTGCTGCCCCGCCGCCGCATCCGCGACGCCATCACCCTGGGCGCCCAAGCGCGCGATTTGAAGTTCGCAGACGTCAGCCATCATTCAGTGCACCAATCAGAAATTCAATATTGCCCGAGCCGCCGGTTATCGGTGAAACCTCTTCACCAACAACACGCCAGCCCGGCTGTGCTGCAACCCACGCCACCACCGACCGCAACGCATCCAACCGCGCCGCTTCATCGCGCACGATGCCGCCTTTGCCAATGCGGTCAGGGCCAACTTCAAACTGCGGCTTGACGAGCGCCACCAGAAACGCACCCGGTTCAGCAAGCTGTAACGGCGCACCCAAGGCCTTGCTCAGCGATATGAAGCTGAGATCGGTGACGATTGCGCCCACCGGCTGCGGCACCAGCTCACGCGTGAGTTTGCGGGCATCAACGCCTTCAAGCGAAACCACCCGGCTATCAGCCAGCAGGCTGGCATGGAGTTGCCCATGCCCCACATCAGCGGCGTAAACCTTGCTGGCGCCGCGTTCAAGCAGCACCTGCGTGAAGCCGCCTGTGGACGCGCCGACATCGAGCGCGACGCGCCCCGCAGGATCAAACCCGAACGCATCCAGCCCGGCGCTGAGTTTCTGCCCGCCGCGCGAGACCGCACGGGCGGCATCGGCATCATCTAGAACGAGCTTCGTTTCTGGCCTGATCTCAGCCGCTGCTTTCGTGCAGACCACCTCACCGACACGGACCAGCCCGGAGCGAATCAGATCCCGCGCGCGCGAACGCGTTGGCGCCAGGCCACGCTCCACCAGGGCAAGATCCAAACGCATTCGCATCATCCCGCTTTTTGAACTATCGTGCGGCCGTTCCATTTGAGCTAAATTCGCGGAACGGCTCTAGCCTTGTTCGATTGCGCTTTCCGGTGGGGAGCAACACCGCACCGTTGCGTAGGCACTGCGGCGCCATCGAGCACCGACAAACCATCAGGGGGAGACTTACATGCGCAGCGCATTGGCCGCCACTCTCTTGGTGTTGGGTCTCGCCGCCTGTGGCGACAACAGCACCTCAACCACACCAGCACCGACCGCCCACGAGGAAGTGCATCAGGAAGGCACCCCACTGGAGGAGGCAAGCGCACGCACGCCTTCGCCCGCCGGCGCCCGCGTATTCCTGATCGAGCCCGCCAACGGCGCGACGGTGAAAAGCCCGGTGACCGTCAAGTTCGGCATTGAGGGCATGGACGTTGCCCCTGCCGGCTCTGAGACGCCCAACAGCGGCCACCACCACCTGCTGATCGACGCCGACCTGCAGGATTACGACGCGCCGATCCCTTCCGACGACCAGCACCGCCATTTCGGCAAGGCGCAGACGGAAGCCACCATCGAGCTCGCGCCCGGCCAGCACACGTTGCGCAGCGTTCTGGGTGACAAGAACCACATTCCGCACGATCCGCCAGTACAGTCGGATGTGATCACGATCACCGTCGAGGAATAATCGGACGGCTGCATATTAAAAAAAGCCGGTCATCGCATAGGGCGATGACCGGCTTTTTTGTTATCTGCGTTTGCGGTGAAGGGCGCCTGTTGCTGCCCCTCGCGACGCGGCCGATCAGGCCCGGCTGGCCGAGTTCGTCAGCACATCGCGCCCCAGAACACCCAGCACTGTCGTGACGATGCCGGACGCATTGAGGCCCGCATCCTCATACATCTGATCGGGCTTGCCGTGATCTATGAAGGTATCGGGCAGCACCAAAGTGCGCACCTTCAAGCCGCGATCAAGCAGACCGCTGTCGGACAGGAAGCGGAGCACGTGGCTGCCGAAGCCGCCAACAGAGCCTTCCTCAACCGTGACCAGAACCTCATGATTCTGGGCCAGCCTGCGGATCAGATCCTCGTCCAGAGGCTTGGCGAAGCGCGCATCGGCGACGGTTGTCGAAAGGCCGAACGCAGCGAGTTGATCCGCAGCCTTCAGGCACTCGTGCAGCCGGGTGCCGAGCGACAGCAGCGCAACCGTCGTGCCTTCACGCACGACGCGGCCCTTGCCGATTTCCAGCGGCACGCCCTCTTCCGGCAGCGGCACACCGAAGCCTTCGCCGCGCGGATAACGGAACGCGGACGGACGGTCGTCGATGGCGGCAGCGGTCGCCACCATGTGCATCAGTTCCGCCTCATCAGCAGCCGCCATCACCACCATGCCCGGCAGGCACGCGAGATAAGCGACGTCGAACGAGCCTGCGTGCGTTGCGCCATCAGCGCCGACGAGGCCCGCGCGGTCGATTGCAAAGCGCACCGGCAGGTTCTGGATTGCAACGTCATGCACGACCTGATCGTAGGCTCGCTGCAGGAAGGTGGAATAGATGGCCGTGAACGGCTTCAGACCTTCAGTCGCAAGACCGGCCGCGAACGTGACCGCGTGCTGCTCGGCAATGCCGACGTCGAACGTGCGATCCGGGAAAGCCTTGCCGAACACATCAAGGCCGGTGCCATCGGGCATCGCGGCGGTGATGGCGACGATGCGGCTGTCCTTCCTCGCTTCGGCCACAAGGCTGTCGGCGAACACGCGCGTGAACGTCGGCGCCTTGGGCTTCGCAACGACCTGCGCGCCGGTGACGACATTGAACTTGGAGACGCCGTGATACTTGTCGTCCGAGGCTTCGGCAGGTGCGTAGCCCTTGCCCTTCTTGGTCACGACGTGAACGAGAATTGGCCCCTGCCGCGCGTCGCGCACGTTCTTCAGCACCGGCAGCAGATGGTCGAAGTTGTGGCCGTCGATCGGCCCGACATAATAGAAGCCGAGCTCTTCGAACCAGGCACCGCCCTGCCAAAGGTTACGCGTGTACTCTTCCATGCGCGCCGCGCGACGCTCCCAGCTCTTGGGCAACTGCCGCGCAAGCTGCTTGGCGATGTCGCGCAGATAGAGATAGGTGCCGCTGGAGCTGATACGCGCCAGATAGGAACTGAGCGCGCCCGTTGGTGGCGCAATCGACATGTCGTTGTCGTTCAGCACCACGATCAGGCGTTCATCGCGCGCGCCGGCGTTGTTCATCGCCTCATAGGCCATGCCCGCGCTCATCGCGCCGTCGCCGATCACGCACACGACATTGTTGTCGCGAGCTTCAAGGTCGCGCGCCACCGCCATGCCGAGACCAGCGGAGATCGAGGTCGATGAATGCGCCGCGCCAAAGGGATCGTATTCGCTCTCCACACGGCGCGTGAATCCCGACAGACCGCCGGGCTGGCGCAGCGTACGGATGCGATCGCGTCGACCCGTAAGGATCTTGTGCGGGTAAGTCTGATGGCCAACGTCCCAGACCAGACGATCATCCGGAGTGTTGAACACCCAGTGCAGCGCCACCGTCAGTTCGACGACGCCGAGCCCGGCGCCAAGATGGCCGCCGGTTACAGAAACGGCGTTGATCGTTTCCTGGCGCAATTCGTCTGCCAGCTGGGGCAGTTCCGATGCGTCTAGCTTTCTCAGGTCCGCAGGCGCGATTATGCGATCGAGAAGCGGCGTCTTGGGCACACTGTCCACCGAGTCATCCCGTTCCATGGTAAAAGTCAGTTATGTCACACTACTCCACCGTCGCAAGGGAGCAATGGACGCGGTGGCATATAATGAGCGAATTACGGATAAACAAAAAAAGCGCGGCTCCCTAGGGAGCCGCGCTTGATCACACAGCCACAGCCGGAAATCAACGGCGGTGGGCGCAGGCGCGATACTTGCGCAGGCTGACGCGCTTGTACTTGGCGCACTTGTTAGCCTTGAGGCGCTTTGCCTTGTAGTGCTTCACGTGTGCGGCGCGATCACGCTTGAAGTGAGCGTCAGCCGAAGTGGTGGTGGCGACGCCAGCGAAAGAAACGGTGCCGAGCGCGATGGCTACTGCCAGAAGAGCTTTCATTGTTCTTTTTCCCCTATTGGAAGATAAGGCCCAAAGTGCCCGACATTGCGCACGAAAATGCGCAGTGGCATCGGAGCCGCGCGCACCCTAGTGGCGGTCGCCGCAGCCGACTAGGGGGTAAAAAGTGGCCAAATGCGGCGCGAACACGGGGTTCACGCCCTAAACCTCCAACCTGCAAAGGAAATCCGATTTCCGGCAAAGGTTTAGCATGACCAAAGGCCGCACTTCTGCATGAACAGCCGTTCATTTTCGAGCAGGTTTCTGCGCGAAAATCGGTCAGGGGTCCAGCGGCTCGGCGCCCTTGGGAGCGCCGTCGGCGCCAAATGTCAGTTTTTCGACCTTCGCTTCGGCCTGACGCAGCAACCGATCGCAATGCTGCTTCAGCGCTTCGCCGCGCTCGTAGATCGCAATAGATTCCTCAAGCTCGACGTCGCCCCGCTCCAGCCGCGTGACAATCGTTTCAAGCTCTTTCAGCGCGCGCTCAAAGCTCATTGCACTGACATCCGCGATCGGGGATTGCGCCCCGGCCTGCGTTTGAGAAGTGACCTGCTCCATCCTAATTCCCAGGTTATGCGGCGATCGCGTCAAGCGCCGGCATTCATCAGCGCTTTGACATGCACGGCAACCGACCGTGCCAGCGCATTGAGATCATAACCGCCTTCAAGCATCGATACGATGCGGCCGCCACTGTGTTTACGCGCCATATCGGTGAGCTGCTCCGTCACCCAGAGAAAATCGGCTTCAACCAGCCGCACGTTCCCCAGCGGATCTGCTTGGTGGGCATCGAAACCGGCCGATATGATGATGATGTCCGGACCGAAGTTATGCAGTGCGGGCAGGATGCGCGATTCTACCGCCTCGCGGAACCGTTCGCCGCTGTCGCCAGCCCGCAGCGGGGCGTTGTGGATATTGCCGACGCCGGTTTCATTCGCCGCGCCACTGCCCGGAAACAGCGGCATCTCGTGGGTTGACGCATAGAACAAATCCTTGTCGGACCAGAAAATGTTCTGTGTGCCGTTGCCGTGGTGAACGTCGAAATCGACCACCGCAACCCGTTCCGCGCCGTGTTTGGCGCGCGCATAAAGCCCCGCGATCGCGGCGTTGGAAAACAGGCAGAAGCCCATCGCCTTGTCGGCTTCGGCGTGGTGTCCGGGCGGGCGCACCTGACAGAACGCGTTGGCCGCCCGCTTTTCTATGACAGCGTCAACAGCGGCAAGCCCCGCCCCCACGGCCCGCAGCGCCGCCTCCCACGACTGCGGAGACACAAGCGTGTCGCCATCGGCATGCATCGGGATGCCGCGTTCACGGGCACGCTCGAAAATTGACCGGATCAGTTCCAGATGCGTTGCGGGATGGGCAAGCCGGATCTGCTCCTCAACATCCTCGCGCAGCGGCGCTTCCTCGCGCACCAGCGCCGAAAAAATATCGTGCGACAGCACTTTGTCGATTGCGCGCATCCGGTCTGGACGTTCCGGATGCACCTCGCCCGTATCGTGCTGCAGAAAAACCGGATGTGTAAAAAGTGCTGTTGCCATCGCTTGTCGCGCTTTTTGCTGATCGTGGGTGCCGAAGGGTGCCGTTACGTCAGAAGAACAGCCATGTTAGCCTGATCTGTGCGCGCACTTAAAGGGTGCAGACGATGATCGCTTAACTGGCACGGACCTGTGAACGCGACAGCAGCCAGCGCAGCCCGCGAACGGGCATCGTAATCACCGCCCAGAACTGCAGCCACAGCGATACGATGACGGCCGGAACGCCCACAACAGGCGTAAACACCAGCAGACCCGCAAAAAATCGCGCAATCTGCGCAGCGCGGAAACCGAAAGCACCCCGATAATCCGCCCGCTGCTCAGGCCGCCAGATACGATCGAACCAGCTTCGGGTGACAGACCAGCCGATCACCCCCGCCGCCAGCGAAGCCAGATAGAGATATTGCACCCAGGCCGGAACAAACGGAACAATGCGCATGTCGAGTTCGCTCTGGCGCGCCTCGTCGCGGGCGTGGATATCAACGCCGGTGGCGACGAGACTACCCGTGACGTTGGAAATAGTGCTGGTCCAGAAGCCGCCGACGAAATCCGTAATCGGTTCAGCCACGCCACCTTCAGGCATCGCCCGCAGCGCCACCCGGCCATAGCCGTCGCGTTCGGCGCTGATCCGGAAGGTGCCATGCTGCGTACCCAGCGCATCGATGAAATCGCCCAGCGTCGCGCGTTTCAACGCATCGTCCAGCCCGCCGACAGAAATCTTTTGCCAAAGCCAGTTTCGACCGCCCGGCTGATGTGGAACGCCTGCGCGCACGATGACGAGATTGACATCGGCATCGGTCGCGGCGCGCTTCAGATCAGCCAGCCGCAGGCTTTGCTCTGCACCGCTGGCGGGCCGGAAATAAAGCAGATTGTTCTCAACCCGGCCGGTGACGAGCACCGTTTGCCCGCGCACAGATCCGAGCGCACCGGAGAGGGATGCCGGATCGATCGCGTCGACCAGCGCGCTTTTCGTACCAGTCTCAAGACGTGGGTAAGATGAAAGCGTAGCCGGGCCGCCGGGCTCCAGCGCCAGTGTGCGCACGGCCGAGCGCGAGAGCGGGCGCTCAAGCTGGGCCACGGCCTCGGAGAACAGCGCGCGGTCAGCCAGATCTACGGACACATGCGGGCGCAATTCAGCGACGAGCGCGTTGCCACCGGCTGCCGTTTTAACGTCCTTCAGCGGATAGCTTTCATGGCGCGTAACAAGATGCAGTTTCGAACCCGATGGCAGATCCTTGAGCGCGGCCCGGTTGGCGAAAACGGTGTCTTCGCTGAGGTAGATGTTGAGCGGCGCACTACCGCGAGCTTGCGGCAACAGCGTTGGCACGGCGCGGGCAAGCTCGTCCGACGTTCCAGCGGTGAACACCTCGCCATCGCGATTGACGAACTTCCAGTGCCCCTCGGGCGTGGCGTGTGCTGCCAATGCACCGGCCCGCGCTTCAATCGGAAGCGTGCGGATGTGCGCGCCGGCGCGTTCCAGATCGGCGATGCCCAGCCGCGCCGCCTTTCCGCCCGCTTCGCCAGCCTCGCCCGCCGCGCGCGTCAGACGCGACAGCCAGCCGGCCTGCGCCTCAGACATCGGCAAACTTGCAAACAGCGGCAAGCTGGCAACCAGCGCTGCGGCCAGCCAGAGCGACATCAGCCAAAGTCGGGCATTCGTCATTGAGTTCGTTTCGCCCCCACCATCATCCGCAAATCGGCCGCCACCCAGCAGCCAGCGCTCAGGAAATCCATTCATTCACGCTTTTGCGAGGCAAGTTTACACACCCTTTGGACAGAATTCAGCCCGAGGGGCTATGAGAGGGCCTGAAGGAGACCTCACGCCCGATGCCAGCGCCCACCCCCGCCACCGACCAGGCCATTGCCGATGCCGCAGCCCATCTGCGCGGCGGGCGCCTGGTCGCGTTCCCGACCGAAACCGTCTATGGGCTTGGCGCCGACGCCACCAACAGCGAAGCTGTGGCGCAGATCTTCGCCGCCAAGGGCCGACCGCGCTTCAATCCGCTGATCGTGCATGTGCATGATGCTGCGCAAGCCGCCGAATATGTCAGCTTCACACCGCTCGCCCATCGCCTTGCCGACGCCTTCTGGCCCGGACCACTCACTCTTGTGCTGGATCAGCGCGGCCCCTCCTCGCTTTCCGATCTGGTGACCGGCGGACTGACAAGCGTTGCGGTGCGCGCACCGGATCATCCGATCGCGCGAGCGCTGCTGGCCGCCACCGCGCGGCCATTGGCAGCGCCGTCGGCCAACCGCTCGGGCCGCATCAGCCCGACGCAGGCCGCACACGTCGCGGCCGATTTTCCCGGCGACGAGCCCGCAATGATTCTGGATGGCGGACCAACGGCGCACGGACTTGAATCGACCATCGTCGATGCGCGCGGCGACCTGCCAATATTGCTGCGTCCCGGTGCGGTGCCCGTTGAAACCATTGCAGCGGCGCTCGGCGTCAGCGTGCTGCGGACCGAAGCCGACGCGCAGCGCCCCAATGCACCCGGCCAGCTCACCAGCCATTATGCGCCGCGCGCCGCCGTGCGCCTGAACGCCACCGACGTGCAACCGGGCGAAGCGCTGCTCGCATTCGGGCCGGATGTGCCCGCTGGCGTCGACGACATGATCAACCTGAGCCCGAGCGGAAACCTCACCGAAGCGGCGGTCAATCTGTTCGCGGCGTTGCGGATGCTGGATGCCGGTGGCGCGCGCACCATCGCGGTGATGCCTGTGCCTGAAACCGGCTTGGGTGAAGCCATCAACGACCGCTTGCAGCGGGCGGCTGCGCCCCGCCCTGCTGACAGTACATTGGGTTGAGGACACGAGCCGCTTTTCAAGTTGCAGCGGCGATTGTTTTTCATCGCAGCTTCACAACATCAGCGGACAAGCCGTGTATGAATGTCCAATGCCCGCAACAGCCTTTAACACACTGAGGGTGTGCAGACGTGTCCGCTAGCCAAGACGACACCGCAACGATTTCAGCCGCGCAGGCCGATGCGCTAGCGCGCATGGTCGATGTCGTCGGGCCGGAACATGCGCTTGCCGATCCCTCAGCGCAGACTGCCTATCTGCATGAGCTGCGTGGGCTTTACACCGGTGCTGCGGCCCTGGTGCTGCGGCCCAGATCGACGGCAGAAGTTTCCGCACTGCTCAGCCTTGCCAACGGCGCTGGCATCGGCGTCGTGCCGCAAGGTGGCAACACCGGTTTGGTCGGCGGACAAATTCCCAAACGCCTTGGCGGTGATGATCGCCCGCAGGTGGTGATGTCCCTGTCGCGCCTCAACCGCGTGCGCAGCGTCGATGCCGATGGCGGGACGATGATCGTCGAAGCGGGCGTGACGTTGGCCCAAGCGCAAACCGCAGCCGACAACGTCGGCCGCCTGTTTCCGCTCAGCCTAGCGTCCGAGGATAGCTGCCAGATCGGCGGCGTGCTGGCGACTAACGCAGGCGGCGTGGGCGTGCTCGCATATGGCAATGCACGGGCGCTGGCGCTTGGGCTGGAAGTTGTCACGGCGGACGGCCGCGTGTGGGAAGGACTGCGCACGCTGAAGAAAGACAACACCGGCTATGATCTGCGCGACCTGTTCATCGGATCGGAAGGCACGCTCGGCGTCATCACCGCAGCGGCGCTGAAGCTTTTCCCACGGCCGGCGGAAACCGCCGTCGCATTCGCAGCGCTGCCGGATCTGCAATCGGTTAGCGCGCTGTTCAGCCTCGCCGAAGCGCGCGCCCATTCCGGCCTCACCGCATTCGAATTCATTAGCGCGTTCACGCTCGATCTGGTGACGCGGCACGTGCCGGGCAACAGCATGCCAATGAAATCAGCTGCGCCGTGGTATGTTCTGATCGAACTTTCCAGCCATGAAGCAGGCAACCATGCAAACGATTGCATGGAGCGGCTGTTGAGCGAAGCAATCGCGCGCGGCATCGTGCGTGATGCAACGGTCGCGACATCGCTGGCGCAACAAAAAGCGCTGTGGCGTCTGCGTGAAAGTGCTTCCGAAGCCCAGCGCGGCGAAGGCGGCAGCATCAAGCATGATGTTTCCGTGCCTGTGGCGCGCATCGCGGAATTTGTAGCGAAGGCGAATGCAACAGTGGAGCGCATCTGCCCCGGTGCGCGGCCGGTGGTGTTCGGCCACTTCGGCGACGGCAACGTGCACTACAACGTCACCCAACCGGCCGCGATGGATAAACAGACGTTTCTCGAACTGTGGAGCACGATGACGGGCGCGGTGCACGGCGTCATCGCATCGCTCGACGGCTCCATCTCAGCCGAGCACGGCATCGGACAGATGAAGCGCGACGACCTGCGTCGTTTCAAAGGTCCGCTGGAAATCGAGCTGATGCAGCGGATCAAGGATGCGCTCGATCCGAACGGCATCCTCAATCCGGGCAAGGTGCTTTAAAGCGTGATTGTTTTTTCGCACCGGCGACTCCCCTGGAGGAGCCGGCCGTGGTTGTTTGTTGCGCTCGGCGACTGTGCTCCGCACAGCCGGCCGCCGAGCGTGTAATGGCTTGTGCAGAACCGGCCCTCCTCCGCACATCGCGCGGACGGGAGCGGTCTCAGTCCTCGTACCACTGGCGGCGCCACCACGCCGACAGGCGCGGCCAATGCAATAGCGGATGCGTGACGCGGCGCCAGCTCGCCCGGATCCAGTCGTCGGTGCCGTACAGCCAGCGTCGGAAACTGCCGCGCCGCTTGCGATCCTCCAGCAGAAGCTGCGTCAGCGCATCGACATGCCCGGCGAGCGTTTCAAGGCCGGCCTGAACGCGCATTCCACCTTCATGCAGAGCACTGATGCGGCCGTTTATGAGCTGGATCTCGGTGCTGCCCTCGTCGTGCCAGGTATCGAGGGCGCTCGCGATGGTCTTCTGCGATGTGCCGATATTGACGAGCGCATCGTGTACTTCGCGCAGCTCGAAATTATAGGCGGCCTGCGCTTCTGACAGCCGAACGCCGTTGGCTTCGATCCTGCGTTCCAGATCGCCGAAGCGGCCCTTGAATCCGGATGTCAGCTCGGCGCGGTGATGCGTCAGGCCATCGACGACGCGCTCAAGATTGGTGGCAAAATCGACGCGATACTGGTTGAGCCCGTTGGTGAGGCTGCCGCGATGCTGATCGAGGCCGGATGCAAGCGCTGCGCGCTGATGCTCAAGACTGGCGGCGATCTCGGCCTGGCGTCGTTCGACCGCCGTCGCCAGATCAGCCCGCAGTCGCTCGAACGTTTCGGCGAGTTGCTTAACCTCCGCATTCAGCGCAACGCGCCCCTGCTCGCTGTTCTGCGAGGCCAGACGCACTGCACTGCGCACGCCTGTGATCTCATCGGCCAGCGCGGTGATGCCGCTGCTGCGCTCAGCGCTTTCGGTTGCCAGTGCCTGCTCGATGGAAGCAAGCCGCGCCGCCACACGGTCAATCAGCGTTGCATCCAGCGGACTGCGTGCGCCGCTGGTTTCCGACGAAATTTCCGTCAGCGATTTCAGACCGACTTCGATACCATCGAGACGCGATGCAAACGCTGCAAAACGCGGCGCCAGACTCGTATCGAAAGCACGTACCGCAGAAACCGCCGAGGTCGCATTCGCTCCGCTAGCAACCGCGCTTTCAATCGCGGTCAGTCGTTCTGCAAGCTGTTCTGCCAGCTGAACAAAATGACCGCGGCCGGCAGCGACATCGCTCAGCTTGGCGGTGATGACATTCTCAATCGCGCTGAGGCGTGCGGCCAGATCGGCATCCAGCGGGCGCTCAGCTTCGCGCTTGCCTTGCGCCGCGATCGCGGTTTCCAAGTCAGCCAGTCGGTTGGCCAGCGGCGAAAGATCGGTTGGCGGCGGCAGTGGCTGACGCACGATCACCGTTTCCAGCGAACCGATGCGCTCAACAAGGCTACGCTCCAGCTCACCCACGCGATCCAGCAATCCCTTCAGAAGGGCGGGATCGATCTGCGGCTGCACGACAACTTTTTCGACCGGCGGGGGTGGCGGCTGTGGCGCAGGCTGTGGTTGGGGTTGCGATAGCGTCAGCGGCGGAACGGTGCCGCGAAGCTCGCGCGTGCGCGGTACATAGCGGACCACAAGCTCGCTGCCGGGAAGGTCGGCGCCAATATCGGCCAGCACCAGCACAATATCATCCACGCTGGCGGCGCGGCCGAAATGGGAGGCGCGAGCGGCCGCAAGGCGCAGCACATCCTCAAGCTCCGGAGCCCGGCGCGGGGCATCGTCAGCGGCAAGGGTTGGCGGATCGCCCGCCACGGTGATTGCGCTTTCGCGGCGCAGGGCGGCAACACGAATGCCGCGCTGTTCCAGAATGTCGGCGGCATCCTCAACGCGCGTCATTGCCAGCAGCAGGTGGGATATGCTCACCTCAGCAGCGCGATAGCCCTCGGCGACGTCATAGGCGTGGTTCGCGCAGGCGAGCAGCGTTTCGTCAACCCAGATCGGGCCCGAACGCGCCGTTGAGAGGCGATGGCCCCCGGCTGCGTGCTGCCCCGTATCCCTGCGGCTGGATGCAGCGCCTTCGACCGAAGCGGTGCTCCAACGGGTTGTTCTCAGATCGAGATCTGGCCCCCGGTAATCCATTCGCGCGAACTCCTCACACTTAAGCGCTTGGTAAGCATACCGCCGATCTGGCGCGGGGGCGAGGGCACTGAGGGCACACTCCGGAACGCGATGCGCCCGAAATATGGTTAAATAACATAATGATTACCGTCGCTTATGGTTAAAGAAGCCGCCCCGGCGCAACAATCGGTTCCTGCACCTGCGGACCTTCATTCGCCGGATTGTTCAATTTGCGGCTGACGTCGATAATTTCGAGATCGCGACGGGGTTCAGGGCTGAGTAGCGGCTGAATTTCCGTGGTTGTACCGGATCGGCAGTTGAGCCAGAGCTCAAAATGCTCGGGCGGAATGATTACCGGCATCCGGTTATGCAGCGCTGCCACCGGGCCTTTGGCGGGCACGGTAAGGACGGCCATGGTTTCGATCTCGCTGCCGTCAGCGCCCAGCCATTCCTCGTAGATTGCGGCCAGAGCAATCGGACCTGTGGCGCGGTGCGGACGGATCAGGTGGGGCTGCTTGTCGCCGACGGCGCCGGTCCATTCGTAATAGCCATCGGCCGGCACCAGACAGCGCTTATGCCGGAGGCCAGCGCGAAACGAAGGCTTTGCCGCCGCGCTTTCGGCCCGCGCATTGATGAGCGGCTTGAATTCGCGCGGGTCTTTCACCCACGACGGCAGCAGCCCCCACTGCACCAGCGCCATCTCTCGTTCGCCTTTGAAATTATAGCGAACAATCGCAACCGGCTGCGACGGCGCAATATTGTAGCGCGGCGGGAAGATCGCATCGTTGTGATAGCCGAACATGGCGCGGACGGCTTCGGGCGGCGATGTAAGAGAATATCGAGAACACATGGCGCTAAGGTAGTCGCTGGCCAGCCTAAGGAGAAGCGCCATGCCCCGCGATGCCCATGATGAAGCCTGCCCGATCCTGCACGACACCGCGAACCGCACCGGCCCCTGGCCGCGCGCTGCTGCCAGCGCTGTGCTGTTCCGTGGCGAATCGGTGCTGCTGGTCGAACGCGGCAGCGATCCAGATGCGGGCCACTGGAGCCTGCCCGGCGGAACCATCGAAGCTGGCGAAACCGCGGAGGAAGCAGCCCGCCGCGAGGCCCATGAGGAAACAGGGCTGTACGGCCACATGGAAGGGCTGGCCGGCGTCTATGACGTCATCGATCGCGACGACAACGGCAACGTGGTGCTGCATTATGTGATCGCCTGCTATTTCGGCTCGGCGGTCGACGGCCAGCCTCGGCCAGCCAGCGACGTCCGTCAGGCAGAGTTTGTTGCCTTGGATAAGCTGCGGGATCTGCGCTTGACGAACGGCACGCGCTGCGTGATCGAAAAGGCGTGGCAGCTGCTGGCCGCCGATGTGGCGCAGGCAGTCGCCAAGGCCAGTGAGCGTGAATAGGTTGGCGCACGCCACGAAACATCCAGAATCGGTGCTAGGATTACATCCGTGATAGAGCGCACGATGACATACGCACGGACAAACGCGGGAGCGCGCAGGCATGCGCTGCGCCGATTGGGCGTTGGCCTTGTGCTGATAACAGCGCTGGCACTTCCTGCCGCCGCCGCTCCCGACAGCAAACCCTATGATGAGCGCCTGTTCCGTTTATCGGAGATTCTCGGCGCCATTCACTATCTGCGTGAACTATGCGGCGCCGAGGAAGGCCAGCAGTGGCGCGACCGGATGTCGGAGCTGTTGCAATCAGAAGGCACATCCGCGCTGCGCAAAGCACGCCTGACGCGCAGCTTCAATAAAGGTTATCAAAGCTACAGTCGCACTTATAACACCTGCAGCCCTTCGGCTCAGAGTGCGATCAACCGTTTCATCACCGAAGGCGCAACGATTGCCGATACGCTGGTGCGCTCAGTTCCCTAAGCGGTGCAGTGCGTTGATGCCTTTGTGCCACGATGCGCGCACGTTTCTCACCGATGCCAATTTACTGTGAACGCGGCCCACACTTTCCGTCGCCGCTGTGCATGATATTGCACCTGCATCGGTTTCCGCTGTCTGCGGTTGCCGACGGTTAGTCAGTTAGACCTGTGGCCCTCACGGGGGTGTGGCCTGCGGGTGTTTAAAAGTCTCAAGGGGGAACGATGGAGCTCTTCGACAAGCTCGACTCGGACGACTCGACCCATCGCGCACTGTCACTCATTCTTGAAGCATGGGACGAAGGCACCGAAAGTGGTGTGCCGAATGAGCAGATGGCCTACGCGGCGCTGTTCACCGCCTTGACGGATCTCGTCGCGCAGTTCGGCGAGGACGCGGTCGTCAAGCTGGCCAACGGGCTTGAGCGCCGTATTCGTATCGGTGAATTCACGCTGCACGCCACGCGGCAGTAATAGGCAGCATCCAACCAAGCACTGCAATTTCTGGCGATGGCAGCGAGATGGGGCGGCTTTGGCGTTACAGAAGCAGCCCCAGCCGCTTCGCGATCACTTCGCCGAAGAGAAGCACGCCAAAGCCGATCAGCAGCAGTCCGGCGACCTTATTGATGAGCTGCAGCCGCGATACGCTGAAGCGATGGCGGAAACGCGCAATTAGGTGAGACAGGCCCAGCCACCAGGCCAAGCTGCCCGCCATAACCGCCGCAACGATGGTCAGAGCATCGACGTAGCTGTCGACCTCAACGAACGTCGACACACCGCCGAATATTGCAAACAGCCCCAGCACCGCGCCCGGATTGGTGATCGTCAGCAGGAACGTCTGCGGGATGTCCCAGACGAAATCGCGCAGCGTCTCGGGCTGCTCAGATTCCGGCGTGATGGGTGAAAAGCGCGGCTTGGCGAAATAGAGCTTGAGGCCGAACAGCACGAGCACCAGCCCGCCGAGCAACTGGATTGCCATGCGGTGATATTGAACGGCGCCCGAAATGGCCCCAACGCCCAGCGCCGCGAACAACGCAATCAGGCCATCGCCCAGCATCGCGCCGATGCCGGCCGCCAAACCACCCCAAAATCCGCGCTCAATGGCGCGCTGGATACAGAGTACGTTGACGGGACCAACGGGGGCAGCAACAAGAATACCGATGACAATACCGACCGGAATAATGAGCGGGTTGGGCAGAAAATCCATGCACCTTCCTTTACCGGCCCGCATCGCGCCCAAACAGTCCGACCTATCGGATGCGCTGCGCAAGGGACCGCTGATCATGCCGACCATCGGGACGACCAATATGGCGACCATCCAGGGACGACGGCGCCAAGGACGGTGGGTAAGCGTAACCGTATTGGTACTGACGGCGATGGGTGTTGTCCATGCGTCCGCTGCACAGGAACGCCAGCTGGCCAAGCCTTTGCCTGTTATCTCAACCGATTCGCGAGCTCCTGCGCAAAGCTTCGGCACAAGCATGCGCCCGTTGCCTCATCCGGTCGATGAAATGCACGCTGCTCTGCTGGCTGCAGCCCAGGCCGGCAATCTGGAAGATCTGCGCGAGCCGCTGGAATGGAACGAGATGATGCCGGAGACAACCGCCGGCGCCGACGAGCATCCGATCGACCATTGGCGCAAAACATCCGCCGACGGCAGCGGTCACGAAATTTTGCGCGTACTGGCCAGCATCCTGGAGCTGCCGCCGGCCGAATTGCCGCTGGGGAAGGACATCGAGAACAATATCATCTATGTCTGGCCCTACTTGGCCGAAGCTGACCTCGCCAATCTCACCGCAACCCAAGCCTCAGACCTGGAGCGACTTGTCGGCGCTGAAAAAGCGCAAGCAATGCGCACGGACAAAAAATGGTCGTGGTGGCGGCTAACCATCGGCGCGGATGGCACTTGGCATTCGTTCAAAAAAACGCACTGAAGAGACAGGCAGCGCTTGCAAGCGACGGAAATCGCATCGTGCACCGTTGTTGTGAGACGATAGGTAGCGGGCACAACTGCAATTTTGCCATCGTCACTTGTCACCTGCCGTCATGGCCCCAAATGTAGGGTCCAAGCACTTAAGGGATTTGCAGAAATGTTGTGGCGCGTAGCCCTTGCAACCATAGCGGTAGTGGCGTTTGGCGACTTCGCACCCGCTTCGGCGCAGCTCTATGGCTGGCAGCCTCACGGCCAGACGCCGTTCTGGGAACAGAAACCACGCCAGCGCAAGCAGCAGCAGAACCGCAACGCGCGCGGCGCTTATGGCGACTATGGCTATGAATGGGGCTATGGCGACGACTATCGCCGCTCGCCCATCGTGCGCAGTGGTGGCGCCCGGCCAAACATCACGCCGCGCCCGCCCGCAAAGGTGGCGTTCGTCAGCGAGTACGAGCCGAACTCCATCGTCATCGATAGCGACAAGCGCATGCTCTATTATGTGCTGTCATCGAACGAGGCCTATCAGTATCCGATCTCGGTCGGCCGCGATGGCTTCACCTGGCTCGGCACAGAAACGGTCAGCCGCATGCAGGCCTGGCCGGACTGGCATCCGCCAAAGGAAATGATCAAGCGCGATCCGCGCCTGCCCGACAAGATGACCGGCGGGCTTCGCAATCCGCTTGGCGCGAAGGCGCTTTATCTCGGCGATACGCTGTATCGCATCCACGGCACCAATGACCCCAAGAGCATTGGCCGCGCAGCATCATCAGGCTGCTTCCGCATGATGAACGAGCACGTGATGCATCTGGCTTCGATCACTGAGATCGGCTCCAAGGTGACGGTGGTGAAGCGTCTGCCGAAGGAGACGTTCATCGCAACGGCGAAACCAACCCACGACGCGAAGCCGTCGCAGAGCGCGACGCCTCAGCGTGAAACGACGCGTAGCGAGGAAGCGCTGCAGGAAGATGCGGCCGTCGCACCGGAGCGCGAACCCGAAAGCGACGCTGACGTGTTCGCGGCCGACGCTGCTGAACGGGATGCGGTGGCTGACGACGACGACGCACGCGACGATGATGACCGCGCCGATGCCGACGACTGGAACGACGACGATACGCGTTATTCCTCGCGTGGATATGATGACCGTTACGAGCGCAACTGGCGCTATGACCGCTACGGCCGCATGTAACGACGATCAGCCGACAAAATGTATGGCCTGAGTATCGGCCGGACAAAAAAGGCGCTGCGAGCAAAAGCTGGCGGCGCCTTTTTATTTCTGTCGCATTGCGATGGATGAACGTGTGATCACGCGCCTGCGCGCTGACCCGCTTCCCCTGTCACGCGCCTTCGAAGAAATGCACCGGCTGGCCGTGTGCGGGCTCTTCAATTGCGCCTTCCCACACCACACGATTACCCCGCACGAATGTGCCGATAGGCCATCCGCGCACGCGCGTGCCGTCATAGGGCGTCCAGCCAGCGCGGCTGGCGACCTGCGCGTTGGTGATTGTTTCTTCGCGCTTCATGTCAACGACCGTCAGGTCGGCATCATAGCCAACCGCGATGCGCCCCTTGCCACGGATGCCGAACAGCCGCTGCGGCCCATGACTGGTGAGATCGACAAAACGTTCGAGCGACAGCCGCCCGGCGTTTACATGGTCCAGCATGATCGGCACCAGCGTCTGCACGCCGGTCATGCCGGAGTGCGAAGCGGGATAGGCGTGATCCTTTTCCTCACGCGTATGCGGCGCATGATCGGAGCCGAGCACATCGACGATGCCAGCCTCAAGGCCGGTCCAGATGGCATCGCGGTGGCGCGCATCGCGCACCGGCGGGTTCATCTGCGCATAGGTGCCAAGGCGCTCGTAACACTCGGGCGCAACAAGCGTCAGATGGTGCGGCGTCACCTCGACGCTTGCCCAATCCTTGTGCTCGCCCAGAAACTTCATTTCCGCTGCGGTCGATACGTGCAGCACGTGCACGCGGCGTTTGTGCTTTTCGGCCAGCCGTACAAGCCGGCGAGTCGAGATGATGGCGGCTTCCTCATCGCGCCATTCGGGATGCGATGACGGATCGCCAGGGCGGCGCACGTCCATGCGGGCCAGCAACCGTGCCTCATCTTCCGAATGGAACGCGGCGCGGCGGCTGATCCGCGAAATGATGTGATCGAGCGAAGCTTCGTCATCGACCAGCAGATCGCCGGTGGACGAGCCCATGAACACCTTGATGCCCGCCGAACCTTCAAGCTTCTCCAGCCTGGGAATATCGTCGATGTTTTCGCGCGTGCCGCCGACATAGAACGCGAAGTCGCAGAACATGCGATCGCGCGCCAATGACACCTTGTGCGCCAGCGTTTCGGCGGTGGTGGTCAGCGGCCTGGTGTTCGGCATCTCGAAGACGGCGGTGACACCGCCGAGGACGGCACTGCGCGATCCTGTCTCCAGATCTTCCTTGTGCTCAAGGCCGGGCTCGCGGAAATGCACCTGCGTGTCGATAACGCCAGGCAGGATGTGCAGCCCGCGCGCGTCGATAACCTCATCGGCCTTGGCTTCATCGATTTGCCCGATGGCGGCGATGCGGCCTTCCGTGATGCCGATATCCCGCTGGCCGATACCCTCATGGTTGACGACAGTGCCGCCCTTCAACACAAGATCGAATGTGGTGCGCATAATAGCTTTACCTGCGGCTTGCCTCTGGCCCGCGCCCCGCATACGTAAAACGGAAGCCGGTTGCAACCGGAGCGGGGAACATGGCCGAAACGAAAATCGCACTGCTGCCCGACCGGGGCGTCGTCACTGTAAATGGACCGGATGCCCGTAAATTTCTACAGGGCGTCATCACTAACGATATGGCGCTGATCGACACACAGCAGGCGCTGTATGCTGGTCTGCTCAGTCCGCAGGGCAAAATCCTGTTCGATTTTCTCATTGCCCCCACGGCGGAAGGGTTCTGCCTGGAGACAGCGCGGACCAAGACGGCCGAACTGGCGCAGCGGCTCAAGATGTACAAACTCCGCGCTGATGTCGAAGTCACCGATGCGTCGGCCGACTATACGGTTGCAGCCATCTGGGGCGGCGCCTATTCGCCGAAGACGGCAACGGGTGAAGGCCCGGCGCCGATATGGTTCGCCGATCCAAGGCTGCCGGAACTGGGCTATCGCGAACTCACCACCCTGCGCACGGACTGGGCGCTCGGTGGCGGCGAGGCTGAAAGCGCGACGCAGGACGATTATCACGCCCATCGTATCGCGCTCGGCGTGCCCGAAGGTGGACGCGACTTTGGCTATGGCGAGGCGTTTCCGCACGAAGCCCTGTTCGACCAGGTCCATGGCGTCTCGTTCAACAAGGGCTGCTATGTGGGGCAGGAAGTTGTATCGCGCATGCATAACCGCGGCACGGCCCGTCGCCGCATTGTGCCTATAACTGCCGATGGTCCCCTGCCAGAGAGCGGCGCAGCGGTTGTCGCCGCTGGCGTTGAAATCGGCAAGCTTGGCTCGAAGGCGGGGCAACGCGCGCTGGCGGAAATACGCCTCGACCGTGCCGCAGAGTTTCAGGACAAGGGCGAGGCATTGAGCATCGGTGGCACCACTGTGCACATCGCGCTGCCCGCATGGGCGACATTCACGCTGCAGGATCCATCAGGCACACCGCGATGACAAAAACCGACAACCTCGTGCGCTGCGGCTGGGTGGGAGATGATGCCGACTATCGGCATTACCACGACACCGAATGGGGCGTGCCGCTGAAAAACGACCGCGCCATTTTCGAAAAGCTGGTGCTGGAAGGATTTCAGGCCGGACTGTCGTGGATCACCATTCTGCGCAAGCGTGAAAACTTCAGACGTGCGTTTGACAACTTCGACGCCGAAACAATTGCACGTTATACGGCAAATGATATCGCAGGGCTGATGAACGATGCAGGTATCGTGCGCAATCGCGCCAAGATCGAAGCCACGATCGAGAACGCAAAGGCATTCCTGAAGCTGCGCGAACGCACAACGTTGAAAAAATTTCTGGCCGGTCACTTACTGCAGGGCTCGGTGCAGAACCAGGCGCAAGCGCTGACCGATGTTCCGGCTTCGACGGAGCTATCGACACGCATCTCGAAAGCGCTGAAGAAAGAAGGCTTCCGTTTCGTGGGGCCAACAACGGTTTACGCATTCATGCAGTCGTCTGGAATGGTCAACGATCACCTCGTCGGATGCTTCCGCCATGGGGAATGCGCACGCCTGCAAAAGGATGCCTGGCGCGCATGACCCACCCGCAGAAAGATGCGTCCAAGCAAGGTGCGACCGCCGCAGTTGTCGATCCTCAACAGGCGACGGAAGCTCGTCCATCCCGCGCGTGGCAACGCATGCTTTCCGGTCGTCGCCTCGACCTGCTCAATCCATCACCCGCCGACATCGAGATAGAAGACATCGCGCATGGCCTTGCGCGCGTTGCGCGGTGGAACGGGCAAACGGTGGGCGCGCACGCGTTCTCCGTCGCCCAGCACGCGTTGATTGTGGAAGACATTGCCTGCGCGCTACCCGCTCCCGACGGCATGATCTGGGCTTCTCGCTGGCGGCTGGCGGCGCTGCTGCACGATGCGGCAGAATATGTGGTCGGCGACCTGATCAGCCCGTTCAAGACAGCCATCGGGCTCGACTACAAAGCTTTCGAGTTGCGGCTACTCGATGCAATTCATGCCCGTTTCGGCCTCGGCGACGAATTGCCGAGCACTGTTCAGTTGCACATCAAGCACGCGGATCGCGTTGCCGCCTATTACGAAGCCACACGCCTCGCCGGTTTCAGCGAGGACGAGGCGCGGCTGTACTTCGGCACCCCCGAAGGCCTCGACCCAAACCTCGCCAACACCCTCAGTCAGCTTGAGCCAGTTGCGGCAAATGTCGCCGAAGAAACTTTTTTGGCTCGTTTTGGCAATCTGATTGAACATTTGTGAGCATTGAGCGTTGTGACTGACGCGACGATGCGGAATTCCCGGCCGAATGCCGAGATTCCGCCATTGTTGCCGTTGCAGTCAAAGCCCTGCCGTTGCGCGGGCTCTCCTATCTGGAGGAACAACCGATGTCATACGGCGAGGTCAGGGAAAGAGCGACGCGCATGGACAGCCCAGCCGACCCGCAGGCCGTAGGCGAAAAAAACGCCAACGCCGGTGTTGAAATAGGATTGAACGCAGCCATCGTGGCGGTTGCCGATAACGAGCCGCAGGTGCTGGTCATCCGTGGTGAAACCGACAAGGCCGGCGCCACCGATGGATTGCCGTTCGGACCGTTCTCGCCATTACATCACCGCACTTTCGAAGGTGGCCTGCGCACGTGGGTCAAGCATCAGACCGGAGTCGAACTCGGTTATGTCGAGCAGCTCTACACGTTCGGCGATCGCGGACGACACGCGCAACAGGGCGATGTCGGACCGCACGTCGTTTCGATTGGCTATCTCGCGCTCACCGATGCCCACCCCGGATCAGATCTGACCCACGGCACCTGGCGAAGCTGGTATCAGTATTTTCCATGGGAAGACTGGCGCCGTGGACGCCCTGAAATACTGGGCAGCACGATCGAACCGCGACTGCGCGACTGGATTGCTTCGCAGCCCGCGACGACTGGCCAGCCGATCACACGCCAGGAACGTGTGCGGATCTGTTTCGGTCTTGAAGGCGCGGGTTGGGACGAAGAGAAAGTGCTCGACCGGTATGAGCTTCTGTATGAGGCCGGACTGGTCGATGAAGCGGCCCGCGATGGACGCAAAGCTGCCGACGAATGGCAGGACCGTCCGCGCCTGGGGCAGCCGATGCACTACGATCATCGCCGCATCCTTGCCACCGCCATCGGGCGTGTGCGCGCGAAGATCAAATATCGTCCGGTGATTTTCGAGCTGATGCCCGACGATTTCACGCTGTTCGAATTGCAGCGGACCGTCGAGGCGATCCTGGGTCCGCACCTGCACAAGCAGAACTTCCGGCGACTGGTCGAAGGCGCCGGCCTCGTCGAGCCTACCGGCGAAGTGAAAATGCGCACCGGCGGTCGACCGGCAAAACTGTATCGGTTCCGCCGCGAAGTCCTGCTGGAAAGGCCCGCTCCAGGTGTGCGGGTTAAGCCCGGCAAAGTCTGAGCTGAGCTTCAGCGGACCGGCAGTTATGCGTCAAAGGTATATCACGGATTTCACTGCTCTTTTCGGCAGCGAAATCGTACCTGCCGGTCCAATCTTAGCTGGTGCCAGCAACGTGGATGAAGTAATCTTCTCACGACCCTTGGAATGCTCAAACAGAGCATTATCTAACTAACAACCGGCGAAGAGCCGGATATTCTGACGGCCCATTAATGCTCAAGTTGAGCATAGCTGAGCCCGCGGAGGAATACGAAGATGGACACCCTCGTCTGCCCTGCCCCAAATCGCCGCCCGCTTGCGTATGCGGGTCGGCATGAGCTGCCGGAGTTTACTCCGGAACTGGCCGCCGAGATGGCTCCCCTTTATGCGCGCGTGCAGCATGTCGTGACGCCGATGGAGTGGCCGGCCTACGCGCCGCTGATCAAAGGCATCAACGAGCTCAAAAAAGAGCTCAACGCTGTCGTGCTGGCGCACAATTACATGACGCCGGAGATCTTCAACTGCGTTGGCGATTTCCGCGGCGACAGCCTGCAGCTTGCCCGTGAAGCAGCGCGCGTTGAAGCCGATGTGATCGTGCAGGCCGGCGTGCACTTCATGGCGGAAACGTCAAAGCTGCTCAGCCCGGAAAAGACTGTGCTCATTCCCGACCCGCTGGCCGGTTGCTCGCTCGCAGCTTCGATCACGGCCGAGGATGTGCGCATGCTGCGTGACGCCTATCCGGGCGTGCCGATCGTCACCTATGTCAACACGTCTGCCGCCGTGAAGGCCGAGTGCGATATCACCTGCACGTCGTCCAACGCGGTGAAGGTGGTCGAGAGCCTCAACGCTCCGCGCGTACTGCTCATTCCGGATGAATATCTCGCGCGCTATGTGCAGACGCAGACCAGCGTCGAGATCATCGCCTGGAAGGGCCACTGCGAGGTGCACGAACTGTTCACCGCTGAGGACATCGAGGCCATGCGCGCCGCTGATCCCGGCATGAAGGTGATCGCGCATCCGGAATGCCCGCCGGATGTGATCGCCGCTGCGGACTTCACCGGCTCCACCGCTGCGATGATCAGCTACGTGATCGACAAGCGGCCGCGCAAGGTTGCGCTCATCACCGAATGCTCGATGGCGTCAAACGTTGCCGTCGAGGCACCCGATGTCGAGTTCATCCGGCCGTGCAATCTGTGCCCGCACATGAAACGCATCAGCCTTGAGAACATCTACGAGGCGCTGCGTGACATGAAATACGAGGTGACCGTTGATCCGGTGGTGGCGGCCAAGGCCCGTCGCGCAGTTGAACGCATGATCAACCTCACCAACTGACATTGCCTATGCCGGCGGCGCTCGTCGCTGCCGGCTAGTGCGGCTTCACCCCTAAAGGGGATTCTGCCGATGACTGACAACCACTCTTCGCGCCCAGCCAGCCACGTTTTCCAGCCAGCGCACGACGAACCCCTCGCCGCCGATGGCGATGTGGTGATTATCGGTGCCGGTCTTGCGGGGCTGTTCACTGCGCTGAAGCTGTCGCCGATGCCGGTGACGGTCGTGGCCGCAGCGCCGCTCGGCCAGGGTGCATCGACGGGGTGGGCACAGGGCGGCGTTGCATCCGCCATGGGCAGCACCGATCGGCCTGAGTTTCATGCCGCCGACACGATCGCAGCCGGCGCGGGCACCGTCGACGAAGACGTCGCGCGCTTCGTCGCCGAAGAGGGGCCCGATCGCATCGCCGATCTGATCGGTTACGGTGTTCCGTTCGACCGCGAGCCCGATGGCACCTTCGCACTCAGCCGGGAAGCTGCCCATTCGCACCGCCGCGTCGCCCATGTGTCGGGCGATCGCACCGGCGCGTCCATTCTCGAAACGCTTGTCGCCCGTGTCCGCGCCACGCCTTCAATCCGCGTGCTCGAAGGCTATGAAGCCGACGAACTGCTGATGGCCGACGACCGCGTCGAAGGCGTTCGCCTTGTCCGGGCGGCGGAACACGGCCACGAAGTCTATGAATACGTCCCCGCCTGCGCCGTGGTGCTGGCGACGGGCGGTGTTGGTGCGCTTTACGCAGTCACTACCAATCCGGCGTACGCGCGCGGCGAATCCATCGCCATGGCAGCGCGTGCCGGGGCCGTGATCGCCGACGCCGAATTTGTGCAGTTCCATCCCACTGCGATTGACGCCGGACTTGATCCTGCTCCGCTGGCGACGGAAGCCCTGCGCGGCGAAGGCGCCACGCTTATTAATTCGCTTGGCGAGCGCTTCATGCTGCCGCTTGATCCGCGCGCGGAGCTAGGGCCCCGCGATGTCGTGGCGCGCGCAGTTTTCAAGGAAATTGCCGAAGGCCGCGGCGTCTTCCTGGACTGCCGCACAGCCGTTGGCGCGCACTTTCCCGCAGCGTTTCCCACTGTCTATGCGCTCTGCCGTAACGCTGGCATCGACCCCGTGAGCCAGCCCATTCCGGTTGCCCCTGCCGCCCATTATCACATGGGCGGTATCGCCACCGACGCGCGTGGACGCTCCAGCGTGCCCGGCCTGTGGGCAGTGGGCGAGGTTGCTTCAACCGGCCTGCACGGCGCCAATCGCCTGGCTTCCAATTCGCTGCTGGAAGCCATGGTGTTCGGTGCGCGCGCCGCCACCGACATCGCCGCACTCGGCCGTGGCACCCGACACACACGCACCGACCTGCAGCGCGTTGGCGACATCGTGCCGGATCATTCGCTTTCGCGTTCCGCCGCTGTCGCGCGCCTGCGTAAAACGATGAGCGACGACGTCGGCGTAGTGCGGAGCGCGGCAGGTTTGCGAAAAGCCATCGCCACGCTGCGCGACATCGAACGCGCAGCAGGCAGCGATCGGGTGCTGGCGAACATGGCTCTTGCTGGACGCTTCATTGCCGTCGGCGCGCTGCTGCGCGAGGAAAGCCGCGGCGCTCAATTGCGCAGCGACTTCACCGACGCCAATCCGCAGTTTGGCCACCGCGCGTTCCTGAAGCTTTCGGACGTTGACGCTATCGGCAATCGCCCGGCAGCAGTCGCGGATGCAGCGCTCAGCGCATGGCAGTGGCAAGCAGGGGCTGCACGATGAACAACGACACATCGATCCCATCGGCCCATGCAGGCCGCCGCGAATTGCGCCTGCCCGAAGGCATTGTCGACAAGGCCGTGGCCATGTCCCTGGCTGAGGATCTCGGCCTTGGCGGCGACATCACCACCGAAGCCACCATTCCGGCCGGCACGCGCGCAAAGGCCGTTATCGCCGCGCGCAAGGCCGGAACGGTTGCCGGCATTCAACTGGCAAAGTCCGCATTCAAAACGCTCGATCCGCTGACCGAGTTTGAAACCGTGATTGACGATGGCGGCACGGTAGAAGCCGGCGGCGTGATTGCACGGGTCAGCGGCGACGCGCGTGCTCTGCTGACGGCCGAGCGCACCGCGCTGAATTTTCTCGGCCACATGAGCGGCATCGCGACACTCACCGCCCGATATGTCGATGCAGTGAAGGGCACCAAGGCGCGCATCATCGACACGCGCAAGACGACACCGGGCCTGCGCGCACTGGAGAAGTTTGCGGTTCGCTGCGGCGGCGGCGTCAATCATCGCTTCGGGCTGTTCGACGCGGTGCTGATCAAAGACAATCACATCGAAGCGGCGGGCGGTATCGGCCCAGCACTGGAACGCGCACGCGAGCACGCCGGCCACATGGTGAAGGTTGAAATCGAGGTGACGTCGATCGCCGAGCTGATCGACGCGCTGGAACTTAATCCCGATGCCGTGCTGCTCGACAACATGCCGCCCGAGATGCTGAAGGAAGCGGTTGAACAGGTTGCAGGCCGCGTGATCACCGAAGCGTCGGGCGGCGTCACGCTGGAAACCGTGCGCGCCATTGCCGAATCCGGTGTCGATCTCATTTCGGTCGGAGCGCTGACCCATTCGGCTCCGGTGCTGGATATCGGGCTCGACTTTTAACGCACATTGGCGATCAGCGGCGTTTGCGCTTTATTTCGCCACAGTTGCTGAGCAAATCAGCAGCGTCAGGGTGTGTAGTCCCTGCGGGAGGACGCAATGGATTTTCTTGGCGGAATTGTTATTTGGGCCGGCGTTGCCGTTGCTGCAGCCGTTCTTGGCGGCGTGCTCGCCGGCATCAAGAACCGCGATTATTCCTCGTGGATCGCATGGTCGTTCCTGCTGCCACCCATTGCCCTGGTGTTGCTGCTGCTGCCCCGTCTTGAAGGTCCGCGTCCACGTCAGCCTCGGCTTGACGAAAGCGAGCGCGGCAGCTGGTGAGCCTTAGTCGACGGCGTTGAATTAAAACACCGTCGCGGCGCTGCATCAATTGTCGGCGCTATCATCCCAGCCGCCACGGGCGCGAATTGCGGCCTGTGCTGCTGCCAGCCGCGCGATAGGCACGCGGTAAGGCGAACACGAAACATAATCGAGCCCGGTCTTTTCGAAGAAGTCGATCGACTTCGGATCACCGCCATGCTCGCCGCAAATGCCAACCTTTAATCCCGGCTTTGCCTCGCGACCCCGCTCAACGCCATAACGCACCAGCTCGCCAACGCCGCCGATGTCGATCGTCACGAACGGATCGACCGCGAAGATATGCTTCTGGGTGTAGGCTTCCAGGATCGGCGCGGCGTCATCGCGGCTGAGACCCAGCGCCGTTTGCGTCAGGTCGTTGGTGCCGAACGAAAAGAACTCGGCGCCCTCTTCGCCCTCGGCGATTTCACCCGCACGCAAGGCTGCACGCGGCAGCTCCACCATGGTGCCGATGGTATAATCCAGCTTGCCACCGGTTTCCTTTTCAACGGCGGCGGCCGTGCGCACGATCATATCGCGCACAGCGGTGAACTCGGCGCGGAAAGCGACCAGCGGCACCATGATTTCCAGCGCAACGCTTTTGCCCAGACGCTTCTCGACCGCGATGGCGGCTTCAAACGCTGCGCGCGCCTGCATCTCCGGCACTTCCGGGTAAAGGATTGCAAGACGGCAACCGCGGAAACCCAACATCGGATTGAATTCGGCAAGTTGCGTCATGCGCTGACGCAGCCGCTCGACTGCAACGCCAAGATCGGCGGCGATCGCAGGCCATTCGTCCGGGTTGTTAGGCAGAAATTCGTGCAGCGGCGGATCGAGCAGCCGCACCGTAACCGGCAGCCCCGCCATGATTTCAAACAGCGCTTCAAAATCGCCGCGCTGCATCGGAAGAATTTTGTCCAGCGCCTCGCGGCGCCCCTCTGCGTCGTCGGCAAGGATCATCTGGCGCATCGCAAGGATGCGCTCGGTGTCGAAGAACATGTGCTCGGTACGCGCAAGTCCGATGCCTTCAGCGCCGAACTCGCGTGCCTGGCGGGCGTCGCGCGGCGTATCGGCGTTCGCACGCACGGCCATGCGGCGCTCGCCATCGGCCCACGTCATAAGGGTTGCGAACGCGCCTGAAAGCTCCGGCTCACGCATCTTCGCGCGGCCGAACAGCACCTGGCCGGTGCCGCCGTCGATGGTGATGACGTCGCCCTTGTGCAGGACACGCTTGCCAACTTTCAGCGTGCCGGCTTTCGTATCGATGCGCAGCGCGCCCGCGCCGGAAACGCACGGACGCCCCATGCCGCGCGCCACCACCGCCGCGTGGCTGGTCATGCCACCGCGCGCCGTGAGGATGCCGACCGCCGCGTGCATGCCGTGAATATCTTCCGGGCTCGTCTCCAGACGCACCAGAATAACTTCGCGGCCCTGCGCACGTTCTGATTCAGCGTCGTCAGCGGTAAACACAATTTCGCCGGATGCAGCACCGGGCGAAGCGGGCAATCCCGTCGCCAGAAGATCTTTCGCAGCTTCCGGATCGAGCGTTGGATGCAGCAGCTGGTCGAGCGCCGATGGATTGACGCGCATCACCGCTTCCGACTGTGAGATGATGCCTTCGTCGGCAAAATCGACCGCGATGCGCAGCGCCGCCTCTGCCGTGCGCTTGCCGGACCGCGTCTGCAGTAGCCACAGCTTGTCGTTCTCGATCGTGAACTCGACATCCTGCATGTCGCGATAGTGCGTTTCCAGCCGCTGGAAGACCTGCACCAGATGCGCGTATAGCGCCGGCATCAGCGTTTCGAGCGAAGGCGCTTCCTCACCGGCTTCGATGCGCGCCCGCTCCGTCAATGACTGCGGCGTGCGGATACCGGCAACGACGTCTTCGCCCTGCGCATTGACGAGAAACTCGCCATAGATCTCGTTCGCGCCCGTGGACGGATTGCGCGTGAACGCGACGCCGGTAGCGCTGCGCTCGCCGAGGTTACCGAATACCATCGCCTGCACGGTTACGGCCGTGCCCCAGCTGTCGGGAATGTCGTGCAGGCGCCGATAGGTTTGCGCGCGCGCGTTCTGCCATGAGCCGAACACGGCGGCGATGGCGCCATAAAGCTGCTCGCTGGTGTCCTGCGGAAACGGTCGGCCCAGCGTGTCCACCACAGCCTGCTTGTAGGACTCGATGATCTCGGCCCAGTTGTCGGCGGTGAGGTCGGTATCGGACGAAAGCGCATTGAGGTTTTTAAAGTCCTCAAGCAAATCCTCAAACACGCCGTGATCGACGCCCAGCACAACATCGGCATACATCTGGATGAAGCGGCGATAGCTGTCGTAAGCGAACCGGCGATCACCGGAACGATTGGCGAGGCCTTCCACCGTTTCGTCGTTGAGGCCGAGGTTGAGGATGGTGTCCATCATGCCCGGCATCGAGGCACGGGCGCCCGACCGGACGGAGAGCAGCAGCGGCCGATCGACATCGCCGAACGTCGCGCCCACCTCATCGCCGATAAGTTGCACAGCCTTCTCGGCTTGCGGCTTCAGGCCCTCAGGCAGTTTGCGGCCCGCAGCATAATAGGCGTCACAAACCTTCGTGGTGATGGTGAAGCCCGGCGGCACCGGCAGCCCAAGGCTTGCCATTTCGGCGAGATTCGCCCCCTTGCCACCCAGAAGCTCGGCCATGTTCGCCCGGCCGTCGACGTATCCGGCAGCGAATGCATAGACCCACTTTGGTTCGGCCTTGGCCGACCTGTCTGCCATCCGTATCTATCCTTGCAGCGCTGTCCGGTGCGGTCCCGCGCCGTTATCATATGGTGGCATACCAGCCTCTTTGCCTGGCCGAAAGGTGAAGGGGCACCCTTGTGTGAAACTGTGGGTTTGCCCCGTCCGTTCCCGGCTGCCTTTGACGCGGCGGCAATGATATTTCACTGTGGCGCGCACGAAGGCGGAGACGAGCTTATGAGCGAACAGCTAAACCAAGTCCTGACGACCTTGGATGACACGAGTGATGCGGCGCTGGCGCGGCTGTTCCAGTTACTGCGGATTGAAAGCATATCAACAGATCCCGCCTATCGGGCGAGGTGTCAGGAAGCCGCAAACTGGTGCGCCGAAGAATTGCGCGACCTTGGCTTCGATTCCCGGGTGGTGGCTACATCCGGCCATCCGATGGTGGTGGCGCACGACACCACGCCGCCGGACGGCGATGTCCCACACGTGCTGTTCTATGGCCATTATGACGTCCAACCTGCCGATCCGATCGATCTGTGGAATTCGCCGCCGTTCGAGCCGATCATCGCATCCGATCCGGTCAATGGGCAGGTGATTGTTGCCCGCGGCGCTGAGGACAACAAGGGTCAGCTGATGACCTTCCTGGAAGCCGTGCGCGCCTGGAAAAGCGTTGCGGGCAACCTGCCGGTACGTGTGTCCGTGATGTTGGAGGGCGAGGAAGAGTGCGGCTCGCCATCGCTGCCCGCATTCCTGGCCGAATACGGCGACGAACTGAAAACCGACGTCGTGCTGGTCTGCGATACCGGCCAATGGGACAAGGACACGCCCGCCATCACCACCATGCTGCGCGGTCTCGCCGCCATCGAGGTGACCGTAAACGGCCCCGCGCGCGATCTGCATTCGGGCATTTACGGCGGGCCCGCAGCCAACCCGATCCGCGTGCTGACGCGTATCGTGGCGGCCATGCACGACGACAACGGCCGCATCACCATCCCCGGCTTCTATGACGGCGTTTCCGAGCCATCGTCCGCACAGATCGAACAGTGGAGTACGCTTGGCTTCCGCGGCGAAGATTTTCTCGGCGCTGTTGGTCTGAAGCACGCCGCGGGCGAAAACGACCGCTCGGTGCTGGAGCAGTTGTGGTCGCGCCCGACGCTGGAGTTCAACGGCATCACCGGCGGCTATCAGGGCGTCGGAACCAAGACGGTCATTCCGGCCAAGGCTTCGGTGAAGATCACCTGTCGGCTGGTAGCGGGACAAGACCCCGACCGGCTGCTGAACGCAATCGAGCAGTTCGTGCGCGCCCGCCTGCCCGCCGACTGCAGCGCCGAGTTTTCATCGCGGCAGACCGGAACCGCAATCTCCTTTGCAACCGACACGCCAGCCATGCAGGCTTCGGCTGCCGCTCTCGCCGATGAATGGGGGCGCGCCACCGTTCTGATGGGATCGGGCGCTTCCATCCCCATCGTCACGTCGTTCAAGGAAGTTCTGGGGTCGGACAGCCTGATGATCGGCTTCGGCCTCGATGACGACCGCATCCACAGCCCGAACGAGAAATACAATCTCACCAGCTTCAAGAAGGGCGCCCGGAGCTGGGCGCGGATTCTGCACAGGCTGGCGCAGACAGCTTCACCCGACGCACCAGCGGCGGCTGGCTAAGGCAGGGAGCAAACGGCAGGCGCAAAAGGCATCAGACCGCCACAAAATCCTGCCCCTCTGGCCATATTCGACAATAACGCAACTCGACATCAACGCACGGACACGCAGCGCTGCCGATGAAAAACAAATCCATACCGTCGATCATCGTCATCGTGCTCTGTGCGCTGGCCGTACTCGTGCTGCGTAACATCGATGCGCCCAACGCTCAGGAACAGCACGGGCGAAGTTCGTCCTCATGGCCAAGCAATGCCTCCAAGCCAAAGGGCCCTGGCGGCATGGCGCCTCCAAACACGGCCGGCGCGTTCGACTATTACACCATGGTGATGTCGTGGAGCCCCACGCACTGCTCCAATGCGCAGGAAGGCCGCGACGACGAGCAGTGCGCGCGTATCGACGGACACCGCCACGGCTTCGTGCTGCACGGCGTGTGGCCGCAGTATGAGCGTGGCTACCCCGAAGCGTGTCGTTTGCCCGGACGCCGGCGCCCCTTCGTGCCCAATGAAGTCATCAACGATATGCTGGACATCATGCCTTCGCGCGGGCTCGTCATTCACGAATACCGCACCCACGGCACATGCTCGGGGCTAGATCCGGCGGCCTACTATGCGCTCTCGCGCCGCCTGTTCAATGTCGTGAAAATTCCAGACCGCTTCCGCAATCCGTTTGAAGCACAGTTCATGTCACCGGAAGATGTCGAGGCCGAGTTCGTTCGGGCAAATAACTGGCTGCGTCCTGAAATGATATCCGTCGGCTGCTCCGGCTTTGGCAACCGCCTACGCGACGTACGCATCTGCTTTACCCGTAACGGCCAGGGCCGTGCGTGCGGTGACAACGAAGCGCAAAACAAGATGTGTCGCGCCCGTCAGGTCAACGTCCCGCCAGTGCGTTCATCCCCACGGCGCGCCAACACCGACAGCACGCCCAATATGAAACCGGAACGCGATCGCGGTTTGCCGCGTCCCAAGATTCTGGACTGGCGCGACTGAGCCTGATCGCTGGATCGCCGGGGATCCCGCCAACTGTTCGCATCCGCAGCGGAATGCAGCGTCGCTCACCGCGCATAATACGGCGGCGCGCCTAATCGGATTGCCATCGGCACCACGACACAGCCCGTGATTCGTTCGCATATCGGCCTACGATAGACTGTGCTCCACGCGGCATACGCCATTGCTGCATCGCAGCGACGCGCTGCGCACGCCGCGAGCTTTTCGGCCACCCTCTGTGGAAATTCGCCGTTTCGAAGCACCGGAGCCACACCTATGGGGTTGCCCGGCAACACGTTGCTCCGCAGACTTGCACAAGTGATTCACAGGCAGGCGGATGCACGATGCGGGAGACGACATCAGAGGATCAGCGGGACGAGGCGTTGCCCGTTCCAACGGTCTCTTGGGTGTTTCACCCACTGCCCGCCGAGCCGCGGCGCCCTTCACTCTGGAAGGTCACGGCCGCTGCACTGGTAAGCGTCGTCGGCGGATCCTTGATCTGGCAAGGCGCGAAGCATTCGCCGAGCGCTGTCGCCACCGCTGAGGACGAATCAGCCTTCGCCGAGATGGTGCTGCCCGCCGATGAAGCCTTGATGACAGGTAGCCTGCCAACAATCCATCAGGTCAGCCCCAACGCCTGCACGAGCCTTGAACTCGATCGCGCCACCAACCGCACGCTACGGCGTCCTTGCCCGCCGGACGGCCTTGCCCTGCGCCTTGAAGCTGATCGGCAGCGCGAAGATGCCGTGCTGGCATCCGGCTACACGATCCTGAACACCGGCGAATAGCCGTCAAAGCCCCGCGATCAATTATCAGTGTGCAGCGCACGGCCCGCCATTGGCAATGCGGATGCCTGCTTTTGCGCGCCCGCGTCGGCGCGCACATAGCAAATGTTCGTCCGGTGAAATAAGCGGCTCGCGATCGGCCGCTCGGAAAGGCTTACGAGGCCAGCTTGCGCATCTTGCCGGCAGCGGGTTTCCGGCGAGAACCGCAGAGCTGGCCCCAGGACCATGATCGCTTCGGCCCTTTTCAGGGCGAAGCGTGAATCATCGGTCAGTTAAAAGGCATAGAGCGGCATCGCGATTCAAAGAAAAGCGATCACGCTCTAGCCTCGCGGGCACACCGCTGAGGGCGGAGGCATGCCCGGCGCATTGGCGAGCAGTTCACCGCTGAAAAGCCAACGGACTACCACCGCCAAACTGTGAATTATGCCGGAAGCAATAGCTCCGTTGTATGACAGCGCTGTGTCGATCTCTGTATGCGCCGCATCAGAAAACACAAAATGCCCGCCACGGAAATTCCGTGCGAGCACAAAAATTCAGAACTTGGAGAAAGCGCCGGAGTCGAGCGCGAACGCTCGACTCCGTAGCCATCAGCTTAGATGGATCAAGGGACGGTGACCTTGATGGAGAACACGAAAGCCGAACCGCACTGGAACACTGGGCCATCGCAGAACGCGGCCGAGTTGCTCACGTTGGTATCCCAGTAACGGAAGTCGAAGTTGATGTTCTCAACAGCGAGATCCAGACCGGCATTCCAATAGAGGTAGTTGTCGCGGCCGTTACCGAAGGCAGCACGATAGTTCGTGTTGTCGCCGATCTGATAGCCGAGCGTACCGTTGATGGTCGGCGTGAAGATGCCGATCTTGCGGAACTCGTAGCCAGCGTTACCCTGGAAGGTCCAGACGCTGCCGGTCTCACCGGTGTATTCCGGCGACCAGAAGATCGTCAGGCCCGTGGCGAGGTTCGGGATCAGGTTGCCGCTGACGCCAGCCTTGAACTCGACCATGTCAAGCTCAGCGCCGCGATCAGATGCGCCCGGATAGAAGTAGTAGATCACGCCGAAATCGAACTCAGCGCCGTTCCAGGTCGGCTTGAAACCGCCGTAGAGGTTCATTTCGGCGTTAGCGTTGCCGCCCGTGGTGTAGGGGCGAACGCCGTTATCGAAATCAACGCCGGAAACCCAGTAGCCAGCGTAGAAGATGCCGTAGCCGATGTCAGCGCCGCCCTGCAGGACGGGATCGCGGCTCGACTGCGAGAAACCACGGAAGATGTAGTCCGAGGTTGCAGCGAGGTTGAAGGAGTACGTGAACTCGCGCGCCGGTGATGCAGCGGGAGCCGCCACCTGGTAGCCCTCATATCCATCAGCGAACGCGCTACCGGAGAGCGCTACCAGCGCCAGTCCAGCTGCCCCGCAAGCGCCCGCTAATTTTGAGATTTTCGTCATGCCGATCTAATTCCTCTTGCGTTCCCGGCCGTCACCCATCGGCGTACTGAGACACTGCGCTCAGATGGTGCTCACCCGACTTCATGTTTCCCCGACAGCGGGACATGAGCGCTGTGACGCAAGACAACCACGCTCTCCGCTCCGTACTCTCCGATCACCCTGACGTTGCATCAGCCGATCAGTGTTCCCTCTCCCCAAGCCGACGAAGCCAGCTTTGGAAATGCATCTGCGGAACGCCGTACAAGAATCCACATTGAGCTGTTGAAAGAACGAACTAATTCACGGGAGTTCACAAGGATAAATGGAGTTATCCAATTGATCGCATTTACATCCGTTGCACGCACGCCACTCACGCCTGTTTTTTGTGCGGATGCCGCCTGTTTACTTGGCAGAACTGTAACGTTTGACGGGCTTTGGATACAGGTTTGCCGCACGCAGCGGTCAGGCCTCAATTCTTCAGGCCCGCATGGCGATATCTGCTGAATTGATCGCCATTTGCATAATCGGCGCGCAAATGGCGCGAGGCCTAAGCCGTGCGATTGTCGCACATCCACTTTTCATAGCGCAGCCGGGCGATCCGATAAGCGTCTGGAATCGATAGCGCCCATACGAACAGCCCGCCGGCCGAACGCCCTATAAACGAAATCTCCGGCCCGGCCGTATGCCAGGTTGCCAGCGCAAGCAGCAATGAAAAGAATGCAAATCCAAAACCGCGTTGTGGCAATCCCAATGCAACATGGCCCGCGCCCGGCAAAACAATAGCCAATGCAAGAACTATGTAAGGATTGATTGGCCGCTTGTGTTTATTCGTCATCGGCGTGTGATTTGAGATGATCTTCTATCAATAATTGAAGCCATTTCGCCATTGCGTGTATCAACGCCGCCACCGTCACTTCCCTCAACTAGCGTCGTCGGCAGCACAACCTTCCACACCGTCAGCAAGCGCCCGAAGGCTCGCAATCGCCCCGATCAAGGTACTGACGGCAACCGGGCCACGGTCAAACGCCGCCTGTCGAAGAAGAAGATAGTCGCCGCGCCGCCCCTCGTCGACCTGACGGATAAGGCGCAAACCTTTGCGGGTCGCAGCCACTTCCTTGATGACCGGATCGGCAAGTATGCCGCCCACCGTTGCCCCAACCCTTTGCAACATGTGCTCCGATAAAGGACTTTCCCCTCGCACGATGCACTCGCGCGGAAAGCCTGTCGGCACATCGATGAAGTGATGAAAATCGGCCGTGAGGCTGAAAAACTCGTAACCCGATGGGCGCACCAGAACAGCAAAGCCGCCTGCGCCAATGTCCAACGGGCGCAGCTCTGTGACCTGCAGCCAGAGCTGCGGCAGCCGCCGGATTGTCATGCCATCATTGAACAGCCGCACCTGGAACGCCCGCCCACCGCGTTCGCCTGTAAGCGTCGGGAAGCCGTCACCACTGTGCGTGACCTGAACGTTTTCGAACAGTTCCGCACACGCATCCAGCAACCGCCGCCTCTGCGCAACCATACGGCGATGATCGCGATAGCCCCACACCACCACCGCGCCCGCGATACCTGCGATCAAGAACGCGCCAAGCAACGAGCTACCCTTTTTTCAATCGTGTTCAACGTGATGCCAGCGAGCCGCTGCTGCGCCGAAGGCTATCGCGCGCGATAGTCAGTATCCTACCGGCCTTGGCCACGGCATCGCAAACTGCTCGCCTCGGCGGACATACTTGTAGCGGTGCAGCGCAAACCACAGCGAAGCCACGATATAGAAAACCATCATCGCGATGAGCTGAGTTCCATAGCCCAGGAAAACCGCAACGTACGTCGCAGAACACAAGACCAGAAGTATCACCGCCGGCCATGGGTGAAATGGGTGCACATAGCTACGCTTGATCGATCCCAGCGGCCACTTGCGCCGGAACAGAATGACGTTGAGGGCCATGAAGGTATATTCGAGCAGGCCGGACAGAATGGAGAACGTGATCACGCGATCCAGCGGCGCGAAGTAGGCGAACACCAGCGCCACCGGCACCAGAAATGCAATCGCACGATATGGCGTGCGATACTTCGGATGCACGGCACCGAACACCTGCGGCAGATAGCGATCGCGTCCCATCGAGAACCAGGCGCGTGAAGCATCGTTGATGCAGCAGTTGGCCGAAGCAAGCGCTGAAAATATCGTACCGATAAACAGCAACACCATCAGCAGCGTCGAGTTCGTCAGTCGGGCGGCGTCGAACAGCGGCGTCACCGACTGCCCGAGATACTCCCACGGCATCAAGCCGGAGCAGATGTACCAAGTCATAGTGGACGCTATCAGCAGCGTTACAATGCCGGTCATGGTGCCGAGCGGCAGTGCGCGCGCGGGCGAGCGTACTTCCTCGGCCGCCTGCGTGGTGCCTTCGATGCCGAGATAAAACCACATACCGAAATGCAGCGCCGCGAGCACACCCAGCCAGCCATACGGCAGCCCCGTCAACAGCTGGTCGTGCTTGATGTACGCGTCACTCCACGGCTGCACCGCAACGAACAGCACACATATAAATACAAAAGCGAACGCCGTGATTACGAGACTGAAAGTCAGGGTTGTGTAGACGCCCCGGTAGTTCAGCCAGGCCAGAAACACGATCGTCAGCACGATGAACGGTTTATCGCTGGCGTCCTCGAACCCCGCCATCACGCCAACAATCTGCACCAGATGGCCCAGCGTGATTGCATTGGCGGCTTCCACCATCGTGTAGGCAAACACAAGGTAGAGCCCCACGTTGAAGGCCATCAGCGGCCCGACGATGTGCTTGGCGTGCGCGTATTGGCCACCCGCGGCTGCAACGCTGGACGTCACCTCGGAGTCGATCATCGCCACGCAGGTGTAAAGCAAACCGGCGAACCAGCATGCGATCAACGCAGCAATCGCGCCGCCTTTGCCGACGGCGAAATTCCAGCCCATGTATTCGCCGACGAGCACGATGCCGACGCCGAGGGCCCATACGTGG
The DNA here is from genome assembly GCF_013306565.1 of Hyphomicrobium sulfonivorans. Taxonomy (GTDB): domain Bacteria; phylum Pseudomonadota; class Alphaproteobacteria; order Rhizobiales; family Hyphomicrobiaceae; genus Hyphomicrobium_A; species Hyphomicrobium_A sulfonivorans. Next base: position 529,359 of record NZ_PZPO01000002.1, on the reverse strand, counting down.
CCCGGCCCCAAGACGCGCAGCAGCGATATGCGCTCGCCACTGGAAGATGCATCGACTTTCACCTAATGCCCCGCCTTTTAGCTGGCCTTGCCGATCAGTAGCCCACCGGCTTCGGCCACGGCATCGCAAACTGCTCGCCTCGGCGGACATACTTGTAGCGGTGCAGCGCAAACCACAGCGACGCCACGATGTAGAAAACCATCATCGCGATCAGCTGCGTTCCATAGCCCAGGAAAACCGCAAAATAGGTTGCCGCGCACAGCACCAGCAGCATGACTGCAGGCAGTGGGTGGAACGGATGCACGTAGCCGCGCTTGATGGTGCCCAGCGGCCACTTGCGCCGGAACAGAATTACGCTGAAGGCCATGAAGGTATATTCGAGCAGGCCGGACAGGATGGAGAACGTGATCACGCGATCCAGCGGCGCGAAATAGGCGAACACCAGCGCCACCGGCACCAGGAACACAATCGAGCGGTACGGTGTGCGATACTTCGGATGCACAGCGCCGAAAACCTGCGGCAGATAATGATCGCGCCCCATCGAGAACCAGGCGCGTGACGCATCGTTGATGCAGCAGTTGGCTGAAGCAAGCGCCGAAAATATCGTGCCGATGAACAGCAGCACCATCAGCAGCGTCGAGTTTGTCAGCCGCGCGGCGTCGAACAGCGGCGTCACCGACTGCCCGAGGTATTCCCACGGCATCAGACCGGAGCAGATGTACCAGGTCATGGTCGCCGCGATCAGCAACGTGATGATGCCGGTCATGGTACCGAGCGGCAGTGCGCGCGCGGGCGAGCGCACTTCCTCCGCCGCCTGCGTGGTGCCTTCGATGCCGAGATAAAACCACATGCCGAAATGCAGGGCCGCCAGCACACCCAGCCAACCGTACGGCAGTCCAGTCAGCAGCTGGTCGTGCTTGATATAGACATCGCTCCACGGCTGCACCGCAAAGAACAGCACACAGATCGATACGAATGCGAACGCCGTGATGACGAGACTGAAGGTCAGCGTTGTGTAGACGCCCCGGTAGTTCAGCCAGGCCAGAAACATGATCGTCAGCACAATGAACGGCTTGTCGTTCGTATTCTCAAACCCGGCCATCGCGCCGACTGTCTGCACCAGATGGCCCAGCGTGATGGCGTTGGCAGCCTCCAGCATCGTGTAGGCAAACACAAGGTAGAGCCCGACGTTGAACGCCATCAGCGGGCCGACGATGTGCTTCGCCTGCGCATACTGACCGCCCGCCGCTGCGACCGTCGACGTAACTTCGGAGTCGATCATCGCCACGCAGGTATAAAGCAAACCGGCAAACCAGCATGCAATGAGCGCGGCAATCGCGCCGCCCTTGCCGACGGCGAAATTCCAGCCCATGTATTCGCCGACAAGCACGATGCCGACGCCGAGGGCCCATACGTGGCCCGGCCCCAAGACGCGCAGCAGCGATATGCGCTCGCCGTTGGCCGGTGAAGTCTCAGCAGTCACCGAGCGCCCCGCTTTTGCGGCGGATCAACCGCCGAAGCATCTTCGATTTCGCCTTCTCTGGAGGAGGTGAGAAGATCTTCCGAATAGCTGCGGTCCGTGCGGAACATGTCGACCAGCATCCAGAGGCCAAGCAGGATCGAAAGGCCCCACGCAGAATATTCAAGCAACGCGAATGTGTTCATGCGATCCTCGCGCGGTCTATTCGCTGTTGCCGAAACGCTCGTCGATCACTTCGCGATATTCCTTCTTCGACCAGTAGAAGACGATGAAGAAATACGCGATGACAACAAGCGCGCTCGCGGCAAGCTCGACGAAGCTGAAGTCATAGTCGAAGCGCGTCGCGATCAGTTTCGACGCCGGCTGTCTGCCGTCCTTCGCTTCAGTTCCATCGGTGTAGCCGAGCTTCTCCCACTGCGCCTGCATGGTGGCGTTCTGCTTCATGCCGGCCCAGGATGTGTCGCTCAGCTCCACGGTGGTCTTGCCGCTGCCCGCCAGCCCGAGATAGAGCGGCGCGAACAGCGAAGCCAACACAAGCGCCAGCAGAAACAGCGTGTCGAATATCTGACCGATCTGGGATTGAACGGGAGGTCGATAAGGTGCCTTCGCCATGACGGCACCTATCCCTTTGCCCGTTTCATCTCATCCAGATAATAGATGTCGAGACGATAGATATGATCTTTGTCCTGCGCATAATGCAGGATCATCGCGACAATGGACGCGGTGTTGAAAAGCAGGACAAGACTGCCACCAATCGCAAGCGCCCAAAGCACGCCCGGCTCACTCTGGCTCACATAAAGCTGCCAGAATGCAAATGCATAAACGCACCACAATGCCAGCACGGCACCGAATGCCCATATACGGTCGCGCGCAAACATCCTTTTGACACGCGCGTCAGAAGGTTTCTGCTGCATACACTCATCCCCTTGCGGCCCTTTACAGGCTTTAATTGCGTTTCCTCAAGTTGCCGTTCTGGCAATCGTTTTTTCGGGACAAATTTGCGCTTCCAGCCACCGCTTGGCAAGCCGCATGATGCGACGTCGCGGCACGTCTTGAGTGGCGTGGCTTGGTAAATCTTTACAGCCGAGGGTATGCGCAAGCCCGCGCTAAGATTGTAGCGCGCGCCAGCTGCAATCGGCGCCCGATCGCATACCATCAAACGTTGCTGAAGAACGCGCGGCGCAACCGGCAATCCGGATTTAGCGCTATTTCAAACTGGCGAAACTGGGCCGGTTCAGACATACGCTAGGATGTAGTTGTGCGTTAACGCCGCCACTCGTTGGCGGTGGCCGCAACGCGGCGGCATACCGATGCGCTATGGCGCGCCGGTTGGCACGGCATTGCCCCGATCGGAAACGGAACGGCTCTTAGTAACGCTCGTCGCGCAAGTCGGCGATCGCACGCGGAGCGCGCTGCTGCGTGATGGCAACGGGGCGCAGAACCGGCTGCGGTTGTGGCCGCTGCGACATGCCCCGCTTGAACTCGCGCCAGCCTTTGCCAAAGTCACCCATCAGGCCCGCAATTCTGCCACGCCCGAACAACAGGACCGCCACCGCCAACAGCAGCACCAGATGCGTCATGCTAAGTCCCATCGTGTCCCTCATGCTTCGGTCATTTCAGGCTGGTCCGCCGGCTGCAGAGCAATGAAAAAGCTCTTTTCGCGCAGGCTCGCGGTCAGCAGATTATGCGCCGCCAGATCGGCCAGATTTGCCAATGCGACGAGCGCGGTCATCGATGCAAAGTCGCGCCGCTCATGGACGGCCGGCGATGCTCTGAACGTAGCAAGTTGTTCGAGCTGAGCTTTGCGAGCGGCTTGCACCACATCGCGCACCGCCGTCATGTTCGCGTCTTTCAATTCTGGATGCGTCATCAGCGTGCCGCTTCGCACCAGCACATCGACGGCAACCGGAAGGGTTGCATAGTCGATTTCACCGCTGTCAAACGGCGCCCGTCGCGAAACCGCTGCATCGACAATGGCGCCCGCCGCGATCAGTCGCCATGCCGGGCTGACCGCGTTGCGTGCTTGCCGATAAAGCTGCAGCGCCTCAGCGTATGCTTCCGGTAATGTCCCGGTTTTCAACTCCGGCAACAGCGCACTAGGCCGGAAGGGCACAAACCGCCAGCGCGCCTCATATTCAACGTCGGCAAGGCGCCAGCCGACCAGCTCAAAGCTGCGTCCGTACTGCAGGGCCAGCTTGTCCAGCTCGTCGTTCACATGACGATAGGCAGGCGCCAGCGCATCCGCGGCACTCGTTGCCTTAAACGTGTAAATCAATTCGTGCAGCTTGCCGGCGACGTTGGCCGATGCGTGCAACGTCGCCGGCCGGCCGTCAATTTCAATTTCCCGCTTGGCTTCATCGGGAACAACAAGGAGATCGGTCTCCCACGCCTTGGTCAGCGTGTTGCAAAGAATGAACCCCACCACGAACATGCGCTCTTCAGTGGCCGCCTGCGAAGCCTCGATGACTTCCCCGGACGACTCCGCACGAAGCGGACCGAGCTGGTTGTGAGGAATCCACATTGCGGGATCTCCTGTAAAATCTCTCTATATCAGCCCGGATCAGCCTTTAGACTTCACCGTGATGCCGCCCTTCATGAAGGGGTGCGGCGTGCAAGTATAAGCGTACTCGCCTGGCTGATTGAACTTGATCGCGAACGTCTGACCGGCGCGCAGCATGTTGCCCGCGATCTTGAACGGATTGGCGACCTGCACATTGTGAGGCATCGCGTCGTTGTTGGTCCACAACACGGTCTGACCTTCTTCGACTTCGATCTTCGCCGGTGCGTACTTCATCTTGGCGATATCAACGTGAACCGCGTCGGCGGGCACCGCATCAGCTGCAATGACCTCCATCGCATCGGCGGCGACAGCAACGTTCATAGGCGCCGCCAAGGCTACAAGTAAGAGCAGATTCCTGAGTTTTGACATGACACGTCTCATACGTTGGAGGGAAAAAGGGCAGCAATGAAGCGTGCTTCATCGCTGCCCAAAGTCAGAGTCTAGGGAGTAGATTAGCTCGCCTTGCCAACGATCGGCGAGATCGTGCAGTGATAGGTCATTGCATCATCCTCGGCGCCGAAGCACCAGATGATGTCGTTAGCGAACTCAGGACGGTAGACCGGCAGTTCGCCTTCGGTGTTGAGACAGCCGCAGCGGCCGCAAACGTTCTTACCGCAGCAATCGCGATAGGCGATCAGATAGCTCTGCTTGTCGCCAGGATTGTAGCAGCTTGCCACCCACGAAGACGGCGACAGACGGGTGCCCGGAGGACAGTTGGTGAGCGAGCCACCGCAGCAATCGCAGATGTTGCCGTCGATGGAGCAGTGACGCCAGTAGTCGCACTGCTTGGTGTCCTGATCCTGCGGGATCCAGCCTTCACGACCACCGGAAGCGGCATGTGCGGGACGGCTTGTGCGACCGCGACGATCAACCGGCAGCAGCGGAACAAGCGCGGCACCGGCGAGTGCCGTTCCGACGCGACCGATGAAGCCACGGCGGCTGGTGCGGCTGGCGACGCGGCGCGTTACCATTTCCAGAATGTCGTCAAACTTTGATTTCTCTAGCATGGGGTATTCCTCCTCCAGATGTCGCTATGTTCTTGCGGCTCAATGCTCGGCGTGTACGCCGCTACCGTTGGCGTGGATCCCGTTGATGCCGGTCTTCTTCATGTAGTCCTGCAAGGACGCATGACCGGTACGAGCACCTTCCAGAAGGCTTTCAAGATGCTCGCGGGTGTTCGTCAGGCCCTTCGCGCGGATCTTCCCGTGGCTGTCGATAACGACACCGTAGGGAATCTTGCCGACCTGGAAGCGCATGCCGACTTCAGGTGAAACGATGTACGGGATGCCGGCCAGATCATGCTTCTTGAGGAAGAGCGCGTGATCTTCAGGCTGGCCATCGCTCACCAGGAACACGGCGACGTTTTCGTCTTTCGCAACCGACTTGATGATCGGCAGCAGCTTGTCGCAAATCGGACAGGTCGGAGCCGTGAACATGATAAGCGTCTCACGTCCACCGCCGCCGATACGAGCCGGCTTGCCGTAGTAGTCGACAACTTCGAACGTCGGCGCCTTATCGCCGATGTCAGGACCATGATCGGTAATCATTGCGCCGAGCGGAGCAGAACGCTCGTGAAGGATGCCGACCTGCCGTGTGATCCCCAGCAGCACGACCGCACCAGCGATAACCGTGAGCCAGAGCAGAACGTTTGATGCAATCAGGAACTCGATCGCCATTGTGCACTGCCTTTCCTAATAGAGATGACCGTTGCTCTTTGCGATGTTCGCGACACCGCCGAGCAATCCAGCCGTGAGGTACAACGTCATGGCGACTCCTGCGGCCATTACGCCAGTGGTGATGTCGAACAGCGTTGCAGCACGCGTAATGTCTGCAACACCGGCCAGCACCAGAGCACCGCCGCCCAACACCACGTTACGCAGAACCAGCATCCAGCTAAGGTGCTGGCGATAGCCGTTACGGAAGCAACCACAGTCGATTGCCTTCCGGCCACGCGCAACGTTGATGCCGATGGCGAGAGCGAACAGCAGAAGCAGTCCGCCCGCCGCCGCGGCCGCGTAGGGAATTGCCGGATTGACCAGCAGTCCCACCGCAACAGCAAGTTCCACCCACGGGAGCACCGCGGCAAACGGAGCGGCCAGCCATTCCGGCATCAGCCGGAAATTACGAACCACACCGAAGAACTCTTCCTGGTGGCGCAGCTTTGAATAAGCTGCGCCGGCGAACAGGAGAGCGAGGAACGCTCGCAGGAAGATCGTCACCAGTGGATCTGTTAAAAACCACATGGCTTCCTCGATCAGTTATCGTGAGCGATCATGACTTGCGGACCATGGCCCAGCTCGTCCGTGGAGGAGACCTCTTTGCCCGACTGCGAGTCGAGGATGTAGAGCTTCTTCTCACCGGTTGAGAGAGCATAGAGCGCAGGGTTCTTGTCCTGGCTCACCGCAATCGAGTCGATGTCATGGCCAAGGTCGATCTTGCGCAGACGCTTGCCGGTCTTCACGTCGTGAACGAACACGAAGCGGCTCGGATACTTGTGCGTCCACTTTGCGCGCTGATCGCCGAGCAGATAGACCTCGCCGCTGTCGCGGTGATAGGCAACCGGCTGCCAGCCACCGACGCGCCAGTTGTCCTTGCGCTCTTCCTCGGTGAAGACGTCGAACGGCGTACCGAACTTGGCTTCACCCGAAGACAGGTCGACCGGGAAGATCTTGCCGTCGTAGGTCGGCCAGACCAGCTGGCCAGCCTTCATCGAGTAAGCCGGCGTGTTGATGAGGTACTCTTCCTCGCCATGGAACGGCTTCGACTGGGTGATTTCAGCCTTGCCATCCTTGCCGTACGTCACCTTCGCCATGCTGCCGTCGCGGCAATGCATGAAGAACGCGTCGTTGGCCGACGGGAAGATGTGATAGCAATCCGGCACGTCGATCATCGATACGAACTTCTTGTTCTCGATGTCGACGAGGCCAACCTGCGGCGACGGCGTGAACTGATAGAAGAGCAGCGACTTGTTGTCCGGCGTGACGGTCGTCATCCAGGGATAGGTGCCGACGAGGAAGCGGCTCTCCGGGATGTCGATGTCAGCGATAACTTCGTGCGACTTCGGATCGTAAACTTCGATGTAGTCGTCGCGCTTGCCGCGAGCGACACGCGAATAGACCGTGCTGGCCTGGCCGAAGTAGCTGCCGTCGGTGGCTGCAAACGGGTTCGTCAGGAAGCCGCCGTCGATCATGCCCAGCACCTTGCCGTCGTTTCCGTCAACGGTGAAGGTGCGGGTCGTGGTAGCGAAGTGAGCCGGGTCGGTGATGTACAGACGGCGTGCATCCGGAGCAGGTGCCGACAGGATCACCGGCGTATCTTCCAGCTCCGACGTGGCTTGCGCGCCGAGCTGCTTGGGAACTTCAGCTCCCGACGGGCCCTGCTGAGCATTGGCCACACCGGCAGCGCCGATGAGCACCAGGCTAGCCACGCCGCCGAGCAGCGCGTTCCGGTACTTTTTCAGCGTTTCCGAAGTCGTTGAGTTATGCGTCATTGTTTCCTCCTTGAGGCAGCGTTTATTCTGATGCTGAGAGACGACGTGGAAATCAGGCGGTCAGGTACATCGCCATAACGGCAGTGCCTGCGGCGACGAGAATGGCGCCATCAAGCATTGCAGCCTGCTCTTGACGCTTCGCCAGCCACGCCGTGATGGAGCGATCGGACATCGGCAGCGCGTTCAGCATCAGCGGCAGGAAGCGGCCGAGGTTGAACACCAGGAAGATACCGACGGCGAAAGCAACGTTGCCCGAGAACAGGGCAGCGCCCGTGACCGCGTAAAGCAGCGGCGTCTGCACGTAGGTCAGGTAATTTAGACCCAGCGAGAAGCCATAGAGCAGACCGATCACCCACTTGGGGAAGCGCTGACGCGCGTCGTGGGGAACCTGACAACGGCGCTGCGGATAGGGCACCCGGAGGAACCCGAGCTGATGCGCGCCATAGGCGGCAAGCAGAACCGCAAACACCGGAATCGTGTAGGCCATGTAGGATCCAAGCCCCATGGCATAGCCGGCATATCCAAGCGCGCCACCCAGAACCAGCGCGCCAAGTCCGTAGCCAACGAAGTGCGCGATGAGTGTAGGCGTCCAGGCTGCCACCGAGCGCAGCGAATAGCTGCCGTTCGGACGTAGCAGGCACACGCTGGAGTAACCGCAGGGCGACCACGTAGACAGCAGGCCACCGGCAAACGCAGCCGGAACCAGCAGCCACAGCATCGCGGTTTCGAGCGCAACGCCCGAAGCAAAATGAAGTGCGGCAGCAGCGCCGGCAATGGCGCTGAGCGCCAAGACAGCGAACCGCGCAGTGCCGGACCACGGCCGCGCGAAGAGCATCACGTCTTCGACGCCCTCGACGGCACTCTCATGGAATGAGTGCCCGTTTTGTTGCCAAGTTTCGGCCATTTACAGCCTCTCCTCTCGGTGCGTTTCCCTAGTCGACATTTTTTTGCCGACGTCGTGCGCCGGATTGACTTGTGACAATGCCCAAGCCGTGAGCGTCCCCTAAGGTCATGCTCGTTCGGCCCGTGCACCCGGCGAGATCCTCAACCGCAGCCCGAGGAGGCTGCACTGCGTTCCCACCGTCTTCCCGTTGCACGGCACACCGCTCAACGGGTGCGCACATCGACGGGAAGAACCGCTTCGGGATCAGCCGTTGACCACCAGTCAATGCGACACTGATGGCACCATGACGGGTCAATCTGTCACCCGCCTCGAAGCTCCCTTACATTTTTGACAAGAAGCAAAAAATCTCTGGAGGGCCCTTGAACAGGGCCGTTTTGCACCCTCCGCATCCGCAAATTCGGGGACCGAAGCCGTTCCAGCACAGTTAATTCGCGCCTCGGCGCGTGCCCAATCGCTGATTACGCTGACAACAGCGCATGCGCCCGCGTTCCCCGAGGCGGGAGGCGGTTGAGGACCACAGCTGAGAGATTGCTCCGGAAGCGCGACCGACAAAGTGCATCGCGAGCTTTGTCGCTATCGATCCCGGACACATCGATGTCCATGTCAGACGGCCGCGTTTTGGGAGCGGGTTACGAAGACGGCGTCACGCCGTAGCCTGAACGCAGCCTCAACCCAAGCTGCGAGCGGGTGAACGGATCGTTCGGGAAATGGATCACCACACGCAAGCCTGGCCGATTGTCCTCGATCTCGACGTAGGCGCCATGCAGTTCCGCGATCGCCACCGCAAACGGAATGCCGAGGCCATGTCCGCCCGGCTTCTGCTTCGCTTCATTGGCCCCACCCAGGCGATAGAAGCGTTCAAACAGATGCTCGATCTCAGATGCAGGCACGCCCGGACCGTTATCGCTGACGACAACTTCCAATCCGGTCCGCAACTGTCGCAGTGCCAACCGTATCGTCGTGCCTTCCGGACAATACTGAATCGCGTTCTCGACAAAGTTCACGATCATTTCCAGCAGCAATTCCCGGTCACCGCTTACCGGACGCACCTGCTGACTGGTCAGCGAAACTTCCAGATGATGGCCATGATCGGTGATGATCGGCTCGTAAATGTCAGCGATGTGATGCAACAGACTGCACAGATCGACATCGACAAACCGCGAACGGCGATCGCCCGACTGCAATTGCCCGATGTTCAGAAGCGCCTCGAAAATAACGACCAGCGAGTCGATATCTTCGATGCCCTCGTCGATCTTGCGCGACAGATCCGCGTTTCCGAACTCGCACTTGCTGACAAGCTCAAGCCGCTGGCGCAGCCGTGTAAGCGGCTTCTTCAGGTTATGCGCGATGTCCGCCGTCATATAGTTCAGATTCCACAGCAGCCGCTGCGCATAATCCAGCGTGCCATTGATCGCCAGCGCGAGGTCGGACAGCCTGTCCGCGTGGCCTGACATTGGCACGCGCCGATCGGTATTGCCGGATACAAAGTCGAACAGCGTCGACGTCATCTCGTTCACGCGCTGGCGCGAGCGGCCGGACAACATCAGTCCGATAGCGAACACCGTTGCCAGCGAGGCAAGCGTCAGCAACGCAAAGCCGGCAATCGCCCAGTCGCGGGCCCGCGCCGACTTCACCTCGCTCATGCCCACCAGAATCTCGCCTCCGTTCAACGGCGCGGAGGCGACATGCACGAGCCTGCTCGACAGCCCCCAGCCGACTGTCAGCGAGCGAATGGACAGCTTTGATGCACCCCACGCTGCAACCGGACTGACCTCAGCGGAAGTATGCAGAATGGTCTCGCCGTTCGGCAGACGGATCGACACGAACGGAGGATCGGGATCATCCCAGATCTGCTCGGAGCGGACGAAGCGCAACAATTCATCGAAGCCATTGCGCTTTTCGTACTCCACCAGACCACTCAGGACGCGCGTAACACGCGCTTGCGCCCGAGACGCCAGCTCATCGTGCGTCTCGATGAAGAAAAACGAAAACAGCAGGCTGAAGGCCGCCACCATGAGGAGGCCCGAAGCAGCGATAATCTGCACATGGAAGCGGGTAAGCGGGAAATCAGCCTTCATAGATTGAGTAGCCGCATCCTCTGACCGTATGGATCAAAGCAGTTTTGAACGGCTTGTCTACCTTCGCCCGCAATCTGGAAATATGCGTTTCCACTACGCTGGTCTTAGGTTCGAAGCGAAAGCCCCACACGCGCTCCAGCAGCATTGTGCGCAACACCACGCGTCCCTTGTTGCGCAACAGGATCTCCAGAAGCAGACACTCGCGCGGCAACAGATTGATTGGCTGATTGTCACGCGTGACAATGCGGTGCGCGACGTCCATCTCAAGATCGGCTACTGAAAGCTTCTCATGCTCATCGCGTATCGGTGAGCGGCGGCCCAGAGCGTTGACCCGCGCCAGCAGTTCGGAAAACGCAAATGGCTTCACCACGTAATCGTCACCACCAACGTCCAGTCCTTGCACACGCTCGTTGATACTGCCCAGCGCGGTGAGGAAAAGAATCGCCATTGGACGGCCGCTGCTGCGAAGTGTGCGCGCTACCGAAAGACCATCGAGGCCCGGCACCATGCGATCCAGAATGACGAGATCGAAATCCTCCTGGATGCCAAGCAACACTCCGTCCTTGCCGTCCGCAACGACATCCACGGTATGACCTGCCTGTCGCAAGCCGTTGCTGACGAACGACGCGGTTTCGGCGTCGTCCTCGATCATTAATATTCGCATAACCGACACGCCTTGTTGCTGCAGATCTTCCACAGCCGCACATTTTTCATAGCTTGAAAGAACGCCACTGCGCAATAAGCGCACATGTTCCGAGTTGCAATAATTACGTCAAAACCACTGTAGTATACGCGGTTTAATTGCCGATTCCTGATCAATCCATTCCGAAACATCTTCGAACCTTACATGTTCTGTAAGGTTCACTTCTGCGATTGCGACAAGGCCGCATGTGGCACACTGTCTTATGGAGTTTGAGCTGAGTGTTGCGTGCCGCTTCTGGGGTTAGGCACACGCAAAAAGGCTCAACCTGAGATGCCGCTGTCGGTGTCAAATCCGCAATGCACGCTGCGGCTGCAGCGGCATGAAATGGATCACTGCATCGCGACGGTGGCTCCTCTTCTGATCAAGGGGTGATGCCTTAGTGCAAGCCGACGCAGGGTGCCATGCAGGACAACAACGACCCGGTGAAGCACGCGCTGCCTCCCACTTCGGGAAATGCAGCGCAAACTGAAAACCGCGCCGATCAACGCAACGCAAAACCGGCGCCTGCTCCAAAGGGTAATGCTGGTAAGGCCACCGGCTACAGCCGCCGCGATTTCATTGGCACGGTTGCCAAATCCGCCGGCGTTGCCTGCATCGCCGCCGTTGCACTCGATCAATACATCCGCACCGCGCGCGCAACCGATGCCAAAGCCCTGCGCCCACCCGGCGCGATCAACGAAGAAGAGTTTCTCTCCGCGTGCGTACGATGCGGCTTATGCGTCCGCGCTTGCCCCTACGACACCCTGAAGCTTGCGACACTCGGTGATCCCGCAGCGCTCGGCACACCATTTTTCATTGCGCGCGAATCTCCGTGCTTCATGTGCGCCGACGTTCCGTGCGCCAAGGCCTGCCCAACCGGCGCACTCGATCGCGACATCGCCGACATTCGCGATGCCGACATGGGCGTATCGGTGCTGGTCGATCACGAGACCTGCCTCAACTACAAGGGCATGCATTGCAGCATCTGCCACCGCGTCTGCCCGATCCGCAACGAAGCGATCACCCTTGAAAAGCAGACCATCAACGGCCGCGCGATGATCATCCCGACGGTGCATTCCACCAAATGCACCGGTTGTGGAACGTGCGAAAAACACTGCGTGCTGGAGGAAGCGGCCATCCGCGTGCTGCCACGCTCTCTCGGTCAGGGCAAAGCCGGTCGCAACGCTGCCGGCAGGCCGCTAACCGGCCATGGCCAGTTGAAGCGTGACCTCTAATGCGCATGCCATTCACCAGAGCAAACATCCACGCATTCGCAGAGTGGAGCACGTCAGAACCGCGCAGCTACGCCGCCACGCGTCGCGGCTGGCTGTTTGCACATCGCATCTGGTTGCTGCGGCGCCTGTCGCAGACGCTGGTGCTGGCGCTGTTTCTTGTCGGCCCGTGGTACGGCATCTGGCTGGCGAAAGGTAACTTCGCATCGAGCGAAATTCTCGGGGTTCTGCCGCTCGCCGATCCGTTCATCTTCGCTCAGTCACTATTTGCATTACACAAGCCCATTCTGCTCGCCGTGATTGGCGTCGCCACCATCGTCGCGCTGTATCTGCTCGTCGGCGGGCGCGTCTATTGCAGCTGGGTATGTCCGGTCAACGTCGTCACCGACAGCGCCTACTGGCTGCGCGACAAGCTCGGCCTGACGCGCGATCGCAAACTCGATCGGCGCACGCGCATCTGGGTTCTTGTCGGCGCACTGCTGGCCTCATTCATGACCGGCACTATCGCGTGGGAGTTCCTGAATCCGGTCAGCCTTCTGCAGCGTGGCATCATTTTCGGCATCGGCGCAGGTTGGGGCATCATCGCCGCCGTGTTCATGCTGGATCTGTTCGTCACTCGCCGCGGCTGGTGCAGTCATCTGTGTCCGGTTGGCGCATTTTATGGCCTGATCGGTGCCCAAAGCCTTGTGCGTGTCAGCGCCCTGCAACGCACCGCATGCACCGATTGCGGCGCCTGCTTCAAGGCGTGCCCGGAACCGCACGTCATCATGCCGGCGCTGAAAGGCAAGGGCACGCACCTCATTCTGTCGGGTGATTGCACCAACTGCGGCGCCTGCATCGATTCCTGCTACGTCGATGTATTTCAATACGGCAGCAGACTATCGCCCAAGCATGCCGCGCCTGAAGCCTACATCAACGCGCCCGCGACGCCTTCGAGAATACCGGCAGCAGCAGCCGCTGCGGAATAAATCAATACATCGTGCTGCGATCGGCTGGCGACGTAGGAGGGTTCGCGACTATCGGCCTTTTATCATGCGCCGGAAGCCGGCAATGGTCGCGATATAGGCATGAAACAGCAGGAACAGCGCGCCCAGCAAACCCACCCAATAGTGCGCAATTGCAAACGGCCAGACGCCTCCGAGGCCCGCGATCTGATCGGGTGCATACTCGGGAAACAGCAGCACCAGTCCCGTGATCGCCAGCAGCGGCGACAAAACGGCGATGCTGAAAATCGACAGGAAATGCTGGACCAAAATCAACAGACCGCGGGACAGCTCGATGCGCGGTGGCGTTTCACCGCCGTTGCCTTTCTTCGGCACGCCATAGAGCACATAGCCGCCGAACTTCACGATCCGCGACAGCAAACCCTTCCACAGGCGCTGATATCGGCGCCAATGTCCGGTCACACCGGACGCCAGCAGGAACACAACGAACAGCGCTGAAAATGCAATGCCGAGAACCTGATGCAGCGTATCGGCAAGGGCGTAGTTCATCAGCGCAAATGTCGATGTCGAATAGGTCAGCACGACGCCGGTCACAACCAGCACCGTGAACAGCACGGCCATCGTCCAGTGCCAAAGGCGGAGCCAAAGCGGCGTCATGGGTTCGTCTCCCCTACTTCCGCTTGCGCGCGAACACGCGCCAGCCGCCATGGGCCACCACCAACACCAGCCCCATGCTCAACAGCAGGTATGCGGCGATGTCGGTCCACCGCTGCCGGTTGGCGCCCATCACGTAGCCGTCCTTCATCAGTGCCGCGTTGTGAAAGCCTGCCTCCGTCGCGCTCGCGTTGTCGACGTAGCGATAGAGGCGGCGCACCACGATGCTGTCGATGCTGTGACAGGTGTTGCAGCCCTGATCCGCCTTCATCCCCTTGGGCAGATCGTGCGCCACTGTTGGCGTGACACTGGTATGGCAGTCGATGCAGCGCGTGCCCTTGAGATGCATGTCGGCGTAGGGAAGATAGGCGTGCGCAGCGAGCAGATTGGGTTTTGCCGGGTCCTTCAGCGCAACGCTGGAGCCATCCATATGGCAATGCAGGCAAGGACCATTGTCGTTCTTCAGGATCAGCTTGGGATCCTTGATATGCGCCGTCGCCTTGAAGTAGTGCGGCTCATGGCAGTGTTCGCAGGTGAAGCGCTGATTGGCCCCGGTCTCGCGCATTTTGCGGTTTGCAGCCGCTCCTGCGCCCGCTTCAGCGCCAACCTTGCCGACTGCCGTACCGCAGCACCGCTCCTTGGCGTGCTGATATTCCGTGAAATGGACCGTCGCTTCGAATTCGCGGTTTATCCGCTCAAAATCGTAATCCTTGTCGGCTTCGGCGTCCTTGGCTTCCTTGCGTGGATGGCAATCCATGCAGGTCTCGGTCTTCATGTTCCGGTGCGGAAAGTTCGTGAAGCCTTTCGAATGGCAATCGGCGCACAGCATCTTGCCGTGATCGGCATTTTCGAATTGCGGCATGTCGATAGTGGAGCTCTTCGAAATGTGCTCCTTGCCATCCAGTCGATGCTGGCTTTCGCCGACATGGCACGCAAGGCACCGCATGCGTTTCATGAAATCGGCCTGACCGGCAGCCTCGGCCTGATCGCTTGGCATAAGCGCAGCAGCAATCAGCAGCAGCGCAAAAGCGGCGAGCCTCAGAACGCAACCCGATGAGAGCGTTGAACGAAGGGCAAGCGAACAGTTTGCCAGGTTGCCCAAGCTGAACGAATTGCGCGCGCGCCGCCCTGAAAGGAGAGGCTGCATGGCTTTCCTCGCCACATCCCGCGGGCTCTTGGGAGGAAGGCCGCGTTGTTTTTCTGGTTCGCTGGAACTCGGTCGCGCTCTTCAAATTGCGACGCAGCTCCGGCCATATTTTGAGACCGACATTCACACTGCAGGCAAACAGGGCCTGAAGCGGTCATGGTCTGAACCATGGCGTGCCTTTCTTTCAGCAGCCTCGTCGCTGCCTTACAATTTCGCCAGGGTGCTGCCGGAGCGCACAGGCTTTTGCAATATTGAGGCATTTGGCGCCGCCGATCGCCATCGGCCGCTATGCTCAAACAAAAAAACAGGGCCGCATGCGCGACCCTGTTCTAACTTTGTCTTGGCTGAGGCCGCCTGCCTTATGGCAGCGAAACGCCAACCGAGAAAACGAAACGCTCATCGGCAAGCGGCGCCGGGTTCGACAGGTCCGTATCCCAATAGCGGAAGTCGAACGTAAGCTTCTCGACAGCTAGCGAAAGTCCGGCGTTCCAATAAGTGTAGTCGCCCAGACCCGTGCCGCCGCTGATGTCGTCCTGATAGCCTACAAGGCCGCTGACGGTCGGCGTGAACATGGCCAGCTTCGGCAGCTCATAGCTGAGCGTACCTTCAACCACGACATGCTCGTAGCCGTTGATGTCCGGCGAATAGTAGACAACACCGCCAACACCCAGCTTGTCGAAGGACTTGCTGACGCCAGCCTTCAGCTCCGTAACCTGAATGAGATCGTATCCGGAAGCACCCGGATAGGTATAGAGAATGACACCGAAGTCGAACTCGAAGTCGTTCCAGACCGGCTTGAAACCGGCATACCAGTCGAGTTCGGTCGTCGCGTCATCGCCAAAGTCTACGCCAGAGCCCCAGACGCCAGCATAGAAGATGCCGTAGCTCAGATCGAACGAGCCCTGAACGGTCGGCTCCTGGTTGGTCTGAGAAACACCGCGGAACACATAATCAGACGTGCCCGTCAGTGTTGCGGAAAAACTGAGCTCCCGCTCAGGCTTCGGCGGCGGTGCGTCCTTGACGCTGCCATAATAGCCATCGGCGAGCGCGGCGCCCGACAAGGCCATCAACGATGCGCCGGCAATGCCGGCAAGCTTACTAACTCTACGATACTTGCCCATAACCAGAGCTACCCCCGTACGCTACCCACAACAACAAAGCGCTGAACTCACTCCGGCCGGCCAACTGGGCCTGGCTATCTCGAACGCTTCCAAGGCTAGGAAACGTCACAAAGGCAGCCTGTCTCAAGTCAAAACGACGACAAGCGTGGCCTCTGCCCGACACCCGTATCCCGGATGCAACGCGGCGCTGACTTTGGCTACTTATTAGGGAATGGCAGCCCGTAATTTAGGCATCGAAAATCAGGTACGACTCCCGCGACCTGAGCATTTGCGCAAATAGTGGGCAGCAATACTTCCACAATCCAAGCTTCGCCGCGTCTGCGGGTAGAGGCCGCCTTTCAATCCCAAGCTCGCACGGCTAGCAATGGCTGCAGTTCGTCGGGGGCGAACCGCTTCCTGTCCGACCGCACAACAGACCATCGGATTTTGAATGCCACAGACAGCGCCACGCACCGCCCTCATCACTGGCGCCGCTCGCCGGATCGGTCGGGCCATCGCCCTTGATCTTGCTGCGCACGGCTGGCGGGTCGGCGTGCACTACCGCAATTCCCGTGACGAAGCCGAGGCGCTGGCCGCCGAGATCAACGCCAGCGGCGGCACCGCAGCGGCGCTTGCGGCCAATCTGGCCGATTTCCGCGAGGTGCAGACGCTGATTGCCCGCTGCGCCGACGTGCTGGGTCAGCCGACCTGCCTCGTCAACAACGCTTCGGAGTTCTTTCTCGACACGATCGGCTCCGTCACCTGCGAGGGCTGGGACACGCACCTCGACATCAACCTCAAGGCGCCGATCTTTCTCGCGCAGGAGCTCTATGTCAGCCTGCCGAAGGGCGCCGACGGCAATGTGGTCAACATCATCGACCAGCGGGTGTGGCGACCAACGCCGGATTTCTTCTCGTATACGATCTCAAAATCCGGGCTGTGGACCGCAACGCAGACGCTGGCGCAGGCAATGGCGCCACGCGTGCGGGTTAACGCAATCGGACCGGGCCCTGTGCTGCAAAGCATCCATCAGACCGAGACCGATTTCGCCAACGAGCGTCAGTCTACTCTGCTCGGGCACGGTCCTTCCCTGCCGGAGATCGCGGCGGCGGTGCGCTTCATCCTCGATAGCCCGTCAATGACCGGCCAGATGATCACCCTCGATGGTGGTCAGCACCTTTCATAGCGCGCCGATTGCTGTGCGGCGGGCGGCGATCGCGAAGACCGAGGTTGCAGCGGCGCCCGTTTCCCGCCCATCATTTAACCAACGCCGCTTTCGAAAATCGCGTTTACCGCGCTTGGCATAAGCACGCTGCGCCACAATTTTGCTCTAGCTGGCCCTCACTGGCGCCCCATTACTGCGGCCTTCTCGCGATAAATCGGGATCGTCCATGATTCGTAAACCATCCATTAACGTTAAGCCTTTAAGAACGTTTGATGGTTTCGTCGGGCGCCCTTGTCTCAGGCGCCGCGTTTAGACGGGTGTTCACATGAAGTGCCTCCTCGGAGCATCGCTCACGTTTGCTCTTGCAGCATTCATTCCCGCAGCCCACGCGGCCAGTCTTCCTGAAGTCAGAGCCACCGCCAGCAATCCCGTCCCTCAGTGCGCTACGCCAGGACGGATGACCGCCTACCTGAAAGCTCGTAATCCGAAGTTGGATCAGCGCTACGAAGACCTCGCCACGCATTACATGCGCCACGGCGAAGCGCTCGGCATCCGCTGGGATATCGCCTTCTTCCAGATGATCCTTGAAACGGGCGCGCTGCGTTACACCGGCGACGTTCGCCCAAGCCAGAACAACTTCGCCGGCCTCGGCGCATCCGGACGCGGCGTGCGCGGTGAAAGCTTCTCATCCGTTTCCAGCGGCGTGAAAGCGCATCTGCAGCACCTGATGATGTACGCCGGCGAACACATCGACGACCCGGTGGCCGACCGCACACGCAAGGTTCAGGAATGGGGCGTGCTGACCAAGTGGCAGCGTTCCATCAAAGGCCCGATGACCTATTCGCTCGTTGCAACCAAGTGGGCGCCGTCATCGCGCAATTACGTGCGCGACATCGCAGCGATCAGCGACGAATTCTACTCCAGCTATTGCACCAGCGCCGATCCCTATCCTGAGCGCCTGCAGGAAGCACGCGCAGGTACCAGTTCAAACGGTGGTGGCCAGCCCGCCGCCAGCGTCAATGAACCGAAGTTCGCGGCCGCCGGTGCCGCTGGCGCATCTGCTGCACTGAAGTCGAAAGGCCAGGAGATTGCGCAGCGGAACATCGAAGCCGAGCGCAACGAAGGCGGTCCGATCAAATCGCTCGGCGCCTCCATGCTGGCGTCGCAATACAGCAATGCTGGCGACGCCTCCGACGCTGAGTCTGCACCCGCAATTACCGTGCTGAATTCTGACGACACAGCTGCACCGGCTGCTTCAGCGACCGCGAAGACAAACGCCAAGACAGCAGCGATCAAGCCGTCGGAAAAATCCGGTGAGATCCAGACCGCAGCGCTTGGCGGAGTCGCAACCCAGCTCAAGCCAACCGCACCGAAAGCATCGGCCTCCAAGTGCAAGGTGTGGACGGCCAGCTATGGCGGCTCGCGCGCGGTCATCATCAAGGCCAAGGGCAAGGACATGGTGAACTACACCGTGCTGGACGTGACCGAGGCCAACGAGAAGCGCGAAATTGACGCCTACATCGCGGCGTATGCAAAGGGTGGCGAGAAGGTTGCATCGTTCTCCAATCAGTCCAAAGCGCTCAACAAGGCTTTCGAGCTTTGCCCTGAAGGCTGAGTTCGCGCTGTCACCGATGCAACAATCATCGGTGACAAATCAGACTGACTGCACGCCCCGCCCAGAGCATTCCGTTGAAGAAGCGTAGCAACGCCATGGCACCTCACTTGATGGCGACGACGCGCAGAAGCGCACGCAAGCGAGCGCTCCGTCCGGCGCTGGCGGTGTTGCTGTTGGCAGGCTCTATCGCAACGGCCGAAGCTGCACCGCCGCGCATCCGCACCGACGCCGGTAACGTCGTGCCCCGCTGCGTCACGCCCCAGCGATTGATGGCGTTCCTCAAGACGCGCAACACCAATCTCAATCCGCGCTTCGGCAACATCGCCGAGTTCTATAAGCGGCACGGGCAAGCCTGGAACGTTCGCTGGGACTACGCCTTCTTCCAGATGGCACTGGAAACCAACTTCCTGACCTATCGCCAGGGCAATGGCAAATGGGGCGACGTCAATCCCAGGCAGAACAACTTCGCCGGACTGGGCACCACAGGCGGTGGCGTTCCCGGTGACAGCTACCCGGATGTGAACACCGGCGTGCTGGCACAGATTCAGCATCTCGTTGTCTATTCCGGCGAGCGCATCGCATCCCCGGTGGGTGAACGCACGCGCCTGAAGCAGGATCACATTCTGGCCGCCAGCGCACCGAAGAACGGGCGCATGACGTTTGCTGATCTCGCCCGCCGCTGGGCCGCCGACCGCAACTACGGGCGTTCCATCGAATGGGTCGCTAACAGCTTCCGCGAACAGTATTGCACCGGCCGCAATAACGCAGCCGACGCCGAGCCGGCGGATCGTAAGACGATGGAAGTTGCACGGGCAAATCTCGGCGGACCGCCGCTCGAGAGCCGACCGACTGCGCCCCCGGCTTCCCCCGTGCGCACGGTCTGGCAGGCGAGTCCGCGGCCCGGCCCCGTTGCCGCGCGGGCAAACGTAAATACTCCGCCAGCAGCGGTCAGCTTTGCACGCGCTGGCGCTGCTCCATCCGCGCCAGCACCAGCTCCCGAACGCAAACCGGCGCGCATTGCCGATAGCGCGCGCGCTGAAACGCCGTCGGCCTACAGCACCGTCGCCGAACAGATGATCCAGACCGGTGCAGAACAGCCGGTTCAGCTTGCATTGGCTGATCTCGACACTGCACCGGCGTCGAACATCGACATCGCCAGCAACACGTCGCAGCACACGCGCACCACGCCACAGCCACAGCCCGATCGCAGCCGCCCGCTTGCATTTGCCTACGCTGGCGCGATGGGGAGCATGCTCGGCAGCAGCGCACAGCGCCAGCAGCCGGCTGCGCAACCGTCTGCGTCTGCTTCGGCCGGTTGCCAGATCGCCAACGCCAGCTACGGCGGCCAGAAGGCATTTCTCATCCGCTCCGGCAGCGGCATGGATGTGCGTTACACGGTGTTGAACGTGCTGGCCGGATTCGAAAAGTCGATGCTGGAGAACTACCTCAAGGCCAGCGCGCCAGGCGGCGAAAGCATCGGTGAGTTTGCCAACCGCAACGACGCGATGGCCAAGGCGCGGGAGCTTTGCCCCGGTGCACCGGCCGCGCCGGTACGATCCGCCACACGCACGGGCTGACGTCGCCCGGCCGCGCGGGGTTGACATCTAGTTCGGCTATTCAGTTGCCCGCAACCGCATCGGCGAGATGCATGTCGTTGCCGCGCCAGCTGAACGAATTGCCCAGCCACGCCTGCACCCACAGAACCGGCAGCATCGCATCGCGCGCCATCCATGCCAGCGGCGAGAGCGCCGACAAATGCCACCCCGCAGCGCGCGCCAGCAGTGCTTCCGCGCCATACCAGGCGACGGCGAGACCGCCGACAGCAGCGATAACCGGAACATCAAGCGCAAACGCCGCAAAACCTGCAGCGGCCAGCGGCGCTACGCTGCCGGACAGAACTTCCGGCAGAAAGAACACGGGGAACGTCGCCCGACGCAGACGAGCCCAGCGCACCTGGCGCGACCAGATCTGCGCAGCGCTGCGCAAGCCAAGCGGTTGACCGAAAGCGCGATCAACCAGACGCACGCGCTTGCCGGCACTGCGCACAACCTTGGTCGCCGCGGCGTCCTCTGCAATCTCAAGCCCGAGCGCACGAATGCCACCCGCACGCTCCAGATCGGCGCGGCGCCACAACATCGTCTTGCCCTGAGCGAAACCAAGGCCGAGCGTATCGGCCGCGTACTGCCAGCGCGCCTGATAGGTGTTGAGGAACGCGCATTCCACTTCGGCCCAGAAACCGGTTGGCATGCAGCCGATAGGCGGCGCGCACAGCAGTCCGGTGTCCGCGCGCCAGCCGCCGAGCAACCGTTGCAAGTAGTCGGCAGGCATCAGCACGTTGCTGTCCGCCATCACAACCCAATCATGCCCCGCCGCACGCCAGCCCTTGATGAGATTGTTCAGCTTGGGGTTTGACGTCAGCGTATCGCGACCGATGAGCAGCTTCGCATTTACGTGGCTGTGTTCGTCCATCAGACGGCGGATGAGCGGCACGATAGAATCGTTCGCGTCATCGCAGCAGAAGATAAGCTCGTAGTTGGCGTAGCTCAGCATGAAGCCGGAGCGCAGCGTCAGCTCGTCGTAGGGATCACGGCCGCAGACGGGGCGCAGGATGGTGACGGGCGGCAGTGCGTCGACAGGAATATCGGCTGCGAATGCCGGGGGTGCTGCGCCGCGGCGGGCCCTGAAAGCTGCAATTGCGGCGCTGGCGAAGTGCAGCAGCGTGGCCAAACCGGCAAACAGAAGGCAGCCTAAGGCGATGTGATCCATGATCGACCTTGCGCAACGAATTGTTGCACACAGTCTTGCCCCGGAATCGATGACACGTTGATGACACAGCAACGGCCCGGCACGCACAGTGGCGTCATCGATCCGTCATCACTGCCACAATCAGTGCACGGATGTCAGGCCCTGCACAGCGCTGATCCGGTTACTGCGCCGGTGCCAGATACTTGAGCGCGACGTTGGACAGCGCACCGCCGACCACACAGGGCACGCCCATGTAAACCTGACCCATTACGCCAGCAGCGACACAACCCAGCGCGAATACGGTCTGGCCCGCCTGCCCCCACCACGCGAAGTTGCGCGAATTTTGCGGGCCCTTGGTCTTCAGATCCTCGATTGCAGTCAGAGCATCCTTGCGGATCTGCGCCAGCTCGAACGTCTCAGCGCCTTCAATCACTTCCGTCAGCGGCACCGATATATTGTCCGGCTGTCGCGGCAGCGAAAGCTTCAGGTAACGCAGCAGATCGTTATCCTTCGATGCGTTCTGCGCTAAAGTCCACTTCACCATCGATCCGATGGTTAGCTTTTCGACGTCGTTCTTCTCGCGCGACCATTCAAGCGCGCGCACCAGCCGCTGGATTGGCTCGGCGGAACCGGTCGCGAAATAATAGCCCCAGTTGGCATCGACCGCGATCGGGCTTTCAAGCGGAAGATCGCGCAGCACCTGCATCTTGCCGTAAAGATAGCGCTCGATGATGACCTTGCGCGCCGGCATGCGCTCAACGAACTTGCCCATGAGCTCTTTCCAGTCCGCAAGACCGGAATAGGCAATCGCCTTCACCACCACGACCTGATCGTGCGGCGGCATGGGAAACATTTCGGTGATGAGCTTTTCGGCCATATCGGGATTGGCGCCGAGGACGCCGGCGATGAAGCCGACATAAATGCCGGCCTGCTCAATTTCCTTGAACTGGCCCTGCTCGCGCATCGCGGTAAAAGCAGCCGGCAGACGCTCAGGCGTTGGCTTCAGGCGATAGTCGTTGATCCAGCCGAGAATGGTTTCGGTGCGCGAGAACTGCTGCGGCTCAGGCTGCTTTTTCTTTTTTGCCGCATCGGCGGCAAACGGCATCGCCAGCGCGATGAGAAGCGCCAGAACGGGCGCAACGGCTCGCAGCCAATAACGACGCATAAAACAACCCATCCGCACCCTCACGTACGCATCCTTCCGGGATTTGCGGTTTTCCAGCACTCACCCCGCGCCGGAGGTCCAGAAGAAAACCGCGTATTGTCAATTTGATGGCAGCGCCATGAACGGCAGGTGCGGCGTGCGCGCCCCCAAGCCGTTGGCCCGTCCCCAAACAGCGGATCAGCGCAGCGACGATCCCCCGCGCCGCGCCAATCCGTTCTCCCGGTATCGAAACGGCTAAACGGTTAATACAATCTTGCCGATGTGCGCTTCATCCATGCGCGCGTGCGCGGCGGCAGCATCGGCGAGCGGGAACGTGTGATCGATAATGACCTTCACACGGCCATCGACCACCAGCGGCACGGCCTTTTCCTCAACCTGCCGCGCGATGCCAGCTTTGACGTCGGCCGGGCGGATGCGCAGCGTCGATCCGGTGACAGTGAGGCGCTTTAGCATGATGCGCATCATGTCGATGGTCACCTTCGAGCCGCCCTGGAACGCGATATTGACGAGGCGACCATCGTCGGCCAGCGAGCGGATGTTGCGCTCAACATAATCGCCACCGATCATATCCAGGATGACATTGACGCCGCGGCCTCCCGTCTCCGCCTTCACAACCTCGGCGAAGTCTTCCGTTTTGTAATCGACTGCATGCACCGCACCCAGTTCGCGGCATACGGCGCATTTTTCCTGCGATCCGGCGGTGGCGATGACCTTGGCGCCGAACGCCGTTGCAAGTTGTATCGCCGCGGTGCCGATGCCGCTGGTGCCACCATGAACAAGGAACCAGTTGCCCGGCTCCAGGCCGCCGCGCTCAAACACATTGTGCCAGACGGTGAAAAACCCTTCAGGCAGCGCCGCCGCTTCAAACATCGAGATGCCATCGGGCACCGGGATGCACGAGCCCGCGTCGGCCAGACAATATTCCGCGTAGCCGCCCCCGTTCACCAGCGCCATAACGCGATCGCCAACCTTGAAGCGATGCGCGTCCGGCCCCAGCGCAACGATTTCGCCCGCAACTTCGAGCCCCGGAATCTCAGAGTGCCCCTTGGGCGCGGGGTAAAGCCCGAGACGCTGCATCACATCCGGGCGATTGACGCCAGCGGCCGCCACCTTGATGAGCACGTCGCTGCCCTCAGGCACCGGAACCGGCACCGTCGCCGGCTGCAAAACCTCCGGCCCGCCTTTGCCGACGATAGCGATTGCGGTCATGCTCTGCGGTACGGTCATGGTGGGTTCCTTTCAGGGTGCAACTGGCACCTGATGCCTGACGCCACGCTTCGAGACAAGCCAGTCGAGGCGCGACCTATGGAATTGCGCGACCTTTGGAATCAGAACGAAGCGCGTGCCGCCGATTGCCTGCGATACGTGAATGGCCGACAGTCCGATGTGTCAGCTAAAGCGCGCGAATGAACAGAACATGCGCGCAGAGGAGTGATTGCCATGGATTGGGACGACATCGTGCCGAAAACGGCGAGGGGCCTGCAGGTTGTAGTGGGCGACAACCTTGAAACGTTATCCGTAGCCGAGCTTGAGCAGCGCATCCTGGTGTTTGAAACTGAAATTGCACGCGTGCGCGATGAGCTGGAAAAGAAGCGCCGCCACGAGGCCGCTGCCAGCGCGCTGTTCAAAAGTTGAGCCTGCTGATGGCCGGACCGCATGGATCAGGCGGCGCACCCGCCGCCAATCCGCTGTGCAAAAAATCATGCTCAACAAATTGTGTAGAGGGCCGGCATTTCGGCCTTCAACGCGGGGCCGACCGTGCGGGACGCCGCTAAATGTTCAATCAACAGAGCTGAACGCCGTTTTGCAGCGCACACATATGCGCGCCAACGGAAAATTCACCCTTAAGGCTTTGTTAGGCTTACTCAGTCACCTTACGATCACATCCAGTCACCTGGATCCGAGCGGCCCGGCCGCTCTTGTTTGACGCCTCCCTGTTGACTTCAGAGCCGCCTCACGGGCGGCTCTTTTTTTGCATATTCCCCAACTAGGTTCTGAACCTCTCAAGATCGTCCCGCTTTTGGTCATGTTGTTAACTATGGCTTGGCAGGATGTGACCGTGTTAAAGATGATCTGCAGGTGAGTGAGTGTGTCAAATCTAGTCATGAGCAACGTATCGCGTGCCGAAGCGTCCCTAGCTGGCGGAGCCGTCACTGTATCGTTCGGTGAACGCTTCCAAGCCTCCGGTCAATTTGATGCCGTCTTCAAGGAAGGCATGGCGCTTGTTGAGCGCACTGCCGCTTATCTTGAAGGGCCGGGCCGGGTTGAAGCCAAGCGGCTGCCACCCTCCGTCAACGTTCTTTACGCCTCAGAAAGCATGCGCCTGACGACGCGCCTGCTCGATATGGCTTCCTGGCTTCTGATCCGCCGCGCGGTGAAGGAAGGCGACATCAGCGAGGCTGAAGCCCAGCGCAAACGCAAAGGCGTGCTGCTGCAGGCGCCGTCGCGTTCCTCGCACGTCGGTGGTTTCAGCGAACTGCCTGAAACGCTGCGTGGGCTGGTCGAAGAAAGCTATGGTCTCCAGGATCGCATCGTGCAGCTTGACCGCGCCATGAGCGTCAAGCCGGACACCGTTGGGCTCAATGCCGGCCTCGGCATGGCGAACCCTGTCGGCCACCAACTCGACCGTTTACGCGTCGCTTTCGGCAACTGACGGCTGGCGAGCGACCGGACTTACACCGACACGCTGGCGCAGTTCTGCGCCGGCCTACTACGCAAATCATCTCACACAGACGCAAAATCCCGCGGAAATCTCCGCGGGATTTACAGCGCTACAAACCGGGCCGACTGTTCATCTAATCCGGTGCACCGCGACGGCATCGCCCCTCTGGATTTCGATCCACCGCCCGTAGCGATCGCGCCGCGGCCCCGCGCCAAGTGCCAGCCGCCAATTCCCTTCAAACAAAATTGCCCGCACGCACATCATGACCATCTGGCGACCGCCCGCGCAAATCCGCATCCGCGTCAAAGCCTTAGGGCTACATTGGCGCGACGGGCGACTGCTGGCGGCCGAGGTCTATGACGACAGCGGACGCATAAAGGGCGTTCGCCCGCTCGGCGGCAGCGTCGAATTCGGGGAAACCGCGCGCACGGCCGTCGTCCGCGAATTCCGGGAGGAACTAGGGATCGAGGCCACGATCAGCGGCGACCCGTTTTTCCTTGAAAACATTTATGTGCACGAAGGCGCGCCCGGCCACGAACTCGTGATCCTGTTCAACGTCGAGTTTCCCGCTGGCGCCTTCGCGGAGCTGACACACATCCCCTTTGCTGAAGACAACGGCGCGACCTCGATTGCGCGCTGGTTCAACCTGGACGAATTGGATCTGGCCGACGGCCCAGCACTATATCCGACAGGTCTGAAAGCCCGTTTGCAGCAGGCCTGACGCTTAGGAGCCTCGCTCCGTCTGCCAGATCAGGCACGCGCCCTTGATCGATGCCACAACAAAAAAGCCCGGCGCTGTGCAGCGGCCGGGCTTTCTCGTTTGATCGACGTTTGCGCTGCCGAGGCAGTGCCCCGACGCGCAAAGCGCTTAGAACATGCCTTCGAACTTCTTCTTGAAGCGCGACAGGCGGCCACCACGGTCCATCAGGCGCTGATCGCCGCCGGTCCAGGCCGGGTGCGAGGACGGATCGATGTCGAGCACCAGCTCGTCGCCCTCGGCGCCGTAGGTCGAATAGGTGATGAATTCCGTACCATCGGTCATCTTGACCTTGATCTGATGGTAATCCGGATGCAGATCGGGATCGTTCTTCATAGGTGCGCCCTGACTGAATGCCTCGCCCGCTGGCCAGTAGCCTGTCTGTCCGGGCAGATTTGTGTGTTCGGAAGCGGCCTCTATAGTCGAGATGGCCGCCAGAAACAAGCCAGACCGCCTCACGCGAAGCGATCACTATGCCCGCGTCCTGATGGCACTTGAGTGACATAAGCCCGTGGGGCATGGTCCGTCAAAATTGACGCACCTGTCCGACGGGGCCGACCAAAGAGTTAACGTCTTGAAAAAAGACAAAAAAACAAAAAATACCGAACTGCCCTCCGTGGCCGCGAATGAAGTGGACAATGCCTCACGGCGGCCCCGCCTGCGACCTCTCGCGGCGCTATGGCCCTATGTAGCCCGCCACCGGGGCAAGCTGACCCTCGCCGCAATCTCTCTGGTTGTTTCTGCACTCGCCATGCTTGCCATTCCGCTGGCGGTGCGACGCGTCATCGACATGGGCTTCGGCAGCCACGACGGCGTGCTGATCGACCGTTATTTCGCTGTGCTGGTGCTGATCGGCTTTGTGCTGGCCGTCGCCAGCGCGGCACGGTTTTACTACGTCAACTGGCTGGGCGAGCGGGTGGTTGCGGATCTGCGCAGCGACGTGTTCCGCCACGTTGCCGAGCTTGGCCCCGCCTTCTTCGAGCGCAACCATTCGGGCGAGCTGATGAGCCGCCTGACCGCCGACACCACGCAGATCAAGGCGATGGCCAGCACCTCGCTTTCGCAGGCGCTGCGCAGCCTCATCATGATGGTTGGCGCGCTGGTCATGATGTTCGTCACCAGCGTGCATCTGTCGTTGCTGGTGCTGCTGGCAATCCCGCTGACCGTACTGCCGCTGATCGCGGTGGGCCGCATGGTGCGCCGTCTGAGCCGCCGGGCACAGGATACGCTGGCGGAAGCTTCGGCCTATGCCTCGGAAAACCTCGCCGCCTCGCGCACGATGCAGGCCTTCGCGCACGAGAAGGAAGCGGCCAACCAGTATCGCAGCGCCGTTGAGGTTTCATTCGAAGCCGCACGCGAACGCATGCGTGCCCGCGCGGCGCTGACAGCGCTGGCGATGTTCCTCGTCATCGCCTGCATCGTCGGCATCCTGTGGTTCGGTGCTGCGGCCGTCGTCGATGGCAGCATGTCGGTGGGCCGCCTCAGCCAGTTTGTGCTGTACGCGGTGTTTGCCGGCGCCTCGTTCGCGCAGGTCTCGGAAATCTGGGGCGAGATCAACCAGTCGGCTGGCGCCGCCGAGCGCCTGACCGAACTGCTGGCGCTGCAGCCGGAGATCACCTCGCCCGCCGATCCGGCGCCGTTGCCCGTCCCGCCGCTAGGCGAAGTGGCGCTCGACGGGGTGAGCTTTGCTTATCCGGGCCGCCCTGATCTTCCTGCGCTGGATAACGTTTCGCTGCGCGCCCGCCACGGTGAGAACATCGCCATCGTCGGTCCTTCCGGCGCCGGCAAGAGCACCATCTTCAATCTGTTGCTGCGCTTCTTCGATCCGCAGCAGGGCGCTGTGCTGGTGGATGACATCGACGTGCGCCGGGTAGACCTTGATGCCCTGCGCGCCCGCATGGCGCTGGTGCCCCAGGACGTGGCGCTGTTTGCAGACACCATCGCCGACAATATCCGCTACGGCAGCCCCGATGCCTCCCGCGAGGCGGTGGAGCGGGCCGCAGAAGCAGCGCAGGCCGCTGGCTTCATCCGCGCGCTGCCGGACGGTTACGACACCCGGCTGGGCGAGCGCGGCATCACGCTATCGGGTGGCCAGCGCCAGCGCATCGCTATTGCCCGCGCCATCCTGAAGGACGCGCCGATCCTGCTGCTCGATGAAGCCACCAGCGCGCTCGACACCGAAAGCGAAGCCCTGGTGCAGCGGGGGCTGGAACGCCTGATGACCGGCCGCACCACACTGGTGATCGCCCACCGCCTTTCGACCGTGCAGAAGGCCGACCGCATCATCGTCATGGACAAGGGCGAGATCGTCGAACAGGGCACCCATGGCGAGCTGATCGCCCGGGGTGGTCTGTATGCTCGGTTGGCAGAAATGCAGTTCTCAGCCGAAGCCGCCGAATAGCCGCCCCATTCCCGCGCATCATGCCGCCAGTGCCCGGTGACAGGGTCACGAAAAGCGGCGTAATGTGACGCCCAAACGAAACTATCGGGACTAGGGGGGAACACCATGTCAACTGAACTCGACCCGGGCACGCAGCCCGAGGAAACCACGCAGGGCAACCCTGCACCGCTGTGGATCTTGCTGCTGCTGATCGGCCTTGGCGCCGTCGCTGCCTATTCGGGGTACACGGCGCTTTCAAAGCATCAGCAGCACCTTGAATCGGAAAAGGCGCGCGCGGATCTCACGTCCCAGCGTGACCGGCTGAAGGCCAACGCGACCGACCTGACCCGTCAGATGGAGCAGGCCAACGCTTCGCGGCAGGAGGTCGAGAACGCGCTGAAGCAATCGCGCGCCGACACTGAAGCCGCGCAGGCTCAGATCACCGATTTGCAGAAGCAGGTGGCCGAGTTGCAGAACGCCGCCCGCCAGAAGGTCGATGATGCCCAGAGCCAGCTTGAGGGCCTGAAGAAGAAGGCAGCCGATCTGGAACAGCAGACCGGCGTGCTGGAAAAGGCCCGCGCCGCCGCTGAGGATGCGCTGAAGGCCGCCAACGCCGCCAAGGACGCTCTGGAGGCTGATCTCAAGGGTCAGCTTGCAGCCGCGCAGAAGCGGCTCAGCCAGGCTCAGGCGGACCTGAAGAAGGAACGCGAGCAGGTGAGCCCGGTGCCGATGCCGCCGCCTTCGCAGGACGCTGCACCCGCAGCACCGTGATCGGCGAGCTGTGAGCCGCAGCTTTGGAGCGGGTCGATCCGCGTTTCAGCTAAGCCGCGGGATCACAGCGCTTGAAAATAAAAAGGGCGTCCGAGCAATCGGGCGCCTTTTCGTTTTCCGGGATTGAAGCGCATAGGCGTCCCGGCTTCAGTGTCGAGCGACACGCAAAGCTCGCTGGGTTAGGCCACGCCGAGGCAGAGCGCATATTGATAGCGGCGCTATTCTTTCAAGTGTGCGTTCACTCCGTCACAAGGCATTTTCTGTCCATGCGCCACCCATCGAGACCTTCTCGCTGGAGCCGGGCGCGTAGTTCATCCGAGCAGAAATACGTCTGCGTAAATGGCAGGGGCAGCTTCCATAAGTGTCGGTCTGAAATAGTCTTGCGCTTAAGACCGATCCGGCCAGTCCGCGCGAGCCCTCCCGCGCGGTTAGTATCGCTATTGCCTGAGTCAAGGGCATCTACGATCGGCGTTGCCAGGAGAAGATGGTAGGTGTCGAAAGGCTCGCCCGTCTTTTCCGCGATCAGCGTGATAGGAACGGACGCGTGCAAGCCCGGCTCGAGTTCGTCGATGATCTCTTTGACTCGCGGCGAAACGATCCAGGGTCCAAGGGACCAGCCCAAGATATGCGGCGTTGCGCCCTTGCGAGGCTTGCCGACGCGCAGACCGGTCGGGAGTTCGGCGCTCACGTCCGGCGGACGTGGACTCATGCCATCGATGAACACCTTCTGGCGCGGCGTTATTTCCGGGACGAACTCCTTGCTGACCGACCTGGAGTCGTTTCCCGTTGTTTCGATAAGATATGGCATTGCGCTGCTTCGTTTATTGCCTGACGCGACGACAGTGCTTGCATTCTTCTGCAACCGGTCAAACGCGCAAACTGGCATGAATCTCGACCGTTGTCGGGATGACGTTGCGCGGAGGCTTGCCTCCGCACAAGCCGTTACGCGCTCGGCGGCCGGCTCTCCGAAGGAGAGTCGCCGAGCGCAACAAACAACCAGGGCCGGCTCCGCGCAGCGGAGCACCGCGGGCCAGCCCGCGCCAATCATGCACCGGCGGCCGGCGCCCCGCAGGGGTGTCGCCGGTGCAAAAACAAAAGAGATCGCGCTAGCGATTGGTGAGCTTCAGCTCGATACGGCGGTTGCGTTGGAGGCTCAGCTCGTCGGTGCCAGCTTCCAGCGGTCGGAACTCGCCGAAGCCCGCCGCCACCAGCCGCTCGGGCGGCACGCCACGGCTGGCGAGATAACGCACCACAGCGATCGCGCGCGACGTCGATAGCTCCCAGTTGGATGGGAACGTCGGGCTGTTGATCGGCCGGATGTCGGTATGGCCATCCACCTGCAACGCCCAGTCGATCTCCTTCGGGATCTCCTTTTCCAGCTCGATGATCGCCGAGGCGAGCTGGTCCATGGCGGCCAGGCCCTCGGGCGTCAGCTGGTTGGAGCCGGAGGGGAACAGCACTTCGGATTCAAACACGAAGCGGTCACCGACAACGCGAATGTCCTTGCGGTTGCGCAGCAGCTCGCGCAGGCGGCCAAAGAAGTCGGAGCGATAGCGTTGCAGCTCCTGCACCTGCCGCGCGAGGGCTGCGTTGAGGCGGGCGCCCAGATCCTTGATGCGCGTCTGGCTTTCGGCATCCTTCTTTTCAGATGCCTCCAGCGCCTCGTTGAGCGCCGCGATCTGCCGGCGCAGCGACAAAAGCTGCTGGTTCAGCAGGTCAACCTTAGCCAGTGCTTCATCGGAAACCTTCTTCTGGTTTTCGAGTTCGATGGTGAGCCCG
Source organism: Hyphomicrobium sulfonivorans (assembly GCF_013306565.1). Lineage (GTDB taxonomy): Bacteria > Pseudomonadota > Alphaproteobacteria > Rhizobiales > Hyphomicrobiaceae > Hyphomicrobium_A > Hyphomicrobium_A sulfonivorans. The sequence continues at coordinate 498,049 of NZ_PZPO01000002.1, read as the reverse complement.
GAGATGCGCGCATCGGCTGACTTGGCGGCTTCATCACCCGACAGCGCAGAACCGGACAGGCGGCTGTTATCGGCGCGCAGGCTGGACAGCGTGGCCTGAAGCGCCGCCATCTCATCCAGCGCCTCCTTGCTCTTGCCCTTCTCCAGCGACAGCAGGTTGGTGAGTTCGGTGATCTGCAGCGTCAACTGGCGCAGCGCGCTGTCCTTGCCGCTGGCTTCCTGGCCGGCGAAATACTGCGCCAGCATGAAGATCGACATCAGGAACGTGACGACGAGCAGCAGCGTCGACAGAACGTCGACATAGCCGGGCCAGAAATCGTTGTACTCCGCGCGCCGCCGCGATCGCCCGCCCGCCATCGGCTAGCTCCGGCGTTGCAGGTTGAGGGAAAGCTCTTTCAGCGTCTTCGACAGCTCGGTCTGTTGACCGGCCTGCTCATCGACCCACTCACGCACCACCTTCTGTTCGGCGCGCATCTGGGCCACGAGCTGATTAACGCCACGGGCAAGCTCGCGCAGCTGCTCTTCGCTGCCCGCACTGCCGCCACCACCCAACGCACCCGCCATAGCCTGATCGGATAGCCGGTTGGAGAGGTCCTCAACCGCGCGCTGCATGTGCAGGATGGCGGTGGAGAGTTGGCGGTTCACCTGATCCGACGAGCCGGTCGATCCCGGTGTCAGCTCGGTGATGCCAGACAGCCATTCCTCCAGCTCGTTGTAAAAGCGGTTATGCGCGTGGCTGGCCTGCAGTTCCAGAAAGCCAAGCACGAGCGAACCGGCGAGACCGAACAGCGATGACGAAAACGCCGTGCCCATGCCCTTCAGCGGCGCGGACAGGCTGGCCTTGAGGTCGGAGAACATGGTGACGTTGTCGGCGGCGTTGGTGTCGATGGAATCGATGGCACCGCCAACCGATTCAAGGGTTTCAAGCAGACCCCAGAAGGTGCCGAGCAGACCGAGGAACACCAAGAGGCCAACGAGATACCGCCCCGTGTCGCGCGCTTCATCGAGGCGCGAGCCGATGGAATCCATAATCGACCGCAGCGATGCGGTGGAGAGCGACAGCGCGCCGGTGCGATCGCGCAGCATCGCCGCCATCGGCGCCAGCAGCACCGGCTGATGCGCAATGGCGAGCCCCGGATCAGCGATGCGGAACGCATTCACCCAGCGGATTTCGGGATAAAGCCGGATGACCTGCCGGAACGCATAGATGATGCCCAGCGCCAGCACGCCAACGATCAGACCGTTGAGGCCAGGGTTGTGCAGGAAGCTCTCGATGAGTTGCTTGTGCAGAATGGCAACGAGGAACGCCACCAGCGTCAAAAAGATGAGCATGCGGATGAGAAACACACCCGGCGGCGTCAATGGCCGATGCCCCAGCGCCGATCCGCTCGCTTCATTCTTGCGTCGTCTTGCCATCCCCGAGCTCCGACCCGCCGCTTCAAAATTTTACCAGCCCGCGACAATACCCGAAGCCAATGACAGCACAAACCGGGCAACATCGTGCCCGGCGCTACATAAAGCGCATCTCAGCCACACCGGGCAGCGTTATTCGTGCCTCAACCGGCGGCGATGAGCGGCAGGAATTCTTTATGCAGGGCGCTGTTGGAGGCCACCACTTCGCCATGGACCAGCATATCGCTAGCGCCGGAAAGATCTGTGACAGTACCGCCCGCCTCACGCACCATCAGGATGCCGGCCGCCATGTCCCACGGCTTGATGCCGCGCTCCCAGTACAGATCGAAGCGCCCGGCAGCGACCCAGGCGAGATCGAGCGCAGCCGAGCCCGTGCGCCGCACCCCGGCAACCTGCGGAAATACAGCATGGGCTTCGCGCTTGAACACCGCGTGGCCCTGACGGCCGATGTGCGGAATGCCCGTCGTTACCAACGCATCCGACAGCCGCTTGCGGGCCGCAACACGCAGACGGCGGCGATCGTTCAGGAAGGTGCCTTTGCCCTTCTCGGCCGTGAACATTTCGTCCGAAATCGGATTGTATATGAGGCCCGCAACAAGCTGGCCTTCGCGCTCCAGTCCGATCGAGATGGCGAACATCGGCACGCCATGCAGAAAGTTGGTGGTGCCATCCAGCGGATCGACGATCCAGCGGTGCGTGCGATCATCGCCGACAACCTCGCCACGCTCTTCCATCAGGAACGAATAGCCCGGCCGCGCCTTGGCCAGCTCGCGATAGATGATTTCTTCAGCGCGCAGATCGGCAGCGGTAACGAAGTTGCCCGGCCCCTTCACCGACACCTGCAACTGCTCCACCTCGCCGAAATCGCGGCTGAGGCTGCGCCCGGCCTTGCGGGCGGCGCCGATCATCACGTTCATAAGCGCTGAAGCGGGCATGGTGCGAAAATCCTTGGCGAGCGGGCCGACCCTCCGGCACGGACGGCCCGAGTAACCCTTGCAGACTGCTGTGGCAAGGGCGCGAACGGCCGCTGCGGGCGAGAAATGCAAAAGGAAGTCTAAACTTCAGGCGTCAGTACAGGATTAAGAACGGTTGGCGAAATACCGTTCGGAGAAGGAGGAGCGCGCACCAATCAGCGCTGGCGGCCGGCTCTCCGGAGGAGAGTCGCCAGCGCGACCTAAAAACACGGCGGCCGGCTCCCACCGGGGAGTCGTCGGTGCGAAAAAGCAAATCTAGAACATGCCGGCGTCTTCGCGCCATTCCATCGCGGCCTGTTGCGCAGCCAACCGCTGCGCCTTGGGCAGCTTTTCAACGAAGGCGTCGAGCTCCTCGTCCTTCAGCCCGCCCGCCTGGGCGATGAAGCGCCACTTCGCTGCTTCCTTCGGGTCCTTTTTCACGCCCACGCCCTGCGCGTAAACGTGCGCCAGCCGGTTCTGCGCCGCCACCAGCCCCTTCTGGGCCGCCGTGTGCAGATAAGGAATGGCCTTCGGTTCGTCCTTGGTCAGCCCCAGCCCACGCAGCAGCACCACCGCATAGTCGAACTGCGCCTCCGGCATGCCCTGCTCCGCCGCCTTGCTCAGCCAGCGAGCAGCCTCCAGCGCGCTCGGCTCAACGCCGGTTGCGTTCTGATACATGCTGGCGAGATCGTACTGCGCAACAGCAACGCCCTTCTCGGCCGCGTAACGAATATGCATCGCAGCACGATATGGATTCTGCGGCTTGCCGTCGCCCTTCATGAACAGCAGCCCAAGATTGTAGTTGGCTTGCGGATGGCCCTGCCGCGCCGCTTTCTCGAACAGTTCGGCGGATAGCTTGCGGTCTTTCTTCACGCCGCGCCCTTCGGCCAGCAGCACCGCAAGCGCGAACGTGGATTGCACGTCTCCCAACTCATCGCCATGGGCATACCATTTGATGGCGGTCGAAAGATCCTTGCTGACGCCGAGGCCTTCAGCATAAAGCCGGCCCATCAGCGTATGGGCCTGCGGATCGCCCTTCGTTGCGGCCTCGCGCGCCAGCTTCGCAGCGGTGAGATATTGCCCCTGATCGAAAGCGATATAGGGCGCCTCATCGCCGCTTGGCTCCGCCAGCAGCTTTTCACCAAAGCCTTTGCCCTGCGCCTGCGGAATTGGCTGGGCAGATTGCGCGGGCTTGGCGAACTTTTCGTTCGGCGCCACCTTCACCGGCTTGCCGCTATTTGGCTTTGGCACCTCGGTGGACTTCATGATCCACGAGCTGGTGTCAGCACTCAGCGGCGGTGCGGCTCCAAACAGAACTGCCGTCATCGCCAACAGGCTGCAAAGCGGCGCCCGCGCAGTCATACGCACCAAGCGGCGTGCACGCACACCTTGCGGCGGCCATGCACACACCTGCCTGACGATGCGATGACGCCGCCGCTGCTTCATGCCACTTCCTCGCGCACCGGAGCCGCCGCAACAATGGCGTCGCGAAGCGTCGCAAACTCATCCGCCGTCAACGCACATGACGGCACCAGCGCGATGAAATCGGCACCCGCTGCAGACAGCGTTTCCGCTTCCTCCGGCGTCTCAACATCCAGCGCGATGCACGGCACTTCGAAGATCTCGCTCCACCAGGCCACCAGTTCGCGGCGGCGGTTGCCTGCTGCTTCGCGATCCTCGACATGGGGGGGAATACCGAAGCCAATATAATCGGCGCCTTCCTCGGCCAGCGTCATCGCATCATGGCGCGAGCGACCGACATCGATGCCGACGATGTAGCGCGTGCCGAGAATATCGCGCGCCTCGCCATACTGCGCCACAACGTCCTGATGCCAGGGCAGATGAACACCATCAGCACGCAACGTGCGGGCCAGCTGCGCATCGCCATAAATCAGCGCGGCGATTTCCTGCGACTGCACCAGCTCCACCAGCGGCCGCGCGTTTGCAGCCGTGAGCGGCTCGCTATCTGAAGGAGCGATGATGACGCTCGCCGGATGCGCGCGCTTCAGCACGTCGGCCAGCGCATCGTGGCTCGACCCGGCCGTCACGACCACGCACAGCGCCGGCCCATCCTTTTGATCCTGTTCCTGATCCTGCCGTGCCATCGCCTTTTCCAATCCCGCCAGCTGAAGCCTAATAGGGCTCAATAAGGCGGAAAAGCGACCCCTCCAAATGGCAATCCATCGCGGCCACACCCATCGCGGATTTTTGGGCAGGGACACAACGCCACTCTACCACAGGTTGCCTGCGCATCCAGAAGCGCTCAGAGCCTTCTCGCATCCTAAGCGCGGGTAAAAAAATCGCGGGACATTCGAAGCCATTTAGCACCTCCGCAGCGCCAAAAACTCAACCCGCAAGTGGCATGCTGTCCCCGATCGGCCCCGGAAGCGATCGCGATGGCGCACGCCAAATTTGCCGTCCGCTCGGGTTCCTCGGCCTGGCTCTATTCGACATCTGTCGCAACGGGAGGACATCCTCATGGCTTCACTTACAGTTCCGGAAATGGAAATGCGCGTCGCCGAAACGAAGGCACTGATCTCTGAAAAGTGGGGTTGGTTCCTCGCACTCGGCATCGGCCTCATCATCGCCGGCATCGCCGCCATCGCGTTCCCGCTGGTTTCCACCATCGCCGCCAAGATCATGCTGGGCTGGCTGTTCCTCATCGGCGGCGCGCTGCTGGTATTCCATGCCTTCCAGGCTCCGCAGTGGTCGGGCTTCCTGTGGGAGCTGATTATCGGCGCGTTGTATCTGATCGTCGGCGGCTATCTCGCCTTCTTCCCGCTCACCGGCCTGCTCACTCTCGCCGTCGTGCTTGCCGCGCTCTTCATCGCGGAAGGCATCTTCGAGATCGTGATGGCCTATCGCGTCAGCCCGCATGAAGGCTGGTTCTGGCTGCTGCTGTCGGGCATCGCCGCCATCGCCGTCGGTGTACTGATCGCACTCGGCCTGCCGGGTTCGGCAACGTGGGCGCTCGGTCTTCTGGTCGGCATCAACCTTCTGTTCTCCGGTTGGAGCTATATTTTCCTCGCTCTGGCGGGGAAGAGCGAGCACGACAAGGCTGTGCCTGCTGCCCGCTGATCGGATTGCAAGCGATTTAGACGCGTAACATGGCGGGGAGTTGGGTTGCCGATGGAAAAGCTGGCTTTGTTTCCAGTGTTAGCTTTGGGTGCAGGTTTGTTTCTCAACGCCGCCACGTCCGGCGGTATGGACAGCGCCCAGGCACAGCAGGTGGCCGAACTTTCGACCACCACCGTCGCCAACGAAGAGATCCCCGCCGACATCCTCGCGGTACAGATCCGCAAGCAGGGCTATGAGTGCAAGAACCCTTCGGGGGCAAAGCGCGATCCTGCTGCTTCGCGGGCTGACGAGCCGGTCTGGATTCTGACCTGCGAGAACGCCGAGTATCGCGTTCGCGTCGTCGGTAACATGGCCGACAGCGTCGAGAAGCTGTGAGACGAGGCAGCATTCGCCTGCCTCCACGCACTCACCATTTCGCGTCATCACATAAAAAAAGGCGGGGCTTTGCAGCCCCGCCTTTTTGTTTGTCATACCAACCAGCGCTGGCGGCCGGCTAACCGGAGGGCAGTCGCCAGCGCTAACTTAAAATGCGCTGGCGGCCGGCTCCGTACAGCGGAGTCGCCCGCGCCAGCCAATCAAGTCCGCCACGGATGCTGCGGCAGATCGCAGATACCGACAACCTTGAGGCCGGCGGCGGCAACCTTGTGATCGTTCTCGACCGAGCTGCCCGAAACGCCGATGGCGCCGACAAGCACGCCTTCCTCATCGACGATCGGCAGACCGCCGGGGAAGGTGATGAGCCCGTCATTGGAATGCTCGATGCCGAACAGCGAACCGCCCGGCTGCGAAAGCTTGCCGATCTCGCCCGTGGGCATGCCGAAATAGACCGCCGTCTTGGCCTTCTTGATCGCGATGTCGATGGAGCCGACCCACGCATCGTCCATGCGCACGAACGCCTTCAGGTTGGCGCCGGAATCGACGACCGCGATGCACATCTGCGTCTTCAGCTTCACGGCTTCCTTGCGGGCAGCCTCGATGGCGGCCAAGGCACTCTTCATCGTAACGTGCATGAGTATCTCCAGGGAGTATCGGCAGGGATTCTGCCGGAGCAAAAATTACAGACGCGCGTAAATGGGGGGACAACAAAGCCCGCGCAATACCAAATCAAATGCATTCCGATTGAGCGCACGGGTACAGGATCGGCCACGCAGCCCTCAGGCAACCGACCATCCCATCAGGCCGGGCGCGGCGCCGGAGTGCTCCCGGCATTAAAAACGCTCTAACAAAAAAGACGTTCCGCGCGTTGGAGCGCGAAACGTCTTCGATGGTCAAACCTGCGGAATGTTGCAGCGAAAACCGTTACGCTGCCTTTTCCAGATTCTGCTTCCACTGCCCCAGAGCAGCCAGCGAGTTCATCTTGGCGCGGTGCGTAAATGCGCTCTGACCGGCAGCGACATTCTCAGCCTTGCCGCCCCAGGCCTTCAGCGCGGCGGCCTGCAGCGCGCGGCCATAGGAGAACGTGACCTTCCACGGCAGATCGCCGATCTCGTTGATCAGCGACAGGTTCTGCGTCGCCTGCTCATCACTCTGGCCACCGGAGAGGAACGCGATGCCCGGCACGGCTGAAGGCACGGTCGACTTCAGACACTTCACCGTCAGCTCGGCCACCTGCTCGGGCGATGCCTGCTTGGCGCACTTCTGACCGGCGATGACCATGTTCGGCTTCAGCACCATGCCTTCCAGCGCGACGCCAGCGTCATACAGTTCCTGGAACACGACACGCTGCGTCCACTCGGTGACGTCATAGCAGCGCTCGATCGTGTGACCGGCGTGGGCGCCATCCATCAGCACTTCCGGCTCAACAATCGGAACGATGCCGGCTTCCTGGCACAGCGCCGCATAACGGGCCAGCGCATGGGCGTTAGCCTTCACACTGTTCCACGACGGCAGACTGTCGGTGATGGTGATGACCGCACGCCACTTGGCGAAACGGGCGCCAAGCTGGTGATACTCAGCCAGCCGCTCGCGCAGGCCGTCGAGGCCTTCGGTGACGGTTTCGATGCTGGCATTGCGGCCAGCCAGCGCCTTGGCGCCGGTGTCAACCTTGATACCCGGAATGGAGCCCGCGGCCTTCATGACATCAACCAGCGTCGTGCCGTCCTTGGCCTTCTGGCGGATGGTCTCGTCATACAGGATGACGCCGGACACATAGTTCTTCATGGCGTCGTCGGCGCGGAACAGCATCTCGCGGTAGTCGCGGCGCGAGTCCTCGGTTGATGTTACACCGATGGAATCAAAGCGCTTTTTGATAGTTCCAGAGCTCTCGTCGGCGGCGAGGATGCCCTTTCCGGGAGCAACCATGGCCTGGGCGATCTTTGCAAGCTCTTCAGTCATGAACATTCCTCGCATAGGAAGGCATAATTCTACCGGCTGGACTTAGCGCCAAAACGCCCAGAGGGCCAGCCCCGGCAGGTCCGTCAATAGTACCTGCAGCGTGCATAACCGCATCGACGGGGTAGGGTTTCCCCGATCCGGCCGGCAACCGGCCCCGGACAGGCCGCAGAAACCTGATCCCGGTCAAGTTCAGTGAGAACCCGGCGGTTACGCCCCGCCATAGCCGGCGATGGCCAACGTCCAGTATTGGCCCGATCCGGAACCGTCCGCCCCCGCAAACGTTGGCCATCAATAGCGATCAACCCTGAGAAAAGGAGCGCGCCATGGCTCGCCCGACCACGGATGATCTGCAGAACTATCCGGCGCAAAAGGCGCGGCAGGGCGAGATGATCCTGAAAACCCGCACCCAGCGCATCGTTTTCATCGCCGGTCTGATCGGCATGATTGCGCTGCCATTTATTGGCGCGCTGATCTTTAGCTAATACGGAAGCTAATACGGAGGACGCCATGGCTGTCTGCGATACATGCGGCAACGATTACGACAGGACCTTTCAGATCACGCGGGCCGGCAAGACCATGACATTCGACAGCTTCGAATGCGCAATATCGGCAATGGCGCCGCGCTGCGAGCATTGCAACTGCCGCGTCATCGGCCACGGCGTCGAGTCCGCGGACGGCAAGATCTTTTGCTGTGCGCATTGCGCAGCGCAAAATAACGTAATCGGTTTCAAGGATCGCATGTAATCGGCGCTGACTGTGTCCGCGTGACGGCCAAGGTGCGGGGGTTATGCCGTGGCCGCATGCGCCTCGGCAAAAGCTGCCAATGCGGCAAGTGCCGCATCGATGTCATCGCCGGTATGGTCGGCCGAAATCTGAAAGCGGATTTCGTCCTCGCCCTTGGGCACCACCGGATAGGCCAGCCCCGTCGCCAGAATGCCGCTGTCGCGCAGGTGAGCGACGAGCTGTTTCGTGCGTTCGGTATCGCGCACCATCAGCGGCACAACTGGATGCTCGCCGGGGATTGTTTCCAGCCCAAGCTTTGCAAGCCCATTGCGGAAGCGCACGCCCATCGCACTGAGATGCGCGAGCAAGCCTTCGCCCTCGGCGCTGTCCACGCGGTCGACGGCAACGCGCGCAGCCTCAGCCTCACCCGGCGTGATGGGGTTGGAGTAGATATAGAATGGCGACGTCTCGCGCAGATAGTCGATGATGGATGTTGCTGCGGTGACATAACCACCGTTGACACCAAACGCCTTGCCCAGCGTGCCGATCAGCACATCGACATGCGCCCCGCCGCATACTTCCTCAGTGCCGCGCCCGGTTTTGCCGAACGCGCCGACACCGTGGGAATCGTCCGCGACGACAATCACGCCCTCGGCGTAAAGCGGGTGGAACAGCTTCGCCAACCGCATCAGTTCATCAAGACGCGCGTGATCGCCGCGCATACTGAACACTCCATCCGACACGATGACCGCGCGCTTGCACTTCTTGGTGAAGGCGCCAAGCTGGCGCATGATCTCGTTGTAGTCGAGATGGTCGTAGACGCGCTTCTCAGCCGGACGTGACAGCGCAATCGCGTTGATGATCGAGTTGTGATTGAGCGCATCGCTGAGCACCAGCGTGCTGTCGGTGATGAGCTGCGGCAGCACCCCCATCACCGTGGCATATGCGGACGAGAACAGCATCGCTGCATCGCGCCCGTGAAAATCGGCAAGACGCTTCTCCAGCTTCACATGCGGCGCCCACGTGCCCGAGATAAAGCGCACAGCGCCCGGCCCGGACCCGTAGCGGCGCACCGCTTCCTCCTCAGCTTCCAGCACACGCGTTGCGAACGACAGCCCCAGATAGCTGTTCGAGTTCATGCGCAGAAACGGACGGTTGCCGTGGCCTTCAATGAGATAGCGCGGGCCTTTGCCGTCAGCCGGCTCAACCATGCCAACGGTGACGGTTTCATCGCCCTTCAAGCGGCCTGACGCTGCAAGCTCATGCAGTTTTTTGTCCAGCAAAGGCGTCAGTTTATCGATCGGCATGGCAACCTCAATCAGCAGAACTCAACGGCGGGCTTCAACGCGCTGGCGCGCCGGCTTCATTTTTTCGCCGAGGCGCAGCAGCATATCGCGCGCCATGGCGTGAAGATCGAATTTCGGCGACCATCCCCAGTCTGCGCGCGCTGCACTGTCATCCAGCGAACGCGGCCAGCTATCGGCAATCGCCTGCCGCACCGGATCGATCTCATAGTCGATCTCGAAACCGGGCATGTGCGCGCATATCGCGGCGGCAATCTCCTCCGGCGTCACGCTCATCGCGGTGATGTTGTAGGCGTTGCGATAGCGCAGCTTGCCTGCATCCGTTGCCATCAGCCGCATCATCCCGTCGATGGCATCGGGCATGTACGCCATGTCGAGCCGCGTATCGGGCGCAAGGAAACAGGTGTACTGGCCATAGCGAACCGCGTGGCAGAACATCTCCACCGCGTAATCTGTGGTGCCGCCACCGGGCGCCGCCGCATATGACACCAGCCCTGGCAGACGCAAGCCCCGCGTATCGACGCCGAAACGCGAAGCGTAATAATCGCACAGCAGTTCGCCGGAAACTTTCGTCACACCGTAAATCGTTGTCGGCCGCTGCACCGTAACCTGCGGTGTCATATCGCGCGGCGTATCCGGGCCGAACGCGCCAATCGAACTGGGAAAGAATACCTGACAGCCATAGCCGCGTGCCACTTCCAGCACGTTGTAAAGGCTGCTCATGTTAACCGTCCATGCAAACTGCGGCGCGGCTTCCGCCGAAGCTGAAAGCAATGCCGCGAGATGATAGATGGTAGAAACGTCGTGGCGGCGCACCGCCTCGTGCAACTGGTGCGGATCGGTGCAATCGAGATGATCGTAAGGCGCCAGCGCTTCCGCTCCCGTAGGCGGCAACACTTTCAGATCGGTCGCGATGACGCGATCGCGGCCATACTCAGCGCGCAGCGCAGGCACCAGTTCCGATCCGATCTGGCCGAGCGCCCCGGTGACGAGGATGTTCCCCATACGAGCCTCCTGCCCGCATTGAACGCGAAAACTATAAATATCTCGATAGACACAGCGTTCACTTTGCGTGCGTGTTCATTGCCGGCGAACAAAGTTCCGCTCCTGGCCGTTATGGGGGTGGTGCACCACCCCCGCGAAGGAGCGCCGCATGCCGCCTTCGCAAATCTGTCATGGAGCGCAGCCTATATAGGCGCCTGCATAAAACCGGCTTTGCTCGCAACCTGACCTGGGGAACTCCAAACCCGTGACCAGCACATCGCAGAACTACGACGCACGTGCCCGCGCGGATCTGATCGACAGCCTGGATGAAGAGCTGGAGATGGAACTGGACGACATCCGCATGGAGCGCCTGTCGGAAGGCGTCACTGAAGGCGCTGGCTCCCTGTCGGAAGGCATCGAGCGAGCGTTCTATTTCAAAGAGCTGTTCCGCCTGCAGGGCGAACTGGTGAAACTGCAGGATCACGTTGTCGCCAATAAGCTTAAAGTTGTTGTCTTGTTTGAAGGCCGCGACGCAGCCGGCAAAGGCGGCGCCATCAAGCGCATCACCCAGCGCCTCAATCCGCGTGTATGCCGGGTCGCCGCTTTGCCTGCCCCCAGCGAGCGCGAACGTACGCAGTGGTATTTCCAGCGTTACGTCTCGCACCTGCCTGCCGGCGGCGAAATCGTGCTGTTCGACCGCAGCTGGTACAATCGCGCCGGCGTCGAACGCGTGATGGGCTTCTGCACTGAAGACGAGGTCGAGGAATTTTTCCGCTCGGTGCCCGAATTTGAAAAGATGCTCGTGCGCTCGGGCATTACCGTCATCAAATACTGGTTCTCGATCTCCGACGAAGAGCAGCATTTCCGCTTCACGCGTCGCATCGACGATCCGTTGAAGCAGTGGAAGCTAAGCCCGATGGATCTGCAATCGCGCATCCGCTGGGAAGACTACACGCGCGTCAAGGAGCAGATGCTGGAACACACCAACATCCCGGAAGCGCGCTGGTGGGTGGTTGAGGCCGACGACAAGAAGCGCGCGCGCCTGAACTGCATCGCGCATCTGCTTGCTCAAATTCCATATCAGGAAGTACAGCACGAGCCGGTGGTTCTGCCCGCCCGCACGCATCATCCGGATTATCAGCGCCATCCCGTGCCGCGCGAAATGTACGTGCCCGCGAAATACTGATTTTGCGCGCCTGAACGAACAACGACAGCCGGTTCAGCGTCACCTGAGCCGGCTACGCGCTCGGCGGCCGGCTCTCCGCAGGGGAGTCGCCGAGCGCAACAAATAACCACGGCCGGCTCCTCGCAGAGGAGTCGCTGAGCGCCATCAAAAAAGCTGACGCGCTCTAAGTGTTCTGCGCGTTCTGCCGATAGGTTTTGAAGCGCTCCAGCACGCGCTCCATTTCATCATCGGTCAGCAAATGCGGCTCGCCGATGGTGAGCAGCTTTGCATACTGCGTGCTCAGCACCTCCACCTCGTGCGCCAGTTCAAGCGCTGTTGGAAGATCCCGACCCACTGCGATCTGGCCGTGATTTGCCATCAGGCATGCGTCGCGCTCGGCCAGCCCAGCTTGCACATAATCGGCCAGCTGATCGGTGCCGAAGGTGTCATACGGCACCAGCGGGATGTCCTTTCCGCCCGCGACGGCAATCATATAGTGAAACGGCGGAATGGATTTGTGCGCGCATGCAAGCACCGTTGCGTGCAGGGAATGGGTGTGCACCACAGCACCAATGTCGGCGCGCCCACGATACGCGGCCAGATGAAAGCGCCATTCGCTGGAAGGTTTCCGCGCCTTGGCGTCAGGCACGTTACCGTCGCCATCAACGAAAACGATGTCGCGCGGTTTGGTTTCTTCATAGGCCATGCCGCTGGGCGTTATCAGCATGCCGTCATTCCAGCGGCACGACACATTGCCGGAGCGGCCAGGCGACAGACCGGAGCGGCTCATCGCCAGCGCCGTCGCGATCACCTCGCGGCGCGCATCCCGCTCAAGTCTCTCAGCACTGTCACCCATAAAAGGCTCTTTCGTTGGTTCGCTGGCCCCTTCGTTCGCTGGCGGCGGGCTCCCCGCAGGGGAGTCGCCAGCGAACCAACAAAGTGCCAGCGAACGCAAGTTGGAACCGGCCGCCGGCGAACGAATTTAACCCACCCTGCGCTCGGGATAGAGCGAGAGCAATCCTTCGCGACTGGCCGCACAAACGCCACGCTCGGTGATGAAGCCGGTGACGAGGCGCGCAGGCGTAACGTCGAACGCCGGATTGCCCGCAGGCGATCCCGGAGCCGCAATTTCCACCGTCACAACGCTGCCATCCGGCAATCGCCCCGGCATCTTCAACACTTCATCGCCGTGACGTTCTTCAATCGGTATCTCGGCGCCGTCCTGCACGGTCCAGTCGATCGTCGAGTGCGGCAGCGCCACATAAAACGGCACCGCGTTGTCCTGGGCCGCAAGCGCCTTCAGATAGGTCCCGATCTTGTTGGCCACATCACCATTCGCAGCCACGCGATCCGTGCCGACGATGACGATGTCGACATCGCCGTGCTGCATCAGATGCCCGCCCGCGTTGTCGACCACAATCGTATGCGCGATGCCATGGCTGCCCAGTTCGAACGCGGTGAGCGAGGCGCCCTGATTGCGCGGACGCGTTTCATCCACCCACACATGCAGCGGCACACCGGCGTCGTGCGCCTGATAAACCGGTGACGTCGCCGTTCCCCAGTCAACACACGCAAGCCAGCCTGCGTTGCAGTGCGTCAGCACATTGACCGGCGCACCGTTCTTGCGCGCGGCAATTTGCTCGATCAGCTTGCGGCCGTGCACACCAATAAGACGGCAGGTTTCGACATCCTCATCGCAGATCGCCGCCGCGCGCGCATAAGCAGCTTCGGCCCGCGCATTTACCGGCAACGGCAGCACCGCGCGGCGCATCTCATCCAGCGCCCAACGCAAATTGATGGCTGTCGGCCGTTGCGCGGCGAGAAACGCACTCGCGCGTTCTATGGCGTCATCCGACGCATCGTCGCGGATCGCCAGCGCCATGCCATAGGCCGCCGTCGCGCCAATGAGTGGAGCGCCGCGCACCTGCATGGTGAGAATGGCCTGCGCGGCCGCTTCCACCGTTGCAAGACGCACGATGGCAAGTGCATGCGGCAGCTTTGTCTGATCGATGATTTCAACCGACCATCCGTCCCGCGCCAGCCAGATAGTGCGGTAGGGTTTGCCTTCAATCTTCATCCGCAACAACTCTCACTCAATGGGCGGCGTCAGGGGCGCCATGGGAATTTGCAGGGTATGCTCAAGTCCGCACGCATTGCAGACAAGCACATACCATTCAGCGTAGGGACGCGCGGAACGATCCAGAACCGTCAGCCCCTGCGCGTCGCAAACCGGGCAGGCGACGGCGCTGTCCGGCGCCGCATGCCACGCCGCGATGCGTTGCATAGCCAGCCCCACACGATCCGATGGCAGTGATCTTGCGCCAGCGCCAGCCACATCAATGCCCCTCGAATGCGATCAGCGTATGGGTGCGCACACCGTGGCTGCGCAACAGATCGAGGCCGCCGAGTTCAGGCAGGTCGACCAGAAACGAAGCGCCAGCCACCAGTCCGCCCGTGCGGCTGATGAGCTTGGCCGCCGCTTCCGCCGTACCGCCGGTGGCGATGAGATCATCGACGATCAGAATGCGCTGACCCGGCGTGATCGCGTCTTCGTGAATTTCAATAATGTCGACGCCGTATTCGAGCGCATACTGCTGGCCGATGGTCTTCCACGGTAGCTTGCCCTTCTTGCGGATGGGAATGAAACCGCACGAAAGCCGATCGGCGACAGCTCCACCTAAAATGAAGCCGCGCGCTTCAATGCCCGCAACCGCATCGATTTTCTCGTTGGCGTAGGGCGCAGCCATACCCTCGACAGCGGCCTTGAACCCCCGTGCGTCGCCCATCAACGTGGTGACATCGCGGAACATGATGCCAGGTTTTGGGTAGTCCGGAATACTGCGGATCAAGCTGCGCAAATCACTCAAAGGGTTTCCTCCCGCCAAATTGCCGGCGCAAAATAGCAATATCGATCCTCGGGCGGTAGGCGTTTGACGCTGCCGCAAGTGCCAATCTTTGGCACTGGTTTCGCCTTCGCGAGCGGCGGGCGATCAGTTTTTTTCGAGGAGGCTTTTAGCGTGGCGAGTGTCGATTTCCCCCTTATGGCCGGCGAGGGCATCGAGGATCTTCCGCGCACGATCCGGCGCGAACGCGAGGCGCGTGAACGTGCAGCCCGCGAGCGTGAAGCAGCCGAACGCGCGGCGCGGGAGCAGGAAATCGCGGCACGCGACAGGCGCGAACGGGAAGCCAAATCGCCCGAACGCGTCGCCCGCAAAACCGATCACGGGCGCGATCATGTACGCAACCGAGATCGTGACACTTCCTTGTCACATGATTTTGCTTCAGTAGCGCCGCAGGCTGAAAGCGCCGATTACGATCGAGCCGACTACACTGCGCCATCCATCTTTCGCGGCCAGCACAGCCCCAGCGATGCAACGGCCGTGTCGCGTTTCGATGTGCCGTTCGCACACCTCATGGCCTTCTCCATCAAGGCCGTTGTCGCCGCCATCCCCGCGCTGGTTCTCCTGACGGCCATTCTTTGGGTCGGCGGCGCCCTGCTCAAGGCGTTTTTCCCCGAGCTCATTCACATGCAGATCCTGATTACCTTCCCGGATGGCAGTGCTCCGCCCAAACCGGTGTGATCAACTAGCGCTCAGCCATATGGTCTAGATACGCAATCAGCGCATCGAGATCGGCTTCGCTGAGTTTGCCTTCATCGAACGCGGGCATCTGCTGAGCGGGCCACGTGCGCACCGCTTTGGGATCGCGGATCAGTGCGCGCAAACCCGATGGCGTCAGATACTGCGTCGGATTCATAGGCGTGCCGAGATCGGGCCCGACATCGCTGACGCCCGCGTCATTCATGCGATGACACGGCATGCATTGCACCGTGAAAACCTGTTGCCCGTGCCGCGCCAATGCGTCAGCCGGCAAAGTTTCCGCCACCGTCATTTGCGGCCAGCGCAACGCCGGCGATGCAACAGCCGTGATTGATGCGGCGGCATAGGGCCATTGTTCGGAACCGATGCCAGAGCGTTCCGGATACTGCCAGATGAGATAGAACGGTCCGGCGGAAGTTTTCTTACCCGGCAGATCCGGCCACGGCGCTTTCGGATCTTCCACGGCCAGCCACGCAACGCTGCCGCCCGCAGCACCCTTCCGAACGAGCTCCAGCGGCAGCTGCGACGCAAAGCCATCGGATGCTTTGACTTCCAGCGTATCGAACTTGCCCGCGGCGCTATCGCCCACAAGTGCAAGCAACGGCACCGCGCGATAGTGCATCTTGCGCCCATAGGAAACGTCATCCGGCACGGTGATGGCCGTTGCGTCGCGCCGGGCCAACAATTCATCCGCTGTGTAACGCTGCACGCTATTGCCGATGGCGACATTCAGCGTTGCAGGTGCGCGCTCGGCGGCGAATGAGGCCACGCTCAGCAGCAGCAACAGTGTCCAGACGGTCAACACGTGGCGCATGGTGGCACTCGGGTTTCTGCAGGCGGCGAGAAGTCTAACCACGCAGCCTTAAGCGAACGCTATCGACGTTACGCGGCATCCGTCAGCTCACGGATGGCGCGCGTCAGCGCTTCCATCACACCCTGCTCACTGATGGCATGACCGGCGCGATCCAACATCTCCAGCCTGCAATTGCCCCATGCCTCGCTCAGCGCATAGGCCGTGTGCGGCGGGCACAGCAGATCGTAGCGCCCCTGCACGATCACACCCGGAATGCCGCGCAGTTTCGACGCCTCGCGCACAAGCTGATCCGACTGCAGGAAGAAGTCATTGCGGATGTAGTGCCCTTCGACGAACGGCGTCGGCGGCAGGCGTTCACTGCGTCCCGTCGATGGCGCAATCCGCGATTGCCCTGGCGCCAGCTCAGACAGCGCACGCTCATAGCTCGCCCAGATTTCCGCCGCCGGACGATGAACTTTCGGGTCTGGGTCGGCCAAACGCTCCAGATATGCAGCCAGCGGATCGGCGCGCTGAGACTCGGGAAGCGCACCGACAAAATCCGCATACAGTTCCGGCCGGAACAGCTTCGGCCCTTCGACGAAAGCCCACTCGACCTCGCGTCGCGTGCCCAGAAATGCCGCGCGCAATGCCAGCGCTGCAACGCGTTCGGGATGCGCTTCAGCGTAGGCTACCGCCAGCGTCGAGCCCCATGAACCGCCGACCACGATCCAGCGCTCGATGCCGAAGTGCGTGCGGATCGCTTCGATGTCAGCGATCAGTTTCTGCGTCGTGTTCTCATGCAGCGAAAGATACGGATGACTACGCCCGGCGCCGCGCTGATCGAACAGCAACGCGTGATGCCGCTCGGGGTCGAACAGCCGCCGATGCAGATGCTGCGATCCGCTGCCCGGACCGCCATGCAGAAACAGCGCC
Organism: Hyphomicrobium sulfonivorans; assembly: GCF_013306565.1. Classification (GTDB taxonomy): domain Bacteria; phylum Pseudomonadota; class Alphaproteobacteria; order Rhizobiales; family Hyphomicrobiaceae; genus Hyphomicrobium_A; species Hyphomicrobium_A sulfonivorans. The sequence continues at coordinate 480,771 of NZ_PZPO01000002.1, read as the reverse complement.
GGCACACCGTCACGGCGGCCCACCTCCTCGACATAGATCCAGTGGCCATCGCCAACATCCAGCATGCGCGCATCGAACGGGCGCAACGGTTGGGCTTCACTGGATGACGACATGCTGATTTACCTCGATGCGCTCACAGCAGCGGAATGCGATAGGTCACGAGCGCGCGCGTCTGCGGCTGCTGCGTCTCGCCGGGCGGATTGTCGGGAAACGCAACCGCCGAGTGGAACACCTGCACGCTCAAATTCCGCAACGGTCCCTGCGATGGAGCATATTCCAGCTCGATGTTGAATTCATTCTGACGGCCGAGCGAATTGCCGGTTTGCGGTTCGATTGCACCCCACGACCAGCCGTAGAACGTCTGAGCCTTGATACCGTCGAATAGAATTTTCGAGAAGTCATAGGCGGCGCCAATGACAATCGCTTGCTGCCCTGCATCGTTGAAGTTGAGCTGATCGAGCGTTGTGTAGGTTGGAAAGCTGCCGAAAGGGCTTTTCAAAGCCGCGGCGCTGCTATTATGCGACCCTGAAACAAAAATGGTTGCATTGGCGTAACTGGCAGCAAATCGCTCAGTTACCTGATGGGTGTTATAGGGCGCCCCCGGAAGCAGATTGGATCCGACCGTGCGTTGATCGGTGAAGCCGACATTGAAACGCAATTCGATCGGCTTCAGGTCAACGAACCAATCCACCGCGCCATACGCCGTGTTGACGACGTCGGGGATCAGATAGTTGATCACACCGACCGTAAGTCCGCTGGCAGGCCTGTATTTGGCGCCGCCAAGAAAAGCGCCGCGTTCCTCCGCCACACCAAGTGCCTCGGAAAAGGAATAGAAATGGCTGCTGTCACGCGCCTTGAAGCCCCATAGGTAAGCGAAGCCGTAATCAAAAGTTTGCGCCTCGTCGCGACGGCGCAACAGCGTGATGCCTTCGAACGAATTGGGGATGATGCGATTGTCCTGCGGGTTGATGTAGGGCGTCTTGATCAGCTGTCGGCCGATCACGACCTCCTGCCCCAATCCGCGCAGCTTCGCGTTGGCGATGGCAATCGAGCTCACCTCGGCCTGATTTTCCGTCAGCAGCAGCGTGCCGCCTTCGCCGGCGGGCGCCCACAGCGGCTGCGATGTTGCAACGGCTGCCTGCAATTGCAGCCAGTCATCATAAAAACCGGTCTGGACCGCCAATGCCGTGCCCGCCGCCCATGCGCGCGACGGCGGACCGGTTGCGTTGTTGCGATCGAGCGGCTGCGTGCGCAGATACAGCGACGCCTTCATATCGCGGAGGAACGGATCGGCCGTGCGCAGCCGCTGCTTCAGATCCTGCAGCAGCACCGGCTCGCCATCGGCTTCAGTTTCAACGCCGTCATCGGGCCTGGCAGGGTGATACGGACCGCCCGGCAGCGCAGGCTGGTGATCGAAGGTGCGATCGATCGGGCTGTAAACTTCTCTGGCGGAGGATGGAATCCGCACCGCAGCGTCGTCCTGCCCGGCGCGCGCAGTCACCATCACACCGAGCAACCCCAGCATGATAGCGCCGCGCAACAGCGTGGCGAATGCGCGTGCGACACTGGCCTGACGTCGAGCGGTGACCATGGATAGCCGGCGAATCAACCCTGCCCCAACCTTCGCATTGCATATCACAATCCAAACGGCGGACAGCCGGCAACGGGCCGGGTACCGGCAGCATAAAGCCAGCGAGATTTAGCGCCGCTGTTCGCTGGCCGGCACTTCGCTCACACCTTGCCGAGCACGCGGCCCGCAACGGCATCCAGCTTGGCCATCAACGCGGGCGCGCGCGCCTCTGGCGCCGTGATGATCGCAACATCCAGCGCCGTATCGGAGCCAAGCGGACAGGGCTGATGCTCGCGCGGGAACTGCGCCGCCAGCCTGTGCACCAGCCGTTGCGCCTTCAGGGTGTTGTCCTTCATCACCGCAATGACGGCCGCCACATCGACGTGCGCAACTTCCTCGTGCCAGCAGTCGTAATCGGTCACCATGGCGACGGTCGCGTAGCAGATCTCGGCTTCGCGGGCGAGCTTGGCTTCTGGCATATTGGTCATGCCGATTACATCGCAGCCCCAGTTGCGATAGAGGAACGATTCCGCGCGCGTCGAAAACTGCGGACCTTCCATCACCAGATAAGTGCCGCCCTTGGTGTAGTCGATGTCTTCGGCTTTCGCCGCCTGCTCGATTGCATCAACCAGCAGCGGACTGACCGGATGCGCCATCGAAACATGCGCCACGCAGCCATCGCCGAAGAAGCTTTTCTCACGCGCGAACGTACGGTCGATGAACTGATCGACCAGCACGAAATGCCCCGGCGCGTATTGATCCTTCAGCGACCCGCAGGCGGAAATTGAAACCAGGTCCGTCACGCCCGCACGCTTCATCGCATCGATGTTGGCCCGGTAGTTGATGTGCGTCGGCGAGACGCGATGCCCGCGCCCGTGCCGGGGCAGAAAGCGGAACGGCAGACCGTCAACCTCAGCGAACAGGATCTCATCGGAAGGATCGCCCCACGGCGTCGACACCTTCTCCCAGTGAGGATTTTCGATGCCCGGCAGGTTGTAGAAACCGCTGCCGCCGATGATGCCCAGAACGGATTTCGCCACGGTCTTCCCCCGTCAGGTGAAGTGCTTCCGGAAAAGTGGAAACCGGTTTTCCGGCAAGAAGCACGATAGGAAAGCGAGTGCTTCCGGAAAAGTGTGAAACGGTTCCCAAGAGAAGCACGATAAAACGAACAGCTAGAGCCCTTAGCGGGACGCTGAAAGGCTCGAAGCCGCTGTTGCGTGCTCTGTTGTTGAACCTGCATGGCGCCGGGTCAAGCGCCGATCGAACTGCCTTTAGCATCCCCAACCCGCACGCAAAAACGCCGCCGGAGATTCTCCGACGGCGTTTGAAACTGATGCAAATCTGTGACGCGCCTATATCAGTGCTCGATGCGCGACCAGATCTTGCGCTTCACCAGATACAGCAGCACCGTGGTGATCAGCAGATATAGCATCACCTGCCAGCCGAGGCGCTTGCGCGTATCCAGCGTCGGGTCGGATGCCCAGGCCAGGAATGCGGTCACGTCGCGTGCGTTCTGCTCCAGCGTCGCCTTCACGCCAGCTTCGGGCTGATACTCAACCGGGGCGTCCTTGATCAGCGGTGGCGGCATCGCCAGCTGATTGCCGTGGAACGCGGTGTTGTAATACATGCCGTCGCCCACGGTCACGCCGGCCGGAGCGTCGTGATAGCCGGTCAGCAGCGCATAGAGATAGTCAGCGCCGGCTTCCTGATAGCCAGTCACAACGTCCACCAGCATGTGGAACCAGTGGCTATACCAGGGTGCATGGGTTTCGATCGTGCGCGCCTTGACGATCAGCGACAGATCCGGCGGCAGCGCGCCGCCCTGCGCCGCGCGGGCCTGCACGTCGTTCTTGTAAGGGCCAACCATCTGATCGGCTGGACCAGGCAGACGGTCAATCGGGTTACCCTGATCGTCCAGCTCGCCCGAGATCTGATACGGCCATGAAGCGGCCAGCGCCTTGATCGCCGCTTCCGGGAACATCGGGCCGCCCGGCTCCGCCAGGTTGCGGAAGCGTACACGCTTCAGGCCGTGACAGGCGGTGCACACCTGCTGATAAACCTGAAAACCGCGCTGCAGCTGCGCCTGATCGTACTGGCCGGTGAAGCCGCCGAACGACCATTCCTGGCGCTCGATGGCGTGGCCTGCTGAATCGCCCGCTGCGTTTGCGGCCGAGAACGGCAGCACTGCTGCCATGGCGCCCGCGACTGCGATGGCGACGACCCAGCCGTTAAGCCACGAGCGCTTCATTGAACGTTGCATCGGTCCCATGGCGCCCCTCAGCTCTTCGCGGCCGGCGCCGCCGCGGCAGCACCTTTGTTTTTCGCCAGCACCGCCTCGGTTATTGACCCCGGCACCTTCAGTGGCTTTTCGAACCACCCCACCAGCGGCATGACGACGATGAAGTGCGCAAAGTAGTAGAACGTGAACACCCGCGCCCAGAATACGTACTCTGCCTCGGCAGGCTTGGAGCCAAGCCAACCCAGCGCCACGCAGGAGAACACGAACAGCCAGAAGAACCAGCGGTACAGCGGACGATACTTGGTCGAGCGCACCTTGCTGGTATCCAGCCACGGCACCAGCACCAGGATGGCGATGGCACCGAACATCGCGATCACGCCACCCAGCTTGGAGGGGATTGCGCGCAGGATCGCGTAGAACGGCAGGAAGTACCATTCAGGAACGATGTGCGGCGGCGTCACCAGCGGGTTGGCTTCGACGTAGTTGTCGGCGTGGCCGAGGTAATCGGGCAGGAAGAATGCGAACCAGCAGAAGAACAGCAGGAAGGCGAACATGCCGACCGCATCCTTCGAGGTTGCATACGGCGTGAACGGCACGCCATCGGAAGGCGTCTTCACGTCCAGGCCCATCGGGCTGTTCTGGCCCACCACGTGCAGCGCCCAGACGTGCAGGACAACGAGGCCCGCCAGCACGAACGGCAGCAGATAGTGAAGGCTGAAGAAGCGGTTGAGCGTAACGCCGGTCACCGAGTAGCCGCCCCACAGCCATTCAACAACCGTGGTGCCGAGGCCCGGCACGATGCTGTCGATCGACGAGAACAGGTTGGTGATAACCGTGACGCCCCAGAAGCTCATCTGGCCCCACGGCAGCGAGTAGCCCATGAACGCCGTGGCCATCATGACGATGAAGATGATGACGCCGATGATCCAGAGGATTTCGCGCGGTGCCTTGTACGAGCCGTAGTAGAGACCGCGGAAGATGTGAACGTAGGCGGCGATGAAGAACATCGAGGCGCCGACCGCGTGCAGGTTGCGGATCAGCCAGCCGAAATTCACGTCGCGCCGGATGCGCTCAACCGAGTCGAACGCCATTTCGCCGCTCGGCTGGTAGTGCATCGCCAGCACAATGCCGGTAACGATCTGGGCCATCAGGCAGAACGAGAGAATGCCGCCGAAGGTCCACCAGTAGTTCAGATTGCGCGGCGTCGGAAAGTCGACGAACTGCGCATGAAACATCCGCCCGACAGGCAGACGCTCGTCCATCCACTTGCCGACTTTAGTCGTCGGCTTATAGCTGCTGTAAGAAATTCCAGACATGGAGTCCGCCCGCCCGTCAGCCGATCTTGATCAAGGAACCGGATACGAAATTATAGACCGGCACCTCAAGATTGCGGGGTGCTGGACCTTTACGAATTCGGCCCGCGGTATCGTAGTGCGAGCCATGGCACGGGCACAGCCAACCGCCGAAGTCACCCCTGCTGTCACCCTGCGCCTGCCCCTTCGGCACGCAGCCGAGATGGGTGCAGATGCCGACCATGATCAGCCAGTTCTCGTGGCCGTCCTTGGTGCGGTTGGGGTCTGTTGCGAGAGCATCTTCGGGCAGCGCAGCGTTGCGCGCGTATTCGTCGATGAGGTCTTTCATCGGCACCGCTTTGGCGACCGCGATTTCCTCTTCGGTACGGTGGCGAATGAACACGGGCTTGCCGCGCCACAGCACAGTGATGGCCTGGCCCACCTTCACCGGTGACAGATCCACCTCGATCGATGCCAGCGCCTGTGCGCCCGCGTCGGGGTTCATCTGCTGGATGAAGGGCCAAAGCGTCATCGCGCCGCCAACAGCTGCGAAGGCGCTGGCCGCGAGAACGAGAAAGTCCCGGCGATCCGGTTCTTCGGCTTCAATTGCCACGGGAGCCTCCGCTAGGGCGCTGGACAGATGTCGTGCCGCACTTAACTTTGTTTTTTTATCCGCCGGCTGGCACCGACGGGCAGCACCCGCATCTGAGGACGTCTGCCGTCAAAATCGGGCACGGTGAGTTGCGATAGGCCTACAAAACGGAGCCTGCCGCTATGCGGTTTATTGACATTGTTCTAAACGGCGCTCAAGCCTGCGGCGCGAGATAGGCATAGGCAATTTGGCGCACAGCGGCCTTACCGCAGTGCGATCCAACGGAAAAAAACAGATTCAAGTCATTCTGCCGCGTCTTGCGCAAGAAACCCGCCGGACTGGCGCGCCCACAGCTCGGCATAAAGTCCACCCCGCCGCAGAAGCTCGGCGTGCGAGCCTTCTTCAACGATCCGGCCCTTATCCATGATGACAAGGCGATCCATGGCGGCAATGGTGGAAAGCCGATGCGCGATGGCGATCACCGTTTTGCCTTCCATCAGGTTGACCAGCTGCTCCTGAATCGCCGCTTCCACTTCGCTATCCAGCGCACTGGTGGCCTCGTCCAGCACCAGGATCGGCGCATCCTTCAGCAGCACGCGCGCAATCGCCACCCGCTGACGCTGTCCGCCGGAGAGTTTCACGCCGCGCTCGCCGACATGGGCTTCATAACCGCTGCGGCCGTGCGCATCGTGCAGATTGGCAATGAACTCATGGGCTTCCGCCTTCTTGGCGGCGGCGATGGCTTCCACTTCGCCCGCATCGGGGCGGCCATAGAGGATGTTATCCAGCACCGAGCGATGCAGCAGCGATGTATCCTGCGTGACCATGCCGATCTGCGCGCGCAGGCTGTCTTGCTGCACCTGCGAGATATCCTGCCCGTCGATCAGAATGCGGCCACTGTCGAGATCGTAAAAACGCATCAGCAGGCCGACGAGTGTCGATTTGCCAGCGCCTGAACGGCCTACCAGCCCCACCTTTTCGCCCGGTGCTACGCGCAACGACAGATCCTCGATCACGCTGCCCCGGTTTGCTTCCGCATCGCGCCCGTAATTGAAGCTGATGTGGTCGAAAACGATCTCGCCCTTGTCGACGGTCAGCGCCTTGGCGTCCGGCACGTCGACCACGGTGCGGTCACGCGCGATGGTTTCCAGGCCGTCCTGCACGATGCCAACGTTTTCAAACAGGCCCGCCATCTCCCACATGATCCAGTGGGACATACCCTGTAGACGCAGCACCAAGCCAACCGACAGCGCGATGGCACCGGTTGTTACGGCATCGATCGACCACAGCCACAGCGCCGTCGCCGCCACCATGAACAGCAGCGCACCGTTGAGCCAGTTCAGCACCACCGTCAGCAGCGTCACCAGCCGCATCTGCGTGTGCACCGTATCCAGAAACGCACGCATGCTTTCGTATGCGTAGCGGTCCTCGCGCTCGGCATGGGCGAACATCTTGACGGTGGCGATGTTGGTGTAGCTGTCCACCACGCGCCCGGTCATCACCGAGCGAGCGTCGGACTGGGCATGGGAAATCTTGCCGAGACGCGGAATGAAATAGCGCATCGCCAGCAGGTAGCCGACCAGCCAGATCAGCAGCGGCCCCGACAAACGCAGATCGGTCGAAGCAAACAGCACCACCGCGCCGGTGAAGTAGATGCACACGTAGAGCATCACTTCGGTGACCTTCGTCACCACCTCGCGCACCGACATCGCGGTCTGCATCACCTTGGTGGAGACGCGCCCGGCAAAGTCGTCGTTAAAGAACTCCATCGACTGACGCAGCACGTAACGGTGCGCCTGCCAGCGCGTCGCCATGGTGAAGTTGCCGACCAGTCCCTGATGGACGATGGCTTCATACAGGAACTTGAGCGTCGGCAGGATCAGCAGCACCAGCAGCGCCATGCCGGCCAGGAACCAGCCGTGGGTTGACCAGAACGTCGCCTGATCGGCCTGCGCCAGCCAGTCCACCAGTCGGCCCAGGAAGCCGAACAGCGACACCTCGATCAACGCGATCGTCGCCGACAGCGCCGCCGAAGCAGCAAGCATCGGCAGGAACGGGCGCGTGTAATGGTAGACGAACGCCCAGAACGTCGCCGGCGGCTTGGTGGGCTGGTTAGCGGGGAAGGCATCGATACGCTGCTCGAGCCAACCAAAAATTCGGGCGATCATTGAGAGCTCCACCCTTGCCAAACCGATCCTGGGCAGCGGCGACGGCATCGCTGCATCTTTACATCGGCCTAAAAATGCAAGGCTTTTCCTGGCCTTGGAGCCCCGCTCGAAACGATGCGCCCCTAGACATTGTCGCCCGGGATATATAGGGGGAATTGCGCCAACAAAAGGGTTTGAGGGACAGACGCGACATGCAGGCAAGCGAAACGGGCAATAACGCACAGAACGGCCCGCTGGATAGCAACCTTGCTGAGCATAAGCAGAAGGCCGAGGCCTGGTTCCAGCAGCTCCGCGACAGCATCTGCTCCGCGTTCGAGCGGCTGGAGGATGACCTGCCCGCTGGCGCTCCCCTGTCCGACATGGCTCCGGGCCGCTTTGTCCGCACGCCCTGGAACCGCACCGACCATACCGGAGCCCCCGGCGGCGGTGGCGTCATGAGCATGATGGGCGGCCGCGTATTCGAGAAGGTCGGCGTCCACACCTCATCCGTATACGGCGAATTTGCACCTGAATTCCGCAAGCAGATCCCCGGCGCCGAGGAAAACCCGAACTTCTGGGCCTCCGGCATTTCGCTGATCGCGCATCCGCAGAACCCCAACGTGCCCGCCGTGCACATGAACACGCGCATGGTCGTCACCTCGAAGTGGTGGTTCGGCGGTGGCGCGGACCTGACACCGGTGCTCGACCGCCGCCGCGTTGAAGGTGACGCCGACTCGCTGGCGTTCCATGCCGCGATGTATGGCGCCTGCGCCGGTCACCCGATCGCCGATTACACGCGCTACCGCGAATGGTGCGATGAGTATTTCTACCTGCCGCACCGCAAGGAAAAGCGCGGCATTGGCGGCATCTTCTACGATTACCTGACGCCGCCCGAGGCCGATGGCGGATGGGACGCCGCGTTCGCCTTCACGCAGGATGTCGGCCGCGCCTTCGAGCGCGTTTATCCTATGCTCGTGCGCGGCAACTACACCCAGAAGTGGACTGACGCCGACCGCGAGGAACAGCTCGTGCGCCGCGGCCGCTACGTCGAATTCAACCTGCTTTATGATCGCGGCACGGTGTTCGGCCTCAAGACCGGCGGCAACGTCGATTCAATCCTGTCGTCGATGCCACCCGTCGTGAAGTGGCCGTAACGCGCGATCACGCGCACGCGCTGATCTCCAATAGTCACGCAGCCGCTACCGCGAGCGGCTCGCTACTCCCTGCTGGCATAGCGGCGCCGACTGATTTTCCCTGCCGCCGCGCTCGTCATTTTAGCACGCGGTCAGATAGATCTCGACAACGGACAACGCTGGCGCACCGCCTGAAATGACTGACATGGGGAACCGTCACTGGATCGCCGGACAGCGTGGAAGCGTGCAGCAGTATATGTGGAGACGACATGGACCAGACCCGGTGAGGATGATGCCGGGCCTGCGAATTGGATAGCCCTCGTCCCCATCCGCAAACGGTTGAGAAGCGTGGCTGGCATTATAGGAACAATTCGTCGCAGCAGGCAGGCCACGGAAGCCGGGTAGCCATGCGTCAGGCGCAGAGCGCTGCTGGAGTTAGCACTGGATTAGCAAATGCCAGCGCACCGGCATCGGACATCACATCAGACCGCACGGAAACGCCAGCGCACGCAGCGCTAAATCGCTACGCCGCGGAGCGCAACATCAGTGTCTTCTGAGCAGTGCTGCGAGCGATCAGAAGCGGTGCACAAAACCGAAGTCGATCACGTCCATCTGCGGTGTGATCGTGCGCTGCCCAAGCGGCAGAACGGAAAACGTTTCGCTGTCGAAATCGATGCGGCGGTAGCCCGCGTGCACCGTCAGATCGTTGTTCCAGATGTATTCAAGGCCGCCGCCGTACGTCCAGCCCGACAGACCCTGGCTGCTCTTGGCCCCGGTGGTGATGTCCTTCACCTCAAGCCCGCCGTAGGCATAGCCGCCCGTGGCATAAGGCAGCCAACGTCCAAGACCGACGCCCAGCTTGCCGCGCACCGTGCCGTAATAGTTCAGCTCTGACTTGTAGAGACCGGCGCCGGCACCGCGGCCTTTGCCGTCAGCGAACGAGTAGAACGCGTCGGTGATGAAACCCAGCAGGATGTTATTGGCGTAGTAGTCGTAGCCAATCTTACCGCCAATGGAGATGCCCGCTGTGTCCTTCAGCAGCTTGCCACCGGCACCCTTGAGATTCACCTGATCGTTGATGGCCCAGTCCGGCGACAGGATGAAGCCGTTGCGAGAGCCATCGATGTCGACCAGCTCTCCGTCCGTGGCCCAGGCGAGGCTTGGAATCCGAAAGGGATCATAGGCATGGGCTGCGTTTGGCAGGCTGACGGCCAGCGCTAAGATGCTCAACGCAATACTCGCGCCAATGCGCGTCTGTAAGACAGCAGACATGGATGCCCCCGGTTATCCCGACTGAGAATCCTACGCCTGTGCCGCGTTCTTGTCTGATGCAGATTTGCATCGTCTACAGAAAAATCCGCCGATGAACGGTGGTGCGCCGGGGCGCCGGGGCGCCGTGCCCCCGCACTCTCTTCATGACGTGCCCCGACCCGACACTCTAACGGCGCGAGGCGATCACCTCATCGAACGCCTCGGCAAATTCCACCGCCCCCGGCTTGCGCGAGCTGGCATCCATCCGGCGCGTGAACTCGGCCAGCAGCTCCGCCGATGTCTTATCGTTGACCATCTTGTTCACATAGTAGGCGCGGCGGGCAAAGAAATTCGTCGTGGGTGCCGTCAGCCCAACCGGCTGCATCATTTCCAGGCCCGTCCCTGGCCCCGAAAGGTTCATCAGCTCGATTTCCTCGCCGGAGAGGTTGGTCACGCCCTTGCGCTGCGCGAAATCCTTCAGGCCGCGCAATTTCAGCGCCTGCAACCACGGGCCGATATCGCCATCGAGATTGATCGCATGCATGCCATAGCCGCGCGATGTCTTGGCAAAGTCCACATGGCGATACCAATCGTTCGGCACCGACTTGGCGCTCTTCAACATCAGTTGCAGCGAATGGATTTTACGATGCAGCTCATCCGCCCGCGCCTGCGTCGGAGCATTGGCCCTCATGCGCTGCAGCCGTTTGATGAAGTCATCGCCATGCTTCACCAGCTCGCCGACCGTATTGGCATGCAGAAGTTGCGCATACCCGAGCGCCGATGAAATCGGCCGCCCCTTTTTGGTGAGAGGGTTGATGCCGGCCTGCATGTCGGCGGTGCCATTGCCGCCCGTCTCCAGCGCATAGACGCGCACGACCTGGCTTTTCGTCAGGCCCAGCGAAAGTGCTTCATGGGCATAGCGGCGCTTGAACTCGCGCTCAGAAATACGCGTCGGCGTGAATGCGTAGTGCTGTCTTGCGGCGCTGAGGAAATCGTCGAGGCCCGGGATGGGCTCCGGTTCCTTCTTGCCCGGCTCAGGCGCCTTGCGCGTCTCAAGGAAGCGGCTCCAACGCTGCCGCAGCTCGGGGTTTAGTGTCGGCCCCTTGTAGGTCGGCGGGAAAGTCCAGACGTAATCGTCCGAGTTGAAGAACTTGGTTTTATTGCGCTTGGCGTTGCGGCCCTTGCGCTTGCTCTCCACCTGCGCCCAATAGGCATCCACCGCGCGATCATGCCTTGCGTTGGCCGCGCGCCAGGCGCTGAACTCTGCCTTCTGTGCTGATGGCAGCGTCGCCAGGAAGTCCTGCACGGCATCAGCCAGTGCCACATTGGACAGCCCCGCAAGCCAAAGCAGCAATGTTGCGACTAAGGCAGATCTCAATGTCCGGCCATGCCCGCTAGGCAAGCGCGCCTCCTTTCCGATTTGCTGCATTCACATCGTGCAAATTTACGTTCAACTTGGACGTTATCGTGATTTGTTCGAAAAATGCGAGCCGTTCCGGTCACGCGGGTTCAAATGGATGTGCGCTGCAGGCAATACTTCCAGCCTGCGCTGGCTCTGGCTAATGTATCGCTATGCAACAGCCTAAACTTGTCAGCCCGTCGCCCTTTTCCGAAACCGGCTTCCGCGATCTCGTCTCCGGCGCTCTCAGCCTGATGCAGCCGCAGTTCGATCCGGATTCCGAAACACCCAGCGATTACGATCTGACGCCCGAACTCATCCCGACACTGGCGCGCACACCGCTGGCCCCTGCTGCGGTTCTGGTGCCGATCGTTACGCATGACAATGCGCTGACCATATTGCTGACCCAACGCACAGCCCATCTGAAGCGCCACGCAGGGCAAATCGCATTTCCCGGCGGCCGTATCGAAACCACGGACAAAGATCCGATTGCCGCCGCCCTGCGCGAGTCGCAGGAAGAAATCGGCCTCGATCCCTCGTTTATAGAGCCGCTGGGTTATCTGGACGTCTATCGAACCCAGACCGGCTTTCGCATCTATCCGGTGGTCGCTCTCGTCAGCCCTGGCTTCAAGCTCACGCTCGATCCGCGCGAAGTTGACGAAGCATTCGAAGTTCCGCTCGCATTTCTGATGGATGTCGCAAATCACCAGACGGCATCACGGCAATGGCTGGGCGCAGAGCGCCGATTTCACGCCATGCCATTCGAACAACGGTATATATGGGGTGTTACCGCTGGCATCGTGAAGAACATGCATAGAAGGCTCTTTGCAGAATGATCCGCATCGTCGCCGAAAACATTTTTTTCTTTCTTCTGCCGACCATAATTTACGTAGCTTACGTTTACATGACGCGCGAAGAAAAGCCGGAGGCAAAGCGCGTGCTCAACGATGCGCCGCTGCTCTGGCTGTTTCTGGCCGGCGTCGTTCTTGTCGTGATCGTTCTGGCCAGCTTCGGAAAAATGGAAGGTGGCAAACCCGGACAGGTCTACAAGCCACCGGTTTATAAGGACGGCAAGGTCATCCCCGGCCACTTCGAATAACGGGTTTCCGCTTTTTCGCCCGCATCACAGGATCGCGTGATGGCGTCCAGCAACACCAGTTCCCTGCCGCCATCCATAGGCAGCGCCGACTGGCTCCAGCACCCGGCGGCACAGGCTGTGTTTAACGCGCTGGCGGTCGATGGCGGTGAGGTGCGCGCGGTCGGCGGCGCGGTGCGCAATGAACTGATGGGTCTGCCGGTGCGCGACGTCGATCTCGCGACGACCGTGCTGCCTCAGGATGTGATGCGGCTGGCAAAGCAGGCGGGCTTGCAGTGCATCCCGACCGGCATCGACCACGGCACGGTCACCGTTGTCTCGGATGGTATTCCGTTCGAGGTTACGACGCTGCGACGCGACGTCGAAACCTTCGGACGCAAGGCGCGCGTCAACTTCTCGACCGACTGGCGCGAAGATGCGATGCGGCGCGACTTCACCATGAATGCGCTCTATGCCGACGCCGGCGGCAATGTCCACGATCCGCTCGGCGGATATGGCGATCTCACCCAACGGCGCGTCCGCTTCATTGGCGATGCGCGCGCGCGTATCCGTGAAGATTATCTGCGCATCCTGCGCTTCTTCCGCTTCATGGCCGAGTACGGCGATCCTTATTCACCCGACGCCGAGGGCATGGCCGCAACGGGCGCCGAACGCGAAGGGCTGACCACGCTCTCTGGCGAACGCATCCGCGCCGAGTTGCTGAAGCTGCTTGCGGCGCCTGGCGCAGTCCCTGCGCTCGCCGCCATGGCGCAGAACGATCTCATCGCCCCACTGATCGGCACCGCAGGCGATGTTGACGCCGTTGCCCATCTCGCCGCGATCGAACACGCCCAACGTTTGAAACCAGATCCGATATTGCGCCTTGCAGCGCTCTCGGGCGCGGTGCCGCCGGATGAACTGCAGCGCAAGCTGCGTCTGTCCTCAGCGGAAACGACACACCTCACCAATGCTGCCCGATGCACAGACGCGGCCTTCGATCCAACAGCGGATCAATCCGCAGTGCGCGCCTTCATCTACCGCCATGGTCCGCAAGCGTATCAGGATGGCGCGCTGCTCGCATGGGCTCGCTCAGGCGCAGCGGCCAACGACGCAACGCGCTCAGCGCATCTCGATGACGCTCGCGAGTGGCAGGCGCCGCAATTGCCGTTGCGCGGCGCCGATGTCCTGAAGCGCGGCATCGAGCCGGGCCCCGAAGTCGGCAGCATTGTCACCGCATTCGAGAACTGGTGGATCGCCGCCGGCTTTCCCGATGATGCAGGCATGCTGGATAGCAAGCTCGACGCGCTGATAGCAGCGAGCCGCAGCAGGAATGCCGCCGGCAAGTCCTGACCCGCAAAAGCACCGGAAAAGCAAAACGCCCCGAACATCAGTCCGGGGCGTCGCAATGTTGCAGTCGAAGCCAATGCTTCCCGCTTCACATCAGGGCGAGAACAGCCCCTGGATAACGTCCGACAGCGAATTCGGGCTTGAGTTCGAATACTGCTGCTTACGTTGCTGCTTGCGCTGCTGCTGCTGTGGCTGCGGACGTCCCTCAGCCTCAGCAATCGCCTCCAGATCAGCCGGCTGCTGCTCGAAGCGGATCGATCTTCCGGTCAGCGCAGCAGCCGTGCGGCTATCCAGACCATAGAAATCGCCGAACGTGTGCAGCTTGCCGTTATCGTCAACCCGCGCGGTCATATAGGTGATGTGCACAGGAATGTGCGTCGACAGGGCAATCTCACCGCCGCGCGAGAACATGTTGCCCACCTGCGATGACGACCAACCCTTGTCCTGCTCCAGCAGAACCTCGGCGAACCGGCGCGGATGATGCACGCGCAGACAGCCGTGGCTCAGCGCGCGGTATGACTTCGCGAACAGATTCCGTTGCGGCGTGTCGTGCATGTAGACGTCGTGTTTGTTCGGGAACATGAACTTCACCTCGCCCAGCACGTTCTTCGGGCCGGGCGGCTGGGTGAAGTGATAGGCGCGAATATCAACCGACGCCCAGTTCACGGAGTTTGGATCGATCCGGCGACCGTTCTGATAGGCCTGCAGATCATGTGCATCCAGCACCGCCTGGGCGCTGTAACCGCCGCCGCCGAACAGGCCGAACAGACCGCCACCACCGCTGTTGCTCTTACGCAGAAGCGGCCCCAGCTCCTTGGTCTTGATGCCGTTGGGCACGCCCCAGCTCGGACGGAACACAATCGTCTTCATGTCGGCCGAGAAAACCGGCGTCGGCCATGAGGGCTGCCCCACGACGATCTCGTCGCGCAGCACAACTTGACCGTTCTTCACCACGCGTGTGAGATATTCAGGCACGTTGTCCCACACATGGAACTCGCCCATGTCGCGCGGCACCCAGCGCCAGCGCTCCATATTGATGAGGATGCGCTGGATGGTGGACTCCGCGCTCGCCCGCGGCGGAGCGGTGCCGCCATTCAGCACCTGACGCGTGCCGTTACCGACCAGACCGTCAGCCGCAAGATTGTTGCTGCGCTGGAACTCCAGCACGGCGTTGCGCACGCTCTCGTCGAAAACGTTTTCGTCCGCGGGATCGTCAGCGGGAACCTTGAGCCGCTGGCGCACAAGCGAAACCTGATCATCGGTCACACCAAGACGCAGCAGACGCCCCGGAGGCAGCTTCACCGTCAGAGCAGGATCAACTTCCGGCTCATCATGTTCCTTGCCGTCCACGCCGCGCAGCTCAAGCAGCTTCTTGCGCAGCGCCTCAAACTGAGGATGCGGCGGGTGCATGGATGTCAGATACACATCCGGGCTGCCCGTAGCCGCCACTTCGCTCAGCACCGTTGCGGGCGCCACCAGATCCGGCGACTGATCCATCAACTGTGAAATGTTGCGCGGGTTGATGCGTCCGCCACGGGCGTAGCGCGCATACAGCAGCACTGCGGTCGAAACCTGAAGTTCCGCATCCGCTGCCGCTTCCGGCGTCAACTCCGAAATACCGATCGAAGGCACACTGAATGCCTCGCCCGGCAGCCCCCAATTCTCGGCGCGGCCGATCTCCGACACAACGGCCTTGCCCTTCGCGGTCAGGCCGGTGGGTGATGCCCACAGAGCCGTTCCGGTCATCTGGCCATAGTAGTTGCTCAGTGCCTCGCGCTCATCGTTGGTCAGCGTCTGGCTGAGCGACGAAAGCTTGGTGCGAATTGCAGCCACCACGGAATCGGCTGGCGGCAGCACCTGCGCGGTGGAATCCGACAGCGCTTCGCCCGGCGTCGGCACGGCGATAGCAGCGGTCGCAGCTGGCGCAGCGCCATCGGCGGGTGCGGCCGCTGGCTGATGGTCAGGTTCAGGAACCGGGACCGGAGCAACCGCCGCAGAAGTGCTGGGCGCAGCAGCCGGTGCTGCCGGGGCAACCGCATCAACAGCGGCATTGGCAACCGGCGGCGCAGCAACCGGTTGTGCAGCCACGGCGGGAAGTTCAGAAGCGGTCACAGGTGGCGTCGGAGCGGCGACAGCAGCAGGGTGTGCCTGCGGCTCAGGCTGCGCGTCCAATGCCGCTGCAGCAGGTGCCTGCTCGATAACCGAAGGGCCGGGCGCGGCGTCAATCGCTGCCGGCGGCTGTGACGGTGCCGGATTGACCGACACGTAAGGCGTGGTCGTGCCGGTTTCGATCGGTGAAGCGCCAGCAGGAACCACCGCGGCGGAAGCCGGTGCCGGCTGTTGATCCGATGCCGCCGGAGTTGCTGCCGCATCTATCGGCTGCGACTGAGGATGTGGTTCTGGCACAACGTTCGGCGGGCTCAGCGGATGGCCTGAAGGCGTCTCCGTCTGCGCAGCAACTGCAGCCACCGTTGGCTCGGCTACCTGTGCCGTCGCAGCTGCAACAGCTTGAGCCGACACTGTATTTTGTGCGTTCACGGTAGCCAGCGAACCAGCAAACCACAGCACGGCGATCGCCGGTAACATCCCGACGCGCTTCGATACACCCGTTTTTTCGATCATCCCTCAGTCTCCATAGCGCCTGAAGGCTAGGTGGAGAAAATGGCCGTGGCTGGGCCAGAATCGACGCATACGCTGCGTAAAGCATGTGGCTATCGATACTATTTTACGTCAAGGCTAACGTGGGTCTGTAACGCAACAGCTGCCGATAAATACTTTGTGAGTCGCGAAAAAGCCCCGACGAACCGCCGGGGCTTCCATGTTCTGCACAACTATGACGCGAGGGAGGGGGCTTAGAGCGTGATCGCCTTTCTTCGAAACGCGACGCAGCTCTAAGCTTTTCTTGGACCGATGATTGACGCTTCGGACTGTTAGGGTCCGAAGCGATCATGGTCTTAGAAGCCCATATCGCCCATGCCGCCCATGCCGCCCGGCATCGGAGCGTGGCTGTGCTCCTTCTTGGGCAGCTCGGCGACCATAGCTTCGGTTGTGATCAGCAGACCCGCAACCGAAGCGGCATCCTGCAGCGCGCAACGCACAACCTTGGCCGGGTCGATGACGCCCTCGGAAACGAGATCGCCATACTTCAGCGTCTGGGCGTTGTAGCCGAAGTTGTAGTCACTCTTGTCCAGGATCTTGCCGACGATCACCGAGCCATCTTCGCCAGCGTTGTTGAAGATCTGACGGGCCGGAGCCTGCAGAGCCTTGCGGACGATGTTGACGCCGACGTTCTGATCGTCGTTTGCACCCTTGATCTTCTCCAGCGCCTTGGAAGCACGCAGCAGCGCAACGCCACCGCCTGGAACGATGCCTTCTTCGACGGCCGCGCGGGTTGCGTGCAGCGCGTCGTCGACGCGATCCTTGCGCTCCTTCACTTCCACTTCGGTGGCGCCGCCGACCTTGAGCACAGCAACACCGCCGGACAGCTTGGCCAGGCGCTCCTGCAGCTTCTCACGGTCGTAGTCAGACGAGGTCTCTTCGATCTGAGCCTTGATCTGCTTTACGCGGCCTTCGATGTCATCCTTCTTGCCCGCGCCGTCGACAATGATGGTGTTTTCCTTGTCGATGGTCACGCGCTTGGCGCGGCCCAGCATCTCCAGCGTCACGTTCTCAAGCTTGATGCCGAGATCTTCCGAGATCGTCTGGCCGCCGGTGAGGATCGCGATGTCCTCAAGCATGGCCTTGCGGCGATCGCCGAAGCCCGGAGCCTTCACGGCAGCAACCTTCAGACCACCGCGCAGCTTGTTGACGACGAGGGTTGCGAGCGCTTCGCCTTCCACGTCCTCAGCAATGATGAGCAGCGGACGGCCCGACTGCACAACGGCTTCGAGCACCGGCAGCATGGCCTGCAGACCGGACAGCTTCTTCTCGTGGATGAGAATGTAAGGGTTCTCAAGCTCGACGGTCATCTTCTCGGCGTTGGTGACGAAGTACGGCGAGAGATAGCCACGGTCGAACTGCATACCTTCGACAACATCAAGCTCGGTTTCGAGGCTCTTGGATTCCTCAACCGTGATGACGCCCTCGTTGCCAACTTTCTTCATGGCTTCGGCGAGCTTCTTGCCGATTTCGGTGTCACCGTTGGCGGAGATGGTGCCGACCTGCGCGATCTCGTCGTTGGACTTGATCTTCTGGGCCTTGCTCTTCAGCTCTTCAACGACAGCAGCCACGGCCAGATCAATGCCGCGACGCAGGTCCATCGGGTTAGCACCGGCGGCAACCGACTTGGCGCCTTCCTTTACAATCGCCTGAGCCAGAACGGTTGCGGTGGTGGTACCGTCGCCAGCCAGATCGTTGGTCTTGGAAGCAACTTCGCGCACCATCTGCGCGCCCATATTCTCGAACTTGTCCTCAAGCTCGATTTCCTTGGCGACCGAAACGCCGTCCTTGGTGATGCGCGGTGCGCCGAAGGACTTCTCGATCACGACGTTGCGGCCCTTCGGACCCAGCGTCACCTTCACCGCGTTGGCGAGGATGTCGACGCCGCGCAGCATCTTCTCGCGCGCTTCCTGCGAAAACTTTACGTCTTTTGCAGCCATAGAAAAAACTCCAGTTGGCTTTTCAGCTCAGGCCGACAAGCGGCCGAAATGCGAATTGTTTGCGAGAAGCAATGCTCAGGCGGCGGCCTTGACGCTCGCCTTGCCGTCGATCACGCCGAAGATGTCGCTCTCCTTCATGATGAGGAGGTCTTCGCCGTCGATCTTCACTTCGGTGCCGCTCCACTTGCCGAACAGCACGCGGTCGCCGGGCTTCACATCGAGCGCGTTGACCTTGCCGGTTTCATCGCGCGAGCCGGGGCCGACCGCCACGACTTCGCCCTGCTGCGGCTTCTCCTTCGCGGTATCGGGAATAATGATGCCGCCAGCCGTCTTGGTATCTTCTTCGACGCGCCGAACGACGACACGGTCATGAAGAGGACGAAACTTCATGGATCAAACCTCATGATGCAGTTTGCTATTCGAGAGTTTTTGAAAGCTTTGCGAGCTCGCGCGATCCGGACATCCAAATCGCTGGGTTAGCCAGACCGCCGCTTGGGCCCGCGCCGGGTATATGTGAAAGGCTGCTAGCACTGTCAAGGCGGGAGTGCCAGCAGGCGCCACATAAAAACAAGGCGCCGCAAACTTGCGTTGCCGCGCCTTAAAAAACTGCTGCCTTACGATCTGATTTAAATCACAAGTTGCATCGACCTGCTCGCCCCCTAAGCGGGCCAACCGAGCTTGCCGTCCTCGCGAGTGCACTCGTCGTCGGGAGCGTTCAGGGCCGTGACACAGCACCTTGGGGCCGGCCGTCGACCGCAGGAAAGCACGCCCGCCCCACAATCCTGCCGTCGCGTCCGAGCTGCCGCTGCAGTTGCTAGACCTAGGCCGCCCGGCGATGCGTCCCCTCCTCGATCTCCTCGACGATCTTGGCGACAAACGCGTCAATATCCTTGGGATTTCTTGAGGTTATGATGCCCTGGTCAGCCACCACCGGACGATCGACCCATCTGCCGCCGGCATTCTTCATATCCGTTTTGATCGAGATATAAGACGTCACATCCCGGCCATTCACGGCATCGGTCTCGATCAGCAGCCAGGGCGCATGGCAGATCGCAGCAACCACTTTACCCTTGCCGAGAAACGCTCTGATGATCCCCAGGGCATTGTCATCAACCCGCAGCAGATCCGGATTGATCTGCCCGCCCGGCAGCACCAGCGCATCGTAATTGTCGACATCGACCTTATCGAGAACGAGATCGACATCAACCGACGACGCCCAATCCTTTCCGCGCCACCCGCGAATGCTGCCTGAATGGGGCGCGGCAACCTCAACTTTCGCGCCGTGGCTTCGCAACTGTTCCAGCGGCCCGGTCAGCTCCGACAATTCGAAACCGTCCGTCGCCATGATCAAAATCCGGCTGTCATTGATAGCAGGCATGTCCGTACTCCATTATCCAATTACGATCGAATAAACGGAGCGCGAACCCAGCATGTTCCTACAACCGCCAAATCGGAGCGCTGTTGGTTAAAACAACAAAGCCCGCAGCGGGAGAGGCTGCGGGCTGCAATGATTGGATTAGGGCCGGGTTAAATTGCGAAATCAGTGAGCTTTGCGCCCTTGTTCAGTTTCGCAACCAACCAATTCGGCTTGCGCCCGCGGCCAGTCCAGGTTTCCGCCTTGTTATCGGGATTTGCGTATTTTGCCGCGCTAGACTTGCCCCGACCACGTCCGCCAAACAGCTCAGAAACGGAAAAGCCGCGCTTTTCAGCAAGCTGCGCCAGCGCCTGCTTGACCTCTGCCCGTTCGCGATCCCGCGCCGAACTGATCGCCTTCTGGACCTTTGCCTCAAGCTCGATCAGTTCTTTCAGCGTCAGCTTATCGATATTGGGAATGGCCATCCGGCGGTCCTTCTCGTTTACACACACATATGCCCGGCAAATGCCGCTGCAATGAACCTAGTCCGGTTCAATTACTTTTTGCCTTCCATTTGTCAAGAAGCCTACACAAAATACGTGCCGGTTAAGCATGGAATAGGAGCAGTTGCTCAAGATTAGCGCGACTTTTTATATCCGCGGCCGTTATCAACATTTTTTCTTTTTGGCCGAAACTGAAGCCCAGCCATTTCCATTTTTTAGCAAACTATTTTGCCGTTCAGGCCGCGTTCAGGCGCCCACGAATATCGTTTCCAAACCCTGGACGCCCATCTTCTCCCGGAGTGATCCCCACGAGGCGCAGTTCGGTTCAGGGGGCTGCGCCTCAACTCCTCGCCGCCTTCTCTGCCTGCGCTCCACTCCACCGGATCTGAAATCCGGGCTGTGATCGAGCCGCGCATAGACCGCTGCGCTGTTGGCATGATTTGCAAATCAATGCGCGTCAAGCCGCGCGTTTTCATAGGCGCAGCCTATCAATCATCATCCCGATAAAATCATCAACAACCGGAACGGCTGTTCGCGCGTTGCCATGACGTATATCAGCCGATAGGTTCCGCGCTGCGGCGTGCCCCTAGCATTGCCGCGCATTAAAACTCGCACTCACGCCAGAGGCTCGCCACCATGACCTTCAAGCTCCCGCCCCTTCCATATGCGTATGACTCGCTGACGCCATACATGTCGGCCGAAACGCTGGAATATCATCACGACAAGCACCATCAGGCCTATGTCGACATGGCCAACAAGCTGATCCCCGGCTCGAAGTATGAGGGCAAGAGCATCGAGGAGATCTGCCGCGAAGCCTATGCCGACAAGGCGCAGCCGATCATCAATAACGTCGGCCAGGACTTCAATCACATCCACTTCTGGCAGTGGATGAAGAAGGACGGCGGCGGCAACAAGCTGCCCGGCAACGTGCAGAAGCTGGTCGACGCGTACGGCGGTTTCGACAAGGTTCGCAACGACTTCATCGAAAACGGCAAGACCCAGTTCGGTTCCGGCTGGACCTGGCTTGCAGTTCGCGACGGCAAGCTGGAACTGATGAAGACGCCCAACGGCGAAAACCCGCTGATGCACGGCGCATCGCCCATTCTCGGCTGCGACGTGTGGGAGCACAGCTATTACATCGACTATCGCAACGCGCGTCCGAAGTATCTCGAAGCCTGGTTCGACAATCTCGTAAACTGGGAACACGTTGAGGAAATGGCCGCGAAAGCGCTCTGATCCAAAGCCAGACTGACAAAAAACGGCGTCGCTCACAGGAGCGGCGCCGTTTTATTTTCAAATGCAATTGTTTGTTGCGGCGAAAAAATCCGGGCGTTTTGAGCCCCGTTCCACCGCTCCGAAGTTACTCCGTCTTCGGCTCCAGCGAATTGAGGTAGGCGGTAATGGCGCCAACCTCTTCCACTTCGAAAACGAACTCCGGCATGTCCGGGTGACCGGACACCAGCCCTTCCGCCAGCGCCTCAGCGAGGTTGTCCGCCGGATAGCGCGTAACAACCACGCGGAACGGCGGCGCTTCCTTGTGCGGACTTGCTCCCTCGGCGCCAATGGCATGGCACCGCGAGCAGTTGTCGGTCAGCAGAACACGGCCCTTCTCGATCGCATCAGCCACCGACAGCGGCGCGGACGGCACAGCGGCATCCGGGCCGGCGTCCGCTGCCATAACCGGCTGATACGAAACCAGCAGCGTCAGCCCTAGCAACAACGCAGGCAAGACCGCGCCAGCCTTCACTGTGCGGCCTGAAATTCCACTGCCTGCGAATGTTTCAGCCATGACGCTCCCCTAAAGCTCGGCATTCCCGCAACAGACTGAGCCCTGCGCGGTCAGCGCCGCATGCCGATGCTCTTCATGATGATGCTGCGGATCGTCGACGCGACCGTGCGCGCCAACGAACGCTGCACTTCACGTCCGATCATCTCACCCATGCCCTGCCGTTTGCGGCCGGTTGGTCCGCGTCCGCCACCGAAGATGCTGTCGAGCCAGCCGCCACCACCGGAAGCATCGGCTTCCTTTGCCGCAGCCGCCTCGGCGTTGCGCTTGGCCAGCATTTCCTCAGCACTTTCGCGATTCTTTACCGTGTCATACTTGCCGCTGAACGGGCTGCCAGCCATCAGCGCGCGGCGCTCAGCATCCGTCACCGGGCCAATGCGTCCCTCCGGCGGCCGAATGAGCGTGCGCTGCACGATTGACGGTTCACCCTTGTTTTCCAGCGTGGAAACGAGCGCCTCGCCCACCTTCAGCTCCAGGATGACGCGCTCAGTGTTGAGCTCCGGATTGCGGCGGAAGGTTTCAGCGGCAGCGCGCACGGCCCGCTGCTCCTGCGGCGTGAATGCGCGCAGGGCGTGCTGCACGCGGTTGCCGAGCTGTGCTGAAACGGAGTTCGGCACGTCCATCGGGTTCTGCGTGATGAAATAGACGCCCACGCCTTTTGAGCGCACGAGACGTGCAATCTGCTCGATGCGCTCCATCAGCGCTTTGGGCGCATCGTCGAACAAAAGATGCGCTTCGTCGAAGAAGAACACCAGCCGCGGCTTGGGCTGATCGCCCACTTCCGGCAGCGTCTGCCACAGCTTGGTCAGCAGCCACAACAGGAAGACTGCATAAAGGCGCGGCCGCTCCATCAGCTTGTCGGCCGACAGGATGTTCACAACGCCCTTGCCGTCCGGCCCGGTGCGGATCAAATCCCAGATGTCGATTTCCGGCTCACCGAAGAAGTGGTCGGCGCCCTGCTCCTCAAGCACCAGCAGACGGCGCTGAATGGCGCCAGCGGACTGGATGGCAACGTTGCCGTACTTGACCGAAAGCTCCTTAGCGCGCGAGCCGACGTAGGTGACGATGGCGCGCAGGTCACCCAGATTGATGAGCGGCAGGCCTTCCTCGGACGCAACGCGGAAAGCGATATTGAGCACGCCTTCCTGCACGTCGTTGAGATCGAGCATGCGCGAAACCAGCAGTGGGCCCATATCCTCGACCGTCGCCCGGATCGGATGTCCGCTGGCACCGAACACGTCCCAGAACACCACCGGGCTGGCGCTGTTCTTGTAGTCGTCGAGGCCGACTTCAGCAGCGCGCTTGAGCAGGAAGTCTTTCGGCTCGCCCACTTCGCCGATGCCGGATAGGTCGCCTTTGATGTCGGCCGCGAATACCGGCACACCGGCACGCGAAAAACCTTCCGCCAGCACCTGCAGCGTCACTGTTTTGCCGGTACCGGTCGCGCCGGTAACCAGACCGTGCCGGTTTGCCAGGCTGAGATCGAGGTACTCCGACTTGATGCTTTTACCGATAAAGATCTTGCCGTCCTGCAGCACCGATTGGCTCATAGCGGGTTCTGGCCTCCATAGTGGCGCGACTCGGAAGAAACGGGCTCATTTCGCTCTTGGCATGGGATAGTACCCTTTGCAAACAGCAGTTGCATGGCGGACTGGTGGAAAAGTATGTGGGTTGAGGACCATGCTCCGGCGCGCCGAAGCGACGCGACACCGCAGGCATTCTAAATTCCGCAGGTGATCCGGAGCTGGAAAGCCTATAGAAGGTTCACAAAATCGCCGGTCGATGCCCCGCAACGGCCAGAAACACCAGCGTCAGCACTGAGACCACCCCGATATGACCGAGACGACCGCCCCTATCGACCTCGCTTCCGGATTCGACCCGGTATCGTTCGACACGTGGCGCCAACTCGTGGACAAGGCGCTTAAGGGCGCCGATTACGAGCGCCGCCTCGTGGCCAAGACCGCCGACGGCCTGCGGATCGATCCGATCTACACCCGCGCCGACGCCCTGGCCGGCGTCGATGGCATCGCGCCGGGCGGAGCCCCGTTCACCCGTGGCACCTCGGAGTCCGCGCAGGATCTGGGATGGCAGATCCACCAGCGGGTCGTGGAAGCCGATCCGGCTGCGGCCAACAAGGTCATCATGGATGAGCTGGATGGCGGCGCCAACGGTCTGGTGCTGCAGATTGCAGGCCCCGGTCAGAACGGCATTCGCATCACCAGCGTTGGGGATGCAGCAACGTGTCTGCCTGGCGTCTATGTCGATTACGCGCCGATCCAGCTCGTCGGCGGCATAGGTGGCCTACAGGCCGCGAAGCATTTTCTCGGCGCACTGGCTGCCATCAAAAAGGAAGAAGGCGGCACCGCCGTCTCGCGCCTCAACGTCGATCCCGTCGGCACCTTTGCGCGCTATGGCTCCACGTGGGCGCCGATTGAAACTGCGCTGGCGGAAACGGTCGCGTTCGCCAGGGAGGCAGCTCAGGCAGATCGTCCGATCAGCTCGGTGCTGGTCGATGCCACCGTGCCGCATGAAGCCGGCGCCAGCGAAGCCCAGGAACTGGCCTTCCTCGCCGCAGCACTTGTCACCTATCTGCGCGCGTTCGAGGCTGCCGGTGTTTCCGCCAAGGACGCCTTCCCGCAGATCGCGTTCGCCCTTTCTGTCGATACCGACCTGTTCCTGAACGCCGCCAAGGTACGCGCTGCCCGCACCATCATCGCCCGCATCGCGGAAGCAAGCGGCGCCTCGGCTGCCGAACTGCACATCACCGCGATCACGTCATCGCGCATGATGGCCAAGCGCGACCCGTGGACGAACATGCTGCGCACCACAGCGGCCTGCGCGGCGGCTGCATTTGGCGGCGCCAACGCGATCACCGTGCTGCCTTACACCTGGGTGCTGGGCCTGCCGGATCGGTTCGCCCGCCGCATCGCGCGCAACACGCAGCTTGTGCTGCAGGAAGAGTCTCAACTCGGCCGTGTCGTCGATCCGCTCGGCGGCTCGTGGTACGTCGAAAAGCTGACGAACGATCTCGCGCAGAAGGCGTGGGGCCTGTTCCAGGATATCGAGGCGAAGGGCGGCCTCATCGCGGTGCTGAGCTCCGGCGCGCTGCAGGACGACATCGCGAAGATGGTCGAGGCGCGCACCAAGGCCGTCGCAACCGGCCGCCAGGAACTGACCGGCGTGTCGGTGTTCCCGTTCCTCGGCAACGATGGCGTGAAGGTCACGCCTTATCCGCAGGTTGATGCGACGGGCGCTGCTGTTAGCCGACCGCTTACCCCGCATCGCACCAGCGAAGCCTTTGAGGCGCTGCGCGATGCCGGCGATGCGTTCGAGGCCAGCACCGGCAAGCGCAAGGCAGTGTTCATGGCCAACCTGGGCGAGATTGCCGAACACAATCGCCGCTCGCAGTGGATGTGGAACTTCCTCGCCGCCGGTGGCATCGAAGGCCTCACCAGCAGCGAAGGCTACAAGTCGGCCGACGAGGCCGCCGCAGATTTCAAGGCATCCGGCGCAACCGTCGCCTGCATCTGCTCATCCGACGAAGTTTACGCACGCGACGCCGAGGCTGTCGCCAAGGCATTGAAGGCCGCAGGAGCACAGCAAATTCTGCTGGCCGGCAAGCCGGGCGAGCTGGAAGCAGCGTTGCGCACGGCCGGCGTCAATGACTTCATCTTCGCCGGACAGAATGCCGTTGAAGTGCTAGGCGGCCTGCACAAAACCATCGGGTGAAGTGGGACTATCGGGTGAAGTCAGGGCGAAGCTGATATACGTTCGACGCACGCCCTGAATACGCATCTCACGGAGGAAATACGTGGCAAGCCTGCGCTTTCTTTCCAGTCTGTTTGCGCTTATCGCCGTGGTTGCGTTCGTAGCGGACGTGACCCCGGCGCTTAACGGCAATGCGCCGTTTATCTCGCACAGCGTGCTGAGCTACTGGTCGGAACTGGCGCCCGCCTCGCTGGCTGCGACGCAAACCAATATCACGGCCATGACGCGGCCATGGGTGTGGGACCCGGTGCTGACCAGCATCCTCAACTTCCCGATGTCGCTGCTGTTTGCGAGCCTTGCAGTGCTCTGCGGCTACTTCGGCCGCCGCCGCGAAGCGCTGCGCATTCACATCAACTGATCATCGCTGTAGCGGACACATTCTAGCCATGCATCCGGGCGCGACTTTCTCCTGCGCCAAGGACAAAACGATCTGGCTCAGCCACCGCCCATGATGGCCTTCGTTACGCTGGTCAATGCGGGCGGCAGTCCGCTGCTGGGCGGGAAGACAATGTCCAGCACAATGCCGACAACAACCATCCCCAGCAGCAATGCGATGGTGCGCATCACCCAACGCCGATGCGTTGCATTGAGCGCGGCGATTTCCGTTTCCGGCACCTCGCCTTCGCTTTCACTGATGAAGTCGCGATTGAGTCCCAGAAACTTCTTCTGCACTGAACGGCGCACGTTGCCGCGATTGCGCACCTCCAGCCCAGCGCGATGCGCGATCTGTTCCGCGATCACAGGATAGGGGAAGCAGGGATCTGTGTTGGCTTCGTTGATATAGCCGAGACGCAGCGCCGACTGATCCTTCAGAATGATGCGCGCGCCCTGCAGCAACACCGGCGCAACCGAGCCGCCATAAATCTCGCGCCGCGTTTCAACCGCCTCGATATCGTCGTAGGGTATGTCGAAGCTGCGATACTGCACGATCGGCGTCGGACCACGACCGGCGGGGAGCGTCATCTTCACCGACTTCGGCCCCAGTTCGATGCGCGTGCGCAGCGAGTGCATCACCTCGATCAGCAGCAGAAACATGATGGCGCTGAAGCCGGCCGCCAGCACCAGAAGCCCGAACGTTCCCGTCCATACGCCCTGCGAGAGGCGCCAGAACAGCATCGGCGCCAGGCTGAGGTAAAACGGCAGCAGCAGAATGAACACCAGGCAGAACGCCAGCTTGCGCCCGCGCGTCGCCTCATAAACGGTGCGTTCATGCGCCTGCCCGTTGCCAACGGGCACTGAGGGCGCCGCCCCATCGACGACCGCAACATCTGCCATTGTCATCCCCTCGAAACTCGTCCCACCGACGCTTCAAACAAACCGTAGCAGCGCTTACGCAACAATTTTCACGACAACATGACCTCGCCCACCACTGACGATTGGTCAGGCGCGATACTATATCAGTGCCACAGCCACACCAGATCCGGATTGGAGACATGCTTTTTCGCAAGCCAAAACCAATGATGCCGACGCCGGAAACCGCTTTGAAGGGCCGCGCGGCACCGATCCCGACCGCCGATGCGCACGACATTTTCTCACGCCCGCTCAAAGGGCCGTATCCGGCCGGGCTTGAGATGGCGATGTTTGGCATCGGCTGCTTCTGGGGCGCCGAACGCAAGTTCTGGTCGCTCGGCACCGGCATATGGATCACCGCCGTTGGCTACGCTGGCGGCTACACGCCCAACCCGACCTATCCTGAAGTCTGCTCCGGCCAGACCGGCCACAACGAGGTTGTACTGGTCGTCTACGACCCCAAGCTCATCAGCTACGAAATGCTGCTGAAGACGTTCTGGGAAAACCACAATCCCACGCAGGGCATGCAGCAGGGCAACGATATCGGCACGCAGTACCGCTCGGGAATTTACTGGTTCACCGAGGCGCAACGGCAGGCCGCGGAAGCCTCAAAGGCAGCCTATCAGCAGGCGCTGACGCAGCACCGGCTGGGACAGATCACAACCGAAATTCTGCCCGCGCCGGAGTTTTTTTTCGCCGAGGACTACCATCAGCAGTACCTCTCGAAAGTGCCGCAGGGCTACTGCGGTCTGGGCGGAACGGGCGTGAGCTGCCCAATGCCAACCGGCGTCAGCCTCGAAGGATAAACGCTCGGAGTGATGGCTGCCCGCTTTGCGCGCCGCGATGGAACGGCCCGCTATCACGGCCGTCCGAAACGTCCAGTCCGACAAAAACAAAAGCCAGGGTGGAAGCCCTGGCTTTTTTTCGTCAGACGTGGGGATGAGACCGCCAACCGTGCCGCTATTTCTTTTTTGGCGGGGTTGCGCCGGTTGTAGTGCCGGCCATCGCCTCGGTGACAACCGGAGCGCCCGGGCTTTCAATCACCACACGGCATTCCTGCGGCAGCTGATCGAGAGTGATGCGGCGACGCTCGCTGGGCGGGACCCATTTCGGAGCGCCCGGCTTTGGCGGCGGCGGCGGCTTCAGCGAAGCCTCGATCTTCTTGAGCCAGCCGGTCACTTCAGCGCCGCATCCATCATCACCCTTCACCGGCACCTGCGGTTCACAGCCACCATTCGGACAGCCGATGCGGATGTGGAAGTGATAGTGATGGCCCCAGATCGGCCGCACCTTGCCCAGCCATGCCGCACGATCGGGATCGTCCTTGGTTGTCTCACACAGCGACTTTTTGATTGCGGGATGCACGAACACGCGCTCAACCGATGGATACGACGCAGCTCGCTTGATCACAGATGCATGGGAAGCGGTGAACACCTTGGGATTTACCGCCAGCTTGGTGTTATCCAGCATCGACGTCGCTGAAATTTCTTCGCGCTCTTTGCGGGTCAGCACGCGGTTGGGCATCGGCGTAAGCCAGATGTCTGCATCAAGACCGATCTGATGGCTCGCGTGGCCGGTCAGCATCGGGCCACCGCGCGGTTGCGAGATGTCGCCGACAAGCAGTCCGTTCCAGCCGTCCTGTTTCACTTCACTGGCGAAACGCTGCAACAGCTTGACCAGCTTGGGGTGCCCCCAGGCACGGTTGCGCGACAGCCGCATTGCCTGCCAGTTGGGGCCGGTGTCGGCCAGGTGCACACCTCCGGAAAGACAGCCCTTCGCATACGAGCCAATGGCGCGCGGACTGAGGTCGGCGGCAACTTTTGCCTTGCCGAACAGTTCCTTGGCCAGCGGCGGAGGGTTTTTCTTTTCCGGCACGGGCACGGCAACCGCCGCACGCTGCGCCTCCACTGGCACGGGCGCCTTGATGGCTGCCTTGGCCGGCGCAAGCTTAGCCGCAGCTGCGGGTTTGGCAGCTTGCGGTTCCGCCGCGGCGGAATAAGGGATCAGACACAGCGATCCGATAAGGCAAAGGGCACGGGTGCGTTGCATAGCTCCCCCTTTAACAGGTTCAGGCCTAGCAAGGTTCAGGCCATAATAGTTCCATATCGTTAAAAAGCGACCGCTGACCGGAAGCCTTCGTTAACCCAGGAAAACAATTGGCGAGCGAATTTGATCAACTTTTTGACCGCAGGTTCTGACAAAGCTCTCGCGCATATATTGCTAGCGCATGGTGCTGGCGCGCCAATGACAAGCCTCTACCTGGACGCCATGAGCGATCTGCTTTGCGAACGCGGTCTGCAGGTATCGCGATTCGAGTTCGAATATATGGCAGCGCGCCGCGATGGCGGCAAACGCAAACCGCCACCCCGTGCCGATAGATTGACAACTGAATACCTGCTTGCTGTCGAAGCGCTTCATGAACAGACGCCTGCACTGAAAAGCGGCAAGCAGCGTCTCATCATTGGCGGCAAATCAATGGGTGGCCGCGTTGCCAGCATGGTTGCCCAGGAACTGTATGCAGCACAGCGCATATTCGGGCTGGTTTGCCTTGGCTATCCGTTTCATCCGCCCGCAAAGCCGGAAAATCTGCGCACAGCCCATTTGCGCGACATCTCTTGCCCGACGTTGATTGTGCAGGGGGAGCGCGATCCTTTCGGCACCCGCGCCGAGGTGCAGGGCACCGATGGGCATGCGGCTTATGATCTGTCACCTGCAATCGAAATGGTTTGGATACCTGACGGCGATCATGACTTCGCCCCGCGCCGGGACAGCGGGTTTACGCGCGCCGGCAATCTGGCGCTCGCCGCGGATGCTGTTGCAGCTTTCGCCATGCCCGGCTGACACGTGGTGCAATGCCGCCACCGCACTGGGGTCGGAAGCCTGCTCCACCTTCGAAACGAAAACGCCCCCGGCAACACTGCCGGAGGCGCTTCAAAACGGCCATTACTGCAGATTGCCAATGATGCGGACCGCTAAACACGGCGAACGCACGGCAATGCCAACAGGTCAGTCAGCCTTCTTGCCGAGCTTTTCTTTGATGCTCTTCAGACCATCCTTGAAGATGCCGTCGATAGTATCGGTGGCGTCACCGTCTTTCTTGCCGTCGGCGGCGTCGTACTTGGCTGTCCAGAGGATCTTGACCTCATCGGCGTCGTCGTTGTCGGGCACGATCGAGAACTGCGCCTGATAGTTCTTCACCGGCAGCGGGCTCTCGGTGATGGCATACGTATAGGTGCTGTCACCCTTCTCGATGAGCTTTTCCTTGATGACGCCGCCATCCTGCAAAGTGAGCTTGCGGAAAACGTCATCGCCTTCTTTGATCTCTTCACATGTCTTTACCGCCGGATGCCAATCGGCAATCGCGCACCAGCCGCCGAACTGGTCCCAGAGCGCCTTGAGCTCTTCTGCGCTTTTGTTCTTGTCGACCTTAACTTCCACATCTTCCTTGGAAGACAGGTGATGCGCCTGCGCGCCACCTGCAAACGGCAGCATTGCGATGGAAAGAAGGGCAGCGGCAATTTGCAGTTTCATGGTGTTCTCCCGGGCTATCAGCCCACACGTTTCCCGCCCCGGCGCGCACGTCGGAACGGAGCATTTTAACCGTTCAGGCAGCGGAGATGAAGGGCGTTTCGGGATTTTGAACTCTTGCTAAAAAGTCTGAGACCGGCATCGGAGCGCCGATGTAGAACCCCTGGATATGCTGGGCACCTTCACCGCGCATGATCGCAAACTGCTCGTCGGTTTCGACACCCTCGGCGGTAACATGCAAACCAAGGCTATGCGCCAACATGATGATGGCCCGCACAATCTTGAGCGAGCCACCATTGCGGGTGATATCCCGCACGAACGAATGATCTATCTTGATGCGATCGAATGAAAAGCGATGCAGATAGCTGAGCGAGGAGTAGCCCGTTCCAAAATCATCAAGGGCAATGGAAACTCCCAGGTCGCTCAACTCATCCAGAACCGCGATGTTGACCGCGTTGTCGCGCAGGAGCACCGACTCCGTTACTTCCAGTTCCAGGCGCGACGGTTCGAGCCCGGTCTGTTCAAGTATCGAAGCAACCGTTAGCGCGAGCGCAGGATTTTCGAACTGAGCCGGCGACAGGTTGACCGCGACCCGCAGATCTTCCCGCCACGACTTCGCATGATTGCACGCGCGGCGCAGAACCCAGTCCCCGAGATCGTCAATCAGACCGCTCTGCTCGGCCAGAGGAATAAACTCGGCCGGCGACACCATCCCGCGCGTCGGATGGTTCCAGCGCACCAGTGCCTCGGCGCCGATGATATGGCCGCGCTCCAGGCAGAATACCGGCTGGTAATGGACTTCGAGCTGCTCGTTCTCAATCGCCAGACGCAAATCCGTTTCGGCGCGATGACGCTCATGCATCTGCGCGTTCATTTCCTTCTCGTGGAAGAAGTACGTGCCGCTGCCCGTCGCCTTCACGCGCTGCATAGCGTTGGCAGCATCGCGGATCATTTCATCGGCGCTGATGGCATCCTGCCCGATTGCGATGCCGACGCTGGCCTTCAGTTGAATGCGGCGCCCGTCTATCAGCAGCGGTGCACTTACGGCATCTATGATCTCACGGGCACGCCGGGCAACGTCGAGCGGTTTGATGTCTCCGACAAAAATGACCGCAAACTCATCGCCGCCAACGCGCGCGACAGCATCCTGATCGCGTATAAGCTCACGCAAGCGCTCGGCAACGCGCCGGAGCAGTTCGTCGCCGCCGCCGTATCCGAGTTGCTCATTCATCGACCGGAAGCGATCGAGGCCGACATAAAGCAACGCCACCGACTGGCCGCTGTTGCCTACGATTGAGATTGTCTCAGCCAATCGCTGCTGAAAGCGCGCCAGGTTAGGCAGCTTGGTCAGTGCGTCGGTGAATGCATGCTCATACGCGCGGGTGCGGGTCTCGTCCTGCTCCAGCGCAATCAGTGCCAGTTGCTGGCAGCAAGCAATGATCTGCCGCTCAAGCGGTGTTGGCGAACGTGCTTCGACGCTGTACAGCGCAAAAACGCCAATCACCCGGCCTGCTCTGTTCTTGATCGGACTTGACCAGCACGCACGCAAGCCTAGCGGCAAAGCCAGATGACGGAACGAATCCCAGAGTGGATCGCTGGCAATGTCGGCAACCTCAACGGGTTCGCCAAGAAACGCAGCGGTGCCGCAGGAACCCATTTTAGGACCGATGAGCGCGCCGTCGACCGCTTTCGAATAGTGGAAGGGAAGTCCCGGGCTGGCCAGATGACGGAGCTGACTGCCACCATCGACTGCCAGAATGCTGCAGATGATTCCCGGTGCGAGCGCCTCAACCTTGCGGCACATCGTTTCCAGCACCGGCGCAAGTTGGGTACCGTTGGCCATCGCCTGCAACATTTCTTGCTGAAGCACGTGCAGCCGCGAAGCAGCAGAGTTACACACTTCCACTTTCGCCAGCCGACCGACCGGACCGATGAACTGGCTGATTTCCAGCTTTACGGCGTCGGCCATGCCGCCTGATCCCGAAGCGGCTCTTGGCGCCACCTCCAGAACTGCGACGTGCCGATCGAGGTTGCTGTTGGCCCAGATCTCATCCCATCGATCGGCGAGCTCTGGCCAAACATCGCCGGCTCTGCAGTCGTTCAGGTCTTGGAGGATGCTGATGCAATGGTCGGCGAAGGCTGGCGACCAGCCTTGAATTCTTCCGGCTTCATCAAACAATGCCACCGGCGCGTGGGGCGCAAGTTGGATATCAGCAGCATATCGGCCCATGGCCATCGCCCAAGCCCCCGCAGTTGGTATGACGCGCAGCCGCGCCAAAGCAATTCGAACCCAATGCGCGATAAAAATAGGTTACAAACTCCGCCGATATACGTGCAAAAACCTTATTTGCGCTGCAACAAAAAAGCACAGCTGTTATTTTTAGCGCCAAATTGCCTTATGAAACGCCAATTAATTATATCCGATCACGCCATTATTTAATTTTCGGGAATGCTGCGATGGCGAACCACAGCGGCCTTTTCCAAAGCCGCTTTAAGCAGTGGATCAAGTTGCAGCGCCTCCTCCAATAGCTTCAAAAACTCTCTTTCGCCGTCCTTGATTGCCAGATCGCTAGACGCGACTTCTGCAGCCAACGCATAAGCTGTTTCACGAAGATCTGGCGAAAGCGCGTCAACGATCATTTGCACGACCTTGCCCATGCCGTCAGGCTTGGAAAGCAACCGGCCGCAATCCTGCGCTTCCCGGCTCATCCAATCGCCACCCAGAGAACGAAAGGCCGGCAGTTCCGCGACCATGGAATTGATGCGCAATAGTTCCGGCTGGGAAACCGTCCTGTCCGATGCGGCAGCGGCAAACATCGCGTATATCAGTGCTTCCTGCGGCGTCAGAACCCCAGAACTTGTGCCATTGCTATTCAAATGATCCTCCGCCGTATGCTGCAGACAGAATGGGCGGCTCCTTTGCCTCAGGGACATTGACGCCGACACCGCGTGGAACATAGGTTCCCGGCACGAAAAATTCACGACCTCCCCAACCCTCGAACCAAAGATAGATAGCCGCTCAATGTCCGCTTCCTCACCCGACCTGTCGTCAGCTCTGGCAAACGCGCGCGCCTGGCCCTTCGAAGAGGCCCGCCGGCTGATCGCGCGTCTCGACAAGATCAATGGCGGCGCTGAGAAAACGGTCATTTTCGAGACGGGGTATGGCCCGTCAGGGTTGCCGCACATCGGCACGTTCGGCGAAGTGGCGCGCACCAGCATGGTTCGTCATGCCTTCGAGATGCTGACGGAGGGCAAGCGCCCGACGCGCCTGATCTGTTTCTCGGACGATATGGACGGTCTGCGCAAAGTGCCGACCAACGTGCCCAATCAGGAGTTGCTGCACTCGGCGCTTGAACGGCCGCTGACGCGCGTGCCCGATCCGTTCGGCAAGTTCGAGAGCTTTGCGCATCACAACAACGCGATGCTGCGCGCGTTCCTGGACCAATTCGGGTTTTCCTACGAGTTCATGTCCGCGACCGATGCTTACACGTCGGGCCGCTTCGACGAGACGCTGCTGCGCATGCTGGAGGTCTATGACAAGGTCATGGATATCATCCTGCCGACGCTCGGGCCGGAGCGCCGCGCCACCTATTCGCCGTTCCTGCCCGTATCGCCCACCTCCGGCAAGGTGCTGCAAGTGCCGATGATCGAGCGCGATCCGAAGAAGGGCACGATCGTCTACATCGATCCGGACAGCGGCGAGAAGATTGAGACTACCGTGACCGGCGGCGCCGTGAAGTGCCAGTGGAAGGCCGACTGGGCTTTGCGCTGGACCGCGCTTGGCGTCGACTATGAAATGGCCGGCAAGGATCTGATCGAAAGCGTTCAGCTTTCATCGCGCATCTGCAAGGCGCTCGGCGGCACGCCGCCGGAAGGTTTCAACTACGAGCTGTTCCTCGACGATCGCGGCGAAAAGATTTCAAAGTCCAAGGGCAACGGACTGACGATCGACGAATGGCTGAGCTATGCCAGCCCGGAAAGCCTGTCGCTGTTCATGTATCAGAAGCCGAAGTCGGCCAAGCGGCTGTATTTCGATGTGATCCCGCGCGCGGTTGACGAATACCTGCAGTTGCTGGCCGCCTATCCGCGTCAGGATGACAAGGCACGTCTCGACAACGCCGTCTGGCACATTCACACCGGCACCCCGCCTACGGGCGATGTGCCGCTGACATTCGCGCTGTTGCTGAACCTCGTCGCGGCCTCCAATGCCGACGACAAGGCGGTGCTGTGGGGATTCATTCGCCGGCATGTTGAAGGCGTCAGCCCGGAGACACATCCGCTGCTCGATCAGCTGGCCGGATACGCGGTGCGCTACTACACCGACTTCGTGAAGCC
The DNA here is from genome assembly GCF_013306565.1 of Hyphomicrobium sulfonivorans. GTDB lineage: Bacteria > Pseudomonadota > Alphaproteobacteria > Rhizobiales > Hyphomicrobiaceae > Hyphomicrobium_A > Hyphomicrobium_A sulfonivorans. The sequence continues at coordinate 445,564 of NZ_PZPO01000002.1, read as the reverse complement.
GCAGAAGAAGTATCGCCCGGCCGATGAAGTTGAAGTTGAAGCCCTGCGCGCGCTTTCTGAAGCACTGGCCAACACCGATCCGTCAGCGTCGGCGGAAGATCTGCAAGCGGTCATCTATGATGTTGGCCGCACCATTCCGCGCTATCAGGATTTCAACGCCAAGAATGCAACGCCGGAGCGGCCGGGCGTCTCGAACGCATGGTTCGGCGCGATCTATCAGGTACTGCTGGGCGAAGAGAAGGGCCCGCGTTTCGGCAGTTTTGTGCAGGTCTATGGCATCAGTGAAACGCGCGCGCTGATCGACAGAGCGATGAAGGGCGAACTGCTCGCCTGACGCTGAGCCACGTCCAGACCTGACCTGCAAGACGGGGTCAGTTCATGACCTGAATGGCCGTGCCTTCCTGGTGGCGGGCACGGCTCTGACTTTCCTGACGACGAATGCTAATGTTCGCCTCAGGCGACAACGCTGCGCACGGGAACCGGCTGCGACATGCCCGGCACATCGATGCCCCACATGTCACGCATCAGGCCAAGCAGCTTGGCCTCACGGGCGCGGATGTCCTCCGCGCGCCACGTGGCGGCCTCGGCGACGTCGCGCGTAATCGGCAACACCGGAGGATCGTTGACCGATCCGCGGTAAATCTCCTGCTTACGGTCGAATTCCTGATTGCGGGCGCGGTCGTTCTGCTTCTGCGATACGGCCACGAGATTGCCGAGGCTGTCCGTGCATGCCTCGCGCTCTTCCGCATCGGCGAACCAGCGCCGCCATTCGCTCGACGCACCTGGGCGTTGCGGCAGCACATGCTCGACACTGTAGTCGCGCGGATCGAGCACCGTGGCCGAGCGTGTCAGTTCATCGTTGAGGCGCAGCAGCAGTTGTTTGCAGATCTGTGCGTCACGGCGATACATCGAACGCAGATGGTAACCGATGTTGCGCATCTCGTCGCGACTGATGGCAAACGGACCTTGCTGAGGATCAATCGGCGCGCCAGACTTTATAATCTGAAGCACAGCGCTCATCCGGCGGATACGCTTGCCTGTGCCCAGACACAACACGCGCATCAGATGCACCAGCCGGTCAATTTCCTTCAGCAGTTGTGCCGCGCGCCTCGGATCTTCCGCGTATTGGCTTAGCGTGAGAATGGCGGCAGGCGCCCAGTCACCTTCCGGCAGGCGTCCGAGATAAACGAGATAGCGGCGCACCTCAGGGTCGATGTTGAGGCTCACGTCGCTGGCGCGCAGAACGGTGTCGTAGGCTTTCGATAACGGCGCCAGCACGTCATTCAAGAACGTTTCAGCGCCGCCTACATCCCGGATCGTACGACGTACGCCGGCGATAATCTTTGCGTCCTCGCGGCCATAGATCGTGAAGATGTGGCTGAACAGCGTCTCGAAGTGCGGCCCCAGCAATGCAGCGGCGGTTTCCCATTTTTCGTTGGCCGCCTCCATGCCTTGCTGCGGCACACCCTTCAGTATCTCAACCTTCAGGATGTCGTTGCGCTGCAACGCACGGCCGCGCTCGTTCAACACCGTGAACAGGCGGTGCGCGCGATCGATATCGCGGGTGAGCACCACCACGAAATGGCACTGCCCGCACAGGTAGTCCGCCAGGCTGCGGCGGTCGGCTTCATTGAGGGATGACACCTCACGCATGAAGTAATCGCGGACCGCGAGCAGGCGCTCCTCCGCTTCGGCGAGAGTGTCTTCGGGCGGGACGACCGTGCACGCACCGCGCACCTGAATGTAATTTTCCAAAAATTCCTGGTCGCGGGCACTAAGCTCGATGCGGAACTTCCCACTATGCAACGGCGAAACGAGCCCATCGGCGAGGATCAGATGGTCCAGCCTATTACGCGCGCCCCAACGCCAGCGCTCCGTTCCAAGGTCGCGCAGCACGGCCAAAAGAATTGCAAGCGTCACCAGCCGCTGCTGACCGTCGATGATCTCGAACAGCCGCGCCTCGCGCTCGCGCTCCTTCGGCAGACCGCGATCGGCATTGTCGAGCAGCAGGATGGTGCCGAGGAAGTAGTCAGGCTCTTCCCAACCTGCACGGCCAGCCAGACCTGCAGCCGTGAGAATATCTTCCAGCAGTTGCCCCGCTTCACCGGTCGTCCATGAATACGGGCGCTGGAAAGCGGGCACCGAAAAATGAAACGGCGAAGAAAACAAATCCGTTAGGGTCAGGGACGCTGTTGGAAGACCGGGGAACATAGAGCCGCTTTTTTGTTTTTGATGTTCTACTGACCTGACGCTAAAGGCGACAGGAGCTGTTAAACTGTGGTGTCGTTTGCCTACTCGCGCAGATGCCGGGGGAGCCTTAGCGCAAGACCTTCGAGGCTATCACGCCTGCGAGCCGCACAACAGATGAGAAGCAATAAATGTGTCGTTGCGTGTTGGCTTCATTGCGCTGTGTTGACGACCGGAGACAGCGACGCTGCGACGCCGGCGTCAGACGTGCAGCCATCACTTTGAGCAAACACATTCACGGACAACGATAAAGCAGCACCAGCAGATGCACACAGACACCAAATATATCTTCAAGGTTGTTCCGCGCGATGCATGGCAGGCGGCCTGCAACGATGGCGTCTATACTGGATCAGCGGATGATCTGCGCGACGGCTTCATACATTTTTCGTTGCGCGAACAGTTGCCCGGAACATTGGCCAAACATTATCGCGGGCAAAGCGATCTGCTGCTGGTCCGCTTTGATGTCGATGACCTGGGCGATGCACTAAAGTGGGAGCCATCGCGCGGCGGCGCGCTGTTTCCTCATCTTTACGCGCCGCTTCCTACCCGCCATGCCATATCTACGGACGAGCTGAAGCTTGAGGGAGAAATTCCCTCGCTTCCAGAAGGCTTTTTGTAATGCTGAGAAAACTGTTCGAGCTGACGCCCAAGGCGCTGCGGCTGCTTGCACCGGAAGAAGCGCATGAAGTGACGCTGAAAGCGCTTGAATTTGGTGCGTTTCCGACGTCGCACGCACCGGATGACCCTGTGCTGACGACAGACTTTGCGGGGCTTAGCGTACCTAATCCCATCGGCATCGCGGCGGGGTTCGACAAGGATGCGCGCGTGCCGGATGCGCTGCTGCGCCTTGGCTGCGGCTTCTCGGAAATCGGCACTGTCACGCCGCTGCCGCAGCCCGGCAATCCAAAGCCGCGCGTGTTTCGTCTGCTTGAGGATCGCGGCGTCATCAATCGCTTGGGGTTCAACAACGGTGGGCATGCGGCAGCGCTGGAGCGCCTGAAGCGCCGGCCAAATCGCGGCGTTGTCGGCGTCAACATCGGCGCCAACAAGGATTCAAGCGATCGCATTGCCGACTACGTGCGCGGCATCAGCACATTCTATGATGTCGCGAGCTATTTTACGATCAACATTTCATCGCCCAACACACCGGGCCTGCGCGATCTGCAAGATCCGGCCGCGCTGAGCGATCTTGTGCAACGCGTTATGGATGCACGCGCTGAACAGATGCGCGCTGGCAAAGCCAAGCGTCCGCTGATCGTAAAGCTGGCGCCGGATATTCCCGAAGGCGATCTTGAAGCGGTCATCGCGCCGCTCGTCACGCTGGGTGTTGATGGCATCGCGGTTTCGAACACAACGCTATCTCGCGCCGGGCTGCGCGATGCCAATGCGCGCGAAGCCGGTGGACTATCGGGACGTCCGGTGTTTCACCGCGCAACGGTGATGCTGGCCCGCGTGCATCAGATCACCGGCGGCAACATTCCGCTGATCGGCATCGGCGGCATCGACAGCGGTGAAGCTGCGCTCGGCAAGATCGAAGCAGGCGCGACGCTTCTGCAGCTCTACACCGGCATGATTTATGAAGGCCCGGCGCTGATCGGCGACATCAAGCGTACGCTCACCGCTGCCGCCAAACGTGCTGGCGCAGCGTCCGTCTCACAACTCACCGGACGCCGTTCCGCCGAATGGGCCGCAAAGCCGCTGGAGGGCTGAGCGGCGCTTAGAGTGCTTCCGGAAAAGTGGGAACCGGTTTTCCGATAAGAAGCACGACAAAACAAACGGCTAGAGCCGTTCCGCGATTCAACGAAACGCTGAAAGGCTCTAGTCTCACTATCGTGCAAAGGATTGGGCGACGGCCTGTACGCGCAGGCGTTCACCCCGACCGTGCGACCGGAGTGCGCAATGCGCGCCTGGCGTCAGGCCTGACCGCCATCCCGGGGGGTACCGTCTGACTTGCCTGCGGTTTTAAGCAGGCGTGAGATGAACCAGATCGGCACCACCACGATAGCGCCAAGGATGAAGTAACCCAGCAGCGAATCTAGCGCGCCGAAGCCAAGGTCGTAGATGCGTTGCAGCAGTACATTGATACGCTCAAAGATGTTGTCGGGTGTTATTCCCAGTGCCGAGAGGATGACGCCGACCACGACGGACAACAGCACCAGGCGGATAATTACGCCGGCCACGCTGCCGCCAAGGAATGTCTCGCGATCCATTCTGGTCAATCTCCCGTTGCGCGGCCTGGCACATCGTCCGGCGCGTTAATTGTGTCTTCCCTTGCGGGATCGCAGTTGGCCTTGCGGGATGGCGCTTGGCGCACCGAAGCACCATCTAAACCCCAAGACCTGAATACCTCAGGCGAAGCGAAACGGCTCTAGAGTGTTTTCGGAAAAGTGGGAACCGGTTTTCCGACAAGAAGCACGTCAAAACAAACAGCTAGAGCCGATCCGCGATTCAACGAAACGCTGAAAGGCTCTAGCATAGTTGCTGGTCCATTTCGACAGCGCCATTTAACCCAACGTACCGAGTTTGGATGCCGTCCGCCGCAAAGCCCGCCTCTGCCTCTCGATCCCGCGCCAAACCTTTGACGCGCGGGCGCGCGGCGGCGTCCGCGCCCAAGCTCGCTAAACCGCGGACCAAGAAGGCGGCTGAGGCGGCGCGCACTGCAAAGGCCGCCGCCCCAACACTGGAGCTGCCGGAGCCGTTCGCGGGCTGGTTCGCCAACCGTGGCTGGACACCGCGCCCTCACCAGCTCGCTTTGCTGGAATCCGCGCGGGACCGCCGCTCCAGCCTGCTGATCGCCCCGACCGGCGCGGGCAAAACCCTGGCCGGATTTCTGCCCAGCCTGATCGATCTGGCCGCCAAGGGTCGCAGACGCGGCAACCGCGCCCCGGGCCTGCACACGCTTTATATCTCGCCGCTGAAGGCATTGGCGGTGGACGTGGCGCGCAACCTCACCCAGCCGATTGCGGAAATGAGCCTGCCGATCCGCACCGAAACACGCACCGGCGACACCTCAGTTGCCCGCAAGGCCCGCCAGCGCCGCGCTCCACCACACATCCTGATGACGACGCCGGAGCAGCTCGCGTTGCTGCTGAGCCATCCCGACAGCGACGAACTGTTCGCCGGTCTCGATACCGTTATTCTGGATGAGATCCACGCGCTGGCTGCAACCAAGCGCGGCGATCTGCTGGCGCTGGACCTCGCGCGCCTGCGCGCCATCAATCCGGATCTGCGCACCGTCGGGCTGTCGGCCACGGTTGCCCGCCCCACGGAACTGCGGGCCTTTCTGGTCGGGCAGAAGTCGCCGCAATCTCACATCGAGCTGGCGGATCTCATTCACGTTGGCGGCGGCGCCGAACCGCACATTGAAATTCTGGAGCTGGACGAAACGGTTCCGACCGTTGGCCACACCAGCCTTTATGCCATCGAGGAAATCTACAAGGCCATTGAAGCGCACCGCCTCAGCCTGCTGTTCGTGAATACGCGGCGGCAGGCGGAACTGCTGTTTCAGGACCTGTGGCGCAACAACGAAAAGTCGCTGCCGATTGGGCTGCACCATGGATCGCTGGATGCCGAACAGCGGCGCCGTGTGGAAGCGGCGATGGCGTCCGGTGCACTGCGTGCCGTCGTGGCAACCTCAACGCTGGATCTGGGCATCGACTGGGGTGACGTCGATCTGGTCATTCACGTTGGCGCGCCGAAGGGGGCAAGCCGCTTCGCCCAGCGCATCGGCCGCGCCAACCATCGGTTCGATGAAGCTTCAAAGGCTGTTCTCGTGCCATCTAACCGCTTCGAGGTGCTGGAGTGCCGCGCAGCGGTGGAGGCGGCAAAGGCCGGTGCGCAGGATGTAACCTTCACGCGGCCCGGCGCGCTCGATGTTCTGGCGCAGCATATTTTAGGTGTCGCCTGCACCGGGCCATTCAACGCCAACGACCTTTATGCCGAAGTCACCTCGGCGTCGCCCTATGCCGGGCTGTCCCGCGCTACATTCGACCGCGTGCTGGGTTTTGTTGCTGACGGCGGCTATGCGCTTAAAAATTATGAGCGCTTTGCCAAGCTGAAGCCAACACCCGATGGATTATGGCGGCTGACGCATCCGCGGTTCGCGCAGGCCTATCGCATGAACGCGGGCACCATCGTCGCCGAGCCGCTGATCAAAGTTCGGCTGATCGGCAAGCGCAGCGCGTCGCGCTCAACGCTTATGGGCGGCCGCGTGATGGGCGAGGTGGACGAATATTTCATCGAGCAACTTCGCCCCGGCGAAGCGTTCGTGCTGGCGGGCGAGGTGCTGCGTTTCGAGGGCATGGGCGAGAACGAAGCCTATGTTACGCGGGCGACGGCGCGCTCCCCCATCATCCCCGCTTACAACAGCGGCAAGTTTCCGCTCTCAACCCATCTGGCGGAGCGGGTGCGCGCAATGCTGGCCGACGAAACCGCATGGTCGCGCCTGCCCTCATCGGTGGAAGACTGGCTCCGCCTGCAGCAACAGCGTTCGGCCATCCCCGGTCGCGACGAACTGCTGATCGAGACATTCCAGCGGCGCAACCTGCACTATCTCGTCACCTATCCATTCGAAGGGCGGCTGGCGCATCAGACGCTCGGCATGCTGCTGACGCGGCGGCTGGACCGCATCGGCGCATCACCGCTCGGCTTCGTCGCTAACGACTACGGCATGGCGCTGTGGACCCTCGGCGACCTTTCATCCCTGATCGCGGACGGCAAGCTTAGCCTGGAAGAACTATTCGATCAGGACATGCTGGGCGATGATCTCGATGCATGGCTGGCTGAATCCAATCTGATGAAGCGCACCTTCCGCCATGTCGCGCTTATCTCCGGGCTGGTGGAGCGGCGGCATCCGGGCCGCGAAAAAAGCGGGCGACAGATCGCGGTTTCCACCAACCTCATTTACGATGTGCTGCGGCGGCACGACCCGCACCATGTGCTCCTGGAGGCTACATGGTCAGATGCCGCAACCGGCCTTCTGGATATTGCGCGACTGGGGGATTTTCTGCGACGAATCGAGGGTAGGATACAGCACCAGCCGCTCGACCGGGTGTCGCCGCTTTCGGTGCCCATCCTGCTGGAAATCGGCCGCGAGGCTGTGGCTGGGTTTGCCCGTGAGGAACTGTTGCGTGAAGCGGCAGCCCTTTACGCCAGCGAACAGGAATGATCGCCGGGCCAATCAATTGCTGTGCGCGCGCGCCAACGGGGAAGCAGAGGGAACTGAATGCTGGAGCTGAAGCCCGAGCGGCTGGCCTTCGACGATTACCAGGTTCAGGAAATCTCCATCTGCGGCAAGCTGTTTCGCGCCGACATGTCGGGCGCGCTGTACTGGCCTGCCGAGAACGCCCTCATCGTAGCCGATCTGCATCTGGAAAAGGGCTCGTCCTACGCGCGGCGCGGCCAGCTGCTGCCGCCCTATGACACGCGCGAAACGCTGAACAAACTGGCCGCCGCCATTGATCGCTATGACGCCGCGACAGTCATCGCCCTGGGCGACAGCCTGCACGATGTCGACGCTGCGACGCGTATCGGCATTGAGGATCTGGAAATCCTGCAGATCATGCAGGAGGACCGCGAGTGGATCTGGGTGACGGGCAATCACGATCCGCACATCACCGAGCGTCTCGGCGGACACGTTGTCGGCGATATCGTCGTTGAAGGCATCACGCTGCGGCATGAGCCTCACGTCGGACACATGACGCACGAGATAGCGGGTCATCTGCATCCAGCCGCGAAAATATCGATGCACGGTTACACGCTGCGGCGGCCGTGTTTCGTCGGCAATGGCCGCAGGCTGGTGCTGCCCGCGTTCGGCAGCTACGCCGGTGGTCTCAATATTCTGGCCGAGCCGTTCGCGCCGCTATTCGGGCTGGAAGGCATGCAGGCCTGGCTGCTGGGTCAGGAAGGGCTATATCCGGTTGCATCGCGCCTGCTGCGCGAGGACTGAGCCAGCGCGGGCTCGATGCGACGACCAAATCGCGCCACGTGGCAGCCAACGCCTCACGCAGTCTTGCGACGGAACAGCACCGAAGCCAGCAGCCCTGACAGCACCGCAATGATCACCGCGATCAGGCCATAGCTCGCCGGATAAACGAACGCGAAGTTGTGCACCAGCCGTTCGATACCGGCGCGGTGCAGCGTTACGCGCGCAATGTGCGCACTCACCACTTCGCCGTCGCGGAACAGATACGTGCGCGCCACTAGCGGCCCCACCGGAATATTGGCGGGCAGCGCAATCGTGCTGCGGAACAGACTGCGCCCCACAAAGTCGACGCCTTCGGGCTCCAGCACGTAGAGATCCTTACGCTGCTTGAGCCGGATAACAGCCGAACGGAACGCCGCCAGTTGGGAATCTTTCAGCCCTGCGCCGCTATTGCCCGCAGGCATCATCTTGATGTGCCGGAAGCCGATTGCGTGGCGCTCCAGAACGGCTGGCCCCGCGATCTCCTCAATCGGCTTCGATGACGCGATGGCATAATAGCTTGGCACCGAATTGAAGGTGATCGACGACGTGTTCATCCATACGCCGCCCACTTCGCTTTTGCGGCGCGCAACAATGGGGAACGGCGTACCTTCAACCACCACAACAACATCGTAGTAGCTTCCGGCATCATCCTTCGGCGCCTGACTGTTGTCGATGGCGCCAAACACGACGATCTCATGCCCGGTGAAGCCGGTCGTCACCTCAAGACTGCGGGTTGAGATGTCGGCTTCAACCGTTTCCATTGGCGGCAACGGAGGCGTCACGACTGTTGGCGGCGGCAGGTTAGGCGGCGGTGAAGCCTCCGCCTCCTGCGCTGATGCCTGCACCATGTTGAGCGCCAGCCAAAGGCACGCCATCACGCCAATGATCGCCGAGCGCATCATAGGCCGCCCCCGATCAGAGGGCCGATGGAGAATATTTCCGCTGGTGTCACCATCAGATCCCACGCGATGCGCAGACACACCAGCAGCACCAGCGCTGCCAGCATGAAGCGTAGCTGCTCACCCTTGAGTTTGCCGCCCGCTGCAGCACCGAACTGCGCGCCGACAACTCCGCCCACGATGAGGATCAACGCCAGCACCACATCGACGGATTTATTCTCTATCGCCTGCAGCAGCGTTGTCACCGCCATGACGAACACGATCTGGAACAGCGACGTGCCGATCACCACGCTGGTGGGAACGCGCAGCAGATAGATCATCGCCGGCACCATAACGAAGCCGCCGCCGACGCCCATGATCGCCGCCATGAAGCCGACGAACGCGCCGATCATCGCTGGCGGCACCGCGCTGATGTAAAGCTTTGAGCGATGGAAGCGCATCTTGAACGGCAGGCCGTGCACCCAGCTATGCTGGCCGGTCTGACGCGTCGGCACCGGTTGGCCCGAGCGCTGCCGCTGAATGCTGCCCACGCTTTCAATCAGCATGAGCGCGCCCACCGCACCGAGGAACGTGACGTAGCATAGCGACACGAACAGCTCGAACTGGCCCATCTGGCGCAGAATTCTCATCAGCGAAACGCCGATGAACGATCCGACGACGCCGCCCGCAACCAGCACCATGCCCATCTTCACGTCGACGTTGTTACGCCGGTACTGGGCCATCGCGCCTGAAACGGAAGATGCAAGGATCTGCATCGAGCCGGTGCCGACCGCAACCGACGTCGGCACACCGAGGAAAATCAGCAGCGGCGTAAGCAGAAAGCCGCCGCCGACACCGAACAGCCCCGAAAGAAACCCGACGGCACCACCCAGGCCCAGCAGGAGCGCTGCATTGACGGACATCTCGGCAATGGGCAGGTAGATGTTCATCCGCTTCGCTTGCGCATTCTTCCTTTGCAGCGCCCGGATCGGTCGCCGAGGGGTGTTGTCGCTGCCTGATGCTTCTGCCCGACTGGCATGTCAAGGCAGCGACGGTGTTCGTTACAGCATACGCGAGGGAAGTAAAAATAGGCGCTTCGCCAACAAAAAATGCGCCACGTTGTCCGCGGCGCATCTGTTGTAATCACGGCACCCGCACTTTGCCTCGAAACGCGAGGTGGCTCATGCCTTCCGATGTGGGGCATGCATCGGCGGGGAAGCGGAGTCGCCGAGCGCCCGAAAAAATCAGCCGCGCTTGGCGCCGCCCTGCCAAGCCTGCCCGGCGAGCCGTGCATCGTTGACCATATTCTGCATCGGCTTGGCCCGCCATGCAGCAGCACCCTGCTCCACGGCGCTGGCAGCCTTGGCGTCCAGCTTTTTCTTGATGGTATCGCGGCGGCCGGCAGCATCGGTGTCACCGGCTTTTGCAGCAAGGATCAGCCACTTGTAGGACTCTTCCAGATCCTGCTTCACGCCCATGCCGTTCTCGTACAGCACCGCCAGATTGTACTGGCTGTCGGCCAGACCGTGCTCGCTTGCTGCCTTGAACCAGCGCGCTGCGGTTTCATAGTCGCCGTTGGGGCTGCGGGAAGCGGCAAGCACAGCCAGGTTGTGCATGGCCTTCACGTTGCCCTGCGTCGCCGCGCGCTCATACCAGATTTGAGCCCGCTGGCGGTCAGCCTTCACGCCCAGGCCGCGCTCATAAAGCGTTGCCAGACGGAACTGGGCCAGTGCGAAGCCATTGGCAGCGGAGCGCTGATACCATTGCGCAGCTTCCCGCAGATCCTGATCGGTGCCCTTGCCCTCGGCGAGGCGCGAAGCAACCTCGAACTGAGCCGAGGCATCGCCCTGAGCCGCAGCCAGGCGCATCGAGAACGGCCCTACAGTTGCCGGCGGAAGCTTGGAAGCGCCCGGCGCGGTAACAATTTCTTCTTCCTCAGCCACGGCCGACGGCGCAGCGCCGCCATGCTGCTGCAGGATGTTCTGTTCCATCAGCGCCGCAGGAGTGGTCTGGGCAGCCGCAATGCCGAGCTGACCGGAAAGATATGCCATCCGTGCCTGCTCGCTCATCTGCGCAAGCTGCTCGGGCGACACGCCGCCTTCCTGCATTGTGATACCGTTGGGGATCGCCGCCGTCTCAAACGGGCCGTCCTTCGACATCGGCGCGCCATCAAACTCGTTCGCACCCTGCTCGATCGGCGGCACAATCTGGTTCTCGCGCTGCGCAGGGGCAGGCGCGACGCCACCGAGCGGCGCGGGTTCGATCTCGGCGGGGATGGTGGCGGTGCTGCCGTCATCAAAATCCGCAGGCGCCGGCGCAATCGTCGCCGTCGGATGCTCAACGACCGCAGAGGTCGTCGTGCGCGGCATGAAGAAGATAGCCGCCGGAATTGCCGCCAGCAGGATCAGCAGACCCATCGCAGCCCGCTGCGAACGGAAGCTGAAAATCGAACGGCGCGCACGTGGCTTTGACGGGCCCTCATCGCCAGCGACGGAAAGCTTGCCGGCACGCAGATCAGTGTCTGCCGCTTCGGGACGGGCAGCGGCCTTCAGCTTTGCACGGTGCGCATCGGCGATGAAGTCGTGGCGCAGCACCTCCATCGACCGCTTCGCGTCGCCGAAGTTCTCGGTCTCGGCTTCAGCCGTGCGCGAGAAAGCGGCGTCGAGATCAAAGCCAGACGTGGTGTAAACCGGCACGCGCGGAGCCTTTTCTGCGGCAGCGTCTTCGCGGTAGGCGCGGACGTTGGCTTCCACCACATCTTCAAGCGGCAGGAAATCCGTATCGTCCTGTTCCTCGGCAACTTCTGCCCGGAACTCATCGCCAGCCGATTGTGAAGCAATGACGACTGGCTCTGCCATAGTTGCTGCAGGCGCGGCGGCGGCCGGGCGCGACGACGAAGGCATCTGCGCAAACACGCGGGCGGTGGCCGGGATCAGATCGTCCTCGTCCATGGCTTGAGCCGGGGTGGCAATCGGCTGCGGCGCTGGCGGAGCGGCCTGCGCCAACGGATCGTAATCCTCCTCGACCGGCTCGGCTGCTGCAACGACCTCCTGCAACGAACGGCCGTAACCGGCGGCGCGCGGCGTGCGGGCAGGCTGCGCGTCCACGTCAGCATAATGGTCGACGGCATAGGCTGACGAAGACTGCGCAGGCGCCGTGATGGCTGCAACCGACGACGATACCGTGGCCGCAGCTTCAGCTGCCTGCTGTGCTGCCTGCCGGTGTGTCTCTTCAAGCTCGTCGATACGGTCCAGCACGCGGATGATCGCCTGCTGCATCGTATCCAGCATGCTGGCGTTGTTTTCGTCGCTGTTGCGGCGCTCGGCGATCAGGCTTTCGATCATGCCGCGCATCTCGCCGATGTCGCGCGCATTACCGGCATCGCTGCCGCTGGTCATCTCTGTGAAGTTCGTCATGACGCGACGCGCCGTTGCGTCAGCCAGATCATCATAGTCGAGTTCGCGATTGGCGTTGCGGCTCACGAGCCCGCAAAGGCGCTCGTCGGAAAGCTGTACGGCAATGATGCGAAGCTGGGCATCGATCGCGTCGAGTCGACCAACGTCGGTCACCTGCACGCCCTCGTTGATCAGGCGCGTGAGGCGTTCATCCGAAAGCTGCGACGTCAGCGTGCCCAAGTGCGCGTCGATCATGTCGAGGCGCGCGAGCTGGCGGCGGAACTGCTCGAGATGGCCTGCGATCTCTTCGATCTGGCCTTCGAGCGCGCGAATTTCTTCGATGTCGGCGCGCGTGGCCATCTGGCCAGCCATGCCGGTGATCTGCGCTTCCAGATCGTCGAAACGGCGGCTGAGCGATGCCAGCGCCTTGTCGGGATGGATTTGCGCCAGCGATTCCTCGATGCGGGCTGCGATTTCCGCAAAGCGCTGATCGAGCACGCCGGAGTCGATCGCGCAGCCGCGCGGCGCCGCCCGGGCGTCATCGCTGGTCTGCATGCCCATCGCGCCGCCACGCGATTGTGGCATTTCCTGCGGAGGTCTGGAGCCGGACGACGACTGTGCACGCGCGCGGACAGGCGCCGCCATTTCGTGGCGCGCTTCGTTGAACGCCTCGCCGGATTCGTAAAGCCGCATCAGCGCGCTGGCCGCAGCCTCATCGAGGTGCTGGCCATAATCGCGGATGTAGGCGGATGCGTCGGCCGGGCTGGCGCGGTGGCGCGGCATCGGCTGCGCCGGAACCCTGTGCGCCATGCCATAGCGATCACCCAGCGCAATCACCTCGTCAGGCGTCACGCGGGCAACCCGGACATCGTCTTCAGTGACATAGCGGATCGCCTTGAAGCGGGCCGAGGCCGTGCGCTTCTCAGGATCGGCAAGATTGTAGGGCACCAGGGCGCCGCGTCCCAGATCGGACAAACGCTCGCCCAGGCGGTGCATCTGCTGCTGAATGCGCTCAACATCGGGGCCGAATTCATTGGGCATCTGAGCGCGGATAGAGCGCGCTTCTTCGGTCAGCGCAGCGAGCCGGTCGCGCATCTGATCGAGCATGGCCGCCTGAGAAGTCTCGTGAGCAGCAATGGCAGCAGCGTCCGCGCGCACGCCATAAATTCCATTGTAGGCTTGGTTCGACATCTCAATCCCTTGGCGCTTGTGGCTTGTGCCCTACCGAGGCGGTACGGCGGGCTGCGTTGGCCGAATCGGGACGCGAATACAAAATTCCGATCGTCCTCAGGCTTTGCGAGTCGCGGTAAACGCGAGGTTAAGCGCCGGACAAAAATCGTACTGAGGGGCAAAATTTGCGCGAAAAAACAGTCTTTAACGGCAATGCGGGAAAGTGAACCGCTATCAAAAGATTAACAGGGGAGCGTCCAATGGGTGGTCACAGGTTGCATCAGCCGATGTCTCAGGCCTTCGAAACGCTGCGCGTCGCAACCCATGGCCCGGCGCTGCTGGAGCAAACCGGCGCCGTGCGGCAATGGCTGGACCAGATCGCGGCGCGCGACGGCCTGCTGACGCTTTTCATCCGGCATACGTCGGCATCGCTGCTGATCCAGGAGAACGCCGACCCCGATGTCCATGTCGATCTGCTGGCGGCCTTTGAGCGGATGGCGCCCCGCCACCATGCCTATGTGCACAGCATCGAAGGCCCGGACGATATGCCGGCGCATATCAAGGCCGCCGTGTTGCAGACATCGCTCTCGATCCCCGTACAGTCAGGGCAAATGGCTTTGGGCACCTGGCAGGGCATATATGTTGTAGAGCACCGCGATCGCCCGCACCGGCGCGAGGTGTCGATGCACTATCTAGGCACCTTCGCAGATTGAACTGGCGCCACCGCTAGCCGCAACGACCGCGAGTTGCAGCGCGCACGCGTGCTGCAGGCCGCTGCCCCGCCCGAGGCAGCAAACTACGCCCGTTCGCGATTTTTCAGCCTGAGCAGACGCATCTCACGGTCATAGATGCCTTCGCCGCCGGGAATGCGAATTTCGCGCACCAGCTCCAGTTCGCTGCGGCTCGGCGCGGGCGTCGCCAGACTTGCAGCCACCACCGCGAGCGCTCCGGCGGGCAAGCCAAGCATGGCCGCAAGCGCGCCATCCAATCCGATAACGCCGGAAGTGCCAGCAACAATCATCAGGAACGCAACACCGAAGCCGCAAGCCATGCCGGCCATGGCGCCGAAGGCGTTGGCCCGCTTCCACCAGATCGACAGCACCAGAACTGGAAAGAACGTCGATGCGCTCAACGCCAATGACCACAGCAACAGACGCAGTGGATCGGTAGGCGCAGCCAGCGCCACTACCACGCCGAGGCCCGCAACGCCGGCAATTGTCAGGCGACCGAGATGAACCCGTGCGGCGCGGGGCAACGGCTCCCACGATAGGCCGTTCACCGCGTCCTCGGCCACCACGTTGCCCAGAGCGCTCGCAGCGGCGCCGATCCCCACCAGAGCCGCCGCGACGATACCCGCAGCGACTGCAAACAGCGCAATCGAGGGCAGCTCGGCAACAACGGGAAGCGACAGCAGCACGCTGTCGCGCATGAAAGCGAAACCGGTATAGGCCGGCGGCATGCTCGTACCGGGATCGGCAAACCCCAGGCGAGTCAGCTCCAGCATCCATTCCGGTAGCGTCGTCGGCGCCTGCCGGACCAGATCCATCAGATAATCGCGCATGTAGACCGCGACGGCGGCAGCCGTCATGGCGATCACACCGAAGTAGACGGTGGCCCAGCCAAGCGACTTGCGCGTTTCATAAACGCCGGGTGTCATCGTCACGCGGGGCAGCAACCAGGGCGATGAGGCAATGCCGGCCATGACCGTCAGCATCGCCACGACGAACGCACCTGAACCCACCGCGCCGAACGGTATCGCGTATCGCTTCGCAAGGTGCGTCATGCCTTCGCCCGGCACCGCGAACGCAAACGGCGTGGTCTCAATCGTCGGCAGGCCCTGCGCTATTTCCGGATAACTCAGCGCCCGAAGCAGCGGACCGTTGGTCAACTGCGGCAACGGGAAATTGCTTACCATCACCGCCACAATGGCCACCGGCACCAGCAGCGCCAGCACCGCCGCAATAGCCGCAGCGCTGCCCGACCAACTCAGCGACCGCATGCCTCCAACGGCACCCGTGATGACAAACACGAACGCCAGCAGAATGATCATCAGGCTTTGCGGCTGTCCGGAAAGCCAGCCGGCCGCCATCGCTCCCATGCGCAGTTCGGCCGCGATCATCAGCAGCGCGGGCACCGCCATGAACGCGGCGGCGAGCAGACGCACCATCTTGTTTTCAAAGCGCCGGCCCAGATAGCTCGGCACGGTGAAGGTTCCAAACTTGCGGAAGAACGGCGCGATCATCACCGCCATGATCACAAAGCCTGCGATCCCGCCGATGGAGAGAAAAAGACCGTCGAAACCGATCAGAAAAAACACACCCGTCAAGGCGACGATGCCCGTCGCGCCCAACGCTGCAACACCGATGCCGAGCCCGGTATATCCGGCGGGAACGCGCCGCCCAGCCGCGAAGAATTCCAGCGAGTCCTGCGTCGGCGCGCAAAGCGCAATCGCCATATACAGCGCGAGCGGGCCAAGCAGCATGCCCCAGCGCAGCAGTGCATCCGATGTGCCCAGCTCTTCAAAGATGAGCAGCAGCAGCGTCAGCCCGACCAGCAGGCTGACGAAGATGCCGAAATAGGTGCCAAGCCGCGGATTGACGACGCGGGCGCGCGATGTTGTGGGCATGGGCTGTTATCCCGCCAGCTCAACCGTCCTCGTGCGCGCCGTGCCAATGGTCGATCGCATCCTGGCGATTGACGAAGCTGGCGACGGTGAACACCGCAAGCACGAAGACCCCGTGCAAGCTGAGGAAATAGCCAAGCGGAAAGCCGAGAAACCGGCTGGAGTTGAGGCTGTCGGCGTAAAGCGGCAGCACAATAATAAGAACAAGGAACGGAACCACGCTGGCGATCATCTGCCATTTCGTGTGCCGCCAGTAAGGCTTACGCTCTTTGCGTTCCATCATGGCCTGCCAGATCCCCCATCCTTGCGTGCTGCAACCGGTCCAGCACAGTGCCTTAGGTCACGTCAATACTGCGACGCAGATAAGGCGGGATACGCGACCGACTTGGCTTGCCCGAAGGCGCTGCATATGCCGTTCTTCGCATAAGGTTCCGCCGGGGGGCCAAAAGTTAGTGTCCGCATCCAGTGAGGGAGAAGCAAATGAAGCAGATGTGGGAAGAATTCAAGACTTTCGCGGTCAAGGGCAATGCCCTCGATCTCGCCATCGGCGTCATTATCGGCGCGGCCTTTTCTCCGATCGTCTCGACCCTGGTCGAGAACGTCATGATGCCCATCATCGGCTATATCACGGCAGGCGTTGACTTTTCTTCGCTCGCTGTCACGCCGGTCGAAAGCGTCGAAATCAAATATGGCCTGTTCCTCAACGCCATCGTGCAGTTCCTGATCACCGCCGTGGCGCTGTTCTTCCTGATCAAGGGCATCAACATGATGCGCAAACCGGCCACAGCGGCAGACGCCGCGCCGCCGCCGCCGCCGCCATCCGAGGTCTACCTCAAGGAAATCCGTGACGCGCTGGTGAAGCAGACGTCCTGATCTTGCGCTGGTCCGAACGCCGCTGACCTTAGGCCCGTCGCCGAGGGTCAGCGGCTTCCCGACTCATATCCGGCCGTGGCGCTGACTGTGGAATGGCCTGTTCGTGCGGCCGTTTGGCCGATCAAGACCATTTGCCGGAACAACCGAATAGGCTACAAACGGGAGTGGTCTGCCTCACCTTCCGCCCTCCCCTTTGGCGGTTCCGTGATGGCATTGCGGGCGTAGTTCAGTGGTAGAACGTCAGCTTCCCAAGCTGAATGTCGTCGGTTCGATCCCGATCGCCCGCTCCAGTTTTATTGGGCTTTTTTAAGCCCTAGCGCTCTCCAAAAATCTGACAGACGCGGAACAAACGGACATTGCGGACATCTGTGTCCCGGAATTGTCCCGGAGCTTTTTCGATCCTTAGCCTCAACATCGGGCGGCAGGCACGCCGCTCACGTCTACTGTTCGCGCGCGTAGCTGATGACCGACAGAAACCGGATCGGTAGCCTGGTCAGTTCCTCCGGGCCATGCGGCGCGTCGGCGTCGAAGAACAGGCTGTCGCCTTTCTTCATCGGATAAAGCCGGTCGCCGTGGCGATAAACGACCTCACCCTCCAGCATGTAAATCAGCTCGTGGCCGCTATGCTGGAACAGCGGAAACACATCTGACTTCTCGGTGAGCTGAATAAGATATGGCTCAACGATGACGCTGCCAGAGAAGCCACCGGTATGCCCGAGCAATTGATACTGATGCCCGGCCCGCGTACCCCGGCGCTCGATCTGCAGCCCCTTCCCAGCCGAAACAAAAACCGCGTCGCGCCGCTCCTCGAAGCGCCGGAACAGCGACGTCACCGGCACGCCCAGCGCCTTCGAAAGTCGTTGCAGCGTAGTGAGTGACGCCGATGTTACGCCGTTCTCGATCTTGGACAGCATGCCGAGCGAAAGATCCGCTGCGCGCGCCAGATCCGAAGCGGTGATGCCGAGCTTGTTACGGAACGCGCGCACCTCACGGCCAATCGCCACTTCAAGCAGGTTGTCGCGCGCACCGGTGAGCGCATGCGGATCCTGCTCCCCCACAACAGCCACGTTCTGCGCAAGCACATCACGCAAAGCGGCTTCTATTTCGCCGTTGTCCGCCTCCTCTGGAAGCGGCTTGCCGACGGCCTTCGCAGCGGTCTTGGCCTGAGGCGGCTTCCCGGGAGCTTTTCTTGATGTTGCAGGTCTTTTCATCCGTCTGCCAGCTTCTGAAATGCCCCAAGCCCAACGAAACCACCGCCAAACTCGTCAGCGGCATCAACAATGCAATCGCAGAAGTATTGGGCCGCCGCGCTATCGACTAGCAAGTGAAAAACAGGCGTCGCACCCAGGTCAACGCGCGTCAGAATAGCGTTCATTCTGGCGACAGACGTTTGCGCGATAGACAGGTTTGGAAACTTGTGCAGCCGCATATCGATGGCGCACAACTTCGCAAACATCTCCGGTGTCGCCGTGCCCGCAACAGCAAGCCAGGCGTGACTATCCCGGCGCGGAAGCGGGTAGGTACGTTCACCGTCGTCAATGTTCCAGCTGGCGTTAAGTTGTTCCAGCCGCTCGCCCGATCCATCCAATGGCGACAACAGCAGCACTTCACTCGGCGCCAGAACGAGACAGAGACTACCATCGGGCTGAGGGAAGCAGCGATTTGGCGTAGCGTCCAACACAATGCCGCGCGTCTGCATTGCTGCAATGGTGCCTCTGCCCTTGAAGCCAAGCCGAGGCAACGGCGACAAATCCGCGATGGCGATTGCGGGCAGCGCATCATCGCCGGCGAACCGTTCGGCGTACGCCACCTCGTCAGCTAGTGCGGCCCAGTTTGCGCCTTGACTATCCAGACCGCGCTGCAACGGCGAACGGCGATAGTATGCAAATGGATCAGTCATAATCACAGCTCCTGCCGTGCGTTTTCAGGATCGTAAAATGGCGTGACAACGGTCTCCGCCATAACCATTTGCCCGCCATCCACACGGATTTCAAAGCGACTGCCCGGCTGTGCAAGTTCGGGTGGCACGTAAGCCAGACCGATGACCTTGCCGAGCGTCGGCGACCGCGTGACGGACGTAACGCGCCCTGCAATGTCGCCATCGCGGATAATGAGATGACACTCCTTCGGCATCGGCGCAGCGCTATCCACCAAAGCGAAGCCAGCGAGCTTGCGCGCGACACCCTTTGCCATCTGCATGTCGACCGCTCGCTTGCCGATGTAAAACGGCTTCTTCTTACCGAGCGCCCACTCCATGTTGGCTTCAGCGGGATGCGTAAGCCCGTCCGTGTCCTGACCGACGATGATGTGGCCTTTCTCAAGCCGCAGAATGCGCTGCGCTTCGACACCGAATGGGCGAATGCCGAACGGCTTGCCAGCCTGCATGAGCTTGTCCCACAGCGCTTCGCCCTGCCCCGATGGACAATGGATCTCGTAGCCAAGCTCACCCACGAAACCGACACGCAGGATGCGGACGGGGATCCCCGCCAGTGTGCCCGTACGCACCGCCATGTATGGAAAAGCCGCCGCAGAAAAATCGATGTCGCTTGCCAGCGTCTCAATCACGGCGCGCGCCTGCGGTCCGGCGAGATTGATACCCGCGTAGGCCGCCGTGACGTTGGCAACATCGACATCCATCCGCCATTGGGCGTTGAACCACGACATCTGGCGGTAAACCTGATCCACCGCGCCTGTCGTCGCCGTCACGTAGTAGTGGCGCTCACCAAGACGCGCGGCAACGCCGTCATCGATGATGACGCCGGTCTGATCGGTCATCAGCGCATAACGTGCGCGTCCGATGGGCTGCTTTTCATATGCCCACGTATAAACGCGGTCCATGAATGCAGCCGCATCCGGCCCGCGCACTTCAAGGCTGCCGAGTGTCGACACGTCGATCATGCCAACGCCGCGCCGAACCACTTCCACCTCACGCGCGATTGAGCGTTCAGCGTCGGTTTTGCCGCCGTAATAGCGGGGTCGCATCCAAAGCCCCGCACTCATCATCTGAGCGCCGAGCTCGACATGCCGATGATGCATCGCCGTGAGACGCCGGGACTCAAAAGCGCGCCCCGCCAACATACCGAATTTCTCCGGCACCAGCGGCGGCCGGTAGGTTGTCGTGCCGATTGCAGCAGCGGGCTTGCCGATCTCGCGCGCAACAATACGAATGGTGTTGACGTTGGCGTGTCGGCCCTGACTCGGCCCGAGCCCGGCGGTTGAATATCGTTTTACGAGCTGGATGTCGTCATAACCGTCCTTCACCGTGTTGACGATATCCTTGACGGTCAGATCTTCGTCGAAGTCGACGAAGTTGCTGCCGGTTGCTGCGCTGAAAATCGGATAGGGATGTGAGATGTTGCTGGCGCTTGCCGTCGATGTCAGTAGCGGATCATCGCCGACGGCGCTTGCATCTTTCGCGCGGGCCGCGGCCCGTTTTCCCGCCGCTGCGCCACCAGCGCGGGCATCCGTTGCGTCCCAGTGTCCGGCCGCGCAACCGGCAAGCGTAATGCCGTCCGGCACACCCTCGGCCCGCTGCATGTTGGTTTCAGCGTCATACACCGCACGCGCACCGGCATGGCACGCCAGATTAAGCTGGGGCGCGAATCCCACCGCCATCAACAGCGCATCGCAATCGATCCAATGAGCTGGGCCCGTCGCTTTTCCGTCGTCTACGATACGCGCAATGGCGACACTCGTGATGCCACGACGTCCTTTCGAGTTGACCGGCATGGCTCCTGTCAAAACGCGCACCCCACTCGCGCGCACGGCATCTTCCACCATGCCGGCTTCAGGTTTCGCGCGCAGATCTACAACCGCCGCCACTGACACACCCGCATCGAGCAGATCCAGCGCCGCCTCATATCCGAAGCGATTGCTGGTTGCGATAACCGCGCGATTAGCGGGACAAACGCCGTAAAGACGCATCAAACGCTGCGCCGCGCTTGCAAACATGATGCCCGGCCGGTCGTTGTTGGGAAACACAAGCGGCTGTTCAAACGCACCCGTTGCAAGCACGATCTGCTTGGCGCGGATCTTGTAAAGCCGCTTGGCGTCGAGCGCTGAAACCCAGTTGTCGGCAAACACGCCGCTGACTGTCATTCCCGTCATCACCTGCAGATTTTCCGCTTGCTGCACGCGCGCCAGCAGCTCGCGCCGCACCTCATCGGTGAGACCACGCGAAAACTCGCCGCGACCATAAAGCAGCGATCCGCCCAGCTCTGCCCACTCGTCAATCAGCAGTGTTTCCGCGCCGCTCTCGGCGGCCGCAAGCGCAGCTTCAATGCCGGCGGCACCGCCACCCACCACGAGTACGTCAGCAAACTTGTACGCCTTGTCATAGGATCGTGGCTTCGCTGCAGGCTCCAGATAGCCGAGCCCAGCCATGTGCCGGATCGGCTTTTCAAACCAGGGCCAAATGCCTTTTGGGCGGAAGAACG
This sequence comes from Hyphomicrobium sulfonivorans, assembly GCF_013306565.1. GTDB lineage: Bacteria > Pseudomonadota > Alphaproteobacteria > Rhizobiales > Hyphomicrobiaceae > Hyphomicrobium_A > Hyphomicrobium_A sulfonivorans. Next base: position 423,977 of record NZ_PZPO01000002.1, on the reverse strand, counting down.
TTTTGTAATAGAAGCCGACGGGCAGGAAGCGCTTGAATGCGCCCATCACGGCAAGCATGTCGAAGTTGAGCGAACCGAGCCTGTTGACCGAGGCAACCGATATTCCATCACGCAGGTTGTATCGATCTGCACGGACATTCGGCTCATCCGCCACCTGAACGATCGTGTTGGCGTCATGCCCGCTCATGGTCAGCGCACCGCGAGGGCGGTGATACTTGAACGAACGCGACAGCAGGCGCTGCCCGCCGGCATATAACGCCGACGCAATCACATCGCCCGCATAGCCCATATGCAGCTTGCCATCGAACGTGAAAGCCAGCGGCGCGTTTTTGTCGATGAGCAGCCCCCACTCCGAACCGTCAAGACGCGCACTCACTTTATTGGAAGAGCCTGTCATGCGGAGATTGCCCCTTCGCGCGTGTAATATGCGTCAAGCGTCATGGTCTCGAGGATTTCGTCGGTCAGCGTGTTGCGCCGGGCGATGAACCAGGTGTTCGTCGGTGTGTGCAGCCACCATTCGGTGACGATGCCGGCGATGTTCGCTTCGAGGAACAGATGGTCGGTCCAGTCCTGATCGGTGCATGTCACCGGATCGACATCAGGCTTCACTTCACCGCCCCACGCAAACTCGGCAATGTTGCGCGGCCCGTTCACCGGGCAAATCATGATCTTCATGCGTGATTTTCCTCTCAATGCCCGACCGAGGCCGCGCCCTTTTCGCCGACCAGATCGAATGATCCGAAGCGGTCGAGCGCGAATGGCTTGAGCAGATCAGGTTGGCGGCCGGTTGCTACGCATTCGGCCATGCGCAAGCCGGAGACCGGCGTTGCCTTGAAGCCCCACGTGCCCCAACCGGCATCGATGAAGAAGTTCTCAATCGGCGTGAGCCCCATGACTGGCGAGAAATCCGGCGTCATGTCGGCCATGCCCGCCCACTGCCGCAGCACCTTGAGTTCGCCCATGAACGGAAACAACTCCAGCATGTGCGCCATCAGACTTTCCTTGAAGTCCAGCGTCGAGCGGGTGGAGTAAAGGCCGTAGGCGTCCGTTGCACCGCCCATTACCATCTCGCCGCGCGCCGATTGCGAAATGTAAACGTGCAGCGACCCCGACACGACGATCTGATCGAGGATCGGCTTTACCGGCTCCGATACGCAGGCCTGCAGCGGAATGGTGCGGATGGGCAGCTTTAGCCCCGCCATGTTGGCGACAACGCTAGATGAGCCAGCAACCGCCTGCAAAACGCGACCGGCATGTATCGTGCCGCGATTTGTTTCTACGCCCACCGCCCGACCGTTCTCGATCAGAATGCGATTGACACCGGTCTGGGTGTGAATCTCTACACCGTGGCGCGCCGCTTCCTTCGCGTATCCCCAGGCCATGGCATCATGCCGCGCGATGGCGCCGGGCGGATGATACAGCGCGCCCATGATGGGATAGTGCACATCATCCGACACATTGATCGTGGGACAGATACGCTTGACATCGTCCGGCCCAATCACCTCCGACGACACGCCCATGTGCTTGTTCACTTCCGCACGCCAACGCGCCGTGTTCATCGCTGCGTCGGTGTGAGCAAGCGTGAAATGCCCGCGCTCAGTGTACATCACGTTGATGTCAAGTTCGTTCGAAAGCGAGCGAAACAGATCGACCGATTCCTTGTAGAACGCGACACCTTCCGGCGTCAGATAATTGGCGCGCACGATCGTTGTGTTGCGCGCGGTGTTGCCGCCTGCAAGCCAGCCTTTGTCGAGCACGGCGATGTTGGTGATGCCATGTCGTGTCGCGAGATAGTAGGCCGCCGCCAGGCCATGCCCACCGGCACCGATAATCACGACGTCATACGTTGGTTTCAGATCTGGACTTAAGCGGAAGTGGCGCTCTGCCGCGTGATCACCTTTGAAGGCGGAGCGCGTGGCGTATTTCAGAAGGGCAAACGGCATGGACGATGGATGCCTTTGGCTGAGATGTCTTGCCCGCGTGCAGCGAGCATTGGGGATGCGATCTTTCCATTCCTAAAATGCAAAAATGTTTCCGGTCATTCAAGTCCAAGATGTAGGCTTCTCGCTGCAATAATTTTGGGCAGTTGCCCACTATACTGTCAGGAAAATATTATTCATCACAGTTGAATTGATGTATTCGCGCTGTTACCGTCCATCGCATCAAGATCAAACTCATCAGGTGCACCGGATGTGCGGAATTGTTGGACTGTTCCTGAAGAATGAAGCTCTCGAGCCTCAGCTCGGCGCTTTAACTTCAGCGATGCTCGCCACGATGTGCGAGCGCGGACCGGACTCGGCAGGATTTGCCGTCTACGGACAATCACTAGACGGCGAAGCAAAGATTACGCTGCAGTCTTCCTCTCCCGAGATCGACTTCCCAGCCCTCGCCAAAGCTCTCGAAAATGAAATCGCTGGCGCTGTGAAGCTTACTCAGCGCGCCACTCATGCCGTGCTGACATGTCGGCGTGACGAACTCGATACCATCCGCGCCGCCGTACGTCGGCTGGCGCCGTCAGTGCGCGTTATGGGTGTCGGTGAAGCGATCGAGATTTACAAGGAAGTGGGCTACCCGACAGCCGTTTCGGAGCGCTTCGAACTCAAGGGCATGAAGGGTACGCACGCCATTGGCCACACGCGCATGGCAACCGAGTCAGCCGTCACCACTCTCGGTGCGCATCCGTTTTCTACCGGCCCCGATCAATGCCTCGTGCACAATGGCTCGCTGTCGAACCACAACAACCTCCGCCGTTCACTTGCCCACGACGGCATTCAGCTGGAAACGCAGAACGACAGCGAAGTTGCTGCTGCTTATCTGACTTGGCGCATGAAGCAGGGCCTGGATCTCGGGCAGGCGCTTGAGAAAAGCCTCGACGATCTCGACGGATTCTTCACCTTCGTCGTCGGCACCAAGAACGGCTTCGGCGTTCTTCGCGATCCCATCGCATGCAAGCCCGCCGTGCTGGCTGAAACCGACGACTACGTCGCGTTCGGTTCTGAATACCGCGCTCTCGTCGGCTTACCGGGCATTGACACCGCCAAGGTCTGGGAACCCGAGCCTGCAACCGTCTACTTCTGGGAGCGCTGATATGCCAGCGATAGATCTTTCTACAACGCCGCTGCGCGAACTGAACCAATCCCTGCACGCCCTGGCCGAAGGCAACAACGAAACCGAATGGGAAGTGCTGAACCCGGATGGGCGCCACGCCGTAGCGGTCGGCATTGATGCACCCGTCAGCGTCGATATCCGCGGCCCTGTTGGATACTACTGCGGCGGCATGAACAAGCAGGCGACCGTAACAGTTCACGGTTCTGCCGGCCCCGGCGTCGCCGAAAATATGATGTCCGGCAAGGTCGTCATCAAAGGTGACGTCAGCCAGTACGCCGGCGCAACCGGACGCGGCGGCATGCTGGTGGTGGAAGGCAATGCAGCATCCCGCTGCGGCATATCGATGAAAGGCATCGACATCGTCGTCAAGGGCAGCATCGGCCACATGTCGGCGTTCATGGCGCAGACAGGCAACCTTGTCGTTCTCGGCGATGCGGGCGATGCGCTCGGCGATTCCATCTATGAAGCGCGCCTGTTCGTGCGCGGCAATGTGCAGAGCCTGGGCGCCGACTGCGTCGAGAAAGAGATGCGCGATGAGCATCTCGAACTGCTCGAAGACCTGCTGCAGCGCTCCGGAATCACTGGCGTGAAGCCCAGTGAATTCCGGCGCTACGGATCAGCGCGCAAACTTTACAACTTCAACATCGACAACGCGGACGCCTACTGATGAGCTATCACAACCCGCCAACCACGCCGCGAAAGTCGGCCACGTTCGACGATTACACCCTTTCTGAAATCCGCCGCGCCGCCACCACCGGAATTTATGACATTCGCGGTGCGGGCGCGAAGCGCAAGCTTCCGCACTTCGACGACCTGCTGTTTCTCGGCGCATCGATGTCGCGATATCCGCTCGAAGGCTATCGCGAGAAATGCTCCACAGAGGTCGTGCTGGGTACACGCTTCGCCAAGAAGCCGATCCATCTCAAGATCCCGATCACCATTGCGGGCATGAGCTTCGGCGCGCTTTCCGGCAACGCGAAGGAAGCGCTTGGACGCGGCGCAAACATCGCCGGCACATCAACCACCACCGGCGACGGCGGCATGACGCCGGAAGAGCGCGGCCATTCCAAAACGCTGGTGTACCAGTATCTGCCCTCGCGCTACGGCATGAACCCAGACGATCTGCGCAAGGCGGACGCCATTGAGATTGTCGTCGGCCAGGGTGCGAAGCCCGGCGGCGGCGGCATGCTGCTCGGCCAGAAGATCTCCGATCGAGTCGCTGAGATGCGCACGCTGCCCAAGGGCATCGATCAACGCTCGGCATGCCGTCATCCCGACTGGACCGGCCCGGACGATCTTGAAATCAAGATCTTAGAGCTGCGCGAGATCACCGACTGGGAAAAGCCGATCTACATCAAGGTTGGCGGTGCGCGTCCCTATTATGATGTTGCGCTGGCGGTGAAGGCCGGTGCCGATGTTGTCGTCGTCGACGGCATGCAGGGCGGCACGGCGGCAACGCAGGAAGTGTTCATAGAGCATGTCGGCCAGCCGACACTCGCATGCATCCGTCCGGCCGTGCAGGCGCTGCAGGATCTTGGCATGCATCGCAAGGTGCAGCTCATCGTCTCCGGCGGCATCCGCAATGGAGCGGACGTTGCAAAGGCACTCGCACTCGGGGCCGATGCCGTTGCAATCGGCTCTGCGGCGCTCGTTGCTCTCGGTGACAACGATCCAGCGCTGGAAAGCGAATATCAGGCACTCGGCACAACGGCGGGAGCCTACGACGATTGGCACGAGGGCCGCGATCCGGCCGGCATAACAACGCAAGACCCAAAACTTGCAACACGCCTTGATGCAGAACTCGCCGGGCGACGCCTCGCAAACTACCTCAAGGTCATGACGCTGGAAGCGCAAACCATCGCGCGCGCCTGCGGGCACAACCACGTACACAATCTTGAGCCTGAAGATCTGTGCGCGCTCACGATTGAAGCCGCCGCCATGGCTCGCGTGCCACTGGCAGGCACGAGTTGGATACCGGGACAGGGATTGTGAGCATGTCTTTCGATTTCTGGAAAAGACAATCTCTGGAACTGCCGCAGTTAGCTGAGGAATTGAGAGAAGACATGTCACAGGACCTGGCACAAGTCGCGAAAGAGCGCGGCATCCGCTACTTCATGATTTCCTACACCGATCTGTTCGGCGGTCAGCGCGCCAAGCTGGTTCCGGCATCCGCCATTGCCGACATGCAGAAAGACGGCGCGGGCTTTGCGGGCTTTGCGACCTGGCTGGACATGACGCCTGCGCATCCCGACATGTTCGGCGTGCCGGATCCTTCAACGCTCATCCAACTGCCGTGGAAGAAGGATGTTGCGTGGCTGGCGGCCGATTGCGTGATGGACGACAAGCGCGTCGCGCAAGCTCCACGCGTAGTTCTCAAAAAGGTGCTGGCGGACGCCGAAAGTCAGGGCCTGCGCATCAAAACCGGCGTTGAGTGCGAATACTTTCTGATCAACGTCGATGGAACCGCCATCTCCGACAGCAAGGACGTTGCCGCAAAGCCCTGTTACGATCAGCAGGCGTTGATGCGCCGCTACGACGTCATCGCCGAAATTTGCGACTACATGCAGGAACTCGGCTGGGGGCCGTATCAGAACGATCACGAAGATGCCAACGGCCAGTTCGAAATGAACTGGAATTTCGATGATGCGCTCATCACCGCAGACCGGCATTCGTTCTTCAAGTTCATGGTCAAGTCGATCGCCGAGAAGCATGGCCTGCGCGCCACGTTCATGCCGAAGCCGTTTTCCGGCCTCACCGGAAACGGTTGCCACGTGCACATTTCGGTTTGGGATAAAACCGGCACGCAGAACATGTTCCTCGACAATACTGATGAAGTTGGCATGTCGCAGCAGGGCTACAATTTCCTCGGCGGCATCATGCGCCACGCCGAAGGGCTGGCAGCGATCACCAACCCGACGGTCAACTCCTACAAGCGCATCAATGCGCCGCGCACCATCTCCGGCGCCACGTGGTCACCCAATTCGGTCACGTGGACCGGTAACAACCGCACACACATGGTGCGCGTGCCAGGCAAGGGCCGCTTCGAGTTTCGTCTGCCGGACGGCGCGGCGAACCCGTATCTGCTACAGGCTTCGGTGATCGCGGCTGGCCTTTCCGGCATCGCGCGCAAGGCACATCCAGGCAAACGCTACGACATCGATATGTATCAGCTCGGCCATACGGTGACGGACGCGCCGAAGCTGCCATTGAACCTGCTCGATGCCCTGCGCAGCTTCGATAAGGACAGTGAACTGAAAAGCGCGCTCGGCAACGAGTTTGCGAACGCCTATGTGAAGCTGAAGAATACCGAGTGGAACGCCTATGCGTCTCACTTCACCCAGTGGGAGCGCGAAAACACGCTCGACGTTTGAGCTTGTCAAAACGTTTTGATCGGGGGTCGTCTCTTGGGGCGGCTCCCTTTTTTGTACGCTCACGATCACAGACGGCGCGGCGCACCCTTGCTCATCCACGGCGGATAGACGAAGCGCTCCGTGTTGTATGGCTCTGGCGCGATCATCGACAGCCGCTCTTTCAGATCCTGGATCTGATAAAAAATGTGCGGCATGCCAAGCGACGGATCGCGCGTAACTACGGGATAAGGCACGACCGCCTGCCAATCGGGATGATAGCGGATCGTGCCATGCACAGTGCGATAGATCATGCCGCGCAACGCGAACGCCACCTTCCTGTTCTGCTCAAAATTGCCGGGCGCACCGGAGCCCCCGGCCATCGCCGCCGCAACCGCATAGTGATGCATATTGCTGTAGGACTGGCATCCGATGGAAGCCGTCGAGCCCGAACCAAAGCGCGCCGTGTAACGCTCCTCGAACCGCTTGCCCATCTCGTCGCGCAGCAGCCCAACGATCGACGATACGATCACGCCCACGCTCGCTTCCTGCGCGATATCCGTGAAGGTGCGGTGAACCGCGCCGTATTGCAGATAAACCAGGCAATCGATCGGGTTTTCCACGAACTGGCGCTGAAAGTACGCCAGGTCGCCGGCATAGAAATGCGTGTTGGCGAGCACGGCAGGGTCGCTCGCCCGCACCTCCTCAATGACATCGCGCCACTGGCTTGTCGGCGTCTGTACGATCTTCGGACCGAAGCACACCTTCCAGCCAAAACTTGCAGCTGAGTTGGCCATCGCATTGGCGATGACGATGCTATACGGCGTCGATCCCGAAATAATCGCAATACGATCTGATTTTGGAATCCACTGGCCGGTATCGCGCAACCACGACAGAAACTTGATGAAGCCCGGTCCATACCAGTATTCAGCCGGATCGGCCATGAAGCAGCCGAAATACCGCTGCGGATCGCTCATCACCGTGTCGTGGTGTTGCAGCAGCGTGTTGGCATGCACGTAAATGATGCCGGCATCGGCTATCGGCTCGTATTCGGAATTCTGCGCGCCGATATTATAGCCGTTGATGATCGCATGAACCTGATGCTTCTCGATCAGCCAGCGCGCGGCGGTCACGACTTCCTTGGCGGTCTGGCGACAGGTATCGGCAAAGATGGGCTGAAACGGCCGCCCGAAAAGCCCGCCGCGCGCATTCAGCTCCTCGCAGGCCAAGATCATGCCATTGCGGAATTCGGCGCCATCCGCAGCGGACGGGCCTGTAAGCGGAACCATGCTCCCGATCGGAACGGGCTTGGAGCGATCATCCACGTAAGAGCTGTCCTTCGCTGGCGGTTTCAGATGTCGGCCGATTTCAAAAGATCAGGTTCAAAAAGCAGATTGTGCATCATCACGCGCAGTCGCGGCGGGCTGACCGGCTTGATCAGAACCGGGATACCGGCCTCGCGGATGCCGGCAATCACCCGCGGTTCGGCATCCGCCGTCACGATAATGGCCGGCGTTTCTTCCCCGGTCGCCGCGCGAATTGCTGCGATCACATCCGGCCCGGTGCGTACTTCGAGATTGTAGTCCGCAATGATCATGCGCGGTACGATCTCGCCATCCGCAACCAGTTCCAGTGCTTCATCCTCATTGGCTGCGGCATGCACATCGATGCCCCAGCGCCGCAGAAGCTGCGTCATGGACTCACGCAGGAAATCGTCGTCCTCAATGAGCAACATCGGTATGCCGGCAAACTCACCCGCGACGGTCTCGCTGATGTCCACCTCGGCGCTGATATTGCTGTGCCAGATGTTACCCAGCGGCACCCATACTGAAAACGTTGATCCGCTGCCGACCTCGGAACGCAATCCAATCGGGAGTTCCAGCAGATCCGCCAGTCGCTTCGCGATGTTGAGCCCGAGCCCCAGCCCCTTTTTCTGGATCTGGTTGTTGTCGGTGACGCGATAGAATTCTTCGAATATGCGGCCGAAATCCTCCTGACGGATACCGCGCCCGGTATCGATAACGTTGATGCGCAGACCGTGCCCCTCTTTGCGGCAACCCACGAGAACACCGCCAAGCTCAGTAAAGCGGATCGCATTGCCGACGAAGTTGCTGAGGATACGTTCCAGCAGCGCGCGATCGGTTGCAACGGTCTTGCTAGGTGCCACGAACCGAAGCCGTAACCCTTTCTCCGACGCCTGATGATTGAACTGAATGTGCAGGCGCTCGAACAGCTCGGAAAGCTGAAACGAGGTGATGCGCGGCTGTACGCGTCCAGCATCGAGCTGACCGATTTGCAGCAGAGCGCCGAGCAGATCTTCCATGATCGATGTCGCCACGCCCATCGCGTGCAACATCTCTGCGCGCTTTTCGTCATCCTGCTCGCGCACGCAGCTGTAAATCAGGATTTTCAGGGATGCGAGTGGCTGGCGCAGATCATGATTGGCGGCGCGCAGAAAGCGCGACTTCGCCTCATCCATCGCTTCGGCAGCTTCCTTCGCCTCGCGCAACTCCCGTTCGTTGCGCTTGATCGCGGTCACATCGGTGAATGTAACGACCATGCCGCCCTGTGCCGACGGCCGCTGCCGGACATGCACGATATGCCCTGACGCGCACTCATAATCGGCATCCGTCGCGACGCCGAAATTGTTGAGTGTATTCTGAAGCCGCTCATCCGGTCCGCCCGGGATCATCCACTCCTGCGAATGCGCGATAAGCGAAGCGTATTCTTCATAATTCATGCCGGCGCAAACCGGCAGATCCCAGTTGCGGCGAAACCCCTCGTTGATGAAAACGAGCACGCGCTCTGCCGACCAAACGAATATGCCATCGTCGGTCGCATCAAGCCCTGCCCAGATGGCAGCAAGCCGAGCATCATTGACAGAGTGGCGATCGGAGGCATCCCGCATCGATTAAACTGACGCGCGGCCGAAGTGCGTCACGGCATAATGCACGGCGCTCGTCCGGTCCGGGAGATTGAGCTTCTTCATTGCATTGCCGATATGGATGCGCACGGTCTGGCTGCTGAGCCCCAGCTTCTCGGCGATGTTTTTCACGGATGAACCGCTGCCCAGCAGGGAGAGAACATCGCGCTCGCGCTCCGTCAGCGTGTCGACATCGCGAGCGCTGGATGCCTGCGTCTTTGGCGGCGGCGGTGACGAGGATCGGGAACGCTCAAGGATGCGTCGCGGAAACGAAACTTCGCCCGCCAGAACACGCTCCAACGCGCGCTCGATCTCGGGTCCATCGGATGATTTCGGAATGTAGCCGATCGCGCCCTGCTCCACCGAGCGGATAACATACTCAACATCTTCATGCACGGAAACGATCACAACCGGGACATCTCGAAACTTGGTTCGCAGCGCCCGCAGGCCGCCCAGCTCCTCAAACCCTGGCATCACCAGGTCGAGCAACACCAGGCTCGTATCCGGGTGCTTGCCCAAAAGCGCGGTCAATTCGCCGAAGGTTTCCGCCTCGTAGGTTTCGAGCGTCTGGTTCAGTCTACGCATCACCTGCTTGAGGGATTGCCTGACCACCCAGTGGTCGTCCGCGATAATGACCTTCATCGTTTAATCGCTCGCTAGCTCGTTGCATCAGCCAGAGCCTCTAGATGCGAGGCGCCCAGCGCTGACCTTCGATTAACCACTGCCCAGATTCCACAATGGTCACACTTTGCCGCTGATTCCAAGCGAACGCCCGCAATTTCTGAAGGCCTGCGGGCGGCTCTCCACCCATTGCACCCTCCCGGCAACATCCATCGCCGCTCCATCCGCATCTGCACACTTATACGGCGAATGCATCGGAAAAAACGCAAAAACGCATACCCCTTGGGCAACAACTCATGCGTTTTGTCTAGTCGTTAGATCTAGCTGGTTATAAAAATAATTCTAGCGAACGTGTCGTGGGGACGCGCTCACTCCGCCAGATCCCAGGGGGTACCCGTAAATGAAGATTACCCGGCGCAAACTGCTAACGACCACCTTGGCCGCTTCGGCGGCAGTTGGAATGCCGCATGTATGGATCCCGGGCTCACGCGATGCCTGGGGCGCGACGCTGAAGAAGGGAGAGCCGCTCAAGGTTGGCGTCCTGTTTTCACTCACCGGCGCGCTTGCGGTCCCTGAAGAAGATTCCACGCTCGTCCTTCAATACGCCTTTGACGAGATCAACAAGGCCGGCGGCATCGGCGGCGTTCCAGTCGAACCGGTGATTGTCGACGCGAAGTCCGACTTCAGCGTCTACTCGGAAAAAACCAAAGAGCTGATCCTGCGCGAAAAGGTGATCGCGCTGTTCGCCTGCTACACGTCCGCGAGCCGCAAGGCCATTTTGCCTACCATCATGCAGCGGGATCATCTGCTCTATTACCCAACCTGCTATGAAGGCGCCGAATGCACGCAGAACGCTATCTGCACCGGTCCGATCGCCAATCAGCATTCGAAGGACTTGATCCCGTACATGGTCGAGAACTTCGGCAAGAGGGTTTTCTTCGTCGGCTCGAATTATGTTTGGCCGAAGGAATCCAACAAGAACGCCAAGATCTGGCTTGAACAGGTTGGCGGCGAACTGGTCGGCGAGGAATACATTCCGCTCGGCAGCTCCGAATTCGGACCGGTTCTTAACAAGATCCGCGACGCCAAACCGAACTTCATCTTTTCCACCGTCGTCGGTGCTTCCGACGTCGCCTTCCACAAGCAGTTCAAACAGGAAGGCTTCAAGGTCGATCAGATGCCGATCGCATCGCTGACCACCGGCGAGATCGAGACGCGCGCCATGGGTGCCGAATTCGGTGCTGGCCACTTCCTGTCCGCACCCTATGTGCAGACGCTCGACAATCCGACCAACCACAAGTTCGTCGACGGCTTCCTGAAGAGCAAGTACGGCAAGAACGGCGTCACCCATTACAACATGGAAGAGACGTATCTCTCCGCCTACGTGTTCAAGGCAGGCTTTGAGAAAGCTGCTGCTGCGGTCGGATTTGAGAACGTCACTCCGCGCGCAATTCGCGATCACTCGGGCGGCGTTCGCATCGGCGATGATATCTCGCCAGAAGGCGAAGTCTGGATCGACGAAAACAACTTCAACACCTGGCTGAAGCCCAAAATTGCCCAGTGTCAGGGCGACGGCACCTTCAAGGTGCTGAAGTCCGCAGACACGCACGTCGCGCCCGATCCGTTCTCCATCTACCCCGAATCCGGCGTGTGCACCAAGGACGGCCTCAAGGCGCCGGACGGCAAGATCCGTAAGGGCGTGATCTGAGGCGAGAGCAGGCCGCCCTGCCTTGCCGATCTGGCGGGGCGGCCTTATCCGGACGCGGCATACGCGACCGGCTGCGGTCGCAGGGGGTGATGATGGATTTTGGTTCAGTTCTCAACGCGCTCATTCTCGGCGTCAGCATCGCAAGCATATGGCTGATAGCCGCCTTGGGCCTGACGATCATCTACGGCGCAGCCGGCGTCATCAACATGGCACACGGCGCGCTGATCATGCTCGGCGCCTACAGCTCCTACATGCTGCAGCACTACATCGGTGTGCCATACCTGCTGTGCATACCCGCATCGTTCGTGATCGTTGCGATCATCGGCCTGGTACTTGAGCGCGGGCTCATTCAATATTTGTACGATCGCCCGCTCGACACGCTGCTGGCAACCTACGGCGTATCGCTCGTGCTGGTGCAGGGCGTGCGCCTGATCTTCGGATCGGATCCGAAGTATCTCGCGGTGCCCGAGATCTTCTCGTCAAACATCTCGCTCGGCTTCGCAAACATCTCGACATTCCGCGTCGTCGTGATTGCCGTCACCGCGCTGCTGGTGCTCGCGTTGTGGATACTGTTCTACAAAACGCGCTTTGGCATCCAGGTGCGCGCGGTGATGCAAAACAAAGAGATGGCCGCGTCGTTTGGCATCAACTCAAGCCGCATCTACATGATGACGTTCGCTCTCGGTGCGGGTCTTGCGGGTGTCGCCGGTTCTCTGTTCGGCGTCCTGAACATCGTGCTCCCGACCATGGGCGACAGCTACGTCGTGCAAGCCTTCCTCATGGTTGTCGCGGGCGGTGGAACATTGGCCGGCACCGTCATCGCCAGTGGCTTTACCGGTGAGCTCCAGTCCGTCTTTGCCTTCATCACCAACGACACCTTCGCACGCTTCGTCATCTTCCTGCTGATCGTTGTCTTCCTGCGGTTCCGTCCCCAGGGCCTGTTCGCAAAAGGCGGGGTGCGCCGATGAACGCGAAAACATCAGCAAAAAGCGTTGGAACAAACAGCAAGACGACGATGGGCAACCCGTATCACAACAAAACCGCGCAATGGATCGCATACACGCTCTTCTTCCTCGCGCTGGCGGCCATCCCGTTCAACGTCGACGATGATTTCCTGCTCAACCAGCTCGCGACGTACGGCGTATATGGAATGCTGGCGCTATCCATCAGCCTGTGCTGGGGCTTCGGCGGCATTCTCAATCTCGGTCAGGGTATCGCATTCGGTCTCGGTGCATACGGCATGGCGATGACCATGCAGATGCAAACGCAGACGGCCGAAAACCCGGTCCCGCCGATCATGCTGAACAACGGCCTCGACTATCTGCCGTTTCTTTGGTGGCCGTTCCAGAACACGGTCAGCGGCTTGATCTTCGCCGTAGGCATTCCGACGCTGTTCTGCGCCGTGTTTGGTCGAATCATGTTCAAGGCCCGCGTGTCGGGAGCATTCTTCGCCATCATGACACTGGCGATGCTGTCAGCCTTCTACACGATCATTCTGGATCAGCAGGCCTACACCGGTGGCGTCAACGGCATCACGCCGCCATCGCCGCTGCAGCTCGGCTCGTTCCAGATCGATCCATACAGCCCCGCTGCGTACTGGACAGTTTTCTTCGCACTTCTGATTGCGACCGTCATCGCCAAACTGATCACGCAGAGTTCTTTCGGCCTGGTTACGCAAGCCATCCGCGATGATGCAGAGCGCGTGCGCTTCCTCGGCTACAGCGTCTCGAGCTACGAAACCACCATCTACACAATCTCCGGCCTCATCGCCGCTGTTGCCGGCTGCCTCTGGGTCATGGTGGTGCAGTATGTGTCGCCTGCGCAGCTCGATGTCGGCTTGAGCATCTCGATGGTGATCTGGGCCGCAATCGGCGGACGCATGTCACTGCTCTGGGCCATCATCGGCGCGTTCCTGATCCAGGGCGGCCAGAGCTATCTCGGCGACGCGTTCCTCTCCACCTGGCTGCTCATCCTCGGCGGCTTCTTCATCATCGTCGTACGCTTCCTGCCGAACGGCCTTGCGAGTCTGGTCGAAGCCGGATTGGGCATGCTGGCCAGAAAGCCGAAAGAAACGTCCTTCCGCGAACCCAGCGGCGTCAAACCTGTTCCCTCGGAGTGAGCCATGGCCGGATTGCTTGAAATCTCTCACCTCTGCAAAAGCTTCGACACCATCAAGGTCATCGACGACTTCAGCCTTGAGGTTACGGAAGGCACACTGTGCTGCCTCGTCGGTCCAAACGGCGCCGGCAAGACGACAACGATGGATCTCATCACCGGGCGCATCAAGCCGACTTCCGGCAAGATCACTTTCGCGGGTGAAGACATCACCGGCGCCGACGAACACGCCATCGCCCGCGCTGGCATCGGTCGCAAATTCCAGGTGCCGGCGGTGCTACGCGACCTGACCGTGCGCGAAAACCTTTCCGTCGCCTACAGCCGTCAGACCAATCCGTTCTGGAACCTGTGCCGCTTCAAGGTGCCGGGCCTCGAACAGAAGATCGACGAGATCTCAACGCTTGCGGATCTCACGCATCGGCTCGGCGAAAAGGCCGGCATTCTCTCGCACGGCGAAACGCAGTGGCTGGAAATCAGCATGGTGCTGATGCAGGAGCCGCGTCTCATGCTGATGGATGAACCCATTGCCGGCATGACCGAAGGCGAGATCGAAAAGACCGCGCGCATTTTCAAAGATCTGCGCAAGAGCACGACGCTAATCGTGGTGGAACACGACATGGGCTTCGTGCGCGAGATCGCCGACGTCGTCACCGTCATGCACATGGGAACGCTTCTCGCGCAGGGCTCGCTGCAAGAGATCGAAGCCGATCCACGCGTGCGCTCTGTTTATCTCGGCGAGCAGGAGGCTGCCTGATGCTGCTCAGCTTCGACAAAGTTTCATCCTACTACGGCGCCACCCAGATCCTGCGCAATGTCTCGTTCGATCTGGAACAGGGCCAATGCCTGTGCGTGCTGGGCCGCAATGGCGTCGGCAAGACAACCATCATGCGCACCATCATGGGGCTGACCGACCGCACGACCGGATCGATCACCATGGGCGACGAAGCCATCGCCAACAAGCCACCGTACCAGCGCGCCGGCTACGGCATCGGCTATGTCCCGCAGGGGCGCGGCATCCTTGCTGATTTCACCGTGCGCGAAAACATCCTGCTGGGCACGTTCGCCCGCAAGGACAGCGCACCGGAAATACCCGAACTATGCCTGCGCATCTTCCCATACCTGCGCGAAAACCTCGATCGTCGCGCGGGCCTGTTATCCGGTGGACAGAAACAGCAGCTCGCCATCGCGCGCGCACTTGCTGTCGGTCCACAGGTGTTGCTGCTCGACGAGCCGACCGAAGGTATTCAGCCCAACATCGTGCATGAGATCGGTGAAATTCTGCGGATGCTGAACAAAGAACTCGGCATCAGCCTCATCCTTACCGAGCAGCACATCAAGGTCGCCCGCAAACTGGGTGATGCTTTCCTCATGGTCGACAACGGTCGCGTCGTTGCACGGGGACCGATTGACGAAATGACCGACGAACTGGTGGAGCGGCACATGACGATCTAGGCCGCACCGCACACTAAATCCGCTCGTCTCTGCGGAGACAAATATCAAAACCAAACCTACGGAGCGAAGAATGATCTCAATCCCGAAGAAAGGTACGCCCGAGCGCGAAGAACTGATCCGGCTGCACAGGGAGTGCGTCGACTCCATGAAGGGCGTCGCAGGTTTCTCGGTGCTAAAGTGCGGCACCCCCGGCGACACTACGGTTGTATCCGGTGGCGTGCACGACCATCCGGTTCTGAAGCGCGTACTGCTGCGTATGCGCGGCGAGTCCCCCAAAGGCAAGCTGATCGTCATCTGCACGAAGATCGACAAGGAGTGGCGCATCGGCCGCCTGTCGGGCATCCGTGGTGTGCCACCCGTGTTCGTCAACGACAAGATTTACACCGACGAGCAGGAAATCCAGCACGACATCTTCGTGATGCGCCTCGACGAACTGCCGGAAACGGCGGGTATGCCTGAGCACTTCGCCGAAGGCTGGAAGCGCCGCGACGACAATTGGCCCGTGACCTGACGCCTTTCGTGAGCTGAGGCAAGCCTCAGCCCCAACCTGACAAAACAAGTTCCTGCCGCGCACTCCACCGAGTGCGTGAACGGCGAAGCCATGCGGGAAAATCCTGACAGACTGGAGAAGAGCATGTGTGCGATGAGGCTAACCGGATACGCTGACAAATTCGGTGTTCATCCGGGCGAAACCATCAAGTTCTACGTCAACTGCGACGGGCCTTCGGAATTCAAGGCCGAAGTCGTGCAGATGATCCATGGCGACACCAACCCGCGCGGCCCGGGCTTCATCGAACGCCCGATCGAAACCAAGGCAACCGGCACATACAAAGGCCGCAAGCAGATCATCCACGGCGGCTCTTACGGCTATGTGGAAGACAAGCCGCAGCTCCACGTCGACAGCTTCACGCTGCAGTGCTGGATCTGGCCGACAACACCTAAGACGCATCCGCGCTACTGGAAGCACGGCGCCCAGGGCCTCGTCACCAAATGGATGAGCGGTCAGGGTTACGGCAAGGGCTATGGCCTGTTCATCAACGATCAGGGCTGCCTTGAGCTGCGCATCAACGAGCACAAGGTCACCACCAACGTTCCGATCCGCGATCACGCGTGGCACTTCGTGGCCGCAAGCTACGACGCAGCAACCGGCGAAGTGGTGCTCTATCACGAGCCGCAGGTTGTCTATGCGCTCGATCCGGCTATTGAGCCGGTGAAGGCGAACATCAAGACCAAGATCATTCACACCCCGGCGCCGGTTGCCTTAGGCGCCTATGTTGATCGCATCGACGATGATCCGCTGGCGAAGTCAGCGTTGCCGTCGGGCGTTTGGTTCTCCGGCAAGTACAACGGCAAGATCGACAGCCCGCGGATCTGCAACAGGGCGCTAAACCGGTTCGAGATCGAACAGATGAAAGCCGGCGCGCAGCCGGGCCTGACGGAGCGACGCAACTCCGGTCCAACCGGCGCGCTCTCGGAAGCAATCGTTGCAGCCTGGGATTTCTGGGACGGCATCGACACCATCGTCGCCAAGGACAATGGCCCCTATCGCTTTGACGCCAAGCTGGTCAACTGCCCGACCCGCGCGCTGACGGGTTACAACTGGTCCGGCCAGAACTTCGACTGGAAATACGCCAAGAAGGAATATGGCGCGATCCACTTCCACGACGATGACGTCGACAACGCGCGCTGGCAGGTCGATGTTGAATGGGATGTTCCGGCCGAAGGCATCAAGAGCCGCTTCTATGCGCTGAAGGTCACCACAGCCGAAGGCGACGAAGATTACATCCCATTCTGGGTCGTGCCGAAGATCGGCAAGGAGCAGTCCAAGATCGCCGTGATGGTGCCGACCATCAGCTACATGGCCTATGCCAACGAGCACGTTGCGTGCAACGCCGGCGGCGCCGAGCTGTTTGTATATCGTGTTCCGATCATGCAGCACCAGAACATGTTCCTGGCCGAGCATCGCGAGTACGGCGGTTCGATCTACGACACGCACACCGATGGCTCGGGCATCTGCCTGTCTTCGCGTCTGCGGCCCATTCTCAGCATCCGGCCGAAATACGATCACTTCCTTGCACAGGCGCCGTGGCAGTATCCCGCTGACCTCCATCTCATCTACTGGCTGGAGACGATGGGATATGAATACGACGTCATCACCGACGAAGATGTCACCTACGATGGCGTCGCGCGTCTGGAGAACTACAACGTTGTCATCACCGGTTCGCATCCGGAGCACAACTCCGGCACGCAGCTCGACGCGCTGCATAACTACACCCAGCGCGGCGGCCGCCTGATGTATATGGGCGCAGACGCATGGTACTGGGTGCATTCGTTCCATCCGGCATACGAAGGCATCGGCCGCGGTGTCGTCACGGAGATGCGGCGCTGCGAATCCGGCATCCGCACCTGGCGCGCCGAACCCGGCGAATACTACCACCAGGGCACCGGCGAACTGGGCGGCATGTGGCGCTTCCGCGGCCGCTCGCTGTACTCGGTCGCCGGCGTCGGCATGACGAACGAAGGCTTCGACGTCTCGACCTACTACAGCCGCACGCCGGACAGCATGGACCCGCGCGTTGCGTGGGCCTTCGAAGGCATCAGCTATGACGAACCGATCGGCAACTTCGGCCTCGTCGGCGGCGGTTGCGCCGGCCTCGAACTCGACATCGTCGACGTTACGCTGGGTTCACCGCCACACACGCTCGCGGTTGCAACGTCCGCCGGCCGGCACACCGAAGCCTACCTACTCGTCATGGAAGACTTCGGCTTCAACCAGCAGGGCCTCGACGGCACTACGCATCCACGCGTGCGCGGCGACATCGCCTTCCACGAAACACCGAACGGCGGCGCGTGCTTCGCGTTTTCGTCGATCGCGTTCTGCGGCTCGCTGCCGTGGAACAACGGCAAAAACAACGTCTCGACGCTGGTAGGCAACGTGCTCAACCGCTTCATGATGGATGGCCCGTTGCCGCCGCCACCTGCTGACGCGGTGAAGCATCGCGGCCGCGCAGACTACGAGAGCCCTGCCCTCACTCCGGCAACGTAAGGGCACATCGGCCCGGTGCCCGCGCCCCCGTCCGCGGGCACCGGTTCTCTGCCATCGAATAATAACAACGTGGAGGGTTGTTTCGCATGTTGCTTCGCCCCGACCTCGGCTTCCACGACGAAGGACACGATCTGTCCAGCGCAACGTTCTACGCCGACGCCTGCGCTCCGTTCGGCACCGCGCGCGTGCTATCGCCGATCTCCGTTCGCTCGCTACGCTTCAGTATGCTTGAGGACGAAACGATCTGGACCAGAGACTGGGTTGTCATCGGCTGCGAAAAGCAAATTCCAAACGACGGCGACCTGCTGCCATTCACGGTCGGCAATCACGGCATCCATGTGCAGCGCCAGGACGGCGGACTGACCGGGCGCTTCAACAAAGCCCAGCATGGCGGATGCCGCGCAATTCCTCTGCAATGCCGCACCGGCAAGAAAACCAAATGCTCATTTACGTCGTGCGGTTACAGCCGTGACCGCGACGTTATTCCTGCCAGCGATCTGGGTGACGCGACGCCGGAGATGGAACAATACCTCGGACTACGACCTGAACGGCTGCTCAATGTGCGGACGTTTACGTTCGGGCCGATGATACTTGTCAACCTCGACGTCTATCCGTCACCGATTGGCGACACATTGCAGGCTCTTGATCAAGCCGGCGGCTTCTTCACCACTCCGCAGCAAGCGCTGTCCGCGTCATGGCTGAGCGAATTCGATGCCAACTGGAAACTGCTTGGCAAGCATCTGTCAGACGGCGAAGTCACCAGCAGCACGGTTGGCAGCGACAGCCAGGCTGACAGCGATGCAGGCATCTGGCGGCTGGTGCACGGCGCAATCAACGGGCAACCGGTAACATTCGCCTGGCTGTTCCCCAACCTCGTGCTGATCCAAGCGGGCGCTGAAACATGCGCGATCGTGCTGCAGCCAACAGCTCTTGGTCAAACGATGTGTCGCTGCTTCGTCTTCAACAGCAGCCGCGACGATGCCGCCGCGTTCTGGCGCAGCGAGATAGAGCGCCGCGCCGCTGCCGCGGTTGAAGAGCATCTGCAGCTGTCGCGATGGGGCACGAGCTTCAGGTCGGAAACGATCGGCGCAGCAATGCCTCTGCAAACAAGCCAGCAAGGTCACTGGATGCAGCGGATGCTTGCGGAACGCGCCGTGCGCGCGCCGCGAAAACCGTTTGCGCAACCGATATTTCAGCAAGTGAGAGGATAACAGCCATGCTTTCGCTCAAACTTACCGTCGACAAGAACAACAAGCTGGCAGAAGGCGTGACAGCCTACGGGCGTGGCGCATTCACCGAAGCGTTTGAGCTGTTCACCGAACTTGCGGTCCAGGGCGATGGCGACGCCAAAGCCTGGCTTGCCGCGATGTATGCCAACGGCGAAGGTGTATCAGCCTCCATGCCTACAGCGGTTTGCTTCTATCGTGAGAGCGCGGCAGCAGGAAACGTCCAGGCGCAGACCAACCTCGGCGCAATGCTGGCGATGGGGCAAGGCGTTGAACGCGACGTCAACGAAGGCATCGCGTGGCTGACCAAAGCGGCCGAACAGAACGACATGTTCGCGCAGTTCAATCTGGCAACCCTGTATTCCAAAGGTGAGGACATCCCGCTCGACAATGAACGGGCCGCCAAATGGTATCGCGCTGCAGCCGAGGCCGGCCACTATCCGTCGCAGGCGCGGCTTGGATACTTTTATGTCAATGGCATCGGCGTCACGAAGGATCGCGTCGAGGGCTACCTGTGGCTGACGCTGGCCGCGCAGCACGGTGTCGGTACCGCACTTAATGCGCTCGAAGCAATCGTGCCGCAAATGTCGATGGATGAAAAGCGTCAGGGCTCAGCTCGCGTCGAAGCCTGGCGTTCTCGCACCGCCGATGTTTCCCGCCACGCGCGCCTGCGTCTTTTTTGAAAGGCGCGCGCAATGGTTTTCAGTGCACAGCAGATCAAGTTCGAGTTTCTTAGCTACATAAAGGAATTCGGCGGACAGCCGGCGGAGTGGCATGTCGGCTGCGCTCCCGATGCTCCAAAGGCGATGTTCGAGCAGGCCAAGGTCGATTCCGAACACGACATCTGGCTTTGGAAGCCCGCGCTGTCACCCGCCGCAGCGCGTATCGTGTATCGCTATCTGACCGAACAACTCGGCGTAAACCACGCGGCATCCCCCGGCGACGGAGCTAATATATTCCTCTACAAGCGCACGCCCCAGCGTGACGCATAAATGGGCTGTTTTCCTTGAAAAACTGCACATATTCAGCTCATTGCGATTTGCGCGCCACTACCCTAGCGACATCCTAAAAACTCCAGCATTTCTCCTAGATATTATTTCTAGACTCCATCTAGACTTTCTCAGTGTCAGTTCTTGATCCAGGGGAATGCCAACTATGTCGTCGTACAAGCCTTCGCTTTTGGTTGCGGGTCTCATGTGTGCCGCTGTCTCGCCCGCCGTTGCCGGAGATTCTTCGTCTTCGCAGCTGCCGTTCAACGTGCTTTTCGGAACTAAGATTGCGAACGAATACAATTTGCGTAGCGTGTCGCAGACACAGGGTCGTCCGGCCGCGCAAGGATACATGGAGCTGAATTTCGCCAACGGTCTCTATGCTGGCTTCTGGGCATCGAATGTCGACTTCGACGCGACAGATCCGTACGCTGAGTTCGACTACTACGGCGGCATCCGCCACAGCTTCGATGCTCTCTCGCTCGACGTCGGTTACGTCTATATCGACTACATCGGCGAGAACCCTGGCAATCAGCTCGATTTCTGGAAGATCTACGGCATCGCCAAGTATGCGCTCACCGACGATCTCACCATCGGCGCCAACCTTTACTGGTCGAACTCGTTCATCGGCTTCAATGGCGTTGACGGAACCCACTCGTCGTTCTTCGCCCGTCGCGCACTACCGGAACTAAGCCTGCCCCACGATATCTCATCGTATGTTTCGGGCGAGATCGGCCATCAGTGGGTGGGCAGCAATTTCGCACCGGGCTACACGTTCTGGAATGCGGGCATGGGCTTCACGCACAAGGCCATGACGCTCGACCTGCGCTACACCGGCTCAGACCTTTCGAAAAGCGAATGCGTTGCTTTCATCGGCCAGGCCGACTCGTGCGGCAACCGCTTCCTGTTGAGCCTGTCGTTCGATACGTCGCTGAACCAGATCAAGTAAGCGCGGAGCGCGGTAGCGAACGCGAACGCTGCAACGTCGATCACACGAGCGCCATTGGCCAAGCCGGCCAGTGGCGCTTGCATTTTTTTGCCTGCGTCTGTTTACGCGTTGCATCGGCAGGCCGCTGGCCAGAGTACCTACGCCCGAGGCCTGGAGGCCGTCATCGGCACCCTGGCCCCATACTCTCCTGCCGCAAATGCCGCACCCATCCCCCGGGATGGGCACCAATTGCAAGAAAACATGAACGCCGTTGCGTCGGGCGGGTTGACGGCAAGCCCCGCGCCTGAGAAGTCAAGCGTGCATCCGGCTGCGGTTGCGGGGCATATCCCGCATTATTCATACCCTCAGGTCCCACCGTGCAAGATTACGTCAGAAAAGTCCTCGGCGCTCGCGTCTATGACGTCGCCATCGACAGCCCGCTCGACGACATGCCGCGCCTTTCCAAGCGGCTGCATAACCGCGTGCTTCTGAAGCGCGAGGACCTGCAGCCGGTGTTCTCGTTCAAGCTGCGCGGCGCGTATAACAAAATGGCCGGCCTGTCGCCTGAGGCGCTGGAGCGAGGCGTCATCTGCGCGTCCGCAGGCAACCATGCGCAGGGTGTCGCCCTGTCCGCACGCATGTTGGGCACCAAGGCCACCATCGTGATGCCGTGCGCCACGCCGGGCATCAAGGTGCAGGCGGTCCGCAGCCGCGGCGGCAACGTCGTCCTCCATGGCGAAAATTTCGACGAAGCCGCTGCCCACGCGCGCAAGCTGGAAGCCGAGCAGGGGCTGGTCTTCATTCATCCCTACGACGATCCCGATGTGATCGCCGGGCAGGGCACCATCGGCATGGAAATCCTGCGTCACCACCCCGATCCGATCGAAGCCATTTTTGTGCCGATCGGTGGCGGCGGACTGGCCGCAGGTATTGCCATCTACACCAAGTTCCTGCGCCCCGAGATCAAGATCATCGGCGTTGAGCCGGATGATGCCGCGTGCATGCAGGCCGCCGTGCGTGCCGGCGAGCGCGTGTTGCTGAACCATGTCGGCTTCTTCGCCGACGGCGCCGCCGTGCGCCTTGCCGGCGAAGAGACATTCCGCATCTGTCGCGAATATCTCGATGACATCATCACCGTCACCACCGATGAGGTCTGCTCCGCCATCAAGGATATCTTTGAGGATACGCGCGCGGTTCCCGAGCCCGCTGGCGCGCTGTCTCTCGCTGGCCTGAAGCAATACGCCGAAGCTCATGACGTGTCGGATCGCACGCTGGTCGCCATCAACAGCGGCGCCAACATGGACTTCGACCGCCTGCGCCACATCTCAGAGCGCGCCGAGATCGGCGAACACCGCGAAGCATTGCTGTCTGTGACCATTCCGGAAACGCCGGGCAGCTATCGCCGCTTCATCCAGCTTCTCGGCCGACGCGCCATCACCGAGTTCAACTATCGCTTTGCCGATCCGAAGTCGGCGCACATCTTTGTCGGCGTACGGCTTTCCAACGGCGAAACGGAAAAGCAGCAGATCATCGCAACACTGGCTGACAACGGCTATGGCGTCGTTGACATGAGCAACAACGAGATGGCCAAGCTGCATGTGCGCTACATGGTCGGCGGCCGTGTCGAAGGGCTCGACAACGAGATGGTGTTCCGCTTCCAGTTTCCGGAGCGGCCCGGCGCGTTGCTGCAGTTCCTCGACAGTCTGTCCGACCGCTGGAACATCACGCTGTTCCATTACCGCAATCACGGCGCCGATTATGGCCGCGTGCTGGCTGGCATCGACGTGCCACCGCACGAGCGCGCCGACCTGAAACGCAGCCTGGACGAGCTTTCGTATCCCTATTGGGACGAAAGCGACAACCCGGCCTACGCGTCGTTTCTGTCAGACCGCAACGGCAACGGCCGACTGCCCAAGACGCAATCGGCTTAAGGCGCGATCGCGTTTCTTTGAGGCGCGATATGCACTGGCCATACACTCTCCAATGGCCACGTCCGCGCCTGAAGGGATCTGTGCGAAATGCGACACGCGGCATCTAAAGTGCGTTTCGCCGGACGGACTGAAATGCCGGACGTGGACACGACGGCATTCGCCCCCGACCGGCAATGCATTGACCGCAATCGATAAGAATGACTTTTTTTTGTATAGTTATATTCTAGGGCGCCAGTACGGGTCGCGAGCGATGCGCCATCGCGTTGTTGCCAGCATAAAAGTGCTGGTTTATCGGGAGGATCGTGGCACATCGCGTGGCCTTCCAACTTCCTGACCGCAAGCCATGCCGCATCCAACTCAATGGGTTCTGGGGGCTGTTTCGTATCGCGTAGTCAGCGGTGCATCTGTGGCCATCTCGGAAAATCGCTTCGACCAGCGCACCAGGAAACGGCGGCGGTTCGCACGTATCAAATTTCAGCCCAGCCACTCGCCAGCGCGCTGACGAAATTTGGCCAGCAGTCGGGCTTGCAGGTGTCAGTCAGTTCGGCAACTGCCAAGGGTCGTACATCGCCGGGCGTTTCAGGCACGCTGTCCGCTGATCAGGCGCTTTCGCAGCTGCTTTCCGGAACGGGTGCAAGCTTCAGGTTAGCGGTAACGACACGGTTATCATTTCATTCAGCGAGGGCGCGGGCAATGAAGCCGGTGCGACGGTCGATGGTGCAATATCTCTTGATACGATTGATGTGAGCGGCGGGGCTGGAAGCTGCACTACGGCCTGGAATATTATCGCGACGATTTCTCCGGAAACACGACGGCGGATGCCAACCCGGATGGCATTTCCAGCGTCGGCGGTGCGTTCCTGCAGGCAACGTTGACGTCTGGAATTTTCGAGTTCATCCCCGGTGTGCGTGTCGACCGGTTCACGATGAAGAGCAAATGCGATGGACTTCTTCCTGAACTTGAACGTCCATGATTTGTTGCCAGGCCCTCAGCAGCGGAGGTTTGCTCTAAGCCGCCAATCGATAATTTTGTCAAGATTCCAGATATCAGCGCGCCGATGATCACACGTGCGGACTTGGTCACGCGATGCCTGCCTGCTACAAGATCGATACCCCCCGGCGATGCTTTCCTCGCTTCAGGACCACAGCAGTCCACGCCTGCAAATCGCCGTCCCATCAGTCTGACGACAATCGTGCAACAGAATTTGTTGCGCTTCATTCTACGGAATGTCGGGCGCTGATGTTTCAGCGCAAATATTTGCATGCTAATGGGGGGCTACCATCACCTAGGATCTGAGAAAGGGTAAAGCCATGAACGACACCATGAAGGCGATCGTCCTCGAAAAGTTCGGCGGCTACGACGCTTTCGAGTTGCGGGATGTGCCCGTGCCAACGGTCGGGCCGCGGCAGGTGCGGGTGCGCGTACACGCAACGGCCATCAATCCTCTGGACTATCAGATCCGGCGCGGTGACTACGCCGACTACGTGCCGCTGCCCGCAATCACCGGTCACGACATTTCCGGCGTTGTGGAGGAGAGGGGCGCGAACGTAACCGAGGTCGACGTCGGCGACGAGGTTTATTACACGCCGAAGATCTTCGGCGGTCCCGGTTCATACGCGGAGCAGCACATTGCCGATGTCGAACTGGTCGCCCGCAAGCCGCACAATATCACCCACCTTGAGGCCGCCAGCCTCACGCTGGTCGGAGGTACAGTCTGGGAAGCTCTTGTGACGCGCGCGCAGCTCGCCGTGCACGAGACCATTCTGATCCACGGCGGCGCGGGCGGTGTTGGTACGATCGCGATCCAGCTTGCCAAGGCGATGGGCGCGCGGGTCATCACAACGGCGCGCGCCAGCAATCATGAATTTGTGCGTTCGCTCGGCGCGGACGAGGCTATCGATCACACCTCCGATGACTACGTCTCAGCCGTGGCCGAGCTGACCAAAGGTCAAGGGGTGAATGTCGTGTTCGACACCATCGGCGGCGATGCCCTGACCAAAAGCCCGCTCGCACTTGCAGATGCCGGACGGGTGATCAGCATCGTCGACATCGCGCAGCCACAGAACCTGATCGAGGCTTGGGGCAAGAACGCCGCTTACCATTTTGTGTTCACCCGTCAGAACCGCGGCAAGCTGGACGCGCTGACAAACCTTGTCGAACGCGGCCTGATCAAGCCGGTGATCGGCGCGGTGTTGCCGCTGGCCCGCATCGGCGACGCACACGAATTGCTCGAAGGCGGAAGCGCCCGCGGACTTCGCGGCAAGGTGGCGATCGATGTTGTGGGGCAGACTGTCGAGCTGCCCACGCGGACATAACTGCATCGAACACGGCCCACATGGTCCCGCACTCTGGGCTGCAGTCGATCAGCAATCAGGAGCCGGCCTCAACCGGCTTCACCAGACCCTGCCGCATGCAGAAATAAACCAGCTCGATATCGGAACGCACGCCCAGCTTCGATTTGATCTCGTAATGGTAGTTCGCAATCGTTTTTGGACTGAGATTGAACGCCGAGGCGATTTCATCTGTCGGCTTGGCGTCCAAAATCATACGCAGCACTTCAAATTCGCGCGGCGATAAATCATCCAGCGCCGTGCTTTCACCGCACAACCTGCTGGTGGCGAACACCTCGTTTATTTCTGCACATAAAGCTGGCCGGCCGGCATACACGCTGCGAATTGCGCTAACCAGAACGTCCGGCGGACTGCTCTTGGTGACATACCCGCGTGCGCCGGCATTGAACGCCTGCTGTGCATAGGTTGCACTGGCATGCATCGTGAAAATCAGGATGCGCGCCTCTGAATTCAGTTGCCTGATCTGGCGCACTAGGTCAATGCCGCCACGCCCGGGCATCGAAATATCCACCACGACGACATCGGGGTTGGCGTCCTTGAACGCCTTGTACCCGCTCGCCGCGTCCTCCGCTTCGGCTACCACGTCGATATCTCTGTGCATCTCGATCAAGCGCCGATAGCCCTCACGCACCACGGCGTGGTCATCGACGAGAAGCACGCGAATGGACGCTACCATTATGATCCCGATGCTCCCGGCTGTGCGCATGGAAATTCGATTTCGAGCGCGAAGCCGCCACCCGATACCGGCGCTGCTGAAAATGTTCCGCTCAATGCGGCCACGCGCTCCCGTATGCCGACGAGCCCAGCGCCACCACCCACGGACGGCGTCACTGTCATCCCGGCATCATGGCGTTCGCTACGGCCAATCCCGTCATCAACAATCCGCAGGTGGATCGCATCCGATCCGTTCACGCCATTCTCCATCTGGCGCAGCACGATCTGAACACTGCGGGCATTGGCGTGCTTGGCGGCGTTTGTGAGCGCCTCTTGCACGATGCGATAGACATGCGCATTCGTTTCGGCATTCAATCCGTCCAACGCCCCATCCATTTGCAGCGTGAAGCGCGTAGCCCCCGCCGCATTCCTATTATATTGCGCCACGAGCGCCTCAAGGCTCGTGACAAGACCGAGATCATCAAGCTCCTGCGGCCGCAGATTGGTCAACGTACGCCGCACAGTTTGCATCAGGTTCGCAACCACGCCTTCCAACTCTGCCGCTTCTGTAGCTAGGCTGCTCTCCTGGCGCTCTGCCTTCGTGCGCAATATCGCAGCTTGTGCGTTTAGCGCACTTAGCGTCTGCGCGATTTCATCGTGCAGTTCGCGCGCAATGTGGCGGCGCTCGCGTTCCTGCGCATCAACCAGTCTACGTGCCAAGCCGGCGCGCTCCGCGTTTGCCTTTGTCAGCTCTGCAGCAACAAAATTGAACACCGCGCTGATGCGATCGAACTGAAGCAGGCGAAACGCGGGCAAACGAACAGTCATGTCGCCGCGGGCCATTCGGTTAAGCCCATCCACGATCTGCTTTGATGGCCGCAGCGCGCGATCTATCACCAGGAATGTCATGAGACACAGCACTGCCACCAGCCCGGCCGCAAACCCCAGCAACGGCACGATGCTGTGCCACGCCAGGCTCGCGCTCGCGATCGGCTCATAACGGGCGACAACGCTGCCGTGTACGGTGCCCCGATAAAAAATCTGGCGCGCCTCCGATGACGATAGCCCGTCGCCTGCAACGCGACGATAAAGCCAGGCAAACCATGCTGGCGCCGAAACTGCAGCGCGATCCAGCCCCGCGCAGTTCAGATGCTGGACTTCGCCGGTCTTGGCGCGCAGTTCAGCACACTGGCCGGACTGCAGCAGCGGTGTCGTCACCAGATCCCAATCCGGAAAGCGCTCTGGGATTTCCTCGACGCGGCTGTACATCGAAAGGCGGTGATCCATCTGCCGACCAACGCCCTCCACAAGCTCAAGGTTCAGCCGCTTTGTGGCCAGTGCGCTCTGATAGATCAGTAGGAGCGCGCCGACGATCAGACATGCCATGGCGACCAATGCGATCCTTCTGATCAGCAGCCATTTCAAGTCCATGCAGAGCGATCCCGGGCGTCAGCTATCCGGCAAAGTATGCCTTGCTTCCCAGCATGTGAAGCGTTCCGCGCCAACGTCAGGAAATTTGCCCAACGGTCAGCATGGGCATCGCCGTTGCCCTTCACGCGGCGCGATAACACCCTACGCGCACCGGGTCTTGAACGCTTCAAGGTTCAGCCCGTCGGCAACGCAGAATGCGCGTTGGGCAAGGTGGGCGCATGGAACAGGCTGAAGCATACCGTGCCGAGGATCGCAGCTTACGGCGACGCAAGCCTCAACTCAGCAGCGCCTTCCCGCTGGTGTTGCTGCTCCTGACCGCCGCGTTGCTGGCCTTGCTGGGTTTTGGACTGAAGCAGGCGAGTTCTTCTGACAGCAATCTCAAAGCGCTTCTCGCCAGCCTCGAAACGGCTCTCTGCATCGAAAAAGCTGAGCAACCGGTTTCGACACAGTCGCCGCATCACAAGACTAACGGTCAGACTGCCAACCATTAGCAAAAAACGTATTCAGGAGATTCTGATGAAACCCATGCTTGCTGCGCTCGCCTTCATGGCGATCACATGCCCCGTGTTTGCCCACGGCACAGCCGACGGCGCCAAGGAATTGAACCCGAGTGATATCGTCTTCCGCGATGATCCCGCGTTCCCGAATGGGGGCCAGACCGCCCTCATCCATGGCGATCCGGACAAGCCGGGGCTCTTCATTCTGCGCATCAAGTTTCCGCCCAACTACATCGTGCCGCCGCACACGCACCCGGGCTTTGAAACCGTGACCGTCCTGTCCGGTGCTATGGGCAGCGGAATGGGTGAGAAGACCGATCTGAACAAGGGCAAGATGCTTGAAGCCGGGGGCATTCTCGCCCTGCCGGCGAACCATGCGCACTACGTTTGGACCACCGATCAAGAGACCATCATTCAGGTCGCCGCCATCGGACCGTTTGATCTGATTTACATCAATCCCGATGACGATCCGCGCAAGAAGGCAATCAAGAAGTAGCCAAATAGCATCCCGCCGGGTCAGGGGGCGCTTCCCCGATCCCGGCGGGAGGTGCGCACACCTCCCGTTGGCGGCGCGCCTGTTCGAAAGCAAACTGTGGCTGACCGCGTGCATGCAGCGGCGTGCGGTCAGCCAACCTTTTCTGACGCCGGCTCAGGCGACAGTTCCGCAAGCTTTCCCGGTCGACCGTTTTCTTCTTCAGCTCCCGGCATCGGCGGTATCTTGCCGGTTATGTTCGGCCATAGCTCAGAGTATTTGCGATTGATTTCCAGCCACTGCTCCGTGGCCTGCGGTTCGCTATCCGAAAAGATCGCCTCGGCCGGACACTCCGGCACGCACACTCCGCAGTCGATGCACTCGTCCGGATGAATGACGAGCATGTTCTCGCCTTCATAGAAACAGTCGACCGGGCACACTTCCACGCAGTCGGTAAACTTGCATTTGATGCAATTTTCGGTGACGACATATGTCATAGCCGCATCCCAGTTATTTCGGGCCGTTTGACGGCGTCACGCTCACTGGCCGCCCTCTGTTTCCACCTGCCGCATACTCTCAACAGCGTCCCGATGCAGCGCAATTCCCATCTGTAGCGACTGCGCAATCCGCTCCGCCCTGTCGATGAAGACAGCCGCAGCCGGCAGCTCGCAAACCTCCGCCGCCGTTGCACGGAACAACGCCAGCCAATGTTCGAAGTGCGCGCCGTTCAGCTCCGTTATGCGGGCATGCACCGGCATCGGCCGCCCCTTGTAGCGACCCGACATCAAGACCACGGATGACCAGAAAGCGCACATTTTCTCCAGGTGCTCAGGCCAGTCATCGACGCGCGCAGCAAAGATTGGCCCCAGCGTTGGGTCCTGCTGCACACGGCCGTAAAAGCTGTGCACGAGGGCATGTATGGTCGCCTCCGTGATGCCAACGGGAAAACCCGGCGATCGGGGATCAGCTGTCCAACGTATTTGACCGGCCGGTGCGCGTTCCATCACCAAGTCCTTGTTTACGGCGCCGACGTGATCCGGAGCGCCAACGAGCTATCCTAAGAGAAGAGCCGTGCCCCGAAGGCCGGAGCCGTTGGTATTATATCATGCATATTTAATGCATCATATGGCGTTGACGGTCCATTTGCATAAATGCCCCAGCCATCAAATCCATGTGAGCGTTCCGCCGGTTGGATCAATCCTTCACCGCTGCGCATTATCGATTTAGGCCTGCAATATTTTGGATTTGGGCTCCTTAAGCGCTTCGCAATCGGCAGAACCCCATGGCAACCCGATCAGTTCGGCGACAAGCATCAATCGGCCTCAAGCGCGTCTACGATCCGCCCTCGGCAGACGACGGCATGCGCGTCCTTGTCGACAGACTCTGGCCGAGAGGCCTTAGCAAAGACGCCGCGAAGGTGGACGTCTGGATGAAGGAGGCCGCCCCAAGCGCGGAGCTTCGCAAATGGTTTCACCATGAACCGGAGCGCTGGAACGAATTCAAACACCGCTACCGGCAGGAGCTGGCTGCAAACGTCGACGCAGTCGAGCACCTGAGAGAGCTGGCGAAATCTAAACCGATGACATTGCTATTCGCTGCGCACGATACCGAACACAACAATGCAGTAGTGTTGCTCGATTTCCTGCAGCACGGGCATGCGCCTCGGCCACAAACTTCTCCGGCTCAAGCGCGCTGAATTACCAGAGACGCACGACGCCGAAGTGCATCAGCGTGATGCCAAAAATCAGAATTGCAAGGAAAACTGCCCGTCTGCCCGGATCGACGTATTTATGATCGCGATCCTCTCTATTACTGTTAAACATTGCTCCGGCTCCGCTTAGAAAAGCTCATCGCTGCTTAAAAACAATGCGGCCTGCCCAACTTTGTTCACGCGCCATCGTCTTACGATAGTCACGATCACGAAATTTCTATAAAAAATCAGTCGCACTAACATCGCTCTGGGCTATACGATGATAGCAGGTAGCCTCCCATGACATTCGGCTGCCGAAACTCTCATATTATATCGTGTAACGATACGCACAAGAGATCCAATATGGCGAAAGCACCTGCGCGCAAAACGTTTCCCAAGAAAAGCTACGAAGCCCTCGCCGATTTCCGGCATGCCCTCCGACAGTTCTTCGCGTTCAGTGAGCAGGAAGCCAATTCCGCAGGACTAAGCCCCCAGCAATATCAGGCTCTGCTGGCGATCAAGGGCTCGGCGAAGGGCAACGATATCGGCATCCAGGAAATAGCTGACCGGCTGCTCATTCGCCATCACACCGCTGTTGAGCTGGTGGATCGTCTCGTCCGCAACGGCTTTGTCACTCGCATCAAAGATAAATCTGATCTGCGGCGTGTTCAGGTTCGTTTGACCGCAAAAACCGAGCGTGTGATGGACAAGCTTGCCGCAGCCCACCTGCGCGAGCTCAAGGGCATTCGGCCGGCTCTCGACCAACTGCTCGATCAGTTCGACTGAGGTCTCGAACGCCGGGCGGAAAACCACCACATCAAGGCCAGCCCTACCTGCGCGCCTGATCGCCCGCGCAAACAAACGGCTCCCATAGCAAATGGGCGCCGACAGAAACGAAGTATCGTGTGGAAAATGGGAAGCGATGATGCCTGCGTCGGCAGCGTACGGCCTTGCCGCTTTCCTGGCGCGCCGCTGAGCCCCTATGGCGGGTCCGGCGTGGATGGCTCGCCGGGCCCGCAAAGGGGCGCTCTTTGGCGTGAGGGCGCCGCAAGCGGGATAATTTCCCCAGGTCGTCTTCCCGCACGCCTTAGTTAGCACAATTTAGAATGCTTTGAATTGAAAAACGCTTCGGGCCATCGATCTGGCGACCGGATGTGGCGATCCTGGCACGCAGCGTTAGCCACGGCAGCCTGGCCCCCATCCCGAAGCCCGCACCCGCGTCGCTGGCCATGAAACATGGCATTGACAAAACGGCAGAACCGGACAGACTCTCTCCTATGGCAAGACTGCAAACGAGCACAAACCGGGTCGTGTTGATCGCGGAATTTTAGCCCTGGGGCTCGGTCGCGTGCGCCCCGAGTTCCAGGGGCTTTTCGGGCTTTGCGTTTTCGCCAGCTAGCCCACAGGCGCGTTCAAAAAATCATCGGCCGACTGGCGTATCATGGCGCCAGAATATTTGCGCATTCACCTGGAGCAGACGGACTATGGCTGACGTTTCGAATCCGCAGAACAAGCCTGCCATCATGGTCAGCGATGTTGACTATAAGCGATTGAGCGATCTCGCCGTGGGCGCGCTGGAGCGCATGCCAGCCGTGGCGGAGGTGCTGCTGGCCGAAATGGACCGCGCCGAAGTGGTCGCTGCCTCGACCATCCCCGCCAATGTTGTACAGATGCAGTCGACGGTGAACTATCGCTCGGACGCGGGCGAAGAACGCCGCGTGACCCTGGTGTATCCAGCTGAGGCTGACATCGCCCAGGGCCGTATTTCCATCATGACGCCGATCGGATCGGCTCTGATCGGCCTGTCGACCGGCCAGTCGATCGCGTGGACAACGCGCGACGGCCAGCGCCATGAGCTCACGGTCGTCAGTGTTGAGCAGCCGAGCACCCTGCTGGCCAGCTAGCATCCACACCGGTGCAGCAAAAATTCAAGGCCGCCCGCAGCAACGCGGAGCGGCCTTTTCTATTAGTGCGCCTTGAAGGTGTTTGGCGATCCGAACAGCTTGCGTATCAGCTTATGGCAAAGATGTAGATGTCATAGGTGACACCATGAAACCTACAGTAGTCCTGAGGCTGTGGGAGGCGATTACGGCCCCTGCTCGATCTGGCTTGAGGGCACGATCCCTGCGCTGATTGCCAGCCAGACGAGATGCGCATCGTTCGCCGCGCCGATCTTTGCCTTGATGGCATAGTGGTGATTGCGAACTGTTTTGTGGCTGAGATTGAGCAGCTCAGCGATTGTCTCGCTGCTGAGGCCGGTTGCTAGCATCCGCAGAATTTCGGTCTCACGCGCTGAAAGATCGCCGATACCGGAACTGCTACCGCCGAGCCGATCAGCAGCTAGCGCTTGCGCAATATCTTCACTCATCGCGCGGCCGCCGCGAGCCACGATTTCAACCGCCCGGATCAGTTCGTCGGGCGGGCTGCTCTTGGTGATATAGCCACAGGCGCCGGCATCAAATGCCTTCAGCGCATATGCTGCACCCTGATGCATGCTGAACACCAGCACGCGTGCATTCTTGTCCCATTCCCGGATGCGGCGCAGCGCCTCCAAACCGCTGGCACCACCCAGCAACGTCAAATCCATGATCACAACATCAGGCGTGTGCTTTTTGTAAGCTAGATAGGCCTGCGCAACATCCTCCGCTTCTGCCGATACGCTGAAACGCCCGCGCTGCTCAAGCAGACGACGATAACCTTCGCGCACAACCGGATGATCATCGACGAGCAGAATTGAAATGCCGCTCATGCGCAAAGCTCCGACGCAGCTAGCGGCACGGTCGCAGTGATGCGGATGCCTTGCCGAGCGTTACCTATGGACATTACACCGCCCAATGCAGCAAGGCGCTCGCGGATACCGACGATGCCGTGGCCGAATGAGGTTTGAACGCGGCTTGCATCACCACCGCCATCGTCCTCAATCGTAAGCGCGAGTTCTGAGGCGATACTGCCGGCAATCTCAAGCCGCACTGTGACCTCCGATGGCTTGCCGTGTTTGGATGCATTGGTCAGGCATTCCTGCACGATGCGATAGACGTCGATAGCCGCCCGCTTAGGCAACGCTGCGAGGTCGCTGACAATCTGAAGACGATATACCGTGCCGGCTTTCGTCTGTCGGTTAAAGTCGCTCACGAGCTGCCGAAGGCTTGCTTCCAGGCCAACTTCCTCAATACTTTGCGAACGCAACCGCACCAGTGTAGTGCGCAGCGTATCCATGATCTGCTGCTGTGTACGTAGGATCGAGCGCGCATCTTCGGCTATGTCAGGGCGGTCATTGGGAGCGTTGGTCTCGATCAACGCCGCCAGCGCCGAAGTTGCAGCAAAGGCCTGTCCGAATTCATCGTGCAGGTCGCGGGCCAATGCCCGACGCTCATCTTCCTGCACCTGAAACAGCTGCGCCGTCAGCGCAAGTCGCTCCGCGTTCGTCTGCTGCAAGCGGTCCGCGAGCCGATTGACAGCATCGGCGATGTGATTGAATTCGGCGCTTTTGAAACGCCCGATCGGGCGACGCAGCCGTCCATCTTCCAGTTTGTGAAGCGCTTCGACGATGGCGTTCGCGGGCAACAATGCATGCCCTATCATAAACGCCGCAAGCAGCGCGATGCCGGACGCCATCAGCACCGACACACGCACGACAGTTGAGATCTCATGCCACGCACGCCGCAACGACGCGTTCGGATCCGCATAGGTGATCACGAGTCCGGCGTCTTTCTCGCGTATCGAAAGGTATTGCTGCACAGGCTGATGCGCACCGAACACCGCCATGTACACACTGCTGAACCAATCGGGCGGCAGCGGTCCAATCGCTTCAAGCTGACTGCACACAGTGCGCACATCACGCTGCGGCGGACCATACGTGACGCACACGCCGGGCGAAATCAGGCTTTGTGTCGAGAGCGTCTCCCACTCCATCCGAGACATGATGTGCTGCCAGTGCAGCATCTGCAGATGCTGCCCCATACGCTCCGAAGTGGCGGCGACATCCGCTTCAATCTCGCGATAGGTATCGCGGGTGATCCAGGCCACCGTGAAGGCCAGACACAGCAGCACAATGGCCGCGAGACGTATCAACAGAAGCGTTAAAAGGCGCATATTTCTTTCCCAGTTGGGGGGCGATGCTGCCACAGAACACTGCTGGATTAGAAGTCGAGGGCGGCTTCAGCGGGCAATTTGCCCTGAGCGCAACACATGTTTTACGGGCCTATGTCAGCCTGAACCGATATTTCCTTGGTTCAGCGGCCCGCCATCAGGACGGGGCGGTTTTAGGGTAAACGGCGTATGGCAACGGTACGTTTACAGCCCGGCAACGGCCCCAAGGGGGTAGCAACCGCTTATGCAGCCGCGAAGGCCAGTGAGCGCCCCAGCCGCAGCACTGCCGTCAAAAAAAATCACGCTGCACCGCCGCAATTTATATCCCCGCAACTGGCGACGCTGGTGACCGCCCCGCCCGAGGGCGAAGAGTGGGTGCACGAAATCAAATACGACGGCTATCGCGCCGTGGCCGCCATCGGCGGTGAGACGTGCCACATCTACACACGCTCAGGCCAGGACTGGACGCACAAGTTCCAGTCGATCGCAACGGCACTGCTGAGCCTGCGTGTGAGCAGCGCGCTGCTGGACGGCGAGATCGTTGCGCTGGACCCCGAGGGTCGCTCGCGCTTTCAGCTGCTGCAGAACGGCCTGCGCCAGAGCCACGCTCCGCTGACGTACTATGTGTTCGATCTGCTCGAACTCGACGGCAAGGATCTGCGCGCCGAACCGTTGCGCGAACGCAAAGAGATTCTGCGCAAACTGCTCAAGGGCGCACCCGATGCGATCCGCTACAGCGCCGACATAGCCGGCCATGGCCAAGATGTACTGAGCGAATGCTGCCGGCTCGGACTTGAAGGCATCATCTCCAAACGTGCCGACAAGCCTTATGTCTCGGCGCGCTCCATGGGATGGCTGAAATCAAAATGCCTCGGCAACGACGAGTTCGTGATCGGCGGCTATCGCGTCTCCGACAAGAAGGGCCGTCCATTCGCTTCGCTGCTGCTGGGCGAGTTTGTCGATGGCGAATTGCATTATCGCGGCCGCGTCGGCACCGGCTTCGACACGGCGATGCTGGATCAGCTCGGCGCGAAGCTGCACCGCCTGGAACGCAAGACCAGCCCGTTCGTAGACGCTCCGCGGGAAGTGCTGCGCGATGCTCGCTGGGTGAAGCCGGAACTTGTGGCGCAGATTGCGTTTACTGAGAGAACCGCCGACGGCATTCTGCGCCATCCGGCTTTTCTTGGCCTGCGCGGTGACAAACCCGCCAGAGAGGTGCAAACGCCAATGGCTCGATCAGCGACACAGGCTGCGGTTAAAAAGACTCCCGCCACAAAGGCGCCAGCGAAAAAAGATCCGCCAACGAAGCGACCCCCGCAGAAGGCGCCGGGCCGGAAAACCACGCCCATCAAAGCGCCGCGCAAATCCAGCGTGAAAGACGCGCCGGAATCGACTGACGGCAGCATAGCCGGTGTGAAACTTACGCATCCCCAACGCGTGCTGTTTCCAGATGAAGGCATCACCAAGCTGGATCTCGCCGCGTACTTTTTTGCCGCCAGCGGACGGATGCTGCCCTTTGTGCAGGAGCGCCCGCTCAGCATCGTACGCTGCCCCGAAGGCGTCGCCGATCAGTGCTTCTTCCAGAAGCACACGAAAAAGGGCCTGCCCGGCGCGCTAAAATCCGTTCCGGTTACGGAGAGTGACGGGACCACGGCGCAATATCTGATGCTTGACGATGCGGCGGGTCTGGTTGCGGTGGCGCAAATCGGCGGCATCGAAATTCATCCATGGGGTGCCACGGCCGACGATCTTGAGCACGCCGAACGCCTGATATTCGATCTCGATCCGGACCCGAGCGTGCCGTTCAGCGCTGTGGCGGAAGCTGCTATCGACATCCGCAAACTGTTACAGACCGCGGGGCTGACGAGCTTTGCGTTGCTGACCGGCGGCAAAGGCGTTCACGTCATCGCGCCGTTGGATCAAAGCCAGGACTGGGAAACGGTGAAGGGCTTTGCACGCGGGTTTGCGACCAAACTGGCCGACAGCGAACCGCAGCGCTTCACGGCGACGATGTCGAAGGCGAAA
The DNA here is from genome assembly GCF_013306565.1 of Hyphomicrobium sulfonivorans. Taxonomy (GTDB): domain Bacteria; phylum Pseudomonadota; class Alphaproteobacteria; order Rhizobiales; family Hyphomicrobiaceae; genus Hyphomicrobium_A; species Hyphomicrobium_A sulfonivorans. Next base: position 387,374 of record NZ_PZPO01000002.1, on the reverse strand, counting down.
CGGCGCGGGCGCATTTTCATCGATTGGCTGCGCAACGAGCGCGGTGCCACCGCCATCGCGCCTTACTCGCCCCGTGCGCGTGCCACCGCCAGCGTGGCGGCGCCGGTGACGTGGAGCGAGCTGCTGAAAATCGATGCAGCGAATGCCTTCAGCATTCCGACCATGTTGCAGCGGCTGCAAAAGAACAGCGATCCGTGGGCGAAATATACCACCACGCGGCAGCACATTTCAGAGCAGGCGCTGAGTTTCTTTGCCTGATACCGCTTCACGCTGGCCTGCAACCGGCACGGCAATTTCAGCCTGGGCTGCATGATCATCACCCGACGCAAGCCGCTCGCTACTTGTGACATTCGCTGCAGTTTTTACCATCACCGCGCCTGACTGCACGCGCTGGCTTTGTCCCGGAGCAACACGGCCGACGTGCTCGGTTTTCTCCCAGTAGTGCGGTGCCCATAGCAGCTCCAGCAACGCGCGATGCGCCGCGAACGAGATCAGCAGCCAATAGGCCGGCATCATCAGCGCATGGGCTGCAAGATCGAGACGGGAGCGCCGAGCCGCGGCCACGGTGCCAAGCGCAATGGCGCTGACATAGCCAACGCACAGGTTCAGCAAACCAACGCCGAGCAATGTCTGCCCAACTGCGCCTTGCGGCAAGGTGAGCATGCGTCCAGACCAGAGCTCGAACGCGAGCAGCAGATAGAACCACGGGTGCACCAGCGCGGAGAGGATCATGCCGCCCATCAGCACCTGAAAGCCTGCGAAGCGACGGGCACCCAGCTCACGCCACAGCACGCGAGGCTCGCGCATGTGGACGCCATAGGTTTGCATCCAGCCTTTCAGCCAGCGCGTGCGCTGCCCTTTCCAGACGCGGAACGTGGTCGGTGCTTCCTCCCAGGTGGTCGAAGGTATCACGCCGACATCCCAGCCACGGCGGGCAAGACGCATGCCGAGATCGGCATCTTCGGTTACGTTGTATGGATCCCAGCCGCCGACATCGTCGAGCACATGGCGCGGGAAATGGTTGGACGTGCCGCCCAATGGAACGGGCAGACGCAGGCGGTCGAGCGTCGGCAGGATGGCATCGAACAGCGCGGTGTATTCGATGGTGAACTGGCGCGAGAACCAGCTCAGGTTTGAATTGTGAATGTTGAGACGCGCCTGCACGCATCCAAGACGCTCGCCACCGTTCTGGAGCGCTGACAACGCGCGGCGCAGCTGATCAGGCTCGGGCTCGTCCTCGGCATCGTAGACGACGACATAAGCGCCCTTGGCAAACTGCAGCGCATACTGCGTCGCGCGCGGCTTGGTGCGCGGTTCACCGCCCGGCACGACAACGATCTGCATATGCGGATCAAGCTTGGCACGCCGCAACGCCACCTGCGTGTCTAAATCGACCTCTTCGGCGATCAGCATTATTTCCAGCCGATCGGCCGGATAGTCGAGCGCGCGCAGGGCGGCGACGAGGCCGGGAATGACCGCCGTCTCGCGGAACAGCGGCACCAGAATGGTATAGAGCGGAAGCTCACCATCCGCCGGAGGCAACGGCAGCGCCTGGACGGGCCGATGCAGGCACACATGCGCCAGCGCGGCGACACGGACGGCGACCACGCACACAAACGGCACCAGCATGATTGCCAGCAGCGCATAAAGCGTCGCTTCCGGCGCGAAAATCGCGCCTGTCGAGGCGATCACCAGCATGACAAGCAGCGCCAAGCTTTGCCACGGCCAGAGGCCATAACAGGCCGAGTATGCGGGATTTTTCTGTTTCAGTGCATCGACGGCCGTGCGCAGATGCCGACGACGGGTCGCCTGCAAAGCTTCAGCATCCGCTTCAGCCCGGGTCCCCACACGCGCGCTATCGCCGGTGGTTGATCCACCGCTTTTTCTGGTCGAATTACTCAGCACAACGGCCCTCCCCCCGGTGAGCCAGACGCCATCTTGCCATAGTATGGCGTTTCACCATAGTGAGCGCGACTCAAAGTGGAGCCCCCGGCCTATGCTCATGGTTAACCCCCCGGCACTTCATCTGGCAGCGATGCTGCGTGCGGTGGCGGCTGGCATCTTCGCTTTGATAGCTGTGCTGCTGTGGCTGCCTGCCGGCGCGCAGGCGCAGGAGGAGCCGGATGCCACCAAGGATGTGCCGGTGGCCGGCGAGAGCGACGGGACCTCGCGCCGTGTCGTCGTGCGTTTCCTTACCGAAGGCGATTTCCCGCCATTCAATTTCTACGATGAGGATGGGTCGCTGGCCGGCTTCAATGTGGATCTGGCGCGCGCGATCTGCTCGGAACTGAACACGGCCTGCGATATCAAAGTGCGTCCGTGGGGCGAGCTGCTGCTGGCGCTGCGGCGTGGCGATGCCGACGCGGTGATCGCCTCGCATGCGGTGACACCGCAGGCGCTGACCGAGGTGGACTTCAGCGACCGCTATTTCCAGATGCCGGGACGCTTTGCAGGACCGAAGTCGGCGGAGCAAACTGAGATCAGCCCGGAAACGCTGGAGAGCAAGCGCATCGGCGTGGCGCGCAATTCTCCGCACGAAGCGTTTGTGCGCACGTTCTTCCGGTCCAGCGCCGTGCGGCCGTTTGAAAACCCCGATCTGGCGCGCGATGCGCTGCTGCAGGGTCAGGTGGACTACATCTTCGATGACTCCGTGAGCCTCGTGTTCTGGCTGCACGGCACCGCATCCAAGCGCTGCTGCGAGCTGAAGGGCGGGCCATACCTGGAGCCGAAGTTTTTCGGCGATGGCATGGCGATTGCGGTTCCCAAGACCGACTCCCAGATCAAGGCGATGCTGAACGGGGCACTGGCCAGACTGCGAGCCGACGGACGGCTGGAAGAGATCACCGAGCGCTATTTCCCGGTGAAGATTTTCTAAGGGCGTGAGAGCCTCGCAGGCGGGCGCCGCGGGATGCGCCGGCGTAGTGCAAGCCCGGTCCCCTGCGGGTGCCGCGATCGCCCCCCAACCAAGCAACGGCGAGCCTCAGCGGTTAATTTCAACCCTGATTAACCGCATTGCCTGCGGCATCGGCGCGACTGTCACAATACTGCAAACTGAATCCGGTCATTGGAGCCATCCAAGCGCAAGCAACCTTGCTGCTGAAAAGGATGGACAATGGTCCAATACCGCACACTGTTCATTTCCGACGTCCACCTCGGGACGCGCGCGTCTCAGGCGGATTTGCTCCTAGACTTTCTCCGCGAGACCGAAGCCGACACGATCTATCTGGTCGGCGATATCGTCGATTTCTGGCGCATCCGGCGCGGTCCGATCTGGCCGCAGGCGCACAACGACGTGCTGCAGAAGCTGCTGCGCAAGGCGCGCAAGGGCACGCGCGTCATCTTCATTCCCGGCAATCACGACGAAGGTTTGCGCCCGTATTGCGGTCAGCACTTCGGCGGCATCGAGATCGAGCATCAGACGGTGCACGTGACGGCCGATGGCAAGCGCTATCTGGTGCTGCACGGCGATGAGTTCGACGTCGTGGTGCGTTACGCGCGCTGGCTGGCGTTTCTGGGCGACCGCGGTTACGAGTTCGCGCTGTGGCTCAACCATCCGCTGAACTTTATCCGTCGCCGCTTCGGGCTGGGATATTGGTCGCTCTCAGCGCATTTGAAGCTGCGCGTTAAGACGGCGGTGAACTTCATCGGCGAGTTTGAGAAGTCGCTTTCGGATGAAGCGCGGCGGCACGGTGTTGACGGCGTGATCTGCGGTCATATCCACCACGCTGCCTCGCGTCAGATGGACGGCGTGCACTATCTCAACACGGGCGACTGGGTTGAGAGCTGCACGGCGATCGGCGAAACCGAAGACGGCCGCATGGAGCTGATCCGCTGGCACGACGTTGTGAAGGCCCGCGATCAATCCATCACCAAGCAGTTGACCAAAGCCCTGCAGGTGGCGTGATGCGCATTCTCACTGCGTCGGACGCTTGGCACCCCCAGGTGAACGGCGTAGTGCGCACCTACGAGCGTTTGTCGATCGAGCTCGCCGCGCTCGGCGTTGAGATGACCGTCGTAGGGCCGGAGGAATTCCGCACGCTGCCGTGCCCTACCTATCCCGAAATACGCTTGGCAATGCCGGGCATGAAACGGTTCGCGCAGCGCTTCGAAGCGTTGAAGCCCGACGCGGTGCACATCGCTACCGAAGGCCCGATCGGCTGGATGGCGCGGCGCTACTGCCTGAAGCGCGGCATACGCTTCACAACCAGCTTCCACACGCGTTTTCCGCAGTATCTCAGTCAACGCTTTGCCGTTCCGGAAAACTGGACGCTGTCGCTGCTGCGTCGGTTTCACAATGCCGGAGCGGGATTGATGGTGGCGACGCCGTCTTTAGCGCGCGAGCTTGAGGCCAGCGGCTTTGAGCACGTAATGCCCTGGACGCGCGGCGTCGATACCGATCTGTTTCATCCGCGCGACATTCGGCTGTTCGGCGATGGACCGGTGTTTCTCTATGTCGGGCGCGTCTCGACAGAGAAGAACATCGGCGCGTTTCTCAATCTCGACCTGCCCGGCCGCAAGGTGGTTGTGGGCGGGGGACCGCAGCTTGATGAGCTGCGCGCGCGTTATCCCGACGCGACATTCACCGGCAAACGCACCGGCGAAGAGCTGGCGCAGTGCTACGCGTCAGCGGATGTGTTCGTGTTCCCCAGCCGTACCGACACGTTCGGCATCGTTCTGCTGGAAGCGATGGCATCGGGTCTGCCGGTGGCGGCGTTACCGGTTTGCGGACCGCGCGACATCGTCATCGATGGTGTGAGCGGTATTCTGTCGGAAGACCTGCGTGCTGCGGCATTAGCCGCGCTGCGGCTGGACCGCGATATCGTGCGCGCCAGCGCGGCGCATTACAGTTGGGAGAACGCAGCGCGGCTGTTTCTGGCCAACATCACAGATGCGTGCCTGACCGGCGAAGCACGGGCGTGCGCACGGCGCAATCTGCCGTCGCCAATGGCGGCATCGCGAGCTCCGATCCGGCAGCAGCCACGCGCGACGCATTGAGTTTTTCTTTTCTTAGCGCCAGCGACTCCGCTGCGCGGAGCCGGCCGCTGGCGCATGATTGTCTTCTCGCGCCAGCGACTCCGCTGCGCGGAGCCGGCCGCTGGCGCATGATTGGGGGGTAGCTAGCGGTGCGCTATTGAGCTTCGCGTTTCTCGGCCGCGAACTCTGCCTCAAGATTCTTTTCCATCTCGACCAGATCCTGCGGCAACGGCATACCGAAAGCCTTCAGCTCGTTCAGCTTTTCCGTCAGCTGCAGATAAAGCTCGTGCCGATCGGTCGGCTCGTTCTGCATTTGCGTGAACAACAAACCGACTTCCGCCTTCAACGCTTCAAATGCCATTTACGGTTCCTCGCCGTTCAAGCCTCAACAGGTATCCACGAACATAGATGGCAACGGTTACTGACTATTCCACCGGGAAGTCGAAATAAGTGTTCGGATAGGGCTCGTTGCGCAGCGTGTAATGCCACCACTCGCTATAAAGGTTGCGGAAGCCACACGCCGACATGGCGTCGCGCAGAATGGTGCGGTTCTGGCGTTGTACGTCGCTGACCTTCTGCGATCGCGTATGCGACAGCGTTGAAAAACAATCGAAGCCCGTTCCCATATCGACGCTGCCGTCATCGGTGCGTTTGCCGCTGTTGGAATCGCAGGCGCGCACGACGCTGTCGCCAGCCTCAAACGGAACATCATGCGTTGCCAGCGGCACGATGGAGAGATCGACGGTGCTGCCGCGGCTGTGGCCGGAGCGCGATGAAATGAAACTGTCGCGGAACAGGTTGCGCTTATCGACTTCTGGATAATACGCCTGTTTCATCTTCTGGTCGCGCAGATTGCGCCCCCAGTTGACAAAGGCATTCACCGCCCGCTGCGGACGATAGCAATCATAGACCTTGATGGCATAGCCGCGCGGGCGCAGCACATCCGCCGCGCATTGCAGCGCCTTGGCGGCGCGGTGCGTAAGCAGACAGCGCGCGCCGTTGTAGCCGGGGATCGGCCTGCCGACAAAATTCTGCGCGGTGACATAACGCATTTCGACGACGAGATCAGGGATGAGCGATTGAGCGTCGACGAACGACTTGTGCGGCGATTTGTATTCAGCAACGGCGGAATCGGTGCTGAACACCAGACCAGCAACGCACATTGCCAGCAGCAATGCGCAGCGCGCAGCATCCAGCACGTTGTGCTGACGCGCCATCATCAGCCGGCTTTCTGATAGGTGCCGACGATCTGCGCTTCCGCCAGCACATGTCCCTGCATCGCCGCCAGCAGCTCCGCCTTGGTTGGCCGATCGAGATGCGAAAGCGTTGTATCCAGAGCGTAGAGCTTGAAGAAGTAACGGTGGCGGCCGATCGGCGGACACGGGCCGCCATACCCGGTGCGCTTCCAGTCGTTGAGGCCATCTTTCGCGCCAGCCGGCAACGACGTGACGCCTTCGGGCAGCCCCGGCGTATCGGGCGGCAGATCGAACAGCACCCAATGCACGTATGTCATTTTCGGCGCAGCGGGATCGGGCGCATCGGGATCATCGACGATCAACGCCAGGCTCTTCGCCTCGCCGGGTACGCCGGAGAATGTCAGCGCAGGTGATAGATCGCGGCCCTCGCAGGTGAAGGCGGCCGGAATTTCGCCGCCATCCTGAAACGCCGGAGCTGAGATGCCGAGTGCCATGGCCGCTCTCCCTTGTGCGCGTGACGTCAATCGCTGCCGATGCGGCGCGGCTTAAAACAGGTTCAAGCCGGGGGGCAGCGCAATGCCGCCGGTGACTTCCTGCATCTTCTCCTGCATCGCGGCGTCGAGCTTACCCTTGGCATCGGCCGATGCAGCGACGATGAGATCTTCAAGGATTTCGACCTCGTCGGGCTTGGCCAGACTTGGATCGATCTGCACGCGGCGCACGTCGCCCTTGCCAGACAAGGTGATCTTGACGAGGCCACCACCCGACTGGCCTTCGATTTCCATCAACGCCAGCTCTTCCTGCATTTTCTGCACGCGAGCCTGCATCTGGCCCACCTGCTTCATCATGCCCATCAGGTCTTTCATCTCGCCTAGCTCCGCTGAGAAAAATTGTTATCCGGTGCGCGACTTGTTCTGCTCGCTGCGCGGCAACGGCCGGATGTTCGATATTTTTGCGTCCGGGAAATGCCCAAACACCGCCTTCACGGCCGGATGGGATTTAAGCGCTTCGATCTCGGCTGCCTCACGCTCGCGATTGACCTCGCCAACGGGACGCGCACCCTTTTCGCGCGACAGTACGACAACCCATTTGCGGCCCGTCCAGGCGTTCAGCTTTTCGCGCAGTTCGTTGGCGATCTGGGGCGGCGCGCCGGGCAACAGGAACAAATCAATCGCGCCGGAATTGGCATCGAACTTCACCAGACTGACGCGATCTTCAAGGTTCATCTTCAGCATCATGTCGCGGCGTTCGCCGACAAGAGCAATGACGTCCTCGAACGAGCGCGGATCGGCGGCAGGCACGGCTACGGGCGCTGCGTTCTGATCGTCCATCAGCGCGTTGAGCGAAGCGTCATATTCGGCATCGAAACCGTCGTCGTCGCCGAAGCCGCCATCGTCCTCGAACGGGATCGGCCGGTCGGCGGGCGAGAGCGGCGCGCGCGCAGGCGCGGGCGCATGATCAACGTGCGCACTGGAGGCCGATGACGGCTCCAGAATTTCGCGCGCCGTTGGCGTGAACGGTTCGGAGCGCGGCGGCATTGCGGCGCTGTTGAGCGGCGCATCGCGTGATGGCGCAGAACCGGCTTGCGCTGCGGACCGTGACGAACGCGCCAACGCGCCCTCGCCGCCCAGCATGCGGATGAGTTCATCCGGGGAGGGCAGATCGGCGGTGTAGGCGAGGCGGATCAGCAGCATTTCAGCGGCGGCGCGCGGATTGGCGGCACGGCCAACCTCATCGCCGCCCTGCAGCAACATCTGCCAGGCGCGCGACAGCAGCGGCGTCGAAAGGCGCTCAGCCAGAGCAGCAGCGCGGCGGCGCTCCTCGGCGCTCAGGCCGTCGCTGCCGGCATCGGCGCCTACGGCCTTGATGCGCGTTGCGGTGTGCACCGCCTCGGCCAGATCGGCGACAAGCTGCACCGGATCGGCACCGTCGCGGTGCATGTTATCCAGCGCCAGCAGCGCGGCTTTGGCGTCGCCTCGGAACACATGCTCCAGCAGGTCGAAGATGCGGCCGCGATCGGCTAAGCCCAGCATGGCGCGCACGGCTTCAACGCCGACGTTGCCCTGCCCCATGGCAATCGCCTGATCGAGCAGCGACAGGCCATCGCGCACCGAACCTTCAGCGGCGCGGGAAATCAGCCCCAGCGCGTCGGGCTCGGCGGTGGCGCCTTCCTTGGTGACGATGCCGGTGAAGTGCGCGGCCAGCTCCGGCACGTCGACGCGGCGCAGATCGAAGCGCTGCGTGCGCGACAGCACCGTGACCGGAACCTTGCGGATCTCGGTGGTGGCGAAGATGAACTTCACATGCTCGGGCGGTTCTTCCAGCGTCTTCAGAAGGGCGTTGAACGCGCCCTTCGACAGCATGTGAACCTCGTCGATGATGAAAACCTTGGTGCGGGCGATGATCGGCTTGTAGCGCGCGCTTTCGATGAGCTCGCGGATGTTGTCGACGCCAGTGTTGGAGGCGGCGTCCATCTCGATCACGTCCGGGTGGCGGCTCTCGATGATCTCGGCGCAATGCTTGCCCAGCACCGGCATGTCGAAGGTGGGCGCAGTGACGGTGTCGGTTTCATAGTTGAGGGCGCGAGCGACGATGCGCGCGGTGGTTGTCTTGCCGACGCCGCGCACGCCGGTGAGCATGTAGGCCTGGGCGATGCGGCCCGATGCGAAGGCGTTGCGCAACGTGCGCACCATCGCCTCCTGGCCGATCAGATCCTCGAAGCTTTGCGGACGATACTTGCGGGCGAGCACCACATAGGGCTTCGCCGCCGCCTGCGCCTGATCCGAACCTTGGGAATTATTGCCGGCCATGTCTCTACCTTTGGTCCGCATGGGCCATTGCAGCGAATGAGCCATGGGAGCAAGGCGACCGTCCCGGCGCAGCCGAGCTAGCTCGGATGACAGGTCGCGCCCTCGCGGAGGGCAGCTCGTCGCACAGCGGCAAGCGATCGGCCCGTGAGCAGAAATAATAGAGGAGGCTGACGAACGACCCGCGTCCTAATCGTTAGGGCTGCTTCCTTCCGGACCTGACCCGGTTGGCGAGGGATGCGCCCGCCGCCAACCTCCCGCGCTGATTATGGCTGCTGCCGCCTCCGCTTACAAGCCTTCAGGCTCCTCTCCCCAACTTCTTCCACGCCGCACCCCATGGGCCGCCATGGGCCGTCATTTTTCGGGCTTAGGCTTGCGGCAGAAAGACCGGTGGCGATCGCCACTGACACCGGCCTGAGCGCGACTGGACCGGATCGGGCAACCGGAATTGACTCCGCCCGCAGGCCAATTAGGCTCGCGGACGCGATTATGTTGGGGGACCAATTGCATATGAAGTACTTTGCGTCGCTCTGTGCCAGCGTAGTGGCGGCCATTACGGCTGCCGCGTTTCCGACCATGGCTATGGCTGCCTGCCCCAATGGCGACGACCTGGACCTCCAGCTCCGCGACAAGGAGATTCAGCGCCATCTTATTCTGTCAGGCTTCCTGGCCGCCGAAATCGGCCGCGCCAACGAAAAGATGCTGCGCGAGGCCATCGTCGATTTCCGCACCGCCAACGCGCTGCCCGGCGGCGAAGACGCGGTGCTGACCGAGGGCGAATGCGCCAGCCTGAAGCACAACAACGATGCGGTCTATAAGTTCATCGGCTTCAAGCAGGTCATCAATCCGGTCAACAACCTGAAGATGACATTCCCGGCCGGACTGCTGCCGCCGGAGCCCAAGCCCTCAACCGCGACCTGGCAGGAATACGATCACCCCGGCCAAAGCCGCGTCGCCATCGATGTGTTCCGCGTCTCCAGCCGCGAATCTTCCACCAGCTCATTTACGCGCGGGTTCCAGGCCTACAACGCGCTGACGCTGACCTATCTGCACAACTCCGGCTCCGAGGTGATTGCGGAGGGCGCCGGCAACCGCTGGGGCAACCGCTATTACTTCCACAACATGAACTTCGAATATCAGGGCGGCCAGCGCGGCATTTACATCCGCTTCGACATGCGCCCGCCGGCGAATTTTGTGCCGCCGCCGGAAATTCTGGCCGCCGCGAAGCTTGAGAAGATCCAGAAGCAGATCGCCAAACTGTTCACCGCCGGACTGGCTGGCGCACGCGCGCCAACGGAGACCGAAGTTGCATGGTCACTGATCGCGCGGGCCGTGTTCAACATCGTCGCGTCGGATTTCTACGATCAGAACGGCTGGCAGGAGCTGACGACGCGAGAGTGCGTGTTCGGCCCGCAGCGTCGCGCCCGGCGTGGTGGTGTGCGCGTGGTGTTCGCAACGACGCGCGCCATCGCCGACCCCAAGGGCGACATGACGACCATGTTTGCCAACGCGCCGAGCGACAAGCTCACCATCGGCTGCATCCAGGTGAACCCGCGCATGTCGCTGTCGAGCGGCAATAACACCTACCGCGGCGCATGGCAGGGCGGCGCGCGGGCGGCCAACGCACGCATCAAACTGCTGACCGATCCGATTGACCGCAGCACGGAAAATTATGTGCGTCTGGTCGATACCGCCGCAGCGGAAGATGCAACGCACGCGCTGCTGGTCATCCACGGCTACAATAACTCGTTCTACGAGGCGTTGCAGGCCACAGCGCAGATCGCGGGCGGCGCCGACTACAAGGGCCGCGTTTATATGTTCTCGTGGCCCAGCGTCCGCAGCCCGCTGCGCTATCTGCAGGATGCTGACAACGCCGAGGAAGCCGAGGGCTCACTGCAGGCGTTCATCGCCGCCATCCTGCGCGACAACAACATCCGCACGCTCGATATTGTCGCCCATTCCATGGGCTCACAGAAGCTGATGCGTGTGATGGGCTCGATCCGCTCGATCCTCGACGGCCGCCGTCAGGATGAAGGCACCCTGCGGCTCGGTCAGGTTGTGTTCGCCGCGCCTGACGTCTCAGCGTCCGTGTTCAACACCAAGATCAACACCTGGGCCAAGCTGGCCGAGCGGGTGACGATCTACACATCCGGCGGCGACTGGGTGCTGTGGCTGTCATCGCTACTGCGCGGCCTGAACGACCGCGCAGGTGGCCACGTGCCGTGGGGAGAGCCGCTGTATGTGAACGCCAGCAACGTCTATGTCATCGACAAGACACCGCCGAAGTATGACTTCTGGAAGTTCTTCACCTACACCCACTCCGATTACGTGGACGACAAGGTCATCCTGAATGACATCCAGGCCGTCATCACCGGCAAGCCTTCGGGCGATCCGAGCAAGCGCGATCCGGAAGGCAAGCTGTTTACCGCCAAGCCTTACGTCGGCGTTTCAAACAAGAAGTACTGGGAAGCCAACCCGGAAGGCTTGCTGGCCGACGCGAAGGAAAAGGTGAAGGAAGGTTTCGACCGCAAGCTGCCGCCGCCGCGCTTCCGCCCACCCGCGCCCGCAGCCGAAACACCGGCCGCTGCTCCGACCGCAACAGGCACTGTGCCGTAATCGACGACACATCGCCAGTCGGCGCGATGCACTGATCTGAAAAAGCCCGGACCGACTGCGATCGGCCCGGGCTTTTTATTTTCAAGTGGCCGACGTGCGTATCGGCAAACGCCGGCAAACAACTTTTGCAAGCGCAATGGAGATCTTCAAAAAGCGGGAGCGCCAACGATGGTTTTGTCGCCGTTCGAAGAACTTCGAATTGTGGCTCGCAATCGCGCGAACGGACGCTCAATTGTCCAGACTAACGTGAACGACAGAACCGCTGTTGCGAACACCGCCGCAAGCCACCACCATATCGAAGGCGCAACGTTTGCGCCCATCGTCAGGCAGACGAACAGCGGAATGGAGTGAGCCAAATACACCGGATACGAAAGCTGTCCGCCTAGTGTGTCCCAGCGCGAGCGCATCGGCCGGCGCTTCGCCAACAGGAAGAACACGATCAACGTCGCAATCAGCAGCATCGCCTGCCCGGATAAATTGCGATCGAAACCGAGAACTTCATGCTGCGGTGACCGCGTCAAGGTTTCCAGCACGACGCCGACAACTGCCGCAATCGCGAGGCCGACATTGCCCAGGTTCGGCGTCTTCACGATGTAATAAAGCGCGGCACCAAGCACAAAGAAGGGTGCAACACGAAACGTTGGAAAACCGAACAGACCGGTGGTGATTTCGACGTACGCAGCGACCAGCGCAAGAACACCGAAGACAAAACCTACACGCCCGTAGCTGGACCTAATCAACATCGCCAGCAGACAGATCAGGCAGGCGACAACGTAAAACATAACCTCGGTACGAACCGCCCACACAAACGGCACAAAGATGAATTCCGGCGGGGCGATTTTGTTGGTCAGCGGAACAACGGCGATAAAATTCTTGGCCGCGTTGGCGAGAGACAGCGCCGCCACTGACGACGCCTGATTGCCATTGTGATCGACGAGGCTGTAGCTTGACAGCAGCACGGGCAGGATCAGCAGCGCAATGATCACCACCGCCAGATATGTCGGCGCGATCCGATTGATGCGATTAAGCATGAATGCACCCGGCCGGCGCGCATAGTGCACATCTATCGCATTTGAGATCACATACCCCGAAATCGCGAAGAACACGCACACGGCAATGGTGCCGATTTCGAAAGCTTCGAGCGTTGCTTGCTCGACGCGCAGTTTCTCAAAATGCATCCACAGTACTGACGCGGCCAGAACAAGCCGGAAGGCGCCAAACCCATTAACGCTGGCAGACACGTAACTTCCCCCGATCTTACGGGCGGGGAGCCTAGCAACAGCACAAGCGCCTGATGAAAATAGTGTGCGGATTAATTAACCGCGCCGCTCGCCGGGATTTCGATGGTCCTGTATGGCGTTGCCGTCGACGCTGCGCCCAGCCCTGACCGGACACCAGCCGCGGCGCCCAACCAATGCCTAGTTTCGGTTGCATTCCGACGATCTTGAAGCTCATATCCTTTTGGTTGTTGTTTATCGCTGCCAATTTTACTGATCTATTTTTTTAGCGTCGAGATACATGCCTATTTTTATTGTCGCCCTCGGCTTTGACCCAGTCGTCAACGCGCCCCTATTCCTGGCAGCCTTGCCAAGGCAGGCCCGCATCGGCTGCCGCTCGTCGCGCTCCGCCCGGCAGCTTGTTGAGGCATGCGCCCCCCGCTGCATCACTGGCACACCTACGTTGGCCGCGTGTCACCGCGGCAGCAGAACGGCAATCGAATAGTGCTGTCTTTTTCTCCGCCCCGAAATCTCCTGTTCTGGGGATGCAGTTTTGTCCTGCTGGCCGCGCTTCTCATTGGTGGCGCGTCACGGCCGGGCCTGGCCTCCGACCTGATCCTGCAGCTGATATCGATTCCCCTGCTGGCGTTGGCGCCGTGGCAGTGGTCGCCTGCGCCGGCAGTAAATTCGCAGCGCTGGATCAACTTCGTTCCGATGCTTGCGCTGACACTGCTGGCCGCTGTTACAGCCGCACAACTGATCCCGCTGCCGCCGGAAGTATGGCAGGCATTGCCGGGCCGAGAAACAATCGCCGAGACCTATCGGACGCTCGGCGTCGAACTCCCCTGGCGGCCGCTCAGTGTTGCGCCATCGGACACCTATGCCAGCCTGCTGTCGCTGGCGGTTCCGGCGTCGATCTTTCTGGCCGTTTGCCAACTCGATGCGCCGCAGCGCAGGACATTGACGCTCATTGTGCTTGCCGTGGCGGCGGTATCCGTTGTGCTGGGGCTGACGCAGATCGCATTTGGCAGCGGCGGCGCCATCCGCTTTTACGCCTTCAGCAACGAGAACGAAGCGACCGGCTTCTTCGCCAACCGCAACCACTACGCCGCGCTGCTGTACTGCGCTTTTCTGCTGAGTGCCGTGTGGGCGGGCGAAGCGCACCAGCGCTTCATTGCCTTCGGCCGCAAGCGCCCGTTTTATGTCGCGATGCTGGCTGGCGCGCTGGTGCTCATGCTGGCTCTGCTGGCCGCCCAGTCGATGGCCCGCTCCCGCGCGGGGCTGCTGCTCGCAATTGTCGCCATGATCGGTGTGCTGGCGTTGGCGTTCATGGCCCCGCGTCAGGCACAAAGCCGCGTTTCCATCACCAAAATTCTCGCTACCGTCTTTGCTGTCGCCAGCGTGCTGGGCGCACAGTTCGCGCTCTATCGCATTATTCAGCGTTTCGACTCCGATCCATTGCAGGATGCGCGCGTGCATTTTGCCCAGACGACGGCTGACGTGGGCTACACACTCATGCCGTTCGGCGCCGGATTGGGTTCATTCGAAGCGCTCTACGGCGTTTACGAGAAGGTTGAAAACCTGCTGCCCAATACCTTCGCGAACAGGGCTCACAACGATCTGCTCGAATTCTGGCTGGAACTGGGGCTGTTTGCCGTGATCATTCTGGCGGCGTTCGGCATCTGGCTCGGTATGCGCGCGGTTGCGGTGTGGCGGCCTGCAGATGAATATTCTCTCGATACATCCTTGATGCGCGCGGCGGTTCTTATTGTCGGCCTGCTCATGCTGCATTCGCTGGTCGATTACCCGCTTCGCACCGGAGCGATGGCTGCCGTTTTCGCGTTGGCCTGCGGCCTGCTGATGCCGCCCCCGCGATCGTCAGGCGACCTAGCGGTACCTGCCAGAACGGCCGATGTGCGGGCTCCGGCGACGCGGCATCAACGCTCTGTCGAGACGGCTGCAAAGCGGCCTTTCCCGTTGGCGCCGGAACACCGCGCCAAAGTCTCCGCTGAAGCGCTGTCACCGCGCGCCGAGATGCCCAAAGACACCAAATCCAGCGGCACCGGCGCGCGCACCTGGCAATCGCCGGAAGGCTGGCCGGACGAGTGGAAAAAGCGCGACCGCGACAGCTGACGGGCGGCGCCGTGGTCGTGCTTGATGGCCGCTGGCTGGCGGTTGGTGAGTTAGTGAATTGGTGAGTTGGCGATGATCTGCCCGCGCGGCTGTCGCTGCCCCAGATCGGCGCGATGCTCCTCGTCGGTGCTCCATCCGCATGCGGATTTCCTGCTCCGACGCGCCAATGGCAACGCAGCCTGACAAGGTCAGCTGCACAGCCGCCGTTCCGGAGCTTCGCCAGAGCAATCCATCCGGGCGCGGTCGATCTCGACACTGCCACGGCGGACGACGACGACGCCTAAGCCACCCAGCTGGCCCAGCAAACAAGCAGCCGCGCAAAAGCCTTTACAGCAGCAGCAGGAAGCTCGCCGTGCTCGGCAGAATGCGCAGCAAATTCTGATATACGGTTTTTGTGCTCGACGTGTTCACCACGATCAGATCGCCATCACGAATATCGGGGTCGGCTGTCTTGCCGCCGCGGATGTCATCGAGATCGAAGCGCGCCACCGACTTCTGACCGCCGCCCTGCCGGAACACAACGATCTCGGTGTCCGCCAACTCGGTGAGGCCTTCAGCAATCGAGATGAACTGCAGCAGCGATGCGCGATCGCGGATCGGATACACGCCCGGCTTCTTGACGGCGCCTTCGATCGTAACGCGACGGCTGTTGTATTCCTTCACGAACACCGTCACCTGCGGTGATTGCAGATATTTGTCACCCAGTTTCCGCGTCAGTTCCTGCTCAAGATCGCGCGCTGTCTTGCCAGCGGCATCCACCTCACCGACCAGCGGCAGGTTGATGCTGCCGGCATCGGCCACCTGCACGCTGCGCGACAGCTCAGGAACCTTGAATACTGAAATTTCGAGCACGTCCTGCGGGCCAACCTTGTAGCCACTGCTGCCCGGTGTTGCCGAGGCCATCAGCCGATCGACCCCTTCAACGCGCACAGGCGAATCGCTCAGCGCGGGGGAGCCCACCGTTGAGCCACCGGCCGCGGCGGCGCCGGCCGGATCTGCGAATGAGGCCGATACCGATTGCGGGGACACATCCCCGCCAAGGCTTGCCGTAGCCCCGTCGCCCATAGATGCGCCACAGCCTGCGGCGAGCACACTAGCCAGCAGGAGAAACATTAGACAAAACAAATTGGTAGGCAATATGCGGAGCCAACGAAATGGCATAATCTAATACTCCCAGACCGGAACAAAATGAGTCCCGGCAACAATTATCCGGCAGGAAACAACACAAGACGACTACCCGTCAACGGCGAAAAGTTCCGCAGGTGCTCGCCCCGGCAGTATTGTCGACACCCGATTGCCCGGCGGCCACACGGACGGACAATCACACCCCTAACCGTCATAAGGCGGAACAAAAAAGCCAGCCAGCACACGCTCGGCCACGCCGTTACAGCTCACGCCGGCCTCAGCTATTAGTCTTCGTCCTCCTGGCGGCGGATCTTCAATGCGTCATACCAAACGTGACCGGAGATCAGCTCCTCAGACGCCGAACGGGCATCCAGCACGAGCCGGATCTCCTGCGCGGCACAGCCTTCTGCCGGCACTTCGAATTCGGCTTCAAACGGAGCCCAGCCAGGCTCGCGCGCGAGGAACATCGGGCTTTCCGCGATAACCTGGTTCGTTGGCAGACACCGCATCCGCCAGACCATTCCCCTGCGCCCTGAAAGCTCGCCTTGCAGGCGGCCGGAAAGCTTATATCGCCCACCCGATAGAACAGTGATCTGGCTCACGCCGGGAAACTTGGCGCGCCCGGCGCCAAACTCAAGATAGAGCGCCCGATTGCCGTCGGCATCAATACGCTCGACCGTGTCGATGCTGACCCCGCTCCCGCCTGCAATCGTCCAGTCAAACGGTGCACCGCTCGGTTCGATATCGAAACTGCCGTTGGTCAGAAACCCAACCTCGGCAAGTTGTTCCTTGTCGATGAACTGTAGCCACACATAGTAGGCGAAGCTATAGAGCCGCTTTTCTATGAGAAAACGCAGATAGCCGTTGATCTCCTGCGGCGTCGCCGGAGCTTCAGTTTCCCTGAGCACGGTCATTAACACCAGCGGCGTGCGCGCATCATGGATATGCCGGACGACACCACGGAAAAAATTTGCGCGCCAGCGCGGCTCGCCCGCCAGCAGCTCGATGAGCCGTTTCTGCGCTTCAGTAGCCGGGAACGGTTCCCCCGATGATCGCTCGGCAACGTATGCCAGCACCGGAAACAACTGATTGCCCGTTTGCGGCCGTTTGCGCAGCAGAACGTCTGTATACCGCAGCGCCGCGTCGGCATCCTCCCGCATCATTGCGTCACGGATCAGCCAGACGAGCGCGTCTGTCGATCCGGCTGACCGATTGACGGCGGCGCGCATGTAAATGTCGGCGAGCTTGCTGTCGCCATCAAGCTCGGCCAAACGCCCGATAATTTCAAAGGCACGTGCGCTTAATGGCTTAGTTTGCAGCGCACGCTTCAGGTCGGCCGTCATCTGCTCGCGATCGTCAGCCGTTAAAGGGCGCTCCAATTTTGGACTAATCGCCAGCCGACCGATCTCGGACCATTTCAAAAGCTCCGGTTTCTCGACCTGACCCGGCTCGGCGCCATCGCCATCGCTGCGACGCAGCTTTTCATCTGACAGCGCGATCAGCGCCGTTGCATCGGAAGCGTTGAACGTCAACGCCGTCTCGGGCGCAACGGTCGCCAGATAAGCGGGCAGTTGGTGCGCAAACCAGATGTAGAACGCGAACCCCGCAAGCAGGATGTCGGCCACACTGCGACCGGTTAAAAGTCTGGTTGGCTGAGGCGCGGATGCGGAAACACGGGCCATACCGTCAGCCGCCCAGGCGCGGAACAGAATGATCGCCTGCGCTCAGCTTCTGATCTACTCCGTAATTGTAGTCATAGCCGTAGCCATAACCATAGCCTTCCGCCACGGCGTCAAATTTGGTCAACACTGCGCCGATCAGACTGGGATGGCCCAGCCGCAGGCGTTTCAGCACAGCGCCAATCTGGCCTGACGTCGATTGACCGGCGCCAACAACGAACACTGTTGCTTCCACTGTGTTGGCGAGGATGCTGGCATCCGCCATGCCCATGACGGGCGGCGCGTCGATAACAATGAGGTCGAAGACCTCCAGCCCCACGCGCAACAACGAATGCAGGCGCGGCCCCGCAAGCAGGTCAGCAGCGCTCGGCGGCAGCGGACCCGATGACATGAATGCAAGCGTAGCGATGTCGGTGGCCTGGAACGTATCCGGCGGCGCACACGCACCGGCCAGATAGCTGCTGAGGCCCGCGCCGTTGGGAATAGCCATCTTCTTGTGCAGCGAAGGATTGCGCATATCGCCGTCCACCAGCAGCACCTTGAGGCCCATGTTGGCGAAGTGCCGGGCAATCGCCATCGCGGTGATGCTCTTGCCCTCGGCCGGACCGGCGCTCGTTACCGCTAAAGACTTCGGCAGGCCGCTGGCGGTGGTCAGCTGCAATGAGGTGCAAAGCGACCGATAGGCTTCCATCACCGGCGAGCGGGGATCGGCGAATTCGGCCTCCACCGGTTCTCGCGAAACCTTCGGGATAACACCCAGCGACGGCAGTCCGGTCACCCGTTCCAGATCGTCGATATTGCGAACCGAGTCATCCATCATTTCCTGCAGCACCGCAGCACCAACACCGACGCCCAGCCCCAGCAGCAGCGACAGCAGAATGGAACGCACCAGCTTTGGTGACGACGGCGCAATTGGAACTTCAGCCCGATCAACGATGAAAATGTTGTTGGCCCCGACGCCGCCCGCAACGTCCACCTCCTTGTGGCGCTGCAGGAGTCCCTCATAAAGGCCGCGGTTGGTATCCACTTCACGCTTGAGAATGTTGTAGCGGATGCTGCGCTTTTGCAGATCGAGCGCTTCGACGCGCAGCTGCTCGATCTGCTTTTTCATCTCTTCTTCCTGAGCCGCCGCGCTGGCGAAACCGGCCTTCAGAGAATCCTTGATCGTCTGAATTTCAACAGACAGCTGACGGTCGATCTCGTCGACCTTGTTCTGGATCTGCACCATCGCCGGATAGCCCGGCTTGAACGTCTCCAGCTTCTCCTGATACTCGGTCGCCAGAAGATTACGCTGATCGCGCAGCCCCTCGATCACCTTGTTGCTGAGAAGCTGCGGCATGTTGATTTGGCTCGCGTTCTCAACCTGCCGCCAAAGCTGCTCGCTCTTGATGCGCTCCGACACCAGAACACCCAGTGCGGCGTTGGCGCTGGCGAGATTGTTCTCCGCAATCGACGCTTTCTCGGAAACGGCGACGATCTGTTCCTTCTGCGCGAAGTCCAGCAGCTGCTTTTCCGATTCCTCAAGCCGCAGCTTCAGCTGCTTCACCTGATCTTCAAGGAATGTCTTCGCGTAGACGTTGGCCTGAAAACGCTTGTCGAGATTGGAGTCGCTGTACGCGCTGGCCAACGCGGTTGCGATCCGCTGCGCCATCACGGGATCTGGATCCGTAAAGCTGACGTCTACCAGACGCGAACCGGCGATGGGACGCACCGAACGACTTTGGAGCACAAGATCGATCGACCTGCGCTCGCGCTCAGCCCTTTGATTGCCTTTCGTCGGCGTATCGCCGGAGGAACTCAGCATGCCAAGCAGACTGCCCAGCAACGACGGTCCGCGGGAGCCCTGGAAGGCTTCGCTATCGCCCAGCTTCAGCGCCACGACCACGCGCTCGGCAAGGCCACGGCTTTGCAGCAGCTCGTACTGCGTCTTCAGAAATTCGATGTCGGTGCCTTCCAGCGGCGTTACGTTTCCGCCGTCCACCACCTTGGCAACGTTGCGATCGATTTGCAGCCGCACGGTTGCGGTATAGAGCGGCGTCATCATCAGCGATATGATGACGCCCATGACAAAAAACGCACCGGTGACGCCCAGGATCAGCCATTTGCGCTTGTTGGCAATCCGCCAGTATTCGCGCAGGTTCGTTGCCGGCTCAGCCTGCAGGATCGCCGCGTCGGAATAATTCGGATAGCCTGCATCCGCATACCCGACGAACGCCGGTCGCTGCGTCTGCTGGATCGGTGCAATATTGGACGGACGACGATCATCGCCCGCAGGAACATTCTCGTTATGTGTCATGTCGACGGCTGAAAAACTAAATCGATTTTAAAAGCAACAGTGCGGCACTCAACAAAATCGGCCTTACTTTGCAAACTTGAACTGCGTGGCAAACGCCACCTGCATGCCGGTGTAATCACACCAAAATAACTCCGTCATCTTACCGGTGCCGATGGCAATAACGCCACCGGAATAAGGCGGCGTTCACGACTTAAATTTACCAGGCTCGGACCAAAACTTATCGACAATGCAGCGACGGAGATGACCGTCGCTAGCCCACATACCCGTTTCCGATAGCACGCCGTTGACGCTGGCAACAATTACAAAAGACCTCCGCCTGAGATCCAGCGGTTCGTAGCTGTATGGTTGTCACTCGTCGCGGCCGCCGGCAGAAAACCAACGCCAGCATCAGCCTGTCGCGTCGCTGCGCACGCGACACGAACACAGCGCCGACCTTAGACAGATTTTAAATTCCGTACGCGACTGCGCGCGCCAGCTGGGATCGGCGCAACCCTATGGCCTGCAACGCTCTCTGCGCTGAGTCTGCACAGCAATTAACCTGAGGTAGCAAAATCGGCTGGCGCCGTGCACCAGCTACGGTATATCGTTGACCGTCTCGATGTCGTTGGGGCGCGAACTATTTTGTTGGCGACCGTAGTCGGGGCCGTATTTCATAAGCTGCGAAATTAGTTTGAGAGTGCATTCCATGTTGTTGCGCAGGTTGATCCGCAGGCCGATCCCGCATTTGAGGCTTCCCAGCCAACCAATCCAGAGCGCCTGGCCGCTGTCGTAGCCGTGGCTCGCATGGAGCTGGCCGCCAGCACTAGATCCAGAATTAGATAATGCGTCGACTGCAGCAGCACCAATTATCAGGCGCCAGAATAGGCCCTTGGTCGACACTCCGCGTGTTGACCCCGGTTGCTTTTGCCGGCGGCTCTCTTCTGCACTTCGACACTTACGACAGCGTTCAGCCGCTGTTTGTAATGTTGCTGATCGCCGGACCTATGTGGCTGCTCCTCACCATCCTCGCAAGTCGCGCGCCCGAGATCCGGTGGGGTTACAGCTGGCTTGTGAGCTGGTACTGGCTGTGCGCTGGAATTTCGTTGCTGCTCGACGGGCCAACCCAAGTCACGCCAGGGAGCTTGATCGATGCAGAGAAATTCTACACGCAGCTGTACTTGCAGTTCACACCGACCAGCCTCGATGATCTGAGAAAAGTTCTCGAAGGCCCACTGGCCATATTGGTGTGGAACTATTTCTACGAGTGGACCGTCAACATGGGCGGAACTCACCTTCCCCACATTGGCGTATCAATCAACATCTTCAACATGGCAGCAACGGGCGTCATTTCAGCCTTCATGGCCATCATTTTATACGGCTATGACCGACGCCGGCTCTTTATTTTGTTTGCCCTGTTTACAGGATGCGGGCTCTTCATATTATTCGCCACGCTTCATGTGCGGGACTCGTTCATCTGCCTGATAATAGCGGCTCTGGCTGCACTTTGGTGCGCCTTCCTTGTGAGGAAGGATCTGTTTTCTATGCTGCTGATCATAGCAGCTACGCCTCTATTCACGTTCGCACTGCATTATCTGCGCTATGATCTCAACTCGGTACCAATTGCTTTTGCCGGCGTCGGCCTTGCGGCCCTGGTAGCTGCGAAAGATGTCAGACGAGGCGGCGAGCGCCTCTGGATCAACACGTTACTTGTGCTGGGGCTTACGGCTGTTGGTTTCGCAGCCGCCACCGTGGGAGCTGATCTAGCGCAACGATTCGAGCGAGGGACCGGCGCATATGTCGCCATGGCCGGTAGTGGAGCCCAAGCCGACAGCTTGGGAATGGCACTAGTCGTCAATCAGCCATTTCTCCTTCGCCTGATTATCGGGCCAATCTACGTTCTGTTTATGCCAATTCCACTCTGGGGGAGCAGCTTAGAAAGCGGCGCTACATATGCGCTGGCTAAAGCCATCGGCGCTGTATTTTTCTATTTCCTGGTTTCGAGGCTTGCCGTCACCGCTTTCGTATTGGTGTCATATCCTCAAGCCCGTAGAGCTTCAGTGCTATTTCTCTTTGGCGTTTTCCTGATTTTCCTCATGGCGATTGGCGCCACATCTATCGAATCCAGGCACATAGGTCCGTTCGTACCGTTGGCAATCGTGGCATCGCTGGCTTTTTGCGACAGTGCGGCCCTAGATAGTAAGAGAGCCAATTACCTCAAGATGATTTTTCTCGTGATGATAATCGCACACTTTATGTGGATGATATTGAAGTTCCCATGACCCTGACATTGACGTCGAAAAACTCACGTCTGAACAAGTACCGCCTTCTGCTGGTCGGGCCGTTTCCGCCGCCGAAGGGCGGCATGTCTGTCCATATCGATCGACTGTCACAACAGCTGAGCGCGCGATCCATCGAGCACAGCATTCTGGATGAGTCCCGGCAGAAATCGCCCGACATCGGGCATCTGCGCAGCATGGGACTAGCCCAATATCTGCGCCTGCTACGTCGCTCCGATATCGTCCACGTCCATTCCATGAACCCGTTAGTACGCCTGGGCCACACAATCGCGGCACGCATGCTCGGGTGCAAGGTCGTGCAAACTCTGCACGCCGATCACTCCGGCCGATTTGGCAAATTCCTTCTCCGGCTCGCCGGCGCAATCGCCCATGAAAGAATAGCTGTCAGCGAAGCGCTCTCCTTGCAAATGGGCCGCGCCGCACATGTCATTCCCGCTTTCATTCCGCCCCTGCCCAACGAGGAAACGCTGCCGGATGACATTACTCAATGGCTTGCCGAACAGACGGCCGACGGGCGGCGCATCATCGCGTTGAACGCTTCGAAGATCCTGCAAGAGGACGGTGTCGATCTTTACGGCGTCGACATGATCATTAGCGCTTTTGCGTGCGATGACGTGAACAGGCGCTTCGCTGCGATCGTATGCGTCGGCAATGTTCCCAGTGACGAAGAATATTATGCCAGCCTGCAGGCTCAGGCTGCGAAAGGGCCGGCTGCCGACCGGATCAAGTTCGTTCGCGGCGAGACCAACTTCCCCGGCGTGCTGCGGCATTCGCACCTGTTCGTCAGGCCATCACGTCGCGATGGCGATGCCATCTCGCTGCGCGAAGCGCTGTGGTACGGCGTGCCAACAATCGCTTCCGATGCTGCGGTCCGCCCCGACGGCGTGACACTGTTTCCGTCGCGCGACACAGGCCAGTTTATCGATAGAATTATCAACGCCGATACGACGGCGATCCCGCGTGAGACGCAGCGCGACTTCAGCGATGATGTCATCCGTGTCTATAGCGCAGTCGGTGCCGCCACATGACAGTTCCGGCATCCGCTTCTGGCGCCACCGCTCCGCAACCATCTGCGCCGTCTCTGCGCGAGATTGCGGCGCATACGACCATCACGTTCCTTTCGACCCTCGCAATTCAGACGACCACGTTCGCCATTCTTGCGCTGGCTGCCTTGACGCTGCCGGTAACGGAATTTGCCCGTCTCAGTCTGATCGTCGCCTCGGTGATGCTCGCCAGCGCATTGTTCGAATTCGGTCTCAACATCACTGCCACCAAGATGTATGGCGACACGCGCGACGAAGGCTATCTGCGCGCGGCATTCGCGATGCGGTTGCTGATGGTCCTCGTGGGCGGCGTGGCCGGCGTTGGCCTGGCCCTCGCGGGCGCAACAGACGTTGGCACAGGCATCCTGCTCGGCGCCCTGCTGAATGTGTGGAACGGCATGCGCGCCACCGACCAGGCGCGGCAGGATTACAGCAGCTTCACCCGATCCAGCGTCGCATTCGCGGTGTTGCGCGCAGGCGCAGGAATGATAGCGCTGCTGATGTTTGCCGATCCGCTGCTGATCGCGATCGCTATCTATGGGCTTCCGGTTGTTGCCTCAGTGCTGTCGTCATCGGCGCGCCTTGCACTGCGGGCCTTCGCATGGCCCTGGCCGCCACTCCGCGATGCCTTGCGCTATGGCGGATATGTATATGTCAACGCGGTCACGTTCATCGCCATTCCGTACGTGCCGCAATTTTTCATCGCCTCGCGCCTCGATGCGACGGCCGTCGGCACTTACGGTCTCATCCTGACGTTTGTTGGTCCGGTTTCGCTGTTGATCTATTCGCTGCGCAGCGTGCTGCTGCCGAAAATGCTGGGCTCACCCTCTGCGTTTGAGAGCTTGCTGTGGAGCAAACGCGGCCTCGCCCTGATTGGTGCTTTCTGGGCGGTTATGATGGCAGGCGGCGTCGCAGTTGCGTGCGGTATCGGCATGGCCTATGGCGCACGGTTCCCGCAAATCGAAACTGTGTTCCTGATCTTCTTCGCCGGCTTTTCCGGCACGGCCGCAATCGGCCTCTATAGCCTCAGCGTTCACACGCGCGGCGTGCCTGGCCTTGCCGCAGCGATAGGTCTAGCCAAACTGATCGCACTGATCCCCGCAGTGATTTTATTCGGGACCAGCCTTGTCGGCATCGTATCGGCCGTTGCAGCCATCATGGTGGGCTTCGAAGTTGTGCTTGCGTTGCTGCTGCGCGGGAAGGCGCGCCCATGAAAATCGTTATGGTGGGGCCATATCCCGAGCCCGGAAAGCAGGTCAGCGGCGGCGTCGAGCGCGTCATTGACACCTTGCTGCCCGAACTGGGCCGGCAGGTGGATCTGACGTTGATCGTGCCCGGCGCGCAGCGCGATGCCGAAACCGTCAATCACGGCGTCAGAACTATCTATCTGAAACGCGGACCGGGGCCAGGCGCCGCCCGCTACTGGACGTTCGACGCGCGCCGCGTTGCCCGCGCTGTGGAAAGCATCCGCCCCGATCTTGTCCATTTACAGGGCTTGGCCGGCCTTGGCCGATTGATATCGCTGCCACGCATCCTGACCGTGCATGGCATTGCGCATCGGGACCTTCTACTCACTTCACGCGGCGATAGATGGGGGCCTTTGGCACGGCATGGCATGGCGCATGTCATGCGCACGGTTGAAGCGCGGGCACGCCGCCAGATTGGCAATGTGATCGTTATCAATCCCTACGTGCACGAGGCGTTTCCCGATATCGTCAACGGTCACCACTTTGCGATCCCAAATCCACTTGACGCCGCGTTCATGGAACCGCTGCGGAATGAAACGCAGCCGCGTGAGCCTCACATCATTTCCATCGGGCATATAAGTCCGCACAAGAACACGCTTGGCATTCTTCGCATCGTCGCCGCTGCGATGCAGGCGAATACATCCGCGCGTATGTCTATTTATGGCAGCAGCGCGAATGCCGAATATAGCCAGGCATGCCGAGATTTTATCCGCCAGGAACGCTTGGACGATCGCATCGCGTTTGCAGGCAACGTCGCTTCGAATGAACTCGCACGTGCATTGGATCAGTCCTGCTGCCTGATCATGGCATCTCCGCAGGAAAACGCGCCGATGACCATCGCGGAAGCACACGCGCGCGGCGTCGCTGTGGTCGCGCCGGAGGCTTTCGGCATCAAATACATGATCGCGCCGGGCAGAAACGGCTTCTTCCTGCCCGCGAGAGACCTGCACGCGCAGGCCGCGGTGCTGCAGCGCGCGCTTGACCACGACTGGCGTCGCGCTGCTATCGCGCATGACGCCTGGCAGACTTACGCCCCCGGATTGATCGCGGAGAAAACCATTGCGGCATACCGCGCCGTGCTGACCGGAGATGCACCTATCGCCACACCTCAAGGCTTGGCACCACGCCATAAAAGAGATTTGGAGAGATCGGCACATGGCCCGGTGTAAAGAATGGCGCCGCGATATAGAACACCGTTCCCGGCGTCGCATAGAGACGCTTCAGGACGTTGTTGTAGCCAACGAACTGCCGCGGGTTGCGGTTGGTCAGACGCGTGACCTGCTGCCAGCCGTCCGCCGCAGTCCGCACCTGATGGCTGGTGTACGGAACGCCGTCGACGAAGAGGGCGCCTTCGTCACTGTTATGGATCAGCGCCACCTCACCCGACTTCACGCGCAGATGGAAGTTGATGGTCATCTGCGTGGGCACCGGCCCGTTGGCATTTTCCATGCACAGATAATAGGTGGTGGCGCCCACGGTAACGGCGGTCCCAGTGCCGTTGCCTGCTGTCACCTCCAACAAATAAAACTCGACGCTGTAACGCCGCCACGAGGCATTGCTGGCGTCTTTCATCCGAACAATCAGCGCATCGACGTCGGCGTCCAGTGCACCGGCAGCGCCGCCGTAGGTCGAGTTGTTGAAAATGAACTTCGGGCCTTGGGCGAAGGACGATCCGTTGACGGTCTTGAAATAGGTCGGGGCGGTGAACGAAGGCGACGTTGCCGACTGCGGCTCAGGGCTTCCCGAAAAGCGACCCGCATCCTTCAGGAGATTGAAGGGCGAGGCGACGGGCGGTGTTCCCGGCAGCGAAACCACACCCGTGCCTCTGTTGATGACAATTGCTTCGCGCCATGTCGCACCGTTAGAACTCACCTTGACGTGAAAATCGTCATCGCCGGTGGTGCCGAATTCCGCGCGCCCCGACCAACCGGTCTGATACAGCACCGAAGCGGTAGCGCTCGCCGCATTCTTGTTCAGCTTGAGCTGAACGCTGCCGGTGCCGGGCGTGACATCATCGTGGCTGAGCAGAACCGCATCCGACTTCACCGCCAACTTGTTGGTCGCATCGGCGGTTGCGTTGACGCCGACGAGCGCTGCCGGATTAACATCCATGGAGCCGGAAAATTCGACCCAGCTTCCGCTGTCGAAGATCACCGCTTTGCTTTCGGCCGTTATCCAGGCCAGCCAGCCGTCATGCGGCGCATAAAAAGCCCAGGCTCCATCCTGGAACGCAGCGACCTCTCCCTCGTGGCCGCTCCATGCCGCGATGGCGCCAGCCGCAACGATATGACGTTCACCCTCGGCAGGCATAGACGGCGGCGTAGCCAGATCGCGATCCAGCACAGCCAGATGGACGATCGCGTCGAGAGCGCGCAGCGCCTCATTATGCGTCACGTGCTTTTGCGCCTGCGCCGCCATGATATATGGCAGGCCAAGATTGGTAGTCGTAACCATTGCTGCGATCCTGACAACTCATCACCGGGCTTCCGTTATCCCACGCGCAAATCCATCGGGAATAAGTCATCAGTTCTGCCAAGACGCGCCTTAGGCGAGCGCGACTTGACCGGCCTCCTCAGTTGTCGATACCTGCCCCGCCCACGATCCATTTTTCGTCATTCATATGCAAACCATCCATTTTTAGTCAGTTGAGATCATTATCGTGATACGAGTAGATATTATTGCGGGCGCACGCCCGAACTTCATGAAGATTGCGCCGATCATAAAGGCGCTTGAAAAGCATAGAGCTGACGGTGGCGATCTCCGCTACCGTCTGGTGCATACCGGCCAGCATTACGACGCACGCATGTCGGGCGATTTCTTCACCCAGCTCGGCATACCCGAACCCGACGTCAATCTGGAATCCGGCTCAGGTACGCAGGCAGAGCAAACCGCAGCGATCATGGTGCGCTATGAACAGCTGCTTCTCGACGCGCCGAGCCAGCTTTGTCTTGTCGTCGGCGACGTAACTTCGACAATGGCATGCGCGATCGCCGCGCAGAAATTGCGCGTTCCAGTCGCGCATGTTGAAGCCGGCATCCGTTCGGGCGACTGGAGCATGCCGGAAGAGATCAACCGCATGGTGACGGACGCCATCACCAACTGGTTTTTCACCACCAGCGACTGGGCTGGCGACAATCTCAAGCGCTCCGGCATTCCAGAAGATCGCATCTTCTTTGTCGGCAACACGATGATCGATACGCTGCTTGCAAATCTCGACCGGCTACGGCCGCCGCCTTTCTGGGATGAGCTTGGCCTGCAATCCAGCAGCTACTTCGTTGTCACGTTGCATCGTCCCTCCAACGTCGACGGCGTCGCCGCATTCGATAACCTTCTGCGCGCAATCGGACGCGGAACACGTGGGCTGCCGGTCATTTTCCCTGTCCATCCACGCACGGCGAAAACGTTGCAAGCCATTCCCGGCCTGCCGCAATCAATCCATTTCGTCGAGCCGCAACCGTATCTGGAGTTCAACTACCTCACCCGCCATGCAAAGGCCGTCATCACTGACTCGGGCGGCATCACCGAAGAAACCACGGTGATGGGCGTGCCGTGCATGACGCTGCGTGACAGCACCGAGCGCCCGGAAACGGTTGAGCTGGGAACCAACGAGCTGCTGGGAACTGACCCCGCCGCGCTCGAACCGGCATTAAATCGCCTGTTCGACGGCGATTGGAAACGCGGGCGCACACCGGACCTGTGGGACGGAAACACCGGCGAACGCATCGTCAGCACCCTTGCACGGCTGCTGACACCATGACGCCCTCGTCTCAAAAGCTGCTCCGCAATTTAGAAGCGCTGCCCCGACGGACACGTTCGACCGACGCGAAGCACACATTTTTGGCGGCGACGCCGTAGTCATTTTTTATTGGAACGGCGCATAGCGCGCGCCGATCAGGGAGGCATTTTTGCGTATACTTATTGTGTCACAATTTTTTCCACCCGACATAACCGCAGCCGCTTTTCGAATTGGCGACACCGCCGACATTCTCGCCGCCTCCGGCCATGACGTTGCAGTCGTGTGCGCCATCCCGCACAAGGCCACGGCAGCCGGTTCCGATACGACGTCGGCAACATATTCAGTCGAGCGTGTGGACATCGCCGCTCTTCGTGGCAGCGGCGTCATCAATTATCTGCGGCATTATTTTTCGTTTGTTTACGGCGCGATTGTGCTCGGGCGCGCTGTGGTGCGAAAGCTCAGGCCGGAAGTTGTCTGGGTATCGTCTCCGCCGCTGTTCGTCGCCATCGCCGGGGTGGCCCTGGCCAAACTGGCGCGCGCGCCACTCGTGCTAGACATTCGCGACGTGTGGCCGGAATCAGCCGTCGCAGCCAAACAGATTTCAAACGGCGGCGCTGCGTTCCGCATTGGCAAACGGCTGGAGCAGTGGGCTTACCGCCGCGCCGATGCCATCACCTGCGTTTCCAATCCAATGGCCGAATACATCCGCGGACTGACATCGACGCCGGTTGATGTTGTCTACAATGGCGTACGTCGCAGCCTGGTTGGCAGCCTTCCGTCGGCGGACTCTGCGAAAGATCACAGCCCCAATCGCACGATTATATATGCAGGCAACCTGGGCCGGGCGCAGGGGCTTGAAACCCTTGTTGCCGCCTTCGCCGAAATTGCACAGCGGCCGGAATCAGCCGGGTGGAAGCTGGAATTTGTCGGAGCGGGCGTGCTCGAAGGCCAGCTCAAACAACTTGCGTCCGAAACCGCGCATGCAGACCGCATTATTTTCACTCCGCCGATGCTGAAGCAGGATGTCATGCGGCACATGAGTCAGGGCGGGCTGCTGTTTATCAATCTTGATGCCGATCCCGTATTCGAGAAGACCATCCCTTCAAAAGTTTTCGACTACATGCTGGTGGGCCGCCCGATTATCGCAGGCGTCGCCGGTGAAGGTGCTGCGATACTGCGCGAGACCGGCGGCAACATCGTCTTTGCCCCTTCCGATCAGACTGCGATGGCTGCCGCGTTGCTAGATGGCATGGTCGCGTGGGAACGCCTCGCAAGCCGTTCTATCGCCAATCGACAGGTCGCAACGGATCGATACTCGCGCGAGCAATCCGTAGTGACGCTTGAGCAGGTGTTCCAGCGCGTGGTCGATGGGAGGAGCGCTTGAAAATTTTGATCCCCGGCGGCAGCGGCTTCATCGGTACGGTGCTCGTGCGCCAACTTCTGGCCGAGGGGCACGATGTCATTATCTACGACAAGGTGCGTTCGACTGCGTACCCAGAACTGACCATTGTGAATGACGTCCGCAATGCTGCCGGCCTCGCCGACGCATGTCGGGGCGTGGATGCTGTTATTCATCTGGCGGCCGAGCACGCCGATGATGTTCAGCCCGTATCTCTTTATTACGACGTCAACGTCGGCGGCGCTGAAAATCTGGCCCGGGTCTGCGATGATGCCCAGGTGCCGCACATCATATTCACCAGCACGGTGGCGGTTTATGGCCTCAACGCGGGCGTGGCGCGCGAGACCAATGCCATCGCGCCATTCAATGACTACGGCCGCAGCAAATGGCAGGCGGAGCAGATCTTTGCTGAATGGCAATCGGCGGATACGGCACGGCGCCTCACAACGATAAGACCTTCCGTTGTGTTCGGTGAGGGCAATCGCGGCAACGTCTACAATCTCATTCGCGCGATCCATGGCGGCCGCTTCATGATGGTGGGGCGCGGTACCAGTCGAAAATCGATGGCCTATGTCGAGAACGTTGCCAGCTTCATCGCCAGCCGCCTTGCAACGGGTTCCGGCAACGAGATTTTTAACTATGCCGATACTCCGGACCTTACGACGGCGCAGCTGGTAGAGGTTGTCCAGCGCGAGCTTGGATTGCCGCCAAGTACCATGCGCATTCCGTTACCTCTCGGCCTCGGTGCCGGCTACCTGCTGGATGCGGTGGCAGCCATCACTGGACGCCGGTTTCCCATCAGCGCCATTCGCATTCGCAAGTTCAATTCCGACACGCAGATCTCAGCCGATAGAGCCGTGCAAACAGGCTTCCAGCCTCGGTTCTCGATAGCGGATGGCCTGCAACGTATGGTCCAGCACGACTTCACATAGGCGGCACAAAACGGGCGCCAGCCAGCGCGTCACAATCGCTTAGCAGTACTCACGGCAGCGGGCCGGTGCGATAGAGCACAATGCGCATGCCGCCATGCAGCACCGGTTCTGCCGTCAGCGAAAACGGCAGGCCGGTTGCCTGAGCCAGCTGCTCCTCATTTGTAACCAGCCCGACGCGCCAACCGCTGAAGCGCTTCAGCAGCGCATCGCCCATGGTGCGATAAAGCAGCTTCAGATTGGCCCGGTTGCCGATGCGATCGCCGTACGGCGGATTAATGATGACAATGCCGGGCGCCGCGCCTTCCGGCGGCGTGATGTCGGCGACGTCCATTTCCTGGAATGACGTGATATCCGCAACGCCGGCGCGCTCGGCATTCTCCCGGCTCATGCGGATGGCGCCGGCATCGATATCGCTGCCGTAGAACCTCACCGCCGGCTTCGAAGCAACATGTGCTTCGCGCATCGCCCGCCACGCGACGTCATCGAAGCCCTTCAGCTTCTCAAACGCGAACCGGCGCGCACGCCCCGGCATCAGAGCCGACGCTGTCTCCGCTGCTTCAATCACGAAAGTGCCCGATCCGCACATCGGGTCCAGAACCGTCTGCGTGCCGTCGAAACCGCACTGGCGCAGAAACAGCGACGCCATCGTTTCACGCATAGGCGCCTTGGCAACGGCCTGCTTGTGTCCGCGCTTGTGCAACAACTCGCCCGACGTATCGACCGCCACCGTGCAGATGTTGTTCTCAATGCGAACCTTGATGCAAACATCGGCGTTCTCGTCCGGGACAACGTCAACCTGCTCCGTTATCGCCTGCGCGATGCGCTCCTCGGCGGCGCCCGAGTGATACACCTTCGAGCTTTTGCATGTGGCCTCAACACGGAACGGCATCGCCTTGCGCAGCACCTGCCGCCACGGCACCGTTTTTGCGCGGCGCTCAAGCTGCCCGAGGTTCTTGACGTGGAAGCTGTCGATCCGCGCATAGACCTTGCCTGCGCCGCGCAGCTCAAGATTGGCGCGCCACACATCCGGCCAGCCGCCCTTCATCTCAACGCCACCCGGCACAGTCTTGGCCTTGAAACCGCAGGCGCGCGCTTCGGCGCACAACGGTCCCTCAAGACCCGGCGTCGCAACCAGAAATATCTCGAACTGCTGATCCTGCTTCATGCCGTGCGGGTGAAACCTTCCGTAGAAATGCCATGGGCGAGAAGCCCACATGTTGCAACGCCGCCACGCCTCGCCAAAATCGCGCGCAGCTAAATGCTACTCACTGCCGGTGACGACTGCCCTTAAGCCATGGAATAGAAACATAAAACTATACCACTCAAGTAAACTATCACATGACGACCCCAGACCTATCTGGACCCGATCTAAATCATTGGGATTGAAGTGAAACGCCAGCCATCGTTGTTACTGCCGTGGCAATGGCCCGGCGCCCCGATGAGGGGCAACCCACAGGTTCGCGTAATCGGGGATCGCATGAGCGGCACGCTAGTTTATGAACTTCACCGACGCGAGGAAGGCCGCCTGCGCTCGTTCTTCATGCGGAGGCTGCGCAACGCCGCTGACGCGGCCGACGCTACGCAGGAAACGTTTCTGCGCCTGCTGGCGGCATCGCCAACAACGCCGATCGAACAGCCCAACCATTACCTCTATCGGACCGCACAGAGCGTTGCCATCGATCAGAGCCGCCGCGCCATCAGCCGTTCGCGCGTTGAATGCCCGATCACCGACGAACGCGCGATCCTGAACATCGCGTCCGACGCACCCACGCCGGAAAAAGAAGTTATCGACCGCGAGCGGCTGGCAAAGTTCGAAGCCGCCCTGATGGCGCTGCCTCCAAGGGCGCGCGCGGTTCTGCTTCTCAGCCGCAAGGAAGGCTGGACCTTTGCCGCCATCGCCGATCACCTCGGCGTCTCCACCAGCACGGTCTATAATGAACTGCGGATGGCAATGGGCCACTGCATGGACGCTATGGCGCGGCTGGACAGGGGCTGAGCGACGATCCCGCCAACGTGCCAGCCCGGTTTGCACCCAATGCGAATGCTGCTACCTCCTGCCGTTACGCATAAGGCGATACACGCATGGCCGCGGCGATGGTCGCGGCGCATCCGGGGGCAGCGGTGACGCAGGACGACCAGAGCAACGCGCACGCGCAGGCTGCCAGTCCTGGCGACGACACGCGGTTCCGGGACGAGGCGCTGGACTGGTTTGTCCGGTTGCAGGCCGCCACCAACGATCCCGCAGTCCGCCGCAATTTCCGCGCCTGGAGCGAAAGCGACCCGCGCCGCGCAGCAGCCTTCGCTGAAGTTGCCGCAATGTGGGGCGAGCCGGAATTCCTGAAAGCTGCTGAAAACGTCGCCGGAGCCACCCGGCCCGCCAACGCTACGCGCAAGCGCCGCCGCAACGTTACAGTGGCCGCAACTGCAATCTTTCTGCTGTGGGGCGCGACCCATGCGTCCGATTTCATGCTGTGGGCGCGCGCCGACTACATGACCGCGACGGGCGAACAGCGCACCGTCAGCCTGCCGGACGGATCGCGCATGATCCTCAACACCGCTTCCGCCGTTGCCATCAACTTCACCGACAGCAGCCGCGCCGTTCACGTGCTTGAAGGCCAGGTATTCTTCGACGTCGCACGCGACACTGCGCGCCCGTTTGTGGTCGATGGCAATTACAGCCGCGTCAGCGTCACCGGCACCGCGTTCGATATCCACCTTGAAGGCGACCTTGATGACGTT
The DNA here is from genome assembly GCF_013306565.1 of Hyphomicrobium sulfonivorans. Classification (GTDB taxonomy): domain Bacteria; phylum Pseudomonadota; class Alphaproteobacteria; order Rhizobiales; family Hyphomicrobiaceae; genus Hyphomicrobium_A; species Hyphomicrobium_A sulfonivorans. The sequence continues at coordinate 353,959 of NZ_PZPO01000002.1, read as the reverse complement.
GCCCTCGCCCGCGGCAAGGTTGCCGTCAGCAGCCTCGCACAACCGTCCGATCACACCGATCTGACGCCCGGTGAAGCTGTAAACGTCGGCCCGGCGGCAATGGCTTCCGTGCGCGCCATCGACACCGCATCGACATTCGCATGGACCGAAGGCCGCATCACATTCGACCAGCAGCCTTTCGGCCAAGTGCTGGAGCAGCTTCAGCGCTACTACGGCGGTCGCGTCGTCGTGTGGAACAGCGCGCTGCAAGGCACCGCTGTCAGCGGCAGCTACAAACTCGACGATCCCGCGCTGGCCATCCGCTCACTGGCGGAAGCGGCAGGCGCGAAAGTTACGACACTGCCGGGCGTCATCATCCTGCGCTGACATCGCTGACGCGACGGCTGCGACAGATGCTGGAAACTTTTTTTAAGAGATCGTCGGTGGTCCTGCGTCCTTAACGTTGAGGCCGGTGCAAACCAGCCCCAGCGTATGAGGGAATTGAGTAAATGGCGTTGAGTAAGTTGGCGCGTATCGCCACCAGCCGTGACACGTGCGTCACGCGATCCGTTTTCACCTTCGTGCTGCTCAGCACGACGATGCTGACACCTGTAGCGGTGCCATTTCAGCCCGCTTTCGCCCAGGGCGCGGGACAGGCCCAGGCGCGTAGCTTTGCCATTCCAGCGCAGCCGCTATCTTCGGCGCTCAGCGCCTTCATCACGGCCAGCGGCTGGCAGGTGGGCTATTCCTCCAGCATCGCCAGCGGCGTCACCTCGCAAGGCGTATCGGGCACAATGACGGCGGAGCAGGCACTGCGCACGCTGCTGTCTGGCACCGGCATTTCCGTCCGCATGACCGGCGCCAACACCGCAACGCTGGTGCAGGAAAGCGCTGGCGCAGATGGCGCAATGGTTGACGGCGCGATTGCGCTCGACACGATCGACGTGAGCGGCGGCGGCTCTTCGGCTGCAGCCACAGACCTGCCCTATGAAACACCCGGCTCGACCAACTTCATTTCCGCCGAGCAGATCAACCGCGTCGCGCCGATATCGGCTGGCGATATGTTCAAATCGGCACCCGGCGTTATATCTGTCGGCAATCACAACGGCACTTCGATCGACGTCAACATCCGCGGCCAAAGCGGCATGAACCGCGTCAAAGTCATGGTGGACGGCACACAGCAGCAGGTGAACAGCTATCGCGGCTATGCCGGTCCGGACAATCGCTCGTATGTCGATCCTGACTTTGTCTCAGGTATTTCAGTCGAGAAAGGCTCCGTCGCGGGACCGTACGGTTCTGGCGTAACCGGCGGCGTCGTCAACATGACAACGTTGTCGGCCGACGACATCATTCTGCCTGGCAACGACAAAGGCGTCCGCATCAAGGGCAGCATTGGCAGCAATACAACTTCGCCGCACTACACGGCTCCACCGCCCGCATCCCGTCCTGATCGGCTACCGGATTTCACCAGCCCCGGTGTTGCAAACTTCGATCGACCGGATTTTCTGACCGATGCTTCACGCACAGGCAGCGTCGTATTTGCAGCCCGTTCCGACTACATGGAAATTCTGGGCGGCTACTCGCGGCGCGTGCAGGGCAACTATTTCGCTGGCACCAACGGTAATCGCGACTACATCCTGCAAACGCCCCATGCGTACATGTCGCCATCGCGCAACGCCCAATACGCTGCTGATTTTGCGCGCGGCGCGGAAGTGGTCAACACCTCGGAAAACACATCGTCAGCACTGGCGAAGGCGAAGATACGCTTTGACGACGCGCAACTCCTTGAGTTCGGCTTCAATCGCTACGAGAGTCACTCTGGCGTTATTTTCCCGTCGTCAACCTGGATGTATCCCAACACGCAGTTTCCGCTCAGCGATGTGCTCAGCCAGCGCTACAATGCGAAGTACACGTTGGCCCCGCTCGACAATAGGCTCGTGAATCTCACCACCAACATCTGGGCAACGACATTCGACTCGACCGACCCGCATGAAAACAATGTGGGATATCGCTCTCATATCGAATCGCTAACGTATGGCGGAGAAATCTGGAACAAATCCTTGATCGACACGGGCGTCGGCGAGCTACGGCTGAACTACGGCGCCGAATACGCCTACGCCAACTACGACAACCACACGCTGTATCCACCGCGCATCGCCCTACTCTATCCCACGACACCGGGCTGGCCGCTGTTTCACCTTAACGGCGGCGAACGGACCGTGGGCGGCGCACACATCGGCGCATCGTACGATCCCACCAATTGGATGACTATCGACGCCGGCGCCCGTTATGATTTCTATAAATCATCCGGACAAGCCTATCTGCCAACGCTCGATATCAATACGTTCGCAACCGTTTGGGAAAATCAGTACAATGACATCAGCGGCTCTGCCTTTTCACCAAAAGCCAGCATCACGCTGAGACCGCTGGACGGCGTCCAACTGTTTGCCAGCTACGGCCGTGGCATGCGTCCACCGTCACTCATTGAGACCACCGGCTCCGGCACCATTGCGCGCATCATTCCAAATCCAGACCTGAAACCGGAGCGCTCCGAAGACATGGAGATCGGTTTCAACATTCTCCGCGATGGTGTCTTCACGACGAATGACCGATTTAAGTTCAAGGCCGCGTACTATCGCAATGACATCAACGACTACATCGCGCGTTCATTTAAGCCATTGTACCATCCGGACTATGGCCTCATCAGTGCCGACTATCAGCATCAAAATGTAGCGAAAGCGAAGATCCGCGGAATCGAGCTCAACGCTTCGTACGATGCTGGAATATTCTTTGCTGATGCCAACATCAATTATTTCGACAGTGTGAAATACTGCTTCGACGACATCAGCAGCGAGTTAGCATACGGTTCGAATATCAATGGCTGCACCGTTTTCACCTACCCCGGCGACTGGCGCGGCTCCTATGTACAGCCAAAGTATGCCGGCATGCTCACCGCCGGCATACGCCTGCTTGATGAAGCTCTGACCATAGGTGCCAGCGCGCAATTCTTCGGCAAGTCGATTGTGCCGCCCGTGCTGGTGGCTTCCGTCACCAATCCTGTTTTCTGGGACGAGGCAGTGATTGTAAGCGCGTTCTCGAGCTACAAGATCAACGACAATCTCGTTGTCGATCTGAGCGCTGAAAATCTCTTCGACAGGTTTTACGTATCGCCGATGGCCGTTGCCGAAATTCCATCACCTGGTCGCACCCTCCGCGCTGGTTTCACTGCGAAATATTAGAACGCCCGACAAGGACTATCAGGCGGCAGCATTGTGTTGGATGCCGCCTGATAGTCACCATTTAATCGTCCGACGCGTCCGAGAACTGGTTTTTCGCCTGCACCATTTCCTGCGGTGAGATGAAACCGTTGCGATCAGTATCGATGGCTGCAAACTCCGGCAGCCGCTTGCCGGACGACGACTTGTAAGCCGCCCATTCCTCAATCGTGATCGCTGAATCGCGGTTGGTGTCGGCAGCCGAGTGCATGCCGAAGTGCCGATCATCGCCCGCCCGGCGGTCAGCTGCAGGGTCTTTTCCCAGCGTCACGCCACCGGCGTAAGCTGACGTTCCCAGCGACAAAGCTATCAAGCTGAAGGCGATTTTTCCGAAGGCCGATTTCATGGCGGTTGCTCCTCTGAGGTGTATCTGACACCCCACAACCGCCCTGGCCACCGATGGTTCCGACGTAAAATCTGATTAAATTGATATATTACAATATATTACGCCTACCAATTAATCCCCTTTGCTATCCACCAGAACTATAGCCAGACAAATGACGCCTTGCCCATCGCGGGCGGCGTTTCGCAGGCGTCGCGATTCACAAAATTCGACGCTTGCCGCCAAAATCATTGCAAACATCAACAAATTCAGGAATTTCCCGCAGGCAATACGTTGCGGATAATGCGAACAACCAAATCTGGCAAGGGCTTTTCAGCATGGGCGCAGCTATCATGACCGCAGCGAATGCAATGCAATCGAACGAGCGGGCACTATCGCCTGAACAGCAGCCGAACGCCGATGCGCTGGTCAAGCGTCTCGCCGACACGCTGCATCGCCTGAACGAGCAGATCGAAGCAGCGGTGAAAGCGGGTGCCACGGTCGAGCTGATCCGCGCTTCGCGCTATCACAACGGCATCGGCCAATGGGGCGATCAGATGATGCCCATCGTACGGCTGCCCGACATCCCAGACCGCGACTAATAAACCAGCGCTGGCATTTGGTCTAAGGCGCGCCGGTTCCTTTTTGCCTTGCGCTCCGACGACAAATGCCTGCAGGTCGCCAGTAAATATTCGGCGGCCGACGACTTCCGGACCACCATTACAAGGACAATGCACCCATGAATGTGCACGAAAGAGCGCCCAACTGCGAGCCCGCCGCCGAGCTAACGCTGGAACGCAAGCTCAGCCGGATGCCCGTTCGCAGCGGCACGCTCGGTCCTGAGGTGATCGAAGTTGGCAAGCTCTATCGCGACACCGGCTGCTTCACTTACGATCCCGGCTTCACGTCCACAGCCAATTGCACGTCGCGCATCACTTACATTGATGGCGATGAGGGCGTGCTGCTGTATCGCGGCTATCCAATCGACCAGCTTGCTGAGCGCTCAACCTTTCTTGAGGTGTGCTATCTGCTGTTGAATGGCGAGCTGCCGACCACAGGGCAGCTTGATGACTTCCGCGGCACGATCAACCGTCACAACATGCTGCACGAGCAGGTGACGCGGTTTTTCACCGGCTTCCGGCGTGATGCGCATCCGATGGCCGTGATGGTGGGCACGGTTGGCGCGCTGTCGGCATTTTATCACGACTCGACCGACATCAATGATCCGGCGCAGCGTGCAATGGCATCCAATCGCATGATCGCCAAGATGCCGACGATTGCCGCCATGGCCTACAAGTATTCGATCGGCCATCCGTTCATCTATCCGCGCAACGACCTCGATTTCGCGGCAAACTTCATGCAGATGTGCTTCGCCATTCCGTGCGAGCCCTACAAGATCGATCCGATCCTCACCCGCGCGCTGGATCGCATATTTATTCTGCACGCCGACCACGAGCAGAACGCCTCCACTTCAACCGTGCGCCTTGCCGGTTCCTCCGGCGCCAATCCGTTCGCCTGCATCGCGTCCGGCATCGCCTGCCTTTGGGGCCCGGCGCATGGCGGCGCCAATGAAGCGGCGCTCAACATGCTGATGGAAATCGGCTCGGTTGATCGCATTCCGGAGTACATCAAGAAGGCCAAGGACAAATCGTCCGGCTTCCGCCTGATGGGCTTCGGCCATCGCGTCTACAAGAACTACGATCCGCGCGCCAAGGTGATGCAGAAGACCTGCCACGAGGTGTTGAACGCGCTTGGCATCAAGCACGACCCGGTACTGGAAGTTGCGATGGAGCTGGAGCGCATCGCGCTGCAGGACGAATATTTCGTCGACAAGAAGCTCTATCCCAACATCGATTTCTATTCCGGCATCACGCTGCGCGCGCTCGGCTTCCCGATGTCGATGTTCACGGTACTGTTCGCCATTGCCCGTACCGTCGGCTGGGTCGCGCAGTGGAACGAGATGATTGAAGATCCAGAGCAGCGCATCGGCCGCCCGCGCCAGCTTTACCTCGGCCCGGCAGAGCGCAATTTCGTGCCGATGGATCAGCGTCGCTGAGCAATCAGCGTCGACCAATGACAAGCGGAGCGCACGCTTTCACAGCATGCGCTCCGTTTTTGCTTCTGGCCGGCGCACACTACGCCGCGCGCCATGCACAAATCAGAAAAGATCGGCCGGCAGCACCATGGTAGAATTGCTGCCCGCCGCAATCGCAGCTGCAAGGCCCTGCGTTTGCGGCAACAGCCGCTCGCTATAGAATTTGGCGACTGTCACCTTGCGCTGCTCCAGTGGTGTCTCGCCCGCGCGAGCCGCTACAGCCATCCGCACCCACATCCAACCGATCGCCGTCAGCGCGAACAGCTTCAGATAGTCGGTTGCCGCTGAACCCACCGCTGCCGCGTCACTTTGCGATGCAGCCTGCAACGCCGTCGTTGTAGTTTCGAGCCGCGCCAGCGCCGCCAACACTTCGGCCGACACATCCTTTACACTCGGCGCAGTTGCCGCTGCCGATTCAACATCCCGGCGCACCAGCGCGAAAAACCGCTTCGGCAATGCGCCGCCTTCCAGGCTCAGCTTGCGGCCCGCCAGATCCATCGCCTGCACACCGTTGGTGCCTTCGTAGATCTGCGTAATGCGGGCATCGCGCACATATTGTTCCATGCCCCACTCGCGGATATAACCGTGGCCACCAAACACCTGCTGCGACAGCACCGCGACGTCAAAGCCGAAGTCGGTGAACGCCGCTTTGATAACGGGCGTCAGCAATGCCACCATGCCATCGGCTTCAGCACGCGTTGCAGCATCCGGATGCCCCGCTGCGATATCCATCTGCAATGCCGTCCAGATCGCCAGCGCGCGGCAGCCATCGGCCAACGCACGGCCGGTCATCAACATGCGGCGCACATCGGCGTGTTCGATGATCGGCACCGGCCCACGCGCGCCATCCAGCGAGCGACCCTGCAAACGTTCCCGCGCATAGGCCACCGCCTTCTGCGTTGCAGCTTCAGCAATGCCGAGCCCCTGAATGCCAACGAACAGCCGCTCGGCATTCATCATCGTGAACATGGCGTTGAGCCCACGGCCCGGCTCACCCACCAGCCAGCCGATGGCACCGTCGTAATTCATCACGCACGTCGGCTGCGCGTGGATGCCCATCTTGTGCTCCAGCGAACCCACCGACATCGCGTTGCGTTCGCCCAAGCTGCCATCGCCGTTCAGAAGAAATTTTGGCGCCAGAAACAGGCTGATGCCTTTGACGCCCTTCGGCGCATCGGGCAGCCGCGCCAGCACCAGGTGCACGATGTTGCCGCCGAAATCATGATCGCCCGACGAGATGAAAATCTTGGTGCCGGTGATGCGATAACTGCCGTCACCAACCGGTTCAGCGCGCGTCGATAGCAGGCCAAGATCGGTGCCCGCCGAAGCTTCGGTCAACGCCATGGCGCCGGTCCATTCACCCGCAACCATCTTCGGCAACCAGATCGCCTTCAGTTCATCGCTGGCATGATGCGCAATGGCTTCGACGGCGCCGCGCGTCAATCCCGGAAACAGACCGAACGACATGTTCGTCGCCGACAGCATTTCATCGAGCAAAATTTGCACTACGCGCGGCAGCCCCTGCCCGCCGAAGGCAACATCGCCGGAAAGCCCCGGCCATCCCGCTTCAACAAAGGCGCGATAAGCCTCTTTCACGCCCTTCGGCGTCACAACGGCACCGTCGACGATACGCGCGCCTTCCTCATCGCCCGGACGATTGAGTGGCTCCAGTACTTCGCGGCAGAAGCGGCCAGCCTCCTCCAGCACCGCGACCGCAAAGTCCGCCGTCAGTTCCTCGTGACCGGGAAGCGCTGCAATCTGCGCGTCAAACCCGAACACGTTTTTCAACAGGAAGCCGATATCATCCGTCAGCGGCATATATGAGGACATTGTGCGAAGTTCTCCGGCACCTGGCTGTTATTCCTGCGGCCGCTTATAGCTCAGTGCCGCAGACGGCCGCGCCCGCGCACGTGGTCGCGCATGAACTGTCGCTGATGCCCCAGCGAACCTGCACCGCAGCGATCGACGATCAAATGCCTACGCTTACCGCCTAAACCGCCAGCGCGGCCAGCAATTGCCGCGGCTGACGCACCAGACTGGCCAGCGTCACGCCATCCAGCACCGCGAGATAGGCGTCCATCGCATCCGCCAGCGAACGCTTGAGCAGACACGGCCCCGTAATCGGACAGGAATTGGTCGCGCGAAAGCATTCGACCTGATCGAAGTCTTCCTCGGTGGTGCGGATCACGGCGCCCACAGTGATCTCACCTGCATCGCGCGCCAGCTTCAACCCGCCGCCCCGACCGCGCTGCGCCTCCACCCAGCCGTGGCGCGCCAGATTGTTGACCACCTTCATCAGATGGTTCTGCGAAATGCCATAGACGCGCGCGATCTCCTCGATCGTCGCCCGCTCGTCGGGACGGGCGCCGAGATACATCAGCACGCGCAGTGCGTAATCGGTGTGGGTGGTCAACCTCATAGCGTTCTGTTCGCCGCTTGTTCGCCAGTGTGCAAGCCCAAATGCGCTTCCAGCATGCCGCCACACCAACGCATCCACAAGCGCGCGCCGGCAGCCCGTCGAGGATCACCCTTAATTCATGCACGAACAATACATATTTGTCGCATGGAGAAGATGCATCAAAAATGCATGTTATGGAGCCAAGACAAAAAAAGCTGCTGGGGAGCATCTGTCATGGATCAATCAATCCGCCCCTATCGATCAACGCCGGTTTTCGACCAGACGACACTGCCCCGTGCTCTGCGACAGGAGCATTCGACCAGGGCGGGAGTCTGGGGCGTGATCAGAATTCATTCGGGGCGCCTGCAGATTGCATATCCCGACGATGGCATCGAAGCCGTGCTCGATCCCCAGCATCCCGGACTGGTCAAGCCAGAACAGAAGCATTTCGTCACCCCGCTTGGGGCGATGCAAATGCAGATCGACTTTTACGACCGCCTGCCAGCTAGCGACGCCCACTAATCCATTGCAAAAACATCGTCAGGAGCATGTTGATGTCCAAGACAGTCAGCACGAGCACGATTGCGCTCGTAAAAGCCACCGTCCCCGCACTTCAAGCCCACGGACTGGACATTGTCCGCGAAATGTATTCGCGCATGTTTCGCAATCCGGACATCCGCGATCTTTTCAATCAGTCGCATCACGATGGAGTTGGCGCACAGCCGCGCGCGCTGACCGGCGCGATACTTGCCTATGCCAGCAACATTGACAATCTCGCGGTGCTTGGCCCTGCGGTTGAGCGCATCGCGCAGAAGCACGTTGGACTACAGATCCTGCCGGAGCATTATCCGCACGTGGGCGAGGCGCTGTTGGGTGCCATCAAGGCTGTGCTCGGTGATGCCGCGACGGATGAAATACTCGCGGCGTGGGGTGAAGCGTACTGGTTCCTGGCCGACATTTTGATTGAACGCGAACGCAACATCTACACCGAGCAGAAAACCGCCAATGGCGGCTGGAACGGCTGGCGCGACTTCCGCGTCGATGAAGTAATCGAAGAAAGCCAGCTCATCCGCTCATTCGTGCTGCGCCCGGCCGATGGCGGCAGCATCATTCGACACAAGCCGGGCCAGTATCTGACGTTCTGGCTCGACGTGCCCGGTCACCCGCCACTGAAGCGCAACTATTCCATCTCGAATGCGCCCAACAGCGCCGTCTATCGCATCTCCGTGAAACGTGAACCGCAGGGACTCGCGTCGGGTTGGCTGCACGACAATGCCAAGCCCGGCACTATCCTCAAGGTTTCGCCGCCAGCCGGCGAATTCTTCCTGCCAGAGAACGTCGAGCGTCCGGTCGTTCTGCTATCCGGCGGCGTCGGCCTCACGCCGATGGTGTCGATGCTGGAAACCCTCGTCGAGCGCGGCAGCGCCGTGCCGGTGCACTACATTCACGGCACGCAGAACCGCGCCACGCACGCCATGCGCGATCACGTACGCAACCTTGCCCGCACCGGAACGGCTGTCTCGGTTACCGCTTTCCACGAAGAACCGCTGACCGATGAAGTGCAGGGCCACCACTACGAGCATGTCGGCCGCGTCTCTGACGAATGGCTGCTGACGAATACGCCCGTCGATGTCGCCGACTATTTCATCTGTGGCCCGCGCCCATTCCTGCACGCAACCGTCTCTACGCTTGCCGCTGCGGGCGTACCGACCAGCCGCATTCACTATGAGTTCTTCGGCCCTGCCGATGAAGTCCTGGCGGCCTGACAGAAATTGCGCAACGCCGCACCTTGCGGCGTTCGCAACTGCTCAGCTGACCGGAAGAAGCAGCGTCCCGGCAAGGGCGCTGCTTTCGCTTTCCGCGCCTTCACTCATACATCTTTCCGCATACCTCGGCCCCACATGCTGCGAAAACTCCGCTCCACCCTATCGCATCTGCAAAAGCGCATCCGTAGCACTCTGTTCGTGCCCATCCTCGCGGGCGCCACCTTGCGCGAACGATTGCTCGCGTGCGTCGGCGCACTGGTCGGCATCCTGCTCACCGGATTTATCTGCCAGGCGCTTTACGGCGACAGCATTTACTTGCCGCTCATCGTTGCACCGATCGGCGCCTCGGCCGTGCTGCTGTTCGCTGTGCCTTCCAGCCCGCTGGCGCAACCCTGGCCGATCATCGGCGGCAACGTCATCTCCGCCGTAATCGGCATCGCGTGCGCCAATCTCATCGACCACGCGATTATCGCCCCGGCCGTAGCGGTTTCCGCGGCAATCCTGCTGATGTCGTTCACGCGCTGCCTGCATCCGCCCGGCGGCGCCACCGCCCTCACCGCCGCAATTGCACATTCGGACTACCTGTTTCCCTTTCTGCCCGTCGGCCTCAACTCATTTCTTCTCGTTGCCATCGGCATCGGATTTCATGCGGTAACGCGCCGCAACTATCCGCACGTCGCAGCACCTGTCGCGCAGGTAAGCCACGGCACCAAGGACCTGCCCGCACCCGACCGCGTCGGCATTCAAAGCACCGACATCGACGCCGCACTGGCGTTGCTCGATGAAACATTCGACATCAATCCGGCCGATCTTGAGCGGCTGCTACGGCAGGTGGAGCACGAAGCGCTTGTCCGCACCAACGCCGAAATGCGGTGCGGCGATATCATGTCCCGCGATGTCATCTCGGTGGACGCCGATTGCGCCCCGGCAATAGCGCGTGCACTGCTGCTCAAGCATAATCTGCGCACGCTTCCAGTCACCGATCGCAACGGCCAACTACTTGGCACGGTGGGCCTGCGTGAACTGACGCCCGGCGACGACAAGGTCGGCGCGGTTCTTTCCGAAGCTGTCACCGCATCCGAACACGATCCGGCACTCGCGCTGCTGCCGCCGCTCACCAACGGCCGCACCCATGCTGTCGTCATCGTTGGTAATGACCGCAGCGTACGCGGGCTCATCACCCAGACGGACCTGTTAGCGCTTCTCGCGCAGAAGCTCTCTGACCGACGCGCCGCAGCTTAGGTTTCACAGCGCCGCCACCCATCCAACGTGGCGGCGATGGAGCGGCTCAGCTTTACAACTCGCATCACCACACCGCACACAGCAAAACGCTGCCGCCCCGACGAGCGACTACCCGGTGCCCAGGCACAAACGCCGCCACGAGTTGCAGAGGCGCCACGAGTTGTCGCTGCCAGCTCGGCTCCAGCTCCTGCCCCAGTGCTCCCCATGCCCTCACCGGCCCAGCGCCAACAGGATTGAGGCGCTTCCAACCTGCATTAATGCCCCTGCCCCTTGCTTTGCAGCGCGCAAGTTCGATAGGTGGTCCTCACATATTTGCGATCCGCCCTGTCTTTCCGGCCCGGATCGCGCAACAACCGAAAGGCGCGTCCGCGATGGCACAACCCACAATCACGCTGCACAAGGGCGATCTGCCCGCCGGTCTGAACCTCGGACCAAGCGTCGCCATCGACACTGAAACGCTTGGCCTCAATCTGCATCGCGATCGCCTGTGCCTGGCGCAGCTCTCCGCTGGCGACGGCAGCGCCCATCTGGTGCAGTTCGACGGCACCGACTATTCCGCGCCCAACCTGAAGGCTCTTCTGGTCGATCCGAACATCGAGAAGATCTTCCACTTCGCCCGCTTCGATGTTGCCGTTCTCAAGCGCGATCTGGGCGTCGTCACATCCCCGGTTTACTGCACGAAAATCGCTTCCAAGCTGGTCCGCACCTACACCGACCGCCATGGCCTGAAGGATCTGGTGGCCGAACTCGTCGGCGTCGAGCTGTCAAAGCAGCAGCAGAGCTCCGACTGGGCAGCGCGCGAGCTGTCCGAACAGCAGCTCGCCTACGCCGCTTCGGATGTGCTGTATCTCCACGCCGCCAAGGCGAAACTGGATTTCATGCTTGAGCGCCAGAACCGACGCGAACTGGCCGACGCCGCGTTCCGCTTCCTGCCAACGCGGGCGGCGCTCGATCTCGCCGGTTTCGGCGAGATGGACATTTTCTCCCACTGATCCGCACCCTTGAAGCGTCTGTCCCGGATGCGGGGCCAAAGCCGGACCGACTCTGCGCCGGTAGCCGGCCCAAAATCGACGTGCGGGCTGCAAAAAACCGTGGGTTGCAGGCGGGCGACGGCCACTCACCATTGCGTGCTGTGGCCGTCCCAATATAACCCTATTTGCCGGTGACTTAGACGGGAAAAGCAATCAGGTTTCGGCATTCAGCGAAGCTCAGGCTCCCGCCCATCCAAACTTTGGGCGGGGCCAAACGTGGACGGGAACAGAAACCGCTGAAGATTTGCATCGGCGGCAGGCAGGCAGCCCCATAGCGAGCGCATGGCATCAACCACCAATTTCACGCCCGGCGATGCATGGACCAAGGTGAACCCGTTCTCCGGCAGCACCGCGGCCGAAAGGGCGCGTAACTTCAAGCTCGCCAAACGGCACACGCGGCTTGTGCGCTTGCTGCGCTGGTTGTTTCCGGTCTCCATCGTCGGCATCCTCGGGCTTTATCTGCTGCTGATGCTGGATACCTCCGGCATGGTCTCGCAGCTTCCCCGTCTGGAAGTGCCGCGCATCATCCCTGAAAACCTCACCATGGATAACCCCAGCTACGAGGGGTACACCAACGACGGCGGCCGCTACACGGTGCACGCAAAAACCGCCGTGCAGGATTTCACCAACACCGACTTCGTGCGCCTCAACACCATCACCGGTGACCTCTTCGACGCCAAGAAAGCCAGAACGCGCCTCACTGCTCTTGAGGGCGAGTTCAACACCAAGGAAAATCAGCTCGTCCTGTCGGGCGGCATCGATATCGTCGCCGACAGCGGCCTGAAGGCAAAGCTTTCCCGCGCGACCATTCTCACCAACGAAAGCCTCATCACCTCGAACGAGCCGGTGCTGGTGGAAATGCCGACCGGCACGATCCGCTCCAATTCCATGCGCCTGCTGAGCAAGACCCGCGAGATCGCATTTGTCGATGATGTGCGCGCGCATCTGATCCCGCCGAAAAACGAAAACGCTGACGGCGCTGCGAACGACGCGGCCAAGCCCGATGGCTCCAGCGCTGCCGCACCGCTTATCGGTGGCGGCGACGCACCGATCGACATCAACGCCAACCGCCTCGACATCGACGACACCGGAAAAACTGCAACCTTCACCGGCAAGGTGCATGCCCGGCAGGCCGACGCCGCGCTGGAAACCGCAGCGCTCGAAGTTTTCTATGAGGGTGGCAACGCTGAAGATGGCAGCGCCGCCGCAACAACGCCCGACATGCCGGGCGCCGGCGCCAAGATCCAGCGTATCGTATCCAGAACGCCGGTGGTCATGACGCGCGCGCCGAACGATCGTGTCACCGGCGCCAACCTCGACTATGACGCCATCAATCAGGTGGCGGTGATCGATGGCGACGTGAAGATGCTGTCGGGGCCGGACCGCAACGCAACCGCCAGACGCGTCACCGTCGATCAGAAAGCCGACACCATCCTGCTCACCGGCAACGTCGCGGTCAGCCAGGGTCGCAACCAGCTCAAGGGCGAGCGTCTGTTCGTCGACCGCGCCAAGGGGCGCACGCAGCTTTCAGCCGCCGCCGCGCGCGGAGACAACGGCCGCATCTGGACCCAGTTCTACCGCACCGAGGCCAGCAACGCGCAGCAGAAGGGCCAGAGCGCAGCAGCCGCGTCCGCCGCTGCAGGCGCCGTCGGCGTCTTCAAGACTGACCCCAGCGCACCAATCACGGTTGAAGCCGCACGACTTGACGTCGATGACCGCGCCAAGCAGGCGATCTACAATGGCGAGGTCTATGCGGTGCAGGGTGATTTCGTCGTCCGCACGTCGCAGTTGAAGGCCTTCTACACCGGCGCTGCCGGCCTGGCTGAAGATACCGCCAAAACACCCGACGCCGCCCCGGCTCAGCTCTCGCGCATCGAGGCGCGCGGCAAGGTGGTCGTAACGTCCCGCGACGGCCAGAAAGCATCCGGCGACTGGGCCAATTACGACGTCAAGAAAAACGAGGTCGTTCTCGGCGGCGATGTGGTGCTGACGCAGGACAAAAACGTCATCAACGGCACCAAGCTCACCATCAACATGCTGACCGGCCAGAGCATTATCGATAGTGGCGACAGCGGTGCCTGGTCGGCGCGCGCTGCCCCGCAGGCCAAAAATGCCTCCGGCTACACGGTCCGGAAGGGCCGACCGAGCGCAATTTTTTACCCTAAGGACAAGAACGCCGCCGAAAAGAAGCCGTCAGCTAATGCTAAGAACGGCTCTTTCGCCGAGCCCGACTGGGCGCCGGTGGCTCCGTCACCCTAAAGTGTCGCGCCACGACGCCAATTGACAGGCTTTCCCATAGGCGCACCAATACCTGCCGTACCCCAGCGGCCCGCACACCGAGGTTTCCTGAAACGTGGTCAAATTCCTGCCCTTTGGCTTCAAAAAGGCCCAGCAGGCATCCTACGATGAGTGGGACCCACCTGAATATGGCGCCGCCGATGCGTCGTCGTACGACTACGCGCCCGCGCTTGCCGCCATCGGCGCTAACGGTCAGCCCCAGCATCACCCCCATCCAGTCCAGGCCCCCTATCAGCAAAATGCGCAGCAGGGCCAAGGCGATCCGTATTCCAGCCACCCCGGCGGCGAAGGCTGGCTGACGATCCGCGAAGTTCGGAAGAGTTATAAAAAGCGCCTTGTGGTGCGCAGTGTCAGCATCGACGTGCGCCGCGGCGAGTCTGTGGGCCTGCTCGGCCCGAACGGTGCCGGTAAAACCACCGTTTTCTACATGATCACCGGCCTCGTCCCGGCCGACAACGGCAGCATCACCATCGACGGGCTGGACGTCACCCGCCTGCCGATGTACCGCCGCGCCCGCCTCGGCATCGGCTATCTGCCCCAGGAAGCATCTATTTTCCGCGGCCTCTCGGTCGAAAAAAACATCATGGCGGTGCTGGAGATCGTCGAGCCGTCCGCCAAAAAGCGCCGCGAGAAGCTGGAAAGCCTGCTGGAGGAGTTCCGCATCACGCACCTGCGCAAATCGCCCTCCATCGCCCTTTCGGGCGGCGAGCGGCGGCGCTGCGAAATTGCCCGCGCCCTGGCCTCCGGGCCGTCATTTATGCTGCTGGACGAACCATTTGCGGGCATCGACCCGATCGCGGTCGGCGACATTCAGGAGTTGGTGCGCCACCTGACGGAGCGGGGCATCGGGGTTCTCATCACCGACCATAACGTCCGCGAAACCCTTAGCCTGATAGACCGGGCCTACATCATCTATGATGGGCAGGTGCTGACCCAAGGCAAGCCGGAAGAAATCATAGCTAACGACGACGTGCGAAGAGTCTACTTGGGGGACATGTTCGGTTAACGCACGCTGATCGGGAAGAGCGTACAGGGTAATCGGGGCGGGGCGCATGGCGCTAGCTACGAAGCTGGAAATGAGACAAGGCCAGCAGTTGGTGATGACACCCCAACTGCAGCAGGCCATCCGTTTGCTTCAGTTCTCAAACATAGAACTCGCCCAATTCCTGGAAACCGAACTTGAGCGCAACCCGCTGCTTGAAGCGGACGACAACACCGATGCACCGGTCCGTGCCGAGCGCGATAGCGAAAGCGACGATCACATCCCTGAGCGCGCCGCCACCGACAGCGCCGCAGACAACACCTCCGATGCCTCCGCCTCCGACACCAGCGGCGATGACGACGGCGACTGGGTCGATCTTGAACGCCCCGCTGCCGACCCCGAAGGCACCTTCGACACCGAATACGAAAACCTCTACCCCGACAGCACGCGCACTGAGCAGATGCAGGATGCCACCGCCACCGATAGCGGTTGGGCCTCGCTCCGCCAGCGCGGCGCGGGCTCAGGCGAAGATGTCAACATCGAAGCCTACCTGCAGAGCGAACAATCCCTCCGCGATCACCTGAGCGAACAACTGCCACTGGCGCTCAGCGAACCGGTCGATCGCCTGATCGGGCAGTATCTCATCGATATGGTGGATGAAGCCGGCTATCTGCCGGCCGACTTCGACCGCATCGTGGAAAGTCTCGGTGCGCCGCACGCCAAGGTCGAGCAGGTACTCAGCCGCCTGCAGACCTTCGATCCGCCCGGCGTTTTCGCCCGCTCCTTGGCCGAGTGTCTCGCGCTCCAGCTCAAGGACCAGAACCGCTACGATCCTATCGTCGCCCGCTTCCTTGAAAACCTCGATTTGCTGGCGGGGCACAATCTTCCTGCACTGCGCCGGGCCGTCGACATCGAGATGGATGAGCTGCTGGAAATCATCGCCGAGATCAAACGCCTCAACCCGAAGCCGGGCCTGAAGTTCGGTTCGGAATATCTGCAACCCGTCGTTCCCGACGTGCTCGTCCGCGCAGCGCAGGATGGCTCCTGGATTGTTGAGCTAAACTCCGAAACGCTGCCGCGCGTGCTGGTCAACCGCACCTATCTCACCACCGTCACCAAAGCCTCCGGCTCCGCAGCAGACCGCAACTATCTGCTCGAATGTCTGCAGACCGCCAACTGGCTGGTGAAAAGTCTCGATCAGCGCGCCCGCACCATTCTGCGCGTGGCGGAAGAAATCGTGCGACAGCAGGATGCCTTCTTCACCCACGGTGTGCAGTTTCTGCGACCGCTTAATCTGCGCACCGTTGCCGACGCCATCTCAATGCATGAATCGACCGTCTCGCGCGTCACCTCCAACAAAT
This sequence comes from Hyphomicrobium sulfonivorans, assembly GCF_013306565.1. Classification (GTDB taxonomy): domain Bacteria; phylum Pseudomonadota; class Alphaproteobacteria; order Rhizobiales; family Hyphomicrobiaceae; genus Hyphomicrobium_A; species Hyphomicrobium_A sulfonivorans. The sequence continues at coordinate 337,210 of NZ_PZPO01000002.1, read as the reverse complement.
ACATGGCGACGCCGCGCGGCATCTTCGAGATGAAGTACTTCTTCACCTCCGCCATCGCATCGGCGGAAGACGGTGCGGAATCCCATTCGTCGGAAGCGGTACGTCATCGCATCAAGCAGATGATCGACGGCGAATCCTCCGCCAGCGTTCTGTCCGACGACAAGATCGTCGAACTGCTCAAGACCGATGGCATCGACATCGCCCGCCGCACGGTAGCCAAGTACCGCGAGGCAATGCGCATCCCATCTTCGGTGCAACGCCGCCGCGACAAGCGACTCGTCGTTCGCGTCTCGCAGTCGGAAGAAGCCCTCTAAAAAGTTCGCCTGAACTTCTCCCGCATCGGGCAGTTTTCCCGGTCAGAAGCACAATGAGACAAACGGCCTAGCGCCGTTGTCAGCTTCCATAAAAAGCCACCCGGCCCGAGCTCAGTCCCCACGCCTCCCGTCTGCGGGCTTGTCCACGGCACGGTAGTGCTCTATAGCCACATTCAGGTGGCGGGATACGCCGCAGTGGTTTGCCGTACCGTGAATGGCATATAGCAAGCGCCCACAGGCCTCATAATTGGGGGTCATTGGCCCAGATCTTGCTTTGTACGCTCCGAAGGGAAGCCTCAGGATGGGCAGATACGGAGTAGGATTTTCTTAACGCAGAGCTAAACCGGAAAAACGGGCACAAACCCCGTGAACCGGGCGACTTAGATGAGTGTTAGGGAGAAACGCGCCATGTATGTTGTCACCTTTGGTCACCTTCCAGATGCCATTATTTTGGTCTCTCAAGGGTCAGTTTAAGGCAAAGGGATGGCTCGCCTGATCGGCATGGATCCGATCGGACAGGGCATTGGTTGTAATCGTTAAGAACGTCGGCATTTACACGCAGCTCCACGAGGGGCGGCGGCTGGTGTTCGCAACAGTTGGAACGGGATTGGACGATGGATCTCTGTGACCTGCTGGCCCCCGACGGTGTCATTGCATCACTCAAGGCATCCAGCAAAAAGGACGCCCTTGAACAGCTCGCTGCGGCGGCCGCTGAAAAAACGGGTCTCGACCGGCTGGAAATCTTTAACACGCTGCTGCAGCGTGAACGCCTCGGCTCAACGGGTCTTGGCGCGGGCATTGCCATACCGCACGTGAAGCTGGCGGGCCTGACAAAAATCGTGTGCCTGTTCGCGCGCCTCACCGACCCGATCGACTTTGACTCGCACGACGATCAGCCGGTCGATCTGGTGTTTCTGCTGCTCGCGCCCGAGCATGCCAGCGGCGACCACCTGAAAGCGCTGGCCAGCATTTCGCGCCTCGTGCGAGAGCCATCGGTCATCGACAGCCTGCGCAAGGCGCCCGATGCCGAAACGCTGCGCCAGACACTGACGCGGACGATGCCGTCGCACGCCGCCTGATCGAACGACGCGACCATGTCGTTCTGACCAAAGTAACGCACGCTGGCCTCGCCAGCCCTGAATAAAAAAAGCCGCGCCAGCATAAGCTGCGCGGCTTTTTCATTTCCAGCGATAGCGCCGGTCAGTGAACCACGCAGCTTCCCGATGTATCGCCCATCGCCAGCATCGCAATGATCGCCGCGCTGCCGACGATGATGCGCCACCAGCCGAACAGCGCAAAACCATGCCGGCTTACGTAATCGAGCAGGTGCTTCACCACGAACACCGCCGCAATGAATGCGGTGATGAATCCGATCACGATGTTGGTCACGTCCGCCGTGCTCAGGATCGCCGAGTTCTTGTAGAGGTCGAATGCAAATGCACCCGCCATGGTCGGCATCGCGAGGAAGAACGAGAACTCGGCCGCTGAGCGCTTATCGGTTCCCAGCAGCATCGCGCCGACGATAGTCGCTCCGGAACGGGACACCCCCGGAATCATGGCGAAACACTGCATAACGCCGATCTTGAACGCCAGCGACGGCGGAAAATCCATCGCGTCATTGTAGCGAACGTTCAACTTCATGCGGTCGACGACCAGCAGCACAACACCGCCGATCACCAGCATCGATGCGATCAGCATCGGCGTTTCGAACAGCACCGTCTTGATGAAATCATGCGCCAGCGCGCCGATGAACGCGGCCGGCAGAAACGCCAGCAGCACGCTGGCGACGAAGCGGCGGGCGCGCGCATCGTGCGGCATGGCCAGCGCCACGCGCGTCAGCTTCACCGAATAGACACTGAGAATGGCAAGGATGGCGCCAAGCTGAATCAGAACTTCAAAGCTCTTGCCCGGATTGCAGATGTCGAGAAAATGCTCTGTCAACAGCAGATGCCCGGTCGAGGAGACAGGTAGAAATTCGGTCAATCCCTCGATCAGACCAAGCAGGATCACTTCCCAGATTGGCATCGGTTCCTCATTATCCTGCTGGATCTCGTTTTTTCTGTGCGGCGTGAACGATTAGCAGCATTTGGTGGGCCCCGGTGCCACTTCCGTGCCACACGGGCAGATTGTCTTATGTCATCGCTGCCCTTCAGTGGCGCAAATCACAGCAATACAAAAGCAAAAACGGCCAGCCCCTCCGATGCACACACTGACGCACTTTCGCCTCTGTCCGTTCTCGCGTGCCGCGCGCCTCGCGCTGGCGGAGTTCGCCATCGAGCCGACATTAGTCGAGGAGCGGACATGGGAGTGGCGGCCTGAGTTTCTGGCCCTTAATCCGGCGGGTGAGTTGCCGGTGCTCCAGATCGACGATGCCGCGCCCATTTGCGGCATCTACGCCATCGCCGAGTATCTGGGCGATACGCCGCTGCTCGACGATGCGGACAGCAATGCCAGCATCGATCCGGAAGACGCAGGTGCCGATCACGACCCCGACGATACGACACCGATAAATTGCAAGCTATTTCCCGGTACACCCGCTGAGCGGGCCGAAATCCGCCGGCTGGTGGACTGGTTCAACGGCAAGTTTAACCGCGAGATAACCCAGGAGCTGCTGTACGAGCGTGTTTATGCGCGCATGCAGCACGATCGCACCGCGACACCGGATGTTGACGTTCTGCGCGCGATTGCTACCAATCTGCGCTACCATATGAGCTACATAAACCATCTGGCGGACCAGCGCCGCTGGCTGGGCGGAGATGAGCTTTCATTCGCCGATCTTGCCGCCGCCGCGCAGCTCTCTGTCGTCGATTACCTCGGTGAGGTGCCATGGGAAAACTATCCGATCGCGAAGATCTGGTACGCGCGCCTCAAATCGCGGCGCTCGTTCCGCGGTCTGCTGGCCGACCGGATGCCGGGCACGCTGCCCGCAGCGCACTACGCCGACCTCGATTTTTAGCACTCGTGCCGTAACCGGTTGTGCCGTGACCGACAGCGCTCAAAAACTGAAGGACAAGCTGTTCGCGCACGCGCGCGAGCTCGGCTTCGATGCTGTGCGCGTCACCACCCCCGATGCCATCGCAGCCGCGCCGGAGCGCCTGGCCGAGTATCTGCGCAAGGGCCACCACGGCGACATGGGCTGGATGGAGGCCCACGCTGATCGCCGTGCGAACCCGCAGCAGCTCTGGCCCGAGGTGCAGTCGATCATCATGCTCGGCATGAGTTACGCGCCGGATGAAAATCCCATGGACCTGCTGGATGAGCCTGATCGCGGCATCATCTCGGTCTATGCGCGCGGCAAGGATTATCACGACATCCTCAAGGGCAAGCTGAAGCAGCTTGCGGGCGCGTTCGCAGCGCAGGCCGGCGCCGATGTAAAGGTGTTTGTCGACACCGCGCCGGTGATGGAAAAGCCGCTCGCCGCCGCCGCAGGGCTTGGCTGGCAGGGCAAGAACACCATGCTGGTGTCGCGTCAACATGGCTCGTGGTTGTTCCTCGGCTCTATCTTCACCAGCGCGCCACTGCCGCCCGATGAACCTGAACCCGACCACTGCGGCAGCTGCAGGCGTTGCGTCACCGCCTGCCCCACGTCGGCGTTTCCCGCACCTTATCAGCTCGATGCGCGCCGCTGCCTCGCCTACCTTTCCATCGAGCACAAAGGCCACATCCCGGCCGAGTTCCGCCGCCCGATGGCCAACCGCATTTTCGGCTGCGACGATTGCCTCGCCGTGTGTCCGTGGAACAAGTTCGCGCAGTCCGCGCGCGAAGCCCGCTTCGCCGCCCGCGCCGAGACCGACAATCCGCCGCTTGATGAGTTGCTGCTGCTTGACGACGCCACCTTCCGTTTGCGTTTCGCCGGCACGCCGATCAAACGTACGGGTCGAGACCGCTTCATCCGCAACGTGCTGATCGCCGCCGGCAACTCCGGTGATCGCAATCTCATCGCGCGTGTCGAACCACTGCTCGGCGACGCATCGCCTTTGGTGCGCGCAATGGCCGTATGGGCACTGCGCGAGCTGACGCGGGATGATGTCGGCGAAACACTGCGCCATCGTCATCTTGCGCGCGAACACGACAGCGACGTGCGCGCCGAATGGCGGCACATGGAGGAACACGCCCAATGACCCAAGCAAATGGCCACCTTGTTTGCCTTGGGCTTGGCTACAGCGCCGGCCGGATCGCCCAGCGGCTCGCCGCCGATGGCTGGCGCATCTCCGGCACGGCACGCACGCCCGCTGGCGTCGAAGCCATAGCTGCATCGGGCTACGATGCATTCCTGTTCGACGGCACGCAGCCCAACGCAGAACTCGGCGCAGCGCTGCGCGACGCAACGCATATCCTGCTGTCCGCTCCGCCCGGCATCGATGGCGATCCGCTGCTGGTCCAGCACCGCGCCGATCTGGAGCACGCGCCCAACCTGAAATGGATCGGCTATCTCTCCACCCTCGGCGTCTATGGCAACAGCGACGGCGAATGGATCGACGAGACAACGCCACCGCGCGCCACCTCCGCCCGCGGCCAGCGCCGCATTGCATCGGAAGCTGAATGGCTGGCGTTCGGCAAACGCATCGGCGCCACCGCGCAGGTCTTCCGCCTCGCCGGTATCTACGGTCCCGGACGCAGCGCCATCGAACGGATGCGCGAGGGCACCGCGCATCGCATCATCAAGCCGGGACAGGTGTTCAACCGCATCCACGTCGATGACATCGCCGCCGTTGTCTGCGCTGCCATCGAGCGCGGCACGCACGACATCTATAACGTCGCCGATGGCGAGCCTTCACCACCGCAGGATGTCATCACCTACGCGGCCGAACTGTTGCAGATGCCGCCGCCGCCCGAAGTGCCGTTCGAGGAAGCCGATCTCAGCCCGATGGCAATCAGCTTCTATGCCGACAACCGCCGCGTCAGCAATCGGCGCATCCGCGAAGCACTCGGCGTCGAACTGAAATATCCCAACTATCGCGAAGGCTTGCGCGCAATCGTCAGCGGCGCTTCCGTCTGATTGCACCCGCCGTCCACGAAACAATCCACCACGCAATCGCTCCCACCCGCCGCATGAACGCCGCCGTTCAGCCCCCGTTCAACCGCGCTTGGCTTTATTGCAAGCATAGCGTCGCAATTGCAGCGACAGGAAGCGCGGCTTCCAAACGGTTGTTCAGGGCGAGGGGCATCATGCGATCAACGGCGAAAAGCTTCGGCAACGGCGCAGCATGCGCCATCGCGTTCGCAGCAACCGTCATGGCGCTCCCACATCTCGCCGCAGCCGACGATCCCGCACACTCGCTGGCTGAAAAGTTTGCACGCGCGGCCGATGACAGCGCAAAAATTGCCGCGCAGGAAAAGCGCGCCGCCGAACGTCTCGCCGCCCAACAGAAAGCTGCCGCCGAGCGTGATGCTGCGCAGGCCCGTGCGCGGCGCGAGAAAGCCGCCGCTGCCGAGCAAGCACGCGTTGCAGCCCAGCGCGCCGCCGACGAAGCCGAAATGCTGCGCAAGGCGGAAGCGGAGAAAAAGCAGCGCCAGCTCGCCGAACAGGAACGCGCAGAAAAGAAGCGCATCGAGGCCGAGCGTAAACTTGCGCGCGACAACGCACAGCGCATCGCCGAGGAAGCACGCCGTCAACGCGCAGAAATGGATCGCAAGGCTGAAATCGCCCGCCGCGCGGAAGCCGAACGGCTGATCCGCGAAGTGGAACAGCAGCGCATCGCCGATGAACAGCGCCTTGCCGCAGCTGCAAAGGCTGCCGAGCAGAAAAAGCGCGCCGAAGAAGCACGCATCGCCGAAATCCGTCGTCAGGCTGAAGCCGCCGAGAAGCAGCGCCGCGATGAGGAAGCGCGCGTTGCCGAGCTGAAGCGCAAGGCACAGGCCGCCGAATCAGAGCGCCGCGCGCAGGAAGAGCGTCTTGCCCAGCAACAGCGCGCCGCCGATGCCGCCGCCGCCAAGCAACGCGCAGCGCTGGAAGCTGCGCGCGAGGATGAAGCGCGCCGCATCGCTGAAAAATTCCGTCTTGCCCGCGAAGCACGGGAAGCCCGCGATGCGCAGGAAGCGCGCGCCGTTCGCGAAGCCAGCGCTCGCCCACTTGCGCAGCCCGGCACGCGTCCGTTGCCGGACATGGGCGCACGCAGCAGCCTGGGCGGCCCCATCCCCGATGCATTGCCGCCCGCTTCACCTTTCATCGATGCGCCTGCGGTCAAAACCTCCGTGCCTGCGGCTATGCCTGCTGCCAAAGCAAACACCGCTGCGCGCACTCGTCCCGCCGCTGCGAACACCTATCCGCAGCGTGTCACGGTGCTGATCGAAATGGACGCGCGCCGCCATGGTTTCATGGGCAAGAAGATGACGGCCAATCCCGTCCTGTGCGTCGCCGATAGCTGCTACGTCAGCAACGGTTCAACCATGCCCGCCACGGCGATGAACCGTAACAAGACGCTCGGCCCCGGCAACACGCTGGGCCGCAACGCTGGCGTCTGCCGCAACGACACAACATGCGTGTTCCGCGGCGTGCTGCTGCCGTCCGCCAACACAACCATCCAGCCGGTGGACATGGGCATGCTGCGCCACGACCGTCGCGAGATCCGCTCTGTTAAACCCGACACCTCATGCCAGGCACGTAACGGACAGCTGTCCTGCGCCACACCGATCGTCGCGTCGCGTTACCGCGCATGGATCGTACCGGAGCAGGTCGCTGAAGCCGCCGGATCGCGCGCGCTTGAACACGCCCTCGACGCCGGCCTCCCCGCCACCAGCGCCACCTACGGCAGTTGGGACACTACGGTGCGCACACGTTGATGAATTACGTCGGCGGCGGCCTGGCCAATCGGCGCATCGCCACCGTGGTAAAGCGCTTGGAGTATCTCGCGCGTTTGAGAAAGTCCCAAAGGAGCGGTTACTCTTCCCGAATGCTAGCCACGGGTAAGTCTCAGCGAGCCGCACCCCCGCCCGTCATCTCGGTAATTTGAGCGTGTCGTGCTACTCATCGAGCATCGCAACAGCAGCCGCGTGCGCGCGTTGCAGTCGGTCTAACGGAGTTTCTAATATGCGTTTTAGGTAGGCGAATTCCTGCACTTTGTTTGTAATGAATAGGCGGCTACTTGGCCCGGTTGTATCGTTCATTTCCCAAGGATATTGAGCAAACAAGTCGACTATCAGCGAGTTATAGGGAATCTTCTGCAAATTCGCCGGAGGCATCCAAAATTCCGCGGAGCAGATCGCGTTGTCACAAAGACGACGGCTCAAAACATTAACGACGCTCCCATCTCCATTCACCCAGCCCGGATGACTATGGTCCCCCAAGTAGTATGGATCAAAAACTGGACCCTCACCGCGATAGGTCACCAAGCCATAGCACCCTGCGTAATTTCTGAGCGATTGATCCTCACTGTCGACCCAGTAGTGCTCGGGAATTTCCCCCAAGATTACAATATCTAACGGTTTCAAGGGCGCGCCCGTAGAGTCCGGGGGACGCATGTCCGTGTGAAAATAGTTCATCGCGCTATATTCACCGCGCCGTCGCCAGATAGCCGATCGCGCCGTTCGAACTTTCGCGCTTCGTTTCCAGGAAATCATAAACCTCGCGCGGATGCAGCGGCCGACCGGTGCGGTCAATGCGGCGACGCTCCAGCGCCTGCAATTCATCCAGCAGCGGCTCGGCCGTCCGATGCAGCATCGCCACCGCCTTGATCGCAGAGCGCGTCATATTCGGCGGCACGGTCGGCACCACATCGGCGATCAGTTGCTTGGCGCGCGTCGAAAGCTGGCCCGACATCTGCCCCATCCAGCCGATCAGGCGGATCGGAAAATCTTCCTCGAACCGATAGTCGTGCGTTTCCATCCAGTGGAACAGCTGATCCATCAGCAGATCCTGCAACCGCAGGCGCGAGGTGACGCGATAGTCCTGCCACTCCGCCACCACGTCGAAGTCGGGCTCCATTTCGATGTCGGCGGGCGCGAACGTTTCGCGCGCAGTTACGCCGATGCGATCCACGAAGTCGCGGTTGCGCATGTCGAAGCGCGTCATGAATGTCGGTAGCGCGACCTTGTTCTCGCTGCCCAGCCGGAACGCCTCACGCACCAGCTTGGAGCAAAAAAGCTCCTTGTTGCCCTCCAGCTCCATCGAGAAGTCGTACCAGATGTGGCCGTTGCGCTTCTGATGCGACTTGGCGATGGTTTGATAGATCATCGCCGCCGCGCGCGCCGCCAGTTCCGGATCGCGATGGCGGAACACGATGCAGCGGCCAAGCCCGTGGTGCAGCGTTTCGGACAGCGGATTGATAACCGAGCCCGTTTCAATCAGCGCTTCCACCACCCAATGCTTGCCGTTGGCGTCGGTATAGATCATCGCCAGATGACTGAACTGGCTGTCGACATCGCCGATACGCGCAATCGCGGCGCTGTTGTGCGCCATGCCGCGCATCAGCAGCAGATCGCCGGTGCGGAAATCGATGTCCTCGCCGGTCTCGAATTTCGGATTGACGAATGTGTTGAAGCTTCGGCCGCTGAAGCCGCGCAGCGTTTTCTCGTTCGGGCCGAGCTGGGCGTAGCGGATGTTGATCTCGCCCATCATGTCGGTGACATAGCGAGCAATGCGCAGCGCGTTGCGCAATGCGCGCTCGCCCGGCCGCGTCAGAAATCCGCGCGCGTGCCAGTCGGCAATCTGGCTGCGCAGACGGAGGCGCATCGCAAAGATGGCCTGCGCAATTTCCGGCGCCGAGTGCAGCAGCGTGTCGAGCTCGTAGCGGTCGAGACAAAGCTCATACGTCGCCGCATAGAGCTCATTCAGGTTCGCTGCCAGTTCCCGTGCGGTGGCTGCCGGACGCGCTGCGATCTCCTCGATCCGCGCCAAATCCTCCGCCAGCCTGCCGCCGGGCGTTGTCTGCAGCATCCGTGCCTCCCCTGTTATCCCTGCACCTCCTTTAGCATGGCGGAGAAAGACGACGGATGCTTGTTCGCAACATCATGAAGGACTGCGGGCGGCGTCCAGCAGCTTGACCGAACTTGCCTGCGGCCCCATCGGCCCTTCCGCCGGCGAGCGCAGCACGTGCACCATCGCCCCCACCTTTATGTCCTCGAACGCCCCGTTACCGCAGGCATCACGGGAAAAATAGAGGTCCGGCGAGCCCTTAACCTCGATGAAGCCATAGTCCTCATCCGGGAACATCCGCACCACGATGCCGGTATCGCCAGCCGAGGCGTGTTGCTTCACGGCCCCCTTACGCGTCGCCATGATCTGGCCGAGCTGCCGCTCGATCGCCTCGAACACGCGGTTCACCACCGCCGTATTTTCGCCCTTGGCGTCGGCGCGCTCCTGCTCGCCCTTGGCCACAACCGTGTTGTGACCTGGCACCTCCACCTCAACCGCGATGCCGAGCGGAAGCTTGCCGGCTTCCGACGCGCGGTGCGGCACGCTCACCACCACGCGCGCGCCAATGATGTTGGGGTGGAACTTCTTCAAACGGTCCGCTCGCATGCGGATCATATTCTCCAGGGAAGCTGAGCTCTCCACGTTCTTGAAGACGATTTGCAGGGCTCTCTCCATAGGCGCTCTCCTGTTTTCTGTGATCGTGACAATCGTAAAATTCAGCGCAAATCCATGGTCGCTCTAAGGCGACGGTGTGATCATTGATGTCGCGCAAATCCTCCAACATTGGCGGCAATTTTAATTGTCGTGCGCACGTTGAACTCCTCTGCTGCAACCACAGTTCGATTTTTTGGTTCACGCGACGCGCAGCATCGCATTGCGATGCAATTGTCCTCCTGGTGTTTTGGATTGACCGGATACGACGACAGCGTCACCGCGCGTGCTTGCGGCGTCGACATCTGCAACGGCTGACAACAAGCGAAAGCCTTCCCCGTGCGCTGCAACGTTAGCTGCGCGTGCGGATGAACCGATCGCCGATCGTGGTGCGAATTGTGTTTTGAAGCTTGGTGAGCACCGCGGTGGCCCGCTGCAATGTCTGCCGGGTTCCACCGCGTGCTTTTGACGTTCAGGCCGAACTCGACTTCGGCTCCGACGGCGGCAATCACCGCGGGATGAGAGAAAAATTCACATGCGACTCTGAGGGCGCCAGGGCCCGCATTCGTCATGGCGGTGCTCGCATTCCATCACTCGAACACCAGCTTTCCACGGACCGAAGCTTCTGTCGATCCCTCTTTTTTCTCTCCGGCTACTTGAAATTCGCCCGCACGATCATCTCGTCGATTTTGGTAAAAAGAAGCGATATATCCTGCGGCCGCGACAACCGATGATCGCCGTCTGGAATTTCTACAAACTCCGCCCAGCCACCTTCCAGCACACCCACCAGCGCGCGCGAATGGCTGATCGGAACCGACGTATCGAAGCGCCCCTGCAGAATGACAACCGGACGGCCCGGATCGAACGGCCGGCGCCCCATCAGATGGCTGCGTCCCTCTTCAATCAGTGCGCGGGATATCGCATAGGGCTCACCATATTCCGACGGCAGCAGAAACACGCCCGTCTCTTCCAGATCGCGCCGCGCCTTCTGATCGAACTGCTTCCACATCAGCTCTTCGGTCATGTCCCAGGCCGGCGCGATCAGCACAACGCCCGCGATGCGTGCAGCCTGCTCCGGCGCAATCGCCAGCAGACGGCGCAGCATCAACAGCGCGATGTAGCCGCCCATGCTGGAACCAACCACGATCTGGCGCCCGCTGGTAACGGTGCGGAACACCGTCAGCGCTTCTTCCAGCCACGAGCCGATCGTGCCATTCTCAAATTCGCCGCTGGAAATGCCATGGCCCGAATAGTCAAAGCGGGTGCAGCCATAGCCGTTAGCCGCCGCAAAGGCTGCCAGTTCGGTGGCCTTCGTGCTGCCCATGTCAGACTTGTAGCCCGACAGCCAAAACAGGCTGATGCCCTCGGCATTGCCCGCAGCCGGCGGATCGGCCCGATAGGCGATGCGTCGCTCCGAAACAGTTTCACCTCGACCCAATTGGAGGAATTGCGGTTGGCTCTCACTCAATCTAAACAACCCTTTCGATGGCGGAGGACTAGCTTGTGGCCGAGAAGCGCCCGACCGTACTTCAGATCATACCGGAGCTTGATACCGGCGGCGCGGAACTCTCTACCATAGAGATTGCCGATGCCGTCCAGTCCGCAGGCGGGCGGTGCATCGTTCTGACCGAGGGCGGACGCATGGTGCAACGGCTACGCGACACCGGCGCCGATGTACGGTTTTTTGCCGCCGCCACCAAGAACCCTCTGCACATCATCTGGAACGCCCATCTCATCGCCGGCATTGTGCGCCAGGATGGCGTCGATCTCATCCACGCACGTAGCCGCGCCCCCGCCTGGAGCGCCTTGCTGGCCGCTCGCCGCACCGGCGTGCCCTACGTCACCACCTACCATGGCGCCTATTCTGAAAAGTCATCCTTAAAGAGCCTCTACAACAGCGTCATGGCGCGCGGCGACATCGTCATCGCCAATTCCCATTACACCAGCGACCTCATCCGCATGCGCTACGGCACCCCCGGCGCCAAACTGCGGGTGATCTATCGCGGCGTCGATGGCGCCCACTTCAATCCTGAAGCGGTTGAGCCCGAACGCGTCGCCGCCGTGCGCCGCCGCTGGGGTGTCGAACCGGGCCAGCGCGTCGTGTTGCATGCAGCACGTCTCACCGCGTGGAAGGGACAAAAGGTCGTTATCGGCGCGGCGGAGCTGCTTGCCCGTGGCAATACGATCGACGATGTCGTGTTCATTCTGGCGGGCGATGCACAGAACCGCAGCGCCTATCGGGATGCCTTGCAGCAGCAGATCAATGACGCGGGCCTTAAGGATCGCGTGCGTCTCGTCGGCCACGAGGGCGACATGCCCGCCGCGCTGTGCGCTTCCCATGTTTCCGTTGTAGCGTCCATCGAGCCCGAAGCATTCGGACGCACCGCCACCGAGGCGCAGGTGATGGCGACGCCGGTGATCGCAACCGAAATCGGCGCCCCACCTGAAACCGTGCGCGGACGTCCTGGCTGTCCTGCCGATCGCGCCACCGGATGGCTGGTTCCACCGGGTGATGAAGCCGCGCTGGCAAAGGCCATCGGTGAAGCGCTTTCGATGTCGGCGGCCGAACGCGCGCAGATGGGCGCACGCGCGCGCCAGCACGTGCTGACGTCCTATTCACTGGAGCAGATGAAACAGCAGACGCTCGAAGTCTACGACAGCCTGCTCAACACGCAGATGGCGGCGCTGCGCTAATCGGCTCTTCTTTTTTGGGCGCTCGGCGACTCCCCGCTGGGGAGCCGGCCGCCGGTGCAGACTGTTGCGGAACCCAGCTTCAACGCTCAATCAGCTGAAATAGCATGTGCGGTGCCGGAAGAGCATCCTTCCAGCCGCATCATGGCGCAGATTTGCGTAGACCCCGGCCTGCGCCGGGAGGACGTTTAGTTAGGCGACCAGCAGCGACATGGCCCGCGGTTTTCTAGCGCAAGCGGTCGCGTCCCATATCGCCTTCCCGGCGAGGGGGGGGGCGGGATCGCCACAACGGGTGAAGCGCGCAGGATCTGCAATGTTCCTGCGCGCGGGGCCGCTGCGGATGCGATGCCATCATGCACCGGCGGCCAGCTCCGCGGAGCGGAGTCGCTGGTGCCAGCATCTCTTGTTATGGGTTGCTGGCCGGGTTGGCCCGCAGGCTCTTAAGCACATCTTCGGTCGGCCAGCAGGTGATCTTCAGGCCGCTCGCCTTCTGATACGTGCCAACCTGACGCCGCGTGTTGGACCCGATCTTGCCGTCCACGATGTCGATGCCGTAGCCAAGCTTGGCAAGCCGCGCCTGTATCTCGCTCACCTGCGCCGTGCGCGGCTGCGCAACCTTCGCGGCAGGCACATGGAAGCCGCCGCCGCCTGCAATCCGGTCGGCCAGATCGCCAACGAACAGCGCGTAGAGGTCAGATGTGTTGTAGAGGCGGATGACCTTGAAGTTTTCCGTCGCCAGGAAGCCCGGACCGAACGAGCCCGATGGCATCATCAGATAGGCGCTGATGCTGTCTTCAGCCGGCTTGAACGGTGTCTTGCCGTGCCGCTTCAAACCCAGCTTGCGCCATTCGCCAATGGTGCGCTCGCCGGGCGGGCCTTCAAGCGAGCAGTCGCCGTTTGCGGGCAGATCAATCTCATAGCCCCAACGCAGACCACGCACCCAACCCTTGTTGGCAAGCTGGCGCGCAGCGGATGCAAGCGCATCGGGAACGGAATCGAAAATGTCGACCTTGCCGTCGCCGTCGCCGTCTTCAAGATGCTGGAAATATTCCGTCGGCATGAACTGCGTCTGGCCAACGGCACCGGCCCACGAGGCGCGCATCTTCTCGCGCGGCACGCCTTCCTGCAGCATCTTCAGTGCTGCGAGAATTTCAGCGCGGAACTGGTCCTTGCGGCGGCCGGTGTAGGCCTGCGTTGCAAGCACCCGGATGGCATCGTGCGGAAGCTTGTGACGGCCATATGCCGTCTCGCGGCCCCAGATAGCCACCATGATGTAGCGATCAACGCCTGTCCGGCGTTCGATCTCGATGATTTCCTTCTCGTGGTCCTTGAGGAACTTGCGTCCCTTCTCCGAGAGCGACGAGAGATACTTCGGGTTCAGATATTCAAACGCCGATTTGGTGAACTCGGCCTGGCCAGCACTGTCATCACGCTTCTTGCCCGGCACGATGAGATCAGGCAGCGACAGGTCGGGCTTCAAACCACGGAAGGCATCATCGAACGTCTTGCGCGAGACACCCTGCGCCTCAGCTTCAGGCCACAGTCCGTTGACAAACTCATCCCAGGTCTCAGCCGCTGCCGGAGCGGATACCGCAGCGGTCAGCAGCATGGCGACAGCGGCCATTGCAACGGCGTGCGAGATGACTTCGCGCATGCCATTTCGGAGGATGCTCATCGTCGATCGATCCTTCTGGTGAATTTGAACTTGGACGGCGAGGCTGTTGCGGAGCGGCCCGCTCCGAACATCGACCTGACCGATTGCAGCCCGATCATCGGAACGGGGATAAGCCGCAACGAAAACATATGCGCCTTAAATAGGCGCATTTTTCGGCCCCTCAAGATAAACGGGCGTTAACCGCCATTAACACGCGCTAACTTTTGATGTCGCGCGGTCGCTCAACTCGCGTCCTTGAACTGCTTCAGATGCGTTTCCCAGGCCAGCGCATTACGGGTGATCGTGTCCAGATCGTCAAATTCGGGGCGCCATCCCAGCCGCACGCGGATCTTGTCCGATGCCGCCACAATCGCCGCCGGATCGCCAGCCCGGCGCGGCGACAGACGCACCTCAAAGTCCGAACCCGATACACGCTTTACAGCGTCGATCACTTCAAGAACCGAGAAGCCCTTCGAGTAGCCGCAGTTGAAGATTTCCGAGGTGCCGCCATCGCGCAGATGCCGCAGGGCAGCCATGTGCGCGCGCACCAGATCGGTGACGTGGATGTAGTCGCGCACGCAAGTGCCATCCGCAGTTTCGTAATCGGTGCCAAACACTTCGATGTATGGCCGCCTGCCCAGCGCCACTTCCGAGGCAACCTTAATCAGGTGTGTTGCGTTAGGTGTGGACTGGCCGGTGCGTCCCTTCGGATCGGCCCCCGCCACGTTGAAATAACGCAAAGCAACATACCGGAAATTGTGGGCTCTAGCCGTGTCAGCCAGCATGATTTCGGTCATCAGCTTGGACGACCCGTACGGCGAAACCGGAGCCAGCGGCGCGTCCTCCCGCACAGGAATTTCCTGCGGGTTGCCGTACACCGCCGCTGTCGAGGAGAAGATGAAATGTTCGATGCCAAGCTCAACCGCCACTTCCATCAGGGCGCGCGACTTGACCGTGTTGTTATGATAATAGCCCAGCGGATCCACGACCGACTCTGGCACAACGATCGAACCGGCAAAGTGAATGATCGCCTTCACGCCATGCTTGCGCACGATGCTGCGGACCAGTTCCTGATCGCCGATGTCGCCCACAACGAGAGTGGCAAGCTCCGGCACAGCCCACCGGAAGCCGGTCGAAAGATTATCGAGGACGACCACATTTTCGCCGCTGTCCAGCAGCTCAAGAACCATATGGCTGCCGATATATCCGGCACCGCCGGTAACGAGGATGGTCATCTTGGTTCACACCTTCCCAACGCTGTCGTCGATCGCCGAAATTCGCACCAATACGGGGCGTTAACTATGCCTTGATTCAAGCGACCGCGCATCGCAGATCGTCCCCCAAGGATATATCGCATCTCTTTCAAGAACTGAGCCAGTTACCTGCTCAGCTTCGCCCGACTACTCCGCAACAGCCCAAAAACCCCTTAAAACGCAAGCTACTTGCTTCCGGGAGTTTCCAATGTCCGTGACGTCCAAACGCATTCGCAAGGCCGTGTTTCCGGTTGCGGGCCTCGGCACGCGCTTTCTGCCTGCGACCAAGACCATTCCCAAGGAAATGCTGACCGTCGTCGACCGCCCCGTCATTCAGCACGTCGTGGATGAAGCGCGCGCTGCCGGCATTGAGCACTTTGTATTCGTCACCGGACGCAACAAAGCAACGATCGAAGACCACTTCGACCACGCGCCCGAACTTGAAGCGACGCTCAATCAGCGCGGCAAAATAAAAGAGCTGGAAGAGCTCGCCAGCGACCTGCCTGGTCCGGGTTGCACCAGCTTCATGCGCCAACAGGCGCCGCTCGGTTTGGGCCATGCCGTTTGGTGCGCGCGCGAAGTCATCGGCGACGAACCGTTTGCGCTGCTGCTGCCGGACATGCTGCACCATGGCGGCGATGGCTGTCTGGCCGAAATGATGGACGCTTACAACGATCACGGCGGCAATCTCATCGCTGTATCGCCCGTGCCTGAAAGCGAAACCCATCAGTACGGCATCGTCGGCGTTGACGATGCCAGCGAGAAAGTTTCGCGCATCGCCCAGATGGTCGAGAAGCCAAAGCAGGGAACCGCGCCATCCAACCTGCACATCACCGGACGCTACATTTTGCAGCCTGAAGTGTTCGATATTCTGGCAACGCAGGAGCGCGGTGCTGGCGGCGAAATCCAGCTCACCGATGCCATGCTGGCCATGCTTCAGGCCGGCAAACCGTTCCATGCCGTACGCTTCGACGGCACGATCTATGACACTGGCACCAAGCTAGGCTTCCTGCTGGCGAACATCGCCTACGGACTTGAGCGCCCTGAGCTTGCCGATGCGCTCAAAGCCGGATTGGCCAAGCTGGCTTGACGCCACGCCGCCATTACTGACGCCGTCGCCTGCATCACCACGTGACGTCTGCGGCTTCGATCAATGCCGCAGACGTACACCGGCCTGAATTTCGCTGGCCGTGTAACTGCCAGCCGGCCAAGACGAATTGAAGTCTGTATATTCATAGCGTGCGAACAGCACCGCCCAACGGTTGAGATAATAGTCGGCGCCCACCGCCCCGCTGAACTGATCTTCCGTTTGTCCAACACCAATGAAATCGCGCGTCATGAAGCCTACGCCTGCGATGCCGACAAGGTTTTGCGTGAAAGAGTGCCGCGCTTCCAGACCGTATGTGCGCTCCATCACGCCGGGCGAACCTGCGGTCGTTGTTTCCGCTACCTCACTTGTCGCCACGAATTGCAGCGTGGTGAGCGGCGTAACCTGCCATGCAAGATCGGCGTCGATCAGCAGTCCGTCGACCACCGGCAGCTCATGATTGTTGATCTGCTGGCGACCGTATCCCAGGCTGATACTGCCGCGCAGGATTTCGCTCACATTTCCAAATGATACGCCGACACGATAGCGTTCGCCCTGCGATGAACGATTGATGCCATCGGAGTAGGTGGCGACGTTGTAGTCGCGCTGATTGAGCGCAATATCAGAGAACAGGAACAGATAAGGAGAGAACTCCCATTGCGGACGGAACGCCTGCTCATACAGCGTGTAATTGCGATCGGCGTTGCTTTGCAAAAAGCCGAAAATGACATCATCGCTATACGATGTATCGATGATTGAACCACGCGCCTGCACCGACAGACGATTGAAACGGTGATTGAACGCGGCGCGATAGCGATCGACATTGATGTTCGGCCGCGAGCCTACAGATACCGCGTTGATCGCCGAGCGGCTTTCCTGCGCTTCCTGATGCGCGATCAAACCTTGCAGGTTCGTTCGGCTGGTTATGTCGAGTCGGCCAAGCCCTTCGACCAGATATGCCTTGTCGTTCTCCGATGGGTAGCGGTCATGGAAGCTGAAATCGGCGCTGCCGCGCAGTTCGACAGCATGGCGAGCCCAGTTTGAAACCAGTCGCCCCGCCGGACGCAGCACGAGCGAACTGTCGCCCAGTGCAAACGGCGAAGCGAACAGGTTGCTGTTGTAATCGTAATAGGCATCCAAATTCGAATAGAGCGTGAAGCTGCCGATACGCGTGCCGAGCTGCGGGAACGGGTCCAGCACAAAGCCCTGGAAGTTGCTGCGCCCCATGATGAGATTGATCTCATCGGCCTGCAGCAAAAGCGGATCGTACCCCGCCGGCTCCATCGCGAACGCGCGCACATCGTCCGGCGACCGCATGTCCGCGGCCGTGATATCTTCTTCGCCTTCCATCGGCGCTTCCGGTTCGGACAGATCGATGACGCCATCCATCGGCGCCTGTGGTTCTGCCAGAGAAACGGGATCGCCATCGCCCGCGATGGTCAAGCGCCCGCGGCCATCCTCGGCGTTCGCATCAGCCGGCAGCATGCCCGGCAATCCATCGGACTCGGCACCCGGCTGAGCGGTTTGTTCCTGTCCGCTATCGACGCCGGTGCCCAACTCGATGCCTTCGCCCTCATCATCGGTGCCCGGACGCAGCAGCGGCCGGCGCGGCGCGGGCTGATCGATCCCGAAGCGGCCGTCATCGAACGCGTTTTGATCTTCCTGCTCGAAGACCGAATCATCTGGAAGCGTGGGGCGCAGGAGAGGCCGGCGCGGCTCAGCAGCGCGCTGTGGCGGATCGAGGATCTGGGCCACCGCCGGAGCAGGCGCGAAGATTCGCGCGGCGCCGACAATAACGGCGCAGCCGAACAGAAGCCCCACGATCATGCGGATGCCGGACACAGACGCTCCCATGTGACAAATTCCACCACGCGAACGCTGTACAAGACCATTGGAACGCTAAAGAGCGTCGGTTAACGGTCTGTTTAGATTGACGGCCGGGATGGCTCCAAAGACACGTGCAAGACGTGTTGCATGAGCTGGACATCGCCTGAAAATTGTAAGAAGTTGTTAACACTTAGCCACCGGGGGCATACGGCGATGACAGCGACCGACGGGCCTTTGCGCAATTTGAAAAGCGTTGAGGGCGACAAGAAACTCGGCAGGCTTCCCGTTGCATCCGCACTGCGCACGCTGGATCTGGAGTGCGACGGCCTCAATCTCCTGCGCGAAGCGCTGACGGGTGAGATGGCGCGCGCGTTCGCTGAAGCGGTGCGGGTGATGCGCGCTGCCAAGGGCCGTGTGGTCGTCACGGGCATCGGCAAGAGCGGCCATGTCGGCCAGAAGATCGCCGCCACCTTCGCCTCAACAGGCCGGCCCGCCTTCTTTGTCCACCCGACGGAAGCCTCGCATGGCGACCTCGGCATGGTCACCGCCGATGACGTTCTGCTCGCGCTTTCATGGTCTGGCGAAACGGTCGAACTCAAACCGCTGATCACGTACTCGCGCCGATATAACGTGCCGCTGATTGCGATCACGTCGCGCAGCGAATCAGCGCTCGGTCAGCATTCCGACATCGTGCTGGAACTGCCGCGCGCCAAGGAAGCTTGTCCGCACGGGCTGGCCCCCACAACATCCACAACCATGCAGCTTGCGCTCGGCGATTGCCTTGCCATCGCTCTGCTGGAAGCACGCGGCTTCACACCACAGGAATTCAAGGCGTTCCATCCCGGTGGCTCGCTGGGCGCCAGCCTCAAGTATGTCGCCGACGTGATGCACACGGGCGAACGCATGCCGATCGCGCGCGACACCGATCAGATGAGCGATGCCCTCGTCACCATGACGCAGAAGAGCCTCGGCTGCCTTGGCATCGTGGACGCGAAGGGCAAACTAGTCGGCATCGTCACCGACGGCGACTTGCGGCGTCACATGGGCGAAAATCTCATCCTGCGCCGAACGGTCGACATCATGACCCGATCGCCCAAGACGGTGAAGCCGGGCATGCTGGCCTCAGCCGCACTTGAGCAGATCAACGCCTCGCGCATCACGGCGCTGTTCGTGGTGGAACGCGGCAAGCCGGTGGGCATCGTGCACGTCCATGACCTGCTGCGGGCCGGCGTTGCGTAAGCTGCCGGTTGGCTACCCTGCTACCCATAGCTCTGAATGCGCTTTGCTGCCGCGCCATTTCATTCGCGGAGACTGATAGCGCTCAGGAAGCGGCAGCATGCTCATGCCCATATTGAACTGCTGGAATAACACTGCTGGAAAATCGCGCTGATGCCGTCGACCGATCTCATCGTCACCTGTCACCCTTCTGAACAGAGCCTGTGCGGGCAAGTGGCGCGAATGGTGGCGCAGACGCTTCAGGATCAGGGGCGCGCTGTACTGTGTGACGATCTCAATCAGGCGCGCTTCAATCCAGTCATCTCGCCGGCCGAATACGCAAGCTTCTTCCGCGATGACATCCCTGCCGATCTCACGGATCTGGCCGAGCATCTGCGTCAAGCCGAGCGCGTCATCTTCATCCTGCCGGTGTGGATGTACGACATGCCGGCGCTGCTGAAGGGATATTTCGAGCGGGTGTGGAGGCCGGGCATCGCGTATCGCATCGAGGGCGATCAGATCTCACCGCTACTGACGCACATTCGCGAGATGGTTGTCATCGTCACTCACGGTCGCAACGAAGAGGAGACGGACGCATGCGGTGACGCCACGCGCACATTCTTCGCCACGTCGCTGCCAACGCTGCTGCCGAACCTGCAGAACAACATCCGGTTTGATTTTTACGCGCTCGACACGCCGGACAAATCCGCGATCGCCGACCAGCTTGAAGCCATCCGCAAGCATCTCACAAACGGCGCCGAAGGCGTGGCGTAGACGGCGGCAAGCGGGTTCATTGCATCCCCGATTGCGGAGAGAACTGCCTACAAGCGCTCGACTGTAAGCACGGAATTTTTTGCTTGGCTGACACGAAGACGCTCGCCAACTTCGGCTTCAGTGCCTTCAGCGGTCCATTCGCCATCACCGGCTTCAACCTGCCCGCGCCCATCGGCGGGAATGGCCTGCGTCACCGTCACGACCTGCCCGATCAACAAATCAGTACGACGGTTGAGAGCTGGCTCGCGGCGGTTCCAGAATGCCCACTTGCGATCGATGATCGTATCGACGATCAGCAAGCCCACGCCGCTCAGCGCCCACAGCCAGCCTTGCGCGCCGTTGGCCAGTACGAGGTAAAGTCCGTAGAGCGCCAATCCGACGCCGACAACGGGCAGCACGAGGCTGACGAGAGCCAGCAGCCACACGAACATGCCCGGCTGACGTGCGTCCCGTTTAATTGACCGCATGTTCGACCACGAGCACTGTTCCGACCGCTCCCGTAACTCTGACCCTCGCGCCCTGCGGCGCATCGGAACCCTGCGCGTTCCAGACCGTGTCACCGACGCGCACTTTTCCGCGCCCTTCGGTGATAGCCTCTTCGACGATCACCACACGGCCGAGGTACTGTTCAGCACGGGAGTTAAGATCCGGCTCATCGCTGGCTGCCATGTCCGGCGCAGCATAGCGACGGGCGGCAAACACTGAAGCGCAGGACAGCACGGCGAAGGCAATAAGTTGCCACTCCCACGCGACGTCAAACGTCAGACCGAACAGCCCCACCGCAGCAGCCGCAGCTCCAAACCAAACGAAGTGCACGCCGGGCACAATCGCTTCCAGCACGAACAGCGCCACCGCAATGATGAACCAGTTCCACGCGCCAAGGCTTGAGAAAAACTCGGTCAACCCCATCAGGCCTCTCCCACCGCTATCGGCTGAGCTTAGCAGGACCGCGCCACACCATCATCATGGATGTGTGCAATCCCGCCTGCGCTGCATCATGCAAGCCTGATCCTCAGGCGCGCGGCACGCTGCCCCGCGGTGGCGTCGACGGCGCAGATGCACCCGAGCCACTGCCGAACGCCTCGCCGGTGATCTGCGCCAGACCTGCAAGCGATCCGATGACCGAGGATGCCTCCAGCGGCATCAAAATCACTTTCTGGTTCGGGGCTTTGGCCAGCGATTCAAGGGCCTTCACATAGTTGTTGGCGACGAAGTAGTTGATGGCCTGCACGTTGCCGCCGGCGATGGCGTCAGAAACCATTTGCGTTGCTCTCGCCTCCGCCTCGGCAGCACGTTCGCGCGCTTCAGCATCACGGAACGCGGCTTCTTTGCGGCCTTCGGCCTCAAGCATCACGGCCTGCTTCTCACCCTCAGCACGCAGAATTTCCGCAGCGCGTGAACCTTCCGCATCAAGGATCTGCGCGCGCTTTTCACGCTCGGCCTTCATCTGCCGCGCCATTGCATCAACCAGATCGCGCGGCGGATCGATATCCTTGATCTCGATGCGGGTGACCTTGATGCCCCAGGCTTCCGTCGCCTGATCAAGCACCTGCAGAAGCCGCGCGTTGATCTGATCGCGGTTGGACAGAAGTTCGTCGAGATCCATCGAACCCATGACGGTACGGATGTTCGTCATCGTCAGGTTGACGATCGAAGGCTCCAGCGCATCCACTTCGTAAGCTGCGCGGGCCGCATTCAAGATCTGGAAGAAGGTGACGCCGTTGACACGCACCATCGCGTTGTCGCGCGTGATGACATCCTGGCTCGGAATATCGAGCACCTGCTCCTTCATGTTCATCCGGTGGCCGACACGCTCCATCACCGGCACAAGAATATGCAGGCCCGGCGTCAGCGTTCGGGTGTAGCGGCCGAAATTCTCGACCGTGTAATTCATTCCCTGGGGCACGATCTTGACCGTCGACCACAGGACGACGACTGCCAGAATGACGAGCAGCACGCCGAACACTTCAAAGCCGGTGTTGGCGGCGAAAAATGATGGTTCCATGGAGTCCCCGGAGGTGAGAT
Source organism: Hyphomicrobium sulfonivorans (assembly GCF_013306565.1). Lineage (GTDB taxonomy): Bacteria > Pseudomonadota > Alphaproteobacteria > Rhizobiales > Hyphomicrobiaceae > Hyphomicrobium_A > Hyphomicrobium_A sulfonivorans. Next base: position 314,865 of record NZ_PZPO01000002.1, on the reverse strand, counting down.
GCAGCCCCGGCACGCTATCGCACCGAGGCAAACACAATATTAAAAAACGGTGCTTCCACAGTCGGTTATGAAACAGGCCTGCGCTGCGGACGAAGCCTGTATGGCGGACAGGTGGCGCAGCAATATGGCCAACCGTCGGGCCAGCGAGTGTCGCCCGCCACTTTTTCAGTGCACGGCGCCAGAGCACGAGGCACGACGGCGACCGAAATTGTCGCCGCCTTCCTCAAGATGCGGAGATTGCAAAGTTGCTGATCAAGCTGAGTGGACAGGCGATCAGATCCAGCCCTGCAATTCACGGCGAACGACCGCCTCGATGGTGCGGATCCCGTTGGGGCTGTCGTTCAGCGCAGGCAAATAGGCGAACTTTTCACCGCCGCCATCCTCGAAGTAATGGCGGTTCTCGCCATCAAGCTCTTCGAGCGTTTCAAGGCAGTCCGCCGAGAAGCCCGGCGCGACCAGTGCCAGCCGTTTGACGCCTTCCGCGGCAAGTCGCTTCACTGTCTCGTCAGTGTAGGGCTGCAACCAGGGATCATCGCCAAAGCGCGACTGAAACGTGGTCAACCACTTTTCCTCAGGCCATCCAAGGCTGGCGCGAAGGAGGCGCGAGGTCTTCTGGCACTGGCAATAGTAAGGATCGCCCGCTTCCAGGTAAGCCTGCGGCATACCGTGAAACGTCGCGATGATGATCTCCGGCTCGAAATCGAGCTTGGCCAGATCCTGGCGCATCGAGTTGGCGACAGCGTCGATGTAGACCGGATCATCGTGGTAGCTCGGCGCGACGCGAACTGCGGGCTGCCAGCGCATCTTCATCAGGGCGCGGAACGCCTGATCGGCTGCGGTCGCCGTGGTCGCCGCGGCGTACTGGGGATAGAGCGGCACCAGCAGGATGCGATCGCACCCCTTATCCATCAGCGCCTTTATGCGGCTCTCAGTCGTTGGGTTCGCGTAGCGCATCGCAAAGTCGACCTCTATGCGCTCATCGTGGCCGAGCGCTTCGGCGAGCTTCTCCGCCTGGCCGCGTGTGATCGTCTTCAGCGGGCCTTCATCCAGCTCGTTATTCCAGATGGTGGCGTAGTCCTTGCCCTTGGCGCCGGGGCGGACGGTGAGAATGATGAGATTGAGAATTGGCCACCACTTCCATCGCGGCACCTCAATCACGCGCTCGTCGGACAAAAACTCTTTCAGGTAGCGCCGCATCGACCAGTAGTCGGTGCCGTCTGGCGTGCCGAGGTTGAGCAGCAGAACACCGATGCGTCCGCATTTGACCTCCGGATGGTCGGCCGGGCGGAACCGCGGATCGGGCTGGAAGGTCGCGGCAGGCTTTATCTCGTTCACGGGTCGGAAATCCTGGCTAGCTCTCGGCACTGATCGCGCCGGTTTATACCGGGCTGTACCTTAGCCAATATGCAAGCTCAACGCTAAGGCACAAATCGACCAATCGTGTGAGGGGCTTAAAGCACCGGGATGAGCCCTTCGGGCTTGTCCCAGGCCAGGCCATAAGCCTCGGCAGCCCGGCGCTTGATCGGCTTTTCAGGCCTTGAGTTGCACAGGACTATTCAGCCGATTTTCTGACTTTGCGGCCAACATTGGTAACGCGCTTGCGGGCCTTGCCCCCGTTACCGCCATTACCTGAGAGTTCGACCGCGCGGTCATCTTCCAGCGCTTTCAGGGCGGCCGCCGCATTCCAGAACTCACCCACCGCGCGACGCAGCCGTTTCGGACCGTCCGCAAACAGCCGCTGGCCGCGTGCGTAAGCTTCTGCGCGCAGTGCGCGCTGTGCATCCCTGGCCTTGGCCGCAATGCAGGCGCGACCTTCTTCATCTACTCCGGTAATTGCCTCGGATTGCAGAAAGGCAACCACAACGGCCAGATCGTGATCATCGCCAAGCAACTGCGACAACGCACGCGCCTCGGCCGCCCGCGCGCCCAGATAACCCGGCCATGCTGGCGCCAGCAGCAGCATCTGGCGCCAGTGTGTCTGCGCGCCCTTGCGCCATTCGTGGAACGCTTCATCGTCATCGCTGCGATAGGCTTCGGCAAAGGCGAGACGGGCGCGGCGATAGGATTGCTCAAAGCCGGCGCCAACGACATCAAACTGGCTGCCGGCGAATTTCAATGTTTCAAGGCGGGCCTTTGCTTCGTCAAGCAGTGCATCGGCCTGTTTGATGGCCAATCGCGGCTGCTCAGGATCGCTAGCTTCACTACCGCCAGCGATGCATGCGCACACATCGGCAATCAGCGAGCGTGGCTCGATCTGTGCTTCCGCGCCAAGTTTCTTCAACGTCTCTGTCAGTACGAAACGATCCCGCGCGCCGGAAAGCGACAGGCCTATATCGCGAAGAAAAGCGTTCTCACCTTTGAAGGTTTTTTCACCAATCGAAGGCCGCACCAGCCGCAGCAGTGCACGCAGCCGCTTGATCGATTTGCGCGCCTCATGCACGGCGACGGATTCTTCGCTCGCGTTGCGCAGAATTTCCTGCGCGCGTGCAATCTGCTCAGCGACAATGCGCTGAAAGCCGTCTGCAATGCGTTCCGTGGGGTTGAAGCGAAAAGCCATGCATCACCGCTAGTCTGCACCCTGTTCTGCAATGAATATCGATGCAGTTGTCGCGCGCATTTGAAGCTGCGATCGCTTTAGAGGCAAGCAGTGTAAGCCCTGAACCTTAAGCCAAACGTTGACGCGCCGCCCACGCAAGCCAGGTTTCGATGCGTTTCTCAGGATGTTGCGCTGTCATAAAATCGGTAATGACAGCGACGCTATCGGCGCCCGCACCCACGACGCCATCGGCCCGTTCCGGCGTAATGCCACCAATCGCAACCAGCGGCAGCGCGCCGATTCGCTGTTTCCACGCACCGATGCGATCTAGCCCCTGCGGCTGCCACTTCATCGCCTTCAGCTTCGTCTCGTAGATGGGGCCAAGCGCAATGTAGTCAGGCGCGGCCGCAAGAGCGGTATCCAGTTCTTCGATCGAGTGGGTCGAAATGCCAATGCGAATGCCGGCAGCTTTGATCGCAACAACGTCAGCCGCGACCAGATCTTCCTGCCCGAGATGTACATAATCAGCACCGGCCGCAATCGCCTCCCGCCAATAATCGTTCACGATCAGCTGGCATCCGTGGCGACGCGCAATCGCAAGCGTGGCTTCGATCTGCTGTAGGACATCCGCCGACGCCGCATCCTTGATGCGCAGTTGCAGCGTGCGGACGCCCAGCGGAATGACGCGCGCAGCCCAGGCGGCATCGGGCACGATGGGATAGAAGACATCCGGCTGCAAAACTGGTGGCGCGCTTTTCACATCAGTCACGGTTCAGGCACCATCCGTGCGCAGATCAAAAAACGGCGTACCGACCACCGGGGTCGACGGCTGGGCCATATCACGCACGCCCATGAGGCCGGCTTCATAAGCGCTGCGGCCCGCCTCAATCGCTTGCGCAAACGCCCGCGCCATACGAACCGGATCGGCGGCCTTTGCGATCGCGGTATTGAGCAGCACACCGTCAAAGCCCATTTCCATTGCCTGTGCGGCGTGGGAAGGCGCACCGATGCCAGCGTCGATAATCAACGGCACATCGGGAAAATAGGCGCGCATGCTGCGCAGCGCATAGGGGTTCGCAAGACCGCGCCCGGTGCCGATCGGCGCGCCCCACGGCATCAGCACGCGGCAGCCGGCGGCAAGCAGGCGATCCGCCACCGAAAGATCTTCGGTCGTGTACGGTAGAACGTTGAAGCCATCGGCACACAACGCGCTCGCAGCTTCCACAAGGCCGAACACATCCGGCTGCAACGTGTCGTCGTTGGCGATCACCTCAAGCTTCAGCCACGGCGTATCGAACAGCTCGCGCGCCATGTGCGCGGTGGTGATGGCCTCTTTTACCGTGTGGCATCCTGCGGTGTTGGGCAGCACGCGAACACCCAGATCGGCGATGAGCTGCAAAAACCGTTCACCGGTGCGCCCGCGCGCCTGCTCCCGCCGCAGCGAAACCGTTACGATGCCCGCGCCCGACGCTTCAACCGCTTCGGCCAGAACCTGCGGCGAAGGATATTGCGCGGTGCCGATCAGCATGCGCGAAGACAAAGCCTCGCCATACAGCGTCAGCGCGCTGCGCTCAGCCCCGGCCTTGATGTCCATCCCGGTTGAAGGTGCGTTCATGGTTGCGTGGCCTCAGCCGCCGTGACGTGCGGAAAGAATTTCAATGCGGTCTCCCGCCTGCAAACGTGTTTCGGCGCGCGCACGTTCGGGAATGAAATCACCGTTGCGCGCGGTGGCGACGCGCACGTCCGCCAGGCCGCGCTCCGCCACCAGATCAAACAGCGTTGGCGCGGCGGTCGCCGTCGCCTCACCGTTCACAACGATCTCGACCGCGCGGCAAGCGTCGCCTCGATTGTCAATGTTTGCGTCCATCGCCAGTCTCCCGGGCAACTTCGCCTAACCCGATATGCGGATATATAGGAACGGAGCCGGTTTAATACCGCATAGGCGGCAAATCCAGCCCGCATCCAGCGCCGCACTCAAACCCGCAACAGTGCGCCCGTCCGGCCATCGGCGAGATAATCCGCCACCGTGCGCGCCAGAACCGGGCCCAGCAGAAAGCCATGGCGATAGGCGCCGTTTACGAATATACGCCGGCCGCCATCGCGCACGATCGCGCGCGGCACGTTATCGGGAAACGCGGGCCTCACACCTGCTCCGAAGGCCACAATCTCCGCCTCGGCAAACGCCGGATGCACCGCATAGGCGCCGCCCAGCAGCTCCAGCGCCGACCGCACGCTCATCGCGCCGGGCTCTTCGCTTTCGATGACGGTGGCGCCAATCATGTAGAGGCCGGCGCCCCACGGCACGACATAAAGCGGAATGCGCGGATGCAGGAACTGCACCGGCCGCGACAGCGTGATGTCAGTCGAGCGGATCAGCACGCGCTCGCCACGTACGCCGCGCAGATCGGGCAGATGATCGCGAGCAGCCATGCCGCGGCAATCGATGACAACATCGGCGGCGTTGTCGCCGTTAGTGTCGGCTCCAGCGCCGACACCGAATACGATCTCGGCACCCGCCCGCCGCGCTTCATCCAGCAGAAACTGCAACGCATCTGGCGCGGACATGTGCGCTTCGTCGGCAAAGAATAGCGCGCCGTTGAAACGCCCGGCCAGATCGGGCTCGCGTTCAGCAAGTTCGTCGGCGCGCAACAGCCCGTGGCCTTGCGTACGTTGTGCGAAACGCTCCAGCTCGCCCTGATCGCGCGGGCTCGCCACAACGAGGCTGCCGTTACAGCGCAACTGCGGATAGAGCGCACGCCACAGCGCGACGCCTTCAAGGCCCAGTTCGCGCAGCATGGCCGGCGCTGTTTCCGCCTCACGCTCCGGCGCCAGCATCACACCGCCATAGAGGCTGGCGGCCGCAGCGAATGGCTCAACGCTGCTCTCAAGCAAACGCACCCGATGGCCCGCCCGCGCGAGAGTCAACGCCTGCCAGAGACCCAGAACCCCGGCACCGAGCACCGTGATGGAACGCGTCATGCTCAATCTCCGAGTGCGGCGCCTTCACGGCGAATATCGGCCGCACCGTCAAGCTGGCCGTTGCGCTGGCCGACGATGTGCACGCCCGATGTCATGAGCGAAGGCAGAATGGCATGCCCGAACGGCCGCAACGCCAACGCCAGTGGCACTGCCCGCCAACCCACTTCCAGTTCAAGCGCATGCCCCTGGCTGCCGAAGTTCAACAGGTCGGCTGCCTGCTGCGCATCCATGCGCCAGTCGATCATCGCGATCAGCGTTTTCAGCACATAGAGAATGATGCGGCTGCCACCGGGCGAACCCAGCACAGCCTCAACATTGCGCTGCGCGTCGAACACGATGGTGGGCGACATCGACGAGCGCGGCCGTTTGCCAGGCCCCACTGCATTGGCAGCCGGCTGGCCATCGGCATCAACGGGACGCAACGAAAAATCCGTCAGCTCATTGTTGAGCAGAAAACCCGCTGCCCAGTTATGCGAACCGAAAGCGCCTTCGATCGTGGTGGTCATGGAAAGCGCGTTGCCGTCCGCATCGATGATGGAGATGTGGCTGGTGCCTGCGCGCTCAACCGTTGCATCAACGCCGAACGACTGGCGCTCAGAGCCCGGCGGCTTGCCTGCGGGCGGACGATCGGCGGCGCTTTTAGGATCGATCAGCTTGCGGCGCTCCGCCAGATACGCCTCATCCAGCATCCCCTCGGGAACGTGCACGAATTCAGGGTCGCCGATGTAGCGATTGCGATCGGCAAAGGCGAGCTTCTGCGCCTCGGCAATCAGATGCACAGCCGGCGCACCCAGCGCCACATCTGGCGAATCGCCCAGAGTGAACGGCTCGATCAGCTTCAGCGTCTGCGCCACCGCGATGCCGCCCGACGAAGGCGCGCCAACACCGCATACTTCATAGGCGCGATAGGTGATGCAGAGGGGCGCGCGCTGCTTGACCTGATAATTGCTCAGATCCTCCAGCGTCATGCCACCCGCAGCGGTCGGCGCAGAAGCCACCGCATCGACAATGGCCTGCGCTATCTCACCGCTGTAAAATGCTTCCGATCCACCCGCCGCAATCGCGCGCAGCGTCTTGGCGAATTCAGGGTTTTTGAGCAGGTGTCCCACTGGCACCGGCGCACCGTCCTCGGTGAAGAAATAGCGGCGCGCCGCTGGCACAAAGCTGTCGGCGCCTTCGAGATGCAGCAGCAGATTAAGCCGCGGCGAAACCTCAAAGCCTTCTTCGGCAAGGCGGATTGCTGGCTCGAACAGCTTCGCCCATGCCAGCTTGCCATGCTGGCGATGGGTTTCTTCCAGCAGGCGCACAATTCCGGGCACGCCGATGCTCAAGCCGGAGCGCACAGCCTCACCAAACGGCATCGGTTTGCCGTCCTTCATGAAACGGTCCGGTTGGGCCGATGCCGGGGCGGTTTCGCGACCGTCATAGACCTGCAGCGATGCCTTCGCCTTGTCCCAATAGAGAATGAACGCCCCGCCGCCGATGCCGCTCGATTGCGGTTCGACGATGTTGAGCACGAGCTGCGTTGCGATGGCCGCGTCGATAGCGGAGCCACCCTGACGCAACATCTCGCGTCCGGCCTCGGCGGCATGCGCGTTGGCCGCCGACACCATGTGGCGGGTTGCAGTTGCCAGTTTGTGGCGACCATACCCCGATGCCGCTTCGGGCTGGCTGCGCGGATCGAGCAACTGAGCCACGGCCGCACCGGGCATCGCCGACATAGCGACGCCGACGCCGATCCAAACGGCAGCTGCCCAACTCAGACCGTACCGCCGCAGGGCAACGCCTGCGCGGCTAACCAAAGTCTGAGTTCCGGAGCGAGCAATCATTGGCATTCGATGGGCCTAACAAGGATGTGAGGAAGGGAAGCAAGGGGAGTTGTTCATCAACTTCGGCCATGATCCCGCAGAGCACAATCCGCATTCGCGTAGGTTCTGGAGAGCACGGCATGGCACGCAGACAATTAGCTTACCGGTACGCGCCTGCCCTGTGTCTTGGCCTGACGCTGGCCGGTCTGGCAACCCTGGGCGAAAGGTGCATTGCTCGCGAGGCCAACGCTCCTGCGCACGCAGGCGAGAGCGTAACCACCCTGCTCAATACGGCGCAAACGGTGATCGGTCAGGCGATTGCCTATCCTGAACAGCGGCCGGCGCACGTTACTGCCGTCATCGTAACGATGCAGCCCGGCGAGACAACCGGCTGGCATCAGCACGACGTGCCGATGTTCGGCTACATATTGGAGGGTGAGGTTACCGTCGACTACGGCGTGCAGGGCTCCCGGACATACCGTCAGGGCGATGCCGTCATGGAAGCGATGGACTGGCCCCACAGCGGCCGGAATTCCGGCGGCATACCGGCGCGGATTCTGGCGGTATTCATGGGCGCCGATGGCGTGCCGAATACCCGCGGCGAAAAATATGTCTGCGCCGCCGTCCCAAGCTTCTCCACAGGATACCCCTTGACCCGCATCGAATCGTGCCGCGCATCGGAGCGCCCCAGCTCAGGCCTCAACCATCGGAGCAATTCGCTAATGGAATCAGACGTCAAAGCGTGCGCGAAAGAACACACCGCCCACGGAATAGCTGGCGGAAGGACCCTCCAGATTGTGTTCAAAGTGTGAGTGTGGCCGGTGTGCCCTGCCGCAAAAAATGAGACTGCGATAAACCTAGCATTCACCAACTGGCCGCATCCTTAAGCGCATCCCGCTTTAGCCCTCCCCAATCTCAGGAGCCCCTCAGAAAATGCTCTTCCGCCGTCTGATGAGTTCTGCCGCTGTAGCCGCGTTAACGCTGCTCGTCCCCCTCACTGCGCCCTCGGCACAGGCTCAAGGCCTGTTCGAATTTCTATGGGGCGGCGGCAAGGAGTGGGGCGGCAGCAGACAGACCGTAAGCTTCAATCCCAAATATACGCCCGGCCAGATCATCGTCAGCTTCGGCGATCGCCGTCTTTATCTCATCACCAAGACGGGCACAGCGCTGAGCTACCCGATCGCGGCGCCGCGCGAACAGAGCCGTTGGCAGGGGGCAACCTCCGTCACCAGCAAGCGCGAGAACCCATCCTGGCGCCCGACGCCGGAAATGCTGCGCGAGAACCCGCGCCTGCCGAGCTGGGTGCCCGGCGGCCATCCGCAGAACCCGCTGGGCGTGCGCGCGCTTTACCTCGGCTCCAGCCTCTATCGCATCCATGGCACCGACGCTCCGTGGACGATTGGACAGGCTGTGTCGAAGGGTTGCATTCGCATGCTCAACGAGGACGTGCTGGATCTCTATCCGCGCATTCCCGTCGGCACCAAGGTGACCGTGACGTGGGAGCGCTTCAACGGCCAGACGTTTGCTTCCAGCGACCAAGCCCCCGATCCGACGCCGGTAGCGCCGCTGCGCACGGCCCGCTCGGAAGGCACACCGCCGGCTTATCGTCCGGCTGCGCGTCCGGTACGCAACCTCGCTCCTTCCGCCGCAGCGCAGGCTGAAGCGATGGGCGCCGACACCGAAAGCCGTCCGCTGGATCAGCCGAAGCCCGTGAAGCTTCCAAAGCGCAAGCCTGAAGCGGTTTCCGCCGCTCCTGTTGCCGCTGCCTCGCCGGAAGACACGCTCGCAATCGCCGAGCGCGCCGCCGCCACCGCAGCCCGCGCTGCCGAAGCTGCAAAGCGTGCTGCCGAGGCCGCGAAGAAGGCAGCGGAGGCCGCCCGGCGCGCTTCCGCCGATCAAGCTGAGGAAGAGAAGAGCGCTTCGCTCTGAGATTTGTCTCTCGCTCAAGCCGAACCGAACAAAGAAAAGGCAGCGCTCCGGCGCTGCCTTTTTTTATTGCCCGCTGCTACGGGGAGACCGAATGGAAACCTGCGGTCTGCTGACAAAACTTGGTTAGTGCGCGTGACACGGATGCAATTTGCCGAACGCATTGGCAATCGCGCGGTCGGTTCATCGCGCTCCTGATTTGCAGGCGGCTTAGCTGCTGATCAGCCTTCGCTGGCCGCGTTCGCTAAACACCGATTGAGATCCGCCGCGAGATTGCGCATCAGTTTCTCGTAAAGGTCAGGCCCCGGTTTCAGCAGCATTCCCTCCGGATCCAGCGTGCCGGACCGCGCATCCGTTCCTTCGATCACCGCCTTCACAAGGCGCGGCTGATACATCGGCTCGGCAAAAACGCATGCGGCCTTGAGCGAACGGATACGCCGGCGCAACTCCGACAGTCGCTTCGCACTTGGGCGCACATCGGGGCTGACGGTAATCGAGCCGACCGCGTTGAGAGCGAAGCGGGCATCGAAATACTGATAGGCGTCGTGGAAAACGATGAACGGGCGATCCTGCACCGCGCGCAGGTCGTTCTCCAGTTCAGCCGCAAGCGCATCGATACGCGCACGTGCTGCTTCTGCATTCGCTGCAAACTTCGCAGCATGGGCCGGATAGTGCTTGCTCAGCACATCGGCGATGTGGCTCACGAGATATTTGGCGTTCTGCGGATCAAGCCAGATGTGGCTGTCGCTGGACCCAACGTCATCGTGGCTGTGGTGATGGCCGTGATCGCTGTCGTGATGATGGGCATGTTCACCCGCGTGATCGTGTGGCTCAAACGTCCCGGTCTTGCGCCTGGGCAGCAGCTTGAGCTCTGGCGTATCCATCAAGGTTACAAGCTCGACCGACGCCGGCAGCGCGCGCACCACTTTTCCCGTGAACGGTTCCAGCCATTCCGACACACGAAAAAAAACGGTCGCGCGATTGATTGCGCCAACCTGTGATGGCTTGAGCGAAAAACTGTGCGGCGAGGCCGAGCCTTCCACCAGCAGCGACGGCTCGCCCACGCCTTCCATAACCTGGGCAACCAGCGAATGGATGGGCTTGATGGTTACAACGACATCCAGAGGCGATGCCGCCGACGTGACAGCATCAGGGCCGCCATCAGCCGCATTAGCGGCGGCGATCGAGGACGCAAGAACAGGCACAGCCAGCAGAAGCCAGATTGCCGCAACCCGCAGTAGCATTGCCGCCAACGCGCCGCGCAGGGGCTCGGCATCGGCAGGGCGGCCACCTATATAATGGGGCATCGACCCCAGCGCGCAAACGCGCCCCGTCATGCTATAAATCCTGCTGTTGGCGTGATGTGATAATATCCGGGTGAAGCTAGTGTACCGGACGCGACCACGCAACTGCCACGTTCCTGCACCATTCACCAATTCGCGATCATCGCGCATCGGCTAGCGTCGCCGATCCGTTGCCAGGAGAACAAGCTTTGCGCGCCGTCTTTTCCGCCATGCCCGCCATTGTCGCGACGGTGCTTGCCGCCACAACTGCAATGTTTGGAACGTGGGATCGCGCCGCCGCGCATCCGCACGTCTGGGTGACGATGAAGGAGACGGTGCTTTACGAGAATGGCGCCATCGCTGGTCTGCAGCAGGCATGGACATTCGACGAGCTGTATACAGAGACTGCCATCGAAGGCCTCGACAAGAACGGCGACGGCAAATACTCGCGCGAGGAGTTGCAGGAACTGGCGCAGGTGAACATCGACGGCCTGAAGGAGTTCGACTACTTCATCAGCGCAAAACTGGGCGATGCCAATCTCACCTTTAAACCACCGACCGACTATTGGCTGGAGCACACCGACGACGGCATCCTGACGCTGTTCTTCACGCTGCCGCTTGAAAAGCCGGTGCCCGCCGATGCCAAGGGCTTTTCATTCTCGGTGTTCGATTCCAGCTATTTCATCGCCTTCAATTTCGCGGAGGCGGACCCCATCAAGCTGGGCGCTGGCGCACCGTCCAACTGCAAGCCCGCCATCAGCGAGGCCCAGCCGGAACCGGACAGCGACCTGCAAGGCCTGAACGATGCTTTCTCCAGCGTGATGGGCGACGGTGGCACGGTAAACATCGGGTCTTCACGCGCTGTCGCAATTGAATGCGCAAAGTCATAATCGGCCAGTGTTCTATGCGGGCGCCGCCGCTGACAACGCCGACGCGGCACGGGGCGTTGTCAACTGCAACACGATAGGTTTTGATGCCGCCATCTGCCTTCAGGGATGTGCTTACGATGGACCGCCGTGACTTCCTGAAATCGACGGGTGCTGTCGCCGCCGCATCGACATTGGCGGTCGGACAATCCCTTGCGGCCGATCATCAGGCCAGCGTGGCCACGCCGGCTGTCAATCGGGGCATCAGGCAGCTACGCCTCGCGTTACCCTGGGCCGATGGATTTGCCGGCCCCGCCGATTGGGCTAACCGGCTCGCGCGCTCGATTGCACTGCTCGGCCAAGGGCATCTGGAAGTGTCGCTGCAGTACAGCGCGGACGACGGCCTTGCAGCCGTGCAAAAGGGCGACGCGGACCTGTTCTTCGGCGACCTCAACGCGCATGCCGGACAGCATCGTGGCTTCAGCTTTTTCTCCGGCCTGCCGGGCGAATGCGGCTTGCCGCCTCGCCTGCTCAACACCTGGCTGGTGGCTGGTGGCGGCCAGGCGCTATGGGATGAACTGGGCGCAGAAGCAAATATCAAACCGCTTCTGGCTGCTCATACCGGTCCCACAAGCTACTTCATGGCCAGCAGACGCATCGAAACGGTGGGTGCACTTGCCGGATGCAGAATGCAAATCATCGGACTGGGCGGCGACGTCGCGCGTGGCCTTGGGCTTGAGCCCGTCAACATGGCGCCGGCTCACATCGCCGATGCAATCGCAAACGGCGAATTGCTTGCGGCCGAATGCGGTGGCGCTATCGCAACCTATGCAGTCGGATTGACGCGCAGTGCTGCCTATTCCGCCGGTACCAGCATCAATCGGAACGGCAGCGCGCTAGCGTTGGCGATCAACCGGCCGTTCTGGGAAAGCCTGCAGGATAGCGAACAGGCTGTGCTGACTGCCGCAGCGGCAAGCGAATTCAATCAGTCGCTGGCGGAAGAAGAAGCCCATCGGCATCTGCTGCATCCTGCAGCCGATGCTAATCGCATCTGGCCAATTGCCCTGGAACTGGACCACGCCATCCGACAGATCGCCGATGCCGTCGTTGCGCATGTTGCAGGCTCCGATGCCACCACCCGGCGCATCAACCACAGCTACAATGCGTTCCGTCGGTCCACGCGATATAGTGAAAGCTTTATTGGCTAAATTCTCTAACGACCGATTTTTTAACACTGTTTTTCAATTCGCTGCGACGGACGGCTGATTTGCTCAGCGTTACCGTAACGCACGCGGTCAAGCGCCGAATGATCTGAGAAAGCACCACTGCACCCGTTCGCGCGGGCGCCATTTCTCCGTTCGGCATTCTCCCATCCGGTTTGATGAAGTCAGTAAACCCACCCAATCGCGGTCATCCCCCAAAGTCAGGAGCAAGCGACATAAGCCATTCCAACGCAGCGGGCGCTCTTGTCATCGAACGTTGTGACGCTGAAGCGGACCGCATTTGTGCAACGCTGCGCGTTCTGTTCGGTTATGCGGCACTTATAGAGCGCACCGCGACGGTCGAGCGCGCCATCGCACTCCTCGCCGAGAACTCGCCTTCGCTTGTCGTCGTTGGCGACCTTGCGGCCGATGGCGAGCCACATCAAGCGCTGGCGGCAATTGCGCAGCTACGCAGTCAGCGGTTCATGGGCCCGATCATTGTGATCAGCAACTGGCTGACGCAGGCCTATCGCGCCCGGCTTTTCACCGCGGGCGTTACCGACGCATTCCACAAGGACGATCTTTGCAGCGATCGCATCAGCAAGGCCCTGCGTCGCGTGCGCACGCGCAAGTAGGCGATCGGCGTCGCAGTGCACGGATTCGCGGAGCGTAGTCAGGCAATAAAAAACCCCGCAACTGATGGCGGGGTTTTCAGTTCTGTGTGTAACGCCGCGCCGCAAATCAGCAGCGGACAACAGTATCAAGCGGCCTGCGCCGTTGCCGGGCTCGCAGCTTCAGCGAGATAGGCCATCGCTGCCGATACGCCGCCCTTGTTGTGCGGCACGCGAGCAAGCTCCAGACCCATTTCGACGCCAGCCAATGCACCCATGATCGTCAGCTCGTTGGTGTATCCAAGGTGAGCGATACGGAATGCCTTGCTTGCCAGCTTGTTGAGGCCGGTTCCGAGCGACATGTTGAAGTTTTCGAGCACGATCTTGCGGAACGCGTCGGAGTTATGTCCCTCAGGCATCTCGACAGCCGTGACGACTGGCGAATAGGCGCGTGCATCCTGGCACCAGACCTCAAGCCCCCAGGCCTTGACGGCACGACGGGTAGCTTCGGCGAGGCGCTCATGCCGGGCGAAAACGTTGCTGAGACCTTCCTCGTTCAGCATCGAGATCGTCTCGGCGAGACCGAACAGCAAACCGATCGGAGGCGTATAGGGGAACGTGCCCGAACCGTTGATGGCCAGCATGTCGTCCCAGCTGAAATAGGCGCGCGCCAGCGTGGCCTTCTTGGAAGCAGCCAGAGCCTTCTGGCTGACCGCAGTGAAGGAAAGGCCAGGCGGCAACATCAGGCCCTTTTGCGAGCCCGAAATGGTGATGTCGACGCCCCATTCGTCATGGCGGTAATCCATGGCGGCCAGCGAGGAGATGGTGTCGACCATCAGCAGCGCCGAATGACCGGCGGCATCCATCGCCTTGCGAATTTCGTCAATGTGAGTGCGGGCGCCGGTAGACGTCTCGTTCTGCACCACGCACACAGCCTTGATCTGCTGTGAGCTGTCAGCGCGCAAACGGGCTTCCAGTGCGTTCGCATCAGCGCCGGACCGCCAGTCATTGGCGATGACTTCCGGCTTCAGGCCCAGGCGCTCAGCCAGCTTCGTCCACAGGACAGCGAACTGGCCGGTTTCCATGACGAGGACGTGGTCGCCAGGGGAGAGCGTGTTGGTCAGCGCTGCTTCCCAGGAGCCCGTGCCCGAGGACGGAAAAATGATAACCGGCTGCTGCGTTTTGAAGATGCCTTTGACGTCGGCAAACAGCTTCTGCCCAAATTCGCAGAAAGCCGGGCCGCGATGATCCATCATCGACCGTGCCATGGCATTGTGGACGCGCTCCGGCACCGGCGTAGGGCCCGGAATTTGCAGGAAATGTCGGCCGGCGTGATTGGCCATTGTCGTTCCCCTAGCAGCCCTGCGAACAATTCGCAGCTTTTCCCACGGCACCAGCCTCGGCCAAAACCGAGCACGAGGCACCCGCGTGGGCTTTCTTTTGTCGGCGAAGTGCCAGCTATAGGTACGAAAGCAAACCGTCGTCAAGCCATGCCAATGGTTTGGGCCCAGCCAACGCACCAGCCGAGGGTGGGCAAACTGTAGCACCCGGCCCGGCCATGTCGAAGCAAAGCCCAACCATCCGTGCGAACTGCCGCTGCGCTGAAATGGTCCTTGGCCAACCACCCGTTCGTTGCATAGCCAGAAACCTTACCAACCGCCGGTCGGGTGGCCGCAAGCGTACTTTTTTGGCAAGGGGAGCGCCAATAAGGCATAGCAGGCCCAACTTCCGGCTAAGATAACCGGATCTCTTCCGCACCCGCGGGAAAACTGATAGACGGGGCCCAGCCCCCGGCCGGATAATGCTCAACCGGCCGCCTCAAGCGGGCCAGACCCCAGGGAAACTATGGCTAAACCGATCTTCGTCCTCAACGGACCAAACCTTAACATGCTCGGGCTGCGCGAGCCGGCCATCTATGGCACGGATACCCTCGAGGATGTGCGCAAGCGGGCTGAGGTGCGGGCCGAGGCTCTGGGGCTCTCGATCGATTTCCGGCAGTCGAACAGCGAGGGCGAACTGGTTACCTGGATCCAGGAGGCGCGTGACAACGCTGCCGCCATCATCCTAAACGCAGGCGCCTACTCACACACGTCGATTGCTATTCTGGATGCCCTGCAAGCGGCCGAATTGCCGGTTATCGAGGTGCATCTATCCAATCTGTTCCGCCGCGAACCATTCCGGCAGCATTCCTATGTAACGCTGGCAGCAAAGGGCCTCATTTGCGGGCTCGGCGCCAAGGGGTACGAGTTAGCCTTGGAAGCCCTCGCCGATTTACTGGCGCAGGCGCGTCGTGGCTAAAAGAACTGAGCGGAAAGACAAGCCGCACAAGAAGGAAAAGCGAAGCATGACGGCGAAGGATAAAGGCGATACGGCAGGTGACGAGCAGCGGGTAATCCGGCAGCTCGCCGAACTGTTGAATGAGACTGGTCTGAGTGAAATCGAGATCGAGAAAAGCGGGCTTAAAATCCGCGTCGCTCGCACTCTGAATGTCCAGTCAGTGGTCGCCGCTCCGGCTGCTGTCGCCGCCGCTCCCGCTGGCGCTGCTCCGGCCAAGGCTGCGTCGGCCGATCCGGCCAAGCATCCCGGCGTCGTAAAATCGCCGATGGTTGGCACGGCCTACCGTTCGCCGGAGCCGGGCGCTGCATCGTTCGTTGAGGTTGGCTCGCAGGTGACCCAGGGCGACACGCTCTTCATCATCGAAGCGATGAAGACCATGAACCAGATCCCCGCCCCCCACTCCGGCAAGGTGACCGCTGTTCTGATCGAAAATGGTCAACCCGTTGAGTTCGGCGAACCGCTCGTCATCATCGAATAAAGGGAGGCTGGCTGCGGGTGCCGGCCATCGCGGTGACGGGGAAACAGCTTCTTCTTTCTCCTCCCCCATCGCGCTGATCCTGCCCGCTGCCCTGACATCGCATGTTCGACAAAGTCCTGATTGCAAACCGAGGTGAGATTGCACTGCGCATCCAGCGCGCTTGCAAGGAACTCGGTATCGCCACCGTGGCCGTACATTCGACCGCCGATGCCGACGCCATGCATGTCCGTCTTGCCGACGAAAGCGTTTGCATCGGACCGCCGTCGGCCGCCGAGAGCTATCTGAACATCCCGCGCCTGCTGGCTGCCTGTGAAATCACCGGCGCCGACGCGGTGCATCCCGGCTATGGCTTCCTGTCGGAAAACGCCCGCTTCGCCGAGATCCTCGAAGAACACCAGATCACCTTTATCGGCCCCACCTCCGAACACATCCGGGTCATGGGTGACAAGATCGAGGCCAAGGAAACCGCCAAACGCCTCGGCATTCCGGTGGTGCCGGGTTCCGACGGCGCAGTTAGCACCGAAGCCGAGGCTATGAAGGTTGCCAAGAGCATGGGCTTCCCCGTGCTTATCAAGGCGTCCGCCGGTGGCGGTGGTCGCGGCATGAAGGTTGCCCATACCGCAGCCGATCTCGGTCTGGCGCTTTCGACCGCCCGCGCCGAAGCCAAGGCTGCCTTCGGCAACGATGCCGTTTATGTCGAGAAGTATCTGGGCAAGCCGCGCCACATCGAAGTGCAGGTGTTCGGCGATGGTCAGGGCAATGCCATCCATCTGGGCGAGCGCGATTGCTCGCTGCAGCGGCGCCATCAGAAGGTGCTGGAAGAGGCGCCTTCACCGGCGCTCAACGCCGCCGCGCGCGCCAAGATCGGCGAGACAGTTGCCGATGCCATGCGCAAGCTGAAGTATCGCGGCGCCGGCACGGTGGAGTTCCTGTACGAGGACGGCGAGTTCTACTTCATTGAAATGAACACGCGCCTGCAGGTGGAGCATCCGGTTACCGAGGCGATCACCGGTATCGATCTGGTGCTGGAGCAGATCCGCGTTGCCTCCGGCGCCAAGCTGTCGCTGACCCAGCAGGATGTCACGTTCTCGGGCCACGCCATCGAGTGCCGCATCAATGCGGAAAACCCGCGCACGTTCCGCCCCTCACCGGGCCAGATCACCTACTGGCATCCGCCCGGCGGCCTGGGCGTTCGTGTCGATTCCGGCGTCTATCAGGGCTATCGCATTCCGCCCTACTACGACAGCCTCATCGGCAAGCTGATCGTGCACGGCAAGACCCGCAACGAATGCCTGATGCGCCTGAAGCGTGCGCTGTCCGAATTCGTGATCGATGGCATCGAGACCACCATCCCGCTGTTCAACGATCTCATCCAGCAGCCGGACATTGCCAACGGCATGTACGACATCCACTGGCTGGAAAAATATCTCGCGCAAACGCCGTAATAAATTTCACCCATCGGGTGCGGCGAAGTCGGCAAGGGTTGTTTTCACGTCCGGCTGCTATACCTGATTAGGTACGGCAGATATGAGCCGTGAGACTTCATCTTCCGGACGTCATGGCCTCGCGCGACGACATTGCCATCGAAATCACACCGCAGGTGCTGCTGAAGGCATATACCTGCGGGATTTTTCCGATGGCCGAGAGCGCGGACGATCCGGCCTTGTTCTGGATCGAACCGCAGCATCGCGGCATCCTGCCGTTAAATCGCATCCATGTTCCCAAGCGTCTGGCGCGCACATTGCGCACCACGCACCTGAAGGTGAAGGTCGATACCGATATCGACCGTGTGATCGACGGCTGCGCGGGATCAAGGCCGGGCCGCCGATCCACCTGGATCAACGACCGCATCCGCACGCTTTATCGCGATCTGTTCAACCTTGGTCATTGCCACACCGTTGAGACCTGGGACGGCGACCGCCTCGTCGGCGGGTTGTATGGCGTCGCGTTGAACGGCGCCTTCTTCGGCGAAAGCATGTTCTCATTCGAGCGCGATGCTTCGAAGATCGCGCTTCTGCATCTGGCGGCGCGGCTGATACATGGGCGCTTTCGCCTGCTCGATACGCAGTTCGTAACCGACCATTTGCGCCAGTTCGGCACCGTCGAACTAAACCGTGAAGAGTTTCATCGCGCGCTTGAGCAGGCGCTCGATACCGACGCCGATTTCTTCGCCCTGCCGCTCGACGCACAGCCGCAGCAGGTGCTCGACATTCTGGATCAGGCGAACACAAAGAAAATGCGCTGACACCTTTGCAGCGTCAGCGCATCGATTATTGCAAAGCTGCCCTCGGAGGGGCGGCAGATCAGCCCGTAATGCGCTCAATCTGCGCACCGCAGCGCGACAGCTTCTGTTCCAGCTGCTCAAAGCCGCGATCAAGATGATAGACGCGATTGATCATCGTCTCGCCTTCAGCCATCAGCGCGGCAATAACCAGCGACACCGATGCGCGCAGATCCGTTGCCATTACAGGAGCGCCGGTAAGTCCCTTCACGCCCTTGATCGTGGCGATATCGCCGTGCAGCTGGATGTCGGCGCCAAGACGCGCCAGTTCCTGCACGTGCATGAAGCGGTTTTCGAAGATCGTTTCGCGGATCACGCTGGTGCCCTTGGCACGCGTCATCAGCGCCATGAACTGCGCCTGCAAATCGGTCGGGAAGCCAGGGAAAGGCTGCGTTTCAACCGATACCGGATCAATGCCATGGCCGTTGCGGACCACGCGGATACCGCTGTTGGTAGGCGTAATTTCGACGCCGGCCTCAGCCAGCGAATCGAGGGCCGTTTTCAGGAGTTCCGGCCGTGCGCCCTCAAGGGTTACGTCGCCGCCGGTGGCAGCAACCGCCATTGCGAACGTGCCGGTCTCGATGCGGTCAGCCAGCACCGAATGTACCGCGCCCTCAAGCTGGTTCGCGCCCTGAATGGTAAGCGTCGACGTGCCGATGCCGTCGATCTTGACGCCCATCTTCACGAGGCATTCCGCAACGTCACCGATTTCCGGTTCGCGCGCGGCGTTTTCAATCACCGTTTCGCCACGCGCCAGCGCAGCGGCCAGCAGCACGTTATGCGTGGCACCAACCGACACCTTCGGGAAGGTGACGCGGCCGCCGCGGAGTGAACCGCCCTTGGCCTTGGCGATGACGTAGCCGTTTTCGATTTCGATTTCGGCGCCCAGTTCCTTCAGGCCGGTGAGATGCAGATCGACCGGACGCGTGCCGATGGCGCAACCGCCCGGCAGCGAAACCTTGGCCTGACCGCAACGTGCGAGCAGCGGACCGAGCACCCAGAAGCTGGCACGCATACGGCTGACCATCTCGTACGGCGCCACCGTATCGACGATGTCGCGCGCGGAAAGATGGAACGTCTCACCGATGTGCTGCGCCGGGCCGGTACGCTTGCCGTCGACAGCCAGATCAACGCCGTGGTTGCGCAGAATGCGAGCCAGCAGATTGACGTCCGCAAGATTGGGAACGTTTTTAAGCGTCAGCCGATCCGGCGTGAGCAAGCTGGCAATCATCAACGGCAGCGCCGCGTTCTTGGCACCTGAAATCGGAATTGTGCCGTTGAGCTTCTGGCCACCGATGATCTTGATGCGATCCATGCGTCATCCCTCTGCTCCGGTCGTACCGGCAACGATTAAGATGTGATTAAGCGCTTCGGGACGCCCGCAGCAAGTGCGACCGAAATACCCCGTGTCTGTCCTGAAACAAGCAGCAGCGAACACTAGCCGGATTGGCTGTCATTAAAGTTAATCGCCTTCCTCTTTAAGGCAATTTTCCGGTGTAGCGTGCCGAGGGGATGGCTCGCGGGTGCTTCAGAAAGCCGCCGCGCTTGCGCCGCCATAATTGCCACAAAGCGATCAGGCTACGTCCCAGCATGCTCACATTCTCCCGTCTGAAATCTGGACGCATCGCGTTCCTGTTCGCCCTCATCGCAATGCCCGCAGTCCTGCAGGCCCAGCAGCCAGCGGCGCAGCCGCCGCCCGTGGCAGTGGACGCCAGCGTACCGGCTGCCATCGATGCAACCGTGCCTGATGCTGCGGCTCCGGAGGCAAAAGCGGGCGCGTCCGCGCCGGTTGCCGCTGAACCGCCGTCGGATCAAAACGCACCGGGCGCTGCTGCAGCCGCCGCCGCACCCGCTCCAGCGACGACCGACGAGGCAACGGAAGCGTCCGATCGCGCCATAGAGCGCATGAAGGCTCGCATCCAGGAACTCGAAGCACGCTCCGATGTGGCGCCCGATATTCGTGATCAGGCAATCGCACAATTGCGGAATGCGCTCGGCCAGCTTGAGGCAGCGTCAGCCAGCACGGCAGCATCGAAGCGTTTTCAGGATTCGGTGCAAAGGTCGGCCGAACGAATTGCTGAGGCCAAACAGCAATTGGAAGCCGCACAAAAGGACGCGGCCGACGCCGACTTCGAGAATCGCATCAGCAAACTTCCGCTGGCCGAAGCGCAGCAGGCTCTTGATGCTTCCAACGCTTCGGCGGCAACAATCAAAGCCGATCTCGATCAGCTTGAGGGCCGCCTGCGCGAGATGTCGACTCGCGCCACCGCCGCACGCGAGGAGCAGACAGCAGAGAGACAGGCTCTCGATGCACTGGAAGGTGGCGACGAGACAACGTCCAGTGATGCGCATCCCATTCTTGCTGACGCTCGCCGCGCTGCAATCGCGGCCGAACGCCGGGCAAGAGCGGCCAAGCTCAATACATTCGAGCAGGAGCTGATAAGTCTGCCTGCCCGCCAGGCTTCAGCGACCGCCCGGCGCGACCTGGCCGCGTTAAAGCTCGACAGGCTTACGAAGCGGATCCCCATTATCGAAGCACGCGTCAACGCGCTGCAGGCGGCGGATACGGCGCTGCGTCAGGCCGAGGCCGACCGCGATGCACGCAAGCTTGCCGCCAAGCATCCGGTGCTCGAAGCCTATGTCAAAGACACCGAGATTATTCGCCAGCGGGAAGCAGAGGCCGTGCGCCTGCTGGACCAGAGCAAGTCGCGTTTCAATGACATACAGGCAGAACTGGCGCGCGTGCGGGACAGCAAGGTCGCTGCGCAACAGGTGCTGGAAATCGGCAGCATCGGCGGAGAGTTCAGCGAACTGTTGCGGACGATGCGCAACCAATTGCCGGAAACGTCGCGCTTGCAGCGGCGCATAGCCGATCGCAATCAGGCAATCGTTGACGGTCGCCTCAAGCGACTGCAAGCGGAGGAAGCCCGCCGGGCTCTGACAGACACCGGAAACATGGCGGAGCGCATCCTCGGGCTGTATGCGCAGCGCCACGGGGAGACACCGCCGGCAGAAGTGCGCGAGTCATTGGAAAAGCTCGTCGATGCGCGCAGAGATCTGTACGTCCAGCTTCATGATACGCTGGTGACCCGCATTTCTCAGCTTGCGGAATCGAACGCCGCCGAGCGCGATCTGCTCAATCAGACAACTCAGCTTCGGGCGCTGCTGAACAGTCGCCTGCTCTGGTTGCCGACTTCCGGCACAATCGGCATCGGCTGGCTCGATCAGGTGCGCACCAGCTTCGGCTGGATTCTAAACGTCGAGGCATGGCAGGAAACCGCCAGTACCCTGCTCTCGCGCGCGGCGCAATTGCCGTTGCCGACAGCGCTGGTGCTGCTTGTTTTTAGTGCCCTTGTGCTGTTCACGCGGAAAATGACGCGGCGCCTCGCCACGATCGCCGACGCTGTACGCCGCTATTCTAGCGATAATTACATGCGCACGCCCGAGGCCATGGCGATTACAGCACTGCTTAGCGTGAAGACGCCGCTGCTGATCGGATACGCCGGATGGTTGCTGACGCTTCCACCACCGCCGCCCGCATCCGAGTTCTCCGCAGCGGTCGGGGCAGGCCTTCTCGCTGTCGCGTATCTGCTGCTGTTCCTGCGACTGATCCAGTTCATCAGCGCAGAGAACGGCCTGTTTTCAGCCCACTTCGGTTGGAGCGAACGTGCGCGCGCCGTGCTGCACCGGAACGTGATCTGGCTGAAATACACCATCACCCCCATCGCGCTCATTCTCGGGATGATCAACGTCAGCAGCGCCCAAAGCGTACGCGACGGGCTCGGCCGCTTCGCATTTCTGGCAGGTGCATTTGCCGTTGCGTTGTTCATCGCCCGCATCGCTGATCCGCGGCGCGGCGTTGTCGCCGAGCGGATTGGGACCGGCCATCCGCTGTGGGCGATGCGCATGATATGGTATCCATTGATTTCATCGGTGCCGCTTGCAATCGCCGGCATAGCGCTGCGGGGATACTACGACGGCGCCTCGCAGATCCGCGATGGATTGCTGCTTTCCGTTACACTCATCGCGGGCGCCTATCTGATCTATAGCGTGATCATGCGCCAAGTGCTGGTGGCGCGTCGCCAACTTGAGATCGCCCGCGCGCTGGAACGACGCGAACAGGCACGTGCTAAGGCAGCCGCACTGCAGGAAACGGAAGCAACGGGCGAGCTGCAGCCCGCGCCAGTCGTGGCCGAGCCGGAAGTTGACATCGCTTCCATCAGCGATCAGACGCGCCAGCTCGTACGCCTGACCGTATTTTTGCTACTCGGCACGACGCTGTATTTCTTCTGGCGAGAGGCATTGCCGTCGCTAGCGCTGCTCGATGTGCCGCTGTGGCAGCAGGTGATAACGGTAGATGGTGCGCCGCGCAGCATGCCCGTTACCGTTTCCAATGTGTTCGTGGCGCTGGCAATCGGCATCATCACCCTTATTGCTGCCCGCAACCTGCCTGGACTGCTGGAGATCACGGCTTTGCACCGCTTGCGGATCGAAGCCGGTACTCGATATGCAATCAGCGCCGTCAGCCGGTATCTGATCGCGATCGTCGGTTTGATATTCGCCTTCCGCAGCATCGGGTTCGATTGGAGTCAGGTGCAGTGGATCGTGGCCGCACTGGGTGTTGGCGTCGGCTTTGGTCTGCAGGAGATCGTCGCCAATTTCATCTCCGGTTTGATCATCCTGTTTGAACGCCCCGTCCGCGTCGGCGATACGGTGACGATCGGCAATCTCACCGGCACGGTTTCGCGCATCCACATACGCGCGACTTCCATGACCGATGGCGAAAACCGCGAAATTATCATTCCGAACAAATCGCTGATTACCGAGAAGGTCATCAACTGGACATTGACCGACAGCATCACACGCGTGACGCTTAAAATCGGCATCGCCTATGGCACGGACACACTGCGTGCGCAGCTCTTGATCCTCGACGCCGTGAAAGCAACGCCGCAGGTGCTCGATTCACCTGCACCCAGCGTGTTCTTCATTGGCTTCGGTTCAAAAGGCCTCGAATTCGAGGTTCGCGCTTTTGTTTTGCAGCTGGCGCACCGCTCAGCCGTCATCAACGATTTGCACGTTTCGATTGAGCGCGCATTGCGTGAAAAGGAAATCGCCATGTCATGAGCTGCCAACGTCATGACGGCAATCACCGACGAACCTGATGTTGGCACACGCTACAGCATGCACTTCGGCGCTGATCACTTCACCGTTGCGTCAGGCCTGAAAAATCGCCTGCTCCGCTAGACCAGATTTCCGATGGCCGGCCCGCCGTGCCATCGGGAAATCATCGCCCGATATCGCATTGTGGATTCCGCAAACGCGCTAGTCGGAATCGACACGCACATTGAAGCGCGCCATTTCTTCCTGCATGGCAATGCGCGCCCGCTCCTCGACGCGCCGGTAAGCGGCGGCGACCTCCATCCCATACTCGGTCAGCTTCGCACCGCCACCGTGGGAACCACCCGGCGACGCCTTCACCAGCAGGTCCGGGAACATGCGATTCAGCGCGTCAACCAACAGCCAGGCGCGGCGATAGGACATGCCAAGTTCGCGTCCCGCTGCGGAGATTGATCCCGTCCGGCCAATCGCTTCAAGCAGTTCGACCTTACCCGGCCCCAGCACCATCTCATCGCCGATGCGGATGCGCACGCGCGGAAACGCATGCTCTCGCCGGCGACGCTTGGGCGCCGGCGCTTTGTCGGCGCCACCGGCAGTTGCCGCAGGATGTGCTTTGGCTGCAGTCTTCGCAGCAGCCTTAGCTGCGCCTTTGCGCGCAGGTTTCTGCTCAGCCAAAGAACTCTCCTTGCTCGCCAGTAAGGGCGCCCGACAATATCGGCCAATCTAATTCGAGTTATCTCGTAGTAGTGAAAAATATCGTTGCCAAATTATCTGGGCATAATGCGGCGTCCCATCGGTCTGAAACTGAAGGTTGGGATGCAAGCTGCCGCAGTGATCAAAGCGTTGGATGTCATGGGTGCAGTTGAATGAGGCGCATGTCCTGCATCGGCTTGAATGGGCGCACTGAACTCGCGCACCGTCAAATGCTATAGAGCGGCCTAGTCCTCATCCGTCTTGGCATCGGCCGATGGGCGCATATCGGCCGCCTTGGAGCGTGCCCGCGCCTGATCCTTGCGTCGCTTCAGATTGGCGCGCAGTTCCGCCGCCAGGCGTTCAGCGCGCACATCTGCCGCGCTGCGGTTGATACGGCCGGAGTTATTGTCGCCCATCACGCACCCGATTGCCTGCCAGATCCTGAGCAGCTTCCAGACCATGATCGCTTCGGGCCTATCGCTGCCCGCACGTCACGAAGCAAAGCCGCGATCACTACTTTTCCTGAGGCATCAGCACCCACAGCAGAATGTAGATCAACAGACCGGGGAAGGCCGCCGAGAGCACGGTCAGAACGAGATAACCAAGCCGAACCAGCGTTGGATCCCAACCCAGCCATTTCGCCAGACCACCGCACACACCGGCAATCATCTTGCCCTGCCGCACGCGCGTCAGCGGTCGGCGCATTGGATCATCTATCGACATTCACACTCCATCACCATCGTTGAGCGGCAGCGGCGGCCACCAAGCGGCGCCGCTGCTACCCATTTAGCGTACACCAACGATCATGGCGACAGGCTGTTGATGTAGGCGATGATGGTGTCGACCTCGGCCTCGGAAAGCTCAAACTTGGGCATTTCGTCATGCGGCCGGGCAATTCCCCGCGACAACGGCTCGCGCAGCGCCAGGATGGGGTGGCGGCCGGCCATATCGATCCAGCGCGGCGCACGGGGGTTCGGGCTTTCACCGGTACGTCCGATCGCATGGCACCAGGCGCAGTTTTTCTGCGCCAGCTCCTTGCCGTGGGCAACGAGAGCCTTGCTGCGTTCCGCAACCTGAGCGTCAGCGCCGCCCAGCCGCTTTAATCCCTTCGCCGCGCCGGTCAATGCCGGATCAAGCGCTAACGCTCGCTCCAGATCTGCCGTCGCTGCCAGCTTGTCACCCTGCGATTCATAAACATAACCGCGATTCGCATACGCCTGCGCGAACGACGGATTGAGCCGGATCGCGGCCGAATAGTCAGCGATCGCGCTGGCGTTGTCGCCCTTCTTGCGATGGGCCAGACCCCGATTGTTATAGGCTGACGCGTTATCCTTCTGCTTGCCGATGGCGGCGGTGAAATCCGCAATCGCCTCGTCAGCGTTGCCCTGCAAAAGCCATGCATAGCCACGCGCGACGTGGAGCCCGCCGGTGGCGCCTTCAAAGCGCATGGCGTCCGTCAGATCGGAGATGGCGGCGGCATGTTCGCCCATCGCCAGGCGCGCTTCGGCACGTCCGATCAACGCCGCGCCAGAGTTCGGCTGCAACCGCAGCGCTTCGGTGTAATCCGCTTCAGCCTGCCTGTAGGCACCACGTGCGTCGTGCGCGGAACCGCGCCGGCGCAAAGCCTCGATGCGATCCGGCGTCGATGTGGCGGGTGATGCTATCATCTTGCTGCATGCTGTAATCCGGGCATCAGGTGATCCGCTCTTGCGGCAGTCGGCCATTCCCGCAGCATGCGCGGCGCCCGCGATCAGCAGCGCGACACTTGCGGATACGGCCCCCAGCGCCAGCTTCCGCACGCGATCTGAGCGGATGGTTTGAAAAGAATCGGTCATGGCATCCCCGTTTGGCTGACTTGGAACAGTAGCGCCGTTGCGCATCTCCTCTTTGCGCCACGTCAAAGAGACAACTGTTCGCACGCTCAAAATACAAACGGGCAGCAACGGGTTTGCCCGCTGCCGCCCGATCATGAATACGCAAGTTGCCGAAAAGCGTTATTTCTTTGCGGTTGTCTCCGCCATCACGCCCTTGCATGGCCGCGCCAGAATTTCGCAGCGATACATCACCTGCCCCATCGTTTCGCCGATTGAAACGCGGCCGCAGCGGGAAACGAAATCGTGCGCGTTGGTCATGTCGAGATAGGATTCGCCGTAATCATAGCGCACGCGCTCCATCCAGTCCTTCTTGGCTGCATCAAGCGCGCCCTCGGTGCCGATCCATTGCGTCCCAAGACCGCGCACCTTTTCAGCGCACTGCAAATCCGCGCGCGCAACGTTCTCGCCCTCACGGCGCACATAAGCCATCACACGTGTCGCGTCGTTTGTTGTTTTGGCTGCAGCCGACGACGCTACGCTGGTTGTCTTCGCCTTCGCTTTCTTGCGATAGCGCTTCGCGTGCTTCACCTGAGCCTTCTGGCGGGCGGTCGGCGCACCGCTGCCCATGCTCCAGTCCCAGTATTCGGTGGCGTGAACCGGCGCGTTGTATGCCGGGATGGCAATGGCGGCGGCTAAAACAAGCAGGGTCGGTTTCATCATCGACATCATCCCCCCAATGCGACGTGCCCCCGTGCGACATGCAAGAGCACATTCGTGCGTTCGGTATCGCGCCTTGGACGCATCGAACACGTACGAGAGACTTCGACAGACTGAGATGGCGCATGCGGCCGAACTATGCCGCCGGATAGCTGCGTGAAAGCGCGCAGAATCGTTGCATCAACCTTAGCTGAAACGGCGCGCCGCAAATGGGCCGATGCAGCAATATCCACAATGACGGACGTTCAGTGTGCCGGGCGTCATTTCACATCGCGATTGAGGCGCCACATTTCTTCCTGCACACGGATGTCCGCCAGCACGCGATCAAGCAGCAGGCATGTGCGCTTGAAGAGGTCTGAGCCGCGACGGTAATCGGCAGGCGCAAAGAAATCGCAGCGCTTGGCCTTGAACAGATCAACGCATTTCTTGCGCGCCTTACCCGGCCGGTGCACGGCGATGGCGTAGCCGCCGTTCTTGCGCATCACCGCCATCGACGGCACATCCGTATCGCCGTCGCCGAAATAGATCATGTTCGAGAACGGAATCGGTCGCTTGCTCTCGTCCATGTGCTCGTTGATGCCCTGGCCGAGATCCTCGATGCCCTTGTTGATGCGGAACAGATACTGCGTTTTGCCGGTGTCGGTGATGACGCGCTTAGGGTACGGCAAATCGTAAGCGTCGAACCAGTATTCCGACGCGAAAACATTGTGAAAACGCTTGTAGATGCTGGTGCCTTCGATGATCTCGGTAAGGCCGGCCGACACGATATAATGGCGTAGTGAAACGCCATGCGTCTCGGACTTCAGCTTGATGTAGTTGTTGATCTCTTCGAACCATTCTTCGACGCCGGGGAACAGCTCAACCTTCTTGCCCTGCGCGACAAGATCCTCTCGGTCGATGCGGATGCCTTTTTCCTTCGCCTTGCGATACATCAACCGCATGTATGAGATGAGACCGTCGGCACCTTCCTGTCGCGCAATCTCATTGGATTCCCGCCAGAATTCTTCCGGATCGATTCCGATCTGCGGCAGGAACGCATAGTCCTGCATCGGCCGCGGTGACAGCGTGCCGTCGAAATCATAGACGAGCGCGATGGTTTTCTTCTCGAACGTCGCGCGCGCTGATTCACGCGGCTTTACATCAGCCTCGGATGTCATTGTGTCTTCGATGTCCGCCACGTCGTCAGCCATTGCCGCTCACTCCGGCTTGGCGCGCCAGCCCCAGAGAACCCGCACGCAACGGGCTGCAGCCATGGGCGCGCCGCCGATGACTTGCATCGGCGACCATCGCGTGATTCGGGCGGCGAATTAAAGACGGTGGCGGAAAAACGGGGCAGCAGCGCGGATTTTGCGTTGCGCATCGGCGCGAACTTGCCCCGCTCCGTTGTTGCTTAGTGCTTGCAGCCGCAGCCTTCGCCGTGAGCGTGCTCATGTTTGTGACCATGGTCGTGCGAGTGGTCGTGTCCGCCGCAGCAGCCGCCCTCGTGACCGTGATCGTGACTGTGCCCGTGGTCATGGTCGTGATGACCACCACAGCACCCGCCATCATGGTCGTGGTGATGCTCGTTCGGATCAACCAGCGCCGCATGCAGCTTTTGTTCAATCGCCACGGCCTGCTCGCGCGGGGCATCGCGATCTTCGATGCACAGCGCCATGATCTCAGCGCCGAGGCGCACGTCATCCACCGCGCCCAGATAATGGCGGCGCAGACGGCCCTGGCGGTCGAACACCAGAACGGTGGGCGTGCCCTGCATGCCGTAGGCTTCCATGGTCTGCGGCAAACCATCAGCGGAGTGAGCATCGACTGCAACAGGGATGTCGATGTGTTCTGTCTTCAGGAACTCCGCCAGATGTTCCGGCGCCATATCCTTGTGGTTCTCAAACACCATGTGCAGGCCGACGACCGCCACCTCTTCCGGCGTAAAGGCGCGCGCAATGCGCGTGGCCTGCGGCAGCGCGTGGCGCAGCGATCCGGCGCACTGCATCTGGAATGCAACCAGCACCACCACTTTGCCCTTAAGCGCCTTCAGGGAAAGCGGCTCCGTGTTGAACCACTGCGAAACGACCAGCTCAGGCGGCTGCTCGGGATTGAATTGCTGGGAGGCCATGGGCAGGCTTTCTCGATTTGGGTGTTGGGCGCGGATAGGCCGTCAGATGGGCGGCCGGGTGCAGTATTAAAGTGCAGTGCATATTGGGGCTCGGCATACCGTACGCAACTGACGCACTCAAGCGACAGCCTCGCGCGGAAGCCGTAAACGGATATTCAACGGCAGCGGGAATCCGGATCTGCCTGCGCAGGCAGTGGGCGGGTGCAGGCGTATTCCTCGCTAAGCTGGCATTCAGGGTCGAGCTTTTCACGCCCAGCCGCATAAATGGAGAAATGCAACGGGCAGCCGCGCATGACGTTGAAGGTTTCGATGCAGCCCAGCCGCTGCGGCTTGCTGGTTTTGCGCGCGGCCAACGCTTCATCGAGATCGGGCTGCCAGCGGTCGTCCACCAGCGCGATGGCGTTATCGCCGGCCGCCATCCAGTCCGCCACCGCCGGGATGTTGGAATAGGCGGTGCGGCCGAATGCGAAGGTGGCCGATGGTTCGCGGAAACCGATCACCCCAACCGGGCCAGAGACGCAGCGGCGCAACGGGGCGAGCGCTTCCTCCATGCGTTGCGCGGGCCAGCCAATTTCCATGTGCGGCATCACGAGCGCGAATGTGGAGGGGATGAACAGCGCAAAGCCACTAACCGCTGCAGCAAACCAGGCAGTGGCGTAGTTGCGCAGGATTGCGGCGGCGGAAAGCGTCAGCATCGCGGCAACGACCGCAATGACCAGTGCAATCGTCCAGTCGAAGACAGCACCGGCGAGCCACAGACCGCCGATGTAAATGCCTGACAATCCGATTGCGACCAGCCACCACGGCATGCGCAGGGTTTGCGGCGGCACGATCAGCCCCTGGCCGGTATTCGCCTGCGCCTGCGATGGTGAGCGCGTCGGATCGATGACAAGCGCAATCGCCAATGCAATGGCCGGGAAAATTGCCTGCACGGTGTACAGCGCGGGCTTCGATGCAATCAGCTCCAGATAGAGCCAGTAGCCGACGATCCATGCGAACAGGAAGCGCTCGACGGCAAGACTGCGCGTCTGCCAAAGGTTGCGAAGCGCTGGAAAAAGGAAGATCGCGGCCGGCAATGTACCCAGCAAAATGGCCAGCGTGAACGTGAGCGGCGCGGCGTGCCACTTCATGTTCTGCGCACCGCCAAGGGCACGGATGAACTTGTCCCAGGACATGCCGGCGAAGGGAACGCCGCCATCGAAATGGGCGCGGATCAGAAGCCACGGCGCCGCAATAGCGCACATCAGCAGCACGCCGATGAGGGGACGCAGGCGCCGCAACCAGTCAAGCCTGCGGTCAAACACATAGAGCAGCACGACGGTGACCAGCGACAGGATCGGCACCGCCAGCGCGTTGAGCAGGATGCTGACACCCTGCGCAACCCAGAACCCCATCGCCAGCCACAACTCGTGCCGGTTTTCCTGCGGCTCGCTTGCGTAGATCCGCATCAGGCAAAGCTGCGTGATGACGATGGTCAGCAGCAGCGGCCCTTCCGGTATCGCTAACGTCGCCTGCAGCGCGACGATCGGCGAAACGGCAAACAGCGCGGCGGCGATAATGGCGCGACGCGGCCCTATCAACGGCCGACTCAGCCACCACAACGCGACGACCGCGAGGACACCGCCAAGCAGTGACGGCAGACGGTAGGTGATGACGTCGTCCCAGCTCCATTCGCCGAGCAGTTTGCCGGCCGCGATCTGAAACCAGTAAATGCCGATGGGGCGGAATTGAAAATGCTCGCCGTCGAAGCTGGCGTCGATAGCAGTGTCCTGCGCCAGCATCTTCTGGGATGTCAGGGTGTAGATCACCTCGGTGCGATCTACGGGCGAAAGCATGATGACGCCGGGCAGGTAGACAAACAGCGCCAGCGCGCCGAGCACCAGCGCCGCAAGCCCCGGCCTCAACGCCAGAAAATCGAGCAGGCGAACCGTATCACGCTCAAGGCGCTGCAGGACTGAAACCGATGTGCTCATGAGCGGTCAGGCAACCGAACCGGTGGACTGCCTGTTAAGCGCAAGCTTTAGCCCACAATGCTGGGAAATCCGCCAGGACGCGCCGTGCGGGGTTGACACTGATACCGCACTTAAGCGATTGCGCAAGCGGTGGAATTTCCGGCGGAGGGCGCGGCACGATGGCAACTGATGCGAACAGAGCGGCGCTCAAGGCGCAACTCATTGAAATTATTAAGCGTCGCTCGTTTCAGTCGGGGCGCGAGATCAAATTGGCCTCGGGCAAGATCTCAACCTACTATTTCAATTTGAAGCCAACGATGCTGGACGCCGAAGGCGCGCACCTGATCGCCACCCTGATCCTGGACTCGATCGCGGAGCTGAAGCCGGATTTCGTCGGTGGCCTGGAGATGGGCGCAGTACCCATCGCTGCGGCGGTAACAGCCGTCAGCCACACCACGGAACAGCCGGTCGGGGCGTTCTTCGTCCGCAAGCAGGCCAAGGACCATGGTACCCAGAGCCTGATTGAAGGGCTGCCCGCCGGCGAGACGCTGAAGGGCAAGCGCGTGGTGATCGTGGAAGACGTAACCACCACCGGCGGTTCGGCGGTGAAAGCCGCGCAAAACGTGCGCGATGAGGGAGCCGATGTCGTCGGCGTCGTGACGATCGTCGATCGACTGGACGGCGCGGGCGCGGCATTTGCAGCCGCTGGCCTCACGCTCACGGCCATCCTGACGCTGGATGATTTCCGGAACTGATCCGGTGCGGAGCAAGAAGCTTCCGCAATCGCGTTCTGCAAGTGTTTTAGAGCCGCTCTATTCGATGCGGCTCTAAAAGACTTCTAACTGGCTTTGATTACGCAGCCTGATCGCGCGCGACGCCAACGAGACGCACCAGCTCCTTGCGGACTTCATCGCCATTGCTGACACGCGCCGCAAACCGCAGGCGTAGCGCACGGGCGCCAAGCACAAGATCGCAGCCTTCCGGGTCGACGCCAGTCATGCGCCAATCGCCGGCAGGAGCGCCGAGAAGCTGCGTGGCATAAAGCCCGATCGCATCGGCGTGATCTTCGTTCATGTGAGACACGATGCCCTGCTCGGCCTCCACCAGAGCCTCCGCTCCAGACAGGTCGACGAGCAATTGCTCGCGCGGAAGATCGAAGATGCGCCCGAAGCCGCCAATGTAGTGGGCGGTTTCGACCTGCAGCGTATAAAACGAGAAATCAGGGAAGCTCGCATAGCCCGCTGCACTTGGATGGCGGGCCAGAAAACGGCGCGCAACCGATTCGTCCGTCACGGGCCGCGCCTCGCCGACCAGCGTGATTCGCGAGCCCTGCATGGGATCGGCCTCAGTTCCGGTCGCGTCGATCAACAGGCTAGCGCGCGCATCTTCCAGCAGATTCCGGGTATGCAGCGCCAGCTTGGAGATCAGGAAAATAGGCGTTCCATCGGCCGTTGTTGCTGTCAGCAGCAGCGAAGCATATGGATGGCTGCCCGGCGTCAGCAGCGTCGCGAGCGAACCCTTCATCGCTGATCTGATTATTGTTCGCGCCAGCACATCGGTTTCCTTAATATCGGAAAAAGACGGCTGTTTTGCAGGCTCTTCAACAGACATGGGCGCTCCCCCGCTTCCTGTGGACAAGCTATTCAGATAACGTTCAGGCAGAAATCACGAAATTGGCTCTGCCACAATTGATACACCTTGGAGCCATAAAGCGCGGCGGGGTGGTACTCTGCCGCAGGGTCGGGACATGATGAAAGAAAAAAGCACGATCGCGCTGGTTGATGACGAGCGGAACATTCTCACATCGCTACGTATGGCGCTTGAGGCCGAAGGCTACAAGGTACGCACGTATAACGACGGCGTGTCCGCACTGGAAGCCTTGACCGAAGATCCCGCCGATCTCGGCATCTTCGATATCAAGATGCCGCGTATGGATGGCATGGAACTTCTGCGTCGAATCCGCCAACGCTCCGACATGCCGGTCATCTTCCTCACCTCCAAGGACGAAGAGATCGACGAACTGTTCGGCTTGAAGATGGGCGCCGACGATTACGTCGCCAAGCCGTTCTCGCAGCGTCTCGTCGTTGAACGGGTGAAAGCGGTTCTGCGTCGCTTCCAGCCGAAGGATCCGGCGGCTGTAACTGAAACGGAAGCGGCACGTATCCTGGAGCGCGGCAAGCTGAAGCTTGATCCCGAGCGCCACAACTGCCACTGGGACAACAAGCCCGTTACGCTCACCGTGACGGAGTTTCTGATCCTGCAGGCACTTGCCGCACGCCCCGGCGTCGTCAAGACGCGTGACGCGCTGATGGATGCCGCGTATGACGATCAGGTCTACGTTGATGACCGCACGATCGACAGCCACATCAAGCGCCTGCGCAAAAAGTTCAAACAGGTCGATGACAACTTCGACGTCATTGAAACCCTGTATGGCGTTGGCTACCGCTTCAAGGAAGCTTGAAGCGCGGAGGGAAGATGACGCTCGAATCCGGGCGATCTAAAGAGCAACCGCTGCCACCGGATCAGTTCGCCAACCCGCAAGGGCTGGCGGGCGACGTCCGGAGCGCGACCATGCCTGTGTTTTCCGCTGCCGCAGCCAAAGTAACGGCGATGTATAGGGCCGTTTATGCGGCAGTCTCACCAATGACCGCTGCAATCGGCAATGTTGCGCGCAACGCATTCAATTTCATTCACAGCGCCGCCACTTCAATCGCATTGGGATCTCCGGCAGCGGCTGCCGATGCCGGCGATGCCGCATCCCGTCCGAGTGCATTAGCACCGTTGCAGGCCTGGTTTTCCCGTCAGCGGATCGTGCGCTTCTTTTCTGCCAGTTTGCTACGGCGCATCCTGATCTCGAATCTGCTCGGCTTCATCATCCTGCTGGGCGGCATTCTCTATCTAAGCTCGTTCCACACCTGGCTGATCGACGCCAAGGTCGAAGCGCTGACCACGCAAGGCAAGATCATCGCCGACGCCATCGCGGGCAACGCCAAGGTCGTGCGCGAGCAGATCGTCATCGACCCGGACTCCCTCCCCGATGCGCCACCGGCCGTAACGCGTTACCGCGACGACGGACTGGCATCGCTGGAACTGTCGATCCATCCCGAAGATGTGACGCCAATTGTACGCAAGCTGATTCAACCGACGAACACGCGTGCACGGATTTATGGCCGCGACGGCACGCTGATCGTCGATACGCAGCAGACGCTGGCGCGCTGGAAAGCGCTGCGCAATGAGCCGACCGGCGCGGACGGTGACAGAACCAAAACGCAGAATTTCTGGACGCGCCTGACGCGCTATCTCTTCCGCGAACCGCTGTCGGTTTATCAGGAGATCGGCACCGGCAACGGCATGGCCTACAAGGAAGTGCGTGAAGCACTGACCGGCCAGGAAACCAGCATGCTGCTGCTCAACCGCAAGGGCGAGCAGATTGTTTCGATTGCTCAGCCGATCAAGCGCTTCGGCGAAGTGCAGGGCGTGTTGTTGCTTTCAACCCGGCCGGGCCAGATCGACAAGATCCTCAACGAAGAACGCGTCATCATTCTGATTTTTGCGGCCGTTGCGCTGCTTGCCTCGGTGGTGACTTCGCTGTTGCTGGCGCGCACGGTTGCCGGCCCGATCCGCCGCCTTTCCGCTGCCGCCGAACGCGTCAGCCAGAGCATCGACGCACGCACGCAGCTGCCGCAATATCGCAACCGCACCGATGAAGTTGCGCAGATGGCCGAAGCATTCCAGGCGATGACCGGAGCGCTGTGCCGCCGCATCGAGGCCAGCGAGAAATTTGCCGCCGACGTTGCGCACGAGCTAAAAAATCCGCTTACCGCCGCACGCTCCACCGCTGAATCGCTGGGCTACGCCAAGACCGATGAACAGCGCATGCATCTGGTCGGGCAAATTCAGGACGAGTTGAAGCGTCTCAATCGCCTGATCACCGACGTATCGAAGTTTTCGCGGCTCGATGCCGAACTGGCGCGCAAGGAAATGCGCCACGTTCATGTGCCTACGATGCTTGAAAACGTCGTATCGATTTTCAGCGACATCATTGGCGATGACAGCCGCAGAGTAACTCTGGAAATCGGCGCCGAACCCTTCTCTGGCGCATTTTACATCGTCGGTGATGAAGGCCGGCTCGGACAGGTGCTGACAAACCTGATCGACAACGCAATCTCGTTTTCGCCCGAAGGCGGCAACGTGAAGGTGCTGGCGCGGGTCGCCTCCCCGCACCTTGAAATTTTCGTCGAAGATGAAGGCCCCGGCATCCCCGCCGACCGTCTGGAAATCATCTTCGACCGCTTCTACTCCGACCGCCCGGCAACGGACACCAGCCGCGGCAAGAACTCCGGGCTAGGCCTCAGCATCTCACGCGAGATCGTGCTTGCGCACGGTGGCGACATCCTCGCAGAGAACCGCTATCCGTCGAATGCCGGGCCCGATGATGTGCCCGATGCCACGCCATGCGGCGCCCGGTTCACCGTTCGGTTGCCGATGGCCAATCCCACGCACCGGGGCAGCGCTTCGGGTGGCCGCCGTGCCTGAGCACCTGCCCGCAACCCATCACGGTACCGCAATCGCGGTTGATGGACGGGCAGCGCTTATTCGCGGCGCTTCAGGTGCCGGCAAATCCGATCTGGCATTGCGTTGTATCACCCTGCCGCCGTCCCTGCTGTTGCCGTCACCGGCTGAGCTCGTTGCCGACGACCGGGTCGTTATGGCGAGCGATGGCAATCGACTGCGCATTGAACCGCCCAGCACCCTGGCCGGCCGCATGGAGGTGCGAGGGCTGGGAATCGTTGCGATGCCCTATGTGCCGTGGGCATTTGTTGAGCTGGTAGTGGACCTTACGGCGCCGGCCGAGGTCGATCGGCTGCCCGATCCGCCCTTGCGCACGAACCTGCTGGGCATAAATCTGCCTTTGCTGCGGTTGGCTCCGTTTGAGGCCTCAGCACCGATAAAGCTGCTTCTGGCCTTGGAAACTTGCAAAGACTAGCGTTGGATACCCCACGGACAGTTGCATAGGGAGAAGCCAAATCCACTTGCGCCCCGTAAGAAGCCTTGTAAATTCTGCCGCGCTGCGAATAGGCCCTGCCAGGGATTTGCCCGGCGAAAGCAGTCAGCGATCGCAACGATCAAGCCCCTCGCCCACTAGCGGCAGGGCAACAGACGAGATCGGCTTTATTCCATGATCGGACTTGTCATCGTTACCCATTGCGGACTCGCGCTAGAGTTTCGTTCTGCGCTCGAACACGTGGTGGGGCCCCAGACACAGCTTGAAACGGTCTCCATCGGACCGGATGACGATGCTGCCCTCAGGCGCGGTCAGATCATCGAGGCCATCCGGCGCGTCGATACCGGCGACGGCGTTATTCTCCTTACCGACATGTTCGGAGGCACGCCCTCCAATCTCGCCATCTCGGTGATGGACGAAGCCAACGTGGAAGTCATTGCAGGCATCAACCTGCCCATTCTTGTCAAACTCGCCAGCATCCGCAGCGAGAAGCCGCTGGCCGATGCGGTACAATGCGCGCGCGATGCGGGCCGCAAGTACATCAAGATCGCCAGCCAGGAGCTGTCGGGAGAAGGTTCGAGTTGAGTATGCCAGAGATCGAGAACAGCTCCCGCCCTGAAGCGCTGGTGACGATACGCAATTGCAAAGGGCTGCATGCCCGTGCTTCCGCAAAATTCGTCAAATGCGCTGAGACCTATGATGCCGTCATCACCGTGACGCGCGATGGACAGTCGGTGGGAGGCACCTCAATCATGGGGCTGATGATGCTTGCCGCTGGACCCGGATCGACGCTGCACATGACGGCGCAGGGCCCACAGGGGCCGGAAGCGCTGCAGGCGCTGGTTTCGTTGGTCGAGGATGGTTTTGGCGAGGAATGCGTCGAAGACGGCTGAGCGCTGCTAAGGCGGCGTCAGGTGTTTTAGCCCACTTGCGATATAGATGCGCGCATAGAAAAAAGGAGCACACCGCTGCGCGCTCCCTTCAAAATCTACCAGATTTTTTATTCCGGCTTATCGCGACAGATAAAGCGACGACATTTTCAGCGCGATATCGCGGAACGCCTGCTTGAGCTGGTCACCGTTGTCAGCGATGTAGACCTTGTTCGGGTCCGTGGCGCAGTCGTTCATTAGCTTCTTCGCCGCCTGTATGTTACCCACCGCAAATCCGATGGTGTAAACTTCAATGCCGGTCGCTTTCATCGCCGTGCAGAGCTTCAGTGCCTGACTGGTTGAATCACCGTTGCTGGCATTGCAATTGATGTGATCGGCATCGCTGCCGCTGCCATCACCGGAGTCCTTGGCGATCACGCCATTACAGTAGGCGGTGTTGAATTCACCGTCGGTCATCAGCACTGCAATCTTGCGCAGCAACGGCTGCCCCTTTCGTCCCTTCTCGGTCAGCTTGCTGTAGGAGGCAGGTGCGCTTTCGCCGGTAAACACGGTGTTCCAGTTCGGCGACAGCGTATACCACCCCCAGGCGACGCCGATGTGGCCTGCAGTAGAACCTGCGGCCTGATAGGCGTCGATCGCAGCATTAAGGACGGTCTTGTTCTTCGTGAGCGGAACGAGTTGGGCTGTGGGGCATGGATTGCTCGACGCCGGATAGTTGAGACCGACCTTCGCCGTCGACGGGCCCTTGTCGGTAAACTTTTCCGAGCCGATACGCTCTGTTGCGCAATTGCTGACGGAAAACGTCTTCTGGCTCGACCGTGATGCAGCGTTGGTGAAAGTGAATTTTTGCGATCCCGGTGTCGTCGACGTACCAGACTTGATTGATCCGCGTGCGGTCGTCGCCAAGCTCGATCCCACGTTGACCGCGGCGGCGTATGGCACCAGCGCCACCTTGGAATAGTACTCGCTCTGATCGTCCCAGATCACCGTGTTAATGAGATCCTTCGCCGCATCCTTCAAATCACGGATCTTCGAACCCGACATCGAGCCGGTAATATCGAGAATGAGCGACACCTCAACACTTTGGCCGCCATTGCCGCCAACCTGAATTTGCGACTGCGCAAACTTTGCTTCAGCGGCGCTGATCAACGCCAGCTTGGATATGCCCTCTCCGCCCATGAGCTTCGTGAGCGCCAGCAAAGGTGTCGCGATCTCGGCGGTTCCTGAAGCGCTGATGCCCTTCTTGTCATCGCGCACCGTGAAGCTCACCGAATCCGACACTACATCCAGCCGGCTCTTCACGTTCTCGTCGTAGTAGCCTTTGGCAGCTTCGAGCGCCGCGGTCTCAGTTCCACCGGTCTGCAGCACGCGTCCGCCAGCCAGGACTGCGGCGTCAATTGCATCGAGCGTCTTGTCACGCGCGTGGAGCCAACGGCTGAAATCGATGGCGGCACCCGCGGCCAGCATGACCACAAGAATTGAAAGCCCGAATACAATGGCTACGCCGCCGCGATCGTCGCGTCTGAAACGGCGCAATCCCTGACCAAAATGACCTGCCCGGCGCACCCAGAAACGGTTCATCGACGCCCTCACCCTGCAAATATCAGTTGTTGTTCGCAGGAATATGCATCGTTCAAAGATTGAATGTTATTAAAAGATCAAACGCCCGCTTCTGATGCATAATAATTTATTATTCCGGCCATTAGCTTCGCAATTTATTTAGATTAATAAATCGTTATTTCCCGAAAAATCAGCTCGAGATGCATGTGCTTATGGCTACCGCCCCGGCCAGCACGCCCCGCAGACTCGAGCCCGGCATCCCTGGAACACATATAAGGACTTGTTTATATCTTGTTGCGGTGCGGGACGTGTCTCGCTAGAAGAGCCGCTAAAGGTGGCCAAAGCCGCCGTCCACCGGCCTCTCGGGTCGTCAGTCAAGGAGCACACGCGCATGGGTAAGCCCGTCGACTACGTCGTCAAAGACATCAGCCTCGCCGATTGGGGTCGCAAGGAAATCGCCATCGCCGAAACCGAGATGCCCGGCTTGATGGCCACCCGCGAAGAATTCGGCGCTTCTCAGCCGCTCAAGGGCGCGCGCATCGCCGGCTCGCTGCACATGACCATCCAGACCGCTGTGCTCATCGAGACGCTGGTCGCCCTTGGCGCCGATGTGCGTTGGGTCTCCTGCAACATCTATTCAACCCAGGACCATGCCGCCGCCGCGATCGCCGCTGCCGGCATCCCGGTGTTCGCTTACAAGGGCGAAACCCTGCAGGAATACTGGGACTTCACGCGCCGGCTGCTTGAGTGGGGCGATGGCGGCACGCCGAACCTGATTCTCGACGATGGCGGCGACGCCACCATGCTGGTCCACCTCGGCCTGCGTGCCGAAAAGGGCGACACGGCATTCCTCGACAAGCCCGGCTCTGAAGAAGAAACGGTGCTGTTCAACCTGATCAAGAAGACGCTGAACGAAAAGCCCGGTTGGTTTGCCGAGCTGGCCAAGAACATCAAGGGCGTCTCGGAAGAAACCACCACCGGCGTGCATCGTCTTTACGACATGCAGAAGCGCGGTGAGCTGCTGTTCCCGGCCATCAACGTCAATGACAGCGTCACCAAGTCGAAATTCGACAACCTCTATGGCTGCCGCGAATCGCTGGTCGACGGCATCCGCCGCGGCACCGACGTGATGATGGCTGGCAAGGTTGCCATGGTCGCTGGCTTTGGCGACGTGGGCAAGGGTTCGGCCGCATCGCTGCGCAACGCAGGCTGCCGCGTGCTTGTTTCCGAAATCGATCCGATCTGCGCGCTGCAGGCGGCGATGGAAGGTTATGAGGTCGTGACGATGGAGAACGCTGTTCCCCGCGCCGACATCTTCGTGACCGCCACCGGCAACAAGGACGTCATCACGTCCGAGCACATGCGCGGCATGAAGGATCGCGCCATCGTGTGCAACATCGGCCACTTCGACAACGAGATCGAAGTTGCGGGCCTGAAGAACCTGAAGTGGAACAACATCAAGCCGCAGGTCGACGAGATCGAGTTCCCCGATGGTCACCGCATCATTCTGCTGTCCGAAGGCCGTCTGGTGAACCTTGGCAACGCAATGGGGCACCCCTCATTCGTGATGTCGGCGTCGTTCACCAACCAGACGCTGGCGCAGATGGAGCTGTGGGCCGCCTCGGGCAAGTACAAGAACGAAGTCTATACGTTGCCCAAGCATCTCGATGAAAAGGTTGCCCGTCTGCACCTTGAGAAGATCGGCGTTGAGCTGACCAAGCTGAGCCCGGAACAGGCGGCTTACATCGGCGTCACCCAGGAAGGCCCGTTCAAGGCCGACCATTACCGTTACTAAGTCCTGCCCTCTTGCGAACCGCAACGCGGCTGCTGCCGCTTGCCGGAGCCAACGACTGATCGCTGCGGGTTGAGAATGCCCGCAGCGATCATGGTCTCCCTGGAACCGATGATCACGCCGCGCGCTGATACGGCACGCGGCGATCATGGTCTGGATTCAGCCATCACCACCGTGCGCGTGCGTCTTGTCGGCAGCACCTCGCTGCCAAAAGCTCCCGCCCTTGCTTCTGCGACGGCTGCACGGCTGGCCACGGCGGTCCTGCCTGCCGCATACTCGGATGTGATTCGCCCCTGAGGGCGATGGCGCCGGGCCTTTGTCCGTTGTTCGTTGCGTCTTTGGCCTCGGGTGCCCCCTTTCCTGTCCCGGATCCCGATGCAGTTTGCGACCCTGACCCGACTTGCAAGAAAGCCGTATGGGCTGGCCGCATTAGCAACGGCGAGCTTTGCATGCGTGCTGCTGCTCGCCGCCAGCGTCACATCCGGCGCCGGATTCAATCTGCCATTGCTGGGCGCCCAGGCCGGCATTCTGCTCGGCGCAACCGCAGCCGCCCTGATCATTGCGGGCGGGATCGGCTGGATGGCGTTTGATCGTCTGCGCAGCAAGGAGAGCCAATCTCGTGCGGAAATAACCGCGCTGAAGCGCTCTCTCACTGCAGCGGACTCTGTCATCCGTTCCGAGCCGCAGGTGTTGCTCTATTGGGAGCAGGACAAGCCTCTGGCTGTCGCTGCCTATACGTTGCATGGCATCCCCGGCCTGCCGGACTCGCCTGAAAAATTCCTGCGCTTCGGCAACTGGCTGGAACCGGCTTCCGCGGCCGTATTGAAACCCGCCATCGATGCCCTGTTCGCTTCCGGCCACCCGTTCAACCTGATTGTCCGCACGACAGCCGACGGCCACCTCGAAGCTGAGGGCCGTACCTCGGGCGGCCGCGCGATACTGCGCTTCCGCGATGTTGCCGGCCATCGCGATGAAGTTGCGCGAGTCATGGCTCAGCATCAACGGCTGGCCCGCGAAGTCCGCGCCAGCCGTGCGTTGCTTGATGCTCTGCCCATACCCGTGTGGCTGCGTGCCAAGGACGGCCGTATCACCTGGGTGAACAACGCATACGTTCGCGCCGTTGAGGCGCGCGGCCGCTCAGAAGTGCATGAGCGTCAGATCGAGTTGCTGGAGCAGCGCCAACGCCGCAATGCCGCCCGCGTGCTGGCTCGCGGCGAAGGATACCGCGACCGCCTGCATCTGATTGTTGGCCGCGATCGGCGGCTGTTCGATGTGACGATGCTGCCATTCGATGAAGCAACGGCGGCGGTGGCCGTTGAAGTGCCGTCGCTGGAAAAACCGCAGGGCGAAGGTGAGCGGCCGCAGTTCTACGACAGCACGCTCAATCGCGTTGCAACCGCTGTGGCTGTCTTCAACGATCGCCAGCAGCTCGTGTTCTTCAACGAAGCATTCCGCAAGCTGTGGCGTCTTGATGAAGCCTGGCTGAAATCTCGTCCCTCCGCTGGCGCCATCCTCGATCGACTCCGCGAGCTTGGCCGTCTGCCGCAGGTCGTGAACTATGCCGAGTGGAAGGAAAACATTCTCGACGCTTACGCCAGCCCTTCAGTCAGCGACGATACCTGGTCGCTGCCGGACGGACGCACGCTGCAGGTCCGCCCGGAAAAGAACTCCGACGGTGGCATCACCTATCTGTTCATCGACGATACCGACAGACTGGCGCTGGAGCGCGAGATCAATGCGCTCGTCAATGTGCAGCGCGAGACACTCGACACGCTGAAGGAAGGCGTTGCGGTTTTCGGCACCGATGGTCGCCTGAAGCTTTTCAACGCAGCGCTGGCAGAAATCTGGGATCTGCCGAAGCGGGCATTGGCGGAGCATCCTCACATCGATGCCTTCATCGAACAGTCGCGGCCGCTGTATGACGATCCGACAATCTGGAACCGGCTAAATCATTCGGTCACATCGATCTCCGAGCACCGCGAAGAGTTCACCGGCCAGATGATGCGCTCCAACGAAACGCTCATCGACTATGCCGCCATGCCGCTGCCCGATGGCGCAACGCTGCTAACGTTCAGCGATGTGACCAACGCCAAGCGGTATGAGCGCATGCTGGAAGAGCGCAACGCCGCGCTCGTTGCCGCCGACCGCATCAAGAACGCCTTTATCAGCCACGTTTCCTACAAGCTGCGCACACCGCTGACATCCATCATCGGCTTCAGCGAGATGCTGAGCAATCCGATCATCGGGCCGCTTAATGACAAGCAGGAAGAGTATCTCGCCGACATCTCCAATTCGTCGACGGAACTGCTCACCACTATCGACGACATCCTGACGCTGGCTTCGATTGACGCGGGCTCGATGGATCTGAAGCAGGCGCCGATTGACGTTTCGACGGTTATCGATGCCGCCATTGTCGGCGTGCGCGAAGCTGCCTCCCATTCCCGACTGTCGCTGAGCATCGGCGTTGCCGACGACGCGCGCTCATTCATTGGCGACGAAGCACGGGTGCGGCAGATATTGTTCAATCTGCTGTCCAATGCGGTCAGCTTCTCCAAGCCCGGCGACACCATCGAGATCAACTGCCGTCGCGACGGCGAGATGGTTGTGTTCACCGTGGCCGATGAGGGCGTTGGCATCGCCAAGGAAGACCTGTGGCGGGTGTTCGATCGCTTCGAGAGCGGCAATCACAGCGCCGGCCACCGGGGCGCCGGCCTGGGGCTTTCAATCGTCAAGAGCCTCGTCGAGTTGCACGGCGGCACCGTTACGCTGGAATCGGAACCTGACCTGGGCACACGCGTCACTGTGCGCCTTCCGGCCAACGGACGCCCTGATAAAGCAGATCCGGCCTTGCCTTATGAAGGCCCTGCGGCTCAGTTATCGGCCGGTAGTAAATCAGCCTGATGTGAGCCCGTATGCCGGCGCCCGACGTTTTCACCCATGTGTTTCCCTGCCTCAACGAGGCCCAGCTTGCCAACCTCGGCGCGGATCTCGCGTTTGTCGCCCGCATCGGCGATCTGCTGACGCTCAGCGGCGAATTGGGTGCGGGCAAGACCACACTCGCGCGTTCCATCATCCACACGCTGATGGACGGTGCGCAGGAAGAAATTCCGAGCCCCACCTTCACGCTGGTGCAGACCTATACGACGCCGCGCATGGGCGTTGCGCATTTCGACCTTTATCGCCTTGGCGCGCCGGAAGAACTGGACGAGCTGGGTCTGGATCTGGCGCTGACGGAAGGCATTGCGCTGGTGGAATGGCCAGAGCGCGCTGATAGTTTCCTGCCGCACGACCGGCTGGAAGTGCGCATCGACGATCCGGATGAAGGCACCGATACCGGACGCGATGACACCGCAGACGATGACGTCAACGGCGAATACGAAAACGCAAGCCGCCGTGTCACGCTGACCGGCTTCGGCGCATGGGCATCGCGGCTGCACCGCTTCATCGCCATGCGCACGCTCGTCTACGGCAACGGTGGCGAAAGCGATGCCGCCAACCCGCGCCAGATCCGCTACCTGCAAGGCGATGCTTCGGCGCGCCGATACGGCCGCATTTATGCAGGCACGCAGTGCGAGGCGATCCTGATGGATGCGCCGCGCCAGCCCGATGGCCCGGTCATTCGCAACGGATTGCCCTATAGCCGCATCGCGCATCTCGCCGAGGACGTCCGGCCATTCGTTGCGGTGGCCGATGCGTTGCGCGCAGTTGGCGCAACGGTTCCGCGCATCAGGGCGCAGGATTTGGCAAACGGGTTTCTCATCATCGACGATCTCGGCGATCGCGTGTTCGGCGCGGAAGTGCTGGCAGGCACTGCTGACCAGGCCACGCTGTGGCGCGCCGCAACCGATGTGCTGCTTGCACTGCACGCCGCACCGCCACCACGTACGTTACCGGTTGCAGGCGATGGCGAACACGAACTACCCCGCTACGATGGTACTGCTATGGCCATCGAAACCGAGCTGATCACCGATTGGTTTTGGCCGGCGGTGAAGGGTGCACCTATCGACGATGCCGCACGCGCGCAATTTGTTGCGCTGTGGCGCGATGTGATTGCCGAGCTTGAGAAAATGCCGCCCGCCTGGGTGTTGCGTGACTATCACTCGCCCAACCTGCTGTGGCTGCCGGAGCGCGAAGGCGTTGCACGTGTCGGACTAATTGACTTTCAGGATGCCATGTGCGGGCCGGCGGCCTATGATCTCGTCTCACTTCTGCAGGACGCGCGCGTTGATGTGCCAGCCGAGCTTGAGACCGAACTGCTTGACTATTATTGCAACGCGTCGGCGGGCCGCGAGGGCTTCGACCGCGAGCGTTTCGCGTTTTCCTATGCAGCGCTCGGCGCCCAGCGCAACACCAAGATCGTCGGCATCTTCGCCCGCCTCGCCAAGCGCGATAACAAGCCGGGCTACCTGCGTCACATTCCGCGGCTATGGCAGTATCTGGAACGCGACCTTGCCCATCCGGCGCTTGAACCGTTGCGACACTGGTACGATGCGCATTTTCCAGCTGAATTGCGCGGCGCCATCCCCGGCTGACAGAGGCATTTCATGACCGCGCAGAATGACAACGATCCCATGGCGGACACTTCGGAAGCCACGTGGCGCCCTGAGGCTGCGATGGTTCTCGCCGGTGGTTTCGGCAAGCGCATGCTGCCTCTGACGCGCGATATTCCCAAGCCCATGGTGCCGCTGAAAGGGCGTCCGCTGATCGATCATGTGCTTGATCGCATTGCGGCGGCCCGCGTGCCACGTGCTGTCGTGAATGTGCACTACTGCGCCGACGTACTTGAA
The DNA here is from genome assembly GCF_013306565.1 of Hyphomicrobium sulfonivorans. GTDB lineage: Bacteria > Pseudomonadota > Alphaproteobacteria > Rhizobiales > Hyphomicrobiaceae > Hyphomicrobium_A > Hyphomicrobium_A sulfonivorans. The sequence goes on along the minus strand of NZ_PZPO01000002.1, from coordinate 270,123 downwards.
GCGCATGTAAAAACGCGGACGCACCCGCAGATCACCATATCGGATGAGCGCGCGGAGTTGCTCGACACCGGCGGCGGCGTCGTCAAGGCGTTGCCGTTGCTCGGCCCGGAACCATTCCTCATTCAAAACTCTGACTCGGTGTGGCTCGAAAGCGTAACTCCGAATCTGGAGCGTCTGTTTTCGTTCTGGAACCCGGACATCATGGACAGCGCAATGCTGCTCGCCTCAACCGCGACCAGTCTGGGCTACGATGGTTCCGGCGACTTCGTGATGGACAACGACGGCCGCCTTCACCGCCGCGCTGAAGGGCGGATGGCGCCGTTCGTATTTGCCGGCGTATCCATCGCGCATCCGCGTTTGTTCGAAGGCGCGCCTACGGGGCCGTTCTCGCTCAACAAACTATGGGATCGCGCCATCGACAATGGCAGACTCTATGGTATCCGCCTCGACGGAACATGGATGCACGTTGGCACGCCGGAAGCTCTGGGCGATGCGGAAAGGTTGATCGACAGTGGGGACGCAGCCTGACGATATGGAAGGGGTTTTCGGGACATCGGACACACCGGTTGCCGGTGCGCGCGTGTTCACCGTCCCCAGCGGCAGGCCGTTTCTCTATTCGGTTGCGCACGCCATCCTGAGCGGCGATCTGGCCGGCGCAACCGGCAAACCACCAACGCCGCTTGAATTGCCTGATATCACATTGCTGCTGCCGACCCGACGCGCAACGCGCAGCATGCAGGAGGCATTCTTGTCGGCGGCCGGTGGGCGCGCGCTGACACTACCGCAGATACGGCCCATTTCCGCCAGCGAGGAAGATGCCACGCTGCTGGCCGGACTTGCGGGCCCCGGAACGCTTGGCACCGACGCCCTCGACCTGCCGCCCGCCGCAAGCGAGATCGAGCGACGGCTGGTGCTCACCATGCTGGTGCAGCGCTGGTCCGAAGCCATTCGCAGTGCGGGCGGGGATGCAGCGCATCTTTCCGATCACGCCGTCGCCGCAGGGGCCAATACACCCGCGCAGGCTGCCCACCTCGCCGCTGAACTTGCGCGCCTGATGGACATGATCGAAACGGAAAACGTTCCGCTCGATCGCCTCGCGACGCTGGTGCCGGATGAATACGCCGCGCACTGGCAAGATACGCTGAAGTTTCTCGAAATCATCACAGCGTTCTGGCCCGCGCACCTTGAGGAGAAACAGCTTCTCTCTCCAGCGGAGCGGCGCAACCGGGCAATACTTCTGCAGGCCGAACAGCTCGCAAAGCTGCCGCCCAAAGGGCCAGTGATTGTTGCGGGCGTAACGGGCTCGGTTCCTGCAACGGTGGAGCTGATGCGTGCGGTCGCGCAGTTGCCGGAAGGCGCGATCGTGCTGCCGGGCATTGATCTCTATCTCGATACCGAAAGCTGGAACGCGATTGCTCACCACCCGGAGCATCCTCAGTTCGGTTTCCATAAGTTGCTCACCGCTCTCGGCGTGCAGCGCTCCGACGTGCAGATGTTGCCCGGAACGGAAACGCTTCCGATCCTGCACGAACGCGATGCGCTGATTTCCGAGATGATGCGTCCTTCCAGCACGACCGCGAAGTGGCGCCGATACGTTGCATCGACGATGCCCGACGCCGTGCGCAACGCGCTCGACGGCATGTCGCTTATCGAGGCGCCCACTGCGCAGGACGAAGCCGAAACCATCGCACTTATTCTGCGTGAAGCGGCTGAAACACCGGGCCGCACCGCCGCGTTGATCTCACCGGATCGACTGCTGGCCCGCCGCGTTGCCGTGCGGCTGGAAGCGTGGGGCATCCGTGTTGACGATTCCGCTGGCCGGCCGTTTGCCAAAACACCGCCGGGAACATTCCTTGATCTCGTTGTCGCCACCGCCGCCGAGGACTTTGCGCCCGCAGCTGTAATGGCTCTGCTCAAGCATCCGCTGGCGCGTCTTGGCCTCGACGCTTTCACCATTCGCCGCTCGGCACGCGCATTGGAACTTATCGCATTCCGAGATGTGTATCTCGGCAGCGGCATCGACGGCATTGCCGATGCACTGGAAATGGCGCGCGCGAATGTCGACGAAGGCCGCCGCCGCCAACGGGCGGTGAAGCGCCTGTGGGAGGAAGACTGGGCCGCCGCGCACACGCTGGTCGATCTTCTGCGTGAGGCCTACGCGCCTCTGACGGAAGCGTTTGCCGATCGCGACGAGCAACCGCTGGCGCAGCTTGCCGAGGCACACATTGCTGCCGCCGAAGCGATATGCCGCCTGCCGGAAGACGCGGATGCTGACGATGGCAGCTCGCCGCTCTGGCGCGAGGAAGCGGGCCGCGCAGGCGCCAGCTTCTTTGCCGGGCTGATCGCGCCCGAGGCGCCGCAACTGTCGGTGCGCGCCCATGACTACGCCGACCTTTATCGCAGCCTCATCAGCGCTGAAAATGTGCGCCAGCACGTTGCCGTTCATCCTCGGCTTGCAATCTGGGGACCGTTCGAGGCACGTCTGCAACAGCCGGATGTCGTTATTCTGGGCTCGCTGAACGACGGCACCTGGCCGGAGGCAGCCGACCCTGGACCATGGCTCAATCGCCCGATGCGCGCCGAGCTTGGCCTGCCGTCACCGGAAGAAAAGATCGGCTACGCTGCGCACGATTTTACATCGCAACTCGGTGCGCCGCGCGTTTACCTGACGCGTGCAGAAAAGATCGATGGCGTACCAACGGTGCCGTCGCGCTGGCTGATGCGCATGCAGGCGCTGCTGTCCGGGCTTGGTGTTAGCGACGCGCTCAATTCAGACAAGCCGTGGCTCGGTTGGGCGCGTATGCGCGACCACATCGGCACTCGCATCCGGCTTAACGCGCCTGCGCCGTGCCCACCGGTGGACATGCGTCCGCGCCGCATCAGCGTGACTCGCATCGATCAATGGCTTGCAAATCCCTATGCAATTTTCGCCAGCGAGATTCTCAATCTCGAGTCGTTGCCGGAGCTGGGCGCAGACCCGACCAACGCACTGCGCGGCAGCGTCGTGCACGAAATCATGAACCGCTTTGCGGCGAAGTTTCCCGATCAGCTACCCGAAAATATCCATGGCGAGCTGACAGCCATGGCGCAGGATACGCTGGCCAATTATGCGCAGAACCCCAGGATAAAAGCCTTCTGGCAAGGGCGGTTTGAGCGGTTCGCGCAATGGTTCGCCGAGCATGAGCCGCAATGGCGCGAAGGCATGGAGCGCATCGTGTCGGAGGTTTCAGGCAGGCTGATCATCGAAGCACCTGCCGGACCGTTCACGCTTTCAGCGCGCGCCGATCGCATCGATGTGCGCAGCAACGGCATTGTCATTGTCGACTACAAGACCGGCGGCATACCGGCCAGGAAATCCGTGCTCGATGGCACCAGTCCGCAGCTGTCGCTGGAAGCAGCGATTGCACAGAGCTCCAGCGGTTTCGCCAAGGTGCCCAACGGCGCTGTCGCCGGTCTGCGATACATACGCGCGACCGGCGCAGAGCCACCGGGCGAGCAGCTGTTCATTGACCCGAGCGAGGCAGATCTCAATCAGGTTGTTGCCTCGGTGCTCGCAAATGTAACCGCCCTCATCAGCCAGTTCGATGATCCGGCGACGCCTTACCGCGCGCTGCGACGGCCAGGTTTCACCTACCTCTATGACGACTATGCGCATCTGGCGCGCGTGGCCGAATGGTCCATGCCCGGCGAAGATGAAGGGGCCGCATCATGAGCATTGATCCGCCCATCAACGATCTCGAACGCACAAAAAAGTCCCAGCGCGATGCTGCTGATCCTGCAGCCTCCGTTTGGGTCAGCGCCAACGCCGGAACCGGCAAGACGCATGTACTGACGCAACGGGTGTTGCGCCTGATGCTGGCCGGCACCAAGCCGGAGCGCATCCTCTGCCTCACCTACACCAAAGCCGCTGCTGCCGAAATGTCGAAGCGTGTGTTCGACACGCTAGCGAGCTGGGTGAGCCTGCCGGACGACGCGCTGCAAGCAAGATTGCAGGAGCTCAACAACCGGACGCCGACATTCGACGAAGTTCAGTTCGCACGCACGCTGTTCGCCGTTGCCATTGAAACGCCGGGCGGGTTGAAGGTGCAGACGATCCATTCGTTCTGCGAACGTCTGTTGCAGCGCTTTCCGCTTGAAGCCGGTGTAACGCCGGGGTTCTCTGTTCTCGACGACACGCTGGCGCGCAAGCTGCTGCGCGAGGCAATCGACGCAACCCTGTTCGATGTAACCGGCAGCGCCGACAGCGGTGCACAGGCACAGGCCCTTGCCGCCATCATCCCGTTCGCATCGGAAGACGTCTTCGACAAAGTTCTGGCCAACGCGTTGCATCAGCGCCAATGGCTGGATAGCGCCCTGCGGATCGATTTCGGCGCTGGTCCGGACGACGAGTTCCAAGGCCTCGACCGTGCGTTCCGCCGCGCCTTCAGTGTACGCGAAGGCGTAACAGCAAAACAAATCGACGACGACATCGCCGACCTGTTCGACGACTCAACACTGTCTCACTTGCGCGATGCACTGACCGGTGGATCAAAGTCCGATCAGGATCTGGCCGCGCACATCATCAAAGCGATCTCGGCACGATCAGCAGCAGCACGCGCGGCCGCATTGAAAGGGTATTTGCTGACCAGCGAGGGCGCCGCCCGCAAGCGTCTGATGACGAAAGGGGTGAGCGAAGCTTCCACCGGCCTGATGGACACGGCGACCGATGCACAGACGCGCTGCCTCGACCTTCAGAACGAGAGCCGAGCGGTCCGCGCAGTCGAGGCGACCATTGCGCTTCACCGTATCGCCAGTGTCGTGCTGCAACGATACTCGGTTGCGAAAATGCGGCGCGCGGCGCTGGACTATGACGATCTCATCACCAAAAGCGTTTACCTGCTCAGCGGGCAGGATCTGGCATCGTGGGTGATGTTCAAACTGGATCGCGGCATCGATCACATCCTCGTCGATGAAGCGCAGGACACCAGTCCGGAGCAATGGCAGATCGTTGCATCGCTGGCGCGCGAATTCTTCACCGGCGAAGGGCAGATGGAAACCATCCGCACGCTGTTCGGCGTCGGCGATGAGAAGCAATCGATCTACAGCTTCCAGGGTGCCGATCCGCGCCAGTTCGCAGCCATGGGCGCGCGCTTCGCCGAAATGAGCGGCCCCGATGCGTGGCGTCGCATCCCGCTCGATCTGTCGTTCCGCACCGTTGCGCCGATACTTGAAGCCGTTGACCGCGTGTTCTCCGACCATTTGCGTACACCGGGGCTCACGGCTGATCGCAGCCGCATCCATCACGCCGTACACCGGATGGGGCACGGTGGTGTTGTCGAGCTTTGGCCACCGGAGCTGGCGGAGGACGCGGTCAAGTCCGACCGCTGGGCGCCGCTGGAAGAGGAACACGAGCAAAAGCCGATCGCGCGTGTTGCCGACCGCGTCGCCAACACCATTCGCTCGTGGCTGGACAAAGGCGAGATGCTCGCCTCTGAAGGGCGTCCAATACACGCGGGCGACATCATCATCCTGGTGCGCAAACGCAGGCCATTTGCCGATCCGATGGTCGCCGCTCTCAAGGCGCGCAACATTCCGGTCGCCGGTTCCGATCGCCTGCGCTTGTCCGATCAGATCGCGGTGCAGGATCTGGTTTCGCTCGGTGATTTCCTCACCCTGCCCGAAGACGATCTGGCACTGGCTGAAGTGCTGAAGTCGCCGTTGATCGGCCTCGACGACGACGACCTGCTGGCCATCGCGCATGGACGCAACGGCTCGTTGTGGAAAGGGCTGATCGCACATAAAGGCGACAACGAACGCTTCCGCACCGCGTTCGAAACGCTCAAGCGCTGGCGCTCGCGCGCGGACTTTGTACCGCCGTTCGAATTCTTCGCGTCGATCCTCGATCGCGAGGGTGCCCGTTCGCGTCTGCTGGCGCGTCTCGGCAGCGAGGCCGCCGACCCGATCGACGAGTTTCTCAACCTCGCACTGCGATATGACGATGCCGAAGCGCCTTCGCTCACTGGCTTCCTGACCTTCCTGCGCAAAGCAGAGAGCGAAGTGAAGCGCGACATGGAACAGGGGCGCGATGAAGTTCGCGTCATGACCGTGCACGGCGCCAAGGGCCTGGAAGCGCCAATTGTCTTTCTGCCCGACACCTGCGGCACGCGCTCCAACTCCGGCAAGGGCGACGAGTTGCTGACACTGGACGGCGTCGCGTTGCCAGAGGGCACGAAGGACAAGCCGTTCGTATGGGTTGTCAAAGGCACTGGCAAACATCCGCTGATCGAAGCGGCAAAGGCGGAAGAATCCCGGCGCGAACTGGAAGAGCGCAATCGCCTGCTCTACGTCGCCATGACCCGCGCCCGCGACAGACTCTACGTCGCCGGATTCGCAGGCAAGAACGGTCCGGCCGCCGGCAGCTGGTATGAGCTGATCGAGCTAGGCCTTGAGGGCCTGATGGAAAAGGTCGACACCGGGGACGGAACAACGGCGCGCCGTTACAGCGTTCCGCAGTCGGCGGCGCCCGGCAAGCCGAAGTCCGAACACAGGCGCCAGACCACCATTACGGCGCTGCCTGAATGGGCCGCCGTTGCTGCGCCCAAGGAAGCTGCGCTTTCCATTCCGCTCGCCCCGTCCCGCCTTGAGGCCTATGCGCCCGACGAGGAAGGCGAAGCGTTGCCGGTGCAGCCGGAGCACCGCCGGGCGGCCGAGGAAGAACCCGCCGCCCCTTCGCCACGTCTGCAAACCAGCGAGCATCGGTTCCTGCGCGGCACGCTCACCCATGCGTTGCTGCAACATCTCCCGACATTACCGGTTGCGGGATGGCAGCAGGCGGCACACACATTTCTGGAGCTGCGCGGCGACGCGCTCAGCGCTGGCATGCGCGCAAGCATCGCCAAAGAGACGCTGGCAATCCTCACAGCACCGCAGTTCACCGATCTGTTCGGGCCCAGCAGCCGGGCCGAGGTGCCCATCGTGGCCCTGATTCCGCACCCCAACGGACGCAGCGCTCCGCTGAAACTGATGGGCCAGATCGACCGGCTGGTGGACACCGGTTCGGAGGTGCTGATCGTCGATTACAAGACCAATCGCCCGCCGCCCCGCACCATCGAGACGGTCGCGCCAGCCTATCTTTACCAGCTTGCGGCCTACCGGCTTGCATTGCAGGAGATCTATCCCGGCAGGGTTGTGCGCGCGGCCCTGCTGTGGACCGATGGCCCCCGCATGATGATGTTGCCGGACGCCCTCCTGGACGACTATACCGGGCGCCTCTGGAACATTGACCTGGATAACCTTGACGGGCAGAGGTCGCATTCCTAACTTCCCCGCACGAAGAGGCGTAGCCGCCCGTGCGGTGCTTCCTGCGCTTCAAATGGAGAATTCAAATGGCAAATGCAGTGTCCGACAGCACCTTCGACCAGGAGGTTTTGCAGTCTTCGGAGCCGGTTCTGGTGGACTTTTTCGCGGAATGGTGCGGCCCCTGCAAGGCCATGGCCCCTGCTCTCGACCAGGTCGCCCTGGAGATGAAGGGCAAGGTGAAGGTAGTGAAGCTTGACGTCGACGCAAACCCTGGCGTCACCGGCAAGTATGGCATCCGCGCCATGCCGACCCTCATCCTGTTCAAGGACGGTCAGGTTGCCGCTCAGCACACCGGTGCCCTGGTGCAGAAGAAGCGCCTTGAAGACTGGATCAACTCCGCCGTCTGACGTGTCGCGTCAAAGGTGTCCGTAACGATCGAAGGCCCTGCAAGCGCGGGGCCTTTTTTCGTTGTCCATGCTTTGCACCACCGTGCCTTCACAACACTATTAGGCGGGCACCGCGACCTGCGATAGGCTGTTTGAATTGAAGTGAATTTGCCCGGGTGAGGCGCAATGCATATTTCAAAAGCCGCGTTTTTCGTTGTCACGCACATCACCAAGCGCTGCATGTTTGGCGCGCTTGCCGTAACGCTGCTTGCTGCCGCTCCCGCATATGCTGGCGGGACGATACCGCTTTCCGATGTGATGGAGCAGCTCAAGCACGAGCAACGCCTGATCGCAGCCATCCGGGCTGAGCTGGAACAACAGACGCTGGACGCCGATACGCTTATCTGTACCGGCTCGCGCTTTGGCAACCACTGGCACGAACTGGGTGGCGCACGGGCTGTGCCCTACGAGTGTGAGATCGGCGGCAAAACGCTACTGATCGACGGCACGGTCCGCCTGTTCGACGACGAAGGCCGCGAGCTCGACATGAGCGACGAGAACGCACCCAGCCGCGCCTTCGATTACAGCCAGACAGATCTGGTATGGAGCTGGAAGTAGCCGCTAGACCCTTTCAGCGTTTCGTTGAATCGCGGAACGGCTCTGGATGTTTGTTTTGTCGTGCTTCTTGTCGGAAAACCGCTTCCCACTTTTCCGGAAGCACTCCATGCTGATCGCAACAGCGAGCGTTGGATTGAGCTTCGCGACGCTGCTTACGGGCCGGGCTAAGGATTAAGGTTCAACCGGCATTGCGGGTAAACGGCACGAACCGCACAGGCATAATATCGCCTTCAGATATTTGTCCGCCGCCTCGCTTGCAAATCACCTTTAGCGTCTGCTCGTTGCCGCCAACCGGGATCACCATGCGGCCACCCTCTTTCAACTGGGCAACGATGGCGTCAGGCATACGATCGGGCGCCGCAGTTACGATGATGCAATCGAACTGCGCCGCTTCCGGCCAGCCGCTGTTTCCATCGCTGATGCGCGTACGCACATTCGCATACCCCATCCGCGTCAGCGTGGCTGCCGCCCGCTTCGCAAGGCTTTCAACAATCTCGACCGTAAACACTTCGCCCGCCAGCTCGGCCAGTATCGCGGTTTGATAGCCGCAGCCGGTGCCGATCTCCAACACGCGATCACTACGCTTTAGGTGCAGCAGGCTGGTCATAAGCGCGACCATGAAAGGCTGCGATATCGTCTGGCCATCACCAATATCAAGCGGACTGTCACGGTAGGCCGCATGCCGTCGGACGCCAGGGACGAACTCATGTCGCGGCACCCGGCGCATCACCGACAACACCCCCGGATCGAGCGCAACCGCAGGATAGCTTTGCATGCTCTCCGCAGCGATGGCGATGATCTCATCAACCATGCGCTGACGGTCAGCTGCCCGCCCATCATTCGGTCCAGGTGCGATGGAAGCCTCCATCATCATGTCAGCAATTACATGCCGAGCTTCTAACACACGAGCCGTTTACAAGCGGAATTCAGACCCCATCGCAATCGACTTAGATCTGACGAATGCCGCGATCGATAAGCGCCAGCTACGCTGCCTTGCGCTCACCGTTGATCAGATCCCAGGCGATGTTGATCTGCCGAATGCGCTGCTCCCGCATCTCGCGGTCCGCGTCATCTCGTGCGTGGTCCGGATGCCAGCTCATGCGCAGCGCGTCGACGATCTTCTTGAGCACACCCGCACTCACGTGCGCATTGACGCCCAACACGTCATAGGCCTCACTCGTAGTCTGGGGCACCGTCGACTGCGTATTGCGGGACTTTTTCAAGCTTGCGGCAGCGCTGTCGACAATCCGCCGGATACGCTCAAGATCGCGCACCATCGCCCGATACTGCATTCCTGCCTTTTCGGGCGCGACTTCAGCTCTGCTTGCTGCAAGTGCAATATGCGCCGAGCGTTCGCGCACCGCCTGCACTTCGCCTAACAACACTTCACGCAAAGGCCCCGCCCCTCTGAGCTGTGTCACCGCGACGGCCGTTTGCTCCAGAAGCGCGGCAACTGTCGTCGATGCATTGGCGATGGAAACATTGCGCCGCCGTAGCCGCGAGCGGGCCGAGCGAAGGGCACGGCTGCGCACCAGCGGCATGAACTTCATCAGCAGCGCAGCGATGGCGGCGACGCTGAAAGAGCCAAACGCCACCAGCCACACGCCGCTCCAACCGCGCTCCGTCGCGTTCGTTACCTGCACCGCGCCCGCAGCAGCGTTATCCGCCGCTTCTGGTCCTGAGTTTTGTGCGACGCTCACCTCGACAATGCCGGGCGCATCGTCAGCGGTGCCCGAATGCACAACCGTCACCCAATCATCTTGACCGTATTCCGGCTGCAGCACCGTATCCCACGCCTGCATTCTCGTGCCGGCAGTGCGCATGGCCTCCGGATCGATAACAGCGACAGTGGTTTCGCGCGTGCGGGTCTGCGTGGTCATCGCCACGGGAGACAGCAGCGCGGCATAGACGGGCGCAAATTGCGGGGTCGGCGAGGCGGCATACGTCAGCCGCGCACCGAGCTCATCAACCGGAGCGAATCCAGCCGGGAGCACCAGACGATCGAACGCCGCTTTGCGCATCCACGGCAGGCAATTGCCCTCAATGACAACATCGTGACCCGATGCAGCCGCCTGCGCTTCGCGAAGGTGACATTCCCTCTGCGCTTCGCCAGTATCCCGGCGCGGCATCACCAGATTGAGTTGTCCGTTTTCGACCCAGACACGATTGGCAGAGGCATTGCGAATTTCAGCCGCGATATCGATCCATGCCGCGGCCCCACCGTTACAGGCCACATCAAATCGATGTGCAGTCACGGCACGGCACCCGCCAGCCCTATCCCGTGCGCAGGTTGATGTCTTGCGTTCATGACGCACGCCCAAAACGGCGTATTCGGTCAAGCGGTCAGGTTGAAGAACAATGCGACCATCTATGATCGCGCACTCGAATGGCATAGATATGCGTTCGTCAGCCAGCGCTGAGCCAAGCGGCTGAAGCCCCGCCAATGCGAGAACTGTTACAAACAGACAGCGGAAAACGCCACGCACCGCTATGCCCTCTCCATGTTGGCATGCATGGATGTGTTCTTATGGTGAACAAGGGCGCGACTGTGGCGGATATGCGTTTTATCAACGCAATCGCGTGGTCAATGGGAACCGGGGCGCGCACCTGGAACCGCTGGCCATTAAACAATGACGAAAGCCGGCCACAAGCGCGCCGCAAAATCGCCCCCTCCACCGGCGAAGTCTCGACAACCAAGTTATTTCAACAATAGAACAACATAGGGCACCGTGGCCCACCGGCTCACGTGCAAATCGTATTTGCCCGCGTTTAGAGGGAGCGCGAAAAATGTCATCAATCGACGCGCAGGCGGCTTCTGCGCCTATCGCGACCGATTATTCCAACGCCCGAGCTGATGGCCCGCCGCAGGAGGCGCCCGGCACAGTTACGGGCACCGATGACGAGGTTTCCGCCTTCGACGCTATCAAGCCGGAAAGCGAGCGCCCCCGCGAGCGTTTCATCCCGGTTACCCGCTTCGCTCTTCTGGATCGGCTGACATCCCCCACTGCATGGCCCAACGGCCAGGCACAGGAGGCGCGCCGCTTCTTCCGCTATCTCGATCACTGGCGCCGTCAGCAATATACTGCCGAGCTGCACGAGCTTGAAGAAACGTATGAGCCGTTCAGCCCCGACAGCGATCTGCTGATGACGCGCGCCTTCACGCCCGACGAGCGGGCCGTGATGCAGCATCGCATTCTGCGCGGCATGGAACGAATTCTGCAGCAGGCAAACTATGTCCAGATCCAGCACTCGGATGTCGCGCAAATCCTGACACAGGATTCCGCCTACGGTCTCGATCTGCATGTCGACCTTTGCGCCTTCGATGAGCTGCTGTTGTTTTATCGTGGCGCCTCGTCGCGTCGCAATCATCGCCGCCGCTGGAACAAGTTTTATCTGCGCGAGGAATTCGACGTTCCGATCTTCCAGCGGCTATTCCTGCTGTTCAAGGTAAAGCCGTTTGAAAAGCATGTGCGCGAAGTCATGCAAACGCAGCAGCTCAATCGGCGCGATGCGGAGAAGTTCGTCAAAAAAGCACGCGAGACCATTCCTTCGGAAGTGAAGGAATCGTGCGTTTACATGAAGCTGTTCAAGAACATTCCGCGCTCCGACATCGAGATGGTGTTTCCCAACACGCGCGTGCGCTTCCGCTTCTATGACAAGCTGCGGCTCAGCGCGACGGCCGGCGGCGGTCTCACCCTCGGCACTGTCAGCGCGGCCGGCAAGATTGCCATGCTGGCGTCAAATCCGGTGGCCGCGGCTACTGCGCTGTTCGGCCTGGGCGGCATTGCCTTCCGCCAGACGATGAACTTCATGAACCAGAAGCAGCGCTACATGGTGGTGATGGCGCAGAACCTTTACTTCCATGCCATGGCGGACAATCGCGGCGTCATGCTCAAGCTTGCTGCCCGCGCCGCAGAGGAAGACATCAAAGAGGAAATGCTGCTTTATTCGGTGCTGGCCAAGGAAGATGCCTATATGCAGGACATCGAGGCCATCGACGCAGCAATTGAGCAATATCTGGCTTCCAGCTTTGGGGTCAGCGTCGATTTCGATATTTCCGACGCTTTGGAACGTCTGACGGCCGACGGTTTGGTTGTAGAGCAGCCCGATGGACGCCTGCTAACCATGCCTCCCGCAGAAGCCGCATTGCATATCGACAAAAAGTGGGATCTTTTCCTCGACGAGTTGCCCGATCCGGTTAGCGCTGAGGGCATGGAGTTCGAAGGATATTCGGGCAGCCGCTGACCCGCTCGGGCGCGCTGCCCTTCACACATCTGGAATACGCATGCCCAGCACAAAGCTTTCCGTGCGCGCGGCCGATCATGGCCTGGCGCAGACGATCGAAGACATCCTATCGCAAGCCGATCCGGCCGCCGATGCCGTCACCCTGTTTGAGGACGGCCCAGCCGCGTGGCGCATCGAGGCCTACTGGGAAGACCGCGCCGCCGCGGATGTCGCCGTAGAACAACTGAGCGCTACGGTTGGCGCGGATCTGCCCGCTGTAACGCTTGAGGATCTGCCCGATCTCAACTGGGTGGCGATGTCCCAGGCAGCACTGCCGCCGGTGAACGCCGGGCGTTTCGTCGTCCACGGCAGCCATGACCGCGATCGCATCCCGCACGGGCCCCGATCGATCCTGATCGATGCGGGTGAAGCCTTTGGCACCGCCCATCACGAAACCACGCTTGGCTGTCTGATCGCCATCGACCGGCTGACGCGCTCTTACAATTTCACGCGCATTCTGGATCTGGGTTGCGGGTCGGGCGTGTTGGCCATTGCGGCGGCGCGCGCATTGCCGGCCGCTCGCGTCTATGCCTCGGATAACGATCCAATTGCCGTCGATGTTGCCCGCACCAATGCCGAAGCAAACGGTGTGCGGCACATTACGTTCGCCTGCACGGCTGGGCTCGCCCATCCAACGTTGCGCGCGGCGGCGCCGTTCGATCTCATCATCGCCAACATTCTCGCCGGTCCGCTGCGGGGCCTTGCCGGTGGCATTGGCGCGGGGCTGCGGCCGGGCGGTTTCACTGTGCTCTCGGGCATTCTGAACCCTGAGGCGCCAACGGTAGTCGCATCATATCTGGCGCACGGCTTTACGCTGGTGGAGCGCCGGCGCATGGGCGACTGGACAACGCTGACGCTGCGGCGGCGCAGTTAACCGCCGGACAACCTGATCTAACGGCCGAACGGCTCTGTGGGCGTGCGCAATTTCATTTGCGCCGCCCTTTGGCGCTGCACGCGTGCATGACCCCGCGCAATAGGCTAGCTTCATGTTTCTTCCCGTTCGCAACAGCCTCCGATCAGATCCCATGTTCCAAAGCTTCGAAAGCCAGTCCGAGCGCGGTGCCGCCGCTGAGCGCATCAAAGAACTTCGCCGCCATCTGGCTGCGGCAAAGCTCGATGCTTTTCTTGTGCCGCGCGCTGACGAGCATCAGGGCGAATATGTGCCCGCATCATCTGCCCGGCTCGGTTGGCTGACAGGCTTCTCGGGCTCGGCCGGTCTGGCGATCATCGCCAAGAAATCCGCAGTACTGTTCACCGATGGCCGCTACACCGTGCAGGCCAAAGCAGAGGTCGATCCCGATATCATCTCGGTTTCGCTACTGCCGCGCGGACGCATTGGCGAATGGCTGCTGGAAAATCTGCCGAAGGGCGCTCGTGTCGGCTTCGATCCGCGCCTGCACACTGTCTCTGAGATCGAACGCCTCGAAGCTGCGCTGCAGCCACGCGCGATCAAGATGGTTCCGACGCCGCGCAACCCGGTTGACCTCGTGTGGGGCAGCGAACGCCCCGCCCCGCCATCGGACCCGATTTTCCTCCACCCGATGAAGTTTGCAGGTCGCTCCGCTGCCGACAAGATCGCCGACATTCAAAAGGCGCTGAAAGCCGCCAATCAGGATGCCGTCGTTCTTACGCTCAGCGATTCCGTTGCATGGGCGTTCAACATCCGCGGCTCCGACATTCCGCACACGCCCGCACCCCTGGCGTTCGCAATCGTCCCCACAACGGGCAAGCCCGAGCTGTTCATCGCTGACGCCAAAGTGCCCGATGCCGTGCGCAAGCAGCTTGAAACATTCGCGCGCGTCAGCACGCCCAACGCGTTGGCCGACCGCCTCAAAGCGCTGCGTACATCTGGCAAGCAAGTGCGCCTTGATCCCAACGCTGCCAGCTACTGGTTTGCCAAGTCGCTTGGCGGCGTCCGCCGGATCGCGCGCGGCAGCGATCCTGTCGTTGCACTGAAGGCAATCAAGAACACCACCGAGATCAAGGGCGCACGCGCTGCCCATGTGCGCGACGGCGTTGCTGTCACGCGCTTTCTCGCGTGGCTTGATGGCGCGGTGCAGTCCGGCACGGTTGACGAGATCGACGCCGTGCGACGGCTGGAAGGCTTCCGCCGTGACACCAACCAGCTGCGCGAGATTTCGTTCGACACCATCTCCGGCAGCGGTCCCAATGGCGCCATCGTGCATTACCGCGTCAACGAAGCCACCAATCGCAATCTGAAAGCGGGCGAGCTGTTTCTCATCGACAGCGGCGCTCAGTATTCCGACGGCACCACCGACATCACGCGTACCGTCGCCATCGGCAAACCTTCAGCGGAAATGCGCGAGCGCTTCACGCTGGTGCTGAAGGGCCATATCGACATTGCAACGGCGCGTTTCCCCAAGGGTACACGCGGCATCGACCTCGATCCGTTCGCACGCCGCGCTCTGTGGCAGGCCGGGCTGGACTACGATCACGGTACAGGCCACGGCATCGGCAGCTATCTGTCGGTGCACGAAGGTCCGCAATCGATCTCGCGCGCGGGGATGGCCGTGCTGGAACCGGGCATGATCATTTCCAACGAGCCCGGCTATTACAAAGAGGGCGCGTACGGCATCCGCATCGAAAATCTCGTGCTCGTTACGCCGCTGGAAAAGCCAGCGGGCGGCGACCGTGAGATGATGAGCTTCGAGACCATCACGCTGGCGCCGATTGATCGCCGGCTGATCGCGAAAGAGATGCTGACGGCGGAGCAGATCGAATGGCTCAACGCCTATCACGCGCGCGTCTTCGCCGAGCTTGCTCCGCTCATTGACGACACTAAGGAGCGGGCATGGCTGAAGCAGGCAACGGCGCCGATTTAGGCTTTGCGTGCACACATCGCGCAGCGATCAGATGAAACAAAAAAGAGAGGGTCAACGCCCTCTCTTTTGCATTCTCGACTTAGCAGCATACACCGCGAACAGCTACGCGGCGATCTCTCAAACTTATGCGTTGACCGCTGCCGGCTGCTTCACCGCCAGACGCTCCGCAATAATCTCCGGCGTCAATCCGAAGTCCTCCAACACGTACTGGTGTCGGCCGTGCTTGTCGCTCGGATGGCTGGCAAGCCATTGTGACATGCGCGCCCTCAGCGACGAATGGGCCTCGTATCCGAAGCGCTCGTAGATCGACATCGCCATGCCGACCGGATCGGCAACCAGATCATTATATTCGACATGGATCACCTGGCCGGGCGGCGCGATTTTCAGCGCTTCGCGGCCTGCTGCTTCACAGCTTTCGGCCAGATCGAGCGCAAACTCGCCCACCTTCTTCAGATCGACCGTATCGGATGTCATGCACCACGTAACGGCAGCAAGGCTGCACAGCGACGGCACAGTTTTATCGGCGCTGCGGTGCGTATTGACGATGCGCGCATCGGGATAAACTTCCAGCAGCTGCTTCAAGCCCGAAAGATGATTGGGGCACTTCAGCACCCAATGCTGATTGGGGTTGAGCCATTGCAGCGCCTGGAGCTGACGCTTGTGCATGCGATAGGCATCTTCATGCGCACTTGCATCCCACCACTTCCAGAACGACGGCACATAGGCAAAGTCAAAGCCCGGCGGCACCAGGAAGTGATTGCGGAACAGGTGATAGCACTCCTCCGGATCATCAACTTCGATCGGATGGATCTTGTTGAATTCCGGCCCCACGAAGTTCAGCAACTTGAGTCGGCTGGCCGCTTCCGCGTGGCGACCATCGCGGCCACCTTCGTGCTTTCCGAACTTGCGCGGGAACGGCGAATAACCTTCCCAGAACGGCAGATACCGCGCGCCGGGATGCATCGACAAAAGCCGCTGCAGCAGCGTCGTGCCGGTACGCGCCAGACCGAGCACGAACAGCGGACGCTCGATCTTCTCGTCCAGAATTTCGGGATGAGCCGCAATCAGATCTTCAAGCGCCAGCGCATTGTCGGCGCTCTTGATGAACTGATCGCGAACCGCGAGCATTCCGAACAGCGAAAGATCCGCATCCTCGTTAAACGCCTTCGCGCGCACAGGCAGCGCCCGGCGGATTTCATCCGGCCAGTCATCGCGTCCATACTTGCGCTCGATGCCACGCATCATCTTGTCGACATCGATAGACGGCCACTTGCCCGCAGCGCGCACGAGCGGCCCGAGCTGATTGAACATGCGCAACGGCAGCGGAGGCCCCAGGCGTACTCCCGACGAAAGATGGCGTCTCCTCAGCATGCGTCTTCCTTTTTGTTTTGCGCTGACGGCTTTCGGCCCGCCGACAATGAATCAATGTTGTATGTCTATCCGGGCAACTAGCCGCTATCGCGCTCGCCGGTCAACCGCAGCCACTCAACCTCGTCGATCACCGCGACACCAAGTTCGCGCGCTTTGGCAAGCTTCGAGCCCGCGTCAGCCCCGGCGACAACATAATCGGTTTTCTTGGATACAGAACCGGCAACTTTCGCACCCAGGCGTTCGGCTTGGGCTTTCGCTTCACTACGCGTCAAAATAGTGAGCGTGCCGGTGAATACAACGGTTTTGCCCGCTATCGCCGATGTTGCATCGACGGCCTCCAGCGGCTGCGGCGAAACTTCCTTCAAAAGATCGTCAACCACAGTCACATTGTGCGGCTCAGCGAAGAAGTCGGCGATGGCCTGCGCCACCACTTCGCCAATGCCTTCGATGTTGGTCAGCTCCTTGAAGGCCTCGGTGTCCTTGTCTTGCGCCGCTTCCATCATCGATGCGCGGAAATTTTCCACCGTGCCGTAAAAACGCGCGAGCAACTTCGCCGTCGTCTCTCCTACATGGCGGATGCCAAGCGCGAAGATGAAACGATCGAGCGCGATCTCACGCCGCGCGGCGATGGCGCTGAACAGCTTGGTCGCCGATTGCGGCCCCCAGCCTTCCCAGCTTTCAAGCCGCTTCTCGGCGCGCGCATCGCGAGCCGCCAGCGTGAAAATATCTTCAGGCGATTGAATCAGCTTTTCGTCATAGAAGGCCTGAATGTTTTTCTCGCCCAGCCCCTCGATGTCGAAGGCGTTGCGCGACACGAAGTGCTTCAGCCTCTCCACCCGCTGCGCCGCACAGATGAGCCCACCGGTACAGCGCCGCACCGCATCCACCTTGCCGGTTTTCTCATGCACCTCGCGCACCGCGTGGCTGTCACACACAGGGCAGCGCTCAGGAAATACATACGGCGTCGCATCGGCCGGACGCTTGTCAGGCACAAAGCCAAGTATCTGCGGAATGACATCACCCGCGCGCTGCACGATCACCGTATCGCCGATGCGCACATCCTTGCGCTTAATCTCATCTTCGTTGTGCAGCGTAGCGTTGGTGACGACAACGCCACCCACCGTCACCGGCTCCAGCCGTGCAACCGGCGTCAGCGCGCCCGTGCGGCCGACCTGAATTTCAATGTCGCGCAGGATGGTCATCGCCTGCTGCGCAGGAAACTTGTGCGCAATCGCCCAGCGCGGCGAGCGCGAAACGAAACCCAGCCGCTCCTGCAAATCAAGGCGGTTCACCTTGTAGACGATGCCGTCGATGTCATACGGCAGGCTCGCGCGCTCAACCGCAAGCTTGTCGTAGTAGGCAATCAGCTCGTCCGCTCCGTTGCACACTTGTGCAAGCGGATTGACCGGCAGCCCCCACGAAGCAAACGCCTCGTCGACGCCCGACTGCGTATCGGCGGGCAACGACGAAGCCTCGCCCCATGCGTAGGCAAAAAAGCGTAACGGACGTGACGCGGTGATCGTTGGATCGAGCTGCCGCAGCGATCCGGCAGCCGCATTGCGCGGATTAGCAAACACCTTGCCGCCGGCAGCAGTCTGCCGTTCATTCAGTGCCGCAAAATCGTCATGCCCCATGTAGATCTCGCCGCGCACGTCGATCACGTCGGGCACCTTGGCGCCATTCAGTCGATGCGGGATCTCAGCAATCGTCATCACGTTGCGAGTGACGTTCTCGCCTTCCATGCCGTCGCCGCGTGTCGCCGCTTCAATCAACTCGCCATTCACGTAGCGCAGCGAAATAGACAGGCCGTCGATTTTCGGTTCGGCCATGAAGGCAAGCGGCGCATCTTCCGGCAGACGCAGAAAACGATGCACGCGCTGCACGAATTCGCTCACGTGCTCGGCAGCGAACGCGTTGCCCAGCGACAGCATCGGCACCCGATGCTTGACCTTGCCGAACCCTTCAGCTGCGGGAGCGCCGACGCGCTTTGAAGGGCTGTCAGGCCGCACAAGCTTCGGAAACCGCACCTCGATGGCGTCGTTGCGCTGACGGAGGGCGTCATACTCGGCGTCGGAAATCTCCGGCGCGTCCTGCCGATAATAAAGGTCATCGTGATGCCGGATAAGCGTCGCCAGACGCTGCAGCTCAGTTGCCGCCTCGGCGCGCTTCAAATCTTCAACGGGCTTGGTGCTGAAATCCTGGCTCATCGAAGTCCGATCTTACGGGCGTTTCACCCGAGAGATAGCGGATGCCACCACACGCGCAAACCGCGCAGCGCGCGAATGCACAGCGAGATGATGCAGCTGTCGTTCAAATGCCGAACACAACCGCAGGTCATGCGTGGAGCGCTCGGCTCATGTGGAAAGACTGGCGACGGGGGCGCGCCAATGCGCCAGCCCCGATCCCAATTAGCTGCTAGGTCCGCCCAGCGACGATGGCGGCGGCGGTGACGTGGTGGTCGCGGCCGGCCAGTCCGGCACCGAAGGCGCTGCGGGGGCCGGTGCAGGTGCAGGCGCGGCCGCTGGCGGCGCTGCCGGCGGTTTGCTTGGGCCGCTCAGGACATCCGTCATCCACGAGCCTGCGCTGACCTGAGGCATCAGACCCTGCTTTTGCAGCAGCGCGTAAGACTCTTTGTACCAGCTCGAATTCGGGAAGTTGTGTCCCAGCACGGCGACCGCGTTCTGCGCTTCTGGCGCGATGCCGAGCGCAAGATACGAAGCCGACAGACGATAGAGCGCTTCTTCAACGTGCGCCGTCGTCTGATATTCCGTCACCACCGTCTTGAAGCGGTTGATAGCGGCGATGTGGTTACCCTTATTGAGGTAGTAGCGGCCTACCTCCATTTCCTGAGCAGCCAGCGTATCCTCGCAAAGGCGGATCTGGTTATCGGCCTTCTGCGCGTAAGTGCTTTCGGGATAGCGTGCCTTCAGGATCTTGAACTGCGCCAACGCTTTGCGCGTCGTGTCCTGATCGCGGTTCGGCGTCTTCATCTGGTCGAAGTACGACTGCGCAATGATGTGATGAGCCATCGGCGCTTCTTTGGTGCCGGGATGCATCGTCGTATAGCGTTCCGCTGCGGCGATAGCTTCCGGCGTCTTGCCAGCCTTGTAGTAGGAATAGGCCGCCATCACGATCGCGCGGCGCGCCTCAGGCGAATAGGGATGCTCACGATCGACGTCTTCAAATTTCTTCGCGGCGGTCTCAAAGCTGCCCTTGGCCATCAGCGCATCCGCGTCCGCAAACATCTTGGACGGCGGATCCGGGTTCAGGGCACGAATGGCGTCGTTGGAAGAACAAGCGGCCAGCACTGCAGCAAACGCGATCACCGAAACGACGGTGAACGCACGGCGCGCCGGGCCGATTTCCCTGATTTTCCCCACGTGCGGCATTCGCCTGCTTTCTTTTAGTCCCCCGGGGGAATGCCCCAGCAGTACGCTACCCCTAGCACATCCCGCCACCGCGGCGATACCACGGCGGAACGACGCTCCACACGGTCGTGATCGCTATGGGATGATTATGGTTCTTCTGGGACTTGAGCGCTATCGCGTTGCCCATCCATCAAGCCTGAAAGAAGCGCAGCGGGTGGTGAAGCATCACCGCAACAAACCTAGACACTGGCGCTTGATGGAAGAGCCTGGCACCGCATCGAAGACATGCATGGCTCGACCGGCATCGGCGACCTAAGACAGCGTTTTTCAAAGCCAAAATAGGCGGCGAAGCTGGCCGTGCTCCGCTTCGATACCGAGTACGACGGCTGGGTTAGCTGCCGATGATGTCAGATATGGGCCGCGCCGCTTAAAGCGCGCTAAGAGCGCTTCCCGCGCCTTAGTCGATGGCGCTTTGCGTGCCGCCTGAAGCTCAACAGTCACAACTGGGCTCAGGACAAAAACAACGGCAGCGGCTCGACTGGAAAACTCGACGTCTAAACCGGAGCCCGGCAGGCGCGTATCACTCGC
The DNA here is from genome assembly GCF_013306565.1 of Hyphomicrobium sulfonivorans. Lineage (GTDB taxonomy): Bacteria > Pseudomonadota > Alphaproteobacteria > Rhizobiales > Hyphomicrobiaceae > Hyphomicrobium_A > Hyphomicrobium_A sulfonivorans. Next base: position 249,387 of record NZ_PZPO01000002.1, on the reverse strand, counting down.
CTGCGGCAACTGCGAAGTGCATGTCCACGTGCTTGGTTTCGCGAACGTGTGGAACCGTAGCTACGGTCCAGGCGTCTTTATCGGCAAGGAGAGCCTGAACGACGAGCGAGTTGAGACGGTGACCACCCTTCACGGAGCGGAATGCAGCCAGCAGCGGCTTACCGGCCAGAGCAAGGTCGCCAACAGCGTCCAGCATCTTGTGGCGGACGAACTCCTGCGGGAAGCGCAGACCCTCGGGGTTCATCACCTTATCGTCGCCGATGGCGACAGTGTTGGAGAGGTTGGCGCCGAGAGCCAGACCGGCCTTCCAGAGACGCTCAACGTCGCTCATGAAGCCGAAGGTCCGTGCCTTGGCAATCTCGTGACGGAAAACACCGGGGCTCATCTCAAAGGCAACGCGCTGATTGCCGATCAGCGGTGTCGGGAAGTCGATCTCGACGTCGACGTGGAAACCTGCGTGCGGAAGGAGCTCACCGTAGCTCTCGCCTTCCTGGACCCGCACCGGCTTCAGAACCTTGATGTAACGGCGGGGAGCCTGCAGTTCGCGGATGCCTGCTTCGTCGATAAGATCGACGAACGGCGCCGCGCTGCCGTCCATGATCGGCACTTCTTTGCTGTCGATTTCGATGATGCAGTTATCGACCGCAAGACCGCGCAGCGCAGAGAGAAGGTGCTCGATCGTGCCGACGGTTACACCGGCGTCGTTGCCGATGACCGTGCAGAGCGTCAGGTTCTTGACGTGCTCAACGGTGGCCGGAATTTCCGCGATGATGCGGTTACGTTTGGTGACAAGAAAACGGAGGCCAGTATCGATCGCTGCAGGATGCAGGATGACCGAAACTGGCGCTCCGCTGTGGACCCCCGTCCCTGTCACCTCGATTTCGCGCGCGATTGTGGTCTGCCGCGCGCCGATAAATCGATTCGACATCTGCCCCTGTCCCTCGATGCTATTTCAGTGGCTTCCCAGTGTGTCCTGGTTGCCACCACCCCCAACAATGTTCGAGTCCCAAACTGCGATCTTCGTTAACTTATCGGGGCGTCTTTTTAGGCTGCGCCCTAGGAAGTGCAGGGACTTAGCGAACGCTGTCGTTAACGAGTCAAACGATACGCCGGGCCTCGGTTACACGCCAAATCACGGTTTCTTACGATGTGTTACCACTATAATACACACGCCGTTTTAGCCTTATTTTCTGCACTTTTAAGGCGGCTCAGCGGCAAATTCTAGCGACGACGATTGAAGAACTCCGGCAGCGGTCCGGGGTCATCCCCGGAATCCACCTCTTGTGATTCGTTACCGGGCTCCCACCATGAGTCGGTTACCGGGCTCGACGACTGGCGACCGTCACCGCCCCGAGGACGGTTATCGTAACCTTGATCGTAGCGATCGTCGCCCTGCCGCTCGCGTTGCTGATGAGCAACACCACCCTCAACGTCGTCGCGACGCGTACGCGCCATTATGCGCTGCAGGATACCCCGGCGCTGCGGTTCCTCGCCAGCCGATTGCGGCACGGCGGGCGGCAACTGCCCCAGATCTTCCGTGTGGGCGGTCGCGGCAAAGGTCGCCTTCGCCCGGTATTCGCGCTGAGCCAACGGCGGGAAGTCTTCCACTTCCGGCATCCGGCGTCCGTTCCGACGCAGATCAGCCGGAGGAGCAGGCACAAACGCACCGGCCGCCGATTGAGCCGCGGACGGCGGCTGGCCCTGTGTCTGACCGGTACGGCGCGCTGCACTCTCGCGCGGCCATGAAAGCTGCGAAAACCCTTCTTCGATCACCACGTTGCCGGGCGCGCGCCAGACCTCGCCACTGGACGGCTGCCCCTGACTGTGATTCTGGCTTTGGCTTTGGCCGTGCCCGTGCGCCTGAACCTGATCTCCGGATGCCTCCCCGCCGATCGCCTCGCTCAAACGGCGCTGCATGTCCTCCTCTGAGGAGCGAGTCGGCTGCGGAAAGCTGCGTCCGGCGTCGGATCGCTGGGGCTGGGGATGCGGCGGCGGCTGTTGGTGCGTCGGCTGCTGCTGTGCAAGCGGCCGCGATGCAGAAGGCGCCATTTCAGGCGCCGCCTGGAAACCGGGGGCAGGCTGGAAGTGGTTAGCCGGGGCCTGCTGCATCGCCATTCCACCGGGCTGAGAAGGCGGAGCGCGATGCATATCTTCCCGCTGCTGCGCGCCGGTATACCCATGCGGCGGTGCCGGCGGAGCCGAAGCGCTGTGTGCGTCGTTCCGATCCTGACCGGCGGCCGGCGGCGTTACCAACCCTGAAGCAACGATCGACACGCGGACCTTGTCGCCCAGCGAATCGTCGAACGTCGCGCCGACGATGATGTTCGCCTCGGGATCGACTTCCTGGCGGACACGGCTCGCGGCCTCATCAACTTCATAAAGCGTCAGGTTACTGCCACCGGTAATCGACAGCAGCAGGCCGCGCGCGCCTCGCAGTGAGACGTCGTCGAGCAGCGGATTGGCGATGGCCTCCTCAGCGGCTATCGAGGCCCGATGCTCGCCGGACGCTTCGCCCGTCCCCATAACGGCCGAACCCATGCCGCTCATAACCGTGCGCACATCCGCAAAGTCGAGATTGATCAAACCTTCCTTGATGATCAGATCGACAATGCAGGCAACGCCGGAATACAGCACCTGATCGGCCAGTACGAAGGCTTCCGCGAAAGTGGTCTTCTCGTTGGCGATGCGGAACAGGTTCTGGTTCGGGATAACGATCAGCGTATCGACGTGCTTGCGGATTTCGGCAATGCCGGCCTCGGCAACACGCATGCGGCGCGCGCCCTCGAAATGGAACGGCTTCGTTACGATGCCGACCGCTAGGATGCCCAGTTCCTTCGCCGCGCGGGCGATAACCGCCGCTGCGCCGGTACCGGTGCCGCCGCCCATACCGGCGGCGATGAACACCATGTGCGCGCCGGCAATCTGCGCGCGAATGTCCTCGATAGCTTCTTCGGCTGCGGCTTCGCCGATCTCGGGCTTTGAGCCAGCGCCAAGCCCTTCGGTCAGACTAGCGCCGAGTTGCAGGCGGTGCTCAGCAGTGGATGTCGCCAACGCCTGCGCGTCTGTGTTGGCGACCACAAATTCCACGCCCTCAAGACCGGCGGAAATCATGTTGTTAATGGCATTACAGCCGGCGCCACCGACACCGACGACAATGATGCGCGGTTTAAGATCGGTAAGCTTTGGAAGCTGCAGCTTGATGCTCATCGCGTTCGGCCGCCCCCTGTGCCCGGTCGGACGCCTGGAAGCGCCGATCCATAAGTTGAGGCCGGGATCGGATTACGCGAAGCCAGCCTTCAGCCACTCACCGACGCGCTCGAGGTAACCTCCACCGAGCGCCTCGCGGCTCCGTCTGACCGGAACCTCTCCACTTCCCGAAGCGGCAACGGCCAGCAGCCCCGCAACGGTCGAAAACGCCGGACTCGCAGTGCCGTGCGGCATGCCAGCGATCGGTTGCGGCGTTGCAACCCGTGCCGGACGCCCCAGCGCGTTAGCGGCAAACTCGCCAAAACCGACCAGTGCGCTGGCACCGCCGGTCAGAACTACACGCTCACCGGCGAAATCCAGCACACCGGCTTTTTCCAGTCGTTCACGCACCAGCCCCAGGATGTTCGACACGCGTGGTCGAATAATTCCGGCAAGTTCGGCCTTCGTAGCTTGCCCGAGCGCCCCATCCTCATCACCCGCAAGCGGGAACGAAAACGTTTCAAACTCATCGGACTGCGCGACAACAAGTGAGCCGTATAGCGTCTTGATTCGCTCCGCCTCCGCAAGTGGTGTCTGCAAGGACTGGGCAATATCTAGCGTGATGTGGTGCCCGCCCAACGGTACCGTGGCGGCGTGGATGAAGTGCCCATCGGCAAACGATGCAACCGTTGCGGTTCCGCCACCAATATCGATGCAGGTCACACCCAGGGCGCGCTCCTCCTCAGTGGTGGCCGAAAGAGCACTGGCATAAGGCGTGGCGATGAGCGCGCGCACATTCAGATAACAGCGCTCCACCACCAGCATGAGGTTGCGTACCGGCGCTTCGTCGGCCGCCACCGTGTGCAGATCGGCGGCAAGCTTGCTGGCTGCCAGCCCGCGCGGGTCGCTGGCGCCGGCAACGCCGTCGATGCGGTAGCCGATGCGATTGAGATGGATCAGCGTGCGCCCGTCGCGCTCGGCGAAGGCATGGCCGCCAGCCATTAGCCGATCGATATCGTCGGTGCGGATCACGCCGCCCGGAACATCGACGCTGGCGGAAAAATTCGACGATTGCAGCCGGCCGCAGGAAACGGAGACCAGCACTTCCTCCAGCGTCACCCGCGCCATACGCTCAGCCTGGGCAATGGCCGCCCGCACCGTCGCCTCGGCTTCAGCCAGATCGATGATCACCCCTGACTTCAGCCCGCGCGAACGCAGATGTCCCAGGCCCAGCAGGCGCGTAACGCGCGGCTCGCCGGGCACCGGCGAAGGCTCCAGAGCGGCAATGATGCACACCACCTTGCTCGTTCCGATATCGAGCAGGCCGACAATTTCGGAGCCTTTGGGGGCTGATTTTTCGCGGTTGAGCATCACGGTCTTCCTCGACCTACTAACTCTGACTTGGGGGTTGAATAATGGATGTCGACGCGGGGGCCCGGCGCACAACGATGCGGCCACGGGCCCTCAGATCGATGACGACATTGCGTGCGTTGAGAAATCCGCCAAGCTCGTCCGGCGAGGAGAGCGCGGCAAACGCCACCGCTTCGCGATCGGCGCCGAGGTGAACGACAAGCCCATTCTTCAGATGCAGCGTCCAGCGACGGCCACCGACACGCTCGGCCAAGACAAAGCGCTCAGCAATGTTCGGATAGCGCACGATAAGCTCAAGCAGCGCTCTGGCATCCTGCGGCGCGCCTTCGCCGGCAAGACGCGGCAAGCGAACCATCGTGCCGGGCTTCAGGCCCGACAGCACGCGTCCGGTGTTATCGACCAGAAACTCACGCCCACCATTTGCCCACAGCGCTGTCGGCCGCCGTTCGGTGATACGGATGTCGAGCGAAGCCGGATAAACGCGACTGACGGCTGCGGTTGAAACCCACGGCAACGCCTCAACGCGTTCGCGCGCCGCTTCCACGTCGAAGGTTGCGAGCGAGCCGGCGTTCGGTAGATCGATAGCTTCAAATACATCCGCATCGGACGTAAAGCGCTGGCCGGTGAGTGCCACCTGCTCGATCCGCAGACCGGTCCAGCTGAGGACCTGATCCGCAGCCGGCAGGAAACTGGCGACCTCCCGCGTGCGGGTGCCGCCATCGGTCAGCAACGAGAAAGCAAGCGCACCGAAAAGCCCCATGAACAGCGCCATGCCAAGACGGCGGCCATAGGTTGTATAGCGGGGCATCGGACGGCGGCGCAGCTGCAGCGATCCGGACCTAGCTGTGCCAGATCCTGCAGCCCCGGATCTCGCGGAGCCGGACCGCGCGCTTGTCTTGGGCTTCGATGTCTTGGTGTTTGGCGCAGCCTTGGCGTCGGCGGCTGCCTTGCGTTGACGGCGGGGACGTTCAGTCTCTGTGGTAGTGCGGCCTGTAGCGGATTTGAGCGACGGTGCCTTCGGCACTCGCTGCGCAACTCCCAACTCGCCCCCTACCTGTTGCAACTCGCATCCTCGACCAAAAACCTGACGAGCTCGCCAAACGACCAGCCCGCGTATTGCGCCAGCTCAGGCACCAGCGACGTCTCCGTCATGCCCGGCTGTGTATTGACCTCAAGGCAGATCAGTTCACCCGTCCCTCCGGCGGCCGCATCGTCGAAACGAAAATCGGCACGTGCGGCGCCCCGGCATCCCAATGCGCTGCACGCCGCCAACGTGTATTTCTGGACCAATTGGTAAACATCCGGTGAAACATCTGCCGGCAAAACATGCTGAGAGCCGCCGGGCGCGTACTTCGCCTCGTAATCGTAGAATTCGAGGCCCTTCAGCGGCTTGATCTCGATGATGTTGGAAACGAAATCGCCGATCACCGCGCAGGTCAGCTCGCGGCCGGGAATGTAGCGCTCCACCATCACCAGGTCGTCCGGCTTGCCGATCTCGCCGATGCGCGCAGGCGGCCCGTTAGCGCCCACCTCGACGATAACGACGCCGACGCTCGAACCCTCATCAACCGGCTTCACCACGTAGGGCGGCTTGATCGCATGGCGCTCCATGGCTTCGCGGCGCGTCACAACTTCCGCTTCCGCGACCGGCACACCGGCAAGGCGCATCACATCCTTGGCGCGTTCCTTATGCATGGCCAATGCCGATGCCAGCACGCCCGAGTGCGTATAGGGAATGGCCAGGCACTCCAGCACGCCCTGCAGACAGCCATCCTCACCGAAGCGGCCATGAAGTGCGTTGAAGCACACATCCGGCTGCACTTCTTTCAGGCGCGCGGCGATATCGCGATCGACGTCAATCTGCGTGACGCGATAACCTTCGCCCTCAAGCGCCTTGGCGCATGCAGCGCCGGACCGCAAACTGACATCGCGCTCCGCCGACCAGCCGCCCATCAACACAGCGACATGCTCGCGCGTACGCTCCGGCGCCTTACCGATCATAGAACTTCCGCCTCCGCGAGTGCTTCACCTGTCGGGCATCCGGGCAGCGGTTCTCCGAGGCGGATGATTTCCCATTGCAGTTCAACGCCGGAACTCGCCTTCACACGCGCACGCACCGTCTCGCCCAGACGTTCAATGTCTTCGGCGGTGGCGTTGGCGTCGTTGATCAGGAAGTTACAGTGCATCTCCGAAACCTTGGCGCCGCCGACACGCAGGCCACGGCACCCGGCTTCATCCACCAGCCGCCATGAACTTTGGCCCGGCGGGTTCTTGAACGTGGAGCCGCCAGTGCGTTCCTTGATCGGCTGGTTCTTCTCACGATACTGCGCCACCTCTTCCATCTCTTGCAGGATGGCGGCGGAAGCGCCGGGGCGGCCCTGATACAGCGCTTCGGTAAGAATCCAATCCTTCGGCACCGAGCTGTGGCGATAGCTGAACCCCATGTCGGCATTCGACAGCACGTGGATGTTGCCCTGACGGTCGACCGCGCGGGCCTCAAACAGAACGTCCTTGGTTTCGCTGCCGTGCGCACCGGCGTTCATGCGCAGCGCGCCACCGATCGAACCGGGAATACCCCGATAGAAAGCCAGCCCCGCGATGCCTGCATCGGCAGCAGCACGCGCAACTTTCACATCCGGCACAGCCGTGCCGGCGCGGATGCGGTTGCCCGGCTCAGCGGTGACGTTGGCAAAGCCGCGCCCAAGGCGGATCACCACGCCTTCAACGCCGCCATCGCGCACCAGCAGGTTGGAGCCAAGTCCGATCACCGTAACCGGCAAATCGCGCGGACAGTTGGCGAGGAAGTAAGCCAGGTCGGCTTCATCGGCTGGAGTGAACAGCGCCTGCGCAGCGCCGCCAACCCGGAACCATGTGATGTCGGCCAGCCGCACATCCGCAGCAAGACGACCACGCAGATCCGGCATCATAGCCGCCAGATCAGCGCTGAGATCGGAAACCGTCAACGTCGCGCCTCCGCTAATGTCTGATGGAACAGGCAGTTTACGCGTTGACGCGCCGCGGCTCATCGACCGCAAGCCAACCGGGAAGTGCATGCGCCCATTCGGTGGAGGTGCCTGCGCCAAGGCAGATCACCGTGTCACCGGGGCGAATATGATGCCGCAACATCGGCGTCAGATCCTGGATGCTGTCGAGGTGGATCGCTGACAGATGACCCGCAGCACGGATGCCCTCGGCGATATAACGCTGATCGATGCCCGGCAGCGGCTGCTCACCGGCCGAATACATCGGCGCTACGACCACCGTGTCGGCATCGCCAAAGCACGTGCAGAATTCACCGAACAGATCATTCACGCGCGAATAGCGGTGCGGCTCGAACACCGCGATGATGCGACCGCGTGCGCCACCACGTGCGGCCGCCAGAACAGCGCTGATCTCGGCCGGATGATGCGCATAGTCGTCATAGATGGCTGCGCCGTTCCACTCGCCGGTCAGCTCGAAGCGACGCTTCACACCCGCAAAGGTTCCAAGCGCCCGGCGAATGGCGCCATCGTTGATGCCGGCTTCGCTTGCAACAGCGATGGCCGCCAGTGCGTTCAGCGCGTTGTGCTGGCCCGACACTGAAATTTTCCAGCCGCGCAGCTGACGCTCACCACCGGCAACGCGCGAGCTCAGGTCGGCATCGATGACGATGCCACCGGCTTCATGCACCAGCCCGACGAGACGCAGATCCGCCCCCGGCATGGTGCCGTATGTCAGCAGCGGGCGCCCGTCGCGGCGCAGTTCCAGCCGCTCAACCATCTCGCGCGAAACGGGATGATCGACGCACACGACCGCCAGGCCATAGAACGGAATGTTGCGCAGGAAGTTCTCGTATTCGCGGTGCATGTTCTCGACCGACTTGAAGTAGTCGAGGTGCTCCGGATCGATGTTGGTCACGACGCCAATCTGCGTCGGCAGACGCACGAACGTGCCGTCGGATTCATCAGCCTCAACGATCATCCAGTCGCCCTTGCCGAGGCGCGCATTGGTGCCCCAGTCCTGGATGATGCCGCCGGAGATAACCGTGGGATCGGTGCCCGAAGCGGCAAAGATGTGTGACGTCAGCGAGGTCGTCGTCGTCTTGCCGTGCGTGCCCGTGATCGAGACAGTCGAATAGAGCCGCATCAGCTCGGCCAGCATCTCGGCGCGGCGGATGACTGGAATGCCCTTCGCGCGGGCGGCCTCAAGCTCGGGATTACCAGCCTTCACCGCCGTCGAGATGACGACGCAGCGCGCGCCCACCAGGTTCACCGCATCGTGGCCGATGAAAACCCGCATACCCTTGGCGCGCAACCGGCGCACGTTGGGCGAATCTTTCTGGTCGCTGCCCTGGACCGCATAGCCTTTTGCGAGAAGAATCTCGGCGATGGCGCTCATGCCGATCCCGCCGATTCCGATGATGTGGAAGGTCCCGATCTCGCGGGGCATCTGCATGCGGTAATCCCTCGTTCTTATACGTCAGCCACTGGCAGCAGCATCATGGCTCGCCGATGGCGACGACTGCTCTAGCCCCCACAGCCGCAACACAACCAACCTGTCCGAATCACTTCAAACGTATCAGTTCTTCGGCCATATCGGCCAGACGCACAGCCGCATCCGGCAACCCAAGTTTTTTGGTGGCGTCTGCCGCCAAGGTCAGGAGTCCAGGATCACCCAACAGCCTTGCGATGTCATGCGCAAGCCGCTGCGACGACAAATCCTTCTGCTCGATACACCAGGCAGCCCCGGATTCGGCAAGCCTGCCGGCATTCTGGAGCTGATCGTTATCGATCGCGTGCGGCAGCGGAACCAGAATTGACGGGCGTCCGATGACTGTCAGTTCAGCAACTGTCGAGGCGCCGGAGCGGCCAATGACCAGATGCGTCGCAGCCATCCGTTCAGGAAGATCAGCAAAGAAATGTGATACCTCAGCCCTTATGCCGCTTTCGGCATAAGCGGCTTTCACCGCGTCGGCGTCCTCGGCACGCGCCTGCTGCACAACCTCCAGGCGCCGCCGCAAACTTTCCGGCAGCAGCGCCAACGCCGGAGGGACCGCCTCGGAAAAGAAGCGCGCACCCTGGCTGCCACCGAACACGAGCAGCTTCAGCGGGCCGTCAGCGTCAGGCGCCCGATAGGCGAGCTGCGCCGCGGCCATCACGGAACTGCGCACCGGGTTGCCGATCAGCCTCACCTTTGGCTGCCATTCCGGCAGCAGAAACTTGGTCTGGCCAAACGACGTCGCAATCCCCGTCGCACCCTTGGCCAGCATGCGGTTGGCGCGTCCCAGCACAGCGTTCTGCTCGTGCAGCAACGTCGGGATGCCACGCAGTTGCGCAGCCTTGATCGGCGCGAACGTCGGATAGCCGCCGAAGCCCACCACCACCTTCGGGCGCACGCGGCCCAGCAGCTGATACGCGTTGAACAGGCCTTGCGTCAGCAGCCATCCGGTGCGCGCCACCGCCATCGGCGAGCGGCTGCCCAGCGTCGCCGATGGCAGACGATAAACCGTGCGCGCGGGAAAGCCGGTGCCATAACGGTCGCCGCGCATATCCGTTGCCAGATCAACCTCGATACCGCGCCGGGCCAGTTCCTCGGCCAGTGCCTGCGCGGGGAACAGATGCCCGCCGGTCCCGCCTGCTGCCAACAGTACAGTGTGCTGCGTATTGTTCACTTCTGCGCCGATCCTGATGTCTGCAAACGTTGATCCATGGGAGCCATGTCGTTCAGCAGTGGGGGCTTTCTCAGCCGGGTCGCGTGCGGGCGATGCCGCGTCAACGCCAATAGCATGCCAAGCGTCAACGAAACCGCAATCATCGACGAGCCGCCCGATGAAATGAACGGTAGCGTGATGCCCTTCGCGGGCAGCAGGCCCACGTTCACTCCCATGTTGATGAGCGCCTGCGTGCCGAACAGGATTGCCAAACCCTGTATGGCAAGACGTATTCCGGCATCGCTCTCCTGCGCGGCGGTGACAAGGGCACGCATGACGATGAACGCGAACAGCCCCAGCAGAACCATGCAGGCGATGATGCCATATTCCTCCGCCACGACCGCGAAGATGAAGTCCGTGTGCGCGTCGGGCAGTACCGTTTTGATGACGCCCTCGCCCGGCCCGCGTCCTAAAAATCCGCCCTCGGAAAACGAGCGCATCGCGCGATCAAGCTGCGAAAAATCACCCGGCGTCGCGAACAGGAACTTGTCGATGCGATAGCGCACATGGTCGAACGTGGAATAGGCGAATGCGAAGCTCAGCACGCCGCAACCCGCAATGATGCCAGCGCCCAGCAGCGGCTGCCCGGAAAGAAAATACAGCGACGTCCAGACAGCAATGACGAGCAGCGTCTGGCCAACGTCCGGCTGCGACAGCAACAGGCCCGTGAAGCACAGCAGCAGGATGATCGCCAGCGGAACCGCAGGCATGTCTGCGCGCTTGCCGCTCTCGGCGAACAGCCACGCCGACAGCACTACAAACCCCGGCTTGGCAAATTCAGACGGCTGCAGCGAATGGCCCGCGATTGAAAGCCAGCGCCGCGCGCCCTGCATTTCAGCGCCGGTAAAGAACACCACCAGCAATCCGGCAAGCGAAGCGCCGAACAGCAACAGCGCGAGGCGGCGCACGCCGCGCGGGCTCAACAGCGACACCGCCAGCATCACCACGACGCCGATGGCGGAAAAGATCAGATGCCGCTCAACGAAATGATACGTCGGCAAATCCTTGCGCAGCGCCACGGCGGGACTGGCCGCCAACGACAGCACCAGGCCGGCCGCGACAAGCGCCAGGATAGCACCGACGAGCACGTGATCGACCGTAAACCACCAGTCGGCGACGCGGCTCCTGTCGGCGCGCGACAGCCTCATGCCCCGCTCCGGAAAGCACTGAAGCCGGGCAGAGCGGCGACCTGCGCGCGGAAGGCATCGCCGCGCACTTCGAAATTGCGGAATTGATCGAACGAGGCACACGCGGGCGACAGCAGAACCACCGGCTCAGCGGATGCACCGTTGAGCGAAGCTGCGGCGTCGCGCGCGGCAGCTTTCGTTGCAGCTTCCAGCGTTCCGCAACGCTCGAACTTCACCTTGCCTTCTTCCAGCGTCGCCGCGAAATCCTCGGTCGCTTCGCCGATCAGATACGCCTTGGCGACACGGTCGAAATACGGAACGAGCTCGGCAATGCCGCCGGCTTTGGGCTTGCCGCCAAGAATCCAGAAGATGTTGCCCTTGAACGAAAGCAGCGCCTTCTCGGTGGAATCCGCGTTGGTCGCCTTCGAGTCGTTGACGAACAGCGTCTGCCCCACCCGGCCGAGTTGCTCCATCCGGTGCGCCAGTCCGGGGAACGTTTTCAGTCCAGCATCGATTTCGTTTGGCTTCAGCGGTTGCGGCAGCGACAGTAGTGCCGCCGCGGCAGCGCAGGCGTTTTCGGCATTGTGCGCGCCACGCAGCGAACCGATGCCCGCCAGTCCGGCAATGGTGGATTCCCAGCCGTCGCGGCGCAGCACGATATCGCCATCCTCGACGCCGACATCGCACACCGCCTCGGGTCGCGATGAGATGCGCAGCACACCTTCTGCACCCTTGGTGTCGATCAGCTTGTCGGCGATGGCGCGACAATAATTGTCGTCGACGCCAATAACGGCGTGCTTTGCTTGCAGCACAAGCTGCGCCTTCACCGCCGCATAGTTTTCGATCGTGCCGTGGCGATCCAGATGATCCGGCGTCACGTTCAGCAGTACGCCGACGCTGGCATCGATGCCGGGCGCGAGATCGATCTGATAGGACGAGCACTCGATCACGTAATGGCGGCCGGGCGCGAACGGCTCCAACGCCAGCATGGCGGTGCCGATGTTGCCACCGACCTCAACATCCCGGCCCGCTTCGCGCAGCAGATGGCCAACAAGCGCCGTCGTGGTCGATTTGCCGTTGGTGCCGGTGATGGCAATCAGCGGCACATCGAAATCCTGCAAGCGCCGCTCGCGCACGAACAGCTCCAGGTCGCCGATAACCTCAACGCCGGCAAGCCGCGCCGCCCGCACGGTCCAGTGCGGTTCTGGATGGGTAAGCGGCACACCGGGGGCGAGGATCAGCGCCGCATAAACGGCCCAGTTGGCTTCCTTCAGATCGGCGGTTGCCAACCCGGCATCCGCTGCGGCCTGAAGCCCCGAGGCATTGTCGTCACAGCAGACAACATCGGCGCCGCCCGCGACGAGCGCCTTGGCGGTAGCAATGCCCGAAGCCCCAAGGCCGAACACTGCCACCCGCTTGCCTGCAAAGCTGGTGATGCGAATCATGCGTGAAATCTAACGCGACTGAGGCCCGGAGGCGTTGATGTTAGCGAAGCTTGAGGGTTGCGAGGCCGACCAGCGCCAGGATCACCGAGATGATCCAGAAGCGCACCACGACCGTCGATTCCTGCCAGCCTTGCTGCTCATAATGGTGATGTAGCGGCGCCATTCGGAACACGCGTTTGCCCGTCATCTTGAACGACGCCACCTGAATGATGACCGACAGCGTCTCCAGCACGAACAGGCCGCCAACGATACCGAGCACGATCTCGTGCTTCGTCGCCACCGCGATGGCCCCCAGCGCGCCGCCCAATGCCAGCGAACCGGTGTCGCCCATGAAGATCATGGCTGGCGGCGCGTTGAACCACAGGAAGCCGAGGCCCGCGCCGATCAGCGCGCCGCAGATGACAGCCAGCTCACCCGTTCCCGCCACATAGTGGATCTGCAGATACTGGGCGAACTTCGCGTTGCCGATCAAATACGCAATGAGGCCGAAGGTAGCCGCCGCGATCATCACCGGCACGATAGCAAGACCATCGAGACCATCGGTCAGGTTCACCGCATTGCCCGCGCCGGCGATGACGAACACGCCGACCACAAGGAAAAACAGCCCCAGATCCAGCACCATGTTCTTGAAGAACGGCAGCGTCAGCACCTGGCTGATTTCCGGCGGACCCAGATACATCACCGCGCCGGTGGCGATAGCCGCGATCAGCAGCTCCAGCCCCAGCCGCATGCGGCTCGAAAAGCCCGACGACGTGCGGCGCGTAACCTTCAGATAATCGTCATAAAAACCAATGGCGCCGTAACCTAGCATGACGCCCAGCACGATCCAGATGTAGGGGTTTCTGAGGTTGGCCCACAACAGCACCGAAACGGTGATGCCCGCCAAAATCATCAGGCCGCCCATGGTCGGCGTGCCCACCTTCGACAGATGCGACTTTGGCCCGTCGTCACGGATCGGCTGCCCCTTGCCCTGCTTAACCCGCAACAGATCGATGATGCCGGGTCCGAACAGCATGACGAACAGCAATGCGGTGAAGATAGCGCCGCCGGTGCGGAACGTGATGTAGCGAAAGACGTTCAGCACGCTGATCTGGTCGCTGAAGGCTACAAGTTCATACAGCATTCAAGTCTCCGCCCAACACTTCCAACGGCATCGGCCGCTCTCCCTCTCGTGCCATAACCGGAGCCCCGTCAAGCGCTCCGGTAAATTCATCAGGCGCGTGCTTCCTGCCCCTTGGCAACCAGCGCGTCGACCAGCGGTGCCATGCGCGAGCCCAGCGAACCCTTCACCACCACCACATCGCCGCCGCGTACGTTGCCCAGCACCGCGTCCCTTATGCCGTCGGACGCCGGTGCCCAGGCGCCGCGCCGCGATGCCGGCAGCGCCTCATACAGCCGCTGCATATTCGGCCCGCAGGCGAACACCAGATCCACCTCGGCGGCCTCCACCGTCGCGCTCAGTCCGGCGTGGAGGTCGCCGGATGCTTCCCCCAGTTCGAGCATATCGCCAAGCACCGCAATCCGGCGCTGATACTGCGCACGGGGCACCGTTGCCATCGCCTCCAGCGCCGACCGCATGGAAGCGGGATTGGCGTTGTAACTTTCATCTATGAGCAAAAGCGGGCCGTCCACCAGATCGATCCGGCTGCGCTCACCCCGCCCCTTGGCGGCGCGCACCTCAGCCAGCGCCGATATGGCAGCCTCGACATCAACACCTAGCGCATCCAGCGCGGCAACCACCGCCAGCGAATTCTGCGCCTGATGTGCTCCGGGTGCACCGATGCGATACGAAATCAGCCGATCACCGAAGCGGACGGTGAGATCGCTGCCCTCAGCATCGAGCACCCACTGTTCCGGTCGCACGTCGGCGTTTTCATGACGGCCAAACGAAACCACCCGCGCGCCATGCACCGCCGCGCGGGCCGCCAACAACTCAAAATGAGGATTATCGCGCGGCAGCACCGCCACACCACCGGGCTCCAGCCCCGAGAAAATTTCCGCCTTCGCCTCGGCGATGCGGTCCGTGGTGCCGAAAAACTCCAGATGCACCGGCTCCACGGTGGTGACGATGGCAACATGAGGTCGCACGAGCGCCGTCAGCGGCGTGATCTCGCCCGCGTGGTTCATGCCGATTTCAAACACGCCGTAGCGCACATCGGCGGGCATGCGCGCCAGTGTCAGCGGCACACCCCAATGATTGTTGAACGATTTTTCGGCCGCATGCGTCGGCGCCATCAGCGACAGGCAGCAGCGCAGCGCCTCCTTGGTGCCGGTTTTGCCGACGCTGCCGGTGACAGCGACGATGCGCGCATCGGTGCGGCGTCGGGCGGCGGCCGCGATGCTGCGCAACCCCTGCAAAACATCATCGACCCGGATCAGCGCGCCGTCGCCATCGGCCTTACGATAGGCCATCTCGACCAGCGCCGCCGACGCACCTCTGCGAAACGCTTCCAGCACGAAATCATGGCCATCACGCACATCGCGCAGAGCAACGAAAACCTCGCCAGGTTGTAGCGAGCGCGTATCGATCGAAAATCCGGTGATGGGCTGGCTCGGCACACCCTCAGCCATGCCAATCGCGGCCGGCACAAGGCTGTCCCAGGTCCACAGGGCTCGGGTCATCGTCTAGTCGCGCTCCAGCGCTTTGCGGATTTCGTCGTGGTCGGAAAACGGCAGCACCGTATCGCCAACAATCTGGCCTGTCTCGTGGCCTTTGCCAGCAACGACCACAACATCCCCAGCGCCAAGCATGGCAACGGCGGCCGCGATGGCCGCCGCGCGGTCACCGATCTCCTGTGCGCCCGGTGCCGCAGCCAGAATTTCAGCCCGGATCGCCTGCGGATCTTCCGTGCGAGGGTTATCGTCGGTCACGATGACCACGTCGGACTTTTCCACCGCGATGGCGCCCATGATCGGCCGCTTGCCGCGATCACGATCGCCGCCGCAGCCCATGACGCAGATGAGCCGGCCGGTCGCGAACGGACGCAGCGCATCCAGCACCGCCGCCAGCGCTTCAGGCTTGTGTGCATAGTCGACGGCAGCCAAACCGCCGTTCTTTTCGCCGATAATCTCCAGCCGCCCTTTGACGCCCTTCAGACTTTGCAGCGCGGGCAGCACGCGGCCGGCAACCTCACCGGTAGCAATCGCCAACCCCGCTGCGACCAGCGCATTCGCCGCCTGATATTCGCCCAGCAGCGGCAGACGAACGTCGAACACGCGGCCCTCATGCGCCACCGACATGCGTTGCGCAAAACCTTCACGCACCAGACGTTCCAGCTTCAAACCGGTGCCCGCACGACCGACCGTGAACACGCGCCGCCCCGCCGCCTCGGCCACCTCGACCGCGCGCGCGCCGCCCTCAGCATCGACATTGATAACCGCGACGCCATCATCGGGCAGCAGATCGCTGAACAGGCGCAGCTTGGCCGCCAGATATTCCTCAACGGTCGGATGATAATCCAGATGGTCGCGGCCAAGGTTCGTGAACCCCGCCGCCTTCAAAATCGCGCCATCAAGCCGATGCTGATCGAGCCCATGCGACGAGGCCTCGAACGCCAGATGCGTAACGCCGTCGGCCGCCAGTTGCGCCAGCGTTCGATGTAGCGAGACCGGATCGGGCGTCGTCAGCGATCCATAAACCGCCTCATCGCCCTTGATGACACCGATAGTGCCGAGCGATGCACTGGAATGGCCGAGCGCGGCATAAATCTGGCGGGTGAAATCGGCGACCGATGTCTTGCCGCTGGTGCCCGTCACCGCAACCGTTGTGGCCGGTTGCTGCAATCCGTAAAGCCGCGCCGCCATCAGCGCCAGCAATCGACGCGGTTCTATTGCCCGCACCACTGGCACCTCGCCCGCACCTGACACCTCAGTGTCGGGTGACACAACAACGGCCGCCGCGCCGCTCGCAACCGCGTTGGCGATGAAGCGCGCACCATCGGCCTTGGCACCGGGCACGGCTACGAACACGAAGCCCGGCTGCACCTGACGGCTGTCGGATGTGATGCCGCTGACTTGCACGTTTCCGGAGCCTGCCGGAGCGCTGGCGTCAGCCCCTATGAGAGAGGAGAGAAGCATGGTTCTCCAGGTGCTGTGGAACGCAACGCCTCGAATAAACGCCCCGCACCAGGACGTCACCGAGTTTCATATTTTGCCACCGTAGCAGCGTCAAACGCCAGCCGCGACCGTAGCGCCAGAGACCCGTTGCCTTGGCCAGATGGGCCCGGAACACGGTCCGCCGAGGCCGACTGCTTGGGCAGTATCCCCAGCAGCGGCCCGATACGCGACACAACCCGAGCCATGGTGGGCGCGGCATTGCGCGAGGCAAGAATTTCACCCCCCGTCTCCGCCGTTCCCTTGGGCTCAAACAGCAGCACGAAAACCACATACTGCGGCGCTTCCATCGGGAATGCACCGATGAACGAGGAAATCACGGCCTTTTCGCGATAGCCGCCCGGCCCCGGCAATTCAGCCGTTCCGGTTTTGCCGCCGACATCATAGCCGGGCACGTTGGCGCGTTTTCCGGTGCCCACTGGGCCGCTGACGTTGCCGCGCATCAGGATGCGCATCGCGGCGCTGGTGGCGGGCGAGATCAACTGCTGCTGCGGGGCCGCCTGCGCATCATCGGCGCCGGGGTTCCGCTTCACCAGCGTCGGCACCACCTTGCGGCCGCCATTGATGAGCGTGGCCACCGCGCCTGCAAACTGCAACGGCGCCATCGCAATGCCGTGGCCATAGGAAACCGTTACGGTTTCAACTTCGCCCCAGCGCTTGGGCACCTGCGGCGGTGGCACCGGCCCCGCCTCCGTCTTCATTCCTTCCAGCAGCGACATATGCTGCAGAAATTCCTGCTGCCGCTTCGGCCCGGCCTGCAACGCCAGTTTTGCCGAACCGACGTTGGAGGAGCGCAGGAAAATTTCCGCAACGCTCAGCGGTCGGCCGGTCGAGTGCACGTCCTTGATCGTGAAGCGCCCGGTCTTCATTTCGCGCCCGACATCGATCACGGTATCCGGCGTCACCAGTTGCTGGTCGAGCGCCATCGCCACCGTCAGAGTCTTGAAGACCGATCCAAGCTCGAAGGTGCCGGAGGAAATCTTGTCGGCGAAGGCGGTGTCGAGGCTCGTGCCCGGTCGCGCCGGATCAACCGTCGGCAGCGATGCCGAAGCGAGCAGTTCACCGGTGTTGACATCCATCACCAGCGCGGCCGCACCCTTGGCCTTGTAGCGCTCTATCGCGTCGGCAAGCTCCGCCTCGACCGCGTGCTGCACACCGACATCGATTGAGAGCCGCACGGGCGGACGATCGGCAATCGTTGCCGTATGCACAGCATCGACGCCAACAACTTCATCGACGTAGCGCTCGATCCCGGCAACGCCCTTGTTGTCAATGTTTACATAGCCAATCGTATGCCCCGCGATGTTGCCGGCAGGATAGGCGCGGCGCAGCTCACGGCGGAAATCCAGCCCAGGCAGCCCGAGGTTATGCACCTGCTGGGCAACGCGCGGCGACAGTCCGCGCCGCAGCCACACAAAGCGGCGATTGCGGTCGGAGAGATCCCGGCGCAGCGCCGTGCGATCGATGTCGGTGAACACCGCGCCCAGCTTCTCGATCACCTCATCGCGATCGATGACGCGCTGCGGATCGGCAAACAGCGAATAGGCCTCAACGTCGGTGGCGAGCAGCCGCCCGTTGCGATCCACAATGTCAGGGCGCGCGAAACTCTGCGCCACAGTCTCGTTGATCGACACTGACATGCCGCCCTGGCCGCGAATGGCCAGCCGCACGAGTTGCGCGCCGACCGCAACGAAGGCCAGCCCCATCGCAAGGGTAGCAATCAGCGTCCGCAACGGACCGCTCGCGCGCCTTCCCGTCATTGCCGTGTCGAAAGCAATTGCAGCAGCGGCTTCATCGTTGGCATTCGGCGTTTGCAAATTCAGCGCCCCCGATTCTGCGGAACAGAGCCGGTGTCGGAACCGGATGCACGGTCGAGCGCTGCCGCCACCGATGGCGCGAGCTGTCGCTCCGAAGCCGGCCCCAGCCCAAGCGCGCGTGCCAGCGGCTCAATGCGCGCCGGGCGGCCAAGGTGCGCGCGCTCCGCCTTCAGCACGGCGATATCACTGCGTGCGCGCTCAATTGCGCGCTCCTGCTTCGCCACCTGCTCTTCCAGAAGCCGGGTGTCGTAGTTGCTTGAATAGAGGACGAAAGCGCTGGCAATGGTTGCCAATAATGCACCCAGGATGATGATCCGCATCGCACCCCCTTAAGACCATGATCGCTGCAGACCATCAGTCCGGAGCGTGGATCATCGGCCTCAGCAAATGGCTAGAGCGCATCGCAATTCTGAAGAGAAGCGATCACGCTCCAGGCCTTCGCAGTCCAGCTAGTCATCCGTTGAAGGCACCGCGAGCCGTTTCTCATCCAAAGGCCAGGCCGGCTGATCGGTCCGGGTTGCTGCCCTCAGGCGTGCCGATCTGGCGCGCGGGTTTACCTCAAGTTCTGCTTTCGAAGCAGTTAATGGACGCCGGTTAACAATCTCAAAACTGGGTAGCTGCAATTTTATCTTTCTCTCCGGCAGGTGGCGCGAAACCCCTTCTTCCTTGCCGGCGCGCTCCTGCATGAAGCGCTTCACGATGCGGTCTTCCAGCGAGTGGAACGTAACCACCACCAGCCTGCCGCCGGGCTTCAGGCAGCGCTCGGCTGCGGCCATCGCACGCGCCAGCTCGCCCAGTTCGTCGTTCACATAAATCCGCAGCGCCTGAAAGGTTTTGGTGGCCGGGTGCTGATCATCACCGCGACGACCGCCCACCGCTTTGGAAACCGTCTCCGCCAGCACACGGGTGGTCTCAATCGGCGCCTCCGCCCGCACACGAACAATCGCCCGGGCTATCGCGCGCGAACGGCGCTCCTCGCCCAAACGGAAAATGATGTTCGCAAGATCTTCTTCCTCGGCGTCATTGACGACATCCGCTGCCGACAACCCCGATGACGCCATGCGCATATCGAGCGGACCGTCGGACTGGAACGAGAACCCACGCTCCGCCTGATCGAGTTGCATCGACGAAACGCCGATATCGAGCACGACGCCATCCACCGGCGCCATGCCCTGCTCGCGCGCAACATCTTCAAGCTCTGAAAAGCGCGATTCAACCAGCGTCAGTCGATCGCCGAACTCGCGCACCAGCGGCTGCCCACCGAGAATGGCAGACGGATCTCGATCCAGCGCCAGCACGTTGCAATTGGCCGCCTCCAGAATGGCGCGCGTGTAACCGCCGGCGCCAAACGTGCCGTCGACATAAACACCCCCATCCTGCGGCTGAAGGCCCTCAAGCACTTCAGCGAGCAGCACGGGGATGTGGCGCGCGCGATCGGGATTAGTTGATCGGTCTCCCGGTCCGCGTCCTGCCGTCATCCCCGTGCTCCTTCGCTACCGTCATCCTCGCCTGAGGATGAGCGGCTCCCCGCGCCAAAGAGCTTGCGTGTCTGATGAACCTTCTGGCGGGCACGTTCGCGGCGCTCTGCGAACTGCTCCGGGTTCCACATTTGAAACTTGTCGCCCAGCCCGACAAAAGTGACCTGGGAAGTGAGACCGGCGTGAGCGCGCAACGCTTCAGGAAGGTTGATGCGGCCATCGCCATCGATCGAGAGAATCTGGACGTCGCCGTAGAGCGCGACAGAGAGCTCGTCCCGCTCATCCGAATAGTCCGGCAGGCCTGCGAGAAGCCCGTCGATTTTTTGCGCAAGTCTCTCGCCGCCTGCATCAAGGGCAGGAGCTTCGAGCGCGGGGTAGCAATAGATGCCGGCTGCGCCTCCGGAAGCATAGGCGTCGCGCTCAAGCACAGCGCGGAATGAGGCTGGCACGGAAACCCTGCCTTTGGCGTCAATCTTGTTGGTGAACGTCGAGACAAAGCGGTCCATCCCCTGTTTTCGGCCTCGCATAACTCTCGAACACAAAACTCAACGCCGAAGGACGGACTTCCTCTTCGCCTTGCTCAACCCGCCTGGCGCACCGTTGCCTTCCGCTCGCCTGCGCGAACCGGAGGGCCGTGGCGGTCGCTCGCTGTCTGCGAGCCCTCATTCGAAGACCGGCGCCCTGCCACGAAACCCTGCCCGGTGCGGTTCGGGCATCAATGGGATCGCATGGGATCTTATGGGCGTCAATGGATCGACGGGGAATTTGCTCCGTCACAAGCGGGTATCCACAGCAAGTGTGGAGGCAGCGCCTCAACTCGGGCGCAATTGTTACGTTGGCGCCACACATCCATCCTGCGCACACCAATGCGCATGCCCGTTGCGACGCTCATGCGCGCCATCGCGCCACGAATGCGGGTTTCAACTTCGGTCAAACCGCTCTATGGCCGATGCTGTTGTGAAAACGGCGAAGAAGCGAAAGCGAGCGAGTGAAGACAATGCAGATGCCTGACGTGCGATCGATGTGCGCCATCGGCCTTTCCGGACAGATCGGCCTCAACGGACATTTGCCGTGGGAAGGCAATCCAGATCCCGAGTTCCGCGAAGACGTCGCCAACTTCTTCCGCAACACGCGCGGGCACGTGCTGATGGCGGGGCCAACGACATGCCGCGCAGTCCCAGCATACGAACGTCAGTTCATGACGATCTTCGAGCTGCGCTCACACATGGATCCGCTGGAGACGCTGGCGCAGTTCGCCGGTCGCGTCGTGTACATCGGCGGCGGCCCGCCGGTATGGGATGTCTACGCGAAATACATTCGCCACTGGGACATCACCCGCCTGCCGTACGACGGGCCAGCGGATCGATGGTTCAACCCGGCCTGGCTCGTCGATAACGGGCAGAAGTAAGCAACGGGAACAGAGCCGCGGCGCATGCTGCAAATGCGCCGCGCAGCTCAACACCCGTTAGCGGCAGCAACGCGCCGCGCGACGGCCGCCGTAGTAGGCACCGCGTGCCGGCGCTACGTAATAGGGCTGCACATAGCGCTGCACCGGAACAACAACCGGCGCGGGATAATACGTGTAGGCCGGACCAACAACGTAGCCACCACAGCAAGCCGAGTAGACCTTGCGCGGATAGTACGGATAAGCAGGCGGCACGACATACATGGCCGGCGGTCCGTAATAGACCTGCGGATACATCGGCGCATAATCGCGATACCAGCGATAGGAACGCGCGGAAGCGTCGTCAGCGGTGGCACCGAAAGTGGCGACAGCAGCCGCTCCGCAGAGCAGTGACAAGAGAACTTTACGCATGTGGACCTCCATGAACCCGTACATGGAAGCTAAGCCCGATTGCTTACTGCTGAATTGAAATTTCAAAGCAAAATCAGGCATTAAATCGGGCGCGAATTAATGCGTTTTGCGCGCCTGTGCCAAAGCGCGACAGCAACAAGCCCACACGCACAATCCGACAATCGCATTCGCTAACGGCCGGCAGGAATGACTACCGAAGCGCTAATTTTCAGCGCAGCGTCTTGCGCGCAGACAAACGCGATAATCGTCGACGCACAAACGGCAGCAGATAGCCCCGCGCCCGACATCCGTGACACCTGCACAGCGACGGCACGCACCCAAGCCGGCGACCGACACGCAGACAGCCAACCACCACGAGACGGACAAGCGCGCGAAAGCAGGAAGCCGCGAACGAGAAATTTTGTCAGCCGGCCTGTAAGCCGGGTTCTGTCTGGAGGCGAGCCCAACATCGGCATGCCGAATGCTGGCCAAATCCTCCGCGACGGCCATTCGTCTGGGACGTCCATTGCTGAACGCCTCTAGCAACCAACCCGGGTAGCGGATCTGAAGACGGATCTGGCGCCGCGTTGCCGCGCGCCTGGCCACCCCTATTTGGTCTTGCTCCCGGTGGGGTTTACCCTGCCACCGACGTCACCGTCGGCGCGGTGCGCTCTTACCGCACCCTTTCACCCTTACCCGGCAGGGGCCGAAGCCTCTCCGGGCGGTTTGCTTTCTGTGGCACTTTCCCTGGGGTCGCCCCCGGCGGCCGTTAGCCGCCACCGTGTCTCCATGGAGCCCGGACTTTCCTCCATCGAAGCCGCCGGCGTTGCCGCCCACGAATCCAACAGCGACCGTCCAGCCGGCTGACCCGGCGAATAAGGGGCCAGACACCCCCGACGTCAAGGCCTCTCGCCCGCGCTCCCCAGCATCGCGCCCACCTCCAGTCAGAGGCCGAGAGCCAGCAACCCAGCCGGCGCGCGCACTGACTTGGCGAGCCAGAACGCCACCAAGCGAACAAGCCAACCCCTTTGGGTGAAAAACAAACTTATGCTACTACCCTTCTGGGTAGTAATCAGACTGGAATCACCTGAAAATATCGGCCAATATACAAGGCGATTGACCAACCATCTAACAGGTACGCATTAGTCTTCAACCTACCCAATGGTATAATCGAAATGCGCCGCAAGACCGCTAAAAGCAACCCGGGCGTCGCAAGCCATGCACTTCCCTGCGACGCCCGTTGCCTGAGGCGCGTTCAAACGGGCCCGCTCTGAAGGTTCGGAAAATTCCAAGCGCTGACACGACCATCCGAGGAAACGTCACACATGAACGTTCAAGCGCCGATCAGAGCCGCCGCCTCCCACGGCGCATTGCCCACCGCCAACCCCAAGGTTCTGGCTTTTGTTGCAGAAGCCAACGCGCGCTTCCAACCGGACAATGTCTATTGGTGTGATGGGTCGCCGGAGGAATATCAGCTGCTCGTGAAGACCATGGTCGACAGCGGAACCGCAATCCGGCTCAACGAGCAGCTGCGCCCAAACTCCATTCTCGTGCGCTCCGACCCGGCTGACGTTGCACGCGTCGAAGATCAGACATTCATCTGCTCGCAGTTGCCGGACGACGCAGGCCCCACCAACAACTGGCGCGATCCAGCCGAAATGAAAGCCACGCTTTCGCAGCTGTTCGACGGCGCCATGGCAGGCCGCACGATGTACGTGGTGCCCTATTCCATGGGCCCCATCGGTTCGCCCATAGCTGGCATCGGCGTCATGGTGACGGACAGCGCCTATGCAGTCGCCAACATGCACATCATGACGCGCGTCGACTCAAAAGTGTGGGACGCACTCGGCAACTCGGATGATTTCGTGCGTGGCATGCATACGGTTGGCGCGCCGCTCAGCTCCGGCACGACCGCAGACGTTCCCTGGCCCTGCAACGCCACCAAGTACATCTCGCACTTCCCCGAAACGCGCGAGATCTGGTCCTACGGCTCCGGTTACGGCGGCAATGCACTGCTGGGCAAAAAGTGCCACGCGCTGCGCATCGCATCCGTGAAGGCGCGCGATGAGGGCTGGATGGCCGAGCACATGCTCATCCTCAAGCTCACCAATCCGGAGGGGAGGGTGAAGTACGTCGCGGCGGCATTCCCGTCCGCATGCGGCAAGACCAATCTCGCCATGCTGGTGCCGACCATCGCCGGCTGGAAAGCAGAAACGATCGGCGACGACATCTGCTGGATGAAATTCGGAGCAGACGGACGCCTTTACGCGATCAACCCCGAAACCGGCTTCTTCGGCGTGGCGCCGGGCACCGGCAACGATTCCAACTTCAACGCCATGTGCACCCTGCACAGCAACGTCATCTTCTCCAACGTCGCCCTCACCGATGACGGCGATGTGTGGTGGGAGGGCATGACCAAAAAGCAGCCTGAACATCTCACCGACTGGATGCGCCGCTCGTGGCGCCCCGACAGCGGCCGCCCTGCTGCACACGCCAACGCGCGCTTCACAGCTCCCGCCAGTCAATGCCCTGTAATCGCCAGCGAATGGCAAAATCCGCACGGCGTGCCGATCGACGCAATCCTGTTCGGCGGTCGCCGCGCCACCACGGTGCCGCTAGTCATGGAAGCGTTGAACTGGGTCCACGGCACGTTCCTCGGCTCCATCATGGCTTCGGAGAAAACCGCCGCAGCAGCCGGCCAGGTTGGAGAACTGCGTCGCGACCCGATGGCGATGCTGCCGTTCTGCGGCTACCACATGGGCGACTACTTCGCGCACTGGCTGAAGATGGGCGAGAGGGGCGGCGATAAGATGCCGAAGATCTTCTACGTCAACTGGTTCCGCAAAAACGCCAAGGGCAGATTCATGTGGCCGGGCTATTCCGACAACAGCCGCGTGCTCAAATGGATCTTCGAGCGCTGCGATGGCAACGCCGCCGCCACCGAAACGGCTATCGGCCGACTGCCTGCGGAAGGTTCGATGGATACGCACGGGCTGGCCGTCGATCCTGCCGACATGAAGGCCCTGACCAGCGTCGATCGAGACGGCTGGAAGTCTGAACTATCTTCGATCCGCGCGCACTTCGCGACCTTCGGATCCAAGCTGCCGCAACAGCTCAACGACGAACTTTCCGCCCTGGAGCAGCGTCTGGACTGACCACAGCGCCGCTTTAAACGGCCACCGGCACCACCTCAAAGCCGCGGGGCACCCTTCGCGGCTCTTTCAATCCTGATGGCGCTTCGTAAGCAAATTCCGCTGCCTATACGGTTATCCACCTGCCGCTTTTAGGTTGCACTTGCTCCGTTGTCGGCATCGCTCCGAGACTGCTGCAATCGCCAAGCCGATTCGGAGGTTGACCGATGGCGTTCCCCCACAGCGCCTGGAGCTTCATCGCAGTGCTCGCGAGCTGTCTCGCCGGCGCGCTCGCCGCCAGTGCGTGGGCAATTGTTGCCAGCGCCGCCGCGCTCGTGATCGCCGCCGCTTTGCAGCATCAGGCGCATTACACGCGCTACGCCGCGTCGGCCAATTTCACGGCGCAATCGATGCTACTTGCCGGCAGCTCCCTGATTGCGCTGATCGCTGCCGCCGCTGCATTCGGCGCTGGCCGTGCCACCGTCCTGGTGTGGGGATTGTGACGGCGCATCCCTGCTGTCGCGATCTTTTTCCGCTTCTTCAAGCCGACGCAATAATTCCTCAAGCCTAGGCGCCAGCCGTTGGCCCACCGCTCGATCCAGCCGCTCCACACGCAGCACATGCGCGTTGGCGCGATTGAAGGCCGTGCGCGCGCTGAACAGCCTGCCGCGCAATGTTTGAACTTCGCATAGCTGGCCGTATGCGAGGCTAAGCTCTTCCGATTTCGCGGCGTCTTCCAGCTCAGCCGCGTCGTTCAACAATCCGAGCGCGCCCTCCAGCAAGTTCTTCGCTTCAACCCGCTGCGGTTCACCTTCAGACTTCAGGATCTCCGATCGAAACCGCATTGCGCGGGCACGCCGTAGCGTATTGCCGGATTTCGCCGCTGTTCTTTCAAGGCGGGCAAAATAGTCGGTTGCTACGGACGATTGCCCCAGCGCGCTAGCCTGCTTCCCGGACAGCTCCAACGCATCCATATCGCTGCTGTTGACGCTCACGGCTTGCTGGAAGTGGTGCAGCGCCTGCTCACCATTACCCAAGCGGGCGAAACACTGCCCCAACTCCAGCTCCGCACTCACCAGCTCGGCGCGACAACGCACCCTGCTGGTCTTCAAAACATTGAATTCGCCCTTGCACTTTTCTACCGCCTCCTGAGCGCGCGCGGTTGCCCGACGATCAGGATCCCATAGCCATCTGAGATGCCTGGCATGCCAGCCGCGGTGCGCATCAGCGTAAGGCGTCGCAATAGAGGTATGATTGGCAAGCATGGGGAGCGTACGGGGCCTCGCGTCCTCAACCTGCCGCTTCCAGCGTGCGTTGAACTCGGCAATGCGCGCCGGCAGGTTTCTTTCAGCTATTTGCCAGCCACGGTGGATAGTCCATACGGCCATCAGAAATGAACCGAACGCGCCGATCAGTTTCGCGGCGATGTCGATATCGTCCTTGTTGGGATCATAAAGCCGGCCGATTTCGGATAGTCCCCACTCGACCCAACCAAACGCCGCCGGCCCGAGCAGGTTTATCTTAGCTGCCGTGAATGCCGTAATGACCAGAACGAAAAAGCCGAACATCAGCAAAAGCCGATGGGCAAACGCATACAAAACCACCAAACGATCCCCCGACCACCCTGAAACTCAGACCACAGAATGTTCGGAAATTCGATTGTTGTACATCCTGCATCGCAACAGCCGGAGGGCTGCGATGAGCGTGATGCTCACGCGGACACCAGCGCTTCTCCCGCCGCCTCCAAATCGCTGCGCGCCCAACGGACGTTCGCATACGGTTAATCTTTGAACCGTAGTGGTCCTCTGCACGTTATCGCTTTTGAAAATCCTGTCGCTGGAATCCGCAGGACGGCCCCGCACGACGGATTTCAAAGACCCGCAACGTAATCCCGTCAGACCACCACCAACCCTCCCCCCTCCAACCCGCTGAACCGACCCCAAAACCCGCCGACAACTGAATGCCACCGAAAGGCCCTGCCCCTGCCAAGACACCGCCAAGGTTAGGGGCCTCATGATCAGTCGAGGGGTTTTGAACCGAACCAGGAGCAATCGGACGAAAATGATAATGCGAAGCTTCCTAGCCGCCGTCGCCGTTCTGGCGACGCTTGGCATCACGGCGGCGGCCCAGGCAGAGCCCGGGTACTCTACCGCCAACGTGAACATGCGCACCGGCCCCGATATCGACTTCCCGAGCATCGGCGTCATCCCCGAAGGCGAGCCAATCTACATTGAAGGCTGCCTGCGCGATGAATCGTGGTGCGATGTTCGCTGGGGACCGGACCGCGGTTGGGTTTACAGCGAATATCTGGCCTTCGATTACCGCGGCAACATGGTTGCCGTGCCCGATATCGGGCTGGCGGCATTCCGCATTCCGTACGTCACCTTCAGCGCTCGCGATTACTGGGGCCGCTACTACGTCGGACGCCCGTGGTACGCCGAGCGCAATCGCTGGTACGGCTACAAGGTACGGCCGCGTCCGGGTTGGCGCGCTCCTCCTCCAGGCCAGCGCCGTGCTGGCTGGTGGCGCGATGGCTATAACGCTCCGCGTGGCATGAAGGCGCCGCCGCAGCGCTGGAACCGCCCACCTAATCACCGCAACCATGACCACTATCGCGGCCCGGATCGCCGCGACAGCCGCGGGCCCGACCGTCGTGATGATCGTCGCGGAAACGACCACCGTGGCGGCGATCACCGTGGCGGCGGCGACCGCGGTCATGATCGCGGCCACGAGCACCGTCGCTGATTTCAGCGCATAGCTGACACCAAGAAAACGCCCCCTCGGCATCGCCGCAGGGGGCGTTTTTATTATGCCAATGCCTCACGCAACAGAAAGCACGTGCGCGTCAGTCAAAGCACTACGAGGTTACGCGCACAAATATCGGCAAACGATACATGCACGGACACAGATCAACACATCTGCACCCGATGACGCGATCGAGCACTGTAACGCAGACCGAACCAAACGCGTCCTGACGCAAGCCCAATCGAGAAGCACTGCACAGAGCCACGCAGGCTTGGTCATCTCGCTCGGCGGAGCTGGCCCAACGCCAGCTGCTACTGCGCCACCACCGGCCGCCAGCCCGCCTCAGCCGCTTCCGCCTCGCTGCAGAACCAGCGCTCGCCCTTCGCCTCCTCAATCTTCACCTTGCCGTACCAGGGGCCCCACGGCATGTGATAGATGCGGCCCTTGCCGGTGATGTTGCCCTTGATGGCACAGCCTTCCGGCGCGGCCTGCTCCGCACTAGCCCAACGCTGCTCGCGATATTCCCATGCAGGCGCGGTTTCAGCCTGCCAAACGCCCACACGCAGCGCGCGCGCCTTCGCCTCCTCGCTGACATAGGTGGCTGAATACTTCACGAACGCCCACGCAAGACCTTCGCGCACAAGCTGCGCATTGATGTCCGTGTCGCCGACAAAGCAGATGCCCAGCATGCGCCGATATTTGTCATAGCCCCGGTTCTCGCAACTCACCGAGTGCCTGAAGACGAGGCTGGCCAGCCGCTCGGCCGCCGCTTCACCGCATCTCCAGCTGCCTGAACCACCGGAGCGGGCGCACACCTGCCCCGTTTCCGGCGCATCGATCCCCTCCAGGCGCACGCGACGGCCAGCGATCTCCAGCGTATCGCCGTCGATCACCCGTGCGGTTCCGCTGAGCGAGGCATCGCCGCTGGCGACAACGCGTGCCGCGGCTTCATCGTCGGAGGGCAGTGACAACAGCCCACCAAATGCGAGAACGCCAACCAGCGCAGACGCCACCGGCCGACGGAAGGACAAACGCGAGAGACATACATACATGCCTCCAACAAATGCTGATTCGTTTGACTCAACCTTGGCGGAGTCGTGTGCGGATTATGCAATCAACGGGAGAATTGTGGCGAGGCGGACTGACGACTGCCGTGACCTGAATCCGCAGCGCGCATTCCAAAGAAATCGCTCCCGCCGTTCAGCGACAATGACCGGAGGGCGGAGATGACGGCAGCACAAGCGGATACACTTACGGACCGAAGAGAGCGAACAGCTCAGCCCAAATACAAAAGCCGGGCCAACGCCTTGCAGCGTTACCCGGCTATCAGACAACCCGCGCGATGCGCAGGCACAGGCATCAGTCAGATCAGCGGCGACGGAAATTGCCAGGACCACCGGGGCGCGGCGGCGGTGGCGGTCCACCTGCGCGCACATCCTTGTGGCGGAAGTTGATGCGGCCCTTCGTCAGATCGTAGGGCGTCATTTCGATCGTAACACGGTCACCGGCAAGGATACGGATGCGGTTTTTCTTCATACGCCCAGAGGTATAGGCGACCACTTCATGTCCGTTGTCGAGTTTCACGCGGCAGCGGGCATCGGGAAGCACTTCTTCCACCACGCCCTCGAACTCGAGCATCTCTTCCTTGGCCATCAGGTTCCTTAGGTGAAGCAGCGCTGCAGGCAGACGCCGCTGCGCGTGTGAGCACGGGAGGTGCAAAAAATCGGAAGTCAGAAAAGCATTAGGGGAGCAGACGCGCCGCTCCCCTAAGCGGAAATGAATCCGTAGTCTATTAGAGCGGACGCAGGTTAACTGCAGCCACCTTACCGTTCCGGCCGGTCTCGGTCTCGTAAGCGATCTTCTGACCCTCACGCAGAGTCGAGAGGCCAGCGCGCTCAACAGCCGAAATGTGCACGAAAACGTCGTTGCCACCTTCATCCGGCTGGATGAAGCCATAGCCCTTTTGACCGTTGAACCACTTTACGGTGCCGTTTGCCATCAAGTCTCTCCAAAGCAGGTAGGCAAATTGCCCGGGTTGCCCCGGGAAGATCAAATCGCGCGATGGAGACGTCCAGTGTCGGCACACAAGGGCACCGCCGTAGAGTGAACCAAGGCGTGTTCGATCCGCATTATATGGACTGGTCCAGCTGGAAAGGCAAGGCGACGTTAGTTAGGCACACGAAATTGTTCTCGGCCCCATGCAGAGACCAAGTGCGACAGCAAAGACCCATGATTCTCAAGACTTGCTATAGAAAGGCGTAGAAGTGGCATTACCTTGAAGCCTGTTTGCGCCGCTGTCAAATCGCGGCAATTTTGCGGCGGATTTCTTCGCCGAAGGTGTTCAAATCCTTGCCGAAACCCAACGATTGAGCTCCCGGCGCATGCCAGCCGCTCGGCAGGGCAGCAAAAAGGGCGCCAAGCCTGCGCCTGACGCCCTCTTCGACATTTCTCGTGATCGGTTTCCGAGGCGGCGCCGAAGCGCCGATGCCCGCCAGCTAACCGGCCGCAACCTCAGAAAATCTTGGCTCAATACATCGTTGCATAGCCGCCGGAATAGCGTCCGGTGCCAGAGCCGTTGCCGTAGTAGCTGCCGCCGCTGTAGCTGGTCGACCGTGATGAATACGAGCCGCCGTAGTAGACCTCACCGTCAGAATAGCGCGACCCTGACGAGGCATAACGGCTGCGCTTGCCGCTGGAACGGCTGGCTGTCTTGCTGCGCCCGCCAGCCAGAGAAACGAAGTGGCGGCCGATATCGACGTGGATGTGGCTCATGCTTGGATAGGTCATCGTGCCACCGCTCTTGTGATTGGCCACGAGCCAGCTGACGATCGCCCCTTTGCGGCTGCCCGCATCGAAATCGACCGCGTTGCCGCTGGCATGGCGTGAAATGCGCCCAGACCCTGCAATACGTGCGCCCGGCCGGCACGTAGAGATAACCCGCACCGGACCGAACTTTTCTTCGATCTGATCGAGCAGTGCCCGCGCTGGCGCCGAAAGACATTTGCGCGGCGCGCCTCTGGCATCGGCCAGGCGCTTCACAGGCTTCTTGTCTTCGGCCGGCTTCACGTCGGCGCCGTAGACAGCCTTCGTTTCTGACTGGGCGTTGGTTCTTGGGTCTGCTTTCACTTCCGCGGTTCCATTGGCCTGCTTTGGCGTTTTCGAGCCCGGATTGGGCGCAGCAACGGCGGAATGGATGGAAACGAGCGCAACGCAGATCGCTGCGGTGGAGAGCCGCTTGATCATGGGTACTCCTGGATATGTCGAGATCTCGGGCCGCCCTACCCAGCATGGGGTCGCTGGCGCCCAATCGGTTTGAAACGCCGGACCGTTCCCCCCACGGAGCCGCAATCAGCCAGCCGCCGTGTGAACGATCCCGCTCAGTCCCCGGTCCGTCTCGCCTCAGTTAAGGGCGGCGGTTCGCGTCGCCGTTTCGACGGCGGCCCGCTCCAGGTTGGCCGCACCATGCCACAGGATTGGGTAAGAATACGGCAAGGTTAACCGTCTGCGTCGATGCGCCGTATGCGTCCTAAAAAAGCAACGGGGCGCCGATTTTTCAATCGACACCCCGTTATAATTCTTGCCTGTTGCATCAAGGCATTACCGCACCCTATGCACGCGCATTATACGCATGCGGATGTCGGCAGGATTTAGCGCAGGTATGGGCAGATGCGCTCGTCGCCGTAGCGGTTGATGTAGGTGCCGGTGCGGCGATCGAAGGAGTAGAAATCGCGTTCGCAGCGACGAATATCACGCTCTTCGGCGCGGCCTTCGCGTATCGAACCGGCGATCAGCGCGCCAGCAATAAGACCGCCAATGATGGCAGCGCCAGTCGCCGGACCGCGGCCACGGCGATGCACCAGCGTCACGCCACTGTCAGCGTTGGTGATCGCGGGCTTCGGCATCGGCGCAGCGATCGCCTGCGTCTGGACCAGCGGCACCAGCAATGAAGCACACACAAGCGCGGCAACAGACGATTTCACTTTCACGGTCACGTTCCTTTCAAGCCAGGGGCGATCAAAATTCCAGATACATGGGTTGCGCACACAATGGCGTGCATCAATGGCATTCGCGCGGCGACAGCGCGGCGATGTCATGTCCACATGAACGGTGATGAGACTAAGGTTCCGTCGCACGGGGTCCCCTTGTGCGACAGCCCCGGGCGATCAACGCAGCACGGCCATGAAAGTTGCCGTTGATGCCGTGCCGATGAGCGTGCGTGCGCAAAAAACTGCATAGCGCACGCAACGCTCACTATCAGGCACAGATCAGTCATCGTCCATCTTCAGCGCGGCGATGAAGGCTTCCTGCGGAATCTCCACGCGGCCGAACTCGCGCATCTTCTTCTTGCCCGCCTTCTGCTTCTCCAGCAGCTTGCGCTTACGGCTGATATCGCCGCCATAGCACTTGGCGATCACGTCCTTGCGCAACGCGCTGATGGTCTCGCGCGCGATCACTTTGCCGCCGATGGCCGCCTGAATCGGAATCTTGAACAGGTGCGGGCGGATCAGCTCTTTCAGCTTTTCGCACATGGCGCGGCCACGGCTTTCAGCGCGCGTACGGTGCACGATGATCGACAGCGCATCCACCGGCTCGTCGTTGACGAGGATGGACAGCTTCACCAGATCGTTCCGTTCATAGCCGATGATCTGATAGTCGAACGAGGCATAGCCTTTGCTGATCGACTTGAGGCGATCGTAGAAGTCGAACACCACTTCGTTCAGCGGCAGTTCGTAAACCAGCATCGCGCGGTTGCCCGCATACGTCAGCTCTTTCTGCCGGCCGCGCCGGTCCTGACACAGCTTGAGAATGCTGCCCAGATAGTCGTCCGGCACCATGATCGTCGCCTTGATCCAAGGCTCTTCGATGCGGTCGATGCGCGTCGTTTCCGGCATGTCGGCCGGGTTGTGCATCTCCGCCATTTCACCGTCGGTCAGATAGATGTGGTAGATGACGCTCGGCGCCGTCGTGATGAGATCGAGATTGAACTCGCGCTCTAGGCGTTCGGTGATGATCTCAAGGTGAAGCAGGCCCAGGAAGCCGCAGCGGAAGCCCAGTCCCAGCGCCGCCGAAGTCTCCATCTCGAACGAGAAGCTGGCGTCGTTCAGGCGCAGCTTGCCCATCGCTTCGCGCAGGTCGGCGAAATCCGCCGCGTCCACCGGGAACAGACCGCAGAACACCACCGGCTGCGCCGGCTTGAAGCCCGGCAGCGGATCGCTGGTCGGGTTCTTGGCGTCGGTCACCGTATCGCCAACGCGCGTATCGGCCACCTGCTTGATGGCGGCGGTGAAGAAGCCCACCTCGCCCGGACCAAGACTGTCCAGCATCTGCTGCTTGGGGCGAAACACGCCCACGCGCTCCACCTGATAGCTGGCGTCGGTGGACATCAGCGTGATCTTCTGGCCCTTCTTCAGCGAGCCATCGATGATGCGCACCAGCACGACCACGCCAAGATAAGCATCGTACCAGCTGTCGATGAGCAGGGCCTTCAGCGTCTTGCTGGCATCGCCCTGCGGCGGCGGCAGACGTTCGACTATGCCTTCCAGCACCGCTTCAACATTGAGGCCGGTCTTGGCGGAAATGGGGATTGCATCCGAGGCATCGATGCCGATCACGTCCTCGATCTGCTGCTTCACGCGGTCGGAATCAGCGGCCGGAAGATCGACCTTGTTCAGCACCGGCAGCAGATCGAGATTGTTATCGATCGCCTGATACACGTTGGCCAGCGTCTGGGCTTCGACACCCTGGGAAGCGTCCACCACCAGAATGGCGCCCTCACAGGCGGCCAGACAGCGCGACACCTCGTAGGCGAAGTCCACGTGGCCTGGGGTATCCATCAGGTTGAGCTGATAGATCTGGCCATCCTTGGCCTTGTAATCGAGGCGCACTGTCTGCGCCTTGATGGTGATGCCGCGCTCTCGCTCGATCTCCATCGAATCGAGAATTTGCTCCTTCATCTCCCGGTCGGCGACGTTTCCGCAAAGCTGTATCAGCCGGTCGGACAGCGTCGACTTACCATGGTCGATGTGGGCGATGATCGAGAAATTGCGAATGTGAGAGGTATCGGTCATGGCGGCTAGATAGCACTGCCCCAACCGCCTAGAAAGGGGCTGTAACTTGGCTGGCAGCCCCTTTTTCCGGGAAGGCTGAAAATACCGCACTCCCGAGGGTAGCCGGTGTCTTGACGCGGCCACATACCACGGGATTGTGTTACCCTCGAAAAATGTGAAAAACGCCGAAGGACGACCGATGAACGCTTTGAAATTCTGTACGGCAATTGCCGCCGTGGCCTTCATTTTCGGTGCGGGATACCCCGCCCAGGCCCAGAAAGAGCCTTCTCCCGCCTTCAGAACCGAGCCACCACCAAAGGAAGCAAGCCGCTCCGCGCCGCTGCCGAACCTGCCTCAGGCCGCTGCCGCTGATTCGCGGTCGCTGGTGCAGGTCGCCGCCAATTCCCGCGTTCAGCCCGTCACCTCGCATGAGACGCACCCGGAAAAGCGGGCTCCCTATCCTCCGCCCAATGACAACTGCAAGAACACAAAATCGTTTGACGCCTGGAAGCGCGACTTCCGCAAGCTCGCCGCCGAGCGTGGCCTGAGCAACCGTTCCGTCGCCATTGTCGACGGCACCCAGCTCAACCCCACCATCATCCAGCGCGACCGCAAGCAGTCATTCTTCGCCATGAGCTTCCTGGACTTCCAGAAGCGCCTGGCAACCCAGAACCGCGTCGTGTCCGGCAAGCGCAAGATTGCCCAGCACAGCGACACGTTCGATCGCGCCGCCAAGGAATTCGGCGTGCCCGCCTCGGTCATCACCGGCTTCTGGGCGCTGGAAAGCGACTTCGGCGCCGGCATGGGCAAGTTCCCGATCATGCCCGCGCTCGTCACCCTCGCCTATGATTGCCGCCGCAGCTACATGTTCACCGAAGAGCTGATCGCAGCGCTGCAGATCATCGAGCGCGGAGACATGACGCCCTCCACCATGATCGGTTCATGGGCTGGCGAGATCGGCCAGACGCAGTTCCTGCCGACCCGCTATCTCGATTACGCGATCGACTATGATGGCGACGGCCGCATCGATCTGTTCTCGAACGACCGTGACGTTATCGGCTCCACCGCCAACTACATGAAGAACCTCGGCTGGCGCTCCAACGAGCCTTGGCTTGAGGAAGTGCGCGTCACCCGCGACCTGCCGTGGGATCAGGCCGACTTGGCCATCAAGCTGCCGCGCTCGCAGTGGGCGCAGTGGGGCATCCAGTATCCGAATGGCAGCCCGGTCGCATCTGACAACCTGCAGGCATCGCTGCTACTGCCGATGGGCCGCTTCGGTCCGGCGTTCCTCGCCTATCCGAACTTCGACATCTACACCGAGTGGAACAACTCGTTGAACTACGCCACCACCGCCGCCTATCTCTCGAC
Organism: Hyphomicrobium sulfonivorans; assembly: GCF_013306565.1. Taxonomy (GTDB): domain Bacteria; phylum Pseudomonadota; class Alphaproteobacteria; order Rhizobiales; family Hyphomicrobiaceae; genus Hyphomicrobium_A; species Hyphomicrobium_A sulfonivorans. The sequence continues at coordinate 214,075 of NZ_PZPO01000002.1, read as the reverse complement.
CCGCATCGATGGCGCGGGCGCGATGGGGATGGGGCGCGGCAACACCAACGGCCTCGACTATGAAGGCACCAAGGAGTTGCAGCGTCAGCTGGTGGCGCGCGGTTATGATGTCGGCAAGGTCGACGGCTTGGCCGGTGCAAAAACCCGCGCTGCGGTGAAGGACGTGCAGATCAAGTTCGGCCTGCCGGCGGATTCGTTCGCCACGCCGGAACTGCTCAACGCGCTGCGCCGCAACCGCTGATCCGCACGCAAGTACATTGCATAAACTGAAAAGCCCTCGGATTTCTCCGAGGGCTTTTTTTGTTGGCGCTCGGCGACTCCGCTTCGCGGAGCCGGCCGCCGAGCGCGTAGGAATCCTTCCCGGCAAAACGTTTTTTCTTTCGCACCGGCGGCCGGCCGGCTCCCCTTGGGGGAGTCGCCGGTGCTGAAATAGCAGGAGGTCAGTGCAGCTTGACCACCGGCTCGGTGCGCCGCGTAAGCGTGCGTGACAGCGTGTCCAGAAACACCTTCCACGGCCCGTGCAGCGCAACTTCGTGCATCTTGTACAGCGAGCGATACATCAGCTTTGCGAACAGCCCCTCGATGATGAAGCTGCGGCCAACGACGAAGCCCATCAGGCTACCCACCGTCGAATAGTGGCCCAGCGATACCAGCGATCCGAAATCACGATACTTGAACGGACGCAGCGGCTCGCCCTTCAGCTTGCGCTGGATCTCAGTATAGAGGTGCGAGGCCTCCTGATGCGCCGCCTGCGCACGCGGCGGAATAGGCTGCGTCTCGCCTTCCGGCACCAGATAGGCGCAATCACCCATCGCGAAGATGCTTGGATCGCTCGTCTGCAACGTTGGCGACACCACAAGCTGGTTAGACTTGCTGACCTCAAGGCCGAGGTTGCCCAGCACGGCCGGACCCTTCACGCCCGCTGCCCACACGACCAGCTCCGAGGGGATGAAATTGCCATTGGCAAGATGCACGCCCTTGTCGGTCACTTCGGTAACGCGCGAATTGGTCTGGATATCGACCTTCAGACCCTTCAGCGTCTCCGATACGCCCTGCGAAATGCGATCCGGCAACGCCGGCAGAATGCGCGGCGCAGCTTCAATCAGCGTGATCTTGATGTCGTTTTCCGGATCAATCTTGTCGAGGCCGAAGGCAACCACGCCGCGCGCCGTGCGATGCAGCTCCGCCGCCAGCTCCGTGCCAGTCGCGCCAGCGCCGATGATGGCAACATCGAGCTGACCCGGCAGCACCGGACCTTCCTGCGCATAGGCGCGCACGCACGCGTTGATCAGCCGACGGTTGAACCGCTCCGCCTGCACGGGCGTGTCGAGCATGATCGCGTATTTCTCAACGCCCGGCGTGCCGAATGCGTTGCCCACCGAACCGATCGCAATCACCAGAATGTCATACCGGAACGAGCGCACCGGCGTGATCTCGCGGCCTTCCTCGTCATAGGTCGCCGCCAGATAGACGAGCTTCTTTTCCCGATCGACGCCGGTCATCTCACCGTAGCGGAACTTGAAGCCGTGCCAGTAGCCCTGCGCCTGATATTCCAGCTCGTGCTGCGACACGTCCATGCTGCCCGCCGCGATCTCGTGCAGCAGCGGCTTCCAGATGTGCGTGCGTGACCTTTCGATCAGCGAGATGTTCGCCTTCTTCTTTTTCCAGCGACCGCTCTTGCCCAGCTTCTTGCCCAGGCGGGTCGCCAGCTCCAGCCCGCCCGCGCCGCCGCCAACGATGACGATGTGCGGCAGATCCTTGTCGCCTTCGCCAACGGGCATGATCTTGGTGGGCAGATCGGCAGTGGTCATCTCGGTCATCGCGGGCACGCCTCTTGGGTGGTGAACCTACGGGCAGCGAAACCCCCGCGCCGCATTTGCTGCACAGGACGCTTCGGTCCATTCCATGGAATGGTGCTCCGCAGCAGAACTTCGAAGCACTCTAAACCGGGCTTATAGCATCAGCATATCGGTGCGGCGCTAGCCACACAGACGCATAGGCGCTACGCGGCGGCGGCATTGCCGCACCCGCACCCGGCCAAAGCGGAAAGCGCTGAATTACTGCGCTGCGTCCGGCTGGGCTGCGGGAGCCTCGGCGGGAACCGGGGCCGGAGCCTCAGTCTGCGCTTCCATAGCTTCCTCGGCCTCAATGGCAGCCTTGGAATCCGGGCCGGTGGCAAACGGCAGATCGGCGAACACGAACACATAGGCAAGAGCAGCCAGGATGCAGGCCACGAAGCCGAAAATCAGAAACTTGCGATTGTCCATCATTGCGTGGGGCTCCCCGTTGCGCGCAGCCGGATCGCGATCACTCTTTTTTGAAAAGCGATGCCGCTCCGGCCCTGTTGACCGAACCAATGATCCACACCTCGGACCGGTGCGGCCCGAAACGATCACGGTCTCATTCAGCACCCACGAAGCACATAATCTCCTGAGAAACCGCTAAGCTGCCGCGGTTCTGCGCCCCATGCCCCGGCATTTCAGCCCCGAGCAGCCATCAATCGGCGGGCAACCGGCGGGTTGTAACGGCTTGCGAATTTTGCGTGCGATGCTCTACCCTCGGCGCGTCCGGCGATCTTGCGCCTCAAAGGCTCGCCAGCCAGCCGTGGCCGGGATGGACGACCGCCAGCCAGTCCGCCAGCCGCTTGCGCTGCCCCGCATCAAGCTTCGGCAGTGCACGCGCAAAGTCCGCTTCGTCCTTCTCGCGCCGATACTTGGCCTTGAACAGCAGCACCGCCTCCGGTGCCAGATACGGAATACCGTCTGCGCTTCTGCGCACCACCTCCGCACGTGGCGCATGAATGGCTTCGGTGCGCTTGCAGACCCAACGCGTTTGCGTACCGCGCTCGATCATCATGTCGACGCGCCAGCACTTCGCTTCCCGGTCCAGCCCCCACATCTGCCCGATGTGAGGCGCGGGCAGGGCACCCGCAGCCAGATGAGCCAGCTGGCCGTCATGCGCGGTGAAAAATTCCAGCTCGCCCAGAGCCGCGCGAAAAACAGCGATGTCTTCCGGTAGCACCGCAAATTCAAGATCGTCATGCGGCCGTGTTTGCTCGCCGTGCCAGAGATCCAGCGCCCATCCGCCGACGACGTACCAGACACACGGCACGCAACTCAGGCGCTGCGCCAATTGCTCAGGGTTCCACGCGCTCCAGGCATCGTCAGAAGGCGGCTGCATATTGGAAGCGCGTGTCCATCATCTCGGCGCTGTTCCGCGCTTCGCGGCCACAAACCGCGCGACCGCAGCAGGCAGCAACCGGACAAACTCCGGCAGCGCTGCCCGCCACCATCCGCGCGTCGGGCTGGAGTGTCGGCTTCGCGCAGTGCTCGGCTTACGAGCGGATTTCGCCGCCCGTCGCCTTCTTCACCGCCGCCGTGATCTTCTGCGAAACGGCCTCGATGTCCTTGTCGGTCAGCGTCTCCGAAGTCGGCTGCAGCACCACCTCGATGCCGATCGACTTCTTGCCTTCCTTCTCAAGCGCGCCGCCCTCGAACACGTCGAACACCGACACATCCTGGATCAACGCCTTGTCGGCACCAACCGCCGCCCGCACCACGTCGCCGGCCGCAACGTCCTTGTCGAGCACGAACGCAAAGTCGCGCCGCACCGCCTGCAGGTCGTTCATTTCAAGGCGCGGTTTCGTGCGGCCCTTGGCCTTCTGCGCCGGCAGCGCATCGATGAACACTTCGAACGCGGCAACCGGACCATCGACATCCAGCGCCTTCAGCGTCGCCGGATGCAGCTCACCAAAGTGCGCCAGCACCGTCTTGGGACCGAGACGCAGCGTGCCGGAACGGCCGGGGTGATACCAGTCCGGCGCATCGCGCGTGACCTGCGCCTTGGTCGGATCGACGTTCAGCGACGCCAGCAGCGCGAACACGTCCGACTTGGCGTCGAACACATCCACGGCCTTTGCCGCGCCATCCCAATTACGTCCGCCACCAGCCGCCTTCGCCGTACCCGAGCGCACGCCCGAAGCGGAAAGATACTGGTCACCCTCGGCGTCGCCGCGATAGGCCTGCCCGAGTTCGAACAGCGCGACGTCGTGCACACCGCGATTTTGGTTGCGGCCCAGCGCCGAGATCAGCCCCGGCAGCAGGCCTGGACGCATCACCGACATCTCAACCGAGATCGGATTGGCCAGATGCAGCGCCGCATCACCGCCGCCGAACAGTTTGGCATCGTCCTCGGGCAGGAACGACCACGTAATCGCTTCCGTAAGCCCACGCGCAGCCAGTGCGCGACGCGCGCGCCGTGCCCGCTTCTGCCGCTCGGTCAGCACCGGCTTGGCGATGCTTTCAGGACGCGGCAGCGGCGTTGACGGCACACGGTCGAGGCCGGCAATGCGCACCACCTCTTCCACCAGATCCGCCGCGCCGTGAATGTCCGGACGCCATGTCGGCACCGTCACCTGCGCAGGCTTGCCCTTGCCGCCTTGCGCAATCGTGCAGCCCAGCGCCTCAAGGATGCGCGTGATTTCCGCATCCGAAACATCGATGCCACTCAGCTTGGCAACGCGCGCATAGTCGAACGCGATGACGCGCTGCTCGACCGGCGGCGTGCCCGCCATCCGATGCTTCGACGGCTTGCCGCCCGTAAGCTTCAGGATCATGTCGGTTGCAAGATCCAGCCCCGGTAGCACCGACGCCGGATCGACACCGCGCTCGAAGCGGTAACGCGCGTCGGTAACAAGGCCGGTCTTGCGGCCGGTTGCAGCCGTACGCCCCGGATCGAAATACGCGCTCTCGATCAGCACGTTCACGGTCGCTTCCGTCGAACCGGAATCTTCGCCGCCCATGATGCCGCCAAAACCCAGCGGACCGTTCGCGTCGGCAATCACGCACATCGTGTCGTCGACCGCGTATTCCTTGCCGTCGAGACCGAGGAACTTTTCACCCGCCTTGCCGAGGCGCGCAACGATGGCGCCGTTCAGCTTGTCGGCATCGTAGACATGCAGCGGGCGGCCGCGATCCTGGCTGATGTAGTTGGTCACATCGACCAGCGCATTGATCGGCCGCAGGCCAACCGCGCGCAGCCGCTGCTGCATCCACTCCGGCGACGGACCGTTCTTCACGCCGCGCACATAGCGCGCCGCAAACGCGGGACACGCATCGGCAGTGTCGGCGCTGAACTCAAGCTTCACATCCACCGGACAATCGAAATCGCCTTCCACCGCGCCGAGTGTCGGCTCAGGCTTCAGCGTGCCGAGACCAGCCGCAGCGAGATCACGCGCAATACCGCGCACGCCCGTGCAGTCTGGGCGGTTCGGCGTCAGCGACACATCAATGACGGGATCGTTCAGGCCAGCCGCATCGATGTAGGCTTCGCCCACACGCGCAGCCATGTCCTCCGGCAGCTCGATGATGCCAGCGCTCTCGTCGGAAAGCTCCAGCTCGGCCGCCGAACACATCATGCCGTTGGAAACGACACCGCGAACCGGCTTCTTCACCAGCGTGATGTCGCTGCCGGGAATGTAAGTGCCGAGCGGCGCGAACACACCGACGAGGCCGGTGCGCGCATTCGGAGCACCGCACACCACTTCAACCGGCGGCGCGCCCTTATCGATCTCGACCATCACGATCTGCAGCTTGTCAGCATCGGGGTGGCGCCGTGCGTCAACGATGCGTGCAACCTTGAACGCGCCCAGCTTCTCAGCTGGATCGTCGATGCCTTCGACCTCAAGTCCGATCGCCGACAGCTTCGCTTCCAGCTCGGTGAGCGAAGCGTTGGTGTCGAGGTGATCCTTCAGCCAGGACAGCGTGAATTTCATCTTAGCCTCAGAATTCGTAGGTCTCTTTTAAGATCGTGAACAGCTGATGCGCAGACTCACGTCCAAACTGAATTGTCTGGCTCTGCTTGTTCGGCATTTCGCGCTCGTCAGAACCGTACGTGTCGATTTGAACAATGGCTTTACCAGGCTCGGGAACAAACACCTTCACTGCTCCGACCAACTGTGTCGGATGAAGCTTGCCCGATCCCGCCTTCAGTTCGAACGACGTAATCCAAGCCATTATTTGTTCCTCCGCCCTTAAAAGCTAACCCGAAATGCCGCCCGACAGCGTCGGAACGTCCAGCACCGAGAAGCCATAGTGGCGCAACCAGCGCAGATCGCCGGAGAAGAACGCCCGCAGATCCGGGATGCCATACTTCAGCATCGTCAGGCGATCGAGACCGACGCCGAACGCGAAGCCCTGGTACTTCTCCGGATCGAGCCCGCAGTTGCGGATGACGTTGGGATGCACCATGCCGCAACCCAGAATCTCCAGCCACTGGCCCGGCTTGCCGATTGCCTCGGCGCCGACATCCACTTCCATTGAAGGCTCGGTGAACGGGAAGTGCGACGCGCGGAAACGCATCTTCACTTCGTCCACCTCGAAGAACGCCTTGCAGAACTCTTCAAGCACCCACTTCAGGTGCCCCATGTGCGTGGTCTCGTCGATAACGAGGCCTTCAATCTGGTGGAACATCGGCGTGTGCGTCTGGTCGCTGTCGCAGCGATAGACGCGCCCCGGCGCAACGATGCGGATCGGCGGCTTCTGGCCCAGCATGGTGCGGATCTGCACCGGGCTCGTATGCGTACGCAGCAGCAGGCGCGATCCATCTTCCTTCGGCTGGAAGTAGAACGTGTCGTGCTCCTGGCGCGCGGGGTGCTCAGCCGGAATGTTCAGCTTGGTGAAGTTCAGGTCGTCGGATTCGATATCCGGACCTTCCGCAACCGAGAAGCCGAGGTCAGCGAAAATCTCGATGCACTCGTCATAGACCTGGCTGACTGGATGGATGCGCCCTTCGGCAACGGGGCCAAGCCGCACCGGCAGCGTAACGTCCGTGCGCTCGTTGGCGAGACGCTGCGCCAGCGCCGCTTCCTCAAGCACCGCCTTGCGGGCTTCAAGCGCGTCGGTAACGCGGCCCTTCAATTCGTTGACGGTCTGGCCGAACGTCTTGCGCTCTTCCGGCGGCAGCTTGCCGAGAGTCTGCATCAGCTCGGCGATGCGGCCCTTCTTGCCCAGCACGCCAACGCGCACCTGCTCAATGGCCGGCAGATCGCCTGCAGCGGCAATGCCCGCCAGCAGCTCAGTTTCGAGGGATTTCAGGTCAGAGCCTGTCGCGGTCGAAGACATTCGCTTGTCCAGCTTCTCTCAAGTGTGATCCTCGGGCTTGTCCCGACGATCCCTTGCGCTGTGCAAGCGGATGCCTGGCTCCCCGGCCAATTCTGACGGCCGGGGATGACAAGCGTAGAGGCAGAGAACCCTAGACCATGATCACTTCGGACCCTGTTAGTCCGAAGTGTGAATCATCGGTCTCAGAAACTTCCATGATCGCTTCGGACCCTATTCAGTCCGAAGCATGGATCATTGGTCTCAGAGTGCTTCGCGCACTAGGCTTAGGCAGCGGCGGCGTTCTGCACAGCGGCGGCAGCCTGATCGGCCAGCGCCTTGAACGCAGCAGCGTCCTTGACAGCGAGGTCGGCCAGAACCTTGCGGTCGATCTCGATGCCGGCCTTGTTCAGACCATCGATAAATCGGCCATAGGTCATGCCATGCTCACGCACGGCTGCGTTAATGCGCTGGATCCACAGGGCGCGGAACGTACGCTTGCGATTCTTGCGGTCGCGATACTGATACTGCAGTGCCTTTTCGACGGCCTGCTTTGCGACGCGGATCGTATTCTTGCGGCGGCCATAGTAACCCTTGGCTGCCTTCAGAACCTTCTTGTGCTTGGCATGGGCGGTAACACCGCGCTTGACGCGTGCCATGATGCTGCTCCGTTAGATGACGTGAATAGGGTCTTGCTGGTCGAGCACGTGACTGAAAATCACGTGCCTGGGCTCAGCGTGCGTAAGGCATGTACTTCTTGACGATCTTCGCATCCGACTCGCTCAGCACCATGGTGCCGCGCGCATCGCGAATGAACTTCGAAGTCCGCTTGATCATGCCGTGACGCTTGCCGGCAGCAGCGACTTTCACCTTGCCGGTACCCGTCATCTTGAAGCGCTTTTTGGCGCCGCTCTTGGTCTTCATCTTGGGCATTTGGCTCGATCCTTTCTAACTCGCGGCAAACCCTCATTCCGCGTCCGGCGCGGCACCGATCAATTCGGTGCAGATCCGGTCGGGAAACTCCCTGTGCGGGAGGGGTCGCCTATTTGAGGCTTGTCAAAGCAATAGCAGCCGCCACGGCATGCCCCGCCGGGCGGCTTCGGCGTCCTTATAGAAGCGCCTTCAGTAAACGGCAAGCGGTCAAAGGTTAACTTGGGCTAACCTTTGAACACTACTCTTCGACCGGAGCAGGCGTCGGTGCTGCCTCGGCCTCAACCTTCGGCTTCGGCGCTGCCTTGATGCTCGACGGCGACGGCGCCAGCACCATGACCATCTGACGACCTTCCAGACGCGGCTCGGATTCGACCTTGGCGGCTTCGCCCAGATCGCTCTTCACCCGCTGCAGAACAGCCATGCCGAGCTGCTGATGCGCCATCTCGCGGCCACGGAAGCGCAGGGTAACCTTTACCTTGTCGCCCTCTTCGAAGAACCGCTTGATCGACCGCATCTTCACATCATAGTCGTGGTCGTCGATCGCCGGACGCATCTTGATCTCTTTGATCTCAACGGTCTTTTGGTGCTTGCGCGCCTCGGCTGCCTTCTTCTGCGACTGGAATTTGAATTTTCCATAATCGAGGATCTTGCAAACGGGCGGCGTCGCCTCAGGCGAGATCTCCACGAGATCCAGGCCCGCATTCTGGGCCCGCTCGAGCGCATCGGCGTGGCTCACCACACCTACGTTCTGTCCGTCTTCGTCAATCAATCGCACTTCGCGGGCCCGGATTGCCTCATTGATCCGGGGGCCGGATGGCTCGCGCTCGGGCGCGGCTCGCATTGGTCGGCGGATGTTGCGTCTCCTTGAATTGCTTCGATAAATCCGTTTCTACGCGGAAAGCCGGGCAAGCTCCCAGGAGCTGAACCGGCATAGAAACAGGCTACAATAGCGCAAAAGGATTGAGAAGAAACGGGCGCAAGTCAAGGGTGGATCGTGGCACGCACCGCCATCACCCCACCCAAAAAAGTATCAGATCGGCCCCATTTGCCGGGGCTCAACCCCGGCTCAGGCCCTTCTCGCCCAGCTCCTCAAGATACTTCGTCCAGCGCTTTTCCTTTTCCCGACCAAGCTGCTGCAGGTAGCTCCACGTATAAAGGCCGGTGTCGTGGCGATCGTCGAACGAGATGCGCACCGCATAGTTACCGACCGCGCGCAGATCCTTGATCTTCACGCTACGCTTGCCGCCCACGGTCACCCGCTGGTCCGGGGAATGCCCCTGCACCTCCGCCGACGGGCTCATCACCCGCAGCATCTCGGATGTGAACTCATAGCGGGTCTTGCAGGCGAACTCGACGATCAGTCCCGTGCCGCCGCCGGTAATCTCCAGCCGGGGCGGGCGCACAGCGTTCTGCTTCGCCTGATCCAGCTCCTGCAGCGTCAGCTTGGCGATGTCCTTGAAAATGCGCGCGTGCTCGCTGTCAGGCAGCGTTGCCGTCACCGGCTGACCGATATCGGACCGCAGCCGTACGTCCATATCCAGCGGCACCTCGCCCAGGAATGGCACGCCCAGACGCTCAGCCTCGCTGCGGGCGCCGCCGTGGCCGAAGATGTCGGAGCGCTCACCGCACTTCGGACAGATGAAGGTGCTCATGTTTTCGACGATGCCCAGCACCGGCACGCCCACCTTGCGGAACATCGCCAAACCCTTGCGGGCGTCGATCAGCGCCAGATCCTGCGGCGTGGAAACCACCACCGCGCCCGATAGCGGCACCTGCTGCGCCATCGTCAGCTGCACGTCGCCCGTGCCCGGCGGCATATCGATGATGAGCACGTCAAGATCGCCATCCTCGCCCCATGCCACATCGCGCAGCATCTGGTTGAGCGCACCAACCACCATCGGACCGCGCCAGATCACCGGCGTTTCCTCATCGACGAGGAAGCCCATCGACATCGCCTTCAGGCCATAGCCTTCCAGCGGTTTCAGCGTCTTGCCCTTCACAACCTGAGGCTGACCCTTGAGGCCAAGCAGGCGCGGCTGCGACGGTCCGAAAATATCGGCGTCGAGGATGCCCACCTTCTTGCCCGCGGCCGCCATGCCCAGCGCCAGGTTCACCGCCACCGTCGACTTGCCGACGCCGCCCTTGCCCGACGAAACCGCGATCAGCGATTTGACGCCCGGCACCTCCGGCAGCTCGCGCTTGCCGGTTTCTGCACCCGGCGGCGGAGTTGCCGATGCGCCGACCGGACCGTGGCTGTGGCCGTGCGAATGATCGTGCTTATGGTCGTGACCGTGGTCATGCCCATGGTCGTGGTTGTGCGAATGTCCCTGCCCGCCGCCGTTGCCGCCCTGCAGGCCCACACCCTGCGCCCGCGCCTGCGCAACCCGCGCACTTTCCGGCGCCCGGCCCGCGGGCGCTGCCTGCGGACGCGTCGCCTCCGCGGTCAGCACCGCGCTCACACCCGCGACGCCCGGCAGCGCCTTAACCACCGTCTCCGCGGCCTGGCGCAGCGGCTCAAGCTCTTCGGCGCGCGCCGCCGGCACAGTGATGGAAAAATAAACGCGATCGTCCTTCAGCAGCACCTCAGACACCAGCCCGAGATCCACGATATTCCCTTCCAGATCAGGGCCTTTTATACGGCGCAGCTCGTCGAGAACCTGCGTCTTCGAAACAGTCATTTCCAGCTCCAGGGGGCATAGGCGGCGAGGGAGGATCGCCTGGAGTACTTCCGAAAAGTGGATCCCGGTTTTCCGATAAGAAGCACGATTGAACAGCGTGGCTTCCAAAGAAGTGGGAACCGGTTTCTCCGATGCGAAGTACGGCCAAACAAATAAAATCGTAGAGCCGTTCCGCGTTTCCGCTAAATCAGATCGGCTCTAGAGTCATTCTAGAGTGTCAGAGGCTTTACTGGAAGTCACGGACTGGCATCGATATAGGATGCCACACCGAATTGAGCAGCCTTGCAACAATGCCAGCTCGTTCGCCACAGGATGGGCGTCAAAAAAACTGGCGCACCAAGATCAGGGAGAGATGCATGCGAGCGCTGCTTGCGCTCAGCCGCTGGATAGACAACGCCACTCGCATCATCGGCCAATCCGTTGCCTGGCTGGTCATCGTCGCCGCCGTCATCAGTGCCGGCAACGCCGTCGTGCGCAAGCTGCTCGACAGCAGCTCCAACGCGTGGCTCGAAGTGCAATGGTGGCTTTTCGCCGCCGTGTTCCTTCTGGCAGCCCCCTGGACGCTCGCCATCAACGAGCACATCCGCATCGACATCGTGAACGAGCGGCTGTCCAAACGAACGCGCAACATCATTGAACTGATCGGGCACACGTTCTTCCTGCTGCCCACAGCGGCGCTCATTGCCTACACGTCGTGGGGCTTCGCCATGATGTCATGGGAGCAGAACGAACAGTCATCCAACTACGGTGGCCTGCCGCAGTGGCCGATCAAATTTCTGATCCCGATTGCGTTCTGGCTGCTGTTTGCGCAAGGCATCTCCGAGCTGATCAAGCGCATCGCCATCATGCGCGGTGATCTGCCGGACGACCGCGACACACCCGCCACCGCCCAGCAGCAGGCATCGGAAGCATCAGAGCTTCCAATCCTTGCCCCGCCACCCGGCAAACACAACTAAGCGCCGCCAGCGGACCAGAAGGGGGATTGATGCTGCTGCCGTTCATTGCCGAGAACCTCGCGCCGATCATGTTCGCGGCGCTGGTGCTGTTTCTGCTGCTCGGCTATCCGGCCGCGTTCTCGCTTGCCGCCGTCGGCCTCGTGTTCTTTGTCATCGGCGTCGAGCTTGCGCCCTACTCCGGCGGCGCCATCAATCTGTCGTGGCCGCTGCTCGGCACCATGCCCGAACGCATCTTCGGCGTGATGACCAACGACACGCTGCTGGCCATCCCCTTCTTTGCCTACATGGGGCTGATACTCGAACGCTCCGGCATGGCCGAGGATCTGCTCGAAACGGTCGGCCAGTTGTTCGGCAGCGTGCGCGGCGGCCTCGCCTTCGCCGTCATCTTCGTCGGCGCACTGCTTGCCGCCACCACCGGCGTTGTCGCCGCTTCCGTCATCTCGATGGGCCTCATCTCGCTGCCCATCATGATGCGCTATGGCTATGATCGGCGCTTCTCCGCCGGCACCATCGCCGCCTCGGGTACACTCGCGCAGATCTTCCCGCCGTCGCTTGTGCTGATCGTGCTCGCCGACCAGCTCGGCCGCTCCGTTGGCGACATGTACACCGGCGCGCTTGTTCCGGCGCTTATTCTCACCAGCCTTTACGCCACGTTCGCGTTCGCGGTGGCGTTCATCTGGAAATCGGCTGCGCCCGGCCTGCCGGTCGAAGCCATCCGCTACCGTCAACCCGATGGCAGCCGCGGATCCACGTCACTTGTCGTACTCACCAGCATCTGTGCGGTGACTGCGCTGCTCATCATGCTTCAGACTCACTATCGCGGCGCCGATTTCGTCGTTCTCACCATGACGCTCGGTGTCTGCTTCGCCGTCATCGTCGCGGGCATCAACTGGCTGCTACGCCTTGTGGGCGGACCGCAGTTCCTGTCGTCTCTGGCCGAGCATGTCGTGTTCGTCATGGTGCCGCCGCTGCTGCTCATCTTCCTGGTTCTGGGCACCATCTTCATCGGCGTCGCCACCCCAACCGAGGGCGGCGCCATGGGCGCGGTCGGCGCCATGCTGCTCGCGCTCGGCAAGCGATACAGCGAGGGCAATCGCGCCCGCTTCAACTTCGAGATCATGCGTTCCGCCGCGCAATCGACCGCCAAGCTGTCGGCGTTCGTGATGTTCATCCTGATCGGCGCGCGCATCTTCTCGCTCACCTTTTACGGTGTGAACGGACACCTGTGGGTGGAGCACCTGCTTACGTCGCTGCCCGGCGGCGAAGTGGGCTTCCTCATCTTCGTCAACATCCTGGTATTCTTCCTCGCGTTCTTCCTCGACTTCTTCGAGCTCGCGTTCATCATCGTGCCGCTGCTGGCGCCAGCTGCGGAAGCGCTCGGCATTGACCTGATCTGGTTCGGCGTCATCCTGGCTGTGAACATGCAGACCAGCTTCATGCATCCGCCGTTCGGCTTCGCACTGTTTTACCTGCGCTCCGTCGCGCCGCGCGCTCCCTACATCGACAAGGTCACCGGCCAGAGAATGCCACCGGTCACGACGGCCGAGATCTACTGGGGCGCGCTCCCCTATCTGTGCATCCAGCTTTTCGTCGTGGCGCTGCTGATCGCCTTCCCCGGCCTCGTCCGGCACGATCCGCCGCCGTCGGCCCACCGCCCCGCGGCTGTAACCGCACCCGGCGGGGCAGCGCCCGCATTCAAAAGCGAAGGCTTCCACCTGCCGCCGTATCCGCCGTCAATCCCCGGCGCCCCACCGCCCGACACCACTGGCCCCGGGGCGCCAACACTGGATATGTCCGTGCCTCCCGATCTCGTGAAGCCCGGTGAGGTGAAGCCGTAAGGCTGGAGCGCTTCCGGAAAAGTGGGCACCTGTTTTCCGATGAGAAGGGCGGCAAACAAATTGGAGCTGTTTCGTTGTTCTATAACAAACGGAACGGCCCTAAGCTGTACTTCGAGACGTGTGCTGATCGTCACTGGAGGCGCATCTGATGGGCGAGCAACCGACAAAACCGACCTGCCGGTTGATCCGGCCCAGCGATACCTATGACGGCAAGCAGGGGCTAACCTACTTCGCCGGCATCGCCGCCGAGACTGTCGGGTCGCAGGCCATCTGCATGCACCTGCTCACCATCCCGCCCGGTGGTCGCGCAAAGGCGCACATGCATGAGAGCCACGAAACCGCGATCTACATTCTGGATGGCGAGGGCCTGACGCTCTATGGCGACAACCTGGAGCATCACATTCTCACCAAAGCCGGAGACCTGTTTTACATCCCCGCCGGCGTGCCGCATCTGCCGGTCAACCTCACCGACAAACCCATCTCCGCCGTCATTGCGCGCACCGACCCCAACGAGCAGGAAAGCGTCGTGCTGCTGCCAGAGCTGGAAGAGGTGGCCGAAGCCGCCATCGCCCGCATCGCCAAACAGATGGCCTAGACAGTTACATCAATTGCACCGCCCTCGCCTGCCGCCCCAACTCCCTACCAATCATATCGTCGGCCCGGCGCGCGACAGCTTCGCCGTATGAAAACCGTCATTGAAAAGTTCGTGCGCGGATAATATTCTGAAGCCTCAATTACTACATTACTTTACTGCTCGTTTTCACTGAACAACGGCCATTCCCGACGCATCTTTCCAGCGCCTGTTTGGCTCGTGTGATAGGGCAAAAATCATGTTGTTGGGGGAAGTCCGCGCGCGCATCGCCTTTGCGCTGAAGCAAGCAGGCAAAGCGGTGCTCGCGTTGCTTTTGGTAACTTCGGTTGCGTATGCGCTAGAAGAAGCAAAGGAATGCGAGGGCGAAGGCATCGAGGCCATCGTCGCCTGCACGCGCATCCTCACCAAAGATCCAACTAACGCAGCTGCACTCAGCCAGCGTGGTATGCTGTACGCTACCGCGCGTCAGTATGAAAAGGCGCTGAGCGACCTAAACGCGGCGCTGCTTCAGGACACCGACCAGGAGGCTAATCTCACCGCAAGAAGCCACGTCAATTTTCGCCTGGGCCGCTTCGATGCTGCCATCGCCGACGCAAACCAGCTTCTCAACGACAGGCGTAATCTCCGCGGGTTGTATCACCGCGCAAACGCCCATCTCGGCAGCGGACAATTCGCCAACGCGGTGGTTGACTACACCGCATACATCAATCGCGATGACGATTTCATATTTGCCTACACGGGTCGCGCCAGGGCGCTGTCCGAACTCAATCTCGACAACTCCGCTCTTCGGGATGCCGACATGGCTTTTAATCTGCTGACAAAAAGCACCGAACCGCGCTCGCCCGATCAGGCTGACGTCTACGAAACGCGCGGCGCCATCTATGAAAAGCTACAGCTGATTTTCCGCGCGAGAAGCGACTACGCACGTTGCGTGGAGTACGACCCCGAGCGACAAGCGTGCGCCGCATCTCTGCAACGTCTGCAAGCGCAAGATCTCACCGGCAGTGACCTGAAGCTGCTCGCCACGGCAATGGCTGCGCCTCTCGACGAAAGCCCCGCAGAGAAAAATCCTGGCAGCGAAACACCGCCCAACGAAACATCGGCTGAAACTTCCAGCGTCCCCGCAACCAGCGGGATTTTCGCAGCCTACACGCCGACGGAGCACCATACGTCGCGTGTCGTCTGGGGGCCGTCGGTACAGGTTGCAAGCGAGTTGTCGATGCAGCAATGCAGATCGACATCGGATGCATGCGGAAACAAGCCTGCGGTCACTGGCAACCTGGACGATGTCTTCGCAGTTATGTGCTGCAGCAAACCTCGCGTCGGCTGCGCCGCCTTCGCTAGCGCCAACGCGGCTGATGCAAAGCGCGGAGTGGAAGAGCTGTTCAAAGAAGCCGGCTTCAGCAAATGCAAGCTGGCCAATACGCTTTCGGCGCGAACGGGGCAAAAGCCATGACCGCATTCCGCAAACTTGTGGCGCTGACGGCGGCCTTGCTGTGCACCGCGCCGGCACACGCCGACCGCCTGACGAGTGACGTCGCGCTTAGCCTCGACATTTGCCTCGGCGACCGGGCCGATGCGCGCGAGTTCAAGGATAGCAGCGGCAAGATCATCGGCGTGGTCATCCGTTGCACCGGTCCGAAAGCGGCGCAGCTATATTCCGATGTGCGCGAGAAACGGCTGGGCGAATTTGAGTTCACCAACGAATACGCCGCGGTCCGGTTCGGCGCGCCAGTGCCAGACTACGCTCGCTGCCTCACAACGGTGGAGCACAAGCTCGATGTCTGCGCCTTCTTCGTGCCGCAGATCAGCAAGGCCGAAGCGGATCGGCTGCTGCTAGGCAACGCGCTGTATCAGGAAGACCTGTCGGATTACTTCGGACTGAACGAAAAATTTATCCGGGCACTGAATGTCGACGACGACCTGCCGATCGAATAAATCCTGCAGAGAGGCGCTTTGATAAATGCGCCGGATTGAACCGTGCATCGTTTCGCACTATGCGCTTAAACCAGCCCCTTGCGCTGCTGGATCATCATGAACGTGTCATAGGTGTGCTCGGCGAGCTGGAACCACAGATAGTCCTCGCCGCGAATAGCCAGCGTCGCCTCATACACTTTCTTGAAGTCGGCGTTCTTGGCGCAGATCTCGTCGAACACTTCGTTCGATGCCTTGAAGCAGGCTTCCAGCACCGCCTCCGAAAACGGCCGCGGTTCCGCACCGCCAATTGCAATCCGTTTGATCGCCGCCGGATTTTGCAGGTCGTAGCGCGTCATCATGCCGATGTCCGCCATCGTCGCCGCACTGCGCACCATCGCCTGATAATGTTTCGGCAGCGCGTTCCATTTGTCCATGTTGATGAAGAAGTGCAGCATCGCCTGCCCTTCCCACCAGCCGGGATAATAATAATAGCGCGCAACCTTCGAGAACCCGAGCTTCTCGTCATCGTACGGACCGACCCACTCGGCGGCGTCGATGGTTCCCTTCTCCAGCGATGGATAAATATCGCCGCCCGCGATCTGCTGCGGCACACCGCCCAGCTTCGCGATCACCGCGCCAGCTAGTCCGCCGATGCGCATCTTCAATCCGCGCCAATCCTCCGGCGCATTGATCTGACGGCGATACCAGCCGCCCATCTGCGTGCCGGTGTTGCCGCCGGGAAACCCGATAATGTTGTAGCGCTGATAAAACGCATTCATCAGGTCGATGCCGCCGCCCTGATACATCCACGCATTCTGCATCCGATAATTCAGGCCGAACGGCATTGCCGTCGCGATGGCGAATGTCGGATCTTTGCCCCAATAGTAATACGATGCTGTATGCGCCGCCTCGACGGAGCCATTCTGCACCGCGTCAGCCGCGTTCATCCCCGGCACCAGTTCTCCCGGCGCAAACACACGCACGCGAAAATTGCCGCCTGACATTTCACCAAGCGCCTTGGCGAACGTTTCAGCCGCGCCATAGATCGTATCGAGCGACTTCGGAAAGCTCGACACCAGCCGCCACTCGACAACCGGATTGGATGCAATAACCGCTGGCGACGCCACCGCCGGAATAGCGATGCTCGCACCCGCCGCTCCGGCCGCGGTCGTGGTCAGAAATTTGCGTCGATCAACATTGTTCGGCACCGGGCCTCATCCTTCCGTGCAGCCACCGCGCTCAAGGCAGCCCGCTCGCCTGTATCCAGCTCAGCGCAGGATCGACAGACATCATTCCGTTGCCGCCGTTATACTGCGCACCGTTTCGTCCACCAACCCGTTCCGCGCGCCCACGCGCGTCATGGCCGACGTCGATCGCGGCGCCAGTTACCAACTTCTCTACCATCGGCCTGCCATGCTGCATCGCAGCAAGCTTGCCGCAATCGCACCGGCCCCCTAAATCGCCAGCATGCAAAGTGAGACCGGCACCGCTGACATCCCCGACCGCCGCGCCAGCGTCGTCGGCATCCTGCTGGCTGGCGGACTGTCATCGCGCATGGGCGGGCCGGAAAAATCGCTGCTCGATCTCGGCGGTCAGCCCATGCTCCGCCGCGTGCTGGACCGCATGGAGCCGCAGGTCGACCAGATTGCCATCAACGCCAACGGCGATCCGGCTCGCTTCACCGCGCTCCCTTACCCGATCATCGCCGACGCAATCCCGGGCCACGCGGGCCCACTGGCCGGTCTCCATGCGGGCCTCCTCTGGGCGCAACGCGAAGCCCCAGCCGCGCGTTATATTGCAACAGCATCGGCCGACAGCCCGTTCGTGCCGCTCAACCTCGTGCAACGTCTCGCCGACGCCATCCGCTCATCCGGCAAACCATGCGCCATCGCCGCCCACGCTGGCGAGAAATACCCCGTTGCCGGGCTATGGAGCGTCAGCCTCGCCGATGCCGCCGCCGACGCACTGGCGCGCAACATGCGGGCCCTGCACCGCTTTGCCGACGCCAACGACTGCGCCATCGTCGAATTTCCAGCTCTATCGTTTGGCGATGTTTCTGTTGACCCGTTCTTCAACGTCAACACACCCGAAGAATACGAACAGGCGCGCGCCATCCATGCAGCGGCCACAAATCTCGGTGCATTATGAGCGCTGATCGCACACCGCCAGAAGCGGCATCATCGCCCTACATGATCGGTATCGCGGGATGGAAAAACTCCGGCAAGACCACACTCGTTGAACGGCTGGTCGCGCACTTCACACGCAGCGGCTGGCGCGTTGTCACCGTCAAGCACACGCACCATCAGCTGCGCCCGCACGACGGCGCCACCGACGGCGAACGCCATAGTCGCGCTGGCGCCATCGCGTCCATCGTCATCGCACCGGACACCTGGGAGATTGACGGCGCGCATCAGCCATCGCCACCACCGCAGCTGACGGAAATTCCGCGCATCATTGGCGACGCCGATCTCATCATCGCCGAGGGCTTCAAGTCGGCGCCGATTGCAAAAATCGAAACACGCCGCACCGCCTCGAAAACCCGCGATCCCTTGGCGCCGTCCGATCCGCACATCATCGCCATCGCCACCGATCACGCCACCGATGTTGGTAACTTGCCGCTGTTCGATCTTGATGATGTTGCAGCCATCGCGGCTTTCATCGCGGCCGGCGCTGCGAAAAACGGCTAAGCCTCGCCCACACCGGGCTCTCCCCGTGCCTGCCCCGCCAGCGCCGCCGCAGATATCCAATTCCCACCAAAACCAGCACAAAGCCGATCAAAAGCCACAACGCGCCGCTCTCAATCAGAGACCGCCCAACTTCCGGCTCCAGCTCTTCTCCGGGCACGGGAACCAGCCGGGCAGCGCGATCCGCCGTCGCGCCACCGAGTTCGCCGCCGCCCGCAAACCGCGCCCCCAATCCGGCCCGAGCGACCAGCCATTGCAGAACTATGACCGTACGCATCACCGCTCCACCCCGGCGCGGCGGCCTTGATCACTTGCTCAACCGCCCCAATCTTCATAACGGTCCGGTGCGGCGTGGGTTGCCCGACAGGCCCGTACCATTTATCCATAAGCGAAAGGCCAACCGGCCTCACACCTAAGCCTCGGAGCGTACCACAAGCCGTGGGTCAGCCAGCTAAAACTCAGGCACAGCCAGAGCTCATTGATCGTTACGGCCGCGCGGTCACCTACCTCAGGGTGTCCGTCACCGACCGGTGCGACTTCCGGTGTGTCTACTGCATGTCCGAGAACATGAACTTCCTGCCCCGGCGCGACCTGCTATCGCTGGAGGAGCTTGACCGCGTCTGCACCGCCTTCGTCGAACGGGGCGTGCGCAAGCTGCGCATCACGGGCGGTGAACCGCTCGTGCGCAAAAACATCATGTCGCTGTTTCAGGCGCTCTCACGCCACCTCGATTCCGGCAAGCTCGAGGAGCTGACGCTCACCACCAACGGCAGCCAGCTCAAGCGCTTCGCTCGCGAGCTTAAGGCCACCGGCGTTGAGCGCATCAACGTTTCCATCGACACGCTGCAGCCCGATCGCTTCCGCGCCATCACCCGCTGGGGCAACCTCGACACCGTGTTGCAGGGGCTCGACGCCGCCAGCGAAGCCGGGCTCAAGGTCAAGCTCAACGCGGTCGCGCTCAAGGGCACCAACGAGGACGAGATCGACGATCTCATCCGTTTCGCGCACGGGCGCGGTTACGACCTCACCCTCATCGAAACGATGCCGCTGGGCGAAGTCGACGGCAATCGCCTCGACCAATATCTGCCGCTCTCCATCGTGCGCGCGCGCCTGCTCGACCGCTGGACGCTGGACGACATCCCCTACAAAACCGGTGGCCCCGCGCGCTATGTCCGCGTACGCGAAACCGGCGGCCGCATCGGCTTCATCACGCCGATGACGCACAACTTCTGTGAAAGCTGCAACCGCGTCCGCCTCACCTGCACCGGCACGCTGTTCATGTGTCTGGGTCAGGAAGATGCTGTCGATCTGCGCGAGCCGCTGCGTGCCGGATCGAACGACGCCGCGCTGCACGCCGCCATCGACGAAGCAATGCTGCTGAAGCCCAAGGGCCACGACTTCGTCATCGATCGCCGCGCTGGCCGCCCCTCCGTCGCCCGCCACATGAGCGTCACCGGCGGTTAGCCGCGCGCTCCCTGACATCGCCACCACCTTGCCCCCGTGCGCCTTGCCCACACTGCTGCCCTTGACCCTCGCCCCGTCATGTAACATTTATTGTTACGTCAACTGCCGACGCCACCGCACCCGGCCCATTCACCGCAACGCACGCAAGCAGCAGGAGAACCCCGCCATGACCAGCGCCAGCACCGCGTTCTCCGATCCGCAGGCGGTCGCGCGCTACACCGAAGGCCCGCCGCGCATCGTGCCCGGCTACACCGGCATGCAACGCATGGCCGGCCTGCTGCTGGCCGAGCGCATCGGCCCCACCGGCCGCGTGCTGGTGCTCGGCGCGGGCGGCGGCCTCGAACTCAAAAGCTTCGCCGACGCCCACCCGCACTGGACCTTCGACGGCGTTGATCCGTCAGCGGAAATGTTGGCCCTGGCGGAGCAGGTGGCCGCCCCGCACATGGCGCGCATCCGCCTCCACCGCGGCACCATAGATGACGCGCCCGAAGGCCCGTTCGACGGCGCAACGTGTCTGCTTACGATGCATTTTCTGGATGTGGAGGAGCGCCGCCGCACAGCCGCCGAGGTCCGCCGACGCCTGAAGCCCGGCGCGCCATTCGTCGTCGCGCACTTTTCCATTCCGGGTAGTGAGGCGCAGCGCGCACTGTGGCTGCAGCGTTATTCAGCGTTCGCGACTGCGTCGGGCGTCGATGCGGAAAAGGCCGAAGCCGCCCGCGCCGCCATCGCCCAACAACTGACGATCCTCTCACCCGACGAGGACGAAGCCATCCTGCGCGACGCCGACTTCACCGACATCGAGCTGTTCTACGCCGGTTTTACGTTCAGGGGGTGGGTTGGGAGTGCGTGAAGTTAATACGCCAGCGCATAAATTATGCGACCTGCAGCTGCGCCCGTTTAGTATTCAAACATTGAATCAGAAACTCTGACAGAGTGTCCCATACCGCCATCAAATGTCGTGGAGATGGGGCGTATGTTAGAGAATGAATGTACCTGTGCATTGCTGACGTCGAAATTAATTCGTCACCGTTCGCAAAACGCTGGATCTCCTTCATGTACTTTTGCGAGATCAAACCCGCAGTTTCCAAATGGAGCGCCGACCGTTCTACCTTCTTCGCCAACCTATCGTGCTCCCCCGCGCCTGCACCGGGATTAGTTCGAAGGTAGTGATCTACAGCGAGCTCAAGAAAAACGCGAAGGCTTATCCCAACAGAATTCGGATAGCGCTCAACATGCAGCTGCTGGAGCTCATTCCAAATTTCTTTCAAACGAATTGTCGCGTTTGTCCAAGAAATCGCATTATTCATCTCATGTGGGATTAACGTCGAACGAGGCTGAACCAACATTGGCCTCGAGCGAGGCTGCGCCCGTTTTATTGGCGGAGCGCTATTAAACAAGACTGGCTGTAAAAGTTCGTCTTCCTTAGAAGGAAGCAATCCCTCATCTCGCAACTCAGAAAGATACGCGCGCTTACCTTCGTTATTCCAAATGTGGCTCAGCACAACCTTCTTAGTCATTAAGTCTTGTGCAATCCGATCAAGAACCCTAAGCACTTTATCTGGCGTCGCCGTAAAGCGAAGCTTCCCATTAGCAAAAGAAACTCCAACAAGTTTGCGCAGCTCCTCAGATGAGAGAAGCCGATTTAAGTTGGATCGAGGCAGATCCCCTTCAGCCGCAACGGCCCCCATTGATACCAGCCTCTTTTCTATCCCCGCGGCGAGGGTTCCCGAACCGCGACCGGTCCGTAAAATGAAATTCTGCTTCGCAGCTGCATCCCAGTCGCTCTGACCAACGCCTGACTGCGATCCTGTGTGTCGGCGAAACAGGATCTTGTCTATCCTTTCCCGGTCATCCTCGACCTGACACTTAATCGCTTCTGGGAAAGGTCCCTGCCAGTTGCCGCGCAACTTTTCAAAGAACCTGTGAAGTTCTAGTGTTGGCGCGGCACTCGGATTAGCAAGCAGCTTCAAACATGTTACACGCCTGTTTCCGTCATAAACGATGTGTTTGCGGCCCTGTAGCATAACAAGCGGTGATTCAAATATTCCTCCTTGAGCTACGATATCGCTAGCTAAATTTCGCATATGTTCTTCTCGGTGTGACAACAGCCACGCCACAGCAGTGCTCTCATCCGTGAGTTCACCGTGTCGATCATTGTGCGGATTCACTACGAGGTCTGAAAGCGGTAAAAGTGCTAGCTGCATTTGCGCCACCCGAATCGTTCGCCAAGCACAATCAGAGCGTCTATCCATCAATTTTGATAGCCGCGAACAGCAAATACTGTGGATGTCTGTCGACCGAGTTGGCGGAAAGCGCCGATAACTAACCCAACAGCCGCCTCACCCCCGCACGCACATCTTCAAGCGTGAACGGCTTTGAAATCACCGCCAGCTTCGTGCCCGCCAGCGCGCGGGCGCGATCGAGCTGCTCGGAAAAGCCTGACATCAGCAGCACACGCATCTGCGGCTGCTTCAGCGCGTGCTCGGCCAGCGAGATGCCGTCCAGCAGCGGCATCTCCACATCGCTCACCAGCACATCGAACGTATTCCCGCCGGCCTTCCCGCCTGCACCGCCGCCGCCAGCCTGCAACTGCTCCAGCGCCTCCGCGCCGTCCTGCGTGACCAGCACACTGTGGCCATCGGCCTCCAGCGCGCGCCGCACCAGATCGCGCGTCGATGCATCGTCGTCGGCAAGGAGAATGCGGGCCATGGTGATGGTGCCTCCGGGGCTTGAGTGCTTCCGGAAAAGTGGGAACCGCTTTTTCCGACAGAAGCACGACAGAACAAATCATCTGGAGTCTTCCCGCGGTTCAACGAAACGCTGAAAGGCTCAAGAGCATCTCTCAATGTCAGGAACCGCGTCGTCTTTCGTCCACCACACGCACCAGCACGCCACGCCAACCATCGTCGCTGTCAGTCATCACCCCGTCAGCGCCACGCGCACCACACACCCGCAGCCCGCGCCGCACACAGCTGCCCTTACGGCCGCACAAGCCGACCGACGAACGGCAGCTCGCGATAGCGATGCGCCACATCCATGCCGTAGCCGACCACAAACTCGTTCGGGCACAGGAAGGCATAATAATCGGGCTCAAGATTGACGGCCCGGGGCAGCTGCTTGTCGAGTAGCACGCAGGTGCGGATCGAGGCCGCGCCGCGCGCCGCCAGCAGGTCCTTTGCGAACGCCAGCGTGCGGCCGGAATCGAGCACGTCATCGACAATGAGAATGTTACGGCCGCGCGCGTCGAGATCGAGATCGCGCAGGATGGAAACCTGGCCTGACGAGATGCGCGCCTTCTTGTAGCTGGAGAGGGTCATGAAATCGACCTCCGGCGCCAGCCCGTGGCGGTGCAGCGCGCGAATCAGATCGGCCGCGAACACGAAGCTGCCCTTCAGGATCGCCACCACCAGCAGGTTGTCCAGCTTCGCCGCCGCGATCGCCTGCGCCAGCTCGTCCAGCCGCCGGGCGATGTCTTCAGGCGTGAAGATGACCTCAAGCTCGTTATTCGGTGCATTCGTCACGTCGTTCATCAGCTCCACCCCCAGCCCTGTCCCGCGCCTACCCGCATCATATGGCGGCAGAATAGCAGGACATTGCATCCCCGCGGCAATACCGCCATAACGGGTTTATTCCATTCGTGCGTCTCGCTGCACACGAACCCGCCACATTCGTACCCGATTGATCGGCAATTCCCGTGGTTTCCGTCGTCCCTGGAGCCTTGAGGCCCCGCGCTGCAACCGGCTAGCTGACATCCGTGATTCGCCTCTCGAACATCGCCCTCGCCTATGAGGATGGCCCGGACATCCTCTCGGAGGTGGACTTTCATCTGCGGCCGGGCTCGTTCCACTTCCTCACCGGACCATCGGGCGCCGGCAAAACCTCGCTGCTGCGGCTGCTGTTCATGTCGCGTCACCCGACGCGCGGGCAGATCCATCTGTTCAATCAGGACGTGAGCCGCATCTCCACCGCCAAGCGCGCGCAGCTGCGCCGACGCATCGGCATCGTGTTTCAGGATTTCCGCCTGCTCGACCATCTCACCACGTGGGAGAATGTCGCCCTGCCGCTGCGCGTCGTCGGCAAACGCCTCGGCGACTACCGCGAGGATGTGACCGACCTGCTGCAGTGGGTGGGCCTGGGCGATCGCATGCATGCATATCCATCCATTCTCTCCGGCGGTGAAAAGCAGCGTGCGGCCATCGCCCGCGCCGTCATCGGCAAGCCGGAGCTGCTGCTGGCCGACGAGCCGACCGGTAACGTCGACCCGCAGATGGCGCGCCGGCTGCTGCGCCTCTTTATCGAATTGAACCGGCTCGGCACCTCGGTGCTGATCGCCACCCACGACCATCAACTGATGCGGCAGTTCAAGGCGCCGCGACTGGAGCTTCACGACGGCCATGTCCGGATCGTATGACAGGCCGAGCGGTCGCGGGGATCGCAGTGGGTCGCACGCAGCGGCCGACTATGATCCCTATGACAGCACGATGACCGGGTCGCCGGATGGCTACGGCCAGCAGGGCTATGGCGCGCAGCCGGAGCCGACGCGCACCGAGCCACCGCGCCGACGCATCCCCTCAACGCGCGGCCGCAAGCCGAAGCACGAGAGCGCCAGCACGCCCGTGGTGCCGCCCGATTCGGTAACGGGCCGCTCGCTCACGCTCGTCATCGCGATCATGTGCTTCCTCGCCTGCCTCACCGCCGGCGCTGTCTACATGATCAACCAGTCGGCCAACGCCTGGCTGCAGGACATCGCCAGCGAAGTCACCGTGCAGGTTGAGCCGCGCGACGGCATCGACATGGAAAAAACCCTGCGCGATGCGGAGAATTTCCTGCGTGCGCAGCCGGGTATTGCCCGCGCCGACGCGCTCAGCCTTGAAAGCTCCACCAAGATGCTGGAGCCGTGGCTCGGCAAATCCGATGTGCTGTCCGAGTTGCCGGTGCCGCGTATGATCGCGGTCGAGATTGATCGCAGCGCTGCGCCCGACACCGATGCCCTGCGCGCCGAGCTGACGCGCAAATTTCCTTCGGCCACGCTGGACGACCATCGCCGCTGGCAGCAGCAGATCCGCACCGTGATGCGCTCGTTCGCGTTGGGTGGCCTGTTCATCCTGCTGCTGGTTGCGGCCGCCACCACGGCCATCATCATTTCCGCCACCCGCTCGGCGCTGGCATCGAACCGCGAGATCGTCGAGGTGCTGCATCTGGTTGGCGCCACCGACCGTTACATCGCCCGCGAGTTCGAGCGCCACTTCCTGCGCCTCGGCATCCGTGCCGGCATCGTCGGCGCCGCGAGCGCTATGGGCGTGTTTTTCGGCATGCCCTACATGATGCGCGTTTTGGGCGGCGGCGGCATGACCAATGCCGAGGTACACCGCCTGATCGGATCGGGCGGGCTCGACGCCACCGGCTACGTGCTGCTCGGCATCGTTGTCATAATCATATCCGCGCTGTGCATGCTCACGTCGCGATTTGGCGTCTTCCGCATCCTCAATGCCAAGCTGTAACAGGCTCCGCAAAGTTGCCGGATGCTGACCTGAATCGGTCCCCGACCTGCGTGCCCCGCTCCGGTGTGGGCAGGTGGTCGCTGCACCCTTGAGTGGCTGTCCCATTCGCCATCAAATCGGTTAGGGTGGTGCCGCGTTTTTAGATTGCAGACAGCGCGATGAAAGAAAGCGTAGGCGAATAGCCCTGGCAATGAGCAGCTTGTGGCGAGTTCTGGTTTTCGGGTCGGCGGCCATTGCTGTGCTGCTGATGCTGGGATTTGTTGTCTTCGCCAACGTCGTCACCAGCCCTGTCATGGAAGCCAACCCGAACGGCGATGCCATCGTTGTCCTTACCGGCGAAAGCGCACGCATTGCCGAAGGCGCCCGCCTCCTGGATGAAGGCCGCGCCGGCCGCATGCTGATTTCGGGCGTCTTCCCACGCACCGGCAAAAAGGCGTTGCTGGAGATATCCGGCCTGCCCGAAGACAAGTTCGATTGCTGTGTCGATATAGACTATGCCGCCCTGGATACCGTCGGCAACGCGCAGCAGACGCGCAACTGGGCCGCTGCCCATGGCTACAACAGCGTCATCGTCGTCACCGCCAGCTATCACATGCCGCGCAGCCTCGCCGAACTGTCCCTGGCGCTGCCCGATGTCGAGCTCATTCCGCACCCGGTGATGCCCGGCAGCTTTCCCACCTCGCATTGGTGGCTGAACACCGCCGTGACGCGCACGCTCATTTCCGAGTACCTTAAATTTCTGCCCCGTGCGGCCCGCCTCACCATGGCGCGGCTGGTGCGATCGGCCTCATCAAGCTCGGTCGCGAAGGAAGCAGCTGAGAGTTCGTCTGCCGGGATCTTTTAGCCCTTGTCCACCATCATCTATATCCGCTCGCTCATCTTCGCCGCGCTGTTCTATGTCGGCACAGCCGTTTTCGTCATCGGCGGCTTTCCGCTCATGTTCGGCCCGCGCCGCTGGGCCATGGCTGGCCTGAAATGCCACGCGCGGTTCAGTCTGTGGCTGCTGCGCTGGATCGCGGGCATCCGCATGGAGGTGCGCGGACGCGAACGGCTGCCGCAAGCGCCCCACCTCGTCGCCGCCAAGCATCAATCCGCATGGGACACCTTCGCCCTCATCCCCATTTTCAACGACCCGGCGATGGTCATGAAATGGGAGCTGACGCTCATCCCGTTCTACGGCTGGTTCTCGCGCAAGTTCGAGCACATCTTCGTCCGGCGCGATCGCGGCCCGGCAGCCCTGCGCCGCCTCATCGCCGACGCCAAGGATCGCGCAGCAGCCGGCCGCGAAGTGCTGATCTTCCCCGAAGGCACCCGTCGCGCACCCGGCGCCCAGCCCGACTACAAATCCGGCGCGGTCGCCCTTTATGAAGGCCTTGGGCTTCCCTGCGTGCCGGTAGCGCTCAACTCCGGCCTCTACTGGCCGCGTCGCCAGCTCATGCGTTATCCTGGCACCATCGTCGTCGAGATCCTCGATCCGATCCCCGCTGGCCTATCGCGCGCTGCCTTCCGCACCGAGTTGCAGAGCCGCATCGAAGCCGCGTCCAATCGCCTGATCGCCGAAGCATCCCGCTCCGCGAACCCGCCGCCGATTCCCGCTGATGTCCTGGGACGCGCCGAAGCCGCCACGTCCGAATAGCCCCGCAGCAACCCGCTTACAAACTCGGACGCTACGAGACTGCTGGTGACCG
This sequence comes from Hyphomicrobium sulfonivorans, assembly GCF_013306565.1. Lineage (GTDB taxonomy): Bacteria > Pseudomonadota > Alphaproteobacteria > Rhizobiales > Hyphomicrobiaceae > Hyphomicrobium_A > Hyphomicrobium_A sulfonivorans. The sequence goes on along the minus strand of NZ_PZPO01000002.1, from coordinate 186,727 downwards.
CCGCCGCCCCGCGCCGGCCATGCTTTACAAAAACAAAAGCGCCGCCCTGGAGCGGCGCATTTCACATCTGCCGCACGCAATTCATGCGGGATGCGAAAAACTCTATCTAATTTCACAACTACTTCTTTTTGGCGGCCGTTTTAGTTTTCACGGATGCGGACTTTGTCTTCGCCGGAGCAGCAGAGCTGCGGCGTTCAACAACCGCTGTTTTCGCTTTGGTCGCCGCCGGAGCCACGAATTTACCCGTGGCCGGTGCTTTGCCAGAGCTCTTAGTGGAAGAAGCTTTTGCCATGTCGAACCTCGTCGATCTGGATACAGAACGTCAGCGTCGCAATCACACGCAATGCAAAGAGCAGCATGAACCCGAAATGTGGTGCTGCGATTGCGGCTGTATCACATTCTACCAGTGGTCCACCGGCGCTATTCAGTGTGCTGCATGTAAAGTTGTGCAGAACGGCCTCGATGCGCCATCATTGCCACGTCGTTGAGCAGCACCCGTCGCTGCCTTCAATCATGCTTCGACTTCCCTGCTCACGCACTGGCCCCAAGCCCAGTTGGTTCTGCCCCTCCTACACTCGCTCACTTCCCGCAAATCACCCGGATGCATCTATCCGCTGGCGTTCGAGCGTCTCCTCACATCTGCGCACGATAGAAGAGCGCATTGAACCTCGGCCGCAGTTGCGCAACAGCACTGCAACATCGGCGTCGTGCGTGCTTGGCGGACCGCCGCGCTATGCTGCTCGAGGCGATAGCCGACATTCCAGATCGCCCGCGCGCTCGGCCGACCGGCCCGATATTCACGTAAAACCCATCATTGCCACCATGCGCACACGCCTTCGCGCACCCCGCTCGACACCGCACGCCCGGCCTGTTCACAGCTGAGCAGCCCTTAGTTGCTGTGCGCTGCTTCCGTGCCCATTGTCTGGTTACGCCTGACCTCACAGCACGAGATCTTCCTCTTCTCTGCCTCCTATCTCTGAAGCTATGGCATCTGCAGTGCTCCGCTACCGCACGCGATGACGTTCACTGAACACGCAAGCTGTACGGGTTCTTGCTTCCCCCTTCGTTCAAAGGCCCCAGCCTCATCCTCTCCAAGACCGTACTTTCCAATCCCGACACCCATGCCCTCTATTCCGCGCGCTGACTGTCATCCTCTGCAGCCTAGCCACAGCCAATCATTTGCGCAAGAACATTTAGCGATCATAGTGGGAACATTTGATTGACGTGTAGCTCCCGCATTCCTATATTGAAAGAAATGAGTGCCAGGATGGTCCGATGTCTGATGTAGGCGACTTTCCAGCCCCAATTTCCCGCGAAATATGGGGCAGCAAGTACAGGTTTAAGGATGCACACGGTGCCCCGATCGATGGTGCGCTGGATGACACGTTCTGGCGTGTAGCCAATGCCGCCGCCGCACCAGAAAAAGGGCGGAAAGCACGGTCCAAGTGGGCCAGCCGCTTCCACTCAGCCATGTCTGACTTCGGCTTTCTGCCCGCAGGGCGTGTTCTCGCGGGCGCTGGCACCGGCCGGCAAGTCACGCTTTTCAACTGCTTCGTCCTCGGCCGCATAGAAGACGATCTGTCCGCCATATTCGACGGCGTGAAGGAAGCTGCACTCACGATGCAGCAGGGCGGCGGCATAGGTCACGACTTCTCCACCCTGCGCCCACGCGGCGCCGCCGTCGCTTCCATAGGCGCCGATGCCTCCGGCCCAGTGAGCTTCATGGAAGTGTGGGACGCCATGTGCCGCACGATCATGTCGGCAGGCAGCCGGCGGGGCGCCATGATGGCAACGCTGAGATGCGATCATCCGGACATCGAGGCTTTCATCGATGCCAAATCCGACCCGCTCAAGCTGCGCAACTTCAACCTATCGGTGCTCGTAACCGATGCCTTTATGGCCGCCGTGCGCGCTGACCAGCCGTGGGATCTCAAGTTCGAAGGCAAGACGTATCGCACAGTCTCAGCACGGGCGCTTTGGGAGCGCATTATGCGCTCCACCTATGACTTTGCCGAGCCCGGCGTCATCTTCATTGACCGCATCAATGCGCGCAACAACCTGCACTATTGTGAGCAAATAAGCGCCACGAACCCCTGCGGAGAGCAGCCTCTTCCGCCCTACGGCGCGTGTCTTCTCGGTTCGATCAATCTTGCCCGGCTCGTCGAGCATCCGTTCACCGATCGCGCACGGATTGACCTGAAGAAGCTTAGGCAGCGGGTGGCGGTGGCCGTTCGCTTCCTCGATAACATCATCGATATTTCCAACTATCCGTTGGCAGCTCAGCGGGATGAAGCTTTCGCAAAGCGACGTATCGGCCTTGGCATAACAGGGCTTGCCGATGCGCTCATTTTCTGCGGGTTGCGTTATGGCTCTCCCGAAGCAGTCAACGCCGCGGAGAGCTGGATGTCAGCCATCCAAAACTCAGCCTATGCCGCTAGCGCCGACCTTGCAGCTGAGAAAGGCGCATTTCCACTCTATAAGGCCGATGCATTTCTTGCCTCGCCCAACGTTGCACTGCTGGACAAGGACGTGCGCAAGGCGATCCGCCAGCATGGCATTCGTAATGGCTGCCTCTCCTCGATCGCACCGACAGGGACAATCTCATTGCTCGCGGGCAACGTTTCCAGCGGCATTGAACCCGTGTTCGATTACCGTTACACGCGGCGCATCCTGGCCCGCGACGGAACTAGCCACGAAGAAACCGTTGAGGACTACGCTTACGCTCGCTTCCGGGAACGCTTTGGCGCAGATACGCCACTTCCCGCCACCTTCGTGCGGGCGTCTGATCTTACGCCCGGAGAACATCTGGCGATGCAGGCAGCGCTGCAGCCCTATGTCGACAGCGCCATCTCCAAGACCATCAACTGCCCGGAAGACATCCCGTTCGATAACTTCAAAGATGTATATCTCAGCGCGTACGGTTCAGGCTTGAAGGGGTGCACCACCTACCGTCCCAACCCAATCACCGGGTCGGTCCTGCAATCGATCCAGCAAACCGCTGCCGCTGCCCCATCCACGCCCTCTCCCGGCGCTGCCGCTGCTATGCCATCGACTGCCGGTTCGCCTTCACCCCATTCTGGGGTCGAGGAAGCGGCTTCAGGCACAACACTAGGCGCTACGCCTCGCCCCGCAGTCCCATATCTGGAGCCGGAGCCATCGCCACTCTCCTCAACGCATGACTTCGAAGGCGAGGGTTTGACGCGCGAGCTTGGCACTTCAGCTCTCCGCAACTCCACCGCCGGCCACGACGGCGTCGTCTACATGGCTCAACCGCTGCAGCGCGAGCCGGTGCTGTCCGGACAAACCTACAAACTCAGGTGGCCAGCCAGCGACCACGCGATTTACGTCACCATCAACGACATCGAACAGATTGTGCCGGGAACGTCACAAAAACGTAGGCGACCGTTCGAGATTTTCATCAACACCCGCAACCTTGAACACTATGCATGGACAGTCGCGCTCACGCGAATGATCAGCGCGGTGTTCCGCCGTGGCGGCGATGTCAGTTTCGTCGCGGAGGAATTGAAAGCGGTATTTGACCCGCAGGGAGGCCACTGGCTCGGCGGCCGCTACGTACCCAGCCTGCTGGCTGCCATCGGCGAGGTCATAGAAAACCACATGCGCCGCATCGGTGCTCTCAGCGGTTCCAGCGCGGCACCGGCTGAGGCCCGCGATAACGACACCGCGAAATCCGCTGCCGGACACGCTGCTCACTCACTGATCAGTTCTAGCGAACGCGCGCCTTCACGCAGCAGTGCCACACCATCAGCGGAACAGACTGCGCGAGCTCCCATCAAATTGTGCCCGCGCTGCTCGGACGCCGATTACGTGCAAAGAGAAGGCTGCTGGACATGCAACAGATGCGGATTTTCCCGTTGCGGGTGATTGGCGCTGAAAGTCCATAAACGGACACTAACGGTCAATTAAATTATTGCTCCGCGCCGGCGCATCAATGTCTGCGACACGCCGCAAGAATGCATTCACTTTGCCCAAAAAACACTGACATCGAGCCACAATTAAGCTCGAAACCACGTTCATCGTTAAGGAATGAACCCTAGGCTGGCACGAAAAGAAAAGAGCGTCGAACACAGCGCGCGCCGCAAGGCCGCGAAGGGAACATCAGTAATGGTTGCGCGTATCATTGAGCTGGCCGTGTATCGGGCACAGCGAACCCTAGCTAACCGGGAAGTTGCTGAGAAAGCCGCGCTCGCGAAGGAGCGAGCAAGCTTCCACTTCTGGGCCGGCGCTTCAGGCAAGCGCTATGTGCATCACATCTACAGCCTGCGTGAATGCCCGGCATTGCCCGCCGCAAATTATGTGCTTGTTCGCCGACATGAAGACGGCCGCGCAGAAGCGCTTGCTATCGGTCGCGTGACGCACGAGGCTGACACTCTGAACCTCGCAGAAATTCGTCAGCGCGGTGCCGAGCTCGCCGCCGACGAGGTGCATGTCCACCTACTGGCACCGTCGAACAAGATCAGCAAGTTGATTGAGTTCGATCTGCGCACGGCCCAGGCACAGACTGAGCTGAACGTAGCGAGTGCGGGCTCCAATCGCCTCCACTGAACCCGGCTTGTCGAAATATTTGGTCACCCAGACAGACGCGTTAGCTGCGTGCCTCAAGACGTGGCTTCAACGCGAAGCAAGCAGCTCTCTCGTCCGGTATTGCCTGAACTGCGCGCGTGGAAACGCGCGCGATCCGATGCGCGGCATTGGCGCCTGAACGCTTTAGACCCACGAAGCCGCAGTATGAAGCATCGATCGCATCAAAAAGGCTAAGGTGACAGCGCGACACTGTCAGCAACTGGGGCGGCCGCTTTCTCCGGCAGCATCGAATCTCTTGGATCGCTCTTCGCGACAGCATTCCATGCTGAGCCAGATCTCTGCCAATGCGAAGAGGTTGAAAACCTGCGCAGCTAGAGGCGAACACGAACCGCGATAGCGGCTGAACTAAACCCGCTCCCGCATCCTCCAGCGCTGCGGTGTCAACCCGTCGGTGCTCAGGCCGCCAGGCCACGTCCACGCCATGAGCGCGCGAAACACTGTGAAATCATCCACATCGGCACAAGGATTTCAGTAGATTTGCGAAAGCCGGCCACAGCATCACCGGCGATAGGCGCGGCCAAAGCAATAATCGCGGCATCGCCTGGGAATGCGTTCACGTGCCCTAGCTAAGCACCGCCTAGCCCGCCGCGGCGACATCGGCCACAGGGAGGCCGATCCATCGCGTTGAAAATGCCATCCTGCGCTTGCGGCGCGCATTGCCGCGCAAGTCGGATCTGGCCGCGGGCGGGGTTCAGCGCGACAGCTCGCCCGCGTCATTGCAAACTACAACGCGCCCCAGATGATGCCTGGGCTTCGAAACACCCGCCGAAGTGTTCTGGTAAAGTATGATGTCGACCTTGGAGGCGACGAGCCCGAGAATCTCGGCTGCGTGGCTTTCGATGCGATCCGCGCGTCTTGTCTCCACCTTGCGCCCGCGGCGACAACGCCCGGGTCGCGCCAGCGGCGCACCCAACTTGATCGCTATCGATGCGACAACCCCGAGCCGCTCAGCTGCGGCGCGCGCTCAGTACCGAGCGGTAGCAGAAGCGCTGCGCGTCGCCCGATTGCAGCGGCCGCACCTTTACTGGACTGCGCTCGAATTCCCGCCCCATCGCAATGGCACTGGCGCGCGTATCCCGGTTGCCGGGGCCACGACTCGCGTAGGTCCCAACAAGCCCCATCAAGCGCTCAAGTTCGCGCTCGCGGATGCCAAGCTTGGTAAGGTGCGCCACGGTGCTGGCGAGATAATCGATGTTATTGCCTGAGCGGCCAATGCCACCGCGGACCAGATGCGCCTGCTCCGCCAGCGCAAGCCTGCCTGCATAGCTTGGATGCGCCGGCTCGACGAGATAGGCGAGCGCCTGCACTTCGGTGTGATCACGCTCAAGCAGCGTGAGCGGCACCAGGGCCTCGCGATAGACACTGGCAACTTGCTCGCGCTCACGCAGATAGCGCAGCGTTTCGCGTTCCGCTTCGGGCGCAACACGGAACGCAAGCCCTTCACACACGCCGCCGCGATCAAGCCCCAGCACAAGACCGGGCCTGCGTGGCGAACCGCGATGGAAGCGCGAATAGATGCAGAAGCTGCGGCGCCAGCCGGTCAAACGCGCGTGTACGACTTCTTCCGCCTCGAACCCCGGCCGCCACATCAGCGAGCCGTAAGCGAAGATCCAGAGGTCGTGCTGGCCGCGTCTGCTCAACTGCGTGACCTACCGCTCGCTGCCGTTCCACCCGACGCGCTTGACGCGTCGGCATCTGCGTCCGCGCGCTTATCGCCCGGCTGCGCAACCTTGTGCGCACGGCCGAAGTCCGGCGCCGATGTATCCTGACCGGCCGCCACAATGCCACGCCGAATGGCTCGCGCTTCAGTGAAGCGGCGGAACAGCGTATCGCCATCACCGGCTTCGATCGCTCGTTTCAGTTCATCGAGATCTTCCGAGAACCGTCGCAGCATCTCCATGACACCGTCGCGATTGCCGAGGAAGATATCGCGCCACATGGTTGGATCGGACGCCGCGATACGGGTGAAATCGCGAAAACCACCGGCGGAGAACTTGATCACTTCCTTGTCGGTAACGCGCCCAAGGTCTTCAGCCGTGTTGACGATGTTGAACGCAATCAGATGCGGCAGGTGCGAGGTGATAGCCAGAACCATGTCGTGATGGCTCGGGTCCATCACTTCAACCTTGGCGCCCAGCGCTTCCCAGAACGTGCGCAGCTTTTCGACCGCCGCATCGTCCACGTCCGGCGTAGGCGTCAGGATCGTCCAGCGGCCGTCGAACAGTTCCGCAAAGCCCGCCTCCGGACCGGACTGCTCTGTACCCGCGATGGGATGCCCTGGCACAAAGTGCACACCAGCAGGCACGTGCGGAGCCATGTCGCGCACCACCTGCGCCTTCACCGAACCGACGTCAGTGAGGATCGCACCATTGGCCAGATGCGGCGCGATCTCAGCCGTGATCGGCCCGCACGCACCGACAGGAACGCTGAGAATTACAAGGTCTGCGCCCTCAACCGCTTCGGTTGCGCAGGCATATCCCTTGTCGATCAGGCCAAGACGCAGTGAAGTTTCGAGCGTTGCAGGCGTGCGTGCGCTGCCGACAATTTCGGCTGCCAGTCCGCCACGGCGCATCGCATGACTGATCGACGAGCCAATGAGGCCGATGCCGATCAACGCCACGCGCTTGAACATCGGCGCTGCAGAAGCCGACGCGGTGGTTTGCTGCTCGCTCATACACTGCCCGCCATAAAATCCGTAAGCGCCGTTGCTACGGCGCGGTTGTCATCCACTGAGCCGATGGTGATGCGCAGGCAATCGGGCAACCCGTAGGAAGCGACTTTGCGCACGATGATGCCACGCTGCTTCAGATAGCGATCAGCTTCGTTCGCAGTGCGCGCCCCTTCATTCGGGAAGTGCACCAGAATGAAGTTGGCAACGCTCGGCGTCACCTTCAGCCCCAGCGCCGCGATCTCGCCCGTCAGCCACGCAAGCCAATGCTCATTGTGCGCCACTGACATTTCTTCGTGCGCGCTGTCTTCAATGGCGGCAGCACCGGCCAACAACGACGGCACGGAAAGGTTGAACGGACCGCGAATGCGATTGAGCACATCGGCCACCGCTTCCGGGCAATAGCCCCAGCCGATGCGCAACCCTGCAAGGCCGTGAATTTTCGAGAACGTGCGCGTCATCACTGTATTGTGCGTCGTCGCGACAAGCTCGATGCCGGCTTCATAGTCGTTGCGGCGGACGTATTCAGCATACGCCGCGTCCAGCACCAGCAGCACATGCGGCGGCAGTTGCGCGCGCAGCGAACGGATCTCGTCGAACGACACATAGGTGCCGGTCGGATTGTTCGGGTTAGCGAGAAACACCATCTTGGTGCGCTCGGTCACGCGGTTCAGAATGGCATCGATGTCGGTGCGCAAACCGGTTTCGGGCGCGACGACGGGCGTTGCTCCGTTGGCCAGAATGATGATGCGATACAGCAGAAAGCCGTGCTGTGTGTAGATGGCCTCGTCACCTTCGCCCAGATAGGCATGCGCCAGCATCGTCAGCAGCTCATCGGAGCCTGCGCCGCAGATGATACGCGCAGGATTGAGGCCGTAACGGCGCGCGATCGCCTCGCGCAGCTTGGTCGCCGCGCCGTCGGGGTATCGCTCAAGTGCAGCATCAGCGGAGCGATAGGCTTCAACCGCCTTCGGGCTGGGGCCGAACGGCGTTTCATTCGACGACAGCTTGATCGGCTTGATGCCAGCCGGCAGGCTGCTTTCGCCTGGCACGTAGGGATCGATTTCGAGAATGCCGGGCTTGGGCTGGGGCGCAGCGAGGGTCATTGCGGGCTTTCCGGATGTATGGAGCCTTTAGTTTTCAGGCGCGGGAAGTGATACAGACGCCGAAAGCGAAACGCAAAGCTTTGCACGCCAATAGACTGGCGTTGATTGACGCTGCGATCTGATGTGCAGGGCCCGACACTTGACGTTAAGGCGCCCATGCCGATATTTCGATGTCAGATGTCGTGGTGATTTGGCCGGCCGGCTTGCAACCACGTTAAATAAGTCGCTAAAAAGGGCCGCGCGCACCCGGTTAACGGATGAGGCGGCCTTCTAGGTCCTCAATATCCGGCCGGTTTTTTTATGCCTCGGTTGATGCCGGGGCCTGGAGTGCGCGGATCAATGTCGGTGCCCCCGAATTTTGCGAATACCGACACCGGTAGCGGGTCTCGCCAACGGCTGACCGAAGCAAACAACCCGTCCAGCAAGGTGCTGCGTCTGCCGCAGGATCAGCCGCTGCGGCTGGCATGCGACCAGTTGCTGGCGCCGATCTCCATCGCCTATGAGACCTATGGCGAGCTCAACGCTGACAAATCCAACGCCATTCTGGTTTGCCATGCGCTGACAGGCGATCAGTACGTCGCCTCCGAGCATCCGGTGACGAAAAAGCCGGGCTGGTGGTCGACACTGGTGGGGCCGGGCAAGCCGGTGGATACCAACCGCTACTTCGTCATCTGCTCCAACATTCTCGGCGGTTGTATGGGCTCAACCGGTCCGGCATCGATCGATCCCGCGACCGGCAAACCCTACGGGCTGAATTTCCCGGTCATCACCATCGGCGACATGGTGAATGCGCAGGTGCGCCTGATCGATCACTTCGGCATCGACCAGCTTTTCAGCGTCGTTGGCGGATCGATGGGCGGCATGCAGGTGCTGGAATGGGCGGCGAGCCACTCTGAGCGCGTGTTTTCGGCCGTGCCGATCGCAACCGCACCGCGACACTCATCGCAAAACATCGCCTTCCATGAGGTCGGCCGCCAGGCAGTGATGGCCGACCCGGACTGGTGCGGCGGCGACTATCATTCCCACGGCAAGGTGCCGCGCAACGGGCTTTCCGTGGCGCGCATGGCTGCGCATATCACCTATCTGTCGGAAGACGCGCTGCACCACAAATTCGGCCGCAACCTGCAGAACCGTTCGCAGCTGACGTTTTCGTTCAACGCCGACTTCCAGGTGGAGAGCTATCTGCGTCATCAGGGCTCGACGTTCGTCGACCGCTTCGATGCCAACAGCTATCTCTACATCACGCGGGCGATGGACTATTTCGATCTCGGCGCCAGTCGCGGCGACGTGCTGGCGAATGCGTTTCGCGGCACAAAAACGCGATTTTGCGTGGTTTCTTTCACCTCCGACTGGCTCTACCCAACGCGCGAAAGCCGCGCCATCGTGCATGCGCTGAATGCAGTTGCCGCCAATGTTTCCTTCGTCGAAATCGACAGCGACAAGGGTCACGACGCCTTTCTACTGAAAGAGCCGGAATTCTTCGCCACCATCCACGGTTTCCTTAGCTCAGCGGGCGTGAAGCGCGGTCTGAAGGTCTGACGCGATGCAAAAAGCCTTACAATATCCGGGAACGTCGCGCGTCGATCATCAGCTCATCGCCGAAATGGTCGAGCCCGGCTCACGCGTGCTGGACGTCGGCTGCGGTGACGGCGCACTGCTGCAGTTGCTGGCTGAAACCAAGAACACTGACGGTCGCGGCGTCGAGCTCTCGCGCGAGAAGGTGAATGCCTGTGTGATGCGTGGACTGTCGGTCATCCAGGGCGACGCTGACCGGGATCTGGCCGACTATCCGGATCAGGCATTCGATTACGCCATCCTGAGCCTCACCATCCAGGCCACCCGGCAACCCAAAACCGTGCTGGAGAACCTGCTGCGGATCGGCCATCGCGCGATCGTGTCGTTCCCGAATTTCGGCCATTGGCGCATCCGGACCGAGCTGCTGTTCACCGGCCGCATGCCGCGAACGCGCAACCTGCCGGAGCCCTGGTACACGACAGCGGATGCACACCTGTGCACAATTAAGGATTTCGTCGATCTGGTTGCTCTGATCGATGCCGAGGTTGAGCAGGCCGTGGCCTTCAATACCTCCGGTCAGCGGCTGCCGATTCGCAAGTCGATCTCGCTGCAGAACCTGTTGGGAGAAAAGGCAGTTTTCCTGCTGCGCAAGCGTGGAGCCGGCTAGTGTCAACCGCCATTGCGGCTGCGCGGTTTCGCCGTACCCAAACGCACCCCAAAGCTTGGCCGCGTTTTCTTGACACCCCTAGGGGGCGTCACTATGGTGCGCGCCGTTGATAAGACCTGCCGTTTGGGACGCCTCAGAAACACAATCGGGCCGGTGAAACCATGTCCTCAGAAGGGAAAGACCTACCCCCGGGACAAGGCGAAATCAGCCCTGAGGAACGCGAGGCGTTTCGCCAGCGCTCGGCTGCTATCGGGAAGCGACTGGATGATGTCCAGACCCGCCGATCCACAGTAAGCCGTGCGGATACCAACAAGGCCCGGGGCGAAGCTTTCGCCAAGGCTTTTAGGTTTGCCGCGGAGCTGGTTGCTGGTGTAGGCGTCGGTGGGTTTATCGGGTGGGCAATTGACGGCCAACTCAATACGCGGCCGTGGTTCATGGTTCTGTTCGTAATCCTCGGCTTTGCCGCAGGGCTTTCGAATTTGATCCGGGTTGCACGGCAGGAACAGGCAAAACAGCAAGCATCGCAGCTTGCATCGCCGTCCGTACCGGACGACGATGAAGACGACAGGTAGGGGATTCGACCGTGGCAGCCGGACATGGTCCTATGGAACAGTTCGAAATCAAGCGGATCATTCCGCTGGAACTGTTCGGATGGGATATATCGTTCACTAACGCGTCGCTGTTCATGGTTCTGGCAGTGGTGCTGATCCCGCTCTTCTATCTTTTCGCCATGAATCGCCGGGCTCTCGTGCCAGGTCGGCTACAGTCGATCGCCGAGCTCAGCTATGAATTCATAGCCAACATGATCAAGGACATCGTCGGCGAAGGCGGGATGAAGTATTTCCCGTGGATCTTCACGATCTTCATGTTCATTCTCACGGTCAACATGCTGGGCCTGCTGCCCTACTCGTTCACCGTCACCAGCCATATCATCGTGACCTTCGCCCTTGCGGCAATGGTCTGGCTGGTCATCACCGCGATCGGCTTCATGAACCATGGCCCCGGCTTCCTGAAGCTGTTTGTGCCGTCGGGCGTGCCGTTCTGGCTGCTTCCGATCATCGTGGTGATCGAGCTGATTTCCTATCTCATCCGCCCGATCAGCCATTCGGTTCGTTTGTTCGCCAACATGATGGCTGGACACGCGATGCTGAAGGTCTTCGCCGGCTTTGTCGTCGGTCTGGGCGTTCTTGGTGGCTGGGCGCCGCTGGTGTTCCTTGTTGGATTCACCGGTCTGGAACTCGTCGTCGCCTTCCTTCAGGCATTCATCTTCACCGTGCTGACCTGCATCTATCTCAACGACGCAGTGAACATGCACGAACACTGACGCTATGAAGTCCGGTCAACGGGTCCGCCCGGGCCGGACTTCATCGTACCTGATCCCAGCAAAAAACCCTTATGGAGACTACGACCATGGATCCTCAGGCAGCTAAGTTCATCGGTGCCGGCCTCGCCTGCTTCGCGCTCATCGGCGCTGGTATCGGCATCGGCAACATCTTTGCCAACTACCTCTCTGGCGCTCTGCGCAATCCGTCTGCCGCTCCCGGTCAGTTCACCAACCTGCTGATCGGCTTCGCTCTCTGCGAAGCGACCGGCCTGTTCGGCCTGCTGATCGCGCTGATGATCCTGTTCGCCTAATCGGCAACGGACCAACACGCGCTTAGGAGGATAGCATGATCGCAGCTGTCTCAGCTCTCGTCGTAGCCGCCGCAGCGGCTGCGCACGGGGAGGGGTCAAGCGGGTTGCCACAGCTCAACCCGGCGAACTTTGCCCCGCAGCTTTTCTGGCTCGCGGTCAGCTTCGTCATCCTTTACCTGATCCTGTCGCGCTCAACGCTGCCGCGCATTGGTGAAGTGCTTGAGGAGCGTCGTGATCGCGTTCAACGTGATCTCGACGCCGCCGAACGCTTCAAGGGCGAGACGGACAGCGCGCTTGCCGCCTATGAAAAGGCGCTGGCCGATGCCCGTCAGAAGGCTTCTTCGATGGCCAAGGACGTCCGCGATCGTCTCGCGGCCGACACCGAAGCCGAGCGGAACCGGGTCGAGAGCGAACTGGCTGCCAAGATCTCGGAAGCGGAGGCGCGCATCGCCGCCACCAAATCCAAGGCCTTGGCCAGCGTCGATGATATCGCCGCTGAAACCGCGACCGCAGTCGTCGGCAAGCTTCTCGGCGAGGACGTAAGCCCCGCCGAGGTCAAGAACGCGCTGCAGTAAGCAGCCTAGTGAGGACGCCGATGCATTTCGATTTAGCCGATCCGACCTTCTGGGTGATGATCTCGTTCCTCGGGTTCGTCGCTCTGGTGCTGTACTACAAGGTCCCGGCAATCATCGGGAAAACGCTGGACCAGCGAGCCGATGCCATTCGGAACGAGTTGGATGAAGCCCGCCGCCTGCGTGACGAAGCGCAGGCACTGCTGGCCGACTATCAGCGCAAGAGCCGCGAAGCCGAGAACGAGGCCAAGGAAATCCTCGAGCAGGCCAAGCGTGAAGCGGAGGCGCTGACAGCGCAGACCCGTGAGGCTCTGACCGAATCGGTTGAACGTCGCACCAAGTCTGCCGAAGAAAAGATCGCCCGGGCGGAAGCTCAGGCCATCGCCGATGTGCGCTCGTCCGCGGTTGAGAACGCAATTTCAGCCGCTGAGAAAATCCTGAAATCGAAGGCTTCTGCGGCGACCACCGCAGCCGGCCTGATCGAAGCAGGGATCAAGGATCTGGGTGGCAAGCTGAACTAACGGATTGTGCGGGTTCGCCCGTTTCATCCTTACACTCGCTACACAAATTCAAACGCCTCGGACCTCACCGTCCGGGGCGTTTTTGTTTTGCGTTTCGGTCGTAGAAGCGGCCCCATAAGAGTCGGTCGGTCTCGCTGCCCTGCCCGCTTCCAAGTTCAGTGGAACGCGCATCAGTGTGCGCCCAGCGGGCAGAGAAGCCTGCAAGGAAAGCTACACGCTGGCAGACCTTCGAGGGCAACAACGTCGGCACCAGCTAACGTGATCACAAGGGAGCGGGGCGTTATTCTCTGCTCTTCGACGACCATCGACGGTGACCGTCAGCAGAGAAACGCCATCGCTGCCCTTGGACGGATACCGCCAAAAAATCTGAGAACATCGGCGCTGCGAACGCAGGCTCCCGTTTTCGGCTCACCACACAAAAGGATGTGGCTTTCAGAGCAAACAGCGAAGGCCAATTGTGCATCTTGCGATGTGGCTGAAGCGCTCCGTTTCCAGTCGGGAGCTCAGCGCCAACGCACAATGCTCCGGGACATCAGGCGGCCCGGGTTCTGCAAATGCGTTATTAGCCGGCGCCTTGGGCGTTCTGGTCAAAGCCGACGAACACTTCATATTCGCCAGGGCGTGTGCCCTCAGGAATATCAAACGTTACCGAGCGCACTGTCGAGAAATAGCCAATCGGATTGTCGACCGCGACGCTCGCATCGACGCTGACGGAATCGCCGCTGATGCGGGCACGTTTGGCGTCAGTGACTACAACGTTGATCGGCAGGCGCACGTTGCCGGCATGGCCGCGCGGACCGAGCAGCACACGGCCGGAGAAGCCGTAGCGCACCGTTACCCTACCGGGCTCGATGTGGCATTCGCGTGCGGTCTTGGTGATTTCACCGCGATGCATGATCGCAAGGCCGTCACCGGCACGACCATTTTCGTAGATGGTCAGATGGCCGCCGTGAGGCGATATGCTCAAACGCGGACAACCATGCGCGACCTCACCGACTGCGGAGCCGCTGCCGCCGTCGGATTTGGCGGCGGAAAGTAGCTGTTCTTCGCTGACGCCGGTGGCACCGGTGGTCTGCGAGGAAGACCCGCCGCCGAACATGCCGCCACCGAGACCGGACGTGATGGAAGATATGCCGCACCCAGCCAGCGACACCGCACCGAGTGCCAGCAGAGACGCACACACCCCCGTGCGCGCAGCATTAAATACGGCTAGCCTCATCGTGCCCCGGATTGACCCTGTGTTGGCCCCTTCTGATCCGCAATGGGCCAAAGCCCTAGGCCAGCGGTGGAGGCTTCCTGTATTATTGTCTACCAATACTACCACCCCTAACCGAACCGGACCAAGCGCATTGCGCCAAGTTGCTTCGGGATAGACAGAGAAAGCAATGTCTGCCGCATCACCATCGTCAGCGCCCCCGTCCCAGCCGCTGGATCAGCGACCGCCCTTGACTGTCTATCTGGCGGCCCCGCGCGGCTTTTGTGCCGGCGTCGACAGGGCCATTCAAATCGTAGAATTGGCTTTGGCCAAATACGGCGCGCCCGTCTACGTTCGTCACGAGATCGTACACAACCGATTTGTCGTCGATTCCCTGCGGGCCAAAGGCGCCGTTTTTGTGGAAGAGCTGACCGACATTCCAGAGACCGATCAACCCGTGATCTTTTCGGCACACGGGGTGGCCAAGTCGGTGCCGGCTGCAGCCAAGTCGCGCAACATGTTCGTGCTCGATGCCACCTGCCCGCTGGTGTTCAAGGTTCACATCGAAGCCGCGCGCCTGCACGCGGACGGCCTGCAGATTCTGCTCATCGGACACGCCGGCCATCCCGAGGTTGTAGGGACCATGGGTCAGCTGCCGCCGGGTGCCGTGACACTGATCGAAACAACCGAGGACGCCGAAGCATTCCAGCCCGAGAATGCCGACAAGCTGGCGTTCGTTACCCAAACGACGCTTTCCGTTGATGACACCGCTGCCATCGCCGCTGTGCTGCGCCGCCGCTTTCCCGCCATTGCCGCCCCGGCCAAGGAAGACATCTGCTATGCCACCACCAACCGCCAGGCGGCGGTGAAGTCCATCGCACACAAGATCGACAGCCTGCTGGTGGTCGGTAGCCCCAAGAGCTCCAATTCGCTGCGACTGGTAGAAGTGGCCGAGCGTGCGGGCTGCCAGTCTGCGTTTCTGATTGAACGGGCAGCGGATATCCCGTGGGCGAAGCTGGAAGCTTTGTCGGCGATCGGTATAACTGCCGGTGCTTCAGCGCCCGAGCAACTTGTCGAGGAAGTCGTCGATGCGTTCCGCTCCCGGTACGATGTCACCGTCGAAACCGTGACCACAGCGGTTGAGAACATCGCCTTCAACGTACCGCGTGAACTGCGCCCGGCACCCGCTGCCACCTGATCTTCGCCACCGATCTTCGAAAGATAAAAATGGCTGTTTACACGGAAGTCAGCGACGCAGAGCTGGCCAGCTTTATTGCCAGCTACGGCCTGGGCGAGCTGCTGTCGTTCAAGGGCATCGCGGAGGGCGTCGAGAACACGAATTACATCGTGCACACCTCGAAAGGCCCGTTCATCCTGACGATCTACGAAAAGCGCGTCGAGGTTTCGGATCTGCCGTTCTATCTCGGCCTGATGGAGCATCTGGCGGAGAACGGCGTCACCTGCCCGACGCCGGTGCGCAATGCTGAGGGTGAAAACCTCAGTCAGCTTTCCGGCCGCCCCGCAGCGCTGGTGACGTTCCTTGAAGGCTTCTGGGTGCGCCAGCCAACGGCGGCACACTGCGGGCATGTCGGCCGTGCGCTGGCGGAAATGCATCGCGGCGGCGAAGACTTTGCGATCCGGCGCGCCAATGCGCTTGGGCTAAATGGCTGGCGGCCGCTGTATGATAAGTTCGCTCCGGACGCGAACGGCATCGTGCCGGATCTTGCCCCGCTGATTGAAGGCGAGCTCGATTATCTGGAAGCAAACTGGCCGCAGGACCTGCCCGAAGGCGTCATCCACGCCGACCTGTTTCCCGACAACGTGTTCTTCATCGGCGATGAACTGAGCGGCCTGATCGACTTCTATTTCGCCTGCAACGATGCACTGGCTTACGACATCGCCGTGTGCCTCAACGCCTGGTGCTTTGAAAAGGACGGCGCGTTCAACATCACCAAGGGGCGCGCGCTGCTGCGCGGTTATGAAAGCGTACGCCCGCTCACCGATGCCGAGCGCGCCGCCATGCCGACGCTGGCGCGCGGTGCTGCAACGCGCTTTCTGCTGACGCGCGCCTACGACTGGCTGAACACGCCGAAGGACGCGTTGGTGAGCCCGAAGAACCCGATGGAATACGTTCGCAAGCTGCGTTTCCATCAGGGTGTCAGCTCAATCGCGGAATATGGTCTCGGAGACAGCGCGCAATGAGCGATCCGAAGCCTGTCATCATTTACACGGACGGCGCCTGCTCCGGTAATCCCGGCCCCGGCGGCTGGGGCGCTATCCTCACCTATGGCGAGACGAGCAAGGAAATCTTCGGCGGCGAAGCCGAAACCACCAACAACCGCATGGAGCTGATGGCGGCAATTTCCTCGCTGGAAGCGTTGAAGCGTCCAAGCCAGGTGGAACTGCACACCGACAGCGCATACGTGAAGAACGGCATCACGGCCTGGATACACGGCTGGAAGCGCAACGGCTGGCGCACCGCCGACAAAAAGCCGGTGAAGAACGCCGATCTGTGGCAGCGACTTGATGAAGCGCGCCGTATTCACGAAATCGATTGGCGTTGGGTCAAGGGCCATGCTGGCCACCCAATGAACGAGCGCGCTGACGAACTTGCACGCCTCGGCATGGAAGACTTCAAACCGGGCAAGCGCAGCCGCGCTTAATGATGCAGGCCATCGCGATCGCACCGGAGCACACAAAAAAGGGGAGCCTTTCAGCTCCCCTTTTGCCTAGAGACTTTCAGTCGTTTCGTTTGAATCGCGGAAAGACTCCAGCCGTTTGTTTTGCCGTGCTTCTCATCGGAAAACCGGTTCCCGCTTTTCCGGAAGCACTCTGTTCGCAGGCCGTCGCGAATTTACGCCGTTACAGCGAGCGATCGATCATGGAGCACAGCGTCGCCGCGCTCGACTTGTCATGCTGCGGAGGAATGTCCTCGACGTTGAGCACCTTCACGACGCCGTCTTCCACCAGCATCGCATAGCGTGACGAACGCACACCGAAACCACGACTGGTGAGGTCGAGATCAAGCCCAATCGCCTTGGCGAAGTCGCCGTTGCCATCGGCCAGCATCACGATCTTGCCTTCAGCGCCAGTGTCCTTGGCGAAGTGCGACAGCACGAACACGTCGTTCACCGCCGTGCAGGCAATGGTGTCGATGCCCTTGCCCGCCAGTTCTTCGGCGCGATCGACAAAGCCGGGCACGTGCTGGTTCTGGCACGTCGGCGTATAGGCGCCGGGGATGGCGAACAGCGCCACCTTTTTGCCGGCGAACACATCGCCGGTTGAGCGCTCAGCCGGGCCGTCGCTCGTCATCACCACAAAGCTTGCATCCGGCAGCTTGTCGCCGACTTTGATTGCCATTGATTTGTCTCCTCCTGGATTTGTTGCAACACGTCACGGCGCTTGCGCTTTTCGATGCGCCGCCCGGACGCTCTATTCCAATGAAAACGTCATCTGAGATTGCCCGCTGCCGGACACAACTGTTGCGGTCAGCGGCTTGCCCTTGAAATCGGCGACGTCGACATCCCTGGACAAGTCGACTTCAAACGTAACCGTTCCATCGGGGCCGGCAGCTATCTGCTTCGGCAACGGGACGTAAAACCCGCCCGGCGCATCTACAAACGCATCCACGCCATCGGTGCCGCCGGGAATCTGCGCTTCAATCACGATGCGCGGTTTATCGCCCGCTAGCTCCGGCGTCACCCGCTTGATGAGCGGATCGTTCTCACGCCTCGCATCGGGCGTCGCGGGAATGCGAGACATCGCTGCAATCAGTGGCTCGCTTGTTTCAGCATTGCTGTTCGCGGGCAGTGTCAGCGCAAGCTGGGCTTCGGCGGGAATGCAGATGTCCTTGCATACGCCATACTCCAACCCGAGCCGGACATCGATGGGCTTGGCCGGATCCTTCGCCTTCAGCCGCACCGGAAACGTGACGCTGCCCTTGTATCCAATGGTCTCGCCACCGGCGTCGGACATTCGTAGCGGAGCCGGATAAAGCACCTCGGCACTTTCAAGGTTCGATGATTTCGACCAATCGAACGATGGCGCAACGCCGCCCGCTTCACCCGGATATCGCCAATAGGTTTTCCAGCCTTCCGGCAGTTCCAGCTCAACACCGATCAGGCCGCCGCCGCCGATGAGGCGCGTGCGCGAATAGTGGCCTTCGGCCCAGTCAGAAGCGACCTCTGCGCTGGCTGTTGCCGCTGCTAAAAATGCAGCTACGCAGACAAATGCACTTTGCAGAAAATTCCGTTTGCTGCGCATGGCTGTGAGTTCCTCAGCAATATTCCGGGGCGAAGGCGTTGCCTTGCGTTGTAACAGCCTATCCATGTAGCCAGATTACAACCCAGTCTAAACACCTGCCATATAAGCGCTTCCGGCACCGGTTTGAACCGGGAGGGCAATTGCCCGCTTCACAGCCGCGCGGCGATCACGGTAATGTCGGGGCATGAGCATAGATCACGATACAAACTGGGACTTGGAAGATGGTTATCTTGATGGCCAGCTTCTGATTGCCATGCCGGTAATGTCAGACCCGCGTTTTGCGCGCTCTGTCATTTATCTGTGCGCCCATTCCGCCGAGGGCGCCATGGGTCTGATCATCAATCAACGCGCATCGCACATTTCCTTCCCCGACCTTCTTGAGCGTTTGGGGATACTGGACGCCGAAACCGATGAGGATGGCGTCGGCGAGATCAACAACATGGCGATCCAGGTTGGTGGTCCGGTTGAGACCGGTCGCGGATTCGTGCTGCACAGCGATGACTATTTCGCCGACGATTCCACACTTACGATCGAGGACGGCGTGTGCCTGACGGCTACCGTCGATATTCTGAAAGCCATCGCCTCTGGCGACGGACCCGATCGCGCTATACTTGCGCTCGGTTATGCCGGCTGGTCACCCGGTCAGCTTGAAAGCGAGATCCAGGCTAACGGCTGGCTAAGCTGTCCGGCCGATCCCGACATCATCTTCGATCCAAATCTCGAAACCAAGTATGTGCGCGCACTGGCGAAGCTGGGCGTAGATCCCTCACATCTGGTCAGCGACGCCGGACACGCCTGAGGCGAGCAGCGAACACACCGCGAGACAGGTGGCCGGAACGCGCTGAGCGCTCCGGCCCCGCGCGAGATGTGAGCAGGCTAACATCCAGGCATCACCTGCACCGGCCAATCGCTAATTTGGCGCACGCGCCGCCGCGCGCGGCTTACCTGCGATCCGCAGTCAGTAATCAGCTCTGACGCGGTGGCGGCGCGCTTCCGCCCGCCGCATGATCGGCCAGCTCGCGCTCATCTTCCTCACGCGGCGGCCACGGCACACCCGCGAGCTTGGCTAGGCTTGCGGCCATCGTTGGCGGCAAGCTTGCAAAATCAGGTGGTGTCCGGCGCGCAGGTGCATCTGTCGGTGCATTCTGCGGCGGCGGCGCAAATGCAGCCGCATTGCCCGGCGCTGGCGTCACAGCCGTTGGCATAGATTCATTGCCGTGCTGAGGCGGCGGCATCTGACCGTTCTGCTGATGCTGCGCGTGATTGCCCTCAACGCCACCGGCATGACGCTGCTGTGGTTCCATCGGCGCACCGGAGGCAGGCGGCGCAAACGACTGGGCGGCGGCATGCACCAACGGCGGATCGACAAACGCATCGAACGGCGATGCGCTGGCTTCCGTCATTGGTGTTGGCGAGCGCGCGGGCGGTGGCGTGAAATCAGGCCGCTTAGCCGGCTCCTGCTGGTGTTCAACGGGACGTCCACCGTTGGGCATGGCCGAAGGAGGCGCCGCAGCGAACCCAACGCCATGCGCAATTGCATCCTGGTTCATCGCCTGCATAGGCATTGGTGCAGGTGACGGAGCGGGCGGATGCATCCCATCCCTGCGCGTCTGCGATGCGCCCGGTCCAGGCGGTGGAGCGAGATCATGCCCGCCGCGCAGAACTGGCTGCTGCGAAGGATGAGCGTTGTCGGGGGCCATGCTGCCAGCAGGGTTCGGCGCTGATCGCGGCGGCATTCCACCACCGCCGTTTGGCATCACGCCCGGCGGTATCGCAGCATTGGACGTCGCCAATGCGCCGCCCGCAGATGATGCAACAAGTTCCGCCATCGCGGCAGAGATATCGGCGTTGGTCAGCGCCACCGGCGCTGGAGGTGGCGGACGCACGCCACGCCCTGGCCCCGCTCCGTTGCCTCCTGGCGGCTGCGTGCGGATGCGGGAGCGCAACGGGCCACCCGATGCGTTACCTGCGCCTGCCGCCGGCATCGCCGCGCTCAATATACCGTTGCTTCCCGGCCTTGGCGGTGGCGTGGCGCCGTTGGCGGCCACTGCATTACCGACGGCGGCAACAGCAACATCGGCCTGCGCTTCATCAGCACCAGGCTGACCCTTGTTGCGCGACTTCGACTTCACCTTGTTGCGGAACAGACCACGCGGACGCAGCTTGTGCTCGGCGGTGCGCACCATCTTCAGAAGCTGCTGCACATCGCGATCCGCCATCGGCTCGCCGTAGTAAAAGCCCTGCGCGTACTGGCAGCTTATGGAACGCAGGAATGCGACATCCTCGGATGTTTCCACGCCCTCAGCGACAACGCTTTTGCCCAGCTCATGTCCCAGCGCCACAATCGAGCGCACAATGGCCGAGCCCGCGCTGCCGCTGTCGCCGCCCGCCTGCACAAGCGCACGATCAACCTTGATGGTGTCGAACGGGAAGCGCTGCAGATAGGCCAGCGAAGAATAGCCAGTGCCGAATTCATCCAGCGCCAGCCCAGCACCCGCGCCGCGTAGCCACTCCAGAATTTCCGTGGCCCGCTCGGGGTTTTCCATCACCAGGCTCTCGGAGATCTCAAGTCGCAACGTGCCTTTCGGCACAATGTTGCGGCCCAGGATGTGGCGAATTTCCTGGATGAGATTCTGCTGGAAGATGTGGCTGCTGCAGATGTTCACCGAAACGAACAGAGGGCGCTCATCGCGCGGCAGTTCACGCTGCCAACGCGCAGCATCCTGCGCCGCGCGCAACAACACGTGCGATCCCAGACGCACGATCAGGTCGGATTCTTCCGCAGCCGGGATGAAATCCTCCGGCGCAAGCAAGCCGCGCTTGGGATGCTCCCAGCGGATCATCGCCTCGAACCCGGCGAGTTCTTCGGTCGGCAGGTAGATGATCGGCTGATACAAAATTTTGATCTGGTTCTTGGCCAGCGCCTTGCGCAGATCATTTTCCAGCGCAACGCGATCGTCTCGATCCGATCGCATATCGGGGCGGAAGATCTCAATCCGGTCGGCACCGCCACGCTTGGCGCGGTGCATCGCAATCTCAGCCTCTTTGTAGAGATCGAGGTGCGAAGGCGTCGCGCCATCATAAACCGCGATGCCGATTGAACCGGTCAACACGATTTCCTGTCCGGCGATCTTGATCGGCGCACGCAGCGAACGGCGGACGCGCTCAGCAAGGCCGGCCATGTCCTGCGGGCTTTGACCCGCAATCATCAGAATGGCGAACTGATCACCACCGACACGCGCCAGCGTATCATGCGGGCCGAGATGGCTTTGAAGACGCCGCGCGATGGTAAGCAGCAGGCTGTCGCCGACGACAAGCCCGAACGAGACGTTGACGCTTTTAAACTTGTCGATGTCGACGACCATCACGCTGGGCCGCACGCCGATCTCGGTTTTCGTGCGCGTGATGGCAACACCCAACCGGTCAAGCAGCAGCTCGCGGTTGGGCAGGCCGGTCAGACTATCGTGCACGGCATCGTGCAACAGCCGCTCATGCGCGCGCTTGGCGTCAGTGACGTCGCGCACAAGACCGACGCAGCGCATTGAGCGTGCGTCAGCATTGGGAACGCTCGCCGCCTCAAGCTCGAACCAGCGATAGCTGTTGTCGGTGTGGCGCATCCGGAAATCGGTGCGGATGCGCGCCCAGGTGCGCTCCTGCACCGACCATAGAATAGTGCGGAAACGCTCCCGATCCGTGGGATGCAGGTGCTTTATAAAGTCGTCGACCTTCGTGCACAGCTCGCCCGGGTTGAGCCCCAGCGACGCCTCAATGGCGGGGCTGACCTTCACTTCATCGCGCCGTGCGCTCCATTCCCACACCGCAGAACCGGCGCCATCGACAGCAAGTGCGCGCAACTGCAGCTCGCTGGGCGTGGTGCCGAACAGCGGCTCCAGCGATCGGAACGCAAACTGCGTCACCGTAAAGCCGATGAGAATGAGGATCAGCACCAGACCGGCGACAAGGCCCTGCACAGCGGCATCACCAGAGATGCGGCCCGTCAGCACCATTGAGGCGCCGAAGATCCAGATCAGGAACAGAATCCACGTCGGGATAAGCGACAGCGCGCGATCCTGTCCGCGAACGGCAAGGAACAGAGCGAACGCTCCGCCGACGCCGCCAATGACCAGGAACGACATGCGCGCAAACGTCGAAGCGAGGCGCGGATCGATTATCGCCACCGCGACCAGCGTGAGCTGGGCGATGATCCACACCGTGAACAGCATGCGTATCAGGCCATGCCAGAACGCGATGCGCAAAAACACCGATATGAAAACGACGAGGCTGGCCGCGACGGCCGCCTCGCTCGCCGCTCGATAGACGGCGTTGTCCTCGGGTTTAAGCTGGAACAGTTTATGGAAGAAGCCGAAGTCGACGCACAGATATGCCAGCACACACCATGCAACGAGCGCAGCGCTCGGGAAGATAGCCTTGTGGTTGGCGGCAAAGATCGCGGTGAGGAAGATGGCCAGCAAGCCGGTAAGGCCCAGCATGATGCCGTTCATCAACTGGCGATCGCGCGAATAAAGCTCGTATTCAAATGGCTTCCAGAGATAGATGCGGGCGAAGCGATCGGCCGCCAGCTCCACCACATACGTCACCGTCTGGCCGGGCTCGATGGTGATGCGGAAGATGTCGGCGCGGTCACTCTTGATGCGCTCGGGAATGAAGCCCATCGACGGCGTCACCGCCTCGATGCGTTTGGCGTCCAGATCGGGCCACACCGCGCCTGAACCGACGATGTTGTAGCGGGCCGCCGTCAGCCAGCGCTCGATCGGCTTGTCAGTCGGATTAGTGAGCGCGAACACAACCCAGTTAGGGCTGGTGCCCGGAGTGCGGGCCGACACGGACATACGGCCCGACATGCCATCGGCGGCCGGCGCCGTTTCAACCTGCAGACTATCGCCGCGCGCGTCATAGAACTCGCCCAGCGTAGTCAGTTCCAGCCGATCCTGCTCAGGGTCAATCGCAATAGGCCCAAGCGCCAGCGCGCGGCCCGACAGCGAGGCAAGCAGCATCAGCATCGCGGCAACGAACATCAGCCAGCCAGCGACGCCCGAACGGGGGCCGCTCGCGAACGCGCTTCGATGTCCGATGGTATTGCCGCAGTGATCGTTCATTCCAGCTGCGCCTCCAGGCCCACATCACGGGGGACTTCATCACACAGGAGAGCATGCAGAACGTGATCTTCCCAAGCGCCGTTTATTCTCAACAGGCCCCGCGCAAAGCCCTCACGTCGGAAGCCGTTATGTTCGAGCACGCGAATGGAAGCGATGTTGTGCGGCATCGTCGCAGCTTCCAGCCGGTGCAGGTGCAGCGTCTCGAAGCCGAAATTCACTACCGCACGCACCGCTTCAGTCATGTAACCGCGACCGGCAAACGGCTTGCCCATCCAGTAGCCCAACACGGCCGACTGCGTCACACCGCGACGCACATTCGACATGGTCAGGCCGCCGATCAGTTCATCATCGGCCTCGGAGAAAATGAGGAAGGCATAGCCCATGTCCTCCCGCGCCTCGCGCTGATAGTAGCGCACACGGCGACGGAAGGCGCTGCGGGACAGCTCATCGCGCTGCCACAGCGGCTCCCACGGGGTCAGGTGGTCGCGACTGACGGCGCGCAGTTCCGCCCACGCAACATAGTCGGCCATAACCGGCGCCCGCAGCCACACGCCGCGACCGCGCAGCGCAATGCTGACGTCCGGAATGCTGCTGGATCGCAGGAATGCCATCGGCTGTGTCCCCCTTAACAGGCGCTACGTGCCGACCGTAGCAGCCGCAAGCTCGGCGTATTTTCGCGAGCGCTTCCCACTTCCAACAAGCGATACCGACGCCTTGTTCGATAGCAGCTTAGCCGCAAACGCCCGCGTTTCCTCCGCGGTTACGGCGTCAACCTTATCCATCAGCTCCCGGTTGGTGAGCACACGATCATGCATCATCACGTTGCGGGCCACCTGCTCGGCGCGGGCCGAAGAACTCTCCAGGCTCATCAACAGCCCAGCCTTGAGCTGTGCCTTGGAACGCTCAAGCTCCGCTGTCGTCGGCGCCTGCTCGGCTGCACGCTTGAACTCAGCGCCCACGACGTCGACGAGCTGCGTCATCAGTCCCGTGCCCGTTGCCGCATGAACCGCAAACAACCCGGTGTCACTCAAACTCCAGGCCGAGGAGTAGATTGCATAACAAAGCCCGCGCTTCTCACGCACCTCCTGAAACAGACGGGACGACATGCCCCCACCGAACAGGCCCGAGAACACCTGAGCCGCAAAAAATGATTCGTCCTGATAGGATGGACTGGGAAACCCGATCAGAAGATGGCTTTGCTCAAAGGATTTCTCCGAAAAACGGACGCCACCAACATATTTGGCCTTCCGTTCGCGGGTTGTTCGCTTCTTGTCAGCAAAGTCTCCGAATAGGGCTTCAACGTGGCGAACCAGATTTCCGTGGCGGACAGCGCCAGCGGCGCCGATCACCATGTTGGCTGGGCCATAGCGCCGCCCCAAAAACCGCCGCAGATCCCCTGATGTAAATCGGCCGACGCTTTCCGGCGTGCCGAGAATGGGCCGCCCCACCGATTGGCCCGGGAATGCCGCGTCGTGCAGGAAGTCGTAGCCCATATCGTCCGGGCTATCCCGCGTCGCAGCAATTTCCTGCAGAATAACCTGCCGTTCGCCTTCCAACTCCGGCCGGCCAAACTCGGAATTGCGCAGGATGTCGGCGATGATACCCAGCGCAACCTTCTCGTCGCCCTTCAGCACACGCGCGTAATAGGCGGTGGTCTCCATGCTGGTGGCGGCGTTGAGGTCGCCGCCCACCGCCTCGATCTCTTCCGCGATCTGCTGCGCCGTGCGTGTGCCGGTGCCCTTGAACGCCATGTGCTCAAGGAAATGCGAGATGCCGTGTTCGCGCTCGCTCTCGTGGCGCGCCCCGGTGCCGACCCATAGCCCGAGCGAAACTGTCTCAAGCCGCGGCATAGTATCGGTCACAACCCGCAGGCCGTTCGACAGCGTCGTGATTTCAACCGGCATCAGGTGCGCTCCGCGGTTGCGCGCGTCAGCGCCTCCACATGAGCCTCCGCGGCGGCAATGTCGTTGTCGATGGTGGTGAACCGCTCCTTGTCGGTCATCAGCGTCGAGAGCCGTGGCGGCAGGCCAGGACGCTCGCCGGTGATGTCCTCCATCGCGTCGGGGAACTTGGCCGGATGCGCAGTGGAAAGCACGACCTGCGGCGCACCGCCTTCGCCCAGAACACGCTCAGCGGCAACAATCGCGCACGCCGTATGCGGATCGGCGACATAGCCGGTCGCTGCCCGCGTACGCATTATAGCTTCCGCCACGTCCTGCTCACTGGCCGCCGACGCACCGAACTCGCGCCGCATCGCGTCTTTCACCGGGCCGAGGTCGAAGCCGCCGGTTTCACGCAGCGCGCTCATCTTGGCGCGGATGAACGGGGCGTCGCGGCCCGATGCTTCGAACAGGTAGCGCTCGAAGTTCGATGAAATCTGAATGTCCATTGATGGCGATGACGTCGCGACGACGCCGCGCATCTGATAAGCGCCGTTATCCAGCGTGCGGGGCAGAATGTCGTTGACGTTCGAGGCGATCACCAGCTTCTCGATCGGCAGACCCATGCGCTTGGCGACATAGCCGGCGAAGATATCGCCGAAGTTGCCGGTCGGCACGACGAACGAAACCGGACGGAAAGGCGCGCCCAGCGCCGCGCCGGCCACGAAGTAATATGTCACCTGTGCCGCGATGCGCGCCCAGTTGATGGAGTTGACGCCCGCCAGCGAAATGCGGTCGCGGAAACCGTGATCGTTGAACATCGCCTTCACGAGCGACTGACAATCATCGAAGTTGCCGCGCACGGAAATGGCGTGAACGTTGCCTTCCGTTGGCGTCGTCATCATGCGCCGCTGCACATCCGACACACGCCCTTCGGGGAACAGGATCGCCACATCAACATGGGGCGAGCCGCGGAAAGCTTCGATCGCCGCGCCGCCAGTGTCGCCCGAAGTAGCGCCGACGATGGTGGCACGTTGCCCGCGCGCAGCCAGCACGCGCTCCATCAGGCGGGCGAGCAGTTGCATCGCCACATCCTTGAACGCAAGCGTCGGGCCGTGGAACAGCTCCAGCACGAAACGGTTGGGGCCGATCTGCACAAGCGGCGTCACAGCAGAATGGCCAAAGCCGGAATAGGCGTCGGCCGCCATGGCGCGCAGTTCGTCACGGGTGATGGCGCCGCCGGTGAATGGCGCGATGACCTCAGCGGCCACATCGGCGAACGGCATACCGGCAAACGACGCGATCTTTTCAGGCGAGAGCGTCGGCCACGTTTCCGGCACATACAGCCCACCATCGCGGGCCAGTCCCGCCAGCACAACGTCTTCAAAGCCCAGCAAGGGTGCTTCACCCCGGGTCGAGATGTAGTTCAAAGCGCGTCGTTCTCCGTGCGAAGCAGATGGGCAGCCGCATAGGGTGTTCCGCTTTCCGCGCGGACTGGCAGAACGCCCCTAATCTTTTCGTTTGACCGTACTTTCCTGTCGGAAACCGGCACCCTGATTTCGCGCCGTACTTTAGAGCCCGAGACACGTGCCTACAAGCGAACCTGACCACCCGGAAGCGCCTGCCGCACAGGCGATTTCCGGTTAACCCAAAGCACCTGACGCAGACAGGACCAGAAGCCGCGTCCGTTCGAGTTGGGCTCTATTTCAAGCGCGAAATGGACGCTGGCGATTGCCGTGCGTGGGCGGGGGCACACGCTCGCGCTCGGTCCGGCCGACAGAATGCCGCACCGCCAGGCCAGTGCGTGATAGCTGCAAGCGTAGGACTTGCCGCGCTCGGCCCTCCGATTCGCAGCGGTTTGGCGGCGAGGTGTAGCGGGGCCCTGATCAGGTGGCAGAGCACGGGATGGGCGGCCTCACGTGCCTGCGTCGGTGCCCTTGCGTCTCCAGCGCGCCACGGCAAAAGCCGCGAACACCCCGACGAGCGTCGCCGCCAGACCGTACCAGGTCAGCGCATACTCCAGGTGGCGATTGGGTAGCTCCAGCCGCGTTGTTCCGCCTATCGGCCATCCACCCGGCGGCACCGGTTCCTTCTCGGCATCGACGAAGAAGGCGTGCACATGCGCGGTGCCGCCATCGGCGCCACCGGCGGCTTCGGCTCCCATGGCGGCGATGTCGCGCCAGTACCAGATGTTTCGCTTCAGCTCATTTGGCGGCACGAAGGCGCCATGCGCCTCAGGTCCACGCACAAGACCGACAACGCGCACGTCGCCCGCGACCAGCCCTTCAGCGCGCTGCGCGGTCTCCTTCAGTTCGTTCGGCACGAAGCCGCGATTGACCAGCAGCACGCTGCCATCGGCCAGCTTCAGCGGCGTGATGATGTAAAAGCCCGGCCCGTGGCTCGCGTCCAGCGCATAAAGATGCATTTCGCGGTCGTGCAGCCATTGCCCCTGCGCAGCCACGCGCGTGTATTCGATATCGTCGCCCCGCGCCGCAGCGGCATCGACAGCTTCCAGCGGCAGCGGATCGCGGTGCACGCGCTCGGTAATGTTTTCCGTGAGGTGCTGCTTCCACGCCAGCCGACGCATCTGCCAGTTGCCCAGCGAAATCAGCAGCGCAAGGCCGGCAAGCGTTGCAATCGTCGGCCAAAGCAAACCCCGTTTTCGTATGGTGGCAATCATCAGTCAGACACTCCCGGCCGTTCGCCCGGCCAGAACTGTTCACGCCCCAGCCGCCCGCAACAGGCCAGCAAATGCACCTTTCAGCCGGAAGCGGTCAACCGCGCTATAAGGCAAGTCCCTTAATCTGCGTCCATCCATCTGCGTCACGCCGCTTGCTGTTTGACGCTCGATAGGAGCCTGCTCCGCGCTGAACGCGTCACATCCGCAGCCGTTGCAGCGCAGATGATCTCCTGACATTTGTCACGAGCGGTCCGAAGCCTTGGCTCCCGGCCCAGTCCCCCCGACCCAGTTTCCCGGCCTAGTCCCCCAAGCCCAGCCCAACGTCTCGCCGCCGAATTTTCCCGCGCTGCTATTCGTCAGCGAGTCGGCCCTCTTCAGCGCGATTGCGATATTGCAGTGTGATGAGCAGCGCTTTCAGGAAGCGCAACAGCGCCAGAGCAATCAGCGGGGTGCCGATGCCCCACAAAAGGAAATGCACCCACGTTGGCGGCTCGAACGTGAACTCAACGTAGAGCGCGGCGCCGCACACCAGAAAGCCAAGAATAAAGATGCCGAACACGGCAGGGCCGTCGCCGGTATCAATGAAGCGGTAGTTAAGGCCACAGTGGTTGCAGGCATCGCGCAGCTCAAGCACGTTCTTGAACAGCGGCCCCTTTCCGCAGCGGGGACACCGCGCTGTGATCGCCGCGTAAACCGGTGAAACGGATTTGGGCGCTGTATCCATCGCATGCCTCCTGTGCACCAGACCTGCAGGCCGTACTGAACGGCGACAGATGGCGGCACTGCATTTTTATAGAGGCGGGAAGTAGCCACCCGCTCCGCCGCGTCTCCGGTCGCAAAATCGGCATCCGCTTTTGCGGAAGCACTGCTTTCCTTCGTGCTTCTTATCGGAAAACCGGTGCCCACTTTTCCGCAAGCACGAATGTAATGGTGGGGCAATCACTCACCGCAAGCACTGTTCCAGGAGACCATTTCGATATGGTGACGGAGCCATGTGCAATGCGCCGGTTCTCCGCAAACAGCATCCTGAAACGGCACAGGGCGGCTCCAAAGTGGGCCGCCCTGCTTCGTAACCACTCGACGTTCAGCCCGAACTGAGCCCGGCTGAATGCGTCATCCGAGTCAGTGTCCTACGCCACCGGCATTCGGACCAGCGCCCCACACATAGATGGAGGCGAACAGGAACAGCCAGACCACGTCGACGAAGTGCCAGTACCAGGCGGCGGCTTCGAAGCCGAAGTGAGCCTTGGGCGTGAAGGCGCCACGCATCGCACGGATCAGACACACCAGCAGGAAGATGGTGCCGACGATAACGTGGAATCCGTGGAAGCCGGTCGCCATGAAGAACGTCGCGCCATAGATATGGCCTGCGAAGCTGAACGCGGCATGCTGATACTCATACCACTGGAAGAACGTGAAGATCATGCCCAGCAAAACTGACAGCAGCAGGCCGAGAATGATGCCGCGGCGATCATTCTTGAGCATCGCGTGGTGAGCCCACGTTACAGTGACGCCCGATGCCAGCAGGATCAGCGTGTTGAGCAGCGGAATGCCCCACGGATCAAACGTATGCTGGAACACGCCCGGCGTTGCCGCACCCGTTGCAGGCACCGTCACGCCAGTGCCTTCAACCGGAACAGGCGGCCACTGACCACCGACAAGCTGATCGCGCGAAACCTGCCCGACAAGGTCGGTCGTGTTCAGAAGATCGTGTACCGACTTGGGGAACAGGGCGACATCGAAGTAGGCCCAGAACCAAGCGACGAAGAACATCACTTCCGAGGCGATGAACAGGATCATGCCGTAACGGAAATGAAGCTGCACGACCGGCGTGTGTTCGCCCTCATTGCCCTCGCGAATGACATCGCGCCACCAGGCAGCAGCGCTTGCAACAACGCCGAGGAAGCCAAGCCAGAACACCCACGGTCCTGTGACGCCGAAAATACCGGCGCCGCCGTCCTGCGAGCGCATCCAGACGATAGCGCCGAACATCAGCACAAACGCCGCGATCGATGACGTCAGCGGCCATGGGCTAGGATTTACAAGGTGATAATCGTGTTGTTTCGCGTGCGACGCGGCCATTGTTGTTTCTCCCGTAGTCCCCGATGGTACTCCCGATCCATTTATCGTGTGGTTCCACCCCCAGGGAGAAACCTTGCCGCCGTCCGTAAGGATCGGTCGTAGGATCCGCGGCTGTTATTCTGTGTGTCCCGTTCCAGCGTTCAGGTTTTCATCCGCCGCGTCCCTCCGTGGCGATGCCTGCCTGCCCGCCGATCTTGCTTGGCGTTGTCACCGGATAGAACGTGTACGACAGCGTCAGTTCCGACAGATGGCCGGTCTCCTCATCGCTGACGAACTCCGGATCGACAAAGAACGACACCGGCATGTCGATCGACTGCCCCGGCTCCAGACGCTGCTCGTTGAAGCAGAAGCACTGCACCTTGGCGAAGTGCCGCCCGACACTGTCCGGCGTGACGTTGTAAATCGAAGTGCCGGTGGTGGCGTGATCCGACGTATTGGTGGCGCGATAGAAGGCGAGGTTGTTTTCACCCACCTTCACATCCATCCACGGCTGCGCGGGTTCAAACGTCCACGGCAATTCCTTGGCGACGTTGGCGTCGAAGTGTACGCGAACGACGCGGTCCAGCACCTTGGTGGGCAGCGCTTCAGCACGCTGAGTCGTGCCGCCATAACCGGTCACCTGGCAATAGAGCCGATAGAGTGGAACCGCGGCGAATGAAGCCCCGATCATGCCAACCACAATGGCACCGCAGATCAACGCGACAGCATTGTCGCGCCGTCCCGTTGGGCGCTTGTCCTGCTGTGGTGCGTTGATCTCATCCATTCTATCGACGCCTTCCGTCACATCGGCCGGTTGAAAACATTGCCGCCCAGGCGGACGATCGTTGCCGCATAGAACAGCCCCACGAGCGCGATCAGGGCAAACGCGATCGCCAACGAACGCATACGCTGCCGCCTCAGACGCTCGCGCTCTTCCTCATTCGGGTCGGTCATTGTTAATCCTGCTGCCATTTTCGTTATGCCATCAAACGCGTTACCGCGTGCTCGACGAGCATGACGGCGAACAGCAGGAAAAGATACAGAATTGAGAATGCGAACAGCTTGCGGGCGGCCGCATCAGCCTCGCGTCCCTCAGTGATCGTACGCACCCGCCAGGCCAGCCAGAGGAAGATGCCCCCAAGCACCACAGAGGTTACGCCGTAAACCACACCGGCAAGGCCGATCAGTGCGGGCGAAACCGCCAGCGGCACCAGCAGCAGTGAATAGAGCCAGATCTGTCGACGGGTTTCCTGCGGGCCATGCACCACAGGCAGCATCGGCACGCCAACGCGCTCGTAATCGCGGCAGCGATAAAGCGCCAGCGCCCAGAAATGCGGCGGCGTCCACATGAAGATGATGAGGAACATCAGCACGCTTTCAATGCTGACACTACCGGTGACAGCAGCCCAGCCGATCATCGGCGGGAACGAACCCGCAGCGCCGCCAATAACGATGTTCTGCGGCGTCGAGCGCTTCAGCCACATCGTGTAGATGAACATATAAAAGCCGATGGTGATCGCGAGCAGAAGGCCCGCAGTCCAGTTCACCAGCACACCGAGCGTCAGGATGGAAAACACTGACAACACGGTGCCAAAGCTCAGCGCCTCATCGGCCGTAACGCGTCCGCGCGGGATCGGTCTTGCAGCCGTGCGTGCCATGTGCGCGTCGATGTCGGCGTCGTACCACATATTCAACGCGCCGGCCGCGCCGGCACCGATTGCGATCGCAACCAGCGCGATAACGCCAAGCACCGGATGCAGAGATCCCGGCGCTGCGACCATTCCCGTAAGAGCCGTGAACACAACAAGCGACATCACCCGCGGCTTAAGAAGCTGGATAAAATCGCCAACATTTGAGCCGGATACCGGGCCAGCATGCCCGAGGTCGGCTCGCGCGCGCATTCCTTGCATGTCCACTCCACCCCATCGACTTATGCTTCCGCCCCAATTGTTTGAGGTCGTGCACAGCCTGATTGTTTTTCTCGTGCTGCCGGCTTCTTCCGATGCTTGTGTCCGCACCGAACAGCTGCCTGCAGGTTCCTCCCGAGGGCCGCACAGTGACCTTGGCCACTGTGCGGCTTGATCGTGGGACCGGGGCAACCCCGGTCCAGTCGCGAAGCATCGATCGCGGGTTAGTGCGGATCAGATGCCTTGATGCGCGGCAGCGTCTCGAAGCAATGGAACGGAGGCGGCGAAGAGAGCGTCCATTCCAGCGTCGTTGCGCC
Source organism: Hyphomicrobium sulfonivorans (assembly GCF_013306565.1). GTDB lineage: Bacteria > Pseudomonadota > Alphaproteobacteria > Rhizobiales > Hyphomicrobiaceae > Hyphomicrobium_A > Hyphomicrobium_A sulfonivorans. Next base: position 154,018 of record NZ_PZPO01000002.1, on the reverse strand, counting down.
CGGACCCCACGGATTGCCCGCAGCCTGCTTGCGAGCCATGAAGGCCTGCAGCACGCCAAGGATGAACACGAGGGTACCAATGCTGGTGATGTAGGCACCGGCCGACGAAACGCCGTTCCAGAATGCGAAGGCATCCGGATAGTCGACGTAACGGCGGGGCATGCCCGACAGTCCGAGGAAGTGCTGCGGGAAGAAGAGAATGTTGGCGCCGATGAAGGTCAGCCAGAAGTGCAGCTTGCCGATGGTCTCGTTGTACATCAGGCCCGACATCTTCGGGAACCAGTAGTACCAGCCAGCGAACAGCGAGAACACGGCACCCAGCGACAGCACGTAATGGAAGTGCGCCACCACGTAGTAGGTGTCGTGCAGTGCGCGGTCGACGCCCGCGTTCGAGAGCATCACGCCCGTGACACCGCCAACGGTGAACAGGAAGATGAAGCCCAGCGACCACAGCATCGGAACGCGGAACTCGATCGAGCCGCCCCACATCGTGGCAATCCAGGAGAACACCTTCACACCGGTCGGAACCGCGATCACCATCGTCGCGAACACGAAGTAGGCCTGTGTGTTCACCGAAATACCGGCCGCGTACATGTGGTGCGCCCACACGATGAAGCCGACGAGACCGATCGCCACCATGGCGTAGGCCATGCCGAGGTAACCGAAGATCGGTTTGCGCGAGAACGTGGACACGATGTGGCTGACCATGCCGAAGCCCGGCAGGATCATGATGTAAACTTCAGGGTGACCGAAGAACCAGAACAGATGCTGGTAGAGCAGCGGATCGCCACCACCCTGCGGGTTGAAGAATGCCGTGCCGAAGTTGCGGTCCGTCAGCAGCATCGTGATGGCACCGGCCAGAACCGGCAGCGACAGCAGCAGCAGGAACGCGGTAACCAGCACCGACCATGCGAACAGCGGCATCTTGTGCATCGTCATGCCAGGAGCGCGCATGTTGAAGATGGTGGTGATGAAGTTGATGGCGCCAAGGATCGACGAGGCACCCGCGACGTGCAGTGCCAGGATCGCGAAGTCCATTGCCGGGCCGGGATGGCCGGAGGTGGAAAGCGGCGCATAGGCCGTCCAGCCCGTGCCCGCGCCCATGCCACCGGGCGGTCCTTCAACGAACATCGACAGTATCAGCAGCGCGAACGCGGCTGGCAGCAGCCAGAACGAGATGTTGTTCATGCGCGGGAACGCCATGTCCGGCGCACCGATCATCAGTGGAACAAGCCAGTTGCCGAAGCCGCCGATCATCGCCGGCATCACCATGAAGAACACCATGATGAGACCGTGCGCGGTGACAAACGTGTTGTAGGCGTGTCCGTCGACGAAATACTGCATGCCCGGCTCTTGCAGTTCCAGTCGCATTGCGACTGAAAGCGCGCCGCCGATCAGGCCCGCAAAGATCGAGAACGCAAGGTACATCGAGCCGATGTCCTTGTGGTTCGTGGATAGCAGCCAGCGTCTCCAGCCCGTTGGCGTGTGATCGTCGTGGCTGTCATGTGCCGTTGATGTTGTGCTTCCCATGGTGCGTTTGCCTTGTAAGTCGGTGTTCTTGTTGCCGGACGAATGCCGGAAGTGATGCGGTCAAACCGGATTGATCACTTCGCCGGAGTGGCGGCCGCGACCTGACGGACATCCGTTTGCGGACCCGAGGCCTGACGCACCATTCCCTTGGCTTTCTCCAGCAGCTCATTGCGTTGCTGCAGAAGTTCACGACGGCGGTCCTTGTCCTTCTCAGTGCGAGCGGACTTCGCCACCTCGTTTGCTTCCTTCATCGTGTCGGCCCAGGAAGTGTAGATCTCTTCCTTCACCACACGAACGGCGATCGGCATGAACGCATGGTCCTTACCGCAAAGCTCCGAGCACTGACCGTAGAAAACACCTTCATAGAGGGGCTTGAACCAGGTCGTCGTCACGCGGCCAGGTACAGCATCGACCTTTGAGCCGAAGGACGGGATCGTCCAGTTGTGAATGACGCCATCGGGTGCTGCCGTGATGAGCACGTTCACCACCTTGTTGACGGGAACCACGACCTCGTTGTCCACCGCCAGAAGGCGCGGCGCATCGTGTCCGGCTGCGATCAGCTCTTCGCGCGCAGCGTCATCGAGCATGCGGGTTTCGAACGACAACCCAAGCTCAGGATACGAATGCTCCCAGTACCACTGGTGCCCCGTGGCCTTCAGCGTCACATCGGCTTTCGGATAGCTGTACTGGAAATGCAGCAGGCGGAACGAGGGAATGGCAATCGCCACGAGGATAAGGATCGGGATAACCGTCCAGGCAACCTCAAGCAGCGTGTGATGCGTAACCTTCGAAGGGGTCGGGTTGGCCCGCGCATTGAAGCGGTACATGACGTAGAGCATCAGCAGCAGCACGAAAACCGTAACCGCGATGATGATCGCGTTCACCAGGTCGTGGAAGCTGTGAATACTCTCGGCAACCGGCGAGGCTGGGGTCTGCAAACCCATTTCACCCGGTGACGGCTGCCCCATCCCGGCCCACGCGACTGAAGCCCCGAGCCATAGCATTGCCAATGCTGCGGCTGGCGCCGAGCAAAGCAGTCGTCTCCACATTGCGTCCGCTCCCCAAAGTACTGCTCGGCTCTCTGGCCGAGTCTTTCCCCAAAACAGTCGCTGAGCTAGGTCAGCTGCCCTGTGACACCCGTGTTGGAGGACATAAAGTCTCAGCGTAGAAGACTCGTCCCCTCATTTACTAAGAGCACAATCGACTTCCATGCCTCAAGTCAAGCTTTATGCGTCATTTCTACGCGTTGCGAGACAACAAATCGCCATTCCGCTACGCAGCAAAATCAGTGCCGGATCAATCCAAAATTTGGCCCGATTCCGGGCACACCACCTCAGCAAAGCCGAGTGTCACCGCCGTGAAGCCTCAGGAGAACCGTGTGCAATATTTCAAGCCGCTTGATCGCGCCCCATACCGCAGCGCATCAAGCACAACCGCGCATGGTATGATCCGGTTCCTATGCACGCTGATGTGGGTCAGCGCGGCGTGCCTTTTTCCACATGCGGCGTCGGCCCAGGAAGGCACCGTCAAGGCGCAACACGGCGACTGGCAGGTCGTCTGCAAGGATCCGCCACCGGGCGCGAAGAGCGAAGTCTGCGCGCTGGTCCAGAGCGTGACGGCGGAGGACAAGGACAACATCGGCCTCACCGTCTACTTCCAGATTTTCTCCAACGGCACGCGCGTGCTGCGCGTATTCGCACCGCTTGGCATCCTGCTGCCGCCGGGGCTGGGCCTGAAGATCGACGACAAGGATGTCGGCCACGCGCCGTTTTTGCGCTGTCACACGTTCGCCTGTTACGCGCAGGTCGTCGTGGAGGATCCGCTGGTCGAGCAGCTGAAGAACGGCAAAACCGCCATCTTCATCATCTTCCAGGCAGAGGAAGCCGGCATCGGCATTCCGATCTCGCTGGCGGGCTTCAAAGAGGCCCTCGCCAAGCTAAAGTGAGTTCTGCACTCACTTGCAATTTCACCTTGAAATAAAAACAGAAAACGCCCGCACGAAAGCTGTCGCGCGGGCGTTTGATTTTTTGTCCAGACGCCCTGTCCCGCGCCTCTCCGTCAGGCGGCCTTGCGCTGCTGACGCGGCGTCTCTGAGACCTTTGCAGCGGCTGCGGGCGCAGCAACCTCGGCGCCCGCTTCCAGCTCTGGCTCCGGGAAGGTGATGTAGTCCCTGGCCGTCCGGGCGGCTTCGGCCATTGCAGGCACGATACCCGGCACGGTGCCGAACGCGCGGCCGGCACGGGTTGCGCTCTCGACATAGTCGTCCATCGCCGAACGCCAGTACTGGAGCTGAGCCCCGGCAACGTCCTGAGCCGAACGGCAGTTGGCCAATCTCGTTGGGAAATGCATCGTGGCCTGGGCGCGCCGATTGAAAAAGCCCATCATTTCAAGCTGTGCGCGAGCCATTCCCTTGACGAAGCTGTCATAGGAGCGGCCGACGTTGTCCAATCCATCAAAGTACATCTGAAATCCGGAAAGCGTCGGCGACTTTTCATTCGCGGACGAAGGCGACGCGTGAGCAACCATGGTGACGTCCTCCCTTATGGGACGGGCGCAGATTGCGGCGGGGGAGCCAGACTGACGACCGTCTCCGTCTAGGGTTTTGAACCAACCCGACAAACAAACCCTTAGCAAAACAACCGGGCAATACGTTGACAGTGGTCAAACTATACACAGCCACGAATCAAACTTTTGTGTAGCGCGGCCGCTGTGCCTTTTAAGGCCCACTCGATACCTCAGTTCACGGACGGCGCCACAGACGTGTTGCATGTCGGCATCCAGGATTCTAATCACACCATATAGAACGCGCACGTTGTTCAATTTGTATTGCGTATTGCGATGTTGTGTTGGCGCCATCTTCGTTCGATTGCGTGGCTCGCTCCGAAAGGGCGCGCAGCTGCGTTTGCGCTTTTCGTCATGTCGCTGACTGCCATCTCAGCACCCCATCACAACGCAACCGCCGATGATGCAGCGCCGGCTTACCAGCCCGGCTGGGTGGAAGTCTGGGCCGGTGCCGATGCCGCCAGTCACACCTGGCTGGTGTTTTCCGGCGTAACCGTCTCGCCGTTCAGCAATGTCTATGAGAATGGCCTGCGCCTGCGCGTCTCAGGCGGATACGGCGGCTACGTCTACACCGGCGAACGCCGCTCCGAGCTGCACACCTTCACCGCCCGCACGTCGTACGCCGAGGCTCTGGCTGGCTATCTGATGCGGCTTGGTCCCGTCACTGCCAAAGCCTTTGCAGGCGTCACCGCGATCGAACACGACATTGCACCCTACGACCCCGACAACCCCGTGCAGGGCCAGGAGATCGGGCCGAAGGTTGTGGCGGAGCTGTGGATCAACATGGGGGCCTCAGCCTGGGGGCAGGTCGATGCCTCCTGGACCTCAGCACACAATACATCCGGCGCCCGCGTGCGCACCGGCTATCGTGTGTGGAAAGACACCTCGATCGGCATCGAGGGCGCGTTGCATGCCAACGACATGGGCGAGGATCTGCGCGGCGGCCTGTTCACGCGATTTGCCTGGAATGGCGGCGAGTTTTCAATCGCTGGCGGATATTCCGGACGCTTCCTGGAAGAAGCGAAAGAGCTGAAAGATCCCTACGCGACAGCAACGTTGCTGCTGCAGTTTTAGGCCTCCCCGCCCCCTCAGCCCTCAATCCAACGCCAGATTGAAAGCTCCAGCTGTCCCCCGGGAAACCATCTTTCCGCGATGCAGCATATATGCCTTCACGGCGCCACGATCCCATGCAAACAAAACGATTGTTCGTTTTATGCCCTACCGCTACAAGACACTTGCTTAGGCATCATTTACCGCGGCGCACACCATGCCCAAACTCAAACCGGCCACGCAGGCTGCCCGGCGGGAGCATATCCTCGACGCGGCGGAGCTATGCTTCGCCCGCAGTGGCTTTCACCGCACGACCATGCAGGACATCTGCCGCGAGGCCGCTATCAGCCCCGGCGCGCTGTACGTCTATTTCAGCTCGAAAGAGGATCTGATCGCGGGACTGGTTGAACGCGACCGCGCCGAATTCGCCCAGCGCTTCGCCGCTGTTGCCGATGGCCATGATTTTATCGGTGCGCTCAGCGAGCTCGGCAATCACTACTTCAACGAAGAGCCGGTTCACCGCCGTACGCTCTGCCTGGAGATTGCGCTGGAATCGACCCGCAACGAGCGGGTTGGAGAGATTTATCGCGCCGTTGATCGCGAAGTCTCGCAGAGCTTTGAAACGCTGTTCGCGAAACTCGCCGACGAAGGACGCATCGCGCCCGATCTCGACATTCCGACCGTGGCCAAGGTCTTCTCGCTCATCGGCGACGGGCTTTTCACCCGCCGCGTCGTCGAGCCGGAACTCGACATGGAACCCATCATTGCAGGCGCGCTGAATCTCGTCGGCAAGCTGCTGAATGTCGTGCCGCCCGACCAAGTCCAAGCCCTTTCGAAAAATGCGCCATCCGATGTGGCCGCGCCATCAAGTCAGCCCTCAAAGCCAGCCAAGGCAAAACGCACATGAAGCGAGTTATCAAAACCCTGCTTTTGCTGGCGATCCTGGGGGGCGGAGCATACTTCTTTGCGCCTCAAATCAAGCCATACATCGCACCGCTGCTAGCTGCAGTCACTGGCCAGCAGACACCGATTGAAACGGCGTCGCTTCCCCCCGATGCTGCAAAGCTGACGCCGCCCCCGGCCGTCACGGTCATCAAGGCGCAGCACGCCGACTTCACCGCGATGGTGACGGTTTCCGGCTCGCTGATCCCGCGCGATGAAATTCTCGTCACGCCGGAGGTCGAAGGCTTCCGCGTGCTGCAGCTCAATGTGGACGAAGGCGACCGCGTCAAGCAGGGCGACGTGCTGGCTGTGCTGGTGCAGGAATCTCTCGAAGCGCAGCTGGCGCAGAATGCAGCGTCCCTTGCACGCGCAGAGGCGGCCATTGCCCAGGCCCGCAGCCAGATCGTTGAAGCAACCGCCCGGCGCGAGGAAGCAGAAGCCAATTTCAATCGCGCCAAACCGCTGAAAAACTCCGGGTTCCTTTCAGGCTCAACCTACGACCAGCGCGAAGCGGCAGCCAAAAGCACCGCTGCTCAATTCAAGGCCGCTGAGGACGGATTGCGCGTTGCCGAGGCCGACAAACTTCAAATCGAAGCACAGCGGCGCGAGCTTCAGTGGAAGCACGCGAACACTAAGGTGACATCGCCCGCTGACGGTCTGATCAGCCGCCGCACCGCGCGCATCGGCGGCATGGCAAGCGGCGTCGGCGAACCGATGTTCCGCATCATCTATCGCGGCGAGGTCGAACTGGACGCTGAGGTCATCGAAACCGACATCGGCAAGATAGCCAATGGACAGAAGGCCGTTATCGACGTTGCAGGCGTTGGCCCCGTGCAGGGCACCGTGCGCCTCGTATCACCGGAAGTGGATCGCCAGACACGCCTCGGCCGTGTGCGCGTCTTTCTTGGTGACGACGCACGCCTGCGCATAGGTGCGTTCGCGCGCGGCACCATCACCACCGGTCGCAGCCATGGCATCGCGGTGCCGTCGGCCGCTGTCATCTTCGACCCGTCCGGCGCATACGTTCAGGTCGTGAATGACAACCGTGTCGAGCGCCGCGATGTCAAACCGGGGCTCATTTCCGGCGGCCTGGTGGAAATTCTGGAAGGGGTGGGCGACGGCGACGTCATCGTCGCTCGCGCGGGATCATTCCTGCGGTCGGGCGACCAGGTGCGCCCGGTGCTGCCGGACTCTAAAATCAGCGAGGCGAGATAATGCGCCTTAACATTTCCGCCTGGTCAATCCGCCGTCCCGTTCCGGCAATCGTGCTGTTCTGCGTGCTCACTCTGCTTGGCATCATCAGTTTCATGACGATGCCGGTAACGCGCTTCCCGAACATCGACATCCCGCTGATATCTGTCACGGTTGTGCAGTCGGGCGCCGCTCCGGCCGAGCTTGAAAGTCAGGTCACCAAGGAAGTCGAAGACGCTGTCGCCAACATCACCGGCGTCAAGCACGTGATGTCGACCGTTTCCGATGGCTTGTCGTCAACGGTGATCGAGTTCCGGCTGGAGATAAATCAGGATCGCGCCCTCAACGACGTGAAGGACGCTATCGACAAGATCCGTCTCGATCTGCCGCGCGACATCAACGAACCGATCGTGCAGCGCATCGACGTTGAGGGGCAGTCCATCCTCACGTTCGCGGCCTCTTCGCCCGGCATGACGCTGGAGGCCCTGTCCTGGCACGTCGATGACGTTATCAAGCGCCAGCTGCAGGGGCTCAAGGGCGTCGGCCGCGTTGAGCGCTATGGCGGCGTCGACCGCGAAATCCGCATCCTGCTCGATCCTGATCGCCTGCTCGCGTTTGGCATCACCGCCGCCGAGGTCAACAATCAGGTGCGCGCCACCAACGTCGATCTGGGCGGTGGCCGTGGCGAAATCGGTGGCCAGGAGCAGGCCATCCGTACGCTCGCCGGCGCGCGCAAGGTGGAGGAGCTGGCCGAAACGCAGATCGTGCTTTCGGGCGGGCGGCGCGTGCGGCTTTCCGATCTTGGCCGCGTGATAGACGACGCCAGCGAACAACGCGCATTCGCCCGTCTCGATGGCGAGGCTGTCGTCACCTTCGCGGTGTTCCGATCGAAGGGCGCCAGCGAGCTTTCCGTCGCCGATGTGGTGGCGGCAAAGCTCGACGAGATGCAGAAGGCGAATCCGGAAATTCGCCTCTCCAAGATCGATGATGCTGTCGCCTACACGCGCGGCAATTACAAATCGGCGATGGAAACGCTGATTGAAGGCGCGGTGCTGGCTGTTCTGGTGGTGTTCGTGTTTCTGCGCAATCTGCGCGCCACCATCATCGCAGCAGTTGCGCTGCCGCTATCGGCGATACCGACATTCTGGGCGATGGACATGTTGGGCTTTTCGCTCAACCTCGTCAGCCTGCTCGGCATCACCCTCGTAACCGGCATCCTCGTCGACGACGCCATCGTCGAAATCGAAAACATCGTGCGCCACATGCGCACCGGCAAATCGCCCTACCGCGCCGCTGTGGAAGCCGCCGACGAAATCGGCCTGGCGGTGATCGCGATCTCGCTGACCATCGTCGCGATTTTCTCGCCAGTGTCGTTCATGGGTGGCATCGCGGGGCAATACTTCCGCCAGTTCGGTCTCACCGTCGCCATCGCCGTGCTTATCTCGCTGCTCGTTGCGCGTCTCATAACGCCTATGATGGCCGCCTATTTCATGCGGCCGATCAAAGAAGAGCACGAAGGCAATGGCCCGCTGATGCGCGGCTATGTCGGCTTCCTGCGTGCAACGCTGCGCGTGCGCTATCTCACACTTGTCGTCGGTCTGGGGCTGTTCGTCGGCTCAATTTATGCAACCACGCTGCTGCCCACCGGCTTCATGCCCGACGAAGACACCGCCCGCGTTGTGCTGTCGGTAGAGCTTCCGCCCGGCTCCAAGCTGGAGGACACGCGCGTCACTACCGATCGCATGGTGAAAACACTCGCCAGCATTCCGGAGGTCGACCAGGTATTCGTGCTCGGCGGTGCAACGCCAACCGGCACGCTGGAAGTGCGCGTGGCCTCGCTGTTCGTGCAGCTGGTGCCCAAGACCGAACGCAAGCTGGCGCAGAAGGATGTCAAAAACATCATCTCCGCCAAGCTCGCCGACATCCCGGACGCACGCGCATGGTACGTGAACGAACGCGGCGAACGTGAGCTGTCGTTCTCCATGCTGGCAAAGGACGGAGACGTTCTCAGCGATGCCGTGCACAAGCTGGAAGGCGCACTGCGCAAGGTGCCGGGCTTCAAGAATGTCGCCGCCGATGCAGCGGTCGACAGGCCGGAGCTGCGCGTATCGCCTGATTTCGCAGCCGCTGCGCACCTCGGCGTAGCGCCCAGCCAGATCGCCGAAACGATCCGTGTCGCAACCATCGGCGACGTCGACGCCAATCTGGCGAAATTCAACGCAGGCGATCGCCTCGTTCCCATTCGGGTTCAGATCGAGGAAGACGCGCGCACCGACATACAGCGTCTCAAGAACCTGCGCGTCACCAATGCGGCTGGCACCGCCATACCATTGGCCGCGGTTGCCGATGTTTCATTCAGTCAGGGGCCGAGCTCCATCAAGCGTTACGACCGCGAGCGGCGCGCCGTTATCGGTGTCGATCTGGAATCGACCGGTGCGATGTCGGATGCGCGCGAAACATTCCTCACGGTGTTTGAACAGCAGAAACTGCCAGCCGCTGTGCGGTTGCAGGCATCGGGCGACGCCGAGGTGCAGGATGAAGTTGCAACCGGCTTCATGACCGCCATGGGCACCGGCCTGATGATCGTGTTCGGCGTGTTGGTGCTGCTGTTCGGCAGTGTCGCACAGCCGATCACCATTCTGCTGTCGCTGCCGCTTTCGTTCGGCGGCGTGGTGATAGGACTGCTGGCCACCAACAACTCCATCAGTATGCCGGTCTATATCGGGTTGCTGATGCTGATGGGCATCGTCACCAAGAACGCCATCATGCTTGTTGATTTCGCCCTTGAGGAAATCGCCAGCGGCGTTCCGCGCTTCGATGCTGTCATCGACGCCGGACGCAAGCGGGCGCGACCGATCATCATGACCACGCTGGCGATGGTGGCGGGCATGATCCCCAGCGCGCTGGCGATGGGCGACGGCGGCGAATTCCGCGCTCCGATGGCGATCGCGGTTATCGGCGGCCTGCTGGTGTCAACAGTGCTGTCGCTGGTGTTCGTGCCGTCGTTCTTCACGGTGATGGACGACTTCGGCAGGGGCGTCTGGTGGATCTTCGGCCGCTTTATCGGTCCGACAGACGAGTCGCCCGAATATCTGGCGGCGGAAGCTGCGGCCCGCAAACCGGCGCATGAGAGTGCCCAGCCGCACGCTCCGGCGGAGTGATTGAGTGATACGCAGCAGCATAGCGGCGATCCGAGTCCGCGCCGTCTGAGTATGCGGCGCGGCGAGTAAGCAAATGGCAACGCCGCGATGCTGCCGGACAGGCTCACGCCCGGCCACTTGGTTTGATCCGATGGTGGTTCGGTCCACCTCTCCGCTAATGTAATCATGCGCGCTCGTGTAGCGAGCCAGTCCGGCACAGGATCCCAGCTCGTGCGGCTCGCGACGCCCGCCCGGCTTTTTGCGCTGTGTCTAACCGGACGTTGGGCGCCTTGCCCCGGTATCATTCCCACCCTGCACCGGTCGTCTTTCCCGCCGTCCCCACCGCGCAAAACAAAACGGGCGCACCGTTGCCGATGCGCCCGTCCATGGATTTCCGATTTTACTCGGCTTGTCAGTTCGTCGAAGCCGTGGCGTCGTGCTTGAAGAACACGTCAACGCGCATACCCGTCAGCAGCGGCGGATTGCCGTCGAGGTCGATCAGGACTTCCAGCACTTCAACGTCGTTCGGACGGCGCGGACCGCGTGAAACGATGTTGGGCGGCGAAAGCGACTGGGCGATCGAATCGACCTTGCCTTCAAAATCCTGGTTCGGATAGGCATCGGCGCGGACAACCACGCGCTGCCCCTTGCGGATCTTGGCGGCGTCACGCTCTTCAACCTCAGCCCGCACCTTCATGCTGGTGAGATCGCCGAACACGACCAGCGTATTCTCAGGCGACGGCGCAGCAACTTCGCCTTCCTTCGCGATCACGTTGAGAACCGTGCCGTCGAACGGTGCGCGGATGCGCGTGTGCGAAACGCCAAGCTCAGCAGCATCAACGTCGGTGCGGGAAATCGTGAGTGCCGATTCAAGACGCGTCGGCAAAGGCATCCCGCCCTTGTTGAGAACCGTCGACATCTTGGTCAGCTCGTCGTCGAGCTTCTTTTCGGTGTCGGCCAGCTTCGTGCGCGCGTTGTCGACCGCAGTCTCGGCGCCGTTCTTGGTGCGCGCCTCGATGTAAGCGGCGTCCAGTTCCTGCTGCGCAGCGAATACCGCGCGCTTGGCTTCAGCGACGGCGTCCTCGGCCTTGCGGCGCTCAAGTTGCAGGCCAACGGCCTCTTCCTCGTCGCGCTCGCGCACCCGCACCTGCTCTTCAGCGGTTGCGGCCGTCACCTTGGTCATTGCGTCTTCGTCATCCAGGCGAAGCAGAACGTCGCCAGACTTCACGCTGTCGTTCAGCGCCACAGGAATGGTGACGATGCGACCCGGCGTAGTGGCCGTCACGCGCACTTCACCGCTCTTCGGCTCGACGCGACCGGTTGCCGAGGCTGCCCAGGTCGGGCGCATGGCTGCTGCCGTAACAGCGGCCTTCTTGTTGCTACCGGTTTCCGTGCCCGACGAAGCTACATGCTCGCCGACCGGCGCCCAGCTCACCCTGTTCACGTAGAAGCCGACGGCGACCGCCAAAGCGCCAGCGATCGCAAGCGTGACGACGGTAGAATTGACTTTATTACCCATGGGCCTTCCGTCTCTTTGTAAGATCTGCAATTTCTGGAGCATCAAGGCCGTCCGGCCGGCGCTCCTCACCAACAATTCGCCCGTCTTCAATCCGAACCACACGATCGGCGTAGCTCAATGTGCGCGGATCGTGCGTAACAGCCAGAACGCTACGCTTCTGTTCCTTGGCGATGCGGGCCAGCAGCGCCATCACCGCATGGCCGTTTTCGCCATCAAGCGCTGCGGTCGGTTCGTCCGCCAGCACGATCGATGGCGACGACGCGATAGCGCGCGCCACAGCGACACGCTGCTGCTCACCGCCCGAAAGATTGCCCGGATAGCTGCGCAAACGATGGGCCAGGCCCACATCACGCAGCACTTCCTCACAACGATTGGAAGCGGCGAAGCCTTTCTGTCCGCGCACGTCCAGCGCAATGCGCACGTTCTCAAGCGCGGTCAGCGTTGGAAACAGGTTGTAGGACTGGAAGATGAAGCCCATGTGCTTGCGCCGCAGATCGGCCAGCTCTTCCGAATCCAGATTGCTTGTTTCAGTGCCCGCGACGCGCAGACTGCCGGACGTCGACGACAGGATGCAGCCGAGGATCGAGAGCAATGTTGTTTTGCCCGAACCGGATGGCCCCATCAGCAACGTCAGCTCGCCGGGTACCAGCGCAAGGCTCGCGCCCTTCACGGCACGCACCTTGCCGGCGCCAGAGCCCAGCTCTTTGACGATGTCGATGGCTTCCAGAACAGGCTGCGGCTGATCGATCATTTGTTGAACACCACTGCAGGATCGATTTTTGTAACCTTCATGATCGCGGATAGCGCAGAGATGGCGCACATGCCGACCGTCAGGGTGAAGAGCCAGAATGCCAGCGCCGGCGTCATCACCATCGGCAGCGCCGTATTATGACTTAGCACCAAGATTATCAGCGCTATCGAGATACCAAGGATATAGCCGACAATGGCGCTGATGCCCGCCTGTGCCAGGATAACCTTGTAAATATATCCTGACGATGACCCCAGCGCACGCAGAGTTGCGAACTCGCCAAGATGATCCTTGGTGCTGGAATAAAGCGTCTGCGCAACGATAACCGTACCAACCAGGATACCCAGCAACGCGCCGCCAATCAGCGCAACACCGGCGCCGGTGCGGAACAGCCACTGCTTCAGGCTGCGATCGCGGAACTCTTCCTTGGTCAGAACTTCAGCGCCCTCAAGACGGTTTACAAGATCCTGCTGCACCTGCTTGACGTCAGCGCCAGGCACGGTCTGCACAAGATAGAACGTGGTGCCATCACCATCGCCGAACAGGGCGCGGGCGCGGTTCAGGGTCGTATAGGCATAGGGCGACTGAGTGAACGAGCGAACGCCATCGGTAACGGCCCGAATGCGGACACGGCCATTGGCGATCTGCGCGGTGTCGCCAACGCCCTTGATACCCAGCTCGTTAAAATAGGTGCGGTCCACTGCGATAGCTTCCGGCGCCTTGATGTCTTCCCAGGAGCCTTCGACAAGATCGAACGGCTCCAGCCCGCCATCCTCGGCGTCAGTACCAACAAGCACGACGCGGGTTGAACCGCCCTCAGGCTTACGCCATTCGGCAAAGCGCACGATCAGAGGAATGACAGCCTTCACGCCAGGCGTTGCCAACGCCTGATGCCGCTCCCTTGAGGTCAGCAGCATGCCGCCATCCTCGAAGCTCTTTGCGCCGTAGACGGTGATCCATAGATCCGCGTTCGCATGATCGATATTCGAGGTGATCATTTTGCTGGCACCGAGGTAGAGACCAAGTTGCACCGCCACCAGCACGATCGAAAACAGAATACCAATCAGCGTAACCGCAAGACGAATGCGGTCGTGAAACAGATTACGGAAAGCAAGCGTCAAGATCATAGATCGGTTCCGCAGTGATAAGGATTTCAATTCGCCAATAGCGCTGGCGCCGCGGCACCGCTGCTATCCGACCAACTTGGCCATGAAATGGCAAACCCATGCTTAAGAGTTGCCCAAGTATAACGCTAAAGCGCTCCGTTTAGATACGCGAGTTTCAATTCGCTCACGGGGCGTTAACGCGAATAGGTCAAAAAAGGGTTATGTCGAGCAGTTGGATAAAGATCTTCTCAACCCCATACTACCCGTTGAAAACCCTGGCACACCCGTCATTTGATCGGTTTTCTGCCGCTTTCAAAGCCTAGTTTTCGCTTGCAATGTCTGACACAGGATCGGCGATACCACCATGCGTCATGATCTTCCTGGCTTAACAGCCCTGAAAACACTGGCCGGCGCGTTGGTTATTAGCGTTTTGTTTGGTTGTTTCTCCAGCGTTTCTGCCGCCTCCCCGGAACTCGGGGTCTGGATCAATCACACCGGCCGCGGCGCCGTAGAGATCCGTCCGTGCGCAGAGCAAGGTCCGGCATCGAGAAATCTTTGCGGCTACATCGTCTGGCTCAAAGACCCGGCGAACAAGCGCGGCGAGCCATTGACGGATGGCTACAATCCCGACCCGACGAAACGTAATCGCAGCATTTGCGGTTTGCCCGTGCTCGGCTCGTTGCAGCGTGTCAGCGGCGGCTGGGACAATGGCTGGGTGTACGACCCGGAGCAGGGGGCCTCGTTCGATGCAGCCATAAAGCTGGCCAACCGCGATCGGCTGGTACTTACTGGCTATAAGGGCATCAAGCTGTTCTCAAAGTCGTTTACCTGGAAGCGCGCTCCGGACGATCTGCCCCGCTGCGACGGTGTCCAGCAAGATGCCCGCAAGAAGGCTAGCGCCAAGACGCAAGAAGCGAAGGCTTTGCCCGCCCTCAAGGTGCCGCGGCCAGTTCCAGCGGTGCGGCCCAAGCCGATTGAGCAATCGAAGGCACTCGACTGACCGCTTCACTAACTGGTGGTCAGTCCGGGCTCGGGCGTTGGAGATGGATAAGCTGATCTCTCACGGGGCAGCGCGGGCGGCGTAGACGTTGCGGCTCGTTCCGCACATCAGAACGTGCGGTTTTCACTAGTACGGCCAAACAACAAAAAGCCCGGCTCCAAGGCCGGGCTTTTTGTTTATCGATTTGATCTGAGAGCGAGGGGCACAATCCTCCATGCCCGCTCCGCTCATGCTCCACCCTTAATCAGGGAGTAGCGCCACGCCCTTCGCCACGATTGGCGGAGGAAATGATCGCTTCCTCAGCCCGCAGCTTCTCGAACCGTGCGGTGAGACGGGTCGCGAATTCCTTGACGCGCTCCATCACGATCGGGCGCTGACGGTCCAGCGTCACCATGTGATAGCAGTCATCAAGCACGCAGGTCTCAACGATCCCGGAAAGCTTGCGCTGCAGAACCATGGCGTTGACCAGATCACTCTGATCGTCGTGACGCGGGTGGAACATCAGCGTGTGCTGCGTGATCTGGCCAAGCAGCGGCTTGACGTTGTTCACCAGTCGGCGGAACTCATAGATCAGTCCACCGCCGCGGGCGAACAGATCCGGCATCGTGCTGGACTCGCTGTTCACGCTGTCGAGGATGAAGTTGCGCAGGCGCTCATCCTTGATGCCGTGCGGGTTACGGGCCTGGAACTTGAACAGGCGCGCCGTCCACTTCTGCTGCACGAGGCTGAAAAAGCGGAAATACCACGGGATCGCCCAGCCATTAGGCTTCAGCGTGGGCGAGAACAGCATGAGGCCATGGACCTTCTCAGGCCGCGTAGCCGCCAGGCGCAGGGCCAGCATACTGCCGGCCGAGATGCCGCCTACAATAACGGCGTCACACTGCTCGGTCAGATCGTTGTGCGCCTGCTCAAGCGCGCCATACCAGTCACGCCAGGTCGAAAGGCCCGAGACGTCCGTCCCGCCGGCAAGACCTGGAATGAGTGGGCAATATACGGTGTAGCCAAGTTGGCCCAGCGTGTGTGCAACGAACTTCAGCTCAAGCGGGGAACCACCCAGGCTGTGCACCAAAAGCACGCCGTTACGCCCCCCCGGGACGAAAATGCTACCCCAAGCCGCTTTCATTTTTTCGCTGTTTTGCATCTTGGTAACTGAACTCGCTCGCTTACTAGACGAAGCCAAAAGAACCCCATCCGGCTCCGGTAGACCGCGGGAGACTCAGTCCGCGATGACCGGAGATTGTCGCTGAAACTCTCTCTATTTCGTTTCCTTGATAGAGAGCGGTTGCCGAACAATTGCTAGTTTAGTGCAGACGTCCCTCTGAAAATGATCAGCCGCTGCACCGGGTAAGGCCCCGCACCCGTATAGTACGAGAGGGGTCGAACCCCCTCACTGAACGGATCAGCCTTGAAGTGCGACTGGTCACCTTGCCGCAGCCACTCAAAGCCAGGAACCGACATTTCCCTCCGAACTAACCTCCCCCGAGCCACTTGGTGTGGCCTTCCCGCATAAGGGCAAGGGAAGGTGCAAATCCACCTGAGGCGAAAGAATGACGAGAACGAGGCCATTCTCCTGCCACCTGAACGGGAATTGAGAGTAACTATTTTCCCGCCCAGAAATCCGATGCGACTGCCCAGCTTCATTGGTAAACGCCTTAAAACAATAACATTTCTCAATTGGTCGATTAGTCAGGACTGTAATTGAGGGTTAAAAAGCCTGCGGTTCCCTCGGGAACACCACTGCTAATACCTCAACTCAGTGTTGTACAGTCGCCACATATAAGTCGATATTCCGGCTCGATTTTTTCTGGGGCCGCCACCGCGCGATCGGCCCAATGAAGCATCTCGGTCACAAGCCGCAGTGTCTCAAATCGTATAAATTTGAAAGAATTTGTGATGCCCGAAGCGCCCCTCCGGGAGGGCATTTCGCCCGGCTCGGGCCATCCGCGAGGGTGAGCTCAAACTGATAAGGGCGCAGGTCGAACAAATGCGATTCCGCCGCGCCACGCTGCGAGCGCAATCGACACACCTTATAAGTAAGGTGCATATATAATTAAGCCTCGCACCGGATCGCACCGCGGATGGGCTGCGATCGCAGACCGAAGGAATGACCCGCGTTGCTCGCCCACGCTCGCCGCCCCCTCTCGCTGCTCCTCGCCATTGCCATCGCCGCTGGACCGGTCGCTCCGGCATTTGCCGATCCGCTTTCCCGCGCTGAATATGAGGCCTGCCAGGCCCAGGACGAGGCGGCCTTCCGCAAGACTATTCAGGGCATTTCAGTGCGGGCGCTAAAGGCCGGCATCGCCGGCGTCGATTATCACGCAGCGGTGCGGGATCAATGGCGCCGCATCGGCATGGACGGCATCATTGATACCAGGGTCGACCTCGCGGTCGAGGAAGTGCGCCAGCAGACGAGCTGGGCCAATCTTCTCCAGTCACTGGCCAACCAGCAGAAAGCCCAGGAGCTGGCCACCGCTGTGGCTGAACGGGTTTATCGCTCCGACGCCATGAAGGGCGCGCTTGAGCAGCTCGCGGTGGGCGTCGGCAACGAAATTGGCCGCCAGATGGAATTTGCCAGCGAAGACGCGACCGAGCCGGCACTGGCCTGTCTGAAAGCCTTCGTTGGCGCCCGCTATGGCGAGACCGCCGCCCGCGCGGTCGTGGGCGATGCCGGGCAAGGCATCACGGTCGACCCCGGCAAAGGCGCAGCTGACATCTCCGCCGGGTCCGTACTGAAAGAGAACAGCGGCGGCATCGCCGGCGCGGCTGTGCTGCTGATGCGGCGCCAGCTTGCTAACATGGCCGGCCGCGTCGGACAGCGCATCGTCGGCGCCGTGCTGGCGCGCCTCGTTGCGGTGGTGGCCGGCGGCGTCGGGCTGGTGCTGGTGGCGAAGGACATCTGGGATCTGCGCAACGGCGTGCTGCCGATCATCGCCACCGAGATGAAATCACCCGACATCAAAGCCAAGGTGCAGGAAGCTCTGGCGGATTCGTTCTCGGAGCAGATTTCCATCCACGTGCAGGAAATCGGTGCGGCGACCGCGGATCGCATCATTGAAATCTGGCGCGACTTCCGCAACGCCCATGCCGAAGCCCTCAACCTGGCTGAACGCAATCCGCAGTTCCGCACATTCCTGGACTCTGTGCCGCCGGCTCGGATGGCGCGCCTTGACGAAGTAATCGCATTGACCCTTGCGGCCGAAGGCGAGAGCGGCCTGTTGCACCGCCTCGATGACGGCACCCTTGCAACGGCCGTTAAGTCCCTGCCCGATCCGGCTATGGAAATCGCCCGGCAGGTGCGCTCGATCGATGCCGGATTGAAATGGTCGGTGCTGGCGGGCGACCAGCTGCCGAAGGTCATTGCTCTCAGCCTCTATCGCCGCACCACGCCCGATCAGATCAGCCAGCCCGACCTGCGCCGTCTGTTGTCACTGAACGATCAACTGGCGATCGTCCGCCTGGCGGGCATCGGGCAGGCCGACAGGGACACCCTGCTGCAGCTCAACGACACCGAGCTGACCAATCTTGCGCGTGGCCTGACCGAGCATGAGCTCACCAGCCTCTCGCATTACCTGAACGGACTGAAGGACGCACCGCGCGCGCGGGTGTTGCGCACCGTTGCCGCAGACCCGACCAAAATCCATGCGCTTGCATCGGAGCGCGTGCGCACCGCCATCATCTCCAGCGCCGATCAATCCGCTGCCGTCGAGATGATGTTGCGGACCAACGCCATCCTGGACGTCGATGCCATCAGCAACGATGTGCGGATGACCCTGGACGGGCGTACACGTCCGATCCTGCTATGGGAAAAGCATCCCGCTATTGTCGCAGCCTTCGGCTTTCTGCTGCTGGTTCTGTTGCTGTTGTTGCGGCGCCTGTTCTTTGCACGCCCGCGCAAAAGCGCCGCAGCTTAAGGGTGGCTTGCGGGTTCGGTGGAGCATCATCAGGCCACACCGATTACCTAGGTTTTTAGACAATCCCCAACGATCCCCAGACTTGTTCAGCGCTCGGTGTCAGACCGAGTTGCGCCTGCTATAAGCCGACAGGGGCTCACGAATCGTCGTCGGGTCGCACAGCGATCCGCGCTGACATGCATCAAAGAAACCGAGGGGACTTCAATATGGGACTGAAAGCGCCAGGCATTCTGACGTTCATGCTTTCCGTTATTCTCACCGTGACTGTGCTCATCATAAAGTTCTTCGGAGCCGACATTCCGTTCATCACCGGTAACGAGTTCTGGGCGCTGCTGTTTGCACAGTTCATGCTGATTTTGGGCTGCATTATGCGGGGCCTTTAGAACCGTTCTTGCGGGCGCTTAGAACGTTTCTGACGTGCGCTGATTTTCTGGTCATTTCTGTCGCGCGGCACTCAGCGCTCTGGCTTGCCGACCAGGGATCGCAGAACACTGCGGGCATGAAATGGAACCTCAGCCAACTCGATCCATACGCTGACCGTATGCGTCGATCATCGCGCGAGATTGTTGTCGCCGCCGTGCTAACGGTAGCGGCGTGTGCATTTCTACTCGTTGCGATGGTCAGCGGTTCGGCTATCAGCGAAACCAAGGTCGGCGTCATTACAGCTGACCGTTCGGTTGTGAAGTAGAGAAGAATTACGTCGCCGCGCGCCCCCTAACGTGCGGCGATGACCAGATCTAAATCGAAGAAATTTTTATCAATCGAGCGCCCACAAACGTGAGCGCTCGATTGTTTTATATCTACGGTAGCTAATCAGATTGTACGGCGATACGCACACGCCGAGCAGGGTTCGCTAGACGCGAACAGCGCGCAAAAGTCCGCGCACGGAATTTCCGAGGTAGACGGCATCAGCGGTTTCAAGATCGGCGAGCGTCAGCACCGCTTCGCGCGCCTTACCCGCAGCAAGCAATTCGGCGCGCAGAGTGCCTGGCAGCAATCCGGCGCTGAGCGGCGGCGTAAGCAACGTGCCATCACGCTCGATGAACACGCTCATGCGGCTGCCTTCCGCGATCTCACCGCGCTCGTTGAGGTAGATCACCTCGTCGGTGCCGAGCTTGTCGGCGTATTCCTGCCATTCGCGATCATACAGCTCACGCCGCGTTGTCTTATGGAACAGGAACAGGTCGTTGCTGTCGACGCGTGATGACGATACGGCAAAACGCATAGTCGCATCCGGGGCAGCAGCGGCGAGTGGCGTCGTCGTGACCGACACTTCACCATCTTCCGTCAGCAGCAGGCGCACACGCAGGCGCTTGTCGCTTCCGGCATCCTCGACGGCGCGATCGAGAGCTTCACGCGCCGCAGCTTCATCGTGCACGTACGCGAAATAGCTGGCCGACTTCGCAAGCCGCTCCAGATGCCGCTCCAGCAGCACGAAGCCGCCTTCTGCGGGATCGTACAGCAGCGTTTCAATCAGCTCGAAGCGCTTCACCGGGTCGGTGAGGAACTTCATCTTCAGCAGGCACTCGGCGTATTCCTTCGGCCCCTGGGAATCGTACACGACGCCGGAGCCAATACCCATCTCGCCATCCGCATTGCGGAAGATGACAGCGGTGCGGATCGCCACGTTGAACAGCGACCGGCCTTCCGGCGAGATATAACCGATGGCGCCGCAGTAGACGCCGCGCGGCTCGGTTTCCAGCTCGCGGATCAGCTCCATGGCGCGGATCTTGGGCGCACCTATCACCGATCCCGGCGGGAAGATGCCGCGCATCAGTGCGTTGATGTCGATGCCTTCCTGCAAGGTTGCGCGCACGCCCGACGTCATCTGGTGCAGCGTCTTGTAGGTTTCGACGGTGAAGAGGTCCGTCACCTCGACGCTGCCGACTTCAGCGATGCGACCGATGTCGTTGCGCATCAGATCGACGATCATCAGGTTTTCGGCCCGCTGTTTCACATCGCCTGCAAGCTGCAGCTTGGCCTGTGCGTCGGCTTCTTCCGTTCCGGCGCGCGGTGCGGTGCCCTTCATGGGCCGCGTGAATACTGTGCGCCCTTCCTGCTCGATGAACAGTTCCGGCGAAGCCGAGAGCACCGTCATTTCGCCGGTGTCGACAATGCCGCCATAGGCAACGCGCTGCTTCTGGCGCAGATCGAGGAAGAACGTCAACGGCGAGCCGGAGAGCTTGAAGCGCGCCTTGAACGTGAGATTGAGCTGATAGATATCGCCAGCGCGGATCTTCTCGATCACCTGATCGAAACGCTCAACATATTGCTGCTCGTTCCACGCCAGCTTCACATCATCGAAGTGGAATGACCCTGAACGCGTATGCGTCGCCAGCCAATGCTCAACCTCGGCGCTGGTCATCTGCTGTGGCGCCCGGTAAAGGCCGATCCAAAGCAGCGGAACGTTGCGCTGCTGCGGCATCAGCGGCGCAAGCTTGGGCTCCAATGCGTAGCCAAGCTCGTAGGCAAAAAAACCGGCCGCATGCAGGCCACTGGCAACGCCCGCTTCAATCCGCGCCAACGCAGCCGGAACTTCCTCCGGTGTCGACGCCGAGATGATATCGAGCGGCTCCGAGAACAGCAGCGACGGCGGCCCTGATCCGGAATTGTTATCCAGCAATACGAACGTTTGCGAGAGTGCCGCGGCCTCCTCAGTGGGTTGGCCTTGGCCGCTGCGCGGCTTTTGCGCTGTCATTCGCCTTTGTATCCTGCGAGCGAATAGAAGGACACTCGCCTTTGAGCGTTTTCACCGGCCGGGAGCGTGCGATCGGCAATCTTCTCCACGCTGGTGAAGGAGTCGGCAACCGCGCCTGGCGTTTCACCGATACGCACTAACAGCACTGGCGCCGGTGTTGAGGCGGTGAAAGGCCGCGTCATCTCGAAATGGTCGTGCGGCGCACCGACGCGCCAGGCGAGAATCGGGGTTGGTTCATCGCGCATATAATAGAGCAGTTCGGCGGTCATGGCGCGGTCGTCGCTCAACACTGCGGCAAACGGCTTGCCCGCGCCAGCGGCGATGGCCAGCTCGGCTTGAGTTGCCTCCGCCACTTGCCGCCAGCCGAGCGTGCGCGCAAACGGATCGGTCTTCAATGGCAGCGCCACCCGCCCCGCCGTCACAGTGCCGACTGCCAGCAGCAACAGCACGGCGATGTTGATCGCGAACGAGGCCTTCAGCCAGCCCCACGCGCCATCGCGCACCATCGTTGCGATCACCAGCACGGTTGCCGCGACATAGGCCGGAGCCGCCCAGTTCGCATGCGCCCGCGACAGAAACGCCTGCAGCACGATGAAACCGATGATCGGCAGAGAGAACGACAGCAACAGGCGCTCGCGGTCGCCGGCGCCCTTGCGCGCTCGCCATGCAATCACAAGCAGCGAACCGAACAGGATCGGACCAAACACACCGAACTGGGCACCGAAGAACTCCAGCGCCTTGTTCGGATGCAGCATCGAGCCGCCCCAATTCGCATTGTCGGCGGTATGCGAAAATGTTGCGAAGCTGTTGGAGTAATTCCACAACAGGTTGGGCGCGATCATCGTCGCGCCAATCACTAGCGCCAGATACAGCCGCCAGTCTCGCAGAAGGCCGCGCTTTTCAGACGAAAACAGCAAATAGACGGCGATACATACGACGAACCAGATCATCGCGTATTTGGCGTTGAGGCCGGCCCCGAACGCCACACCCATCAGCACGGCGGGCCATAACCGGTCACTGGTGAGGAGCAGCAAGAAGCCCACGAGCGCCAACGCCCAGCACAGCAGCAATGGCACGTCGGTTGAGATGATACCGGCCGAAAGCGACACACCCGGCAGCGTGGCAAATGCCAATGCCGACAGCGCGCCGACGCGGGCATCATACAGCTGGCGGCCCAGCCAGAAGATCGCGAACGCCGTCGCCGTGTGCAGCAATGGAGACGGCAGCCGCACGCAGGCCTCGCCGTTGCCACAGGCGGTGGTCGCCGCGCCGATGATCCACGCAATCAGCGGCGGCTTTGAGTAGTAGCCCAGCGCCGGAACCTCACTCCAAGCCCAGTACTGAGCCTCATCGAAGAAGAGATCGGTGGCGTTGGCATAGAGCGCGGTGAGCCTCATCGCCAGCAGCGCAGCCAGTCCGACCAGAAGAACGGCGAACCAATTGGTGTCGCGCTGTTGAGTGAGGTGACCGGAGGTGGCTGGCATTGGCACTCTGATTTTGTCTTACCGAGAATGGGATGGCGCAGCGAATCGGCCCGAGGACGTCAATCGATAGCCACCACGAGGGAGGGCCACCATAGTAAAAGCCGCATCCCGTGCCCCCATTTAACGGCTTCAGGCATCCGCGTGAAGCTTGGGCACTGTTGTCCTTGCCCCATCACTGCGGGTCAACCGGTTCCGGGATCGCCGGTTTGCAGCGGACTCACCCGGCGCAGGCTTTTTTGTGGATCAATCGCGGCCGACCGGCCTTTGGACGCCACCCACAGCATTGATTTTACTGACATTACGCCGCTTGAGGGCACTGCTATTTACTAGCTTGGTACAGCGCGAATAAGACTGGTATCGTCGTCGACGCGTAAGGGCTATTGAGGGGTGTCGCGGCGAGTCCTGCGGGATAGGGGAGCTTGATGCGCGTCACCATTGTAATTCCGGCCCTCAATGAAGCTGGCAACATCAGCCGCCTCATTGAAGAGTCATATGCAGCCGTTCCGGTTGCAAATCTCGCTGAGCTGATCGTCATCGACGACGCCAGTGACGACACCACGCCCGACGAAATCAAAGCGCTTATCGATTCTGGCCGCTTTCCCGGCTTGCGATATCTGCGTCATGATCGGCGCAGCGGCCAGAGCACGGCGCTGCGTACAGGCGTTTGGGCGGCTACCAGCCCGATCATCGCCACCATGGATGGCGACGGACAGAATGACCCGCGGGATATTCCGCGTCTGCTGGAACTGCTGGGCCAGCCGGGCAGCGACGGCGTCGCGCTGGTGGGCGGCATCCGCACCAAGCGGCAGGACACTGGCTCGAAGCGATGGGCTTCAAAGGCCGCCAATTTTATTCGCGATTCAGTGCTGAAGGATGACTGCCCGGACACCGGCTGCGGCATCAAGGTTTACTGGCGCGAGGCGTTCTTGCGACTGCCATTTTTCACCAGTATGCATCGCTACCTTCCGGCGCTGTTTCAGACCTACGGCTGCAAGGTGGCCTATTTGCCGGTTAACGATCGGCATCGGCAGGCTGGCGTTTCGAAGTACAACAATCTCAATCGCGCGCTTGTTGGCATCTATGATCTTGTCGGCGTCTCCTGGCTGCGCAAGCGCACAAAAGTGCCGCAAATCGTTGATCAGCATCCTGATGGTGCGCCGTCAGTCAAACCTGATGTGCGGCTCCATGACAAAACCACCGTTTAGTGCAATCCAGCCTTTGATGGCGTCAGAGCAGTAGATTCCGATGGAGCATCTCCACACCGCCTTGACGGCATTGGCCGATTGGTGGGGCAAAACCCCTACGTACGAGATCGTCTGGCTCGGCATCGGCTTCATGGCGCAGCTGATGTTCTCGATGCGATTCATTGTGCAGTGGATCGCCAGCGAGCGCGCCCGGCGTTCAATCGTGCCGGAAACTTTCTGGTACTTCAGCCTCGTCGGCGGCGCGATGTTGCTGGCTTACGCGATCTACCGTCTCGACCCGGTATTCATCATGGGGCAGGCGATGGGCCTCATAATCTACAGCCGCAACATCTATTTCATCCGCTCCAGCCACAAGGAAGAGGCCGCAGCCAGCGGCGAGCCGGCAGCGCACTCGGCGCAATAGAGCCTTTGCCATTCCGTGGCGGTTTGATGGGCGCGCGACAGCATTGCTGTCGCCGCTTGCCCGGCCCGCCTGCTCGGCCACCGAGGGCGCTGAAATGCGATCAAGCTCGGCCGGTAACACAGTTGGAGCGCAGCCGGAAATTTCGTCGCACCGAGCTAAAACGTCTTTGTTCGACAAAGTTTTGCACAATCGCAGATAGGGCTTCACAGCCGTCAAAAACATGCTATAAGCCCCACATCGAAGCCGCTCGGTGACGGGCGGCTTTTGTTGTCGGCGCAGAAATGCGGCGAACACTTCTGAGAAAAACGCTGCTCGATTTTTTCAGAAGTCCGGTCGGTGACGCGGGGTGGAGCAGCCCGGTAGCTCGTCAGGCTCATAACCTGAAGGTCGTAGGTTCAAATCCTGCCCCCGCAACCAACAAAAAGCCCGCCTAAGCGAAAGCTTGGCGGGCTTTTGGTTTTCTAGGCATCGGACATAGCCAGTAACGTGGCTAGTTGTCCGTGCACCGAGACCGTTACAGCGCCGCCGCCACGGGCGTCGGTTGGCTCGCCGTCAGGCGCCACCACAACCCTCTCAATCAGACTTCCAGAGAATGCACAGAACAACTCATTCTCCGGCGGCGCGTTCATACGCTTCTAGCTGATCAGCCCCCAGAAGAAGCGGCAACGGGCGCCAGGCGGCCGAATGCGTCGACAGGCTCAACCCAATACACAAGATCTGCAATCGCGGCCTTTACCCGGATCTCATCGAGAAGCGACGCAACGCGGGCGCGCGGCAAGACTACAATCAGCATTCCGCGCGCAATGCGTCCGCGCACACGTTCGCGCATCGTGGCATGGCTGAACGAATGGCCGTGTCCTTCGGCTTCAAACGTCGTGAAGCCCTGCAGCGGTGGCTCCGCATTCAACATCACTTCAACGATGTGGGCCTCTGACGCAGGCGGATAAACCAGCGTCAGCTTGCAAACGGGTTGGTCCATGCGAGGCTCCGTGTGTCGGTGTGAGCACCAGCGCGGGCAACGCCGAAGCGGCGGAATAGGATCGGCAGCAGGATCAGCGTCAGTGTGGTGGAAGTGATGAGGCCGCCGATGACGACGATTGCCAGCGGCTTCTGGATTTCCGAACCCGGACCGCTCGCGAACAGCAGCGGCACCAACCCGAACGCAGCGATGCTGGCTGTCATCAACACTGGCCGCAGGCGCCGCATCGAACCTTCAAACACAACCTTGTCGAGCGACATGCCACTGGCAAGAAGCTGATTGAAGTAACTGACGAGCACGAGGCCGTTCAGCACGGCGATGCCAAGCAGGGCGATGAAGCCGACGGAAGCGGGCACCGACAGATACTCACCGGACACCCACAACGCGAGCACACCGCCGATCAGCGCAAACGGAATGTTGGCGAGGATCAACACCGCCTGCCGCACCGAGCGCAGGGTTGCAAATAGCACGACGAAAATCAGCGCCAGCGCAATAGGAACCACGACAGCGAGGCGCGTTGCGGCGCGGCGCTGGTTCTCGAACTCGCCGCCCCACACGAGGCGATAGCCGGGAGGAAGCTTGACCGCAGCATCCACGGCCCGTTGTGCATCCTCGACGAACCCGACGAGATCGCGCCCGGAAACATAGGCCTGCACGATAGCGAAACGCGACGCGTTCTCGCGATCGACCTTCACCAGACCGGCGGTGCGCTTCAATTGTGCAACGTCGCCGATGCGGACCAGGCCACCGTCACCGGCGACAAGCTGGCTCTGGATGAAAAGCTCGGGCGCCTCACGCAGGGTTTCAGGCCCACGGATGATGATGCCGGTGCGCTTTTCGCCTTCGGAAACGATACCCGCCGGTGCACCTTCCAGCAGCGCGCGCAACTCATCCTGAATGCGGGTGACTGAAAGCCCCGTACGTCCAGCGGTCAGGCGGTCCATGTCGATCTGCAGATAATCGACGGTATCGTTGGATGCCGTGAAGACTTCCGCAGCGCCGCGCACGCCCGCGATCGCCTGCTGAATTTGTCCCGCCAGTGATGCAAGCTCGTTCAGATCAGAACCAAAAATCTTGACCGCGAGATCGCCGCGCGCGCCCGTCAGCATTTCGGAGGTGCGCATCTCGATGGGCTGCGTGAAGGAAAACTCGACACCGGGCATATCCGCCATTGCGTCGCGCAGTTGTTGCAGCAGCCAATCCTTATCCGGAACGCGCCACTCCTCCTTGGGCTTCAGCACAAGAAACGCGTCAGAATCGTTGGGGCTCATCGGATCGAGGCCAAGCTCGTCGGTGCCAACACGCGCGACGATTTCCTGAACCTCCGGTACACGCTGCATCAGCAGACGCTGAATGCGCACGTCGCCATCGATGGAGCTGTCGAGGTTGATCGAAGGCAGCTTCGTAGTCTGCATAATGACGGAGCCCTCGTCCATCGTTGGCATGAACGCCTTGCCGACGGCCTGATACCCCATGACCATGGCTGCAATGCCGGCGGCTGCGCTGATGAAAACCGGCAGCGGATGCGCAAGGCAGAAGCGCAGCAGCGGGCGATATCCGGCTTCGATGATGCGCATCAGGATTGGATTTTTGTGCGCCTTGCCGCGCAAAACCATCGAAGATAGCGCGGGTATCAACGTCAACGACAGCAGCAGTGAAGCCGATAGCGCCAGCACGATGGTGATTGCAACCGGCGCAAACAGCTTGCCTTCAAGCCCTTCGAGCGACAGCAGTGGCAGGAAGACGAGACAGATGATGAGAATGCCGGAAGCAACCGGCGTGACGACTTCTGACGCCGCGACATAGATGTGATGCAATGCAGGAACACGCTCGTCCCCCGCATGATGATTGAGCCGGTCAACGGCGTTTTCCACCACCACAACTGCGGCATCGACAATCAGGCCAATGGCGATTGCGAGGCCGCCAAGACTCATCAGATTGGCGGACATTCCCAGCAGCTTCATCATCAGGAATGTCATCAGCGCTGCCATCGGCAGCGTTACAGCGACGACGATAGATGCACGAAAATCGCCGAGAAACAGAATGAGCAGAATGACGACGAGCACCGTGGCTTCAATCAGCGCTTTCGAAACCGTTCCGATGGCGCGCTGAATGAGATCCGAGCGGTCGTAGAACGTATGCAGCTCCACCCCCGGCGGCAGCCCCGGCTTGAGCGCTTCGAGCTGCTCGCGAACATTCTCGACAATCGCGCTGGCATCGGCGCCACGTAGCGACAGCACGAGACCTTGAACAGCTTCGCCCTTGCCATCCTTGGTGACAGCGCCGTAGCGCGTGACATTGCCGATGCCGACCGTAGCCACATCCTGCAACCGCAGCACCTTGCCGCCTTCTGCGCGCAGAACGATCTGCTCCAGATCCGCAGGCGTCTTGATCGCGCCCTCGGCACGTACCACCAATGCCTTCTCGCCATCGGAGAGACGCCCGGCGCCGTCGTTGCGGTTGGTTGCCGCTATGGCATCCTTGATATCGGATAGCGATACACCGGCGGCTGCCAACGCCGCGCTGTCCGGGATCACCTCGAACGCGCGCACCATGCCGCCCAGCACGTTGACATCAGCCACACCCGGAATGGTGCGCAGGGCCGGGCGTATCGTCCAATCCAGCAGCGTGCGCCGCTGTTCTAATGTCAGGTCGCCACCTTCGATGGTGAACATGAAGACGTCCGACAGCGGCGTCGAAATCGGCGCCAGCCCGCCGCTGGCGTTTTCAGGCAGTGCTTCGCTGGCGTCGGAAAGGCGCTCGGCTACCTGCTGACGCGCCCAGTAAATGTCCGTGCCGTCATCGAAGTTCAGCGTTATGTCGGCGATTGCATACTTGGCTGACGAGCGCAGTATCGACAGATGCGGGATGCCAAGCAGCTCCAGCTCGATCGGCGTTATAACGCGCGTCTCGACTTCCTCCGGCGTCATGCCGGGCGCCTTCATGATGATCTTCACCTGTACCGATGAGATATCGGGGAAGGCGTCAATCGGAATGCGCAGGAATGCCCAGGCGCCAGCCACCATGACCAGCAGCGAAGCAAACAGAACGAAAGCGCGCTGCGTCAGCGCAAACTCAACGAACCGGCGCAGCATGTCATTCCTCGCCGATCATGTTTTCAAGTTGTGCCAGCCCCGACACGGCAACGCTCTGCCCCGGCGTCAGATCGCCTTCGATCGTCGCACCGTGCAGCGTTTTGCCTTTCAGCGTTACGGCAAGCACATTGAAGCCTGCATCGGTGCGCACGAATACGCTCGGCTGCCCGTGCAGCCAGACGACAGCAGAAGCGGGCACATCCAGACCACTGGCCTGCGCTTTGCGATGGATACTCAACGTCACCATCTGTCCGGGCACGAAGCCGGAATCCGCCGGCAAGCTACCCGTCAGCAGCGCTGAGCGCGTTCGCGGATCAACCGTGTGGCTAACCGACAGCGCTTTGCCCTTCGCACCGTTCTCAAGCTGGATGGTGTCGCCGACGTGCACCCGGCCGATGAGCGAAGCCGGCAGCTGTGCCTCGACCCATAGATCGTCGCTGGTGTCGATCGTAATGGCCGGCGCCATTGCGGCAATGTTCGCGCCGGGCGCAACGTTCAATTCCACCACCCGGCCAGCACGCTGCGCGATGAGCGAATATGAGCCATCGGCATTGGTCTTGATGTTACCCAGCGAAACGAGGCGCTCGTGCTCCTCGACCACGGCTTGCAGCCCTGCCCGTTGGGCCTCGGTTTCAGCGGCGCGCGTGGGCGAAGCAATTCGTTTCTCGGCCAGTCCCTTGTATCGCTGCGCGACGGCCTGGGCGGCTGAAAGGTTGGCCTCGGCCTGACGAAGCTGCGACAGCGTCTCAACCAGTTCGCGGCTGGCGATTGTCATCAGCGCGTCGCCGGGCGCTACCGTCTCGCCCGGCAGCACATCGACGGTGACGACGGTGCCCGCGAAGGGAGCCGGCACCGCAACGCGGCTGTTCATCGGCGGGATTATGGTGCCGGGCAGCAGCGCAATGGCTTCCTCGGCAGCGGAACGCACTTCCACAAGATGGATTTCAAGGCGATCGATCTGCGCCTGCGAAACGACGATCTCGGATGCTCGGACACCAAAGGCTGAGCCGAGCGCCAGAAAGACACCTATTGCTGTAGGAAAGACTATTTTTGTTAATGACATAGGCCGCAATCGCTCCCACTCCTGATGAGGGCTGTGGCACGGCTACCTGAATTTCACCTGAAAAGGTGGGCGCCATGGGATCGGTTTGCGGCCGGCGGCGGCCTTCAGGTTCGTTTCAGGTCCCCTTTCTATCCGTTCCGTCTACGCTGGAGGCTGACATCCGGATCTTGCTGGTTGAGGACGACGACGACATTGCCGGGCGGCTCGTAACTGGGCTGCGGCCGAATGGATTTGTCGTGGATCATGCCCCCAACGGCGAAGACGGCGTGGTGATGGGCCTCGGCGAACATTTCGACGCCGCCATCCTGGATCTCGGACTGCCGAAAATGCAGGGCATGGCGGTGCTGCGCAAATGGCGGACTGAGAAATGCGACATGCCCGTTCTCATTCTGACGGCGCAAGGAACGTGGACTGAGAAAGTGGAGGGGCTGAACGCTGGTGCCGACGACTACATCACCAAGCCGTTTCACATTCCCGAGGTGGTTGCCAGGTTGCGCGCGCTCATTCGGCGTAAATCTGGCGCGGCAAGCGTAACCCTGAACCACAAGGGCGTCAGTCTCGATACGGCTGCGGGCAAGGTGACGGCTTCGGGTGCCCCCGTTGACCTAACCGCGTCAGAACTCCGCCTGCTGACTTACTTCATGCACCGGCCGGGACGCATAGTCTCGCAGAGCGAATTGACTGAGCGTCTCTATGCGCTCGACGCGACGGCTGAGTCCAACACCATCGAAGTGTATATCAGCCGCCTGCGCCGCAAACTCGGCCGCGATTTCATAACCACCGTACGCGGTCTGGGATACCGGATGGACTGATCCGATGATCCGCAGCCTCAAAACCCGTCTCATCATTGTTGCAACGATCTGGATCGCAATCGGCGTTGTCGTTGCGGGCTTTCTGCTGTCGCGCGTATCGAAGGACTTTCTGGTCAGTCAGTTTTACGAAGAACTCTACGTGCATCTCGATGAGCTGCAGAGTTTGATGGAGCTTGACGAGAACGGGCAGTTTCAGCTGCAGCGTCCGCTCAGCGATCCACGCTATCTGAAGACCCTTTCGGGCTTCTACTGGGAGATACAGAAAGGCGGCCAACTACTGGCGCGGTCAGCTTCCCTTGAAGGGCCGAAGCTGGACGTGCCGGATGACGATGGCGTCGATGCACAGGTTCACACGCATCGCATAAAAGGGCCAACGGGTGAGCTGCTTGTGGCCGAGCGCCTGCGCTGGCTGGACACCAGCCGCGATCCGCTGCGCATCATCATCGGCACCGACCGGCATTTTCTCGACGACGAACTGCGGAAGTTCAACAAGGTTCTGGTCTGGTCGCTTGGCACATTGGCGTTGTCGCTGATTGGCGCAGCAGTGTTGCTGCTGCTGTACGCGATGGCGCCGTTCGGCCAATTGCGTGAAGCGCTTTCCCGGTTGCGCAACAATGGTGCGCCCGGCGTCAGCGGCACATTCCCCGAAGAAGTGCAGCCGCTGATCGACGACCTGAACAGCCTGCTGCTGGCATCCGGCGAGCAGATGCTCCGCGCCCGTACGCAGGCGGGAAATATCGCCCACGGATTGAAAACACCGATGGCGATACTGGTCGATGAAGCCCACCGTTTGGAGCAAAGCGGCGCGACGCATGCCGCAGCCGTTATCCGGCAGCAGTGTCGCAGGATGCAGAGCCAGATCGATTATCAGATCGCGCGTGCGCGAGCGGCCGTGGGGCGGGCGAAGCCTGTCGCGGCGTCCTCTCTGGGTGAAACTGCCGATCAGGTGGTCCGCGCTCTGGGGCGGCTGCACATTGATCTGGGATTGAATATCGAGAACCGCATCCCGGCAAATGTGATGGTGGCCTGCGAAGCGCAGGATCTGAACGAGATGCTGGGCAACCTGGTCGATAACGGGTGCAAGCATGCAAGAAGCACCGTCGTCGTTCGCACGAATGAAGACGACGGCGGCGATTTCGTTTCGGTGGTGGTGGAAGACGACGGGCCGGGACTGCCGCCGGAAGCCTGGGACGTCGTGTTCAAAATCGGCGAGCAATGGGAGAGTGGCTCTACCGGCTCCGGTCTCGGATTGGCCATCGTGCGAGATCTCGCCCAGCTTTATGGCGGCAGTGTCGAACTTGGCCGGTCATCGCTTGGCGGTTTGCTCGCACACGTACGGTTGCCGCGCGCGGGCTGAGATCAGAAGGGCCAAGTTGCTGCGGCACGCGTGCTTGAGCAGGTCGTTCCCCAACTCTCGGGGCCCCTCATAGAAAATAGCATTTGGCCGCTGGACAAAATGACAAAAGGCACGTAGAACAAAAAGAGAACAATCAGTTTCAGCGTGTCCGCATGCCGCCGAGAGTAACATGCATAGATCCTGGTCCAGCCGTCGTCTTGCGCGAGGTTGTTGCGCACCCCGGACATCCCGCCGCTGCGGTTAGCTTCGGCTTGGCCCTAGCCTCGCAGAGGCTCTCTCAGTTATCGCGCCCGGCGAATTTTCTCTGGGTGCGCGAGGCCGCCGCCGCGGTGGAAACGGGTGAGCCGTGTGGTTCAGGATTGGCCGGGTTCGCGTTTGCTCCCGATAGCCTCATCGTCGCCCGGCTGCGCACTCATGTCGATGCTTTGCGTGCGGCTCTGGAGGGTGCGCGCTGCCAGGCGCTCGGTGCCGTTGTTCTCGAAACCATTCGGCCAGTCGATCTGACAGCCAGCCGTCGCCTGAAGCTTGCCGCGGAGAAATCCGGGGTTCTGGTCGTTCTGATCCAACTCGCCGGCATACCCATGGCCAATGCGGCCCAGCTGCGCTGGACGACGCGCACAGTGACAGAAACGGGGCCTCATGATGCGGATCAGCAACTTGTTTTTGACGTGACGGTGCTCAAACACCCGGCCGGGCAGGTCGGACAACGCAGCCGCGTGAGGTGGGATCATGACCAACGGTGTTTTACCGAGGCGCTACCTGTGTCTATGGCTACCATTTCTGGCGGCGGATCGCTGGCGGCATGAGACTGGAAGCCAGGAGAAACGGCCTCTCGTATTCGTTGAGAGGGCGGGTGGCGTCTCAAGGCTGATGGCTGTCGACGCGCACGCACAAAGCTGCGGCTTGCTGCCCGGCTCGACGCTTGCGGATGCGCGCGCGCGCATTCCTCAGCTGCATGCGCTGTCCAACAATCCGGAAGCGCACGCCGCCTACCTCAAACACCTCGCCGATCTTGCCAATGCCGTCACACCCTCGGTTGCGCTGGATGCACCCGACGGTCTGGCGCTCGACATCACCGGATGCGCGCATCTGTTCGCAGGGGA
This sequence comes from Hyphomicrobium sulfonivorans, assembly GCF_013306565.1. Lineage (GTDB taxonomy): Bacteria > Pseudomonadota > Alphaproteobacteria > Rhizobiales > Hyphomicrobiaceae > Hyphomicrobium_A > Hyphomicrobium_A sulfonivorans. The sequence goes on along the minus strand of NZ_PZPO01000002.1, from coordinate 121,120 downwards.
AGCCGGGCTGGCCGAACGATTGCAAAAGGTGCTGCAAGCCGCCGGAGCATCTTGCGTCAGGATGGCTGTTGCGCCAACACCGGACATGGCCCGCGCGCTCGCGCGCTTTGCCCGCGTTAGTCCGTGCTTCGTCAACGACAGCGCGCTGGTGCGCACGCTGCCAATCGCTGCGCTCGAATGCGCATCGGAAGATGCTGTCGCCTTGAAACGGGCGGGCCTCAAGACAATCGCCGATGTTGCCAATCGCCCTTCGGTTTTGTTCACGGCCCGGTTCACGTCGGCCTTCACTGGCAAACTCGCGCGCGTGCTGGGCGAGGAGGACCGGCGTATATCGCCGATGAAGTCAGTCCCTCTCGTGCGCACCGAGCACCGCTGCGCTGAACCTGTCATCAGCCAAGACGTGATCGAAGCCATTCTCGCACTTCTTGTGGCCAAAGCGGGCGATGCGTTGCACGCACGCGGCAAGGGGGGACGAACCTTTGAGGCGCTGTTTCTGCGTTCTGATGGTGCAGTTCGCCGCGTTTGCATCGAAACGAGTTTGCCAACACGCGATGCCGACGTCGTCATGCGGCTCTTTCACGACCGGCTGAACGCACTCGTCGATCCGCTTGATCCCGGTTTCGGCTTCGATGTGATCCGTCTCGTCGTTCTGCGTACGGAACGCTGCATCGAGAGCCAGACGACACTCGACGCTCGGGCGGAGCAGGACGATCAGACCATGCAGCTCATAGACCGGCTCAGCACGGTATTCGGCTCCGCAAACATCACACGTCTGCGCCCCGGCGACACCCACATCCCAGAGCGCGCGCAAATGGTCGTTCCAGCCATGGCCGGTTCCCTCCCTCAATCCAGATGCAAAGATTGGATCGCTTCGGGATCGAACCATTCACGGCCTATTCTGCTTTATCGCCAGCCGCATGCAATCGAAGTAGAAACCGACACCAAAGAAGAGCCGGTCATGCTGCGCTGGCGGCGCGTCGTGCATCGTCTGGACACCACCAACGGCCCGGAGCGGATCGCAGACGAGTGGTGGCGCACACCGTCTGGATACGGCACACGGGATTATTTTCGCGTCGAGAGCGACAACGGACAGCGCTTCTGGATTTTCCGATCCGACGCCACAGCAGCTGTCCCATCCCAGCGTAAATGGTTTCTGCATGGGCTGTTCCCATGACGGACCTGCAAACACGACCGGCCGCGGACTACGCCGAGCTTGTCACCACCACCAATTTCTCGTTTCTGCGCGGAGCTTCTCATCCTGAAGATCTCGTCGGTTGCGCGCTGATGCTTGGCCACAGCGGCATCGGTATTGCCGACCACAACTCGGTTGCCGGCGTCGTCAGGGCTTATAGCGCCCTGCAGGATTTGCGTCGTGACGGCTTACCCGCGCCGCAGAAAGTCCGCGACGGCTCGGGGCCGGGCGAGCACGCGTGGATTGCCAGCGTGAAAGAGGCCGAATGGGCTCAGATGTCCGAGGCCATCAAACAACGCGCGGCTACTTTCCGACTCGCCGTCGGCGCCCGCCTCGTGTTCTGCGATGGCTCGCCCGACATTATCGCCTATCCCGAAAACCGGGACGGCTGGGAGCGTCTGTGCCGACTGCTGAGCTACGGTAAAATTAAGGCTGGCAAAGGCGAGTGTAAGCTTTGCCTGGACGATCTTCTCGCCGACCTGACGGGCTTGCTGCTCATCGTCATCCCACCCGAGCCTGATCTGACGCGACTGACCGTAATTCTTGCAACTTTGCGAAAGACAGCGCGCGATCGCGTGTGGCTCGCGGCTGCTCAGCACTTTCGCTACGATGATCGGCGCCGTCTCGCCGCCCTGCACCAGCTTTCTGTTTCAAGCAGCGTTCCGCTCATAGCGGTCAACGATGTGCTCTACGACACACCGAAACAACGCCCCGTTCAGGATGTGCTGACCTGCATTCGCGAGGGCCTGCGGATCGAAACCGCCGGTCGTCGGCTGGAAGCAAACGCTGAGCGACATCTCAAAACGCCCGCAGCGATGGCGCATCTTTTCCGGGATATTCCCGAAGCGATCGCGGCAACGCAGGATCTGTTGTCCCGCGTTAGCTTCTCGCTCGGAGACCTGAAGTACGAATATCCCGACGAGCCGGTGCCGGCCGGATGGACACCGCAAGGCTGGCTTGAGCACCTGACGTGGCGTGAAGCCAACACCCGCTACGATGGAGCTATTCCGGAGAAGGTCGCAACGCAATTGCGCGATGAGCTTGCCATCATCGACACGCTGCAATACGCGCCGTATTTCCTAACCATTCACGACATCGTGTCCGAGGCCCGGCGTCGCGCCATCCTGTGCCAAGGACGCGGCTCGGCGGCGAATTCCGCTGTCTGCTACGTGCTCGGCATCACCTCGGTTGATCCGGCGCGAAGCAATCTTTTATTCGCGCGTTTTATTTCAAGCGAGCGGCGCGAACCGCCGGATATCGACGTCGACTTTGAGCACGAGCGGCGCGAGGAAGTCATTCAATACATTTACGACCGTTATGGCCGGGAGCGAGCGGGTCTCGTCGCCACCGTCATTCGATACCGTCCGCGCAGCGCCATTCGCGATGTCGGCAAGGTGCTCGGGCTCTCCGACGACATCACGGGGCGCATCGCTGGCACACAATGGGGGAGCTGGGGCTCTTCGATCAGCGACGCGCATCTGCGTCAGGCCGGGCTCGATCCGCAAAACCCGGTCATCCGGCGCGCGATCGTTCTCGCATGCCGCATTCTTGGATTTCCTCGGCACCTTTCGCAGCATGTCGGCGGCTTTGTGCTCGCGCGCCACCGCCTCGATGCGCTGGTCCCCATCGGCAACGCGGCAATGGAGAAACGGACTTTCATAGAGTGGGACAAGGACGACATCGACACGCTCGGGCTGATGAAGGTCGATGTTCTGGCGCTCGGCATGCTCACCTGCATCCGCAAAGCGCTCGATCTTATGCGGGTGCACGAAAGGGTCGACTACGATCTCGCCACCATCCCACCGGAGCAGGCGGATGTTTACGCAATGCTGCAGAAGGGCGATTCCATCGGCGTATTCCAGGTCGAGAGCCGGGCCCAAATCAACATGCTGCCACGCTTGAAGCCGAAGGAATTCTACGATCTCGTCATTCAGGTTGCGATTGTGCGGCCGGGGCCGATCCAGGGCGATATGGTGCATCCTTACTTACGCCGTCGCTCGGGGGCTGAGTCCATCACCTTCCCTTCGCCAGCGCCGCCCCATGATCCCGACGAACTCAAGCATATCCTGTTCCGAACCAAAGGCGTGCCGCTGTTCCAGGAGCAGGCAATGCACCTCGCCATGGTGGCCGCCGAATTCAGCGATGCGGACGCAAACGGCTTGCGACGCGCCATGGCGACATTTCGCAATGTCGGCACCATCCATACCTTCGAGACAAAAATGGTAGAGCGCATGGTCGAGCGCGGCTACGAGCGCGACTTTGCGCAACGCTGCTTCGAGCAGATCAAGGGCTTTGGCGAGTACGGATTTCCAGAAAGCCATGCGGCCTCGTTTGCTCGCCTTGTTTATGTATCGTCATTCATCAAGTGTCGCTATCCGGCGGCCTTTGCCTGTGCGCTGCTTAACGCGCAACCGATGGGATTTTATGCGCCGGCTCAGATTGTGCGTGATGCCCGCGAGCATGGCGTTGAGGTGCATCCCGTCGACGTCAATGCAAGTGTCTGGGACAACACCCTGACTGTTGGTTCTAACGGCCGCACGTCTCTCAGGCTTGGCTTCCGCCAGCTCGACGGCATGCATAAGGCCTGGAGCCAGATTCTAATCAATCGACGCGGCAACGGCTATGCTGACATAGACAGCTTTGCCTTGCGCACCGGCTTGCCACAAAAGGCGCTTCGCGTGCTTGCGGATGCCGATTGTTTTCAGTCCGTCGCCCTCAATCGGCGCGATGCCTTGTGGGCCGCACGACGTTTTCCCGATGCGGAAGAATTGCCGCTATTCGTTGCCGCACGCGAACGGGAGCTGGCGAACGAGCCACCGGCCAACCTGCCGGAGATGTCGCTCAGCGAACACGTCGTAACCGACTACCAGACAGCGCGCCTGTCACTGAAGGGGCATCCGATCGGCTGTCTGCGCGATGGCTTTGCGCGCAACGGCATTGTGACATGCTTTGAAGCCAACCAACGCCCTGACGGCGCTTGGGTGCGCGTGGCTGGCGTTGTGCTGGTTCGTCAGCGGCCGGGCAAAGGCAATGCGATTTTCATCACGATTGAGGACGAGACCGGCATCGTCAACATCGTACTGTGGGCACGCCAATTCGAAAAATTTCGCCGTGAGGTTATGGGCGCACGGCTGCTGCTGGTCGAAGGCCGCATGCAGATCAGCCCGGAGGGCGTTGCTCATCTGATGGCTGTCAGAGTCCACGACCGCAGCGATGATCTGCTGCGCCTGTCTGACGGGCACACGTCGACGATAGAACTCGCCAGAGCCGACGTGTTCAAGCATCCGCAGCAACCCCGCGCCCACCATCCACGCAACGTGCGCATACTGCCTGCCTCCCGCGACTTCCACTGAGTGCCAGACAACAACCTGCCTGCACCGCAGTACTGCGCGCGACATAACTGAGTCCTGACCACACCACTCCGTGCACGGAACCGGCAGCGCAGGCTGCAGCGTTATCCCTCCAGCGCCATGCAACGGGAGCGGAGAAGATGGTTAAGGTATATCTGCTGATTGAGCTGCTGCGAGCGGCCAACGCCGGCGATGTCAGCACAAAAATCAGATCGATTGAATTCGATGCCTGCAAGCTCGCCAATGTCGTGGTGCTGGCGGACGACAAGCTCGTCGCTCAGCTCGATTGTCCATCAGGGCGCGACGCCAATGCAGCCGTGCTGACGAAGATCACGCCAATCGAGGGCGTAGTGCAAACCAATGTCATGGGTGCGGTAACACCTGTCGAGCGGTAGAAAGTGCCCCTACGAATTTCGCGTCGTTGCACATCACCGTTGCTACGGTCGGCGCCGCACCGATAGGCTTATTTCTGCCAGCGTTCCGATAACCACTGCAGCAAAGATGACCAGCGCTCCTGAATCGATAGCTGCACCCGACGACGTTTTCGTCGTGTACCGCGCCAATACCTCTAGGCTTAAAATGCCACTCGCGGTGGCGACGCCAAATGCAAACCGGACAGCGCCCAAAAATAGTGCCACACCCGCAATCACACGGCACAAATGCGTAAAGAACATAACTGACTGCTCCCTCAAAACCGGACGGTGCAATATCAAACAGTACCAAATCTCGTGATCAAGTAGGCTCGTTGTTCCGGCCATCACCTTGGCGCCCTGTCAGTCCGGCGAAAACAGTGACGGCACTACACATGACGTGACTCCGCGACATCAGGGCCGGGGAGCTTGTTTTACCAACGCCGAAGCTCTAGCTTTCACTGCCATGCATTTTACAACCAACGAAGTATATGCGGAGGCTCGGCGTCACAAAGCCGGGCAGTAGCCCCGGAACGCAATCGCAGTTCCGGGTGAGCGAACGAGCTTATTCAAAATTTGGCGGCTAATGCGCATTTGCGTGCGAACGGATTGACCGTTCGCAGTCTGTGCACGCACGTACATGACAGCCGCACACTTCAAGTTGGAAGTGACGCATGTCCTCGACGTCTTCAATCACGAACATCAAGCACCTGCAGTCGATCGTAAAACACGCGCAACGGCGCACGGATCGATATTTCCGTCTGTATCAGGGTGCAAGCGACGACACCATCAAGGCCCAGTGGTTCAATCTTGCCGTTGAGCACGACCACATTGCTGCCGACACAGCGAAGAAGCTGCTTGCAGCAGCGGCCTGACCGCATTTGCGGGTCCGTAGCAAAAATGCAGAGCGGCGCCGTCAAGGCGCCGCTCAAGTCTCATATGATCGAAAGATTGGAAATCAATTCGCGGCCGATTTTGCAGCATCAAAGCGCTTGGAAACTTCAGCCCAATCGACGAGATCCCACCAGGCGCCGAGATAGTCCGCGCGGCGGTTCTGATATTTCAGGTAGTAGGCGTGCTCCCACAAATCGTTGCCCAGGATCGGCGCGCCTTTTACCTCTGCAACATCCATCAGCGGATTATCCTGATTAGGCGTCGAGGTGATTTCCAGCTCACCACCCGGCGTTACAACCAGCCAAACCCAGCCTGAACCGAACCGGCCGGTGCCTGCGGTCTGAAACTTCTGCTTGAACTCATCGATGCTGCCGAACTTTGTCTCGATGGCCTTAGCAAGCGCGTCAGCGGGTTTACCGCCGGTGCCCGGTGCCTTCATCGATTTCCAGAACTGCGAGTGGTTCCAGTGGCCGCCCGCATTATTACGCACCGCAGCAGGCAGCGTGCCCGCGTTTGCAAGCAACTCCTCAAGCGATTTGCCCTCTAAAGCTTTGTCGGCCGCAATCGCTTTGTTGAGCCCCGTTACATAGGCTTGGTGGTGCTTGCCATGATGGATCTCCATCGTCTTGGCATCGATCACAGGCTCAAGCGCGTTCGCTGCGTAAGGCAGTGGCGGCAGCTCAAATGGCGCTTTCGGTTCTGCAGCAAACCCGACAGCAGTTGTTGCAAGCACTGCCGCGAACGCAAGCGCTCCGGTCAATTTTCTCATCGCAAACTTCCTTCGCTTCCGGCAGCACCGGCCCACAATAAAACGCGCGCTGGCGCTGGCATGTTCCACGCGCGGCGACAATCACGAAAAATGGAGGCGCGCACGCTCCATGTGGGGCGGCTCAGGCATAAAAAAAGAGGAGCGCGATGCTCCCCTTTCTCATGACAGTTCTGCGGATATGTCGGCGCCAGATATAACGTTTCTAATCGACGCTAGAAATCTGCGGATTCGAAACCGCAGCATAGAGGATGGTCGCCAACATCACCGGCACCAAAGCGAGCGCGATATAGAATGCAACCGAAAAGCCCCAGATCACGGTGCCCACTACGGCGCCTGCAAGAAATGCGGCGAGCGCAGAAGAGAGCTTGTTTTCCGCGACCAGTTCCGGAACGACGCGCAGCAGCAGCGGCGTATACGGCAGCACAGCCAGCACGACGGCCACTGCCAATCCGACTGGCCAACCAACCGTCATCGCACCGATGAAGAGCGCCATGGTCGAGTTGAATACCGCCAGAATTGCCCGCGCACGCTTACGCTCCGGCGTATCCTTCGGAAACACTGTCGAATAGCTAGTCACGGTCACGGTCGTCACGCTCCTTTGGCTCGTCTTCGAATAGGATGCGGGCAGCAGCGCCTTCAAGATCGTCGTACTGACCGGCGCGCAAACTCCACAGAAACGCAATCAGATAAAGCACACCCAGTGCCAGAGCGATGGGGATGAGAAGCAGCAGACTGCTCATAACGCCCTCCCTGTCTGATTATGCGTCAAAGCGTTCTCGATGAAGATTTCCCGGCGACGCTCGATTTTGGTGTCACCGTCTTCGATGCGAATGTAGAGGAACCAACGTCCCGGAGTCGGCACCGAAACTCGCGCTGTTGCTTTGCCACTTATGAGCGGACCGAACGGAATAGCCACTGGCTCGTGACCACCTGCCGGCCTGCCAATCGTACCGGTAACGGTCGCCGTGGTCAGCGGCTTGCCGTCACGATCGTAGGCGACAACAGTAACCTCCCCGTCGAGATCACCGTTGCGATCGAAATCGACGCTGATGCGCCAGCCCAGTTCACGATCCTTTTTACGCTCCTTGAGCGTGTCATTATAGGTGAGCCCACGCTGGTAGGGGTCCGGATCAGAAAGCCCGGTGAAGCTGCCGACCGCCAGCGTGATGAGCACCGCCTCAACACCCGTCAGGAAGATAAAGAACAGCACAAACGAAGCCGGTATCCAGCGGTCGTTGCGGAACAGCCCCCGAAGGTAATTGATCATCGCACGCCTCCCGGTCCCCAGAAGTAAGTTTCCAGCCGCGCAACAGGCGCACGGGTTTCGCGGTCAGTAATAACGAAGGCAATCGGCACGCGCACCTTGGGGACGCTGGCCTTCGGAACCGTCACCATCACCCGATCGCTGAACGAACGGCGGGCGCCCTGAGTGAACGAAGCCTGCGCGCTGTTGCTCAGACGGATCGCTGCACCATCAAGCCCTTCGACTCGTATTTCAACGTTTGAATCATGCACGCCCAAGCGGCTGAAGCGCAGCGTGTAATCATTGCGGATGCTGCCATCGGACAGTTTCACGAACGGCGGCTGGCGCTGATGTTCGACAGCGGCGCTGACGTCGCTGCGCGTTGCCAGTGCCCAGGCCATGGCCGAACCGGTCACCATCATGATCGACGCGAAGAACATCGGCTTGGCGCGGAACAGGCGGATCCGGCCCGACTTGCCTGCGCATCCTCCGACAGCCGAAAGTTCCGGCGCCATGTTGATGAGGCCGTGCGGGCGGCCAATGCGCTCCATAACCGTGTTGCACGCGTCGATGCAAAGGCCGCAGCCAATGCAGCCGAGCTGCAAACCTTCGCGAATATCGATCCGCGTCGGGCAACTGCTCACGCACTTGCCGCAGTCGATGCAGTCTCCGCGATAGGTGGTTGCAGCATTGCTGCCCGTCACTGACGGGTTGGCCACGCGCGGCATGATATAGGCGCTGCTATCAAGTGTAGCGATCTCCGGCCGCAGCGGCACGCGTGCACGCGCGCGCGGTTCTCCACGCCAGTTCTGATAGGTGACAACAAGGCTTTCAGGGTCCAGCAGCGCCGCCTGAAACCGCGGCCACGGGCACATGTGCAGACAGACGTTCTCACGTGCGTGCGCGGCCAGCGTGTACGTCGTGAACGTGAGCACACCGATCGTGACGTAAGCTACGATCGAAGCTTCGCCGGAAATGAACTGCGGCCCAAGCTCGACAATGTTGGTGAAAAAGCCAGCGAACGTGAAGCCAGTGAAAACCGCCACAACGACGTGAACGCCCGTCTTCGCCCATTGGCCGAGCGGATGATCGCGGCCGAGCATACGGTCAACACGGCGATCGATCGCAAAGAACAGATCAGTCCAGACTGTTTGTGGGCAGGCAAAGCCGCACCACACACGACCGAAAAGCGATGTCACAAAAAAAAGCGCCGCTGCGGAAAAGATCAAAAGACCAAGCAGCAGCGGCAGATCATGCGGCCAGAACTCAAGGCCAAAGAGATAGAAGCGTTGCGCCGAGGCGTCGAACATGACGGCCTGCGAGCTTTCACCCCCCCGCGTCCAGCGCACCCACGGCGCAATGTAGAAAAGACCGAGCAAAAACACCGTAAGCGCGGTCTTGACCTGCCGAAACCTTCCGGTTGCGGCATGGGGCGTGCCAGTGCGCGGTCTTTGCGCAGAGGCATGCCCTAGTGCTGTGGATGCATGGGTATGCATCACTTCTCTCCGCCGCCGAGCGAATGGACGTAAACAGCAAGCATCTTCACTGCATCATCGCCCAATCGAGTACCCCACGCGGGCATGCTGCCCATCTTGGGACGCACAATCTGATTGCGAATGGCTTCTTCAGTGTCGCCATACAGCCAGATCTGATCGGCGAGCGCGGGCACACCCATCATGCGCATGCCTTCACCCTCAGCACCGTGGCAGCCGGCACAGTTGTTGGAGTACAGCTCGGCGCCGGGCATTGCGTTGCGTGTCTCAACCGGAACGGACGCATCGGACATCGCCAGCACGAACTTCGCAGTGGCGGCGATTTCCTCTTCGCTCATCATGTCCTTGAACGAAGGCATTTCGGATTGGCGGCTGGACTCATCGGTGTTGCGGATACCGTGTGTCACCGTCTGGTAAATGTCATCCAGCGTACCGCCCCACAGCCAATCGTCGTCGATCAGCGACGGGAACTGACCCTGCTGCCCACCGGCACCGATGCCGTGACAGCCAGCGCAGTTTTCATTGAACAGCGCTTTGCCGCCAGCAACCGCGAAGGTGCGCAGATCATCGGAAGCAGCGATATCGCCCACAGTGTTTGCTGCGATTTGCTCGCGCCAATGCGCCTGCCCCGCGCGCGCTTCGGTCTGATATTCCGCCAGTTCCTTATGGCTCGTCCAGTCGAGCAGACCTGTGTAGTAGGTCTTCGTCGTCGGCCACGCGGGATACAGGAACGCGTAGATGATAGCGATGATGAAACACACCACCAGCGAGATCACCCACCAGCGTGGCAGCGGGGTGCTCAGTTCTTCAATCCCGTCCCACTGATGGCCGGTCGTGTATTGGCCAGTTACGGGATCGTAGCGACGCTCACTTGCCATTGCGATCGTCCTTCCCGTCTTCAAACGGAATCTCGGCGTCGTGCTTGTATTCGGCCTTGGCCTTGGCGCCCGGACGCATGACGTAAAGTACGATTGCTAGGAACGGCACGATTCCAAAAACCGGCCACCATGCCTCAAGCAGTGCATAAAATTGGTTGCTCATAAGCGGTCTCATTTCGCCGGGGTTGCGTTGGCTGCACCGGGTTCGGAAAAGTCGACGAGTGCACCGAGGATCTGCAGATACGCAATCAATGCATCCATCTCGGTAATCTCAGATGGATTGGCGTCGAAGTCGCCCAACCGCGCCTTGGGATAGCGCTTCAGCAAATCGTCGGTGTCGCCCTGGCCCGTCGCCTGCGCCTCGATGTCGGCCCGCGCCTTTTCGAGCATCTCGTCGCTGTAGGGCACACCGACCGAGCGCAGCGCATTGAGATGCAGATCGATATCATCGTACTGCAGCGGCTTGTCCTTCAGGAACGCGTATGACGGCATAATCGACACCGGCACCACGCTCTGCGGATTGACGAGATGCGCCAGCTGCCAGGCATTCGAATACTTGCCGCCGACGCGCGCCAGATCCGGACCGGTGCGCTTCGATCCCCAGAGGAACGGGTGGTCGTACATGCTCTCAGCCGGGATCGAATAATGGCCGTAACGCTCCACTTCATCGCGGAACGGACGGATCATCTGGCTGTGGCAGGTGTAGCAGCCTTCGCGCGTGTAGATGTTGCGCCCCAGCTGCTCAAGCGGCGTGTAGGGACGCATGCCTTCAACCGGCGGAACGGTTGTTGCGATCTTGAACAGCGGCACGATCTGTACGAGGCCGCCGATCGAGATGACGATGAACGTCAGCATGAACAGCAGAGCGACCGATTTTTCAATGAGTGCGTGATTCATAATCGGCTTACTCCGCAGGGGCCGGGCGAGCAGAAAGTCGCTTGTCAGCGGACTTTTGCTCATGCGCCCCGTAGATCGTCATGAAGATGTTGATCGCGAACAGGATGGCGCCGGCGAGGAAGAAGATTCCGCCAAGTGCCCGGACGACATAGTAGGGATGCAGCATCGCGACGCTGTCGGTGAACGAGTACATAAGGAAGCCGTAGTCGTCATAAGCCTTCCACATCAGGCCCTGGGTAATACCCGAGACCCACATCGCGGTGATGTAGAGAACGATGCCGATAGCTGCGAGCCAGAAGTGAACCTCAACCAGCTTCATTGACCACAGCGGACGGTTCCAAAGCTTGCCAGCGAGGTGATACAGCGATCCGAACGCCATCAGCGCGCACCATCCCAATGCACCGGAATGCACGTGGCCAACGGTCCAGTCCGTGTAATGCGAAAGCGCGTTCACAGGCTTCAGCGCCATCAGCGGACCTTCGAAGGTCGACATGCCATAGAAGGCAACAGCCACGACGAGGAAGCGGATGATCGGATCGGTGCGCAGCTTATGCCAGGCGCCCGAAAGGGTCATGATGCCGTTGATCATGCCGCCCCATGAGGGGATCCAAAGCATGATCGAGAATGCAGCGCCGAGCGTCTGCGTCCAGTCCGGCAGCGCCGTGAAGTGAAGATGGTGCGGACCGACCCAGATATACAGGAACACCAGCGCCCAGAAGTGCACGATCGACAGACGGTAGGAGTAGATCGGGCGCTCGGCCTGCTTCGGCACGAAGTAGTACATCATGCCGATGAAGCCGGCGGTGAGCCAGAAGCCCACCATGTTGTGCCCGTACCACCACTGGATCATGGCGCTCTGAACGCCGGAGTAAAACGAATAGCTCTTCGTTGACGTCCACGAGATCGGCATCGCCATGTTGTTGACGATGTGCAGCACGGCAACGGTAATGATGAAGGCCAGGAAGAACCAGTTCGCGACATAGATATGCGGTTCGCGACGATTGACCAGCGTGCCGACGAAGATGGCGAGATACAGCAACCAGACCAGCGTGATCAGAATGTCGAGGAACCACTCCGGCTCCGCATATTCCTGTGACTGCGTCAGGCCCAGCGGATAGCTGATGACGGCGGCCACCATCACGATCTGGTAGCTCCAGAACAGCAGGCTGGCGAGATTACGCCCACCCCACAGTCGAGCCTGGCAGGTGCGTTGCACGACATATAGCGATGTCGCCAGCAGCGCGTTGCCACCGAAGCCCAGGATCACACCCGAGGTGTGTACCGGACGCAGGCGGCCGAAGGTGAAGAACTCGCCGACGTTGAGCTGGGGAAACGCCAGAAGCAGCGCGACCCACACACCGGCCGAAAGACCGAAGACGGCCCAGAGGACCGTCGCCACGGTGAACGCGCGTATGACGCTTTCGTTATATTCGGGAACCGAAGTGGTTCTGTCGTGAACGTCCGATAATGGTGTTGTTGCTGCTGCTATGGCCATCGCGATAACAAAATTCCATTAGAGCGTGCTGACGCACCTGATCCCGCCGATAAGCCGTCCAGCACCTCTGGCGCACATGACGGCTCGTTCTCATTTCTGTCTGGCTACGCTCGGCCCACACTTGGCGCAGCGCGCTTTCGCACCACATCAAGCGTGTCGTCTGCTACCGCGCGTTAGCGTTTCCTCTGCTGGAAGCGAGTTATGGTTAGCAACCGCGCAGCGCCGGCAACAAACCAATCCGACGGCGCATCACATGCACCGGCTTCCGTTATTTTATTTGGGCCGTAACCGGGTTTGCTTCCCGACGGATTTCCGCGCCCAGGTTCGTTCCTGAAGCGACGGACATCTGCACGAAGGTTGCTTCCCCAGGCAAGCCGTACCGACGTTATGTCGCGAGAGAGATCAGGCCTCGGATCGAGTGGAAACAGGAAGCGCCTACATACGGCGCCTGCTTCCACGAGGACCAATGCGTCACTCTCTCTCAGCATGGGCCCTAGTGGCCTATGGCACCCCCCGGGGGTCAACGAACACTTACGTCGCACCCAAATTGACTTCAGTCGACGCTGGATCACAGCACACCTTTTAACTCGAACAAAGAACATGCATGGGTGTGATCATGGTCAACCGGATAGCGACATTCTGCCTTACGGCAACTGCGACTTACTGGTTGTTTTCCGAGGGATAAATTGACGCTTTCAAATGGTCCTGCATACGATGCTGCACCATGTGGAATCCTCAACGTTCATACAGCGCCAGATTTCTGCTCGCCGCCCTCTACGGGCTGGTGCTGTTGGCCGTGCCGCTTGCGCATCGCCCTTCGCGCCCTACAGGTCCGGATTTTACGGCTTACGCGCTACCGGACGGATCACTGCCTTCGATCTGCACGCGCAGTGATAACGACAACAACACACCACCACGCGCATCGCTTGCATCTCTCCATTCGACGCAACGCACGCTGTGTGACGCATTCGTACTGCTGTCGACGCCGACAGCGCTATCTACGATTGCGAACGTCATTCCGCCTGTAGCGACGCGCTACGTACGCAACGCGGCTTCACATCGCACTGGCGCGACGCATCGCTTTGAAGTGATCGCACAGCCGCGCGCGCCACCGCCCGACCTCGCCTGACCGACCTACGTTCCATTCAATGACGTCGTTCTGTCCAACGCCGACAGAACGATTTGTGGCGAGACGAAATATGTCGCGATCCGATAACACTGCGCGTGTAACTCCCATAGCGCAGGAACTAGCAAGCCCACCCGTCCGAGAAGCAATGAGCGCGCCCGCTTCAGTGCCTTCCGACACACCCCGACTGGATAGCTACGCCGACAAGATCACCAGCGTGATCTATTCTAAAGGCCAGACGATCTTTGATGCCGACCAGATCAACGACGTCATCTTCCAGGTCATTTCCGGCGCGGTTGTCGTCACGCGCCTCAACGCTGCCGGGCAGAGAGAAGTGATCGAGGTTGCCGGTCCGGGCGCCGTGCTGGGCATGGTTTCGGGACCGCACTACGGCTGCAAGGCAGAAGCCTTGACGCGATCGACACTCGCCAGCATTGGCCGCAGCGCCATCGAGAATTCACCTCAGTTGCAAAGACGCATTGGCTGGGCTCTGACCCGCAAGCTGGAGAAGCTGCAGGAAGAGAGCCGCACGCGCATGCGCACCTCCGCCACGGCTTCCGTAGCCAAGCTGGTGCTGTCGCTGCCGAGCATTACCGACAAGGTCCCGCACGAACGCGTGGCGCTGCCCCAGGCAGATATGGCCAGCTACCTCGGCCTCGCTATCGAAACCGTATGCCGCGCCATCAAGGCTCTCAAGCAGAGCGGCGCCATCCAGACCACGCGCCGGGACAAGATCGTGATTACCGATCCTGGCCTTCTTCAGCGGTTTTGCGACGAGCAAGCCGGCGGCTGAGCCGCAATCGCTTCCCAAGCGACATTGCAACTGACACACGCAGAGCAAATGACGGCGGCCGTTCTCAGAACGGTCGCCGTTTGCGTTAGTCGCTTAAGGACTTGCCGCGCTTGCAGCCTGGCAAATGAGAAGCCGAGCGCGACCGTGCGATGCGCATGGCGCTTCTGTGCGCTGAGAGGAAATCCTGCTGCACCAGCTCAGCTGGTATGTGCTCGCGGAAGAAATCCGCCCAAACGAATTCGCTGAACGGGATCGGCGACTTCCTGAAACCGCCCGCCTCTCTCACCGACCACGCAAGATCGCGATAATGATCTGCCTGCAAGTGCCCCACCGTAGCGGGTAGCAGCACAGGCGATATCGTGCGCCCTTCGCCGTCACACGACCGCAACCAGCCGTGCGCCTGCATCGCGCGCAGAAACGCCAGCCGCCGACGGTTTGAAAAATCCGCAACCACACGCACGAATGTATCGGGCACGCCGCTCTGGAACAGCGCCAGACTGAGGTGGTGGTGATCGATGATGTAAAGCTCTTCGCCGGGGCCCAACACGGCGGGAATGGCTCGGCGCTGCAAATAGTGCGTCAGCTTCCGAGGCCGCCTGGTCAGGCGCGCCAGCTTTTCACGCTTGGCTTCAACCGCCCGCATCCCGACCGCCATTTGTGTGGGACGTAGCGCATCGACGGCCACCCGATGTATGGGCTGCGTATCAATGTCACTGAAAATAATCGATGGCGGCAGGTCGCGCAGTGCAGCGCGTTTTCCAGATAGAACTGGCTGCATCCGTTCCCCAAGAATGCGATCCGAGATGGCGCCAGTTTCTTGGGAACGGGGTTAACGCTTGGTTGAAAATGCAAACAGGGCGGAAGAAGCGACATCAAAGCGCTGCCTCCGCCCTGTTCATGATTCAAACCGAGTTCGAGCTCAGTACGAGATCGACAACGGTGATTTCGCGGACGGCCTTACACCGACCATTCCTGAAAGAGCGTGGGCTGGAGCCTGCTCATTTCTCAACCTGCGCGCAAACCTCGGCACAGCACGATTGCGCGACGCATTTCGCAGCACAACCGCATTGCGCCTAACCGAAAACGGCTGCGGCTGAGCGATTAGAATTGCGTTGGCCCGCTTAAGCGGACGGACCAAAAACGCAGTGGTGTACACACCCGACACCGCAATGTGTTCCGCAGCCATGATCAGCAGCGCAACAAGCAGTCCGAGTGCGGCTCCGGAGACCCCGGCAATGCCGGCGCCTACGATTACCCCAACAAAGATATTGAGAATTGGAACGAGCATCATCCCCACCAGGATGATGCTTGCGATCATATCCGGCAGCATCTCTTCCCCCGATGCAGCTATCATCACAAGTTCGGATACGATGCCTTGATCGTTCGTCGGAAGCGCGACAATCAAATGGCAATATCGTGACGGCAGATGCAGAGGCATCAATCAAGCGATAGGCGCCGCGGATGGGCCCTGCTGGTTCAGCGCGCGCGAAACTATGCGCTGAAGCATCTTGGGTTGACGCTGTCCCGCTGGCGATCAGGAGCGCGCATGACTGCGACGCGCGTTCTTCCGAACGCCGGGCTCCGAGACGATGAGAAAACCGAAGCGGCGGGAGATGACGGGAAGATAAAGAGCGCCCCGGCCAAATTCGGCGCTCGGCCGAGGCGCCCACGGCTAGAGGGCGTGGTTTCCCTTACCCTGCCGATCAGAATGACGAAGCCGTGAATACCAGCGGCCACATCGTCGTTGCAGATGGTGTAGGCAGGTGGCACCATAAGATCCAATCGGATGTTATGCTGGTTTGGATCAGTATTTCTTATGCGACCACACGTTACACTGAAACAGCTACGCTACTTTGACGCGCTCGCTCGCGAACAACACTTCGGGCGCGCCGCGGAAGCGTGCTCAATCACGCAGCCAGCCCTGTCGATGCAAATCACCGAGCTGGAGCAGCAGCTCGGCCTTGTACTGGTCGAACGGACGCGCTCCGGCGTGCTGCTTTCCGACAAGGGCCGCGAAATCGCCGCCAGAGCCGCCCGCATCCTGTGTGACGTCAACGAGATGATCGACTTCGCCCTGCACGCCAACAAAGTGCTTGCAGGCTCGCTGCGGCTCGGCGTCATTCCGTCGATCGCACCCTACATGCTGCCGCCGTTACTGCCTCTGCTGCGGGAAGGCTACCCCACGCTTGAATTGCATGTCCGCGAAACGCAGACGTTGCTGCTGATGCAGGAGCTGACCGAGGGCAAGCTGGATGTCGTGCTGCTAGCCCTGCCGATCACACAGGCGGACATCGAGACGATGCCTCTGTTTGATGACCACTTCCTGCTGGCGCTGCCGAAATCCAAGAAGCTCGCAAGCCGCGTGCGCGCGACGAAGGATCTGATCGAGCACGAACGCCTGCTGCTGCTTGAGGAAGGACATTGCTTGCGGGAGCAGGCGCTCACTTATTGCAGCCTGCAGCAATCATCTGCCGTCAACACGTTCGGCGTTTCCAGCCTTTCAACCATCGTCGAGATGGTGGCCGCCGGTTACGGCATCACCCTGCTGCCGGAGATGTGCCTGAACGTGGAAGCGCGCGGACGGGACATCGGCATCACCCGTTTTGTGGAGCCGCAGCCGTTGCGCACGGTTGGTCTCGCATGGCGCGCAACCTCGCCCCGCGCCGACGACTTCCGCGAACTGGGCCGCCTTATCAAGCTTGCATGGTCGAAGGCTTGCACGCCGCCGGTTCAAACCGAGACCGCACAGGACAGCGCGGCACTGGAAAGCTCGGTCAGCACTAACGCGCAGAAGTCCTGACCGAGCGGGATGTCATGCCCGCCCCTGCCACTTGCGCACCCGCCTGCGTACCGGGCGCCTGTTGTTCATGGGCGGAGAAATCCACCGCACTGCCCTTAAACTGCTGCGCCCACAACACCTCGCCGATCTGATCGCCGGGACGCAGACGCATGGGCAGAACGATCGGCTTGTCATCGAGCAGATCAAGTGTCCGATGCAGATCCGGGTGCACGAGCTTGAGGAACACCTCGTCATCGGCGGAGGCCGATTGCGTCAGGAACGGCGCGACCGGAAACGGACGATAGGAAAGCTCTTCAGGGTGGTCGTCATCGAACTCGGGCGCTGAAGCCCAGCGGCCATTTTCGTTGGCCCCGGCATCATGCGCGGTGCCCGGCCTTAGCGGCAGCCCCGGCTCCAGCTTAATCGGCCCCGGCTGTACGTGCCCGTGCCCGGAACTGTGATTGTGGTTATCGCCATGCGGCAGGCTCAACGCCGCCGTTTGCATCGACTTCGCCGGCGGCTCTACCATGGCTGCCGACATTGGCGCATCGGGCGCAACAAATGCAGCTCTGCGCACCAGCGCCTCAAGCTGTCGCCGATCAGCCGCTGACGCTTCGTTCGTGCGGATCATCACTTCCGAGGGGCCAAGCGAAGCGAGCGTCACCAGATGGTTCAGGCGTCCGCGATCGACATCCGACGGTGGCGGAACCGCTGCGATGGGACGCTTTGCAAGCGTCGGTGCAGGAGGCACCAGAGCCGGCATCCCGATGGACGCCAGCTGCTGACGCGCGATCGGCGCTGGAGGAATGCTCAGCGATGGACGCGAGGCTTCCGCAGGTGCGGGCGCCGGCGCAAGCTCGATCGGCGGTAAGGTCTGCGCTTCCGCTACAATAGTGACCGGCTGCGGATTCTTGCGCTGCTCATGGAATGCCGCGATCTGCTGGACGAGATCCTTGTTCTGGCGCGCCTTGCGAACATCGCCAGGCGTCAGCTCGCCACCGGATGATGGCCGGTGCTTTGAATGTCCGTTCGGGAACAGCAGTGCCAGTTCGTTGCGGGCCAGCCGCGGCCATGCGCGCACCGGACCGGTATCGACATGCACGAACGGAATGCCTGATGTCGGATAATAGCCAACGCCACCGCGCTCGCGAATGATGGCTGAGTAGCGCATCCTCTTCAGCGAAACATCGGGGAATGTCGCGTCGATCGCCTGTCCCGTCATGTGGCGGCTTTTCTTCGCCTGCCCGCCGCGGGTTTTGCGCAGCATCTCGTTGGTATGGGGTGAGCGATAGGCGCTG
This sequence comes from Hyphomicrobium sulfonivorans, assembly GCF_013306565.1. Taxonomy (GTDB): domain Bacteria; phylum Pseudomonadota; class Alphaproteobacteria; order Rhizobiales; family Hyphomicrobiaceae; genus Hyphomicrobium_A; species Hyphomicrobium_A sulfonivorans. The sequence goes on along the minus strand of NZ_PZPO01000002.1, from coordinate 102,503 downwards.
ATGATGTGGATCGGCTTGCGGCTGCCGAGCTCGGTATGCATCTCCCACAGGATATCGATGGTGTTACGATCGATTTCCGTCGCCTTGTCGACGCGCCAGTCGCGCAGGAACCAGTTGAGCTGCTTGAGCGCGGCTTCATCCCACTTGCCATTACGCTTGTAGGTGACGGAGATATTTTCCTTGGTGTGGATGTGATACAGCGAAATCGTTCGCGTCGAGCCAAAGGCTGCGACGACGTCGGGCGGACCTGCGCTCAGGCCCAGCAGTACAGCGGCGGTGAATCCGCCGAGGATAGCGTTCCTACGCGATACCAAAGTGCCACCTCGTGTTCCAACCGGCCAAAGGATGCTCGAATTGAGGCGCCTTGCGCCCTCGCCATCCCGCCATGCGACCAGCATTCACGATCCCTAAGGGTTAATCGAAAACCCTTAATTTCAAGTGAGTGCTTCTCTAATTACGTAATTGGGGCCTAGCACGGCTGAAACGTGGCAGCAGCGTGACAACATGGAAACGAGTTAACCCACTGCTGGGACTATTCATTTTCAACGCAGTTCAATTTGATTCCAAAATGGTGAAAACGCCGACTTTGCTGGATGTTTGAATCAAGAACTGGTAAACATAAATAATGCGTTGTTAGATCCAATTTAAATTAGAACGCATTTCGACAAAGGCACTTAAGCCTGCAACTGCGTTCGAACGAACCCATCATCGTCGCCTCATTTGCCGTTGGCGCGCGATGCGTTATATCCATAGCGATATAGCGGTTCACGGAGAAGGGGCTAGCATGTTCATTCGCCAGATGACGTATCTCGTCGCGCTCGGGCGCGAGAAGCACTTCGGCAGGGCTGCGGAGGTCTGCAGCGTCACGCAGTCAACGCTTTCAGCCGGCCTCAAGGCGCTTGAACGCGAGCTGGATATGCGGCTCGTGATCCGCGAGCCACGCTTCATGGGCTTCACCCCAGAGGGCGAGCGTGTGGTCGAATGGGCAGCGCAGATCATCGCCGACTATCAAAGCCTGCGTCAGGATATGGAAGGCTTCCGCAGCGGCCTGAAGGGCACTCTGCGGCTCGGTGTGGTGCCAGCCGCGATGCCTCAGATTGCACGACTTACCGAACCATTCTGCGCCAAGCATGCGCACGTGACCGTCGACATCCAATCCATCACCTCAGCCGAGATCCAGCGCGGTCTCGACAAGTTCGAGCTCGATGCCGGCATCACCTATCTCGACAACGAACCGCTGATGAATGTGCGCAAGGTGCCGCTCTACAGCGAGAAATATGTGTTCGTTACGCCACGCACGGCGAAATGGGGCAAAGCGTCGAAGATCACCTGGCGTCACGCCGCGATGGAAAATCTCTGCCTGTTGAATGAAACGATGCAGAACCGGCGCGTGTTGAACAACCTTGCCCGATCGATCGGCCTGAAGCTCACCCCCACTGTCACGACAAACTCATTTCTCAGCGTTTGCTCGCATGTCTGCAGCGGCGGCTGGTCGAGCATAATTCCCCACACATTCAGCTATATATTTGCCGGCAGCGAAGATCTGGTTCTGATCGATCTCATCGATCCAGTCCATGAACAGAGCATCGGCATTGTAACGTCGGACCGTGATCCGTTGCCCCCGCTTGCACGCGCTTTGCTGCACTGTGCGGCCCAATTAGAGCTTAACGAATATGTCCGCACGCGGATCGACTTCGCAACTGCGTGATTGATGCCATCGATCAGTTGTCTCAACATATTCGTTTGATCGGTACGCTTCGCACTTCCACAGTCCGCTCGCCGTGACGCAAGCAGTGGCTGCAAAGGCCCGGAGCATCGCGGTGAGGAAGCGTTAGAAGCTGGGCCATTAGCGGCAACTGCTCGCCGCCTGCACACCGCCCCGCATGAGCAATCTGCTCGACAGACCCCGTCTGCCGAAAACGCTCCCTCTTGGCCAATCCTTGATGGAGATACCCCCCATGGCGAAGATCGTGTTGGTGCTGTACGATGATCCCGTCGACGGCTACCCGAAGTCCTACGCTCGCGACGACATTCCCAACATCACCAAGTATCCCGACGGCCAGACGGCTCCGACGCCTTCCGCCATCGACTTCACGCCGGGCGAGCTGCTGGGCAGCGTTTCCGGTGAGCTTGGCCTGCGCAAGTACCTTGAATCGAACGGCCACACGCTGGTTGTGACGTCCGACAAGGACGGCGCCAACTCGAAGCTCGACCAGGAACTGCACGACGCCGAAATCGTCATTTCGCAGCCGTTCTGGCCCGCATACATGACGGCTGAGCGCATCGCAAAGGCCCCGAAGCTCAAGGCAATCATCACCGCCGGCATCGGTTCGGATCACACCGACCTGCAGGCTGCCATGGATCGCGGCATCACCGTTGCCGAGGTCACGTACTGCAACTCGAACAGCGTCGCCGAGCACGTTGTGATGCAGATGCTGTCGCTGGTCCGCAACTACATCCCGTCCTACAACTGGGTGACCAAGGGCGGCTGGAACATCGCCGATTGCGTCGCCCGTTCCTACGACATCGAAGGCATGCACGTTGGTACGGTTGCCGCTGGCCGCATCGGTCTGCGCGTGCTGCGCCTGCTGAAGCCATTCGACGTCAACCTGCACTATCTCGATCGTCACCGTCTGCCGGAGTCGGTTGAGAAGGAGCTGAACCTTACGCACCACACCAGCCTCGAGAGCCTGGCCAAGGCTTGCGATATCGTCACGCTCAACTGCCCGCTTCACCCTGAAACCGAGCACATGATCAATGACGAGACGCTGAAGTTCTTCAAGCGCGGCACGTATCTCGTCAACACCGCTCGCGGCAAGCTCTGCGATCGCGATGCGATCGTGCGCGCCCTTGAGAGCGGCAAGCTCGCCGGTTATGCAGGCGACGTGTGGTTCCCGCAGCCCGCTCCGCAGGATCACCCGTGGCGCACCATGCCGCATCACGGCATGACCCCGCACATTTCCGGAACTTCGCTTTCGGCCCAGGCACGTTACGCTGCTGGAACGCGCGAAATTCTGGAAGCCTACTTCTCTGGCAAGCCGATCCGCGACGAATACCTCGTCGTACAGGGCGGCAAGCTGGCGGGCGTCGGTGCTCACTCCTACAGCGCCGGCAACGCGACGGGCGGCTCGGAAGAAGCTGCCAAGTTCAAGAAGGTCAACTAAGACCTGTGCGGCGCCGGATGGAAATCCGGCGCCGTTTTCACTTCAGGGAGGGTAGTTTGACCGAAACAACAGAATACGCGGCGCCGTCACGGCTGGAAGCATTGCGGGCATTGCCCTGGCGTAACGCCATTCTGGCCGGCATCGGCGCCACTATCACCATCGCCATTCTGGCGGGCGCAGCCGATCTGACGGCGCTTCCGCTCATCATCGCGCCGTTCGGCGCCAGCTGCGCGCTTGTGTTTGGAGCGCCGGCCAGCCCATTGGCTCAGCCGCGCAATGTCGTTGGCGGCCATCTGGTTACGGCCACGCTTGGCCTGTTGGCGTTCACGTCCATTGCCTCGCCGGTGGCAGCCATGGCGGTCGGCGTTGGCCTCGGTATCGCTGGCATGCTTCTTACCGGCACGCTGCACCCACCCGCAGGCGCCAATCCAATCGTTGTAGTTCTGGCCGCCGCGTCCTGGCAGTTCCTGCTGATGCCAGTCGCCGTTGGCGCCGTTTCAATCGTGCTGATCGGCTACATTTATCATCGCATTGTGACCGGCCACGCCTACAACGTTCTGCCGAAACGCTAGCCGGCAGACGAATATCGCCACACGATAATTCGTTGCTCCAGATACGACTACGCCGCGCCACCCTCGGGTGACGCGGCGCCGTCTCACAGCCAGGAGCTGCACGCCTCCGCGGTTTAGGCGCGCGGCTCGAGGCCGTATTCCTGCATCTTGCGATAGAGCGTCGAGCGACCGATCTTCAGGCGCTTCGCCACTTCCGTCATGTGTCCGCGATAGCGCCCGAGCGCCAGTCGGATCATGTCTGCTTCAATCTCATCCAGCGAGCGGATGTCGCCAGCCTCGGTAACGACCGGAATGCCCAGCGCACTGGCGTGACCACCACCATTGCCGCCGCGAATTTCCATCGTCTGCGGAATGATATCGTCTGCACCCAGCACAGCCGGACCTTTGAACGCGGGCTGCTTGGGAGCCGGAGCCGGCGCAGCAGGCACAGCCGTTTCAAAGCCCGTGACGTGCGCCGCGATCTGCGGGAATTCCGCAACCGTCAGCTCCGGACCATCGGCCAGAACCACCGCACGGAACACGGCGTTTTCAAGCTGCCGCACGTTGCCCGGCCATGGATAGCTGCGGATCAGCCGCAGTGCATCCTCGCTGAGGCCACTGATGCGCTTGCCTTCCTCAGCCGCGAAGCGGGCAATGAAGTGACGCGCCAGCTCAGCAACATCACCCAGCCGCTCGCGCAGCGGCGGCACCCAGATCGGGAACACGTTGAGGCGATAGTAGAGATCCTCGCGGAACTTACCTTCGCGCACCATGTCGATCATGTTGCGATTGGTGGCTGAGATGAGCCGGAAGTTGACGTTGACGGACTTCTTCGCGCCGACCGGATCGATCTCGCCTTCCTGCAATGCGCGCAGCAGTTTCACCTGTGCGTCGAGCGGAAGCTCGCCAACCTCGTCGAGGAACAGCGTGCCACCATCGGCTTCCTGGAACTTGCCAATCCGCTTGTCGACAGCGCCGGTGAAGGCGCCCTTCTCATGGCCGAACAGCGTCGACTCGATCAGGTTCTCCGGAATGGCGCCGCAGTTGACGACGACGAACGGTTTTCCGGCACGTTCGGATTCACCCTGAATGGCGCGGGCGATCAGCTCCTTGCCGACACCGGATTCGCCTTCGATAAGCACCGGGATGTTCGAAGCCGCAGCACGCTTGCCGAGCGCAACGACGCGCTCCATACCTTCAGCCTGCACCACCAGATCGGCGAAGGTCAGCGTGCCTTCAACCTTCTTCTTGATGCGCGTGATCTCGCCGGCCAGGGCCTCGATCTTGAGCGCGCTCTTGATCGAAACTTCCAGTCGCTCCGGCGACACCGGCTTCACGACGAAATCGACAGCACCGGCGCGCATTGCGTTGATGGCGGCATCGATGGAACCATGCGCCGTCTGCACGATGATCGGTGGGGTGCCCGGATTGCTTCCGAGCTTCTCCAGAACCGCCATGCCGTCCACGCCGGCCATGACGAGGTCCAGAAGCACGAGACTGATGTCGCCGCGTTCCGGGCCTTCAAGGATCTGCAGGGCTTGCTCGCCCGAGCCGGCAGTTTTAGTAGCGAACCCGAGGCGCTTGATCGTTTCTTCAAGAATGCGGCGTTGGGTGGGATCGTCATCGACGATAAGCAAACTCTTGACCATGAGGCACTCGAACTCAACCTGTAACGGACTACCTAACTGGCTGGCCTGACCTGAATTGCGTCAGGATCGAACACTCGGCCACCAGTGGCTCACTCACTGAAGCTAAGACTGCCCAACAAGGGTAAATAAGGAGTTGCGAAGAAGCTCAGGTTGAGCCTTTTCTGATTCGGCCGGGTTCAAAACGACACGTTCAGCGTGCCTTTGCACAGCCTTAACAGGCCTGTAAATCAGTTAATCGACAGCTCACATATAGCGGGCGAACACGCTCGCGATCGACATTCAGACTAAATTCAACGCGCAGGAGACCGCTGTGGCCAAGGCCGTTACCGCCGACACGAACGACGAACTGGGTGCAATGCCCGAGTGGAATCTCGCCGATCTTTATCCTTCGCCAACCGCGCCGGAGCTTGCGCGCGACCTCGACGCTGCCGCCGCGGAGGCCCAGCGCATCAAGGATGCCTATCACGGCAAGCTGGTTGAGATCGCCAAGGATGGCGGCGCGCTGGCTACCGCGCTCGAGGAGTTCGAGCAGTTCGTCGAATTGACCGGGCGGCTGGGATCGTTTGCGGGCCTGCACTATGCCGGCAATCAGGCTGATCCGGAACGCGCGAAATTCTATGGCGACGTCGCTGAAAAGCTGACCGCAATTTCCACCAACATCATCTTCTTCGAGCTGGAACTGAACCAGATCGACGATGCGACGCTGGAAGCAGCGCTGAAGAACGAGCGCCTTGCCCACTATCGCCCGTGGATCATCAACGTGCGCAAGGAAAAGCCCTATCAGCTCGATGAAAAGCTGGAGCGGCTGATGCACGAAAAAAGCCAGACATCTGGCGGCGCCTTCAACCGGCTGTTCAACGAAACGATGGCTGCCCTTCGCTTCCCCGTGGAGGGCGAAAGCGAACCACTTGCACTTGAGCGCACACTGAACCTGCTTTCCAACGCCGACGGCAAAAAGCGTCAGGCCGGTGCTGAAGCGCTGTCGAAGGTGTTCAAGGATAACGTTCGCCTCTTCACGCTGATCACCAACACGCTCTCCAAGGACAAGGAAATTTCTGATCGCTGGCGCGGCTTCAAGGATGTGGCCGACAGCCGCCATCTCGCCAACCAGGTCGAAGCCGAGGTTGTCGACGCGCTGGTTTCCAGCGTGCGTGCTGCATATCCGCGTCTGTCGCACCGCTATTACGCGATGAAAGCCAAGTGGCTTGGCATGGAGCGGATGTCCCATTGGGATCGCAATGCTCCGCTGCCGGAGCGTCCAGAGCGCGTGTTTGCATGGAAGGACGCACAGCGTCTCGTGCTCGGCGCGTATAACGACTTCGCACCGCAGATGGCCGATGTTGCGGGTGAGTTCTTCGACAAGAACTGGATCGACGCCCCGGCACGCCCCGGCAAGGCGCCCGGTGCATTCGCCGCCGCAACGGTTCCGTCCGTGCATCCCTATGTGCTGCTGAACTATCTGGGCAAGCCGCGCGATGTGATGACGCTTGCGCACGAACTGGGCCACGGCGTGCATCAGATGATGGCGCGTTCGCAGGGCGCGCTGCTGGCTTCAACGCCGCTGACGCTCGCCGAAACAGCATCGGTGTTCGGCGAAATGCTGACCTTCAAGGCGCTGCTGCGGGAAACGAAGGATGCACGCGAACGCAAGGCGATGATTGCCGGCAAGGTTGAGGATATGCTCAACACGGTCGTGCGCCAGATCGCGTTCTATACCTTCGAGCGCAAGCTGCACGAAGCCCGCCGCAACGGCGAACTGACGCCGGATCAGATCGGCCAGATCTGGTACGAGACGCAGTCCAAAAGTCTTGGCCCGGCAATCGAACTGAAGCCTGGCTACGAAGTGTTCTGGGCCTACATCCCGCACTTCGTGCATTCGCCGTTCTATGTCTACGCATACGCGTTCGGCGATTGCCTCGTGAACTCGCTCTATGGCCTTTACGAGGAAGCGCATCCCGACTTCGTCAACAAGTACTTCGATATGCTCAAGGCGGGCGGTTCCAAGCACCACTCTGAATTGCTGGCGCCGTTCGGGCTCGACGCCTCCAATCCCGAGTTCTGGAACAAGGGCCTGAAGGTCATCGAGGGCATGATCGACGAACTGGAAGCTGCGGAGCAGGCCGTCTGATCAACGTTTTGTGACGGGTGGCGCGGCGGGCCTGAGCCCCACACCGCACCCGGATCAATTGATCGGCGCTCCTTCGCCAATTCCTTACCAATCGCGGCGCATCGGCTCTTCGTCGGTGCGCCACAGTCCGTTTCTTTGCTTCCGCTTCAGTTTCACCTGTCATTGTCAAGGCAATGCATCGCGGTGAGAATATCAATTAAGGGGTTCCCATCGCGTCAGGATGGGTCTAGAAGCCCGCGCCAATTGCTGCACTGCAATCCAGCTACGGGGGTGCCACGTGGCACATTCGCAGGGGGCCCAAAAAGGCGCCGAGCCGGCCTCACCTGAAGGAATGGCGAACAAGAAGTTTCTGGGGCTGATGGTCGGTTCAGTCGGTGTCGTTTATGGCGACATCGGAACCAGCCCGCTTTACGCCTTCCGTGTCGCCGTCGATGCCGCCAAAGGTTCGAGCCTGCCCGGCAACGAAGTTGTCTATGGCGTGCTGTCGCTCATCACCTGGGCGCTGCTGCTCATTGTGACGCTGAAGTACGTCGTCATTCTTCTGCGCGCTGACAACAAAGGCGAGGGCGGCATGTTCGCCCTGATGGCGCTCGGGCAATCCGTCGCGAAAAAATCAACACCGGTTATCGTTGGCCTTGGCATTGCCGGCGCCGCGTTTTTCTATGGCGACGCGGTCATCACCCCCGCCATCTCGGTGCTGTCGGCGATGGAAGGCCTGACGCTTATCTCGCCGACGTTCGAAAAGTTTGTCGTCCCGTTATCTGTGCTCATCCTTATACTGTTGTTTTCCGTGCAATCGCGCGGCACCTCCAAGGTCGCGGCATTCTTTGGTCCCATCACCGTCGTCTGGTTCCTCACGCTGGCGCTCGGCGGTGTCATCAATATCGTCGCCAATCCGGGTGTGCTGCTTGCGCTCAACCCGTGGTACGGCGTGCAATTCCTGCTCAACCACGGCTTTCTGGGTCTGACGGTTCTCGGGCTCGTTTTCCTCGCCATAACCGGCGCCGAGACGCTCTATGCCGATCTCGGACACTTCGGCCGCAAGCCTATTCAGGCGGCGTGGTTCGTGCTGGTATTGCCCTGCCTGCTGCTGAACTATTTCGGCCAGGGCGCGCTGGTGCTGACGCATCCCGAAACGCTGACCAACACATTCTTCCTGCTGTACCCCGACTGGGCGCTGCCGTTCATCGTCGTGCTGGCGGCTATCGCAACGGTCGTTGCGGCACAGGCCGTCATCACCGGCACATTCTCGCTGACACGTCAGGCGATACAGCTCGGCATGCTGCCGCGCTTCGGCATCACGCACACATCGGAATCTATGTCCGGCCAGATCTATTTGCCGCGCGTGAACTGGATGCTGCTGATTGCCGTGCTGCTGATGGTGGTGATGTTCCAGTCCTCGACCAACCTCGCCTCGGCCTATGGCGTTGCCGTAACCGCTGCGATGGTGATCACGTCGATGCTCGCCATTCTGGTGCTGTGGCAATATTGGAAATGGCCGCTGTGGCAGACACTGGCGCTGCTGCTGCCGCTGATGGTGCTGGAGCAGTTCTTCTTTGCCGCCAACATGCTGAAGGTGTTTGACGGCGGCTGGCTGCCGCTGGTGCTGGCGGCATGCATCGCCACCATCATGTGGACATGGGTGCGCGGCTCGCGGCTGCTGGCCAAGCAGACCCGTAAGGACGAAGCCGACATGGAGTGGCTGCTGCGCAGGCTCGATGCCAAGCCGCCGCACCGCGTGCCGGGAACAGCCGTGTTCTTCACCGCCGATCCGACAGCGGCACCCACCGCGCTGATGCATAACCTGAAGCACAACCGCGTTCTGCACGAGCGCAACATCATCCTGTCTATCAAGACCGAGGATGTGCCGCGCGTGCCCCGCTATGAACGCCTGACCGTCGATCGCGTATCCGATACTTTCATCCGTGTCGTCGCGCGCTACGGCTTCATGGAAACGCCGAGCGTTCCGAAAATTTTCGAAGTGTGTCGGCGCAAGGATCTCAACGTGGATGTCGCAACGACATCATTCTTCCTGTCGCGGCGCAATCTGAAGACAACGCCGAAATCGGAAATGCCGGCGTGGCAGGACAAACTGTTCGTAGCGCTGGCGCGCAGCGCGCAGGACGCCACCACGTATTTCCGCATCCCGACAGATCGCGTTGTTGAAGTGGGCACGCAAGTTGCCGTTTAGACTGTGGCCGAACTCCGCTGTTGCCGCAGATCGCATCTTGCCGATGGCGCCGCGCAACCCGATATGCGGGGAGCGATGACAAAGGAAGAAAACCGGTTTTCAGCGCGCGCGTCGCGCTATCTCAAGGTCGGCGCCAGCGTCGGCGGTGTTGCAACACGCATCGCCGGCGAGCGATTGTTCGGCCGCGAGCATGACGGTGCACGCGGCGCCGCCGAACTGACAGCCGCGCTCGGTGGGCTCAAAGGCCCGCTGATGAAGGTGGCGCAACTGCTTTCAACCATCCCCGAGGCGCTGCCCGCCGAATACGCGCGCCAGCTTTCTCAGCTTCAATCCGCTGCGCCGCCGATGGGGCCAGCGTTCGCAAAGCGCCGCATGGTGGCGGAGCTGGGGCCGAACTGGGCTGAGCGTTACCGATCATTCGATCTCAACGCCGCTGCATCCGCATCGCTTGGACAGGTGCATCGCGCAACGGACAACGACGGCCGTGCTCTGGCGGTGAAGCTGCAATATCCGGATATGGCTTCGGCTGTCGAAGCTGATCTGACGCAACTGCGCGCCATCTTCGCCATCCATGCACGCTTTAATCCCGCGATTGAAACCACCGGCATACTGGCCGAAATCGCCGCGCGCCTGCGTGAAGAACTCGACTATGAACGCGAGGCCAGCCACACGCGGCTTTACGCGCACATCTTTGCTGACGATCCAAGCGTCCGCGTGCCGGAAGTCTTCGCGCAGCTTTCGACCAAGCGGCTGCTGACTATGACGTGGCTGGATGGCAAACCGCTGCTCGATTACAAGATCGCGCCGATGGAGGATCGCAACGCAATCGCGCAGGCTATGTTCCGCGCCTGGTGGTTTCCGTTCAGCCATTACGGCGTCATCCACGGCGATCCGCACCTGGGCAATTACACGGTGTTTCCCGCGCCGGATCAAACAGGACCAGCACCGGCATCGGGCGACAGTACAGCTCCAGCGCTGCCTGCTCCCGGCGGCATCAACCTGCTCGACTATGGTTGCATTCGCACATTCCGCCCGCAGTTCGTCGGTGGCGTCGTCGACCTTTACCGCGGCCTGCTTGCCAACGACCGCGACCGCATCGTCAGCGCCTATGAGACCTGGGGCTTTTCGGGCCTCTCAAGCGAGCTGATCGAAGCGCTCACCATCTGGGCGCGCTTCATCTACGGCCCGTTGCTGGATGACCGCGAGCGCACCATCGCTGAGGACACCTCGCCCGGCGAATACGGCCGCCAGGAAGCCTTCACCGTGCACCGCATCCTGAAGGAGAAAGGACCGGTTCGCATCCCGCGCGAATTCGTCTTCATGGATCGTGCTGCCATTGGCCTTGGCGGCGTCTTCCTGCACCTGGGTGCGCGCCAGAACTGGTATCGGCTGTTCAACGGCATGATCGATGATTTCAATCTCGACACGCTCGCCGGCCGCCAGCGCGAAGCGTTTGCATTGGCCGGTGTGCCGCTGCCGGAGTAGGCCAGCGCTCACGCCGACCCGCCTGACATTGATCAACGCATTCCGCGCGCACACCCGATAGAATGCTGCGCCGATTGAGATCCGGGGGAATGCACCATGTCGATATGGCCGAGGTTCAGCGGGGCAAGCGCCGCGCGCAATTTTACGCGCCTGGCGTGTGTAGTATTCGCCGTTGCCGCTGTGCTTCCCGCTGCGGCCCATGCCCAGACAGACGCCGACACGATCCGGAAGGGCCACGAGCTGGCGATTTCCCTCTGTGCCGAGTGCCACCTCAATCCGGGGCAGGGCGAGAAGCAGGGCGCCATGGGCATTCCCGGCTTCAGCGCGGTGGCCAATCGGCCGCTGCAAACCTACGACGGCGTCGTCAGCTGGCTCGCATCGTTTCCGCCGATGATGCCGAACCACAACCTCTCTCAGGATGAGATGCACGCGCTGGCAGCTTACATCATGTCCCTGCGCAAATGATCGCAGGGGAAGTGCCCGCAGACACGCCAAAGTGCGCCAGGTTTAGACCGCAGCACGCTTACTCCGCAGACAGAGCACGCAGCGCATCATGCAGGTGCTTTTCTGCCGGACCAAAGTCTAAGCCCTTAGACCTATGTTCTTTTGTCCGGGCTGCCGCGCTGTCATCACTGCGTTACTGTCACTGCAGATGTTCGGCTGCGCTGTTCTATTGCACTGCCGCAACTGACGGGGCAGGACCGGAAAACGGTGCCGGCCTGCACCGATGCAGCACCACGCTAACTCGGCGTGCGACTTGATAGCACATCTGGCTTGATGTAACGAAGAAAGCTCAACGATCAAGCAATCCCTAGGGAGGGGCAAGCAAGTGTCGATCGATCTTTCTGGCGGCAACGAAAACATGGACTACGCCCAGTTGGAGAGCACCTACAAGGGCTTCATGTTTCTAACGAAAATCGCGATAGTTTCGCTGATTGTGCTTCTCGTCGGCATGTACCTCTTCCTCACCTAGGCTGAAGCCAAATCCCCATGGACCGGCGGCCTGCAAGCCGCCGCGTTCCGGCGACAGCGCTTTCTCACGGAATCGGACACTTGCATGGTCACCATTGCAGTTACCGCCGAGCCTGCGGATGAACCGCGCGTTGCGGTTTCACCGGAGACGGTCAAGAAACTCGTCGCCCTCGGGGCTAAAGTGAAGGTTGAAGCTGGCGCCGGCGCGCGATCCCGCTTTTCCGATGCGACGCTGGCAGCCCAGGGTGCTGAAATTGTACCCACCGCTGCCGATGCGCTGCGTGATGCCGACGTGCTGTTGAAAGTGCGCCGGCCATCCGCTGCCGAAGTGGCGGCGCTGAAGCCGGAAGCCCTCGTCATCGCCATGCTCGATCCCTATGGCGATCGCGCTGGCATGGAGGCGCTGGCTACCGGCAAGGCCTCACTGTTCTCGATGGAATTCATGCCGCGCATCACGCGTGCGCAGTCGATGGACGTGCTGTCCTCGCAGGCTAACCTCGCGGGCTACAAAGCCGTGATCGACGCCGCCGCGATGTTCCAGCAGGCGATGCCGATGATGATGACGGCGGCTGGCACTGTGCCTGCGGCCAAGGCCTTCATCATGGGCGCGGGCGTTGCCGGTCTGCAGGCCATCGCTACTGCGCGTCGCCTCGGTGCGCAAGTGTCCGCCACCGACGTTCGCCCGGCCGCGAAGGAACAGGTCGCCTCGCTCGGCGCCAAGTTCATCGCCGTCGAGGACGACGAGTTCAAGCAGGCGCAGACCGCAGCCGGTTACGCCAAGGCGATGTCGGCGGAATATCAGGCCAAGCAGGCGGAACTGGTCGCCAACCACATCAAGGGCCAGGACATCGTCATCACCACCGCGCTCATTCCTGGGCGTCCGGCACCGCGTCTCATCACGCGCGCCATGGTGGAAAGCATGAAGCCCGGCTCGATCATCGTCGATCTGGCGGCGGAGCGCGGCGGCAACTGCGAGCTGACCAAGCCCGGCGAGATTGTCGACCACAACGGCGTGCGCATCTTTGGCCCGCTCAATCTTGCGGGCGAGATCGCAATCAACGCGTCCAGCCTCTACGCCAAGAACCTCTACACCTTCTTCGAGACCATGTTCGACAAGCAGGAAAAGAAGCTGGCGATCAACTGGGACGACGAGATCATCAAGGGCACGCTTGTCGCCCGCGACGGCGCGATCGTTCACCCCAGCCTGCAGGGAGCCGCATGATGCACGGTCGCAAGCAATCGACATTCGGACGTCTCACCGCTCTGGCGGCCGGCGCTGTCACGCTCACCACCGCATTGGCATCGCCCGCGCTCGCGGCGGGTGGCATCGGCGGCACCATCGACCCCATCGTCTACGAACTGATGGTGTTCGTGATGGCGATCTTCGTCGGCTACTACGTTGTGTGGGCCGTTACGCCCGCGCTGCACACGCCGCTGATGTCCGTCACCAACGCGATCTCGTCAGTTATCGTGGTTGGCGCGCTGCTCGCCGTTGCAGTTGAGCACGGCGCTGTCTCCGGCCTCACCGGCGGCGACACTGTCGCCTCGAAAACGTTTGGCGTGCTGGCGCTCATCATGGCCGCCGTGAACATCTTCGGCGGCTTCCTCGTCACGCAGCGCATGTTGGCGATGTACAAGAAGAAGGGCGACAAGCGGTGATGAACCCAGCAACGCGCGCCCTCAATCCCATCCCGACCGCACTCGCAATGCCTGCCCTCGGGGGAAGTGCACAATGACACCTAATCTCGTCGCTCTGCTTTATCTCGTCTCCGGCGTGCTGTTCATCCTGGCGCTGCGTGGATTGTCGAGCCCGGCCACCTCACGTCAGGGCAACTATTTCGGCATGACCGGCATGGCCATCGCCATGGTCACGACGCTTGCCGTCGCCGCGCCGCAGTCGGTGTGGACATGGCTGCTTCTGCTTGGCGGTTTGGGTGTCGGCGGCAGCATCGGCGCCGTAACCGCCCGTCGCATCGCCATGACGGCGATGCCGGAGCTGGTCGCCGCGTTCCACTCGCTCGTCGGTCTTGCCGCCGTGTTCGTCGCTGCCGCAGCACTCTATGCGCCGGACAGCTTCGGCATCGGCACGCGCGGAGCCATCGGCGCCGCCAGCCTCATCGAGATGTCGCTGGGTGTTGCCATCGGCGCCATCACATTCACCGGCTCGGTCATCGCGTTCGCGAAACTCTCAGGCCGCATGTCCGGCAAGCCGATCATCCTGCCCGCACGCCACGCCATCAATCTCGGCCTGTTCGTTGCGATCGTGTACCTGATCTATCTGTTCTGCCAGTCCGGCGGCGACGCAACGCTGTTCTGGGCCATCACGCTGCTGTCGATGCTGTTCGGCGTACTCATCATCATCCCGATCGGCGGCGCTGACATGCCGGTCGTGGTGTCGATGCTCAACTCCTATTCCGGCTGGGCAGCGGCGGGCATCGGCTTCACGCTTTCGAACATCGCACTCATCATCACCGGCGCGCTGGTCGGCTCGTCGGGCGCCATCCTGTCGTACATCATGTGCAAGGGTATGAATCGCTCGTTCATCTCCGTCATCCTCGGCGGCTTCGGTGGCGAGACGGCCGGCCCGGCAGCCGGCGGCGAGCAGAAGCCCGTCAAGCTCGGCTCGGCGGAAGATGCGGCCTACGTGATGAAGAACGCCTCCAAGGTCATCATCGTGCCGGGGTACGGCATGGCGGTGGCGCAGGCCCAGCACGCACTGCGCGAGATGGGCGATGCGCTGAAGAAGGAAGGCGTCGAGGTCAAGTACGCCATCCATCCGGTGGCGGGCCGCATGCCCGGCCACATGAACGTGCTGCTGGCCGAAGCCAACGTGCCCTATGACGAGGTGTTCGAGCTGGAAGACATCAACTCGGAGTTTCCGCAGGCCGATGTCGTCTACGTGATCGGTGCCAACGACGTCGTCAATCCGGCGGCCGAGAACGACAAGACTTCGCCCATCTACGGCATGCCGGTGCTGCAGGCGTGGAAGGCGGGCACAGTCCTGTTCAACAAGCGCTCGCTGGCTTCGGGTTATGCCGGCATCGACAATCCGCTGTTCTACAACGACAACACCGTGATGGTGCTGGGCGACGCAAAGAAGATGACGGAAGAAATCGTCAAGGCGCTGGCCCACTAAACGGAAACCGGGCTCCGATGTGGAGCCCACGATCTCGGCGCCCTGTGGCGGGCATTCTCTCTGCCGCGGGCCCACGATCACCGGGCCACGTACGATCGTTATCTCAAAGCCGTTCTGCGGGTTGACCGCAGAGCGGCTTTGCTATTTCCACGCTTGCATGCCGCCCGGTCCGCAGGCAGCGTTGCAACAACCCTTCGCCCCAGTGTCTCAGTGCCCATGCCGCCCGCCTCTGCCAACTCAGTCCGCAAGGCACTAGCCACCCGCGCCATCACGCGGCGTCGGACTGCGAAGTTTGCCGTCAGCACCATCCTTGCTGTCGCCATGCCGATGCTTGTCCTGTCATCGGCTCACGCGGGCGAAGGCTTCTTCACCGACAAGCGCCCCGCAGCCGTGGCCGACGCATGGAACTCCGTCTACGCGTTCGTGTGCGAAGGCACCAAAGGCAGTTACACCGCCTCTGCCTTCCCGGTCCGCCGTGTTCCGAAGGGCGAACGCACCGAACACTATTTCATCACCGCAGGACACGCGGTTGAGGATTGCAAAGGCCAGAAGCGCTATCTCGTCGAAGACACCGGCGGCAAACGCTTTGAAGCGGATGGCATCACGCTCGCGCCACGCCCGCAGCGTCTCGACAACGTCAAAGCCGTCCGCATCGACGATGCGTACGATCTCGCCGTCATCAGAGTTGTAATGCCGACGAAGCGCCGCGTCGGCGCACCTCTGCCCGTGAACGGCCAATGTGACAGCGCGTTCGAGCAGGAGGTCTATGCGATCGGCTTTCCCGGTGTCGCCAAGCGGCGCTCGCTTAAGCAGTCGCAACAGATCAAGCGCTGGAGCCACGGCATTTCTGTTGGCGTCGGCAAAGCCGAGTTTCGCGACACGACATCCGCCTACATCGCTACCAGCGTGGACTCGCTGCCGGGCAATTCCGGCGGGCCTGTTCTTGCGCAGGATGGATCGCTAGTTGGCGTCATGGCCAAAGGCGCAGCGGGCCCACAGAACCGCTTTCGATATGATGTCGATCCGAAGAAGAAGGGTGATTGGCACTCGTTCGTGGCGCCGTGCAGCGCGGTGCTTCAACTGCTGCAACAGAGCGGATTGCCGTAACGCAAAACCGCTGAAAACACTGACGTATATCCTCTGACGTGCGAGTAGCGCGCGGGAAACACTTCATTTGCATTTGCGCGCGATGCGCACCGGAACAGCACTCTTTGCTTCCAATAGTGTGCGAACGGTCACTTAATTGCTGCTGCTATTACTGCTCATCTGCGTAGCTCGAATATTGCCTGCATCATTCCATAAGGGCATTCGCAATGTTCAACACCAAGAAACTTGATAGCTTTTCTGCACCAGGAAACGCCGACAGCATTGAAACGCCTGCCCCGGCAGCACATCCTGCAACCGGTGAATACGCTGCACCGGATCGCACCAAAGCACCCGTGCACGCGCTCGTTGACGAATGCCTGACCGTGCGCGGCGATCTGGAAAGCAACGGCGACATTCTCATCAAGGGCAACGTATTCGGAAACGTGCGCTGCAAGCTGCTTATCATCGACACGGATGCATCGGTTGAAGGCGGCATCGATGCGGAGGAAGTCATCATCCGCGGACGCAGCACCGGCAAGATAAATGCCAAGCGCGTGCGAATGGAAAATACTGCGATCGTTGAGAGCGAGATCATCCATCAGATATTTTCGGCCGATGAAGGCGCGCGCATCATAGGCACGCTGCGGCACATGGATGAAACGGCCAGCACCGCCAGCCGCACCGAAACGCCAAAACCAACATCAACCCGCAGCGCCGGAAAGAGCGCGGCCAGCAGCGCCGCAGCTTCCGAAGCTCCCTGAGCCCATCACGGCATACAGCCGGTCAGGCTTTCCCGGCCCTGGCTGGCGAAGGCGCGCGAACGTCCCCTTTCGCGCGCCTTCCCCTTTTTAGAACTCGGATTGCGCACGCAAAAGGCGTCGTTCCAATCCGGACCAACACGCCAGCAAAGCTTCACCAGAAATTCCGATCCTGCACCACGCGGCGGCAATCCGTTGTAGGATTAACCATGGCCTTTGCTCGCACATATGTATGCGCCCTCGGTGCGCTTTCGCTCCTTGCTTTGACGGCATCGAACGCAACTGCCGGTGCATGGACAGTCGCAGCTTCGTCTGCGCAACCCGCAACGGCTCTCACGGTCGTCAGCACGGTTGACGCCGGCCGCAAGGGCACGCGCAATTATCGCGAGGGAAGCGGCGACGCCGCGGCGCCGAGCATCAGCGACTACAAGGCACCCACACGCGCTGAAAAACTTCAGCATTGCATCGACACCTGGGATGCAGGCACGCACATCTCTAAAAGCAAATGGCGTGAGATCTGCAAACGCCAGCTTGCCGCCGGCGAATAAGATCACCCCAGCTCCAGCATCCACCCGCTAGTCCGTTTGTCCCGCGTGATGCCGTCGACGGGCATCAAACGACGCTCGGATGATGCTCCGCTTCGGCGTCCGGGCCGCGATAATCCTCCATGCCGACAAACCGCATCACCGCGTCGTGCAGGCTCTTGGGATTGTCGACAATGATGCCATAGGTCAGCGCGCTGATCGGCAGATGGCTGTAGCCGTAATCAACCAGCACCAGCGGAACGCGCGCTGCAATCGCCGCGCCGTGATCGGCACTCGTGTCGCCAACAAGCAGCGCCCGCGCCATGTGGCCGCCTGCGCGCGTGACAGCTTCTTGAACAGGGCGCGGATCAGGCTTCATCGGCCGATCGCCACCGGCACCAACCACCGCATCAAAGCAATTCACGAGGCGCATATCCTGCAGGATCGTGCGCGCGATTTCCTCGATCTTGTTGGTGCAAACCGCTGTACGGACATGGCGCTGACGCAACTCCTGCAGCAGCGCATAGATGCCCGGATAAACACGTGATCGACGCGCCGGCGCCTTCGCATAACAGGCAATGAAGCGACGACGCGCGGCATCAGCCTCGTCGGCCGGCAGATTGAGACGCTTGGAGGTCAACGCGCGCCAGAAGAATTCGCTCAGGCCATCTCCCATCATCGAGGCAGCCTCATCCTCACTTGTTGGTCCGAAACCATAGGGCGCGAGAACTTCATCCAGAGCGGCGGCGATGTCCGGAACGGTGTGCACAAGCGTGCCGTCCAGATCGAACACAACGGTCGGCGTTGTTGGGGCGGGAGGTAACCGCATACGCATTTACTCCAGACATTCAGACGAAATTTACGGGCGCACGGCTGCGGCGAATATCAACACGCAGAGCACATTGGGACGGCGCCAACGAGTACCTTACATCGTAGGTCAACCACAGGTTTTGAACCCTTGCGCAGGGCTGCTGCCGATAACGTTCAGTAAGCGGTCGTAACATTCGCGATTTTCGCGGCGGGTTTCCTAGCGGATGCGACCCTGCGGCACAGCCGCCTGATGCGCCTTCCGGTTTTCAACACCATCCGGCACATCGGCCATCGGAATGGCATCTCCCCTGATGAGCGTTCGATGGATGCGCAGTAATGTGCCCGCATGCAGACGAGTCGAATTCCCACGGCATCTGGCGCGACACAAATCCGGCTTGCGGCTGAAACGGTGCGCAAGAACGTCTCTACGCGCGACAGATACCTGAACAACTGGAACGTCGTTAAGCGCGCGCGCTTCAACGCCGCAAAACGATTCGAGCGCAAGCAGGATGCAAGCACGCTGGCATTTGCGCTGGCGGGCGTGTTCGGATTTCTGCTGCCGATCTACACCACCATCTTTCAGGACAGCATCAGCGTGCATACGCGCAACGTGCTGGACTTCACCGGCTTTGTCACCGGCTCGCTCTCCATGGTCATCGGTCTCATCGAGCAGGCGAAAGATTATCCCGCCAAGGCGCGCCGCTTCGACGAGTGCGGCCGCAAGGTCAACAGCGCGCTGCAACGGCTCACGCTGATGAACGGAGTTGCGGATCGCGAATTGCAGCCGATCCTCGAAGAATACGAACGGGCGCTGCATGAGTGCGGCGAGAACCACGACGAGATCGACTATGAAATCGCCCGCTCTCAGCAGGCTTTAAGCAGACTGGACCAGCAAAACCTGGAACCGGAAAAGCTAAAGCAGGAGAGGCTGGAACAGAAAAAGAAGCTGGCCGCGTTGCGACGCCGCGAAGCTGTGCAGATCTTTGGCCTCTACTGGGCAATCTGGATCGGGCCGCTGCTGTTGAGTGCGATGCTGCTGCTTCTGGTTCCACCAGGGCAGAACGCTGCGTCAGCGACCAAGAGCGGCGCCTTGCCCGACTTCACCGGCGCGCAGCGCGCATCTCCATTCCGACCTGCAAATTAAGCCGAACCGCAAAAGCCGCACCCTGATATGGGGCCCAGACCAAGATCGCGGTTGCCAAGGCGGTAATCCGCAATACCCTTGCCGCGACTTCAAGCGGAGAAAGGCGCCAACATGCGCATCGGCGTGCCCAAAGAAATTAAAGTTTTCGAAAACCGGGTCGGACTTGTACCTGCCAGCGTGCGGGAACTGGTTGCCCACGGTCATCAGGTTTTCGTCGAGAAGAACGCGGCCGCCCGCATTGGCGTGACAGACGAAGACTATGTGAAAGCTGGCGCAACCGTGTTGCCGTCCGCCGACGAAGTGTTCGCCAGCAGCGATCTCATCGTGAAGGTGAAAGAGCCTCTGGCCGCGGAGCGCGCCATGCTTCGCCCCGGCCAGACGCTTTTCACCTATCTCCATCTCGCGCCTGACCCGGATCAAGCGCACGGCCTGATGCGCTCGGGCGTTGCTGCCATCGCCTACGAAACGGTGACCGGCGCGCGCGGCGGCCTTCCGTTGCTATCCCCCATGAGTGAAGTTGCGGGCCGCATGTCGATCCAGGCCGGCGCCCACTGCCTTGAGATGGAACAGGGCGGACGCGGCATGCTGCTTGGCGGTTCCGCTGGCGTGGCCCCTGCCAACGTCGTCGTAATCGGCGGCGGCGTTTCCGGCGTCAACGCGGTGCGCATGGCCATCGGCCTTGAAGCCTCCGTCACCTGCCTCGATGTCAATCTTGAGCGGCTGTATGGGCTCGATCAGCAGTTCGGCGCTGGCCTCAACACGATATTCTCAACCCGCCAGGCAATTGAGGATTACGTGCTTGAGGCAGATCTCGTCATCGGCGCGGTGCTGATACCCGGTCGCTCGGCCCCCAAGCTGATCAGCACCGACATGGTCAAAGCCATGAAGCGCGGCTCGGTCATCGTCGACATTGCGATCGACCAAGGTGGCTTTGCCGAGACTTCGCGGCCGACCACGCACGCAGCACCCAGCTACGTCGAACATGGTGTCGTGCATTACTGCGTCGCCAACATGCCAGGCGCTGTCGCGCGTACTTCTGCCTTTGCCCTCAACAACGCCACGTTGCCGTTCGTGCTGGCGCTGGCCAACAAAGGCACCACCGAGGCGCTGCTGGATGATCCGCATCTGCGGGCTGGCCTCAACGTCTATGACGGCAAGATCACCCATCCTGCGGTCGCTGAATCGTTGGGCGAGCCCTACTTCGATCCGCTCCGGGCACTCGGCCAGTAAGGACGTACGGCCAGACGATCTGGCCAGGGCTGCGGCCCTACGCTGCAATTCGGATGGCTTGAACAAAGAGCCATCCGACATCTGTTGTCCTGTCGCCGAGTTGCATTGGCCCGTAAAATTTTTTGCGGGTTTTCGGCCACGACGTATTCGATTTTGTAATTGGCCGCAGCGGTTCGGCTTCGCAGGCGGCGCCGGATCAGGCTAATCTGACCTCTGCTTGGCACCGCCCGTCCGCTCAACCATCGGTGCTGCCAAAAGCGCGTTGGAGAGGCATGCAGCTCATCATCAAGATCGCGCTGGCCCTTTTTGCCGTCTACGCAGTGGTAGCGGTTGCAGCCTTCGTTTTGCAGCGCAAGCTGATGTACTTCCCGGATGCCGGGCGCGTCTCACCGGCAGCGTTCAACCTGGCCGGCGCCAGCGAGCGTATGTTGACCGCAGCGGATGGCACCCAGCTCGTCAGCTGGTACGCTCCGGCCAGCCCCGGCAAGCCAACGCTGCTGTATTTCCATGGCAACGCCGGCAACCTCACCAATCGCTCCGAGCGGATGCGGCGCTTTCTGGCCCAGGGCTACGGCGTGCTGATGCTCAGCTATCGCGGCTTCGGCGGATCGGAAGGTCAGCCCAGCGAAGCTGACAATGTTGCCGATGCGGCGCTGGCCTATCAGGCGCTGCGCGATGACGGCGTCGCTCCGGAAGACATCATCGTCTATGGCGAATCCATCGGCTCGGGCGTCGCCGTGCAGCTGGCCGCTGCGCATGACGTTGGCGGCATTGTGCTGGATGCGCCCTATACGTCGATCGTCGACGTGGCAGAACTGTCCTATCCGTGGCTGCCGGTGCGGCCGTTCATTTTCGACCGCTACGAGACGCTACAGCATCTGCCGAAGGTGACTGCTCCGCTGCTTATCCTGCATGGCGAAGAAGATCGCGTCATTCCGGTTGAGATGGGCAAGGCCGTGTATGAGGCCGCCAACGCGCCGAAGGATATCATCACCTTCCCACGCGCGGGCCACTCGGACCACCACCTGCACGGTTCGCACGAGGCGATGTTCCGCTGGATCGAGGCGCTGTACGACAAGCGCGCCAAGGCGCTCGATGCCTACGATGACGCGCCTCTCCAACGACAAATGCGCCCGTGAGCACATCGCTCAGGGCGCACTAAATCACAAGGAATGCCGTCGGAAACCGACTTTTAGCGGCGGGCACCGGCAGCGGGTGCAGCCTTGCCTGGCAGAAGGCCTTCACGCTGAGCGCGCTTGCGAGCCAGCTTACGGGCGCGGCGCACAGCTTCAGCCTGCTCACGAGCCTTACGCTCGGAGGGCTTCTCAAAATAGTTACGGAGCTTCATCTCACGGAAAATGCCCTCGCGCTGCATCTTCTTCTTGAGCGCCTTGAGAGCCTGATCGACGTTGTTGTCGCGGACGAGAACCTGCAAGCGGCTACTTCCTTGTGCCTTGTGGTGACCAATGAAAAAAGCGGCATACGGTGCGGTATCTAAAACACCACGCCCCGATTGCCGTTGATGATGGCGCTTCCCCTACCACAGGGAGCGCCGGATTGTCCATGCGTGATTAGAGTGAACGGGTTTCAACATCCACCGAGCGGGGGAATAGCCTGTTGACGTGCCCCATTTTGCGGCCGGGCAGAGCTTTGTTCTTGCCATAAAGATGCAGGCAGGCATTGGCCTCACCGGCCAACTGCGGCCACGCGGCAACATCATCGCCGATCAGATTGGTCATCTGACAATCCGAATGGCGTTCCGTCGCACCCAGCGGCCAACCCGCAACCGCCCGAATGTGGTTCTCAAACTGGCCAACGGCGCATGCGTCCATCGTCCAGTGGCCTGAATTATGGACACGCGGGGCAAACTCGTTCAGCAGCAGCGGCTCAAGCGCATCGCCGACGTAGAACATCTCGACGCCGATCAGACCGACATAGCCCAGCGCCTCAGCCAGCGTCGAAGCAATTTCGATCGCCCGCTCACGATGGGCGGCAGGCAGGCGGCTCGGCACCGTGGAGGTGCGCAGGATGCCACCTTCGTGGTGGTTCTGCGGGATGTCGTAAACCAGCGTTTCGCCGTTGATGCCACGCACCAGCAGCACCGAAACCTCGAACTGGAAGTTGACCATCGCCTCTAAAGTTGCAGGCGCACGGCCGATAGCTTCGAACGCCTCGCCGATCTGATCGGCAGAAGCCAGCCGGGCCTGGCCCTTGCCATCATAGCCCAGACGACGCGACTTCAGGATCGATGGCGCGCCCACGGTTTCAAGCGCGGCGGCGAAATCGCCCGGCCCTTCGACCAGCGCAAAGCGGGGCAGCGGCAGGCCCAGAGAAGCGATGAAGCTTTTTTCCTTGAAGCGGTCCTGCGCTACCTCCAGAGGCTTCAGCCCCGGACGTACTGGACGCACCTTTTCCACCGCAGCGGCGGCAGAAACAGGAACGTTTTCAAATTCATAGGTGACGACATCGGTCTCAGCCGCAAACGCCGTGATCTTCGCCAGATCATCGTATGCGCCGATCGTTGTCGATGCCGCGACATCCGAAGCGGGGCCCGGAACGTCGCTATAAATGTGAGCCTTGAGGCCGAGCCGCGAAGCTGCCACGGCAAGCATACGGCCGAGCTGACCGGCACCGAGAATGCCAATCGTCGAGCCGGGGGGAAGAGGCTGCATCCTATGCGGTCTCACGTATCCTGGGGGCTTTCGGCGACAGCCGCAGAGCGGGCCGCCCGGTGCGCTTCGAGACGCTTAAGCAGCGCCGCGTCGGTAATGGCGAGAATCTGTGCCGCCAGCAGGCCGGCGTTGGTGGCGCCCATCTCGCCGATGGCGAGGGTGCCGACCGGAACGCCCGCAGGCATCTGCACGATCGAAAGCAGGCTGTCTTCGCCGCCCAGCGCCGTCGTTGCGATGGGCACGCCCAGAACCGGCAACTGTGTCATCGAAGCGGTCATGCCCGGCAGATGCGCTGCGCCGCCAGCACCGGCAATAATGACCTTCAAGCCCCGATCCTTGGCGGATTTGGCATAGTCATACAGCCGTTCAGGGGTGCGGTGGGCGGAAACGATGCGCGCTTCGAATAGAACCTGCAAGTCGGCCAGGATCTGCGCGGCCTTCTTCATTGTCGGCCAGTCGGACTGGCTTCCCATGATGATGCCTACAACGGCTTTTTCGGTGCTCATCTCGTGCTGCGTTCGGCCACAGAAAGCGCGGAGGTACAGGAACAGCCCGATATTTACAAGTGTTGCTTGTCGTTTGGCCGTTTCTTAGCCCGCCACTGTCATGCTTAACGCCTCACCGCACGCGCTGGCCAGGGGACGGCCAGCCATCCAAGCACACCGCTAAAGATCCTTGAGGGGCACATCCGGATGCAACCAGCGCGCACCCGCCGGGCCATTGGCGCCGGCATGATCGGCAACGTGCTGGAATGGTATGATTTTGCCATCTACGGCTTTTTCGCCGTTGAGATCGGGCGCCAGTTCTTCCCCCATGAAAGCCAGGTCGCCCAGCTTCTCGCCACCTTTGGCGTCTTTGCCGTTGGCTACCTGATGCGCCCGCTCGGCGGCATCGCCATCGGCCACGTCAGCGATCACTACGGCCGCCGTGCCGCGCTCATCGTCGCGATCACTGCCATGGCCGTGCCGACCTTTCTCATCGGCCTGCTGCCCGGATACGCGGTCCTCGGCATTGCCGCGCCCATCCTGCTCACAATGCTGCGTATGGTGCAGGGGCTGTCGCTCGGCGGCGAGCATCCCAGCTCGATGGTGTTTCTGGTTGAGCGCGCGCCCGAGGGCCGGCGCGGTTTCATGGGCGGCCTTGCAGCGTGCGGCGCCATCGTCGGCCTGCTGCTCGGCTCTGCCACCGGCGCACTGCTGGCCGCGGTGATGTCCGCCGATGCACTGGCGGAATGGGGCTGGCGCATTCCCTTCATCATGGGTCTAGGCGTCGGCCTGGTCGGTAACCTGATCCGCCGCAACATCGAGGAGACAGTTCCGGAGCGCAGCGGCAAGAGCCCGGCGATTGTCGACACGCTGCGCAATCACTGGCGCCTCGTGGGCCGCATCGCCGCCCTCGCCGCTTTCAACGCGGTGCCGTTCTATCTGCTGTTCGTCTATCTCGTCAGCGTGATGGAGCTGGATAACGGCTTCACCCCCGCGCAGGCGCTGCTCATCAACACCATCAGCATGACTGCGCTGCTACCGTGCATGCTGCTCGGCGCATGGCTCACCGACAAAGTGGGCCGCAAGCCGGTGCTGCTGTTCTCGATCGGCATGGGCTTTCTCACCGCGTGGCCGCTGTTCACGCTCATGCATCAGCCCGACCCTGTACTCGTCTTTGCTGGCCAGCTCGGTGCAGCGCTCTTCGTCGGCCTGTTCACGTCGTCGTTCCCGGCGCTGATCGTAGAATCGACACCGGCCCAGGTGCGCTGCACGGCGGTGGCGCTCGGTTACAATCTGTCGATCGGCATCGTCGGCGGCCTCACGCCTTTCATCGCCACGCTGCTCGTCGCTTACACCGACAATCCGATGGCGCCAGCGTTCATGGTGATGTTCGCTGCCGCCGTTGCCTTCACCGCGGTGCTGACCTTCAAGGAAACGTTGGGACAGCCGCTGGAAGGCGGCATGATCTCTGCGTCGCGCGGCGACGAAGCCGATGCCGAAGCGACAACCGCAGCCGCCGCAAAGGCCCTGCGCGACATTGCTATCGAAGCAACCGGAACAGCAGTGGATGGCAGCAATTCGAATGCATCTGGCGGCATCCGGGCAGCCTGACGCCCATCAGTGCGCGGTTCTTCGCGCGCGATCCGCGTTGTCGTCTGTCAGGCAATGATGTCGGGCAGCAGCTGATCTTCGATCGAGGTCATGCGATCCTTGATCACCAACTTCTTTTTCTTGAGGCGCTTCACCAGAAGCTGGTCCGCAGTGCCGGAATCCTCAAGCAGTATGATCTGGTCATCAAGGTCGCGGTGCTCAGCCCGCAACTTTGCCAGTTCGTCCCGAAGCTCTCTATCGTTGTTGCGCGTCATGTCCGGCCGGCGACGTCCTTTTAAACAACCAGCGCATATGCGGCCGGACTATCCATCTGTTGCTTATAACTCGCAAGTGATTGCCGTTACAGGCCAGCGCACATTCTGCACATAAAACATTGCAAAGGCGCCGTATTGCAGCGCCCGCTCGCGGAGCAGATTTGCATCAAAAATTAGGCGATCCGACACAATAACGCCATTGGACAAGTCGCCGAGCTTCTGTCACGCTACTGTTGTCTTCAATATACATGGAGGACCATGATGGCGCTTTCAGCTCACCTCGCAGAGCTATCCGAGAAGCACAAGCTTCTTAAGCGTAAGATTGAAGAGGAGCTCTCCCGCCCCGGTGCGAATGAGCAAGAAATTCAGCGACTGAAAGTACGGAAGCTGAAACTCAAAGACCAAATCACACGACTAAGCATGAACGGCAGCACACGACATTAAAGCTGCCAACCAGGAGCCTTCGGCCCTCAATCTCCGGCCAGGATCGACACCGGCTGGATCATCGGGATCACGGCTTTGCTGAGCACCAGCCATTCGGCTGAATAGCCGCGATGGCTCGCAGGCCAGCCGCAGTTCTCAGACTTGATCCGGCCGCGCATCTTCGGAGTATGTCTCCGCCTCTCCCAAGCGCGGAGCATGCTCCGTTCAGCAACGGGGCGCGCTTCGGGTCAAGCCGCAGAGCGCCCCACACGACAGCCCACTCACGCTTTCGGTTATACGCTTCGTGACCGCTGAATTTTGGCGTCGCGAACGCTGCCGACTTTGCGACGGAACGCGGGCGAACATCTGCGTCCGACGCCGTCGAAAAATAGTGTTCCCGGAGCAACGCAGCACACGCGTCATGCGCTCTTCGCCATCTCGCGCAGCTTGAACTTCTGGATCTTGCCGGTCGATGTGCGCGGCACCTCCGCGAACACGACGTAGCGCGGGCACTTGTAGTGCGCCAGCCGCTCCCGGCACCAGCCGATCAGCTCCTCGACCGAGGCGTCCATGCCCGGGCGCAATTCCACGAACGCGCACGGCGTCTCGCCCCAGCGGTCATCCGGTTTGGCCACCACCGCGCAATAGGCAACAGATGGATGCTTGTAGATCACATCCTCAACCTCGATGGATGAGATGTTCTCACCGCCCGAAATGATGACATCCTTCGAGCGATCCTTGAGCTGGATATAGCCATCGGGATGCAGCACGCCGAGATCGCCGGAGTGGAACCAGCCGCCAGCAAATGCTTCCGCCGTTGCGACCGGATTTTTCAGGTAGCCCTTCATTACGATGTTGCCGCGGAACATGACTTCGCCCAGCGTCACGCCGTCCGCCGGAACCGTCTGCATCGTCTCAGGGTCCATCACGGTCAGACCTTCCAGCGCGAGATAGCGTACACCCTGACGCGTTCGCTTGAACGCCTGACCAGCGCTGTCGAGCGCATCCCATTCAACGTTCCACTTGTTCACCACCGCCGGACCGTAGGACTCGGTCAGTCCGTAAAGGTGCGTAAGGTGGAAGCCGGCTTCAGTCATCGCATCCATCACAGCTTGCGGCGGCGGAGCTGCGGCATGGTTCACCGACACGCGGTGCTCAATCGGGCGCTTCTCATCGTCGGGTGCGTTGAGCAGCGTTGCCATCACGATCGGCGCGCCGGAAAGGTTCGTCACACGGTGCTCGATGATCGCGTCATACATCGCCTTGGCGCGCACCCAGCGCAGGCAAACATGCGTGCCTGCAACCGCTGTCACGGACCACGGGAAGCACCAGCCGTTGCAGTGGAACATCGGCAGTGTCCACAGATACACCGCGTGCGCGCCCATGCCGGCTTCAAGATTGTTGGCGTAGCACATCAGCGCCGCACCACGGTGGTGATAGACGACGCCTTTCGGATTGCCGGTGGTGCCGGAAGTGTAGTTCAGCGAAATGGCGTTCCACTCGTCATCTGGCATCTGCCATGCGAACTGCGGATCGCCCGCCGCGATAAATTCTTCATATTCGACTGCGGACAATCGCTCGCCCGTTTGCGGAAATTCCGGATCGTCATAATCGATCACAATCGGCTTCGCGCTCGCCAACTCAAGCGCAGCCTTGGAAAGCGGCGCGAACTCGCGATCGGTGATCAGCAGCTTGGTTTCAGCGTGATCGAACTGAAATGCCACGATCGGCGCATCCAGACGCGTGTTGATCGTGTGCAGCACCGCACCGACCATCGGCACACCGTAGTGCGCTTCGAGCATCGCCGGCGTATTCGCCAGCATTACCGATACGGTATCACCCGGCCCGATGCCGTGCGCTGCAAGCGCCGACGCCAGCCGCCGACAGCGGTCATAAAACTCGCCATAGGTGAAGCGTTGATCGCCGTGGATGATCGCGACGTGATTGGGATAGGCAAGCGCCGCCCGCTGCAGAAACTGCAGAGGCGTTAGCGGCTGATAGTTGGCTGGGTTCTTACCAAGATTGTCGTCGTAGGGTTTGGATGGCATGTGAGACCGGCGCTTGGTGAAGATGTGCAAGCGGAATATCCGCGCATTTGCAAAAACGCTAGCGAAAGCGCTGCGCGCGGGCAATGCGGTTTCGCGCGATCAGTCGGAACCTGTGGCCGATCAACCGTCGGGAAAACCGCATGGCCACACTTCTGCACAGACCAGCAAACGTTTAATGTCAACTGGTCGCATGTTCCACAGAAGGGTGATGAACATGAGCCAGTCTACCCAGCAATCGATCGCGCTCTGGATACTAATGATGTTGCTGATCTGGGTGCCGTGGGCCGTTGAGTAAAGCCACGGGCCTCGCGACTTTAGTCGGCATGTCGATCCATGCCCGACGCTGAGGCACGGTGCCTGACAATGCGCCGGCCAGGTGCGCAAAAAAGTTGCGCTTGTACGCGATGCACCTGAAGCGCCCGCGGCCTTCCCGCCCTGCGTCTCGTTGGCGCCGAAGGGGGATCACGCCCTTATCCGCCTTGCCGACGAAGGCAGGCATCCAGCCAACATTTACGCTTGATCGGTTGAAGCGGTGGCGCGCGGTCGCCAGCTAGAGGCGCCCTGGCAGCAGCTCATCGCAGGGATCGACTTGCCCAGATTGCAGATGCGGCCTGCACCGGAATGACGAAACTCATTCGCACACCGGCGACACCCCTGCGGGGAGCCGGCCGCCGGTGCACTAGAGCAGCGCTCAGTCCTCGTCTTCTTCGGGACGGTCGCCGCCGGAAAGCTCTTTCAGCTTCGCGAATACGCGGGCCTGCTCTTCCAGCTCGGACTCCTCGCGCTCTTCCTTATGGCGCGGCTGCATGATCTCGACCTTGCGGTCTTCCGAAGCGGAGGTTGTCTCCTCGGTCGGAAGCAACGTGCCGGCATGCTCCAGATCCGGCATATCCGCGCGGTCTTTCTCCACGCGGCGGGCGCCCTTCTTTACCTCGGCATCCAGGTCCGTCTGAGAGCACAGGCCCAAGGTCACCGGGTCCTGAGGCGTCAGGTTGGCCGAGTTCCAGTGCGTGCGTTCGCGGATCTGCAGAATGGTCGGCTTGGTGGTGCCGACGAGGCGCATGATCTGGCTGTCTTTCAGTTCCGGATGGTTCCGCAGTAGCCACAGCACAGCGTTGGGGCGGTCGTGACGGCGTGACACCGGCGTGTAGCGCGGCCCGCGGCGGGTCGGCGTCTCGGGGATCGTCACCTTCGGCTCGGCAAGACGGAGCTTGCGGCCGGGGTTTTCCTCGCCAGCTTCAATTTCTTCGCGGGTGAGCTGACTGGAGCTGACCGGGTCCAGCCCCTTGATGCCCTGCGCGACGTCACCGTCGGCTATGCCCTTCACCTCAAGCACGTGCAAACCGCAGAAAGCCGCGATCTGATCGAACGTCAGGGAGGTGTTTTCGACGAGCCATACGGCTGTCGCCTTTGGCATAAGGGGCTTACGGTCGCTCATAGGGGGAACCTCCGGCTCCCTGCGTCGGTCAGCAGGGCCAAGTGCATTCTAGAGTCAACTGGGGAATGGCGCCTTATAACTTGGCAGAGGCTCGGCGGCAACAAGCCAATCAGTTGAGAATTCCACCATACCCCTACGCCCGTTAACGCCCTGGCTTCTCCCCCGTCGCTGCGTCGCCCCTGCGTCCACCCGGCCCGGTTGCCCCTGGGGTGCGGCGCGGATAGTGTCGCGACCAATCACGGACGGGAAAGATTGACGGGAGCCACAGCACTATGGCCGATACGCCGAACAGCGTTTACTTTGAAGACCTTAGCATCGGACTGGAAGCATCCACCTCCAACACCGTAACCGCCGATGTGATTTCGGTTTTTGCGGATGTTTCGGGCGATCATAACCCTGTGCACGTCGATGCCGACTATGCCGCTGGCACCATCTTCAAGGAGCGCATCGCCCACGGCATGCTTTCCGCCGCCTATATTTCTGCGGTCTTTGGCATGAAGTTGCCCGGCCCCGGCGCCATTTACATATCTCAGACACTGGCTTTCAAAGCGCCGGTGAAAATCGGCGACGAGGTGGTCACCACGGTCAAGGTGGCGGAACTGGTGCCGGAAAAGAAGCGCGCCCGGTTCGACTGCGTGTGCACCATCAATGGCAAACCGGTCGTCACGGGCGAAGCGGTGCTGATGGTACCTTCGCGTCCGGCCTGACCTGAACCGGCGCTTTGCACTAAGGCGCCGCAGCAGCAGCCGACATTCGGCACCGGGCCGGGGAGACACGATGCTGGTCGTTCAAGGCTATAAGGATGTACCCGCGAACGCGCGCGGTGCCGTGCTGACCATCGGCAATTTCGACGGCGTGCACCGGGGCCATCAGGCCCTGCTCCACAAGGCGGTTGAAATCGCACAGGAAATCGGCGCTCCGGCCGGGGCGCTGATCTTCGAGCCTTACCCGCGCGAATTCTTCGAGCCGAAAGAGCCGATCTTCCGGCTGACGACGCTGCCCGCCAAGATCGCGCTGTTCAATCGGATCGGCCTCGACCTCACCGTCGTGCTGGCCTTCGATCAGGCGATGGCCGACCTTTCAGCCGACGATTTCGTCAAACAGGTGCTGGTCGACGGCCTCGGCGTGCGCCACGTCATTGTCGGCCACAACTTCTTCTTCGGTTGCAGGCGCATCGGCACCCCGGAAACCCTGCGCGCGGCAGGCGAACGTTATGGCTTCGGCGTCACGGTCATCTCGCCCGTGGCCGAACATGGTGAGGTTTTCTCCTCCAGCAACATCCGCCTGCGCATCACTCAAGGCGACGTGAAGGGCGCGGCCCGCCGACTGGGGCGCAACTGGAGCGTCATCGGTCAGGTGGTTGGCGGCGCCAAGCGTGGCACCGGATTGGGCTTCCCCACCGCAAACATCCCGCTGGCGAAGGGCAACACCCTTGGCCATGGCATCTACGCCGTACGCGTCCACTTCGAGGGCGCGCAGCACGACGGCGCGGCTTATCTGGGGACCCGCCCCACCTATGATAACGGCAAGCCGGTGCTTGAGGTTTTCCTGCTGCACTTCGACGGCGATCTCTATGGCCACACCATAGAAGTGGAGTTCGTGGACTTCATACGCCCCGACCGGAAATTCGATTCAAGCGAAGAGCTGGTGGCGCAGATGCAGGAAGACATCGCCCGCGTTCAGGCCATCCTCGCAACCGGCTCAGCCTGAGCAAAGCAAACGCGTACAGCGTGAACCCATGTTGGTGAGCCGGACCACCGCCTAGATATGGCGGCCGCATGTTGCTAGAACCCCGGCTCGAAACTGGAAAGATCAAGAGCATGGCAACGGACAACGGCAGCAAGGGCAACCCCAAGGCGGATGCGACGGGGGCAGCGGCAATCGACGCGACAGAAGGCGGCGACGGTGGCCGCGACTGGGGCAAGACGCTGTTCCTGCCGCAGACCGAATTCCCGATGCGCGCCGGACTGCCCGCGCTGGAGCCGCGCCTGCTCGAACGCTGGACCGAGCTTGGCCTCTATGACCGCCTGCGCGAACAGGGCCGCAACCGGCCAAAGTTCCTGCTGCACGACGGCCCTCCATACGCCAACGGCAACATCCACATCGGCCACGCGCTGAACAAGATCCTCAAGGATCTCGTCGTCAAATCGCAGAGCATGGCGGGCTTCGATTCCAACTACGTGCCCGGCTGGGACTGCCACGGCCTGCCGATCGAATGGAAGATCGAGGAAGCCTATCGCGCCAAGGGCCGCAACAAGGACGCTGTGCCGATCAACGAGTTCCGCGCCGAGTGCCGCGAGTTCGCCGCCAAGTGGATCGACGTGCAGCGCGAGGAGTTCAAGCGCCTCGGCGTCATCGGCGACTGGGACCATCCTTACAAAACGATGGACTACGCGGCCGAGGCGATCATCGCTGGCGAGCTGATGAAGTTCGCCATGAACGGTACGCTGTATCGCGGCTCCAAGCCGGTGATGTGGTCCGTGGTTGAGAAGACCGCGCTGGCTGAAGCCGAGGTCGAGTACCACGAGCACACCTCGGATGCGATCTGGGTGAAGTTTCCTGTGGCGGGCGATGCAGGCGAACTGGCCGGAGCGTCGGTGGTCATCTGGACAACGACGCCGTGGACGATCCCCGGCAACCGCGCGATCTCGTTCTCGTCGAAAATCGACTACGGTCTTTATGAAATCACCGCCGCACCGGAAGGCAACTGGGCCAAGGTGGGCGACAAGCTCGTCCTTGCCGACAAGCTTGCAGCCGATGTGATGAAGGCTTCGAAGGTCGAAGCGTTCGAGCGCCGCGCGGGCGTTGACGCTGACGTTCTGGCGACCCTCGTAGCGCAGCACCCGCTGCACGCGCTCGGCTACGATTTCACCGTGCCGCTGCTCAACGGCGACCACGTCACCGACGACGCGGGTACCGGCTTCGTGCACACCGCGCCCGGCCACGGCGCCGACGACTACATCATCTGGGTTGCCAACCAGAAGGCGCTGCACGAGCGCGGCATCGACACCACGATCCCGTTCACCGTCGATGCCGGCGGTGTGCTGACAGCCGAAGCCCCCGGCTTCGAAGGCCGCCGCGTGCTCACCGAAAAGGGCGACCGCGGCGACGCGAACGATGCCGTCATTTCCGCGCTGGCCGAGGCAGGCAACATCATCGCGCGCAGCCGCATCAAGCATCAGTATCCGCACTCGTGGCGCTCGAAGAAGCCGGTGATCTTCCGCAACACGCCGCAGTGGTTCATCGCCATGGACAAGCCGGTGAAGGGCGTGCCCAAGGCGGCTAACCAGACCCTGCGCCAGCTTGCGGTGAAAGCCATCGACGACACCGAATGGGTGCCGCAGACGGGCGAGAACCGCATCCGCAGCATGGTCGAAGGCCGCCCGGACTGGGTGGTCTCGCGCCAGCGCGCATGGGGCGTACCGATCACCGTGTTCCGCAACACTGAAACCGGCGAAGTCATCCCGTCAGCCAAGTTCCCGAAGGCGAAGGAACTCATCGGCCGCGTCACCGCCGCGTTCGCTGAAAAGGGCGCCGACGTGTGGTTCGACGAAGGCGCGAAAGAGCGCTTCCTCAACGGACTGGTCGAAAACCCGGCCGAGTGGGAACAGGTGCGTGACATCCTCGATGTATGGTTCGATTCCGGATCGACGCACGCGTTCACGCTGGAAGACCCCAAGCACTTCCCGACGCTGGCGGGCATCAAGCGCGAGCCGCTGGGCGCCACGCCCGAGCTGATCGCGGAAGACGGTCCGTTCGACCGCGTGATGTATCTTGAGGGCTCCGACCAGCATCGCGGCTGGTTCCAGTCTTCGCTGCTGGAATCGTGCGGCACGCGCGGCCGCGCTCCGTTCGACATCGTGCTGACGCACGGCTTCATCCTCGACGAAAAGGGGGATGAGAAGATGTCGAAGTCGAAGGGCAACGTGCTGTCGCCGCAGGACGTGATGAAAAACTCCGGCGCAGACATCCTGCGGCTTTGGGTTGCATCGGCCGACACCACCAACGACATCCGCTTCGGGCCAGCGATCGTGCAGTCTGCGGCTGAATCCTATCGCAAGCTGCGCAACACGCTGCGCTGGATGCTGGGCGCACTTGCGCACCTTGATCATGATGAGCGCGTCAAGTTCCGCGACATGCGCGAGTTCGAACTGGAGCGGCTGATGCTGCACCGGCTGACCGAGCTCGACCGGGAAGTGCGCGCCGCCTACGCCGAATATGACTATCGCAAGGTGGTCGCGGTGCTGTCGCAGTTCATGAACACCGAGCTGTCGGCGTTCTACTTCGACATCCGCAAGGACGCGCTGTACTGCGATCCTTATTCCAGCATGCGCCGCCGCGCCGCCCTGACCGTCGTCGACGAGATCTTCAACGCGCTTGTCACATGGCTGGCGCCGATCCTGTCGTTCACCGCCGAGGAAGCCTGGCTCGCCCGTCAGCCCGGTCGCGAAGGCTCGATCCATCTGGAAGGTTTCGCCGAGATCGACCCCGCCTGGCGCGACGATGAACTGGCCGCCAAGTGGGACGAGGTGCGCGAAGTGCGTCGCGTCATCAACGGCGCACTAGAGCTTGAGCGCGCGGCCAAACGCATCGGCTCCAGCCTTGAGGCTGCGCCGGAAGTTTATGTCGCCGATGAAAAGCTGCTGCGCGCGCTGGAAGGCGTCGATCTGGAAGAAGTCGCCATCACCAGTCAGGCCCGGCTGATCGCCAAGGCGCCGCCCGAAGGCGCGTTCACGCTGCCGGACGTGCCGAACGTCGGCGTGGTACCGGCCCGGGCGGAAGGCAAAAAGTGCGCCCGTTCGTGGCGCATTGTGGCCGACGTTGGCGCCGATCCGGCATTCCCCGATCTGTCAGCCCGCGACGCCGAAGCCGTACGTGAGTTCGATGCCCGCGCAGAAGGTGCCGCATGAGCCAGACAACGGAAACAGGCACGCGCGGGAGCTGGTTCTGGGGGCCCTACTCGCGCCTGGCGCTGATCGTGTTCCTGATCACGCTGGTGCTGGATCAGGCGCACAAGTGGTGGATGCTGGAAATCTACGGCATCGCCGACAAGGGCCGGGTGTACATCAACCCGTTCCTTGATCTCGTCTATGTGAAGAACATCGGCATCAGCTACAGCCTGTTCGATCAGGAGAGCTACAGCGGCCAGATCATGCTGGCGGCAATGGCTGCAATAGCCACGCTGGCGCTCTGGCTGTGGGTGGCCCGCAGCGGAGGCAGCAAGCTGTTGGCCGTATCGCTGGGGCTGATCATGGGCGGCGCCATCGGCAACGCCATTGACCGGCTGGTGCTTGGCGGCGTTGCAGATTTCTTCTCTATGCACGCCTTTGGATACTACTGGTATGTCTTCAACATAGCAGATGTAGCGATAGTTGCAGGGGTCATAGGGCTGTTATATGACTCGATCGTGGCGAGTCGCAAAGACGCCGCAAAGCCGTTGTAGCGCAGTAAATTAGCGTTGCGCCGCACCTAGCCATCGTCATGTTGGCAGGGACGCCACGGGGGAAAACATGCCGCCGAAATCCTTTGCCGTTCGAGCATTTAAGCCTCTGCTGCCGCTGTGTGCGGCTATTGCGGTTGCTGGCTGCTCCATGGACGACGTCGAGTTTAACGGCGGCATCTTCAACGCGGTCGGATTGAACGCGGCGAGCCAGAAATCGGCGCAACCGCAGCTCGCCGAGCGTGCTCCGCTTGTCGTTCCGCCAACGCTTGATCGCCTGCCCGCCCCCGGTTCCGCGCCCGAGCAGCCGCAGCTCGCCATCAACGATCCGGACGTCGCCAAAAAGCGCTCGCAGGCCGAGCTTCAGGCGCAGCAGCAGGCCTATTGCGATAAGCACTATCGCGATGCCGGCATCCGCGGCGATGAAGTGGCCCATGTCGAAGGCCCGCTTGGCCCGTGCCGCAAGTCCGTCCTCACCGCCATCCAGAAGTGGAACAGCGGCGACGCCGAGGAGTGAGGCTCACTCCGGCTTCTGCTCACTACTGAATTTTCCTGACCTGGACGTCGGCGCAGGTTAACTTTTGCGCGTCCGCTCCATTGCGGAAAAAACCGGCAACGGATGAATTTTTTGCTGCGCTGCGGCATCCAAAAAGACACGCAACTACCTCAAGACATAACCAAAAATCGCAGAATCCAGTTGCAGCGGCCCATGCGTCAACCTATACCGGGTGGTGGGGGACGGGCCCATGCCGACGTCCTCCCATCAAGGAGGAAACTACCCATGAAGACCTGGAACAAGCCGCAGGTGCGTGAGCAGGAAGTTGGCCTCGAAGTCACTTCCTATATGCCGGCCGAGATCGACATCATCTGATTGTCGTTCTACTGCGGTAGAGATGCGGCGGTCGAAATTTCGACCGCCGTATTTTTTTGCCCGGACGGATTCGGAGCGTACGCCAATCTCCGGAACTCAGAGGGGCTTGGAGCCAAGGGGCACGCTGCCTTCAGGCCGCCACGTGTCTCAAGCGTTGAACTTGCCTTCGATCTTGGCCACCCACTTCTCATAGGCGCCGCTCAGGGTGTCGACGTCATAGCGCAGGCCCTCGGCAACGCCGACCGGATGATCCGGCTGCGCGTCCAGCTTGCGGCGAATATCGCTGTGCTTGGCGACCATGTCGTCCCAATCCTTCTGCGCCTCAGCGCTGAAGTTGCCGGACGCGCCGATCGAGTTCCGGGCCGCGTGAATACGCTGCTCCAGCTCATCGAGCTTCTTGCGCGTCTCGACGATGATGTTTTGGCTCATTGTTGTCTCCGCATCCCATATTGCATCGCGACGGGAGACTAACGGGCACGGCTATCAATTTCGTCAAAATCCGCCGGACGATCGCATTTACTTCGCATGGATCAGCCGGGCCCGGTGGCACCCGCGAAAACGTCTGGCCGAACCGTTAGCCGGCTTGTCAGTCTGGCACGATGAGGCCGAGAACGCAGGCAATCGTACCGATCATCACCAACCCGATCAGAAACCAGAGAACCGCGCTTTCAGTCAGGCCTTCGAGCGCCTGCGTGCGTCTGCTGTGCATGGCGTATCCCTCCCTGCCGGCGAACACGCTGAACGCAATCTCTGCAACAATTAATTCTCTGATTTGCCTGCTTATGCACCAGAAAACTGTGCGCTTGCCGCCGAATCAGGCGCTCCAGGCAAAGGGCGCGGCGAGCAACAGTGCCTGAAATATTGGGCGCCTATCGCATGCAGATGGGGAAAATTATCGGCCCGACGCAATTCTTCCAAACGATTTGCACATCAAAGATGCCGCTTTAACAGGCTTTCGCCACCATAGCCTGTTGCCCCCGCCGCGAGTCAGCTAGCCGAATAGATAGTTCCAGATGGACTAGCTCCGTCTGATTCTTGGAGGTGGGGTCATGTCGTCGGTAAGCCGCAGAGCATTGGTCGTTAGCTGCATTGTCATGTCTGCGTTGCTCGCGGGATGCGCCACCACCGATGGCCTCATGATGACGTCCTCGTCGCCATCCAGCACCAAGCACTACCGCCAGACCAACACCAAGAAGGTGGCGCGCCGCCACAAGCCCGCGCGCGTACAGAATGCATCCGTCGACAGAGCGGTCGCCATTCCCACCGCAGGTTTGACTTCAGGCCCAACATCACGCATTGAAACCGGCTCGATCGACGCCAAAAAACCCGACGCTGAAAATGGCGCGCAGGCTATCGACAGCGGCGACAGCATTGTTGTGCCCAAGCAGGAGTCGCGGCTTCCCGCTGAAGAGCCCGCCGCCGTCGAACCTGTTACCTCGCGCGATGATCCGCGCTGGCGCTGGTGTGAACAGCGCCACATCGATCATCAGGCCGGAAGGGCACCGGGCGGCGCAACTGACCTTGCAAAGAAGCTTGAAGACGATCGCATCTGCGCGGCCGTGTACGAGCGCGGCTGAGCATAGACGCAGCCCTCTCAGTACTTTTCAGCCAGCGGTTTTGTTTGGCGCTAACTCCGATCAGATCGGCGGCACGAACAGCGCATAGGCAAAGGCGACAGCGGCCAGAATAAAGCCCAGCGCCGCTACCACGCACACCAGATCCAGCACGAACGCAAAGCCCGTTCGCAGCACCCAGCGCAACCTGCGATTTTTATAAATTGTTACGGCCGTTTCAGCGGCCCAGTCAGCGCGCTCCAGCGCACCGATCCAGAGCTTTTGCCCGCGCCGCGAGAATCTGACCCAACGCGGAATGTGATACGGCGGGCGCTTGCCCAGCTCCGTCAGCCACGCGCGATTGTTGATTGCATCGCGCTCAAGCAGCGCTGCGCCCAGCTCAAGCCTGTCGAGTTCAGCGAATGAATTCGCCGGCCTCCTGGAAAGCTTCTGTCGATGCCCGGAACGCATGGCATAGCTCGCGCTTGCTACGCCTTCGATAGTGAACGCATATGAGCAACTGTTCAACTTCCCAGACACATTGAACGGACATCAGCGCCGATATTTTTGAAGTGTAGATGCGGCTCAGGAAAAACGATTTCGCAAGCTGCTAGAGCCTGTCAGCGTTTTGTTGAACCGCCGAGAGATTCTAGCCGTTTGTTTTACGTGCTTCTTGTCGGAAAACCGGTTCCGGAAGCACTCTAGCGGCCGCGATCCTCATCGATGCGATCCACCAGCGTGCGAATTGCACCCATCAC
This sequence comes from Hyphomicrobium sulfonivorans, assembly GCF_013306565.1. Classification (GTDB taxonomy): domain Bacteria; phylum Pseudomonadota; class Alphaproteobacteria; order Rhizobiales; family Hyphomicrobiaceae; genus Hyphomicrobium_A; species Hyphomicrobium_A sulfonivorans. The sequence goes on along the minus strand of NZ_PZPO01000002.1, from coordinate 64,122 downwards.
GGTCTCAACCCATTCGGCGGCAGCAGCATCGTTCTCGCCCAGATCATGCATCGCATCGGCATACACGTTGTGCGCATCCTGAAGCGCAGCTGCGCGCTCTTCCACCGGCAGCGATGCAATCTTCAGCGCAATGCGCTGGATGGAAGCCATCGTCTGCTCAACCAGAGTTCGCGGATCGTTTGGGTACATGCTTGCCTTTCCATGGGGCTTCGCGCGAGGGGGGTCGCAAGCGCTGCGCCGATCACTCTTGCATAACACTGGCGCCAAGTTTTGGCAGAAAGCCAAACGGTAAGCCCAGCAAAAAACAGACCAGTCCGATTCATGGCGCACCTTCTCAATATCGACAAAAAATAGCCGCGTATGTGGGCCTCCATCGTTGCCGTGGGACATTCATTTTAGTGGTGGGAAGGCGCGCCGGTCGCGCAGGAGGTAATCGCGTGTTCAATTCGGATAGCAAGAACGGACTGTTGCAACCCAAGCCCGGCCCGCTGCCGCTCGCATCGGGCGGTCTGCAGCCTCCGCGTCAGATCCCACCTACTCCAAGCCAGTCGCCGTTCGATCGCTCGTCGTCGGCCAGCACCGGCACCTCCGTGATCGGAACCGACCTCACCATTCTGGGCGAACGGATCACCATCATTTCCGCCAACCGTCTGCAGGTTGATGGCGATGTGCGCGGCAACGTGCACGGCAAACAGGTTGTGATCACCGAAGAAGGCTCGGTGACGGGCACAGTCTGCGCTGAGGAAATCGAAGTGCGTGGCGGGGTACGCGGCGCCATTCGTGCAGTAACGGTGAAGCTGCACGCAACCGCCAAGGTAGACGGCGACGTGACCCACCAGAACCTCGCAATTGACGAAGGCGCTCAGTTCGACGGCCGCGTCCGCCGCAGCAATGACCGTGCAGAGCTTATGCCGGTGCTCGATCCAGAAGTGATCGAACGCTCGCGCACCGATGTCAGCGCACAATAAGCACAGCGTTATATACTCAGACGCACCGCTTCGACCGTTGCAATGATGCCGGTCGAGGCGGTGTGACAAGCGCCTGCGGATTGTGCGGGTGCGCGAAAGGCCCGTCACCTGCTCAGAGGCGATGGGCCATCGTTACGTCAGCTTACTCGGCAGCGATCATCTGATCGACCATCGCGTCGTGCTCGGAATCGGACGGGCCGAGCATGCCCAGCGCGTGCAGGTATACCTCAAGCACTGCGTCCTCTTCCTGACGCTCAGTTGTGCTCTTCTTGCGCAGGCGAACCACCTGGCGCAGCACCTTCACGTCGAAGCCGATACCCTTGGCTTCCAGATATTTGTCGCGAATGTCGCCGGCGAGCGCCTTCTTCTCTTCTTCTAGCCGCTCGATCTGCTCGACGAGCTGGCGCAGTTGCGCCTGCGCTGAGGCCTGTAGCGTCGTCATCCCTCTATCTCCCGTCGCGATACTGAAACTTGAGAGACTGACGCTATCGATGCCGTCTTGCCCCTTCAAGGCGAGTGGCAGAACCATCCAGAGAAATCTTGGTTTGTCCCCTGCGGCGCTGGCGTCACACCAATGGTGACATCTCCAAAGCGCCGCTGCAGCGTCGAACGTTCATGCGCGCAAGCGTCCAGGCCTCAGCCTTTTTCGTGCGCCGCCTCTGACTGCGCGAACTTTGCCTGTGCGTCGGCCGATGCTTCGGTCTGATGGCGCGCACGCCACTCGGCATAGGGCATGCCGCATACGATCTCGCGCGCCTGATCCTTGCTGAGCGGTGTGCCCAGTTCGGCGGCAGCTTCCTGATACCAGTTGCTCAGGCAGTTGCGGCAGAACCCCGCCAGATTCATCAGGTCGATGTTCTGCACGTCGGTACGCTGCTGCAGATGCTGCACCAGACGCCGAAACGCAGCCGCCTCGATTTTCGTTGTTGTGTCGCTGTCGATGCCGGTCATCGAGCATTCCTTTCGGCTGGACTGGTGTAGGGCGGCGCTTCATCCGTATCGGTATGGGAGCCGAAGTAGCGCACCTGATGCAATTCTTCGGTGCGCTCCGCCTCGGCAAAAATGCTTTCGATGGCCTGTGCAATCCGCTCCGCCCAGGCCTGCTGGCCATCCGGATGCGTAATCAGATCCTGCCGGATCTCGATGATGGCGTGGGCCAGCCCGCGGCGCGTGCCATGCCGCCACATGCTGTCGCCCGCAAGTTTTCCGTCATAGGGTTCATTTTCGCCTACCACGATGTCCGAATCGGTACGCAGCGCATTCAGCAGCGGCACGGCAAAGCGATAGTCGCGGTCCCACAGAATGGCCGCATGCCAGGGCCGGGCGACGCCTTTCCAGTTATCGGTGAAGCTGTGCACCGACAGCAGCACCGGCGGCACGCCGGCAGCCACGCAGCTTTCGATCAACTGGTCGATGCGCCGATGGTAGGGCTCATAATACTGGCGCACACGCTTCTCGCGTTCGGCCTCATCCAGGTGGCGATTGCCAGCGATGACCGCGCCATCGGAGATGCGCATCACCAGCGTCGGGTCATCAAGCCCACGGTTGGGGTCGATCAGCAGCCTGGAAAACCGCGTCAGAACGGCCGGCACGCCAAGGCGCGCGGCCAGTTGCTTCGTCACGGCGGCCGCACCGATATCATAGGCGATGTGGCGCCGCAGCTCGGCTGCGGGCAGGCCAAGCGAGCCATAGCCCTCGGGAATGATGTTGGTGGCGTGATCGCACAACACGATCAAACCGGCATCAAGCCTGCCAGGGATCAGCTCGTAGCTGTCTGGATCGGGTGAATCGGCGAGCGCAGATGGCTCGCAGCCATCGAGGTGCAACATATCTCCAATATAGCCTTTGAAGCGGTGAATCGAAACTACCCGCGTCGGTGCGCCGCTTGACGCAGGCGAGCCGATTGAGCAAACCAACACTGAGAATATGCATGGGGAATTTCAATGGCAGTAACCGCTGGTTCGGCGGACTGTACCGAGATTTCGGGCACACGTCAGAGCCCGGCGATCAAAGGTGTCAGGCTGGTTCGTTCCAACGCTGCGTGCCAGGTGTTGTCATTTCCCACGCCCTATTTCCCCACACCATCGCAATGCCGCCAAGTTCGTGCAAAATATGTGCTGTCCCTGTCCGCTTCGGACACTCGGCACTTCCCTCCTGCCTTTCTGGGAAGCCTCACATCCGATGCAACGGCGAAGCGATGGGGCGCCTTTACCGGCGCCGCAGCGGGGGAACTGGTTTGGACTGCATAACCGAGCGGAGCGGGCGGGCGTGGTATCACGGGGCCGAGATGGATTTTTGCAGCGGGCCGGCCTTCTGGCCGGTGTGGTGCTGATCCCCGGCATGCTCGTCTTTTCTTCATCCGCACATGCAGATCTCAAACTGTGCAACTCCACCTCAAGCCGCGTCGGCGTAGCCGTTGGCTATCAAGACGCCACGGGGTGGGCTACTGAAGGCTGGTGGAACATCGCCTCGCAAACCTGTGAGACGCTGTTGAAGGGTCCTGTCCCCAGCCGTTTTATTTACATTCACGCCCTAGACTATGACCGGGGTGGTGAGTGGGCCGGTGACAATTTCATGTGCACCGACGACAAATCGTTTGCCATCCGCGGCGTGCAGGATTGTCAGCAACGCGGCCACAAACGTACTGGGTTTTTTGAAGTGGACACCGGCGAGTCGCAGGAATGGACCATCCGCCTCACCGACCCCGAGGCGAGTGAAAAATGAGACGTCAAAGAAGGGTCAAGGTCGTCGCGACCCTAGGGCCGGCTACCTCGGCAACTGAAATCATCGAGCGCCTGTTTCTGGCTGGCGTCGACGTATTTCGCATCAACATGAGCCACTCATCGCACGACACCGCGCGTGCGCTGCTCAATTCCGTCCGCTGGGTTGCCAAACGCCATCGGCATCCGATCGGCGTACTTGCCGACATCCAAGGCCCGAAATTCCGCGTCGGCGAATTTACCGGCGGCCGCGCCTTCGTCAACGATGGCGCCACGTTCCGCTTCGAGCGCGCTGAAAAGCCCGGATCATCAGAGTCGGTGCATCTTCCGCATCCGCAGATCTTCGCTGGCGTCGAGCCGGGCCACATGCTGCTGCTCGACGATGGCAAGCTGCGCATGCGCGTTACCGAAAAGACCAAGGATGTCATCACCGCTGAAGTGATTGTCGGCGGCTCGCTTGGCAGCCGCAAGGGTATCAGCCTGCCCGATACGCTGCTTCCCATCGGTCCGCTGACCGAGAAGGACCGCGCCGACCTGGCGCACGTGCTGAAGCTCGGCGTTGACTGGATCGCGCTGTCGTTCATTCAGCGCGCCGAAGACGTACTTCAAGTGCGCGAGATCGTGGGCGATCGCGCGGCGCTGCTGTCCAAGATCGAGAAGCCATCCGCCATCAGCGATCTCGACGCGATCATCGCTGCATCGGACGGCATCATGGTTGCGCGCGGCGATCTCGGCGTCGAGATGCCGGTCGAGCGCGTGCCTGGGTTGCAGAAGCAGATCACCCGCAAGGCCCGCGCTGCCGGCAAGCCGGTGGTCGTCGCCACGCAGATGCTGGAAAGCATGATTTCGTCGCCCGTTCCGACGCGCGCTGAAGTTTCGGACGTTGCCACCGCCGTGTTCGATGGCGCCGATGCCGTGATGCTTTCGGCTGAATCCGCAATCGGTCAGTTCCCGACCGAGGCGATCCAGATGATGGACCGCATCGCGATTGAGGTGGAATCCGATCCCAGCTACGACGCGATAATTCACGCGACCCGCACCGCGCCGCAGCCGACGGGTGCCGACGCAATCGCGGCCGCTGTCCACGCCATCGCTGACACGGTAAAGCTATCGGCCATCGTCTGCTACACGGCCACCGGCTCGACAGCGCTGCGCGTCACCCGCGAGCGTCCTGGCCTGCCGATCATGGGCCTGACGCCGATCGAGTCCACTGCCCGGCGTCTTTCGCTGGTCTGGGGCATTCAATCGGTGATGACAGCTGACCCGGCAACGCTGACGGACATGGTCAGCAAGGCCTGCCGCATCGCCTTCGACGAGGGCTTCGTGCAACCCAACAACGGGGTGCTGATTACCGCTGGCGTGCCTTTCGGCTCGCCCGGAGCCACCAACATGATCCGCATTGCGTTCGTGGACGAACACGGCGCGCCCATCGCGGAAGTCCGCTGATCGGTTGTTGTCACCCGTCGTTCTGAGAAGTCACAACGGCATCATCGCAAACCGCTGCGATGGTGCCGTTTTCATTTGCGGCTGCGTGCGCGGAGCGTCGACGAAGCTTGCCATTCTCACGATCAGGCAGCGGCAACGGGCTGTCACAGAAAGCAACCGGCTGGCGGCCCACTAGACCGGAACGCGCCCCGCTCTGACATGACTAGGCGCCACGCGAAAAGGTCAGCCATCTGGTGGCAGCGCTGCCACCACGCGCGTTGACTGCCACAAGGCCAGCAAGCTCCAGGCTGTAATGCTGCGCAAATCCTGAGCCTTGATGGTTCGACACCCAGCAGCTCGCACGTCATCTCATTGCAGATTGCTGCCTGCCCTAGCGACGCTGCCGGCATCGGAACGAGATCGGTAGGCAAAGGCCCGCCCATCGCGCAGAGAGACTTCATGCCCGCCACGCTACACGACTAGCCGCGCTAGTTCTCAGATGCCGCGACCCTCAACCTCAACCGAGAGGTCGTCGACCATCTTCTTGGCCTTGTCGTAGTTGGGATTGATCTTCAGCACTTCCCGATAGGCCTGCAGCGCAGCCTTTTTCTGCCCGGTCTCATTCATGATGCGGGCCAGCCCTTCGAGGGCTTTGAAGTGCTTCGGCTCCAGCGCCAGCGTACGGCGCAGATCGTTCATCGCGTTGTCGTAGTCGTTGTTGAGAAAATAGACATAGGCGCGCCGGTTCCAGCCCTCGGCGAAATCCGGCGAAATCTCAATGACCGCATCGAGGAACTTGAGCGCGAGATCGTTATTCTCGTCGTTGATGGCCTTTGCAGCGCGGCCCATCAGCAGCGAAACGGTATAGCTTTCGCTCTGCAGCCAGAGCCCTTCCACCGCCTCAGCAATGGGGGCAGCGTCCGTGGGATTTGGCGATTTGGCGAGGAGATCCAGCAGCTCGGCCAGCAATTCCTCACGCGATTGAGGAATGGGCTGTGCGACGCCGTCTGTCGGCGGCGGCATTTTTCCAGCCGGAAGGCCGGCGGCCGGATTATCCGGCGCCGATGGCAAAATGCTCCTAGGTGCAGGAAGCGGCTTCAATCCCTCAATGCCAGGTAATGCTCCATCACCTGTGTGAGGTGACGGTATGCCATCCTGCGCTACAAGAGGCCCGGCAATAAGCGGCAGACCTAAGGCGACAACGGAGGCGGCGGCGAGGGATCGAAACTTGCGCATCCCTTCAACATAGGATGCGACAAAGGCAGCGTCAAAGCGTGACTTGCGGAAAAGCCTTAGCCCTGACGTGCCTTGAAACGACGCTGCACCTTATTGATGATGTACACCTTGCCCTTGCGACGAACCAGACGGTTGGCGCGATGACGCGTACGCAGTGACTTCAACGAGTTCCGGACTTTCATTTCCACACCAATCAAAAGTGAATGGTGGGCACTAGAGGGATCGAACCTCTGACCCCTACCATGTCAAGGTAGTGCTCTACCGCTGAGCTAAGTGCCCCAGAGGCGGGTTTCTAGGCTGATGCCCCCGCCAAGGTCAATAGTGTTTGAGAAGATTACCTCGAGCCAATCCATTTTTTGTGAGAGCTGGGATTGGCTCCAGACATTTTTTGATCGGAAAACCTTATTCCCGACAGATGGAGACGCTCCCGGACGCGGCGCGACGTCGCGTTCAGGCCGCCAGCAGACGGTCGACCTCGCGGACGAGATCCTTGAGGTGAAACGGCTTTGACAGTACCCGCGCATCCTTCGGCGCGGCCTCGTCGTTATTGAGAATAACGGCAGCAAAGCCTGTGATGAACATGATCTTGAGATCAGGATCGAGTTCACTGGCCCGGCGCGCCAGCTCGATGCCATCCATCTTCGGCATCACGATATCGGTGAGCAGAAGCGTGAATGGCTCGGTCTTGAGCCGCTCAAAGGCATCTTCGCCGTTCGGGAAGGCGATAACGTCGTAGCCGGCCTTTTTGAGAGCCCGGACAAGGAAGCCGCGCATCGAATCGTCGTCTTCGGCGAGAAGGATGCGGGAAAGCGTTACGCTGGAAGGCTTTGCGGTCATTGATTACTCTGGAACTATCGGTTCGACGCGTCGGCCGAATGTCTGCATCGGCGCGACTTTGGTTCTACTACGGTAAACGGGAGGTGAACTCGGCCCATCAAAACAGACCCTTCCCCCTCCAGCGAGACCGCCAGCTTAGTGTCCCCCAGTGGACATATTGAGACGACCTTGGCACAGTGAGCAAGGCCGACGATAAGAGTTGGGACGCATTGTCCCGACGGCGCGTTTTTTGAGCATACGAAAGCGGTCCGGCGGGCAGTGTTAGGCCCTTGTAGGCTTCCGATCACTTCGGAGAGAGACCTCGCAAAAAGCATGCCTGCCCGCGATGCCCCAATAATCCCGGCGGAATTACTGCCGCCTTACACGGTCACCGAGCCGGAGCGTCAGGTCGCGCCGTTTGTATTCTGCTCGCCCCATTCAGGCCGCATCTACCCGCAGAGCTTCATCGCGCAGTCGCGCTTGACCCCATTATGTCTGCGTAAATCGGAAGACTGCTTCGTCGATGAACTGATCGCTCCGGTTGCGGAGCTCGGCGTGCCGCTTATCTCCGCGCGATTTCCGCGTGCATTCCTGGACGTCAACCGCGAACCCTATGAGTTCGACCCCGAGATCTTTGACGAGCCGCTGCCCGACTACGCCAATACGCAATCGGTCCGTGTCGCCGGCGGCCTCGGCACCATCGCGCGCATTGTGGCTGACGGCGAAGAAATTTACCGCCACAAGATTTCACTCGCAGACGCACTGGCACGGGTGCAGCAGCTTTACATTCCCTTCCATGCCGCCCTTTGCGAGCTGGTTGAAACAACGCGGCAGCGGTTTGGCTATGCGATCCTGATTGACTGCCATTCGATGCCGTCATCTTCGATGGCATCATTTGGCGGCCCGCGGCCGGACATTGTGCTGGGCGATCGCTTTGGTGCTTCGGCCGACAATAAAATCTCGCGCTTCCTGCGCGATACGCTCACCAATCTCGGCTACAAAGTGCACATGAACCGCCCCTATGCCGGCGGTTACATCACCGAGCATTATGGGCGCCCGGCCCGTAACGTGCACGCGGTGCAAATCGAGATCAATCGCGGCCTGTACATTGATGAGCGCACCTTGCGCCTCAAGAAGAGCTTCGCGACTCTGCAAAGAGATTTGCAGACTTTGGCGGTGCCTCTATTAAGCGAATTGCCGGCGATGCTGGAATATCGCGCTGCGGCTGAATAGGTTTCGCAGCTTTTCCGCCCTCTGATCTCAACGCGATGGCTTTTGTGCTGGTATTGCAGGGTTTGCCGATGGGACCGCTGGCGGTATCAGGCCACCGTCGCCTTATGCATGATTGCTGCAATGCTTATTGAAGCCATGCAAAAAGCACCATACTGCATCGCACCATTTTATATTTTGATGATCGATGCGGTCGGACAATTGATCGATTCCGTCACTTGCGACATGTCACCAACCCCAACATGACCGTCATCAAATCAGTCACTTTTGCTGGGCGATTGTGCCGCATCGTGAAATTGGCAAGAAAAAAGGGCCGTTCGGATCACGAACGGCCCAAGTCTAGGGAGGAAACGCCCAAGGAGGGCTACGACAGAGAGCAGAGCTCATCATGTCGCATCGCAAAACTACTAGTGCGCCGCAACAAAGACAACTGCGTTTTCTGCATGGCTGATCCACCAAAATCAGAGATCGCATTAGCAGTATGCCTATAATGACAGCAGCAAGTGCCAAAACCGTAAATAGGGCGAGCCCAAACAAAGGGATATGCGCAGAAAAGCGAGTGAAAACTCAATTCCACTGCCCAATACACAAGCTGTAATTGCAAGACGCTCGCTACGTCCGCCAAATGCGACTGCTTTTTGAATGGCGATAGCGGCGAAGATGATGCCACCGGCGAGCGTCACAATGGGGCTCAGCACGGGTGACAAAACGATGAAAGCATTTGGGCAGGAAAAAAGGCCGTTCGCATGCGAACGGCCCAAGTCTAGGGAGGAAACGCCCAAGTGGGCAAAACGGTAGCCCTGGATCGACCAACGCCACCGCGCTATCGAGATATGAGCCGGTTCGCCCTGTCCATCAACCAACGACGGCGAATTGGTCGCGCATTACAGTTACTCTGTATCCACGCCGCAACAGTTGGCGGATTCAGGCCACAACGCGAAACAACTGCACTACACAGTATGTCTAAGCGTCATGCGGATGCCAATTTTACTGCAATATGACTGCCCAGGAGCGCAGCTAATACTGTGACAAGCTCATCTCAAACCCCTCTTCGCCGTTATGTCGATTTTGCGCATAGTCTGGCGGACGCATCCGGTGCGGCCATCCGCCCATACTTCCGCACCCCCATCGGCGTTGCTGACAAGGGCGGCGACGGCACATTCGACCCTGTGACTGCAGCCGACCGCGGCGCCGAAAAGGTGATCAGCGATCTCGTTGCCGCCCACTGGCCGGAGCATGGCTTCGTCGGCGAGGAGCACGGCACGCGCAATCCAGATGCGCGCCTGCGTTGGGTGGTCGATCCGATCGACGGCACCCGGGCCTTTATTATGGGCTGGCCGCTCTGGGGCACCCTGATCGGACTGATGGATGGCAACACGCCCGTGCTTGGCATGATGGACCAGCCATTCACCCGCGAACGGTTCTGGTCTGACGAAGGTGGCAGCTTCTGCCGTTCACCGGACGGCGAGCGACAGCTCCACACCCGCACCTGCACCGACCTCGATCAGGCCATTCTCACCTCCACCCATCCGGAGCTCTTTGCAGCGGGCGAGGAAACGACAGGCTTTGCCGCCCTGCGCCCCCGCGTTCGCATGACCCGCTACAGCGGCGACTGCTACGGCTACTGCATGCTGGCGGCGGGGCATGTTGATCTTGTCGTCGAAGCCGGACTGAAGCCGTACGACATCGTTGCGCTGATACCGATCATCGAAGGCGCTGGCGGCGTCATCACCACCTGGGACGGCCGCCCGGCCACCGAAGGCGGGCGCATTCTCGCGGCAGGCGATCCGGAATTACACGCCAAGGCCATGGCGGTTCTCGCTGCGGGCTGATGGCCCGCAACTGAGAACAGCAAAGTTGCAGATAGCCGTCTCCGACCTACGTGGGCGGCGCGCTAACGGATGGCCGCCCCGTTCAACCGGCCGGACACCTCAGGCCACTTCAGGCCCCTGGCTCCTCGACGCCCATGTAGGCGTCGAAGGCCGCCCAGAAGCGCAGCCGCACCGTGTCATTCTCCTGCAGGATCTCGTGCTGCGCACCGGGCATCAAAATGCACGATGACAGCTTGGCCCGCACAGCAAAGTCCTCGATGGCGCGCGTGGAAACCAGCTTGTCGTTGCCGGAGGCAAACAGCAGCAGGGGCACATTGATCCGACCGGCATAGTCGTGCCCGCAAAGCATGCGGCACGACCGCAACGCACTGCGCAGCCAGCCAACCGTAGGCGACCCAAGGCCCAGCGCAGGCGCCTGCTCCAGCACGGCCTTGGTGCGCAGCCAGCGCTCGTGATCGGAGGTCAGCACGTTGCCGTCAAACTTCTGCGTCGAATAGAGCTCGTCCGACCCGCCCGGCACGTAGGCCGTGAACATGCCGAGCTGGGATGCGATCTCGGCATAAATGCGCGCCTTGGCAGTGGTGGTGCCTAACGTTGCCTCGGATATGGCGATCATCGGCGCCGTCAGGATGATCCGCTCGAACCAAAGCCCCGGCATCGTGGCGTTGCGCAACAGGATGTTGCCGCCCATCGAATGACCAAGGCCGATGAACGGCGGCGGACAATCAGGCAGCACCACGTCCTTCATGAAGCGAACGAGGTCGCGGTCGTATTCCCAGAAGCCGCGCACGTGGCCCTTGCGCGGATTTGCCAGCATGCGCTGCGATCCGCCCTGCCCGCGCCAGTCCAGCGTTGCAACAGCAAACCCGCGACGACGCAGGTCGGCGATCACCTCGAAATACTTTTCGATAAACTCGGCCCGGCCGGGGAACAGACACACGGTGCCGCGACGTGGCTGGCGCGTTGCATCCCAGCGCGCAAAACGCAGCTCAGCGCCGTCATAACCGCTGAACGTGCCAACGATGCCTCCGCTGGGAAGCGGATTCTTGGCCAGTGATACGAGTTCCATGTCAGCCCTGTGCTCCTCGCAAGCGACCGCCGGGATGCGCCGACGCGGCGCAGCCCTGCGGGGACGGCGCCTGCAACGCCGTATGACGACATTGATTCTGCAATGTTCACCATACAGGCGCCGCGACGCGCCGACCACGCAAGCAGCAATCTAACCACTGCGCCGCACAGGGGAGCACTTCAGCAACCGGTCAATAACGCGGGCCCCAATAGGCGCGCCCCCACGGCTCGGGGCGGGGCGGCGGTCCCCAGCCATAACCCGCGGCCCGGCGACCATAGAGGGGCTTGGCTTCCACCACCTCGCCGGAGCAGCGGTCGATGGTGAGATCGTACATGCGTCCGTCTGGGCGGCGCGCCTTCACCAGCACGACACCACCGCGCGGCTCAATCGCATGGAAGCCACGCCAGCCGGCATCGCGCAGCCGGTCGCGAGCGACTTCACGCGGGATGCATCCACCGCGACCGTAAGCAGGCGGATCATAGAGCCCGTCGTCATCATACTGACTGTAACGCTCATACGGCCTGCCGCCGCCATAAGCTTCATAGGGATAAAGGTCAGCCGCACTGACCGATGCGGGGAGCGCAGCAATCGCAAACGTGGCGGCAAGCGCCGATGCCGCTACTGAACGGGCGCACGCAAGCATGGAAGCTCCTTAAGAGTCCGGGGCGAAGGGGGAAGACACAACGGAGCGAATGTGGCGAACTGCGGATGAACCGCACATGAAACGGCTGTCACGATCTGTTACGGCGCAACAGTCATATGAGCCCCGCGGCGACCGCCCATCTGCTCTCGCCGCTGACCGGCATGCCTCGCCCTGTCATGTCTACGTAACCGGGATACCCTCTTCACATTTCTGTCAGGGTAGCGGCGAGAGGTTTTGCGCGCCCTTGAACACGCCGGGCAGCCACCTAAATAAAATTTGTGACGCATGCCCGATTGGGGTGCGCACGACAGTTACTTGGTTGTCATCTGGCCAACCCGGCAGGTGCAACGCATGTCGCTCAATCATTCAGAGGATATGTTCTATGCGACAGTATGATTTTGCTCCCCTCTTCCGTTCAACCGTCGGTTTCGATCGACTGGCCCAGATGCTGGATAGCGCCAGCGGATTCGAGGGTGATGCCTATCCGCCATACAATATCGAACGACTTGGCGATAACCAGTATCGCATCACCATGGCCGTCGCCGGCTTCAACAAAGATGAATTCAAGATTGAAGTGAAAGAGCAGATGCTCGTGGTTTCCGGCACCAAGAAGCCGGATGAGAAAGAGCGCGTGTTCCTGCACCGGGGCATTGCTGCTCGCTCGTTCGAGCGTCGCTTCCAGCTTGCCGATCACGTTGAAGTCGAAGGCGCCGACTTCGCTGACGGACTGCTGCACATCGATCTCGTTCGCAATCTCCCCGAGCGTATGAAGCCGCGTACAGTATCCATCGGCTCATCGCCTAAGCAGATTGAGGCTTCGACTTCCGTCTAAGCCCGACACACGACAAGCGATACGACACTAGCCTTTGCGTACACTTCCCTCCCCTAAACTTAGCGGCCGCGGCTCCCACCGCGGCCGCTCTTTTATGCGCGTATTGATCAGTTTTTCGGCGTACTGCCTAAATTGCAGGCAGGACAATGTGCGCATGTTCATTGGTGCTTGTGCAGCGATTAGAAATCTGTCAATGTCGATCGAAAGGTCAGTGCTGCTGTCCTTTCTATCTTGCTCTGGGTTGAGCGCAAACGCTCGGCTCAGATCGCCGTCCCGATGGGAACGAGCGAGGTTTAACGAGAATGCGGTTTGAATCCGCGAAATCGCTGGGTTTCAAACGGCCGCTGCTCACAAGCAAGCCGCCGGATCAGCTCGTTTAAAATCTGACGCTGAATACGCCGCCTCGCTAAAATCGCGATTGACGCGGCTCCGATAACTTCCGTCTGATCGAGCAGTGTTTAGCTGCTGCGAACCTTGAAAGGTCGCTGCAATGACGCAGAGTCACCAAAACAGCCGTAATGTGTCCGTTTCCGCCAATGGCATGCCTGAAGCGCAGGGGCTGTATGATCCCGCGCATGAGCACGATGCTTGCGGCGTTGGCTTCATCGCCGATCTCAAGGGGCGCAAGTCGCACAACATCGTATCAGATGCGCTGAAAATTCTAGCAAATCTTGAGCATCGCGGCGCCGTTGGTGCCGACCCGCTCGCTGGCGATGGCGCCGGCATACTCATTCAGATCCCGCACGATTTTCTGAAGGATGAATGCCGCAAGCTTGGCTTCACGCTGCCACCTGCGGGTCAGTATGCGGTCGGCCACATCTTCATGCCGCGCGAGGCACGTCTGCGCGCGCACTGCGAGCGTGTGTGGACGCGTATCGTCAAGGAAATGGGGCTTTCGCTACTCGGCTGGCGCTCCGTTCCGATCGACAATTCATCGCTGTCGGACATGGTGCGCGAGACCGAGCCGGTGCACCGTCAGGTGTTCATCGGACGGCCTTCGTCGATCCTCGATCAGGACGATTTTGAGCGCCGACTTTATCTTGCGCGCAAGATCGTCTCGAACGCCATTCAAGATGCCTACAAGCACCGCGACATCGGCCATTACACGGTGTCGTTGTCGTCGCGCACGCTGGTCTACAAGGGGATGTTCCTCTCATATCAGGTGAAGGCGTACTACACCGACCTCTCCGACCCGCGTGTCATCTCGGCGATGGCGCTGGTGCATCAGCGCTTTTCGACCAACACGTTCCCGTCATGGAAGCTGGCGCATCCTTATCGCATGGTTGCGCACAACGGCGAGATCAACACGCTGCGCGGCAACGTCAACTGGATGGCGGCACGCGAAGCTTCGGTGTCGTCCCCGCTGTACGGCAACAACATCTCGCAGCTATGGCCGATTTCCTACGAGGGACAATCGGACACCGCCTGCTTCGACAACGCGCTCGAATTTCTCGTGATGGGTGGATATTCGCTGCCGCACGCGGCGATGATGCTCATCCCCGAGGCATGGGCCGGCAATCCGACGATGGATCGCAAGCGCCGCGCCTTCTACGAATACCACGCCTGTCTCATGGAACCGTGGGACGGTCCGGCCGCCATGTGCTTCTCGGACGGTCGCCAGATCGGCGCCACGCTGGACCGCAACGGCCTGCGTCCTGCACGCTATTTCGTCACCAAGGACGATCTGGTCGTGATGGCGTCGGAATCGGGCGTGCTGCCGATGCCGGAAGAATCCATCGTACAGAAGTGGCGCCTGCAGCCGGGCAAGATGCTGCTGATCGATCTCGAAAAGGGCCGCATCGTTTCCGACGAGGAACTGAAGGCCGAGATTGCGGCTTCGAACCCCTATGAGAAGTGGCTGAAGCGTACGCAGATCCATGTTTCCGATCTGCCGTTGCCAGCGCCACGCGCCGCAGCGTCGAAGCCCAATGTCAGCCTGCTCGATCGCCAGCAGGCGTTTGGCTACACGCAGGAAAGCATCAAGGTGCTGATGCTGCCGATGGCGCAGACCGGCCAGGAAGCTATCGGCTCCATGGGTACGGACACGCCCATTTCGGCGCTGTCTTCCAAGTCGAAGCTGCTGCACACCTACTTCAAGCAGAACTTCGCGCAGGTGACGAACCCGCCGATCGATCCGATCCGCGAAGAGCTTGTCATGAGCCTGGTGTCGTTCATCGGCCCACGCCCGAACATCCTCGATCTTGAGGGCACGTCGCGGCAGAAGCGGCTTGAGGTCTATCAGCCCATCCTAACGAACGAGGATCTGGAGCGCGTGCGCCAGATCGGCGAGGTGAAGGACAACGAGTTCTCGTCCATCACGCTCGACATCACCTATCCGGCCGATCAGGGCGCAGCGGGCATGGCGCCGGCGCTGGACTGCGTGTGCGCGGAAGCTGAAGAAGCCGTTCGCTCGAAGGAATACAACATCATCATCCTGTCCGACCGCGCTGTCGGGCCGGACCGCATTCCCATTCCTTCGCTGCTGGCGACGTCCGCCGTGCACCATCACCTGATCAAGCAGGGCCTGCGCACTTCGGTTGGTCTGGTTGTCGAAACCGGCGAAGCCAACGAAGTGCATCAGTTCTGCACGCTCGCGGGCTATGGCGCCGAAGCGATCAATCCCTATCTCGCGTTCGAGACGCTGGAGCAGTTGCTGCCGGAGTTCGCCGATGGCGTGACCGCGGATGAGCTGAAGCAGCGCTACATCAAGGCTATCGGCAAGGCCATCATGAAGGTGATGGCGAAGATGGGCATCTCGACTTACCAGTCCTATTGCGGCGCGCAGATTTTCGACGCCATCGGCCTGCGGTCGTCGTTCGTGAAGCGCTACTTCACTGGCACGCATACGCAGATTGAAGGCATCGGCCTGCGCGAGATCGCTCAGGAAACCGTTGATCGCCACAAGGCAGCTTTTGGCGACAGTCAGGTGCTGGAAAACGCGCTGGAAGTTGGCGGCGAATATGCATTCCGCGTGCGCGGCGAAGCGCATGTCTGGCGTGCGGGCGTCGTGGCCGATCTGCAGCATGCCGTGCGCGGCAATCTGCCGGACAAGTATCGCGCGTTCGCCAAGCAGGTGAACGATCAGGCCGAGCAACTCATGACCATGCGCGGGCTGTTCCGCATCCGCTCCGCCGAGGAGCTTGGCCGCACGCCGGTGCCGCTGGATGAAGTGGAGCCCGCCGTCGACATCGTGAAGCGCTTCGCTACCGGCGCGATGAGCTACGGCTCCATCAGCCGCGAAGCGCACACCACGCTGGCCATCGCCATGAACCGGATCGGCGGCAAGTCGAACACCGGTGAAGGCGGCGAGGAAGTGGATCGCTTCAAGCCGATGGATAACGGCGATTCCATGCGCTCCGCCATCAAGCAGGTCGCTTCCGGCCGCTTCGGTGTGACGACGGAATATCTCGTCAACGCCGACATGATCCAGATCAAGATGGCCCAGGGCGCCAAGCCCGGCGAGGGCGGACAGTTGCCCGGTCACAAGGTCGATCAGGTGATCGCGAAGGTGCGCCACTCTACGCCCGGCGTCGGCCTCATCTCGCCGCCGCCGCACCACGACATCTATTCCATCGAGGATCTGGCGCAGCTCATCTACGATCTGAAGAACGTCAACCCGAAGAGCGACGTGTCGGTGAAGCTCGTCTCGGAAGTTGGCGTCGGCACGGTTGCAACGGGTGTCGCCAAGGCGCGCGCCGACCACGTCACGATCTCCGGCTTTGAAGGCGGCACGGGCGCTTCGCCGCTCACCTCCATCAAGCATGCGGGTTCGCCGTGGGAGATCGGCCTTGCTGAAACGCATCAGACGCTGGTGCTGAACCGCCTGCGCAGCCGCATCGCGGTGCAGGTTGACGGCGGCCTGCGCACCGGTCGCGATGTCATCGTCGGCGCGCTGCTGGGTGCCGACGAGTTCGGCTTCTCCACCGCGCCGCTGATCGCCGCCGGCTGCATCATGATGCGCAAGTGTCACCTCAACACCTGCCCCGTCGGCGT
Organism: Hyphomicrobium sulfonivorans; assembly: GCF_013306565.1. Lineage (GTDB taxonomy): Bacteria > Pseudomonadota > Alphaproteobacteria > Rhizobiales > Hyphomicrobiaceae > Hyphomicrobium_A > Hyphomicrobium_A sulfonivorans. Next base: position 47,358 of record NZ_PZPO01000002.1, on the reverse strand, counting down.
CGCAACGCAAGACCCAGTCCTGCGTGCGAAGTTCCAGGGCAAGCCCGAGCACGTCATCAACTACTTCTTCTTCATTGCTGAAGAAGTGCGCGAGTACATGGCGGCGCTCGGCTTCCGCAACTTCGACGAGATGATCGGCCAGACCGAAGTGCTCGATAAGGAGAACGCCATCGCGCACTGGAAGGCGAAGGGGCTCGACTTTTCGAAGATCTTCTATCGTCCGCACATGCCCGATGACGTCGGCATCTATCACACCGAGCGTCAGGACCACGGGCTTGAGAAGGTGCTGGACCGGAAGCTGATCGAGCTTTGCCGTCCGGCGCTGGAAACGCGCAAGCCGGTGAAGCACGATGTTGCGATCACCAACGTCAACCGCAGCGCCGGCGCAATGCTCTCGGGCGAAGTTGCCACGCGCTTCGGCTATGCGGGGCTGCCGGAGGATACGATCTGGCTGACGCTGAAGGGCACCGCCGGCCAGAGCTTCGGCGCCTGGACCGCACAGGGCGTAACGCTCGATCTGGTCGGCGAAGGCAACGACTATGTCGGCAAGGGCCTTTCCGGCGGCAAGATCATCGTGCGGCCCGATCCCAACTCCGGCATCAAGCCAGAAAGCAGCATCATCGTCGGCAACACGGTGCTGTACGGCGCCATCACCGGCGAGTGCTACTTCCGCGGCGTTGCGGGTGAGCGCTTCGCGGTTCGCAACTCCGGCGCATCCGCTGTCGTTGAAGGCACCGGCGATCACGGCTGCGAATACATGACCGGCGGCTGCATCGTCGTGCTCGGCAATACCGGCCGCAACTTCGCTGCGGGCATGTCGGGCGGCATCGCCTACGTGCTGGATGAAGCGGGCGACTTCGAAACCAAGTGCAACATGGCGATGGTCGAGCTTGAGCCAATCGAGGCTGAAGAAGAGATCATGGAGCGGCTGATGGGTCAGCAGGGCGACCTTGAAAGCCACGGCCTCGTTGAAGTGATGCGTGACATGACTCGCAACGACGCCGAGCGCCTGCATGCGCTCATCTCGCGCCATGCCCGCTACACCAACTCGTCGAAGGCGCAGGCCATTCTCGCCAACTGGCGCGAATACCTGCCGAAGTTCCGCAAGGTAATGCCGGTGGAATATCGCAAGGCGCTGGCGGAGATGGCGAAGGCACAGGCCGCAGACGCGGATGGACTTGAGACAATCGAGATCGGCTTCAAGGCTCCCAAGGCCTGAAGCCGGCTCGGCAAGCACACGCGCTAACAACAATCGGGCGCAGAGCCCGGCATCGCTGCCTGAAGCCCGAAGGGCTCGGCACCGCACAAAGGAGCGGGATCATGGGTAAGGTAACGGGCTTCCTCGAATTCGAGCGCATGGAGCGCAAGTATGCGCCGGTCGCCGAACGGCTGAAGCATTGGGGTGAATTCGTCGAGCCGTTGGGCGAAAGCGCAACCAAGACGCAGGCCGCGCGCTGCATGGATTGCGGCGTGCCGTATTGCCATACCGGCTGCCCGGTCAATAACCAGATCCCCGACTGGAACGACCTTGTCTTCCACGGCGACTGGAAGCAGGCGGCGCTGAACCTGCATTCCACGAACAACTTCCCGGAGATCACCGGTCGCATCTGTCCGGCGCCGTGCGAGGCCGCGTGCACGCTGAACATTGACGACTCTCCGGTGGCTATCAAGACCATCGAATGCGCCATCGCCGACCGTGCGTTTGAGGAAGGCTGGACGACGCCAGACCTGCCCGCGCGCCGCACCGGCAAGCGCATCGCCATCGTCGGTTCTGGCCCCGCTGGCATGGCAGCTGCGCAGCAACTCGCGCGCGTCGGCCACGAGGTGCACGTCTACGAAAAGCACGCCAAACCGGGCGGCTTGCTGCGCTATGGCATCCCCGACTTCAAGATGGAGAAGGATGTCATCGACCGCCGCGTGCGCCAGATGGAATCGGAAGGCGTCACGTTCCATTGCAACGTGCACGTCGGCAAAACCGTCACCACGCAGGAGCTGGCCGACACGCACGACGCGCTGCTGCTGGCCGGCGGTTCAGAACGGCCGTTCGATTTCTTCGTCAGCACGCCGGGGCGCGAGCTTGCGGGCCTGCACTTCGCGATGGATTTCCTGCCGCAACAGAACCGCCGCGTCTCCGGCGAGATCCCGCCTGCAATCACCGACCCGAGCGACATCCTCGCCACGGACAAGCACGTCATCGTCATCGGTGGTGGCGACACAGGATCGGACTGCATCGGCACGTCGCTGCGTCAGGGCGCGAAGTCGGTCACGCAGCTTGAGATCATGCCCAAGCCGCCCGTACGCGAAGACAAGGCGCTGTCGTGGCCGAACTGGCCGTTGAAGCTGCGTATCTCCACCAGTCAGGCGGAAGGCGCTGCGGTTGAATACTCCGTATCGACCACCGGCTTCTCGGGCGAGAACGGCAAGGTGACGAAGCTGCATTACGTGCAAGTTGATACGCGCATGCAGCCCATTCCCGGCACCGAAGCCGAACTGCCCGCCGACCTCGTGCTGTTCGCAATGGGCTTCTCCGGCCCGCTGGAAGATGACGTTGTCAGCGACCTCAGCCTGCCGATCATTCCGCGCGGCCGCTTCAAGGGCATCGACGCCAACGAGCGCGACTACCGCGTGCCCGGCCAGCCGAAGGTGTTCGCAGCCGGCGACATCCGGCGCGGCCAGTCGCTGGTGGTGTGGGCGATCCGCGAGGGACGTCAGGCAGCGCAGTCGATCGACACGTTCCTGATGGGCACGAGCACGCTGCCGCGCTGAGGCGATGGCACACGGCGCCGGGACGATGTTTCGCTCCGGCTGCCGCCGCCATCCATGCGGCCCCGTGGATGGATGCTGCTGGCCGTTAGGGCCAACGAAACGCGGCGGGAAATTCGCCCGCGCGACACGGCAACGGTTCAGCTTCGCGGTCCGGCCACCGGCAGGGCCGCGGAGACAGTGGCGGCCGCAGGCAATGTTACAACTGCGGGGGCAGTCTGCCTGTGTGCCGCCATTGTTTTCTCTCTTTTGCACCGGCGACTCCCGTCCGGGGAGCCGGCCGTGGTTGTTTGATGCGCTGGCGTCTCTCCTTCGGAGAGCCGGCCGCCGGTGCATAATAGAACTCTCGTACCGGCGTCACCGCAGCGGAGCCGGCCGCTGGCGCTTTCTTGTAGAGCTGCCGACAATGCTCCGCACAGCCGGCCGCCAGCGCTGATTGTTGTGCGCTGATCCCTCACCCGCTCAAGTTCCCCTACCCTCATCCCGACATTGGTCGGGATCGACGCCATTCTGCGCATGCGCTTCGGGTACAGAAGAATGGGCGGCGCGGCACGCTTGGCGGTTACATTCATCGGCACCCTCGCCAGCTTCAACCCTCGAGTCGGCTGAAGTGGTGCGCGTCTATGGTCTGGATATCTTGCCAGCCGCGTCCTTCCGGGCGCTTACGTGGATCTCGGCCTACGCCGGGAAAACGCAGCTTGCTCGCAGGCGGCTCCGCTTCGGGCAGTTTAAAGGCAGCAGGAGGAGCTAGGCAATTTTATCGGATCAGCGCCCAGCGCTGCCGGTGGCGCCGTCGCCTGGCACAACAGCCATCGGCGGCGGTTCATCGCCAATGCCGCGCAATTCGGCGGTGAACTGTGGGCGCGGCCAGACAAATTCATCAGCCCGTCCGGGCTTGGCCTGCAACCGCTCGCCGCGCTCCAGCACGCGGAAATAAGGGCTCTGCGTCGGAGACAGACGACGGCGCGTGCCATCCATTCCACGCGGCGGAACGATGGAGCTCATTACGGTCAGACCGCCGGGGATCTGATCCACCAGTACGTCGCCCATATGCGTGGCCTTGTCGTCACTGCGCTTGCGGGTGACCAGAGCAATCACCGAGGCCGAAATGGCCGGTCGGATGATCTCAACCGTCACCACCTGCTCGGTGCCGTCCGAACCTGTCACCCGGAGATCGACCTTGCCTGTCTCCTGCTTCTGATCGCGCGCGCCATCGTCAGCGGCGGCTGCCAGCAGCTGACTGCCGCTTGCACCGCCCTTTGCCAACTTCGCCCGCGCCTCAGCCTTGGCGCTTTCCGCCTGCAGACGAGCCTTGTCCGGGTTGACCCTGGACTGCTCCGCCTCATCGCCCGCCAGCGGAATGGCGCGCTCGTTCCGTGCCTGCGCCACGTCGCGCTTAAGTTCGCGCTCAACAAAGTGCGCCAGCTTGAGATAGCCCGCCTGGGTGAAATGTACGCCGTCCCGGTCGCGCAGACGGCCGCTTTTGCCGGTGATATCCGGACCCCAATCGCTATAGCCGCCGCCTTCATCCAGGAAGCTGGCATACGCATCGATGTAGCGGACGCCGTTGATATAGGCGCGCTCGCGGATCACGTCGTTGATGCGCTGCGCCCGCTCGTTGTCCTGCCAGCGGCGCATATTCGGCAGTCCGACCCAATAAACCGCGCGATTGCTGCGCTTCAGCATTTTCATCAGCCGGTCGACCTGGCCACCATAGCTGGCACGCCATTCCTCGAGCCCGGCGGTGCTGCGGGTGCGATTGAGGCTGTAGCGATCCTGCACGCCCAGCATAACAATGGCGATATGGCTGGGATCGCTGGAAAAGGTCTGCTCAAGCGACGCCAGCTCAGAGGCGGCGCCACGGCTCATCAGCCCCATCAACGGGTAGCGGCGGCGCGAGATCGAAACGCCCGGGCCACCGTTGAACGTGCCCGTGAGACCGCCCAGCAGACCTTCGGCCAGCCAGTCGCCCACAACCTGGACCTGATAAATATCATTGCTTGGGAACGGCGTGATGAAGCTGCCGCCGAGCCCCGGTTCCTGCGCTGAAGCAACAGGCACGCGCAGCAGAACAGGCGCGCTGAACAGCGCGCACAATACGGCGATAAGGAGAGCGCGAATCACGACCATCGTCCCCTGCGCTTGGCCACCCACCCGAATCCAAGGCGACACAGCGGTATTTTCACCGCTGCGTCGCCCAAGGACAAGGCAGAAACAAGGCCGGAAGAGCGGGGAGGGCCAATCCGAGCAGACAGCCGTCAGGCTGCGCGCTTCGATCGCCTCGCGCTCTTCATCTGTACAGGAGCCAGCTTGGGCCGGACAGCCTGCCACTTACGGTCTTCCAGCTCAGTGCCGCGATGGTGGGTTTTCACCACGACTTCACGGACGCTGAAGGCTTCGCGCAGGATCTCGATGCACTTTTCCGGCTGAGCATTCCCACACATGAAGACGTCGAGGGCTGCATAATCAGCCTCGGGCCAGCTGTGAATGGAGATGTGGCTCTCCGCCAGAACGGCAACACCCGCCACTCCGCCCTGCGGCGAGAAGTGGTGCAGATGCGTGTGCAGAAGGGTTGCCCCCGCTGCGTCCGCGCAACGCTTGAGCGTGCTTGCAATGTGCTCGATGTCATCGAAACGACGACCACCGAACAGGTCCACCAGAAGGTGAGTTCCTGCGTAGCGGATACCGTCACGCTCGATGAAATAGTCTTTCCTATCGTCGTGCGCTACAACAGGCGCAGGCACACGATGATCTTCCTCTTGGGCGGTGCTTGAACGAGTCAAGTCCATCCCCAATTGGAAGAGGGTGTCATTAAAGGCCATATGACCCTCCCCAACCAGCAGATAGAGGTGACCCGTCCGCTCCTTACCTTGGGGGTTCTGGAAAACCTCGACCTTAGGGGCAGGTGGACGAACGGAGAGGGGTCATATGAGGCCAACCCCCCCCCTACGCAAGCGAAATTTTGCCTCTAATCGAAAAATTCTATGTCGCAGTTTCGCCTGTAAAGCTCAGTGGTCAAAAAAGCCATTTAGAGGCCTGTTTTAGGCCCTTTCCACCCATATGGCTCATGAGAGGCTCACTTCTTGCCAAAGAGCCCTTCGAGCAGTTTTTCGGCCTTAGACGGACCCCCGCCCTCTTCCTTGCCGAACAGGTCCTTCACCACTTCGCCGGCGTTCTTTCCTTTGAGCTGGCGGCCGATCTCCTTTACCGCGTCGACAGTGCCCTGACTGTTCAGCGCGCCGGCGATATCGGGGGCGAATCGCGGCTCATCCAGCGGGCCGGTAATGCGCACCGGAACCTCAATGCCCAGCGCATTGCGTTCGCCGCCATCGCCACCCAGATTCGCCACCAGCTTCGGGCGCAGCGTGTAGTCGAGCGTTCGCTGCGACAGGTTCACCGTGCCATCGCCGCTGGCATGAACGTGCGGGCTGTCGAGTTGCAGATCGTTGTTGCTGGCGACGCCATTGCTGATGGTGAACGTGCCGGTCAGCGAGCGGAACGGTGTCCGCCGCGATGGATCGCGCTCAAGATTGGGCACACTGCCGTTGGCCAGCGCTCCCAGGGCGCTACCGATGTCGAAGCCGGCCACCGCGCCGTCACGGATCGAAGCCTGCGAAGTTCCGTTGAGCGAGGCCACCAGCGCCGCCTCGGTGTTGCCGGTGCCCGAAACATTCCAGGCCACATTCGCCCGGCCGCTCACCCAATCCACTTCCGCCGCATCGCGCAGCATCGGACCGGCATCGACACCCGCCAGATCGATATTGGATGAAAACGCCGGCTTCGGAGATGAGGCATCCAGCGTGATCACGCCCTTACCCGTGCCGCCATAGAGCTGTGCGTCGGCCAGATTAACCTTCGCCACCATATCGCGGACCGATATGTTTACCTGGGCACGGTCGATGCGTGTCTCCTTATAAGTGACGTTCGCCAGCGCCAGCCGCACATTCGCGTCCGCAAGCCCCAGCGCCTTAATATCGATCGGCTCGTCGCTCCAGCCTGCCCGGCGCGTATAGCCTTGCACGCGGGGCCCCGGATGCGGCGCATTAAGCAGTTCCTCAATGGACTGCGGCGAGCCCTGCTCTTCGCCGGCTTTCTCGCCCGGCCCAAGCAAGTCATCAAAGCTTAGCGGTGTCGGCCGTGGCGCGGCGGCGCGAGCTGCACCGCTGCCAGTCTGGCGCAGATCCGCTGCGAGGGAGAGCACTGCGAAGTCCAGCCCGGAAACCGCCAGATCGGCGTTAATCAACGGCCGCTCGCCTGCGCGATCAGCAAAGCTCGCCGACCCCTTGGCGGTCGCCGGGCCGGCCTTAAAATCAATCGCTGAGAACGCCACGCCTCGCGGATTGGCATTCATGTTGGCGCTGAAGGTTACTTCGCCGGATGCCAGCTGCGGCGGTAGCTTAGCGTTGCCGTTGCTCCACCAGTTGGCAAAGGCCGACAGTGAAGGCGAACTGGCGACGATGCTGCCCGCACCCTGCTCACCGCCAACCGTGCCATCATAAGTAAGGCTGAGCGGCGTGCCGGAAATCGAAAGCGCCAGCTTGGCCGGCTTCTGGGCCGCCAGATCAGCCGGAGTGGTCAACTGCGACTTGAATGAAAACTTCTCGCCGTCGGCCATCAGCAGGCCGGAACCGGTAAGCGGCGCATCCATGGCCGGCATCGAGAAGTGCGCGTTCAGCCCATCGAACCGACCCCAGGCGCCGTTGCGGTCGTCCTGATAGCGCAGGGCACCATTATGAATAACGATCTCGTTCAGCGATATCGCCGCTGGGCCGGGGGCAGCCGCGTGCGCCGGGCTGACAATCAGATCCATCAGGCCGCCGCTGCGCATCAGAGGGCCGCCGAACCGCAGCCGCCGCCCTTCCGAGCCCGGCAACGCGGGTACGTCATGCCCGGAAACGGCCGCCATATCCCAGCTACGGCGCCCATCGGCATCAACGCGCAACACGAAAACCGGATTGTTCAGCTCGACCCGATCCACCACCACCTGCTGGCTGAGCAACGGCAGAAGGCGCACGCCGACGTCAAAACTCGTCATCCGCACCAGCGGCTCGCCCTCCATACCGGGAGGCGGCGACAGGCTGACATCGTTAAGGCGCACGCCGGCCGAGGGGAACAGGGTGAAGGAAGCGCCGCCGCCGATCACCAGATCGCGGCCGGTCTCGCGCTTCACGGCCGCGATGATCTCCCGCTGCAGCAGATCCGTCGGGGGCGACATGGCTAGAAACGCCGCCGCGCCTCCGCCAACCACCACCAAAGCCAGGCCGCCGAAGATCACCAGCGAGCGAATCGGCGAGCCGCGACGGGGCGGCGGAGGCTGTATCGGGCGCCGCTCACCCGCAAAACCATGGGGCAGGTTCGCACCGTAGGCCTGTTGTCCACGCGGATTAGCCGGATAAACCGGTCGCTGCGGATGTTGCGGGGAGCCCCTGCCGGGCGGCCTGGTGTTCGTCATATTGGCCTCTGTTGGCTTGTCGAAAGCGGATGCAGCGAACGCAGCAATCCGATCGGGCAGCGCACAAAACCACAATTAAACGGCACTTTTGGGATGCGGCCGCGCGGTGCGACGCTGGCGCCCATCACCCTCGGTTGTACCAGCGCCATATCACCGCGCTGCGGGAAGTGTCTGAAAAGAAACAGCATGGCTACAAAAAACTTATATGATTTTCGCTTGGCAGTAGCTCCAGTGTGATGCTTTTCTAAAATGCATATTCCATGTCGTGAGACATGCGGAGCTCTGAAATGACGCTGCACTGCAGCAGGAGGCCCGGCGATGCACTACTACGCCTATGAGCTAGCCCACGCTGTCCTTTCTCCGATGCGCTTCGGCGTAAGCGGACTGCGCAGTGCGCTCGACTGGCCGTTCAACCCGTTCGCCGCCACGCCGTACGGCAAGCATCTCTCAGCCGCCTGCGAAGTGTTCGAGAACATCACGCGACGCTACGGCAAGCCCGCTTTCGGCCTCAAGACAACGCACGTCGGCGGTGTTGAGGTGTCCGTGCGGGAGCATGTTGTGGCATCGACGCCGTTTTGCAACCTGCTGCACTTCGAGCGTGAGGAGAACGCGCTCACCGGCCGCCGCTACGACCCGAAGGTGCTGATCGTGGCGCCGATGTCCGGCCACTATGCAACGCTGCTGCGCGGCACCGTACAGGCGATGCTGCCCGAGCACGAGGTCTACATCACCGACTGGATCGATTGCCGCGACATCCCGCTGGCGATGGGCCGCTTCGATCTCGACGATTTCATCGACCATCTGGTGTCGTTTATGCGCGTGATCGGCCCCGATACGCACATCATGGGCGTGTGTCAGCCCGCGGTGCCGACACTGGCCGCCGTTGCCCACATGGCGGCAACGGACGATCCGTGCCAGCCCGCATCGATGATCCTGATGGGCGGCCCCATCGACACGCGGCGCAATCCGACTGCGGTCAATAAGCTGGCTGAAGATCGCTCGATTGAGTGGTTCGAGAAGAACGTTATCTCGACGGTGCCATTCCCGCATGCGGGCTTCATGCGCCCCGTGTATCCGGGCTTCATGCAGCTCACCGGGTTCATGACAATGAACCTTGAGCGCCACATGAATGCGCACGTCGATCTGTTCAAGAATCTCGTTCAGGGCGACTGCGACAGCGTCAAGCAGCACCAGACCTTCTACGACGAATATCTCTCGGTGATGGATCTGACGGCGGAGTTCTATCTGCAGACCGTGAAGACGGTGTTCCAGGATCACGCCCTGCCGCAAGGCACGATGATGCATCGGGATATGCGGGTCGACTGTTCGGAGATCCGCGACACCGCGCTGATGACTATCGAGGGCGAGCGCGACGACATTACCGGCATCGGCCAGACGCAGGCCGCGCATGACCTGTGCGAGAATATCCCTGCCGACATGAAGCTGCATTACATGCAGGAGGGTGTCGGCCACTACGGCGTGTTCAACGGCACGCGCTGGCGCACCGAAATTCAGCCGCGCATTCGCGAGTTCATCCGCACGGTTGAATATGAGCGCGGTTCAACGCCAACGGAGCGCACGGCCCGCCGCGTGCACCATCCGGCGCTTGCAGTCTCTCCGGTCTGATTGGCCAGCCATGCAGCGCCTGAAACACACAAACCTTGTGCGAGCGGCCATCATCCCGCTCGCTCTTTGCACGCTCACTGCCGCGGCCCACGCCAACAGCGTCTGGATGGTGAAGTCCGGCAACGTGCTCGCGTGCTATGAACGTCAGACGCTGATTGATGTCGACGAAGCGCCCGCAGACATACGGCGCGAAGATCAGGCGCCGAAAGGTTGCATCGTCCTGTTTTCCGGCGAACGCCTGCTGGAGCAGCCGGAATTTGGGTTAGGCTTCAACAAATACATGAAAGCGGAGCGCGAGGACGGCTCGGTCCTTTATGTCCGCAGCGCAGATGTCGTGTCCGATCCCGGTATCGGCGACGTCACCGACGACCGCTGATCCGGATACGGAGCATCGCGGCGCCGCACTCCCAGCTGTCAGCCAGGCCTTCTGCCGGCGCCATTGGCCCAATCCGGTTCGCAGATTTCACGTTACTCAAGCCCATAAACAGACGGCGGCCCCGAAGGGCCGCCGTCTGCTCCGTCAGATGACGGTGAAATCGACATTAGATGATGTCGATCTCTGCGGGCATGTACGAGGTGACCTCAAGGCCAACTTCCTGCTCGCGAACTGCGGGCTTGGTCCAAACTTTCATGTGTATTCCTCCACTAGAGTCGAGCGCCCATTCGCCCGACTGCGCCGATTATGCAGCCATCAGACGGATAAGCGCCAATCGCTTTTAGTTGAAGGCCGCATAAGCGCGGCTGATGCCGATTTGATCGCTTTATCCGCACCGGCGACACCCCTCCGGGTAGCCGGCCGCCGTGATTGTTCTTTCGCACCGGCGACTCCGCTGCGCGGAGCCGGCCGCCGGTGCGGAGGCACTAACCCGCACTAATGCGCCGCTTCCCAGTTTTCGGCCGCCTTGGCATCCACCTGGATCGGCACAGCGAGCTTCACCACCGGCAGCGCCGCGCCTTCCATCACGCGCTTCACCGTCGCCAGTGTCGCCGGAACCTCCGCATCCGCCACCTCGAACACCAGTTCGTCGTGCACCTGCAGCAGCATCTTCGCCGTCTTCAGCCCCGCTTCTTCTAGCGCCGTCGGCATGCGCGCCATTGCACGGCGGATGATGTCGGCAGCCGAGCCCTGGATCGGCGCATTGATCGCCGCGCGCTCCAGAAAACCGCGCATCGACGGGTTCTTGGTGTTGATCTCCGGATAGTGAATGCGGCGGCCGAAGATCGTCTCCACGAACCCGCGCTCATGCGCAACACGCTTGGTCTCGTCCATGTAGGCGCGGATGCCGGGGAAGCGCTCGAAGTACGTTTTAATGTACGCCGCGGCTTCCTCGCGCGAGATGCCAAGCTGATTGGCGAGCCCGAACGCAGAGATGCCGTAGATGATGCCGAAGTTGATCGCCTTCGCGCGGCGGCGCACTTCGCTCGGCATTCCCTCCACCGGCACGCCGAACATCTCCGACGCCGTCATCGCGTGAATGTCGAGGCCGTCGTCGAACGCCTTGCGAAGCTGCGGGATGTCGGCAACATGCGCCAGCACGCGCAACTCGATCTGGCTGTAGTCGGCAGAGATAAGCTGCCGGCCCGGTTCGGCAATGAACGCGGTGCGGATCTCGCGGCCCTCGCGGGTGCGGATCGGAATGTTCTGCAGGTTGGGCTCGGATGAAGCCAGCCGCCCCGTCGTCGTCGCCGCCAACGAATAGCTGGTGTGGATGCGTTCGGTGCGCATATGCACATAGCCCGGCAGCGCGTCGGTGTAGGTCGAGCGCAGCTTGGTCATCTGGCGCCACTCCAGCATCGTGTTGATCAGCCGGCGCGCATCGTCCGGCAGATCTTCATTCGCCGCCAGATCGTCCAGCAGCCCGGCGCGCGTTTCCCACTGGCCGCTCTTGGTGCGCTTGCCGCCCGGCAGTTGCAGCCGGTCGAACAGCAGTTCGCCAAGCTGGCGCGGCGAAGCGAGATTGAACTTGTGGCCGACGAGGCCGTTCACTTCTTCCTCAAGCCGCGCGCTTGCCTGCGCGAACGTGGACGACAGACGCGAAAGTATCCCGCCATCGACGCGGATGCCTTCGCGCTCCATGCCCGCGATGACGGAAATGAGCGGACGCTCCAGCGTTTCATACACGGTGGCGACGCGCTCGGCCGCAAGGCGCGGCTTCAGCACCAGCCACAGACGCAGCGTCACATCCGCATCTTCGGCCGCATACTCCGTCGCTCTATCCAGCGGTGCCTGCGCAAACGTGCGTTCGGATTTTTTCTTTCCCGGCAGCGTCGCAACGACCTGATCGAACGTCATGCACACATGGCCGAGATGGCGCAGCGCCAAGTCGTCCATGCCGTGCGAACCCTTGCCCGCATCCAGCGCGTACGACATCAGCATCGTGTCGTCGATCGGCGTCACCGCGATGCCATGCTGCGCCAGCACGTTCAGATCGTATTTCACGTTCTGGCCGATCTTCAGGATCGAGGCATCTTCCAGCAGCGGCTTCAGCAGCGCCAACGCTTCAACGGTTGAAAGCTGCTCGATACCGTCATGGCTGCCGAAATCGAAACTGTCGGCGCTGGCGCGATGGGCCAGCGGAATGTAACACGCCTCGCCCGGCGCAACCGCGAGCGACACTCCCACAAGCTCTGCCTGCATCGGATCGAGCGAAGTCGTCTCGGTATCGAACGCAACGCGTCCGGTTTCATAGGCGCGCGTCACCCACGCTTCCAGATCTTCACGCGTCGTGATCGTTTTATACTTGGAGCGATCGAACGGAGCACGCGCTGCCGCGGCAAGCAGCTCCGCGCCCGCAGCGGGTGATTCCGCAACCGGCGCTTCCGCATCGCCCGCAGCGCTATCAGCACCATCCGAAACCGCACCGGCTTTCCGCTTCGTCGCAACCGTGCTGCCAACAGAAACGGCGACCGGTGCCGGTGGCTCGGTGCCCAGCGCATCGGCGATGCGTCGCGTCAGCGTGTTGAATTCCATCTCGCGCAGGAAATTGAGTAGCGGCGCCGGATCAGGATCCTGCACGCCCAGCGCGTCGGCGGAAATGAGATCCGGCACATCGTCCTTCAGCCGCACCAGCTCGCGCGAAACACGCGCCTGATCGGCAAATTCCGTCAGCCGCTCGCGGCGCTTCGGCTGCTTGATCTCGCTCGCGCGCTCCAGCAACGCATCGAGGTCGCCGTATTCGTTGATGAGTTCCGCCGCCGTCTTGATGCCGATGCCTGGCACACCGGGAACGTTGTCGACCGAGTCACCCGCGAGCGACTGCACATCCACCACCAGCTCCGGCGGCACACCGAACTTCTCGATCACCTCATCGCGGCCCAGCTTCTTGTTCTTCATAGCGTCGAACATCACGACGCCCGGCTGGATGAGTTGCATCAGATCCTTGTCGGATGAGACAATCGTCACGTCGCCACCGGCCGCAACCACCTGCCGCGTATAGGTCGCGATCAGGTCGTCGGCCTCGAAGCCTTCCATCTCAAGACACGCGACATTGAACGCGCGCACCGCATCGCGGATCAGCGGAAACTGCGGCACCAGCTCTTCCGGCGCCGGCGGGCGGTTCGCCTTATACGCCTGATATATCTCGTTACGATAGTTATCGCGCGAAGCGTCGAAGATCACCGCCATATGGGTCGGCGCTTCGGCAGCCTTGGACTCGCGCAGCAGCTTCCACAGCATGGCGCAGAAGCCATGCACCGCGCCGACCGGCAGCCCATCCGATGGACGCGTCAGCGGCGGCAGGGCGTGGAAAGCCCGGAAAATATAGCCGGAGCCATCGACGAGGTAGACATGGCTACCCTTGATGATCGGCGTCGGCTCGCCCGCAGGCACGCTGCATACTGCGGCCTTGGCGGCGTTGTTTTGCGGTTCGGTCATGGATCTGATCTTGAGCCCCGGCTTCAAGCGCCAACTATAGGGCCCCGGTCCCGCCGGGTCAGCCCGCGCGCACCACTCATATGGGGATGGCATAGGCCGAGATCCGCGCCCGCAACGCCATGTCGCACTGGCTTCCTGACGCGCGAAGCCATTGCAAAACATGCGCAATATCTGCCCGGTGCCGTCTTTACTGCGGCCCGTGCAGGCCTTCCGCGGCGAGTTCCGGTGCTGAAACGGAGACGAAGAAGCGCACGCAAAACGGTCGGACCGGGGCGTCTGCGGGTTTGCCCGCACCCCGCGAATGCGCTATCAAACGCGGTGTAAGCACCCGTAGCTCAGCTGGATAGAGTGCTGCCCTCCGAAGGCAGAGGTCATAGGTTCGAATCCTATCGGGTGCGCCACACGGCCATTTGACCGCAGCATAGCATCAATCAAATCGTGATCCGGGCGGAAGTCGGCCTTTGCCTCGCCGCAGGCGTGTCGCCGATGTAGTTGACAAGGAAAGTTGTTTGGCGATATAGTTTCCATGTAAACTTACGTGAGGAACGATGGCTCGAAAGACTTCCGTGTCCGAACTGACCGATCACCTCGGCTATTGGCTGAGACTGGTCTCAAACAATGTCTCGACTGCGTTCGCGCGCAGGCTGGAGGCGGAAGAGGTGACGGTTGCGGAGTGGTTTTTTTTGCGGGCGCTTTTCGATGTTGATGAACTTGCTCCCAGCAAGCTCGCGACCGTCATGGGTATGACGCGCGGAGCGATCAGCAAGCTCTCCGACCGATTGCTGGCCAAGCGCCTGATTGAGAGGAGCGACAACCTCGACGATGGCAGGGCTCATACGCTCCGGCTGTCCGGGAAAGGAAGAGCGCTTGTTCCCAAACTGGCGAGATTGGCCGACGCCAACGACGAATCGTTTTTCGGCGTGCTGAGCTCAGAAGAACAGGCGGCGCTACGGCGAGCTTTGGAAAAAATCGCCAAGCGCCATGGCCTGAATCATACCCCGGTCGATTGATCGGAATGACACTGACCAGCCAAGGAGGAGATTATGAATGAGCAACAGGCGACAACTGCCAAAGCATCCCTAGCCGCGGCATACGATGCGACGATGGATTTTCCTGCCGTCGTCGGAGCGCTGGTCGCCGCAGGTTTTGAGGGATACACCGTCGATTATCGTCGCGAGGCATGCGCTTATTATCTTCCCAATGGCGACAGCATCGAACTCCCCTTGCCGCCCGATGATGAGACGGTGGCGGCCGAGTTTCTTGGCGAGGCCGTCAAGGCGGCGATCCTCGAGGCCCAGAGCGGGGCAGCCGGTTACACCTACAAGGGATTTTGCGAGAAGGTGAAAGCCGCTGGTTGCGCCGGCTACATCGTCTCCTTTTCCGGGCGCCGTGTGGTCTATTTTGGGCGCACGGCGGCGACTCATGTCGAGCACTTCCCGAACGCCGTGTGATGAGGAAGGTGGGCAGCTTTTTAACCCCGGCTTCTTCCCAGAGCCGTCTGTAATCACGGCTCGGCCTGCCACTCAAACGCTTGCGAATCCTCGGCCAAAGTGGCTTCCAGCTCGGCGAATACGCCTAGCCAACAGATCGTGGACCGAAATAGGCCACTCCTAAAACGAAGGCCGCACTAGATGCTTCACATGAACATTATTCGACCTTACGCCGGCTCTGACATGGCTGCTTGCTTGCGCTTGTTCGATGGCAATGTCCCACGCTTCTTCGCAGCTTCGGAGCGCCAAGATTTTGCAGCTTTCCTTGAGCGGCTCCCGGGAAAAACATACTTGGTCGTCGAGCGCGATCACATCGTGGTCGCCTGCGGAGGACACATGGTCGAGACCGGGGGAGAAACGGCAGCCCTTTGTTGGGGCATGGTCGATCACAACCTTCAAGGAAACGGCATCGGCCGGTTGTTGACGGAAGCACGGTTGAACGCTGTCAGAGCGGAAGGCGGCGTAAAACGGGTGAAGCTGGACACAAGTCAACACACGAGGGACTTTTACGCTCGTTTCGGGTTTCGCGCCGAAGCAGTGGTGAAAGACGGTTACGGGCCAGGTTTGGATCGCTGGGACATGCTTCTTGAGTTTTGATATCTGAAGCAAGCACCGCCGTCCTTCAACTCGTCGCCACGCGACTAGTTAGCAGTCGTCACGCGAGACTTCTAAATGCCGCAAGGGCCCGCTCGCGCGCCAACCGGTGATCGACGATGCGCGCCGGGTAGTTGACGCCGGGGCTATCCATTCCAAGCAAGTCCTTCTTTGCCGCCTCCCAGGGGCGATGGATGATACTATTCGGCAGCTTTGCCAGCTCCGGCACCCAACGGCGAACGTAGGCGCCGTCCGGATCGAATTTTTCGCCTTGCAGCACAGGGTTGAAGATCCGGAAGAAAGGTGCCGCGTCGGCCCCCGATCCGGCGACCCATTGCCAGCTTGCAGCATTGTTTGCGGCATCGGCATCGACGAGCGTATCCCAGAACCAGGCCTCGCCGTTACGCCAGTCGATCAAAAGGTCTTTGATCAGAAACGAGGCCACGACCATGCGCACACGGTTGTGCATCCAGCCCGTCGCCCATAGTTCGCGCATTCCCGCATCCACTAGCGGATAGCCGGTCATGCCCCGTTGCCAAGCCTTGAGCGCGTCGCGGTCGTCGCGCCACGGCATGTTATCGAACTTGGGCTGGAGATTGCGCTCAGCCATATCCGGGTTGTGATAGAGAAGATGGTAGGAAAATTCGCGCCAGCCGAGTTCGGACTGAAACTTCTCGAATGCGCGCCCGGCCGATCCCGATTGTATCGCGTGGTCGGCAACCGCGTGCCAAACCTGGCGAACGGAGATGTTGCCGAAGCGCAGATAGGGAGAAAGCCGGGATGTGGCGGACCGGTCAGGTCGATCCCTTGCAACAGCGTAGCTTGAGAACCCTTCGTCGAGAAATTCATCCAGGCGTTTTTGTGCGCCCGCTTCGCCATGCTGCCAGTTAGCGCGCAGCCCCTTTGCCCAGTCTGGCGCCCTCGGCTCGAGACGGAGGTCGGTGAGTTTGGTTGTTCCAACACCGCTTGCATTTAAGCCGCTGGAAAAGTCCGGTCGGGACGGCGTCGGCAAGGGTGAGCCAGGCTCGCCGGTAGCCAGCGCGGCGCGCCAGAATGCCGAGAACACGCGAAAAGGAGCGTTGCTCTTAGTGGCCACTGTCCAGGGCTCGTAAAGCAGATGGCCGTTGAAGCTTTTTGCCTCGATGCCTGAAGCCTTCAGCTTCGACTTGATGCCTTCGTCGACTTTGCGCTCCGCTGCGCCGTATCTTCGGTTCCAGAAGACGGAATGCGCCTGGAAGACTCCGGCGAGATGAGGAATCAATTCGGCCGCGGATCCGGAAAACAGAAGAAGCTCGCCGCCCATGGCGCGCAGGGCGCGGTCAAGTTCCAGCAACGAACCGTGCAGCCACCAGCGGGCGGCCCCGCCAAGCGGCCTGATGGCATCGTCTGTCTGATAAACGAACAGGCATATGAGAGGCCGCCCCGATTGTGCCGCAGCGTGAAGCGCAGGATTGTCAGCGAGGCGAAGATCGTCGCGAAACCAGACGATGACCGGATCAACACAATCGCCGCCGTCGTGATCCCTCGCCACGCGCTTGCCTCGTCAGTTAACCGTTGAAACGCCAGAGCTCGAAATTACGCGACATTGCGAATGTTGCCCACCCGCCAGACGAACGCGGCAGTCAGCAGCGATACCGTGCAATGCCAGCGAAGCGCGAGCGTGGTCAGGATCGCGATCCGGTACAAATGCCGTCCGCAATTTAATGCCATCTCTCCGCTTTCTAGGCGAGATCGATTCGCGTGGATCAAGCGCGCGGAGTTTCGGTGGCAGCGCGTTCTGCGGCGGGTCCGCATCTTGCCCGCTTGTCGCCCGCATCCACACCTTTACGCTTCGGACGAAGGCTCTGCTTTTCAAACCAAATTTTTCCAAGGCGCTTGCCGAGCAAACTTAGCCCCCAACTATGGTTGCTCCCTCCCATCGACTCCAATCGAGAATCGCCAGCGTTTGGGCATCGTCCAATGGCGGATGAATTTTGGAGACACAGATGCGTCGGCAATTTGCTTTAGTTGTTATCGCGGCTAGCTCAATGGCTGCCTCCCAGGTTGCCAGTGCCGACGGTTATCAGCCATCTGACAGCGCGCCCGCACTTGTGGAAGTCACCCGATGGACGGGCTTTTACGCCAACGCCGGCGTCGGATACGGCATGTGGAGCGCATCGACCACGACACACGACGGCGGTCGCTGCGTATCGTGCGCCAAGACGGATCATTCCGGCAAAGGCTGGCTGGGGCAGGTCGGCCTGGGATACGATTATCAGCTCTCAAACCGCATCGTCGGTGGCGTGCTGGTCAACTACGCCTTCTCCGACATTCAGGGCCGAACCAACGACGCGGTATTCACCACCGCGAAAACCAGCAACGATTCAACATGGGCCGTCGGCGCGCGCCTTGGCTGGCTGATGACGCCGGACGTCCTGAATTACTTGAGCGTTGGTTACACGCACACTCACTTCGACGGCGCGCCGCTGCATAACAGCTACACGGGCGATCAACTGCCGGGCGCACAATTGCACGGCTACAGCGCCGGCGGCTGGTTCATCGGTGGCGGATTGGAAGTTGCGATGCGCGACGGCTGGTTCTGGCGCACCGAAGCGCGCTTTGCCGATTACGGCAAGAAGGCGCGTCTGGAAACGGGCATCAGCCCGGTGTTCGAATTGCAGTTCGATCCGGTTGTCGGCACCGCTACCAGCGAGATCGTCTACAAGTTCGACTGGGGACGCTGATCGATCGCTCAACGAACCAGCAAGCAAATCGGGGAGCCTTCACAGGGTTCCCCTTTTTTATTGCTCAAAGCGAACAGCGCTCAGCCGCCGTGCCGGAACAGGCCGCGCACGCCTTCCACCCAGACAACAAGAATAAGCGCCATGGCGCCCAGCGCGACGAAGCCTGTTGCCAGCGGAACTATCGATCCGTCGAAGGCATGGCCGATCACCGCGCCCGCTGCCGCTCCTGCCGCAGTCGACAGAAAGCCAACGATGGACGATGCCATACCGGCGTTGTCGCCCTGCGGTTCCATTGCCAATGCATTGAAGTTTGGCGCCACCAGCCCGAACAAAAAGAACAGCGCCGCCATCATCACCGCGAACACCACGATGTCGGCGACGCCAAGCTTCGCCAAGGCAAGCAGCACAAGCGCCAGCAACGTGAAGCCGATGAGCGCCGCGTGCGAAACACGGCGCATACCAAGGCGCTCGACCCATCTGGCGTTTACAAGCGATGCCGTGCCGATTGCCAATGCGATAGCGCCGAACGCCAGCGGAAATGCTGCGCCGAGTTGGTAGATGTCAACGAACACCTGCTGCGCCGAAGCAACGTACGCCAGAACGCAGCCGAAAATGAGCCCGCTGGCGAGCGCGTATCCGAAGGTTTGCCAATCTTCCAACACCATCCGGATCGAACGGCCGAACGGCACAGGTTCTTCCGTCAGCGGCGCCGTTTCTGGCAACCTCAGCGCGGCCCACAACGCAACAGCAGCACCCGAAGCTAACAGCAGGTCGAAAATATTACGCCACGAACCGATGGTCAGAACACCTTGACCCATCCCCGGCGCGAGCACCGGAATTATGATGAACAAAGCCATCGCGAACGACATGACGCGCGCCATCTCACGACCGGAAAACCGATCACGCACGATAGCGATTGCAAGCACACGCGGCGCGGCAGCACCCACCCCCTGAACCAGACGCGCCAGCAGCAGCAGCGTGAAACCGGACGCGAACGAGGCGGCTAACGACCCCACTACGAAAATGCCCATGCCCACCATCAGCACAGGCTTGCGGCCATAGCGGTCAGACAGGCGGCCATACACAAGCTGGCCAACAGCAAACCCCAGCATGTAGATGATGACGATATCCTGCCGCGTGTTTGGATCCGTAACCCCCAGCGCGTCGCCGATCTGCGGCAAGGCCGGCAGCATCACATCCACCGCCATCGCCGTCAGCGACATCATCACCGCGATCAGAGCGATAAATTCGCCGACAGAAATTCCGCCGCTTGCAGTTGCGCCAAGCTTATCAGGGTTGTCGGTGGCTGTGGCTGAAGCTGGGGGAGCGGACTTAAGCGGCTTCATCAAAAGACTGCTTTCGTTTTTTGTGGTTCTGCAGCGATCCTGGACAGATCACCAAGGCATGAACTCAGGCCATGGCTCGCCTGCAAGGCCATGGCTTATCCGGCCGCTTCTTCAGCCAGATTGCATATCGTCCATTCGCGTCGATATCCCGCCCTATATGGTGCGCTAAATGCAGTCTCCAAGTTGGCCCAATTAACCATTTAGGCTTGGCCGACATAAAAGCCCAATAAATGGGCAACCGAGCTGCAACAGATGCTTCACATTAGCCAACGCCAACTAAAAAGATCCGCGCACGAAGGATCTTCGCGAGTTATACTTTCACCGTTGCAATCTAAAAAGATTCGGAGCTTCGCTACCGTGCTCGCCAGCCATTTTCGCACCCCTGCCGCCAGATCACTCCTCAGCTCAGCGCCATCGAAGTCACCCCGGCTGCCAAAGCTCGTTCTAGCAGGGTTGTCGATAGCTGCAGTCTCCTTGGTGACAGGCGCCCCGCAGCCGGCAGCCGCCCAGCAAGGGTTCGGCAGTCTTTTCAGCTATAACCAGCCCGCAAAGAAGCCCGCCGCCCGCAAGAAGCGCGCCCCTGCGGCTTCGCAGGCGGCTCCGGCAGAAGCCAGCAAGCCGGCCAACGAAACCAAGGGCACCGTTTACGCCGTCGTCTCGCTGCCCGATCAGCACATCACCGTGTATGACGCCACCGGCCGCATCGCCCAGTCGCGCATTTCAAGCGGCAAGGCCGGCAAGCGTACGCCAACGGGCGTGTTCAGCGTCATCGGCAAAAAGCGCTTCCACCGCTCCAACCTTTATTCCGGCGCGCCGATGCCCTGGATGCAGCGCATCACATGGTCGGGCATTGCCCTGCACGCTGGCGTCATCCCAGGTTATCCCGCTTCGCACGGCTGCATCCGGTTGCCGAACGCGTTTGCGCCAAAGTTGTATTCGCTCACCGACATGGGCGCGCGCATCATCGTGAGCCCGGGCGACGTCAAGCCCGAGACGATCACGCACACGATACTGCCGACACCAAAGATGCAGCTCGCTCCCACCGCTGCCCAACAGGCCGCAGCACCGGAAAAGGCTGCCGTTGAGCTTGCCAGCTCCGATGCCTCTGACGCAGCTAAAGCAACGGCCGCTGCCGGCGAGCCAGATTTGACGCCCGGCGGCGAAGCCAGTCAGCAGCCTGCGTTGCTCAACCCGATTGCCTATGCCGTCGCGCTGAAGAAGCAGGCCGAGACTGAAAGATTGGCGGCCGACGCAACCAGCAAGGCAGCGCTGGAGATCGCACAGAAAACCGGCGCAGAAGCGCGGGCAGCTACGGAGGCTGTGTCAGACGCCGAGGCAGCGCTGAAGCGGGCAGAAGAAAAGCTCGCTGCCGCTTCGCAGGAGGACAGGGCCAACGCGCCAGAAACCACCGCTTCCACAGGCGCAGCAACAGTGCCGGACCCTGAGCTTGTGGCCGATGTGGACAAGGCTCGCGAGGCGCTGGATCAGACGCGCACCTTCGACGCGCAGAAATCTCAGGCCGCCTTCGAGGCTGTCGAAGTTTACAAACGCGCCGACGAAGCGGCAAAAGCTGCGGCGGAGCGGGTTGCAGAGGCCGAGCGGCGCCGGAAGCAGGTCTCGGTGTTTGTTTCAAAGAAGGAAGGCAAGATTTTCGTTCGTCAGGATTGGAAGGCTGTCTGGGAAGCGCCGGTCACGATCCGCGATCCGGAGCGTCCTCTCGGCACCCACATCTATACCGCTGTCGATGTCGAAACGGATGGCTCGAAGGTTCACTGGACCGCCATCTCCATGCCGCCGGAAAACGCCAAGGCGACTCCCGCCCGTCGCGGCAGCAAGGGTGCCATGGCGGAAGCAAGCGCGCCATCGGCATCATTGACGCCCGAGACCGCAACCGGCGCGCTCGATCGCATCGAAATGCCCGAAGGCGCCAGGGAGCTGATCGGTGAACTGCTCTGGACCGGCGGATCGCTGATCGTGTCCGATCACCCGCGCAGCTACGAAATGGGCGAGTACACCGATTTCATCGTGCTGACCCGTTAATCGCACTTGCCAAGGCCTGAGGCCGAAGCCGTGCGCCGTTTTCCAGCGGCGCGCAGCTTGCCGCTGTCATTTGCGCGGCCGCGGCAACAGTCGACCCCATTAAAAACCAGCCAACTGATTTGGTTACCGCAGCCCTTCCACTCGACAGTTCTCGGCTAACGCGACGTTAGCCCTTGGCCGCTTACCCTCCAACCAACCAAAAAGCAGCCTTGGGTTTATGCTGTGCCGATATTCAGCAAACTTCCCCGGCCGGCCTTCGCCTCGGCGCCTGAAGGTCTGCACAGTCGGGAGCGCATTCACGATTACCCGGATGCAAGCATGCCCATGCTTGAGGCGCTGGTGTGCGAGGTGCATTCCTCCGCGCTGCTGACGGCAACTATCGCCAGTGCCATCAACGCTATGAAGCGCACCCACGGCGGTCTCGGTGAGGCTGAGCTGCGGCCCTATATTCCGGGCGAGCCGGCAATCGTTTCGGTGTTGCGAAACGGCATGCTGGAGACAGACCTCAACGCCGACACCGTCCGTCTCGTCATTCAGCTCTTTGACGATCTCACACCAGCACGTCTGGCGCTTGAGCACTATTTCTCCGAGGCCAACACCATTGGCGCGGAACGGGCCGTCACGCTTAATCTGCTGACACTCTCCACCAGTTGGCGGCGTTCGTGCCAGGATGCTCTGCTGGCCGTCCGGCAGCTGCAATCCGACATTCACCGTCTGCCTGCGCAGTACACCAGCAACTCGAAGCTGCTGAACAATCTGCTGCAGGATGCGATCATGGGCGGCTCGCCGTGCCTCGATGCCCGTGGCGCTATCGCACTGCCCGAACTGCCCCAGCGCCGTCAGTCGGCTCGTCGAACCGTGTGCCAGCCCTGCACGCTGACGTACAACCGCCAGCAAAGTCAGGCGTTCGTGCGCGACGTCTCGCCCGGCGGCTTCGGCCTCGAGCGCGTACCGCAGCTCATCCCTACGACTATAGTACAAATCGAGCTGCCCAGCGGCCGGCGTTTCACTGGCTCCGTAGCCTGGTGCAGCGGCAGTTCAGCCGGTATTCGCTTCTCGCGCCCCCTGCTGCCGAATGATCCGCTTCTGTCCGGCTGAGCCACTTACCACCGCCACGCCAGCCGAAGAATTTGCCGCGCCCTCCGCACTGTGGCACTTTCTGTCGCAAGCAGCGCCCAACAAAGAAGGCGCGGCGGAGGAAAATGATCGACCCGGCTTTGACAAACGTCACGCAAAGCACCTGCGGGGTGCGGGTTGCGGCAAGCGCCTTGCCGTCAACGCGTGATGCCGTGCTTGAAGCGCGCGAAGCGCTCGGGCCCGGCGACTATCAGCACATCATCGCATTCTTCGGCATCGACCATGATGCCGAGGCGCTGTCGCAGTCACTCACCGCAGCTTTTCCCGGCGTCTCGGTTTGCGGCTGTTCAACCGCAGGCGAAATCGGCCCCAGCGGCATGATGCAGGGCGCGCTGATACTGATCGCATTTCCGCATAAGGGCTTTCGCATCCATAGCGAGCTCCTCACCGACATCGCACACTTCGGTGTCGAGCGTGCAACCCAGGCGGTGCGCGAGATCAAATCGCGCTTCTCGCCCGGCACAGAACGCCTGTCGCGCGACACCACGTTCGCGCTGCTGCTGGTCGACGGACTTTCCAACGCCGAGGAAAACATCGTCGCTGCCATCAACTGGGCGCTGGATGATGTCGAGCTGATCGGCGGCTCTGCGGGCGACGGCATCTGCTTCCATCGCACCGCGCTGATCCACAATGGCCGCGTTGAACAACGCTCCGCGGTGCTGATGCTTGTCGAGACCGACTATCCCTTCCGCGTATTCAAGACGCAGAACTTCGAGCCTACCGGCACGAAGCTGGTCGTCACCGGCGCCGACAGCGAGAACCGCATTGTACATGAGTTGAATGCCGAACCCGCCGCGCGTGAATATGCCGCTGCGATCGGCATCCGCACTGACGACCTCGGCCCGTTCAGTTTTGCCTCGCACCCGCTCGTCGTAAAGGTTGGCGGCGACTATTACTGCCGCTCGATACGCAACATGAATCCGGACGGCAGCCTGTCGTTCTTCTGCGCTATCGACGAAGGTCTAGTATTCACGGTCGCCCGGCCGCGCGACATTCTCAGTGCTACCGAAGCGGCGTTGAGTGAGCTCGATCAGGCGCTCGGTGGTGTCGATCTGGTTGTCGGTTTCGACTGCATCCTGCGCCGACTTGACGCTGAATCCCGGCAGATCCGACATCAGATGGATGCATTGTACAGGAAGTATGGTGTTACCGGTTTCCATACCTATGGTGAGCAGTTCAACGCCATGCATCTCAATCAAACGTTGACCGGCATTGCGTTCGGGCAGCGCGTGGTCCCCTCGGAGGCCTGATAGATGGCTTCTCTTTTTGAGAACGATCCGCATGGATCGAATCCTCATGACCTCGAACGCCGCATTGTCAAACTGCAGAAAATCAACGCCGCGCTCATCGAGCGCGTTGAGCGTTCGATGGATCAGCAGGGCAGCGCCTATTCGCTTTTCCAGACCGCTATCGCGCTGGAAAGTCAGGTTCGGCTGCGCACTGAAGAATTGACCAGCACGCTCGCGCGGCTGGAGCGCACGAACGATGAACTGAGCGCGGCGCGCGACGCATCCGAACAGGCGAACCGTTTCAAGACCCGCTTTTTCACCGCAGTCGGCCACGACCTGCTGCAGCCACTGCACGCTGCGCGCCTTTCGGCCAGCGCACTTGCGGAAGCGGAAAGTTCGCCCGCACAGCGTGTCATCGCCGAGCGCATCGAGCACGCGCTGACAACCATCGAGCAGTTGCTGAAATCGATCCTGGATATTTCCAAGCTGGAAGCGGGCGTCATCACGCCGGCGCTGCGGCCGGTCGCGCTGGATGACGTGTTCGCAGCGCTTTGCGTCGATCTCGATCCGCAAGCAAAGGCCAAGGGGCTGTCGCTTTCCTATCGCCCCTGCGATCTCAACGTTGTGTCCGATCCGCTCATGCTTCGGCGCATCGTGCAAAATCTCACCGCCAATGCCGTTCAGTACACCGCCAAGGGACGCGTGCGCCTGCTGGCCCGCCGCCGCGGTGGACAGGTGCGCATTGAGGTGTGGGACACCGGACCCGGTATCGGCGAAGCCGATCGCAAAACCATCTTTGAAGAATTTCAGCGCGGCTCCGCCACCGATCGGCCGTCGATTGGCGGCTTTGGCCTTGGGCTGTCGATCGTGCAGCGCATGGCCGAAGCGCTTGGCCATCAGCTTGAGCTGTGCTCACGCGTTGGCCATGGCACGCGCTTTTCCGTTTCCGCGCCATACGTGAACCGGCCGATGCTGGCCGCGCATTCGTCGTCCGCTGCTCTCAACACTTCCAACGCGGCCGTTGCTATCGGTGGTGCTGAACTGGCTGGCGCCAAGGTTGCGGTCATCGACAACGATCCCGGCGTGCTGGAAGCCATGCATGCGTTGGTCGAGCGGTGGGGCTGTGAGGTGATTTCGGCGCGCAGCCTTGTCGAACTGCAAAAAGCATCGGCGCCGCACCGCCACGACATCATCCTCGCCGACTACCATCTCGACGATCAGCGCACCGGTCTTGATGCCGTGCGCGCACTGCGGGCTGCATCGGGGCGCGAGATCCCGGCCATTGTCATCACTGCTGATCACACCGAGGGCATCGCCAACGCGGCGCGCAGCTTCAATTGCGAGCTGATGCTGAAGCCGGCCAAACCCGCCAAGCTGCGCGCGCTGATGGTGCACCTGCTGTCAGGCGCATCCCACTTCAACATCAGCTGAGCTGACAGCAGCTCACTCGTCGCGCGCACTGCCAAGAATGGAATCGAAATCGATCTTCGATGCTTCGATCACCGCCTGCGTGCGCGACGACACTTTCAGCTTGCGCAATATTTCCGAGACATGCGCCTTCACCGTCGTTTCGCCGACGCCCAGGTCATAGGCGATCTGCTTGTTGAGCAGCCCCTGCCGCAGCATGTGCAGCACGCGCACCTGTTGCGGCGTCAGCGTTGCGATGCGCGTGGCCAGTTCGCTGGCGTCCGATCCGGCAGCGGCGGGCGGCTGATAGCCCTTCGGCACGACAACCGAACCGTCCATCACATCCTGCAGCGCTCGCGCCAGATCACCGCCGCGGGTCGACTTGGAAATGAAGCCCGCCACGCCGCACTGAAGCACCTCGTGAATGATGCGCGCATCTTCCAGCGCCGACACCACAACGATTGGAACCTTGGGATAGCGGGTGCGCAGTTCAATCACCCCTTCAAGCCCGCGCGTATCCGGCATCGACAGATCCAGCAGCACCAGATCGAAACCGCTTTCCTCATCCAGCACCGCGCGGGCTGTTTCGATAGAAACGGCCTTCGAAATCGCCGCGTCTGAAAATGCGTTCTGGATCACCAGTTCCAGCGCTTCGACGAACAGCGGGTGGTCATCGACGATGAGAATGTTGGTCGGCACGGGTAGGCTCCTGGATGGCCGCGTTGAGGCCGCAGGTGGCGAATTATCGCGAGGCTCCCCCCAACAATCCGCAATGCGACGCGCGCAGTGTAAATCGTTTCAAAAAATAGCACTGCACCGGCTTTAGGCCACCCCCTTTGCCTGCTCCTTAAGTTGCATTGCCCCATCGCTGCGGTTGCCGGATCGAAACTCCCTCTCCTGTAAGGTGCGGCGTGGTTACTGGCCGCGGACACCGCTCACCGGCCGGCGCCACTTGACCGGGCACGCGATAGGGGCAATCTGCGCCCAACTCCGTGCCGTAAACGGCCCAAAGCCATGCAGAAGGACTGAGCCGCGCCGATGGCCGGATCGATCAAGAACAGTTTGCGACTGGCCCGCGCCGGTCTGGTGCTGGCCCAGCACGGGGTGCGCTTTGTGCCCGCTGGCGTGCCTGTGCCGCTGCCGCTGCGCCTTGCCAGCGCGCTCACCGCTCCGATCGGATGGCTGGCTGCCCCCCGCCTGCCGCGCGAGAAGCGCCTTGCAAGCGCCCTGACCAGCCTCGGCCCCAGCTACATCAAGCTTGGCCAGTTCCTGGCCACCCGCGCCGATGTCATCGGCCCCGAACTCGCCGGCGAGCTTGCCGGCCTGCAGGACAACCTGCCGCCGTTTTCCATGGCCGAAGCGCGCCGCGCCATCGAGGAATCCCTCGGCGGTCGGGTTGAAGAACATTTCGCCGAATTCGGGCCCCCGGTCGCCGCCGCCTCCATCGCGCAGGTGCACAAAGCCGCCGTCATCGACGCCAACGGCCAGCCCCGTGAAGTGGCCGTCAAAATTCTGCGGCCCGGCATCGAGCGCCGCTTCAAGCGCGACCTTGAAACCTTCTATTTCGCCGCCAGCCAGATCGAGCGCTGGCACGCACCGTCGCGACGGCTGAAGCCGGTTGCCGTGGTCGATATGCTCAAGAGCTCGACAGAGCTTGAGATGGATTTGCGGCTTGAGGCGGCGGCCATTTCGGAGATGGCGGAAAACACCGCCAACGATCACGACTTCCGCGTGCCGCAGGTTGACTGGCAGCGCACCACGCGCCGCGTGCTCACCGTCGAATGGATCGACGGCATCAAGCTATCCGATCACAAAGCCATCGCCGCGTCCGACATCGACCGCAAGGCGCTCGGCCTCACGGTAATGCGCTCGTTCCTGAAGCACGCGATGCGCGACGGCTTCTTCCACGCCGACATGCATCAGGGCAATCTGTTCGTCGATGATCGCGGTCGCCTGGTTGCCGTCGATTTCGGCATCATGGGCCGGCTCGGCACCAAAGAACGCCGCTTCCTCGCCGAGATCCTCTACGGCCTCATCACCCGCGACTACAGACGCGCCGCTGCCGTACATTTCTGGGCCGGTTACGTGCCCTCGCACTATCCGGTCGAAGTCTTCGCCCAGGCGCTGCGCGCAATCGGCGAGCCAATCCATGGCCGCACCGCCAGCGACATATCGATGGCGGACCTGCTCGGGCAGCTGTTCGCCTACACTGAAGTGTTCGACATGCAGACGCGGCCGGAGCTGATCCTGCTGCAGAAAACCATGGTGGTTGTGGAGGGCGTCGCGCGCGGCCTCGATCCGGAGCTCAACATGTGGGTCGCGGCCGAGCCGGTGGCCAAGGAGTGGATCGAAAGCAACCTCGGCGCCATGGGCCGGCTGCGCGAAGCTGGCGAGGGTGCATCCGTCATCGGCAACATATTGGCCGACCTGCCAGATCTGCTCACGCAGGGCCAGCAGACCGCGCTGGCACTGGCCGACATGACGCGCGATGGCCTGCGGCTTGCCACTGATACCGTCAGCGCACTCGCGGCCGAGGAAGCGCGCCGCAACCGTTGGTCACGCCTGGCATTGTGGATCGGTGCCATCAGCCTCGCCGCGCTTGCCATCGGCCAGCTCAGCCACTAACGCTGGAGGCGATAACAGCGGCCGCAGACTTGGCCGCTGCGGGTGCAGACAGCGACAGGCCCCATGAAATACAAGATCGATCCGGCAAAATTCTCGACCTTCCTCACCAGTTGCGGTCGGTTCGATCTGCTCGGCGAAACAATCACCTCGTTCCAGCGCCACTTCGAAGTTGATCGCATTCTCGTTGCGGAAGATTCCGAAGACAGCGCTGCCGCCGCGCAATTTGCGCAGGCTTATCCGGTGGCCGATGTCCGCGTAAATCTGCCGAAGCTCGGCCAGATGCGCTCCATCGATGCCCATTACGCAACGCTATCGACGCCCTACGTCGTGCACCTCGAAGACGACTGGGGCTTCACCCGCAGCATCGACCTCGACGCCGTCACGCGTTTTCTGGAAGCGCGGCCGGACATCGCCGTCGTCTGCATTGCTCACCGCATTTATGACCCACGCTTTTCCAAGGGCGCGCGGCAGGAATCCTTCGAAGGCATCGACTACTTGGTCTGGGATACCGACGCGCATCCGAAGTGGTTTTCCTATTCGTTCAATCCATCGGTCGCGCGGATGTCGCTGTGGCGCGAAGTCGGCCCGTTCGCCAAGTTCGTGACAGAAGAAAACCTCAGCCTGTTCCTGAAGCAGCGCGGCATGCGCATCGCGATGGTCGTGCCCGGCATCGCCGATCACATCGGCGACGACCGCCACGCGCACGATCCATTCCAGCCCAAGCGTGCCAAGACATTTCTTGCCCGCTTGCAGCGCTCGATTGCCAAGCGCCTGCCGTTCAAACGCAATGACCAATAGTCGGGCTGACGGTATGGCCACGGGCTTGAGCTGCTGCATCATCACCCACAACGAAGCCGATCGCATCGAACGCTGCATCGAAGCCGTTCGCGGCATTGTCGATGAAGTTGTCATCGTCGATTCCGGATCGACTGACGACACGCTCGCCAAGGCTGAAGCAATGGGCGCGCGCATCTTCCATAACGATTGGGTGGGATACGGTCCGCAGAAACGTTTCGCGGAGGATTGCGCCCAGCACGACTGGATCCTCAATCTGGATGCCGATGAGATCGTAACGCCGGAGCTCGCGGCTGAAATCACCGCGTTGATGCGCACGCCGGAGTCCGATCGTCTGCCCGCATACAGATTCCGTCAGGTAA
Organism: Hyphomicrobium sulfonivorans; assembly: GCF_013306565.1. Taxonomy (GTDB): domain Bacteria; phylum Pseudomonadota; class Alphaproteobacteria; order Rhizobiales; family Hyphomicrobiaceae; genus Hyphomicrobium_A; species Hyphomicrobium_A sulfonivorans. The sequence goes on along the minus strand of NZ_PZPO01000002.1, from coordinate 17,895 downwards.
CAGTCTACCCGGGCAAGGAACGCCCGCGTCTGTGGGCTGATTATCACAACTACATCCGGCTTTACGACCGCAGCAAAGTGCGCTTCCGCAATAGCCTCGTGCACGACACCGTCGATGCCGGCTCGCATCCGGTCGGCCAGCTGAAAGGCATTGCGCTGCATTATTCGTGGCGCAGCCTGAAGCATGTTCGCGACAAGCTGGAGCGCTACACCGATCTGCAAGCGAAAGAGCTGAAGAAGCCGCGCTGGTATGCCTACGCGCGGCTGCCGTTTGAATATCCCGTACTGTTCTTCCGCTATTACATTCTGCGCAGCAATGTCACCGGCGGTATCACCGGCCTGCGCATCACCCACGAGATCGCGCGCGCCCGCACGCGTCGCCTTTTGAAAATCGCTCGCAGCCCGCGATAAGTCCCACTCACGTTACGAAGGCGGACTTGCGCCACTGGCATCCGGCGCGAGCAACGCCTTGTGCATGCGGTCGCAAGCTCAATCCAGCGTCAACGCAATGTTGTATTGCGTACGCAGGTGCTGGCTATAGCCAAGCGACAGACACAGATCGCGCCATTGATCGGTGAAAATGTGCTCGCCAACTATAGCCTTCGGCCAGAGCGAACGCGGTGCGTCGCGGAAGAACGGCAACAGCACGCTGTCTTCCATACCTTCGATATCAATCTTGAGACATTCAATGCTCGTCAGTTTCTGCTGCTGCACCGCATTGAGAAGCGTGTTGCAGGCAACCGCGTGTCCGTCGATATCCGTCACGCCCTCGCGTTCGCAAAGCCCCATCTCCATCACGGTGACACGGTCCTCCAAATCGTTCAGCGCCACGTTCTCCCGCAGCAAAGCGGCGTGATGCGGCATCGGTTCGAACGCAAAAATGCGCGCCGCCCGGCAGTGCGCTGCGACGAAGAATGAGTAGAAGCCCGAGTTCGCGCCGATATCCACAAACACGCCGCCGTTCGACAGTCGCTGCCGAATGAAGTCGCGCTCTTTGGCGTCGTACCAATATGGCGTCATCAGCATGATGCGCGATGATCCGGTCAACGGATCGAGTATCAGATTGAGGCCGTGGTAGCGGTAGACGACTTTTTCCCCGCCGAGGCGCCGCACAAGACGCCCGCCGTATTTCCTGATTGCGCCGTTTCCGAAGCCAAGTCGGCGCGAAAATTCTATGATCGCTTTCTGCCCGAGTGTAGGTGCTGACATTCCCATGGAGTGCTGCACGTGACCCTCGCTCTCGAATTGATAAACCCTCAGGGTAGGAACCAATTTTCGAGTAGCGTGTCGCGGGTATTTTTCCAACGCACCACTATTGCGCGTACAGCGTTATCTACAGCTAACTCCTGGGGATACCAGCAGCGCATGTCTTGTTGGGGAAACTAGGCAACGCCAAACCGCTTCAGCAGCGCTCACTGCAGCGCCAACGTGCGATGAAATAAAATATTGGCTGGCCATAACGCGAGCAGCGCGAACCCCGGCTTCAACCGAGTTCCGCGCTGCCAATTCACCTTGAGATGTTCACCGCTCATCGAGCACAGAACTGTAGCCCAAACACGTTGCCCGTCATTCTGGCCCGAACGGCAAAATCAGATCTCGCCCTTCAGGCCGCGCTCGAAATACTTGTGAACGATCTTGTCCTGGTTCTCGAGCAGCCAATCGATCGACGGCTGATTGTTCATCGCCTTGTGGATCGCCTGCGCAGTTGCTTTGCGATGAATATCAAATAGGATCTTGTGATCCAGATCCTTTACGTCGACGATGCCGGGATTCAGCCACAGCGACACGATGATGCCAAGGTCGTTGGCCTTGTCCTTCGGAATGTCGCCGGCACGAACACTGTCGAGCACGCCCATCGCAGTTGCGTACTGCACGGTGCCCATCAGAATGTTGGTATAACGCTCGTCGGTCACCGTCACTTTGCTTACGCAGATTGTAGCGGGCCGGATCATCACGTCGGTATTGAGCAGCGCAAGAACGCGCGAATGCCCGACAACCTGATTGCCCAGCAGGTTCGCGAAGGCCGTTCCAAGTGGTCCATCGAGTTCGCCGATTGCAACTTCCGGCTCAGCGGCCGTGCCTGGCGGGCCACCGGCCACAAGACTTTCACCCACTCTCAAGACGATGCGTTCGCTGCTCATTTCCGTGTAAGTCCTCACGTTGCTGTTTGCAGCGCGGACTATGACGGCCGTCACGGCTGTCATCAACGGCAGTGCGTTTCATCTTCCCGGAGCGGGATGTAAAAAGCGGATATGCCGCAACGTCGTGCCGCCACCACTGGCCAAGGGCGACTGGTGACCTTGCCCCCGCAGGGGTACCCGATCTGAGCTAGAGTCCGTCGATCCGAGAAGGAGACGGATGATGCGTAAGGGCAGGTTTTCGCAAGAGCAGATCATCGCCATCCTGCGCGAGCAGGAAGCGGGCATGACCACTGCCGAGGTGTGCCGCCGGCACGGGATATCGTCGGCGACGTTCTACGCCTGGAAGTCGAAGTACGGCGGGCTCGAGGTGTCGGAGGCGAAGCGCCTGAAGACGCTTGAGGACGAGAATCGCAAGCTGAAGAAGCTGTTGGCCGAGCAGATGCTCGACAACGCTACCCTTAAAGAGCTGATGACAAAAAACTTCTGACGCCCACCGCGAGGAGAGCCGCCGTGAGCTGGGCGATCAAAGAGAAAGACTACTCGCAACGCCGTGCGTGCACCCTGATAGGGCTCGCGCCGAAGGTCTATCGGCACTCGGCGACGAAGTGATGACGGTGTGCTGCGCACGCGCTTGAAAGCCTTGGCGGCTCAACGCCGCCGCTTCGGCTACCGGCGTCTGCACCTACTATTGCGCCGCGAGGGCTTCACCGTGAACCACAAGAAGCTCTTCCGCATCTACCGCGAGGAAAGGCTCGTCGTGCGCAAGCGGGGCGGCCGCAAGCGTGCGCTCGGGACGCGGGCACCGGCAGCTGTGCCTCAAGGCCGGAACCAGCGCTGGTCGCTGGACTTCGTCTCGGACACATTCGCGGACGGGCGCCGCTTCCGCATGCAAACCATCGTCGACGACTTCACGCGCGAATGTCTAGCCCTGGTGGCCGACACCTCGCTGTCAGGTCATCGAGTTGCCCGCGAGCTGGATGAAGTGATCGCTCGGCGCGGCAGGCCGGCAATGGTCGTCAGCGACAACGGCACCGAGCTCACGTCGATGGCGATCCTGCGCTGGCAACAGGAAACCGGCATCGCCTGGCACTACATTGCTCCGGGCAAGCCGATGCAGAACGGTTTCGTCGAGAGCTTCAATGGGCGCCTCCGCGACGAGTTGCTGAACGAGACCATCTTCCGCGGCTTGGGGCATGCCCGCGAGGTGCTTGCCGGCTGGCGGGAGGACTACAACGGAGAACGGCCCCACACGAGCCTCGACGGGCTTACACCGAACGAGTTTGCAAGCAGGTCCGCGTCGGACCATAACCAGAACGGACTCCAGTTATGAGCGAGTACCTTCCGGGGGCAAGGTCACTGGCCATACGCTACGCACGGCGAAGTTCGCAACCCTTCGCTTGCAAAACGATCATCGGCTATCAGCATCCGCTCAGTGTGTACGAGCGGGTCAACCTGTTCTTCCAGATCGTCGCCCGGCACCACGAGAAGGCCCGGTGATCCTGACATCGAACCATGCCTTCTGAGTTTTGCGGCCGCCTGCATCGGATCTGGTGTGCGGCGTTGCGCTGGCCGTTGTGGCCCTGTCGGTTCGGTTGGCGCCAGCGCGCCAGCACCCTCCACGGCATTCACCGCGCGCCTCAACCACACGCATCTGGGGCGGCCCACACCGGCGGTCTTTCCCGTTGGGCATTTTCTCTGCATTGGAGACGGCGGGTTGAACGCAAAAACGCCCCAGCTTTGTGGGCTGGGGCGTTTTTATAAAACACGTAAGAGGGGATCTGATGACTTTTGTTGAAGCGTCTCACTTTTCTGCAGACCTGGCGACGACCTACTCTCCCACGTCTTAAGACGCAGTACCATTGGCGCTGGAGCGTTTCACGGCCGAGTTCGGGATGGGATCGGGTGCAGCCACTCCGCCATAATCACCAGGTCGGCGGAAAAGTGAGATGACTTCTGTTCTGGTCTTGCCTGTGTTCCTACGCCCATCGAAGACGACGCGAGCGTCGTCATGCAATCTTGCGCAGCGCAGTTACCTGCGCGCTTTCAACAGCATATTCGATGAGCATTGCATAATGAGAGCAATCAAGCCGATCGAGTTATTAGTACCGGTAAGCTACATGCATTGCTGCACTTCCACACCCGGCCTATCAACGTGGTGGTCTTCCACGACTCTCAAGGGAGAACTCGTTTTGAGGTGGGCTTCCCGCTTAGATGCCTTCAGCGGTTATCCCGTCCGCACATAGCTACCCTGCTGTGCCGCTGGCGCGACAACAGGTCCACCAGAGGTGCGTCCATCCCGGTCCTCTCGTACTAGGGACAGCTCCTCTCAATTCTCCAACACCTACGGCAGATAGGGACCGAACTGTCTCGCGACGTTCTGAACCCAGCTCACGTACCTCTTTAAATGGCGAACAGCCATACCCTTGGGACCTGCTCCAGCCCCAGGATGAGATGAGCCGACATCGAGGTGCCAAACGATTCCGTCGATATGGACTCTTGGGAATCATCAGCCTGTTATCCCCGGCGTACCTTTTATCCGTTGAGCGATGGCCCTTCCACACAGAACCACCGGATCACTATGGCCGTCTTTCGACTCTGCTCGACTTGTCAGTCTTACAGTCAGGCGGGCTTATGCCATTGCACTCGACGGTTGATTTCCGACCAACCTGAGCCCACCTTCGCACGCCTCCGTTACCATTTAGGAGGCGACCGCCCCAGTCAAACTGCCCACCATGCGCGGTCCTGGAACCGGATAACGGTCCGCAGTTAGACAACCATGTTCATAAGAGTGGTATTTCACATTGCGGCTCCACAAAAGCTAGCGCCTCTGCTTCAAAGCCTACCACCTATTCTACACATGCAAACACGATTGCCAGCGCAAAGTTACAGTAAAGGTGCACGGGGTCTTTCCGTCTAACCGCAGGAACCCCGCATCTTCACGGGGAATTCAATTTCACTGAGGATGTGCTGGAGACAGTGGGGAAGTCGTTACGCCATTCGTGCAGGTCGGAACTTACCCGACAAGGAATTTCGCTACCTTAGGACCGTTATAGTTACGGCCGCCGTTTACTGGGGCTTCGATTCAGAGCTTGCACTCCTCCTCTTAACCTTCCAGCACCGGGCAGGCGTCAGGCCATATACGTCGTCGTTGGACTTAGCATAGCCCTGTGTTTTTGCTAAACAGTCGCCACCCCCTGGTCTGTGCCCCACCCATCTGGTTGCCCAAATGGGTGGCCTGCTTATCCCGAAGTTACG
>NZ_PZPO01000002.1:5000-7500 GCF_013306565.1 Hyphomicrobium sulfonivorans | reverse complement strand
TGCCGTTGTCGCTGACCACAAGCGCCGGCCGACCGTTGACCGATTAGATTATCCAGCTTGCGAGCGTCGCAAGGCCCCGATCGCGCGGAGTCGGCCGCCAGAGCCAGACACTCACGCTTGAGTCCATCGATTTCCTCGCGGCACAGCCGTCGGTGCGGGGCCCTGAAGCAGCCTCGCCACCACCACGCTTGCGAACGAAAGGTCGGCCGATGCGGATCAACTTCTCTTGCGGTTCAAGCCTGAAAGCACTCGGCAGAGCACCAAAATGCGCATGCCGATAGCCAGGTCGTGCGCTTCTAGACGCTTCCCAGTGAGCGGATGCAGGCAGATTGGGCGCAGGTGGGGCGTGGCGCCGATGTGCTGAAGGTATTCATCGCCACGTTGGGCTGGAGCCGCACTGCCTACGTCGAGTTCTGCGACGACGAGCGCGTGGAGACGCTGATCCGCGCGCATGAGAACGCGCTTTTAGCCTTCGGTGGCGTGCCCAGGGAAGTTCTCTACGACAACATGCGCACGGTGGTGCTGGAGCGGAACGCGTACGGCCGCGGCGTGCATCGCTTCCATGCCGGCTTCCTTGACTATGCGCGACACGCCGGCTTCATGCCGCGGCTGTGCCAGCCGTATCGGGCGCAGACGAAGGGTAAGGTGGAGCGCTTCATCGGCTATCTGAAGCGCAGCTTCTGGATCCCGTTCGTCGCTTCCATGCGCCAGGCCGGATTGCGGCCCGACAAGCAGGCGGCGAACGCGGCGGTGACGCGCTGGCTGCGCGAGGTTGCCAACGCGCGGGTACATGCGACGACAGGTGAAGTACCGGCGGAGAGATCGCTCATCGAGCGGCAATCGCTGCAACCGCTTGTCGACACTCTATGGCGCTCGATCTATCCGCTCCGTGCAGAAACAATCTGCTGCGCCACGCAAGACGATCATTGGCTATCAGCATCCACTCAGTGTGTACGACGCGCTGTTCCCGGGGGTGTGTTCATGAGCACGCTGCAGCACGAACGCATCGCGGCATTGGCTGGCGAGCTCAAGCTGACGGCGCTGCCGGACAGCTACGGCGCCATCGCGCAATCTGCAGCCAAGCGGAAGGATGCGAGCTTCGCCGACTTCCTTGAGGAAGTGCTGCGGTTTGAACGGGACGCGCGACGGATACGCCCACGCCAGATGCTGGCGCTGGAAGCGGCACCGCGGCAAGGCCGCATGAAGGAAGCGCTGCATCGCACGGTGGCGGAGCCCGAAGCTCCCGATCATCGACGAGATCGGTTACCTGCCGTTCGGACGCGAGCAGGTCAACCTGTTCTTCCAGATCGTCGCGCGGCACCACGAGAAGGCCCGGTGATCCTGACATCGAACCTTGCCTTCTGAGTTTTGCGGCCGCCTGCATCGGATCTGGAGTGCGGCGTTGCGCTGGCCGTTGTGGCCTGTCGGTTCGGTTGGCGCCAGCGCGCCAGCTCCTCCACGGCATTCACCGCGCGCCTCAACCACACGCATCTGGGGCGGCCCACACCGGCGGTCTTTCCCGTTGGGCATTTTCACTGCGCTGGAGGCGGCTGGTTGACCGCAAAAACGCCCCAGCTTTGTGGGCTGGGGCGTTTTTATAAAACACGTAAGAGGGGATCTGATGACTTTTGTTGAAGCGTCTCACTTTTCTGCAGACCTGGCGACGACCTACTCTCCCACGTCTTAAGACGCAGTACCATTGGCGCTGGAGCGTTTCACGGCCGAGTTCGGGATGGGATCGGGTGCAGCCACTCCGCCATAATCACCAGGTCGGCGGAAAAGTGAGATGACTTCTGTTCTGGTCTTGCCTGTGTTCCTACGCCCATCGAAGACGACGCGAGCGTCGTCATGCAATCTTGCGCAGCGCAGTTACCTGCGCGCTTTCAACAGCATATTCGATGAGCATTGCATAATGAGAGCAATCAAGCCGATCGAGTTATTAGTACCGGTAAGCTACATGCATTGCTGCACTTCCACACCCGGCCTATCAACGTGGTGGTCTTCCACGACTCTCAAGGGAGAACTCGTTTTGAGGTGGGCTTCCCGCTTAGATGCCTTCAGCGGTTATCCCGTCCGCACATAGCTACCCTGCTGTGCCGCTGGCGCGACAACAGGTCCACCAGAGGTGCGTCCATCCCGGTCCTCTCGTACTAGGGACAGCTCCTCTCAATTCTCCAACACCTACGGCAGATAGGGACCGAACTGTCTCGCGACGTTCTGAACCCAGCTCACGTACCTCTTTAAATGGCGAACAGCCATACCCTTGGGACCTGCTCCAGCCCCAGGATGAGATGAGCCGACATCGAGGTGCCAAACGATTCCGTCGATATGGACTCTTGGGAATCATCAGCCTGTTATCCCCGGCGTACCTTTTATCCGTTGAGCGATGGCCCTTCCACACAGAACCACCGGATCACTATGGCCGTCTTTCGACTCTGCTCGACTTGTCAGTCTTACAGTCAGGCGGGCTTATGCCATTGCACTCGACGGTTGATTTCCG
>NZ_PZPO01000004.1 GCF_013306565.1 Hyphomicrobium sulfonivorans | reverse complement strand
CCGCGTGGGTGCGGCCGAACTTCTGGTACGAGTTTCTCGGCGATCCGAAGACGAAGTTCTCATCCGCCACCGGCTTCATTCCGTTCGCGGCCGACATGGGCGGCACCACGTTCGAGATCAACACCGGCTTCTCAACCGACATCGGCGACGGCGCAGCGATCTATGCCAACGCATCGTACCTCGTCGGCATCGGCGAACACGCTGACGGCAACGCTTACGACGGCAAACTCGGCGTCAAAGTCGCCTGGTGATGGCTGGCATCCGCTGGCAAGGTGACGGTATCGCCAACTTGCGATCCGGGCGATCCGCGCGATTGCATCGTTTGATTTGGTGAAGCGACGCTGGCGGTGGTTGCTTAATAGATAGCTCAATCGGTTGCAAAGCTGCGCAGCCGGCGCTGACCGGGCGGCGCTTAACCATCGCTGCTGCGAAGGCGCCATTTTTCTGTGGCTGCTCATGGTCTCTGTTAAACGGTGACGCGACAGAGATCTGCACAACACGGGCCTTTCATACATGCTGGCAACCCTCATTTTAATCGCGGTGTTGACCGTTTGGCTTCTGGTAAGCGGGCAGCTCACGGCATTGAAGGAGCGCCTTGCCAAAGCCGAGGCCGCGATCCGCGCTCTTGAGCTTGAGCTGCAAGGCGCCGGTGTGCTGACATCGCGGGCAGCTGTAGAGCCCGAACCGCTTGCCGACGAGCAACCGGTGCAGGAACCGGCCGCCGTAGAAGCGGCGCCAGAGGCTTCAGTTCCGCAAGCTCCGGTTGCGCCCGCTCAGCCATCGCCCGTAACGGGACAGCACGATGTGCATGCGCCCGGCTTTGAGGAACGGATCGGCACGCGCTGGGCAGTGTGGGTTGGCGGCGCGGCGCTTGCCGTTGGTGGCATCTTCCTTGTCAACTACTCCATCGAAGCAGGGCTGATCGGCCCGACAACCCGCGTTGTCTTAGGTGCCCTGTTTGCACTTGCGCTCGTGGGTGCAGGCGAGTGGATGCGTCGTGGCGAACGTACGCTGCCGATGGATATTGTGCCGGCAGCGCATATTCCCGGCATTTTGACCGCAGCGGGAACGATGGTGCTGTTCGGCACTATCTACGCCGCCCACGCGCTTTACGGGCTAATTGGTTCGGGGACGGCGTTCGTGCTGCTCGGCGCGGCGGGATTGACCACAATGCTGGCATCGGCGTTGCATGGCCCGGCGCTTGCTGGCATCGGCCTCGTTGGCGCCATGTTGACGCCGCTGCTTGTCAGTTCGTCGGAGCCCAATCCCTGGGCGCTGGTTATCTTCCTGGCGATTATCAGCGCTTCGGCGCTTGGGCTTGCCCGCATGCGCCGCTGGTTGTGGCTGGCGCTGATCAATACGGCGGGCGTTGTGTTGTGGGGCCTGGTGCTTGCGCAGCCAGCTGAACCGTGGGTTTCGGCAGCGTTCGCGCATGCGTTGATCCAGCTCGCACTGGTCAGCGTTTGCTTTGCGGTTGCGCCGCATGCACAAGCTTCCGACGCTCAGTCGGAACCGGACTGGATCGCGGTTGCTTCACTGGGCGCGCTGACGCTGCTGGTGACATGGGTGCTGGCTGTGGCCGCTTCCTCGGGCGCCGATGCCGGATGGATTTTGTTCGCCGCTGCTGCGATGGCCATTCTGGCTGCGACGGCATGGCGTTCAGCGCCATCGGCGGCAGCGTCGGTGTTCGCAGGCGTCGTGGCGATCGCCGTTGCGTTGCTATGGCGCGGCGTTAATGCACCGCCGCCGGATTCGAGCCTGTGGCCTGCGGTGGGCGCGATCATGCGACTGCCTGACGTGCTGCATGTTTACTTCCCGTTCGTGGCGTTCTCGTCGCTGGCGGTTTCACTTGTCGCCGCAATGCGCCTGCACAACGGGTGCGAACTGCCGATTGCAACCGCAGCGCTCTATGCGCTTGCGGCTACGGTGCCGCCGCTCGCCACGCTGACGGTTGCATATTTGCGCATCACGCAGTTCGACGGCTCGATACCCTTTGCGCTGTTTGGGCTTGTGCTGGCGTTTATCTTCGCCGATGCCGCCAACCGATTTCAGAACAGTGAAGGCGATCCGCCCGCAGCTGTTCCGCATCTGGCGGCTGGCGCGTTCGCCGCTGCTGCGATCGCTGCGCTGTCCTTCGCGCTCGTGGCGATGCTCGACCGCGGCTATCTCACCGTGGCGTTCGCGCTGTCGGCCCTTGGTGTTGCGTATGTTGCCACGCTGAACCGCATTCGGGTGCTTCGCTATGCTGCTGCGGCGCTGGGTGTCGTGGTGATGGGACGTGTCGCGTGGGATCCCGTCATCATGGGCAGTGACGTCGGCTCCTGGCCAATCTTCAACTGGCTGCTTGTCGGCTATGGCGTTCCAGCGGTGTGCTTTGCACTTTCCGCCCGGCTGTTGCGCCGTGATGGCGATGATTTTGCGGTCCGCTGTGCCGACAGTCTAACCGTTATCTTCGCCGGGCTGCTGGCATTCTTCCAGATCCGCCACCTGATGAATGGTGGCGATCCGCTGGCGGATGGATCGAACCTGATCGAGCAGGGGCTTATCACCTTCGTCAGCCTTGGGTTCGCCGCTGGCTTGCTGCAACTCGATCTGGGGCGCGCCAATATTGTGTTTCGGGTTGCGTCCTATCTGTTCACCGGTTTGGCGATTTATAGCGCCATCGTCGGCTTGGGCTTGGCATGGAACCCGTACATCAGGGGCGAGCCGATTGCTGGCGGTTGGATCATCAACGATCTTCTTCTCGGCTATCTGTTGCCGTCACTGATGGCGCTGTATCTGGCGCGTATCTCGCGCGGCGTGCGCCCGCGTTGGTACACGGTCAGCGCTGCTAGTCTTTCGTTCTTGCTGGCGTTTCTCTACGTGACGCTGAACGTGCGTCACCTGTTCCACGGCGCCAACATAGGCTTCATGCTGCCGACAACCGACATGGAGCAGTGGGCCTATTCGGTTGCATGGCTGGCGCTCGGGCTGGTGCTTCTTGTCTACGGTATCTGGCGCGGGTCATCGGAGGCGCGATTGGCGTCGGGCGTGCTGGTGTTGATGGCGACGCTGAAGGTCTTCCTGTTCGATCTTTCCGGCGTCGACGGGATCTGGCGGGCGCTGTCCTTCATCTGCCTTGGCGTTGTGCTGATCGGCATCGGGCTTGCATATCAACGGGTGTTGTTCGCCCGGCCGCGTCCGCAAGGCGAGCTTGCCGGAGGTGGCGAGCCGACGGGGGCCTAACCGTGCGGTTCCTGCGTGCCTGGGCTGCCGCTGCGGTAGATTTTTCGCCGCACGTCCGGAACAGTGATTTATACATGGCCTAAACAACATAGCGTTTCTGGGGGGATACAACGATGACGCTTTCAGCGCCGCTCGGCGATGCGGGATCGGGCGGCCCGGCGAAGCGGGCGTTCTATTCGCACCTTTATGTGCAGGTGCTGGTGGCCATCGCGATCGGTGTTGCACTGGGCCATTACTATCCGGAATTGGGCGAGCAGATGCGCCCGTTGGCGGACGGCTTCATCAAGCTGATCAAGATGATCATCGGGCCGATCATCTTCTGCACGGTTGTGCATGGCATTGCATCGATGTCGAACCTGCGGGCTGTCGGCAGTGCCGGCATCAAGGCGCTGATATATTTTGAGCTGGTGACGACGGCGGCGCTGGCGCTGGGCCTTATCGTGGCCAACGTGTTGCAGCCGGGCGCGGGGATGAATGTCGACCCGAGCAAGATCGACGCCGCGTCGGTGGCCAGTTACGTCGACAAGGCGGAGCATCAAAGCACAGTTGAATATTTGCTCGACATCATTCCGCGCACGGTTGTGAGCGCGTTTGCCGAGGGCAATATTCTGCAGATCCTGCTGTTCTCGCTGCTGTTCGCTTTTGCGCTGCAGGCGACGGGTGCACGCGGAAAACTGGTGCTCGATCTGGTGGAACAGACATCGCAGGTGCTGTTCAACATCGTTGGCTACATCATGAAGCTGGCGCCGGTGGGTGCGTTCGGCGCCATGGCTTTCACCATCGGCAAATATGGCTTTGAGACGCTTGGTTCACTGGCCAGCCTGATGGGGGCGTTTTATCTCACCTGCGTGGTCTTTGTCGTGTTTGTGCTGGGGCCGATTGCCTGGTTTACAGGCTTCAGCATCTTCCGCTTCATTCGCTACATAAAGGATGAGCTGCTGATCGTTCTGGGCACGTCGTCGTCGGAGTCGGTGCTGCCGCGCATGATCCAGCGCATGAAGAGGCTGGGTTGCGAGGAGTCGATCGTCGGGCTTGTGATCCCGACCGGCTATTCGTTCAACCTTGATGGCACGTGCATCTACCTGACGATGGCGACGCTGTTTCTTGCGCAGGCAACGAATGTTGACCTGACGCTGGCGCAACAGCTCGGCATTCTGGGGGTGTTGCTGCTGACGTCGAAGGGTGCGGCGGGCGTTACGGGCTCGGGCTTCATCGTGCTGGCGGCAACGTTGGCTTCCACGCACACGATTGACGTTGCGGCCATGGCGTTGATCCTTGGCATCGACCGGTTCATGTCGGAAGCGCGGGCGTTGACGAACCTGATCGGCAACGGCGTTGCCACGGTGGTTGTGGCGCGCTGGGAAGGTGCGCTGGATGTCGACCGGATGCATGCCGAGCTGAACGGAGCAGGCAAAGCCGAGCGCACGGCCTGACACGCATCAGAGGGATGGTTGCTGAGCGACCCAGCGTTGATAAGGCCTAGGGACGCAAGGCCAAGGCGCGCCGGTTTGATGGTGATCAAAGCCCAATGGCCGCGGTTCATAGCGCTATGGCCGCAGGTGCCTGTGGGTGCTATCTGCGCTATGCTTGCCGGCCAAAACCTTCACCGCTGACGTTAATGCTTACGACTGGAACGATCCCGTGGACCTGCCTATCTGCGTCGCTGCGCTATACAAATTTCATCCGATTGCCGATTGCGCCGCTGCCCGCGAGCCGCTTGCCAAACTGTGCTGTTCGCGCGGCGTGAAGGGCACGCTGCTGCTCGCGCGCGAAGGCGTTAACGGCACCATTGCGGGTCCCGACGAAGCCATCGCCGAAGTGCTCGATCACGTGCGTGGGCTGGTGGGCGAAGACAATCTGGAGGTGAAGTTTTCACGGGCGAAGACGCAGCCGTTCTATCGCATGAAAGTGCGCATCAAGCGCGAGATCGTGACGATGGGCGAACCGGACATCGATCCGCGGCAGGATGTCGGCCAGTATATTCAGCCCGAACAGTGGAACGCGTTGATCCAGGAACCGGGCACGATCCTGATCGATACGCGCAACGATTACGAGGTGGAGGTCGGAACGTTTGCTGGCGCGATCAATCCGCAGACCAAAACGTTTCGCGAGTTTCCGGCCTGGTTCAAGGCTGAGCGTGAGCGGCTGTTGGGGCAGGGCACCGCGCCAAAGGTCGCCATGTTCTGCACCGGTGGCATCCGATGCGAGAAGGCAACCGCATATCTCAAGGCGCAGGGGCTGGATGAGGTTTATCATCTGCACGGCGGCATTCTGAAATATCTTGAGACGATACCTGCGGAACAGAGCCTTTGGGAAGGCGAGTGCTTTGTGTTCGACGAACGCGTGACCGTTGGGCACGGGCTGGAGCTCGGGCACTATGCGCTGTGCCGGGCGTGCCGGCGGCCACTGCGCGATGAGGATCGCACGTCGCCGTTGTTTGAGGATGGCGTGAGTTGTCCGGCATGCCATGGCGAGCGCAGCGATGAGCAGCGCGCCCGCTATCGCGAACGTCAAAAGCAGGAACGTCTGGCTGCGGAGCGTGGGGCGGCGCATATCGGTGCGAGCCCGAACGAACGGGTGGACGAAGAAATTTGAATGCGGGCGCTGTCTCGGCGCTGGGCGGTGCGCCGCCGTTGCCTGCCGAATGAAAGCGTGCAATTGCTCCTTGTAGGGACGTGTATATTTCATAAGTATTGCGCCAGCGGACTGGCGTGATGTGCGTTGGGGTTACGATATGTCGTTGCTCAGCCGTAAGAATATGCTGGCGATAGCTTTCGTGCTGGCTCTTGGAGCCGGATTGCAGGCGCAGGAACTCAGCGGCTTTCAGGCGCCTTCGGGAAACATTCATTGCATGCTGGAGGCGCTGGGCGATGTGCCGGGCGAGCCGGCCGTATTACGCTGCGATGTCATGCAGATATCGAACCGGCCACCCCGCCGTCCAGCCGATTGTGACGGCGAGTGGGGGCGGTCGTTCCATGTGGTTGCAGGCGCGGGAAGTGGCCTCAGTTGCGTCGGCGATACGGTGCGCAATGACGACTGGCCGGTGTTGCGCTACGGCGAGATGTGGCAGCAGGCGGGGTTCACCTGCCGCTCGGAGCAAACAGGTGTCACCTGCGCCAACGGCAACCTGCGCGGGTTCGTGCTCTCCCGCGCCAAGCAAACGCTGTTCTGACCTTTGATTTTCACGCTCTCCAAGGCCATTGCGGCATTGGCGCTGCGAGTGTGCCGTCAGGAATAGCCCGTGGCCGCCGCCGTGCGGATACTCAAGCCGGCGCTTCGTCCGCAAGCCGTCCCGTTGCTGCGCCCAGATTGCGATCGGGCAGGCGGCATTGGCAATCGCCATTGGCCAGAATCGCCATTGGAATGTCACCGTCGGATGACTCCAATGCCGGGTGCGAGCTGATAGAACATCTGCTCTGGTCAGAAGGTGTCGGGGTTTTCAATGTCCAACTTGCCCAAGATTCTCACGGTCATCGCGTTGAGTGTCATGGCAGTGTTCGCGGCCGGCTATTACGCCCTGACCGGAGCGCCCGGCCCGGATGGCAAGATCACCCTCGCGACCGGCGGGGTTGGGCACTACCACGAACTTGGGTTGGCCTATCAGAAGGCATTGGCGCCGTACGGCGTTGAGGTCGTTCTGCAGCCCGGCGTGGAGGGCTTTCGCACCCTGCGGGGCCTGGTTGCCGAACCGCCTGAGTTCGATGCAGCCTTCGTGAAGGGCGGTCTAGTCGGCAGCATGCAGGGACGGCTGGCCCGTGCCAAGGCGCAGGAATGGCAGAGCAAAGAGCTGGGCAAGCTGCGGGCGGCGGGCCGGCTGTTTTATGAGCCGATCTGGGTGTTTGTGCGCTCAGATTTCACCGGCAACACGCTGGCCGATCTGAAGGCCAAGAAAATCCTCATGGGCGCGCGTGGCAGCGGAACGCGCTTCATCGCTGGGCAATTACTGCGCGCCAACGGGGTTGATACTTCGCGCGATAACCCGTTGCTGATCATGGGTGATTTGTCGCCGGACGCCGCCGAGCTGGTGAGCGGGGAGGCTGAGGCTGCCATATTGGTTCAGCCGGCGGATTCCGAACTTATCCAGAAGCTGTTGCGGCTGCCGTCGATCCGGCTGATGGATTTTTCGCTTGAGGCCGATGCCTACGTCAACCGGTTTCCCTCGCTCAGCAAGGTCAGGCTGGATCGCGGCGCGGTGGAGTTTGAGCCGCTGATCCCCGCCAAGGACATCACACTGCTGGCGACCAGCGCCGTTCTGGTTGTTCGCGCCGATCTGCCGCCGTCGCTGGTCAGTCTGCTGACCCATGCGGCGCTGCATAATCCGCGGGCGCCGTTCGATAAATCCGGCGACCCGGTGCTGTTCCATAAGCCGGGTCTGTTCCCGCACCTGTCCGACCCGGAATATCAGGTGATGGAGGCCTCGCGTCAGGTCTACAAGAGCGGCGATCTGCCGGTGGCGCTGCGGACGGCTGCGCCTGCGGTGAAGGAAGCGGGCTTCCCCTATAAACTCACAGCCTTCATCTCGGATCACGGGGCTGCGACCGTGCTTTTCGTCATCCCCTCGCTGGTGATTTTGCTGCCGCTGCTGCGCTTTATGCCCAGCCTCTATTCGTGGACGGTACGGCGGCGGCTGATGTATTGGTACCGGCAACTCAAAACATTGGAAAGGCGCCTCGACAAATCGCCCTCGACTGTCCAGCGGGCAGACTATCTGGCGGAGATCGAGCGGATCGACAGTGGCGTGCGGCGCATCCGCTATCCGCTCTACTTTTCCGATCAGTTCTATCACCTGAGGCTGCATATCGATCTGGTGCGCCAGCGGTTGACCGAAATGCCGGAAGCACTGGCGCCCCGGATGGCTGCCGAATAACGCGTGTCAGTGCGGCAGCATTCGGTTTCTCCCGAACGGGCGTCCCAGGCGTGCCTTTATGAGACGCCACGATGCCGCGCAATGCTTTGTCCTGCGACGGATTATGGTATCCAAACCGTTGATACGTGGCGAGCGGGCGCTTTCGCCGTGGGTTTCACTTTGGCACAGGGCTTGCCTTGTCAGGGTTGAAGCCAGCCGCCCGGGCTGACTCACGAACTGGATGCCTTGCTTTCGATGAGCCACACTCTGATTTCACGCCATGGAGCAGTCGCAAGTCAGCGCCGTCGCAAGCGCCTGATAGGCGAGCTGCTGTCGGTCGCGATCGCGATAGGCGATGTGCTGTGCATTGTGGCGATGGCTGTGATCAGCGGCGTGGCCTATCACCAGTTTGTCTACGGCGGCCCCGGTGACGTCTATTCGTACATGCGCCTTGGCGGTGTGATCGCAACGGTGGTGGTGATCTCCAACCTGTTTCGCGGCGAATATCAGCTGGGCAATTTTCTCAGCGTTGCGCCCCACACGCGGCGGACGCTGCAACTTTGGAATATCACCTTTGTTGGCCTGCTGATTGTCGCCTTCATCGGCAAGGTCACCGACGATTATTCGCGCGGCTGGCTGCTGATGTATTTCTCCACCGGCCTTGCCGCGCTGCTGGTTCAGCGCCTCGTCGCGGTGCAGCTCGTGCGCCATTACACGGGCTCGCACGTCATCGCCACCAAGCGCATTTTTCTGATTGGCAATGCGGGTGAGATCGAGCGCTTTCTGGCGGAGCAGAAGCCGCGCCGTGGCGGCATCGAAATCGTTGGCTGCCGTTTTCTCAGCGCTGCGGTGCAGTCGGGCTCGGTATCTGAGCGCCAGCGCGCCCTGACGCGCGAGCTTGAGGCCGTCATTCCCAGCATCCGCCAGCTCGAGCCCGATGCGGTATTCATCCTCACATCGTGGGCCGATCAGTCCGTGGTGGAAGGCTGCATTGAAATGCTGCTGACGTTGCCGGCGGAAATCCATCTGCTGCCCGGCTACACGCTGGACAAGTACAGCAACGCCCGGCTGACCCGGCTTGGGCCGATTGCCAGCCTGCAGCTTGTGCGCCTGCCGCTGTCGCGTTTCGAGCTGCTGCAGAAGCGTCTGTTCGATATCGTGCTGTCTGCGGTTGGGCTGGTGTTGCTGGCGCCGTTGCTGGCGGCGATTGCCGTGCTCATCAAGCTCGATAGTCCGGGGCCGGTGTTCTTCTTCCAGCGCCGCTATGGCTTCAACCAGCAGCCGTTCCGCATTTTCAAATTCCGCACGATGACGACGCTGGACGATGGCCCCGTGGTGCGGCAGGCAACGCAGGGCGATGCGCGGATCACGCGTGTCGGCCGCTGGTTGCGCGCGACCAATCTCGATGAGCTGCCGCAGCTCATCAATGTGTTGAAGGGTGAGATGTCACTTGTGGGCCCGCGTCCGCACGCTCTGGCGCATAACCGCGAGTATGAGCATGTCATCGCGCGCTATGCCAGCCGCCACAACGTGAAGCCGGGCATCACCGGTTGGGCGCAGGTGCATGGCGTGCGCGGTGAAACCGATACGCCGGACAAGATGCAGAAGCGCGTTGAATACGACCTGTTCTACATCGAGCACTGGTCGCTCTCGCGCGATTTTCTCATCCTGCTGTGGACGGTGATTTCGCCGAAGGCCTATCGCAACGCCCATTGAGAAATGGATGCGGCGCGCGAGAACAATTGCGCGCGTCAGCCAATCCGGGTGCTGGCCCGATACCGTCCGAATGACTGCCGCGATGAGCGCGTGAACAGCGTGACGTCATATTCCTCCGGCGCCCCGCCCATGCCCGGCGACCCCATGGGCATGCCGGCTACAGCCAGCCCGATTGCCTCCGGCCGATCCTTCAACAGGCGCAACAGCGCGTCGGGCGGAACGTGCCCTTCGATCACATAGCCATCGACGATAGCGGTGTGGCAGCCGGCAAGATCCCTTGGAACGCCGAGCGTGTCCTTCAGAGCTTTGACCGACTTTGACTGGATCGCGTGCACTTCAAAGCCAGCGGCCTGAATGTGCTTGCCCCATTCGGTGCAGCAATCGCAATTGGGATCTTTGTGCAGCGTGACGGTGGGCAGGCTTTCATCCGCGGCGCGGGCGGTATGGGCTGCGGAAGCAATAAAACACGCTGAAGCTGCGCCGATTCCGGCAACCACTTTTCTGCGGGTGATCATTGCGCTTCCCTTGCCGCTGCATGCTGTCAGCAGGCTAGCACAAGGCCGGGATTGGTCCAGCGCGTCAGAGCAGCGACGCGATGAACCAGACAATGGCGGCCCAGAAAAGCGCTGTGGCAGCGACCAGCAGCAGAACCGGCCAACGCGATCGCATGCTGGTGACACTCTGAACCGGTATCACTTCGCCGGCGACAAGATCCGGCTGCACCGAGCACAGCAGGGCAGAGGCGCGGTCTATCTCGGCCTGGTAGTCCCGCTGGCGCGCAAGGGCGGCAATGTCGTAATGCGAATAGCCGCCGGGCCGCTGCTCTTTGGTGTCGCTTGCGGTGGCAGTCGGCTGTGCGGCAGCGGAACGGGGCAGCGCTGCTCCGCCAGCTTTGGAATCCGGGTTCAGTTCGATTTTCTCAGCCACACCGATACCGCCTTCGACCGATTGTCTGCGCGACGCTAAAGCGTTCCGTCCGAGGATGAAGCGCAAACGATGCGTACGCTTAAAATATCGTGCCGGGAATGCGGTAAAGCGCGGGGGTACAGTGCCGAGGCTTCGAGGCTATCTGCAGGCGAGGCGGCCTGATGGGCGGCCGCTCGCGAGAATAGGGTGTGCGACTTTAGCAGTAGGCCGGCTGAGGCGGCGGCGGCGCAAATGGAGCTGGATACTTCAACACAGGGGTGTTTTCCCGCGTGGCGGTAGCGGCGGCCTGAAGCAAGCGGTGCTTGTCGAGCACGCGGGTGAGCAGAGCGCCTAGCAGGTGGCCGGCCGAAGCGGTGAGATCTTCACCGGGAATTTCAATGAAGGCGAGACCACGATTGTGCGCTTCGCGGTAACGCGCGTGATCCATGATGGCGCCGGGAAGCACGGAGAAACCTGCGACATCGACATAGGCCCGGGCTGCTGTTTCCTCACCGGGTTCGGACAGGCGCGACAGGGCGATCTGCAGCCTTGCCTTCGGTACGCCTGCGTTGGCCAGATTGTAAAACAGCTCCATGGCCGGTTGCAGGTCGTCAAAGCAGGCGCCGCACGGCTGGACGACCGTGTGCGCGACGCTGGCGATCTCGGCGGTCAGTTCAAGGTTCTGGCCGGGGCCGTCGATAATAAGGAGATCGGCATCGGACGACGTCGCGACAGCGGAATCCGCGTTGTCGAAAGCGGCGACGGAAATGGATGGCAGCACCAGATTGCGGTCGCGCAGACGCTGCCACCGGCTGGCGGTGCGCTGGGCCGGATCGAGATCGGCAAGCTTGGTTTTGAGGCCTTTGCGGGCGGCAACCGCGCATAGCGCGCGCGCCATCGTTGATTTGCCGACGCCGCCCTTGCGGCTCAGGAACGCGACCACGACAGTCATAAAACCCCCACGCGTACTACTGTTGACCGATCCCGCTGCCGTAATGCCTATGGTTAAAAAACGGCGGCAGCTTGGCGCGGAGCGAGTGAAAATGTGGCGGCCAATGGGATTGGCGGTGGGGATTGGCTTCACCTTCCGATGCGATCATATGGGTGCGGGGATGCATCGCGCCTGTCGTATCGGATAACAGCGCCGTTCGGCAGGCGGCAAAGGCATCGATGTGAAACGGAACTCAACGCCCATGAGCAATGCAATGTCGTCGCTGCAGACCAACGATCTTGATGCGTACTGGATGCCATTCACCGCCAATCGAAGCTTCAAGCAGGCGCCGCGTCTCTTCGTTGAAGCGTCGGGCATGTATTACACCACCGCCGACGGCCGGCGTGTGATGGACGGAACGTCAGGACTCTGGTGCGTCAACGCTGGCCACTGTCGTCCGGAGATCGTCGAGGCAATCCGCAAGCAGGCGGGTGAACTCGATTTCGCCGGCACGTTTCAGATGGGCCATCCGAAGGCGTTCGAGTGTGCGTCGCGTCTGGTGAATATCGTGCCGCCCGGCTTCGATCATGTGTTCTTCGGCAATTCGGGATCGGAAGCGGTCGACAGCGCACTGAAGATCGCGCTGGGCTATCATCGCGCGCGCGGCAACGGCGGCAAGACGCGCCTTATCGGGCGTGAGCGCGGCTATCACGGCAGCAATGTTGGCGGCACGGCAGTCGGCGGCATCGGCGCCAACCGCAAGATGTTTGGGCCGCTGCTGGCCGGTGTCGATCATCTGCGCCATACGCACGATCACGACCGCAACGCATTCAGCCGCGGGCAGCCGGTGCACGGTGCCGATCTCGCCGACGATCTGGAACGTCTGATCACGCTGCACGATGCCTCGACGATTGCGGCGGTGATCGTTGAGCCGGTTGCCTGCTCGGCCGGTGTTTATGTGCCGCCGCAGGGATATTTGCAGCGGCTGGCGGCGATCTGCGCTAAGCACGACATCCTGCTGATCTTCGACGAAGTCATCACGGCGTTCGGGCGTCTCGGCGCTCCGTTTGCAGCCGAGTATTTCGGGGTGAGGCCAGACATCATCACCAGCGCCAAGGGGCTGACCAACGGCGCGGTGCCGATGGGCGCCGTGTTCGTGCGCGGTGAAATATATGATGCGTTCATGCAGGGGCCGGAGAGCGCCATCGAGCTGTTCCACGGCTACACCTATTCCGGCCATCCGCTGGCGTGCGCTGCCGCCATTGCAACGATGGATGTGTTGCAGGCGGAAGGTTTGCTGACGCGTGCGGGTGAGCTGGCCTCCTATTGGGAGGAGCGCGTGCATAGTCTCGTCGGGCTGCCGCATGTGCTCGACATCCGCAATATCGGACTGATCGGCGCGATTGAGTTTGAACCCATTGCCGATGCGCCGGGCAGGCGAGCGCATGCGCGGTTCCTGGAAGCGTTCCGTCGCGGCATCTTAGTGCGTGCAACGGGCGACATCATCGCGCTCGCGCCGCCGCTGATCATCTCGAAGGACGAGATAGATCATCTCATCGGCACGCTGGGGGAAGTTCTGCAATCCGTTGACGATTGATTGTAGCGGAGCAGGGAAGGCGGCTCCGGCGTTCGGAGCCACCTGCTGTCTTGTTGAGCCGTTCCGTTAGAAGGCCTCTTGCGGTGCGGAGCTGTTCGCACGCGATGCAACCAGTCGTTCAAGCGGTTTGCGTCCGAACATCAGGAACAGCGTCGGCGTCAGGAATGCATCCAGCAACGTTGCCGAGATGAGACCACCGACGATGGTGACGGCGACGGGATGCAGGATCTCCTTGCCCGGTTCGTCGGCGCCGATCAGCAGCGGGATGAGAGCGACGCCGGCTGACAGTGCCGTCATCAGCACCGGCCGCAGACGTTCTAGCGTGCCGCGCATCACCATCCGTTGGCCGAATTGCTCGCCTTCGAACATCACCAGATTGATGTAGTGGCTGATTTTCAGGATGCCGTTGCGGACCGCGATGCCAGCCAAAGTGATGAAGCCGATGGCGCTGGCGACCGAGAATGGCTGATCGGCGATCCACAGCGCAGCAACGCTGCCGATCAGCGCCAGCGGAACGTTGCCCATGATGATGAGCGCCAGCGTTGCCGATTGATAGCGGCTGTAGAGCACGACGAAAATCAGCATCATCGATGCCAGCGACAGCATGGCGATGAGGCTCGATGCTTCTTCCTGCGCCTGGAACTGCCCTTCAAGGCGGACGAAATAGCCCTGTGGCAGTTGCTCGGTTGCGATGGCCTTGCGGATGTTTTCAACGATCGCCGCCATGTCGCTGCCGTCGGTATTGGCAAACACGGCGATGCGTCGGCGTCCGTTCTCGCGTTGAATTTGATTGGGGCCGTCGGTGTCGCTGATGTCGGCGATGGACGAGAGTTGAATGCGGCCGCCGGGGCTTTCGATCAGCATCTCGCCAAGAGCACGGCTGCTGCGATCAGCGTCCGACAACCGGACCACGACGTCGAACCGCTTTGAGCCATCGGCAATCTGCGACACGACCTGACCGTTGGAAAGAACCTCCAGTGCTTCGGTGATCTGGTTTGGGTTGAGACCATAGAGTGCGGCCTTGGCGTAATCGACGCGCACCTGCAGTTGCGGGATGCGCACCTGCTTTTCCGTCTGCAGATCGACAATGCCGGGAATGGTCCGCAGACGATCTTCAAGTTGGGCGGCAAGTCCGCGCAACGTATCGTAATCGTCGCCGTATATCTTCAGCGCGAGTTGGGCGCGGACGCCTGACAGCATGTGGTCGAGGCGATGCGCGATCGGCTGTCCGACCGTGATGCTGGCGGGTAGCATCGAAAGCTTGCGCCGGATATCCGCCAGCACATCTTCACGGCTGCGATCGGAAGCGACGATGTCGACATCGAGTTCGCTGTTGTGAACGCCCTCGGCGTGTTCATCGAGTTCAGCGCGGCCTGTGCGGCGCCCCACGGAACGCACTTCGGGAACTTCCGCGATCAGTTCCTCGGCGATGCGGCCGATACGGTCGGATTCCGCCAGGCTGATGCCCGGTTGCAGGACAACGCCGACGAGCACCGTGCCCTCGTTGAAGGTGGGCAGGAATGCGCGCGGCAATGCCAGCCCCGCAATGGTGGCGGCGATGACGGCAACGACGGGGACGCCGATGACGAATGATGGACGACGGAAGCACCACCTGAGCGCTGCCGCCTGCGCGCGCTTGAGACCCCGCACCAGCATTGTGTCGTGATCCGACAGATTGCGCATGCGCGGCAGCAGCCAGTAACTGAGCACCGGCGTTACGGTAAGTGAGACGACGAGGCTGGCCAGAATGGAAACGATGAATGCGATGCCCAAAGGCGTAAACAGGCGGCCTTCGATGCCTGAGAGCGCGAACACCGGCAGGAACACCAGAACGATGACGATGGTGGCGTAAACGATGCCGGAGCGCACCTCCATCGCGGCGTCGGCGATGACGCTGATTAGGCTGCGCCCGTCGCTGCCACCGGCTTCCCTGTGCAACCCTAAACGCCGGTAAATATTTTCGACGTCGACCACCGCATCGTCCACCAGCACGCCGACAGCAATGGCCAGTCCGCCAAGTGTCATGACGTTGATGGACATGCCCATCACGCTGAACACCAGCAGCGTTGCAAGAACCGACAGGGGGATGGCGACGAGTGAGATGAACGTCGTCTGCCAGTTGAACAGGAATATGAACAGGATGATTGCGACGCAGACCAGCGCTTCCACCAGCACGCGCATCAGCGTGTTGATGGATGTTTCGATGAAGCCGGCCTGACGGAACTGGATGTCGGTGGTGGTGACACCCTCAGGCATCACGCGCTGCAGCTCCGGCAGCATGGCTTCGATCTGTTGCGTAATGCGAACGGTATCAGCGCTGGGCTGTTTCTGTACGGCCAGAATGACGGCGGGTTTGCCGTTGACACCGGCGTCACCACGCTTGGTGCGCGCGGCGAAATCAACATCCGCAACCTGCCGCAGCGTGATGGCGTGTCCGTCGCGATAGGCGACGGCAAGGTTGCGCAGATCCTCGATCTGGGTTGTGCGCCCGATGTTGCGAATGAGGTATTCGCGCATGTTGAGATCGACGAAGCCGCCGCCGGTATTGGAGCCGAACTGCTTGATGGCCTTTTCGATGGCATCAAAGCCGATGTTGAGGCTGCTCATGCGGCGTGGATCGGGAATGACACGATACTGCCGCACCTCGCCGCCCATCGGAATGACCTGCGCCACGCCCGGAACGGTGAGCAGTTGCGGGCGTACGGTAAAGTCCGCCAGTTCGCGAAGTGTCATCGCATCGACGGTAGTGCTGGACATCGCGATCAGCATGATCTCACCCATCACGGATGAAATCGGGCCCATCTGCGCGGCGACATTGGCGGGCAGCTGCTCGCGCACGAGCTGAATGCGTTCGGAAATCTGCTGCCGCGCGCGATAGATCTCGACCGACCACTCGAACTCGACATAGACAATCGAGAGGCCGGCACTTGATACGGATCGCACGCGGCTGACGCCGGGCATGCCGTTCATTGCGGTTTCGATCGGGTAGGTGACGAGAAGCTCGACCTCCTCCGGCGCCAGGCCGTCGGCCTCCGCCATCAGCGTTACTGTCGGGCGGTTGAGGTCGGGGAACACGTCGACGGGCAATTCGCGCAGCGTAATGAGACCATAAATGGTCAACGCCAGCGCAGCGATGATGACGAACAGCCGGTTATTCAGGCTGGTGCGGATGATAGTGTCGAACATGGCTGCTTGCTCCTCACCGGACCTGATTGATGAGTTCGGCGCCGTCCGTCACGATGCGTTCGCCTTCAGGAACGCCATCGAGCACCAGCACATTCTCGCCGTCGAGTGGGGCAACGCGAACGGGCAGCGGGCGGAAAAGCTGCGGCCCTTCCTTGGCCCACACGCGGGCCATGCCGTTGGCCGCGCGCACCACCGCAGCGGCGGGTAGCACAACGCCTTCGACGGGCGCGCCCTGCTGGATGAGAACCTTCACGGCGGAGTTGATCGACAGCCCTTCGTGGGGCTCGTCGATGCGGAATTGCAGCGGCTGCGCCTGTTGCCGCAGTGAAGGCGCGCGCCCGACCAGCGTCAGCTTCAGCGAGTGATTGTCGAGGTCAATGGCATAGGCATTGCTGATGTCGGGATCGGTATGCTCCGCGCCGCTGATCGCTTCGATCCAGAGGCGATCGGGATCGACGATTTCGAACAGCGTTTCGCGCGTTGTTACAACCTGGCCCGCACGCACATTGGCAACCGAAATGACGCCATCCACCGGCGCTTTCAGCGGCATGAGCTCGGCATCCTTGCTTTGCAGCACGCTCTGTTGCTCGCGCAAAGCTTCAAGCTCGGTGCGGGTGTCGTCGATTTCCTTCTGCGCAACAACGGTGGCGATGCGCTTCAGCCGGGCGAGCTTCTGTTCTGCAATCTTGAGCTTGCCCGCAACCTCGGCCCGCAGCTGCTGCATGGTGCCAAGGTCGGCAATGGGAATACTGGGCGCCAGAAACGCCAGCACCTCGCCGGCCTTCACCCGTTCGCCGACATGCGAGATGCCGCGCTTGGCCAGCTCAATGCGGCCATCCATGGGCGCCTGCACCTGACCGAAAAACGATGGATCGGGCACGACAGAGCCGATCAGCTCACGCGCCCTCCGCGTTTTCTGGCGCTCTGCAATGACGGTGCGCACATGGAGCAGACGTTGGGAGGCTTTGGGCAGGAACACGTCGCCATTGGGCAATCGCCGTGGGGCGGCGTTCTGCGCTCCGGCCGGCAGTTCAGGTTCGGCGCCGTGATCGTGTCCTTCGTGCGCGCGTGCTTGCCCCGGCATCAGGGCTGCCGCTGCGATGGCGCCGATTGCAAATGCTGCGCTGATGGCTGATGTGCGTGAATGCGGCGCGCCGTGATCGTTTGGCGCCGACGTGGCCGCGGCTTCATCAGTGGCAGCAGGCAGGCGGATGGGGCGGAAGGCAAACGCCAGCACAAAGCCGAACATCGTGGCAAAGCCGGCGATCACCCAGGTGTAAAAATTGCTGAGCGCTGCTTCCCAGGTCTGTGGTGTGGCGGCGTGTTCGTGCGCGGCCTCCGCAATGGTCATGTCGCCGGCGAGCACCTGCGCTTTGCCATCGATTGCGACCGAAAACTGCAACGGCTTGAGGCCAGGATCATCGGCCCACGGCGCCGGGATCTCGAACGTTCCAGCGCGGATGCGCTTTGCCGAGCCGCCGGCAATGCCGTCTACGGTGAGCTTGATTTCGGCTTCTTCGACCGGCGCGTTGGTGGCGCTGCGATCGAGATAGATCGTGAGCTTGCGATCGGCAATTTCGCCAACCAGCTCAATCCCATCGCCGGAGATTTCAAGCTGCGGCGCGGCCGCCGATTCCTGCGCAACGGGTTCATCGTGGGAGTGATCCCCATCGCCGTGCGCGTGGGCGGTTGCGGCGCAGGCGAGCGCAGCGAGGGCTAGGATGGTGCGTGATAATTGGCGTGTCATGGCGGCGGCGTTCCGAAGCTTGAAGCATCGCGGGCAGCGCGTCGCGTGGTGCGGGAATTGTTGCTGGTCTCCGGTTCGTCAGGGAGACGCAATCAAGGCCGGCGGCGCGCTGAGCAACAAACGGCGCGCCGAAGGGCGCGCATCAAGCTGCGGTTCTGGGCGGCCGCATCGGAGGGTAGGGCAACTGCCCATAGGGCAGCGCAGCTTGCCGTTCCAGCCGCAGCTGGCCAGCGTCTGACAGGCGCGGCAGCAGCGTGGAGCTGCCCAGCAACGCCGAAACTGCGCAGCAATGGACGTGCACGTGGGTGCAGTCCTGATCGCCGCTGGCAGGATGGTGATCGGATGCGGGAGCCTGCTGGCCCGCAGCGGCATAAGACGCCTTGATGGCATCGCCATGCGATTGGGCTGAGGTGTGGGAGTGGGCACCCGTTAACCCGTGTGCGTGGGCTTCAAACGTCAGAATGTCATGCAACGCAGGCAGGCCCCCGCTCAGGAGAGCGACGGCTACGACAAGCATCGAGATGCAGCGTTTGAATATCCTTGACACGGGATACAGCAAAGCGGGCCCCCAGCATTTCGTCAAGGCCCATATCAAGGCTGATAGGTATGCCTCATGTCGCGGCATCGCGGGGCTTGGCCTCAACAATTCCGTCATAAAGGTCTGCAGAACTGGCGCGACCGTTAAAAGGAGCCAGCAGCAGCGTTGATGCGTTACAGGCTGCAGCGCGGACTGCGACCGTTGCATCGGGTTCGACATCGATCACTGGGAGAAAGACAATGAAAACTTTCGCGCTGGGCTTGGCCTCAGTTGTACTGGGAAGCGTTTTATTAACGGTTCCGGCGGCTGCACACGGCTTTGATACCTGCACACAGGAGCCGAAGGACAAGTGGCAGTCCCAGGCGGATGCGGAAGCGGCGGCAACAGAAGCCGGCTATACGGTCACGCGCTCCAAGATCGTCGGCAGTTGCTATGAGGTCTATGCGAAGGACAAGGCCGGCAAGAAGTTTGAGCTGTACTACAATCCGGTCGATCTGAAGCTGGTCGAAAAGCACGACGACTGATGCGCGCCATGCAGCGGCTGTCGTCGGTGGCCGCTGCCCATTCTTTTGTCGGCGTTCTTCTATCGGCGGAGGGACATCAGGCGCGATCCGTGCGAACGATGCGGTCAGAGGTTAGCGCGCTCCCATCGGTTGCGGTATCGGCGCCGGAGCATGTGTCGGGACCATACGTTTAAGATCCCGTCATCTGCCCGTGCCTATAGAAGGGGAGCAGACCCATGAGGCTCCAACTTCCCGGCCGGTCCTGAAGTGACAGTCAGAAATCTTTCCAGCCTGCTTGCGCCGCGCTCTGTTGCCTTCGTGGGCGCCAGTCCTGAACCCGGATCGGTCGGGCTGATCGTTGCCCGCAATCTGTTGAGCGGCGGATTTGATGGACCGATCTGGTTTGTCAATCCGCGCCATGAAGCGGTTCTGGATGTCCGCTGCTTTCAATCGCTGGCGGCGCTGCCGGATGTGCCCGAGCTGGTCGTTATCGCAACGCCGCCCGAGACTGTTCCTGACATTATAGCCGAGGCGGGCGCAAAGGGCGCGCGGGCGGCGGTCGTCATAACGGCGGGCGTAACGGGCGAACTGCGTCAGCGCATGTTGAATGCGGCGCGGACCTATTGCTTGCGCATCGAAGGCCCCAACTGCATCGGGCTTTTGCTGCCGCATATCGGTCTCAACGCCAGCTTCTCTCGCCGTATGCCGATCAAGGGCGATCTGGCGGTCATTTCCCAATCGGGCGCGCTGGTGACGACGATTGTCGACTGGACAGCTTCGCGCGGCATCGGCCTGTCGCAGGTTATATCGCTAGGCGATATGGCAGATGCAGACTTCGGTGATTTTCTTGATTACCTCGCCGGTGACATCACCAGCCGCGCGATCCTGATTTACATGGAAGCAATGACGGACGCGGCGAAGTTTATCTCCGCAGCGCGCCGTGCTTCCCGCGTCAAGCCGGTCATCATTCTCAAGTCGGGCCGCAATGCCGCTGCTGCAAAGGCGGCGATGTCGCACACAGGCGCGCTTGCGGGGGCAGACGCCGCCTATAACGCCGCCTTCCGGCGCGCCGGTGTGCTGCGGGTGAACGAGCTGCGCCAGCTTTTCGATGCAGCCGAAATTCTTTCTGCGGTGCCGCATCTGCATGGCGAGCGGCTGACCATACTCACCAACGGTGGCGGTGTGGGTGTGCTCGCCACCGATGAGCTGGCCGATCTCGGCGGCAAGCTGACCGAACTTCCCGCCATGACGCTGCAGCAGCTCGATGAGTGCCTGCCGCCGACATGGTCGCGCGCAAATCCTGTCGATATCATCGGTGATGCCGGGCCGGAGCGTTATCAGAAGGCAGCGGAAATTTTGCTGGCTGATCCGGCAACGCATGCGCTGCTGGTCATGAACTGCCCCACCGCGATGGCGTCCAGCGAGGAAGCGGCGCAGGTGGTGGTTGATCTTGCAAGTGCGCATCGTCGGCAGCGGCCGCGCAAGGTCATTCTGACGAGTTGGCTGGGTGAGGACGCGGCGGAACCGAGCCGCCAGCTGTTTGCCAAGGCCGATATCCCGACATTCGCCACGCCCGAAGCCGCGGTTGAAGGGTTCTGGCAGCTTGTGCGCTATCGCCGGGCGCAGGAAGAGCTGATGCAGGTGCCACCATCGGCGCCCGAAGCCTTGCAGTTCGACCGCGCGAAGGCCGATCACATTCTCGCCGAAGCGCGCCGCAAGGGGCGCACGATGCTGCTGGAAGCCAAGGCGAAAGAACTGCTGGCCAGCTACGGCATACCGGTGGTGCGGACGCTGCGGGCGGCGACACCCGAACAGGTTGAGCTGCATGCGGCGGAACTGTTGCGGGATCACCGCGCCTGCGTAGTGAAGATCGTGTCCGATGATCTGCCGCATAAGTCTGATTTCGGTGGCGTGCGGCTTGCGATTGCCTCTGCGCGCGAAGCCCGCACGGCGGCCGAAGAGATGCTGCTGAATGTGCATCGGTTACGCCCGGATGCGGTGCTGCGCGGCTTTACAGTGCAGGCGATGATTGAGCGCGCCAACTCACACGAACTGATTGTCGGTGCGAGCGAGGATGCGACCGTCGGTCCGCTGATGATGTTCGGGGCAGGCGGCACGGCGGTTGAAGTGACGGCTGATACAGCCCACGCGCTGCCACCGCTCGATTTGAAGTTGGCCTATCAGATGATGCGCGAAACCCGCATCTACGGCCTGCTGAAAGGGTATCGCGATCGGCCGGCAGCAAATCTCGATGCCATCGCGATGGCGCTGGTGCGGCTCAGCTATCTTGTTGCGCGTCATCGCGAGATCCGCGAAGTCGATATCAACCCGCTGCTGGCCGATGAGCACGGCGTGGTGGCGCTGGATGCCCGCATCCGGATTGCCGATGAAGCCGAGGAACCGCGCCGGCCGTTGGCGGTGCGACCGTTCCCCGTCGAGTGGGAACGAACGATCGCTGTCGAAGGCATGGGCGAGGTGACGTTGCGCCCTATCCGTCCTGATGACGAGCCGCATTATGTGCGCCTGTTTGACCGGATCAGCGCCGACGATCTGCGCATGCGGTTTTTCACGGCGGCGCCAGAGCGCACATTCCGCTTCTTCGCCCGGATGACGCAGATCGATTATGCGCGCGAAATGGCGTTCATCGCAGTTTACGGCGACGAGGTTCTGGGTGTAGCGCGCCTGATTGCCGATCCCGATGGCCGGCGTGCGGAGTTTGCGGTGATCGTGCGGTCAGACCTGAAGGGCAGGGGGCTCGGATCGGCGCTGATGCAACATCTGATCGCCTATGCGAAGTCGGAAGGGCTGGGCGAGTTGATCGGCGATGTGCTGGCGGAAAATACCGGCATGCTGGCGATGTGTCGGTCACTGGGCTTCACGTCGGTCTATGAGCCGCAGTCGAACGTGTTCCGATTGAGCCTCGATCTGGGGCGGGGTGCGCTGGGCAGCAAGTAAAGCTGATCGGGGCGGGCAATGAGCGCTGGGCTTTCACGCGGGGCCGGCCGCGGCCGGTGCTATGGCGTGATGCACGCGCAGACCGCCATGCAACGGCGTATTTCCGATGATTTTAGGCGATGGAAACTGGAGCGGGTGAAGGGAATCGAACCCTCGTATTCAGCTTGGAAGGCTGCTGCTCTACCATTGAGCTACACCCGCGTATCCAGAACTCGGCTTTTTACTCCAATAGACCGTTCAGTCAACCCGATAAAATCCGATTGAATGGCCGTTCCGGTCGGGGCTGTCCCGGAATAGTCCCGGAGCGGCCGGGCGCAATTCTCGTCCCTTTCAGGTACTCAATCCGGCAGGCAAGGAGCGATCAAACCGCAACAGCCCAGACGACGATGCCAGCATAACGCAGCATCGTGACATCGCGTTTGTTAAAGCACGCGATAGCGTCTGGAGCTGACGTCGGATGGTGGAGAATTACTCTGCAGCACATCGATCCAAGGACAGACTCTGCGGCCTGGATGAGCGTGTCATTTATTCAACAAGAGCTGCGAAGTCGGGCAAGCTTCTGCTCTTGACGTGGCATTGCCATTGGCAGCCACCGGCAGAATCAACGTTGTTCAGTGAACAGCAGTTCAGGGCGCGAATGTTGTCAGCGTGCCTTTGAAAGTGCGTGTGCGCCAGTAGCCTTATTTTGCGGATTTGTTTTCTCGTTCAGACGATTGCAATTTTATTCATGGAGCTGGCTGATGCGCTGCATTGAACGAAAGCCATTCTGTTGACGCAGATTTTCGGCGTGAGCTCCGTTTGTCTTTTAGCAGTTACGCCACCAGCGCATGCAGCATGCACAATCCCGGCGGGAACGTTCGCGTCCGGTGACACAACAACCTGTACCGGCGTGATCACAGAGGAAAGCTATACGATCGGATCGCCGGTTCTGAACGGCACGATCATCAACGACGCCACCTGGACTGAGACCGGCGATCTGCAGAACCCGTTCGGCGATTCCGTGATCGGGGCTACAGGTAGCATAACGACGAACTACACTGGCCTCACGATCATCAACAACGGGTCGGTCTCGTGGACGGGGGCCACAGCCACAGCAATCCCGGATGGTGACAGAACGATGTCAGTACTAGGGGCCCACTTCCAAACAGAAACTGTGGGCGGACTTTCCTATATCAATAACGGCGACATAACAGGCGTCGCCGCATCGACCGCGTTGAATACCTTTATCGGCATGGGCTTGGCTTCACGGTCCGGCGTGAACTACGCCGAAAACGCCGGCAGCATTAATATCGACGGAAGTCAGATAACCTCTGGCGCGTTCGTGGTCGGAATAAGTGCTTACGCCGCGAGCGTCGATCTTCTGAATACCGGCGATATTGTTGTCAATTCGGGGCGGCATCTTGGTATCGGTATGGGCTACAATTATTTCGCGACGGGGTATCCAGGCTACAGTACCGGTGACGTCAGCATCGAGAACCAGGGCAGTGTTGTTGTGTCCGCCATGGATCCGGGAGGAACTACAAACGGGTTGTACATTAATATTCAGGATGACCTCGTGACCCCCACGCTCACTTCGGCGACGATAACCAACTCGGGATTCGTTGAAGTGGAGGGAGATTACTTCCCTGCCGGCGTCTATATTTCGAGCAACAACAGCAATGTTCCGATAGAGGTTTTCAACTCGGGGACGATCAGCAGCACCCATTATGGGCTCATGGCTGACGCTGCGACTGTAGCGGACATCCACTTGCAGAACACAGGCAGCATCATCGGCTACATTCTCACTGCGCAAGGTAATGATCAGGCCGAGATCTGGGGCAGCGTGGCCGGAGGTATTAATCTGGCAGCAGGTAGCGATGCGCTTACGTTCTATGCCGGTTCCGATATCTCGCAAATCACGTTGTTTGACGGCGGTGATGACGTATACGCCGCCGACGGATTTATCGACACGCTGACTTTTGATGGCGGTAACTACACCATCGACACGGCATTGGTGCAGAACTGGGAATCCGTCGTCCTGTCTGGTGGAACTGTCGCGACCTTTTCCGGGTCAGACCTACTGGTCGGCGGCGGCACGGATGGCAGTGGCGATCCGCTCGGCCTGTTCGTCAATGCCGGCACGACGATGGTGCAGGCAGCGCAAAGCCTGACCGTGAGTGGCGATGTGCACCATGCTGGTATCATCAACCTCGCGAACGGGACGCCCGACAGCATTCTCACCGTTGCGGTTGATCCGTTTGCGCCCGGAGGCGCCTCCGGCAATTACGTTGGCCAGGGCGGAACGCTCAGCATCAACACCTATCTCGGTGGTGATGCCTCGCAATCCGATATGCTGGTTATCGACGGCGGCACCGCTTCCGGCACATCATTGCTGAGTGTTGCGAATGCGGGCGGCGCAGGTGATCTCACGCAGCTCAACGGTATCCTTGTCGTCGATGCGATCAACGGCGGCTCGACGATGCCGGGACTGTTCTCACTTGCCGCCCCGGTCATTGCTGGTCCCTATGAATATTCGCTCTACCGCGGCAGCGTCGATGCAGCTAACCCCGACGCCTGGTACTTGCGCTCAACTCTCGACTGCGCACTCGATCCTTCCGCGCCGATCTGCGGCCCTGATGTTCCCAACTACCGGCCGGAGACATCGCTCTACGCCGCCGTGCCGGCAATGACGCTGCTCTACGGCCGTCTGATGCTCGACACGCTGCATGAGCGGCGGGGTACGTCGGTCAGTTCATACGCTGAAGGCGCACCGAATGCAGCATGGGCGCGTGTGATCGGTCAGCACGGCGATCGCGATGGTGGTAAGGGCGGCATCTACGGCGCCGGCCCCAAGTACGATTATGACTTCTGGGCGTTCCAGGGCGGCATGGATCTCTATCGCGACGGCGATGTCGGAACTTCGCGCAATCATGCCGGTGCATTCTTCGCCATCGGCCACGGCTCGGGCGATGTGCAGCACATCGGTGACGGCAAGGCCGGCGAGAATTCGTTCATGGCGTACTCATGGGGCGCCTACTGGACCCACTACACGCCGGAAAATGCTTACGTGGATGCGCTGCTGTTAGGCTCGTGGTACGATATTGATGCCAAGTCAAACCGCATCGACAAACTGAAAACCGATGGCGGCGCGTTTGGCGCTTCGCTTGAAGGTGGTTATCCGGTTTACACCGGGCCGGGTGGCTTCAGCATCGAGCCGCAGGCGCAGCTCGCCTATCAGACCGTCAACCTCAACAACGGATCGGATGTCGCCGCGCAGGTGCACTTCGATAACGTCAATTCACTGGTGGGACGCGTGGGCGTTCGCTTCGCGCAGGACTTCGGTACGCCGACCTGGCTGACCGGAGCACCGTCAACCTTCACCGCGTGGATACGTCCGAACTTCTGGTACGAGTTCCTCGGCGATCCGAAGACGAAGTTCTCGTCCGCCACCGGCTTCATCCCGTTCGCGGCCGACATGGGTGGCACGACATTCGAAATCAACACAGGCTTCTCGACCGACATCGGCGATGGCGCCGCGATCTACGCCAATGCCTCATACCTCGTCGCCATCGGCGAACACGCCGATGGCAACGCCTACGACGGTAAGCTGGGTGTGAAGGTCGCCTGGTGATGTGAATGCAGCGGGAAGGCGGCCCACGTCTTCCCGCTCTGCGCTGCACCCGTGCTGCAATCTCCACGACTTACAGTGCAGCGGTTTTGTAAACCGATGGTCGGCCGCAGTTGCCCGCGACGCGCATTTGGGCCGAGGCGCAAGCGTCTTTCCGGCTTGCTCTCATGATGCCCGATTTCTGCTGGCGCACCCATATCGGATTAGGTGATGGTCGTCCGGGTGGGTGGCCAATCCGACGACCAAGGAGGTGCGAATGCTGATCGTGACGACGAACGACCTGTCGGGATACAGGGTCGTTAAGCATCTGGGCATGGTACGCGGCTTGACGGTGCGTTCGCGCAGCGTGGTCGGCAATATTGGCGCTTCGATTCAGATACTTTTCGGCGGCCACATCTCGCTGTATACAAAACTGGCTGAGGAGGCCCGTCAGGAGGCATTCGACCAGCTTGTCCGTCAGGCTGAGGAGCGCGGCGCCAACGCGATTCTCGCCATGCGTTACGATGCTAACGAGATTGCTTCGGCGGTCACGGAGGTTCTGGCGTACGGCACAGCGGTTGTGGTTGAGCCTGTTTAGCACGCTGAGCGTGCGGGCTTCTGGCAATTTTAGCCACCCGGGTGAGGCACTTGCGCCTCTTGGGGAGGCAATTGCGTCACTAGCAAGTGACAAAGGCAAAAAGTTCGGCTAAGTATGCCGGCCTTGCGGGGATTAGCGCGCGCTTTCCCAGCAAAATAGGGGTGTAGCTCAATTGGTAGAGCGTCGGTCTCCAAAACCGAAGGTTGGGGGTTCGAGACCCTCCGCCCCTGCCAGATACATGGATACATTCGCGGCGCGGGCGTCGGATGGTCCAAACGGCCGACGCTAGCGTGCGTCAGGTTGTCACATGATGCCCGGGAAAGTTGAATTGATGGCCAAATATAACCCGGTCCAGTTTATTCAGGAAGTTCGCCAGGAAGTTTCCAAGGTTACTTGGCCGACCTGGAAAGAGGTCTGGATCACAACCATTATGGTTCTTATAATGGTCAGTTTGGCCGCCGTCTTTTTTCTTGTTACGGATCAGGTCATCGGTTGGTTGGTTCAGCTCGTGCTGGGCGGGCGTTAACGCCGGAGCGGTGAGAGCTAGTGTCCACTGAATTTGCGCAAACGCGCCCTGAAAGAGCGGCTATGGCGAAGCGCTGGTATATCGTGCACGCGTACACCAACTTTGAACGGAAGGTGGCGGAGTCGATCCGCGAGCGTGCCAAGGCGGCCGGGCTGGACGACCTCTTCGAGGAAGTTCTGGTTCCGACTGAGGAAATCATCGAGGTCAAGCGCGGTCGCAAGGTTCAGGCTGAGCGCAAGTTTCTGCCTGGCTACGTGCTGGTCAAGATGGAAATGACGGACCCGGCGTTTCTTTTGATCAAGAATACGCCTAAGGTTACTGGGTTCCTTGGCGCAGAAAATCGCCCTATGCCAATCTCTGAGGACGAGGCCATGCGCATCGTCAATCAGGTGAAGGAAGGCGTGGAGCGTCCCAAGCCGTCGATCACCTTCGAGGTTGGCGAGCAGGTCAAGGTTGCCGACGGTCCGTTTGCCTCTTTCCAGGGGCACGTGGAGGAAGTGGACGAGGAGCGTTCACGCCTCAAGGTGGCCGTTTCGATTTTCGGCCGTCCGACGCCTGTCGAGCTGGAGTTCGGCCAGGTCGAGAAGGTGGCAGGTTAAGCGCTTGTGTTTTGCCCGGCTACGCCCAGAGCGTGGTCGGGTTATGCGCTGTTGATGGCCGGTGACGTTTCTGCAGCTGGAAGCGTTTGATCGGTCAATTGAATTTCGGGCGGATGGCCAAATTGTCTATCCGTTCCAACCCGCAAGGACAGCCTCTCACGGGGCCTCCCTGCGGTAAACCGCGGGAGAGCCGGCAGGCTCGTCGCACCGCTAACCCTGGGAAGGAATGCCCCTTCCCGTCAAGTGCTAGGGGATACCATGGCAAAGAAAATCGACGGTTATATCAACTTGCAGGTGCCGGCGGGGGCGGCTAATCCCTCGCCGCCTATTGGTCCCGCGCTCGGTCAGCGCGGCGTCAACATTATGGAATTCTGCAAGTCGTTCAACGCCAAGACCAAGGACCTGGAGCAGGGTACGCCCATCCCGGTGAAGATTACGGTCTATTCCGACCGCTCTTTCACTTTTGTGATGAAGACGCCTCCTGCAACGTTCCTCATCAAGAAGGCTGTTGGCATGAAGGCGACCGGCAAGCCGGGTTCGGGTTCCAAGAACCCTGGCCGTGACGTCGCCGGCTCCATCACGATGGATCAGCTTCGCGAAATTGCGAAGGTGAAGCTGAAGGATATGAACACGGACGACATCGAGGCCGCGGCCAAGACGATCGCCGGCTCCGCCCGTTCCATGGGCCTCCAGGTGAAGGAGTAAAGGCGATGTCAGCTAAGGTAAGCCCCGAAGTCATCAAGGAAGCCCGCGCTGCCGGTGGCAAGCGCATGGCGGAAGCCGTCAAGGGTTATGATCGCAACAAGTTCT
Source organism: Hyphomicrobium sulfonivorans (assembly GCF_013306565.1). GTDB lineage: Bacteria > Pseudomonadota > Alphaproteobacteria > Rhizobiales > Hyphomicrobiaceae > Hyphomicrobium_A > Hyphomicrobium_A sulfonivorans. The sequence goes on along the minus strand of NZ_PZPO01000004.1, from coordinate 674,092 downwards.
ATGCGATCGAAGAGGCGATCAAGCTGCTCAAGGAACGCGCCAAGGCGAAGTTCGACGAGACGGTTGAGATCGCAATCAACCTTGGTGTTGATTCCAAGCACGCCGATCAGATCGTGCGTGGCGTCTGCAGCCTGCCGAACGGCTCTGGCCGTACGGTGCGCGTTGGCGTGTTCGCCAAGGGTGCAAAGGCCGAAGAGGCGAAGGCAGCCGGTGCCGATGTGGTTGGCGCTGACGATCTCGCTGAGCAGGTCGCCAAGGGCGTGATCAACTTCGATCGCTGCATCGCGACGCCCGACATGATGGGTGTTGTCGGTCGCCTCGGTAAGGTGCTGGGTCCGCGCGGCCTGATGCCGAATCCGCGCGTCGGCACGGTGACGATGGACGTGGCTGGTGCAGTTGCTGGTGCCAAGGGCGGCTCGGTCGAGTTCCGCGCCGACAAGTCCGGCGGCATCGTTCAGGTCGGCGTTGGCAAGGTCAGCTTCAGCGATGACGCTCTGGTGGAGAACATCAAGGCGCTGGTCGATGCGGTGGTCAAGGCTAAGCCGACCGGCGCTAAGGGCACCTACGTAAAGCGCGTGTCGGTCAGCTCGTCGATGGGCCCCGGCATCAAGGTTGATTCCGCCAGCCTTGGCGGCGGTCAGCCGCTCGCGTAGGGCGAGGCCAAGAGAATTCGGGCGTCACCTTCGGGTGGCGCTTGATGCCGGATTAGAGCCCGATCCCGTCCAGCTTCACGTTGGGCGGGGCGGGCTATTTCCGGAAGTACTGTCCGAGACTGTGGGTGCCGTCACGCCTTTGGAGTGATGGCTTAAGTCCAAAAAGGGGCCCGCATGAGACAGGAGCGACCCGGTTTCGTTTTTCTCCACAAGGGGAAGCAAGCCGGTTTGAACCTGGGTCAGCACCGTGCCGCTCTCGCAGGCGCGCGGTTGGACAGAACTAGCGTCGCCGCATCCGGGTGAGCCCGGTCGGCGGCAAGGTGCAACCCGCGGGACGGCGATGAGCCGGTCCGTAAACTGGAGTGAGCAGGTGGATAGAGCCGCGAAAAGTGAGCTCGTGACGACGCTCAACACCGTGTTGAAAGACACGGGGCTGGTTGTTGTCGCCCACTATGCCGGGATGACGGTCGCCCAACTGACTGACTATCGCCAGCGCGTGAAAGAAGCTGGCGGTAAGGTCAAGGTGGCCAAGAACCGGCTGGCGAAGCTCGCTGTCAAGGATACTTCGTACGAGACGATCTCGGATCTCTTCAAGGGGCAGACCATCATTGCCTACTCGGAAGATCCGATCGCTGCTGCGAAGGCTTCCGTCACCTATGCCAAGGGGAATGACAAGCTGGTCATTCTCGGCGGCGCAATGGGTGACACGGTCCTTGATGCGAACGCCGTCAAAGCGCTCGCCGAACTGCCATCTCTGGACGAACTCAGAGCAACGCTCATCGGTCTCCTCAACGCGCCGGCGACGAAGATCGCCCGCACGATCATGGAGCCGGGTGCACAGCTCGCCCGAGTTGTCCAGGCGAAGGCAGCCCAAGGCGAAGCCGCTTAAAGGCAAGGGCGGCGCCCTCAGGGCGCCACGACGTCACAGACATCGCATGTCGAAAGACTGCAACAGTTTATTGGTTCAAACCGAAGGAACTACAACATGGCCGATCTTGCAAAGATCGTTGATGATCTCTCTGCCCTCAGCGTGCTCGAAGCCGCTGAGCTCGCCAAGCTGCTCGAAGAGAAGTGGGGCGTTTCCGCTGCCGCTGCCGTTGCCGTTGCTGCGGCTCCGGGCGCTGCCGCTGCTCCCGTTGAAGAGCAGACCGAGTTCACCGTTATCCTGAAGAACGGTGGCGACAAGAAGATCAACGTTATTAAGGAAGTCCGCGCCATCACCGGCCTGGGCCTCAAGGAAGCCAAGGACCTCGTTGAGGCCGGCGGCAAGCCTGTGAAGGAAGGCGTGTCCAAGGACGAAGCTGCAAAGCTGAAGAAGCAGCTCGAAGACCAGGGCGCGACCGTAGAAGTTAAGTAAGACACGTTCGGCAACGGGCGGCGAGAGGTAAGCTCTCCGAGCTTTTCCTCCCTCTCGCCGTCCGCGCCAACGGTCTGACGGACGTCTCTCCGGAGGGTCTTTTTGGGGGTTGTGCCACCTCCAAACGGGCCCTCCGGTGAGCCGTTTCCAGGCTGAAGCGAGGGTTGGCGGCCCTCGCCGTGAAGGCAGCAGTCGCGCGGGCCGTCACCTGCGCAGATTACAAGGAGCGAAAATGGCTGAGACCTTGAACGGCCGCAAGCGCATCCGGAGGAAATTCGGATCCATTCGTGAAGTCGCTGAGATGCCGAACCTCATTGAGGTTCAGAAGAGCTCCTATGACGACTTCCTGATGGTCAAGGAGCCGCCGGGTGGCCGTTCTGACGATCATGGACTTCAGTCGGTCTTCAAGTCGGTGTTTCCGATTTCGGATTTCTCCGGTCGGGCGACGCTTGAATTCGTGCGTTACGAGTTCGAGCCGCCGAAGTACGACGTCGACGAGTGTATGCAGCGTGACATGACCTTCTCGGCACCGCTGAAGGTCAAGCTGCGCCTGATCGTGTTCGATGTGAACGAGGAAACCGGCTCCAAGTCCATCAAGGACGTGAAGGAGCAGGACGTGTACATGGGCGACATGCCGCTCATGACGTCCAACGGCACCTTCGTCATCAACGGCACCGAGCGCGTTATCGTTTCGCAGATGCATCGTTCGCCGGGCGTGTTCTTCGATCACGACCGCGGCCGTACGCATACCTCGGGCAAGCTGCTGTTCGCCGCACGCATCATTCCCTATCGCGGCTCCTGGCTGGACTTCGAGTTCGACGCCAAGGACATCGTCTATGTGCGCATCGACCGTCGCCGCAAGCTGCCGGTGACGACGCTGCTGTATGCTCTGGGCCTCAACGACGAAGAGATCCTGAGCTACTTCTACAAGCACATCACGATCAAGGAATCGAAGCGCGGCTGGAAGATGCCGTTCGTGCCCGAGAAGATGCGCGGCATGACGCCGGCTGCCGATCTCGCCGACGCCAAGACGGGCGAAGTGGTTGTGAAGGCCGGTGAGAAGATCACCGCCCGCCGCGCCCGCGAGCTGTCGGAAGGCGGCCTCAAGGAAGTGCTGGTTTCGTCGGACGATCTGGCTGGCCGTTACATCGCCGCTGATATCGTCGACATGGAAACCGGCGCGATCTTCGCGGAAGCCGGCGACGAGCTGGACGCTGAGCTGCTGGCCGAGTTGAAGGATCAGAAGGTCAAGGAATTCCCGATCCTCGACATCGATCACGTCAACGTCGGTCCGTTCGTTCGCAACACGCTGAGCATCGACAAGAACGCCAATCAGGAAGAGGCGTTGATGGACATCTACCGGGTCATGCGTCCCGGTGAGCCGCCGACGATCGAGGCGGCAACGAACCTGTTCCATTCGCTGTTCTTCGATCCGGAGCGCTATGATCTCTCGGCCGTTGGCCGCGTGAAGATGAACATGCGTCTGGAGCTGGATGCGCCGGATACGATGCGCGTTCTGCGCCGCGAGGACATTCTCGCGGTGATCCGTACGCTGGTCGATCTGCGTGACGGCAAGGGCGACATCGACGACATCGACCATCTCGGCAACCGCCGTGTGCGTTCGGTCGGCGAGCTGATGGAAAATCAGTATCGCGTCGGCCTGCTGCGCATGGAGCGCGCCATCAAGGAGCGCATGTCGTCGGTCGATATCGACACGGTGATGCCGCAGGATCTCATCAACGCCAAGCCGGCAGCGGCTGCGGTGCGTGAGTTCTTCGGTTCGTCGCAGCTGTCGCAGTTCATGGACCAGACGAACCCGTTGTCGGAAATCACCCACAAGCGCCGTCTGTCGGCACTTGGTCCGGGCGGTCTGACGCGTGAGCGTGCGGGCTTTGAAGTTCGCGACGTGCATCCGACGCACTACGGCCGCATCTGCCCGATTGAAACGCCGGAAGGCCCGAACATCGGCCTGATCAACTCGCTGGCGACGTTTGCCCGTGTGAACAAGTACGGCTTCATCGAGAGCCCGTATCGCAAGGTCATCAACGGCAAGCTGACGGACGAAGTTGTCTATCTGTCGGCAATGGAAGAAATGCGCCATCACGTGGCGCAGGCCAACGCGCAGATCGACGACAAGGGCAACCTGGTCGACGATCTCATCACCTGCCGTTACCAGGGCGACGTGCTGCTGGTTCCGCAGGAGAAGGTCGATTACATCGACGTTTCGCCCAAGCAGCTCGTTTCCGTGGCCGCGGCGCTCATTCCGTTCCTTGAGAACGACGACGCCAACCGCGCGCTGATGGGTTCGAACATGCAGCGTCAGGCCGTGCCGCTGATCAAGGCGGAAGCGCCGCTGGTCGGCACCGGCATGGAAGAAGTTGTTGCGCGCGATTCCGGCGCTGCTATCGCGGCACGCCGTACCGGTGTTGTCGATCAGGTAGACGCAACCCGTATCGTTATCCGCGCAACGGAAGAGAACGATCCATCGAAGCCGGGCGTCGATATTTATCGTCTGCGCAAGTTCCAGCGCTCGAACCAGAACACCTGCATCAACCAGCGTCCGCTGGTGCATGTTGGTGATCAGATCCGCGCTGGCGACATCATCGCTGACGGTCCGTCGACCGACCTGGGCGATCTGGCGCTCGGCAAGAACGTGCTCGTCGCGTTCATGCCGTGGATGGGCTACAACTTCGAGGACTCCATCCTGATGTCCGAGCGCGTCGTTTCCGACGACGTGTTCACCTCGATCCACATCGAGGAATTCGAGGTGATGGCCCGCGACACGAAGCTGGGTCCGGAGGAAATCACGCGCGATATTCCGAACGTTTCGGAAGAAGCGCTGAAGAACCTCGACGAAGCCGGCATCGTGTACATCGGCGCTGAAGTGAATCCGGGCGACATCCTCGTCGGCAAGATCACGCCGAAGGGCGAAAGCCCGATGACGCCGGAAGAGAAGCTGCTGCGCGCCATCTTCGGCGAGAAGGCTTCCGACGTTCGCGATACCTCGCTGCGTCTGCCGCCGGGGGTCGCCGGTACGATCGTTGAAGTGCGCGTGTTCAATCGCCACGGCGTCGACAAGGACGAGCGTGCGATGGCGATCGAGCGCGAGGAAATCGAGCGCCTCGCCAAGGACCGCGACGACGAGATGCAGATCCTGGACCGCAACGTGTTTGCGCGTCTGCGGGAAGTGCTGATCGGCAAGGAAGTGGCGAAGGCTCCGAAGTCCGCCGGCAAGGTGAGCGACATCACCGAGGAAACCCTCGACGATGTGCCGCGCAGCCTGTGGTGGGAATTCGGTCTGAAGGACGAGAAGGCTCAGTCCGAAATCGAAGCCATCAACAAGCAGTACGAAGAAGCCAAGAAGAGCCTTGGCCTTCGGTTTGCCGACAAGGTCGACAAGCTGCAGCGTGGCGACGAGATGCCTCCGGGCGTGATGAAGATGGTCAAGGTCTTCGTCGCGGTGAAGCGCAAGATCCAGCCGGGCGACAAGATGGCCGGCCGTCACGGCAACAAGGGTGTCGTGTCGCGGATCGTGCCTGCCGAAGACATGCCGTTCCTTGAGGATGGAACGCCGGTTGACGTGGTGCTGAACCCGCTCGGCGTGCCGTCGCGCATGAACGTCGGACAGATCCTCGAAACGCATCTTGGCTGGGCCTGCCGTGGCCTGGGCCGCGCAATCGACGACGCGCTGCATGACTACAATGCCAGCGGTGAAGCGAAGGCGCTGCGTGATGTGCTGACGAAGGTCTACAGCCAGGAACAGCTCAAGCCGAATGCATCGGATGACGAGCTGGCGGCGCTGGCTGGTCCGCTGACCAAGGGTGTGCCGATTGCCACGCCGGTGTTTGACGGTGCCAAGGAAGCCGACATCGTTGAGATGTTGAAGGCTGCCGGCTTCGACAGCTCCGGTCAGGTGACGCTGTTCGACGGGCGTACCGGCGAGCCGTTCGATCGCAAGGTCACGGTTGGCTACAAGTACATCCTGAAGCTGCACCACCTTGTCGACGATAAGATCCACGCCCGCTCGATCGGTCCGTACTCGCTCGTCACGCAGCAGCCGCTGGGTGGTAAGGCGCAGTTCGGTGGTCAGCGCTTCGGTGAAATGGAGGTCTGGGCACTTGAGGCGTATGGCGCTGCCTACACGCTGCAGGAAATGCTCACCGTCAAGTCGGACGACGTTGCCGGCCGTACCAAGGTGTACGAGGCCATCGTCCGCGGCGACGACACCTTCGAAGCCGGCGTGCCGGAGAGCTTCAACGTGCTCGTGAAGGAAATGCGCGCACTCAGCCTCAACGTTGAGCTGGAGAACTCCGACGCGCCGATGCTGTCGCCGCCTGAGGGCGATGCGCAGCCGACGCCGGAAGCAGAGCCGGAGGCGCAGCCGCAGCTTCCGCCGGCTGCCGAGTGAGCGATTGACGTTTAAGTCCGGGGCTGGAAACGGCCCCGGACAGCGCGCTTCACGGGTGCGCAGGAATTCCGAGGGCTCACAGACGCACTGGGCCCGTTTTGCGTGAGGATCGTCGCGATCGGTCCTTGCAAGCCTGACACGGGGCGAAGGCCGCCACGCGCCCCGAATGGAGAGACGGATGAACGAGATTACCAACCTGTTCAAGACGCAAGCGCCGCTTCCGACTTTCGATCAGATCAAGATCTCCATCGCCAGTCCCGACGACATCATGTCGTGGTCGTTCGGCGAGATTAAGAAGCCTGAGACCATCAACTACCGCACGTTCAAGCCCGAGCGTGATGGCCTGTTCTGCGCGCGCATCTTTGGTCCGATCAAGGACTACGAGTGTCTGTGCGGCAAGTACAAGCGCATGAAGTACAAGGGCCTGATCTGCGAAAAGTGCGGTGTTGAAGTGACGTTGGCAAAGGTGCGCCGCGAGCGCATGGGCCACATCGAGCTTGCTGCGCCCGTTGCGCACATCTGGTTCCTGAAGTCGCTGCCGTCGCGCATCGGTCTGCTGCTCGACATGCCGCTGAAGGATCTTGAGCGCGTTCTCTACTTCGAGAACTACATCGTCATCGAACCGGGCATCACGGCCTTCCGCGAAAAGCAGCTGCTTTCCGAGGAAGAGTACGAGCGCGCGCTGGACGAGCATGGTCCGGACAGCTTCACGGCCGGCATCGGCGCTGAAGCTATTCGCGAGATGCTGTCGGCGATGGATCTGCCGCAGATCGCAACCGACCTGCGCCAGGAAATTGCGGAAGCTACAACTGAGCTGAAGCCCAAGAAGCTCGGCAAGCGCCTCAAGGTGATTGAAGCATTCATGGAGTCGGGCAACCGGCCGGAGTGGATGATCCTCACCGTGGTGCCGGTTATTCCGCCTGAGCTGCGTCCGCTGGTTCCGCTCGATGGCGGCCGCTTCGCAACGTCGGACCTGAACGACCTTTATCGCCGCGTCATCAACCGTAATAACCGCTTGAAGCGGCTGATGGAGCTGCGTGCGCCGGACATCATCATCCGCAACGAAAAGCGCATGCTGCAGGAGGCGGTTGACGCCCTGTTCGATAACGGCCGTCGCGGCCGCGTCATCACCGGCGCCAACAAGCGTCCGCTGAAGTCGCTGGCTGACATGCTGAAGGGCAAGCAGGGCCGCTTCCGTCAGAACCTGCTCGGCAAGCGCGTCGACTATTCGGGTCGTTCGGTGATCGTGGTCGGTCCCGAACTGAAGCTGCATCAGTGCGGCCTGCCGAAGAAGATGGCGCTCGAACTGTTCAAGCCGTTCATCTACGCCAAGCTGCAGGCGCAGGGACAGGCCGCCACCGTCAAGCAGGCGAAGAAGCTCGTCGAAAAGGAAAAGGGTGAGGTCTGGGATATCCTGGACGAGGTGATCCGCGAGCATCCGGTGCTGCTGAACCGCGCGCCGACGCTGCATCGCCTTGGCATTCAGGCATTCGAACCAACCCTGATCGAAGGCAAGGCGATCCAGCTTCACCCGCTGGTCTGCGCCGCGTTCAACGCCGACTTCGACGGCGACCAGATGGCCGTGCACGTTCCGCTGTCGCTTGAAGCGCAGCTGGAAGCGCGCGTGCTGATGATGTCGACGAACAACATTCTGCATCCGGCCAATGGTCAGCCGATCATCGTGCCGTCGCAGGATATCGTTCTCGGCCTCTATTACCTGTCGATGATCCGCGACAATGAAACGGGCGAAGGCACGCTGCTCGGTTCAGTCGATGAAGCACGTCACGCGCTGGAAGCTGGCGCTGTCAGCCTGCACGCGAAGGTGAAGGGCCGCTTCAATACCGTTGACGCTGAAGGCAATCCGATCATCGAGGTGCTGGACACCACGCCGGGCCGGATGCTGCTGGGCGAGCTGCTGCCGAAGGCAAAGGGCATTCGCCCGAACCTGGTCAACCAGCTGCTGACCAAGAAGGCCATCTCGGCCATGATCGACGCCGTCTACCGTAACTGCGGTCAGAAGGACACGGTCATCTTCTGCGACCAGATCATGGCGCTTGGCTTCAAGCACGCGTTCAAGGCCGGCATTTCGTTCGGCAAGGACGACATGCAGATTCCGGCCAGCAAGCAGAAGATCGTCGCGCAGACCACGGAAATGGTCCGCGAGTTCGAGCAGCAGTACAACGACGGCCTCATCACCCAGCTTGAGAAGTACAACAAGGTGGTTGATGCGTGGTCGAAGTGTACGGACCAGATCGCCAAGGAGATGATGGAACGCATCTCTGCGGTCGAGACGGACGATCAGGGCCGCGAGAAGCCGATCAACTCGGTCTACATGATGAGCCACTCCGGTGCGCGTGGTTCGCCCGCGCAGATGAAGCAGCTCGCCGGTATGCGCGGCCTGATGACGAAGCCGTCAGGTGAAATCATCGAGACGCCGATTCTGTCGAACTTCAAGGAAGGCCTCAGCGTGCTCGAGTACTTCAACTCGACGCACGGTGCCCGTAAGGGTCTGGCCGACACCGCCTTGAAGACCGCCAACTCGGGTTATCTGACGCGCCGTCTCGTTGACGTTGCTCAGGACGCAATCATCTCCGAAGAGGATTGCGGCACCGAGCAGGGCATCAACGTGCAGGCGGTTGTCGACGCCGGTCAGGTTATCGTCTCGCTGGGCGCGCGCGTTCTGGGCCGTACGGCGGCTGAGGACATCGTCGATCCGTCGGACGAGAACAACATCCTGGTGCAGAATGGCGAGCTGATCGAGGAGCGTCACGCCGACGCCATCGAGAAGGCCGAGGTGCAGGAAGTTCGTATTCGCTCGGTACTGACCTGCGAAACCGTCACCGGTGTTTGCGGCAAGTGCTATGGCCGCGACCTGGCACGCGGTACGCCCGTCAACATCGGTGAAGCTGTCGGTGTTATCGCCGCGCAGTCGATCGGTGAGCCGGGCACGCAGCTTACGATGCGTACGTTCCACATCGGTGGCACCGCGAACGTCGTCGACTCGTCGTTCATCGAGTCGAACTTCAACGGCACTGCGCGCATGCGTAACCCGGCGACTGTCGTTGACAGTCAAGGCCGCGAAATCTCCATGACGCGTACGATGTCGATCGTGATCGTCGACCAGTCCGGTAAGGAACTGGCGGTGCACAAGGTGCCGTACGGCGCGCGCGTGCACGTCAAGGAAGGCGATACGGTTACGCGTGGCACCAAGCTGGCGCAGTGGGATCCGTACACCCGTCCGATTCTCACCGAGGTGGACGGCAAGGTGGACTTCGAAGATCTGCTCGAAGGCGCATCCGTCCGCGAACAGACCGACGAAATGAAGGGCACCACCAATCGCGTTATCGTCGATTGGCGCGCTTCCCCGCGTTCGGCTGATTTGAAGCCTGCCATTGTCGTCAAGGACGCCAAGGGCAAGCCCATCAAGGTGCAGCGTGGCGGCGACGCCCGCTATCTGCTGGCAGTTGATGCGATTCTGTCGGTTGAGCCGGGCGCGAGTGTTCAGGCGGGCGACGTGCTTGCGCGTATCCCGACGGCATCGGCCCGTTCAGGTGACATCACCGGTGGTCTGCCGCGTGTTGCTGAACTGTTCGAAGCCCGTCGTCCCAAGGATCACGCGATCATCGCGGAGATTTCGGGCACGGTGGAATTCGGCAAGGACTACAAGAACAAGCAGCGCATCACCATCAAGCCTGACGACGAGACGGAAGAGTCGGTCGAATATCTGATCCCGCGCGGCAAGAGCCTTGCGGTTCAGCATGGTGACCGCGTCGAACGTGGCGACTTCGTCTACGACGGCCATCCGGCTCCGCACGACATCCTTGCCATCAAGGGCGTCGAGGAACTGGCGAACTACCTGATCAACGAAATTCAGGACGTCTATCGTCTGCAGGGCGTGACCATCAACGACAAGCACATCGAAGTGATTGTTCGTCAGATGCTGCAGAAGGTGGAAATCACTGATTCCGGTGAAACGGATCTCATCAAGGGCGAGCAGATCGATCGCATCGAGTTTGATGAAATCAACGCCAAGGCGGCGGAGCAGGGCAAGAAGCAGGCTGCTGCGAATCCGGTGCTGCTTGGCATCACCAAGGCTTCGCTCCAGACCCGTTCGTTCATCTCCGCAGCGTCGTTCCAGGAGACAACGCGCGTGCTTACCGACGCCTCTGTCAACGGCAAGGTGGATACGCTCGAAGGCCTCAAGGAGAACGTCATTGTTGGCCGTCTGATTCCGGCCGGCACGGGCGGCGCATTGCGCCGCCTGCGGAAGATTGCCCAGAAGCGCGACGAACTCATCGCGCGGGAACAGGCAAAGCTGGACGGTGATCGCTCTTTGTCCGGCCCCGGAGGAATCGCTTCCCGTCGTCGTCGCAGAACGGCAGAGGAAGAAGCGGTTGAGTAGGCCGTTTAAACTCCGTTAAATGAAGCGCGGACGCCCCGGTGTCCGCGCTTTTTCGTTTTTCAAAGCGCATTGAACCCGCGTCATTTCATCCATTGGCGCATTCGCGTAAAAAATTGTCGCTTTGATAGGGTTGTAGGTGTTGACCAGATTCAGCGAGCTGTATATAGGTCACCCCACTCTCACGGTAGGCCGTAGGTCATTACATCGTCCCCTCTGGTTGGACGTCCGGACCTAAACGCTATCGTCGCAAAGCAGAGGACATATTCGGACCATGATCTGCAGCCTGGAAGGGCGGCACGATCCTCTGGTTTTTAGTGCCGGGCCCGCTTCCTTTCTAGGAAGTGAGCTTGGCAGGCTCGGTTTGGCGCATCGACGTCAACCAAGCAACGTGGACGGAAGAGGCGCATGCCGACGATACAGCAGTTGATCCGGAAGCCCCGGACGCAGAAGACATACCGCGAGAAGTCGCGCCACATGGAGGCGTGCCCGCAGAAGCGCGGCGTATGTACTCGCGTCTACACCACGACGCCGAAGAAGCCTAACTCGGCTCTTCGTAAGGTGGCCAAGATTCGCCTCACCAACGGTTATGAGGTGATCGGCTACATCCCCGGTGAAGGCCATAACCTTCAGGAGCACTCCGTGGTTCTTATCCGCGGCGGCCGCGTGAAGGATCTTCCCGGTGTTCGTTACCATATCGTCCGTGGCGTGCTCGATACGCAGGGTGTTGCCGATCGTAGGCAGCGCCGCTCGAAGTACGGCGCCAAGCGGCCTAAGTGATCGCTTCGGCGGTCTGTCCCGCGGAGTGCGGGGAGGCGGGGCGGTGTCGTCCTGTTGTTATCGAAAGAATTGCAGCGAAGGGCTGAGCAACGATGTCCCGTCGTCACAGTGCAGAAAAGCGCGTCGTCAATCCGGATCCGAAGTTCGGAGATGTAGTCATCTCCAAGTTCATGAACGCGGTGATGGAGCAGGGCAAGAAGTCCGTAGCCGAGCGTATCGTTTACGGTGCGTTCGAGCGCATGGAACAGAAGGCCAAATCGGATCCGGTTCAGTTGTTCCGTTCCGCTCTTGATAACGTGATGCCTGCGGTTGAGGTTCGTTCGCGTCGCGTAGGTGGTGCAACGTATCAGGTTCCGGTTGAGGTTCGTCCTGAGCGTCGCCAGGCGCTTGCCATCCGTTGGCTGATCACCGCTGCTCGTGCACGCAACGAAAACACGATGGTCGACCGGCTGTCGGGTGAGCTTCTCGATGCTGCCAGCAATCGCGGCGCAGCTGTCAAGAAGCGCGAAGACACTCATAAGATGGCAGAGGCCAATCGGGCCTTCTCTCATTATCGCTGGTGATGATCGGACCGGAGCGCGAATAAAATGGCACGCGAATACGCGATCAAGGATTACCGCAACTTTGGCATCATGGCTCACATTGATGCTGGCAAGACCACTACGACTGAGCGGATCCTGTACTTCACCGGCCGTAACTATAAGATCGGTGAAACGCACGACGGCGCCTCGACCATGGACTTCATGGATCAGGAAGCTGAGCGCGGAATCACGATCACGTCCGCTGCCACGACGTGCTTCTGGAAGGGGCGCGACGGCACCAACCACCGTCTGAACATCATCGACACTCCAGGCCACGTTGACTTCACGATTGAAGTTGAGCGTTCGCTGCGTGTGCTCGACGGCGCCGTTTGCGTGCTGGACTCGAACCAGGGCGTTGAGCCGCAGACCGAGACGGTGTGGCGCCAGGGCGACAAGTATGGCGTGCCGCGGATCATCTTCGCCAACAAGATGGACAAGACCGGCGCCGACTTCTTCATGTGCGTCGAGGACATCAAGGAAAAGCTGGGCGCAAAGCCTGTTCCGATCCAGATTCCGATCGGTGCAGAGAATGACTTTGCCGGCGTCGTCGATCTTATCCGCATGAAGGCGTACGTCTGGGAAGGCGACGTCAAGGATGCGAAGATGGTCGAGACGGACGTCCCGGCTGATCTTCAGGCTAAGGCTGAAGAATTCCGCGCGGCTATGATCGAAGCGATCGTCGAGATGGACGATGCTGCGATGGAAGCGTACCTCGAAGGCAATGAGCCGGACGAGGCGACGATCCGCAAGCTGATCCGCAAGGGCACCATCACGACCGCTTTCTATCCGATGATGTGCGGCTCTGCGTTCAAGAACAAGGGCGTGCAGCCTTTGCTCGACGCTGTTGTTGACTTCCTGCCTGCGCCTACGGATCGCGAAGCTTTCACCGGAACGGATCCGAAGACCGGCGAGCCGGTGCTGCGCAAGCCTTCCGATGATGAGCCGCTGTCGCTGCTGGCATTCAAGATCATGGCGTTCGAGCACGTCGGCTCGATCACCTTCTGCCGCATCTACTCGGGTAAGCTGCAGAGCGGTCAGGCACTTGCGAACACGACGCGCGACAAGAAAGAGCGCGTTGGCCGCATGTATCTGATGCACGCCGCTGACCGCGAAGAAATCAAGGAAGCATACGCAGGCGACATCGTCGCTGTGTCCGGTCTTAAGGACACGCGCACCGGTGAAACCCTGTGCGATCCGGCGAAGCCCGTTCTTCTTGAGAAGATGGAGTTCCCGGTTCCGGTTATCGAAATGAAGATCGAGCCGAAGACGAAGGTCGATCAGGAAAAGATGTCCATGGTTCTTTCGAACATGGCTCTTGAAGATCCTTCGTTCCGCGTCTCCGTCGATCCGGAATCTGGCGAGACCATTCTTAAGGGCATGGGTGAGCTGCATCTCGACATCAAGGTCGACATTCTGCGCCGTACCCACGGTGTTGATGCCAACGTTGGTGCGCCGCAGGTTGCCTATCGCGAGACTCTGGTTCGTTCGACCGAAGTCGATTACACGCACAAGAAGCAGACCGGCGGTACCGGTCAGTTCGCTCGCGTGAAGTTCCGCATTGAGCCGAACGAGACCGGCAAGGGTAACGAGTTCGCTGCTGACATCATCGGCGGCTCCGTTCCCAAGGAATACATTCCGGGCGTCGAAAAGGGCGTCAACTCGGTGTGGGATTCCGGCGTTCTGATCGGCTTCCCGATCGTCGACACCAAGGTCACGCTGTTTGACGGCGCGTTCCACGAAGTCGACTCATCGGCGATCGCGTTCGAAATCGCTTCTCGCGCTGCGTTGAAGGAAGGTTTTGACAAGGCCGGCGTCAAGCTGCTCGAGCCTGTCATGGATGTTGAAGTGGTGACGCCCGGCGATTTTGTTGGCAGCGTTATCGGTGATATCAACTCCCGCCGCGGCCAGATCCGTAATCAGGAGATGCGCGGTAACGCTACGGTGATCCGGGCTTATGTCCCGCTCGCCAACATGTTCGGGTACGTGAGCCAACTTCGCTCGATGAGCCAGGGGCGCGCGTCCTACACCATGCAGTTTGCGCACTACGCGGACGTGCCGCGCGCTGTCGCAGACGAGGTGAAAGCGAAGTACGCCTGATAAAGGCTTCAGCAATCGGACGTGTCTGAAGCACGTCTGCAGTGATTAAGACCCGGTTTCCCTAGGGACCGACAACTTAAGTGGAGAGCCACTATGGCCAAGTCAAAATTCGAGCGGACCAAGCCGCACTGCAACATCGGGACGATCGGCCACGTCGACCATGGCAAGACGTCTCTGACTGCTGCCATCACCAAGGTCCTCGCTGAATCGGGTAAGGCACAGTTTTCGGCTTACGATCAGATCGACAAGGCTCCTGAAGAGCGCGAGCGCGGCATCACGATTTCGACCTCGCACGTCGAATACGAGACCGACAAGCGCCACTATGCTCACGTCGACTGCCCAGGCCACGCCGACTACGTGAAGAACATGATCACCGGCGCAGCTCAGATGGACGGCGCGATCCTGGTTTGCTCGGCTGCCGACGGCCCGATGCCGCAGACTCGCGAGCACATTCTGCTTGCCCGTCAGGTTGGCGTTCCGGCACTGGTCGTGTTCCTGAACAAAGTTGACATGGTCGACGATCCTGAGCTCATCGAACTCGTTGAGATGGAAGTTCGCGAGCTGCTGTCTTCGTATCAGTTCCCGGGCGATGACATTCCGATCGTCAAGGGTTCGGCTCTGATGGCTCTGGAAGATAAGAGCCCTGAGATTGGCCGCGAAGCAATCCTCAAGCTGATGGATGCTGTGGACGAATACATTCCGCAGCCTGAGCGCCCGATCGATCTTCCGTTCCTTATGCCGATCGAAGACGTGTTCTCGATCTCGGGTCGCGGCACCGTTGTTACCGGTCGTATCGAGCGCGGCATCGTCAAGGTTGGCGAAGAAATCGAAATCGTCGGCATCCGCGACACGCAGAAGTCGACGGTCACGGGCGTCGAAATGTTCCGCAAGCTGCTCGATCAGGGCCAGGCTGGCGACAACGTCGGCTGCTTGCTGCGCGGTATCGACAAGGAAGCTGTCGAGCGCGGCCAGGTGCTGTGCAAGCCGGGCACTGTTAAGCCGCACAAGAAGTTCAAGGCTGAGGCTTACATCCTCACCAAGGAAGAGGGTGGCCGTCACACGCCGTTCTTCACGAACTATCGTCCTCAGTTCTATTTCCGTACGACGGACGTGACCGGTGTTGTCACGCTGCCGGAAGGCACGGAAATGGTGATGCCGGGCGACAACATCACCGTTGATGTCGAGCTGATCACGCCGATCGCAATGGAAGAGAAGCTCCGCTTCGCTATCCGTGAAGGTGGCCGTACGGTTGGCGCCGGCGTCGTCGCACAGATCATCGAATAATTGCTTGAGAGCGGAGGGGCGCCCACCGTATTGGGCGCTTCTCGTCTTTTGAAAGAGTGCGGGACATGAACGGCCAGAATATTCGCATCAGGCTCAAGGCTTTCGATCATCGAATTCTTGATGCTTCGACGCGGGAAATCGTCAATACGGCGAAGCGCACAGGCGCTGAGGTGCGGGGGCCTATTCCCTTGCCGACCCGGTTCGAGCGGTTCACCGTTAACCGTTCGCCGCACGTCGACAAGAAGAGCCGCGATCAGTTTGAGATGCGCACGCATAAGCGGTTGCTCGACATTGTCGATCCAACGCCGCAGACGGTTGATGCGCTTATGAAACTCGATTTGGCGGCAGGCGTCGACGTCGAGATCAAGCTTTAATCGGCATCCGAGCCAGCGGATCTTCCGCCTGGCATCATGTGAACTTAGAAGGAAGGAATGCTCTCATGCGTTCCGGAGTGATTGCTCAGAAGGTCGGGATGACCCGCATCTTCACGGACTCGGGAGAACACATCCCGGTGACCGTGTTGAAGATGGACAACGTCCAGGTCATCGCGCACCGCACGAACGACAAGAACGGTTACACGGCTCTTCAGCTTGGTGCTGGAAGCCGCAAGCCGTCGCGTCTCACCAAGGCCGATCGCCAGAACTTTGCGGTCGCTCAGGTTGAGCCGAAGCGCAAGCTGGTGGAGTTCCGGGTTACACCTGAGAACGTCATCGAAGTTGGCGCGGAGATCACCGCCGACCATTTCGTTCCGGGTCAATTCGTTGACGTCACCGGCACGAATCAGGGCAAGGGCTTCCAGGGCCCGATGAAGCGCTGGAACTTCGGTGGTCTCAACGCCTCGCACGGTGTTTCGATCAGCCACCGTAGCCACGGTTCGACCGGTCAGCGCCAGGACCCCGGCAAGGTGTTCAAGGGCAAGAAGATGGCCGGACACATGGGTGATGAACGTGTCACCACCCAGAACCTCGTCGTCGTAAAGACTGACGTTGACCGCGGTCTGGTGATGATCCGTGGAGCCGTGCCCGGTTCCAAGGGCGGCTGGGTTCTGGTTCGCGACGCCGTTCGTAAGGAGCCCCACAAGGATGCTCCGCGCCCGGGCGCATTCCGTGCACGTAATGCTGGCGCTGCCGCCGAGACGAAGGAACAGGCGTGATGAAGGTTGATGTCACCACGCTCGCGGCCGCTAACGCCGGCACCGTTGAGCTTTCGGATGCGATTTTCGGGCTTAGCCCGCGTCCCGACCTGATCCAGCGGATGATCCGCTATCAGCTCGCTAAGCGTCGCGCTGGTACGCATTTCTCGCAGGACCGTTCGCTTGTGAACGTGACCGGCAAGAAAGTGTATCGTCAGAAGGGTACCGGTGGTGCTCGTCACGGCGATCGGTCTGCGCCGCAGTATCGCGGTGGTGGTAAGGCCTTTGGTCCCAAGCCGCGCGATCACGCTATCGAGCTGCCGAAGAAGGTGCGAGCGCTTGCATTGCGTCATGCTCTGTCGGCGAAGCTGAAGGCCGGTGAGGTCGTCGTGCTTGACAAGGCTGAGGCTGCGGACGGCAAGACGTCGGCGCTGCGGGCCCAGTTTGCGAAGCTGGATTGGAACAACGTGCTCATCATCGATGGCGCGGAGTTGGAAGTTGGCTTCGTTCGCGCAGCACGCAACCTGCCGAACATCGACGTTCTGCCGGTTCAGGGCATCAACGTGTACGACATCATTCGTCGTCGCAAGCTGGTGCTTACCAAGGCTGCAATTGCTGCTCTCGAAGAGCGGTTTGCCGGTGCGGAGAGCAAGCAATGAAAAAGCTTAGCGCTTATGACGTGATTGTCTCTCCGGTCATCACCGAGAAGGCGACGCTCGTTTCAGAAGCCAACCAGATCATCTTCAACGTTGCCCCGCGCGCAACGAAGACTGAGATCAAGGCGGCGGTCGAGCAGCTGTTCAAGGTGAAGGTTACGGCAGTCAACACGCTGGTCCGCAAGGGCAAGCTGAAGACGTTCCGCGGCCGTCGTGCACTGCAGAGCGATACCAAGAAAGCCATCGTGACGTTGGCCGAAGGCCAGCACATCGATATTTCTACGGGCCTCTGAGGTTCCGGAGACTAGGAAACGACCATGGCACTGAAGACATTCCGCCCGACCTCTCCTGGCCTGCGCCATCTGGTGCTGGTTGACCGTACGCAGCTCTGGAAGGGCGCGCCGGTTAAGGTACTGGTCGAGGGCAAGTCGAAGTCAGGCGGCCGTAACAACGCCGGCCGTATCACCACGCGTCACATCGGTGGTGGTCACAAGCGCGCCTATCGCCTTGTGGACTTCCGCCGCCGCAAGTTCGATGTGCCAGCAACTGTTGAGCGTCTGGAATATGACCCCAACCGTTCGGCGTTCATCGCGTTGATCAAGTATGAGGACGGCGAGCTGTCCTACATCCTTGCTCCGCAGCGTCTGTCTGCCGGTGATCAGGTCATTTCCGGTGAGAAGGTCGACGTGAAGCCCGGCAATGCGATGCCGCTGGCAGGCATGCCGATCGGCACCATCGTGCACAACGTTGAGCTGAAGTCGGGTCGCGGCGGTCAGATCGCCCGTTCGGCTGGTGCCTTCGTGCAGCTTGTCGGCCGTGACGCCGGCTGGGCAATTCTGAAGCTCAACTCCGGCGAGACGCGTCGCGTTCGCGCCGAGTGCATGGCAACCATCGGTGCGGTTTCGAACCCCGATCATTCCAACGAGGTGGTTGGCAAGGCCGGCCGTACGCGCTGGCAGGGTCGTCGCCCAACCGTTCGCTCGATCACCATGAACCCGATCGATCACCCGAACGGCGGTCGTACCAACGGCGGTAAGCACTGGATGACTCCATGGGGCAAGCCGACCAAGGGTGCGAAGACCCGCAAGAACAAGGCAACCGACAAGTTCATCATTCGTGGCCGTCAGAAGAAGAAGTAATCAGACGACGGTACGAGGAGACACGCAATGGCAAGATCAGTTTGGAAAGGCCCGTTTATTGATGGGTACCTGCTCAAGAAGGCAGAGAAGGTACGCACCTCGGGTCGCAATGAAATCATCAAGATGTGGAGCCGCCGCTCGACGATCCTGCCGCAGTTTGTCGGCCTGACGTTCGGCGTCCACAACGGGCACAAGCATGTGCCTGTTGCGATCACGGAAGACATGATCGGGCACAAGTTCGGTGAGTTTGCGCCGACGCGTAACTTCCCCGGTCACGGTGGCGACAAGAAAGCCACCAAGGGCAGATAAGACTTTAAGGCGAAGGCGAAGATTATGGGCAAGCCCAAACGCGAGCGCAGCCTCTCCGACAGCGAGGCACAGGCCGTGGCAAGAAACCTCCGGGTTTCGCCGCGTAAGCTGAACCTTGTCGCCGGTCTGATCCGCGGCAAGCCGGTTGATACCGCTCTGGCTGACCTGGAGTTCTCCCGCAAGCGCATCGCGCAGGATGTCCGCAAGTGCGTGATGTCGGCCGTTGCAAATGCTGAGAACAACCACGGTCTGGACGTCAACGAGCTCGTTGTCTCCGAGGCTTATGTCGGAAAGAACCTCACCATGCGCCGGTTCACGGCACGTGGACGCGGTCGCGCTTCTTCTATCGTGAAGCCATTTGCGCAGATCACGGTGGTTGTCCGGCAGAAGTCGGAAGAAGAGAATGAGAAGGCGGCCAGCAAGAAGGCCAAGGCTGCGAAGGGCTCCAAGAGCGCTGCGACGAAGCCCGCCAAGGAGACTGCATAATGGGTCAGAAAGTCAATCCGGTCGGGCTGCGCGTCGGCGTCAATCGCACGTGGGATAGCCGCTGGTTTGCCGCTCGCGGTGAGTATGGCCGGCTGCTGCATGAAGACATGCAGATGCGCGACCACATCATGAAGCAGCGTCGCCAGGCTGGCATCGCCAAGGTCGTGATTGAGCGCCCGCACAAGAAGTGCCGCGTTACGGTTCACACGGCTCGCCCCGGTGTGCTGATCGGCAAGAAGGGCGCTGACATCGAGAAGCTGCGCAGCCAGCTCGCGCGCTTCACGAATTCGGAAGTGCACCTCAACATCGTTGAGATCCGCAAGCCGGAAATTGACGCTACGCTGGTCGCTGAGACCATTGCGCAGCAGCTTGAGCGCCGCGTTGCATTCCGCCGCGCTATGAAGCGTTCGGTTCAGTCGGCTCTGCGTCTCGGCGCCCAGGGCATTCGTATCAACGTTGCCGGCCGTCTTGGTGGTGCAGAAATCGCCCGGACGGAATGGTATCGCGAAGGCCGCGTGCCGCTGCACACGCTGCGCGCAGACATCGATTTCGGTTACGGCGAGGCTCACACGGCCTATGGCGTGATCGGCATCAAGGTCTGGATCTTCAAGGGCGAGATCATCGAACACGATCCGATGGCCTCTGAGAAGCGCAACGCAGACCTGCAGGAAAGCGGTGGTGGCGGTGGTCGTCCGCGTCGGGATGGTGACCGTGACCGAGGCGATCGCGGTGATCGTCGCGAGCGACGTGAGGCAGCTCCGGCAGCCGCCAACGGCGATAATGCAGAGAAGGCGTGAGGCAGCATTGCCGCGCTGACAAGGACGAAACGACATGCTGCAACCCAAACGCACAAAGCACCGTAAGACTTTCAAGGGCCGCATCCATGGCGCCGCCAAGGGTGGAACGGACTTGAACTTCGGTTCTCACGGCCTCAAGGCCATTGAGCCGGAACGTATCACGGCGCGTCAGATTGAAGCCGCCCGTCGTGCTATCACGCGTCATATGAAGCGTGCCGGCCGCGTGTGGATCCGTATTTTCCCGGATGTTCCGGTCACGAAGAAGCCGGCGGAAGTCCGCATGGGTTCGGGTAAGGGCTCTATCGAATTCTGGGCAGCTCGTGTAAAGCCGGGCCGCATTATGTTCGAACTCGATGGCGTGCCTGATCAGATCGCCCGTGAGGCTCTGGTACTGGGTGCAGCCAAGCTGCCGATCAAGACGCGTATTGTTACGCGTATTGGCTGAGCACTGAAGAATTTTACGAGGAATCAAGGCGATGAAGGCGGAAGGCTTTCGGGATATGACGCTCGACCAGCTGGATGACCAGCTGCAAAAGCTCAAGAAGGAGCAGTTCAATCTGCGCTTCCAGCGGGCTTCGGGCCAGCTCGAGAACACGGCGCGGGTGCGGATTGTCCGCCGCGACATTGCCCGCTTGCTGACCGTTGCACGCCAGAAGCGCGCCGGCGGCGCCAAGGGCTGAGGAGTTAGCAATGCCAAAACGCGTGCTGCAGGGCGTGGTCGTATCCGACAAGAACGACAAAACTATAGTCGTCGAGGTCGAACGCCGTTATACGCACCCACTGTTCAAGAAAGTTGTGCGGCGGACGAAGAAGTATCACGCCCACGACGAGAACAACGCATTCAAGATCGGCGATCGGGTTGAGATCGTTGAGAGTGCGCCAATCTCAAAGAACAAACGTTGGGTGGTTCTGACCGAAAACGGTTAGTTCCAACGGTCGCTTTTTAGCGCGGATGCAAGTCCGCCAATTGATGCCAGGTCGCTCTCTGAGAGCGGCAGTTTGAAAGGGAAGCCGCGATGATCCAGATGGAGACCAATCTCGACGTCGCTGACAATTCGGGCGCGCGCCGCGTTCAGTGCATTAAAGTGCTGGGCGGCTCGAAGCGCAAGTACGCGACCGTGGGCGACATCATCGTCGTTTCGGTCAAGGAAGCTATTCCGAAGGGTCGCGTTAAGAAGGGCCAGGTCATGAAGGCGGTGGTTGTTCGCACCGCTCATGGCGTTCGCCGTCCCGATGGTTCGCTGATCCGCTTCGACCGCAATGCGGCCGTACTGATCAACGCCCAGGGTGAGCCTGTCGGTACCCGTATCTTCGGACCGGTCACGCGCGAACTCCGGTCCAAGAACCACATGAAGATTATTTCGCTGGCGCCGGAGGTGCTGTAATGGCCTCGCTGAAAATTAAAAAGGGCGATCATGTGATCGTCATCGCCGGCCGCGACAAGGGCAAACACGGCGAAGTCGTCGAGATGCTCCCCAAGGAGCAGCGCGCGATCGTTCGTGGTGTCAATGTTGTTCGTCGTCATCAGAAGCAGACGGCGAGCCAGACCGGCGGCATCATTTCGAAAGAAGCACCGATTCAGTTGTCGAATCTGGCGCTTGAAGATCCCAAGGACGGCAAGCCGACCCGTGTCGGTTTCAAGTTCCTTGAGGACGGCAAGAAGGTTCGCTTCGCCAAGCGCTCGGGCGAAGTCATTCCGGAGAGATAATGAGCCATGGCTGACAAAGGTAAATCGGCGAAGAACGCCGGCGGCGCACAGCCGAAGCGCAAGGCCGACAAGGCCGCTGCTGCATCGAGCGAGCCGCGTGCACCGGCGAAGCCGCGCCCGGCTGATTACAAGCCGCGCATGAAGGCTCACTACGAGAACGTAGTCCGCGACGCGATGCAGAAGAAGTTCGAGTATTCGAACTGCATGCTGATGCCGAAGCTGGAAAAGATCGTTCTCAACATGGGCGTCGGCGAAGCTGTTCTCGACCGCAAGAAGGTCGATAACGCTGCTGGCGATCTGGCACTTATTTCCGGTCAGCGGCCGGTGCAGACCAAGGCCCGCAAGGCCCTCGCGACGTACAAGCTTCGCGAAGGTATGCCGATCGGCGCCAAGGTGACCCTGCGCGGCGACCGGATGTATGAATTCCTGGATCGTCTGGTCACGATCGCGCTGCCGCGCGTGAAGGACTTCCGCGGTCTTAACCCGAAGAGCTTCGATGGTCGCGGCAACTATGCCTGCGGTCTGAAGGAGCACATCGTGTTCCCGGAAATCGACTACGATAAGGTCGATCAGATCTGGGGTATGGATATCATCGTGTGTACGTCGGCTAAAACCGACGACGAGGCCCGCGAACTTCTGCGTGCCTTTAATTTCCCGTTTCGCAGCTAGAGGACCTCGGGATTCACCCGAAAGGCCTTTGGAGGATTTAGATGGCTAAGACGAGCTCGGTAGAGAAGAACAAGAGGCGGCGCAAGCTGGTGGCTCAGGCCTCCGAGAAGCGCAAGCGTCTCAAGGCAATCGCCAACGATCTGCAGGTGCCGGCAGAGCAGCGCTTTGCTGCCCGCATCAAGCTGGCTGAGATGCCGCGCAACAGTTCAGCGACGCGCATCCGCAATCGTTGTGAGCTGACGGGCCGTGCCCGCGGCTACTACCGCAAGCTCAAGATGTGCCGTAACCAGCTTCGCGATCTCGCTAGCCAGGGTCTGATCCCCGGCATGACGAAGTCGAGCTGGTAAGGGAGATTAGACACAATGGCGATCAATGATCCCTTGGGCGATATGCTCACCCGCATCCGTAACGCACAGATGCGCCGCCGTCCGAAGTGCGTTACGCCGGCCTCGAACATCCGTGGCCGCGTTCTCGACGTGCTTGAAGAAGAAGGTTACATCCGCGGCTATACCCGCGTGGACCAGAACGGCGTGATGCCGATCTTCGAGATCGAGCTGAAGTATTATAATGGCCAGCCGGCCATTCGTGAGATCAAGCGTGTTTCTACGCCAGGTCGTCGCGTCTATTCAGCCGTGCGTGATCTGCCGACCGTCGCCAACGGCCTCGGTGTCGCGATTCTTTCCACGTCCAAGGGCGTCATGTCGGACGCCAAGGCCCGTGAAGAGAACGTCGGCGGGGAGATCCTCTGCAACATCTTCTAACTTGCTGCGCGCTTACATCGGCGAGCGGCAGGAAACAGGATTTTGGAACGACCATGTCACGTATCGGCAAAAAGGTAGTCCCGGTCCCGTCCAATGTGACGGCGACGATCAACGGGCGAGAGATCAAGGTCAAGGGACCGAAGGGCGAGCTGTCCTTCACGGTTCCGGACAAGATCAACATCGAGAAGACGGATGACGGCATCGTCGTCACGCCTGTCGACGACACGAAGATGGCGCGCTCCATGTGGGGCATGTCACGCACCATGATTTCCAATCTGGTCGGCGGCGTAACCGAGGGTTACTCGCAGATCCTGGAAATTCACGGCGTCGGTTTTCGTGCCGCCATGAAGGGCAAGGATCTGCAGCTTCTCATCGGCTTCAGCCACGATGTGATCCATCAGATTCCGGACGGCGTTGAGGTGAAGGTCTCGGGCGCCAAACAGGAAATCATCACCGTCACTGGCATCGACCGTCAGCTTGTCGGGCAGGTATCAGCAAACATTCGCGCCTCGCGGCCGCCGGAGCCCTACCAGGGCAAGGGCATCCGCTATCAGGGCGAATACATCTTCCGCAAGGAAGGTAAGAAGAAGTAAGGACGCCGCCCCATGGCTAATACTGCGCTCAATAAGCTGTTCGATCGGCGCAAGTCGCGTGTGCGTCGTCAGTTGAAGGCTAATTCCACCGGGCGTCCGCGCCTTTCGGTGCACCGTTCGTCCAAGCACATTTATGTGCAGGTGATCGACGATGCCGCCGGTCGCACGCTCGCTTCGGCCTCTACGCTGGAAAAAGACCTGCGTACGTCTTTGAAGACGGGTGCCGATACTGCCGCCGCCGCCGCTGTTGGCAAGCTGATCGCCGAACGTGCGACGAAGGCCGGTGTCAAGGACGTCGTCTTCGACCGTGGCGGTTACATCTATCACGGCCGCGTCAAGGCGCTGGCCGATGCGGCCCGCGAAGGCGGCCTGAACTTTTAAGAAGAGGATTGCAACGTGGCACGTCCCCAAGGAAGAGACCGCGGTCGCGATCGCGAAGAACGTGACAGCGAGTTCACCGAGAAGCTCGTTCACATCAACCGTGTTGCCAAGGTTGTGAAGGGCGGTAAGCGCTTCGGCTTTGCTGCGCTCGTGGTTGTTGGTGACCTCAAGGGTCGCGTTGGCTTCGGTCATGGCAAGGCGCGCGAAGTGCCTGAGGCAATCCGCAAGGCGACTGAGGCTGCAAAGCGTTCGTTGCTGCGGGTGCCGCTGCGCGATGCCCGCACGCTGCATCACGATACTGCCGGCCGTCACGGCGCAGGCAAGGTTGTGATCCGCTCGGCTCCGGCCGGTACCGGTGTTATCGCCGGTGGTGCGATGCGCGCCGTGTTCGAAATGCTGGGTGTGCAGGACGTGGTTGCCAAGTCGCTTGGCTCGGCCAACCCCTACAACGTGGTGCGCGCTACGTTCGATGCACTGAAGCACCAGGAAAACCCGCGTGGCGTTGCTGCCCGTCGCAATAAGAAGGTAAGCGAGATCGTTTCTCGCCGCCGCGATGGCTCCGCAGCCAGCGAGACTGTTGCCGAGGCGTAATCGGGCACGCCTCCGGCAAACGCAAGGAATAGCGATATGGCCAAGAAGACCATCATTGTCGAGCAGATCGCCAGCGCCAACCGGCGCCCGGCCGTTCAGACCCAGACCCTGCGCGGGCTTGGCCTCGACAAGCTGCACCGCCGGCGCGAGCTGGAAGATACTCCGGCCGTACGCGGCATGATCAACTCCGTTAGCCATCTGGTTCGCATCGTCGATGCGGCAGAGGCAAAGAAATCCTGAGGAGCTAGGGTCCGATGCGGCTCAACGAAATCAAGGACAAGCACGGTGCGCGCAAAGAGCGTGTGCGTATCGGGCGTGGCATCGGTTCGGGCGTAGGCAAGACGGGCGGCCGCGGTGGCAAGGGCCAGACCGCACGTTCGGGTGTTGCTATCGGTGGCTTCGAAGGCGGTCAGATGCCGCTTCATCGCCGCCTGCCGAAGCGCGGCTTCAACAAGTGGCAGCGCAAGGACTATAACGAGGTGAACCTCGGTCAGCTTCAGAAGGCTGTCGATGACAAGCGCATCGATGCTGGCAAGCCGATTGACGTTGCTGCCCTCGTGGAAGCTGGCATCGTGCGCCGTCCCAAGGATGGTCTGCGTTTGCTGGGTTCGGGCGAGATCAGCGCCAAGGTCAGCGTGACGGTTAATCACGCGTCGGCGTCGGCGAAGGCCGCTGTCGAGAAGGCCGGTGGCACAATCACACTGATTGAGCGTAAGGTTCTTCCTGCCGACGAGGCCAAGCGCGCCAAGACAGCGGCCAAGAAGAACAAGGGCGCCGCAGCAAAGCCTGCAGCGGGCAATGAAGGCTAAGCCTTAGCGTCAGCGTCAAAGGCCGCCAGGCTGTAGATCTGGCGGCTGCTTTGTATAAAGGCGGCGTTGTCGCTCCGGGGAAAGGCTCCCATCTTAGGCGAGGGGACATCCAGAGCGGCCCGCCGCCGCAGGCGCAAAGGTTGGGAGAACGAACCATGGTATCCGCTGCGGAGCAGCTTGCCGCCAACTTGAACTTTGGCTCCTTTGCCAAAGCCGAGGATTTGAAGCGTCGCATCTATTTCACGCTTGGCGCGCTCATCGTTTATCGCTTCGGTACCTTCATTCCGCTGCCGGGTATCAACCCGACAGCATTCGCGCAGACCTTCAACGCCAACTCTGCTGGCATCCTCGGCATGTTCAACATGTTTGCGGGTGGTGCCGTCGAGCGTATGGCGATCTTTGCGCTGAACATCATGCCCTACATTTCGGCGTCGATCATCATGCAGTTGATGAGCTCGATGTCGCCGAAGCTCGAAGCCTTGAAAAAGGAAGGCGAGCAGGGCCGCAAGCAGATCAACCAGTACACCCGTTATCTGACGGTGCTGCTGGCGGCATTCCAGGCCTACGGTATTGCAATCGGTCTTGAAGGATCGAGCAGCGCTGCCGGATCGGTCGTGATTGAGCCGGGCTGGTTCTTCCGCGTCACCACTGTCATCACGCTCGTCGGCGGTACGATGTTCCTGATGTGGCTGGGTGAGCAGATCACGCAGCGCGGCGTCGGCAACGGTATTTCGCTGATCATCTTCGCCGGTATCGTCGCGGGGCTGCCGTCGGCACTTGTCGGCCTGTTCGAACTGGCTCGTACCGGTTCGCTCTCGGTCGTGCTGCTGCTTACGCTGCTGGTTCTGATGCTGTTCGTTGTCGGTGCCATCGTGTTCATGGAGCGTGCTCAGCGCCGCCTGCTGATCCAGTATCCGAAGCGTCAGGTCGGCAACCGGATGGCCCAGGGCGAAAGCTCGCATCTGCCGCTGAAGCTCAACTCTGCCGGTGTTATTCCGCCGATCTTTGCTTCGTCGCTGTTGCTGTTGCCAATCACGGCTGCACAGTTCACGGCCGGTCAGGGTCCGCAGTGGCTCAACGACATGACCGCCGCGCTCGGCACCGGACAGCCGCTGCACATCCTGGTCTATGTTGCGCTGATCATCTTCTTTGCCTTCTTCTACACGGCGGTTGTGTTCAACCCCAAGGAGACGGCGGACAACCTGCGCAAATACGGCGGCTTCCTGCCCGGCATCCGCCCCGGCGACAAGACGGCCGAATACATCGACTACGTTCTCACTCGCATCACGGTTGTCGGCGCCCTTTATCTAGCCGCGGTCTGTGTGCTTCCTGAAATCCTCATCGCCTACGCCGCTGTGCCGTTCTACTTCGGTGGTACCTCGCTCCTGATTGCCGTGAGTGTCACGATGGACACGGTTTCGCAGGTGCAGAGCCATCTTCTGGCCCATCAGTATGAGGGTCTGATCAAGAAGGCGAAGCTTCGCGGTGCAACGCCTGGCGGGGGACGGGGACGTCGATGAACCTAATTCTGTTGGGCCCGCCCGGCGCCGGTAAAGGCACACAGGCGGAGCGGATTGCGACGGAACGTGGTCTGATCCAATTGTCTACCGGCGACATGCTTCGCGAAGCGGTCAAGGCTGGCACCCCGATCGGACTGGAAGCGAAGGCGATTATGGCCGCCGGTGGTCTAGTGCCGGACGGGGTGGTCATCAAGATCATCTCGGATCGCATCGCCCAGCCTGACTGCGCCAAGGGATTCATCCTGGATGGATTTCCGCGGACGCTGAATCAGGCGGCAGCCCTTGATGAGCTGTTGGCTCAGCAGGGCAAGAAACTTGACGCAGTCGTAGAACTGCGGGTTGACGACGCGATACTAGAATCGCGTATCGAGAACAGGGCTCGGGAAACAATCGCTGCCGGTGGAACCCCACGGGCGGATGATAATGCCGAGGCCTTGAGAAAACGGCTTATGGCGTATTACCGCGAGACGGCTCCGCTTATTGGTTACTACTTTGCCAAGGGCAAGCTGGACACGGTGGACGGCATGGCGTCGATTACGGAAGTGGCAGCGAGTGTTGATGCAATTCTGGGCTCACTCGACGCACCTTAAAAAAACCGTAATTGCGCCAATTGACGGGGAGCTATAGCTCCGCTACAACACCCCGTTCTTAACGCGCCTGAAGTGCTTCCGGTCTGCAACCAGACAGACCGGATGGGTGTGTTTTTTGGCGTAGGAAAAACGGATAGCAGCGACTTAGCCGCGCCGGGGCAGATGCCTCAGTTTGGCGGCAATCGATACCTCAGGAGAGACGTGTGGCCCGTATCGCAGGCGTCAACATTCCGACGCAGAAGCGCGTAGTAATCGCGCTGCAATACATTCACGGGATTGGTCCCAAGTTCGCGAACGACATCTGCGAGAAGGTGGGTATCCCTGCCGAACGCCGTGTGCAGCAGTTGACCGACGCCGAGGTTCTGCAGATCCGCGAAACCATCGACCGCGACTACCTCGTGGAAGGTGACCTTCGCCGCGAAGTCATCATGAACATCAAGCGCCTGATGGATCTGGGCTGCTATCGCGGTCTTCGTCACCGCAAGGGCCTTCCGGTTCATGGTCAGCGTACGCACACCAACGCTCGCACCCGCAAGGGTCCGGCGAAGGCGATCGCTGGCAAGAAGAAGTCTTGATTTGAGCGACGCCTGGAGAGCGGTTTGGTCCGGTCTCCGCTCGCTTCATTCGCGTTGTGGATAATTGGGTCGCGCGACGGCCCTTGGAGAGACGACGGTTATGGCCAAGGATACGGCACGCGGGAAGATTCGTCGCCGCGAGAAAAAGAACATCACGTCGGGCGTTGCACACGTCAATGCCTCGTTCAACAACACCATGGTGACGATCACCGACGCCCAGGGCAACACGATTTCCTGGTCTTCGTCTGGCGCCAAGGGCTTCAAGGGTTCGCGCAAGTCGACGCCGTATGCCGCTCAGGTTGCTGCTGAAGATGCCGGCCGCAAGGCTCAGGAGCACGGCATGAAGATCCTTGAGGTCGAAGTTTGTGGTCCCGGTTCCGGCCGTGAATCTGCTCTGCGCGCCTTGCAGTCGGTTGGATTCCAGATCACGTCGATCCGCGATGTTACGCCGATCCCGCACAACGGTTGCCGTCCGCGTAAGCGTCGCCGCGTTTAATCGTTTCTGTCGCGGCGCCGGGTTGGTGCCGCGCCCGTCACCGGTCATTGGCCTTGCCGGCCTTTGATCGGTGAATGCGACTTTACCCCTTCCGCCTGCGCGCCCGGACGCAGGCCTCACTCTGTAAAGCGAGGCTCCCCGTGGTGAATGTCCTGCAAAAGAACTGGCAAGATCTGATCAAGCCGAACAAGCTCGACGTGGCCTCAGGTCGCGATAGCAGCCGGATCGCGACTGTCGTCGCTGAGCCGCTGGAGCGTGGCTTCGGTATGACGCTGGGCAATGCCCTGCGTCGCGTGTTGCTGTCGTCCCTTCAGGGCGCTGCGATCAAGACCGTTCAGATCGACGGCGTTCTGCATGAATTCTCTTCTATCCCGTCGGTACGTGAGGATGTCACCAACATCATCCTCAACATCAAGGAAG
Organism: Hyphomicrobium sulfonivorans; assembly: GCF_013306565.1. GTDB lineage: Bacteria > Pseudomonadota > Alphaproteobacteria > Rhizobiales > Hyphomicrobiaceae > Hyphomicrobium_A > Hyphomicrobium_A sulfonivorans. The sequence continues at coordinate 644,901 of NZ_PZPO01000004.1, read as the reverse complement.
TTGCTCTGCGCATTCACTCCGAAGGCGTGAAGCGGCTGATCCTGAAGAAAGAAGGCGGCGGCCCGGTCCTGGCGAAGGACATCGAGGCAGGCCCCGACGTTGAAATCCTCAATCCGGAGCACGTCATCTGCACGCTCGATCAGGGCGCTGCGATCCGGATGGAATTCACCGCTGACATGGGCAAGGGCTACGTTGCGGCCGACCGCAACCGTCCGGAAGATGCGCCGATCGGTCTTATCCCGGTCGACAGCCTCTACAGCCCGGTGAAGAAGGTTTCCTACAAGGTTGAGAACACCCGTGAGGGCCAGATTCTCGACTATGACAAGCTGACGATGACGGTTGAGACCGATGGCTCGGTGACGCCTGAGGATGCGATCGCTCTCGCGGCTCGCATTCTGCAGGATCAGCTGGCTGTCTTCATCAACTTCGAAGAGCCGAAGAAGGCCGTTGAAGAGACGCGCCATCCGGAGCTGGCGTTCAACGCCGCGCTGCTCAAGAAGGTCGATGAGCTCGAGCTGTCGGTTCGCTCTGCGAACTGCCTGAAGAACGACAACATCGTTTACATCGGCGACCTGATCCAGAAGACCGAAGCCGAGATGCTGCGCACGCCGAACTTCGGTCGCAAGTCGCTCAACGAGATCAAGGAAGTGCTGGCCTCGATGGGTCTGCACCTCGGTATGGAAGTACCGAACTGGCCGCCGGACAACATCGAAGAGCTGGCCAAGCGCTTCGAAGATCAGTACTGAGGCCAGCCCCTAAGACACGAGACACTACAACACGACGTGCGAATTCCGGCGGGTAGCCCTTGAGGCTACGACGCCGGGACCACGATCAAGCCTAGCGAGGTGAGGCCGTAGAACCTCCCCGTTAAACAACCTAAGGGAACTTTGATATGAGACACAAGAAACTGGGTCGCCGGTTTAGTCGCGACAGCAGCCACCGCCAGGCGATGTTTTCCAACATGGCCGCTTCGCTGATCCGTCACGAGCAGATCGTCACCACGCTGCCGAAGGCGAAGGATCTGAAGCGTATCGTCGACAAGTACATCACGCTGGCTAAGCGCGGTGACCTGAACTCGCGCCGCCTTGCCGCTGCGCGTCTTCGCGACGACGATATGGTCAAGAAGCTGTTTGACGTGCTGGCCGTGCGCTACAAGGACCGCGCTGGCGGTTATTCGCGCGTGCTGAAGGCCGGTTTCCGCTATGGCGACAGCGCCCCGCGCGCCGTTATCGAGCTCGTTGACCGTGACGAGTCGGCCAAGGGCAAGGAAGATCGTGCACGCCATGAAGCGCAGCTCGCCGCTGCGGCTGAAAGCTGAGAATTAGCGCCGCCGCGAATGATGTTCGCGGATTGGTTGCCTGAAAAGACTAAGGCCGACGCTACCGCGTCGGCCTTTTTTCTTGGGCGGCGCGCCGCTTCGCGCGGTGAGGAATTTCCGATGTGTAGCGGCTTGCATCGCAGAGCGCGGAGCGGGGCCAGCGCATTCGATACTTGATAGAAGCCGAATGCCCCGGCGGCTCCGTGCAGCGGATGCGCCGGCGAAATCGCCAGCGGGTGCTCCCGGATTGGGTGTCGGTGGCGGTAAGAATATAGCCGTGCCAGCGACGGTTCTAACGCCCTCGACGGCCGGCTCCGCTAGCGGAGCCGCAGTGCGGTGGAAATGCGTCTACCGGCACAGGTACTCTCAGGCCCACGGCGGCCGGCACCCCGGTGGGGTGTCGCCGAGGGCAAAAAAAGTCAGGCCGCTTTAACAGCGGGGCCCTGCGCTTCCATCAGCGCCTTGAACTCGGGAATACCGAACTGGGCAACGACGTTGAGGTCCGGGTCGAGGATGTCATAAACGTTGCCGGTCACATTGCGGTTCGAGAAGAACGCGATCACGTCCACATCGCCGCCGCCTTCGGTGTGCGCCTCGCCATCGCCTGGCGTCGATACATAGCTGCCGACCGGACGCACTTCCTTCAGCTCGCCATTGGCGCGGTAGATGCGCAGTTCGCCCTGCAGCACCACGGTCACGTAATCGCAGCGGTGGCGGTGCAGCGCGATCTTTGAGTTGGCGTCGAACTTGAACAAAATGTCGACGATACGCTTTTCCTCATCGACGGCGCAGACGTGGAAGTGGACGTGATCCAGGCCTTCCAGCGTGTTCCAGCGGATGTTGCTTTGATCGAAGGGGATGCTCATGGCGTTCCTCGCGTTTTTCTCATTGGACTAATTACCCGGGTCTCGGTGGACGGGCCTAACACCAACGTGACTTGTTGCGCCTGCGGCCGCTTGCCATTTTGCGCCAGGATCTTCATTGGGCATACCGACTGGGAATTGCCATGGCACCCCGACTTTCTGGCTTCACCCGCGCCAGTTCGCTTGGCCCCATCGCTGAGTTCATGGGCCAGAATGGCGCTTCGATCGAACGGGTGCTGAGCGACGTCGATTTGCCGATGACACTGCTGGAGCAGCCCGAAACGCTGGTGCCACTACGCGAGCAGTTCCGCCTGCTGGAGCGGGCGGCGCGGGCCACAGGGGATGAATTTTTCGGCGCCCGGCTGGGGCAGGTTGTGCGATCGCGCCAGCTCAGCGGCTTTGGCGCCTGGGTATGCGGGGCGCCGACGCTGCGCGATGCCATAGCGCGCGCCCATGCCGGCCTCGCCACAATGCTGCAGACATCGACCGAGCTTACGTTCGCGGTTCAGGAAGGCCGCGTGTGCTGGACGATTGAATTCACCGATCCCGAAAGCATCGGACGGCATCATAATGAGCTGCTGGGCGTCAGCTACATGATCGATACCATCCGCAGCTATGCCGGATGCGCTTGGCGACCCGATACACTGGTGACGGCGCTGCCCCGTGGAACACCGCACGCGGAGCTTGAGGACATCTTCCGGTGCAACATCGGCCACGGCGCAGCGGCGACGTCGATAACGTTCGACGTCTGCTTGCTCGATAGCGTCAATCCTTCCGGCTCGCTGCCAGCGATCATTGCGCCGTCAGCGCTTGAGCCAACGGTGCCGGGCCAACGCGACGCCCTGGCCATGATTGGCGCCGTCACCGATCTGGCATTGCATGATGGCTATCCGCGCATCGACTGGGTGGCCGCGAAACTGGGGACGACGCGCCGTACGCTGCAACGGCTGCTGGCTCAGAACGGAACTTCCTTCAGCCGCATCGTCGACGATGCCCTGTTGCGGCGCGCGGTTCGCTATCTGGAAGATAGCGAGCGCAGCATTACGGCCATCGGGTTCGAGCTGGGATATCGGGATGCGGCGCATTTCAGCCGCGCGTTCCATCGCTGGACCGGGATGGCGCCGCGGGTTTATCGGCAGCGCCTCAATTGAGCCTTGGCTATGGTGCGCACTCCTGTAAATCAGCTGGATGATGAAATGCCTGCGGGCGCCCCTAGAGTGCTTCCGGAAAAGTGGGCACCGGTTTTCCGGCAAGCAGCACGACAAAACAACCGGCTAGAGTCTTTCCGCGATTCAACAAACCGCTGACAGGCTCTAGCGCATTCGATGCAAGCCATGAGCGGAAGGGCTGAAAGCCAATGTCCAAGCAGAAGGTGCTCGTTACCGGGGCATCGGGTCTCGTCGCCAAGTTCTGCATCGCGGAGCTTATCCGTCAGGGCTACGACGTGCGCGCGACCGTCCGCAATAAGGCGCGGGTAGAAGCAACCCGGCGCGGGATCGAAAGCGCGGGCGCTGATCCGACAGCAGTGGAATTTGTCGAGGCCGATCTTCTGTCCGACAACGGATGGGATGCGGCAACGGCTGGCTGCCGTTTTGTGCAGCACGTTGCGTCGCCGTTTCCGCTGAAAAATCCGCGCAACGCGGATGAAGTGATCCGCCCCGCGCGTGAGGGCACGCTGCGTGTGCTCAAGGCGGCGCACCGCAGCGGCGTTGCACGCGTTGTGCTGACGTCATCCATCGTTGCCGTTTCGCTGCCGTGGCCTGAAGCGCCGGCGGGGCACGTGTTCGACGAAAACGACTGGAGTAATCCCGAGCGTCCGGACGTAACGCCGTACGTCATGTCGAAGACGCTGGCAGAGCGCGCCGCGTGGGATTTTGTCAATGCAACACCGGGCGCGCCAGAATTGGCCGTCGTCAATCCTGGCTTCGTGCTCGGCCCGGCACCGGATGGTGATCTTTCAACATCGCACGAAGTGGTTCGGCTGATGGGCAAAGGCGCTTATCCCGTCGCGCCGAAAGTTGGCTTCCCGGTCAGCGATGTGCGCGATGTTGCCGCGACGCACGCGCTGGCGATGACGCACGAGCAGGCGAAGGGGCAGCGCTTCCTGTCCGCCAACGGCTTTCTGCGTCTCTACGAGCTTGGTCAAATCATCGGCAAAACGCTGCCCGACATTGCCCGCAAGATGCCGCGCGGAGAAATGCCGGATGGGCTTGTGCGGGTGCTGGCGTTCGTTGATCGTCGCCTGAATGCGGTTAAGCCGGAGCTTGGTTTCCCGCGCCCGGTCAGCAACGCCAAGGCGAAGGAACTGCTGGGGCAGTCGTTCCGGTCCGCCGAAGAGGCAACGGTGGCCGCATCGGAAAGCCTGCGTAAGCTGGGCATTATCTGAGCGCGGGGCCATCGGCTGCCCACGGCTATCTAGTTAATCGGCGGCAATCGCACTGCGGGATGCGCTGCTGCATCCGATTTTGCGGGCAAAATGGCGCGCGGTTGCTGATTTTCTGACATTCAGACGCCATATGCCGGGCATCCCGCCACGGGGGTGCCACGAAATCAGGCCGCTATGCTATTGCTTCGCTCAGAAGTGAGGCCGCGCGCTGGCGTGCTCCAGATGAATGACAACCGGAACGACATTGACCGCATGAGCAGTGATACGACACCAACGTTTTCGAGCCGCATCGGCAACCGCATGGCGGCAAGCATGAAGGCCGCGGCGGTGACATTCGCCGGCATCGGCCTGGTCGCAACAGCCGTTTGGGGCACATCCCTGTTCGCCGAGGCGCAGGACCGGCGCGTGCCGCCGCCTTCGCAGGCGTTGATGCAGTATTCGTTCTCGCCGGTGGTGAAGAAGGCCGCGCCTGCGGTGGTGAACGTCTATGTGCGCTCCAAGGTGCGCACGGCGGCATCGCCTTTCGCCAACGATCCGTTCTTCCAGCGCTTCTTCGGCGGCCGCGGCGGCTTCGGCCTGCCGCAGGAACGCGTGCAGTCATCGCTTGGCTCCGGCGTTATCATCAGCCCGGATGGCGTCATCGTCACCAACACGCACGTTGTGCGTGGCGGCACTGATACGCAGATCCGCGTCGCGCTTTCCGACAAGCGCGAGTTCGACGCGCGCATCGTGTCTCAGGATGATCGCACCGATCTTGCCGTGCTGAAGATCGAAAAGGGCGGCGATGATTTCCCCTTTCTTGAGTTTGCCGACAGCGATGCGCTTGAGGTCGGCGACATGGTGCTTGCCATCGGCAATCCGTTCGGCGTTGGCCAGACCGTAACCAGCGGCATCATTTCGGCGCTGGCGCGCACGGAGATGGCGCAGTCAGATACGCAGGTGTTTCTGCAGACCGATGCCGCGATCAACCCCGGCAATTCGGGTGGCGCGCTGGTCGACATGGACGGCCGGCTTGCCGGCATCAACACGATGATCTTTTCGAAGACCGGCGGCTCGGTTGGCATCGGCTTTGCGATCCCGTCGAACCTCGTGCGCTTCTACGCTGACAACGCTGTGGCCGGTCGCAAGATCGAGCGCCCCTGGCTCGGCGCACAGCTTGAAACGGTAAGCCGTGAAATGGCGGCGACGTTGGGGCTGGAGCGTGTTGCGGGCGCCGTTGTGGTGCGGCTGACGGATAAAAGCCCTGCCACGAAGGCAGGCGTTCAACTGGGCGATGTGATCGTCAAGGTCGATGAATTCGACGTCGCCGATGCGCACTCGGTACTGTATCGCCTTACGACCCGTGGCGTCGGCAACAGTGCGAACCTTGAGGTGATCCGCAACGGCAAGCGGTTGACGCACAACATCGCGCTGCTGCCCGCGCCCAAGCCCGGCAAGGATGACGTGCGCAATCTGTCCGGCAATCATCCGTTCGATGGCGCGCGCGTCTCGAACATCCTTCCGAGCGTGGCGGATGAGTTCAATCTCGATGACACCGATGGCGTTGTGATCGTCGCGGTGCGCTCCGGCGGTGTCGCTGCGCGGCTCGATTTTCAGCCGGGCGACATCATCGTCGAGATCGGCGACCAGCGCATCACCGACGTCATCATGCTTGACGAACTGACGCGAAACCGGCAGCGCATATGGCGCGTCACGGTCAAGCGCGGTGGACGCCTGATGAAACTGCAAATGGCAGGATAGAAAGGTGAGCAACCTTTTTGAAGCGGCCGGTCTGGAGAAGGGGGCGCCAAGCCCGCTGCCGGAACGGCTGCGCCCGAAGAAGCTGGCCGATGTTGTCGGGCAGGATCATCTGGTCGGCCCCAACGGCACGCTGACGCGCATGCTGAAGAGCGGCCGCTTGCCGAGCCTCATTCTGTGGGGGCCACCCGGTTCCGGCAAGACGACGGTCGCGCGTCTGCTGGCGCACGAAACGCAGCTGGAGTTTGAGCAGCTTTCGGCGATCTTTTCCGGCGTGCAGGATCTGCGCAAGGCGTTCGATCGCGCGAAAGCGCGGCGCGAGCTCGGCAAGGGCACGCTGCTGTTCATCGACGAGATCCATCGCTTTAATCGCGCGCAGCAGGACAGCTTCCTGCCCTACATGGAAGACGGCACGATCACGCTTGTCGGCGCGACGACGGAGAACCCTTCGTTCGAGCTCAACAGTGCCGTGCTGAGCCGTGCGTCGGTGCTGGTTTACAATCGTCTTGATGAAGCGGCGATCGAAACGCTGCTCCAGCGGGCTGAAAAGGAAGAGCAGCGTCCGCTGCCGCTGGACGCCGATGCGCGCGAAGCGCTGATAGGCATGGCTGATGGCGACGGCCGCTCCGCCATCAATCTGGCCGATGAGGTATTTGCCGCCGTCGCGCCCGGCCAGAAGCAGCTGGATCGCAATGCGCTGAGCACGCTGGTGCAGAAGCGCGCGCCGCTCTACGACAAAACGCGCGAGGGGCATTACAACCTTGTCAGTGCGCTGCATAAGTCGGTACGCGGTTCCGATCCGGACGCTGCGCTTTACTGGCTGTGCCGCATGCTGGATGGCGGCGAGGACCGGCTGTTTCTCGCGCGCCGGCTGGTGCGGATGGCGGTGGAAGATATCGGCCTCGCCGATCCGCAGGCGGTGGTGCAGGCGCTGGCGGCCAAGGACACGTACGATTTTCTCGGCAGCCCCGAGGGTGAGCTGGCGCTGGCACAGGCGACGATCTATCTGGCCACGGCGCCCAAGTCGAACGGCGCCTATGTGGCCTACAAGGCCGCAATGCGTGCCGCCAAGGAGCACGGCTCGCTCAGCCCGCCCAAGCACATTCTCAACGCGCCAACCAAGCTGATGGAACAGCAGGGCTACGGCGAGGGGTATGCCTACGATCACGATGCGGAGGATGGCTTTTCGGGGCAGGATTATTTCCCCGACGAGTTCGCGCGCCGACCGCAGTATTACGATCCGCCCGAGCGCGGGTTTGAACGGGAAATCCGCAAGCGGCTGGCCTACTGGGGCGATCTGCGCCAGAAGCGGGGTGGGGGAAAATAGCCGCGCCGCATTCGGGGGTGCTGCTCGGCTGTTCTGACTGGTATTCGAACGGCCGATCCGCCTTCACCACATCGCTCCCAGGCGGTTCACGAGATTGCCACGGGCGGCTAACATAGTGGTGGCTGGGCTAGGAGACAGGGCCTGGAAACAGGCCGGGGGAGGCAGTGGCGTGGTGACATTCATCGATCTATGGCGCGGCCATCCGATCAATGAATCGGTGACGGCGCCATGCATCGCGCCGCAGAATCTGACCAACATGGAAGGCAAACAGGTGGCCATGGGCTATCCCGTGTTTGCCAACCAGTGTGCGATCCGCGTCGGCGTTGCGCTGCGCCGTGCCGGCGTGACCGACGCTCAGATCGGCGGCTGTGCCGCCTGCGGTGTGCACCCGCGCTCGCAGATGCATTTCATCAATGCCACCCAGCTTGCCAACGCTATCGCGCGCGCCAACCTGCCCGGTGTTGGGCCCGTCGAGCGCATCAAGGGCACCGACGCGGCGGACTATTATCCGCGCATCTTCGGCCGCACCGGCATCATCTACATCCAGGACTACTGGAAGCGGTCTAGCGACGCCGGGCGACCAACCGGTGATCACATCGATCTGTGGAATGGCTATCGCACATCGGCCAAGTGGCTGCTCGAATGGTTTTCGTGGGCGGAACTATGCCAACGCGGGCGAAATCTGGTTCTGGGAAGTGAAATAACCGTACGCTGAACAAATGTTGATTGATCGGTGTTGCCGCACCTGATTGCGCACGCAGCTCGAAGGGGACGGGGAATGCGCTACGTTATCGCGATGGTGTTTGCCTTCATCGGTGCCGTGCTGGCAGCGATGTTTCTCAGCTCGCCCGCCGCCGATTGGGTGACAGCGCATCAATCGTTCGAAAGCTCTGACGACGCTGAAAACCTGCACATGCTGGTGTTCATCGTCGCCAACATCGCCGGTCTCATCATCGGCTGGACGGTGGGCTGGATCATCGCCGGTTTGGGCCGTCGCGGTGCGACGGCGGCGGACAAGTAACGCAGTACACAACGGCGCTGGGTCTCGTTGCGCACGACGGAGGCGCTTCGATCATCATCAAGGCGCCAGCAGCTTCAACGGCCACATGTAGGCTTGTCCCAGCACCAGCAGGCCGACCAGCGTCGCCAGCGCGACGGAGTGGAAAGCAACAAAGCGCAGGATCGAGCCTTCGTGGCCATACCAGCGCGTGGCGGTTGACGCGACCACGATTGACTGCGCGTCCATCATCTTGCCCATCACGCCGCCGGAGCTGTTGGCGGCCGCCATCAGTACCGGATCGATGCCGAGCTGCTCTGCGGTGACACGTTGTAGACCGCCGAACAGCACGTTTGAGGATGTGTCCGATCCGGTCAGCATGACACCGAGCCAGCCGATATATGTGCCGAACAGCGGATAGAGCCAGCCCGTGTTCGCCAGCGCCAGCCCGAGCGTTGCGTCGACGCCGGAGTAACGCGTGACGAAACCGATGGCGAGCATGCATGCGATGGTGAGTAGCGAGAAGCGCACCAGATAAAGCGTGCGCGCATACATGCGTATGAGGCCACCCGGCCCGTAACCGAGAAGCAGGCCGGAAATGATAGCCGCCAGCAGAATGCCGCTGCCCGTTGCTGACAGCGCATTGAAGTTGAAGATGGCGGCTTCAACTTTCGGCTCGGCGACGACGGGCGGCATTTTCTGCACCGCTTCGTGCAAGCCGACCACCGGCAGCTTTAGCGACCAGACACCATCAAGGGCCGCGCGCACCTGCGGCGTGCCCCACAGGAACACAAAAGCGCTCAGCACGAGCCACGGCATCCATGCGCGCCGTACGGCAGCGCGGGAGTGCGCGGGCCGTGCATTGGCGTCGCTGCCGATGTTGCCAGCGTTGGGTGTTGCTGCGTTAGCGTCGTCAGATTCCGACACCGACCGCATCGGATTGGCCGGCCGCCAGACACGCAGGAACAGCGCCAGTGAGGCCATCGACACCACGGACGCCACGATGTCGACGAGCCATGGCCCGTGAAAGTTTGAGACGAGATACTGCGGAATGGCGAACGATACGCCCGCAACCAAAATCGGCGGCCAGACTTCAAACATGCGTCGCCAGCCGACGAAGGCGACGATAAGCCAGAACGGAACCAGCACCGAGAAGAACGGCAGCTGACGGCCGACCATGCCGCTGAGTTCGTGCAGGTCGAGACCGGTGACGGCGGCCAGCGCGATGATCGGCGTACCCAATGCGCCGAACGCAACCGGCGCCGTGTTCGCGATCAGGGAAAGCCCCGATGCGGCAAGCGGGGTGAAGCCCAGGCCGATCAGCATCGCGGCTGTCACCGCAACGGGGGTGCCGAACCCGGCCGCGCCTTCGAAGAATGCGCCGAGGCAGAACGCGATGAACAACAGTTGCAGGCGGCGGTCGTCGCTGATGGCCCCGATGGAGGTGCGCAGGATTTCAAAGTCGCCCCGTTCCACCGTGAGCTGATAAAGGAAGATCACATTGAGGATGATCCAGCCGATGGGCAGCAGTCCGAACGCCGCGCCATAGGCGGCAGCGAGGCCAGCCATCGGCGCCGGCATGCCAAAAAAGACGATGGCCACCAGCAAAGCGGCGGCCAGTCCGAGCAGGGCGGCCACATGCGCACGCAACTCGAAAATGCCGATGCCGCCTAGCAGCACCGCGATAGGGATGGCGGCCACGGCGGTGGAAAGCACCATGCTGCCGAATGGGTCGTAAACCTGAGACCACATGCGCTTTCCCCCTGGCTGCGTTTTCTTAAGAAGCTACGTCGCGCCGCTGAGCTGGGTCAAACCGGAAAGGCACAGTGGTGTTGCCCGGGGGCCGAAAACACAGCCCGGGCAGGCGGCCAAAGGCATGGAATGTTTCGCCACGCTGGACAGAATTGGCGGTGCACCGTAGTTGATCGCAGGCAATCCGACTGATTTTCCAGTTATAAAGCCGTGTCACGCTAGGCATCGGCCGCCCGCCGCGTGTTAGCCACCAATCCGATCAGAGCTCCGAACCCGCATGAACGACCGCGTTGAGACCATCGAAGTGAAGTCGAGCGAAGCGGACATGCGCCTCGACCGCTGGTTCCGCGTACACTTTCCGGAGGTGGGCTATTCCTACCTGCAGAAGCTGCTGCGCACCGGTCAGGTGCGGGTGAACAGCAAGCGTGCTGAGGCAAACTCACGGCTTGAAGCCGGGGCGCAAATTCGCGTGCCAGCCGTCGTGCGTGCTGCACCCAAGGCTGCGGCGGGTGCAACGGGCGTCAAGCCGCCGATGGGCGTTTCGAAGGCGGACCGAGACCGCATCGAAAAAATGATTCTGTTCGAGGACGATCATCTGCTCGTGCTCAACAAGCCGTTCGGACTGGCGGTGCAGGGCGGCACCGGAACCAAGAAGCACATCGACGGCATGCTGGAAGGCATGGCGGATCGTTTCGGCGGCGAGCGCCCGCGCCTCGTGCATCGCCTCGACCGCGACACCACCGGCGTGCTGCTGGTGGCCAAGCATCGCGATGCGGCGGCCAAGCTCGGCCGCGTGTTTCAGACCCGCTCGGCGGCGAAGACCTATTGGGCGCTGGTGAAAGGCGTTCCGAAACCGCCCCAGGGCAAAATTGAAGTGCCGCTGGTGAAGGCGCCAAGCGCCGATGGCGATCGTGTGCGCAAGGCGTTGCCGGGCGAGCAAAACGTGGCGATGCATGCGACGACGCATTATTCCGTCATCGATCGGCTTGCGCACAAGGCGGCGTGGATGTCGCTGAAGCCGGTAACGGGCCGCCAGCATCAGTTGCGCGCCCACATGGAGCTGATCGGGCATCCCATCGTTGGCGACAATAAATACGGCGGCGATGAAAACCTGCCGGCGGAGCAGATCGAGAACAAGCTGCATCTGCACGCGCGCCGTCTCGTGCTGCCGCATCCCTATTCCGGCGGCAACCTCGATGTAACCGCGCCGCTGCCCGATCACATGCGCGCCACCTGGGAACTGCTTGGCCTCGACGCCGAACGTTATGGAGACAACGATAAATGAAGCTGGTCGTTCTTGATTGCGATGGGACACTCGTCGACAGCCAGAACGGCATCTGCGAAGCGATGACGTTCGCATTCTCCGGCTTCGGACTGACGCCGCCGCAGCGTGAGGCGACGCTGGCTATTGTCGGCTTGTCGCTGCCCGAAGCCATAGCCGCGCTGGCACCGGATCATGACGCCGAACTGCGCTATCAGCTCGTTGAGCGCTATAAATCGGCTTTTCTGGAAATTCGTCGCGATCCTGCACTGCATGAGCCGCTGTTCGAAGGCATCGGCGCCGCGATAGAAGCGCTGGCCCAGCGGGGCGATGTGCTGCTTGGCATCGCCACCGGAAAATCGCGCAAGGGCGTCGATCGTCTGTTCGAGCGCGAGGACTGGGGCAAGCGTTTCATCACCATTCAGACCGCTGACAACAATCCTTCCAAGCCGCATCCGGCCATGCTGCATTCGGCGATGTCGGAAGCCGGTGTCGGTCCGGAACGCACCGTTATGGTGGGAGACACCACGTTTGACATCGAAATGGCGGTTGCGGCCGGAACCGGAGCGCTTGGCGTCGGTTGGGGTTATCATCCGCTCGATGAACTGAAGGCGGCCGGCGCGCATCACGTTATCAGCACCAGCGACAACCTGATTGCCGGCCTTGATGCCTGTTTCGCCAGTCGGGAGATTTCCGCATGAGCGATGCCAGCGACCACGACGATGCGCAATCGGCCGACAGCAATGACGGCGCGGTGAAGGTTCCCGGCCGCGATGCGCCCAAGCCGCTGCCGAAGCGCTTTTACAAAGATGTTAGCGTTGGCGAAGCTGCCGATGGCGGCTTCAATGTGCTGCTGGATGGCCGCGCGGTGCGCACGCCGGCCAAGCAGCCATTGATCGTGCCGACCCGGGCGCTGGCCGATGCCATCGCGGAAGAGTGGGCGGCGCAAACTGAAAATATCAATCCCGCCACCATGCCGTTGTCGAAGCTGGCGATCACCGCCATCGATGGTGTAACCGGCTCCCGCGCTGAGGTTGCGGCGGATATCGTGCGTTATGCCGGCAGCGATCTGCTGTGCTATCGCGCCGAGGGGCCGGAAGCGCTGGCCGTGCTGCAGGCGGCCGCGTGGGATCCGATTTTGCGCTGGGTGGAAGACGAAACCGGCGCCCGATTTTATCTGGCGGAAGGCGTGATGCCGGTGACGCAGAGCGACGATGCGCTGGAGCGCTTCGGTACCCTGGTTGCGCCATACGATGCCTTCGGCCTGACCCCGCTGCACGTGATGACGACGCTCACCGGCTCGGCCTTCATCGCGCTTGCGGTTGCGAATGGCCGCCTGGACGCGGAGCAGGCGTGGCTGGCGGCGCATGTCGATGAGGATTGGCAGATCGCGCGCTGGGGCATCGATGAAGAAGCCACCGAGCGGCGTGTGCGTCGGCATCGGGAAATGCTGGCGGCCAGCCGCTTCCTGCAACTGCTGTCAGCGTGAAGGGCGGCGGCGTGCCAGCGTGAGCCTCAGCCGATTGCGTGTCGGGCGGAGATGAAGCTTTGGATGCAACCATCGAGCTGGCTGCTGTCGTTGGCATCCTCCTGGCGTTCCCGCCGGTCATCTGGGTGTATTACCATCATCGGCATACCGGGCTGGCGGGCTATCTGTGGCATCGGCACCCGGCATTTGTGTATGCGCTGATGGCGTTCGGCATTGCGCTGTGGACGGCGGCAGCACTCTGGGTCGCTGGGCGCATTGGCATTCTGTCGCCCGCAACCATCGAGATTTTCTCAACCGCTCTCAGTGGTCCGGTCGCCATTCTCGCCATCGCGACTTTTGTGACAGGCGTGCCGGCCCTCATTGGCTATCTGCGCCAGTTGGACCGCAACTGAAAGCCGTTCACATTCTGAATGGCGCTGGTGAAATGCGCCGGGCAGCGCTGAAATTCGGCATCCGTGCCCCCGAGATGTAATGCAGCAGCCTTTCAACGGCTTCCATCCACAGCCGTAAGGCCATGAAACACCGTTGAAAATGGCAGAAATTCCGGCCCCGTTCCTATAGGTCGCACGGTGCGGCGCAGCGCCCGCGTTCCAAGCACGCCAAGTGCGTGCTATGAGGCCAGCCATGCGGCGTCAGGCCGCGCGTCGACGAGGGAAGGCAAAGCGAACATGAAGGACATCATCGGGGAGCTTGAGAAGCGCCGCGCCAATGCACGGCTTGGCGGCGGACAGGCGCGTATCGATGCCCAGCACAAGCGTGGCAAACTCACCGCGCGCGAACGTATCGAGCTGCTGATGGATGAGAACTCCTTTGAGGAGTTTGACACCTTCGTCGAGCATCGCTGCACCGACTTCGGCATGGAAAAGCAGAAGACGCCGGGCGATGGCGTCGTCACCGGCTGGGGCACCATCAACGGCCGCGTCGTTTACGTATTCGCCAAGGACTTCACCGTCATGGGCGGCTCCCTTTCGGAGAGCCACGCCCGCAAGATGACGAAGATCCAGGACATGGCGCTGAAGAATCGCGCGCCGATCATCGGCGTGTTCGATGCCGGCGGCGCCCGCATTCAGGAAGGCGTTGACGCGCTGGGTGGCTACGGCGAGGTGTTCACCCGCAACGTGCTGGCTTCCGGCGTAATTCCGCAGATTTCCGTCATCATGGGCCCGTGCGCTGGCGGCGACGTCTACTCGCCTGCCATGACCGACTTCATCTTCATGGTGAAGGACACGAGCTACATGTTCGTGACCGGTCCGGACGTCGTGAAGACCGTGACCAACGAAACCGTCACCTCCGAAGAGCTGGGCGGCGCCAAGGTGCACACGTCCAAGTCATCGGTTGCCGATGGCGCCTACGAGAATGACGTCGAGGCGCTGCTGCAGATGCGTCGCCTGATGGATTTCCTGCCGGCCAACAATCAGTCCGGCGTTCCTGTGCTGCCGACCGCTGACAGCCTGGACCGCGTAGATTATTCGCTGGATACACTGATCCCGGACAATCCGAACAAGCCTTACGACATCAAGGAACTGATCCTGAAGGTTGCCGACGAGGGCGACTTCTTCGAGATCCAGGAAGCTTACGCGAAGAACATCGTCACCGGCTTTGCCCGCATGGACGGCCACACGGTCGGCATCGTCGCCAATCAGCCGATGGTTCTGGCGGGCGTGCTCGATAGCGATGCATCGCGCAAGGCGGCGCGGTTCGTGCGCTTCTGCGATTGCTTCGAGATTCCGATCGTCACCTTCGTCGACGTTCCGGGCTTCCTGCCGGGAACGGCGCAGGAATACGGCGGTCTCATCAAGCACGGCGCCAAGCTGCTGTTCGCCTATGCCGAGGCTACGGTGCCGAAGGTTACGGTCATCACCCGCAAGGCTTACGGCGGCGCGTACGATGTGATGAGCTCAAAGCATATTCGCGGCGACGTGAACTATGCTTGGCCGACCGCTGAAATCGCGGTGATGGGTGCCAAGGGTGCAGCGGAAATTCTCTATCGTTCGGATCTCGGCGATCCGGAGAAGATCCAGCAGCGCATCAACGAATATCAGGAGCGGTTCGCCAATCCGTTCGTTGCCGCCGAGCGTGGTTACATCGACGAAGTGATCCTGCCGCACGGCACGCGTCGGCGCATCGGGCGTGCGCTGGACATGCTGCGCAACAAGACGCTCGAAAATCCGTGGAAGAAGCACGACAACATCCCGCTCTAAGCGAGTGTTGAACAATAGGGCGAGAGCGCCGAGGCGGTGGATGATCAATCCCAGCTTCGCGCTCTCGCCCTTTTATTTTGCGCTGACGCAGGCGGGTGTCGTGGGAAGATTGTTTTTCAACTGAAGCCCGGAATACTGGGCCGTGCCGCGCGAGCGCCCGTGATGCTGTTGCGCGTGGGTTGAGAGACGTCGGGCTGAGGCTCGGAGTACGATATTAGGGCCGCATCGCTACTGCCGCAGGTACTCCGCTATTTGGTCGAAGATCGGCACCAGATTTTCACCGATGGCGTAAGCGCCAGCGACGATCATTATGCTCAAGAAGCCCGCGAGCACGCCATATTCGATCGACGTGGTGCCGTTATCGTCGGCGATAAAGCGATTTATAAATTTCACGGCGACCTCCGGTTCGTGAAACTATTGAGGCGCATTTCTTCACAAATGGTTCTTTGTCGCGGTGTAGGCGCCTACTGCTGAGTGGCGGTGGTTACCCGTTCGCTGATCGGTTGCGACCACTTGTTTATATCCAGTGGCGAATGGCTTTCTGGCCTGGCGGCGCTGCGGTTCGCCCACACTCCCAATCAGGCCCGGCGGCCGGCTCCCCGCAGGGGAGTCGCCGGGCCTAATAAATAATGAACATTACCTGCAACCGGTATTCAGAACGGGTTCAAGGCGGAGCGGGCAATCTCCTTTCATCAGATCAACGGCGCCTCAGCAACGACGGCGCGAACCGAAGAAAGAGGATGGACCCATGAACAAGATCGCTCTCATCGCTGCCACGCTGGTTACCGCTGTCGCCGCCACGTCCGTTGCCGCCTCAGCGGGTAGCATCAACCGCACGCAGGATCGCCAGCTCGACCGGATCGAGCAGGGCCGCAAGAGCGGATCGATCACCTGGACGGAAGGCCTGAAGCTGCGCGCGGAGCAGAAGCGTATCGCCAACCGCAAGGCGCAGCTGAATTCGAAGGGCTATCTCACCAAGTCGGATCGCCGCGAGTTGAACAGCATGCAGCGTGACGCCTCCTACAACATTACGAAGGAGCGCCACGACGCCAAGCGCCGCCCGACCTGGCTGCCGCGCGTCGGCAAGTAAGCCGAACGAAAATCACTTGCTCCGACTGGTTTGCGGAGCAGGTACATCGAACGAAAGTTTCCCCTCACACGTTACGTTTCAGCTTTCCTTACGCGTTACTCCCCCCGGAACACTTACGGGCCGCCCCCTCAGCGGCCCGTTTTTTTGCCCGCAATGATTGGGCGCGTGGCGTTCGGGGATGGAGCCAGTTGCGAAAAACGCAACATCTGCTCCGGGGCGAGGCACCTGTTAGCCAATTAGTAAGCCTGTTTTCCTAGTGTTTCGGCATCGAGTTTTTTTATTATGCGAGCGGGGCCCGAGATGAGTGCGTTGCAGTCGCTTCCGATTACCGAGATGTTGCAGCGTGGAAGCATCCACGAAGTTGATGTTCTCAGGCTCAAGAGCGCGTTTCACCACGACAGTGCGATTACAGCCGATGAGGCCGAGGCCCTCTTTGCGCTCAATGAAACCTGCCAGTCGCAGCATTCGACCTGGGACGGCTTTTATGTCGAGGCGCTGACGGATTACGTCGTCGCGCAGGTTCTGCCCGAAGGCTATCTGACTGCGGATGAAGCTCACCGCTTTTTCAAGCGCATTTCGTCTGAAGGTTTTGTCGAGCGAAAGACCGATTTGGACCTTCTGGTCAACGTGCTCACCAAATCCCGTTGGTCGCCTGTCAGCCTGTCGTGCGCTGCGCTGAATCAGGTGAAGCATGCCGTCACCACTGGCTCAGGCCCATTGCGAGCTGCATATCCGGGCGAATCCGGCACCATTCGTGAAAGCGAAGTCGAGTTGGTTCGGCGCATTCTTTATGCGTTCGGCGGCGATGGAGCGGTGCCAATCACGCAGGCGGAAGCTGACGTTCTGTTCGAGATCAATGACCAGATCTGCGAACCGCAGGCGAATGCCGCTTGGATGGATCTGTTCGTGAAGGCGCTCACCAACGTGGCGATGGCGTGCTCCGGACAGGCAGTGCCGACGCGCGAAGAATCGCTGCGGCGCGATCCGTGGCTGATGGAAGCGACCGGTGAGCTGTCGCAGCTCGCGCTGCTGTCAGCGATGGTTTCGTCCAGCCTCAAGGGCATCCGTTCGGGCTATCGCGAGCAGTCGTCTGAAGAGCGGGCGCTGATGCGTCTGGAGATGCAGCGGATCGAAATCATCACCAACGAAGAGATCGTAGCGGCCGATGCGGCATGGCTTTGCGGTCGGATTGGTCGCCGGGGCCGGCTCACGGCGAGCGAAGCGGCGCTGGTGGCGTATCTCAGCCAGGAGAGCCGGAAAATCCATCCGGAACTGCAGGCGAAGGTGCAGCGCCTGGCCGAAGCTGCTTAATCGATTGAGATTTCAGGAGGCCGTTCGGGTTTTGCCCGAGCGGCCTTTTGTCATGCCTAGCGGACCACGATTTGGGGCATGGTGCGTAAATTCGCGCTCAAAACAGCACGCTGCACAATTTTTTGCCTGAAATATCAACGGCAAAGAAACCCACGCTGCTTTAAGCCGGCGCTGGCGGATGTTTTGTGAAACGGCCCGCTTGCGGGTTTGTGAATAGAGTGGATTTCCGCCCGGGTTTTCGTGAATTCGCTAGTTTACGGCCCTCAAAGGGCCGTTTAGAACGACAGCTACGCAACCGGCTGGCGCCCCGATCCCGGGCCGCGCCTACCTAGTGGACCAGCGGGGAAAATGTTTAAAAAAATCCTGATCGCCAACCGTGGCGAGATCGCCTGCCGCGTCATCAAAACCGCGCGTAAGATGGGTATCAAGACCGTCGCGGTCTATTCGGATGCCGACCGTGAAGCGCTCCATGTCGAGATGGCTGATGAAGCCGTCCACCTGGGGCCGCCACCCGCCGCGCAATCCTACCTGCTGATCGACAAGATCGTCGAGGCCTGCAAGAGCACCGGCGCCGAAGCGGTGCATCCGGGCTACGGCTTCCTTTCCGAGCGCGAAGCATTCCCGATCGCGCTGGAGAAGGCTGGCATCGTGTTCATCGGTCCGAACCCCAGGGCCATCGCGGCCATGGGCGACAAGATCGAGAGCAAACGCGCCGCTGCTGCCGCGAAGGTTTCGACCGTTCCCGGATACATGGGTGAGATCACCGACACCGCGCACGCGATCAAGATCGCCGAAGAGATCGGCTATCCGGTGATGATGAAGGCCTCGGCCGGCGGTGGCGGCAAGGGCATGCGCATTGCCAACAACCGCAGGGAAGTGGAAGAAGGCTATTCGCTGGCCCAGTCGGAAGCCAAGGCGAGCTTCGGCGATGATCGCATGTTCATCGAGAAGTTTATCGTCAATCCGCGCCACATCGAAATTCAGCTCATCGGCGACAAGCACGGCAACGTGATTCATCTGGCTGAGCGCGAATGTTCCATTCAGCGCCGTAACCAGAAGGTGATCGAGGAAGCCCCGTCACCGCTGCTCGACGAAGCAACCCGTCAGGCGATGGGCGCACAGGCCGTCGCGCTGGCCAAGGCTGTCGGCTATGACTCGGCCGGTACGGTTGAGTTCGTCGCCGGTCAGGACAAGAGCTTCTACTTCCTTGAGATGAACACCCGCCTGCAGGTGGAGCATCCGGTTACGGAGCTTGTCACCGGCGTCGATCTCGTCGAACTGATGATCCGCTCCGCAGCCGGCGAAAAGCTGCCGTTCAAGCAGTCGGACGTGAAGATCAACGGCTGGGCGGTCGAAAGCCGCGTATATGCCGAAGATCCGTTCCGCGGCTTCCTGCCTTCGATTGGCCGTCTGGTGAAGTATCGTCCGCCTGAGGAAGGTGTCAGCGATGGCATCACCGTCCGCAACGACACCGGCGTGTTCGAGGGCGGCGAAATCTCGATGTTCTACGATCCGATGATCGCCAAGCTGGTGACGCACGGACCGACGCGCATCGAGGCCATCGACGCACAGGCGAAGGCGCTGGACAGCTTCTACATCGACGGCATTCAGCACAACATTCCGTTCGTGTCCGCGCTGATGCACCACCCGCGCTGGCGCGAAGGTGCGCTCTCGACCGGCTTCATCGCCGAAGAGTTCCCTGACGGCTTCACTGCGCGCCAGCCGGAAGGCGAAGCGCTGCAGGTCGTTGCTGCTGTCGCGGCGGTGATCGATCACGAGAACAACATCCGCCGTCGCGAGATCACGCACCAGATGTCCGGCCAGCCGGTGGCTTTCGCGCGCCGTCGCGTCGTCAAGGTTGCCGATCAGCTGCTGCCGGTGGAAGTTGAAGGTGGTTACGGCAACTATTCAGTTGCGTTCCCGGACTCCGGTGCAGAGCTTGAGCTGACATCGGAATGGCTGCCCGGCGAACCTGTATGGTCGGGCACGATCGACGACAAGCAGGTTGCGGTGCAGGTGCGCCCGATCCTCAATGGCGTCAACCTTGCTTATGGCGGCATGCAGTCGCCGGTTTACGTCTACACCGAGCGTGAGGCGGAACTGGTCGCGCTGATGCCGATCAAGCAGGCCGCCGATACCTCGAAGTATCTGCTGTGCCCGATGCCAGGTCTCGTGAAGGCCATCAACGTCGAGGAAGGCGCTGAGGTGCAGGTGGGCGACGCTCTTGCCATCGTCGAGGCGATGAAGATGGAGAACATTCTCCGCGCCGAGCGCAACGCCAAGGTCAAGAAGATCAACGCCAAGCCGGGCGACAGCCTTGCGGTTGATGCCGTTATTCTGGAGTTCGAATGATGGCCGGTCGCGAGCTTATTTCCTCCGGTTCGGAGTTCGAGAAGAAGATCGGCTATTCGCGTGCGGTCGCTGATGGGCGCTGGGTGTTCGTGTCGGGTACGACCGGCTTCGATTACGCCACGATGACCATCTCGTCCGACGTGGTCGAGCAGACCGACCAGTGCTTCCGCAACATCGCGGCGGCATTGGAGAAGGCAGGCTCGTCGCTGGCGGATGTGGTGCGGGTGCATTATCTGCTGACGCGCCGCGAGGACTTCGAGCCGATCTGGCCGGTGCTGCAGAAGTATTTCGGCGACGTTCGTCCGGCGTGCACCGTGATGGTGACCGGGCTGGTCGACGAAAAGATGCTGATCGAGATCGAAGTGACGGCGCTGAAGCCCGAAGCCTGATTGGCTTGAGGGCACGGTCAATTTGCAAACATCAATGGCACTCCAGGGCTCCTGGGGTGCCATTTTGTTTTGGCGCGCTTCATCCGAACCGTCACAAGGCACGGCTGGTTTGGGCGGGAAACTGCGGGTCGACAGAGCGACGACATGGCTTTGATGTCGAGGCGGGCCGCTCAAGCGTGCTTCGAAACGAACTGGCGCAAACTGTCGAGAATGGGTTCGTAGGCTTCCTCGTTCCGGGCTTCGGGATAGACCGCGTAGACGGGGTAAGTGAATTTGCGGGCACGCTTGGTGAGCCGCAGCCGCCCCGCTGCGATGTGCGGCTTCACCAGCCGCGCTGGAAAATATCCCGAACTTGGGTTGGCCAGCATGTAATCCAGCGCCATCGAGCCGAGGTCGAGGCTGATGGCGGGATTGGCGCGCTCGGGAAAGGCAGCGGCGTGATCCTGCTGAAAATCCGGACCCCAGTCGATGAACAGGTAATCGCCAGCGTGACGCCGCTGCGGTGACAGCACACTCGTTACGAGCACAATTTCTTCGTCGAACAGATGTTCGATCATCAGGCCACGCGGCTGGCGCGGACGGTAGAGGACCGCGAGATCGAGCGTGCCTTCCAGCAGCCGTTGCATCAGGGCTGTGGATAAACCGGTGCTGGCTGACAGAGCGATTTGCGGCGTGTCGGCGCGCAGAGAAGCGAACCAGTCGAGCAGTAGCGCATCCCAGAACATGCTCGGCGCACCGACTGCGAGGTGATCGGAGTGCTGGTCGGAAATGCCGACTTCAAGCTGGGCACGCTGCCAGATGCGCACCAGCGCCAGCGCGTGCTTCTGGAACTGTTCGCCCGCTGCGGTGAGCTCCGCACCGGCCTTGGAGCGCGCAAACAGGGGCTTTCCGAGCTGGTCCTCAAGCCCCTTGATGCGTGCCGAGACGGTGGACTGGGTGAGGTTCATCTTGCGCGCGGCATGGATGAAGCTGCCGGTCTCCGTCACCATCAGAAAGGTGCGTGCGAGATTGACGTCCATGGCGTGGTGCTCCGAAGAGCGGACAACGGACCGCTATCTATCGAAATTTCCGATAGTGTCCTTCGGAAAAATCCGTTTGTGAATAGGGTTGATTCTCCCCAGATTGATCTGTGTCCCGATCGAGGTAACTCATGACGATCCTTGATGCGGGCAGGCAACTGAAGGACGACGAACATGGCTGCTGCTGCTAAGGCGAAGAAACCCGCTGAGAAGAAGCCTGCTGCGAAAAAGCCGGCTGCTAAGAAACCCGCTGCGAAGAAGAAGTAATCGGGTCTTTCGCGCGATGAAGGGAGCTGCCGCGAGATTGGTTCTAGCCGTTGCGGCGTCTCTTGCCAGCGTTCTGGGCGTGCATGCGGATGCGCTCGCATCCTCGATCACCAACCGCGATGATACGGCCTACGAGATCAGTATCGTCGAGGAAAATGCGGTGGCGGAGCATAACCTTGCCCCGTCCGCAACGGTGACTGGCATCTGCGCCGGAGGCTGTGTGTTACACCTCAATCGCGATCCGGACCACGACGGGTACACCCTGCAAGGGACGGACGTCGTATCGATTGAGGACGGATTACTTTATTACGATGCGCCTCCGGCGGCCGCTGCGCCAGCGGTTGGCGATGATGCGGACCGGCCAGAGGTCCCCCGCAACGAATAGAGTGACATCCGGTCATCAGGACGGTTGGAAGCCCGGTCCCTCGACGGCCGGGCTTTCAGTTTGTGGGGATTGCGGCGACGGGGCGGGCGCTTTCATCCGCGCTATTCTGCGCCGATCTGGCTTTTTCCAATTGCATCGCTTTTGCCGATTGATGGCGCGGGGGCATCCTGCGTCGGACCGAAGCGCTGTTCGAACTGGCGGCGGAGTATGGCGTCGACGCAGGGCATGTCGTGGGGTGCGCCCAGGTCGGCGAGGCTGGTGACGCCGTGTTCGCGGATGCCGCACGGGACGATGCCGTCGTAGTGGCTGAGGTCAGGATCGACGTTGAGGCTGATGCCATGCAGGCTGACCCATCGTGTTAGCCGCAGGCCGATGGCGGCAATCTTGTCTTCGGCGCTCCGGCCGCGCTCGGGTCTGGCGACCCAGACGCCGACCCGGCCGGAGCGGGTTTCACCCTTGACGCCGAGGTCGGCGAGGCTGGCGATGATCCAGTCCTCAAGGGCGGAGACGAACGCGCGCACGTCGCCAGTGCGGGCTTTGACGTTCAGCATCAGATAGCAGATGCGCTGGCCGGGACCGTGGTAGGTGAGCTGGCCGCCGCGTCCGGTTTCGAATACGGGGAAGCGCGCGGGCGCGGGGCGGTCTTCGGGGCGGGTGCTGTTGCCGGCGGTGTAGAGCGGGGGATGTTCCAGCAACCATACCAGTTCGGGTGCCCGGCCGGAGGCGATGGCCGCCGCGCGCTGCTGCATGAAGGCGACGGCTTCCGGGTAGGGGATGGGGGCGCTGCTGCTGGCCCAGTCGGCGGCGAGGGCGGACATCCGGCGGCAGAGGCCGGATGACGGCGCGCTGGGGGCGTCATCGGGATTGGTCGGCTGCAGGTCGGGTGCGCTGGGCGGCATTGTGACATTCTAGAGCACAATCGCTTCGCTGCGAATTGCGATGTGGCCTAGCCTTTTGATCGGGCCGGTGATTCACGCTTCGGAGGGATAGAAGCTCGAAGCAATCATGGTCTACGGCCACGTGGCGCCGAGTGCCAGATGGCCGATCGGGCAGTGGGAGGCGATTTGCCGCCCGATGGGGCGAAATTTCTCGCATTTGGGGCCGGGAATAGTGTTCGGGTGATCTTGTTCCCGGCGCGTAACTTGGTTATATGAGCGCTTCCTGTTCGCCGGTTTGCGGTCGTGGCGGAATTGGTAGACGCACTACCTTGAGGTGGTAGCGGGGCAACCCGTGGAAGTTCGAGTCTTCTCGTCCGCACCAGTGAACAGTTCAGGCAGTTACCTAACGCCTCCGAAGCCATCTTCGGGGGCGTTGCCTTTTCCGGCGCCGGATGTGCCCGTTACCGGGTGCGGGTGAACAGGCGGATGATGCGCACGCCCAGCGGCTTCACGATGTAGAAAAACACGACCAGCGCGGCCAGCATCACCAGCACGAAGCCGGTGAACTGGATCAGCAGGCTCGCGATGTAATTGATGTTCGCGATGTTGCCGAAGTTGATGCCGAAGAACACCTTGCTGGTCTGCGGATCGTCGATGTGCTTCTCGAAATAGTCGAGGATCTGCAGCACGACCTGCAGGATGCTGAAGGCGCCGACGCCGGCAACGAGGGTGGTGAGCTGGCGATCCTCGTTGGACCTGATGCGGCCTTCAAGGTCGCGGGTCTGCGCCTCCAGGTTGATGACGATCTGCTCAAGATACTGATCTTTTCTGAGGCTGCCGCGCCGCCGCTCCACTTCCTTGAAAACATCGGCTTCCGTGTCGTAGCGGAAAATATTGGCGTAACGGAATTTGCGATACTGCGTGTAAGTCTGGGTGCGGAAATTATAGAAGCGCCGCGCCGCATGGCTGAGCTGGCGTTTGGCATTGAGCCCGCCGATATCGCGCGTCAGTTTCTCAACCTGCTGTTCGTATTGGCGCACCAGAAACTCATTATGCAGAGCGATGGTGTGAACCAGGAATGCGTAAGGGCAGGTGCCGATAAAATCGTTGCCGGTCTCGAGGCTGCGTGAGGCGCGAACGAACTGGATCAGCGCGCGCGGATTGGCATAACGGACAAAGAAGCTTTCTTCTTCCTGCTCGCTGGTTCTGGGATAAATCGGGTCGGTGCTGTCGAGAATTTCCGACGCTTCCTGATTGATGAAATCGATGATGTTCTGATTGAAGCCGGCCAGAAACAGGTAGCGCAGTCGATCCGGCGTTTCCGCAGCCAGGTAGTCAAGAAACTCGTGCGAGATGACAACGACAGGTTTCGTTTTGTTGAGCGCAGACGCAAGCTTGGCCTCGCTGATCCGCTCCTGAATCCATTCCTTGAAACAGTCATAGTCGGCGTCGGTCACCAGCTCGCGTCGGGGCCGGGGCGCGCCGTCGGCTGTTTTCGGCAGCAGGTCCTGGAAGAAGGTGCGGTCCTGAAACAGAAACAGGAACCGCGCGCGGGGCATTGCCAGCCGGGGCACCTCGATGAACGGGTCGTTGGCGATAAGCTGGTCAAAGTATGAGTGTTGGCGGGGCGCGGCTGGCAGCAACGCTTCGACCTGGCGCTTCAGTTTATCGACGAAACGTTCATCGCCGCGCGGAGCATGTAACGAAACGCGCATGTGCCGGAACAGGTGGTCGGCATGCTGATCGAACGTTGCCCGGATGAAGTCCCAGAATTTGAGCGGAGCGGGGCCTGAGCTTGGCGAACGCGCAGTCATCTTCTCAAGCGGAAACAGCTTCAGGTGTCGCTCAGTTGCGGTGAGAAATTCGCCCGTTGGCGGCGCGTCTAGTGTGAACTCTTTCGGCGCAACCACCTTCTGCAACATCGAGATGAAGTAGAAGTCGGCGGGCGTGTGCTGATACCGGAATGCGAACGATATGTGATACGAGAGCGCGCCGTTGAGATGGACATACCAGAAGCGCCGGCAACGGAGTGTGCGCGATATCGGTTCGCGAAACTGGGCCTGGAACGTTGTGCCTTCCGTGGACCAGGTGATCGTTTCGGGAACGGTTATGATGACCGGTTCGCCCTGACGCGGGCCGGGCACGTCGAGCAGAAAATCATCGACCTGTGACAGCCGCTCGCGATCGGCGATGTCGTTGAACAAAGGTTCGATGGTGTCGCGCAGATCGATGGAGCCAAGATAGCTCGCCTGGACGCGCAGCTTGTTGGTGGGATGCAGCCTTTCGCGCAGCGTAGCTGGAAGCTGATCGGGATCGATATAAAGCGAGAGGGTCCAATAAAGAGTTTTGTCTTCGCACGTCTCCCAGCTGGAGCTATCGGAGAATGAGCGCTCGCCGTGGTGAACAATGTACTCGTTCATTACTGGTCCCCCGAAATCGGCGCGGGATGACAGCGCTTCATTCGCATTCTTAGTATGCGTGATGCCCTCAAACTTCAGGGCGCAAAAATTCCCTCAACGAACCTATAGCAGCATTGTTTTTGGCATAGGCATGTTCTGCCTCGTCCAGCGCAGTCGAAGGATCGAACAGTGCGAACGGGCGCTGAGCCTGACACGCAGCTTCGAGCAGCCGCACCTGCGATGCTGCGACCGGTTCCTGCATCAGATCACGCCCCTTGAGCACCGATATGGCGAAAAAGCGTTCCAGATGGTGCTGAAAGTCGCAAGCGTCGAGCCGTGGCGGCAATGCACCGTAGACCGACAGCAGCAGGCTGTCGTCGGCGGATTGTTGCGCTGAAAGCGGCGGCTGAACATAGGGAAAATCGATGATGCGGGCACCGAGGGCGGTCCAGATGCGGATGCGATCGAACTGACCGATACCGGAATGGGCCGTGTCCTTCTCGGCATCCGCGCGGCTGATGCGCAGCGGATCATTCTGTTCGATGAACACCAGCGTGTCGTGGTGTGCTGGCGGCTGGTCCCCTGTGGCATCGTTAAAAAGCCACGCGGACGCAATCTCGCTGACAGCTGTTGCCATGCGCCGCAAATGTCCCTGGCCACGGGCTTCAGGCGCGACAAACACATAATTGAGATTGATGGTTGCGCGTAGAGTTTGCGAGCCGGAGCGCGCCCGCGCGGGGAAGGCAATCAGATTGGCGCCAGCAATGCAGCGGCCGCTTTCCGGATCCAGTGCGATCGCCACGATCTCGCGGAAAGGTCCATACTGTCGGGCCAGGTTTTCATAAGCGGCACCATGATTGAGGGCGAGACACTCGCGAAAGCCGGAGAGCTCCTCTTTCTCGTTGGCGAGCACGAAGGCGCGGTCGTAACCGGCATAGAACGTTTCCAGGATTGGGCTATCCGGGCTGTCGGTCGCATGGATATGCAATCCCGTGGCCGACTGGAACGCGATGTCCGAGCCGCTGTCCGGCCCGTGCGAGGCAGTCTGGTATCGTGACGTGATCACTTGATGTGTGTCCCCGCGGATGGCGCTGCCGGGCACAGCTGTTTTGTGGGTGGGCCCGCAGCCCGATTGATCGCCTAGGATCACCGGGGGTGTCCATGCAATTGTTCACAGCGGGCGGAGAGCTGCGGCTTTCCGGTGCGGTCACGGGCAACGGTCGACGTGGTGCGGCGACGACGTCAGGCCAAATCGATCAGGCGACGTCTTGCTTTTCCGGGTAGGGGGGACTGTTTTCCTGTGACAGCCGGGTGGACTGCCACGGCCAGTGGCCGTTGATCTCAACATCGAGCGAGATCGACAGGAAGGTGCGGATGGCAACGATGCCACCGAGCACGATGATGCCTTCCACCGTGGGATCGACCACGACGGATTTCAGGATGTCGGCGGCGATCAGGATTTCCAGGCCGATAAGGATGCCGCGTCCCAGGTTGGCGCGATACTCGCGATAGTTCGCAAGGAACCCGGTGCGCACCACCTTGGTGAGGAACACGGCCGTCGATACCGCGACCGCCAGCAGAATGACAACAAACGCTACAACATCGAGCGCCTCGCTCGTAACGCGGGCGATTTCGATCATGGATGCCCCGTAATTCACCGATGGTCCTGATTGCATGTGTCGACAGTGGCGGTTGCCGATAACCACACTGACCCGGCAGGGGTTTCAGAACCGGTAACGGGCCGGGTAAGAGTGCCGGGCCACAAAATCGCGGCAACCAAAACCGTGGGCATGATCGCGGGAGATGACGGCTTTGTACTACATCTCGAAACTGTTCTGGGGCGTGTCGCGGCCGGGAATGCTGCTGGCTGTGCTGCTGACAGCCGGGCTTTTGTTGCTGGCGACGCGCTTCCAGCGCACGGCCAAAGGTCTGCTGATTGCAGCGCTGGCGTTGCTGGTTGTCGGCGGAATATCGCCGTTGAGCACGTGGATGCTCGTTCCGCTTGAGGAGCGCTTTCACCGGCCTGAGCTGGGAGACCGGCCGATCGACGGCATCATCATTCTGGGGGGCGGCGAGGATGCGCGAAGTGCTGCCGGACGTGGTGTGCACGGCCTGACGGGATCAGGCGAGCGCATTACGGAGGCTGTGGAACTGGCGCGCCGCTATCCGGCGGCAAAGGTTGTCTATGCGGGCGGGGTGACAGAAATTCTGCGCCATCCTGTGAGCATTGCAGCAGCGGGCGGTGCAATGCTGCGTGGTCTGGGCATCGGCGATGATCGCCTGATACTGGAAGATGCTTCGCGCAACACCTGGGAGAATGCTCGTTTTACGAGGGATCTGGTGCAGCCAAAGCCCGGTGAGCGCTGGGTCGTGGTGACGTCAGCGTGGCATATGCCACGCGCTATCGGCAATTTCCGCAAGGCCGGTTTTGACGTTGAGCCATGGCCGGTGGACTACCGCACTCTTGGCTGGGACGACATGTGGTACCTGATCGACAATCCGGTCAAAGGACTGAACCAGGTTGATATCGCCGGCAAGGAGTGGATCGGCCTGGTGGTCAACTGGCTGAGCGGGCGCACCGACGCGCTGTTTCCTGCGCCGGCTGGCTCGGCGACCGCAGCACACGACTAGTAACGCAACGCACTGCGCTGCGCCGCCGGTCAGTACGCTGATACGGCGGCGGCGGACTGGGCGCTGACATCCGTAGCCGAAAGAAAATGGCGGATGGTCTCGATTGTCGGCGTGTCCTTCAGCAGCGGTGCATGGCCCTGCTGCTCGACCGTAGCTGTTGCCATGGCCGGGTGACGGCGGCGCATTTCATCAACCGTAGCGGCGGTCAGAATGTCCGAGTTCTCGCCGCGCAGCACAAGCAGCGGCACGCGCTTCAGCGCCTCAAACTGCGGCCACAGCGTTGGCATCGGACCATCGAGAATGGACAGCGCCTTGCCGATGTTGGGGTCATAGCCCGCAGCAGGCTTGCGGGTTTTTTCGTTGTACCACTGGCGCGCCAGTTCGGCCCATACATCATCGCTGAGAGCTGGAAACTGCCGGCGATTGAGATCGCGTGCCATGCGTGCTGCATCGTCCCACGATATAGGCAGCGGCATGCGCCCGACATAGCTGCTGATGCGCGTGAGCCCTTCGTGTTCGATCACGGGGCCAATATCGTTCAGCACTGCGACGCCGATGGCGGTCGGCTGCGCGGCTGCGATCAGCATGGTGATGAGCCCGCCGCGCGACGTGCCGATGAACGCGGCATCGGTCAGCCCGGTCATGGTGACGAAATCGAGCACGTCGAGCATTTCAACCGGCAGTGAATAGTTGCGCCAGTCGGGGTCGAAGTCGGACTGACCACGGCCGCGATAATCCAGCGTGTAGACAGTGCGCGGTGATGCAGGATGGCGGCTCAGTGAAACGGCCAGATCGTGGAAGTCGCGTCCGTTGCGCGTCAATCCCGCAAGGCACAGCACCGGTCGTGCGGGCGGCGCGCCGGAAGGCGCTGCATACTTGCGCGCATGCAGCCGCAGCCCATCACGCGACGTGTAGTAGATGTCGTCGTAGAGTTCGCCGGACGTCGACGTCATTGGTTTACCTGGCTACCCGTCCCGATGGACATTGAAGACAATTACGGTTGCTGCCGTGCCCGCGTCGAAGTGGGCGAGCGGCGGCCGGATGATCAGTCGCTGGTGGAATCGGCGGTGTCGGTGTTGCTGCCGGTTACAGGCCGGCGTGGCTTGTGTGCGGCGGCACGGTAGAGATCGTCCTCAATGCGCAGCGGGGAAGCGACGCCGAGACGTGCACGGTAAACCTGAATGTTGGACAGAACCTTCGCAACATAGCTGCGCGTTTCTTCGATCGGGATACGCTCAATCCAGTCGACGGGATCGATGCCGGCCTCGCGCGGATCGCCGAACTCGCGCACCCACTGGCGCGTGCGTCCCGGTCCGGCGTTGTAACTGGGCAGGCCGAGAACGTACGAGCCTTTCCAGTCGTCGAGCCGGTCGGCAACGTAAGCAGATGCGATCATCGTGTTATACGAAGCGTCGTTGAGCAGCCGCCCGTGGTTGCATTTGATCTTGTAGTCCTTGCAGACGTGATTGGCGGTGATCTTCATCACCTGCAGAATTCCTTGCGCACCTGCGCCTGAAACCGTTGATGTGTTGAATTCGGTTTCCTGTCGCGCAAGGCCCAGCAGATAAGCTGTTTCCGGTGGAGGCCTGAGCGGGTCGTACTTCGGCAGCGCGTGAATGGGATAGCTGTAATAGATCAGGTTGTGACCACGTGCGATGGCAGCCTTGCCGATGCGTACGCTGGTTTGTGTGTCATCGGTTGCGCGCGCCAGATGCGCCGCCATCGCCGCCCATGCTTCATCGTTTTCGATCCGCGCTCCGCTGAGCAGGAATACACGCGTTATGTGACGCCCCAGTTTCGCCTTGTCGGCAATTGCGGCGGCGCGCATGGCCGGATGGGACGTGAAACGCTTGGCGATATCGGCCGACGGCATTGCGGGTGGATCGTAACGCAGCGCGCGGGAACCGGGGTTCAGCTTCTGGATCGCTAGCAATCCGTGGAACGTATCGTTGAAGCTGGCTGCTTTCTCATAGCTGGCCCGCGCAGTTTTTTTGTCGCCTCTGGCCTCGGCTGTGCGCCCGAGCCAGTAATTGCCGCGGGCGCGTGACAGCGGGCCATCGGCGTTGGCGATCAGATCGGTGAAGTGCTTTTCCGCCGCCTTAGGATCGCGCAGATAGCGCAGCGCCAGCCAGCCTGCCATGAAGGTCTGATCATTGAGTGCGTTTGCGCCCAGCGGGCCTGCATCGCGCACAAGTTCGTAGGCAAGCTTCGGCTTGTTTTCCTTCAGCGCCAGATAGGCGAGGTTGCGCCGTTCCGTCCACCATTCATCCAGATTCGCAACCTGCTGCGGATCGCGCGGTGCGCTGCGCATCAGCTTGGCAGCCTCGTCAATTTCACCGGCGCGGCGCAGCTTCTGGATCTTGTGGAATATGACGCCCCAGTCGGCATCCTTACCAGGCTTCACATCGCCAAGCTTGGTCTTGTCGTTGCGCAGGAAAACGGCTAGCCGCTTTTCGGCGATCTTCTGCTCGTTGTCGGACAGGTGCGGGATGACACGCTTTGCAAGCGCTGCGCGTTCCTCGCGGCTGGCCTTGTAACGCAGGTCGTCGATCAGCAGTCGATCGAGCCGCCATTTATGGTCCGCTTCCGTCAGCATCTTGCCGAAGCGCGCGAGGAAGCCTTTTTCCAGCTTCTCCGGCAGGTCTTCTTCGCGCCAGATCTTAGCCGCGAGCTCTTTCGCCTGAGCCTGTTCGCCATATGCCAGATGCATCGAAGCGAGAACCGCCATGCCGGCGGCGCTCTGCGCGTTGCCATCCTTGAAGAAGGTGGAGAGGGTGTCGGTGTCGCCGCCTTCAGTGAAGAGCTGCTCCTCCATGCGCCGGGTCAGCAGCTCACGGCTGGGCCAGTCCGGATTTTCGGTGAGGAACGCCATGTAGTCCTTGGCGGTCGCACCCTTGCCGCGACGCAGGCGTTCCCATGTGATCAGTCGCTGTCCGGCCGGATCGGCGACGGCTCGCTGCAGTTCGCTGGCGCGATCGACGTCTCCTGCGGCCAGCGCTTTGAAGGCGGCCTGGATGTTGGCGATGTCAGCGTCGGAAATCTTGTAGTTCGAGAGCGGGGCAACGAGACCGTCCAGCTTGCCCATATACGCGTTGTCGCGTTTGACAGCGGCGGCGACCTTCTCGTTCACGGCAGCGTTTTTGCCGGCGGTCGGTGCGGCGGCATTGGCGGCTGCCTTGGACTGAGGCTGAGCCTTGGCCAGGGGCGGCGGCGGTTGTTCGCGCACTGCGGCCTTGGGGGCGGGCGCAACGGGAATGGCTGCCTGGGCGAGCACGATGTCGGGCTCGTGCTGATTCGAATCAGCTTCAGCCGTGGCTGCGCCGAGGGCCAGACAAAGTGTGGCCGCGGACAGCGAAATGCGGCCCCACCGTTGGTGCGACGGGGAAGCCGTAAAAAGGCGCCCGAACCGGCGATAAGCCGGAATTTTCTGCAATCGGGGCTTGTGTTGGGGCAATGTCCGTCCTTCCACAGGCACTGCGGGCCCGTCCGGGTTGCAGGCCCCATGGCAAGGCCCTAATGTCCCGCTCGACAGGGCGCTGCGACTCCACCATCACCAACGCGCCATTAAAAATACCAACTCCCCCACCAAGGGACAAGGCGCTGAGCATGCTGTCCTGTTGGGCGATAGCAAGGCGTTAAGGTATTTTTTCCTCTCACATTCGGTTTTTAGACCGCGTAAGAATGGGCTTCTCAGCTCGCAAGGTATCGGGGACATGTTCAAGGGATCTTTCACCGCGCTGATCACACCGTTCAAGAACGGGCAGGTGGATGAGGCGGCGCTTGCCCGCTTCGTTGACTGGCAGATCAGCGAAGGCACGCACGGTTTGGTTCCGGTCGGCACGACGGGCGAAAGCCCGACGCTGTCGCACGATGAGCATAAACGGGTTGTCGAGGTGACGATCGCGGCGGCCAAAAAGCGTGTGCCGGTGATGGCGGGCGCGGGCTCGAACGCGACCAGCGAGGCGGTGGATTTCGCCAAGCATGCCCAGCAGGCCGGTGCCGATGCGGTGCTGGTGGTGACGCCGTATTATAACAAGCCGACGCAGGAAGGGCTCTATCAGCACTTCAAGGCGATCAACGACGCCATCGACATTCCGATCTTCATCTACAACATTCCAGGCCGTTCAGTCGTCGATATGAGCATCGAGACGATGGCCCGGTGCTATGAGCTGAAGAACGTTGTCGGCCTGAAGGATGCAACCGCCAATCTGGCCCGTCCGGCGCAGCAGCGGGTGGCGTTGGGCCGTGACTTCATCCAGCTTTCGGGTGAAGACGCAACCGCGCTGGGCTTTGTCGCGCACGGCGGCGTTGGCTGCATCTCGGTGGCGTCCAACGTGGCACCGCGTCTGTGCTCGGAGCTGCAGAATGCGTGTCTTGCTGGCGACTTCAAGAAGGCGCTGGAGATTCAGGATCGCCTGATGCCGCTGTTCGACGCCATGTTCTGCGAAGCCAATCCGGGGCCGGTGAAATATGCCGCTTACCGTCTTGGTCTTTGCGAGCCGGATACGCGGTTGCCGCTGGTGCCGATTTCGGAAGCTTCCAAGCGCATCGTCGATGCGGCGCTGGCGCAGGTCGGTCTTGTTCAGGCCCGCGCGGCTGAATAACTGACAGAACAACAATATGCAGCGGGGCGGCGGCACGCATGATGCGCGGCCGGCCCCGTTCAATCGAGAAGGACAGCGGCCATGGCGGCCAAGGAAAAGGACGGCCGCCGCATCGTTGCCGAAAATCGGCAGGCCCGTCACGAGTTCTTCCTCAACGAGACGCTGGAAGCGGGCCTGCAGTTGCTGGGCACCGAGGTGAAGTCGCTGCGCAAGGGCCAGGCGAACATCGCCGAGAGCTATGCCTCGATTGAGGATGGCGGCGTGTGGCTGATCAACTCGTACATCCCCGAGTACAAGGGTGCTGGGCCGTTTTACCAGCACGAGCCGCGGCGCAAGCGCAAGCTGCTCATGCACGCCAAGGAAATCCATAAGCTGGCAATCGCGATTGAGCGGCGCGGCATGACGATGATCCCGCTGGAGCTCTATTTCAACGATCGCGGCCGCGCCAAGCTGAAGATCGCGCTGGCGGAAGGCAAGAAGCTGCACGACAAGCGCGAGACGGCGAAGAAGCGCGACTGGGATCGCGAAAAGCAGCGGATCATGCGCGACAAGGGGTGATCGATGTCCGGCCCCGGTGTGCACGAGCTGCAGAATGTCGACTGGTCGCGCCTGCCGCGCCCGGAGAACGATGGCGCCGCCGGTCATCTTCGCGGCGCCACCGTCGCGGACATTGCGTTGGCGGCTACCGATGGTTCAGCGGTTTCGCTGGCGAGCCTGACCGGCCGGACGGTCCTCTACATCTATCCGATGACGGCAAAACCCGGCGTCGCGTTGCCCGATGGCTGGGATGATATTCCTGGCGCGCGCGGTTGCACGCCCCAGTCCTGTGCGTTCAGGGATCATCACGCGGAATTGCTGCACGCTGGCGCGGCGCAGGTGTTTGGGCTTTCGACGCAAACGCCAGACGATCAACGCGAAGCAGCAAACAGGCTGCATCTCCCGTTTGCGCTGCTGTCGGATGCGGACCTCAGGTTTGCGGCCGCCATGGGCCTGCCAAGCATGACCGTGGCCGACGCGGTGCTGTTGCGCCGTATGACGTTGATCATTTTCGATGGGCGCGTTGAACACGTATTCTATCCGGTCTGGCCGCCCGATCGGAATGCTGCTGAAGTGTTGGAATGGCTGAAAGTACATCGAACATGAGTGATGCTGATAGCGGAACGGGGATCGGTGATGACGGTGCCGTGCGCCACCTCGTTGCCGGAATCGAGTTGCCGGACATAACGCTGCTTTCCCATCGCGGTGAGGGCGTGAACCTGGCAAAGCGGCGCGGGGCTGCTGCTGTCTACGTGTATCCGTGGACCGGCCGTCCTGGGGTTTCCGATCCGCCGGGCTGGGATGACATTCCAGGCGCCCATGGTTCAACGCCGGAGACCGAGGGCTTCCGCGACCATTACCTGAGGTTCCGCAGCCAGAAGATCGAAGTGTTCGGCGTCAGCACCCAATCCGACGAACACCAGCAGGAGCTGGCTGCGCGGCTGGCGGTGCCGTTTCAGCTCTTGAGCGATGAGATGTTCGCGTTCCAGCGCGCACTGGCGCTGCCGACGTTTCAGGCTGGCAATGAGCTGTACCTGCGCCGCCTGACGCTATTCATCCGCGACGGCATCATCGCGCATACGTTCTATCCGGTTGAGCGCCCCGGCGAGCATGCGCGCGAAATTCTCGACTGGCTGGATGAGAAGCGCCGCGTTCTCGACGCGGGCTAGAGTGTTCGATCTGATTCCATCGGATCGCACGCTCTCGTCTTTTGATTGATCGCACTTTCTTGCGACAAAACCTGGCTCCACTTCGCCGGAAAATTCCCTAGGAGGAGCATCCGGCTCAGGCTCAGGAGCGCTGCCGTCCGGATCGAACGGGCTTCGCGCTGGGGTGACCGTCTATGTGCGCTCGCACCGCCGTGAAAACGTCGTGGAACATCTCAGGCGTCAGCCGGCGCGTGTTCGTATTATAGCGCGAGCAATGGAAGCTATCGAACAGCCGCACGCCGGCTGCGATGTCGTGCTGCGCGCCATGCGCAAAGGGAAACAACGCCTTGCGGCATGAGAATGCGGACAGCACGCTGTCATGGGCGATGCGCCCGAGGGCAACGATGGCGTGCAGGTTTGGCAGTGCGGCCATGCGGGCGCGCAGGTAATCGCAACAGGTGGCGATTTCGTTCGGCGTAGGCTTGTTCTGCGGCGGCACACAGCGCACCGCATTGGTGATCATGCAGCCGACGAGCTTGAGGCCGTCATCGGGGCGGGCATCGAATTTGCCTTTAGCGAAGCCGAACTGCAGCAGCGTCGAATAAAGCAGATCGCCGGCATAATCGCCGGTGAAGGGACGCCCGGTGCGGTTGGCGCCCTGAACGCCCGGCGCGAGGCCAACGATAAGCAAAGGGGCCGTTTCATCCCCGAAGGATGGAACAGCCCCGTTATACCAATCGGGCGCCTTGAGGCGATTTTCGTCGCGGTAGGCAACGAGGCGCGGGCACAGGCCGCACAGCTTCGGCGCCTCAGGCGCGAATTGAGCCGCTTCCGCGTCCATCATACCGGAAGCCTATCAGACTTCTTCCGGCAGATCGTCGTTGTCTTCATAGGCCGCCTGATCGCGAGAATACGACGGCGCGCGACCGCCAAAGCCCGAACGACGGTTGTCTTCGCGACCGACGCGGGTGGAGGGATCGCGGCAGATCTGCTGCTCGAGATCGGCCAGATCGACGAACTGATCGGCTTGACGGCGCAACTCATCGGCGACCATCGGCGGCTGCGTCTGCAGCGTCGACACCACGGACACGCGCTTGCCCATCTGCTGGAGCGCGCCAACGAGGCTGCGGAAGTCACCATCGCCGGAGAAGATCACGATGTGATCGAGCGAAGTGGCCAGACGCATGGCGTCGACCGTGAGCTCGATGTCCATGTTGCCCTTCACCTTGCGGCGACCGGCGGCGTCGGTGAATTCCTTGGTGGGCTTGGTCACCATCGTGAAGCCGTTGTAATCGAGCCAGTCGATCAACGGACGGATGGATGAATATTCCTGATCTTCGGCCAGCGCCGTATAGTAAAGGGCCCTGACGAGCTGACCCTTCTGTCGGAACAGGCCTAGCAGACGCTTGTAGTCGATATCGAACCCTAGCGACTTGGCTGTCGCGTAGAGATTGGCACCGTCGATAAACAGGGCGATGCGTTCGGATTGATAGAAATGCATTCGTTCACCCTTAGGCCGCTAGTGCCGGCAAGCACATTCGCAGTAGATGTATTTGGAATGGAAGCGTCGCTCTGAATAGGAGCCGCTTACCAATTGTCGGTTTCTTATCATCTTCGATCGCTGGCAAAACATTATATTGTCTTCATATCTGGCGGCAATGTGAAGCACCAGAAATCTCAGAGACTTAGCAGCAGTAAATTGATATCGATCCGAGCACGGGGTCGTTCAATGGCATAGTTTAACTTGTCGCACATAGCGACCGTATTAATGACATAGCAAGAGATTGAAGCATCACCAATGCTTCTTCGCAGCTTGCGTTGCAGCATCTTTCATGCAACTAGAAGTGTCCAAAAGTGCGCGTTCTGCCTTGCGGCGGAACGGGTGCGCTTTTGTACCGTCCGAGATAATCGCAAAAAGGGGTGTCGCTGATGGCGCGCGTTACCGTTGAAGATTGCGTCGATAAGGTCCCGAACCGCTTTGAGCTGGTTCTGCTGGCGGCCCATCGCGCACGCTCCATTGCGGAAGGCAGCGCGGTCACGGTTCCAGTCAACGCCGACAAGAACCCCGTTATTGCGCTCCGCGAGATCGCCGAGCGGACGATCCCGACTGAGGATATGCGCGAGTCGCTGATCCACTCGATCCAGAAGAACGTCGAGGTTGATGAGCCTGAAGCCGTCGCCGCGCCGCTTCTGCCGCCGGATCGCCGCAGCAGCCCGATTCTTGGCCGCGATGACCAGTCCAGCGACACGGTTGTCGACGTGATGACCGAAGAGCAGCTTCTGCGTGGCCTTGAGAGCATGACGCCGACCGAGCCGTCAGCCAACACCGGCCCCACCGGTGCCCCGCGCGAACGCGGTCGCTGAGCATTCAAGCCCAGCCGTTGAACATTTAGAACGGCGCCTGCAGCGGTTTTGACATCCGCTGCGGGAGCAGGTTCTGGCAGCGGCTTCCAAGGAAACCGCGGCCATGATGCGGCAGTACGAACTCGTCGAGCGGGTTCTCAGCTACGATCCGAAGGCGGACGAGGCGCTACTCAATCGCGCCTATGTTTACGCCATGAAGGCGCACGGCAACCAGAAGCGCGCGTCGGGCGATCCTTATTTTTCGCACCCGCTGGAAGTTGCCGCGATCCTCACCGACCTGAAGCTTGACGACGCCACCATCGTCACGGCTCTGCTGCACGACGTCATCGAGGACACCCCGGTTACGCGGGCGGAGATCGACCAGTTGTTCGGCCCCGAGATTGGCCGCCTGGTGGACGGGCTGACCAAGATCCGGCGCCTCGATCTGGTGACCAAGAAGGCCGAGCAGGCGGAGAACTTCCGCAAGCTGCTGGTTGCCATCTCCAGCGATATCCGGGTGCTGCTGGTGAAGCTGGCGGACCGTGTGCACAACATGCGCACGATGGAATACATGAAGCCGGAATCGCGCAAACGCATTTCGGAAGAAACGCTCGATATTTAT
Source organism: Hyphomicrobium sulfonivorans (assembly GCF_013306565.1). GTDB lineage: Bacteria > Pseudomonadota > Alphaproteobacteria > Rhizobiales > Hyphomicrobiaceae > Hyphomicrobium_A > Hyphomicrobium_A sulfonivorans. Next base: position 607,595 of record NZ_PZPO01000004.1, on the reverse strand, counting down.
GCTCCGCTGGCGGCCCGCATGGGCATGGAGCAGGTACGCGAAGAACTTGAAGATCACGCGTTCCGCTGGCTGCATCCGGATGCCTATGCGGCGGTGACTGCCAAGCTGGCCGAGCTGCGCAAGACCAACCAGAACCTCGTCGAGGAGATCCGCGCCGCGCTGGCCGCGAAGCTGGCCGAGGTCGGGATCGATGCCGAGGTTTCGGGGCGCGAAAAGAAGCCCTATGCCATCTGGCGCAAGATGGCGAACAAGCAGATCAGCCTGGAGCAGCTGTCCGACATCTACGCCTTCCGCGTCATCACCAAGTCGATCGATGACTGCTATCGTGTGCTGGGTGTCGCGCACACGACCTGGCGCACGGTGCCGGGGCGCTTCAAGGACTACATCTCGACGCCGAAGCAGAACAACTATCAGTCGATCCACACGACGATTGTCGGCCCCCGCCATCAGCGCGTCGAGCTGCAGATCCGCAGCCGCATGATGCATGAGATCGCCGAATACGGTGTGGCGGCGCATGCGATCTACAAGGATGCGGCGCGGCTCAACGGGCAGGCCCAGTCGCAGGTTCAGTCGTCGGATGAATTCCAGCGCGACAGCGGCCCCTATGTGTGGCTGCGTCGGCTGGTCGAAACGCTATTGGAAGGCTCCAATTCGGAAGAATTCCTGGAGCACACCAAGCTCGAGCTGTTTCAGGATCAGGTATTCTGCTTTTCGCCGAAGGGCAGGCTTATCGCGCTGCCGCGCGGGGCGACGCCGCTCGACTTTGCCTATGCGGTGCACACCGACGTTGGCAACGCGGCGGTGGGCGCATTCGTCAATGGTCGCCGCGTTCCCATCGACAGCACGTTGCGCAACGGCGACGAGGTCGAGATCGAAACGGCGAAGAATCACACGCCGCCGGTGGCCTGGGAAAATCTGGTTGTTACGGGACGCGCCCGGTCGGCGATCCGGCGTGCTGCGCGCGATGCGGTGCGGCGTCAGTATTCCGAGCTTGGCCGTCGACTGATCGCGGCACAGTTCGATCGCCTCGGCGAGGAGCTGACCGACGACGTGCTGAAAAAGGCGCTGCCGCGGCTGGGCTACAAATCGGCGGACGACGTGCTGGCTGCGGTTGGGCGCGACGAACTCGATATCGAGAACGTGCTGAAGGCGGCCATCCCCGAAGCGCTGGAGCAGGCGGCCAACAAGCAGGAAGGCTACCGGCGCACCCGGCGCTTCGGTCGTGCGAGCGGCCAGGAGGGCTGGTTCAACATCGACCGGGTGATGAGCCTGAAATTCCGCGAAGGTGGCGACGAGAACGGCGAGAGTGTCGCCGGGGCCAGCAGTGGCCTTGCCATTCGCGGCGTGCGCGATGACCTGCCGGTGACGTTCGAGCCGGGCGGCGCCGTGCCGGGCGACCGCATCGTCGGCGTGATGATTCCGGGCGAGGGCATTCGCATCTTCCAGATCCATTCGCCGCATTTGCGTGACTACGAGCATGAAGGCTGGATCGATGTGACCTGGGACGTCGATCCCGATACGCCGCAACGGTTTCCGGCCCGCATCAGCGTTACCGCATTGAACGAACCTGGAACTTTGGCGCAGATTTCCAAAGTAATAGGAGAGGCCGGCGGCAACATCGACAACGTGCGCATGGTGCGGCGGGCTTCCGACTTCACCGAGATGCGGATCGAACTTGAAGTGCTCGATCTGGTGCATTTGAACCACATCATCGCGGGGCTTCGCGAGAAAGCAGTGGTCAACAAGGTTGAACGGGTATTCGATTGATACCAGAATCTGGCAGGCGGATGGGTATGAAGCTCGGCCGGACGTCCCTGCCGGGATTGGAGTAGCATTTTAGGTATGGAGAAATCCCGCCCGCATAACCTGACGGAGCGCTTTGGCGCTCTGCTGGCGCCATTCAAGGAATGGGGCTGGTTGCAGGGTGCGCGCGATTCCATCCGGCGGATGCTGCAACAGCGCGCTACGGCTCACGAGATCGCGCTGGGATGCGCGCTGGGCGCGTTCGTTTCGATCACGCCGCTGCTGGGTGTCCAGACGCTGATGGCCATCGTGATGGCGTTTGTGCTCCGCGCCAGCGTGCCCGCCGCGATTGTCGGAACATTCATCGGCAACCCGCTGAGCTGGCCGTTTATCTGGGTTTCGACCTATCTGATGGGCCTGCAGATGGTTGGGCTCGAAGGCGCGTTCGATGCCGCTGCGGTGCAGCGCAACATCGAGTTGCTGGGCAATGCGCTGCTCGACCCGTCGCCGCAGTTGCTGGATGCCACCGCCGCGCTGTTCTGGCCGCTGCTGTGGCCGATGCTGGCGGGCAGTCTGCCGATTGGCCTGTTGACGGCGGCGGTCGTCTACTATGTTTCGCGCAATTCGGTGCGCGCCTGGCGCTCCCGCCATATGGCTAGCGGCACTGCAGCGTCGGAATGATGCTCAGGAAAGCAGTTTCAAGTTTTTCATCCCGGTTTTCATCACATGTCTAACTCTGCCCAACTGCGCCTTGGCGTGAACATCGATCACGTAGCAACGGTGCGTAACGCGCGCGGTGGTATGCATCCCGATCCAGTGCACGCGGCCAATATCGCGATCGCTGCCGGGGCCGATGGCATCACGGCGCACCTGCGCGAAGACCGGCGTCACATCCGCGACGTGGACATCGCGCGCCTGAAAGCGGAGCTGACCCGTCCGCTCAATCTGGAGATGGCGGCGACCGATGAAATGCTGGCCATTGCCTTGCAGCACCGTCCGAACGCCTGTTGCATCGTGCCGGAGCGGCGCGAGGAGCGCACCACCGAGGGCGGCCTTGATGTCGTCGGCGGCGGCGCGCGGCTAGAACGGCTGGTCGGCGAGCTGAAGCAGGCGGGCATCCGCGTTTCGCTGTTCATCGAGCCGGACGCTGCGGCGATCGAAGCCTCAAGCCGCATGGGCGCGGACATCGTTGAGCTGCATACCGGGGCATACTGCGAGCGGGCACTGGAAGAAAATTCCGGCGCCGTGGCGCATGAATTGAAGCGCATCACGGAAGCCGCCCGACTGGCCCATGCCGCCGGGCTTGAGGTGCATGCGGGGCACGGGCTGACCTATAACACGGTGGGCGCGGTGGCAGCGCTGCCGGAGATGGTCGAGTTGAATATCGGGCACTTCCTTATCGGCGAGGCCATCTTTGACGGCCTCGATACTTCGGTGACGCGCATGCGCGCGCTGATGGACGCTGCCCGCTCCGGGGCCTGAGCGCTGAAATGCCTGCTTAGTGGTGAACAGGAGCGCGATGCATTTGGCGCGCCCGTTCCTGCTCCCGCGCCAAGCTAAAATATCGGCATTCTTTCGCTTGAATTTGAGCTAGGTCGAATGCTTGGCATTCGCGGGCCGGCAATGACTCGGGGCGCACGATGATCTCCATGGATGGCAGGCCAAGAGCTGGCTTGGCCCCAATCCCAACGGAGATCTTGCATGGCAGACATCACACAGTCGATTGTTCCGGAGCGAAGCACGTCCGCAAACCTGATCGTCATGCTGCTTGTGTCGGTGGTTGTGGGTGCGATTGTCGGTGCGATCCTCGGTGCTGCTTCGGCCGCGCCTACGTGGTTGGCGCTGATCGCAGGCCTGTGCGGAACGCTCGCGGCGCTGTTCGCCCGCAACACGATCGTCAACCGCATTGCGGGAGTTGGTCTCAACGAGTTCAACATCCCTTCGGTAGTGATTGTCTATGCGCTGATCGCATCCGTTGCCGGCAGCCTTGCAGCCAAGGAGGTGCTCGATACTGCAGCGACCTACGTTTCAAGTGGGGTGCTGGGTGCCATCGCGGCTCTGTTCTCGGCCATACTGATGGCGATGCTGATGCTCACCTATTATATCAACCCGCACTGTGAGCGGCTGGATCGTTGAGCAGCGGTGGTTTGCCGTCGGCGGAGCTCACGTCCGCGGGCTGCCCGCAGCGGGATCGAGAATTTATTTTTGTCAAAAGCGCCGCAGCGATCCGCCGCGGCGCTTTTTTGTTTGCCGGCGCACGAGCAACAAGCGCACCTGGATTCATTGACCTGAAGACCGGAAGTTTCACGGCTGAAAAGCGCCAGGTGCGCGGATGTGTACACCGGGATTTGACCACAGTCGGGTTGACCGGAGATACGTCGTTTGCTCCGCTGTGAATCTAAGGGTGCCGTTTGGCATCAGTGGTGCGAAAAATCGGCACTGCTGGGCCGGGAATCGATGGCAATCCAGAATCGCCACGCAATATTCTTGTTCTGCGGATAACGCCGCAGCGTGTGGTTGGTGTGCCGACTTGTCGTGTTCACGTGCGATTGGTCCCAGGGGATAAGGTTTTCGCTGAACGATGATATCGAACGAGTCGCTGCTTCTCGCCGCAATCGCGATTCCCTTCCTCGGCAGCCTCGTCGCTGCGCTGCTTCCGACCAATGCCCGTAACCTCGAAGCCTGGCTCGCCGGGACTGTCGCGCTTGCGGAAATTGGGATCTTCAGCGTTCTCTATCCGGCAATCACAGATGGGCAGGTCGTTCGCAGCGAATGGGCCTGGATGCCCACCGCGGGGCTGAACTTTGTCCTGCGCATCGATGGTCTGTCGTGGATCTTTGCGCTGCTCATCGCCGGCATCGGCGGCCTCGTGTTCCTTTACGCGCGCTATTACATGTCGCCGCAAGATCCGGTGCCGCGGTTCTTTTCGTTTCTGCTCGCCTTCATGGGCAGCATGCTGGGCATCGTTTTCTCCGGTAACCTGATCCAGCTCGTTTTCTTCTGGGAGCTGACGAGCGTTTTCTCATTCCTGCTCATCGCCTATTGGCATCACGATGCGGGTGCGCGGTCGGGTGCCCGTCTGGCGCTGACGATCACCGCGGCGGGCGGATTGTGCCTGTTTGGCGGCGTGCTGGTGCTGGGCGAGATCGTCGGCAGTTACGATCTGGATGAAGTGCTGGCCTCGGGCGTGCTGATCCGTTCGCACGATCTATATCTGCCGGCGCTCGTTCTGATCCTGCTCGGCGCTTTCACCAAGAGCGCGCAGTTCCCGTTTCATGTCTGGCTGCCGCGCGCGATGGCGGCGCCGACACCGGTTTCCGCCTATCTGCATTCGGCGACAATGGTGAAGGCAGGCATCTTCCTGCTCATCCGCCTGTGGCCGGTGCTGTCGGGAACGGAAGCCTGGCTGTGGCTAGTGGCAACGACCGGCCTCATCACCTTCGTGACTGGCGCGTATCTGGCGATGTTCCAGAACGACCTGAAGGGCGTGCTGGCCTATTCGACCATCAGCCATCTTGGGTTGACGACGCTGCTGCTAGGCATGGATGCGCCGCTGGCGACGGTGGCGGCAATTTTCCATGTGATGAACCACGCGACCTTCAAGGCGTCGCTGTTCATGGCTGCGGGCGTCATCGACCACGAAACCGGCACACGCGACATCCGCAAGCTCAGTGGGCTTTACCGCTACATGCCGGTGACGACCGCGCTGGCGACAGTGGCGGCCGCGGCAATGGCGGGTGTACCGCTGCTCAACGGCTTCCTGTCGAAAGAGATGTTCTTCGCCGAGACCATTGAGACGCACGATGGCTCGCTGATGGATACGCTGCTGCCATACTTCGCCACCGTGGCGGCGGCGTTCAGCGTCGCCTATTCGCTGCGGTTCATCCGCGATGTGTTCTTCGGACCGCCGCCGACTGACCTGCCCCGTGAGCCGCACGAGCCGCCGCACTGGATGCGTTTCCCCATCGAGCTGCTGGTCGTTGTCTGTCTGCTGGTAGGCATGTTCCCGAACTACACGATCGGCCCGTTCCTCAATGTCGCGGTGGCCTCGGTGCTGGGAGGCACGGCACCGAAGTTCAACCTTGCCATCTGGCATGGCTTCACGCTGCCGTTCGTGATGAGCATCGTGGCGATGGCGGGCGGTATCGCGGTCTATGCGTTCCTGAAGCTCTACAACTTTGACAGCCGCAAGATCCCGTGGCCAGCCATCGGAGATTACATTCCTACCGATTTCGCAGGCACCACGGCCCGCTCGGTGATGCGCTGGATCGGTACGCGTTCGCTGCAGCCGCAGCTGCGTTCGGTAGTGTGTTTCGCCTTCGTGGCCGGGCTGGCACCGCTGGTCGGTCGGACGCTGTTTCCTGAAACGCTGCAACTGACGAAGATCGATGCGGCGTTCGCGCTGGTCTGGATCATCGGCGTTGTGTGTGCGCTGGCGACCGCCTATCAGGCGAAGTTCCACCGGCTTGCAGCGCTGATTTTCATGAGCGGTGCCGGCATCGCCACCTTCCTCACCTTCATCTATCTGTCGGCACCGGACCTTGCGCTGACGCAGCTTCTTGTCGAGGTGGTGACGACGGTGCTGATCCTGCTCGGTCTGCGCTGGTTGCCCAAGCGTGACGAGCGTCTGCTGAAGACGGACTCGTCCATGCTGATGCGCCGTTATGTCGATCTGACCATCGCGATGGTTGTCGGCACTGGCCTTGCCATGCTGGCGTTTGCGGTCATGACGCGTCCGGCGCCGCAGTACAATCTGGCCGAGTTCTTCCTGCATCGCTCCTATGCTGAAGGCGGCGGTCGAAACGTCGTCAACGTCATTCTGGTCGACTTCCGCGGCTTCGATACGCTGGGTGAAATCACGGTGCTATGCATCGTCGCGCTGGTGGTGTTCGCGTTGCTACGCCGCTTCCGGCCGTCGCCGGAAAGCATCGGCTCGCCCGAGCAGAAGCGTATTCAGGAGGCGTTCGACGTCGACCATCCCGACCGGCGTCCGGGCGAGACGATTGCCGACTATCTGCTGATCCCGTCGGTCATCATGCGGTTGCTGTTCCCGGTCATCGGTACGCTCGGAATTTATCTGTTCCTGCGCGGCCATGATCTGCCCGGTGGCGGCTTCGTGGCGGGACTGACGCTGGCGATCGCCATCATCCTGCAATACATGGGCGGCGGCGCGGCCTGGGTGGAGGACCGCATTCGCGTGTTCCCGCTGCGCTGGATGGCGGTTGGCTTTGCGTTCGCACTGGCCGGCGGCGGCATCGCGCTGGCGTTCGGCTATCCGTTCCTGACGGCCTTCGCCTACGATCTGCATCTGCCGGTCATTGGGTCGCTGCATCTTTCGACGGTGCTGCTGTTCGATCTCGGCGTGCTGGCGATTGTGCTCGGCGCTACGGTGCTGATCATCATCGCGCTCGCTCACCAGTCGATCCGAACGCACCGCAAGCCTAAAGCCACTGCTGCCGAGGAGGCCGCCTGATGGAAATCATTCTGGCTCTCAGTATCGGTGCGCTTGCCGGTTCCGGCGTCTGGCTGATCCTGCGCTCGCGCACGTATCAGGTGCTGATCGGGCTTTCGCTGCTGTCCTATGCGGTCAACCTGTTCATCTTTTCGATGGGGCGGCTGCGCACCGATGCGCCGCCGATCCTTGAGAAGGGGGTGCCCAATACGCTGGCTCACTACACCGATCCGGTACCGCAGGCGCTGGTGCTGACGGCCATCGTCATCACCTTCGCAATGACCGCACTTTTTCTGGTTGTTCTGTTGGTTGCGCGCGGCCTGACGCGTAACGACCATGTCGATGGGCGAGAATCCTGACCGTGACGCTGAATATCAATCATCTCGCGATCGCGCCGATCCTGCTGCCGCTCGCAACGGCGGCGATCATGGTTGCGCTGGGGGAACGGCGCAGAACCATCAAGGCCGTGCTTGGTGTCATCTCCACGATGATGACGCTCGGCATTGCGGTGTCGCTGCTGCTGTTCGCCGATAGCGCGCCAGCAGGCGAGCCGGCGGCGATCAGCGTTTATCTGGTCGGCAACTGGGCCGCGCCCTACGGCATCGTGCTGGTGGTCGATCGGCTTTCTTCGCTGATGCTGGTGCTGGCCAGTACGGTGGTGTTGGCGGGGCAGCTCTATTCAATTGCCCGCTGGCACAGCGCCGGCATGTTCTTCCATGCCTTGGTGCAGCTGCTGCTGATGGGCCTGAACGGCGCCTTCCTCACCGGCGATCTGTTCAATCTGTTCGTGTTCTTTGAGGTTATGCTGGCGGCGTCCTACGGCCTGGTGCTGCATGGATCGGGCGCGCCGCGCGTGAAGGCGGGTCTGCATTACATCGCAGTCAACCTTGCTGCATCGTCGCTGTTCCTGATCGGCGCCAGCCTCATTTATGGCGCTGCGGGCACGCTGAACATGGCCGATCTGGCGGCGCGGGTGCCGATCCTGCCGGATGATGAGCGCATGCTGATGGAGGCGGGCGCCGCCATTCTCGGCGTCGCGTTCCTGGTGAAGGCGGGCATGTGGCCGCTGTGCTTCTGGCTGCCATCGGCGTATGCGCTGGCGGTGCCACCGGTCGCAGCCATTTTCTCGATCATGACGAAGGTCGGCATCTATGTGATCCTACGCCTGTGGCCGATGGTGTTCGGCGTGGATGCGGGCGCTTCGGCGTTCTTTGGCGGCAACTGGCTGCTTGTGGGCGGCATCCTGACGGTGGCGTTCGGCGTCATCGGCCTGCTGGCGTCGCAGGATCTGCCGCGCATGGCCGCGTACAACGTGATCATTTCGTCCGGCACACTGCTGGCGGCAATTGCTGCGGGCAGTTCGGGCGTAACGGCCGGCGCGCTGTTCTATCTCATCAGTTCGACGCTGGCTGTCAGTGCGTTCTTCCTGCTGATCGATCTCATTGAGCGTGGACGTATTCCGGGCGCTGACGTGCTCGTCGTCACCATGGAAGCGCTGAGCGAGGAAGACGAGGAGGAACCGGACGCTGCCGATCCGGTTGGCATCGCCATTCCCGCGACGATGGCCATTCTCGGTATCGGCTTTGCCGCGTGCGCGCTGCTGCTGGCCGGACTGCCGCCGCTGACCGGCTTCGTTGCCAAGTTCCTTATGCTGCACGCAATGTTTCTGCCCGATGGCGTGGCGGTCGGTGCCCATGAGGTCAACGGCACGACGCCGACGCTCGGGGCATTGAGCTGGACGCTGATGGCTGTGCTGCTCATGTCCGGCTTCGCAGTCATGGTGGCGATGGCGCGCGCCGGCGTACGCGTGTTCTGGGTGCCGATGGAAAGCACGGTGCCAAAGGTGCGCTTTCTGGAAGTGGTGCCGATCGTTGCTCTGCTGCTGCTGTGTGCGACGCTGACGGTGCAGGCGGGGCCGGTGGCGCGCTTCATGGACGCGACGGCAAAGAGCATCCACGCGCCGGAAGGTTATGTGCGCGGTGTGCTGGATAAGCCTCGCAAACGGCCCGAGCAACCGGTGATTGACGGCCAGCCTGCCACAGCGCCCACTACTACGCAGGAGGTGAGCCCATGAGCGCAATAACCCGTCGGGTGCTGCCTTATCCGCTGCTGTCGGTGTTTTTGCTGATCATGTGGCTGCTGCTAAACCAGTCGCTTTCGCCCGGCCATCTGATCCTCGGCTCGATCATTGGCGTTGCTGGCGGTCTTGCAACTTCGTCGCTGCAGATTCCCTCCGGCCGGGTGCGCAACCTGCACCTGCTGGTACAGTTCGCGTTTATCGTGCTGTACGACATCATCCGTTCCAACATTGCGGTGTCGCGCATTGTGCTGACGCCGGGGCGGGTGGCGAAGTCGGGCTTCCTGACCGTCAAACTGGATATTCGCAACGAATATGCGCTTGCGATTCTGGCGTGCGTGGTGACTTCCACGCCCGGAACGGTGTGGGTAAATTTCGACAGCGCCAAGGGCGAGCTGTTGCTGCACGTGCTGGATCTCGTCGATGAGGACGAGTGGACGGATCTCATCAAGAACCGATACGAGCGACTGCTGAAGGAGATCTTCGAATGATGGCGCATTCGATTCTGATTTGGTCGGTCGCGACTGCCGAAATGATGATCGTGCTGGCCATGGCGTGCGCGGCGTATCGCATGCTGAAGGGGCCGCGGGCGCAGGATCGCGTGCTGGCGCTCGATGCGTTTTACGTGTGCGGCATGATCCTCATTCTCACGTTCGGCATCGAGACGTCGGACATCTTCTATTTTGAAGCGGTGCTGGTGATTGCGCTGGTGGGCTTTGTCGCCACGGCCGCGCTCGCCAAGTTCCTTATGCGCGGGGAGCCAATCGAATGATGGAGGTTTCTCCCACTCTGCCCGCCTGGGTGGCGATCGTTACGTCCATTCTTGTGCTGCTGGGCGCAGCATTGACGCTGATCGGAACCATCGGCCTGGTGCGGCTGAACAACTTCTATTCGCGCGTGCATCCGCCGACGTTGGGAACCACGCTGGGTATTGGCTGTGTGCTGCTGGCGTCGATGCTTTATTTTTCCGTGGTGAAGCAGCGACTGGTGGTGCACGAGGTGCTGATTGCCATCTTCGTCACCATAACGACGCCGGTTACGCTGATGCTGCTCGTCAGCGCTGCTTTGCGCCGCGACTGGGCTATCGGTGATCCTAGTGTGCCGGTGCCGCCCGGTCTGCCGGAGGAGGCTGAACGGCCGGAGCCTTTGCCCGAGTCGGATCAGCCGACGTCATAGCAGGCAGCTACGGCAACTTCTGCTTTGCTTCATGGAGCGCGGGGCGGGTAGGGCTTCGCCCCCGCCTGTCCGCCTGCCGTCATGGGCGTCGCGTGTCTGATGGCGACATTGTTGGCAGCATCGTAGTGCGATGTATGCAACTCGCATTGCTGAAACCGGCGGATTGACGCTTCGGACTGACAGCGCCCGAAGCGTCAAAGGAGTTTAGTGCTGGCCCTTTTCCTGCGCGCGCTTGAGCGCGGCGGCCAGCGCACTTTCACCACCTGACTGCGATGGCGATGACTGGCGCGGGATCGGCGCGCCACTGCCGCGCTGGGACTATGGCGGAGAAGCCTGCCGGTCATTTCGGCCGGATGCGGAACGGTCAACGGCACCGGAACGCATCGTCAGCGCGATACGCTTGCGGGCGACATCGACTTCCTTCACGCGCACCTTCACCACGTCGCCAGCCTTCACCACTTCGTGCGGATCTTTCACAAAACGGTCGGCCAGTTCGGAGACGTGCACCAGTCCGTCCTGATGGACGCCGATATCGACGAACGCGCCGAACGCGGCGACGTTAGTGACGACACCTTCAAGCTGCATGCCGGGTTCCAGGTCGCCGATGGTTTCGACGCCATCCTGGAACGTGGCGGTCTTGAACTCAGGGCGCGGGTCGCGACCGGGCTTTTCAAGCTCGGCCAGAATGTCGGTGATGGTGGGAATGCCGAACGCGTCATCGGCGAAATCGGCCGGTCGGACAGACTTCAGAAACGCACGATCGCCGATCATCGTCTTCAGCGGCCGCTTGGTTACGTCGGCGATTTTCTCGACCACGATGTAGGCTTCGGGGTGCACCGCAGAAGCATCGAGCGGGTTCTTGCCGTCCATGATGCGCAGGAAGCCGGCCGCCTGTTCGAACGCCTTGGCGCCAAGACGCGGCACCTTCTTCAGCGCCGTGCGAGTTTTGAACGCGCCGTTCTCGTCGCGGAAGGCAACAATGTTGGAAGCCAGCGTGCGGTTGAGACCGGACACGCGCGCCAGCAACGGCGCCGATGCGGTGTTCACGTCAACGCCGACCGAGTTCACGCAGTCCTCAACAACTGCATCGAGCGAGCGCGCGAGGCCGGATTGATCGACGTCGTGCTGATACTGGCCGACGCCGATGGCCTTGGGCTCGATCTTGACTAGCTCCGCCAGCGGATCCTGCAGTCGGCGCGCGATGGAAACGGCGCCGCGCAGGCTGACGTCGAGATCGGGAAATTCGTTGGCCGCCAGTTCCGAGGCTGAATAGACCGACGCGCCCGCTTCCGACACGATCGCCTTGATGATCTTCAGGTCCGGCATCTTGCCGATCAGTTCGGCAACCAGTTTATCCGTCTCGCGGCTGCCGGTGCCGTTGCCGACGCTGATGATTTCAACGCGGTGCTTCTTGCACAGCATGGCCAGCGCTGCGAGCGAACCCTGCCAGTCGCGGCGCGGCTCGTGCGGATAGATTGTAGTGGTGTCGAGCAGCTTGCCGGTGGCATCGACCACGGCAACCTTGACGCCGGTGCGGATGCCCGGATCGAGCCCCATCGTCGTGCGCGGGCCAGCAGGCGCGGCCAGCAGAAGATCCTTCAGGTTGCGCGAGAACACCGTGATCGCTTCGGCGTCGGCGCGCTCTTTCAGGCGCGAAAGCAGGCCCGACTGCAGCGATACGGAAAGTTTATCGTTCCACGCGCGGCGCACCGTTTCGCCCAGCCAGGCATCGGCGGGGCGGCCGCGCTCGGCGATGCCGAACGTGCTCTTGATGCGCCCTTCCGCCGGATGCGGCTTGTCCTTCTCGTGCGCGATGTCGAGTTCCAGATCGAGCACGCCTTCATTTGCGCCGCGCAGCATGGCAAGCGCGCGGTGGGATGGCATATCCTGAATGCGCTGTCCGAACGCGAAGTAGTCGGCGAACTTCTCGCCCTCGCCAGATTTGCCCTTGCGCACGGCGGACTTCAACTCGCCTTCGCCCCACATCCATTCGCGCAGGGTGCCGACAACTTCCGGCTTTTCCGCAATGCGTTCGATGAGAATGTGCCGCGCGCCTTCCAGCGCGGTGTCGGCATCGGCAAAGCCACCTTCGGCGTTGATGTACTTGGCCGCTTCGGCAACCGGATCGAGATTCGGGTTTGCCAGCAGCGCGTCGCTCAGCGGTTCAAGGCCGGCTTCGCGCGCAATCTGCGCACGGGTGCGCCGCTTGGGCTTGTAAGGCGCATAAAGATCTTCAAGCTCGATCTTGGTGCTGACGCCGTCGATCTGGCGCGCGAGTTCCGGTGTGAGCTTGCCAAGGCCTTCGATGGTTTTCAGCACCGTGCCGCGCCGGTCTTCCAGTTCGCGCAGATAGCCCAGCCGTTCTTCCAGCTTGCGGAGCTGCGTGTCGTCGAGGCCGCCGGTCTTTTCCTTGCGGTAACGCGCGATGAACGGGACGGTGGCGCCCTCATTCAGCAGCTCCACTGCGGCCAGCACCTGATTGGCGCCCACGTTCAGCTCGGCGGCGATGCGTTTGTTGATTTTGTCCATGCTGCGCTCCTTGGGAACGGGCCTCATGCAATGCTTGGGGCAGGGTGGTCAAGTGCGCGCAAATGGTATGTGGATTGCGGCGCCGGCAAGCGACTTTTCGCTCAATAGTGGCATTTATAGGGGGAGGTTGAGCCCCACAGGCCAGAGAATCGTGACTCATAGGCAGTTGCGCCCGGCCTGTCATTCTCCGATACAGCGCCATGGAATTCGCTGCAGCCCTGCCCATCGATACGGTTTTAGGAGAATTGCGCGCTGCGCTGGTGGCGCGCAACGCTGCCGTGCTGATTGCGCCGCCGGGTGCGGGCAAGACCACGCGCGTGCCGCTGGCGCTGATGGACGAAGCCTGGCTTGCGGGGCGCAAAATTCTCGTGCTGGAGCCACGCCGCATTGCCGCGCGCGGCGCCGCCGAACGCATGGCGCACACGTTGGGTGAAGCCGTGGGGCAGCGCGTTGGCCTGCGCACGCGTCTGATGACAAAGGTTAGCGCGCAGACGCGCATAGAGGTTGTCACCGAAGGCATCTTCACGCGCATGATTCTCGATGATCCGGAATTGCATGGCGTTGGCGCGGTGCTGTTCGACGAGTTTCACGAACGCTCGCTGGATGCCGATCTGGGCTTAGCGCTGGCGCTCGATTGTCAGAGCGCGCTGCGCGAGGATCTGCGCATAGTGCCGATGTCGGCAACTCTGGATGGCGGCCGCGTGGCGCAGATGCTGGGCGATGCGCCGGCAATCGTCAGCGAGGGCCGCGCCTATCCCGTCGAGACGCGCTATGTCGGGCGCGATGCCAATGTGCGCATGGAAGATCGCATGACTGATGCGGTGTTGCGCGCATTGCGCGAGGAGCGCGGATCGATACTGGCTTTTCTGCCGGGGCAGGGCGAGATCCGCCGCGTTGAGGAGCGTTTGCGCGAACGCATCACCGACGCGTCGGTGATACTTGCGCCGCTCTATGGTGCGATGGACGTGCGGGCGCAGGATCTGGCGCTGGAACCGGCCGCTGACGGAACGCGCAAGGTGGTGCTGGCGACGTCGATTGCGGAAACGTCGATCACCATTGAGGGCGTGCGCATCGTTATCGACAGCGGATTGGCGCGCGTGCCGCGCTTTGAACCTGACGTTGGCGTGACGCGGCTTGAAACCGTGCGCACATCACGCGCGTCGGCGGATCAGCGGCGCGGGCGTGCTGGGCGCACCGAACCGGGCGTCTGCTATCGCCTGTGGGATGAGGCTCAAACGCAGAGCCTGCCCGCATTTGCGGAGCCCGAAATTCGTTCGGCGGATCTGGCTTCACTGCTGCTGGATTGCGCCGAGTGGGGTGCAAACGATCCGCGCGCGCTGCGATGGCTGGACACACCTTCGCAAGCGGCAATCGATGCCGCGCGTGAAGAGTTGCAGGCGTTGGCCGCGCTTGATGGCGAAGGGCGGATAACGCCGGGCGGGCGCGCATTGCGATCGCTGCCGCTGCCGCCACGACTGGCGCGGATGATCATTGCTGCGGCGGAGCAGGACTGTGCGCAGGACGCGGCCGACATCGCTGCCGTTATGGTTGAGCGCGGCCTTGGCGGTAACGACGTCGATCTCGACATCCGGCTGGAGAACTTTCGCCGCGATCGTGGACGGCGCGCAACCGACATGCGCAAGCTTGCGGCGGGTTGGGCGCGCGCGGCGGAAAAGCGCAGCGGTGCGCAGGGCGGCGAAAATTCAACCGAGAACCTGTCAACCGCGCGGCTGCTGGCGCTGGCGTATCCGGACCGACTGGGCAAGGCGCGCGGGGCACGAGGGCAGTTTCTGCTCGCCAACGGCAGAGGCGCGGTGATGGACGCGCTGCATCCGCTGGCGCGTTCCGGCTTCATCGTGGCGGCCGAGCTTTCCGGTGCCGCCGCTGCGACACGTATTCTGCTTTGCGCCGGCGCGAATGAAGCGGACGTTCTGGCGTCGGCTGAAGGGCGTGTGCATGAGGCTGTGGAAGTCGATTTTGATCCGGCGTCGTCGGCATTGCGCGCGCGCCATGTGCGTCGTCTCGATGCGATCGTGCTGGCCAGCGAACCGCGTGCGATTGAACACGGAGCGGACACAGCCCGCGCTTTTGCCGAGGCGCTTGGCAGATACGGCATCGAGCGCCTGCCGTGGAGCAAGCCGCAGCAGCAACTGCGCGAGCGGTTGGCGTTTCTGCGTTCAACCGGCGATGACAGCTGGCCCGATCTGAGCACCGATACGCTGGCCGCGCGCGTGGCGGATTGGCTGGCGCCGTTTCTCAATGGCAAGTCGCGGCTGGCGGATATCGGCGCTGATGATCTCGGCTCGGCGCTCGATGCGTTGCTGCCGTGGAACGTGCGGCGCCGGATTGACGACGAAGCGCCGACGCATTTCGAGGCGCCCACCGGCAACCGCCATGCCATCGACTATGGCGCTGCGGGTGGACCGGCGCTGCATATCCGGGTGCAGGAGCTGTTCGGGTTGAAGCAACACCCGGCGCTGGCCAACGGCAAGCTGCCGTTGACGCTGCATCTCCTTTCGCCCGCGCACCGGCCCATTCAGATCACGCGCGACCTGCCGGGCTTCTGGCGTGGTTCGTGGGCGGCGGTGAAGGCGGAGATGAAAGGGCGTTACCCGCGCCACCCCTGGCCCGACGATCCGGCATCGGCGTTGCCGACGGCGCGCGCCAAGCCGCGCGGCACTTAGCAACCTGTTCTGTGCGGGGCGTCGGCAGGCTCTGAAATCCTCCGCCCGGTCCGGCTGGCCGTCAGTTCGGCGTAGCGTTGCCTCGAAATGCTCCAGCAACCCGATGCCGCCGGGCAGATTGCCACCACTTCTTAAGCCTTCGGAGCGATTCTGTTTGGTGGTCCGTGGCTGCCTCCCGGCGGCGCGACTGGCAGGCGTTTGATGTATCCGGTGCCCTTGCATCGGCAACAATGCGCACTTCGGCACGCGATTTGAAAAAGCGGCCATAGTGGGGCGCAAGCGTCTGGTCTGGGGCGAAAAATCCGGTGCTTGCAACCGGGTTCTCGCCACTTTCTGAGACCATGAAGGGGCTCCGGGCGGAGCGGGTAGGGGTAGTGATGTTGCGTTTGGTTACTGTTGTCGGTTTGCTGGCAGGTGTGAGCGCCGCGATGGCTGCTCCGGTGCGCATGTCCGGCGAAGAGATCAAGCGAGCCATGCCCGGCGCGCTGCTGGAAATTGACACGCCTTTGCGCATGACCATTCCGGTCAAGGTCGGCACGAACGGCCTGATGTCCGCTGAAGCGGGCGCACTGGGGCTGACGCTCGGTGCCACCAAGGATCGCGGCCGCTGGTGGACCGAAGGCGACAAGCTTTGCATGAAGTGGTTCCGCTGGTTCGACGCCAAGCCCCGCTGCATGGCTCTGCGCCGTGAAGGCAATCGCGTGCACTGGTCGGAAGCCAGCGGCGAAAGCGGCACGGCTACGATCACCGAAGCCAAGCCCGTGGTTGCCGCCGTGACGGCCAAGCCAAAGCAAGCCCCGGCACGTCCCGTCGCTCAGGTGGCGGAAAAGCAGCCGATTGCACCGCCGCAGCAGACCGCTGCCGCACCGGCACCGCAGCCTGAACCCAAGCAGCCTGCTCCGACGACGATTGCCGCTGGCGATGCGAACAACCAGGAAGAGACTGTCGTCGCATCGACTGATGTTCCGGCTGCGCGCAATGGATATGAACCTGTCGATCTGGCAGTCCCGCCGCGCTTCACCACCGCCGCGCTGGGCGAATGGCTGAAGTCGGCTTTGACACCGAAGGAGCCCGAGCCCTATCGCCTCGGCCTGGGCGCCGAAGCAAGTGCATCAGATGCCGTTGAAGGATCGCCGGAGATGCCGCAGATCCTCAACTCTGAGGCTGCACAGCAGAACGCCGCCCGGCAAAGGGTGGCGTCGGCGGCTAATGTCACAAGACCCTATGACGACATCGCTGATACGGAATCTGAACCAGCCGCCGCACCAGAAGTGCGCAGGCAGCAGCCGGCTACAGATACGCGGCAGGCCAGCAACCGCCGTCTGGCATCGTTCCGCGTATCCAACGTCCAGATTGGCGATCGCCTGAACGTGCGCACGGGGCCATCCGAATATCATCCGCGCATTGGCGCCATCGGCCCGGATGGACGCGGCGTCCGCATCGTCGGCGCATGCCGTAACCTTTGGTGTCCGGTGCAATACGGCCGCCTGAAGGGCTGGGTTAACCGCTATTACCTCGCCGAGGAGCGGCCGACACAGGGCGCCTGGAACAATCCCTGACCGGGACGCCCAATTCAATTTTGAAACAGCGTTGAGTGGATGACGGGCGGCCGCGAACTTGGCGTGGGCGCCCGCATATTATCGCGCCACGATATAATGCCGCGTCCCGGCTGAAGGGCCTGCGGCGTTGCTGCCGCAGTTGGGAAATGTTCCTGCGGAAAACCGCCGGTCGAATTTACGATTCCCTAACGGTGCTTTCACAATCCGTTCCATTTGAGCCAAACGGGCCGTTTGGTCTCAATTAGTCCAGTCGCTGACTAAATCCAGAATTATCAATGTAAATCAGTTTGTTGCGACCACATTGATGTCAATTCGTCCGATGGAAGCGGTTAACGGACGTATTCAAATTATCAACACTCTGGGCGCACCGTCCGGTCCTTCGAGAGGGGCCGCTTTGTCTGTGTCGCGCTGACCGACGGTTGGTCCGGGCTATGCAGGGCTAGGCGTGGAACTGCTGTCGCAGTCCGCGTGCAGAGGTAGTTAAGTGAGTTACACATCAGGCAAACAGGAAGCGATCCGACCGTGCCGTCGCGACGATGTCGACGCACTGGCGGGGCTGTTTGCGCGTTCGTTCCGTGACGGCAAAGGCAGCGGCAGCACAGAGCTGCGGCGCTATTTCGAAGATGTGGTTTTCACGGGCGTGGGTGCCGGTGAAGAACCACGTTCGCGCGTGTTCACCGATAACACCGGCGAGGTTCGCGGCTTCATAGGCATCTGGTCGCGACAGATGCAACTCAACGGACGCCCCATCAGCGCAGCGGTGGCTGGGTCGATGATGGTCGATCAGCCAGAGTTGCACCCAACCGCTGGCGCACGTCTGTTGCGCAGTTTTCTATCCGGTCCGCAGGATCTTTCATTCAGCGAAACCGCCAACGGCATCTCGCAGCGCATGTGGCAGAAGGTGGGTGGCTCGCAGTTGTCTGCCGGCAGCCTCGACTGGTTGCGCGTTGTGCGCCCTGCGGGAACCGCGGTTGCGGCGGCACAGCATGTGTTCCGACCGGCTGGGCTCATGCGGCCGTTTGCATCGGGTTTCGATATGCTGCTGCAGCGGCTGGATCGTAATCCGCTTGCATTGCCCGCCGCGCAGGATGGCGTGCACGATGTCGAAGCAACGGCGGCGGACATTGAAAGCCTGATCCCGGAGCTGAGCCGCACCTATACGCTCTATCCCGACTGGCACACCCCTTCGCTGTCAATGCTGTTGACCCATGCGGAAGCAAAAGAACGCTATGGCGTGTTGCAGCGTCGTATCGTTCTCGACCGCAGCGGCAAGCCGGTCGGTTGCTACCTGTTTTATGCGCGCCGCGGTCAGATCGCGCGCGTTCTGCAGGTGTTGGCATTGCCCGAACACGTCGGCACCGCGCTTGATGCGCTGTTCCGCCGTGCGCAGGAGCTGGGATGCGTCGCCATCCGTGGCCGTGCGGACGACGTCCTGCTCGATGCGCTGGTTGCACGTCGCTGTGTGTTGTTCCACGGCGCATCGACATTGGTGCATGCCCGCGACAAGGAATTGCTGCGGGAGGTACGTAGTGGACCGGCGCTGCTGACGGGGCTCGCGGGTGAGTCCTGGACTCGTTTGGTCGGCGGCGAGTTCGCGTAACGCTTCAGGCGTCTGGGAGAGTAACGATGTGCGGCATTGCCGGCTTTTATCGTTTGCCGATTGCGCCTGACCGCAAGCGCGGTCAGCTGCAGCGCATGATCCGCACGCTCGCCCATCGCGGGCCGGACGGCGATGGCGTTTATGTCGACGGCGATGCCGGGCTGGCCCATGCGCGTCTCAGCATCGTCGATGTCGACGGTGGCCGTCAGCCGATGAGCAACGAAGACGGCACGGTTTGGGTTTCGTTCAACGGTGAAATTTTCAACTACGTCGAACTGCGCGAGGGCTTGATCGCGCGCGGGCACGTTTTCAAAACAACGTCCGACACCGAAGTGATCGTGCATCTGTATGAAGAGCGCGGGCCTGACTGTGTCGAGATGTTCAACGGCGACTTTGCATTCGCCATCTGGGATAGCAAACGCCAACGCATGGTGCTGGCGCGCGATCGCGCTGGTGTACGGCCGCTTTACTATACGGAAAGCGCCGGCGGCATCGCATTCGCGTCCGAGGTCAAGGCGCTGTTGACGCTGCCTGGCGTCAGAGCTGAGCTTGATCCGATCGCACTCGATCAGATGTTTACGTTCTGGTTTCCGCTCGCGCCGCGCACACCATTCAAGAATATCAGCGAGCTGCCGCCGGGCCACGTGATGATCGTCAATCACGATGGTGCGCGGACGCATCAATACTGGCGCTTCGACTATCCCGATGCGGCGGACGACCGACCGGTATCAGCAAAGGAAGAAGCGCGCCTGACGGAAGAAGTGCGCGCGCTGCTGCTGGACGCGGTGCGTATTCGGTTGCGGGCTGACGTTCCGGTCGGCGCGTATCTCAGCGGCGGGCTGGATTCATCGATCACCACCGCTGCGATACGTACATTCACCCCCGACACGTTGCGTTCGTTCTCGGTTGCGTTTGCCAACGCAGAGTTCGACGAGAGCGCCTTTCAGCAGGAGATGGTTGCGGCGCTCGATCTCAACCACGCGGTGACGGTGTGCCAGGAAAACGATATCGCGGCGGTGATGGGCGATGTCATCCGGCATACCGAGCGCCCGCTGATGCGTACAGCGCCGGCGCCGATGTACATGCTGTCGCGACTGGTGCACGAAAACGGCATCAAGGTTGTGATGACGGGCGAGGGCGCTGACGAAGTGTTCGCCGGTTATGATGTGTTCAAGGAAGCCAAGGTGCGCCGCTTCTGTGCCGCGCAGCCGGGATCGCGTTTGCGGCCGCTGCTTCTGCGTCGCCTTTATCCTTATATGCCGCGCATGAATGCGCAGTCGCAGCGCTATCTGGAAGCGTTTTTCGGCAACCATCAGGACAGCATCAGCGATCCGCTCTATTCGCATCTGCCGCGCTTCCGCTCCAGCCAGGGCGCGAAGGCGTTTTTCTCGGCGGAGCTGCGGGATGAACTTGGCGACTACGACGCGTTGGATGATCTGCGCGAGCGGTTGCCGGCTGAATTCCAGCGCTGGCATCCGCTTTCACAAGCGCAGTATCTGGAAAGTGCGTACCTGTTGCCGGGCTACATTCTGTCATCGCAGGGCGATCGGGTCGCTATGGCGAACGCGGTTGAAGGACGCTTTCCGTTCCTCGATCATCGCCTGATGGAATTTGCAGCGCGCATCCCGCCGCGCCTGAAGCTGAAGGGACTGCGTGAAAAGCACATCCTGCGTGAAAGCGTTGCTGATCTTCTGCCGGCGGATATCGCGCGGCGTCCCAAGCAGCCCTATCGCGCACCGGAAAGTCGCGCGTTCGTCGGCACCGCGGCGGGAGCAGAGATGCTGACGCGTATGAGCCGCTCCAGCATTGCGGATGCGGGGTATTTCGACGGCGCGCTCGTTGATCGGCTGGTCAATAAGTGCACGCGATTTGCATCGACAGGCTTCAGGGACAACCTGGCTTTTGTCGGTGTGCTGTCGACGCAGGTTTGGCACGAGACCTTTGTGCAGCAGGCATCTGCGGGCATTGGCACGCCGCTTGCTTCGTCCCAGCCAGTTAACTCTGATGGCAACGGCCGCGCGCCGGTTGCCGTCAATTCGTAATGTACGGGTGAGTATCAAGACCATGTCAAACGCACTCAAAACGTCGATCCGCGAATTCGTAGAAGCGAGCTTTCTTTTTCGCGAAGGTCGAAACGGTCTGACCAACGAAGAATCGCTGCTCGCCGCCGGGCTCATCGACTCTACCGGCATCCTGGAGCTCGTGGAGCATCTTGAAACCAACTTCGGCATCACCGTCGAGGATGACGAGATCGTTCCGGAAAACCTCGATTCCATCGATCTGATTGCGGCATATGTAGCTCGCAAGCAGGGCGCCAAGATTACCGGCATTGCGGTTTGAGCCGACGCAAACGCACGTTCTGAAATACGGTCAACTGGTGGTGGGGTACGGCGATGCGCTTTGAATCGTTTCTGCGTGCAAGTGCGATGCGCTTTCCCGATAAGACGGCGCTCGTTGCCGGCAATCGGCGCCTGACCTACAGCCAGCTCGACGATATCTCTGACGAGCTGGCGCAGGGGTTGATCCATCGCGGCGTCGAAAGGGGCGATCGTGTTGTCCTGTTTCTGGACAACAGCGTTGAAGCGGTTGTTTCAATTTTTGCCGTTTTGAAGGCCGGTGCTGTCTTCAGTCCGGTTAATCCTTCGACCAAGACCGATAAGCTCAGCTACATCCTGAATAACTGCCGTGCGAAGGCGATCATTGCCCAGCAGAAGACGGCATCTGTTGCGGCGGATGCTATTGCAGCGGCGCCATCGGTAGCGTTCAGTGTGATCGCCGATGGTGAATCGGTGCCGGCCGGGTTTGGCGCGTTGCATTGGAATGATGTGCTCGCAGTACCAGAGTTTTCGCTGCTGCAGAGCGCACCGGGCATCAATGTCGATCTGGCGATGTTGATCTATACGTCGGGCTCGACGGGGTTCCCGAAGGGCGTGATGATGACACATCAGAATGTCGTCGCAGCCGCCACATCCATCACGACGTACCTTGAGAACACGGCCGACGACATCATTCTCAACGTGCTGCCGGTTGCGTTCGATTACGGATTGTATCAGGTGCTGATGGCCATCAAGGTCGGCGCCACGCTGGTACTTGAAAAGTCATTTGCGTTCCCGCAAGTCATTCTGAAGCGCTGTGAAGAGGAGCGCGTGACGGGCCTGCCACTCGTTCCGACGATGGCGGCAATTCTCGTAGGGCAGCGCAACCTTGCACCGGGTGCGTTGCCACATCTGCGCTACATCACCAATACCGCTGCGGCGTTGCCGCCGACGCACATTGAAAAGCTGCAGGCGCTGTTTCCACACGTGGCGCTGTATTCGATGTATGGCCTGACGGAATGCAAACGCTGCACGTGGCTGCCGCCGACCGAGCTTAAGAACCGCATCTCGTCTGTCGGCGTCGCCATTCCCGGCACGGAAGCTTATGTCGTCGATGATGAGGGCCGGCGCGTCGGGCCGGATGTCGTCGGCGAGCTGGTGATCCGTGGCGCGCACGTGATGAAGGGATATTGGGAAAATCCGGAAGCAACCGCCAAGGCGCTGCGTCCGGGGCCATATCCGTGGGAGCACGTGCTTTACACCGGCGATCTGTTCCGCACCGACAGCGACGGCTTCCTCTATTTTGTCGGTCGCAAGGACGACATCATCAAATCGCGCGGCGAGAAAGTTCCGCCGAAGGAAGTTGAGAACGTCATTTATGCGCTGCCGGGCGTCGCCGAAGTTGCCGTCATCGGCGTGCCGGATGCAGTGCTGGGCAGCGCTATCAAGGCGGTTGTTGCACTGGAGCCCGATACGGACATCGGCGCGCAGGACGTCATCCGCCACTGCGCGCGCTTTCTTGAAGATTACATGGTTCCCAAACTTGTAGAATTCCGGCCGTCGCTGCCAAAGACGGACTCGGGAAAGATCAGCCGTCGCCTCGTCAGTGAGGCCGAGAGAGGGCAGAATGCAGCGCTCTGATATTTCGTCTGTGGTCGATCGTGAGTTCTCGCGTGAGACGTTGCAGCTTGATGCTGCGGTGGCTGTGCGCGCGATCACGCAGGGCATTTCCAACCAGGTGCTGCGTCGCTTGCGCCGTCGCGGTGCTGTGATCGGCCTTTCCGGCGGCATCGATTCAAGCGTGACTGCAGCGCTGTGCGCCGCTGCTCTCGGGCCTCAGAACGTGATGGCCGTGCTGATGCCGGAGAAGGATTCTGATCCCGACAGCCTGCGTCTCGGCCGTCTGGTTGCGGAGACCTATGGCATTGGCCATGTGGTTGAGGATATCGCGCCGACGCTTTCGGCCGCGGGCTGCTATCTGCGCCGCGATGGCGCCATCCGCGAGCTATTTCCGGATTTCGGTTCCGATTGGAGCTGCAAGGTTGTTCTGTCGAACGTGCTGCATGGCAACCGTTATAGCCTGACCAAGCTTGTGGTTGAAACGCCAGCCGGTGAGCGCCGCGAGGCGCGGATGCCGATCGGCGTTTATCAGGCGGTGGTGGCAGCGACCAACATGAAGCAGCGCATCCGCAAGCAGCTTGAATACTACCACGCCGACCGGTTGAACTATGCCGTGGCCGGTACGCCGAACCGGCTGGAGTACGATCAGGGCTTCTTCGTGAAGAACGGCGATGGCGCTGCCGACTTCAAGCCGATCGCGCATCTCTACAAGTCGCAGGTTTATCAGCTTGCTGAAGAACTTGGCATCCCGGCTGAAATCCGCCAGCGTCCGCCGACGACTGACACCTGGTCGATGGCGCAGACACAGGAAGAATTCTATTTTGCGCTACCCTACGAGCAGATGGATCTGTGCCTTTATGGGCTGGAGCACGCGCTAACCGCTGAAGCCGTCGCGCAGGCAACGGGCTTGACGGAGGAGCAGGTTACGCTGGTGTGGCAGGACATCGAGGCGAAGCGCAAGGCCACGCGCTATCTGCATGAGCCGCCGCTGTTGATTGATGAGGACGAAGCCGATCGCAGTTTTGGACAAGTGGCCTGAAGCTGAATAAGGCGCAGTGACGTCGCCGCGGCTAGGTTGATCGGCAGACGATATAATCAAGCGCTTTGAATACGTGAATGCCGCGCTGCTCCGGTTGCGCGGCATTTTCGTTTACAATCCGGTGCGAGGCGCGCGCATCAGGGCGGCAGCGCCGATCAGCGCTGCGTCATGGCGTGTGATGACATAGGTTGGAATTGCCGCCAGATAGTCGCTGAAGCGACCCTTCGATTCAAAGCGCTGGCGAAACGGCGATGCTGCGAAGTGGCTGCCCAGCCGAGGCACAATTCCGCCCGCGATATAGATGCCGCCGCGGCAGCCGATTGTCAGCGCGACATCGCCCGCAACAGTACCCAACATTGCGCAGAACATGGCGATCGCTTCGGCTGCGCGTGCATCGGAGTTGGCGAGAGCGGACTCGCAGATGGCGGCAGGTGTCAGTTGAGCCTCACCCAGCCCATCGATGACGCACAGTGATGCATAGATGTTGGTGATGCCCGGCCCGGACAGCAGCCGCTCGGCCGAGACGTGCCCGAAACGAGCGCGCAGAATATCCAGCACGGCAGCTTCGCGACTGTCACCTGCGGCCATGGTCACGTGGCCGCCTTCACCCGGCAACGCGATGTAGCGCTCGCCCGACCATACGCACGCGCTGACACCGAGGCCGGAGCCGGGGCCGAGCACTGCCATGGGAGCATAGGTTGCTGGATTGCCGCCGCCGATCTGCAAGACATCTTCATTCTGCAGATAGGGTAGCGCCAGCGCGTTGGCGTGAAAGTCGTTGATGACGTGTAAGTCGCCGATGCCGGTGCGCTGCGCCAGATGCACGATTGAAAACGACCAGGGGTTATTGGTGAAACGAACCTGATCGCCGTCGGGTGTTGTCGCCACTGCCAGAACGGCGCGTCTCGGTGCAGGCGCGCGCACGTCGGTGAGATAGGCTGCAATCGCCGCATCGAGGTTACAGTGATTGCTGCACAGGAAGCTTGCGAAATGCGACAGCTTTCCATCGGCGTCAGCTAATGCAAAACGCGCATTCGTGGCGCCGATGTCGCCGACCAGATGTCGTCCGCTCAGGTGCGATGTCATGCAGAGCAATGTGGGCGATCAAAGCGCGATCGGCAACTTTCTCGGCGAAAAATGCGTCGACGACATAACCACCTTGCGAATGGAGCGTCAGCGACGGAGCGGCTCTAGATGGGCGCGCCGCAGCGGAAGACACCATGGTCGACAGTGTCGTCATACGGTGTCAAATCTTCCAGCATCGATCCGGCCGGGCAGAGACAATTGGGTGCGCCAGACAACACGATGGCGTGGTACGAACTATCGACTGAGCAGTAGGTGGGACCCGCAGGCGCAGGCGTTGATTGCGCCTTCACGATCTTCGGGAACACAGGCAGATACGCTTCCGGATCGTCTTGGCGGTTGCGATCGATCAGCGACTTGTTGTTGTCGCCGCTGAGATAAATCTTCAGGCCGCCTGTGATGCTTGCATAATCGCTGCGGCCGAAGTCGCTGCGTGCAAACAGCGAAACCGGCACATCGGTTCCCGATAGAAGATATTCGGCGCCCGCCGAACCAAGGCTCATCTCGCTGACATAGCGATAGCCTGCCGAAACCTTGAAATTGTCGGTGATGTAGTAGGCCGCATCGACGTGGCCGAAAAAGTTTCCATCGTCTTTGTTGAGTACGGCCAGACCATCGGAAAGCCGCGGAAAATCGATGTATTCGTAACCGGCAAGGCCGGACAGCGTGAAGCGCTGGAGATACAATTCGGCTTCGCCGGCAACGCGCCAGATGCCGATGGAATCCCAGGTGTGATAGCTGCCGAACACGCCTAGCAGATAGCTGGATGGATCGCGGGTAAAGAGGTGAAGCCCGCCGCCGCCCATGATCTGGCCGTCGATGGAACCAACCGCGCCATCGGCCTGCAAGCCGAACGTATGGCCAAGCGGTAATGAGAGACTGCCGGTGGCGATGCCTGCGCCGCTGTCGTCAACCGAGCCACCTTCAACGCTGACTTTTCCGTTTGGTCCAGACACGGCGGATAAGTCATTTGCGGATGCGGCTACTGCAATCGAGCTACCCACGAGGAGAGCCAACAGGACAGGCTTCGCCATTGCCAGCATGGTCATATTCCCGTTCTATTTTTTTGACGGGAATTCGACACCAGCGCCCGCGACATTCCATCAACAGTTAAAAGTTAATGGAGTGAATCGCGTTTAGATCCCAACACTTTTTACATAGCCGGATTAAGTGGCAAATGTACGTCGGCTGACGATATCGCCAATTTAGACCGGATTTCCGCACGTATAGAAGCCGCCCAATGCTGGAATGAATTGCGGCTGCTGGCCGGAGAGTGGCGTGCCGGAAGGGCACGTACAGCTGAAGTTCGACGCAACCTTATAATCAGGGCTTGGACCGACAACACATTGGTTGGATCCTTGCTGCTTTGCCGTCTGTGTAACCACCTTCGGAAACACCGGCACATAAATTTCAGGATCGTCGCGGCGGTTGCGGTCGATCAGCGATTTGTTGCGGTCGTCGCTGAGATAGATCTTCACACCGCCGGTGATGCTGTTGAAGTCGCTGTTGCCAAAATCTCCGCGGGCGAACAGCGACACGGGCACACCGTGATCGCGCAGCAGGTATTCAGCACCCGCTGCACCGAGGCTGGTCTCGGCAACGTAGCGATAGCCGCCATAGATCTTGAAATCATCGTTGATGTAATAGGCAACGTCGCCGATGCCGAAGAAGCTTTTTTCGTCCTGCGTCAGCACCGGCAAGCCGCTCGCCAGCGAAGGCATGTCGATGTTCTCATATCCGGCCAGCGCGGAAACTGTGAATCGCCCGAGGTAAAGTTCGGCTTCGGCAGCGATGCGCCAGATGTCGATGGAATCCCAAGTGTGATAGCTGCCATACACGCCGAGCAGATAGCTGGACGGATCTCGCGTGAACAGATGCACGCCGCCGCCACCCAAAACGTCACCATCGACGTTGCCGACCGCGCCGTCAAACTGCACGCCAAGATTATGTCCGAGGGGGAGCGAAAAGCTGCCGAGCGCCAGGCCGGCGGCTTCATCATCGAATGTGCCGCCTTCCACACTGAGTTTGCCGTTTGGACCGGAAACAGCCGGTAATTCGCCGGCTGTCGCCGCTCCGGGCAACAACAGAGCACACAGCAGAACACTTGCTAAAACCGTTGGTTTTAACAGCATGGAGGATCTCCGCGTGTTGGCGGGTTCAAATGTTAGATGTCAGAAATACGAAACATAATCGCAGGCAAACTGCATAGAGACGCCAAGCCCGCTGCAATGACACCGATTGAGTGGTGATAATCAGACGACGGCATTCACAATTGTTAATTCTAGAGATTCGCGACGTCGCGCAATTGGCATCGTGAGATGGAGGCGTGCCGCCACCGTGGCCGATGACGGTTTTGGCGCCGGGTGTGGCAACAAAAATAGGGGGCGGCGGATGCCGCGCCCCTTTGTTGGATGAGCGAGAAGCCAGAACATCAATTGACGCGTGTGACCTCGACGAGATTGTCGGAATAGGTCGGCGCGCGGCCAATGCCCGACCATGCGTCAGACGATATCGAATTGACCGAACCGTCGGAGCGGTTGCGCGAACGCCAGTAGCCGAGCGTGGCGACAACGATGCCGGGGTTCACGTCGTCCGTTACGCGGGCAACGCCTTCGAAATTGCCGCGCGCATTGGAAACCCGTACCGGATCGCCCTCGCGAATGTTGCGCGCGTTCGCATCCAGCGGCGAAATCAGCACATACTGCTCGCCCTGAATGCGCACCTTGTGCGGTTCGTTCGCATAGCAGGAGTTGAGGAACGCGTGGCTCTTGGGCGAGATGATGTTGAGCGGATACTGCCGCGCCAGTTCAGGACTGGTTTGTGGTGATTCGCGATTGGGAACGTAGCCCGGTAGCGGGTCCAGCAGGTCGCCGTCCTGTTCGCCCTCGTACATGGCGCGGAACGGCGGAGCGACAAAATTGCGGGCGTCGTTCAGCAGCATCTCGACTTTGCCGGATGGCGTCGGGAAGTTGCCTTCAGCGTGGGGCAGGCGGTTGTCGGCGGTGCCGACATTGACGCGGAAATAGCCGTGCGTGCGGAAGTGCTCCATGTCGATGCCGCTCATGCGCGGATCGTCCCACAGCAGATAGGCTTCGCACAGTTCACTGTCGGTCATCTGGAAGATGGGATCGTCAAACTCCATCTCCTTTGCCAGCAGGCGCCACATCTCGCTGGTGGGTTTGCACTCGCCCGGTGGCTCAACGGCCTTCTGGTTATAGGTGAGATAGAAGTGCCCCCACGACCACATCATGTCTTCCGCTTCGGCCGCCATGGCCGCTGGCAGAATGATGTCGGCGTACTTCGCCGTGTCGGTGATGAAGTGCTCGGCGACGACCGTGAAAAGATCTTCGCGCTGCAATCCGGCGCAGATCTTGTTTGTCTCGGGAGCCTGACTGACCGGATTGGTGCAGAACACGAACAGGCTTTTGATTGGCGGATCGAGGTGCATCTCGCCGGTTAATGCTTGCCCCAGCCGCAGGTTGTTGACCACGCGTGTGCCGGGCTTGATCCAGTCCGGCCGTGCGGCCTTGGCCCAGTCGACCGGGAACTCCCACAGCGGCAATTGCAGCACACCGCCGCCGACATGGCGCCACGCACCGGCTAGCGCAGGCAGGCAGTAGATGGCGCGCGAAGCCTGTGCGCCGCCGGCGGAGCGCTCGATAGCAACCCCGATACGGATCGCAGCCGGCTGCGAGGTCGCGTATTCGCGCGCAAATTTCATAATGTCGGCGGCCTTCACGCCGGTGATTGCCTGCACATATTCCGGCGTGAATTCCCTGGCGCGCTCCTTCAGCTCGGGGAAGCCCACCGTGTAATTGTCGACGTACTCCTGATCGACGAGACCCTGCTCGATCATGGAATTGATGATGCCCATTGCCAGTGCGCCATCGGTGCCCGGACGCGGACAGATATGCCAATCGGCGCCCTTGGCGGTGCGCGAGCGGAACGCATCTATGACAACAACCTTCGCGCCGCGTTTGCGCGCTTCTAGCACGAACGGCCAGTGATGCAGGTTGGTGGAAATGGTGTTGCACGCCCAGATGACGATATACTTCGCGTGCACGAAGCTTTCCGGATCGACGCCGCCGGTGGGGCCATTCGTCAGCAGCCAAGCCGACGATGAACCCGATGTGCAGAAGGTCTTTTCGTTGACGGTCGAGCCGAGGCGATTGAAGAACGGATCGCCGGAGTTGATGCCCTGCACCAGCCCCATGTTGCCGAGATAGCTGTAGGGCATGATCGCCTGGGCGCCGTGCTCATCGATGATCGCGCGCCAGCGCTGGCCAATCTCTGAGATCGCTTCGTCCCAGGTGATGCGCTCGAAATTGTTGCCGCCGTTGGGGCCGGAACCCTTGGGCCCGACGCGGCGCAGCGGATACATCAGCCGTTCCGGGTTGGCGTGGTGATCGTGGAAGTCCTTTAGCTTCACGCACAGGGTGCCGCGCGTGATGGGATGATCCTTGTTGCCGCGCACGTTGACGAGTTTACCGTCCTCAACCTCGTAGTGCATCGAGCAGGTATCGGGGCAGTCGTGGGGGCAGGCACCGAAATAGGTTTCCTGCTTTGCCTGATCGTCCATTGTGCGCCTCCCCAGCGACGTCTTTTGTTATTGCACTCAGCGGCAGCAATAGGATGGCTCTATCGCGCCATAGAGGGCGTCATGCGGCACTTTGGCATCGATGCTGACGTCGATCAAGCGGGGGCCGGGAAGCGCACCCAGATGCGTTGGACGCGTTGTTGCGCGCAACGGTTAGGTCACCCAAATGCAGGTCGAATTCAGATTGGCTCGCCGCGCGATCGCGAATCGGGCTCAGCGCGTACTGCTGCCGGGGTAGGCATGCGTTTCGCCGCGAGGGTCGCTGACGCACAGGCTGTCGCCGTCGCGATGAACGTAGTTCGGGCCGATGGGAACCTTGCCGTGTGCGCCGGGAATATCCAGCACGTAGGTCGGCATCGCGAGCCCGGAGATACGGGAGCGGAGCGCCTGCATCAGCGCCTGCCCCTCTTCGATGGACGTGCGCAAATGTGCTGTGCCGGGCGCAAGGTCGCCGTGGTGCAGGTAATAGGGCTTGATGCGATTTTCGACGAAGGCGCGCATCAATGCTGCCAGCGTTTCGACGTTGTCGTTCACGCCGCGCAACAGCACCGTCTGGCTGACCATGGCGACGCCGCTGTCGATCATGCGTGAGCATGCGTTGCGGGCCGCATCGGTCAACTCGCGCGGGTGATTGGCGTGCAGCGCGACGTATACCGTTTTGCGCGGCGCCTTCAGCGCTTTGACCATTGCGTCGGTCACGCGCTCGGGTGCAACCACGGGCACGCGCGAATGCCAGCGAATGATTTTCACATGGTCGATAGCGTCAAGCGCAGCCGTCACTTCCGCAATGCGGCGCGGCGACAGAATGAGCGGATCGCCACCGGTGAGAATGACCTCCCAGATCTGCGGCGTTGCGCGGATGTAATCGAGCGCCGCCTGCAGTTCATGTTCGCCGAGCGTGTTGCTTTTGCCGGGGCCGACCATCTCACGCCGGAAGCAGAAGCGGCAATAGACCGGGCACACATGCACCAGCTTCAGCAGCACGCGATCGGGGTAACGGTGAACGATGCCCGGCACGGGGCTTTTCAGTGTGTCACCGATGGGATCGGCATTCTCTTCGGGCAGGATGTCTAATTCGCGCGGATCGGGAATGAACTGACGCGCAATCGGATCGTCAGGGTTCGAAGTATCGATCAGTGCCGCCATCGCAGGCGTAACGGCAACCGCATACCGGCTGCCGACCGGCGCCAGTTCGTCAGCACGCCGCGCCGGGATCAGGCCGGCATCGGCCAGATCGTCGGTGGAGGTTAGCGTTCTGCGAAATGCCGTCATGCTTTGCCTGTGCCTTCAACAGAAAACGCTGCGGTTGCCGCCTCCGAAAATGGCCCCGGATGGCCCGCGTGATGAATGCGCCACGGCGCAAAAAGTTTGCTGCGGCCGTTGTTGATAGCGGGGAAACGCCTGAACAACCACACTACAGGACGCCGCTTTTCGCGTACGGATGAGGCCAACCAGTGCATGCGTCCCGTCAGTTGAAGTCACTCCGTAGTGGGTTGTTGAGGAGGCGTTTATGCGTCGTCATTTGTTTGCCGCGTGCGTTGCGTTTGCAGGAATTTTCGGGGCCGCCGTTGAGGCTCAGGCCGGGGGAACACCGGGGGGCTTCGACTATTATCCGCCCGATCCCAAATCCTGGGCTGGATTGTACTTCGGCGCCCACATCGGCGGAACCTGGGGCAGCTCAACTGCCCGCGACGTCGGCGGAGCCACCATCCTTTACGACTCCTGGAGCTTTTCGCCTAGCGGCGTCGTGGCCGGTGCAACGCTTGGCTACAATTGGCAGACCGGGCCGGTGGTGTTCGGCGTTGAAGGCGATATCGGCTATCTCGGGCTCGCAGGCACGGGCGGATACTATCTGCCGTTTGCCTATGACGCTTCGACCACAACGGATTCCGACTTCTACATCAGCTTGCGCGGCCGCCTTGGCGTGGTCGCGAACGGCTGGCTCTGGTATGTGACCGGCGGCTACCTCGGTGCCGATACACAGGTGTCGGTGCTGGAAGCCTGCACGCTGTTCTGCGCATCGCCGGTGGTCAGTGCTTCATCAACGGGTTTCCGCAACGGCTGGACGCTGGGTGGTGGTCTGGAAACGATGCTGCAGGGCGGCTGGACGGCGAAGGTCGAATATCTCTATTACGACCTGGGCACCGTTTCGCTGACCACGCCTGCGGGGGGCGGCATCGGCGCCAACACATGGCATGTCGAGACCGACGGAAACCTAGTGCGGTTTGGTCTGAACTATCGCTTCAACTCGATCCAGTTCGGCTACTAAGCGCGCCATCAGGTCAAAACTTTCGCGCCTAGCGGGCAAGGCTTCTGGAGCAACCGGCGCACCACGCCGGTTGCTTTCGTATTGGGCGCATTTGCTATGATTGGCCGCCCGATGCGGTGATGATTTCGCCGGTGATCCAGCCGGCATCATCGGAGGCGAGGAACACCGCAACTTTTGCGATGTCGGTCGGCAGGCCAATCCGGCGCAAAGGCGTTTCCGCGATCACCTGCTGCTCGAACGGAGAGCCGATTACGCCCAAGGACTGCGCTCCTTCCGTCGAAACAAGGCCTGGATTGAGCGACACCACGCGGATGTTGCGCGGGCCGAGTTCCTGCGCGTAGGTGCGGGTGAGGGTGTCGAGCGCGCCCTTCGTGGCCGAATAGACGGACGAATTCGGCACGGGGCTGAACGCAACTACCGAACTCACGTTGATGATGACGCCGCCGCTGCTGGGAAAGTGCTTCACGGCCGCCTGTGTCGTCAGGATCGGCCCCAGCACGTTGATGCGGAAATGGCGCTCGAAGTGGGATTCCGTGATCTCTTCAAGGGGCTTGAAGTCAAAGACGCCGGCGTTGTTGATCAGGATGTCGACGCGGCCATAGGCCTGCTTCGCAGCATCGAACAACGCTGTGACGTCATTGCTCTTGGAGACGTCTCCGCCCACGGCGATGGCTTTGCCGCCTGCCGCAGTGATGTCCGCTACGACGCGGTCGGCACCCTCCCGGCTGGATGCGTAATTGACGACAACCGAGGCGCCCTCAGCCGCCAGTGCCCGCCCAACCTCTGCGCCAATGCCTTTGGAAGCACCGGTCACGACTGCTACTTTTTCGTCGAGTTTGCCCACGATTGTTCTCCACTTCGGTGGCCTGATGGCGTCGCTTCGACGATCATCTAAGTATCGAAGCATGCTGATCAAGGGGGGCGGATGGATTTTTGCGCTTAGGGGTGCGGGGCCGCATCGCGTACCAAGCCACGCTGCCGCAGACGCCTGGTCCGCGCTTGGTGTGCCCTCAGGCGCAGGCCCTTGCGCGGGGCGATGCTGGTTTTGGCAATGGTTTGCCTGAAACGGCGGCGGCCCTGTGTGGGGCGACCCGCAACCGCGTCAGATGCTGGCGAGCTTGGACAGATACGCGCGCAGCACGGCTCGGTTCACCGTCATGCTCATCGCCTTGCCGACGCGCGTGACGTCGATGAGGCCAGCGGTTTCCAGCTCCTTCAGATGATGGGAGATGGTGGCCGCGCTGATGTCGTGCTTTTGCGCCAGCGCGAGGCAGGGCAGGCCGTCCGTAGCTGCGCCGATCTGCTCCAGAATTTGATGGCGCCGCGGCTCGGCCAGGGCGCGGGCGATCAGCGCAACCTGCTTGTCGGTCAGTTCGACTTCGGGCTCAGTAGTCATGGATGGAATATGGCGCATCGCCTGCGCTTCTCCAACTCTAGAGCCTTTCAGCGTTTCATTGAATTGCGGATCGGCTCTAGCTGTTTGTTTTGTCGTGCTTCTTGTCGGAAAATCGGTTCCCACTTTTCCGGAAGCACTCTAGGACGCAATCACCTCTCCGGCGGTTTGCGGCGTCCATAGGATCTGATCGATACGCGTTGCGCCAGTTGCCAGCATCACCACGCGGTCGAAGCCCATCGCACACCCCGATGCGGCCGGCATATGCGCAAGCGCGGCGATGAAGTCGTCGTCCACCGGATAGCGCTCACCGTAACGCTCTTGCTTGCGATCCATCTCCGCTGTCAGCAACCGGCGCTGGGCTTGCGGGTCAGTCAGTTCACCGAAGCCGTTAGCCAGCTCGATACCGCAGCAATACATCTCGAACCGCTCTGCCAGGCGCGCGTCGTCATCGCTGGCTCGGGCGAGAGGCGCTTCCGATGCTGGATAATGCGTAAGTAGTGTCGCGCGCCCCAGTCCGAGCTTGGGCTCGACGAGTGCGGTCAGCACCTTGGCGAAGATGTCGGCCCAATCGTCATCGGCACGCGGTGCGATGCCGGCGGCCGTCGCAGCCGTGGCCAGTGCCTCCCGGTCGTTGCCTGCGGGCTTGATCGTCGCCATCAGGTCTATGCCGGCATAACGGCTGAATGCTTCAGCCACCGAGAGCTGCTCGGGGGCAGCGCGAGCGTCAGCGGTGTGGCCGCGCCAGGACACCAGCGATGCACCGGCAGTCTTTACCGCCAGCTTCAGCAGTTCGCCGCAGTCATCCATCACGGCTGTATATGGCTCATCGGCGCGATACCATTCCAGCATGGTGAATTCGGGCGCGTGCAGGGGGCCACGCTCGCGGTTGCGGAACACCGGCGCGAAGGTAAAAATTTTCTTCTCGCCGGCGGCCAGCAGCTTCTTGCAGGCAAATTCCGGCGAGGTGTGCAGATAGAGGGCGCGCCGCTCCAGGTCGGTGCCGATCTGTTCGGTACGGTAGGCGTGCAGATGCGCCTCATTGCCGGGGGAGGTCTGGAGAATGGCGGTTTCCACCTCCACGAAGCCGCGCTCATCGAACCAGGCGCGCATGGCGCTCTTGATACGCCCGCGGGCCAGCAGGGCCGGGCGGCGGTCGGCGTGGACTTCGGCGTTCCACCAGGGTCTGTCAGTGCTCATGGTGCCTGCATAATCCATTGCGGCGCCCGGGAGCAGGGGGGCATGGTGCGGTAATGTCGGCTTCCGGCGCCGGGTGCGCCTTGGCGTTTGGCCCTGGAAAGGGTATGAGAGCGCCGAAACTTACCGCTATTGGCCGCAGGAAGCGCACCCCCGAGCGCCGGTCCGGCCCCTTTTGAATTAATGGAGAACTCTGTGGCTAAGGTCATCGCCTCTTCGGTGCGCAAGGGCAACGTGCTCGATCTCGAAGGCAAGCTCGCCGTCGTCATCCATGCCGAGAATATTCATCCCGGCAAGGGCACGCCGGTCACCCATCTTGAAATGCGCCGCATTGCCGATGGCGTGAAGGTAACGGAGCGCTATCGCACCACCGATCAGGTCGAGCGCGCCTACCTTGAGGAAAAGGACTACAACTATCTCTACGAAGACGAGATCGGCTACACGTTCATGCACCCTGAAACCTACGACCAGATCACCGTCTCGCGCGACGTGATAGGCGATCAGGCCCAGTGGCTGCAGGAAGGCATGACCTGCACGCTGTCGCTGCATGAGGGCGTGCCGATCGCGATCGAGCTGCCGCAGCGCGTGACGTTCGAAATCGTTGAAGCGGATCCGGTGGTGAAGGGTCAGACCGCCTCGTCTTCCTATAAGCCGGCTAAGCTTTCCAATGGCGCACGCGTGATGGTGCCGCCGCATATCGGAGCGGGCACGCGCGTTGTCGTCATGACGGCCGACGGCTCGTACGTCGAGCGCGCGAAGGACTGACGCCTTCGCTACTCTTTACCCTCAGCCATACCGCGCCATGACTGGATGAGAATGGCGCGGTTGGCGGTGTGGTCGCGCTCGCACTGAGCGCCCAGTATCTGCACGATCGTTCCGCCATTATAGAATTGATATGGCACGCGGCAGTCAGCGTCGCGCGCCGTCAGCCAGATGCGCTGCGCCTTGCGCACATCGTTGGCGGTTTCAGCGCCGACGAGCGCCAGCAGGCGCTTGTACTCTTCATTCAGCAGCTTATCCCAAACTTCCGTTTCGCGCATCGTGCACGCGACCGTGCCCGGCGTCGACTGGCCCTCGGGCGTCTCGCTGCACGGGTCAGACACGCGGCCGATGCAGGCGTGCGCGTCCTTCTGGGACTGCTCCATCTCACGCAAGCAGGTCGTGATCGTTGAGGCGTCGTCTGAGGCTGCGCTGGCAACAGGCGAGAGAAGGGCGATGCCACCTACAACGCAAAACGCTTTGATCCATGACATGCCGGTTCAATTCTCCGCTGTACACGCCGCCAGGCTGCCAGCGGCTGATTGAAAGCTATTCCGCGAATCATCTAGCAAGAGAAGATAAACACATAGTGGCGTCCGCTCTCATCATTCGCGGAGATACCAATGACATCGCTGAGCCGGGCCCGTCTGCATATGGCAGCCTGCATTTTAGCTTGCACGCTACCGGGCACGGCGTTGGCGGACGAGATGGCGGTTGCCGCCGGAGCCGGGGCGCCGTTCACCTGGAGCGGCCTTTATGTCGGTGCGCACCTTGGCGGTGGCGCGATCCTGACGGACGTTTCCGATTCCGCCGGCCCCTCGACGTTCGGTAATCCGCTGATCAGCCCGGCGCCGCTTGCCGGCGTCCAGATCGGCTACAGCTTTCAATCCGGCAACATGGTCTATGGGCTGGAGGCGGACGTAAGCTTCCCCGACGATGCTGGCACCGGCACCTGCTCGGCGCTCTCGGGCTCCTTCATGAACTCCACCTGCCGCGTGGAAACGGATGCCTTCGGAACGCTGACCGGCAAGCTTGGCGTGACGGTGGGCGAGGCGGGCCGTGGCCTGATCTACGGTAAAGCCGGCGCTGCCTGGATGAGCGGCGAACTGCACACGGCAATCAATGACGCCACATTGGGCGCCGGCGGCAACCCCATTGGTTCGCGCACGGAAAGCCTGCAGCGCTGGGGCTGGACGCTGGGCGCAGGAACCGAATACGCGCTGACCGGCAACTGGTCGCTCGCCGCCGAATATGACTACCTGAACTTCGGCACCAGTTCCGTTACCCTGATGCCAAGCGCGTTCGTGGATAATGCTGGCGCGATTACAGCCACTGTTCCGGCGCGGCAGGGCAGCGTTTCCCAGGAAATGCATCTGTTCAAGATCGGCCTCAACTATCGCTTCGGCAACGGCGTTCTGGCCGATGGCGTCGCGGAAGCACCGGTCCGCCAGTCGACGATGGCGCTGAACGGCTTCACCTTCGATCTCGGCGGCCGCTACTGGTACAGCTGGGGGCGGCACAAGTACGACCTCGGTCTGTTCAAGGGCACAGCGGATCCGACAACCTCGATCTCGCGCCTGACCTACGGCGGCATTGAAGCCAGCACCGGCGAAGCGTTCGGCCGTGTTTCGGCGCCATGGAATCTGTTCGCCAAGGGCTTCATTGGCGGCGGTGGCATCCACGGCGGCAAGATGAACGACGAGGACTTCGGCATCCCGGGCCCGGGCAACGTCGGTGTGGTGCCCTATACGAACACGCTTAGCTCAGCATCCGGCGATGTTCCGCTCTACGGTACGATCGACGTCGGTTACGACTTCTGGCGCACGGCGAATTATCGGTTCGGCGCGTTTGTTGGATACAACTTCTACAAAGAAGAGATCAGCGCCTACGGTTGCCGGCAGACCGCCAACGCGATTGGCCCGTGCTCAGCGGCTGAGGGCGGACCGGTTGCAGGAACCGGACACGCGATCATCGATCAGGAGGCGCGCTGGCAGTCGATGCGCCTGGGCGCTGCGGGCGAGTTTTATCTCGTGCCCGGCCTGAAGGTCAGCGCCGAAGCGGCCTATCTGCCCTATGTGCATGTGACGGGACGCGATCACCATTACTTCGGCAACACGCCCGCCATCGCCAGCATCAATCCTTTGACCGGCTACGGTACCGGCGCTCAGATCGAGGCGATGCTGTCCTACGATGTGACCGAGAACATCAGCCTGGGTGTTGGTGCCCGCTACTGGGGCACGTTCACGAAGGCAGGCAGTTTCCGCAGAACCTATGACGCGCCGAACCCTGTTCCAGCTCCGCAGCGCCATCAGAATGCGAAACTCGATTCAGAGCGGATCGGTATTCTCGGCGAACTGACCTACCGCTTCGACTGACATAAGTCGGTGCGGGCAATCCGCGGCTAAAGAAAACGGCGCCGTCCATTTGGATGGCGCCGTTTTTCGTATGCGATCATAGCAACAGGCTTCAGGCGTAGTCGTGCTTTCGCCCGACCTCGAACACTTCCATGATGCGCGCACCGCGATGAGGCCCGTCGACGACGAACGTCCACCGACCTTCGGTGTAGGTGTCGCACATCTTCACACCCTTCACGAGAATCCAGTGCCCTTCCTTGCCCTTGTGAACGGCCAGGATGTAGTGCTTCCAGACGTTGCGCGGCTTCTGCATCCACGTCCAGAGCGTTGGACGCTCCTTGCGCGGCTTCGTCATGTACGTCTCTTTCAGCGTCATGCCGTAGCCGAAGTGCGCGAGCGCGGCCGCGACGTCCTCCGAACCGGTGCCCTTCACAGGCGTGCCGTCCGGGTGCAGCCGGTGCGTGCGGATAATGTCTTCGATTTTCGAGATCGGATAACCGGTAATCGCCGAAAGAACATAAGGGCCGCAGAACGCTGTGCGGCCGGTATCGTTCTTCGCTTCGGAAAGCCCCGTCGGCGTCCGGTCAAAGACTGCCAGCGTATCCATGTATTCCTCTTGAGGTTGGTTAACGAAATGTCATGCTAAGAGGTTTACGAATGGTTAACGGGTGTCCGAACTTCAGGAGGGGGTGCCGGATGTATGTGGTTGTCGTTTTCCTAGAGGCCCATGTTGGGCGGCAGACAGAGTTGCGGGATGCCTTGCGTCGCCATGGCAAGCTGAGCATCGAGCGCGAGGAAGGGTGCCGGCGGTATGACGTCAGTGTCGATCCGATCGAGGGCAGCGCGTTTCTGCTCTATCAGGTCTACGAGGACGAGGCGGCCTATCGCGCCCATCGGGAATTGCCTCATTACGCCGACTTCAGGCTGCTCAGCGACCCGTGGGTGAAGTCGCGGCGCGTGCTGACCTATGAAAGTGTCGCAATTCTGGGCGGACCTTGAAGGCGGGCGCTCAGAAACCCATTCCTGTTTCAAACCGTTGTGATGCCGGCGGCATACGATAGCCGTATGCATTGGTGTCTCGGGAGCGTTTGCCGAGCACACATGACCTAGGAAGGACTTCCCTTGAACGTCACGTTTCTGCAGGAGCTGTTTGGGTCAATCGCCGAGCAGGGGCGCAGTTTGCTGCCGAAGTCGCTGTTCGGTGTCGAGGGTGACGCTGACATCAATGGGCTGGCGCGCGCGCTGACTTCGGGGCGTGGCGAAGCTTCCGGTGTTGCGGTGGCCCGGGCATTGCTCGATCGCTATGCCGAACTCGACGGCGAGGGTCGCACGCGCTTTTTCAAGTTCCTGGCGTCCGGCATGCAACCGAACCCGGCACGCGTCGCAGATGCCGCCCGAGCTTATCTTGATGCGCCATCGCCGCTGGAGCTGTCGCGCCTGCAGAAAGCACTGGAA
Source organism: Hyphomicrobium sulfonivorans (assembly GCF_013306565.1). Lineage (GTDB taxonomy): Bacteria > Pseudomonadota > Alphaproteobacteria > Rhizobiales > Hyphomicrobiaceae > Hyphomicrobium_A > Hyphomicrobium_A sulfonivorans. The sequence goes on along the minus strand of NZ_PZPO01000004.1, from coordinate 568,694 downwards.
AGCCCGCGCACTGAGTTTTTCCGTCGACTGCATCTTGCCCCTGGTGCGACGCCTGAGATCGTCGCCATGCGCCACGACCTGCTGCGCGTTCTGCCCGCTGATCCAGAGCTGATGGGCGTCGATGCCGATCTGCGGCGGCTGTTTTATGTCTGGTTCAATCGCGGCTTTCTGGTTCTGCGTCGCATCGACTGGAATACGCCCGCGGTGATCCTGGAGAAGATCATCCGCTATGAGGCGGTGCACGAGATTCAGGGTTGGGACGACCTGCGCCGACGCCTCGACCCGGCGGATCGCCGCTGCTTCGCGTTCTTCCATCCCTCGCTGGTCGATGAGCCGCTGGTGTTCGTCGAGGTGGCGCTGATGCGCGATGTGCCCGATGCCATCGAGCAGGTTCTTGAAGAGCCGCACGCGGAGCCGGATTCCAAAGCGCCGACGGCTGCGATTTTCTATTCGATCTCCAACTGCCAGGAGGGGCTGAAGGGCATCACCTTTGGCAGCTTCCTGCTGAAGCAGGTGGTTGAAGAGCTGATGCGCGAGCAGCCGAGCCTGAAAAATTTCGTCACGCTGTCTCCGGCGCCGAAGTTTGCGTCGTGGCTGCGGGCGGCTGCGCGCTCCGCCGAGCAGGGCGACAATGAAGAACGCGACGTTGCTGCCGAGGCGCGCGCGCTTCTGGCTGCGGTTGGTGCATCTGACTGGCCGGCGACCGTCAACGGCGACACTGAGGCAGCCGAAGCGATAGAGGCTTCGATGCTGTCGCTGGCCGCGCAGTATTATCTCAACGCAAAGGGAGTTGACGGGCGGCCGGTGGACCCGGTGGCGCGCTTCCATCTGGGCAACGGCGCGCGGCTGGACCGCATCAACTACCTGGCCGACACCTCCGACAAGGGGCTGCGCGATGCCTTCGGGATCATGGTCAACTATCGCTACGATCCCAAGGAGATCGAACGCAATCACGAGGACTATGCCAACGGCGGTGTGATTGCGGCCTCGCGGGCGGTGCGCGCCATGCTGAAGCTGAAGCCAAAGGTTCCGCTGGGTCACGCCGATGGTGCTGGAGCACAGCCCGCGCTGCCAGCTCCGGAGGGCGCGGGCAATGCCTCGGATGGGCGTGCGCCGGCAATGTCTGAGAAGGCCGTCCCTTAAATTGGCAGATGTTTTGGGATTTAGCCAAATCTCGAGATACGGCGGCAGAACCGCTGCGCGGAGGTGGTGCGGAAGCGGTGTGCCATGGAGGCAATCTTAAGAACGGCCAATGCAACCTGCGGATTGCGTCGGCCGTAGTTCTACCGGCCCTTGTCACCGCTCTGCCGCAGCGGGCACAATGGACCGCCGCAAGGCCGAGAGGCTGCCGCAACTAACGCCAGAGATATTTGCAACTTGGCTGGAGAAGACGATGCGCTACGGAGACGACGATCGCGAAAGCCGGAACGTTGAAGACCGGCGCGGCGAGCGCGGGGGCTTTCGTTTCCCTGGCGGCTTTCCCGGCGGCTCAGGCGGCAATCGCATCCGCATCCCGATTGGCGGTGGAGGCGGTGGCAGCATCTGGACCATTCTGATCATCGGCGGCATCCTGATGCTGCTGGGCGTCAATCCGCTCGATCTTCTCAGCGGCGGCGGGCAATTCCCGCAGGTGCCGCAGATGCCAGAATCCAGCCGTCAGGTTCCCACGCGACAAGCCGAGCGCGGGCCGAATATTCCGGGTCTGCCCGGCGGTACGCAGGTTAGCGGCCAGGACGACATGAAGCGTTTCGTGTCGCAGGTTCTGGCGGACACTGAGGATGTGTGGAAGCAGGTGTTCTCCAGCTTCGGCCGTAACTACTCCGAGCCGCAGATGGTGCTGTTCTCCGGCGCCACGCGAACCGCGTGCGGCACGGGTATGGCTCAGATGGGACCGTTCTACTGTCCGCTGGATCGCAAGATCTACATCGACCTATCGTTCTACGACATGATGAAAAAGCGCTTCAACGCACCCGGAGACTTTGCGCAGGCCTATGTGATTGCGCACGAGGTGGGTCACCACGTGCAGAAGCTTCTCGGCATCGCGGACAAGGTGCAGGAGATGAAAATGTCGATGAGCGAGCGCGAGGCCAACGCCGTTCAGGTGCGCATGGAGTTGCAGGCCGATTGTCTTGCGGGCGTGTGGGCGAACCTCAACGATCAGGTCAAGAACCGGCTGCAGCCGGGTGACGTGGAAGAGGGCCTCAATGCGGCGAGCCAGATTGGTGATGACATGATCCAGCGGCGCACGCAGGGTACAGTGGTGCCCGATGCCTTCACGCACGGCAGCTCGGAGCAGCGCGTGCGCTGGTTTAAGCGTGGCCTCGATGCTGGCGATATCAGCCAGTGCGATACTTTCAATACCAACGCGCTGTAGTTTTAATCAGCGTTCCGAACGGTTTCGTTCAGCGAACGGCGTAGTTCCTCGGGAGCTGCGCCGTTTGCGTATTCAGGGGAGGCGAAGCATTGGCTTTCGTTTTGCCGCGCCTTGGGCCGCAGGTCGGTTCTTGGGGATTTTTATCGCTGCTGAGCTTTTGTCTGGCCGCGGCATTACTCGCCTGGTTTTGTGTCAATCTCAGTCCGCCGGTACTGACCGGGCTGCCAACCAGCAGAGAAAGCGGTGACCGCAGTTTTGGAATTATTTTAGCTCGCCGTTTTTACGTGGCGCTCAAAAAGCCCAATTATCCGGGCCTTTGACGATGCTGATATATGTTTGGAACCGCTTGGGGCACAGGCCGTTTCCTCGCCAAATATGGATGCTCTGACAGAGGCTCATATGTTTTGCAGTTCTTCCTATTTGACCTTTGAAGGGCCTGCACCCATCTATGAACGCGTTGGCCAACGCTTCGGTCAGCCGCGGTGATTTGCAGAGCAAGTTTGCGCCGCGAAACCAAACGCTAAGACGCTGTGCAGGATCTGCACGGCTCTGCTCGAAGGAGAACAACGATGGCAAGTGTCGCACATTCGTCAAATAACCGCACTCCGCTGGCTCACGTATGGGCCGGTTCCTCCTGTTGCATGTGTTGCTGAGGCATTTGGGCAAATTCGGCCTAGCGACAAATAACTGACATCAAAACATGCAAAAGGAGCGCCGGTAGATAGGCCGGCGCAAGGAGTACTTATGTCCTCACAAGCCTATATCATCGAGATCGGAAGCGACGCCGTTGGCATCGTCGTGCGTGAAGAAGGCGAGGCCTCTTTCCGCTTCCACTCCGCAATTGGCGCCTTCCAGTCGCTTGACGGCAAGCGTTTTGCGACGGCCTCCGCCGCGCAACGGGCGGCCGACGATTTGCACGGCGTGCGCCGGGCGCGTGCCAGCGTGCACGCGGCATCCAATGCACGGCAGCGCGAACGCAGCAGCCGCGGGCGCAGCTCCAGTCACAACCTCGAGCACAATCTCAGCGGCAGGCATGACGCTTTCGCGCTTGCGCTGGCGTGACATCGGAACGGCTTCGGCCGGCGTGCCGTGTTGAGTTGAAAACAATGATGAGCTCTCGCGTGTTCGCTACACGCGGGAGCTCTTTTCATTTTGTGTTGGCGGCAATTCTTGAGCGCGAGGCCGGCCCGCTGCTGGAAGTGTTCGCAATAAAAGGCGCGACCGCCGCCATCACAGCCACCTCGCGGGCATCTCCAACGCAGCTAGCAGCGCCGCTGAGGCCACCGTCCGAGACGCTTGCGCGCGCTTGTTGGGGTGAAGCTCGCGTCGGCTGCATGGACCGTTTGCTGCACCTTTGAAGCAAATGCCCTTGCGGTTTCACCTCTGTGGCCATGCTGAATAGAACTTCCCGCTGACGAGCGGAGCGCATGACCACCTGCATTTTAGCGGGAGCGGTGCTGCGAGAGAGTGCTGCCTGCCGCGAAACGCGCGTTATAGATTTTGACGGGGTTGAGGGGCGTCTTCAGAGGGCTTGAAGCTTCAAGCTTCACAGTCGGTGTCGCGTTTGCAGCTGCAGCCGACAAAGTGGTTCTGCGCTATAGACGCTCTCTGCGAGGTTGTCCGCGGGCGAATGTAGTTCGCGCCGAAGCGACTGAAGGCGCTGAGCGGAAGCGATGGGACGAAGTTTGGCCCTGCCGGTCGGCTTATATCCGTCAAAGGACATTGCGCATCCACCGTTTCTGTATCTTCGGCCAACCTTCAAAACCTCAGCTCGACGAGCAGGGCAGCTTTCGAACACCGCACTGGCATTCGGTGCAGGGATGCGCATCCTGACGCCAGCTGAAGTTGTGTAAGTGCTGTTCGATGCGTGACTGAGACCTCCCGCCTGCCGGCGCGGGAGTCCGATGATTTAGAGCGGGTGTCATTCCGCAACTTCGAAAACAGCGCTTAGCATTGCGCAGTTTCACAGCACGGCGGACAGGCGGGCGGGACGAAGTCTGGTCTTGCGGGGTGATACTGCATTCGCGGCGGATGGTGAGATCCGGTCACTATTGAGAAACCCGTCAGGCGTCAAACGCTCCTGTTCAAGGAGCGGACGGTTGTCCTAGCGCCGGCTGCAGAGCGGCGTGTCCCGTAGCGCAGGTGCTGATGCGCGGGGTGGGTGACATCGAGCAAAAGCCGCCACTCACCGGCATGGGGCGATCGACCGAGGGCCAGGTTGGATGTGGTGAGTGCCGTGCTCCTGTGAGCAATCGTTGGCGGCAAGCGATTAGAGTGCGCGGATGATGCTGCCCGGAAAGCGTTGAGTGTCAACGTGGGTGCGCGGCCGACCGGACGATTGCCTGCTTTCGCTGAAGTGAGCAGCGCCGGTGTTAAAAACAGGGCCGACTTAAAAGCAAGAAGCCGCCCGGTGAGGGGCGGCTTCCGCTTAAGTCAGATGGTGATGGCTCCGTGCTCAGATCAGAAGTTGATCAGCGCACCGGCCTTCACGTACTGGAAGTCTTCGTAGTTGATGGCCGAGTTGTCGTTGTACTCGACGTGACGGTAGGAGACCCACACCGACATGGCAGCGGCGTCGATTTCCTGGACTACACCGAGACCCCAGAGATCGAAGTCACTGGAGGTTGCCGCGCCGCCGATCGGCTGCTGCACGAATGCAAGACCATCGGCCTTATTGTTCTCGTACTCACCGTACAGAACGGTGTGGCCGAGAGCAGACCAGCGCTCACGCAGACCAGCCTTGACGTAGTAGGTCTCAGACTCACCGGCAGCCAGATCGTACTGAGCATTGCCGTAGGCACCGTAGACGAACACGCCGGTCGGCACGTGCTCGATGTAACCACCGATCTGGAAGTACTGGAAGGTGTCACCTGCCGTCGGGCCAAGCCAAAGCTCGGTGCTGTTCTCGTTGTAGGCAGCGGCTACAGCAACCTTGAAGCCGGCGTGTTCACCCGCGTAACGGGCGGCCACATCCCACATATCGTCCTCACCCCAAGAGGCCGAGACCGAGAAACCGCCGAATGTTGGCGAGTCGTAACGGACAACGTTCTGAGTTGCGCCGTTGCAGTCGCCGATGGCGCCGCCGCCGACGCAGCCGCCTACGCCGATCCAGCGCACGCCGGTGTTTCCGGGGCCTGCTGAATTGCGGATGGTGAAGTTGGCGTAGTCGAACGCGACCCAGTTGGCGGGAACGAGCGAGCCCGAACCGTCAACGAGAATGGCGGTGTTGTCCGAAGCTTGCGACTGCAGGCCGACGCTGAGCTTACCGAGCTGGTCGCTCTTTACGAACCAGAACGACTGCAGCAGGTGGACGCCGTCAGCAACAGCGCCGGGAGTGCCGTAGTCCTGCGACAGGCCGAGCGAGTTGTTGTTGCGCGCTTCGACGTGCAGCACATAACCGGCATACCAGCCCGGAGAAATCGTGGCCTGGCCAGTAAACTTGAAGTGCGAGGACAGCGTGGCGCCGAGGTCGCCAACGTAGGTGTTGGACTCGTAACCGTCGTCCCACCACATGACCTGCTGGCCAACCCAACCGGACACGGTCAGCGAAACCTTGCGGTTGCCCTTACGTGCGGTCGTCGCTTCGAGTTCGGCGATACGTTCTTCAAGATCGGCGCAGCAATTGCCGCCAAGATCTGCGGCCGAGGCGCTACCGGTGGAAAGACCACCAGCCAGCAGGCCTGCTGCCACGAGGGCACCTAGACTAGACTTTCTCATTGACCTACTCCCGTCTGCTTACTTTATCGGCGACGCCACACACAGAAGCCGCCTACTCCCTACGAAACCCAACGCAACCTATCGTTTACTTCGTTCTTTGCGCGCGGTGGAGGTCGACAAACCGAATCACCGCTCGGGGCAGAAGCTTAATCAGAGATTTACGCGAGATGAAACGCCTTGAGCGCGAAAAGCCGTGGAATCCGGTGGGTATGTGGCCCGGCGGCCACGACACGGCTCGTGGCCTTAAGGCGCTGAAATATTAGTGCATTTCTGGAATGTGGCTATTTTGTGCAACGGTCGTTGCGCCAAAGTTTGTGGATTTGCAGTTCGTCCGGCAACGTCATTACGCCGTTCATGTTGTCGGCAAGAGGGGAGCAGATCGAAGTGAGAAGCCCTGTGCCGACGCGTCGCATGCCAGGTGACTTGGAAGCAGCCCTTCGCAGGTGTCACGTGCTTGCCGAAATACGGCGGTTACATTATCCTGATGCAGCGCAAAAAGAGCGCCGAGGATTGCGCTATCCTGCGGGAGTCGCGGCCACTTTGGGTTGAAGCACGGCGATAAGCACTGCTGAATATTGCGATCGCACGGCCTTGATCGAAGCCCGGCTATTCCGCTCGCAGGGTACGCAGGCGAACACTCATCGGCACAAAACACTGCGGCATGTTAAGTCGCGTTTACACGCATAGGGGCTGTTAAGTCGCTGTAGGTAAAACTCACGCTTTAATTTTGGCGTGTTTTTTCCCAACAGAGGCAACGGGATCGGTGCGACGTGCGTTGTGACCGAGAGAGCGCATTCTGACACGGAAAGCAGACGAAGAATGGAAGCGACGCGGTTGGACCGGAGATCGGTCCTGTTGTCGGCGGGCGCCTTCGCGGTCCTCGGGGCGGTACTGCGGGGCGAGATCTCCCACGTGGAGGCGGCACCACTGACGGATGCTACGACGGCGTTCACCGGCGATCTGGTGAAGTCGATCGCGAAGGAACTGGCAGCCAGCGAATTTGCAAGTCCGGCCATGACGCTGCCGGAAGCATTCAATCAACTTTCTTATGATCAGTTTCGCGATATTCGCTTCCGCACCGATCAGGCGATCTGGCGGGGCGACCCCATCGATTTTGAGCTGCAACTGCTGCCGATGGGCTGGCTTTACAACACGCCGGTCGAGCTCTGGCTTGTCGACGGCGGCACAGCCCGGCGCCTGAAGGCGGACAGCAATCTGTTTTCCATCGGGCCGCTAGTGAAGGACGCTGGTGAGGGCGCGCCCTACGGCTTCTCCGGCTTCCGGGTGCATGGCCCCATCAATCGGCCCGACTATTTCGACGAGTATCTGGTGTTCCAGGGCGCGAGCTATTTTCGCGCGGTGGGACGCGAGCAGCTCTATGGTCTTTCGGCCCGCGGTCTGGCGATCAACACCGCCCGCCCAGGTGGTGAAGAATTTCCGCTGTTCCGCGCCTTCTGGATCGAGAAGCCGCAGCCGGGTGAACGCTCCATAATTGTGCACGCGTTGCTCGACAGCGAGTCCGTGACAGGGGCTTATCGTTTCGTGGCTGAGCCCGGCGAATCCACGATTGTGGACGTAGAAGCGACGCTCTATCCGCGCCGCGCGCTGAAGCATGTCGGTCTTGGCCCGCTGACGAGCATGTTCCTGCATGGACCCGGACACCACCGTATCCGCGATGACTTCCGGCCTGCGGTTCACGACAGCGACGGTCTGGCGATCTTCAACGGTAACAATGAGTGCATCTGGCGCCCGCTGACCAACCCGCGCCGTTTGCAGACCAGCGCCTTCCTGGACAAGAACGTGAAGGGCTTCGGCCTGTGCCAGCGTGCACGCTCGTTCCATTCCTATGAGGATCTGGAAGCGCGGTATGAGAAGCGCCCGACCGTCTGGATCGAACCCAAAGGCCGTTGGGGCTCGGGTTATGTTGAATTGATCGAAATTCCAACCGGCGAAGAGATCCACGACAACATCGTGGCCTACTGGAAGCCGACCAAAGAACTGGAAGCCGGCGTGCCGTTTACATTCGGCTACCGGATGCACTGGACGAACTCGCTGCCGGTGGCATGGAGCGGTGCGTTGACGGCGGCCACGCGAGTGGGGCGCGGCAAGACCGATGGCACGACGAAGTTCATCGTCGATTTCATCGGACCGGCGCTGCAAAACCGCTCGCAGATGCCTGTCGCAGTCGTGTCGGCGAATCCCGGCACGATTTCGGATGTGGCCGTGCACGAAAACCCAGAAATTAAAGGCCTTCGGGTGAGTTTTGAACTCGATCCGGCCGGAACCGATCTTTGTGAACTTCGTTTGGCACTAAAGCTCGGAGATCAGCAGATCTCTGAGACATGGCTTTATCGATGGACCAGTTCATGAGCGAGATCACTGTGGCGGGCGAAAAAATTGGACGCTTGCCTGATGTCAGCAGCCCTGAGCTGCTGCCGCCGGAAGTGCCGCTCGACATGCCCGATCAGGATTTCAAGGCGCGCGGCGCGAAGCCTCGGCAGCGTCGCGGCTATTGGATCCCGCGGGCGGCTGTGTTCACCGGCGCGCTACTGCTGACGGCGGCATTTGCCTATGAGCTCTACGGCGTGCTGGCGGTTGAGCAGGCGACGCCGTTGCAGATGCTGTTTCTGGTGCTGTCGACAATTGCATTCGGCTGGATCGCGCTGGGCTCGCTGAATGCTGCGCTCGGCTTCATTCCGCTGTTTGGCGGCGAGAAAGCCGACACCCTGGATCTGCCGCAGCCGGGCCCGGAGATGACGACCCGAACTGCGCTGCTGTTCCCGGTGTACCATGAAGATCCAGCCCGGATAGCCGGCACCATTCAGGCCATCGCGCTTGAGCTGCAGGCGATGGGCGCGGCAAAGGCATTCGACGTTTTCATCGTTTCGGATACGCGCGATGAGAGCGGCAATGGCGCGGGCGCTGCCGAGGAGAGCGCCTATCGCGCGCTGCGCCATCGCCTGAGCGATATCATTCCGGTTTATTACCGCCGCCGTCGTGACAACCACGCGCGCAAGGCCGGCAACATCAAGGACTGGGTGCGCCGTTTCGGCGGTGGCTATGCGCACTTCGTGGTGCTGGACGGCGACAGCGTGATGTCTGGCATGACGCTGGTGCGGTTGGCGCTGGCGATGGAGCGCGAGCAGACCGCTGGCCTGATCCAGACCGTGCCGCGCCTGACCGGCGCCTCGACGCTACTGCAATATCTGACGCAGTTTGCTTCTAATGTTTACGGGCCGCTGGTGGCCGCCGGACTGGCGTTCTGGCATCGCGACCAGGGCAACTACTGGGGCCACAACGCCATAATCCGCACGGTGGCCTTCGCTTCGGCTGCGGGCCTGCCAACGCTGCCGGGACGGGCGCCTTTTGGCGGCGATATTCAGAGCCATGACTTTGTTGAGGCGGTGCTGCTGGCCCGCGCCGACTGGGGCGTGCACATGGTGCCGACCATCGAGGGCAGCTACGAGGGCCAGCCGCCGACGCTGCCCGACGTGGTGGCGCGCGACCGGCGCTGGGCGCAGGGCAACCTGCAGCATCTTGGCATCGTGTTCACCTCGAACATCACCACGATGGGCCGCCTGCATCTGCTGATGGGCGCTACATCCTATCTGATGTCGCTGGTGTGGGCGTCGTCGCTGGTCGTCGGTATCGTACTGGCGTTGCAGGGTCAGCAGATGATCCCGAGCTACTTCATCGACGAGAAGACGCTATTCCCGGTGTGGCCAGTCACGGACCCGGGCGCGGCGCTGCGGCTGTTCTTTGCCACGATGGCGATTGTGCTGATGCCGAAGTTTCTAGGGCTGGCGCTGGAGATCAAGCGGGCTTACGCGGCGCGCGAACGTCGGGGCCGGATGCGGGCCGTGGCCGGTGTGGTGACGGAAACGCTGTTCTCGATCCTGATCTCGCCCATTCTGATGGTGACGCAGACTGTTGCAGTGTTCCAGGTGCTGTTCGGCTTTGACTCCGGCTGGCGTCCGCAGAGCCGTGATGGTGAAGGGCTCTCGTTTGTGTCGGCGCTGCGTTATCACCGCTGGCACATGGCGATCGGCGTTGTGATGGCGGTGCTGTGCTACGAGGCTTCGGCGCTGGTGCTGGCGTGGATGTCGCCGGTTATCTTAGGTCTGGTGCTGGCGGCGCCGGTGAGCTGGCTGACGTCGCGCAAGGCCCCGCGGATACTGCGTTCGCTGCTGTCGACCCGTGACGGCCGCAAAGAGCCGGCGATCGTGGAAAGCGCGCGCCGCGCCGGTGATGAGTGGGCGATGCAGATCGCGAACCGCGCCATTGACGGCAAGGTGGTGCCGATCATTCGCGCGGCTTGATAAGCGGGCCGTCGCTGTTGCGGCGGCTGCCACGACAAGCCGACGGGTATCGATAATTCAGGACTTGCTGGCGGCGTCATCTGCGGATGGCGCCGCAGTGGTATTGCGGCGGAACGCTTCGGCCAGCATGTCACGCGCGCGGACGGGCGGCGCGGAAATGAACGGCAGCGGCCGGCACACCTCCACCGCAGCGGCGCCGACGCGGGCGGTGAGCGCGCCGTTGAACGCACCTTCACCCAGACGACGCGAGAGCCGCCGCAACAGATCCTGCCCGAGGAACTGGCCGAGCAGATCGTCGGTGAGTGCGACGCCGCCGGTGGCGATGATATGGCCGATGACCATGCGGCCGAGACGCAGCGCGCCGAGTGTGCCGGGGCGTCCGCCATAAAGCCCGGCGATGGCGCGCAGCATGCGCAGGTTTTCGATCAGCACATACAGCATGGCGATCCACGGCATCGGGCTGATGGCGGTGACCATGCCGATGCGCTTGGCGGCGGCGAGGACGGTGCGGCGCGCTTCCTGATCGATGGGCATCATCAGATCGCGGTCGGCGAGGGAAAGCAGATCGCCCGCAGGCATCACCGCGCGCTCATGCTCGGCGAAGCGGGCAAGAGGCCATTGCATATCGGGTCGCGCGCTGAGAATGCGCTTCAGGTGTCGGATGGCACGGCGTTCGGCGTCGATGTTTTTATCGTGCAGCGCGTGGGTGACTTCCTGGCGCATCGCGGTGAGCCGCGACAGGCGCAGCATGCCGATGATCTCGCGCAGGATGATGACGACAACGGCGATGCCCGCTGTGGTTAGGAGGGCCAGCGCCAGCCAGCCGATCCAGTCCTGCCGTGCTAGCGCAACTTCGACGTAGCTGGTGAACCAGGTGACGGTGGCGAGCGCGATCAGGCCGCCGATGGCCGATAGCAGGATGGCGCCCCAGCGGAAGCCGCGGCTGATGTTGACGGCGGTGGGGCGCGGTGGCGGCGTGGATTGGGACGAGGCGCGTTGACCACGCGCCCGGGCGCTGCGGGATGACGTTTCGCCTTGCGACGCGGATGCCTGTTCGGGCGTGATGCGCAGGGCGGGATCATCGGTGGTAAAGGCGCGCGGGCGGCGGCTGTCCGATTCTATCGTCATGCGAGCCAATCCGAAAGCAGGAAGTCGAGGGCGCGATCCAAGCGGATGTGCGGCAGCGGCGGAGATTCGCCGTCAGCGCCCGGCGGCAACAGGCGCGGCGGCCGGAAGCGCACAAAGTGCAGGCCGGCGGGCGCTGCGTCAGGTTTCAGCGCATCGCGCGGGTTGGCGGGCAGATCGCCGGGGAAAATGGCGGCCTCGGTGCGGCCGTTGAACACCTGATTGCCGATGCGTTCGCCGGGCATCGGAACGCCGACGATGCAGGGCAGCAGTTCGCCATCGACCTTGGCATCGGCTTCACGCGTGGCACGCAACGACGCCAGCGCCTGCACACCCACTTCGGCGCCGCTGTCGACGGCACGGCCCATCGCGCGATCGATGATGACGCGCAGGATGGCTTCGAGGCGATCGTGACTGGAGGCGTGGATGTGATCGGCTTTGGTGGCGGCGAACAGCAGTTTGTCGATGCGGCGCGTGAACAGCGCGCTGAACCAGCTGCCGGAACCGATCTTGAACACGCTCAGCACCGATGACAGCGCGTGTTCCAGATCGACAACCGCGTCGCCGCCTTCGTTCAGCGGGCCGAGCACATCGACGAGCACGATCTGGCGGTCGAGGCGCGAGAAGTGATCGCGGAAGAACGGTTTCACGGCGTGATTTTTGTAGCTCTCGAAGCGGCGCGCCATCATGCCGGCATTCGTGTTGCGGCCGTATGGGATCGACGGATCGAGATTGAGCGGACAGAAGGTGAGCAGCGGCGATCCGGCCAGTTCACCCGGCATGAGGAAGCGGCCCGGCCCGGTGGTGTGCAGCACGTGATCTTCAGCGCGGGCGGCTTTCAGATAGTCGGCGAACAGTTCCGCGCCGCGCAGGGCAAGCTGCTCATCGTGCGGGGCATAGGGATCGACGGTGGCAAGAAACTCGCGCCACGCTTTCGAGTGCGCCTGACGTCGCGGGGCAACGGCCTGCGCAACAGCTTCCGCGCACCAGGCGGTATAGTCCATGTTGAGCAGCGGCAGATCGATCAGCCACTCGCCGGGGTAATCGACGATGTCGACGTGCAGCTTGGAAACGCCGAACGCGCGGCGCAGGCTGCTTTCGGAACGGAACTCGATCGTGACGCGAAGCTGGCTGAGGCGGCGCGTGCTTTCAGGCCAGTCGGCGGGATCGCGCGCCAGCGCTGCCAGATGCCCTTCATAATCGAAGCGCGGCACCTGATCGTCGGGCTGCGGTTCCAGATAGGCGCGCTCGATGCGTCCTTCCGCTTCCGGCAGAAAAAACGGCATGCGTCCGCCCGACAAAAGCGTGCGGATCAGCGCGGTGATGAAAATGGTTTTGCCGGCGCGCGACAGTCCGGTGACGCCGAGCCGCAACGTTGGCGTCATCATATCCGTGAACGCGGCACCGGCGCGGTTCCAGGCCCATGTGTTTGTGCTGGGCGGGGTGCTGGATTCCGGATCGGATTTTGATGTCGGCAAGTTGAACCTCGCGGCAGCACCATCGGCCAGTGCTTGATCACCCGGCTGCGAAGCGCGTTACCTGATCGTCAGGATAGGGCTTCCAGCTTAATGGTGTGGCCGATGATTCACACTTCGGACAGATAAGCCCAGAAGCGATGAGATCTAGTGCGAAGTGGGCGTGCCGACAAGGTATTGGGCGTTAACGCGCTGCTGCAACCTGAGGTGCGCGCGAGCGAAGCGTTAAAGTTTGCGCGGGCTTTGCAGCGAAGAGATTAAACGCCGTGCCGTAGAAATCAGCCGTAGAATATGACGAGCACACCGGCAGCCATAACCGTCAATCCCATAAGGATGATAAGGCCGCTGCGAATGAACTCTGCCATGGGCGCCTCCGTGATGCGTGACTTGCGGGTGAACCTGATCCGATGACTGTGGACCCGGTACGCTGAATGCCCCCTGAAGTGCGCTTGCAGCCGCTGTTCATGTTGAGCGACGGCTGATCCCATAGCTGCATTGGAGACCATCGGGGCGTGCAATGCACCTTAAGGATTCGCAATGGCGCTCTATGGCGATGGCGCCGCCCCATCCACAGCATCCTGGACGACCGGAGCGGGTTCGGATGCGGGTGTGGCCGCAGCGCCTGACTGGCCATCAGCGCGCTTGCGCTCGGGCATCGAGATGGCCTGGCGACGCATGCTGAGCATCTGATCGGAATACCAGGGCAGCGTGCGCTCGAAGACGACGGGCTCGACGGCATTGGTGAACAGCTTGTCGATGAAGTCCGGACGGCGGGCCTGCGCGGTGACAAGGTTCAGCGTGAAGCGGACGTCGCCCGCGTCGTCGATCACCTTCGGAAACACGTCGCCATCGGGATAGAAGCGGATTGTGTCGCTGAAGGTTTCGCGGCCCGCGATCGACAGCGGCGCAAACGAGCGGTTGGGCGCATCGGCGTTGACTTGATGCTCGCCGAGGAAGGCGCTGTAGAACTGCTTCTTCTGGTTGGTCTTGAGGTTCTCGGCCGTGAGCTGCAGCGACAGGATGGTGCCGGTGCGCGCGCCCGAATTCGTCACCGTGATGGGAATGGAAAACAGCTCGGTGTCGCCGCCGCCATCGCGCGCATACTGAATGACTGGTGGAATGAAGACCTCGATCTCGGCTGTCTTGAAACTTGTCTCGTATAGCGAGTAGGCCGACAGTGCGAGTGCGAAGGCTGAAAGAATTGTCGCCTGCCAGCCGCCATAACCCATTGCTGCGGTGAGATTTGCGCGGGATTGCTCGTCGCGCTGCACCGCACGGTCAGTCGTCGTCATAGTTTGTTTCCCCACCGGGCGGAGCGCCCACTTTGCTGGCGGTTATCCACGCGTACAGAATTCGGCGGCTGCGTGGCGGCCAGGATCACGCTATGTAACAGAGTTGCAGCCCGAGCGCTGCCGTTAGGAGAATGAGCGGAAGGAGCACGTTTTCCATGGCAGGCGAAGACCTTTCCCGACCTGACGCAGCGGCGCATCCGCTTGGTTTCCCGGTGCGCCGAGTGGCGCTTGATGCCCCCTGGGCCTGGCTGGCCGCGGGCTGGCGCGACCTGTGCGCCAACCCGGTTCTAAGCATCGGCTATGGCATCATTTTCACAGCGGGTGGTTGGCTGCTCTACTGGTTGCTCGAACGGCAGGAGCTGGTGTCGCTGGTGCCCGTGCTGGGCGCGGGCTTCGTGCTGATCTCACCGGTGCTGGCGGCGGGCCTTTATGAGATGAGCCGCCTGCGGGAGAAAGGGCAGCGCGTTACGCTGCGTGCGGTGGTGGTGGGAATACGCTCGGCCATCGGCCGGCTGTCGCTGTTCGGCGTTGCGCTGTTTCTGGCCTTTTTTGCATGGGTTCAGCTGGCGTTTTTGCTGCTCAGCCTTTTTCTGGGCGAGGTGGCGGTGCCGGACCCAAGCCAGTTTGTGCACACGGCGTTGTTCACCAACGCCGGTTTGGCGCTGCTGTTCGCGGGCACCATTCTGGGTGCGGCTCTGGCGGCGATGGTGTTCAGCATTTCAAGCATCGGCGCGCCGCTGCTGCTGGCGAAGGACGTTGATACCGTCACTGCGATGGCGACCAGCGTGCGTGCGGCGGCGGCTAACATTGGCCCGATGCTGCTGTGGGCGGCGCTGATCGCCGGTCACATGATGATCGGTCTGCTGACGCTGTTTCTTGGGCTTGCGATCATTCTGCCGTTGCTGGGGCACGCGACGTGGCATGCCTTCCGCGCGCTGACGGTTGTGGATGACATCTGACGGGTGCGAACGGCGTTTCGATCCGTTTGCCTGTGGCAACAAACTGCTTAGTCGAAATGGTAGTTCACGCCGACGCGCAGGACGTGGGCGTTGAATCGCGTCGAGCCGGTCAGATCGTTCGCGAACAACGGTACCCCTCGGCCTGCCGCCGGAGGCAACGTCGTTCTCCGGTGCGAATTGGCAGGAAATATCGCACCGAACGTTATTCAATTGGCGGTGGTGTCACTATAATCTCAGCGGAACAGCCAGTTGAATAGGGCTCGCGGTGGAGCCGGCGTGCAGCCGTGCGCGTCGTCGCGCAGGTGGCTGTGGGGCTATTCTCCGCGCCGCCGCGCCATGAACGCAATGCGCTCGAACAGGTGCAGATCCTGCTCGTTCTTGAGCAGCGCACCGGCGAGTGGCGGGATGACCTTGCGCGCTTCATGCTCGCGCAGCGTCTCGGGCGAAACATCCTCGTTGAGCAGCAGCTTCAGCCAGTCGAGCAGTTCCGACGTCGATGGCTTCTTCTTGATGCCGGCCATGTCGCGGATGTCATAGAAGATGCGCATCGCTTCCGACACCAGTCGGCCCTTGAGGCCGGGGAAGTGTACGTCGACGATCTGCTGCATCGTGTCGGCGTCGGGGAACTTGATGTAGTGGAAGAAGCAGCGGCGCAGGAATGCGTCCGGCAGTTCCTTCTCGTTGTTGGACGTGATGATGACGATGGGGCGGTTGTGGGCCTTCACCGTCTCGCCGGTCTCGTAGACGAAGAACTCCATGCGATCGAGTTCCTGCAACAGGTCGTTGGGGAACTCGATGTCGGCCTTGTCGATCTCGTCGATCAGCAGCACGGGGCGGCCGTCGTGCACGAACGCTTCCCACAGCTTGCCGCGCTTGATGTAGTTGCCGATGTTCTTGACGCGCTCATCGCCGAGCTGGCTGTCGCGCAGGCGCGAAACGGCGTCGTACTCGTAAAGGCCCTGCTGCGCCTTGGTGGTGGATTTAATGTGCCATTCGATGATCGGCACGCCGAGGGCTTCGGCAACCTCGATGGCCAGCGCGGTCTTACCGGTGCCCGGTTCGCCCTTGATGAGCAGCGGGCGGCCCAGGGTGATGGCGGCGTTGACGGCTACCTTGAGGTCGTCGGTGGCCACGTAGCGGCGCGTGCCTTCGAACTTCATCGCGGAATATTGCCCTTCTGGTGGGGCGGCGTCGATACGCCGGCTGCGTGTCAGGCGGACCTGGACCGGAAGGGAGGTATGCTCCCAGGTGGCTTTTGGCCCTTAGCCCATTGAGAATCGGCGGTATAATAAGGCCGCTATTTCTATTGCGACCACTTAAGCTTAGGTGCGGTGGCAGAACGTCTTGACAGATCGCCGCACTGCCGCCAATAGAGGCGCCGAAATGCAGCTTGTTGTCGGTCCGATGCTAGATCGGCCGTCTCTACCAGCCTCCCGGAGGCCTGATGAGCAAGCAAGGCGCAAAAGAGCTGAAGAAGGCTAAGGGTCGGCCTGCCAAGGCAGCGGCCGGCAGAGCGGCTTTGAAAACTGCCGCGAAGCGAGACAGTGCTGCCGTTGCCAAGGCGAGAGCGGCAGCCAGCGGCGCGGACAGCGTCAAGAAGGGTGCCCCGAAAAGAGGGCCCGCCAAGCCCAGCGGGGCAGAACTTCAACCGGGTGCTTCAGGAAAACAATCGGGCGCAAAAAAAGCAGCGACTAAGAAGGCCAGTCCCGATCAGAACACTACGTCCAAGGTTGCGGCCAAGGGGAGGACGTCCGACAAAGCGCCGATGATCGGCGGCAGTTCCGGCAGTACTGAGCCGGTGATGGTTGAGCAGAATGTTGCGGGGAGAAAAATGACGGCACGCGCCAAGACAACGTCGATTGTGCTGCCTCCGGATTACAAGCCTTCGGAGGACGAGCCGTTCATGAACGAGCAACATCGGGCGTACTTCCGCCAGAAGCTGCTCAATTGGAAGGACGAGATCATCCGTCAGACCCGCGAGACGCTGGTGGGACTGCACGAGGAATCGACCCAGCATGCCGATCTGGCCGACCGCGCCACGTCGGAAACGGACCGCGCGCTTGAGCTGCGTGCCCGTGATCGTCAACGCAAGCTGGTCGCTAAGATCGACGCTGCAATCGCGCGCATCGATGACGGCTCGTACGGGTATTGCGAAGATACCGGCGAGCCCATCGGCCTGAAGCGTCTGGATGCACGGCCGATTGCGACGCTGTCGGTTGAAGCGCAGGAGCGGCACGAGCGCCGCGAGAAGGTCTACCGCGAGGACTGATCGGAAATTCGCGGTGATGGTTTGATGGATCGCGGTTGCTGGTCTGAGTGACTGAGACAGCCGCGGGCGCATCGACGAACAGCGAATAAATTGAAACGAGGCGCTGCGGTGGATGCCGAAGCGCCTCGTTTTTTGTTTTGAGATCGCTGCTATGCGTGGGTTGAGCCAGTGGGCGTGCAGGCGAACGTGAGCGATTAAAGCAGCAGACGACAGAATGAGCGCGGCGAGTGTTACGGTTTGCGCTCGCGATCCAGAAGTTTGCGCTCGCGATCCAGAAGTTTGCGCTTGCGATCGATGCCCCAGCGATAACCCGACAGCGCGCCATCGGTGCGGATCACGCGGTGACAGGGAATAGCTATCGCGACGCTGTTAGCTGCACACGCGGTGGCGACAGCGCGAACCGCCTTTGGCATGCCGATTGTCGCTGCAATTTCGCTATAGGTTGCGGTTGAGCCAGGCGGGATTTCGCGCAGTGCCTGCCACACGAGATGCTGGAATGCGGTGCCGCGGACATCGAGCGGCAGATCGATGCCTGATTGCGGTGCTTCCACCAGCCCGACAACCTTCGCCATCACAGCTTCGAAGCGTGCATCGCCGCCGATGAGCTTGGCGCTGGGAAACCGGCGTTCCAGATCATGGATCAGCGCTTCGGGATCATCGCCCAAAAGGATTGCGGTAATGCCCTTGTCGCTGGCGGCAACGAGGATCGACCCCAGCCAGCATTCTCCAACGGCGAAACGCATATCAACGTCGGTTCCGCCGGTGCGGTAGTCATTCGGTTTCATGCCGATGATGGCTCCGGAGTTGGCATAGAAGCGGCCGCTGGATTCAAAACCGGCAGCTTGAACAGCTTCAGTGATGGATGTGCCTTGCAGCAGCGTATTGCGCACGCGCTGCTGACGGACGGCAACGGCATAGGCTTTGGGCGTGACGCCGACGGTGGCTTTGAATACGCGATGAAAGTGGTGGGGGCTGAGGCCTGCGGCGCGCGCCAGTGATGCCAGCGAAGGCTGCTGCTCAGCGGTTTCAATCAGACGGCAGATGTCGGCCATCTGTGCTGCGTGGCAATCATGCAGTGAGAGTTCGTCGGGCTTGCACCGTTTGCAGGGGCGGTAACCGGCTTTTTCGGCGGCTGCGCTGCTGGCATGGAATGCAATGTTGCGGCGATTGGGGCGCCGGGCCGGACATGAAGGTCGGCAATAGATGCCCGTGGTCGCGACGGAATAAAAGAATTTGCCGTCGAAGGAGCGGTCGCGGGTTTCAACGGCGTGCCAGTAGTCATCAGCGGTTTGTGCGGCAGTCTGCATCGATCCTGCGTCTTGCGAGTGCCAAGCGGGCGCTTTTTAAGGCTCTTGGGAAGCTAGTGCATCGCGGCGGAGGGCACACTCCGTTTCTTGCGGTCAAATCAAATGCGGGTTGCGCGCTGTCTATCCAGACGCTGGCAATGGCGCGCCGGATCTGCAGGCGAAATGCGTCAGTGCATTACCGTGTGGCGGGCCAACCCGAGTTTGCGCATCTCGACAACGGGGATCTGCTGGCCGGAGGGCAGGCCCAGTGGACGCGGTCCGATCTGCTGATAGCCCGAAGCTTCCAGAAACCCGACGGCGCCGGGCAGGGCGCCAATATCGAGGGCGCGGAATCCGGCGGCGCGGGCTTCTTCCTCGATGTGGGCGAGCAGCCGGGCGCCGATGCCGCTGGCGCCAAATAGCGGCTGCACGAATACGCCGATCAGGCGAGCGGTCGGGCTGGGGGCTGCGCTGGCACTCCAGGATGCAACGGCCACCATTTCGGCGCCGATGAACGCGCCATAGCTGCGGCCGGCATAGAGGAGATCGCTGTAATGTGGGCTCTGGACGAAATCCATGAGCGCGTGCAGTTGCGCCTGGGTGTAGGCGGCAGCCGCATGCCGCTTGATAGCGCTGGCGATGACATAGCGGGCGGTGGCAAGGCAGTCGACGCTGAGAGGTCTGATCTCCAGCATGTCGACAAGCTGTGCGGCGGGCGCGGAGGGATGCATGATCCGGCTTTCGTGGCGGCCTCCGTCACGCGACAGGTGAGTGAAGACCGGAGCGGCTGGGAGCAATAAAGCCCGGACGCTCTCTGCTATTGTTGCCTTTGCGCTTCCGCTTCCGAGCGGGCTTCCCAACCGGTGGCGAGGCTACCGGCAGCGCCGGCGCTTTTGGCTGGGTTGGCCTTCCCTTCGGGCGGCACGTATTCCGCTTCCTTACACGAGCAGCCCTTTACCAACTCCTTGCGGTAGCGGAATGCGGTCCGCAAACGTGTGTATGGTTCCTGAGAGCTGAACGACACCGACTGGTCCATGCTGGAACCGGGGTTCTGATAATAATAGAGCTCGGCTGGCGCTGCGCAGCGTGACTGACAGGCTTCGGCATCCTGATCGAAATGGCTCGGCAGGGTCGAGAAGCTCACCGGGAAGTAATAGCCGTCGCACAGGCGCACGCACACCGTGCGGTAAGTGGCGCCTGACTGGCCGCCATAGCCTCCCCAGCGATTGCCGAAATTGCCGACGTCCTCATCCTGCCAGACCGACGAAGAGCCCTGATCGTAACGTCGTGCTTCCTGCACATAGTTGTTGCCGCAATTGTTCCGCGCCAGCTCGCGCACGATCTCCTCGCGATAGGAACGCACGCCGGAATTGGCGATCTGCTGACGCTGGGCCTCCAGTTCCGACAGCCGCTGCTCCGCCTGCTGGCGCTGCTGAGCTAGATCAATACAGGCGCGGGTGCGGCGGATCGATTTGGAGAACAGGAAGTATTCGTAGCACTTGCCGCGCTCGAGGTCGGATTCGGCCTGCCGGTAGGTGCGGTCCATCTGGTCGATTTCAGCCTCAATGGCGGGCAGGCGGGAGCGCATGCCGCTGGAAGACTGGCCGTCCTGCACCAGCCGCTGTTCGAGCTGGAGGCAGATCGGGTTCTTGGTCGACCAGTTGACGGCAGGGGCAGACGGCGGCGGCTGCCGATCAGGCGGCGGCTGCGCGCCGTAATAATCGGGCGATGGGCCGCCGCGCGGAGGCGGCGGTTCGCGGTAAACAGGTTCGTCAGGAATCGGCGGCCGTTCCGGCTCGGAGCTTGACCAAGGCCACCAGTCCTGCGCCGTGGCAGGCGCCACAACAGCCGACCAAGCCGTCAGGAGCGCTGCCGACAGGATCGCAGCACCAAAGGCCTTACGTCGAGCATTTGCCTTAACCATCGTGATTTCTGTCCTGCCGTGGCTCAGCGAAGCTTGCGGCCCGCTGTGCGCAATCGGGGCGACTATGACCACCACGGGCTAGGGGGTCAATGCGGAGCAATTTGGGCGGCCCGCGGCTTACCGACTGGGGAAAACAGCGGCCGATCCATGCATTACCCTGGCCTGGCTTGACGAAGGAACGTGAGTTTGCGCATAACGGCGGGCATGAAGCGCATGCTGCGTCAAACGCCGCCGGCCTGTTGTGCGGCACCGATTTTTATTCTGAGCTAGCACATCCCCGCTGGCGCGCGGCGCGCTTCTTTGGCCAAATTCTGACAGAGAAATCGTCCCCGTCAGCGGCTCCCGACGAGATCAGGGACCACTATGGCCGAGCTGCAATCACTGAGACTGTACAACACGCTGACCCGCCGCAAGGAGGAATTCGTTCCGCTCGATGCGCAGAACGTGCGCATGTATGTGTGCGGGCCGACCGTCTATGATTATGCCCACATCGGCAACGCGCGCCCGGTGATCGTGTTCGACGTGCTGTTCCGGCTGTTGCGTCACGTCTACGGCGCCGATCACGTCAAGTATGTGCGCAACATCACGGACGTCGACGACAAGATCAATGCGCGGGCGGCGGATGAAGGCATCTCGATCCGCGAGCTGACGGAGCGGACGGCGAAGCAGTTCCACGAGGACATCGCCGCGCTGGGCGTGCTGCCGCCGACCGTGGAGCCGCGCGCGACTGAACACATCGAGGAAATGAAGACGCTGATCGAGGCGCTGATCGCCAACGGTCACGCCTATGCGGCCGAAGGGCATGTGCTGTTCGATGTGCCTTCGATGCCGGATTACGGCAAGCTTTCCAACCGCACGCTGGACGAGATGGCCGCGGGTGCCCGCGTTGAGGTGGCGCCCTACAAGAAAGACCCGATGGACTTCGTGCTGTGGAAGCCATCGAAGCCCGGCGAGCCGTCATGGCCATCGCCCGCAGGCATCGCCGAACCGGGGCGACCGGGCTGGCATATCGAGTGCTCGGCAATGGCGGGCAAGCATCTGGGCGATGTGTTCGACATCCACGGCGGCGGCATCGATCTGGTGTTTCCGCACCACGAGAACGAGATCGCGCAGTCGCGCTGCGCGCATGGCTCGCAGGTGATGGCGCGTTACTGGTTGCACAACGGCTTTCTGCAGGTTGAAGGCGAGAAGATGTCGAAGTCGCTCGGCAACTTCATCACCATTCACGATCTGCTGCAGGAGTGGTCCGGCGAGGTTGTGCGCTTCAACATGCTGCGCACGCATTACCGCCAACCGATCGACTGGACACGCAAGGCGCTGGAGGAATCGAAGGCGACGCTGGATCGCTGGGGCGAGATCAGCGATCGCATCGGCGGCGCACTGCAGAAGGATTGCATGCCCGATGGCGCGGTTCTCGATGCGCTGAAGGATGATCTTAACACACCATTGGCCATCGCCCGGCTGCACGAGCTGGCGAAGGATGCGCGCAGCGGCGACAGTGCAAGCGGTGAGAAGTGGCTGGCTTCCGCCGCATTGATGGGCTTCGATGTTGCGCGCTGGCATGCGCCGGTGCAGAGCGCTGATCTGGTTGAGGTGACCGATCCCGATCTCGCAGTGCGCGTTAACACTTTGGTGGCGCAGCGCGGCGAGGCGCGTAAAGCGAAAAACTTCAAGGAAGCTGACCGTATTCGCGACGAACTTGCAGCTTCTGGTGTTATCCTGAAAGACGCCAAGGACACGGCGACGGGCGAAATCGTAACAACCTGGGAGCTGGCACGATGAGCGACGACTGGCGCAAGGATACGCCCGAGCCACGCCACTGGCTGATTTACACACTGGTGAAGATCGGCATCGCGCTGCTGGCGTTCTGGCTGGCCGCGCAGGCGTTCGGTTATCTCTGATCGTTCGCTATGGCATCCTCAATCCCGCTTCGTCCCTTTCTGCCCGCCGACACGCCGGCGCTGCGCGAGCTTTTCGCACAGTCGATCGAGGAGTTGACTGCGGACGACTACGACGAGGACCAGCGCATCGCTTGGGCCAGATCAGCGGCCGACGCCGATGCGTTTGCCAAGAAGCTTGCCTCCATGACAACTCTGGTGGCGTTGGTCGGTGGTAGCCACGCAGGCTTTGCGGCTCTTAAGAACAACGACACGGTGGAGATGTTATTCGTCCATCCACACTATGCCGGACAGGGGGTTGGGTCGGCGTTGGCGGAAGCCGTCGAGCGGCTTGCGCAGGGGCGGGGCACCAAGGAAATCTCTGTCGAGGCCAGCGATACTGCGGAGGCGTTTTTCGCGGACCGTGGCTATCAGGCGATGCAACGAAACATGGTGCCGCGAGATGATCAGTGGCTCGCCAACACCACCATGAAGAAGCGCCTAGGCGCCGTCGATAACGACAGTTGAGTGTATGAGCAAAGAGCGTCTGTACCTGTTCGATACAACGCTGCGCGATGGCGCGCAGACGACCGGCATCGACTTCTCCGTTGAGGAGAAGCGCCGCATTGCTGCGGTGCTGGATGATCTCGGCGTTGATTACGTTGAAGGCGGCTTTCCGGGGGCGAACGCCACCGACACGCGCCTGTTTGAAAATCCGCCGGCACTGGAAACTGCGCGGCTGACCGCTTTCGGCATGGTGAAGCGCGCGGGGCGCTCGGTTTCCAACGACAGCGGCTTTCAGGCCGTGATGGCCGCGAAGTGCCCGGCGATCTGCCTCGTTGCGAAGGCGTGGGATTATCACGTGCGCGTGGCGCTCGGCATCAGCAACGATGAGAACCTGGCAGCGATCGCGCAGTCGGTTGAGGCGATTGTCGCCAGCGGCCGCGAAGCCATGATTGACTGCGAGCATTTCTTTGACGGCTACAAGGGCAACGCTGCCTATGCGCTTGCTGTCGCCCGCACCGCCTATGAAGCCGGCGCGCGCTGGGTGGTGCTGTGCGATACCAATGGCGGCACGCTTCCGCACGAATTCGAGCACATCATTGCCGACGTGACGAAGGTGGTGCCGGGCAGCCATCTGGGCATTCACACGCACAACGACACAGAAAATGCGGTGGCCAATTCGCTGATGGCGGTGCGCGCGGGCGTGCGCCAGATTCAAGGCACACTGAACGGCATCGGTGAGCGCTGCGGCAACGCCAACCTCACCTCCATTATCCCGACGCTGCTGCTGAAGAGCGAGTTTGCGGATCGCTTTGAAACCGGTGTTACGCCCGCGCGCTTGCGTCAGCTCACGCACGCCAGCCGCATTCTGGATGAGATCCTGAACCGCAATCCCGATCGCCATGCGCCGTATGTCGGCGAAAGCGCGTTCGCAACCAAGGCCGGCATTCATGCTTCAGCGATCCTGAAGGATCCGCAGACGTATGAGCATGTTGCGCCGGAAAGCGTCGGCAATCGCCGCCGTCTGCTGGTTTCGAAGCAGGGCGGGAAATCCAGCATTCTGGCGGCGATGGAGAAGCTGGGCATTCCGGTCGATCGCGATGAAGCCGTGCTGGTGCGCGTGCTGGACGAAGTAAAATCGCGCGAAGCGGCGGGCTATTCCTATGAAGCCGCCGAAGCGTCATTCGAACTGCTGGCGCGTCGCATGCTGGGCGAGGTGCCGCGTTATTTCTCCGTCGACAGTTTTCGCGTGATGGTGGAGCGCCGCCACAACGCACAGGGCGATCTGGTAACGGTGGCGGAAGCGATCGTGAAGGTTTCCATCGACGGTGCGGACGAGCCGATCTGGTCGGTGGGTGAAGGCAACGGCCCGGTGAATGCGCTGGATCGCGCGCTGCGCAAGGATCTCGGACGCTTCCAGAAGCACATCGAGAACGTCGAGCTGGTTGATTACAAGGTGCGCATCCTGACCGGCGGCACCGAGGCTGTGACGCGGGTGCTGGTTGAAAGCCTCGATACGGTGACGGGCGAGCGCTGGTTTACCGTAGGCGTTTCGCCCAACATCATCGACGCCAGCTTTGAAGCGCTGCTGGACGCCATCAACTACAAGCTGATGAAGGACGCCGCGCGCGTAGTCGAGCAGGCTGTAGGGCGCGCGGTTTAGAGCACGCGTGACGTTGCCGCAAATCGTGATGCGATGCTTCGCTTCGACGGCGGCTAGCGCAAGTCGCGCATCAGCGATTTCAGCCATGGCACCAGCGCAATCAGCAGCGCGATTGCGACGCCGACCATCAGTGCCTGTTGCAGGAAGAAGCCCGCAAGCGCGGATGGATCGGCGGAGTCATAGCCCGCGCCGAGGATGCCGGCGATCTTGTTACCCCAAGCCATCGACAGGAACCATACGCCCAGCACCAGTCCGACGAGTTGCGGCGGCGCAAGCCTGGTCATGGTGGAAAGGCCGACCGGGCTGAGCAGAAGTTCGCCCGTGGTTTGCAGGAAGAACAGCCCGACAAGCCACAGCGGACTGATGCGGCCCTCGGCGGTGAGCATGGCGGCGGGCACCATCAGCAGAAACGATGCGGCAAGAAACGAGAGCCCCAGCACGAATTTGACGGGGCTGGATGGCTGGCGCGAACCGAGGCGCAGCCACAACGTTGCAAACAGTGGCGCCAGCAGAATGACGAACAGCGGATTGAGCGACTGATACCAGGCAGCAGGGAAGCTCCAGCCCAGCACTTCGTTGCGGGTCAGCTCCTGGGCGAACAGTGCGATGGTGATGCCGGCCTGCTCGAAAATACCCCAGAAGATCATGGAGGCAATGAACAGCACGAACATTGCCGCCAGATGTTTTGCCGCCAATGTGCCGCGCATCGCGAAGAAGATGCAGGCGCCTGCGGGCAGTAACAGGAACAGGCCGCGCAACCATTGCAGCTCGGGCCGGTCAGACAGCAGCGTCAGCACAAGAATGGCGAGCGTGCCGCCTGCGACCAGCAACGCAGGCCGCAGCGATGAATGATCGTGAGGCGATATATATGGCGATGATGTTTCGCGCGACATAGATGGCGCAGCTGTGAGACTATGATCCAGCGTTGATATGCGCCGCACGTAAAGCATGAGGCCGATGGTCATGCCGATGCCCGCAGCGGCGAAGCCCCAGTGCCAGCTGCTGGCGGGATCGAAGCCGTTCGCGGCGAGCCATTGCTTGAGCCACGCGCTCTGCGCCAGAAATCCGGTGACCAGCGGCGCCAGCAAGCCGCCGATGTTGATACCCATGTAGAAAATGGAAAAGCCGGCATCGCGCCGATCATCGCCCGGCGCATAAAGGCGGCCGACGAGCGCGCTGATGTTGGGCTTGAAGAGGCCGGTGCCCAGGGCAACGAGACAGAGCCCGAGATAGAAGCCCCACAGCGTTGGTACAGCCAGCGCGAAATGACCCAGGGCGATGGTGCTGCCGCCGATAAGCACGGAGCGGTGCGCGCCGAGATATCGGTCGGCGATGAAACCGCCAGGAATGGCCAACAGATAAACGGCCATGGTGTAATTGCCATAAATGCGCGCGGCTTCGACAGTTGAGAGCCCCAGACCGCCGGCAGCGATGGGCGCGACGATGAACAGCGTCAGCAGCGCGCGCATTCCATAATATGAAAATCGTTCCCACAGTTCGGTGAAAAACAGCGTCGATAACCCTTGCGGCTGTCCGCCGAAAAGCCCGCGCCTTGCGGATGCGCCATTCTTCGCCATGCCGGCGCTTATGCTCCCCCTGATGTCGCGGCGAAAACGTTTCGAGCCGCCGATCAAAAACACGCTGCAGTTTTACACCGCACAAACCAACGGTGCTGATTGCGCTTGGTCGTGTCAAGTCGGGGCGACAGACTTGGCGTGCTCAATCGTAGGGCGTCGGTTGCAGTTGAGCAGTGACGGTTGAGCGAGGGGCGATATGCATCGTTGAAAGAGGAAGTCTGCAATGCAAAGACGCCTGAACATATCATCCGTTATCGCGACGTCTGTGTTCGCAATGCTTGCGGCGGCTGCCGCCAGTGGCGCAGCTTTGGCACAGGATGGATTCCCTGATCCGAACTCGACGGCCAACACGTTCCCTGCTCCGCAGACCGGAACGCCGACCGATCCGGCGGCGAGCGACAACCCAATGGCGCGCGTTCCAACCGCGCGTGAGAACGGTGTCGGCTATCAGTCCGAAGGTGTGATTGTGGGCACGCCGCAAGGGATCGTGGAGCTTGAAGAAGACCAGGTGGACAATTGATCACCGGCACTGCCACCGCTGCAGTGAAAACGGAAAGGGCGCCTGTGATGGGCGCCCTTTTTGCAACCGCTTGTGAGGGTAGCGGTGAATTTTATAGCGCCTTGAGTAGCTGACGCGCTGCTTCTTCCGGTGGGATCGATCCGCCCAAAACCTGATCGGCGAACGTATCCAGTTTGGCAGCGCCGCCTGCACGAATGCGTGCGGCGACAAGATCGGCCGCCGCGCGGGCAATGAGATAGCGCGCACGCCGCCGCCGCCGCGCCAGCGGCTCGCTGGCGTTCTGGCCCGCACCATCGGCGCTCATCGCTTCGACCAGTTCGGCGACACCTTCACCGCTGGTGGCTGTGGTTTTCAGCACTGGAATTTTGGTGTTGCGCAAGGCGCGGATGGAAAGCGCGCCCAGCAACTGCTGCATGGTTTCTTCAGCGCCCGGCCGGTCGCCCTTGTTGACGACCATGATGTCGGCGATTTCCAGCAGGCCCGATTTCATCGCCTGAATGTCATCACCAAGGCCCGGTGCGGAAATGACGATGCGCACGTCAGCCACTTCAGCGACGTCGATCTCGTTCTGGCCGGTGCCTACGGTCTCGAGCAGGATGACATCGCGGCCGGCTGCGTCGAACGCATCGATGATGCGAACAGCCGCGGGCGACAGACCGCCGAGATAGCCGCGGCTGGCGAGCGAGCGCACGAACACGCCGTCATCGTCCAGCGCGGCAGTCATGCGAATGCGGTCGCCGAGGATGGCGCCGCCGGAAACGGGGCTGGATGGATCGACGGCGATGACGCCAACGGTCTTGCCGGCCTTGCGCAGCTCAGCGATCACCGCGTTGACCAGCGTCGACTTGCCGGCGCCGGGCGGGCCGGTGAAGCCGACGACGAGAGCGTGGCCGAGGTGCGGCTGCATCGCGCGCAGCAGCAGTGGAGAGGCGGCGGACAGCCGTTCCAGCTCCGTGATGACCAGTGCAGTGGCGCGCCGCTGGCCGGAACGCATGCTCTCGATCAGCGCAGCGGCTTCGGTATCTGTCTCGATGCGCTGGCGCGCCCGGTTTGTCATCATCTCAGCCATGCCCGGCTGATAAGCGTAAATCGGCGGGTGAGGCAAGCGTGGCCAAGCGCCTCAATGGCTTCTGTTGCAGGTTTGGGGCTGTCATGGGGCCTGAATTCTTGTCGTTCATCAGAACCATACGCCGGGAAAGCGGTAGCGCGGCCGCAATTTTATCGGCCCGGCCCCGACCAGAGAAATACGTGGCGTTTCAGCGGTGTCGAGCGGCGGTATCGGCGGCGGCTGGAACGAGCTGACCAACGCGATGCGCTGCGCGGTCGGTGGCGGCAGACGCAGCATGGACGGCAGCGGCACTTTGCGTGCCGGAACCGGCGGCAGCAGGTCATCGAGCGGTGAGCCGGCTAAAATGTCAAAGCGCGCGATGGCTGAGGCCAGCCCCATCGGATCGCCGGTCAGGAGCGTCGCGGCGCGGTCAATGGCAAACTCGCGGCTGCGCGACAGCGCAAGCTGCACCAGCGTCATCAGCACCGGACTGGCGACCAGCACCAGCACCGTCGTCCACGGCACAGGTTCCTCGCCGCTGATGGCGCGAAACAGGTTGAGGCCCGCCAATACCAGTCCGGCATAATAGAACGCCTGAGCAACGCGCGAGATGTTATCGGCGATGCCGAACAGCACCGGATCGCCGCGACGGGTATGCGCAACTTCCCGGGCGAGCATGGCGGTGATCTCGCGCAAGGTCAGTTGGCGCAGCAGCCCTTCGCTGAAGGCGGTTGCGCTGTGGGCGGGGCGCCCCATCGAGAAGATGCTGAGCTGCAGGCTGGGCACCATGTACAGCCGCGGCGCCTGCGGCAGACCTCCGCGCCGGGCTAGCTCGGCAGCGATGCGATCCAGCTGGGCAAGATCGCCGGCCTGATACGGCTGCGCTCCGTAAAGGCGCATCATGAGTTCCGGCGGCACATAGAAAGCTGCCATAGCGATGCCGGCTGCGGCGAGCGCACCGACGACCGGCGCGCCGATGCCGAGATAGGGCCACAACACTAGCGCGACCAACGCACCGAAGGCGAGCAACAGTGCCGCCGCCTGCGCAATGTTCGTGGCGGTTGCACTGCGGTCCGCCGCACGACTCGCGCTATGTTCTATGTCGATGGTCATCGTTGGTTGTCAGAATCCGGCGCCGATTCGGGTGTTGGGTTGAAACGTGATCGTGCCGCGACGGCATTTGGTGAGCCAACTGGGGAAACGCATTGCCCCGGTTGCCGGTTTCCGGCCGCTGCGGCGCTAACTGGCAATCACTGTAGCAGGAGAGCGACCTGTGGAATTTTTTATCGCGTTCCTGAATTTCGGTCTCGCGATGTGGCTTGCCTGGCGGCATCAGCCAACAACGGCGCTGTATGTGTTCTTCGCCGGGCTGATCTTCGCGACGGCGCTGTTCATGCGCCATGCCACAACCGAGTTGCCGCTTTCGTTCTAGAGCCTTTCAGCGTTTCGGAAAACCGGGCGCCACTTTTCCGGAATCACTCTCTCAACCCGTGCTTCTTATCGGAAAGCCGGTACCCACTTTTCCGGAAGCACTCCAGGAGACGACCGATCGATGGACATCAGTGCGCAACAGGCTGTGAGGCTGAACGCGTTGGCGCTTTATGCGATTTCGGCGGTGCTGCTGGTCGCGTTTTACTGGCAGCTTGCCTACGATGAGCTGCCGTGCCCGCTATGTCTGTTGCAGCGGGTGGCGTTCGTGGCGATGGCCGTGGGGCCCATCCTGACCATCCGTTTCGGGCCTAAGCCGCTGCATTACGCGCTGGTGCTGTTTGCAGCGCTGCTGGGCGCTTCGGTAGCCGCGCGGCAGATCCTGCTGCACATCATGCCGGGCGATGCCGGCTTCGGCTCGGCCTTCATGGGCTATCATTTTTACACGTGGGCATTCATCGTTTTCGTTGCGGGAATCTTTGCGGCCGCCGTGATGCTGTGTTTCGGCGGCCAGTTCTCGCGATCCGATGCAGCCGATGCAACGCCTCGGCGCGGCCAGTTCGAGATGGGCGCGGTTGCGCTTGTCATGGCGCTGACCGCGCTCAATGCGGCCAGCGTGTTGCTTGAGTGTGGGTTCGCATCGTGCCCTGGCAATCCGGTGCATTACGAACTGCTGCAGTAACAGGTGCCGCGCGGCTGGCCTTCGAACCGACCGTCTGCAATCCGCGTCTAGAACTTGGCGAGGATCGCTTCGTCGGTGGCTTCACGCTGCGGCGCCCATGCGCCGAGCACTGCTGGCACGATCTGGCTGGCCTCGCCGACAACCGTAAAGCGCACGTCGAGACCGGCCCGGATGAAGGCGTCGGACTTCATGTGCGACAGCAGGTTGAGGAATGGCGTCCAGAAGCCCGCAATGTTGGCGACGATGATCGGCTTCTTGTGCTGGCCGAGCTGCGCCCACGTCAGCTGCTCCACCAGTTCTTCAAGCGTGCCGATGCCACCGGGCAGGGCGACGAACGCATCCGAGTGATCGAACATGAGCTGTTTGCGCTGATGCATGTTGTCGGTGACGATCAGCTCGTCGACGTCGTCCATCATGGCTTCGCGTTCGATCAGGAAGCCGGGGATGATGCCGGTGACGCGGCCGCCATGCTTCAGTGTGGTCGCAGCAACTTCGCCCATCAGGCCAAGGCTGCCGCCGCCGTAAACAAGGCCGATGCCGTTGGCGGCGAGGGCAGCACCCAGCGTGCGTGCTGCTTCGACATAGGCGGGGTTGATGCCAGGGCCGGAGCCGCAATAGACGCAGACGTTGCGTGGGGTTGCGGCGAAATCGTTGTTTCCGTTGATATTCTTCGTGCTCATTCAAAGGTCCGTTTTGGGGCCGGATGATCCGGCGACATAGACCCATATGGTGATTGTCGGGCCGTTTTCGCAGTGCCGACCTGTTGCACAGCATCAACCCATTATCCGATTTTTTGATGACGGTTTGGCTCACCGCCCGTCATGTGCTTAATGATTTGGATAAACTTGGCGGCCGTCAGAGAACCGCCACAAATAGCGGTCCCGCTGGGGTTATGCGGGTAGGGTGCGGGCGTTCCATGTCGAGTAAGCGTATCGTTTTCGCGTTGGCCGTCTTTGGTATGGCCAACTCCGTCATTGCCCCGGTTTTGGCCCCGGTCGAGGCTTGGGCCGAAGAGCGCCAGCCAGCGACGCCGAGCGGTGTCCGTCAGCAGGCCGAGGATCTGGCCAAGGCTGCCTCGGAAGAGTTTTCCGATCTTCTGGCCCCGGATCAAAAGAAAAACGCTGTTGCTGCGCCTGCTGCCGCTGAGACTGTGGCTTCTGATGCCAATCCCAAGGGCGGCGACGCGAGCACGCCCGAGACCACGATCGATACTGCGCTGGCTCCGGTCTGGGACTGGCTGGCCCGTTCGGCCAAAACCTATGACGGCGTTGTTGTTGCCCAGTTGCGCAGCGGCGAGAACTGGGCCGCCACCTTTGAACGCAATGGCATTTCAACCGGCACGATCATAGCCGCTGCAACCGGCGCCCCCGAGAACGCAAACGCGTCTGCGGGCGGCGAGAGCCCTGAGCCGCATGGCTGGGGCGGCTTTGTGGAATCGGTGCGCGACTGGCTGGCGCGTGCCAACCGCAGTTATCGCAACGAGATCGTCAAGCCGCTGCGCGAACTGCTGCCGGGCGAGCCGAGCGAATTTGCGCAGCCGGAGGAGCAGAAGGCACCGCCGGTTAAGGTCAGCCGCGCCGATACGGCCGGCGGTGCTCCCGCACCTGCCGGTTCTCCCGCTGCTATCGCTATGCCGAAGGAACTGGTGGCCGATCGCGCCAGCAAGCGGCGCGCTGAGGCTGAGCGCAAGGCCAAGCGCGAAGCGGCAACCGTTGCGCTGACGGAGCAGACGAGCCTTGCCAGGGAATCCGAGGCAAGGCGTCTGGCGGATGTAACGGCGAAGAACAAGATTGCGCGTGAAGCGGAGGCGCAACGCCTCGCAGCGGATGCGGCCGCCGAAGCCCAGCGTGCAGCGGCTGAAAAAGCGCAGCTGGCGGCGGAAGAGGCAAAGCAGCGTCTGGCCGCTGAGGCAGATGCCACCGCGAAGCGTCAGCAGGAAGCACAGCGCATTGCCCGCGCCACCAATCTGGCGAAGGCATCGGAAGCGCGCCGTCTGGCGGAGATTGAAACGAAAGCTCAGGCCGTGCGTGCGGCGGAGGAGCAGCGTCGGGCGGAGCAGGCCGAGGCCGAACGCGCCGCTGAGATTGCACGCACAGAGGCGGAGGCGCGCCGTTTGCTGTCCGCTGCGGCTGCGGAAGAGGCGCGCGTCAAGCGCGAAGAGGAAGCACGGCGGATTGCCAAGGCTGCCGAGCAGGCGCGCGCATCCGAAGCGCAGCGCCTGGCCGATGTTGCCGCGAAGGCCAAGGCCGCGCAGGAAGCCGAAGCAAAGCGTCTGGCCGAGGAGCAGCAGCGTCTTGCGGCTGAAGCGGCCGAGCGCGCCCGGAAAGAGGCGGAAGCCAAACGGCAGGCTGAAGAGCAGCGGCTTGCAGCCGAAGCGGAAACGCGCCGCAAGGCCGCTGTAGAAGCTGAAGCCAAATCCCGGCGCGCGGCTGAAGAAGCGGCTGAACGCGCTGCGGTGGCCGAAGCCGAGGCGGAAGCCAAGCGGCAGGCAGAGATCGAGGCCGAAGCTGAGCGCCGGATCGCGGCGGCGCGCGCGAAGGCTGATCGCGAACAGCAAGTTGCTCTGGCCGAGGCGAAAGTGCCAGCGGCTGCGGCGGCTGGTCGGGCGAAGTCCGGCGATGCACCCGCGGTGGTTCCACCAGCGGCGCAGAACGACGGCGCTTCGATAGCCGACGAGACGATCAGGTCATACACAGCGCCGGTGCCATCGCCGTTGCCGACGACATCGAAGGGCGGCGTGGATCTTTCGCCGGTACCGCCTGCGTCGGAGCTGGCCCGCTCCGGTGTGCCCGCCGGTGAGACGGTCGTGATGGAGCACTCCTCGATCGCGACTGCGCCAAAGGTTGCGGCCAACTCGAAGGGTGGGGATGTCGCGTCCCGCGCCTCTAAAGATGAGTCCCGCGCCTCTGAAGACGCGTCAGGTGCTTCCAACAATGCTCGCCCCGCGTCCAAGGATGTGGCGGCATCAAACGGTGCGAAGGCGCAGACATCGGCGAAATCCCCGGATGTGACGGTGCCGGAAAAGAAAACGCCGGTCTCTCCTGAGAAGAAGCCAGCCGCGCGTGCAACGGCGTCGAAGCAGGTCGACGCGCCTGCGCAGAAGCCAGCAGCTACAGCGCCAAAGCCTGGGAAGCCTGAACGCAAGACGGCATCCGCGCCTGAGCGCAAGCCCAAGCCGGCGGCTCAGCAAGCTCCGGAACGCAAGCCGGCCGTGCCTTCAACCGCGACCGGCGTGCCCAAGGCACGTAAGGAAGTGCTGACGGCAGAGGTGAGCCCGCCTGTCGCCAAGAAGAAGTCGCGCAAGCGCGTGCCCGTCCATGCCACCGGCAGTGCCGGTAAAAAGGCCTATGCGGTTCGCTCGTCAGGGCGGAAGATCGCGCGCTCGCACCATGGCAAACCCGCAAAGCATGCGTACCGCCAGCGCCAGCACCGTTTGGCGCAGGCGTCATCGGTTGTTCGTACTGCGCCTGCGCTCAAGCGCGGTTACCGAGTGCGCCAGTGCGCCTGCCTTTGTGCCAAAGCTACGCCGCGCAAACAGCGGCTGGCTGCGGGCGCAACTTATGTCGGGCCGCGTGTGGTGAAGGTTGAGCGTCGCCAGTACCGCAAGGTTGGGGCGAAGCATAAAAGCACCCGCGTGATCCGTCGCAACCATCGCGGCTGATCCGGAATCGCCTCTCGTCGGGGCGTGAACTGGCGCGCCGCGATCAGGTGCGTCAGCGCATGCTGTAGTTGGCCGCGGGCTGCGTCCCGTCGCATCTGGTCGCAATTCGCGCGCTCACTCGGACACCGGCTAAAAACCGGCTATGCTAGCGCAATCACCCGCACCCCCGAGTTGCGCCGATGACTGGCGGGCTCGCCGTTGCGGCGGCATGCGCGCGCCTTTCGCGCCGTTTCTACATCAAGGTTCATAAGCCCTAATGTCATCTCCATCGGCGCCCGGCGCCGCCTCCAGCGATACCCGCAACGGCCAGGACTATCTCACCCGGCGCCCCAGCCACTGGGATGCGCTACGTGGGTTGCTGCCCTTGGTCTGGCCCGCCGATCGACGCGATTTACGTGTGCGTGTGGTGGTGGCGTTTGGGGTTCTGCTGCTGGCCAAGATCGTCACCGTTTCGGTGCCGGTATTCTACAAGGACGCCACCGATCGGCTCGCCGAGGCGGCGGGCACGGGCAGCTCCGGGATGTACAGTGTCGCCGTTGGCATCGCGATGCTGATCCTGGCCTACGGCACCGGCCGTGTGCTGATGATGGCGCTCAATCAGGTGCGCGACCTTATCTTCACCGAGGTGGGGCAGAACGCGGTGCGCGCGCTCAACAACCGCACCTTCGCGCACCTGCACAGGTTGTCGTTGCGGTTCCATCTGGAGCGGCGCACAGGCGGCCTCTCGCGCGTGATCGAACGGGCGACGCGCGGTGTCGAGCTCATCATCCGCATGGGCATCCTCAACGTAGTGCCGACGGTGGTGGAGCTGCTGCTCGTCTCGGGCATGCTGCTCTACTACTTCGACTGGCGTTATGTCGCGATCATGTACGTGACCGTCGGCGCGTACATGTGGTTCACCTTCGCGGCCAGCGAGCGGCGTATTGCTGTTCGCCGTGAGATGAATGACAGCGACACCGAAGCTAACACCAAGGCGGTCGATAGCCTTCTCAACTTTGAAACCGTCAAACACTTCGGCAACGAGGAACTGGAGGCGCGCCGCTTTGACGATTCAATGGCGCGCTATGAGCGCGCCGCGATCAAGACATTCCGCTGGCTCGCCATTCTCAATACCGGCCAGACGCTGATCTTCACGCTGGGTATGACGGCCTGCATGCTGATGGCAGGACGCGGCGTGGTGATGGGAACGCACACCATCGGCGAGTTTGTGATGATCAACGCGATGTTGATCCAACTTTATATGCCGCTCAATTTTCTCGGCATGGTCTATCGCGAGATCAAGCAGGGCCTGGTCGATCTGGAGCAGATGTTCTCGCTGCTGGGCGAAGCGCCGGAAATCGAGGATCGCCCCGGAGCAAAGCCGCTTGTTGTCAGTCGGGGTGAGATTCGCTTCAACCACGTAGATTTCTTTTACGACGCCGGCAAGCGGCAGGTGCTGCACGACATCACGTTCACGGTGCCGGCTGGCAAGATGGTGGCCATCGTCGGGCCATCGGGCGCCGGCAAGTCCACGCTCGCGCGTCTGATGTTCCGCTTTTATGATGTGACGTCCGGCGCGATCACAATTGACGGTCAGAACATTCGCGACGTGACGCAGAAAAGCCTGCGTGCAGCGATCGGCGTGGTGCCGCAGGACAGTGTGCTGTTCAATGACACCATCTTTTACAACATCAAATATGGCCGGCCCGATGCACCGGATGAGGAGATCTACCGGGCAGCGCAACTGGCGCAGATCGATTCGTTCATCCGTTCTCTGCCGGAGGGCTATGAAACGAAGGTTGGCGAGCGTGGCCTGAAGCTGTCGGGCGGCGAAAAGCAGCGCGTGGCTATTGCGCGGACGATACTCAAGGGGCCGCCGATTCTCATCCTGGATGAAGCGACCAGCGCGCTCGACAGCCATACCGAGCGCGACATTCAGGCAGCGCTGGATGAAGTATCGCGCGAGCGTACGTCGCTGGTAATCGCGCACCGGCTGTCGACGATCATCAACGCGGATCGCATTCTGGTGATGGAAAAAGGCCGCGTGATGGAGCAGGGCACCCATACGGAGCTGATTTCCAGCGGTGGCCTTTACGCGGAATTGTGGGCGCATCAGCGCGAGGCGGAAAAGGCCCGCGAGGAACTGGCCCACGCATTGGAAGATGCCGAGCGCGCCGGAGCCCTGACCAGCGAAGATATTCGATTGATGAAACGCTAAAAAAATTCCGGGCAGCGCCGCTGAGACATACTCAAGCAGCGCTGACCGGAAAAAGAGATGCCGGCCGCCTGGGGAGCGGCCGGCACGGGCGCGGCAACGACACGGGTGCCATCCAGGGATCGTCGCCAGCACCGTTCGGGGGAAGCGGGTAGCCGCCCGAAATTATTTCTTCAGGTTTTCCAGGATCGCGTCCCAACGCTTCTTGGCGCCACCTGCGGGCTTGTAGGCATCGAGCTGAGCCTGATTGGTCGGCTCGCCTGCTACGATCAGCGCCGTCATGCCCATGCCGTAATGGGGAAGGCACTTGATGCCGTAGTAACCGGGCTTCTCAGCCACGAACTCAGCGTCCTGATTGAACTCGCCCTTGAGCTGTTCGACGCCTTCCGGCCAAACCTGAGGAATGGCTTCGGCGTTATGATTTTTGTCGACGACGACGAACTTCACTGTGTCGCCGGGCTCGACGCGCAGGAAGTCAGGCTCGAACACCATGAACTTGCCCTTGCCGTCTGCGTTCTTGACCTTAATCTCGTGCTCTGCTGCCAGTGCTGCACCGCTCAAGCCGATGATGACTGCGGCGAACGTTGCGAAAGTTGCTAGTCTCATTGGGGCGTTCCTTGTGGTCGTAGCGTTGTTGTCTTTATTGTTGACCATAAGAGTATAGAACTGTCAGGCGTCCGTCAATGCTTTCCGCCGAGATGCTATGCAATTGAGCTATGCGCCGGTGGAAATGCTTTGGCTGCGTTCGCGCATGAGAGGAAAACGGGGCCGTTGAACACCGGGATTGTCGCTGGCGGCGAGAAAAGACCATTCGGGCAATGGCGCTGTTATCCGTCCGCTTAGGCTCTGCGGCTATGGTCGTTCTCGGTCGGTGGGCGGCCTGACGGAAATCAGTCCCATGAGTTTTTCGGTTAACAGATTACTGACAGAGACGCTCCGTCGATTGGTGCGCGGACTAACTGGCGTGGTCCGTTTGCTTGTTGCCGGCATCAGGCAGGTATGGCTGCTGCTGCGACCGCCGCTGCTGTTTGCGCTTAATGTTCTCGCAGCGCTGATCGTCGTGTTCGAGGAGTGGGGCTGGCGTCCGCTCAGCGCCGCGCTGGCAAGGCTCGCGCGTTTTCCGCTGTGGGCGCACCTGGAGCGCTCCATCGCCGCGTTGCCGCCCTATGGCGCTTTGCTGGTGTTCACCGTGCCGAGCGTGGTGCTGATCCCGGCCAAGCTGATCGGCGTCTATATGTTCGCCACCGGCCATTTCATCGTCGCGCTGATCGTGATCTTTTTAGCCAAGATCATTTCGACGGCGCTGATCGCGCGCATATTCGAGCTGACGCAGCCGGCACTGATGCAGATCGGCTGGTTCGCCTATGCGTACAACAAATTCATTCCGTGGAAGGGCCGTGTGTTCGCCTGGTTGCGCGCGTCCTGGGTCTGGCGCGTGGGCCGCGTGATCAAGTGGCGGACGATGCGGTCGCTGCGGGCCGGTTGGCAGCGATGGATGCCGACGTTGCGCGCGTCATATGACGGGCTGAAGCAGTTTCTGCGCGCTAGCATGAAGTCGTTGGCTGAAAGATCACGCGCTTTGACTGCGCGGCTGGGATTGGAGAGATTTTTTCCGCCACGCTCGGATGCTGCGGCCCCGAAACAGATAGCGCCGCCGAAACCACGCACATAGCTGCGCTGCGTGTTCAGGTGACGTTGATCGCAATCTTCTCAACCGTCGTGGTGCCGCTGTCGTCCTGCCATGACAGCGTAAGCGTGCCCGATCCCGGCACCTTCATAAAAAACGCGATGTAGGGGTTAGGCGAAATCCCTGAATTGAGATCGGCAGAGAATACTTCGCTGTCGTTGAAGCTGGCCGTGAAGGTATGAATGATATTGCGCGGGATGATGTTGCCGGCGCCATCCTTGCGGTTGCCGGTTTCCATCACGTGCGTTGCCAGTGTGCGGATCTCGATGATAGCGCCGGCATGAATTGGCGAGGGAAGCTTTATACGCGGTGGCTTTCGCATCCTTGCCTCCCGATCAGATACCGCAGCCGCCAACGCCGACATCGACGAGACGCTGCGTAAGCAGCACGCGATCTCCGCTCAGCATTGCCACAACGACGACATCCTGTGTCTGCGCCAGCCGCATGCGGCTGGTGACGCGCGCCTTTCCAGATAGCGGCGTGAAATGGAACGTCGCGACCTGAGCGCGCGGATTTGCGGTCGACAGCAGATACACGGATTTGACGTGATCATCCGGGGTCATCGGGCTTGCAACGTCAATCGTGATCGGCACGTATTCGCCGTTATCGACGCTCTCGGGCAGATCGAGCACAATGCCGCTTTCTAGCGGTGTTGCCTGCTGCAGCACCTTGGCAAGCTCGGACTTGAACTCAGCGGAATACTCCGCCGCCAGCGGCTGCGTGTTTTGCGCCGTCGCGCTTTCGACAAGGGCAACAGTGGCGGCCGCTGCGCTGGCTGAAAGCAGAAATGTCCGTCGATCCAGCATGTCGGCTCCAGTGCCGTGCAGCGCTCGCTCCTACAACAGGTCAGTTGCCGATGCGCGCGCGCTGAGCCTTTCAGCGGTTCGTTGAATCGCGGAAAGGCTCCAGCCGTTTGTTTGGCCGTGCTTCTTGCCGGAAAACCGGTTCCCACTTTTCCGGAAGCACTCTAAGCCTACGATATGGCTACGCACGGCCGGGAACAAGGCGCCACCAGATGATAAATCGCAGGCAATTCGGGCAAGTGATTGCTGGCGCCGCGTTTGGCAGCCAGGCAGCGGAGGTGCTGGCCGCCCCCGCCGTTGTGCGCGCCAAGCCACGGATCGTGGTGGTCGGCGGCGGAGCAGGCGGCGGCACGGTGGCCCATATCGTCAAGCGGCAGGCGCCCGATACAAACGTCACCGTGATAGAGAAGCGCGCCATCTACACGTCGTGCTTCAATTCAAATCATGTCTTCGGCGGCTTTCGTACGTTCCAGTCGCTACAACACGGTTACGACGGGCTGCGCAAGATTGGCATCGATGTCGTTACCGGACAGGCCGATGCGATCGATCGGGCGCAAAAGCGCGTGCGCGTCGGTGATGGCAGCGCCATCGCATACGATTATCTCGTGCTGTCGCCCGGCATCTCGTATCGCTACGACGCAATCGAAGGCTACTCCGCCGAGGTC
Source organism: Hyphomicrobium sulfonivorans (assembly GCF_013306565.1). Taxonomy (GTDB): domain Bacteria; phylum Pseudomonadota; class Alphaproteobacteria; order Rhizobiales; family Hyphomicrobiaceae; genus Hyphomicrobium_A; species Hyphomicrobium_A sulfonivorans. The sequence continues at coordinate 529,645 of NZ_PZPO01000004.1, read as the reverse complement.
GCGGATGCGGTGATGCCGCACGCGTGGACGGCCGGGCCGCAAACGCAACTGCTAATGGCGCAACTCGAAGCGATGGACGATGGCGGCGTCGTGGTGATGACGGTGCCAAAAAATCCTTATCGCTGTCCGCCGGGGCCTTATGAGCGCGCGTGCATGATCGCGCATTATCTGAAGACGCATAAGCCGCGCTCGAAGCTGTTGCTGTTCGATGCCAAGCCGTACTTTTCCAAGCAGGCCGCGTTCGAAGAGGCGTTCCGCAAGTATTACGACGGGATCATCGATCTCAACCTCACCAACGAGATTGATGACAACAACGTCGTGCGCGTTGACCCGAAGGAGATGACGGTTGAAACGGCATCGGGCCTGAAGGTGCGCGGCGCGGTGGTGAATGTCATTCCTCCGCAAACCGCGGGGCAGGTTGCGATTGATGCGGGGTGTGCGGATGCTTCAGGCTGGTGTCCGATCCAACCGCAGAATTTCATGTCGGCGCAGGCGGAGGGCATTTACGTCATCGGCGATGCGACGATTGCCAACGACATGCCGAAGTCGGCCTATTCGGCCAACAGCCACGGCCGTGTCGTGGCGGGCGATATTCTGGCGGCGATCAATGGCGACCGTGCAGTTCTGGCCCGGTATCGCAACACCTGCTGGTCGCTGATTGCCGAAGCTGACACGATCAAGATCGGCGCTGACTACGAGCCCGGCCAGCGGGACGGCAGGCCGTATCTGCAAGCGCGGGATGCGTTTGTTTCGCTGCCGGGCGAGAGCGCGCAACTGCGGCGGCGCAATTACGACGAAAGCCTGGCCTGGTATCACGACATCATCGCCGAGGCGCTGAACGATCGAACGGCGCTGATGCGCCAGCTTTAGAGCCTTTCAGGCGTTTCGTTGAATCGCGGAAAGACTCTAGCCGTTTGTTTTGTCGTGCTTCTTATCGGAAAACCGGTTCCCACTTTTCCGGAAGCACTCTAGGCGTGGTCCAGGGGCTTTCTGACGCCGGAGTTGACCAGAGCAGGGCGTGCGGCACCTACCCCAATGGGGCTGTGGCGGCTGCCTGATGCACGACAATAATTGCTGCGGCGCAATGGCCGTTTGCAGCGGACGCGTGACGACTTCATCCACAAGTATCGTGTCACGAGGCAGTGAAAGCATGAAAAAACCCGGGCTGCCGAAGCAACCCGGGCTTTTTATTTGACGCAACAGACGGCCTGGAGGCTGTCTGAGCTGCTTTCGATTAAGCAGCCTTTGCGTAGTAGGACTTCAGACCGCCGAGCACGGCAGCCTTGTCGACCTTCGCGCCCATCTCGATCATGGCGTCAGCAAAGCGGCTGACGATTTCTTCGATCTGCTGCTGCGAGAGCTGGTTCAGGATGCCGATGCGGACCTGTACCGGCTCGGACAGGGTCGGCCAGATGCCGAAGCCCTTGGCGCGGGCGCCAGCAACGAGGTCCTTCTCCTTACCGGCCAGATCGCCCGGCAGGTTGAGAACGACGAGGCTCGTCATGTCCGAGGTGACTTCGCAACCCAGAGCCTCGACGGCCTGGCGCAGAGCCTTCTCGTGGTAGGCATAATCAGCAGCCTTGTTGGCGCGGCCATGGCTGAGGATGATGCGCAGCGCTTCGTGGAACGAGGCAACGGCGTAGCAAGAATGCGTCTGATGGTAGGCAGCGTTCGGCACGTCCTTGCCGTCGATGATGCCCCAGTGGCGGGCATTCAGGATCGGGTGGTGGACGTACGACGGGCAGCCGCGAGCCTTGACCTGCTCGATGGCCTTGTCGGTGAAGCTGACAGGCGCATAGGTGAGCGGCAGAGCCAGCACGCCCTTCTGCGGACACGAAGCCCAGGCGACAACACCCGGATAGTCGTCGATGTTGAAGTCGGCAACGCCAAGGCTCGAAACGGCGTCAACGATGCCCATCACGCCATTCTTGACGCAAGCGTCAGAGAAGCCCTTGAGGTCGTTGATGCGGCCAGAACCGGTTTCCCAGTGCGCCATGAATGCCCACTTCGGCTTCTTCTCGGCGAGAACCTTGTCAACCAGCTCGCCGGTGACCGGCTTGCCGTGCGGGGTCTCAACGATGGTGACGCTGGAGGCGTTCGGGTTCAGCGGGTTGGCGGCCAGTTCTTCAGCGGTGGCAGCCTTCATGCGGATGGTGAGGCTGTCGATGCCCGAGAACGTGCCGTTCGGGAATGCAACGACCGTGTCGCCCGGAAGGATCAGCGAAAGAACGCAGTCAAGGCCCGAGAAACCGGTGCCGGCAACGCCATAAGTATAAACGTTCTTGGTGCCCCAGAGATCGCGAAGCATCTCCTTCGCCTCAAGCATGCCGCGCACCACGTCCTTCTGCATGTGGTCGGCGACGCCGGTCTTGGCGAAGCGCTCAAGCACGCGCGGATCGGTGTTGCCGGGGCCAGGGCCGGCGGCGAGGGTCTCAGGGATTTCAAGAGTAGGATAGATCGTCATCAATATTCCTCCGAGGGCGCGATAGCGAACGCGCGCATCAGGCCCGGGCTGGCAGTGAATGGTACGACGCGGGGAAGTTAGGGCAGAGAAGGCCCCGGCGGCAAGGCTTGAAACCGCCCTTACGGTGCGACCCAATGTAAATCCGTTACCCTTCGCACCTGCAGCACGAATGGTTCGCAGAGGTCACAAGACTACCCGAGGGGGTAGCCCTCGGTTTCGTATAAGCGCCGCCGGTTCAGCGGTACATTCGACCGCGCCTTGCAGCGTGCGGCCCATTGTAGTCATCGGAACCCATCCCGTCCCACGAGGCAAGACCGCGCATGTGAAATCAACAGCCGGTGACGGTTTTGATGTTGCAACTGTGCGTGGAGATCGATGCGCCAATGCTGTTGCCAGAGAGTGTGCGTCCGCAATCCGCTTCGGGTCATCTGCCAATGCGTCGCCCGGTTGGCCGGTGCCAATCCATTTGCAGCGTTGGCGCGTTGAAGACGGTGAACTGTTTTTTCGACGCTTGGAGCGTTTGAGGAGCGCCGTACCCCTCCACAGGTCATGCGCGGGGTTTTCCACAGGCTGTCCACAGGTTGGCGCGCATGCTGAGACGCGGTGGCGGAGTGCCGTAATATGGGGGCGATATCAGGGTTCTGGCTCAGCCATCGGCGCCTCGATTGAGGACGGACGGCAAGCCCGGATTGAGCTTAACGCCAATGCAACAGCCGTGGCCCTAATTTAACAGAGCCGCCGCAGACAGGGCGTCAAGATCCGTATGGAGGCGTAAGGGGTTATGGTCGGGCTTATGTTTTGCGTTGCGCTGCTCGGCGCCATTCTGGTGCTTGGCCTGTACAAGCCTGCGCTGTGGGCATGGTCGGCTGCGCTCGCCATCGCAGCGCTGCTCTGGCAGTCCGACGCCTTCAATGGTTCGGCGGGTTTGTTTGGCGCGCTGCTTTGGTTTGCTGCTGCAAGTTTTGCCGCGCTCGCAATTCCATCGTTGCGCCGCGCGCGGGTGACCGGGCCGCTGTTCGAGCGCGTGCGTGGCACGCTGCCGAAGGTATCCGAAACCGAAACACAGGCGCTTGAAGCGGGCACCGTTGGCTTCGACGCGGAGCTGTTTTCCGGCGAGCCGCACTGGAACAAGCTGCGCGCCATGCCGTCGGTGATGTTGACGCCGGAGGAGCAGGCGTTTCTCGACGGGCCGACCGAAGAGCTGTGCGGTCTGATCGACAACTGGAAAGCGCGCCATCAGCAGCGCGACATTCCCGAAGAGATCTGGGATTTCGCCAAACGCCACGGCTTCCTGGGCATGCTGATTTCAAAGGCGCACGGCGGTCTTGGATTTTCCGCGCAGGCGCAGTCGCTGATCATCGGCAAGATTGCATCGCGTTCTCCTGACGCCGTCATCATCGTTATGGTTCCGAACTCGCTCGGCCCCGGTGAGCTGATCGAAAAATACGGCACCGACGAACAGAAAGAACATTACCTGCCGCGACTGGCACGGGGTGACGACATTCCATGCTTCGCGCTGACCGGCCCGACGTCGGGCTCCGATGCCGCGACCATGCGCGATATCGGCACCGTGTTCCGCGGTGATGATGGCAAGCCCGCCATCCGCCTGTCGTGGGACAAGCGCTACATCACACTTGCGCCCAAGGCGACGCTGCTCGGGCTTGCGTTCCGTCTGCTCGATCCGGACAACCTGTTGGGCAAAGGCACCGAGCCCGGCATCACGGTTGCGATGATCCCGGCAGATCATCCGGGCGTGCAGATCGGCCGCCGCCATCTGCCATCGGGTGCAGCATTCCCTAATGGTCCGACGTGGGGCCGCAACGTTGTCATTCCTGCGGACTGGATCATCGGCGGCGAAGCGATGGCCGGGCAGGGCTGGCGCATGCTGATGGAGTGTTTGTCGGCGGGCCGCGCAATTTCGCTGCCATCGGTGGCGACGGCGGGATCGAAGGCGATGCTGCGGTTCACCACGGCCTATGCGCGCCTGCGCCGGCAGTTCGGTTTGCCGATCGCCCGCATGGAAGGCGTTGAGGAGCCGCTCGCCCGCATGATCGAAACCGCCTACGCCAGCGAAGCTGCACGCGCGGTGACGGCGGCGATGGTTTCGCGCGGCGAACGGCCATCGGTGCTATCGGCGCTGATGAAATATCAGACGACGGAGCGTATGCGCCGCTCGGTCAACGATGCGTTCGACATCCACGGCGGCCGCGCGATCTGCGATGGCCCATCGAACTATCTGCAATCGGCCTATCAGATGGTTCCGATTGGCATCACGGTCGAAGGCGCCAATATCCTGACGCGCACGCTGATCACGTTTGCACAGGGCGCGTTGCGTTCGCATCCCTATCTCGTCGATGAGATCAAGGCGGCGCAGGATCAGAACGAAGCGCGCGGGCTGGAAGAGTTCGACCGCGCCTTCTCAAGCCATGCGGCCTATACATTCGCGAATGGTGCGGGCGCGTTCCTGCACGGCATCACCGGTTCGATGTTTGTGCCGGCACCGGAAAAATCCTTCGATACCGCGAACTGGTATCGCCACCTTGGCCGCGCATCCCGCAGCTTCGCGTTCGTGGCCGATCTCACCATCACGACGCTCGGCGGCCGACTGAAGACGCGCCAGAAGATTTCGGGCCGTCTCGCCGATGCGCTGTCGGAACTTTACATCCTTGCCTGCGTGCTGAAGCGCTTTGAGGACGACGGCAGGCTCTCGGTTGATCGCACGTTCGTCGATCTCGCTGCCATGAACGGGCTTTATCGTTTCCAGGAAGCGATGCGCGGTGCCATCGACAATTTCCCGGTGGCGTCGGTGCGCTGGGCGATGCGCGCAGCGGTGTTTCCGCTCGGCGCACGCTATCGTCCGGCGCCGGATGAGCTGGGCCAGCGCGCCGTGCAGCTTGTGTTGGGGTCGCAGGACGTTCGCGACCGGCTGACGCGCTACATCTATGTGTCGCACGATCCCGATGATCCGACCGGACTGCTCGAAGTTGCGCTGAAGAAGGCGATTGCCGCTGAGCAGGCGGAGAAGAAGCTGGATCGCGCGGTGCGCGACGGCCTCGTCCACCGCTATCACGGCGTCGACTGGATCGGTGAGGCGATCGAGAGAGGCGCGGTGACTGAAAGCGAAGGTCAGCAGTTGCGCGATCTCGAAGCGTTGATCGCCCGCGTGATTGCTGTCGACAACTTCGATCCCGCCGCATTGAAGCCCAACTATCGCTCCGGTTCGCCGTTCAGCAACGGCAGCAGCCGCAGCGGCTCCAATGGCACAGGCGCGGGAAACGGTAACGGCAACGGACACGGACGGGGCTTTGAGGCTGCGGCGGAATAGGGCGTCGTAACCGTTGCGACGCGCGATGACGTTTGGGCGTTTGACGTGAGACCAATGTAGGCCTGCGCTGCCGGGTGCGCACGTGGGTCAGATGTGAGAGGGCAGGTCACGAGATGTTCAAGGCCAAATTCCATCCGCTCACCGATCTTGAAGATTGGCGCTTTTCCGTCGACGAATGGGGCATCGCGTGGGCCGAGTTTGACCGCGAGGGTGAAAGCCAGAACGCGCTCGGCCGCCGCCCGCTTGAGGAGCTTGGGCGCATCGTTGCCGCCGTCGAGGACGGCGCGCGCGACAAGAACATCGTCGGGCTGGTGATCATCTCGGCCAAGCCGCGCGGCTTCATTGTCGGCGCCGATATCCGCGAATTCGCGGAGATGAAAACCGAAAGCGATGTGTATGAGCGGCTGCGTCCGGTGACGGCGCTGTTCGATCGGCTCGAACGTCTGCCGGTGCCCGTGGTGTGCGCCATCAATGGCTTTTGTCTGGGCGGCGGTCTCGAACTGGCGCTGGCGTGCCACTATCGCATCGCCACCCGTGACGCGGGCACCAAGCTTGGCTTCCCTGAGGTGAAGCTCGGCATCTTCCCCGGCTTCAACGGCACGGCCCGTTCCATCCGCCAGGCGGGTCCGATTGCAGCCATGCAGGCGATGCTGACCGGCAAGATGCTGTCCGCTTCTGCCGCGCGTGCTGGTGGCTTTGTTGATCAGCTGGTAGACAGTCGCGGTGCACTGCCCTGGGCGGCGCGCAAGGCAATTTTGCGCGGGCGCAAATCCAAACCGGCAGGCTTTGCCAAGCAGGCGCTGACGAAATGGCCGGCGCGCGAATTTCTGGCCAAGCGCATGCGCGGTGAAGTGGCCAAGAAAGTGCGCGAGGATCATTATCCCGCGCCCTATCGGCTGATTGAACTTTTCGAGCGCCATGGCGGCAATGAAGAGGCGATGAAGGCGGCGGAAACGCGCGCGTTCGCGCCGCTGATGGTTTCCGATCAGTCGCGCAATCTGCGCCGCGTGTTCAAGCTGTCGGAACTGCTTAAGGGGCAGGCGCCGAAGAAGCTGGCGTGGAAGCCATTGCGTGCGCATGTCATCGGTGCGGGCACGATGGGCGCGGACATTGCAGGCTGGTGCGTGGCGCGCGGCATGGAAGTGACGCTGCAGGACGTTTCGCCGGAGCAGATTGCGAAGGGCATCGCAGCCCAGGGCAAACTGTTCGCGCGCAAGTTCAAGACCAAGCCACAGCGCGATGCCGCGAAGGCGCGTCTGATTGCTGATCCGAATGGCGAGGGTGTTGCGCGCGCCGACGTGGTGATCGAGGCCATCGTTGAAAAGCTCGACATCAAACGGACGGTGCTGGCCGAAGTTGCAAACAGGCTGAAGCCCGGTGCGCTGCTGGCGACGAACACGTCATCGCTGCAAATCGAGGACATTGCTGCGGGGTTGCCCGATCCGGGGCGGCTCATCGGCCTGCACTTCTTCAATCCGGTGGCGATGATGCCGCTGGTGGAAGTGGTGCGCGGTGAGCAATCGCGCGAGGACGAAGTAAGCCGTGGCGCTGCGTTCGTCACCGCCATCGACAAGTTTCCGCTCATCACCAAGAGCGTGCCCGGCTTCCTCGTCAATCGCGTGCTGACGCCGTACATGTTCGGCGCGATGAAGTTGATTGAGCAGGGCGAGGACAAGGAGCGCATCGACGAAGCGGCGCGCACATTCGGCATGCCGATGGGGCCGATTGAATTGGCCGATACCGTGGGTCTCGATGTGTGCGCGCACGTTGCCCGCATTCTCGGTTTCTCGTCGGAAGGCTCGCAACTGGATCGGCTGGTCGCGGCGGGCAAGCTGGGCAAGAAGTCAGGCGAAGGATTTTATGTCTGGAAGGACCGCAAGCCGCTGAAAGGCGACCGCGTGTTCGATAGGGTCGAGATGGAGCGCCTCGGCCGTGAGCTGGTCGCGCCGCTGATCGCTGAAGCCCAGAAGAGCCTCGACGACGGCATTGTCGCCAGTGCCGATCTGGTCGATGCAGGCGTCATTTTCGGAACCGGCTTCGCGCCGTTCCGTGGCGGTCCGCTGCACTATCAGGCGGAACATGCGCTGCCATCGGCAGCCGTGGCGGAACAGTGAGCGGGGAGGCAGCACGATGCAGCGTTTCATGCGACGCGTGGCGGTGATTGGCGGAGCGCGTATTCCGTTTTGCCGCTCGAACACGTTCTATGCCGACCTGACAAATCTCGATCTGATGACGGGAGCGCTCAACGCTCTGATCGATCGCTATGGCCTCAAGGGTCAGCACATCGATGAAGTGGTGGGTGGCGCCGTCATCACGCACTCGAAGGATTTCAATCTTACGCGCGAGGCAGTGCTCAGCACGGCGCTGGCGCCGTCAACGCCGGGTATCACCATGATGCAGGCCTGCGGCACCAGCTTGCAGGCCGCGCTCGGCAGCGCCGCCAAGATCGCGACCGGCGATATCGACTGCGCCATCGCTGTCGGCTCGGACACGACATCGGATGCGCCGATCGTTGTTTCAAAGAAGCTGGCGAAGCGACTGACGCAGGCGGCGCAACGCAAAACCTTCATGGACAAGCTGAAGACGTTCAAGGGATTTGCGCCGGGCGAACTGGTGCCGCAGGCACCCGCCAATGCCGAGCCGCGCACGGGTCTGTCGATGGGCGAACACGCCGAGATGATGGCGCGCGAATGGGGCATCACGCGCGATGCGCAGGACCGGTTTGCGCTTGAAAGCCATCTGAAGGCGGCCGAGGCCTATCGCAGCGGCTACATGGACGACATCGTCACGCCGTTTGCCGGTGTGTTCCGGGACAACAACATTCGCGCCGATGCCAGCATCGACAAGCTTTCCAGTCTGAAAGCGTCGTTCGACAAATCCGGCAAGGGCACGCTGACGGCGGGCAACTCCACGCCTCTCACCGATGGCGCTGCGGCGGTGCTGCTGGCGTCAGAGGACTGGGCGGAAAAGCACGGCCTGCCGGTGGCGGCGTATCTGACCTATTCGCAGTCGGCGGCCAACGATTTCGTCGCTGGCGATGGGCTGCTGATGGCGCCGACCATTGCGGTTTCACGCATGCTGGATCGCGCCGGGCTGAAGCTGCAGGATTTCGATTTCTACGAGATCCACGAGGCGTTCGCGGCGCAGGTGCTGGCGACGCTGAAGGCGTGGGAAGACCCGACCTACTGCAAGGAAGTGCTGGGCCGCCCGGAAGCGATGGGCGCGATCGATCCGGCCAAGATCAACGTGCACGGCTCGTCGATTGCGCTGGGGCATCCGTTTGCCGCCACCGGCGCGCGCATTGTCGGCAACATGGCCAAGCTGCTGGCAGGTCACCATGGTCGCGGGCTCATTTCCATCTGCACCGCGGGCGGCATGGGTGTGGCGGCGATTCTCGAATCGAAAGACGCGGCCGAGATCCATCAGGCTGCCTGATCGGAGCGCCAACGCCGGCAGCCGACGCCGCGATGCCAGTCAGGCGGTATGGCCGGATAACCCGGATGGGGAGAAAGGCGCGGAAACCGCCGCGCTGCGCCTCGCCCCCTCGACAGGGGCGGGCAGGTATGCGAGCACCCTAGTGCCGATCCGTGCTGATAAAACACGGGAGCGGCACTAACCATTTGTCCTGTCGTGCTTCTCACCGGAAAACCGGTTTTCACTTTTTCCAGAAGCACTACGGGCGTGGCGCAGCAACACGGGGTACGCATCCGGCATGGCTAAGGACAAGAGCGCGAAAGCGGCGAAGCAACTCGCAGCGGCAAAGGCACTGGCCCGTGAGCTTGCCGGAACGCTCGACCTCAATGCCTCGCTGCGGCTGTGGGATGGCTCGGTGACGCCGCTCGGCGCCAATGTCACTGGCCCGTTCGAGCTTTCGATTGCCGATGCCGGTGTTATCGGGTCGCTGCTGCGCTGGCCGACACTCGACAATTTCATCCGTCACTATGTCGACAAGGGCATCGACTTTTCCGGTGGCACGTTGATCGATCTGGGTAGCCAGCTCAATCGCGATGGCCGCTCGGTGAAGCTGAAGGGTCGTGATGCGCTGAAGCTGGCGCGCCGGCTGTCGCCGTTCCTGCTGGCGCGCACCGAAGACGCTGCCGACAATCAGGGCTTTGAAGGCGAGATCACCGGACGTCGCCGCAAGACAGCGGACAACAAGGATTACATCCAGTTTCACTACGACCTGTCGAACGACTTTTACGCGCTCTTTCTCGATCCGGAGATGGTCTATTCCTGCGCCTATTACACGGATTGGGAAAATGACGTCGCCCAGGCACAGCGCGACAAGCTGGAGATGATCTGCCGCAAACTGAGGCTGAAGCCGGGGGACCGCTTCCTCGATATCGGCTGCGGCTGGGGTGGCCTGATCTGCCATGCAGCGAAGAACTATGGCGTCACCGCGCATGGCATCACGCTATCGGAGGAGCAGCTCGCGTTCGCGAAGGAGAAGATCAAGCGTCTTGGGCTTGAGGATCGCGTCACCGTCGAGCTGAAAGATTATTCGATGATGGAAGGCCAGTTCGACAAGATCGCCTCCATCGGCATGTACGAGCATATCGGCCTGAAGAACATTCCCGTTTACATGCGCAAGATGCAGTCGCTGCTGGCGCCGGAAGGGCTTTTTCTCAATCACGCCATTTCGCGGCGCGCACCCAAGCAGGGTTGGTTCAAGCGCGGCATGCGGCCGGAGCAGAAGGCGATTGCGAAGTACATCTTCCCCGGTGGCGAACTGGACGACATCGGCCGATCGGCCGTTGCGATGGAGCGCGCCGGATTTGAAGTGCTGGATATCGAAGCGTGGCGTCTGCACTACGCGCGCACATGCAAGCTGTGGTGCGAGCGTCTGACTGCCAACCGCGAGGAAGCGCTCAAGCACGTCAGCGAGGAAAAATATCGGATCTGGGTGGCCTATCTCGCGGGTGTCTCGCTGGCATTTTCGCGCGGCACACTGCGCATCTATCAGACGCTGGTGTCGAAGAATGCCAAGCGTCCGCCCGCTGTGCCGCCGACCCGCGCCGATCTCTATCGCTAGAAGTGCTTCCGGAAAAGTGGGCACCGGTTTTCCGATAAGAAGCACGGGTAAAGAGAGTGCTTCCGGAAAAGTGGGCACCGGCTCGTCGCAAGAAAATGGGACCAATCGAAAAACCAATGGATCGCATGGTCTAGAAGTGCTGATGGCGCGCGCAATAAAGCCCGTTAACCATCAAAATTGCACCTGACGCGCAAGGTCTTGTCAGCGAAACCGTGCGATCTTGAGCGGAGTTTTGTTTCGGAGCACGGATATGCTCTCCAAAGCGACGCCCCTACAACGGTTGGCGCTAGCGTTCGCCTGTGCTCTGGTGATCTTGATGGTTGCTGCGGTGGCTTCGTATCGCTCGATCGAAGCCTCGCGCGCCTCATTCGAATGGGTACGCCATACGGGCGACGTCATCGCAACCGTGAATGCGCTGATGGAGACAGCGGGCGAACTCGCTGACAACGACTGCATCGGAATGGGGAAGCTGTCTTGCAGCGGCGAAGTTATATCGGCCCGCAGAGCAAGTGCCGCGCTTGTCGACCGGCTTTACCAGCTAACCGATGACGATCCCGAGCAACGGGGCCGTCTGGCCGACATTCGCAATTCTCTGAATGAGTATCTGCGGCTGGTGGAGATTGAATCGGCCGGCGGCGGCAACCGTGTCGAGCGCCGTCAGGCCTGGAACGATTTCGACAACGCGTCTGAGGTGTTCAGAAACCGGGAAAACGCGTTGCTCAGCCTGCGGCAGCAGGCTTCCGATGCCGAATTTGCGAAAGCCGCCTGGAATGTCGGCGTTGCGATGTTCCTCGGCCTGCTGATCAGCGCTCTTGCTGCGCTGGGTGCTGTGCGCGAACTGCGTCGGCGGCAGACGGCTGAAGCACAGCTCTCCATCGAGAAGGAGCTGGCGCAGAGGACACTGGATTCTATTGCTGAAGCTGTGGTGCGTGTCGACAGCGACGGCAACATCACGCTGTTCAACCAGGCTGCGGAATGGCTCACCGACTGTCCGCGTCAGCAGGCGATCGGTCGCCGCGTTACGGATATCGTGACACTGTTGGATAGCGAGGATCGCTCGCCACTTCCGGCCGACGCGTTGCTGCCCAAAAGCGCCAACGACAGCATGCCGGCGCTGGAGACAGCTCTGCTGGTACGCGCCGATGGCAACGAGGTGCCGATACTGAATACGGTGGCGCCGATCCTCGACAGCGACGGTTCTGTCATTGGCGCGGTGAACATCATGCGCAACGACAGCGCGTCGCGCGCGGCGGTGCAGGAACTGCGGCACGCGGCGACGCATGACATTCTCACCGGGCTGGGCAATCGCAAGCTGTTCGATGAGCGTATAGACGAGGTGCTGGCGGGGCCGCGCCCGCTGAGGTTGGCTGTATTTTACATTGATCTCGATGGCTTCAAGAATATCAACGACAGCAAGGGGCACGCGGTTGGCGACGCGTTGCTGGAAACTGTCGCCGATAGATTGCGCGGTGCCACGCGGCAGAGCGATACCATCGCGCGTGTCGGCGGCGACGAGTTCGTCATTCTGTTGCCGGAAGTCGGCGACGAAGCCGTTCTGATCGCCATGGCCGAAAGGCTGCTGGATGAATTGACCCGGCCGTATATCATTGCAGATGACTTGATCAATGTGGGTGCCAGTGTCGGCATCAGCGTGTTCCCGAAAGATGCAGTCACCGCGGAGGGGCTGCTCAAGGCCGCCGACGAAGCGATGTACGCGGTCAAAGCCCAGGATCGCTCCGGGCATTGCCTGTACTCCAGACTGGTGGACCAGAAGGCCGGCATGCGGGCCTGATCGATGGTTTGATGGCCCGATCGGCTAAATCGTTTCTCGCAGCAATCGTTGTAGCGCGTAGCGCTCTGATGAGCGCGGTTGACATGCCGGCCAGTATGTAACTAATAACATTACATGAGATGCGACAGCCGATTGTCCGGGGTTCTGCATGTTCTGCTGCACATGGCGGAGCACGACGGCCCGTCGACCTCGGAGACGCTGGCGAGGGCGATGGAGACCAACCCTGTCGTCGTCCGCCGCGTGATGGCTGGGCTGCGCGAAGCCGGATACGTGCGTTCCGAAAAAGGTCATGGCGGCGGCTGGCGCATCGCCTGTGATTTTTCAGCCGTAACGCTGCGGGACATCTACGACGCGCTTGATCGGCCGTCGCTGCTCGCTATCGGCAACCGATCGGATGAGCCGGAATGCCTCGTCGAGCAGGCCGTGAACCGCGCGCTGGGCAAGGTGTTCGATGAGGCGGAAGCGCTTTTGCTTGAACGCTTCGGCGCGGTGACGCTGCAGATGCTCAGCGATGATTTTCACAAATCGATGCGCGCGCGCCGCAAGAGCACGCACAGTAAGGGAATGCACAGCCATGATGCATGATGCGATCATTGTCGGCGGCAGTTTTGCCGGCCTGTCGGCTGCCATGTATCTGGCGCGGGCGCGTCGCAACGTGTGCATCGTTGACGCCGGTGCGCCACGCAATCGGTTTGCCGAACACTCGCATGGATTTTTCGGCCATGATGGCAGCGCGCCGGGCGGAATGCTCGATATCGGTCGATCGCAGGTGGCCGCTTATCCAACGGTGTCGTTTGTTTCCGGCAAGGTTGATGCGGCGCAATCGGCTACGGACGGCGCGGGCTTCGCTGTAACGCTCGACAATGGCGAACGGCTCACCGCCAGAACGCTGGTGCTTGCATTCGGCATTTCGGATGAACTGCCAGTGATTGAAGGCCTGTCGCCGCGCTGGGGGCGAACGGTGCTGCATTGCCCCTATTGCCATGGCTTTGAATTCAGCGGCCAGCGTCTGGGCGTGCTCTATGCGTCGCCGCTCTCGGTGCATCAGGCGATGCTGATCGCCGAGTGGGGACCGACAACGCTTTATCTCAACGGCCATGCGCTCGATGAGGTAGCCCGGCAGCAGCTTGCCGCGCGCAATGTGGCCGTTGTGGAGGTGCCTGTCCGGCTGTTGCGCGGTGAGGGCACGGGCCTTGAGGCGATCGAGCTGGAAGATGGCTCACTCAGCGCCGTAAATGCCCTCTATATCGGCGCGCGCACCCACCTCAACAGCCCGATTGCCGATCAGATTGGCTGCGCGATGGAAGAGGGCATGGTGGGCCCGTTCATCAAAACTGACGAGTGGAAGCAGACGAGCGTGCCCGGCGTTTGGGCTGCGGGCGATATTGCACGACCGATGCACAGCGTGACATGGGCCAGCGCCGATGGCGTCACGGCGGGGGTGGCGGTGCACCGATCTCTGGTGTTTCCGGCCTGAGTTCACGCGCGCTTAGCCTAGGGCACACCCCCGCGCGGAAAACGGCGAGTGCCCGCGTAGTTATGCAAGCGCCTTGGCGTCTTCCTCGGCCTTGAGCTCTTTCTTTGACAGCTTGCCGATCAGGGTCTTTGGCAATTCGGCGCGGAACTCGATTTCCGCCGGCAGCTCGATCTTGGAAATGCGGGCCTGCAGGTGTTCCATCAGCTCCGCCACCGTGACCGTGGTGTCGGTTTTCAGGCGCACGAACGCCTTGGGCGCCTCACCGCGCTTTTTGTCCCTTATGCCGATGACGGTCACTTCCGCCACCGCCGGGTGTTCATAAAGCGCTTCTTCCACCCGGCGCGGATAGACGTTGAAGCCTGAGGAGATGATGAGATCCTTGATGCGGTCCTTGATATAGAAGAAGCCGTCGGCGTCCATGCACGCGACGTCGCCCGTGCGCAGGTACTCGCCCACCATCTGGGCTGCGGTATCCTCGGGGCGCTTGTAATAGCCCTTCATCACCTGCGGACCCTTGACGCAGATCTCGCCTTTTTCCCCCAGTGGCACTTCCAGTTCCGGGTTATTCAGGTCGCGCAGTGAGATCGTCGTGCCCACCAGCGGGATGCCGATGGATCCGGCGCGCGCCGGGCCGTCAATCGGGTTGCAGGCAACCACCGGGGAGGCTTCCGACAGGCCATAGCCCTCCACCACCTTGCAGCCGGTGATGGCCTCGAAGCGCTGCTTGACCTCAATCGGCAGGGCGGCGCCGCCGGACAGGCAGAACTTGAGCGATGAAAGATCAAAGCTCGCGATCTTGGGGTGGTTCATGATCGCATTAAACAGCGTGGGTACGCCCGGCATGATGGTTGGCTTGGTGCGGTCGATCAGCTTCAGGGCATCGTCGAGCGCAAAACGCGGCATGATGATGATCTCGGCCGCCTTGGCGATGCCGAGGTTCATGACAACCGTCAGTGCGAACACATGGAAGAACGGCAGCACGCCCAGAACACGCTCGACACCAGGCTCAAGGTCCGGCGCCGTGGCCGCAACCTGCTGCACATTGATATAGACGTTGGCGTGGGTCAGCATTGCGCCCTTGGGCGTGCCGGTGGTGCCGCCGGTATATTGCAGCACCGCGACATCATTCTCGGGGTCGATGGCAACCGGCTGCATCGTTGCGGCGCCGGCCAGTGCCTCGCCCTCCAGCATGACCCGATTGGCAACGGGTGACGACAGCGGCCGTGCCAGTTCGCGGGAGCGGAACAGCCGAAACAGGGCGGCCTTGGTTGCGGGCAGCAGGGACGGGAAGGGCGCCACCAGCGCGCGGGCCAGACACCCCGATTGCAGCAGGGCTTCGACCTTGTCGAACAGCACCTTCAGGTCGAGCGTGATCATCAGCTCGGTGTCGCTGTCCTCAACCTGATGAGTAAGCTCGGCTACGGTATAAAGCGGATTGAAATTGACCACCGTTCCACCGGCCTTGAGCACGGCGAAAAAGTAGATGATGAAGGTGGGCGAATTGGGGAGGAAAAGCCCGACTTTGGTGCCCTTCCGCACCCCCTGGCGCTGTAGCGCGGCGGCCGTCTGCCCGACCAGGTCGCCGATTTCACCATAGGACAGGGTTCGACCCAAGAAATTGGTGCAAGGCAGGTGCCCATAATCGCGCACTGCGTCGTCCAGCAGGGCATAAAGCGGCGCGACCTTAAGAGGCATGTGCCAATCGATGCCGCTAGGGTAGTGGACCTGCCAAGGCAAGGTCGGCTCTGCAGCGGCGGCCGGAGCCGGAGGGCGGACTGTCGTCATCATCCTCGAGCGTCTCCCTTTAGGTGCTCGTAGTATAATGTCGAGCCGTTGCCGGACTGTTGCGCACCCGGACGGAAAGCTGTAACAGGCCGTTCAAGCACGCCCTGTTATAGAACACCTTCGGGGCTCTGCGGCCAAGTGCGGGTTTTTCAAAAAACCCAACGGAAGCAACGGTTGCGAAGATATTTTGCTGTACCGTCAAACGCAGCACGGGGTCCGGTGAACGGGCTTCGGGTGTCGTGCCGGCCGGGCTCGGCTGGCGGCAGGCTTACGCTAGACTTGCTGGGCGTTTAAGTATATGTGACGCGCCAGCTTGTTGTGCTACGGGCCTTGCACTAGCTAGGAACCAAGTAATTCGGGCCCCAGGCTTCAATTAGAGCGGGGGTGGGAGACTGAAATGGACGAAGTTGGTACCAAGATCGTCGAGATCCTGAAGAAGCACATGAAGGAACCGCGCGACGACATCTCGCTGTCGACGCCGCTGACGGATCTCAAGATTGAGTCGCTTGATCTTGCCATGATCGTTTTTGATATCGAAGATACTTTCGGCATCGAAATTCCTTACAACGCGAACGAAGACGTCGAAGACTTCAAGACCGTCGGCTCGGTGGTCGACCGCGTGAAGGATCTCATGGCAAAGGGCCCTGAGGCTGCAGGCGCCAAGGCTTGATTAAGAAAGCCTAGATAGCTCGGGGTGCATTATCAGCACACCGGGCTCTAGCCCTGGTTTCATGCGAGCTGCCGCCGCAATGGCGGGGTCACGGCTCGCGTTTCTCGTTCTGTTGCGGCGCCAGTAGCGCCGCTACAACCGGCAGGTATCCTATGGCAAACGCGAACGGCGCACGCCGCGTCGTGGTGACCGGAATGGGCGTCGTTACGCCGATCGGCCTCAACGTACCCGATTTCTGGGCATCGATGCAGGAAGGCAAGTGCGGTGTGACCGCGCTTGAAGGCTTCCCGCTCGAAGATCTCAAGATCCGCATTGCAGCGCAGATCAAGGATTTCGATCCAAAGCAGCGGTTGCGGCATTTCCAGCGCGATAAGCTGGTCATGCACGCTGACCGCTATTCCTGGTTCGCGGCCGCTTCGGCTGACGAAGCTGTGAAGCAATCCGGCCTCGAATTTCCGATCGCAAACCCCTATCGCTCGGCCTGCATCATCGGTTCGGGCGCTGGCGGTCTCGTCACCTTCGAGAATTCATACCGCTCACTGTTCATCGAGAACAAGCGTGCGACCCATCCGCTCACGCTGCTGCGTATCATCGGCTCTTCGGCCAGTGCGCACGTCGGCATCGAGTTTGGTATCAAGGGCCCGACCTTCGCGACCTGCAGCGCCTGCTCGACGGCAACGCATGCAATCGCGCTTGGCGTTGATTACATCCGCAACAACGTGGTCGATGTGGCCATTGTCGGCGCCTCGGAATCCGTCATCAACTACGGCACGATGAAGGCCTGGCAGGCGCTGCACGTGCTGTCGCCGGAAGGCTGCTTCCCGTTTGCCAAGAAGCGTAACGGTACGGTTCTGGGCGAGGGCGCCGGCACGCTGGTGATCGAATCGCTGGAGCACGCCCAGGCGCGCGGCGCGAACATCCTGGCCGAGATCGTCGGGTATGGCATGTCGTCGGACGCCAAGGACATGGTGAACCCGGATATCGAAGGTCCGAACGAGGCCATGCGGCGCGCGCTGGACGACGCCAAGCTTGCGCCGTCGGATATTCAGTATCTGAACGCGCATGGCACGGCGACGACCATCAACGATGCCAACGAGACCAACGCCATCAAGGCGGTGTTCGGCAACCACGCCAAGAACCTCGCCATTTCCTCGACGAAGTCGATGACCGGTCACCCGCTGGGTGCTGGCGGCGGCATCGAGGCTGCGACGTGCGTCAAGGTCGTGAACGAGAACTGGGTGCCGCCGACAATCGGTCTGGACGATCCCGATCCCGATTGCGATCTCGATTACATCCCGAATGTTGGCCGCAACCTCGACGTGACCTACGCCATGTCGAACTCGTTTGCCTTCGGCGGCCTCAATGCCGTGCTCATCTTCGGACCGGCACCGAACTGAAAATAACGCCCGTACGGCGCGAAGATCAAAAGCCACGTCCACTCTTCAGTGGACGTGGCTTTATTGTCACTGGCGCCTGAGCGCGCCGCGATGCCTGTCATTTAGTCGTGTCGCTGTTTTTTTGTCCGTGCGCTAAAGAGGATAGTACGTCCGCGTCGAACTCGATGCTGGCGGGCGGCGGGCAGGGTCGTAGAAACGCCGCATGTGGATGGCGTTGGTGGGTATTGAAGCCGCCGCGCTGAGGTGCATAGAGTACGCTTCCGAGGCAGCGGGAAGGCTGGCCGGCAGGGGATTGCAGCATGCGCGTGGTTATTATCCGTGCAGGTAAGGTGGCCATCAGGGCCCGTTTGTTGGAAACCCCGACCGCTGAGCGGATCTGGGCCGCGCTGCCTATCCATGCCGAGGCCAGGATGTGGGGCCGCGAAATTTACTTCAACTCGCCCGTCAGTTCCGATCGTGAGCCGGAAGCCCGTGAGGTTGTGAACGCGGGTGAAATAGCTTTCTGGCCGGACGGCGAGGCAATCGCCATCGGCTTCGGGCCGACGCCGGTATCGCGGCGGGGCGAGATTCGGATGGCGAGCCCGTGCAACATCTGGGCGATGGCGCTTGACGATGTCAGCTCGCTGCGGACGGTCTATGCCGGAGAAGGCATCTCCGTTGAAGACGCCAGCGCATCGGTGGGCGAGCGCTGAGTAGCGCGAACGTGCGTTTGGCTTGCGCTCGGGAAAGAGCACTGATTGAAATCACCGAATGATCAAGCCGGCCAGCGGTGAGAGCTGTCATCGCCGGCTGGGCATCGTGCGACCTTCGCGGAGGCGGTGCATGCGCCAACGCCTGCCGTTTTAAATTGTGCGCGCTGCGTTCCGTGTTCAGTAAGCATATTCAAAATGTTAGCTCGGAACCAAAGCGCTGCGTGACGGTTCACCTCCTCGGCTGACGGGGCCATAGGAGGAGCGCACATGATTTTCGGAAAATCGATCGCTGTTACAACGCTTGCCGTCGTCAGCGCCGTGGCGTTGTCATTCTCCGCTTTCGCTCAGGATAGCGAGGTGATCGACGGAGAAGCCCTTCTGAAGGACGAGCAGCCGCCAGTCGTCGATGGTGCGGTCATTGTCGATGATGCGCCGATCGCCGTTTCGCCCGGCACGCGTGTCTACGGCTGGAGCGGCCGTCGCGGCAGCGGCAGTTGCGGCATGTACCACTATTGGGATGGAGCCCGTTGCGCCGATGCGCGGGTCGATCCGCCGGCTATCGATTATTGATTGCAGCTCTCGGCAACCGGTGAGCGCTGGAGCCTGACGGCCGGCGTCTGAGTTCAGAAACATGAAAGGCCAGCCCGGCAATGCCCGGCTGGCCTTTGTTGCATCGGAGGTGTCGTGCTGGGAACGCCTCTCGGGCCGGCTCCCTGCTTGCCGGGTGAAGGGGAGAGCGCCCGATCAGGCCGCCCCGAACACCCGGTTGAAGATCGTGTCAACGTGCTTGAAGTGATAGCCGAGGTCGAACATGGCTTCGAGCTCCGCTGGCGAAACGCGCGCTGTCACGTCAGCGTCGGCCTTGAGTTCGGCCAGGAAGTCCTTGCCCTCGTTCCAGGTCTTCATCGCGTTGCGCTGTACCAGCGCATAGGAATCCTCGCGCGAAGCGCCGGCCTGCGTCAGTGCCAGCAGCACGCGCTGGGAATTGTGCAGCCCGCCCAGGCGGTCGAGGTTCTTCTGCATGTTCTGCGGATAGACCACCAGATTTTCCATCACGCCGGTGAGGCGCGCCAGCGCGAAGTCGAGCGTGACCGTGGCGTCGGGGCTGATCATGCGCTCAACCGACGAGTGCGAGATGTCCCGTTCATGCCACAGGGCGACATTCTCCATTGCCGGCAACGCGTAGGCGCGCACCATGCGGGCGAGGCCGGTGAGGTTTTCGCTCAGTACCGGATTGCGCTTGTGAGGCATGGCCGACGAGCCCTTCTGGCCCGGCGAGAAATACTCTTCGGCTTCCAGCACCTCGGTGCGCTGCAGATGCCGGATCTCCGTTGCAAGACGCTCAACCGAAGACGCGACCACAGCCAGCGTGGCGAAATACATGGCGTGGCGGTCGCGCGGGATCACCTGGGTGGAGATCGGTTCCGGCGTCAGGCCCATCTGTGCGGCGACGTATTCCTCGATGCGCGGATCGATGTTGGCGAACGTGCCAACGGCGCCGGAAAGCGCGCAGGTCGCCACTTCCTTGCGCGCAGCGATCAAGCGCTCACGGGCACGGTCAAACTCGGCATAGGCATACGCCAGCTTCAGCCCGAACGTTACCGGCTCGGCATGGATGCCATGGCTGCGGCCGATGGTGGGCGTGGTGCGGTGCTCGAATGCGCGGCGCTTGATGGCGGCAAGCAGCTTTTCGGTGTCGGCAATCAGCAGATCCGCGGCGCGCACAAGCTGCACATTGAGGCAGGTGTCGAGCACGTCGGACGATGTCATGCCCTGATGCACAAAGCGCGCTTCCGGGCCGACGATCTCGGCCAGATGGGTGAGGAAGGCGATGACATCGTGCTTGGTCTCGCGCTCGATCTCATCGATGCGTGCAATGTCGAAGGTGGCGTCGCGGCCCTTTTCCCAGATCCGGTCGGCGGCTTCCTGGGGAATCACACCGAGCTGGGCCATGGCCGATGCAGCATGGGCTTCGATCTCAAACCAGATGCGAAATCGGCTCTGGGCGTCCCAGATGGTGACCATGTCGGGGCGGCTGTAGCGCGGAATCATTTCGAGGCCTCTGCGTATAGGAATTGCGCAGCCCTAGCAGAAGCGGTGATGCCGAGCCATGAGCGTGTTGTTGCGCGGTGGATGAATGCAGCCCTAGCAGACGCGAGGCATCAATTTCAATCGATGCGCTATGTTTTGGCGAGGTTGAAATACTTCTGCTTGTCAGTTTAGTGAAAACGATCGGGATATAAAACACACATATGCGTGCCGCTGCTGCAACGCACACAAAAATGATCTCACATTATCCGTCGAATACTTGGTCTAGACTAGAATTCGCCACAATTAATTGTGCCCTGCACTGCGCTCACTAAGCTGTGAGTGAGGACAGTTTGTCACGCGGGCTTCCCATAAAGCGGAACTACTCCAAATGGTAGCTTTATGAAACCAAACGTTACTTAGATTGGCATATGGATCTACTATATCCGTAAAGCTACAGCCTGAATTTTTCAGGCTGGAAGAAGGCAGGAACAACGAGGGCAAAAGGCCGCGTAATGTCTGAACAAATGCAAGGCGAAATCGCTCAGCTCAGTTCGGAGCTGGAGCAACTGGACGATCTGCGAGAGGGCTATGCCAGGGTGCGGGCCAAGATTCTCGGCTATCGTCAGGCTGGAATGCGGGTTCCAGAGGAATTGACCCTGCTTGAGAAGAATCTCATTGCTGAGTGCATGGCAGCGTCCCAGGGACGCGACTGAGCATTTTTCTACCTAGCGATATTATATAAAAACCATGTCCATTCCGCGCAGTTTGCTTAGGGCGCGGCGATGACAGGCACAGCGAGCGGCACACTGCGGGCATACTTTTCATGCCCGCCGATGGCAGGATCAGTAGATCATCCCCGGCGGGCCGCCGACGCAGTCATTGGGCGGCAGGACCGCTATCGCATCGCGGATCGTGCGAGCGGCTTTTTAAAGCCGGTCCTTCCATTCTTCGATGATCGGGTGTTCGCGGCGCAGCTATGCGCAAATACGCGTCGGCAGCGATGCGCCCGTGTAGCGTCTGGCGCGCGATGGCGACCGATGCAGCATCGCCACGAAAACCCCGCGATTGGACAAGCGCCGCCGCCCGTTGCTATAGCAAAACAACGTTCAGATTCAGACTGGGAAAAGCAATGAGCACGCTGCCGCCATGCCCGAAATGCAATTTTGAATACACTTACGAAGACGGCGGGAATTACGTTTGTCCGGAGTGTGCTCACGAATGGCAGCCGGATGCGGTAGGCGCCGAGGAGGGTGGTGCCGCGGGCGAAAAAGTTTATCGCGATGCCTCAGGCAACGTTCTTCAGGACGGTGATACGGTGACCGTTATCAAGGATCTGAAGCTGAAAGGCTCATCCAAGGTCGTCAAGATGGGAACGAAGGTGAAGAACATTCGTCTGGTCGACAGCGATCATGACATCGATTGCAAGATCGACGGGATCGGGCCGATGAGTCTGAAGTCGGAATTTGTGCGCAAAGCCTGAGGGCTTTGTCTGTCGTTATTTCCGGAGCGCGCCGTTGCAGGCAAGCGCTCCGGCCGGGATGTTGTCCGGTCGGGACGGCTGAAGCCCGGCAATCATCAAATCATGCCGGGCTTGATTGTTCTGCTGGCAGCGCTGCTGCCAAAGCTCTGACGGAGCAGGCGGCGCTTACCCGCTCGCGGCGGCCCTGATCGCACTCTCGGGCGTTTCATTTGTGTCGGACGCGGGTGTGATCTGAGAGCGCATCTGACGACCAGCAGCAGCAAGCGCCTCAAAGTTCTTCAAATCCAGCAGTGTGATCTGACCGCTCTCCAGCAGATGATCGAGCGGCGCCGGGCGGCCGAGCAGATAACCCTGCGCCTCATCGCATCCCTCAACGGTAAGAATGGTCATCTGGTCGCTGGTTTCGATGCCCTCGGCCAGGACAGGAATGTTGAGACTTTTGCCGAGAGCGAGCACGGCACGGATGATTGCCTTCGCCTGCGGGTTGTCTTCCACATCCAGCATGAAGGAGCGGTCGAGCTTGATTTTGTCGAACGGGAATGTCCGCAGCGTATCCAGCGACGAATAACCCGTACCGAAATCGTCCAGCGCGATATTGATGCCGAGGTTTTTTATCTGGCGCAGCACATGCAACGAGCGCTCCTTGTCGCTCAGGATTGCCGACTCCGTCAGCTCAAGCTCAAGGCGCTCGGGCTGCAAGCCCGTTGCCAGCAACACCTGCATGATGTAGCCGGGCAATCCGCCGTGCGCGAGCTGAACAGCTGACAGGTTCACCGCCACCTTATACGGCGGCTCCCAACCGGCTGCGGTTCGGCAGGCTTCGTGCAAAACCCATTCGCCGATCTGCAGGATCAGGCCATTTTCCTCCGCCAGCGGAATGAATTCGCTGGGTGGGATGAAGCCGCGCTCGGGATGCTTCCATCGCAGCAGCGCTTCATAGCCGGTAATCTCGCCGGAATGCACCGAGGTCTGCACCTGATAGTAGATCGTCAGTTCATTGCGTTCGATCGCAAGACGCAAATCGGATGCAAGGTTGCGGCGTGCGCGCACCATCTCATCCATTGAAGCGTCGTAGAAGCAAACCGATCTGACCACGTCATGCTTGGCGCGATACATCGCGAGGTCGGCGTTGCTGACGAGATCGGCCACGTTGTTGGCGTGATCGGGATAGATCGCGACGCCGATGCTGGCGCCGGGCAAGATTTCGTTGCCCTCGACCGCGATCGGCTCGAACAGTGCTTTTTCAAGGCGTCCAAGCAGGTCGACGAGGCTCACTTCGCTTGCTATGCGATGCAGCACTGCGAATTCGTCACCGCCGATGCGGCCGACAAAATCGCTATCGCCAAGTACGGCCTCCATCCGTTGGCCCAAGGCGACCAGCACGCGATCGCCAGCGCTGTGGCCGCGAATATCGTTGATTTCCTTGAAGCCATTCAGATCGATGGCGATCAGCGCAAATTGACCGCCTTTTTCACCGGCTGTCCGCAGGTCGCCTTCCAACCGTTTGTTGAAGCAGACGCGGTTCGGCAGCCCGGTCAGCATATCGTGGAAGGCCATGTGTTCGATTTTTTTCTGGCCTTCGCGCGCTTCAGTTACGTCGTCGTAGGTCAGGATTGCGCCGCCACCGGCCATCGGGCGGCATGCGATGCTGACGATTGTTCCGTCATCAAAGTGATGTTCAACGCGCGTGATGCCGTGCTGCGCGATCCATTGATTGTGATTGTCGATGATCCGCTGCGTGCGCGCGGCATCCATGCCGGTGCGCGTGCCCACCAACTGCAGAAATTGGCCTAACGGCATGCCAACAGCGACATCTTCCGGCGAGATGTCCAGTAGTTCCATCAGGCGATCATTGTAGAGCCGAATGAGAAGGTTCTTGTCGACCATCAACAGTCCGTTGGACATGTTGCGCAGGGCCTCACCGGATTCGGCGCGCGCGCTGCCGTCGATGAGAAAACTCGTGAGGCCGGTTCCGACAATAAGCGCTGCCATGCAGGTAATAGCGAGCGCCAGGCTGCTGAATGCGGCTGAGTTCGTAGCAGCGATTGGCAGCATCAAAGGCTCGACGTTAAATGCCGTCATGCCGGTGAAATGCAGCGCGACGATGCCCAATGCAAGCAGTGCCGCCATGATGTTGCCGGAGTGCTTGCTCCGGCGCACGCCGTAATGCAACGCCGCCGCCGACAGCGACACAGCCAGGATGATGGACGCGACGAGA
Source organism: Hyphomicrobium sulfonivorans (assembly GCF_013306565.1). Lineage (GTDB taxonomy): Bacteria > Pseudomonadota > Alphaproteobacteria > Rhizobiales > Hyphomicrobiaceae > Hyphomicrobium_A > Hyphomicrobium_A sulfonivorans. The sequence goes on along the minus strand of NZ_PZPO01000004.1, from coordinate 505,282 downwards.
TAGGTCTGATTCCAGGTCACCACGCCCTGAACGCGGTAGGCCATCATGCCCGTGTAGTGCATCACAGCGATGGCGAGACCGACAATGCCGCCGCCGACTATCGGCGCCAGTCGCGTCAGTTTGGTGCCCGCAATCAGGAAGCCGAGCGTCGCGCCAAATACGGCGATCAGCAGGGAAGCCAGTGTCAGCGCTGGATCGAATTCTACCGGAGCGTTGGACTCGTAGCCGAGCATCGCCACGAAATGCGTGCACCAGATTGCGACTCCAGCTGTCAGGGCGGTCAGAAAATACCAGCCGATGCGTTGTGTGCCGACGGTATCCAGAGTCCGCTCGAACAGATGAGCTGTAACCCATGATCCAGCGCAGCAGATCACAGCTGCGGCCGCGACGAGCCAGGCATTGTGTTGAAATGCAACACAGCCGAGTATTTCAAACATCTTTACGGTTCCGCCGTGAATGCTGTCACAGGGTTTGAGCCTGCGAAGATCGCTAACCATGCACAGCAACGATTAATATTGCGCGTTGCAGTGCATGCGTCAGAAGTGTGCGACGCGCAAAATTTGCCGGCGCAAACATCTTGATACGATGTTAAAGGCCTTGTTCACGCATCTATCAGGCGCCGCAGGAAGTTGGCCGAAAGTTCAGCGGTTCCGACCGAAAGCAGCAGCCAGCCTCTGAAGCCATCCAGTCTTCGCTGTTTGGCGTTTTCTGATGCGCCCCGGCATGCGCCTGCGATGATCGGCATGTGCGCTGCCGCGGAGTGCCAGTTGTTGGTCGTAGGTTCGGCGCTTTTCCGGTGTCTTCAGTTGATCCCATGCGCCGATGACCCGACCGGCGAGAACAGAAAGACCGTCGCGCTCCACATCCGGATGCAGCACGCGCAGGATCAGCGCCATGTTGCGGCGCAGGCTGGCAGCGCTCGCCGTCTGCTCGGCGCCGAGCATGCGATAGCAATTGGCGTCCGGCGCCAACAGAATCTGTTCGACAAAGAAGCGCGCAGCAGCGGCGATAAGATCGGAGTCGCGCTCCAAAACTGACGCGACGTGCTGAGCCTTTGTTTCGTCGCCGGCCGCGATGCACAGCAGATCATCGAGCCCATCGGGTAGCGGCGCCGCACGCACATAGCGCACGCGCGACGGCATGTGCATCAGCTCAAGCGCAAGCTTCAGCGCCACGTCGCCGTCATTCATTGGCGGCATTTTCACTGCTGGCCCTGCGTCGGGTCATTGGAAGATCCGCCAAAATCCACGCGCCCGGCTGGTAGTTGTGGTGTTAGCCCGTGTGGCGCAGTTCGTTGGCTTGCGATGCACGGGCATTGGCAGTGCCGACGGCGGTTCGTTCAGCAAGATTCCTTTGGGGCGAACAAAAAACAGGTTTTCGGCTTCTGCGCGCCCAACGCGATCCGCCACCATTTGCAGTGCTGCCGACAGCTGCGGAGGGCGCTTCGTGACGTCGTGAGCATCCGTTGCAAAGATGTGCGCGCGCCCTTCATCAAGCATGCGTTCGGCCCAGTGGCGCGCGCCGCGCCCGAATGTTCCAAGAACCGAGCCAGCGGTGATCTGCATCCACACGCCGGCGTCGGCCAGCTTTTCGATCGCGCTATAACGCTGGTTTATCCAGCTCAGACGTTCAGGGTGGGTGAGAACCGGTACGTATCCGTGCGCCAGCAGGTCGAAGAAGAACTCCTCCATGCGCGGCGGCGCGTTGTGATGGGGCGGTTCAACCAGCACATAGCGGCTGTTGTGTAGGGACAGCAAATGCCCAGAGAGCAGCCCGGCGACGAAGTCCGGCACCATGTGATTGTCCGCACCCGCAACGACGCGCAGCGGAATAGCGTGATAGTCCAGAACACTCTGTAGCCACTCCACGCGACGAAGAATGTCGGCGCCGGTATTGGGATAAAGCCCGGGCAAAATGTGGGGCGTGCAGGCGACAACGGTGATGCCATCGGCAACGAATGCGCGCGCCATTTCAAGTGCGACGTCCAAATCGGGGGCGCCATCGTCGATCCCCGGCAATAAATGGCTATGCAGATCAATCATCTAGGCAAAACCAGCAATCAAAAAATCGCGCATGCAGAATTGCCGGGAGCGTATATTCCCGGAAATGCACTGACAACGGCGCTTAAGATGGTCGTGCGGATCGCAGCGAAAGTTAATGGCGCGGCGCGCTACGCAGGCAAGGGACTAACTGGCCGATAACAGGGACGAAAACGTCTTTCGCATTCGTCGTGGTTTTGCCTCCGCGAGGCGGTGTAGTGCTCATTTTGATACACGCGATGGCTCGCGGATGGCGGTAGGTGAAAAAAGCATTGCCATCAGAGATTGCAGCGATCCACAATGAGTCGCGTGATGAGTTTTTTTGCAGGCCTCGATCGATATTGCATGTCGAGGCAAGGGGATTGTAATGCGTAAAGTGTTTTCAGTGGCGTTTGTATTGCTTGCGGCTGCTTCCATCGCTGAGGCGGCAACTCTCCAGCCTCAACAGGGGCATGTTACGCTGAACGGATCGGCTGTCGTCGTTCCTACAACCGTTCGAACTGGCGATGTGATCTGGGCGGGAGCAGAGTCCAGTGCGCAGATTGTGTACGCGAACGGCTGCACGCTGACGGTCAGCGCCGGAACGAATGTGAAGGTTCCAGCGCCGGGCGACTGTCAGGGTACCGACATGACGACCTTGCTGCTCGGCGGAGGCTTGGTCGCCGGCGCGGTGACGGCCGCAATTGTCCTCTCCAACAATTCAAGCGACAAACCGGCCAGTCCGTAAGCAGCCGGTAGCCGAGTAGCCTTGGTGGTGAGCACTGAGGCTTCGCGCGCTATTTTTAAGGGCTGCAGTTTGGCTTTGCACGGTGGCTTCTGGTGGCCGGGGGGCATTTCAACCTGCGCCCCCGATTGTCACATCGGATCAACGTGTCGGTGCTTGCTTTTGACGAGATTTGGATCCGCTTCGTCGGTGGGCTTACAGGGCTGACCGCCCTGCATGGACAAGACCGAAGCCTCAGCAAAAATTCATTTGCGGACTTAGCCTGTTATTCAATAGATATATTGTTGACTATTATTTTGTGGTTTTGAGGTTGCGTTGTGGTTCAGCGTTTTGTTTTGAGTGGTCACGCGCGTAAATTGATAGTGCTTCTGGTCGATGTTGTGATTGTTGTTATCGCAACTGTATTTGCCCTTCTGCTGCAGGATAATCTGAAGCTATCTCCTGAGCGGTTGCTGGATCTGCTGCCCTATCTCGCGTCGTCTGGCATAGCTGCATTCGTCGTACTGGTTTTGCTGGGTAGTCATCGGACGATATGGCGGTTTAGTGCCATGGTTGACTATCTGCGGATTGTGGCGGCGAGCTTCGCCATTGTCGTGCTTGCAACGGTTGCCACGTTTTTGCTGCAGCGGCTGGACGGTGTTCCGCGTTCATTGCCGATCATGCAGGCGTTGCTGATTGTTGTTATGCTGGTGGGTGCACGGGTTTGGATGCGTGTGCGTCACGCGTCTCGCAACACAGCCGCAGCGTCGCATGTGCTGCCAGTCGCAAGCAATTCCGAAGAAACTGTTTTGCTTGTCGGGGTCAGCGCGCTTACCGATCTGTTCCTGCGTGCCGCAAGTCAGCTTTCCGAAAACCACCTCAAGATAGCCGGCATTCTCGGTCGTAATGATCGCCAGCGTGGCCGCCATTTGCATAGCTATCCAGTTTTGGGTGTTCCCGAAGAAGTGACGGACGTTCTGCACCGTCTGGAAGTGCACGGCATATTCGTTGATCGCATTCTGGTTCTGCTGCCGTTTACCGACCTCTCTGTCGACGCGCGCTCTGCGCTACTGGCGGTTGAGAAAACCTCCAATATCCGGGTTGATTTCCTGGCGGAGCAGCTCGGGCTGGTTGGGCGGGGTCATGCAAATGAAAATCAGGCTGCCGGGTCCGTCGAAAATCTGCCGACGACGATGGCTGCGCTGGAGCAATGCGCGCGCCGGCCTTATTTCCTCGTGAAGCGCCTATGCGATTTTACCGCTGCGTTGGTGCTGTCACTGATCGTGCTTCCGCTGGGCGCCGTGATCGCGCTCCTGGTCGCATTCGACGTCGGGTATCCGGTGCTGTTTTGGCAGCAGCGTCCCGGACGTCATGGGCGCCCATTCCGGATTTATAAGTTTCGCACGATGCGCGGCGCTCACGATCACCGTGGCCGGCGCATTCCCGATGACCAGCGCACCTCGGTGATCGGACACTTTTTGCGGCGTACACGGCTAGATGAGATACCGCAGCTTTACAATATACTCGTCGGCGACATGGCATTCATTGGACCGCGGCCATTGCTTGCGGTCGATCAAAGCCGCGAATTTGATGGGCGGCTTCTGGTAAGGCCCGGCCTGACCGGCTGGGCACAGGTCGCCGGCGGTCGAGACATTTCAGCGAAGGACAAGGCAGCGCTGGACATCTGGTATGTGCGCAATGCGTCATTGCTCACAGATGTGAAAATAGTGCTGCGGACTGTGCCGATGATCCTTTTCGGGGAGCGTACCGATCAGCGGCTCATCGATGCGGCCTGGAGAGATTTGCACGGTAGTCAGGTTAGGGACGTCATGTAGTTGAAGGTCGGAACAAGCGGCGCGTGACACACGCGCGGCGCTCGGGATGCGCCCGCACTGGCGCGGACGTCGTCCGATACCGCTCTACACTGCTTTTTGTGTTCTTTGATTTCTCGGTCCCGAAGCTTGCAGGTTTTTCCCGCTTGCAGATTTCTCCGACGGCCGCACTGAGTTTCCACGACGACCGTGCTGCGGGAGCGGCCCCGGCTCCAAAAGGCCGGTGAAAATGCGCGCGACGCTTCTTTGCGCGGAATGTTCAATTGCGTGTTGGGATGTCATTTCTAACTCGCACGGCAAGACGCGGGTCAAGCTGCATCGGTTTCCGCTTCGCATCCGGTGCGCGTTTTCGGCTTGATCACCGGCGTCTATTTTCCGGCCGGGCCACTGGCGCCGCGCACGAATGCCAGCATTGCCCCTGGTCAGCCGCTACATTCTCGCAATTCGAATAAGCTCAGAACGAATTGTTGGTTCGGTCGCGTTCATCGCGCCGCTAGCGTTGCTTTGCTTGAGAGCCGCATGGCGCCCCGGTTACGCCGGTGGCGGCGAGTCGGCTTGTGGTTGGTCGAGGGGGCAATGGACGGCAACGACTCGGTAAATCGCCGACGCAGTACGCACGTAAACGGGCGGTCTGAGGTCGAATCCGCGCTTCCTCTGGCTATAGGCGCGCGCGTGCGGGGGCTTCGCACACGGCGCCGCTACTCGCTCGAGCGTCTCGCGCAACGGGCGCATGTCAGCAGAGCGATGCTTAGTCAGATCGAAAATGGACAGAGCGTTCCGACTATCCTGCTGTTAAAGCGGGTTGCGGATGCGCTCGATGTGCAGTTGTCAGCGCTAATTGCACCGCCGGAACCGCGCCGCACTGTGGTACTGACACGCAAAAACGCTACTGTGCTGTCGTCGGCTGGCGGCTCCTTCACGCTTAGAAGTTTGCTGCCGGAACACAATGTGATGTCGGCGGACATTTTCGAGGGCAGCATCGCTGTTGACCACGCAGAAGTGTTGCCATCGCGTGCCGAGGCAACTGCCGAAAGCGTCGTCATTGTGCGTGGTCGTGCAGAATTGACCGTTGGCGATGATAGCGCGCCTATCCTGCTGGAGGAGGGCGATGCAGCGTATGTTGTGGAGACGGATAGTCCGCGCAGCCTGCGCAACGTTTTTAACGGCGAGACGCATTTTTATCTCGTCAGAACACGCGCAGCAAATTTGTAAGATCGCGAGCAAATATTGCAATCGCAGCTCCGCTAGTTTGAGTAATACGCACCGACTGATTTAATAAAGCATTCGTTGTTTTCTTGTTGGCGCAAATCCATTTGCGCCAATTGGCGTTTTGCGCATTTGTGCGTGTTTTTTTATTGGCCTGAATGTGCGCAATAACGACTGGAATGATTGGTTTTTGCCACACCGGTTCCTTTTATCCTCAGGCTTTCCCCGTGCATTGAAAATTGACCGCCGACGCGCCGTCACAGAATCGGCTAGCAGCGAATTGAGCTTATATAACAAGATGTTATAGCGAACAGACCTTCAATATAGCGGAGGCGAATTTGCACCGGCTCAAGGCATCCAGTTTTCGCGTTTGTGCTGCAATGTTCTTAGCGGAGAAATGCAATGACAATTAATGTGCGTTTTGTGCGCCCCCGACAAATCCTGCCATATGCGCTCTTGGGAGTGGCGTTGAGTGCGGTGTCGGCAAAGGCGGGTAGTGCGGATCAGCTCGAAGCGCAGCTTCGCGTTATGCAGGATCAGATCCGGCATCTGCAGCAGCAGATTGAAGACAACCGCGCTGAGGCGCGGGCGCAGGCCGAGAAACAGGCGGCGAAAAAGAAGGACGATCTCGACCTCAAGGTGAAGTGGAAGGGTGCGCCGGAGCTGTCGAGCAAGGACGGCAAATACAAGATGAAGGTGCGCGGGCGCCTGAATGTCGATTACAACGCGATCGATCAGGATCGGAACATCACCAACTCGCCCGATGTCAGCGCTGCTGAACTGCGTCGCGCGCGTTTGGGCGTTGAAGGCGTCATCGCCGAAGACACCAAGTACAAGTTCGAAGTGGACTTCGCGAGCGATACAACTTCGGTCAAGGATGCGTTCTTTGAATATACCGGCTGGGGGCCTGACTTCCGGCTGCGCGTCGGCAACTTCAAGACCTTCAACTCGCTTGAGCACATCATGAGTGCCAATTACATCGAGTTCATGGAGCGGGCGGCGTTTATCGAAGCGTTCGGCCTCGATCGTCAGGTCGGCATCGGCGCGCTTTACGTGCGGGATCATTTCACGCTTGCTGCCGGCCTCTATGGTCCAACGGTATCCAATCAGGTTGATTGGCTACAGGACATGAAGACTGGCGCGGCGCGCATCACCGTGGCGCCGATCAATGAAGAGGGCCACGTATTGCACCTGGCGGCGAGCTGGCGCCAGCGCCATGGCGCACAGGAATTGCGCACCAACATAGCGCCGAATAATGATCAGTTCTTCAATTATCGGGCGCGCGGCGCCAACCTGCACCTTGCCAATCGTTTCGTTGCGACGCCGGCGATCTTTAACCGCGATACGTTCTGGGGACTTGAGGCCGCTTACGTTTGGGGCCCATGGTCGATCCAGGGTGAATACGCGCAGCTCAACGGCGATGTCGCGCCGCTGTTTGCCGGACAGGATCCGACTTACAACGGTTGGTACGTTGAAGCCGGCTGGTTCCTGACCAGCGAGACGCGGCCATATAAGGAAGGCGAGTTTGTGCGCCAGAAGGTTCTGAACCCGGTGAACGAGGGCGGCTATGGCGCCTGGCAGCTCGTGGCACGATATGATGCGCTGAACCTGAAGGACAACGCGACGACGATTGCGGCGTGCGCTACGTGCGGCATCCAGAATACCTGGCAGGCGGGCGTCAACTGGTGGCTCAACGACTACACGCGCGTGATGCTGAACTATGGCGAGTCGTCGATTGAAGGCGGTTTCCTTGCCGGCGCCAATCGCAACGACGGTGCGAAGATCAAGGGCTTCGGTTCACGCCTGCAAATCGACTGGTAAACCGCGTCACTACTCCCGTACTTCGCAAAGCTCCGGAGCCGTCACCGCTGACGACTCCGGGGCTTTTTTGTGTTGCTTGGCCGTGCGGATTGCTCCACGGGATTTCCACAGTCCTATCCACTGTGCGACCCAATGCGCGTTGTTTTGCTGTAGGGCAACCAATTGATTCGCATTGCAAAAAGAGCACGCTCCGCCACGGTCCACTGACACATAGCTGTATTATGAGTCACGTCCTCTCCGCGCACTCAAGGCGAATGCCCGACAACGGGCACATATGGAGAGCGAAGGTGAACTGGAAATCTAATTCCGGACGGAATGTATTTGTTGGCGGCGTTTTCGCAGCGCTGATGTCAACCAGCATTGGCGCACAGGCAGATGGCATCCACCGCGTGGAAGCTGATCTTGAAACGATGCAGGCGCAGATCCGCGAACTGCAGCGTGAGGTGGCTGAGGCGAAGAAGGCCGCTAAGAAAGACAACGACCTGAAGGTGAAGTGGAACGGCGCTCCGGAGCTTTCCAGCAAGGACGGCAACTTCAAGATGAAGGTGCGCGGTCGTTTGCAGACCGATTACAACGCGATCAATCAGGATCGCGCGATCACCGGCAGCCCCAGCGTCAGCGCTATGGAACTGCGCCGTGCACGCCTTGGCGTTCAAGGCACGGTGTGGGGTGACGTCGACTACATCCTCGAAGCGGACTTCGCCAACGACGCCGTTTCGATGAAGGACGCCTATTTCAAGTATACCGGCTGGGGCAAGCACTTCGCTATCCAGGTAGGTAACTTCAAGACCTTCAACTCGCTTGAGCATCTGACGAGCTCGAACTACATCGAGTTCCTGGAGCGCGCCTCGTTCGTCGAAGCGTTCGGTATTGACCGCCAGATCGGTATCGGCCTGCTGCTGACGGACAAGCATTACACGCTGTCGGCCGGTCTGTTCGGACCGACCACCGGCACCGAAGAAACCTTCATGCGTGACGTGAAGACGGGTTCCGCCCGTTTGACCTTCGCGCCGATCAACGAAGAAGGCCGCGTGCTGCACTTCGGTGGTAGCTGGCGTTATCGTGAAGGTGCCACTGAGAACCGCACGAACATCAACCCCAACAACGATCAGTTCTTCCGCTACCGCGCTCGCGGTGCAGACCTGCATCTTGCCAACCGCTTCGTTTCAACGCCGCAGATCTTCGATCAGGATAACTTCTGGGGCATTGAAGCGGCCTACGTGCATGGCCCGTGGTCGATCCAGGGTGAATACACGCAGCTGCACGCCGATGTATCGCCGCTGTTTAACGGCGTCGATTCTACCTATCGCGGCTGGTATATTGAAGGTAGCTGGTTCCTGACCGGTGAGACGCGTCCGTACAAGGACGGTGCGTTCCAGCGCGTGAAGGTTCTCAACCCGGTGTTTGAGGGTGGCCACGGTGCTTGGCAGTTGCTTGCACGCTATGACGTCATCGACCTCAACGACAATGCCAGCCTGATTGCCACCTGCACGATGTGCGGCAACCAGAACACCTGGCAGCTGGGCGTGAACTGGCATCTGAACAACCATGCGCGCCTGATGTTCAACTACAACCAGTCTGACATCACCGGCGGCAACGTTGGTGCCACCAACGTCAACGATGGTGCAACGATCAAGGGCTTCGGTGCCCGTGCGCAGGTCGACTGGTAAGCGCGTTTAAGGAGCCGATGCGGTAAGCTGCGTGCCAGCAGTGCTTCCGTAACGTCTTGAAGTGGGCCGGGGCTCATTAGCTCCGGCCTTGCCGCTTTCTGGGCCGCGTTCTGGCTACACTTCGCATGGGGCGGACCGCGCTGTTTGGAGAAAAACAGCCTTCTTTTGACGGATGCTTTCGACACCACTATAGGGGCGCCAATGCTATGATCGGCTTCGCCCTGCAACCTCGTAGTCGGCAACCTCGTCGCCCCAACCTCATCGATTGTAATCCGCCATGTCCGTCAAAGTCCGCTTCGCGCCGAGCCCCACCGGGCGCCTGCATGTTGGCAATGTGCGCACCGCCTTGCTCAACTGGCTGTTCGCCCGCAACTCCGGCGGCACGTTCATGCTGCGCATGGACGACACCGACCTGCAGCGCTCCACAGCGGAATTTGCTGACGGCATCAGGGTCGATCTCAACTGGCTCGGCCTGCGCTGGGACGAGGAGAAGCGACAGTCCGACCGCACGGATCGCTATGCGGCGGCGGCTGAGGCGCTGAAGGCGCAGGGCAGGCTTTACGCCTGTTACGAGACTGAGGACGAACTTGACCGCAAGCGCAAGCGTCAGCGGGCGCGCGGCATGCCGCCGATTTATGATCGCGCGGGCTTGAAGATAACACCCGAGGAGCGAGCCACCCTTGAGGCTGAGGGGCGGCGGCCGCACTGGCGCTTTCGGCTGGATAACAGTGAAAATGGCAGCCTGACGCCGCTACCCACAATCGTATCGTGGAACGATCTTATTCGCGGCGACCAGACCGTTGATGTCGGTTCATTGTCCGATCCGGTGGTGATCCGCGCCGATGGCAGCTTCCTCTACACCTTCACCAGCGTTATTGATGACGCCGAGTTCGGGATTACGCACATCATCCGTGGCGAAGATCACGTCACCAACACGGGTGTGCAGTTGCAGTTGTTCGAGGCGCTGGGAGCGGTACCGCCGGCGTTCGGGCATCACAGCCTGCTGGTCGGCGCGGACGGAGCTGCGTTGTCCAAACGGCTTGGTGCGCTGTCGATCGAAAGTCTGCGCGAAGACGGCATCGAGCCGATGGCGGTATCCAGCTATACGGCGTTGATCGGCACATCCGATGCGATCGAGGCGGTGGCGGACATCGATGATCTGGCTGCGCGGTTTGCATTCTCAAAGATTTCCACTGCTCCCGCACGCTTCGATCCGGAAGAGTTGAAAAGCCTCAACGCGCGGCTGCTGCACGCAACGCCCTACGATGAGGTTGCCGCCCAGCTGGCAGATCTTGGTGTGGGCGGTGACGCGGCGTTCTGGCTGGCCGTGCGCGGCAACATCAGTGTGCTTGCCGACGCCGCGATCTGGTGGCGCGTTGTGGCCGACAGGGTCGATCCGGTGATCGAAGACCGGGAGCTGACCGACATCGCTGCCGGACTGCTGCCCGCTGAACCGTGGTGCGATACAACCTGGGATGACTGGATCGCCAAGGTGAAGGCCGCCAGTGGACGCAAGGGGCGCGGATTGTTCCATCCGTTGCGCATGGCGTTGACGGGGCGCAACGATGGTCCGGAACTAAAGGCGCTGTTGCCGTTGATTGGCCGGGCTCGCGCCGAAGCGCGACTTAGGGGACAGCAGGCCTGAGGGTGCCGCATACAAGGCGGTGAGCTTCTGCGCGCGAGCTGCGGAAGTGGTGCAGGCGCGGCGGCCGCGCGCTTATCCGGCGCAGCGACCATAGACGTAACGGTAATCGCCCGTTGATGCCGAGCGGCCTGCAATGACGAGATAGCTTTCGCTGCCATCCGGCGCGAGCGACCACTGCTCGTCCGCAGTCCAGGCCGAATCTTCCTGCCCGCAATCGCTGCGAACTTGCACCGAACCATCATCCTGCGCCGCTGCCTCGTGCAGGATGCACTGACCTTCGTGCAGGTCCACCGTGTTCGTGTTGATGCGAATACGAATGTCGGCGTCGTTGGCAGCGCAGCCGGCAGGCTTTCCCATCTCTGTCGGTTGCCATGAACCGTGATAGCGCTCGGGGATCGTTACCTCAGCGGCGCCCGCAGCCGGAATTGCGGCCATCATGGCGAAAGCGAATACCAGAACGATGCGCATGATGTCCGTTTGATCCCGATTGTCAGTGCTTCACTGTTGTCTGCACGCCTGGCGCCGAAGCCGAGGGCTGTTCCCTTAATCGCGATCGGGCTTGTCGGTGCCAAAGCCCATCGCATTTTCGGCATTGCGCCGTGCCATCGCGGAACGCAGGTCGTCGAGATCGCGCAGGCGGATCGAACGCTGCGGGCTGGCCAATGAGATGCCACGCTCGCGCAGACATTTGACGGCCTGCGTACGCAATTCGCTGCGCACCGCGCCCGCGTGTACGCCTTCCGCCACCGGCACCGACAGCGAGAAGATAAGTGCGTTTTCGCCGATGTCTTCGAAGGCGATGTGAATGTCGTTGCACTCCTCATCGCCGCGTACCGCAGCTTCCCGCAGCGCCTTGAGAACTTCATCGGGATCGCTGTCGTGCGCGACGCCGATCTCGATGAAGGTACGGCCCGCAGGCGTGTCGATGGTGGCATGACCGGCCAGCGCGGACGCAAACGGAATGTTGATGCCCTCTGCGCGCAGCGACTTGACGATTTCTGCGCGCAGCTCTGTCTGTGCGCTAAGCGACTTGTTGATGTCAGCCAGATAGACACGCAGGCTGAAGTCCATGCCGTTATCGCCCAGGTTCTCCAGCACGACGAACGGCGGCGGGTGGCGCAGGATAAGCGTGCTCTTCTCGGCGACATGCTGCAACACGCGCATAACGTGATCAGGATCGGCGAAGTACGAAACCCGCACGTTGATCGACAACCGGCCAAGCAGGTTGCGGTGGGTGAGGTTGTCGACCGTCTGCGAGATCAGCTGCGAGTTGGGAACGATGAGGCTGGCGCGATCGAATGTTTCGATTTCGGTGGCGCGCACGGCAATGCGGCGCACGTAGCCCTGACCTTCTTTCAGCTTCACCCAATCGCCAACTTTGATCGGTCGCTCGACCAGCAGGATGAGGCCCGAGACGAAGTTGTTGACGATGGACTGGAGGCCGAAACCGATACCGACAGAGAGCGCACCGGCGACGATGGCGAGGCTGGTGATATCGAAGCCGGCATAGGAAATTGCCGCCAGCGCCGCGACGGCAAAACCAATGTAGCCAGCGCCGGTGTAAATGGAATTGGCCAGCCCCGCTTCGATCCGGCCTTCAGAGAGCGCTTCCTTGGCAAGCCAGCGCTGCACGATGCGGGTTAGCGCCAGCAGGCCGGCGAACAGGGCCACGGCCGCCAGAATACGCGCCAGAGAAATTCGCAATCCGCCGGCTTCGAAACCGAACACGGCCGCGCGGGCCCAGCTTGTGATTTCCGCGCCGGTGAAGCCCCACGAGAGCATCAACAGCGGCAGCGCAGCGCCAAACAGCAGAATGATGAGCACGCCACGTTGAATGCGTGCGAGTTGACCGCGCCCGAAATCGTCCAGATTGAGCCGCTGGCCGATGTATTCGTTCATGCCGCGCGTGTCGCCGCTTGGCGCCGGCGCCAGCCATCGTATGGCGATATACAGCACGCCGGTCAGCAGTATCCCGGCGCCGGTGGTGAGAAGCTGCGTGGTGATGTAGCGTCCCAGCGAAACGAAGCCCAGCATCGCCGTGCCGATAAGGACGACCGCCAGCGCGATCAGCAGTACCTTCAGCCAGATCGGTTGCCAGCGGGCGATGGGCGCGCCGGGCGCGTTGCTCGGTGGGCCGAGTGGCGTGCGCACAATGACCAGCAGGAACACCGCGTACAGCAGGCTGGCGATAAACGCCGAAACGATGCTGGTAGATAGCGGCAGCGAGAGAATCCGCACCAGGCTGCTGGCCAGATGGTCCAGCGCGAACACGCTGACGATGCCCAGAATGGCCAGGTTTACGGTGCGGGCGCTGGTGTCGGAAATGTTGAACAGCCGCCAGCGCGGCCGGTTTGGCTGCAGCAGCGCGCGGGCGAGAGACAGCACGCCGATGACGATAACGATGGGCAGCACGGTCGCCTGCGCGATGCGCGCAACCTGCCAGTACAGCAGTCCCAGTTCGTCGAGGCCGGCATATAGCAGCGCCAGCGCCGCCATGGGTGGCAGCGCATAGGCCAGCGTTACCCAGGAAGCCATGGCTGCGCGTTCAGGCAGCGACGGATTGGAGCTGCCGCCGCGGTCGAGGCGGCGACGGATCGTGTGCGTAGCCAGAAAATAGAGGCCGGCGAACAGCGCGCCCGCAGCGGCAATGATGCCGAGAAGCGGCAGCGCGCTGAGTTTGGCCGCTTCCCACCAGTTGCCGAAGATGTAGCCCAGCTGCCGTTGTGCAAGGTGGAGCTGCTTGCCGGCCTGTTGCCATACACGCCATTGCAGCGGCGTGTCGGTCTGGCTGAACAGGAAGCGCGTGAAGATGCCGGCACGCGCGTTCTGCACGCGGCTGATGAGCTGGCGGGCGCGCTCCTCGATCAGCGCGGCTTTCTTGATGGCGCCGTCGATCTGCGCGGCCAGTCCGTTGAGACGCTGGCGCTCGGCGGCAACGTCCGGCGCTTCGGGCGGATCTTCAGCGCCGGGAGCCTTGCCGAGCTTGTCGATCTGCGACCGCACTTCCTCCAGGCGCGGCTTGAGCGCATCGGCGGAGGTACGCGCCTTGGTTTCAAGTTTCTCGATGCCCGTGCGCAGCGTCGCCAGTTCTTTCTGGGTGCCGGGCGACTGTTCGAGATTTTTCTCAGCGGCATCGATCGCACCGGAAAGCGCGTTAACAGGCTTCAGAAGTTCTTCGACCGATGGGGGGGGCGCGACTTCGGCGGCAGGAGCCGGCACAGGCGCTGCCGCGGGCGCAGCGGCAGGCGTCGCCGGTTGCGTAGGCGCGGGTGCCGGCCCAGCCTGGCCGGCTGCGGCAGGGTTGGCTTCGCCACCAGGACCGGGAGCAGGCTGTTGCTGGCCGTTAGATGGGCCAGCCTGAGGTTGTGTCTGAGGTTGCGCCGGGGCCTGTGGCGGCTGCTGCGCTGGATCGGATGCAACCGGAGCCTGAGACGCTGCGGCGGGAGCCGCTGGGCTTGCGGTTGGCGCGGCCTGCTGTGGTGCTGCGGGGGCGGCGCCCGGAGTAGGGGCGATGGCAGGCGGAGCGGCTTCCGGCTGCTGAGCTGGCTGGGCGGGTGACGCAGGTGTGGTCGGTGCAGCGAGGGGCTGCTGCTGGTTGGCATTCGTTGCGGCGGCAGGGGATGTCTGCGCCTGCGCGGAGGGTGCGGTCACGCCGGCGGCCAGCGCCAGCAGGAGCATGCCCAACGACAGCACGAACGGCAGATAGCCCGTTTGAGATCGAGCTGGCTTCGCTAGCGGGCAGGGCATCAAAGCTCTCTCGACCGGGAAATGAACGACATGGGGGAGGATGGTCACTCGGCAGCTTCTCCGAGGAGGTGGGGCGGGCGCGTCGACTGCGATGCCCGTTCGATGGCGAGGCTGGAACTGCCCGGCTGGGGTCCATCGATACCGCTTTCGATCACGATGTCCACCGGCCCACCGGTCATTATCAGGTGTTCTATTCCGTCGCGGCGGATGAGTATCAGGCGACGCTTGGGGTCAACGATGGCCTGCTCCACGATCTCAATGCGGCGTGTGGGCTTGGCGGCAAACAGCGCTGAGAAGCGCGGGTTGCGGGTTTTGCGCACCACCCATGCGGCGGCGACAACGCCAGCGGCGAGAAGGGCAAACGCGAGGACGCGCAAAAGAAGTTCAGTCATTTCTCATCCGATGCGCATAACGCGGTTAGATCGTTGACAGAATTTGAAGTGCTGTTTCCAAATCTGGCGCTTTTGGCAGCCGGTTCATGCGATCTTAACCCTAATGATCGAACTCTTTACCGGGCAAGCGCAGTGATCCGAGACGTTGCCAAAGCAATAAATCAGGGCTTTTCAAGGCCCTTCGGTGATCAGCGCGAAGCTTTTTTGTGTGTAATGCGTATCAGAGTATAGCGGCCATGCAGGCGCCCCACGCCACCCCCACTCAGAATCAGGTAGCCTCCCTTCGTATGCGTGAGCACGACGCCATCGAGCTGCCGTCCGCGCCCTTCGACGCCATCAATACGATGCAGGGACTGGGCGGCAATCTGACAACCATTGGTGCGATCGCCGCCGGCGGTCTGCTCGCGGTGGGTGTTGTCGCTGGCGGTCTGGGTGCACCTGTGCTCGCGGGCATGCTGGTCGCGCTTGCCGCCCTCGGGCTTTTCTTCCTTCTCGCCTATAGCGCCGGATATATCCGCATCGGGCAGCCGACCGCCGTTGCCGATGTGGTGAAGGCTGCAACCGACAGCTCCGCCGTGGGCCTGATGGTGACGGGCGATGATGGCGAGCCGCTGTACGTCAATCCTGCATTCGATCGCTTCGTCGGCGCTGGCGAGCGCGACGGTCGGCTGGCTCTGCAACAGAAGCTGGCAGGCAACGCAATTGCAAGCGCGGCGCTGTTCCGCCTGACGCGCGCGGCTGAACGCGGTGAGGCGCTGAGCGAAGAATTCGCGCTGGATCTCAGCGCCGAAACGATTGCGTCCGCCGATCATGAGCTGCGCACCCTGCAGCTTGCCGTCAGCCCGGTTGCGCGTGACGGCGGACAGCGCGCGGTTCTCTGGCGCATCACCGATGTCAGCGCCGACCGTGCGCGCGAAGCGCAGCGCGTTGCCCGCGTTGAAGACGAACTGGCTGGCTTTGACGATGCCCCGGTTGGCCTTGCGTCGGTGGCCGCCGATGGCAAGCTGGTGCACGTAAACGGTACGCTGGCGCGGTGGATCGGCCGTTCGCAGCGCGCGGTTGAAGACAACGGCCTGACGCTGGCTGACATCACCGCCGGTGATGGCGCGGCGCTGGTGGCCCGGCTGACCGCAAACTCGGCGGCGGCAGAGGAACCACGCCCGCTTGATATCGATCTGGTGCGCGAGGACGGCCACCTGATGCCGGTCCGCCTCGTGGCGCGCGCAGCTCCGGACAATGAATGCCTTACGATTGCGGCGGTGAATCTGGCCGGTGAAGGCGCGGCGGAATTTGAGGACGAAGCTGCGGCCGGTGCCCGTTTTGCGCGCTTCTTCCGCTCCGCGCCGTTTGGCATCGCCATGATCGGCTCGGATGGACGCATCGTCTCCGCCAACTCCGCGTTCTGCCGCATGGTGCTGGATGGCGCCGCGGCAACCGGCACGCTGGCGCTCGATGCACTGACCCGCGCCACAAACGCTGAAACCCGCACTGCGGTCGATGAGGGTCTGAAGCGCGTTATCTCCGGGCGGATTTACAACACGCCGGTCGAGATCAGCGCCGGGCCGAAGAACGATCACGTGACCCGCGTGTTCATGAGTCCGTTTGCCGATGGCGGCGCGCGTGAAGCGGCATTGCTGTACGTCGTCGACGCGACGGAGCAGAAGGCGCTGGAAGCACGCTACGCCCAGAGCCAGAAGATGGAAGTTGTCGGCAAGCTGGCCGGTGGCATCGCGCACGACTTCAACAACATGCTGACGGCCATCCTTGGCTTCTCCGACATGCTGCTGGCGCAGCATCGGCCGAAGGATGTTGCCTACAAGGACATCACCAGCATCAAGGCGAGCGCGAACCGCGCGGCCGAACTGGTGCGCAAGCTGCTGGCGCTTGCCCGTCAGCAGACGCTGCAGAACGAGATCATCAATCTGGGTGCAGTGCTGACGGATCAGGTCAACCTGCTCAAGGGTATCGTCAGCGAAAAGTGCGATCTGAAGATCGAATCTGCTCCCGATCTTTGGAACGTGATGGTCGACCGGCACGAGTTCGAGCAGGCGCTCTACAACCTTGCGGGCAACGCCAAGGACGCGATGCCGAACGGCGGCACCATCACCATCAGCGCGCGCAATGTGTCCGAGCGTGAGACGCAGAAATTCGAGCTGCGCGAGTTCAAGCCCGGCGAGTATGTGCTCATTGAAGTGGCGGACACCGGCGAGGGTATGAGCCGCGAAGTGATGGAGAAGATCTTCGAGCCGTTCTTCACCACCAAGCCGGTTGGCAAGGGCACGGGCCTGGGTCTCGCCTCCGTCTACGGCATGGTCAAGCAGTCGGGTGGCTACATCTATCCGGACAGCGAAGCGGGCAAGGGCACCACGTTCCGCATCTACCTGCCCCGCTATCACGCCGACGAAGATACCGCTCCGAAGACGCTGCAGCGTTCAAAGCCTGAACCCAAGGCGACCGATCTTACCGGCACCGGCCGTGTGCTGCTGGTGGAAGACGAAGAGGTTGTTCGCAACTTCGCGGCGCGGGCGCTGAAGCGCCAGGGCTACAAGGTGCTCGAGGCTGGCAGCGGTGTGGAAGCGCTTGAGGTGATGGCGCGCAACAAGGGCAAGATCGACATTGTGGTGTCGGACGTTGTGATGCCCGAGATGGACGGCCCGACGCTGCTGAAGGAACTGCGCAAGGACAACCCCGAACTGAAGATCATCTTTGTTTCGGGATATCCCAACGAAGCCTTCAAGTCGGCGCTGGGCGATGAGGATTTTGCCTTCCTCCCCAAGCCGTTCTCGCTGCCGCAGTTGGCGGCGAAGGTGAAGGAAGAGCTGTCGCGAACCTAATGATATGGCCCATGAGCCACGCTTCGGACTGGTAGGGTCCGAAGCTGACCATGGTCAGCGCGCTGCCGGGAAAAGGCTGGACCGGATTTCCGATAAGACGCACGATCAGCCAATGAGCGGGAGCCGACTGCCGATTCCATCGGAAACGACAGGCTCCGGCGTGCTATGTTGGATGCCATGCAGAGATCCCGACGGATTGCTTTCCTGGCGCTCGCCGCGCTTCTTTCGACGGCGCCGCTAGCCGTTGCCCAAGAGCAGCAGACGCAGAAGATCGTACCCCGCGCCGGTTTTGCGATCGCGCCGCTGCCGACCGATGAGCCGGTACGCGATGGTATGGATGCTATCCGCGATCTGGTGAAGGCCAACCATGGGCTGGCTGTTCATCGCAGCATGACGCCGGAGCAGGGGGTGGATTTCGCTGGCAAGGTGCACGCCGAGGCCGCCAAGATCCGCAAGCAAACCAAGCTTTCCGGCGAAGCGCTGGATCGGCTGAGCGAGCGCTTGACCGAGATTGAAGCCGGCGCCGATGAAGTTGAAGGCAAGCAGCCCGGCGCCGATCCGGCGGACGGCATGATGCAGATTGATGCGGTGCTGGAGAAATATCCGACCGAATTCGATCATCCGGGCTGGGTGCCGGTGAAGGGCGCCCACTAAGTGTAGCTAAAAATCCACAGTCTCACTTCAATTTTTCCCCACAGCCGTAGCGTGCATTGATTTCACTCCACAAGCTCTGCGCATACTGCAGCGGTGCCAGATTAAATATTGATATTTAGTTGGCTATTTTTTCTAAATGGTCGAATTCATGAAATCTCTACCAGACCCCCTCGCTGAAGCAGTTAAGCCGTTGGCGGATCGATTAAATGCAGATGTCTATTTCTATAATGGCAGTATGGCACATCATCGTGACTATGAATGTGCTGAAATAATTTTCTCTTCCATCGGTCACAAGAAAGCGGTGCTTGTCCTTGTGACGATGGGCGGCAGCCCGGATGTCGCATATAAGATTGGACGATATTTCCAAGATAAATACGAAGACTTCTCTGTGTTGGTTCCGGGGAAATGTAAAAGTGCGGGAACCTTAATTGCAATTGCTGCAAATGAAGTAGTTTTTATGCCATATGGGGAATTGGGCCCGCTCGATATACAGCTAACTAAGGTAGATCGCTTTGACAGCATGCAATCGGGGTTGGTTATAAAAGAATCGCTCGATACTTTGGAGAAGCGCGCGCTAGATAAGTTTTTTGAAATAGTCAATGAGTATATGCGGGCAAACAATGGCCTGCTGTCATTCGCCTCGGCGACGCATGCAGCTGCTGAATTCGTTACTAAGCTGTATGGACCGATCTTTGGAAACATTGATCCAGAGGAGATTGGCGCTCGGGCTAGATCTATGAAGATCGCTACGGATTATGGTATGCGATTGGATTTAAAATGGAAAAATCTTAAAGTAAACGCGCTGAAATCTCTTTCCGACGATTATCCTTCGCATTCATTCGTCATCGATCATCGTGAGGCCGATAAACTATTCAATAGAGTGCGGTTGGCAAGAAAAGACGAGCGAGCTCTAGTGGCTGAGCTCGGCAAACTGGCCCGATTTGAGATTCCACGCGTGGCAGCAACTGATTACTTGTTTCAAATGATATCTACTAAACGAAATATAATGCTAGCGAACTCTAATGAAGATGCGTCGAATAATGGCAGTCGGTCAGCTGAATCCATTGCTGGATCTGAACGATCCAGGAAGCGCAAAATATCTAAGACTGGACTTCGATCATTAGGCGATAAAAAATATAAATAGAGTTGCGATCTTACAAGGGGCAGGCTCAGAATTTGCCGGTGAGACCGATGACGGGACCGTGCTGGATCACGTCGAACTCATAGCGGCGATGGCCGACGCCCTGATCGTAATCAACCGACAGCGCCTTGTAGCCAACGTAGCTGTTGAAATCGATGCCGGAGTGACTTCCCAGATAGGCGCTATATGTGCCGATGAGTTGCCAGGTGAACTGGCTGCCCCAGCCGAAGCCGCCGAAATCACCTCGCAGCGCCAGTTCATGGCCTGGCGTCGGCGTGTGCGTCAGGCGCGCGCCCATGAACAGGTCGACCCAGCTGACACTGCCGGACCGGGCCCACGCACCGGCGCCCGATACAACCAGTCCATCAATGTTTGCGTTGCCGGCAAGCGAGAGATTTACGTCAAGATCCTGATGCCAGTAACGCAGGCCCATGAGCAGATCGAGCGTGGTGTCCGTCTCAGCGGAGGAGTTGCCCCACTTGTAACGGTTGGTCTCGTACATGAAGCCTGCTTCCACGATCCAGAAGCTGTAGTCGCTGCGCACTGCGCCACCGACTGAGCCATTGATGTGGGGCGTGAATGTGTGCGAGCGGGCGAACGAGCTGCTGTTGCCGATATCGGCATAGATGACGTCGGAGAAGAGCGTGATGGCGCCGCGCTTGGCCTCCATGTAGCTCATCCAGACGCCTTCGAGATCGCTCAACACCTGACCGGGGTTCTGCTGCACGGAAAAGTCGCGGCCGCGAACCGTCGCGTTGCCGTCCACCCATGTCAGCCAGCCGTAGGGTGTGAAATTGAATTGCCAGCCCGATGGGCCGGGTTTGGCCGATGAAATGGCTGTGCTTACGCCGTCGGCATGCGCGGAGCAGGCCATCAGAATCGACAGTCCGCACGCAAAGGCAGCTGAGCGCATTTCAAGAGTCCTTCAACAGGATACCCACCGGTTTCCCCACTCTGTCTGATTCGCGATCAATTGGTTGTGGCATTGGCGACACGGGCCAACATCAGCCTAGCGTTGCGCATGCGTGTGCTGCCCGGTGTGCTGCGCTGTTCTGGCGGCGTTGGTGCGCGGGCGTAGGGGCCGCCGTCAGCCGAAGATGTAGTCGATGATGTAGGTGCGCGCGTCCGGTGAAAGCCCGGCAGGCGGCTTGATGAACTTGGCGCGGTGAATTGCATTGACCGCCGCATCGTCCAGCGCCTTGTTGCCGCTGGAATGGAGCACGCGCACGTAAAGCAGATCTCCCTGCTGGGTGATCTGGAAGGTGACCAGCACACGTCCCCACATGGCGAACGGACCGGGCCGCGTTTTCATCAGCGCGTCGATCACGGCTTTGTTGAAGGCGTCGGATTTGCCGCCGGCACCGGTGCCGCGCACCTGCATGCCGCCGCCCGAATGCATCGCCTGTTGTTGCGGCTGCGGGCGGGGACGGCGTGGCTTGCGATCGTAATAGGCCGTGACCTGCTCCGACAGGTCGTTTGCGGCCGCGTCCAGCATTGCCTCAAGAGACGACAGCGAGGGTTCTTCGCGCTGCGCCTCGCGCGGCTCTTCCTGCTTGTTTTCGGCCTCGCGTTCCTTCTCCTCTTCCCGTTCAGGCTCCTTTTCCTGCTCAGGTTCCTTCTCGGCCTTTTCCTCCGGCTGCTCCTCGGTCGGCGGCTGCTGTTCAGGTGGCGTTTCTACCGGCTGCGCCTGTTCGATGGGCGGTGTTGGCGGCGTGGGCTGTTGCTGCGGTTGCGGCGGCACCGGCAGCGGCGGCTGATTGGCGCCGTCGTTCCATTTTTCAGTTTTGGCGTTGAAATCGGGTTCCGGCACCAGCTCGACGCTGATCGATTCAGCGCCCTGACCCATCCGTTCGCGCTGACGCTGCTGTTCGGCCAGTTCCTGCTCGATGCCGGCAAGGCCGCCGAGGTTCAGAAACTGGGCCGCAAACAGCGACACATAAAGGAGCGTAACGAACAGCGCGCTGAGCCACAGCGTGCGTTCGCTGCGGACCTGATCCGCGCGCAGCCGCTCGTCGGCATTGAGTGCACCGATGAGGGTCGTATCGGCGGGTGGTTCGGTGGCTGTTGCCTTCTCAGGCTCATCCGCTGTCGTCCGATTGGCATCGGCCGCATCCGTGGGCCTGTCCATCTGACGCGGCGGCTCTAACGTCTCGGTCGGTTGGGGTGCGTCCAGCTTCGGTGCGGTGCTCTCCGCGAGGATGGCGGCGGCGACCTTTGCCGTTTGGGATGCTCCGTCTTTGGCAGCATCGTCGCTGCCAACTGCTGCCGATGGCTTTTCGACATGGGACATCGCCGCCGCAGACGTCGGCTCATGGCCCGGCGTTTGCGGCGCGGTAGCGTCAACGGCGATGTCGTCCTTCGTCACGCCCTGTCCCTTGCCGTGTCCGGTTCCGCCGCCAGCGGCTCCCGAATCGGCATATCAGCCTGCATGCATTCTAGCGCGCCTGCGCTGTCCCGTTTGCGGCCATTTGGCAACGCAGCACAGGCAGAACAAGTGGCTAGCTGTCAGTCGGCGCCGACGGTGTGGCCATGCGGCATGTTGGTTGGATGCCACTATAGGTTGGTGTTGCCGGCTATCCGCATGCGTGGCCCAGCCTGGGACGGGAAATCTCGTGGCGGGATATACCACTCTCGACAAGTGAGAACAAAAGCGGTACGTTTGAGTCGAAATTGAGTGCGGGGCGGTGTTGCCATATAGGTCCGCACGGGATGACAAGCCGGCCAGATCGGGGCCGTCGACGGGGGTGGGATGGACAAGAAGAAAGCGCTCGAAGCTGCGCTCTCACAAATTGAGAAGCTGCACGGCAAAGGGTCGATCATGCGCCTGGGCGCAAACGACCATTCGATTGATGTCGAAGCCATTTCAACCGGCTCGCTGGGGCTCGATATTGCGCTCGGCATCGGCGGTCTACCCAAGGGCCGCATCGTTGAGATCTACGGGCCGGAATCGTCGGGCAAGACCACGCTGGCGCTGCACGTGATTGCTGAAAGCCAGAAGCGCGGCGGCATGTGCGCCTTTGTCGATGCTGAGCACGCACTTGATCCGGTCTATGCGCGCAAGCTGGGCGTGAAGGTCGAGGATCTGCTGATTTCGCAGCCCGATTCGGGCGAGCAGGCGCTGGAAATCGCCGATACGCTGGTGCGATCCAGCGCGATTGACGTGCTTGTCATTGACTCCGTCGCTGCGCTGACGCCCAAGGCCGAGCTGGAAGGCGAGATGGCCGACATGCAGCCGGGCATGCAGGCGCGCCTGATGAGCAAGGCGCTGCGTAAGCTCACCGGCTCCATCTCCAAGACCGGCTGCATGGTGATCTTCATCAACCAGATCCGCATGAAGATCGGCGTCATGTTCGGCAATCCCGAAACGACTACCGGCGGTAATGCGCTGAAGTTCTATTCCTCGGTTCGCCTCGATATCCGCCGCATCGGCCAGATCAAGGAACGCGATGAAGTGGTGGGCAGCCAGACCCGCGTTAAGGTGGTGAAGAATAAGGTGGCGCCGCCCTTCAAGCAGGTCGAGTTCGACATCATGTACGGCCAGGGCATTTCCAAGGTCGGCGAACTGATCGACCTGGGCGTGAAGGCCGAGGTGGTTGAAAAATCCGGCGCCTGGATCTCTTTCGACGGGGAGCGGATCGGTCAGGGGCGCGAGAATGCCAAGACCTTCCTCAAGGATAACCCGAAGGTGGCCAACGCGATTGAAAAGGCGGTTCGCGCCAATGCAGGCCTGATCGAGGAACAACTGCTCGCCGAGGAAGAGCCTGACGCCGAAGGGGAAGAGCCCGATGAGGATGGCGTGCTGCCGGACGAGGACGACAGCCCCGCAAAGCCCGGTCGGGGTAAGCGGTAAGTCCGTCCTGCAAATGGGGTAAGAGCCGTTTCCCATCCGGGCCGTTTTTGTGCCGGTTCCTTGGAGCACCGTGCTGGGCTTCGCGTTGATTGCCGACGCCCGCCGGCGGCTTCCAGTCGGATCACAGGGTGCAGCGGTCGGGTGCAGAAGGGGAGGAAGGCGCAATCTCGGTTCGGCGTGTCGGCATGGTGCCGGGCGCTGAGGGTGCGCGAACCTCGTCGGCGCCTGCTCGTGCCATGAGGGCATCGGTGCCCCGTAGCAGATGCCGAGCGCCCTCAGTGGTACTGAAGGTTGGGAATGGCCACCTCGATTGTGGGTGCGACATCCCGGACCGCAGCTTAGCCGCTTGACATTGAGCCTTCCGATCCGCGACGGATAGGCCGGAATATCGGCGCCCCGTCGCAGACGCTGGGGGCGCACGCTGCAAGCTCAATTTCGAAAGCGACCCATGGCCTCCGCCAACGACATCCGCCGCGCGTTTCTCGACTTCTTCACCCGCAACGGCCATGAGGCGGTGCCCTCGTCGCCGCTGGTGCCGCGCAACGATCCGACGTTGATGTTCACCAACGCGGGCATGGTGCAGTTCAAGAACGTGTTCACCGGCCAGGAGACGCGCCCCTATGTGCGCGCGGCGTCGTCGCAGAAGTGCGTGCGCGCGGGCGGCAAGCACAACGACCTCGATAATGTCGGCTATACCGCGCGCCATCACACGTTTTTCGAGATGCTCGGCAACTTCTCGTTCGGCGATTACTTCAAGGCCGATGCGATCCCGCTGGCGTGGGAGCTGCTGACGAAGGACTTCGCGCTTGATCCCAAGCGCCTGACCATCACCGTCTATCACACCGACGACGAAGCCTTCGACATCTGGAAGAAGGTGACGGGCTTTGCCGATGAGAAGATCATCCGCATCCCCACCAACGATAACTTCTGGCAGATGGGCGACACCGGTCCGTGCGGCCCGTGCTCGGAAATTTTCTACGACCACGGCGAGCACATTTTCGGCGGCCCGCCCGGCTCGCCCGATCAGGACGGCGACCGTTTCGTCGAAATCTGGAACCTCGTCTTCATGCAGTTCGAGCAACTGCCGGGCGGCGAGCGCATCCCGCTGCCGAAGCAGTCGGTCGATACCGGCATGGGTCTGGAGCGCGTTGCTGCGGTGTTGCAGGGCGTCACCGACAACTACGACATCGATCTGTTCAAGGCGCTGATCGCCGCTTCGGTGCAGGCAACCGGTGTGCCCGCGACGGGTGAGAATCGCGCTTCGCACCGCGTGATCGCCGATCACCTGCGCGCATCGAGCTTTCTCATTGCCGATGGCGTGCTGCCGTCAAATGAAGGCCGCGGCTACGTGCTCCGCCGCATCATGCGCCGCGCCATGCGTCACGCGCACCTGCTCGGCGCGCAGGAACCGTTGATGCATCGTCTGGTGCCCTCGCTCGTGCATGAGATGGGCGACACCTATCATGAGCTGCAGCGTGCTCAGCCGCTGATTGCCGAAACGTTGCTGCTGGAAGAAAAGCGCTTCAAGAGAACGCTTGAGAAGGGCCTCGGGCTGCTCGGCGACGCGACGTCCGAACTCAACGCGGGCGACGTGCTTTCGGGCGAAACCGCGTTCAAGCTCTACGACACTTTCGGCTTCCCGCTCGACCTGACCGAGGACGCTCTGCGCGCCCGCTCGATCAGCGTCGACACGAAGGGCTTTGAAACCGCGATGCAGCGCCAGAAGGCTGAAGCGCGCAAGGCGTGGAAGGGCTCGGGCGAGGCGGCAACGGAATCGATCTGGTTCGAGATCGCCGAGAAGACCGGCGCCACCGAGTTCCTCGGCTATGACACTGAGCAGGCTGCGGGCGAGATCGTTGCGCTAGTGAAGGACGGCAAGGCCGCTGCTGCGCTAGGCGCAGGCGACGAAGGTGCGGTCATCGTCAACCAGACGCCGTTCTATGGCGAATCCGGCGGTCAGGTCGGCGACGTTGGCGTCATCGCCGGTCCGCAGGGCGCGCTGTTCCGCGTCACCGATACGCTCAAAAAGGCCGGCGGCGTGTTCGTGCATATCGGCAAGATGGAAGCGGGCAGCTTCAAGACCGGTGAGACGGTCGATCTGACGGTCGATCACGACAAGCGCTCGGCCACACGCGCCAATCACTCTGCGACGCACCTTCTGCATGAAGCGTTGCGTCAGGTGCTGGGATCGCATGTGGCGCAGAAGGGATCGATGGTTTCGCCGGGTCGGCTGCGGTTTGACTTCTCGCACACCAAGCCGATGGCCGAAGCAGAACTCGCTGAAGTGGAAGCGCGCGCCAACGCCATCGTGCTGCAGAACTCACCCGTTGAAACGCGGCTGACGGCGCTGGAAGATGCCATGCAGTCCGGCGCGATGGCGCTGTTCGGCGAGAAGTACGGTGATGAAGTCCGCGTGGTCGCGATGGGCGATGCCGGCCCGAACGCCAACAAGGCGTGGTCGGTGGAGCTGTGCGGCGGCACGCATGTGAAGCGCACCGGCGACATCGGCCTCGTCAAGATCGTTGCCGAAAGCGGCAGCGCGGCGGGCGTTCGCCGCATCGAGGCGCTGACGGCCGATGCCGCGCGCGGTTATCTGTCCGAGCATGAAGCGCGCGTGCGCGAAATTGCGTCGGCGCTGCACGTGCGGCCGGAAGATGTGGCCGAGCGCGTGAAGGCGCTGGTCGATGAGCGCAAGCAGCTTGAGCGTCAATTGGCGGAAGCCAAGAAGCAGCTTGCGTTGAGCGGTGGCAGTGGTGGCGCGCAGGGGGCTGGTGATGCGGTGCGCGATGTCGGCAAGGTGAAGCTGCTGGCGCGCACGGTGCAGGGGCTCAATCCGAAGGATCTGCGCGGGCTGATCGATGAGGGCAAGAAGCAGGTCGGTTCAGGTGTCGTCGCTATCGTTGGCGTCACGGAAGACGGCAAGGCCGGACTTGCGGTTGGCGTTACGGCCGATCTCACCGCGTCGCTGAGCGCTGTCGATCTGGTCAAGGCCGGAGCAGAAGCGCTGGGCGGCAAGGGCGGTGGCGGCCGTCCGGACATGGCGCAGGCCGGTGGCCCGGATGGCGCCAAGGCCGGCGCTGCGCTGGAGGCGATCGAGGCTGTGCTCGCCTCGGCGTAAGGTGGTGACGCTTTTTTGGCACTCGGCGACTCCGCTTCGCGGAGCCGGCCGCCGAGTGCTGATTGGTGCGTGCTAACCCACTGCTACACGGTCTTCCGCACAACGTCTTTCCTACGCAGGTCGGGATCCACGGCAGTTCAGACGGTTCATCGGTTGCTGAATGATCTTCGTCCAGAGATGATCGGGCATGTGCGCAAGATCTGTGTCTGCGTCTCATCGAGTGCATAAACCCTGAGTGGGTGAACCTCTTTGATCCGTTGAGATCACTGAAGACCCGGCCGATAGGGGCGGCAGAATCTTGCTTCGCAGAGCCGGCCGCTGGCGATTCTAGGATGATGTCGGCGACACCCCTGCGCGGCACCGGCGACTGGCTCCCCGCAGGGAGCCGCCGATGCAAATAAAAAAAAGCGGTCCGAACGCCAATGGTTCGGACCGCTTTTTTTATTTAGTTGATCGCGCGATGTGCCGGGCGTCGATCAGGCGGTAACGCCCATCTCAACCTTCAAAATCTCGTCGACCTTGTCGAGGAAGCCGGTGGTTGAAAGCCAGTTCTGGCGGTCGCCGACCAGCAGCGCGAGATCCTTGGTCATGTAACCGGACTCGACGGTGCGGATGCACACTTTCTCAAGCGAGGCGGCGAACTTTGCCAGCTCCGCGTTGTCATCCAGCTTGGCGCGATGGGCGAGGGCGCGCGACCAGGCGAAGATCGACGCGATGGAGTTGGTCGAAGTTTCCTTGCCCTTCTCGTGCTCGCGATAATGCCGGGTGACGGTGCCGTGCGCGGCTTCTGCTTCGACGGTCTTGCCGTCGGGAGTCATCAGCACGCTGGTCATCAGGCCGAGCGAGCCGAAGCCCTGCGCGACGATGTCGGACTGCACGTCGCCGTCGTAGTTCTTGCATGCCCACACGTAGCCGCCGGACCACTTGAGCGCCGAGGCGACCATGTCGTCGATGAGGCGGTGCTCGTACCACAGCTTGCGCTTGTCGAACTCGGCCTTGAACTCGGCGTCGAACACCTCCTGGAACAGATCCTTGAAGCGGCCGTCGTAGGATTTGAGGATCGTGTTCTTGGTCGAGAGATAGGCCGGATAGTTGCGGTTCAGCGCGTAGTTGAACGTGGCGCGCGCGAACTCGCGAATGGAATCGTCGAGATTGAACATCGCCATCGCGACGCCCGAGCCCGGCGACTTGTAGACTTCGCGCTCGATCGTCTCGCCATCTTCGCCGACAAACTTGATCGTCAGCGTGCCCTTGCCGGGGAAGCGGAAATCGGTGGCGCGATACTGATCGCCGAATGCGTGACGGCCAATAACGATGGGCTGCGTCCAGCCGGGCACGAGGCGCGGGACGTTGCCGCAGATGATCGGTTCGCGGAAAATGACGCCGCCAAGGATGTTGCGGATGGTGCCGTTGGGGCTTTTCCACATTTCCTTCAGGTTGAACTCTTTGACGCGCGCCTCATCAGGCGTGATGGTCGCGCACTTCACGCCCACGCCGTGCTTCTTGATGGCGTTGGCGGCGTCGACCGTGACCTGATCGTTGGTCGCGTCGCGATTCTGGATCGAGAGGTCGTAGTATTCGAGCGGCAGGTCGAGGTAGGGATGGATGAGCTTGTCTTTGATAAGCTTCCAGATGATGCGGGTCATCTCGTCGCCGTCGAGTTCGACGACGGTTCCAGTTACCTTGATCTTCTGCATAGGGGCCTCGAATAGAGTGCGGGGCTGGGAATTAAGCGCGGCACCATATCGTTAGTGCTGCGCCGCAACAAGAGAACAAAGGCGTCCCTTTGAGTCCCACGGTTACTATCACGAACGGCCCGCAAGGCCACCCTGTGCCAATGGTCGGCGATAGCGGGCGGCCGTTGAGCGATGTCGTGCAGGTCTGCCATGAACGCACGATCGACGTAGGGCTGGCTGAGCTCGGCATGCCGGGGCTCGACCGCGACACGCTGGAGCCGCTGCTGACCTATTGCGCCGAATTGCGCTGTGAGACGGATGGCGCAACCTGTCCCGGCTGCCGCCGGCGTACCGAATCGGAAGGCATCGACAGCCTCGACACGTTCATCGCGCGGCAGGCCGAGATTGTGGTCGGTGATGGCGCGGTCAAGCTGGTGGGGCAAGGTGAGCGTGTCCTGCATACGCCAAACCTTGAGACGCTGGAACGGAGCTGGGCCGGCGAGGAATACTGGTTCTGGGCCCGGCGCGTGCTGCGCAAGCTGCGCCACGGCATCCGGCGTGCCAACGTGCAGGGCAGTGCTTTTGCCGGTGCGGGTGAAACGCCTTCGGTCATTCTGATGGAGCCACAACTTGCCGATAACGTCGGCATGGTGGCGCGCGCGATGGCGAACTTCGGCCTCGATGATCTGCGGCTGGTGGCGCCGCGCGATGGCTGGCCCAACGAAAAGGCGCGCGTGGCAGCATCGGGCGCCAACTACATCATCGACGATGCGGTGAGCCATGACGGGCTCGACAGCGCCATCGCCGACGTCAACTGGCTGGCCGCCACGACGGCGCGGCAGCGCGACCTGCGCAAGCCGGTGATGACGCCGCTGGAAGCCATCGAGGAGATGCGCCGCCGAATCGCGGCTGGAGAACGCTGCGGAATTCTATTTGGGCGCGAGCGATCCGGGCTTGAGACATCGGAAGTAGCAAACGCTGACGCACTTATTATGATTCCGGTAAATTCTCGTTTCGCCTCTCTCAACCTCGCGCAGGCGGTGCTGATCCTCGGCTATGAGTGGATGCGGGGCAGCGGCGCCCAGAGTTTGGGACGCGTTACAACCTATGAGAAGCCGCTGGAGACGGGGCTCAACCTCGGTCGCGACCGTGCAGCCACAAAGGACGAACTGTTCGGCTTTTTTGCCCATTTAGAGCGGGAATTGGAGCGGATGGGGTTCTTCAATCCGCCGCATAAACGTGCGACGGTCGAGCGTAATATCCGCACGATGTTTACCCGCATGGGGGCCACCGAGCAGGAGGTGCGCACGTTGCGTGGCATTGTTGCAACTCTGTCGAAAGGCAAGGGAGATGCCCGCAGGGGGTCAAACTGACCGCCATTATTAGGCCAAGTTTTGAGATGAGCGATGCGCCTAGAGTGGGCGGATTACTGCTGCCGACCGCATATTGGCGGCGGCCAAAAGTAAACAAGATAAGCAGGGACGGTTTTTGAGATGCGGATCATGAAATGGGCGGGGAGGGGTTTGGTATGCATGGCAGCCGTTGCTCCCGCAATGTTGTCGGCCCCCGCCAGCGCTCAGGAATTGAGCGAGAAGGCCACGCGCACGTTCATGGAGTATTCCTGGACCCTCACACCGGAGCGCTTCACCAAGCCGAACGGTGAGACGATCCTGATCGACAAGTCCAAGCGCGATGAAGTGCAGGTTCCGCTTGAGGTTGCGCGCGAAGTGATCCGCGCCGGCCGTCTGTCGGCCCATGCGCAGGCCTGCGGTCTGGCCAAGGAGCAGGGCGATAATCACAATTCGCTGATGCGCCGCCACCTGGATTCCAAGCGCTGGTCGCCGCAGCAGATCGTCTACATCAACCAGCTTCACCTCACCGTTGTTATGCTGCTGACGGGCCGCATCAAGCTGGTCGAGAAGGGTGAAGGCGAGGGCACCGACAAGGAAGTCGTGGTCGCTGAAGAAGCCCAGAAGAACAACCAGACCTGCTCCGCTGAGCAGAAGGAAAAGGTCAAGGAAATGATCGCGGCCTATGTGAAGTCTGGCCCGGCCTTGGCATCCAGCGACAAGCCGGCCACCGGCGGCAGTGCTGCGGCGACGGGCTCTACCACGGTCGTTCCCAAGACCACCGCTGAATAATTAGTAATACGGCGCGTCCTGGGGGCGCGCCGCTTAGCTAACGGCGGCGATATCCTGCTGCCGGCCCTGATTCTCTTGCCTTTTCTCTTTGTCTTTTCCGGCGCAGACGGTTGACGGGGCCGTCGCCTGTCTGTATCAAGCCGGTTGACGCGGGCCAGACTATCGGGCCCGTGTTTTTCATTGCGCACCTGTGGCGGCCTTTCGGGGCTGCCTGTCGGCGCTCTAAGGCTTCCTGATCGGAGGCCGTGAGTGCAGAGGAGGGGGCGCTCCAAGCCACATCAAGCAACCCGCTGGAGTGCTGTTACATGACCAAGCGCATTCGCGCCAAGTACAAGATCGATCGCCGCCTTGGCGAGAACATCTGGGGCCGTCCGAAGAGCCCGATCAACCGCCGTGAGTCGCGTCCTGGCCAGCATGGCGAGCGTCGCATGCAGAAGCTGTCCGACTACGGTCAGCAGCTCAAGGCGAAGCAGAAGCTGAAGGGCTACTACGCGAACCTCAACGAGCGCCAGTTCCACAAGATCTACGTTGAAGCTTCGCGCATGAAGGGTTCGACTTCCGAGCTCATCATCGGCCTGCTGGAGCGCCGTCTGGATGCCGTTGTCTATCGCGCCAAGTTCGTGCCGACCGTGTTCGCCGCCCGCCAGTTCGTCAGCCATGGCCACGTGCTGGTCAACGGCCGCCGCGTGACGGTTTCGAGCTATCGCGTCAAGGTTGGCGACGTTGTTGAAGTGCGCGAGAAGTCGCGTCAGCTGCCGATGGTTCTGGAAGCCGTCAAGAGCGCCGAGCGCGACACGCCGGATTATCTGGAAGTCGATCACGGCCGTATGACCGCCAAGTACGTGCGCGTTCCGACCCTGTCGGATGTGCCGTATCCGGTGCACATGGAACCGAACCTGGTGGTCGAGTTCTACTCGCGCTAACGGGTGCGTTCTACTCGCGTTAATCGGTGCGCACTACGCGCAAACAGATTTCAAAAGGCCCCCGGTTTCGGGGGCCTTTTTTGTTTGCTTTTTTCTGCGCATTGGCGACTCCGCCTGCGCGGAGCCGGCCGCCAACGCGGAAGAGCGACGCGAAGCCGGCCGCCAACGCGGATGGGTGCAGCGGAGTCGCCAGCGCTAGGTGAAGCAAACCGTGTCGCCGTGCAGGAAGCACGTCTTGGAAAACAGCGACAGGTCGAGCGGGTTGGGAAGGCGAACGTCACCGACGTCCGGACACGGCTTCACGTCGGGATCGAAAGAGCGATCGATCTGCGAGACGAATACAAACAGCAATCCGCGCTCGCGTGCGAACGTACGCAACGCCTGCACTTGTGCGGCAAGCGGTGGCTTTGAGCGATCCTGATCCAGAATCTGCAGATAATCGACGACGACAAGCGTGCCCGCTGGCGCATCCATCAGACGTAGGATGATGTGGTCAGCACTGATGGCGTCGGAACAGTCGAGAGTGAAAAGATTGCGATAGGCTTCGGACGTGACGCCAAGCGCGTTGAACCGGGAGGCAACTTCGCGCTCGCCGTACTCAAGCGTGAAATAAGCGCTACGCCTGCCCGCTTGCATGGCTTCGACGGCGAGTTGCAGGCTCAGCAACGTCTTGCCCTGGCCGGGGCGGGCGCCGATGAGCAGCAGATCTCCGGCTGTCAGACGCGCAAACAGCTTTGCCGCCGTAGTGACCGACGCTGCATGCGCTGCAAGCAGGCTCCAGCGCGTGAAGCCTTCCTGGACGGCTATTCTATCGAGCGCGTCGTGAAGCGGGATGTTGCTGGCGCGACTGAGCTGCTTTGCCTTGCGCTTGAGCACGTAGATCGGAGCGGAGAGGGACACGTCGAAAACCTCCTGTAGCGGGCAGTTCGAGCAATCCCTCCTTATGCAAGGCCCGACAGGTCGGTTCGCGATTTTGCAAAATGCCCTGCATGCAGTGTGCTTTCCCGATTGGAGGGGGGAGGCGCAGGCGACGCCGGTTGCGAATGTAGCTGAGATTCGCGAGAGGGGCAGCCTGTGGTCGGTGCGTCAGCTCGCACCGGGAGATAGCCCCGCGCGTGCGGGGAACACGTGACCCCGACCGCTCCACGTCTGAGTGGAATCGGTTCAACCCCGCGTGTGCGGGGAACACGTTTCATTCGCCGCAATGACAGGTAAGCCGAGCGGTTCAGCCCCGCGCGTGCGGGGAACACGCGAGAGCGGCTGCGTAATCGGTGACGATGAACGGTTCAGCCCCGCGCGTGCGGGGAACACTTCATGCTGCGTGCGCCTCCTGCGCTTCGATGCGGTTCAGCCCCGCGCATGCGAGGAACACGCCGAACTCCAGACCGGCGTGCCGCCCTCGTGCGGTTCAGCCCCGGGCGTGCGGGGAACACCAAGTAGCCCCACACCGCCCCCGCGTGGGGCTCGGTTCAGCCCCGCGCGTGCGGGGAACACCAGACGCTGTTGCGCGCTATCGAGGCGAAAGAGGGTTCAGCCCCGCGCGTGCGGGGAACACGGCTCGGTCGGCACGGCGAACTGCTGACCGTACGGTTCAGCCCCGCGCGTGCGGGGAACACATCACCCCTCGAAATCACGGCAGCATCTCTTCGGGTTCAGCCCCGCGCATGCGGGGAACACTCTTCGCTGCAACCCATTGGTACGAATTACAAATTCCGATGTCAAAGAACGGTACCGAATTGAACGCAGTTCAAGTTTCGTTGTTATTCCGCCGGTTCGGTGGTTGGGTGATAGCGGCGTCCGGGGTTGGTGGGCAGTGTAACGACCTGACCGGCAGCATTTGTGGGCGCTGTGGTTGCGGGCTGTATCGCGTGCGCTGATGCAATCTCAGGCGAAGCGGAACCGGATGGACGCGCGCCGCTTGATGGCGTGGCAACTGGATCGCCCGGTGAGGCATCGGCCGCTGCTAGCGCAGCAGCCGCATCCGTTGCCCTGCCGCGCGGCGGCACGGTGTTGGCCCAGCCATAGGCCAGCATGGTGATGATGGCGGAGGCCGCAAAGAAGTAGACGCCCGGCATCACCACCGCTTCCGTGTAGCCGGACGAATTGACGTAGAAGATCATCAGCGCCAGCACCATCACGTCAGTCATCGAATAGCGGCCCAGCCATTCCATGGTCGAGAATGAGCGGCGGCGGAACTCCGGCGAAAGATCCGGCGATGTCACCAACGTCAGCAGATAGAACAGCTTCAGGAACGGGAAGAAGATCGACACCGCGAACACCACCGCGCACAGGAAGTATTCGCTGTTCTCATACAGCGCCCAGATGATGGTCGCGATCGAGTGCTCGTTGGTCCACACATAGACGGTGGTGAAGCGGATCACCGGCAGGATGATGCCGAGGGCGAAGAATACCGTCGCCAGGATGATGAGGAAGCTGAGCAGGAAGTTGCGCATGGCCGAAAGCTGGCGCGGCATTTCCAGCGGCGGCGGTTGTCCGGCGGCATAGCTGACGTCGGTTTTCAACCACGCATAGGACAGGATCATCAGCGCGACGCCGGCGGTGAAAAAGTAGACGGCGGGCAGGCTGGCGGCGTCGTAGATGCCCTGACTTTTCAGGAAGAAGATCGTCAGCGCCAGCACCAGCACATCGTGCATCGA
Source organism: Hyphomicrobium sulfonivorans (assembly GCF_013306565.1). Taxonomy (GTDB): domain Bacteria; phylum Pseudomonadota; class Alphaproteobacteria; order Rhizobiales; family Hyphomicrobiaceae; genus Hyphomicrobium_A; species Hyphomicrobium_A sulfonivorans. The sequence continues at coordinate 471,233 of NZ_PZPO01000004.1, read as the reverse complement.
CCATTTGCCGACCCACTCGATGGCTTTCAGACGGCGGGAATGGCGGCGCAGTTCGGCGGCGGGCAGGGTGGAGATCAGCAGCAGATAAAGCAGCTTCACCACCGGGAACAGGATCGAGAATACGAACACCACGGTGGCAAGGAACGTCTGCCCCTGCTGCACCAGCACGCCGACGGTGGAAAGCAGCGAATATTCGCTGGTCCAGAAGATGAACTTGGTGAGCCGCAGGATTGGCAGCGTCATGCCGAGGGCGAGGCATACGGCGGCGCCGATGATGGCCAAGCTCAACAGGAAGCGCCGGCCACCGATGCGCATTTTTGCCGTTCCCTCGTCAGTTTTCCGTGCCGCTGCCACGCCCGCTTCGTCGCGCGCCCTTTGCCGGGCGGCGGCTTCAAGGCGGCGGTAGCTTACTCAAAGGCTCACAGGCGGCAAAAGTGGGGCCGCAAACGAGTGCAACGCAGCTAGCTACTACAAAATCGAAGGTGTGGTGCTTAACCTTCAAATTTGCGCGTGCCGAATAGAATTGTCATGAGTTCGTCTTCGGTTGCCGTGGCTTTGATCGATCCGGAGTCCCTCCGCATCGCAAGCACTAAAATCGCAAAGGCATTCGCCGCCTTCTTCTGCGCGAGTATCGCTCCCGTACGTTCAAAGGCTGCGAGATGAGATATTACGCTGTCGGAGCCGTAGATCATCGATATTCTGGCTTTTGCGTCTGAGAGCGCTGAACTCGCCCATTCCCGCGCTTGGCGGCCGGCTGTGCGGAGCGCAGTCGCCAAGCGCAAAGAACGCTATTTCCAGCGCAGCGTGTTGTTCTGAATGACGAGGGTCTTGGCCTTGCAGTAGTCGACGGGCGCATCGAAATACGTTCCATCGGTGAGATGAATTTGCGTGCGCACCTCGCACTGGCCTTCATCCGTCTCGAAGTCGAGCTTGATCTTGTCGCCGGGCTCAAGGCGGTTCGACAGCCAGTTCTCGCTCCACTCGCCGTCTTCCTGCGTGCGGAACTCGTTCACCGTACCGTTAGAGTCGTTTTCGACGTCAAAGTACCAGTGCTTGTCGTCGTCCGCTGCGAACGCGGGGATTGCACTGGTCATTCCTGCTGCGATTAGTGTTCCGGCAATAGCTGCCACAAGCGTGGCGGTCGTACGCTTCATATGCGTCTCCTGGCGCCGATTTCTACGCAAAACGGGCCATGGATATGATTGGCCAACGCGTTGTCAACGACAGTTTTGCAGTCGTCTGAAGGATGATGTGTGCAGTGATACTGCGCAGTCACGCGGCGGGACTTGTTCCCGTTTGTGTGCGGAGTTGTTTGGATTAATGCGCGTGAATGGCGGGCTCACGAGGTGATTATTCAGTCGTGGAACAAATGTGGAGCACACATCCTGCTGACCGAAAACAAGAAGGGGCCACGTGGGCGCCCTTCTTGTTCGATCCGACGTGTTGCGCGCATGGCGGCCGCCTGTGCAGCGCGCAGTCGCCAAGCGCAAAAGTGAAATCTCTAAGCCGTCAGCTTGCTTGCGTCGTAGGCGACGCCCTTGTCGTCGAACAACGCCGTCAGTTCGCCCGCCTGCAGCATCTCACGGACGATATCGCAACCGCCGATAAACTCGCCCTTCACGTAGAGCTGCGGGATCGTCGGCCAGTTCGAGAACGTCTTGATGCCCTCGCGGATCGACATGTCCTGCATCACGTTGACGTCCTTGAAGTCGACGTTCAGCGCGCGCAGGATGTGGTCCACCTGAGCCGAGAAACCGCACTGGGGCATGTTCTTGTTGCCCTTCATGAACAGCACGACGTCGTTCGCGGCGATCGTCTTGCGGATCCAGTCTTCAACGTCCTGCTGGGGGGTGCTCATCGTGACAATTCCATTTGATCGAGTTCGGTGCGGCGATTGACCAACATCAGCGCGCCGCTTCTAAAGCGCAATGTGTGGATTGGCGCGGGGAAGTCAATGTTGATTGAGCCCGGCGACTCTGCTGCGCAGAGCCGGCCGCCGGGCTGGGTAGATGCGATTTGAGCCGGGAGGAGCGTTTTTTAGCTCTTCCCTCCGGGAAGCCGGCCGCCAGGCTCTTTTGTTTCGGCCTGACGACTCCCCAGCGGGGCGCCGGCCGCTAGGCCGGAAAATGAGATCCGAGCGGGGCATGAATAGTGCACAGGGCGGGGTGGCTCAGCGCTTGGCGGCTGCCCGGAGTGCCTCGCCGGAGTACACCGGCCCCCAAGTTCCAGCCCGGCGGCCGGCTGCCCTAAAGGCAGTCGCCGGGCTGAAAACAAAAGCTAGGGTGTGCCCGTGGTGAGGGCCAGGGCGTGAAGCTCGCCGCCCATGCGACCGCCCAACGCCTCATAGACCAGCTGGTGCTGCTGCACGCGCGATTTGCCCTTGAATTCGGCTGTTACAACATGGGCAGCGTAATGGTCGCCGTCGCCCGCGAGATCGCGGATCTCGACCTGTGCGTCGGGGAAGCGGGCCTTGATGAGGCGCTCAATCTCTCCGGCGTCCATGGCCATGGTGATGGTTCTCCTGAATGGTTCGGTGCGATGTTGCCCGGCTGAGAATTAGCCTATTTGGCCGCCGCACCCAAGGCGGTGGTGATAATTGGGATGGTGCGGGAGGCACTGGGCCAGTCTGCTGGCGCCGCAGCCTTCCTAGCAGTTCTAATCCTGGATTGCCGCAGTCCTGTCCAGCTGCGACAGCAGTTCCGAGAACGGCCTCCATAGTGTCGCAGCGAACCGTCTCAGAGCGATGTGATGCTGCGTAAGCCCTGCAGGTCGGCTCTGGCTGGAGTGGCGTAGATGGAGGCGGGTAGAACAATTCGGTGCATTGCATGCGCGCCTTGTGAGCCACGGTGACTAACGCGCGGCAATGGCGGCCTCGCGTGGGGCTGTGGGCGGATACACATACGCGCCCAGAAGTATGGCCAGCCCCCAGCCTCCCGACAGCAACATCGTGAACAGGTCACCTGAACTCAGCAGGAAGATGTAGGTGGCATTGATAGGCAGCAGGAGTTCCGGCGTACGCGCGAACATCATCATCAGCACCCATGCGATCAACGCGTGCAACACGGCACTGCCCACCAGACCCGGCCAACCGAAATTGGCATAGGCGGTCATCATCGAAGCTGCATTCACCGTCCCCTGAAGGCCTTTGGAGACCTCGACCTTATAAAAGTCGTCGTAGATGAGTCGCGCGTAATTCTGGAATTCGCAATCAACTAACGGCGCCAGAAAACGATAACCGCAGCCGTATCCGAAACTGCGCTTCTCCGGGAATACGCTGAACCATTCGGATGCGACTTCTCCGGGAACAATCGCCACGCGAAAAAGCAAGCTGTTGCCCAGCTTGCTCAGCCGACCCGCGGTGTTGAGCGGCGGCCTGTGAGATTCGGCAGCGGCTGTTTCAGCAACGACGGTTTCGGTAACGACTGATCGAGTATCGACAGGCTCGGTAGCGATCGAGCCGGTAACGATTGATCCGGTATCCACGACAGCAACAGATTGTTTTGTTCTGGTCAAAGTCGGATTGGCCAGAAACCCCAGAGCGAGAACCGTAACGACAGCCGTTGTGGTAGCGATGCCCGCAAAAATATAACGCCGCTTATGGATCAGCAGCAGGATCGTTGGCAGTAGCAGCAGAATGGGGCCGCTCTTCTGCATAAGGCATGCGGAGTACAGCAGGCCGAATGCGAGAATGCATATGGCGAGAGCATGTTTCCCGCGCCACAAAGCTATTACGGCCGCGATGGGGAAGAGGCATCGTGAGGTGATCTGGCTGGCATACATCATCCAAGTTGGGAGTGACGCAGTCGCGTTCTGACGTACCAGAGCGGCGCCGACGTTATTCTCGGCCTGGCCAGCGCTGAACAAAGTGAAGCCATCAAACCAGATATGGTGCATCAGAGAAATGGCAATGGCAGCGAGCCCAACCAGCCAGACAAGTGCATCCGCGAGATTGCCATCAATCAACGAGCGGGGACGCGCTATGTGTACCGGGAATGTATTTAAAGCAGCGTATGTGCCGGCAAGAACTGCCCCGAAGATCAGCAGACCGAGTACAGCAACCAAATGTCCCGTCGCTGCAGCACCCAACGTCAACCAAGCGGTCACCACCAGCATCAAGACAAGCGGAGAGTGCGTAAAAATCGACTTCTTTATAACTTCCATTCGCCGCCCCTAAATTGTCTGCTGGCGGAATAAACTCAGTCCAGAGAGGCTGTAAACGCGGTTACTTATAGTGGAATGGACGCAAGTGACGATCGTATCGTCATGCATACGCAGGCATTTCCTGGGGATAGTTCTGCGCGATCTAAAATGTGTGGATTGGATCAGATCGCAGGTGAAGTTATCCAATACTTCCCACAGGCACTCTTAGGTACGGGGCATACATGTCTGGTCGATGTTAGTGCGGCACGGACGATGTACGTCGCTGGGAAATATCCTGATAAAATTTGATAAGCTGATTCGATTCAGCTTCCCAGCTGTACTGGGCGATCACCGCTCTGCGTCCGTTCTCGCCCATGCGCTGGGCCAGATCCCGGTCAGTCATCAAACGGTCGATTGCGCGGGCTATGGATGCCGGATCGGTTGGATCGACGCATATCCCACAGTCGTTGCCTTCAATGATCTGCCGCCACAACGGGAAGTTAGAGGCAATGACCGGCAGCGATGCCGACATGTACTCGAACATTTTGATCGGCAGCGAATCAACAAAAGCTGTTGTCGGATGCAGTGTGACCAAGCCCGCCACCGATCGTTCAAGAACACCCTTGACGCCATCGCGCGAGAGAAACCCCAGATCGTCCACATACCGCCAGCCCGGCGAAGCTTCGAGATGAGCGCGCAATCCGCGTTCATTGATAGAGCCGGCCAGTGCGAGGCGGACATCGGTCGTAGATAGTGGCAGCGCCGCCACTATTTCCTGAATGCCCCGATTGGATGCAATCCCGCCGACGTAGCAAACGGTGTTGGAGTTTGCGCGCCGTTGCACATCTGGATTTAGCTCATCCAGGATCGGGTAGTTGCGAACGGCGATAGCCTTGATGCCGGCGTGGAGAAACTTCTCCTGGATGTGAGGTGTGGCGGCTACGACGCACTCGATCTTGCTGCAAACGCGATTTTGGGTGCGCGATGCAACAGCTGCCAGGGGTCGACGCAGAGATGCGTGGATGTAGGTTTTACCGATAATATCCTCTGGCAGATCCTCGTGTGCATCATAGATGACGGCCTTGCCCAGTCGGCGCAATCGGGCGGCGCTGGTCAATAGCTCCGGGTCATGCAGATGACATACGTCGGCGCCGATCCGGATTGCCGTGCTGACAACGCGATGCGCGCTGATGATGCAGCGATGAACACGTCCGCTGGGTGCGCCGACATCGATGATGTGAACGCCTTCCAGGTGCTCATCGCCCTTGCCATCGGCAACGACCAGGGAAACGTCGTGACCAGCCGCTGCGAGGGTCCGACACTGCTTCAAAAAAATCCGCGTGTCGTATCGGCTGTGCACAGAAGTCAGGTGAGCGATTTTCAAAGGCCAGCCTGCCCTCGGTCGGTTGGTTGTTTCGCTGCACGCCGTATGACGACCGCCAGGGTGCAGAGGTTAGGTGATAACGGAAATCGCGCGTTGACACCGCGCGGTGTCCCACGGAACTATAGTGGCAGCCAGTGCAGCATGTATCTGAATCACAGCTTTACTGAGGTGTTACGGAGTATGTCTCCCGTTGGAGACATACGTCAATTGATGGCTGCCTAGCGAAAGTACGTGCTCCACAAGATGCTAGGATGACGGCAAGGACTTAGGCGTGGTTCCCAATATAATTGAGATATTGCGATCGGCAGCCATGCTGGTCGGTGGTGCCGCCTTTGCACAATTGCTTAATCTAGCCGGGACACTGGCGGTCGCGCAGATTTATGGCCTGCAAGAATACGGCATTTACGCGATCTTTATCGCCTTTCAAACCTTAGCCGTTTCGGTGGCAACGCTGCGATTTGAACTTGCGATGGTTGTGGAGCAATCGGAAGCAGCAGTCTACGACCTGTATGGTCTGTCGACATATATACTGACGGCTGCCAGCCTTATTCTGGCGGCTTGGGTTTATCTTCCGCTCCCCTCCGGCATCTCCCCCAGCAGTTTCTCCAGCGACAGCTTTTTACTGCTGCCGTTTTCAGTTTTTTTTGCTGGGCAGTATGTTTTGCTGGGGCAATGGTGTGTCCGCGCTGGGATGTTCAACCAGTTCGCCATCGCCGCTACATCGCTTGCCGCTGTCACTGTTGCGGTACAGGTCTTGGGAGGGCTTTTGGCTCCCACTGCGCCCACATTGATGTTCGGTTATACAGTGGGGCAGATTGCTGGCATTGCGGTGCTTTGGCTTGGTCTTCGCAAAGACGTTAGCTTTCAGTCTGTGCTTGCGTCGTTGACGCGGTTTGGCAGCTTCTGGCCGCTTGTGCGCCGCCATTATCGATTTGCGGTGTATCAGATGCCTAACTCGCTCGCCGGAGCTGCCTATGTCGGCGCCCCAGCGATTATTCTGGGCTCGGCCATTTCACCCCAGGCTGCAGGTTCTTTTTCGTTCGCCATCCGAATGATTTTTCAGCCGCTAGCACTGCTGCCAACAGCTTTCGGCCAGGTGGTTTTTTCCAAGATGGCGCGTAGCCTGGATCGGCTACGTGAGTGGGAGCGGCCATTGGCCAAGGTATATCTTGGATTTGGTCTGCTGTTTGCGCTGCCATGCAGCATCGTCATGTGCTTTGGCGAAGATCTGGCGGTCTTCTTTTTGGGCGAACAGTGGCGGTTGGCCGGGAAAATGGCGGAAGTTATGGTGCTGCCATGCGTAATGATGGCTTTGGTTGCGGGGTACGACCGCATCTATGACAACATCGGTGCACAACGGGTGGCATTTATTCTCAGTTTCTGTTCTGCAGGACTGATGGTTGCCGGTGTCTTGTTTACGGTCAGCTACTTACGGGATGTCGAGCTCTTTTACTGGTTTTTCTCGCTGCTACATTTGGCGTATGCCTACGCGTGGATGTTCTTTGCCATGATGCTGTGCGGCTTTTCGGTGTCGCGCGCGTCCGGGCGCTGGTTGGCTGTGGTGCTTTTGGTTTTGCTCGTCGCTGCGACCATTACAGCCGTGACAGCGCTCGGTGGTAGCGCGCTGTTTGCCATTGCAGCCGGTGTTCTGGTGTATGCGGTCAGCGTTCTGATGGTGCGGAGCTTTTTGATGACCCGGCTGCAGTGACTCGGCTAGAAGCTTTGGACAGGAAAAAAACTGGAACAGCCCTTTGAAATCCGTCTGGTTCCTCAATCACTACGCGCAGGAGCCGGGCGGCCCCGGCGGAACGCGCCACTTTTCCCTTGCGCGCGGAATGCGCAACTATGGCTGGACGGCGAGCATCATCGCCGCCAGCACGGAGCATGGCACCAATCGTGACCGGTTAGCTCCGCATGAGACGGCGCGACTCGATCATTTCGACGACGTGCCGTTCCTGTGGCTGAAGACGAGTGCCTATGCCGGCAATGGTGCGGATCGAATCCGCAACATGGTTGGCTATACGCGCGCGGCGCTCGCCCGTGATAACACCAAGGATCTCACCCCGCCCGACGTCGTTGTCGGCTCCAGCGTGCATCCGTTTGCGGCCTGGGCCGGTTTGCGGCTGGCGCAGCGCTACCGCGTGCCATTCGTGTTCGAGGTGCGAGATCTATGGCCGCAGACCCTGGTCGATATGGGGCGTCTGCCTCAGCGCCATCCGGTCACCTATGTGCTTCAGCGGCTGGAGCGATACCTTTACAAGCGTGCAGAGAAGATCGTCGTGCTGCTTCCGCACGCGCACAAATACATTGAGCCGTTAGGGATCGATGGGCGGAAAATTGAGTGGGTGCCGAACGGCATCGAGCTTGAGATCTTTCCGCGCCCGGAACCCAAGCCAGCGGCCGATACGTTCACCCTGATGTACTTCGGCGCGCACGGCACGGCCAACGGGCTCGACAATGTGCTGAGGGCGATGGCGGAAGTTCGAGCGCTGTCCACAGCGCGGCCGGTCAATCTTCGCGTTATCGGCGATGGCCCGTTGAAACCGTCGCTGATGGCGATGGCCAAAGACATGGGTCTCGAAAATGTTGCGTTTGAAGATCCGGTGCCGAAGCGGCAGATCGCGCAGCTTGCGGCGGATGCGGATGCGTTTGTCTTCAACCTGATCGACGCGCCGGTCTTCAAGTATGGCATCAGCTCTAACAAGCTGTTTGATTTCATGGCCTGCGGGCGGCCGGTGATCTTTGCGTGTGAATCAAGCAACAATCCCGTAGACGCCGCTGGTGGTGGACTGACGGTGCCGGCAGGGCAGCCGCGGTTGTTGGCGGAAGCGATTGCACGGTTGGAGGCAATGCCGCCTGATGCTGTCCAGGCGATGGGCGTCGCCAATCGCAATCACATCGAAGCCAATTATGAATTCGATTTGCTCGGCCGCAAGTTTGCCGGTGTGCTTGATGCGGCTTGCGAACGTCGGGAGCGGCGCTGACGCCGTTTGCGGATTGCGGTTGTGGCCTATTGGGTCTGTGAGGGCGAAAGCAGTTTTTGCCTGCGTTGGCGCAGGTATTCCAGGCAGGCGCAAAAACCGTCGAGGTCCGAAAGCGCGCGGCTGTCGGGAACGTCTCGCATTACGAGCGGTGTGCCGCTTTCGCTAATTGCGACCGCGATCATCAGGTTTTCCGCCAGTCCAAAATCTTCGATGTCAGCGGCCGCGCTTTCGCTATCCCATCCGTGCAGGCCGTTGGAATGAACGGTGCGCACGCGTGCAGCGAAATCGGCGGCATTGTTAGAATAGCCCAACACCGGGCGCTCCAGTGCGCGCATGAAGCCGATTTCAAATGCGGTGCCGCTGTCCATCGATACGCTGCGGAACGGGGTGCAATTAGCGATGATCAGATCGCACGTGCGCATCAACGCCTCGTTGCCAAGACTGATGCGGCGCGCTAGCTCAGCCGGGCTTAGGGCGGCGGCGCCATCTATGCAGTTGTCGAGCGGGTAGACGCCTTCGAAGCCAAACTCCGCGCACATGCGTTTTTTAATCTCGCCCTGTTCCACAGCGTTGGGAAAGAAGACCTCCGGGCCGGCGAGGTAAATGCGCAGGGGAGTTTGTTCTTTAGTGGGCATGGCGATCTCAAGCTGTAGACGATGGCGAGGGCGCCGCCACCTATGTGAGCGTACGTCTGGCGGTGCGGAACATGCGGCGCACGATAGCATCGCTGCGCGGCGAATGGTTCGGTGTGATTGCATGGAGATGCCGCCGCAGAATCGGAATGCGTAGCTATCCGGTTGTGGGCACGAAAAAGCCGCCGAAGCTTTACGGGCTTCGACGGCGCGTGTTTGTCATCGCGGCATACGGCGGATTGGATTTTCGCCGCGCGATTTTCTGAGCGGCTTAGTACATGTCCGAGATGGTGCGGCCCACTTCAGCCAGAACCTTGTTGCGGTCGTCCAGCGAAGCGTCGGAATCAGTGAGGAAAACAGCGGCGATGATTGGATCGCGGTTCGGCGGATAGATGATCGCCAGCTCGTTGGTCGAGCCGTTCGCGCAGGTGCCCGTCTTGCCAGCGGCAGTCCAACCGTCCTTAAGGCCAGCCTGGATGCGTTCCTTGCCGGTGGTGCCGGCCTTCAGCCATTCCGTCAACTGATCGCGCGATGTGTTCGACAGCACGTTGCCAAGCAGAATGCGATGGACGGTCGATGAGATGACGCGGGGCACTGTACCGTCGCGCGGATCGCCCTTCGGCACCTCGTTAAGATCAGGCTCTTTGCGGTCAAGGCGCGTTGCGGCATCGCCCAGCGAACGCAGATACGCCGTCAGCCCCTGCGGTCCGCCGACGTTATCAAGCACGAGATTGGCGGCAGTGTTGTCGCTATGAGTCACCGCAGCCTGCGCAAGCTCGCGCAACGTCATGCCGTCGCCACCGACGCGATCCTTGGTGATAGGCGAATGGTCGATGATGTCGTCGGCGGTGAACTTGATCTTGCGGTCGATGTTGTCTTCGTCATGGTCGCCGCGGTCGAGCACAAAGGCGCCGGCCAGCAGCTTGAAGGTGCTGCACATGGGGAAGCGCTCGTTCCAGTGGTGGCCGTAGCGCTCGCCGGTTTGCGTATCGATGATGGTGACACCGAGACGGCCCTTGGCGTTCTGCGCGATTTCGGCGAGGCGGGCTTCGACGTCGATCTTGGGTGGTTCTGCCGCGTTCGCCACCGCGCCAGCTAGCGCCAGGACAGCAACGGCGCACGATAGAACAGCGCGTTTGGTGATCGGTGCAGACATTTTTTGTTTCGCTCCCAGAAGTAGTTATGGCCGGAGTGTAACCTCCGGCCACATCTTTGGCGCAGTAAATCCGGCGTGATCTGGCTTTTTAGTTATCCAGGAACGAACGCAGCTTGCGCGACCGGGACGGGTGCTTCAGCTTGCGCAGCGCCTTGGCCTCGATCTGACGGATGCGCTCGCGGGTTACCGAGAACTGCTGGCCAACTTCTTCCAGCGTGTGGTCGGTGTTCATGCCGATACCGAATCGCATACGCAACACGCGCTCTTCGCGCGGGGTGAGCGAGGCCAGAACCCGCGTTGTCGTCTCGCGCAGGTTCGACTGGATCGCGGCATCGATAGGCAGAACCGCGTTGCGATCCTCGATGAAGTCGCCCAGGTGGCTGTCTTCCTCGTCGCCGATCGGCGTTTCGAGCGAGATCGGCTCCTTGGCGATCTTCAGCACCTTGCGCACCTTCTCAAGCGGCATGGCGAGCTTTTCGGCCAGTTCTTCCGGCGTCGGTTCGCGGCCGATTTCGTGCAGCATCTGGCGCGAGGTGCGAACGATCTTGTTGATCGTTTCGATCATGTGCACCGGGATACGGATGGTGCGGGCCTGATCGGCGATCGAGCGGGTGATCGCCTGACGGATCCACCACGTGGCGTAGGTCGAGAACTTGTAGCCGCGGCGGTATTCGAACTTATCGACCGCCTTCATCAGGCCGATGTTGCCTTCCTGGATCAGATCGAGGAACTGCAGGCCGCGGTTGGTGTACTTCTTGGCGATCGAGATCACGAGACGCAGGTTGGCCTCGACCATTTCCTTCTTGGCCTGGCGGGCTTCGCGCTCGCCCTTCTGTACGGCCTTGACGATGCGGCGGAACTCGGGAATTTCGAGGCCGGTTTCAGACGCCAGCGTGTGGATCTCGCCGCGCAGCCGCTCGATGCGGTCTTTCTCGTTGCGGATGAAGGTTTGCCACTTGCGGCCAAGCGAGCTGACCCGGTCGAGCCAGGTCTGATCGAGTTCGTTGCCGAAGTATTCGTCGATGAAAGCCTGGCGGGGTACACCACAGCTTTCAGCCAGACGCATCAGCTGGCCTTCCTGACCGATAAGCTTCTTGTTGATGGCGTAGAGCTGCTCAACGAGGCTTTCGATACGATTGTTGTTGAGCGACAGGCTCTTCACGTCCGCAATGATTTCATCGCGGTGCTTGTCGTAGGCCTTCTGGTCCTTCTTGGAGCCGGCTTCGCCCGCAAGCTGCTGTTCCAGCTTCTTGTCGTGCTGCTTGCGCAGCTTCTTGTAGGCGGAGGCAACGCGGTCAAAGGTTTCGAGAACCTTCGGCTTCAGCTCGGCTTCCATGGCCGCAAGCGACAGCGAGTTCTCGTAATCCTCGTCGTCGTCCATCTCGCCTTCAGGCGCGTTCTCGGCGTCACCTTCGCCGTCCTCGCCTTCGCCTTCAGCGGCGGGCGGAGCCTTGGCTTCCGGTCCTTCGTAGGTGGCTTCGAGATCGATGATGTCGCGGAGCAGAATTTTGCCTTCGTTCAGCTCGTCGCGCCAGATGATGATGGCCTGGAAGGTGAGGGGGCTTTCGCACAGGCCAGCGATCATGGCCTCGCGGCCAGCTTCGATACGCTTGGCAATCGCGATTTCGCCTTCACGCGAGAGCAGTTCGACCGAACCCATTTCGCGCAAGTACATGCGGACGGGATCGTCAGTGCGCTCGGTCGGCTCGGCGCGACCGGTCGTGGTGGTGACGGCTGACTGGGTCGTGATCGCGCGGCTGCCGCCGTCGTCGTTGTCGCCGTCGTCGTCTGCGCCTTCCTGGGCCTCTTCAGCTTCGTCGGAATCGACGACGTTGATGCCCATGTCCGAAAGCATCGCCATCGTGTCTTCGATCTGCTCGGAGGAGACCTCTTCAGAGGGCAGTACCGAGTTCAGCTCATCATAGGTGACATAGCCGCGAGCCTTGGCAGTCTTCAGCAGCTTCTTGACAGCCTGATCAGATAGATCGAGCAACGGGCTGTCGCGCTCGGTTGATTCCGCCGCCGCCTGCTTGTCCTGCTCTGAGGTCTTCTTGTTCGCGGTTGCCGTTTTGGTCCGCGATCCGCCGGCCGGTGCTTTCATCTTCAGGGCTTGTTTCAAGGGCTCTTATCCCGATCTATCGGCGCGCATTCATGCCATTGCGCGGCAATGCGCCGCATCCCCGCCCGACGGTGCTCAAAAAGGCTCGCGCAAAGCCCGCTGGCGCACCTTAGGCTCCCCAGTAAATTCCGGCCCGCTGCTCCAAATCGGAGCATGAGACCGCTGTCTGCTCTCTCGCTCGCAAGGGTCGCGCCACCATTACGCTTTAATCTGCCGATAAGGCCTCTTCACTTGCCCGCGCAAGTAGGCCCTGGATCTCGCAGATGCGCGCAAGCGCGTCCTCGGAGCCGTCCCGGTGGTAAGCCTGGACAGCTGCTTCGAGCGACTTCTGCAAGCCGACCTGCCGCTCATGCAGTGCGAGGGCGTGGCGCCAGCCATCTTCCACCTCAGCCTGCGGGGCATCGGGCTCCGCGAAACGATCGCTTCTATGTGTAACTGATCGCTCGACAAGGTTAACAACCCTATCAAGACCAGTTACGCTCAATTGGGAGCGTAGACCCGCGGTGTCAAGCTCATTCTGTACAGCTTGAACAGCAAGGATGCCGTCGCGCAACTTCCCCATCGCATCGGAAGCAAAGGTTATCTGCGCGATTTCCTCCGCGTGCTCATCAATTAGCCATGGGTGATTGAGCAGCGTTTTCAGCATTAACGCTTCCCGGGGCGGGGCGAGTTCCGCCCGCATGGCCAATTCCGGGCTGGCGGTAACCGGCCTTGGTGCGCTGCCTCCACGCGGTGGCATCTGCCCCAGCCGTGCCCGCTCGCGCAGGCGCCAGTCGGGCGCAGTGTTGTTCCGTCGCATGCCGCCAGCCGGACTGCGGCGCGGGCCTTCACCACGGGCAATCTGGCGCACCACCGTGCGGTTCATGGCCCACAGTGTCTCGCGCATCTCCCGCTCGTAATGGGCGCGAACGTTTGTGTCCTCGATTTTGCCGACGAGCGCATTGAGCCGCGCTTCAAGTGCCGCGCGCTGCTCGGGCGTCGAAATATCGTGGCCTTTGGTCTCGCGCTCCCACAGCACATCGAACAGGGCGCGGGTGCGGGAGATTTCCTCAAGAAACGCTTCCGGACCCTTCTGACGGATCAGGTCATCGGGATCGAGCCCACCGGGCAGGAAGGCAAAGCGGATGCTTTGACCGGGCTTCAGCAGTGGCAGAGCTGTCTCGACGGCGCGGAAGGCCGCCTTCTGGCCGGCAGCGTCGCCGTCGAAGCACAGCACCGGCTCCTCAGCCATGCGCCACAGCAGCTTGAGCTGATCGTCGGTGAGGGCAGTTCCCAGCGGGGCAACGGTCTCATCGAAGCCAGCTTCGGCCAGCGCGATGACGTCCATGTAGCCCTCGACCGCGATGATGCGGCTTTTATCGTGGGCGGGTCCGCGGGCGCGGTGGGCGTTGAAAAGATTGTGGCCCTTATGGAAAAGCGGCGTTTCCGGCGAGTTGAGGTATTTGGCCGGCGCGTCGGGATCGAGGGCACGGCCACCGAAGGCAATGGTGCGGCCGCGTAGATCCTGGATCGGGAACATCAGGCGGTTCCGGAAGCGGTCGTAGGCGACCGGGATGTCATCGCCGCCGATCAGCATGCCGGAGGAGATCATCTCCTCGACCGTGAACCCGGCCTGCGCCAGATGCTCGCGCAGCGCAGACTTGCTGTTGGGCGCATAGCCGAGACGGAACGTGGCCACGGTTGGCCGGCTCAACCCGCGCTTTTCAATGTAGCGGCGGGCTTCAGTGCCCGCACCGCTTGTCAGCGCGTTCTGGAAAAAGGCGGCAGACATTTCGACCAGCTTCAACAGCCGCTCGCGTGCATCCTCACGCGCTTCGTCGCGCGCCGAAATCTTCGGCATCGGCACGCCGGCCTGCTCGGCCAGCTGCTCGACCGCTTCGGGAAACGATAGGCCCTCGGCCTTCATCAGAAACGTGAAAATGTCGCCATGCTCGCCGGTGGCGAAACAATGGTAGAAGCCCTTCTGGTCGTTGACCGTGAAGGAAGGGGTCTTCTCGACCTTGAAAGGCGAAAGCCCTTTGAACTCGCGTCCAGCGCGCTTCAACGCGACCTTGCGCCCAACAACGGAACTGACGCTGATACGGGCGCGGATTTCATCCAGGAAATTTGGCGGATAACGCATTTCGACGCCAGCCAGGTTACGCGAAGAGGGTGTGCGCATTTTTGGGCACTTCGATGTCGTAGGATGATTCGGTGGTGTGGTTGCTAACAGCGATGCGGATGCAACCGGTTGTCGCCGTAATCCACAGGGGTGGAGGGGACGGCGATGGGGTGCTCACCCTTCGCGTGTGAGTACCCAGGGGGGCAAGCGCGCAGGGCTCAGGGAGCAAGGCTCCCCGGCGCCAGTGCGCCGCCCATGCTTGAGTCGACGGTGCGTACGCTAAAACCGGCTTGGCTTAGCCCGCAGGACTCAGGGCGCAAGGCGCCCCGGCGCGAGCGCCGCCCATGCGGAGCGCCGAAGGCGCGTGAGCTAAAAACGGCTCAGCTTAGCTGAGCAGAGACTTGGCCAGAGCGCTGGCTTTGCCGAAATCCATCTGGCCGGCATATTTGCCCTTCAGCACGCCCATCACCTTGCCCATGTCCTTGGCGCCAGCGGCGCCGGTCTCGGCGATCGCGGCGGTGATGGCGGCCTTGATCTCGTCCTCAGTCATCTGCTGGGGCAGGTAGTCCTCGATGATGACGACCTCGGCCTGCTCTTTCTCGGCAAGGTCGGGGCGACCGCCGGAGGTGAACTGCTCGATCGAATCGCGGCGCTGCTTCACCATTTTTGCCAGCACCGTCAGGATATCGGCGTCGTCGATCTTGTCCTTGCCGGACGGACGGGCATCGATATCGGCTGCCTTGATGGCCGCGTTGATGAGGCGCAGGGTGGCGACGCGCTCCTTGTTGCCGCCCTTCATGGCCGCCTTCAGGTCGTCGTTGATCTTGTCGCGCATATTCGCCTCCTTCGCTTTTCAAAGGGCTGTTTAGGCGTTCATGCCGGTCCGCCGCAAGGGCGGGCTGCGATCATCGCCCGCAATTTTTGTCGGTTTTGACCGATCCGGGCACCGAGCACCCGTCACACAAGCGGGTTATTTCGCCATGTTAGGGCATGGCTCACCGCACCGTATTAAGCCCCCGCATAGCATTGCGCGAAAATGCTTGAGGGGTGTGCGTAGGTGGGCTGTTGACCGGAACCCGTGGTTCCCATAGGTTCCGCCGAAATTCCGCCCCTTAAGCATCGCGTCCGCGCGGCGTACCGGCACATGCCCGCTGCGCCGCCCATACGCGCGAACGCCGGAGCCGCCAGTGACGACGCAGCCATCCTCAACGCCGCCGCCACCGTGGGCAGATACCCTGCCAACAGCACGCATTGTTCTCGCCGACGGCACCGTTATTTCCGGTACCGGCATCGGTGCCACCGGAACGGCGGTTGGCGAAGTGTGCTTCAACACCGCCATGACGGGCTATCAGGAGATCCTGACTGACCCATCCTATGCGGGCCAGATCATCACCTTCACGTTCCCGCACATCGGCAACGTCGGTGTGAACACCGAGGACACCGAGAGCGCCAGCCTCGCCGCCCGTTCCGGTGTGCGTGGCGCGATACTGCGTGCGCCGATCACCGGTCCGTCGAACTATCGTTCGGCGCAGCATCTGGATGAGTGGCTGAAGGCGCGCGGCATCGTCGGCATCGCCAACGTCGATACGCGCGCACTGACGGCCCGCATCCGCGAGTTGGGCAATCCCAACGGCGTCATTGCGCACGATCCCTCCGGCAATTTCGACATCGACAAGCTGAAGGCGGAAGCCAAGGCGTGGCCGGGTCTTGAGGGCATGGATCTGGTGCCGGAAGTCACCAGCGGCCAGAGCTACAACTGGGATCAGACTGCGTGGGTCTGGAACCAGGGCTATGGGCGCAACGAAAACCCCGAGTTTCACGTCGTCGCTATCGACTATGGCCTGAAGCTCAACATCCTGCGTTGCCTGGCTTCGGCCGGATGCCGCGTCACGGTGCTGCCCGCCAACGCCACGGCCGATGACATCCTGGAGCGCAAGCCCGATGGCGTGTTCCTGTCGAACGGTCCGGGCGATCCGGCTGCGACGGGTGAGTATGCCGTGCCTGCGATCCAGAAGGTGGTGGCATCCGGTTTGCCGGTGTTCGGCATCTGCCTCGGCCACCAGATGCTGGCGCTGGCGCTGGGCGCCAAGACCAAAAAGATGCCGCAGGGCCACCACGGCGCCAATCATCCGGTGAAGGATCACGCCACCCAGAAGGTGGAGATCACGTCGATGAATCACGGCTTCACGGTGGATCGCGACACGCTGCCGGCCGGCGTTGAGGAAACCCACGTTTCGCTGTTCGATGGCACCAATTGCGGATTGGAGCTCAAGGGCAAGCCGGTGTTCTCGGTGCAGTATCACCCCGAGGCTTCGCCCGGTCCTCAGGACAGCCACTATCTGTTCAAGCGCTTCGTGGACCTGATGCGCAGCCAGAAGGCCGGTTGATTTCCGCCCGGATGAACGAAAATCGAGTGCCCCGAGGCGACGCCTGGGGCGCCGCTAAACAGCACGGGACCCTACGGAACATTAATCACGGCTGGCATTCCGGCTCGGTGATGGCTGCTGTAGGGTCACTTCCACGCGACTGAAAGGCCCGTATCAACTCTATCGGCCCGGAAGGCGGGCATGCGCACAAAAAACCGATATAAGCGCGTGCAAAAGCATAAGCGAGGAAGCGCAAGAATGGAAAAGCAGAACATGGTCCGGGTTGTGACGGCCCTAGCCCTTATGATGTTGGCCGCACCGCTGGCCCATGCCGCCTGCAAGGACGAGGTGGCGACGGCGTTGGACCGGCAGCGCAACAGCAGCGGCTTCCGCATGGAAACCAAGATGTTCACCGAGGACGGTCTCGTCGACATGACCGTCGATTATGTGCTGCCGAACCGCTTGCGCCAGCATGTGACCTCCAGCACTGAGCCGCGCCCCGTCGAAACCATCGTGATCGGCAACGACGGCTGGACGCGCATGGACGGCGGCAACTGGGAAGTGCTCGACAAGGAAATCGCCGTCGCGATGGCCGAGCAGATGCAGGAAACGCTGAAGGACCTCGAAAAGGACAAGATGGGCGACTACGAGTGCCTCGGTCGCAAAACTGTTTCGGGCAAGAACTATCTCGCCTATCAGGCTGAGAACCCGGACCAGCTTCCCAACGCGGGTGAAGCCAAGGCTGCCGATCGGCCGGTGCGCGTGATTTATGTGGATTCGATTACGGGCCTGCCGATGCGCAGCGTTTTCACGCGCGCCAACGCTCTGGAAAATCCGTTCTTTCAGGCTAACTACTCGTACCCAGTGGACTTGAAGGTGCAGCAGCCCGAGGTGAAGGCCGCGGCGGATGCGCCTGCTGCCGCTGCAGCGCCGGTTGAAAAGCCCGCTGAGCAGAAGTAGGTGGATGGCGCAAACGCGCTTTCCCCAAGCTTTTTTGATCGCGCCACCGCCGTATCGATCAGGCGGTGGCATACGTGTGCGGAAATGGGGCTATAGCCAAACTCCCCGATCATGAATAAAAGGCCGGCTCATGCCCAAACGCACTGATATCAAGTCCATTCTCATCATCGGGGCCGGACCGATCGTCATCGGACAGGCCTGCGAATTCGATTACTCCGGCACCCAGGCCTGCAAGGCGCTGAAGGCCGAGGGGTATCGCATCATTCTCGTCAATTCGAATCCGGCCACCATCATGACGGATCCGGATCTGGCGGACGCGACCTACATCGAGCCGATTACGCCCGACGTTGTCGCCAAGATCATCGAGAAGGAGCGCCCCGATGCGCTGCTTCCAACCATGGGTGGCCAGACGGCGCTCAACACCGCACTGGCGCTTGAGCGTATGGGTGTGCTGGAGAAGTTCGGCGTCGAGATGATCGGCGCGCGCGCTGAGGCCATCGACAAGGCTGAAGATCGCAAGCTGTTCCGCGAGGCGATGGATCGCATCGGGCTTGAGAGCCCGCGCGCGGCAATTGCTTCCTCGCCGCCGATCCGCGACGAGAACGGCCATATCGTGCGCTACGACACCGCTACCGGCTTTGCCGAAGCGATGCGATTGCTTGACCAGATCGGTCTGCCGGCAATCATCCGTCCGGCGTTCACGCTGGGTGGTACGGGCGGCGGCGTCGCTTACAACCGCGAAGAGTTCGAAGTGATCGCGCGCTCGGGCATCGATGCCTCGCCGGTCGGCCAGATCCTGATCGACGAAAGCCTGCTCGGTTGGAAAGAGTACGAGATGGAGGTCGTCCGCGATAAGGCGGATAACTGCATCATCATCTGCTCGATCGAGAACGTCGATCCGATGGGCGTGCACACCGGCGACTCGATCACCGTCGCGCCTGCGCTGACGCTCACCGATAAAGAATACCAGATCATGCGCAACGCCTCGCTGGCGGTGCTGCGTGAGATCGGCGTGGAGACCGGCGGCTCGAACGTGCAGTTCGCCGTCAACCCGGACGACGGCCGTCTGGTCGTCATCGAGATGAACCCGCGCGTGTCGCGTTCGTCGGCGCTGGCGTCGAAAGCCACGGGCTTCCCGATTGCGAAGGTCGCGGCCAAGCTGGCCGTTGGTTATACGCTGGACGAACTGGCCAACGACATCACCGATGGTGCAACGCCGGCTTCGTTCGAGCCGACGATCGACTATGTCGTCACGAAGATTCCGCGCTTTGCGTTTGAGAAGTTCGCAGGCTCCGATGCCACGCTCACAACGGCGATGAAGTCGGTGGGCGAGGTGATGGCCATCGGCCGGACGTTCGCGGAAAGCGTGCAGAAGGCGCTGCGCTCGATGGAGACCGGTCTTTCCGGCTTCGACGACATCCAGCTTGAGGGCCTTGGTTCGGGCGACGACAAGAACGTCATCCGCGCAGCCGTTTCCAAGCCGACACCCGACCGCTTGCTGAAGGTGGCGCAGGCGCTGCGTCTTGGCTTCGACGTCGAGCAGGTGTTTGAATCGTGCCGCATCGATCCGTGGTTCCTTGAGCAGATCAAGGAGATCGTCGATCAGGAAGCGCGCGTGAAGGCGCACGGTTTGCCGAACAGTGCCGAGCAGCTTCGCAATCTGAAGGCGATGGGCTTTGCGGATGCACGGCTGGCAGCGCTGGCGGGCATTACCGAGAAGGAAGTGCGCGCGCACCGTGCCGCGCTGGAGGTCCGTCCGGCGTTCAAGCGCATCGACACCTGCGCAGCGGAATTCGCTGCTCCGACCGCTTACATGTATTCCACGTATGAGCGTGGCCTTGATGGCGCGCCGACGTGCGAGGCCAAGCCTTCCAACAAGCAGAAGATCATCATTCTGGGCGGCGGTCCGAACCGCATCGGTCAGGGTATCGAGTTCGACTACTGCTGCTGCCATGCGTGTTTCGCGCTGACGGCGGCCGGTTTCGAAACGATCATGATCAACTGCAACCCGGAAACGGTCTCGACCGATTACGATACCTCCGACCGTCTTTATTTCGAGCCGCTGACTGCTGAAGACGTGTTGGAAATCGTCAACAAAGAACAGTCCAACGGTACGCTGAAGGGCGTGATCGTGCAGTTCGGTGGGCAGACGCCGCTGAAGCTTGCCGCTGCGCTGGAAGAGGCGGGTGTGCCCATTCTCGGCACGTCGCCCGATGCCATCGATCTGGCCGAGGATCGCGATCGCTTCAAGGAGCTGATCGAGAACCTTGGGCTGCGTCAGCCGAACAGCGGTATCGCGCGTTCGCCTTCGGAAGCACGCGCCATTGCCGATGGTGTCGGCTATCCGGTGGTGATCCGTCCTTCGTACGTACTGGGTGGCCGCGCGATGGAAATCGTGCACGACGGCGCGGAAGTCGATCGCTACGTTGCACGTCTTTCGGCAACGCTGGACCGCCCGTCCGAGCTGGTCGTTTCCGACAAGCGTCCGCTGCTGATCGACCGTTATCTGACCGATGCGGTTGAGGTGGATGTCGACTGTCTGGCCGATGGCAAGGACACGTTCGTTGCCGGCATCATGGAGCACATCGAAGAGGCGGGCATCCATTCCGGTGACAGCGCCTGTTCGTTGCCGCCGTATACGCTTGGTCCGGACATGCTGGCCGAACTCGACCGGCAGACGCGCGAGCTGGCGCTGGCACTGAAGGTCGTTGGTCTGATGAACGTGCAGTTCGCGATCAAGGATGGCGTTGTGTTTGTGCTTGAGGTGAACCCGCGCGCTTCGCGCACGGTGCCGTTCGTCGCCAAGGTTATCGGCAAGCCGATTGCCGCTATCGCCGCGCAGGTGATGGCCGGCACGCCGCTGGCCGACTTCAAGCTCACCACGCCCAGCCTGAAGCATGTCGCGGTGAAGGAAGCAGTGTTCCCGTTTGCCCGCTTCCCTGGCGTCGATCCGATCCTCGGACCGGAGATGCGCTCGACCGGCGAGGTCATGGGCATCGACACCGATTTCGCGATGGCGTTCTACAAGAGCCAGCTCGGCTCGGGCCTCAAGCTGCCGATGCAGGGAACGGTGTTCATTTCTGTCAAGGACACCGACAAGGACCGCATGGTGGCGCCGATCCGCGATCTCGAAGCGATGGGCTTCAAGATCATCGCCACGCGCGGAACCAAGCGTCACCTGGAGGCCAACGGCATCCAGTGCGAAGCTATCAACAAGGTATTGGAAGGCCGCCCGCACATCGTTGACGCGATGAAAAACGGCGACGTTGCGCTTGTGTTCAATACCACGGCAGGCGCTAAGGCATTGGCAGATAGTAAAGATATCCGCCGGTCCGCCTTGCTGAACCATATTCCTTACTATACAACTGTTGCCGGAGCGGTAGCGGTTACCAGAGCAATTAAGGCTCTGAAGGCAGGTACGTTGCAAGTTGCCCCTTTGCAAAGCTTCGTGGCGGACCCATCCTAAGCCGTTGTGGGCCGTTCCAGCCGTTTGGGTGGAGCGGTCCATTTCACGCGTAACTGCACACACATGTTGATCGGCAACGACCGTCGGTGGTCCTGGCAGACGCCTGCCAGGCCGAAGGGAGATATTAGGTAATGAGCATGGAACGTGTCCCGATGACCGTTGAGGGCTTCAACACGCTTGAAGTTGAGCTGCAGCGCCTCAAGTCGGAAGAGCGTCCCCGGATCATCCAGGCTATCGCCGAAGCGCGCGCCCATGGCGACCTGTCGGAGAACGCCGAGTATCACGCGGCCAAGGAGGCGCAGGGCCTAAACGAGGCTCGCGTCGCGGATCTGGAAGACCGGCTCGGACGCGCCGAAGTGATCGATACCTCCAAGCTGTCGGGCGACACGGTGAAATTCGGCGCAACGGTGACGTTGATCGACGAGGACACCGACGAGAAGGTCAAATACAAAATCGTCGGCGACATGGAAGCCAGCGTGAAGGACGGCAAGATCTCGATTTCCTCGCCCATCGCGCGGGCGCTGATCGGCAAGTCCAAGGGCGAAACCGCCGAGGTCACGACGCCGCGCGGAGCGCGCTCCTATGAGGTCGTGAAGATCGAGTGGAAGTGAGAACGGAGCGATGCGGCCGCGCGAGCTGAGCCGCGCACGGGTTCGCTTCATGTTTTCCATTGCATGATCCGGACGGATCTTTAGCGAGAACGTTTCAATGCATTTGACGGCGCCATGGGCAACCTTGGCGCCGTCAGCGTATAGAGGTGGCCGTATGGGTTTTCGCCCCGCTGCTAGCTTTTTGCCTGCGCGCTGCCGATGGGAACACCGGGTTCGCGCTTGGCGCGGCGGATGGTCAGGAAGGTTTTGACGCTGGCGACATTGGGCGCGGCGGTGAGATCTTCCAGCACGAAATCCTGAAACGCAGGCAGATCCTTGGCGACGCATTTCAGCATGAAGTCGCTCTCGCCAGAAAGCATGTAAGCTTCGCGCACGATGGGCCAACCAAGCACGCGGTTTTCGAACGCATGCAGTTCTGCTTCGGCCTGATTATGCAACCCGACCATGGCGAATGCTGTAAGCCCGAACCCCAATGCGGCCTCATCCAGCAGCACGGTATAGCCGGCAATCAACCCGGCCTGTTCAAGCGCGCGCACGCGGCGCAGACAGGGCGGGGGTGAAAGGCCGACGCGGGAGGCAAGCGCGACGTTGGTGATGCTGCCGTCGGCCTGCAATTCCTTCAGAATGCGCCAGTCTACAGGGTCGAGGCGCAACGCCATCGGGTGAAATCTCCGCGAAGACCGGAACGGGAGCCGCGCCGGTGCGTGCCGCGAAGTTGCACGATGCGCCCCGGTTTGGCTAGAGCCTGGCCACGTTCTGCCGAATTGGTGACGCGCAAGCTGCCCGGCGCGCGATCCGCAATGCGGCTCACGCCGCTGGGTGGTAGCATTGAGAATTGGCGCGCTGCGTTCAGCGCGCTAAACCGCGTGTCGGAACAACAGAGGCGTGCACGGTATCGGACATGGATGCAGCCACTGAAACGAACCGGCCGCTGGCGGGCAAAACCGCGTGGATTTTTACCACCGGTGCCGCCGGTATGGACGCACAGACGCGCGGTGTCGCCGATGCGCTGGGGCTGGACTATGCGATGAAGCCCATCGCGCCGCGCGGTGTTTTCAAACTGCTGGCGCCGTGGGGGCCGGTGGCGCCGTCAGAGCGCTTTGGCCAGCTGAGCAGTGCGTTCGCGCCGCCGTGGCCGGATATTGCGATCGCGCTGGGCCGTTCCGCCGTACCGTATCTCAAGGCACTGCGCCGCCGTTCGCCTGCGACGTTCACGCTGATGATGCTGGATACGCGCGCCGGGCTTGGCGTCGCTGATTTGATCTGGGTGCCGCAGCATGATCGTCTGCGTGGGCCAAATGTCGTCACGACGCTGACGGCGCCGCACAGCTATTCGCCAACACGCATTGTAAGTCTGCGCGCTGCCATGCCGGAAAATATCGCGGCGCTAACGGCTCCGCGCGTTGCCGTCATTCTCGGCGGCAAGAACGCCGTCTATGATTTTCGACCGGAGGACGATGAGCGGTTTGCTGGCGCGCTGCGATCGATTGGCGCTTTGGGCGCGAGTTTCATGATTACGCCGTCGCGTCGGACCCATGCGCGCCTGCTTGAAGTGACCGACGCAGCAACGCGGCCGTATCCGCGCATCCTGTGGGATGGAGCCGGCGCTAATCCCTATCCCGATTTTCTGGCGCACGCCGATGCGTTCGTTGTCACCGCTGACAGCGTGAACATGACCGGCGAGGCAGCGGCAACCGGCCGGCCGGTGCTGGTGCATACACCCGGCGGCGGCTCGGACAAGTTCCGCCGCTTCCATGAGGTTTTGCGTGCGCACGGCGCTACGCGTCCACTGCCTGATCGGCTGGATGCGCTGCCTGACTGGAGTTACGAACCGCTCTATTCCGCCGACACCATTGCGCGTGAGGTCGAACGCGGCTGGCTGGTGTCGCGGGCAAGCCGCTGATGTCGGAAGCGGCGAGCGTACAGCCGGATGCAAACGCGCTGCGCGCAGGCGGCACCATATCGCTTCCCGAGCTGACACCTGTGATGCGCGCGTGGCGCTGGATTGAGATGGCGCTGCTGTTTCTGTTGGCGCCGCTTGCCGTCGACTATGCCGTGCATACCGAGCGCGTGCCGGTGTTCATTGCGTTGCTGCCGGTGCTGTTACTGGTCGTCGTGTTTCTTGTGCTGGACCGCACATTCACATTCCGGCGCGAACTTTCGCGAGGCTTCAGCCTTGGTCAGTTGACGTCAATTCTGGCGGTATTTGCGCTCGGCGGGGGCTTGGTTGCCGCCTATGTGCACCAATATCTTCCGGGGCAGTTTCTGGAGTTGCCGCGCAACCGTCCTGAGGTCTGGGAGCGCATCATGCTGCTGTATCCGCTGATGTCGGTGCTGGCGCAGGAGATGCTTTATCGCACGTTTTATTTTCACCGTTACGGCGTGTTGTTCGGGCGCGCGTGGTGGGCAGCGATCCTGCTCAACGGTGTGCTGTTCGGCATCGGACACATTGTAATCGGCACGCCGCTGGCGATTTACGGCACCATGGCTGCGGGCATGCTGTTTGCGTGGCGCTATGCGATGACGCGTTCATTCTGGGCGGTATTCATCGAGCACACGCTGTGGGGCTGGCTGGTGTTTACGGTTGGGCTCGGGCGCTATTTCTTCACCGGCGTCGGCATTCTCACCTGGCGCTAATGCGTAGGAGAGAACGAGTCCGTTCTCCGCCAGCGTAAAAAAGGACGGCCTCACCAGCGATGCTGCGAGGCCGTCAACGCGACTGCTATTTGCAATAGTCTTCTGGGCCGCGATCAGTTTCAGCGTTTGACCTTCACCTTCTTGCACACGGCCTGCAGGCCCGCGGCGGCGCCCGGCGCCATGGTGTCGGTTTTGATGCCCTGCGCGGCGAGGGCGGCGATGCGTTTGCGGGTGAGAATGAACTCGGCGCGGTCAGTGTCGCCGCGCACGTTGCAGCAGGTCGGGCGCTTTACCCCCGGAACGAAATAACGCTTGGGCAGCGCGGCGCAGTCGGTATGGCCTTCGACCGATCCCCAGCAGATGTACGTCTTGGCTACAACCTTCTTGATCTTGTGGCCGGCATCGGCGGCCTGGGTGCCGAGGGCAAGCAGCGCCGCTGCCCCGACGACAGCGAAAAGCTTACGCATTACAACATCATCCTTCCGCGCGCCGGTGGGGGACATCGCGGCGCGTGCCGGCAATGAATTGGTGAGCGTTGCCACGGCAGCGCTGCTCCCCCCGAGGCGCGCCGTTGGGGCAGACGCTAGCGGGATAGGCTGCTGCTGCAACGGCAAAGTCTGTGTGCGTACGGTTTCGAGATCGCGCGCGACAAAAGAGCCACATATGCCATGTGTTGTTAGCTTCCGATGATGCAGCGCATCAACCAGCCTGCAGGCCATTGGCTGCAAACACGGAAACCCGTATCAGGCGCCGGCATGGGGCTCTAGCCGGGAACTCCGCCTCCGTAACGCGGCATCGGGCTGGCTGCATCAGGCTTCGTGCCCGATTATCCAGCGATCTGGCGAATAGCGCTGCCGTCAAGGGGCTAAGCGCTAAATCGCGGGGGCCAAGCCGCCGCATTTGAGGCGCGGCCCGCAATCGGCTAGAAGGCGGTCAGATTTTCCCGCACCTACGATCGAGGAGGCCGCCCCCGTGGCGAACCCGCAATACGTCTATCACATGCACAAGCTCTCCAAGACCTATCCGGGGGGCAAGCAGGTTCTGAAAGATATCTCGCTGTCGTTCCTGCCCGGCGCCAAGATCGGCGTCGTGGGCCTCAACGGCGCAGGTAAGTCGACGCTGCTGAAGATCATGGCTGGCACGGTCGACGACTTCCTGGGTGAAGCGCGTCCTGCCGATGGCATTCGCGTCGGCTACCTGCCGCAGGAGCCTGAGCTCGATCCGACCAAGGACGTGCTGGGCAACGCGATGGAAGGCGTTGGCGAGAAGAAGGCGATCCTCGACCGTTACAACGAGATCGCGGCCAACTATTCTGAAGAAACCGCCGACGAGATGACTGCGCTGCAGGACAAGATCGACGCGCTCAACCTTTGGGATCTCGATACGCAGGTGGAGCAGGCGCTCGATGCGCTGCGCTGTCCGCCGGGCGATGGCGACGTCACCAAGCTTTCGGGCGGTGAAAAGCGTCGTGTGGCGCTGACGCGTCTGCTGCTGTCCAAGCCGGACATTCTGCTGCTCGACGAGCCGACCAACCATCTCGACGCTGAAAGCGTTGCGTGGCTGGAGCGGTATCTGAAGGAGTACGAGGGTTGCGTGATCCTGGTCACCCACGATCGCTACTTCCTCGACAACATCACCGAATGGACGCTGGAACTGGATCGCGGCCAGGGCGTGCCGTGGAAGGGCAATTATTCGAGCTGGCTGGAGCAGAAGGCCAAGCGCGCCGAAAGCGAGAAGTCGGCTGAAGACAATCGCCAGAAGCACATCAGCCGCGAGCTGGAATGGATCCGCTCATCGCCCAAGGCACGGCAGGCCAAGTCGAAGGCGCGTATTACCGCGTTCGACAAGTTGGTCGAACAGTCCGGCCGCGAGGATGTGGGCAAGGCGTCGTTCTCGATCGCCGCTGGCCCGCGTCTGGGCGACATGGTGATTGAGGCCGATGGGCTGACGAAGGCATTCGGCGACCGGCTGCTGATCGACGGGCTGTCGTTCAAGCTTCCGCCCGGTGGCATTGTCGGCGTGATCGGTCCGAACGGCGCCGGTAAGACGACGTTGTTCAAGATGCTGACGGGACAGGAGCAGCCGGACGACGGTTCGATCAAGATCGGTCCGACGGTCAAGCTGTCGTACGTCGATCAGAACCGCGATCACCTTGATGACAAGAAAACCGTCTGGGAGGAAATCTCCGGCGGTCTCGACATCATGAAGTTTGGCGACAAGCGCGAGATGTCATCGCGAGCCTATTGCGGCTGGTTCAACTTCAAGGGCGCAGATCAGCAGAAGAAGGTGGGCTTGCTGTCGGGCGGTGAGCGCAACCGCGTGCATCTGGCCAAGATGTTGAAGGAGGGCGGCAACCTGCTGCTGCTCGACGAGCCGACCAACGATCTCGACACTGAAACGCTTGGTGCGCTGGAATCGGCGCTGGAAGACTTCCCCGGTTGCGCCGTGGTGATCTCGCACGATCGCTTCTTCCTTGATCGTCTCGCCACGCACATTCTGGCCTTCGAAGGCGACAGCCACGTCGAATGGTTTGAAGGTAACTTCGAAGCCTATGAGGAAGACAAAAAGCGCCGTCTGGGCGATGCCGCTGTTGAACCGCATCGGATCAAGTTCAAGCGCTTCGAGAGATAAAAGACAAACGCGCTGGCGGCCGGCTCCGCGCAGGGGAGTCGCCAGCGCAGACAAACAATCGCTGGCGGCCGGCTCCCCGTAGGGAAGTCGCCAGCGCAACTAACAGGCACCGGCGGCTGGCTCTGCGCAGCAAAGCCGCCGGCGCGCAAATAACGATTTTGAAGCGTGTTTGTTTGGTCTTTTACTGCTGCACCTTTGTGGGACGGTATTTTTTCGCGCCTTTGCCACGTGATGCATCGATGTTGGCGTTAAGCAGCCTACTGAGCAATCATATCCCTGTTTAGACAGGAGTATGAAGCATGAAAGCAATTCTTTCATTGATGGTACTTGGATCCGCAGTCGTGTTTGCGGCGCCAGCCTTTGCCGATCCTGCACCGCCGACGACGAAAGAGGCCTGTGACAAGGCCGAGGGCTACGATTGGGATGCCGCTGCAGGCAAGTGCATAGCCGAAACGCCAGGCGGCTGAGGTTCAACAGAGCAACTCTGGATGAGGCGATGATCCATAAGATCGTCGCCTTTCTTATTGGCGGGCTGGCCGACTGCGTTCTCGAACATGCAAATTAAAAACACGGCGCTCAGTGCAGAGCGCCGTGTCTTGGCTGTCGTAATTTGACGGCTGAGGGGCCTTACTTTTTGACGTCGGCCTTTGCGCCATCAGCGGGCGGCATGGCTTTGATTTCCGCTTCCGTCATTGAAAGAATGATGCCGTCCGGCTTCACTTCGCTGATCTTGTCGGCGGAGATGTCATAGCGCTGACCACCCAGGCCAAGCGTGGTTTCGGCATCCATGTAAACGTTGGTGACGCGGTCTTCCGGATTGCGGATCAACTCGGCGATCTCACCAACCTTCTTGTTGTCGCTGCTGTAGACCGACTTGTGCAGCCATTTTTCCATGTCGTTCCACGCCACCACGAAGGGCGCACCGCCAAAGCGGGTTGTGTCGGTGACGTGCGTGCTTTCCGGCGCTACGCCCGGTGTCCGAATTTCAGTCGGCGCCGTTGCTAGCGTTGTGTCGGACGGGCGCGAGAACAAGTACCAGCCGAGACCGAGCAGACAGAGCGCGGCCAGTGCAGGAAGCAACCAGCTACCCTGCGATGTGCCCTTGTCGGTCGTATAGTTTGCGGACTGATACGAGGAACGCTGCTGCGTGCTGGTTGCGGCCTGCGCCTTGTCGAGAATGCCGGAACTGCCAAGGTAGTTTGCGAACTCCGACGGCATGGCGCGCATCACGTTGTCTTTCTGCGATGCGAGCAATTGAGCGACGCCGCCGGCGCCAGCGTTCTGCTGCTGGCCAAGCACGCCCATTACGACCGGGGCGAGCAGGCCGAGCATTCCCTTGGCGCCGGTTTCACCGGCACCGGAGTAACGGCCAACGGCGTTAGCGAGCGCGGATGTCGTGCCGCCACCCAGAACTGAGGAAAGTGAGCTGAGCCCTTCCTCGGCAACACGTGCCTGTTGTGGGGTGCCCATCATTCTTGCGGCGTCGGCAAGAACGCCCGGCTGCTGCTGATCAATCGCGTTCTCGATCTTTGCAATGCCACCCGGCTTCATGACCGAAGAGGTCAAGGCCGACAGGATGCCCGGGATGCCAGCACTGACGCCCTTTTGCATGGAAGATAGATCCACGCCCATGGCGGACGCAGAACGGTTGAGCATTTCCGGCGTGATGAACTGACTGATAAGGGTAACGAGGTTTGGCGTGCTGGACATGGAATTCTCCCTGTTGAGACGCAGGCCCCCGTCACTGCGCTGACCAAAGTTCGGCGGCTTCATCGTTGTTCGCAAGGCGCGCACATCGGATTTTGTCTGATCTAACGCCGTTCGCTGCGGGTTCCGTGGCCGCTAGTTAATGGCGGGTGGGCAGCATCGTGAAACTTTGCACGCAACTGCTTGCAACGTTCTCACGCCCAATAAACACGTCGAAAAAACGCTTCGGTATTGTTGCAATTGGAATGCTTATGGAAGCGCACGAGTTCCCGCCATAGCAGTGTCAAAATCTGCTGCTTCGTGCCGTTGATGTAAGCTGTATCGGCTTGCGAGAATGGGGCGTGCTTTGGGGGGAAGTTGAATGGCGTTATTCGGCAAGCGGAACAGAACTGGCGATCCGGCAGCAGCGGCAGTCCACGGCGTTTCGGCGATGGAGGGCGGCAGCATCGCGGCCGTGCTTTCGGCGGTCGCGCTGATCTTTTCAGCCTACAGCCTGTGGGAGACGTCGCTGAAGGAAGCCGACGTGCGCGTGTTTGTGCCGCCGGTCATTCATTTCGCGGCGCCTTATCAAAACTCAAATTTCGAAGTTATCGCGGTGCCGGTGACGATAACGAACGAGGGCGCGCGGACGGCGACGGTGCTTTCAATCGAGTTGACCGCCACTGACCCGCGCAGCGGCGCCGAGAAAAAGTTCTATGCTGCTGACTTCGGTCGCTGGACGATGGAGAAAACACGCACAGGCGCCTATGAGCCGTTTGCGCCGATCTCGCTTGCGGGGCGTACCAGCCGCACCGAGCAGGTGCTGTTCTACACGCGCGGCGCCGATCAGAGGCCCGATGAGCTTATTCGGGCCATTGGCCCCTATCAGTTCGAGGTGAAGCTCGATCTGGCCGAAAACAACGCCCGTCCGGCGGTAAGCTTCGAGCGTTCGCTGCTGAATTATGACGCCCGGGCGTTTAACGAAGGCACTTTGCCGCTCTACAGCGCGGATTGGCGGGCTTCCAGCAACGCGCCGGAAAATTGACGCGGGGCGGCCCCGTGACAAGGCCGATCCGCCACCTTAGATGACAGCAGCACAACTCGAAGCGTGAGCAACGCGCCGATGGCGGCCCGCCCGCTGGCCGTCTGCAAGGAACTGTCATCTATGACGCAGAATATCGGCCGCGCATCGGACGCGGTTACGGCTGACGGCAAGGCCACCCGCCGCGATTGGATCGGGCTTGCCGTGTTGGCAATTCCTTGCCTGCTCTATTCGATGGATCTCACGGTGCTTTATCTGGCCGTGCCGGAGATCGTCGCGGACCTGAAGCCTAGCGCCGCCGAGCTGCTATGGATCGTCGATATCTACGGCTTCATGGTTGCGGGCGCGCTGGTGACGATGGGCACGCTGGGCGACCGCATCGGGCGCCGCAAGGTGCTGATGTACGGCGCCACCGCGTTCGGATTGACATCGCTGCTGGCAGCCTATTCGACCAGTTCGGAAATGCTGATTGTCGCGCGAGCCCTGCAGGGGCTGGCGGCGGCATCGTTGGCACCGTCGACGCTATCGCTGATCCGCAACATGTTTCTCGATGGCCGCGAGCGCGCGTTCGCCATCGGCGTGTGGGTTGCGGCGTTCTCGGCCGGCGCAGCGGTGGGGCCGGTGTTCGGTGGCATCATCCTGGCCAACTATTCGTGGGGCGCGGTGTTCCTCATCAACGTGCCGCTGATGGCGATGCTGCTGGTCGTGGCGCCGATCGTGCTGCCGGAGTTCAAGGACGAAAACGCAGGCCAACTTGATATCGCCAGCGCCGCACTTTCGGTCGCCGCAGTTCTTTGTGTCATCTACGGCATCAAGCACATGGCCGAGGTGGGCTGGGACCCGATCGCGGCGGCAGTGATGCTGATCGGCGTTGTGCTGGGCTATGTCTTCTTTCGCCGGGAGGAGCAGCATCCCGATCCGCTGATCGATGTGCGGCTGTTCAAAACGCCCGCGTTCAGCGCCGCGCTGGCCACCAACATGCTGGGTCTGTTCATGATGCTGGGCGCGTTCTTCTTTATCACCCAGTACCTGCAACTTGTGTTGCGCATGAACCCGCTTGAAGCGGGGCTATGGATGGCCCCCTCGGGCATCGTGTTCGCGCTTGGAGCGCTGGTGGCGCCATATCTGGTGCGTCGGTTCCGTCCCGCGCACGTCATCGCATGCGGACTGCTGCTGGCTTCGGTTGGCTTTGCGCTGCTGACGCAGATAGCCGGCCTCGACAAACCGTGGTTGCTGTTTGCCGGCATGATGATCTTCTGCACGGGGATGTCGCCTATGGGTGCGATCACCACCGACATCGTCATGAGTGCGGCGCCGCCTGAGCGGGCGGGAGCTGCGTCCGCCATTTCGGAAACCAGCTTTGAGCTGGGCGGCGCCACGGGCATTGCAGTGTTGGGAAGCCTGTTCACGTTCGTCTATGGGCGGACGATGGATGCTGCCCACTTGCCGAGCGTTGTGGCGGCGGAAAGCGTGCCGATCGCACGCGGTACGCTGAGCGGCGCGATAGAGGTAGCAAAGACGCTGCCAAATGCGGAAGCTTCAGCGCTGCTGGATACGGCGCGCGGCGCGTTCGTCTATGCGTTTGAAGTTGCTTCAGCGGTGTCGGCCAGTTTCGCTGTGCTGGCGGCAATCTTCGCACTCTATTTTCTGCGCAACGCCAAGGCCGTTCCGGTCGAGCACTGATGACTGCTGCGGGCGGCCTATCCCTTTTCAGGGGTAGGCGCCGGAGCAGAACCATCGGCCTCGCGGCTCAGCGCATAGGCGCGGGATATCTCCGCCCCCAGCAGCACGATGAGCGCCGTGAAATAAACCCACAGCAGCAGAATGACGAGTGAGGCGGCGGCGCCGTACGTCGACTGCAGTCCCTGACGGCCGATGTACCAGGCGATGGCCAGCTTGCCTCCGGCAAACATCAGGGCAGCCGCAACGGCGCCGGGCCAGGCGTCCGACCAACGCACCTTGGCGTCGGGGAACCACTTGTAGAGCATCGCGAACAGTCCGGAGAGGATGAGCACGGTGACGCCCGTGTTCAGAAGCTCCCAGAAACGTGTGTCGATCGGGATGTCGCTGGCCCAGGACGAGAGCGCTGTCAGCGTGGTGCTGATGACCAGCGATGCGATCACCAGAAAGCCAAGCGCCATGACGCCTAGCAGCGACATGAAATAGGTGCGCAGATACCAGATCACGGTTCCGCCGGTGGGCTGGCTGACATCCCACACGGTGTTCATCGCCTCCTTGAGTTGCACCACGACCGTCAACGCCGTCACCAGCAACAGCGCGACGCCGACCGCCGCCGTGAAGCTGCTGGCTTCGCGCGAGGCGGCACCGTCCAGCATCGTTTCAATGATGGCTGCGCCTTCTGCGCCCAGCAGATCGCGGGACTCGGTGCTGAGCGTGCCGCGCACGGCGTCCTCTCCGAACGCGAACCCGGCAATGGCGATCACGATCAGCAGCAGCGGCCCAAGTGAGAATACGGAGTAATAGGCGAGGGCGGCTCCCACGGTGGTGCTGCGGTGCTGGGACCAGTTCATCAGCGCGGTTTTCAGGATCGGCCACATCGGTGCAGGTCTCCGGCGGTGAGCAGCATCTGTCACCACCATCGATAAGCAACCCGCAGCCGCTCCGCCAGCGAGAATGATCGGGCGTGCGTAGTTCGGTCAGGGGGCTACAATCAGTTTCTGCGCGGTTTCGAGCGTGTCGGCTTCCGTTGCGGGTTTATCCCAGCGGATGCGGTGAACGCGCGGGAAGCGCATCGCCAACCCGGACTTATGCCGCGTTGAGGGAAAGACGGCGTCGAAGGCTATTTCCAGCACCAGGCTTTGCTCGACCGCGCGCACCGGCCCGTATTGATCGACCGTGTTGGTGCGGATGAAGCGGTCGAGCCGCACCAGTTCCTCGTCGGTGAAGCCGGAATACGCCTTGCCGACCGGCACCAGTTCACGGCTGTCGGTGGCTTCGGCAGTTGTTGCATCGCTCTTGCGCCAGACGCCGAACGTGTAATCTGAATAATAGGACGACCGCTTGCCGGAGCCGCGCTGGGCATACATCAGCACGCAATCCAGCGTCAGCGCGGCGCGCTTCCATTTCCACCAATGGCCTTTCGGGCGCCCGGAAAGGTAAGGGCTGTCGCGGTGCTTCAGCATCAGTCCTTCGATGCCGGCTTCGCGTGTGTTGGCCCAGATGCCGTTCAGAGTTTCGAAGGTGTCGAATTCGACCAGCGGGCTCACATCGGTGCGGTGCGGGGTGTGCATCCGGTGCCATTGCTCTAGGCGCATCCGGCGCTGATCGAAGGGCAGGGCGCGCAGGTCGTCGGCTTCATCCAGCAGAATATCGTATAGGCGCACGAAGGCTGGATACTCGCGCAGCATGCGTGGTGTCACTGCTTTGCGGTTGAGCCGTTGCTGCAGATCGTTGAAAGGCGCCACCGTGTCATCGCGCATAACCAGCAACTCGCCATCCAGCACGACATTGTAAGGCGCAAACGCTGCGACGATTTCCGGGAAACTGCGCGAGATGTCGTCGCCCGTGCGCGAGAACAACCGCACATCGCCATTCATCGCAACGGTCTGGATGCGTATGCCGTCCCACTTCCATTCAGCGGCGATTGCTTCCGGCGCAAGGTTCGCCCAGTCGCCTTCCTCGATCGGGTGGGCAAGCATCATCGGACGGAAAACCGGTTTTCCCTCCGCGGTCGGTCGCGGCGCGCGTCCATCGAGCCAGGCAAAAAGATCCGCATAGGGCGGCGACAGCGCGTGCCAGATTTCCTCGATCTCGCTGAGATCGTGGCCGCTCATTTGCGCCAGCGCTGTTTTTGCGAGACGCGCTGAAACGCCGACGCGCGGCGCTCCGCCGATCAGTTTCAGCAACGCCCAGCGGCCACGCACATCAAGCCGGTCAAGCAGGCTGCCGAGCAATGGTGCTACCGTGTTGCGATCGGCCAGTTCCAGCGCGGCAACGACATCCGCCAGACGGGGCGGATGTCGTTCCGCGCCATCACCATTGCCGCGTGAAGACCACAGCAGCGCAACCGTCTCCGCAGTGTCACCGACATAGTCGCGCGAGAGCTGATACAGCACCGGATCGATCTTGTCGGACATCAGCTCGGCAAGAGCCCGGCGGAGCGGCAGGCGCGGGAACAGCCCATCGGTCAACGCCGCCAGCGCGAAACCACGATCGGGATCAGGCGCGACGCGAAAATACTCCGCCAGCAACGCCAGCTTGCCGTTGCGCGATGGCGTCGTTGTGAGGCTGTCGAGCAGGTTGGCGAACAACTGCACCGCTAGTCATCCTCGTCTTCAAAGCCGACCAGCGACAGCGCGCGCGCTTTGCGCCCCATCAAACCGAGCTGATAGACGAGGGCATCGTCACGGCCGTGCGTGACCCAGACATCGCCGGCGTTGGTTTCGGTGATGGTTGTTAGCAGCTCCGGCCAGTCCGCATGATCGGAGATGACGAGCGGCAGCTCGACGCCGGTCTGGCGGATGCGGCCTTTGATGCGCATCCAGCCGGATGCAAACCCTGTTACCGGATCGGGGAAGCGGCGTGACCATCGGTCGTCAACGGCCGATGGAGGACACAGAACCAGCGCCCCCGCAAAATCGTGGTTGTTGTCCAACGTTGCAGGGCGCAGATCACCCAGATCCACACCGTGCCGCCGATAGAGGTCGCACAGGCCGATCAGCGCGCCATGCAGATAGATCGGCGCATCGTATCCGGCTTCGCGTGCAAGCTTGATCACGCGTTGTGTCTTGCCCAACCCATAGGCGCCGACCAGATGCGCGCGCTCTGGCTGCCGCGCCAGTGACGATAACAGACGCCCCACTTCAGCGTGGGCCGGTTCGTGCTGAAATACCGGCAGCGCGAACGTCGCCTCGGTGACGAAGACATCGCACGGTACAAGCTCGAAGGCGGCACAGGTGGGATCGGCGGCGCGTTTGTAGTCGCCCGAAACAACCGCGCGCTGCCCCTGCCATTCCAGCACCACCTGCGCCGAGCCGAGTATGTGCCCGGCGGGAACGAGGTGGACCGATACGCCGTTGACTGACTGACGTTCGCCATAGGACATGCATTGAAACGAGCCAGCGCAGGTCTCACCCATGCGCAGCCTCATGATGTTCACTGTGGCTTCGGTGGCCAAAACAGCGCCATGACCGGGCCGCGCGTGATCGCTATGGCCATGCGTGATCACCGCGCGGTCAACGGCGCGGGGCGGATCGATGAAGAACTGGCCGGGCTCGCAGTAGAGCCCGCGGTCGGTCGGGTAGAGCCACTGCTCCACCGCTCCGGCGGCCATGCGCGTCTCCCATTAGGGCCGATTGAAATACCGGCCCTAATGTGGGGTCTGAAGCAGCTTTGCGCCACCCGTTGCGACGACCTGACGGAGCGGATGCCGCCGTCCTGGTTGCTGCAACTCAGCTGATGAACGCCACGATCAGGCCAACGACGACAAGGATAGCACCGGTGATTGCAACGACGAGACCGGCGACGCTGTGGCCCGAGGTGCCGGGCTCCAATGTCGCTGCTTCCGGTTTGAGTGGGTTGTAGAAAACATCGACGGGCGTGCCGCTGGCGAAGCGCGCAACGTCTGCATCGGCTTTTTCCTTGGCGCCGGCATAATTGCCAAATCGGACGCGGTTGCCCGCGAAGGCTTTGCCATCGACATCGTAACTGTAGGCAATATTGGCGATGTACTGCCTGCCGCCCTTGGTGCGATAGGAGTCGACGACGGCAGAGGTGACGCGGCCCTGTGCGCTGGGCCATGTGAGCGAGGCTTTCCCCAATGCGCGGGTGCGTTGAACGAGCCAGCCGCCGATGACGGCGCCAGCGAGACCGAACCCAAACAGGCCAATGAGAAATACCCAACGGTCGGGATCTGCGGCCGGCGCGCCTTGCGTCAGGCACGACATGTAAGCGGGCGAACCGGCTTCCGCACCCCACAGGATCACAGCTTCGCGGTCGGCCTTGTGCGCGATCCAAAGGGTCTTGTCGGCGGGGATATCGCCCGTCCCTGCCGTTATGGTGTAGCCGGCGGCTTCATAGTTGCGCTTCGTTTGCGCTTGTATCGCTTCGCTGGCCTCAGCGTTCGCGGGCCAGTGCAGAAACGCATAGTGCGTGCATATGCGGCCGCTCTGCGTTTCCGCCACTTGAGCCATCAACGCCTGCTTGGCAGTTAGGTTTTTGTCCGTCCACGTTTCAGCACCCGGAGCAACGGGCACGCCGGTGCGCCAGTCGCGATCAAACGGGCGATCGGCAGCGGCGGCGGAAGCAAGGAAGGCAATCGAAAATATCAGTTGCGCGATAATGCGCGCTGCAAAATTGGCGGCCATGTCCCCTCCAGGGCACTATTGCCGCCACGCCGGTTGAAAAGGTGACGCTGCTGGCGGCCCGAGCACTCCTGACGGAAAAATGCGCGGGCCGCCATGACAACTTTCGCCATCGAAAGGCGGGAAATTTTGCGCCGGATGCCCGGTGCGGTTCCTGTGCGAGCAAGGCTGCCGCGGGGCTATGCCAGTGCGGTCAGGTGCTCGAATTCGGTGTCGCTCAAGCTGATGTCGACCGCAGCCACGTTCTCCTCAAGGTGCTTCACCTTGCCAGTGCCGGGGATGGGCAGCATCACAGGGCTGCGACGCAGCAACCACGCCAGCGCGATCTGACTGGGGCTGGCGTTGTGCGCCTTGGCGATGGCGTCGAGCGGCGAACCGGGCCGTGCCAGTTCGCCGGCTGCAAGGGGGAACCACGGAATGAAGCCGATGTTGTGAGCTTCGCAGTGGTTCAGAACATCGTTGCTCTGGCGGTTGGTGAGATTGAACAGGTTCTGCACCGTGGCGACAGAGAAATACTTCTGCGCAGCCTCGATGTCGTCGACCTGCACTTCGCTCAAGCCGACATGACGGATCAGACCTTCGCGTTGCAATTCGCGAATGGCATCGAACTGTTCATCGCGCGGAACATCCGGGTCGACGCGATGAAGCTGCCACAGATCGATCCGTTCAACGCCCAGCCGGCGCATGCTGACAAACACCTGCTGACGCAGATAATCGGGCCGCCCGCACGGGTTCCACACGTTCGGCGCCGGACGGATAAGACCGCCCTTGGTCGCGATCACCAGCCCATTATAGGGATACAGCGCCTCATGAATCATGCGCTCGCTGATCTCAGGGCCATAGCTGTCGGCGGTATCGATCAGATTGATGCCGAGTTCGGGCACGCGCTTCAAGGTGCGTAATGCTTCGGCGGGGTCATCGCTTTCGCCCCACACGCCGCTGCCGGTAATGCGCATGGCGCCGAAGCCGAGGCGATGAACTTCAAGGTCGCCGCCTATCTTGAAGATTCCGGACTTGGCGGCGTTGGCTGTCGACATTGGCGAAGCTCCTGAGGCGTGCGCTGTTGGGCAGGGTGAGATGCACGCAAGTTAGGTATTGAACGGACTGGCGCAAGGGCATTGGCGCGCTACATCGTTTGTCGATGCTTTCAGTGCGGCTATCGCGTCCCACTTGAACATCGCGTTGCGGCACCCGACAATTTCTACAAAGGCACCTACAAGTTAGTGCGAATTGCCGGGCAGGCGTTTTATCGCTGGCATAGATATTGGCCGTAAATCGCCTCCGACGGAGCATCCGGGAAAAGGGCCACGCCTTGCGTCTCAGCGGATGTTGTTCCGTGGTTGCGTCAGGTGCCGGAGGAAAGTTTCATGGCGGATAAGTCGAGTTTCACCCCTGATGAATGGAAAGCCGTTCTCGCCAGTCCGATGCTTGCAGGCCTTGCAGTAACGCTCGCTGAGCCAAGCGGTCTTTGGGGCATGTTGAAAGAGAGCATGGCGAGCGCAAACGCTCTGATGACTGCGGGCAAAAATCCGTCCGCGTCAACGTTGATGAAGGCCATTCTGGCCGACATGGAAACATCGGAAGGGCGTACGATTGCGCGTGAGGAAATCAAGATTGACCTGAGCGGGAAATCGCCGGCTGAGATCAAGCAAGAAGTGATCGCCAAGCTCGGCAAGGTTGGGCAGATCCTGGATGCAAAGGCACCGCAGGATGCGCCCGCGTTCAAGAGCTGGCTGAAGTACGTGGCCGATCAGGTGGCTGAAGCTGCGTCGGAAGGTGGCGTGATGGGATTTGGCGGCACGCAGGTGACTGACAATGAAAAGGCCACCGTCGATGAGGTGGGCAAGGTTCTGAAGGTTGCGTGACGACGCTGCCGATATTCAGCTGTACCGGCCTTTAGCGCCGAAAGCATCTGACGGTCCGCGTCCCCGGACTTTCGTTTGGGGGGCGCGGATCGCTTAGGCTTCAGGGCATCCGATAGTGCATGGGCTCTGGTAGCGGCGGCTCCTGCGCAGCCTGACTTGGTTGACCGGCTGCAGGTGTCGTCGTCACGGCGCTTCCGGCGCTGCTCTCCGCATTCGTAGCGTCCCACTTGCGCGGCACCCACAGCAGCGCAGCGATCGCCGCGAGGCAGACAAGCACCAGACCGGCGATGCTGGCGACGTCTGCGCCCGAACCCACCAGACGTGTAAAAACGGAAGCAACGATACCGTATTTCAATACGGCGAGAGCGGCCGCGATGGCGCTGCCCATCTTGCCAATGGCTTCCAGATCCTTGTCGCGGCGCCGATAGAAGAAAAACACCATCAGCAGGGTCCAGATGCCGAACGCGAGGCTGAGTATCGGCGTGATGAGACTGAAGGTGCCACGCCCCGTCAGGCCATACAGCGCGCCGACGGATTCAACGAACGCCTGCGACATGAACGGGAAAAACAGCACCGCCGCTGTGCCGATGATCACCGAGAACTCGATGCGTCTGGCGCTGGCGCGATAATTGGTTTCGATGCCGCGATAGCGTGCCACCAGCAGGACGGAGAGCGTCAGCAGCACCAGCAGAAAGAACACTTTCATCGGCAGCGTTGCAGCGTGGACCTGCGCTGTCAGCGAGCGCCGATCGTCCTGCGTATAGGTTTCGCTGACCGCAGCGCTGAGGCGCTGTTGCGCAACACAACACTCGGTGTCGCTCTGCAGATGCGGGGATGGGGTGAGGGCGGTGGACGCAAAGCAGAAGCGCTTGCGCTCCGGCGCTGCTTCCGGCTCCAGAAATACATCGCGGTCGCATTTGCGGATGAAGTCGTTGAGGCCCCAACGGGACTGGCTGACAGTGCGCAGGCCGTGCAGTGCGTTGAGCACGGGCAGGCGTTCGCACACGCCATCCTCGGTGCAGGCTTCGCCCTGATCGGCCTTGAGGACTGCGGGCGTGATTTCCCACATCGAACGCTTGGGGCTAGCCAGTAGGCTGGCAGCGATCGCGTATGACAGACCTGCCAGAACGAGGAAGCCAATGGCGTATCTCAGGCGGCCGAAACGGACATATCGCCAGTAGAAGTCGGTGAGAGCGGCTGCCGGCACGAAGAAGGCAAACAGGGCCACGATGCCGAGCGTCGGGAAGAACAGGAACAGGTGGCTGTCCATCGACACCAGATCAAACCATCCGGTATCCCAGAACTCATAGCCAAGGACGGCGGTGGTTGCCGTGAAGGACACGCTCAGCGCGAGAAAAACTACGAATACAAATATACGCGGCCAAATACCGATATCGCGAGACTTCACCGCTGCCCCCAAGGCAAAAACTCTATTTATTGGCACCAGCGACTCCCTTGCTGGGAGCCGGCCGCTGGCGCTTAGCAAACATTTTTGACGCGCGTTGACTTCGAGACAAGGCACGGTCGCGGGTGGACCCCCTCGCGCTACCTTAGCCCCCCGGCAAAAGTTGGGCGTTAGCCGCTGGTCGATCCCGGCAGGCACCGCCCATCAGCAACCCGAAAAACGCTGTCTATTGCCAATTATGCGCCTGATCTTTCGTCGTGTCGGGACGGAGCAGGCGTAAAGTTAAGGGGGTGGCCGTCGGGTCACTACCGGCGATAAAAATGCGGGTAGCTAATCCAATGGGAAGAGGTGCGTGGCTGGAGCGGGCAGAGGAGCTGTGATCGCGCAGGCCCGCATTGAACGGCTAGCCCCGCTACCACCTCAAGGTAGTGCGCCTAGGAAGGCCAGCACCGATAGCCGGACCGGCGATATTCGCAATGGCCGCAAATCGCTTCCACGCCGTTCGCAAACGCACACAATTTCAGCGGTTTATGCCGTCATGGGCTTTGCCGATATTGCAAATGGGGGAGTTCGCTCCGTTTCCAGCCGCAATGGAAGCCGCCGTGAAGCAGCACCGGGTACGCACCTACAGATCCGCCGACCGGCTTCCACGGGAGCAGCAACTCGCATGGAAAATTGCCGAGGTCGCGGCCGATCCCGTTGCCGTCGAGCCGTTGGTCGCCGAGATGATCGGCAATCGGGTGATAGATGGCGCCGGCGTGGCGGTCGCGGCGCTGGGGCAAAGGGCGGTGGCGGCGGCCCGGACTCAGGCCATGTGCCATACGGCTGTGCGCGGGGCGATGGTGTTCGGGCTTTCCGCTCAGCGGCCGGTGTCGCCGGAATGGGCCGCCTGGGCGAACGGCGTCGCGATTGCGGAGCTGGATTTTCACGACACCTTCTTCGCCGCCGACTATGCGCATCCCGCTGACAATATTCCGCCCGTGCTTGCGGTGGCGCAGCACTGCGGCCTTGATGGCGCTGCACTGGTGCGGGGCCTAGCGGCCGCCTATCAGATCCACGTCGCGCTCACCAAGGGTATTTGCCTGCACAGTCACCGGATCGACCATGTTGCTCATCTGGCGCCCGCTGCGGCGGCCGGCATCGGTGCGGCGCTCAATTTGCCAGTCGAAGTGATCTATCAGGCGGTGCAGCAGGCGCTGCACGTTTCCACTGCGACGCGCCAGGCCCGCAAGGGTGAGATATCGAGCTGGCGGGCCTATGCGCCCGCGCTGGCTGGCAAACAGGCGGTCGAAGCCGTTGATCGCGCTATGCGGGGGGAGCGCGCGCCATCGCCCGCTTGGGAAGGCGAGGATGGACTGATCGCGTGGATGCTGGAAGGTCCGGACGCAGCCTATCACGTGCCGCTACCGGAGCCGGGCGAGCCCAAGCGCGCCATCCTTGACACTTACGCCAAGGAACATTCCGCCGGGTATCAGGGCCAGGCCATGATCGATCTTGCGTTCCGGCTGCGGCGCCGAATACCGGATCTGACGCAGATCGAACGGATCACGATTGAAACCAGTCAGCATACGCATGTGATTGCCGGTTCCGGCGCTAACGATCCGCAGAAATACGATCCCGACGCCAGCCGCGAAACACTGGCCCATTCTGTGATGTACATCTTTGCCGTCGCGCTGGAGGACGGCTCGTGGCATCACGAACGTTCGTATGCGCCGGAGCGCGCTTGTCGCCCCACGACGGTTGAACTGTGGCGCAAGATTGAAACCCTTGAAGATGCGCACTGGACGCGCCGCTATCTCAGTACCGACCCGACGGACAAAGCGTTCGGCGGATTGGTGGTGGTGAAGCTTCAGGATGGTTCGTTCCTGAGCGATGAGCTTGCGATGTCCAATGCGCATCCACTGGGGGCATCACCATTTCATCGCAAACGCTACATCGAAAAATTCCGTGCGCTTTGTGATGGCCATGTGCGCGCAGGCGAGCAGGAGCGCTTTCTGGATCTGGCGCAGCAACTGCCGACTTTGACCCGGCAAGGTGTCAGCGGCCTGACGCTGACGGCAGAACCGTGCGCGCTGGGCACACACAGCCCGCGCGGCATATTTGATTATGCCGACGGTGCTGATGACGCGGTAATCGTACACGCGTTCGCCCGTTGAGTTGACGCCGGGATCCGAGCGCGCGGCTCAAATCCATGTAAATGCCACGCAACTTCGGACACTGCGCACCGCGTCATAGCCGGTGCTGACGGCTGAAAGTTTCCGGTCGTGATCTCCGGCGCAACCTCGCGAGATATTTCCCAACACTAACGGCGGCTATGACAAAGGGCGGGAGCAATTCCGCCCTTTGTCATGTCATCTATGTCGCTGGTACTGCGCGTCAGTGCAACTTGGCGCGCGCCTGCTCAGCGGCCGCAACCATGTTGACGAGCGCGGGGCGCACTTCGTCCCACTTGCGTGTCTTCAGGCCGCAATCGGGGTTGACCCAGATTTGATCCGGCGACAGATGCTTGCGCGCTTTCTGGAGCAGATCGACCATTTCGCTCACGTCCGGAACGCGCGGCGAGTGAATGTCGTAAACACCGGGGCCGATCTCGTTCGGGTAGCGATAGTCAACGAACGCGTCGAGCAGTTCCATCTTCGAGCGCGATGTCTCAATTGAGATCACATCCGCGTCCATGGCACCGATCGCGGCAATGATATCGTTGAACTCCGAGTAGCACATGTGGGTGTGGATCTGCGTAGCGTCATCCACGCCGGAGGCTGTAATGCGGAATGCGTCAACGGCCCAGTCGAGATAATGCGGCCATTCGCTGCGGCGCAGCGGCAGGCCTTCACGCAGAGCAGCTTCGTCGATCTGGATCATCGCTGCACCAGCCTTTTCAAGGTCGGTGACCTCGTCACGAATGGCCAATGCGATCTGGCGGCAGGTCTCGCTGCGCGGAATGTCGTCACGCACGAACGACCAGTTCAGGATGGTGACCGGGCCGGTGAGCATGCCTTTCATCGGCTTCTTGGTCAGCGACTGCGCGTACTGCCACCATTCGACGGTCATTGGCTTGGGGCGGGTCACGTCGCCGAAAATGATCGGCGGACGGACATAGCGCGAGCCATAGCTCTGCACCCAGCCGTTCTTGGTGA
Source organism: Hyphomicrobium sulfonivorans (assembly GCF_013306565.1). Taxonomy (GTDB): domain Bacteria; phylum Pseudomonadota; class Alphaproteobacteria; order Rhizobiales; family Hyphomicrobiaceae; genus Hyphomicrobium_A; species Hyphomicrobium_A sulfonivorans. The sequence goes on along the minus strand of NZ_PZPO01000004.1, from coordinate 428,588 downwards.
AGGTGAAGCCATCAAGCTGCTCACCGAAATACTGCACCATGTCGTTGCGTTCGAACTCGCCGTGAACGAGTACGTCGATGCCGATTTCTTCCTGCCAGCGCACGGCCGCTTCAGTTTCCTTGCGCAGGAAGTCGTTATATTCAGCGTGTCCCAGAGCGCCCTTCGCGTTGGCGGCGCGGGCCTTGCGAACTTCAGGCGTCTGCGGGAACGAGCCGATTGTGGTGGTGGGATAGGCGACGAGTTGCAGTCGGTCGCGCTGAGCCTTCTGACGGGCTGCAAACGGGGACTTGCGGCTTGCCATTTCCTTGGTGACTGCGGCCATGCGGGCGGCCACGGCCGGGTTGTGAATCTTCTGCGAAGATTTGCGCGAAGCTGCGGCGCGCATCGATTCCGTCAGCTCCGCCTTGACGCTGTCGCGGCCTTCATTGAGCGCGCGGCCAAGCGTTTTCAGTTCGCCGAGCTTCTGGGTCGCGAACGCCATCCAGTTCTTCACTTCCGGATCAAGAGTCGTTTCCGCGTCGAGATCGATCGGCACGTGCAACATGGAGCACGACGGCGCGATGAAGATCTTGTCGGCGCCACGCTGGGCGACAACAGGCTCAAGTTTGTCCAGCAGCGCAGGCAGATTGGCGCGCCACACATTGCGGCCATCGATGACGCCGAGCGACAGCGTGAGCGACTTCGGCGCCTTGGCGAGCACGGTTTCGAGCTGTTCGGGCGCACGCGCCAGATCGAGGTGAAGGCCAGCAACCGGCAGCGAAAGGGCCGCATCGAGGTTATCGCCGTAAGCGCCAAAATAGCTGGTGAGCAGCAGTTTCAGCTGCGGCACCGCTTCGGCAAAGCGGCCATAGGCGGTCTGCAGCGCCAGTGCCACGCCATCGCCGAGGTCGGTCGCGAGGCAGGGCTCGTCGATCTGCACCCATTCCGCGCCGGCCTCAGCGAGCTGACGGAGAATTTCAACGTAAACCGGGATGAGCGCTGACAGCAGCTTAAGCGTATCGAAGCCTTCGGTCTTCGATTTTGCCATCGTCAGGAACGTCACCGGACCGAGCAGAACCGGGCGCGTCTTGATGCCAAGCGCCTGCGCCTCCTTGAACTCATCTACCGGCTTGGGGGATGTGAGCGCGAATGACTGGTCGCTGGATAGCTCGGGCACCATGTAATGATAGTTGGTGTCGAACCACTTGGTCATTTCCATCGCTGGAACGCCAAGGCCGTGCTGATGGCCGCAGCTCAGGTATGGATGTTCAACGGTGCCGTATTCCTGGCTGCCGCGCGCCATCGCGAAATATGTATCAACCGATGTCTTGCTCTGCACCGGGCCATAGACGCTAGGGATCGCGCCAACCATCGCGCAGATATCGAGCACGTGATCGTAAAGCGAGAAGTCGTTGCTTGGAATGTGGTCGATGCCAGCGGCGCGCTGCTTGGTCCAGTTGGTGGCACGCAGCGCGGCTGCGCTTTCCAGCAATGTCTTTTCGTCCGACTTACCGGCCCAATAGCTTTCCAGCGCCTGCTTCAGCTCGCGCCTGGGGCCGATGCGGGGAAAGCCAAGGTTCGTTACGGTTACAGACATAACATCTCCTTTCGCCGCTTTTCACGGCGACGTGCGGTTGTCAAAAATGGATGCTGAATGCAGCTCAGGCCGGTTCCGGCGCCATGCGATTGACCGGGATGGGACGTCCGTCATCGTCGACGGATACCATCTCAAACGTGCCTCGCATGGCGAGCTGCCGCTCGCCGCCCTTGATATGCTCCGCGATGACATCAACGCTTACGGTCATCGATGTGCGGCCGATGCGCTCGACGCGAGCACACAGCTCGACCAGTTGTCCGACGGCAACCGGTTTGTAGAAATCAACGTGGTCGGCTGCGGCCATGACCACGTTGGCACCTGCGCGGCGGGCAGCCGCAATAACGGCCGCTTTGCCCATCAGATTGAGAGCCGTCCCGCCGAACAGGGTGCCGTAGTGGTTGGCCTGCGCCGGGAAGATGATCTCAGTAAACCGCGTCTCGTTGGGATCGGCGGCGTTCATGTGATCAATCCTTCCGGTCGTTTTGCTCAGCCATCCGGATGATGGGGATCATCTGATCACCCCACTGTCCGGAGCCGTTGTGGATGCGCGAGCGTCGCATCAGTTCGACCGTGGCGCCGGCTTTCACCGCCGCCTCGATCTGCTCGTTCAGGCGATGCAACGTGTCGGCCACGCGGCGGATGAGGGTTTCGACTTCCTGACGCTTGCCGGGACCGCCAAAAGGTTCGCTCATCGGTATGACTTCCGCTGTAGCCATCGGTTGCACTCCTGGTGCTGTGTCGTTCGGTTTGCTCATTCGGCAGCCGGTTTGAACTGGGCAGTCTCGGTCGACTCGGACATTGCCGTGGTCGATGAAGCGCCGCCCGTGATCGCAATCGATACGGCGTCGAAGTAGCCGGTACCGACTTCGCGCTGGTGGCGCGTTGCGGTGTAGCCCTTCGCTTCGCTTGCGAACTCAGCCTGCTGCAGCTCTGAGTAGGCAGCCATGCCGCGATCGCGGTAGCCGCTGGCCAGCTCGAACATGCCGTAGTTGAGCTGGTGGAAGCCAGCCAGCGTGACGAACTGGAACTTGTAGCCCATGGCCCCGATTTCACGCTGGAAGCGGGCGATGGACGCTTCGTCCAGCTTGGACTTCCAGTTGAACGACGGCGAGCAGTTGTAGGCCAGCATCTTGCCCGGATACTTGGCATGCACGGCTTCAGCGAAGCGGCGGGCATCATCAAGGTTCGGCGTCGACGTTTCCCACCACAGCAGGTCGGCGTACGGCGCGTAGGCAAGGCCACGGGCGATGCAGGCATCAACGCCGTTGCGCAGCGTGTAGAAGCCTTCCGGCGTGCGCTCACCCGAAACGATGAACTCGCGGTCGCGCTCGTCGATGTCCGACGTGATCAGCTTGGCGGATTCAGCGTCTGTGCGGGCGACGATGAGCGTTGCAACGCCCATGACGTCAGCAGCAAGACGAGCTGCAACGAGGTTGCGGATGTGTGCCTGGGTCGGGATGAGAACCTTGCCGCCGAGGTGGCCGCACTTCTTCTCCGAGGCAAGCTGGTCTTCGAAGTGAACGCCAGCGGCGCCAGCTTCGATGTAGGCCTTCATGATCTCGAAGGAGTTCAGCGGACCGCCGAAGCCAGCTTCAGCGTCAGCAACGATTGGCGCGAACCAGGTGTCGACGCTCTTCTTGCCTTCCGAGTGCTCGATCTGGTCGGCGCGCTGCAGCGTGCGGTTAATGCGGCGGGCGAGCTCCGGGCCGGCGTTGGCCGGATAGAGGCTCTGGTCCGGGTACATTGCCGAAGCGGTGTTGGCGTCAGCGGCGACCTGCCAGCCGGAAAGGTAAATGGCCTTCAGGCCAGCGCGCACCATCTGCATCGCCTGGTTGCCAGTAACGGCGCCGAGCGCATGGACATATGGCTCCGACTGGAGCAGCTGCCACAGGCGCTCGGCGCCGTGCTCTGCGATCGAGTGGCGGACGGGTAAGGAGCCACGCAACCGCTGCACATCTGCGACGGAATATGGACGCTCAATGCCGTCAAATCGCCCCTTCGGAGCGTGGGGTACTAGGTCATTGAAGTCGGCACTTGCCATCGTCGCGATCCCTCTTGTCAAAATCTGATATTCGCATTATGCGCAACTAACAAACACACGAAACGCCTGAAATTGTGGATGTTTGTAAAGCTTCGACTGAGTGTTTGCGAAGTTTGCAAATCGGGAGCCAAGCCAATGAAGAAGGCCTTCATCGGGGTCCATTTGCGTCGCCTGCGAGAAGAGCGGGGCCTCACTCAGCTTGCGCTTTCGAAGGCGCTGGAACTGTCACCCAGCTACGTCAATCAGCTGGAGAAAAACCAGCGTCCGCTGACCGTCCCGATCCTGCTGAAAATCAACGCGGTGTTCGGCGTCGATGTGCAGATGTTCTCCGAGGACGAGGAGGCCCGTCTCATCGCCGACCTGCGCGATGTGCTGACCGAACCGCCGATCGACGAGAAGATCGCCATAACCGAAATCCGCGAGATCGCCGCCAACATGCCGGCCGTGGGCCGCGCGATCGTCGGCCTGCATCGGCGCTACCGCGCTTCGATTGAGCGTTCCGATGCGTTGGCGCAGCGATTTGGTTTGACGGCGGAAGAAGGCGGTGCGCCGCTGCAACTCATGCCGTATGAGCAGGTGCGCGACTTCTTTTATTCGCGCCACAACTACATTCATGAGCTGGATTCAGCAGCCGAAAAGCTGTTCATGCGCGCCGGCCTACAGGTGGGCGATGTCGCAACCGGCCTGAAAGAATATTTGCGCAAGAAGCACAGCGTGCGGGTGTTCGTTGAGGCGAGTGCGGAAATTCCCACGACGCAGCGCCGTTATGATCGCAATGCGGGAACGCTGCAGTTGTCATCGGCGCTCAATCCGGGGCAGCAGGCGTTTGAGATGGCAACGCTGCTGGCCTATCTGGAACACAGCGACGAGCTTGACGATCTGGCGAACGAAGCTGCTGCGGGCAGCGATGAAACCTATCGCCTGGCGCGCATCGGATTGGCGCATCATTTCGCCGGTGCATTGCTGATGCCATACAAGCCATTTCTCGATGCGGCGGAGCGTATGCGCTACGATATCGAGCGTCTGGAGCAGCGCTTCGGTGTTGGCTTCGAGACGGTGTGTCATCGCCTGAGCACGTTGCAGCGTCCCGATACACGTGGCGTGCCGTTTTTCTTTGTGCGTGTCGATCGCGCCGGCAATATTTCCAAGCGCCAGTCAGCGACGGACTTCCACTTTTCGCGCGTCGGCGGCACATGCCCGCTGTGGAACGTATACGAGGCGTTTTCAGTGCCCGGACGTATCGTGACGCAGCTTGCCCGCATGCCGGATGGACGGACTTATCTTTGGATTGCGCGGACGGTGTCGCGCGCGATCGGCGGTTACGGCACTCCGGCGAAAACGTTCGCCATTGGTCTTGGCTGCGATCTCAGTCACGCGCATCGGCTTGTGTACGCCAAGGGACTCGACCTCAAGACGCCCGACGCCGCTGTGCCGATCGGCGTTGGCTGCAAGGTGTGTGAGCGGCCTAATTGCGCGCAACGTGCGTTTCCGCCTATCGGGCGGCGGACGGTGGTTGATGAATCGGAGCGGCGCTTCAATCCCTATCCGGTTGAATAAGGCGGAGAATGCTTATGCCCGGCACCTGTGATCTTTCCGATCGTTTTCCCGATGCGCGCGTGGCAGCGCCGGTATTTCGCGATTTTGGCGGCCGCCGCGCCTTTTCCGGTCGTGCGGTTACCGTGAAATGTTTCGAAGACAACTCGCGCATAAAGGAACTGCTGGCGACGGCGGGTGAAGGGCGCGTGCTGGTGGTTGATGGCGGCGGCAGCCTGCGCTGCGCGCTCATGGGCGACATGATCGCGGCGGATGCGGTTACGAACGGTTGGGCCGGTGTGCTGATCGAAGGCTGTGTGCGCGACACCGGTATTCTGGCAACGCTCGACATCGGCATCAAGGCGCTGGCGGCTAATCCGCGTCGCTCTACGCGGCGGGGAGAGGGCAGCGCGCATATCGACATCAGCTTTGCGGGAACGCCGGTGAGCGAGGGCGATTGGGTTGTCGCGGATGAAGATGGCGTTGTGTTCCTGTCTGCTGAGCAGGCCACCGAAGCGAAACTCGCCTGAGTCTTCAGTTCTTTCTGACGCCCGTTATTCTTGCAGCGATCTCTGTGTGCGGCCAATCGGCGCGTAAGCTGCAAGAAAACGCTACAAATGAAACGCAAATAGCAGGGTTGGCGCTGGCTTAAGCGGCAAGGTATTCGAACCATGCTGGAGGCTGGGGTTCCGGAAGGATGCCAGCCATGAAAGCTCTCGTTTATCAAGGTCCGGGTGCAAAGGCGGTTGAAGATCGCCCTAAGCCGAAGATCCAGGAGCCCGGCGACGCCATCGTCAAAATGACCAAGACGACGATCTGCGGCACGGATCTTCACATCCTGAAAGGCGATGTGCCGACCTGCAAGCCGGGCCGCATACTCGGCCATGAAGGCGTCGGCGTTGTCGACAGCGTCGGCGAAGCGGTGACGCAGTTCAAGCCGGGCGACAAGGTTTTGATCTCGTGCATCTCCTCGTGCGGCAAGTGCGATTATTGCCGGCGTGGGATGTATTCTCACTGCCGCACCGGTGGATGGATTCTCGGCAACGAGATCGACGGCACGCAGGCGGAATATGTCCGCACGCCCCACGCCGACACCAGTCTTTATCCGCTGCCCGATGGCGTGGATGAAGAAGCGCTGGTGATGCTGAGCGACATCCTGCCAACGGGTTTCGAGTGTGGGGTGCTGAACGGCAAGGTTGCGCCGGGTTCAACGGTGGCGATTGTCGGCGCTGGTCCGATAGGGCTGGCTGCGTTGCTGACGGCGCAGTTTTACTCGCCGTCGCAAATCATCATGATTGATCTCGACGACAATCGGCTTGGGCTTGCGCGTCAGTTTGGCGCCACGCACACCATCAACAGTTCCGATGGCAAGGCCGCAGAAGCTGTGATGGCATTGACGGGCAATCGCGGTGGCGTCGATACGGCCATCGAGGCTGTCGGCATCCCGGCAACATTCGAGCTGTGCGAGAACATCGTCGCGCCGGGTGGTGTGATCGCCAACGTCGGCGTGCATGGTCACAAGGTTGATCTGCACCTTGAGCGGCTGTGGTCGCAGAACATCGCCATCACGACGCGGCTGGTGGACACGGTATCGACGCCGATGCTGTTGAAAACGGTGATGTCACGCAAAATCGATCCGAAGAAGCTCATCACCCATCGCTTCAAGCTGGACGACATTCTTGCGGCCTACGACACGTTCGGGCAGGCCGCGAAGACGCACGCGCTAAAGGTGATTATCTCGCCGTGAGCTGCGGGTGGATGGGCTCGAGCGCGGTGCATTGAGTTTGAAACAGCAAACGGCGCGGCTTCAATCAAGCCGCGCCGTTTGCTGTTAAATCGCGAACGCTGTCGTGCCCGCGGTCAGAATGTATTGCCGCGGAACTGGCTGACTTCGCAGGCCATGCCCTGTGCGGTGATATCCTTACAGATGGCCTTGGCATCGGCCACCGTGTTGAGCGGGCCGGCAACAAGGCCATACGTGCGCTTGGCGCCGCTGCCGCTCACAACATAACGAGCGTTGAGCGAGCGGACTGCTTCAGGCTGGCGATCGTTGAGGATGGTCCAGCTGAGACGCAGGGAGTCGAGCGATGGCCCGGTGGCCAGCAGCACGCCAACGGGCGGCGGCGCGGCTTTAGGCGCTTCGGCCTGCTTGTCGATGCTGCCAGTCTCAATCGACTTCTGCTTCGCCGGTTCAGCTGCGGAGACCTTCGGCGCGGCGACTGCGGTTGCGCGCTCATGGGCCTCGACGGCGGTGCGCTCAATCGCTTCCATCTTTTCCATGATCGCGCGATCACGCTGGGCGCCCTCGTCGACGCTGGCTTTGATCGTTGCGACCTCCATCTGCATCTGCCCCAGGCTCTCCTTGACGGGCTCGATGTCGGCCAGCGCGCGTTCAACGTGGCGCTGGGTTTCGGCGATGGCGGCATTATCGCCACCGGCGGGTGCGCCTGCCTTCCAAGCCGCCACAAGGTCAGGCTTCATGCCGATAAAAACGAGATAGCCGCCGGCTAACACGGCCGCCAACACGTAAAGCAGCACGTACGGTGTAAACGTGCGGCGCGGCGCTTCTGGGCCGAAGGACGATTGGACGGACATTCTTCTGATCCACGGGTTCGGACGCGGCACATGGTCTGAACTGACGGCGGGCGGGGCGTCTTTGAAGCGCGCTCCGATAGGCCAGCCTTTGAAAGATGAGCGGAGATTCGGGTGAGTCGGGCTTGCGCGGCAACGCAGTGGGCGTCGAATCGCACTGGTGCCTGTGGACGGAGAACTATGGCTGCGTAAGTCATTGAAATGTTAGGCCCTGAATCTAAGCGTGTGCTTGGCGGGCCACAGCGGAAACATTGGGGACCGCCACAGGCAAGACCGGTGCGCAGCCGGTTCGGGCGATTGCCCGGCCGTATGCCGAACAGGCGGAGAAGGGTTTCCAGGCCCGATATTTACAGGGGCGCTGTCTCACCCGATGCTATGACCTTTGCCGTTCCGTTCTGGTTTTTCCAATCGCCGCTGTTGTTCTGTTTTCCATTATTGATAGACCTGTGCTGCACATTAATTCTGACGGATTCCAAAATGAGCCGCCCCCCATTGCTCGTCGTCGTCCTTGCGGCCGGTCAAGGCACGCGCATGAAGTCGGCACTGCCGAAGGTGCTGCACAAGGTTGCCGGGCGTTCGATGCTCGGTCACGTGCTGGCGCTGGCGGAAAGTGTTGATCCGCAATCGATCGCGGTGGTCATCGGTCCGGATGCCGATATGGACGCGGTGCGGTCCGAGGCGCTGAAGCTTGTTCCGTCAGCTCAGATTTTCGTGCAGCAGGAGCGTCGCGGCACGGCGGATGCGGTGCTGGCAGCGCGCGAGGCCATCGCTGCCCATCGGGGCGACGTGGTCGTGCTCTATGCCGATACGCCTCTGATCCCGTCGCAGACGCTGGCGCGGTTGCTGGAGCGTCTGGACGGCACTGCCGTTGCCGTTCTTGGCTTCGAGGCCGTCGATCCAACCGGCTATGGCCGCCTGATCCTGGAGCCGGGCGAAATCGTTGCCGCGATCCGGGAGGAGCGTGAGGCATCGGAAGCCGAGCGCGCCATCCGCATGTGCAATTCAGGCGTGATGGGCTTCCGCGTCGATGACCTCGCCGGACTGCTGGGCCGCATCGGCAACACCAATGCGAAAGGCGAATTCTATCTCACCGACGCCATCGAGCTGGGCCGCCAGCAGGGGCTGTCCGCCGGTGTTGTCGTGTGCGAGGAGGACGAGGTTCTGGGCGTCAACTCGCGTGAGCAGCTTGCTGCCGCTGAGGCGATTTTCCAGCGCCGGGCCCGCACGCAGGCCATGCGCGACGGCGCTACGCTGATTGCGCCCGAAACGGTCTGGCTGTCCTATGACACCCAGATCGGCCGCGATGTCATCATCGAGCCGAACGTCTTTTTCGGCCCCGGTGTCAAGGTTGAGGATGGCGTCGAGATCAAGGCCAACTGCCATTTTGAGCAGGCTCATATAGGCAAAGCGGTGAAAATTGGCCCGTTTTCCCGCCTGCGCCCCGGTGCGGTGGTGGGCGAGGATGCGCACATCGGCAATTTCGTCGAGGTCAAGAACGTGACGCTCGGTGCCGGCGCCAAGGCCAATCATTTGTCGTATTTAGGTGATGGGACAGTGGGCGCAGGGGCCAATATCGGCGCCGGCACCATTTTCTGTAATTATGACGGCTTTTTCAAACACAAGACCGAAATCGGCGCGAAGGCATTTGTCGGTTCGAATACATCGCTGGTTGCACCGGTGAAGATTGGCGACGGGGCGTATATTGGCTCCGGTAGCGTTATTACGAAGGATGTTGCATCGGGTTCGCTGGCTCTGGAGCGCTCCGGCCAGGAGGAGCGTCCCGGCTGGGCCGAGAAGTTTCGGACCATGATGTTGAGACAATCAAAGGCTGGGTAGCATTTGCAGCGCGGCTGCAGTGGCTACCTGCGGCTTCGGGGCGCAATTAATTACAGAAACACACTGTGATTTGAGAGAGATATTAAGCGCCGCCTAGCAATGTGTTTGGGCGCTATCGGGAGGGATTCTTCAGCATGTGCGGCATCGTCGGCATTATCGGGCAGAAACCGGTTGCAACCGATCTCGTGGACGCGCTGAGACGGCTGGAATATCGCGGATATGATTCCGCCGGTATCGCCACCGTCGAGAACGGCCACCTTGAGCGTCGGCGCGCTGAAGGCAAGCTGCGCAACCTGGAAGGCCGGTTGCTGCAGGAGCCCCTGAGCGGGCACACCGGCATCGGTCATACGCGCTGGGCCACCCACGGTCGCCCGACCGAGCGCAACGCGCATCCGCACATGAACGGCAAGGTGTCGGTGGTCCATAACGGCATCATCGAGAACTTCCGTGATCTGAAAAATGAGCTGGCCGCCAAGGGCCACGTGTTCGAGAGCGACACTGACACTGAGGTGATCGTCCATGTGCTGGCCGACGAAATGGCCGCGGGCGCGGGGCCGGAAGAAGCTGTCGGCCGGGCGCTGAAGCGCCTCGAAGGCGCCTTCGCGCTGGCCATCATTTTTGCGGGCCATGACGATCTGATGATCGCGGCCCGGCAGGGCAGCCCGCTCGCCATCGGGCACGGCACCGGCGAAATGTATCTTGGCTCCGATGCCATTGCGCTGGCGCCATTCACCGATGCGATCACATATCTGGAAGAGGGCGACTGGGCGGTGCTGCGTCGCACCGGCGTCGAGATCTTCAACCGCGATGACAAGGCGGTGGAACGTCCGCTGATCAAGTCGGTTGCGTCGTCGCTGCTGGTCGACAAGGGCAATCACCGCCACTTCATGGCGAAGGAAATTCACGAGCAGCCGGAAGTCATCAGCCACACGCTGGCGAATTACATCGACATGGGCGAGGCAACCGTTGCGGTGCCGGACTTCGGCGTCGATGCAGGCACGCTTTCGCGGGCGACCATTTCTGCCTGCGGCACGGCCTATTACGCCGGTCTCGTCGGCAAATATTGGATTGAGCGCTATGCGCGGCTGCCGGTCGAAATCGACGTCGCCTCGGAGATGCGTTATCGCGAGCCGCCGATGACCGCTGGTGGGCTGGCGCTGTTTGTTTCGCAGTCGGGCGAAACCGCCGACACGCTTGCGGTGTTGCGCCACGCGCGCGCGGAGGGCCAGCGCGTCGCCTCGGTGGTGAACGTGCGCACCTCGACGATTGCGCGCGAATCCGATGTCGCCCTGCCAACCCTCGCCGGTCCGGAGATCGGTGTCGCTTCAACGAAAGCATTCACCTGTCAGCTTTCAGTGCTCGCATGCCTTGCGATCGGCCTTGGCCGCGCGCGCGGTGTGATCGACCGCGAGCAGGAGCGCGCGCTGGTGCAGTCGCTGGTCGAGGTGCCGCGCCACATCTCCAATATCCTGCGCAACGAGAGCCAGTATGAGGCGATTGCCAGCATGCTTTCGAAGGCGCGCGACGTGCTCTATCTGGGCCGCGGCACCAGCTATCCGTTGGCGCTTGAAGGCGCGCTGAAGTTGAAGGAAATTTCCTACATCCACGCCGAGGGTTATGCGGCGGGCGAGCTGAAGCACGGCCCCATCGCCCTGATCGATGAGAACGTGCCGGTCATCGTCGTGGCGCCGAAGGATGCGCTGTTCGAAAAAACCGTCTCCAACATGCAGGAAGTTGCATCGCGGGGCGGCCAGATCATCCTGATCTCGGATGCCGATCCCGAGGAGGTCGGCTGCAAGGTGGCGGCGCATATTGCGATGCCCAAGGCCACCGAGTTCACCAGCCCGCTGCTCTATGCCGTGCCGGTGCAACTATTGGCTTATTACACCGCCGTGGCGATGGGCACCGACGTCGATCAGCCCCGTAATCTGGCAAAATCCGTTACTGTCGAATAGTTTGCCGTTGCCTGGGTGCTACCGACTCTGAATTGATGCTGGATCTAGTGGTCGGAAAAATGGTTCCGATTCCAGCCCCGGATTTGCCTCGATAATATGCTTGGCTTAGGGTCAAGTCGGGTCAGATGCCGGGACAGGGAGTTATGCTGACAATGCAGGACATTATGCGCATCCGCGCGCGTATGTTCACCGGAACGGCATGCATGCTGGCTGCGGCGGCATTTGCGGCGTCTTTTGCTGTCATCACGCCCGCAGTTGCCCAGCAAGAGGGCCCCGGACCATCGGCTTCGGAGCAGGCACAGCAGGTATTCGCGGCCGGCAAAAAGGCATATGCGGCTGGCAAATTTGACGATGCGATGCGCGCCTTCGAGGCTGCGATTCGCGGTGGCCTGCCCAGCAGCCAGATGCCCAGCTTGCTGTATTATCGCGGGCTCACATTCCGCAAACAGGGCAAGCCGGGTTTTGCAATTTCGGATCTGACCAGCGCGCTCTGGATCAAGAACGGCCTTTCCGACGCCGAACGGGCCGACGCCATCAAAACGCGCGAGCTGGCCTACAACGAGGCCGGCGTCGCCAATGTGCCCCCGGTTCCGCAGTCGCCACACGCGGCCCCGCCGACGCTCGGCACTTCACCGGCAACGCAGGTAGCGGCCGCGGCCACCGGCGCGGCTTCGGGTGCCGGAGCCGCTGGCATGTCCAGTGCGCCGGCCGCGCCGACACCATCGTCATCCAGCTCCAGCGGCGGAATAACCGGCTTCTTCTCCAATCTCTTCGGCGGCGGATCGTCGAGCAGCGCCCCAGAGCCTGCGCCCGCACCGGCCCCGGCCGCATCGGGCTGGAGTACGGGGACCGAGGTGGTTGCCCAGCAGCCCTCACGCCCGGCTGAAGTCGGCACGCCGTTCGTTACGCAGGTTGCCACCGTCAGTGGCGGATCGCCCGCCGGTCAGCCTGCCGCGCGCGGTGCTGAGAAATATCGTCTCCAGGTGGCATCCGTGCGCACCCGGTCAGAGGCCGATGCGCTCGCCGGGCTGCTGTCCGGTCGGCACGGCGCAAGCTTGGGTGGCCGCAAACCGGTGGTGGATGAAGCCGTCATCGGCAGCATGGGCACCTTCTATCGCGTTCAGGTCGGCCCCTATTCCGATACGGGCGAGCCGGAGCGTCTTTGCTCAGCACTGCAGGCGGATGGCTTCGATTGCATGCTGATGATCCAGTAGCGTTAGCGTTGTAATGGTGGGCCAGGTCACGATCCTATGGGGTCAGCCAGACGGTGCCCAGGCTGAAGCGGGCGCAATGAACGGGGCGAGGTTTCCAAGCGGAAGACCATGAGCGAACCAGCCGGTCCCCCAAACGGTTCTCCTGATGCGACGGCAAACCTGCGCGCCGGTCTTCGCAAGCTGGTGCGCGAGAAGCCCAAGAGCGGCGGCTGGCAAATCGGCACGCGGCTGCGCAACTACTTCCTGACCGGTCTTGTCATCGTCGGCCCGGTGACAATCACGCTTTACATCGCGTGGTGGTTCATCAACGTCACCGACGCCTGGATCAAGCCGTTCGTGCCGGCGCCTTATCTGCCGGACACCTATCTACCGTTTGCCGTTCCCGGCTTCGGTCTGATCGTCGGCTTCGTGGTGCTGACGCTCATTGGCGCGCTGGCCGCCAATCTGTTAGGCCGCACGCTGATTTCATTCGGCGAGCAGATGGTCGGCCGCATGCCGATCGTGCGCAACGTTTATAGCGCGCTGAAGCAGATCTTTGAATCTGTGGTCAGCGCCACCGGTCCCAATCAGGCGTTTCAGAAAGTCGGCTTGATCGAGTTCCCGTCCAAGGGCCTGTGGTCGATTGTGTTCGTCACCGGTGAAACGACGGGCGAGGTGGGCGCTGTGATGCCCGGCGGCGAGGAAGACCTGCTCACCGTTTTCATGCCTACCGGTATCGTGCCGCCGACCGGATTTGTCTGCTTCCTGCCCCGGCGCAATGTGCTGTTCCTGGACATGAACATCGAGGACGCGGCCAAGGTCATCATCTCCGCAGGCATGGTGACGCCGGAATCGCAGGCCAAACTGCGCGAGATGGCCGAGCAGGCACGGCGTAAACAGAAGGGCTGAGCGCACGAGCCATAGATGCTCGCGCCAGCCATAAAGATGCTGACTGACTTAACCTCAGCGTCCGGGCAGCACTTCCACACCCAGTACCGCCATCGCGATCGGCAACGTGATCAGCGCGGCCAGCGTTGAAATCAGGATCACTGCCGATGTGATGGCGGCCGGACGCCGGTAAAGCTCCGCCAGCATGAACGGGCCGGTGCCGGTCGGCAGCGCGGCCAGCAGCGTCGCCATCACGGCGAGCTGGGTTGGCACACCCAGCAGCATGGCGATGAAGAATGTCAGCGCCGGGTGCAGGATCAGCTTCACCGCGCTGAGTGCAACGGCAGCACCGGCTTCACCGCGCGTAACGGGACGCGGGCCGGCCAGAAACAACCCGATGACAACGAGCGCGGCCGGGCTCGCCGCCCCACCCAGCAGCTTCAGGAACGTTTCGGCAGGCTGCGGCACCGCAAGTCCGGTGGCGTTGTAAAGCGCTCCGGCGACCGGCGCGATCAACAGCGGGTTGCGCACCAGCGCACCGCCCACCTTCATCGCCAGCCGGAATGGATGAGGCTCGCGCTGGCTGCCGATCTCGATCAGCACGATCGAGGAAGCGAACAGCACGCAGACCGTGATGATCGATGCAATGGTGACGGGCACCAGACTGTCCGGTCCGTAGACCATGAGAAACAGCGGAAACCCCATGTAGGCGGTGTTGGAATAGGAGCCGAGAAGGCCGTCGATGCCGCCATCGGCCAGCGGCCGACGCAACAGCAGGCTGATGCCGACGCTGGCATAGAAGACAATGCCGCATGAGAGACCAAACGCGAGCACGAACCCCGGCTGATACAGCTGCTGCCAGCTTGCGTGCGCCATGACGTCAAACAGCAGAGCGGGCAGGGCCAGATAGACGACGAACTTGTTGATCTCGGACACGGCCGCCGCGCCGATGGAACCGCCGCGCCGCGCGATGAACCCGCACAGGATGAGCGCGAAGATAGGGGCGACGATTGCGAGCAGGGATAGCAAGGCGATGTCCGGGTGCGTGATGGCGGTTCGATAGGATTTTAAGACGGCCTGAGGGTAAGGACCAATGCGCCATCCAGCGCAGCGTCAATAGCGAAATTGCGGAGGCCGATGATGGCACCGAATGCAGCAACTTCGCTCGCCATGGAGCCAGACCGCAGGGCTAGCATTAGGCTTAGTGTCCCTGCCGGTCTAGGCTGCCAGAAGCTTGACGCAGCGGACGGTTGGCCGCACCGATACGATGTGGCAGGCGGGTTTTGCGGGTCAACGCCATGTCGTCGCTGGACCCGCATCGCAAGCGGTCCTAAATCATCCGGCTTTATAGCCTCTCACGACACCCTTGCAGCAAGCGCGAGCAGAACCTGTGCCATCCACCCTCAAGATTGCCCTCGCCCAGGCGAACGCAACCGTCGGCGATATCGATGGCAACATCGATGTCATGCGCACGATGCGGGATCGCGCCGCTGATATGGGCGCCGATGTCGTGGTGTTTCCCGAGCTGTTCGTCACCGGATATCCGCCGGAAGATCTGGTTTTGAAGCCCGCCTTCGTTGCGGCCGCCAAGCGCAGCGTCGAGCAGTTCGCCGCCAGTATGGGCGATGGCCCTGCGGTTCTCACGGGCACCGTCTGGCCGCATGACGGCAAGGTCTACAACGCCGTCGTTCTGATCGATAACGGTGCCGTGGAAGCGGTGCGTTTCAAGGTCGATCTGCCGAACTACGGTGTGTTCGATGAAAAGCGCGTGTTTGCCGCTGGACCGATGCCGGGCCCTGTCAACGTGCGTGGCGTACGCATCGGTGTGCCGATCTGCGAGGACATCTGGGGGCCGGACGTTGTCGAATGTCTGGCGGAAACCGGCGCGGAAATTCTCATCTCGCCGAACGGTTCGCCGTTCGACTGGAAGAAGCCCGACGTGCGCATGAACATCGTCGTCAGTCGTGTCGTCGAGAGCGGATTGCCTATTGCGTATGTCAATCTTGTCGGCGGTCAGGACGAGCTTGTGTTTGACGGTGGCTCGTTCGTTCTCAACGCCGACAAATCGCTCGGTGTGCAGTTGCCTGCGTGGGAAGAGGCGCTGGTGCTGACAACGTGGCACCGTGAAGATGATGGCTGGCGCTGCGCAGCAGGCGAGTGTGTAGCGCTGGAAACCGATGCAGGCGCCGCTTACCGCGCGTGCGTGCTGGGCTTGCGCGATTACGTCGACAAGAGCGGCTTTCCCGGTGTGTTGCTCGGCCTTTCCGGTGGCATCGACAGCGCGCTGGTGGCGGCAATGGCCGTTGATGCGCTGGGGCCTGCGCGTGTGCGCGCTGTGATGCTGCCCTACCGTTACACCTCGCAGGAAAGTCTGCGCGATGCCGAAGCGTGCGCGAAGGCGCTGGGCATCGATTACACGGTGCTGCCGATCGAGGATGGCGTTGCGGGTGTTACGGCAAGCCTTGCGCCGCTGCTTGCGGGCACCAACGCCGATGTCACCGAAGAGAACCTGCAATCGCGGGTGCGCGGTACGATGCTGATGGCGCTGTCGAACAAGTTCGGCAGCATGGTCGTCACCACCGGCAACAAGTCTGAGATGGCGGTCGGTTACGCGACGCTGTACGGCGACATGAACGGCGGCTTCAATCCGATCAAGGATCTCTACAAGACAGAGGTCTATCGCCTGTCGCGCTGGCGCAATGAAAACCTGCCGATAGGCGCATTGGGGCCGGCGGGTGAGGTGATCCCCGAGGCAATCATCACCAAGGTGCCAAGCGCGGAGCTGCGGCCGAATCAGACCGACCAGGATTCGCTGCCGCCCTATGATGTGCTGGACGACATTCTCAATTGCCTGGTCGAAAACGAAATGCCGCTGGCCGACATTATTGCGCGCGGCCACGCACCGGAAACCGTGCAGCGCATCGAGCGGCTGGTGTATCTGGCGGAATACAAGCGGCGGCAGTCGGCCCCGGGCGTGAAAATCTCATCGCGCAACTTTGGCCGCGACCGCCGCTATCCAATCATCAATCGCTTCCGCGAGCAGCTTGCCGATTCGGAATAGCCTTTCTCCTGGCGCAGCCCGACAAAGGGCGGCGTTATTGCATCATTTCCGCAGTTAAAATGGAGGAACTCGGCAAACCTGCCCGTCGGGACAGCCATACCGCCCAAGAATCAGGTCGAATGCGCCAAACGTGAAGGCATTGAGACAGAGCGGGCATGGGATCGGTGTGGTTGCGGTGGCTGAGAAACTCGGGCGCGGCGTTGGCCGTAGTTGCGACGAGCGTGATTCCAGCAAAGGGAATTGCTGCGGATTTCGACGCTTGCTGTTCCGATCTCGAAGCGCGCATTGCCGAACTTGAGGATACCGCGGCGCGCAAGGGCAATAAAAAGGTCTCCGTTACGGTCTCCGGTTGGGTCAACGAGGCGATCTTCGCCTGGGACGATGGCGTCGAAGACAACATCTACATCGGCACCAACACAGTTGAGCAGTCACGCTTCCGTTTCGCAGGCGAAGCGAAGATCAATAAGCATTGGTCGGCGGGCTTTGAATTTGAAGTGGGGGTCGTTGGCCACCCGGGCAACCAATGGAACCAAAGCGGCCCTAACTCTCCCAGTGCCAACCCCGCAAACCGAGAATTCTATCTGCTCCAGCGCAAGAGCAATTGGTTTGTGAAGAATACCGACTATGGCCGCGTGGCAGTTGGTTTGAATTCTCCAGCAACCTACCATCTCACCGACGACGCCGATGCAACGCTGACGCGGAATGTGAACGACGCTGAAGGCGCTGCCGTGTTTCTTGCCGGCTTTCAGGTGCGCATCAATGGTCAGTTCGTCAACGGATTGCGGTTCGCGGACATCCTGCGCGGCTTTAACAATCTCACGCCGGGCCAGAGCGGACGGCGCGACATCGTGCGATACGATACGCCGACCTGGGGTGGATTCTACATCACTGCCGCGTGGGGCCCAGACGATTTCGCCGACGGCGCCGTTACCTACAAGGGTGACATGGGCGACTTCAGCCTGCTCGCTAAGGCAGGCTACGGCATCAGCAATGATCCGGGCACGCTCCGTACCAACGCCGATGGATCGACGTATGTCGTCGGTGGAACGCCGTGCCTGTCCGGCAGCAACGTAGCGCTGTCCGAACCGGGGTTCAGGTGTCAGTGGGGCGGTGCCGCCGCCACCTTGATGCATAATCCGACCGGGCTGTTTCTCTACGGTGGCTGGGGCCGCCAGCACGTGCATACCGACCACGTTTTTCCTGCGGGCACGGCTCTGCTGCCGACGAGCGATATGTGGTTTTTGCAGCCAGGCATTGAGCGCAAGTGGCTGGACCTCGGCAAAACCAATCTGTTCTTTGAGTATCGACAGGACACCCCGGGCTCTAATCCGGGCCGGACCGTGTCGGCCAAAATCGTTTTCTGGCAGTTTGGCATTGTGCAGAAAATCGATAACGCGGATACGACGCTGTACGCACTCTATCAGCACACCGACGGCGAAGTGACCGGCAACGCGGCGACGGCGGCGCGCGGCGCACCGGCGGGCGTTTCAAAGATAGATGCGTTTCAGGAAGTGGTGATGGGTGCCAAGGTCAACTTTTGATTGGTGGCGGGCGTTCCGATGGAACGGGTTCAACGCGCGCTGCTTCAAATGTGGAGTTTGCAACACAGCCTGAACGGTTTCGCGTCGGAGAAAGGCCGTTCACCATAGTGAACGCCCGGAAATAACAGAACAAAAGCGCTCGCCGCCGGATTTTTCATAAGCTCTGCATTTCTTGTTGGTTCGGTTTGATCCAACCACTGACTAATTCTCAGCTTCCCGACTTGGGGTCAGGCAAGCAGAGGATAGAGCGATGAAGTTGACGATCACGCGCCGGCAGATAATTGCGCTGGCAGTTGCAGCGGGGCTGGCAAGCGGTGCGGCTGTGGCCAATGCGGCGGAGAAGTCGCTGCTCAACGTTTCCTATGATCCGACGCGGGAACTTTATCAGCAGTTCAATGCGGAGTTCGTCAAGCACTGGAAGGAAAAGACCGGCGAGACGGTCAAGATCAACCAGTCACATGGCGGCGCTGGAAAGCAGGCGCGCGCTGTGATCGACGGCCTGGAAGCGGATGTCGTCACGCTGGCTCTTGCCTATGACATCGATGCGATCGCCGAGAAGACCGGCAAGTTCCCCAAGGACTGGCAGACGCGTTTGCCGAACAATTCTTCGCCCTACACTTCGACTATCGTGTTCCTCGTGCGCAAGGGCAATCCCAAGGACATCAAGAACTGGGATGATCTGGCGAAGCCAGGCATCGGTGTCATCACGCCAAATCCGAAAACTTCGGGTGGTGCTCGTTGGAATTACCTCGCAGCTTGGGCCTTCGCTCTGCAGCAGCCCGGCGGCAATGAAGAGAAGGCGAAAGAGTTCG
Source organism: Hyphomicrobium sulfonivorans (assembly GCF_013306565.1). Classification (GTDB taxonomy): domain Bacteria; phylum Pseudomonadota; class Alphaproteobacteria; order Rhizobiales; family Hyphomicrobiaceae; genus Hyphomicrobium_A; species Hyphomicrobium_A sulfonivorans. Next base: position 409,560 of record NZ_PZPO01000004.1, on the reverse strand, counting down.
TCACCGCTGTATTCAAAAATGTTCCGGTGCTCGACTCCGGCGCCCGTGGTTCGACCACCACCTTCGTTGAGCGCAACATCGGCGACGTGCTTCTGGCCTGGGAAAACGAAGCATTCCTCGCCATCAACGAGCTTGGCCCAGACAAGTTCGAGATTGTGGTTCCCTCCCTTTCCATTCTCGCCGAGCCGCCTGTGACGCTGGTCGATGAGAACGCGAAGAAGCACGGCACGACGGAGCTGGCGCAGGAATATCTCAACTTCCTGTACTCGCCGGTGGGGCAGAAGCTGGCAGCAAAGAACTACTACCGTCCGTCAAAGCCGGAACTGGCCGACCCTGAGGACATCAAGCGTTTTCCGGAAGTGAATCTCATCACCATCGATGACGTGTTCGGCGGCTGGCAGAAGGCGCAGAAAGATCACTTCAACGACGGCGGTCTGTTCGACCAGATTTACGGTCGGAGCTGACGAGATCACTCCATCTGCGGAGCGGTGCGCATGCGCCGCTCCGCAGAAGTCCGTGAATAGAACGCACGCACGCCAGCTATTCGTCAGTAGACGCAGATAGTGGAGCAGGTCATGACCACGCATCTCATCGTTCCAGGTCTTCACGGCAGTGGCGCGGACCATTGGCAGACCTGGCTTGAAGCACGTTTGCCGAATGTTGAGCGCGTAGAGCAGGCGGACTGGAGCACGCCAAATCTGGAATTGTGGTCCGCCCGGGTACGCGCTGCCATCGACCGCGCTGACGGTCCGGTTGTTCTGGTGGCGCATAGTTTCGGCTGCCTCGCTTCCGTCGAGGCCGCAGCGCAACGGCCGGGCCGTGTCGGCGCCCTGATGCTGGTCGCACCGGCGGATCCAGAGCGGTTCGATGTCGGCGTTTTCATTCAAGATGGGCGGCTGCGGGTGCCTTCGGTTGTTGTCGCCAGCACCAATGATCCCTGGATGTCGTTTGATGGCGCGGCGCATTGGGCTTCGGCGTGGGGCGCCGAGCTGATCAATCTTGGTGCTGCAGGCCACATAAACCCTGCCGCCGGTTTTGGTGCCTGGCCGCGTGGGCTCGAAATTCTGGCCGACCTGCGCAATCGCGTTTTGCCGCCAAGCAGATCTGTTCGTCACGATGCTGTCGCCTGCGCAATCGGGCAGTGAACGGAGCATCGTTGACAATCGAGGTGGGACTGTCTGAGGAAAGGGGGCGAAGGTCAGTTAGGGGAGTGAGTTGATTTTCGGCGGCGTGTTTTGCGCCGCCATACGGTTTTTTAGTTGCGTAGCGTAGCTTAGGAGTAAGCGTAATGTATGGGGGAGTATCAGGCGGGGGTAGCTTGCGGGCTATCCTGGTCTCGGTGGGTTTATTAGCGGCGGCAGTCCCGGCATGGTCAGCCGATCTAGGGGGGAATTGCTGCTCGGATCTCGAAGAACGCGTGGCCGAGCTGGAAGCGACGACGGCACGCAAGGGCAACCGCAAGGTTTCGCTCGAAGTCTCCGGACACATCAATGAAGGCGTGTTGTTCTGGGACGACGGTTGGGAGAGCAACGCCTATGTTGTCACCAACGACAACTCGCGCTCCCGTTTCCGCTTCCGCGGCAAAGCCAAGATCAACAGCGATTGGGAGGCAGGTTATCGCCTTGAAATCGGTGTGCGGTCGAGCAACTCGAAGCGCTTCACCCAGAGCGGAACGGTGGCCGCGGCCTTCGATCTGCGCGACTCTCATTGGTACGTGAAGAGCAAGACTTACGGCACTGTCGCGGTTGGTCTGCAGAGCACGGCAACCGATGGCATCACCGAAATCAATCAGGCACAGACGCGCGATTTCGCCAAGTATTCCGATATCGAAGATACCGGATTGGGGCTCAATCTGCGTCGCAGAGATGGCGCCTTGGCGACATCTACCGCGGGCGGTGCCAGCGCGTATTCTTATTATACGTTGCTGGGCGGCTATGGCGATCAGCCGGGTGATGGCGAAAAGCGCTTCAATGGCGTGAGGTATACGACGCCGGAAATTTCCGGCTTCACCGCTTCAGCGTTCTGGGGCCAGGACGATTACTGGGATGTGTCGCTGGCATATTCGGGTGAGCATGCTGGCTTCAAGATTGAAGCCGGCCTCGGCTACGGTGAAATTACCGATGGCACCCAGACCCAAACCGCTTGCGCCTCCATCGGCGGTGTTGTTGTCGGCAGCAACGCCGATGCGAAGTGCAGTCAGTTCGGCGGATCGCTCAGCGTTCTGCACAGCGAAACCGGCCTTTATGCCAACTTCGCAGCTGGCATCAAGAAAGACGATCTGATCAACCAGACAAATCTGTTCTCGTTGCGCAATGCCAATGACGAACAGACGTTCTGGGCGGCGGAAGTCGGCATTGAACGGAAGTGGAACTCGCTGGGTAAGACAACCGTCTACGGTCAGTATTATCACTACGAGGGTGGCGGCAGCAGCCGGCGCATTGCCGGTGCGTTTGCCGGCACTGCAAATGCTGCGGCCGTGGTGGAGACCGGCGTTGAATCCTATGGCTTCGGTCTGGCGCAGGGCATCGATGCAGCAGCCCTGACGCTTTATCTTTCATATCGCCATGTCGAAGGTGAACTCGGCGTGGTCAACACGGACGGCGCGGGCAGGGCAGTAGCCGGGGCCGCATCGGGCGTGCCACTGGAAGATCTGAACCTGGTGTTTGCCGGTGGCATCATCAAGTTCTAAGGCGCCAGCAGTGTCATAAAACGAAAGAGAGCCTTTCCGGGCTCTCTTTTTTTATGGGCGAGCCGGTTCGCTATCGGCAGCACGTTATCGTGCGGTGTTCGCTATATGCGCAAATGTGAAAAGGAAATCGGAAATTGATTGTTCGTTGCCGGACGCCGGCTGGCTAGTTGTTGAGATGGGAGCGGGGGCAACGGATTGGAAACCTCCTCGTCGGGGCTGCTTTTCCAAAGCGGCTTGCCGCGCTGGAGGTGCATTTTCAACGGCGCAACCTGTTCCGCTTAGGCAACGTAGACTGAGGGTGAAATGCCTGGCGTCCGATCTCCTAGAGTGCTGCCCGGCTTCGGCCTATCAGTTGGCTTTACGGTTTTCTACCTATCGCTGATCGTTCTGGTGCCACTTAGCGCGGTGTTTATCAAAAGCGCTGAATTGAGCCCGGCCGAGTTCTGGTCGGTGGTTACGGCGCCGCGCGTGATGGCGTCATACCGGCTTAGCTTCGGCGCGTCTTTGCTTGCCGCTGCGATCAATGTCGTGTTCGGCTTGCTGCTGGCGTGGTCGCTGGTGCGCTACAGCTTTCCCGGCAAGCGCATCGTCGATGCATTGATCGATCTGCCGTTTGCGCTGCCGACGGCGGTTGCCGGCATCGCATTGACCGCCATCTACGCCGGCAACGGCATTGTCGGGCAATACCTTGAGCCGCTTGGCATCAAGGTCGCCTATACGCCGCTGGGCGTGGTTGTGGCGCTGATTTTTATCGGCGTACCGTTCGTGGTGCGCACGGTGCAGCCGGTGCTTGAAGATCTGGACGTTGAATTCGAAGAGGCCGCCGCATCACTGGGCGCCACACGTTGGCAGACGGTACGCCGCGTTGTTCTTCCCATGTTGGCGCCAGCGCTTCTGACCGGCTTCGCCATGGCATTCGCGCGCGCCGTCGGCGAGTACGGATCGGTGATCTTTATCGCCGGCAACATGCCGATGGTTTCGGAAATCACCCCGCTCATCATCATCACCAAGCTTGAGCAGTACGACTATGTCGGAGCCACCGCTGTTGCTGCGGTCATGCTGATCGTGTCGTTCGCACTGTTGCTGATCATCAATGGTTTGCAGGCCTGGACAGCCCGCAATAATCGGAGTGGACGTTGATGGCAGGGGTTGCTTCACACGCTTTCGGTTCCCGCGCGCACGCTGCGCGGTTCGAGAGGAATCCGGCGGCCCGCGAGCCTGCGGCCGTCAAGTGGATCATCATAACGGTCTCGATGCTGTTCTTCGCATCGTTCCTGCTGCTGCCGTTGTACGCCGTGTTCTCGGAAGCGTTGCGCAAGGGTTGGCAGGCGTATTGGGAGGCGCTGGTCGAACCGGATGCGGTAGCATCGATGCGTTTGACGCTGCTTGCGGCGGCGATAGCGGTGCCGCTCAATCTGGTGTTTGGCATCGCCGCAGCCTGGGCAATCGCGAAACACGATTTTCGCGGCAAGCACGTGCTTGTAACGCTGATTGACCTGCCCTTCTCGGTGTCACCGGTCATCGCGGGCCTCGTTTATATTCTCGTGTTCGGCGCGCAGGGCTGGTTCGGCCCGTGGCTGTCGGAGCACGACATCAAGATCGTGTTCGCCGTGCCTGGCATCATCCTGGCGACGATCTTCGTCACGGTTCCATTCGTTGCGCGCGAACTCATCCCGTTGATGGAGGCGCAGGGCCGCGAAGAGGAAGAGGCCGCATTGGTGCTTGGCGCCACTGGCTGGCAGACGTTCTTCCGTGTGACGTTGCCGAACATCAAATGGGGCCTGCTGTATGGCGTCATTCTGTGTAATGCGCGCGCGATGGGTGAATTCGGTGCAGTATCGGTTGTTTCGGGGCACATCCGCGGACAGACGAATACCATGCCGCTACAGGTAGAAATTCTCTACAATGAATATAACTTTGCTGCGGCTTTCGCGGTTGCGTCTCTTCTGGCTTTGCTGGCGCTGGTGACGCTGGTCATCAAGACCGTGATTGAGTGGCGACTTGGACGCGAACCACATCCGATTGGGGCACCATGAGCATCAGAGTTGAAAACATCCAGCGGTCATTCGGTGCATTCAAGGCGCTGGACGGTGTAACGCTCGATTTTCCCACCGGCGAACTCGTCGCTTTGCTGGGCCCGTCAGGTTGCGGAAAAACCACGCTGCTGCGCATCATTGCCGGCCTCGATTTTGCCGATAGCGGGCGCATTCTGCTCGACGGCGAAGACGCCTCGTCAACGCACGTGCGCGAACGTAAGGTCGGGTTTGTGTTCCAGCACTATGCGCTATTCCGGCACATGACTGTGTTCGAGAATGTCGCCTTCGGTCTGCGGGTAAAGCGCAAGGGGCGGCCGCTTGATAAGGTCATCCGTGCCAAGGTGACGGAGCTTTTGAAGCTTGTGCAACTCGACTGGCTGGCGGACCGCTATCCGGCGCAGTTGTCGGGCGGCCAACGTCAGCGCATTGCGCTGGCGCGCGCACTGGCCGTTGGTCCGAGCGTGCTGCTGTTGGACGAGCCATTCGGAGCGCTCGACGCAAAGGTTCGCAAGGAACTGCGGCGCTGGCTGCGGCGCTTGCATGATGAACTGCACATCACTTCAATCTTTGTGACGCATGATCAGGAAGAAGCACTGGAGCTCGCTGACAGGGTTGTGGTGATGAACCGAGGCAAGGTCGAGCAGGTTGGAGCTGCCGAGGACGTTTATTCGAACCCGGCAACGCCGTTTGTCTACGAGTTCCTGGGCGCGGTAAACGAGTTCCGCGGCAACGTCGTGGGCGAAGGGCTCCAGGTCGGCACCGACGTCATTCCCCAGGTTGGGCGCGGCTACGGCAACGGCCAGCAGGTCGTCGGCTTTGCGCGTCCGCACGAGCTGGATATTGTGGTCGATCACGCGAACACCAACGTCGGTGTGCCTGCACGCGTGAACCGTATTCTTAGCTTCGGCCCGGTCGCACGTATCGAGTTGTCCAGGCTGAACGGCGGTGGGGAGACGACTGAGCAACAGTTCGAAGTTCAACTGCCGGCACAGCGCCTGGCCGAACTTCAGTTAACAACCGGACAGGCCGTACGCCTTTTGAGCAGCCGCTTGCGCCTATTCGATCAAGGATCAGTGAAGTGAACTTTCAGCAGCTACGCATCATTCGCGAAGCGGTACGACGCAACTTCAATCTTACTGAGGTGGCCAACGCGCTCTACACGTCGCAGTCCGGTGTCAGTCGTCACATCAAGGATCTTGAGGACGAGCTCGGGGTCGAGCTGTTCGTCAGACGTGGCAAGCGGCTGATCGGACTGACCGGGCCGGGTCAGGAACTGGTGCCGATCGTTGAACGGCTGCTGCTTGACACCAAGAACATCAAGCGACTCGCGGACCAGTTCTCGAAAACCGACAGCGGCGATCTGACGATCGCCACCACGCATACGCAGGCGCGTTATGCCTTGCCGCCGGTTGTGGTGCAGTTCAAAAAAGCGTTTCCGAACGTGCGCCTGATCTTGCATCAGGCCAGCCCGAAGGAAATCCTGTCGATGCTGATGGACGGCAGCGCTGACATCGGCGTTGCAACTGAAGCGCTTGAGGACAAACCCGAGATCGCGGCCTTCCCATACTATTCGTGGGAGCATGCGGTTATCGTACCTCGCGGCCATCCCCTGACGCAGGCCAAATCATTGACGCTGGCAACCATCGCTGAGTGGCCGATCATCACCTACGATGCCGGCTTTACCGGTCGTTCGCACATCGACGCCGCGTTCGATGCCGCTGGCCTTGAGCCCGACATCGTGATGACCGCGCTCGACGCTGACGTGATCAAGACCTACGTCGAGCTGGAGCTGGGCGTCGGGATCATTGCTTCCATGGCCCACGACAAGGCGCGCGATTCCGTGGAGCTGTTGTCGGCCGACGGTTTGTTCGCCCGCAACACCTCGCGCATCGCCGTGCGCCGTGGCCGCTACCTGCGCGGGTTCGCCTACAAGTTCATCGAATTGTGCTCGCCGGAACTGACCGAGCCGGTGGTGCGTGCCAAGCTCAACCCGAAAGAAAGCGCCGAACTGGCCTATTGATCATGGCGTCGTCCGGGACCCAGCCGAGGTGGTGGGTTCCGGACGGCTCAGTCACGGTTCAGCGCGCAGCCACAAACACGCTTGCGCGCATGGATGCAGCCGCCTCACGTAGCTGACAAAACGCCAGCGGGTTGTGCGACAGCTGCGACCGCGTCTGTCTTTGGAACTCGTGCGCAATCTCTCGTTTGATCTGATCCGGCGGCGACAGATCGAGCAGAAGCATGTTCAGGCGGATGCGCATACTGGGTGCAACCGCAAACCGCTGCAAGCAACCGCTAGCTTCGGCGCTCAACGCGTTCCGTCGGCAATCCGGATTTCAGGTCACGTCGGCTGCTGCGGCTGTGCGCGGCGGCGAAATAAGCTTCATCACTGCATGGGCGATGACCGAAACCGAAAACTATCGCAACGCTGACGGCGATTTCATGCGGGTGAATGTCGATGGTGCCCGCGCGCCGGCGCAGAACAGCCCGGGCTCACGGCTTGCAAAGCTGCAAATCAGGCCGAACGACACCCACAACTTCAACTTTGGCTTTCTGAAGTACGAGAACGAGTTCACAAACTCGTATTACGATTGGCTGATCGACAACAACACCTACTACATGAATTACGCGCTGACGCCGGGCAACAATCTCGTCGAAGCGCGGGTTAACCTCTACTACAATCAGACCAACCTGCTGTACGAGCCGAACAGCACCAGCAGCAGCTATCGTGGGCGCACGACAGAAGCGTTGCGCTGGGGCTCAAGCTCTTTTACGGCGCCTCCTACAACATGGACGATTACAGCGTTACGTATCGCGGCGCCAACGCGCCCGGAACGCTGGAGAAGGCGAGCGGTTTTGCCGACGGTACGCGGCTGAAGGTCGGCTTCTAATCTCCAAAAGCAGTTGCCGCCTTCCAACACCATCCGACGGCGGCAACTGTCTCATGGCTATCTGCGTGGCAATGGCTACGTGGTCAGTCGACTGACTGTGAAAACCTAGAGAGCAATCCCGGCTGCCGTGCCGCTGGCCCACGCCCATTGAAAATTGTAGCCACCGAGCCAACCCGTCACGTCCACGGCTTCGCCGATTGCGTACAGCCCCCTGACATTCTTGGCTTGCATGGTCTGGGAAGAAAGCTCATCGGTGCTGATCCCACCGGCCGTAACCTCGGCTTTGGCAAAGCCTTCTGTGCCGTTGGGACGAAACCGCCAGTCAGAAAGCTGCCGCTGAATACCTTCAAGAACCCGGTCGGGGCTGTTCGCGAGATCTCCACTAAGTCCGATGCGCTCGTCCAGAGCTTCGGCAAGACGCGCCGGCAAAGTATGCGCGAGCACTGAGCGCAACGCGGAGCGCGGGTGGCTGCGCTTTGCGTCGACGAGCCGAGCTGATCCGGGCGGCAGAAAGTCTATTCCGATCTCCTCGCCTTGCTTCCAATACGAAGATATTTGCAGGATTGCTGGGCCAGACAGGCCTCGGTGAGTGAACAGCGCAGCTTCGCGAAACTCGACCTTGCCGCAGCGTGCAACGACATCGGTGGCGACGCCGGACAGCGATTTGAACAGGGCTTCCTCGCTGCCGAGCGTCAATGGCACGAGCGCCGGTCTTGGGTCGACGACCGCGAGGCCGAACCTGCGGGCGATGTCATAGGCAAATCCAGTCGCGCCCATTTTCGGAATGGAGGGACCGCCTGTAGCGATCACGAGCGCTGGCGCGGTCACCGTCTCATTGCCGTAGCTAACGCGGTAAACGCCATCGGCGTGTTCGAGCTTGCTTACTTGGCGCCCAAACCCCAGCTCCACGTGCCCTTTTGCGCATTCGTGCAGCAGCATAGCGACGATCTGTTTGGCAGAGCCGTCGCAAAACAGCTGACCCAGTGTCTTCTCGTGCCAGGCGATGTGATGGCGCTCGACCAGCTCGACAAAATCTTCGGGGCGATAGCGGCGCAGCGCCGACTTTGCAAAGTGCGGGTTGGCGGAAATGAAGCGCTCCGGCGACGTGTGCAGATTGGTGAAATTGCAGCGGCCGCCGCCAGAAATGAGGATTTTCTTGCCGGCCTCATTGGCATGGTCGATCAGCAGAACGGAGCGCCCGCGTTGACCTGCGGTGGACGCGCACATCATCCCGGCGGCGCCGGCGCCGATCACAATCGCATCGTAGCTTCTGGATTTTGTCTCGCTCACGGAACCGAGATTGCCTCATTGTTTTTGCGAGTGGCTAAGGCAAACCGGTGCGGCAAACCCCGCAGATCGTCCGTCGCCATCTGGACCCGCCCTCAGGCGCATGAACCAAACCAACGCCCGCAGGATTGGTGCGGCTGCTGCGCGCAAATAAAAATGGTGGGCCCGCCAGGATTCGAACCTGGAACCAGACGGTTATGAGCCGTCAGCTCTAACCATTGAGCTACGGGCCCGAACTGGGGGCGTCAGCCAAAGGAGTGGCCGCCAGTCGAAGCGCGCGCTCCTCATAGCAGAATTCGCGACAAAATCCCAAGATGACGATTTGCGCACCAAAACGTCCCATATGTCGTGAAACGTCCCATATGTTCGGTTAGTCGACACGGCTTCGGCAACGCAAATACCCCCCGTAATCACTCAAGGTTCGAAACTATGCGCTTTTTCACAGCACACTTCCGGCCCGCGATGGCTGGCCTCGCGCTGCTGGGCTTTGCTTCCGGCGCCCAGGCGGACGACGATAAATCGCGCCGCACGGTCACCGTAACGGCGAGCGGCAGCGTCACCGTGGAGCCCGATCGCGCCCGAATCTCGTCCGGTGTCACCGCCGAAGGTAAGACCGCGCGCGAGGCGCTGACCGTCAATTCGGCGGCGATGCGCAAGGTGATCGATGAATTGAAGGGCGCCGGCATCGACGCCAAGGACATCCAGACTTCGCAGTTTCGTGTCGAGCCCCGCTACACGCGGCCGATGGAAGGGCAAGCCCCCGCCATCGACGGCTACTCGGTGAGCAACGAGGTGCAGGTGCTGGTGCGCGACCTCGACAAGCTCGGCGATATTTTTGACCGGCTGGTTACTGCGGGTGCAAACCGCAGTGCAGGGCTGAACTTCGAAGTCAGCAAGGCAGAAACACTGCTGGACGATGCACGCAAGGAAGCCGTCGCCAATGCACGCCGGCGGGCTGAATTGTTTGCGGCTGCGGCCGGTGCTTCCGTGGGTGAGGTGCTGACCATCACCGAAGGCGGCGGCGAGGGCCCGCGGCCGGTGTTTATGTCGGCGCGCGCGATGAAGGCCGATGCTGCACCCATCGAGCGCGGCACCGAGACGCTCGAGGCCAGCGTGACCATCACGTGGGCGCTGAAGTAGTCGCCACGCACTGGTGCGAAAACAAAATGCGCCGGGAGATACTCATCTCCCGGCGCATTCTTATTTAGTTTTGGCGGCAGCCGTTACGTCAGCTCAACAACCTCAACCCTGTCGGCGAGCGATGCAGCGCCAGCCTGGTTTGACCAATCCGAGAAGTTGCGCATTTCGCCTGAGGTTCTGAGGTGCCGCAGCCGCGCAAGGTCGATCTCGCCAACAACCCATTCCGGTGCGTTCATCGTGCCCTGCACCAATACGCCGGTGTCGGAAACCGTCTGCTCCGCCGGCACATAAATGCCCGCCGATCCGGAATTGAAATCGACAGCCGGCGACCACGGCGCTTCACCCACTGTAGGACTGACAATAGCCGCAATCTGGTTTTCCAGCGCGCGCGCCCGCGAACCTGTACGCACACGGTGATAGCCGGAGATACGCTCGGTGCACGATGGCACCAGCAGGATTTCCGCGCCTGCTTCCACCATCGCGCGTGCCAGCAGCGGGAACTCGCTGTCGTAGCAGATGTTGATGCCGATGCGGCCGAGCTCGGTGTCGAACACGCGCGCGTCGGCGCTGGCGGTGATGCCCCAATCAACCTCGAACGGTGTCATGATCAGCTTTTCCTGCACGCCGACATTGCCCTTCGGCGTCACCAGCGGAGCAGCGTTGACATAGCGGCCATCCGGTTTGCGCGACGGGCCACTGCCGACGAGGATGAAAACGTTGTGGCGCATCGCCAGTTCGCGATGGAAGTCGATGCGCGACTGCTCAAGCTCCGCAACCGCATGCAGCGTAGCGGCCAGATCGCTGTAGACGTGCTCGCCAAGCGCAGCAGCCTGTTCGATGGCGGCATATTCCGGGAACACCAGAATTTCCGCGCCGGTCGCCGCGCCATTGGCAACCCAGCCGGCGATCTTGTGGCGCCATTCGTCAAGATTGGCGGGCTGCCCGATCGGGTACTGCGCGCTGGCAGCCTTGAGGGTGGTGCGAAGGCTCATGACATTCTCAAAATTTCAGGCGTTGCAACGGGGAGATGATCGCGCGCACGCAACCGGATCGGCGCGCTGCATCATGCATCACAGCGGTTTCATCCAGAACTGCATCTGGTGTGTTGTCTCTTCGCTCTGGTCGATGTCCTTCCAGTCGTAGGTCGCAACCAGACCATCGACCGGCGCATAGCCGCGCTTCTTCCAGAAGCCATCGAGCGGCAGATAATCGGCGGGCTTCAGCGGATGATCGTCCGGGCGCACCACGCGGCAGAACGTGGAGTGCGTGAAGCCGCCGAGCTTGCGCGCGTGCGCCTCGCGACCATCGAAGAACGCGTGGCCGAGCCCATGACCGCGATGCGATTTTAGCAGCACGGATTCGCCGCAGTAAAAGATCTTGTTGAGGTCGAAGCCGGCTTTCTCGAACGGCTCGGCGAATTCATCGGCGTGCTCGATCATCGGCGCAGCCGTTGAGGCACCAACGATCTCATCGCCATCCTGCGCGATGATGCACACGGCGCCAGGCGCAGCGGCGAACTGGGCCAAATACTTCTCTTCGTATTCGAGCGTGCCGTCATACAGATACGGCCAGTCACGAAACACGATGATGCGCAAACGGGCCAAAGCCGGCAGCACATCATGCAGCTGTTGGCCGGTGAGGGATTTCACTTCAAGAGCCATTACAGGTTCTCCGGACGATGATCGCTATGCGGCCTATCGATCGGCAGCGTGAATGATCGGTCCAAATCATTGGCCAGAGCCGCATTGCGATTGTGAGCAAAGCCATCGTGCTCTGACGGGTGAAAGACAAATCGCCCCGGACTTTATCAGCCCGGAGCGATTTGGCATCAGCTTCATGCGGTGCGGTGGAGCAGCCTAATCGGCCGACGGGCTGTCCGTCACACCGGTGATCTTGTTGCCTTCGCCCAGCAGGACAATCTGCGGGTGATGGTTTTTCGCCTGCTCAAGATCAAGCTGCCCATAGGCGCAGATGATGATCTTGTCGCCGTTGCACGCCATACGCGCCGCCGCGCCGTTGAGACCGATGACACCGCTGCCGGCTGGCCCCTCGATCACGTAGGTCGAGAAGCGCTGGCCGTTGTCGATGTTGTAGACCTCAATGCGTTCGTTCAGCAGCAAGCCGGCGGCAGCAATGAGATCAGCGTCGATCTTCAGCGAACCCTGATAATGCAGGTCGCATTCCGTAACGGTGGCCCGGTGCAGCTTGCACCTCAGCATAGTGACGAGCATGGGGCGTTGGTCCTGTCGCGAACGAAGGTCAGCCGGAAACCTGCGCGATCCAGTCGGTCAGGTTGTAATAGGTGGTGACGCGGGCGATCTTGCCGTCGCGAATGGCGAAGAACGTACCGGCCGGCAGAATATAGGTCTGGCCGTTGGCGTCGGGAAGACCACTGTCCGTGGCCTTGTAAACGCCGTGCACGTTGAATTCAGCGGCGGCGCGGGTGCCGTCCTCGTTCACCATCACGGAGATGTTCTCAAGCTTCTCCTGATAGTGATGGTCCATGCGGGCGTTGAACGCCTTGAACTTGTCGAGGCCGACGCGGCGCTCGCCCTGATTGACATCATGAATGATGTCATCGGCGAGGCATGCGATCATGCCTTCACTATTGCCGCCGTTGAAGGCTTCGTAATAGCGGCGGATGAGGGCGGCGGTTTCGTTCCGCGCCGTGCTGTCGGCGTCGCTCATGGCAGCTCCAGAAAGGTTCGAGTTCGGAAGCGCTCATTAGCAGGTCAATCGCCCGACTGCTACCCTGCCGGCAGCGACATTGAGCGCGATTTTTCCCGGCCGGAAATTAAGGCTGTCGACGGCCCGATTCACGCTTCGATCAGGCGTGGCCGCGATGCCGGGAGATCATATCTCCCATTTCGCCAATTGTGCGGCTGGCCGCTCGGGTGATCTGGCGCATCCAGCGGGGCAGGCGCTGGTCGGCGACAGCATCTTCGAGCCGATCTTCAATCGCGTACAGGAAACGGGCCATTTGTTTACTCAAAATACTGTGCGGTCGGCGACTAGGCTGCCGCAAATGAGCTGCCGAGACTGGCCAGAGGGCGTGCGCCCGTATTCTCGACAATAGCCGTAATGATAGCGCGGTCAAACACAGAGTTCAGACTGTCAGAGGGCATCGGACGTCGTCCGGCTGCCCTCTGGGGTCTGCGCTCAGCGGCTGGCGGAACGACGCGAAAGGCGCGACTTCGGCACGTATCCAGCGTCGGCGAGGGCGGCGATGCAACCCTTGGACAGGCGTGCACCTACGGCGCGCATGCACCGGTTGGTCTCACGGCTGTTCGGCGGATTGCTGCTGCAATGGGTGAAGTAGTCGTTGGCGCACGCGCTGCGGACTTGCGGGCTTACGGCCTGCGCCGAAACCGTGAGAGTGACGGAAGCAACAATGGCAACTGCTGCAACCAATGCTGCGCGGCTGGCGTGAAGACGGAGGCGTGAGGAGGGGCGAGCGAACATCATGCGTGTTCTCTTTCATCGTTGCACGCGCCGCCATGGATAGTCGCTGATCGGGCTGCGGCTGCAGTCCGGCAAACCGGATGAAGCCGAAACCGGCAAAAGCGATCGTGCCGTGGGGGCGGTAGACGTCTCAGGCGTCTACATACAAAGATGAACCGTTAAGGTAACCGACCGGTAAACGTCTGATCGGGCGCCCTGTTTTGTTCGCGCCAAACGCAAATTATGATCGCCGTACGGTTGTCACCAGACAAGCTTTTCCATCACCGCGATGGGTTGCGGTGCGGGCGGAGCGAACAGGCTCTGCAGTTTTGCTTCCGACAGTGACGTTGCGCCCATCGTTTCTTCGCGGTGGATGCCCGATGCCACGAAGATGGCGTCGATGCCGTAGGCTTCCGCGCCTTTCAGGTCGGTGCGCAGGCTGTCACCCACAGCGATGATGCGCGACTTCGGCACTTCGGCGCCGCGAAGTTTGTTGGCGCTGGCATGCGCCGCTTCATAAGCGTTGGCGAATGGCTTGCCGGCCCAGAATACCTCGCCGCCCATACGCTCATAGAGATCGGCGATGGCGCCGGCGCACAGAAACTGTTTGCCGCCAACATCGACAACAAGGTCGGGATTGGCGCAGATAAAAGGCAGCTTGCGTGCGAGTGCCTTTTCCAGCAGCGGCCGGTAATCGTCGGCCGTTTCCGTCATGTCGTCGTTGAGGCCCGTGCACAGAATGGCTTCGGCGTCGTCAAAATCGGTGCGGGCCGCCTTAACGCGCAGAAACGTCGCCGCGTCCCGCTGCGTTGGGCCGATACAATAGATGGTGCGATAGCCCATCGCGTCGGCGTGCTGAAGCGCAAGTTCACCAGAGGAAACGATGTCGTCCCAAGTGTCATCCGGCACGGCGCGGCTTTCCAGCATGGCGGAGACGCGCGGACCGGGAACCGGCGCGTTTGAGACCAGCACAACGGTGCCGCCGTTGTTGCGGAACCGCTGCAGCGCGTCGCACGTGGTGGGGAAGGCCTTCAGCCCATCGTGCAGCACACCCCAGACATCGCAGAAGATCACGTCATAGTTGCTCAGCAACGCACCGGCATGGGCGAGTATCGGTGGTGCAATAAGGTTCTGGGTCATGTGAGGGGAGTACTCTTTGCGATGGGTCGCGGGCGGGGCGGCTTGAACAAGGGGCACGGCTAGTTTCACCATTTTGCGCGCCAAGGCTAGTGGCTGCGACCGCCGCACCATTTTGGCTGCATTGACGGAATGCACGGCATTTGTGCCGGTGCGTTTACTTTCGGGAGAAGCGGCGACCTGTTCAGCACTTTGCTGCGCCGCCGCGTGACGGTTTTGCGTCACCACCGGTTGCTCGTTGGGCGATGTAGCCACCGGCAGCGAGCGACGCATCAGCATCTGATAAAAATATGGTGCTGCGCCGGACGCGGTGAAGACACATCGCAATGCGATGCATCGGCGCGCTAGCTGCCTCGCAATAAAAAACGCGCCCGCCGAAGCGGACGCGTGAAATTTTGCAACCAACAGCTTATCGCCGTTGCAGCGCGATCAGATCACGCCGAAAGCACGCATGGCTTCGGCAACGCGCGTGAAGCCCGCCACGTTGGCACCGAGCACGTAGTTACCCTCGTCGCCATACTCCTTCGCCGTGTTGGCGCAGGTGTCGTGGATGTCGTGCATGATCTTCGCGAGACGCGCTTCGGTGGCTTCAAAGCTCCAGGAATCGCGCGAGGCGTTCTGCTGCATTTCGAGCGCGCTGGTGGCAACACCACCGGCGTTGGCGGCCTTGCCCGGTCCGAACAGCACCTTGCCCTCGACGAATGCGCGGATGGCTTCCGGCGTGGAAGGCATGTTCGCGCCTTCACCGACGGCGATGACGCCGTTGCGGATCAGGGTTGCAGCGTTCTGGCCGTTCAGCTCGTTCTGCGTCGCCGATGGCATCGCAACATCAACCGGAACATCCCAGATCGATCCGCCTTGAACGTACGTCGCTTCCGAACCGCGCGCGGCGGCATAGTCGGCAATACGGCCGCGGCGCACTTCCTTGATCTCCTTCAGGAGAGCCAGGTCGATGCGGTCCTTCTCGACCACGTAGCCATCGGAATCCGAGCAGGCGATGACACGACCGCCGAGCGAGGCAACCTTCTCGATGGTGTAGACCGCGACATTGCCGGCACCGGAAACGGAAACCGTGCGACCGTCGAAATCCTGGCCACGCGTCTGCAGCATGCGCTGGACGAAGTAGGTGCAGCCATAACCGGTTGCCTCGGTGCGTACGCGCGAGCCGCCCCAGATGAGGCCCTTGCCCGTCAGCACGCCGGACTCATAACGGTTGGTCATGCGCTTGTACTGGCCGAACATGTAGCCGATTTCGCGCTGGCCGACGCCGATGTCGCCCGCAGGCACGTCGGTGTATTCGCCGAGGTGACGGCCCAGCTCAGTCATGAACGACTGGCAGAAGCGCATGATCTCGTTGTCGCTGCGGCCCTTGGGGTCGAAGTCCGAACCGCCCTTGCCGCCGCCGATCGGCATGCCGGTCAGCGCGTTCTTGAAGATCTGCTCGAAGCCCAGGAACTTGATCGTTCCGAGCATCACGCTGGGGTGGAAGCGGATGCCGCCCTTGTAGGGGCCGAGGGCCGAGTTGAACTGCACACGGAAGCCGCGGTTGATGTGTACCTGGCCTTTGTCATCCACCCACGGCACGCGGAAGATGATCTGGCGCTCGGGCTCGCAGATGCGCTCGATCAGAGCGCCCTGTGCATAGTGCGGATGCTTGGCGACGACGCGACCAAGGCTGTCCAGCACTTCGCGGACGGCCTGATGGAATTCCCCCTCGCCGGGATTGCGGCGCAGCACGTCGGCGTAAATCGGCTCAAGTTTCTCATCGAGCATTGTTCTTGTCCCAGCCTAACTGACATTCTCAATGGCAGCCGGAAGGGTCCGGCCGCCGGGTGACGTCCGCGGACAGTGGCGACACTCAGGGCCGGATTGATCGTGCGGGGTCGACTGGCTCGGCGAGGCAGTATCGGTGTGCGAACGGCTAGCTAATGGCCCGCCACTGTCCCCTTCGCAATCTATTTCTGCTGTTATTTCGTGCGATATGAGTAGTTAACGGGCACCGCGAGGCCGATGCGGCGGCGCAGCAAAGGCTGAATTTTGGGCTTATCGCTCGTCAGGTAGGCATGTTGGGTCGTTGCCAGCGGGACGGGGCAGCAGGTGACGGCCATGTGACAAACGCCATTCCGCGCGCAAAAGTCGCAGCAATCTGCGTCGGCAGATTGGCAACGGCGGGCAGGTGAGCCGGGTGAAGCCAGGGCCGGCTGCAGGCCACCGCCGTGATCACCTTTCAAGCGCGTTTTTTAGTCCGGGGGTCCCCCACCAAAAACGTCGGGT
Source organism: Hyphomicrobium sulfonivorans (assembly GCF_013306565.1). Lineage (GTDB taxonomy): Bacteria > Pseudomonadota > Alphaproteobacteria > Rhizobiales > Hyphomicrobiaceae > Hyphomicrobium_A > Hyphomicrobium_A sulfonivorans. The sequence goes on along the minus strand of NZ_PZPO01000004.1, from coordinate 392,665 downwards.
TGGGGCCGGCTTTCCCGTTCTGACCGATGTGGGGGACCGGTTGTCCGGTGCACCCGGCGTCTTTGTCCAGCTGGCACGAATTGCGCCAAAGCCCCAAAATGGCTATAGCGGCCCTCGGGGTACAGGCGGGTCTGCCCGTGTTGGGAGCTTTGAATGGCCGTATCGGCAAACACGAAAAAGGGCGGGGGCTGGCTGGAAACGGCCACGATCGTCATCGAAGCGCTGGCCATTGCCATGGTGGTGCGCACCTTCCTGTATCAGCCCTTCAATATTCCTTCCGGCTCGATGAAGGAAACGCTGCTGGTCGGCGATTATCTCTTCGTGTCGAAGCTGTCGTACGGCTACTCGCGCTATTCGTTCTACAACCTGATCCCGTTTGAGGGCCGCATCTTCGGCGCCGAGCCCAAGCGAGGCGATGTCGCCGTTTTCAAGCTGCCGCGCGATAATTCCACCGATTACATCAAGCGCGTGATCGGCCTGCCGGGCGATGAAATCGACGTGCGCGGCGGACTGCTGTTCATCAACGGCGAGGAAGTTCCGCGGCGCCGTATCGGTGATTTCGTCACCCACGAGGATGGTGGCCCGGCGCGTCCCATTCCGGCCTATGAGGAAACGCTGCCCAACGGCGTGAAGTATACCGTGCTGGATGCTGAGCCCAACGGCCCGTTCGACAATGTCGGCCCCTACAAGGTTCCCGAGGGCCACTACTTCATGATGGGCGACAACCGGGACAACTCTACCGACAGCCGCGCCACCTGGGGCGTCGGTTATGTGCCCTATGACAACCTGATCGGCCGCGCGGAGATCATTTTCTTCTCCGCTGCTGTCGACGAGCCGGGCGCGTTCAGCCTGTGGCAGCCGTGGACCTGGCCGGCGGATATCCGCTGGAACCGTTTCTTCAAGCTGGTTCGATAGTCTGCGTTCAGCCAATCCAGCCGACCGCCGCGCAAATGCTCTGCGCGGCGGCCAAAATGCTTTCAGCCATATGGCTTTCAGGACGTGCAGCGTGTCGTGATCCTGCGCCCGAGAAAATTCAAAGATCTTGAAAAGGCGCTGGGGCACCGGTTCCGCGATCAGCAGCTTGTCGAAGTTGCGCTGACCCACGCCAGCATGCGCGGCGGCAAAGTGCACCGCAGCGATAACGAGCGGCTTGAGTTTATCGGCGATCGCGTCCTCGGGCTGGTGATCGCTGACAAGCTGATCGCGCAGTTCCCGACCGCCAACGAGGGCGAGCTGGCGCGTCGCTTCAATCGCATGGTGCGCGGCGAGGCCTGTGCCCACGTCGCGCGTGCCATCGGCGTGGGGCAGCATCTCATCCTGTCGGAAAGCGAAGCGTCGAGCGGCGGGCGCGAGAAGGGCACGATCCTGGCCGACGCGATGGAAGCGCTGCTGGGCGCAGTGTTTCTCGATTCCGGATTTCCCGCGGCGCGGTCGGTGGTGCTGCATCTCTGGCAGGATCAGGACGACGTCCGTCCGGCGGCCGCGCGGCCTGATGCCAAGTCGGCGCTGCAGGAATGGGCGCAGGGCAGGGGCTTGCCGCTGCCGGAGTATACCGAGATTGGCCGCACCGGGCCGGACCATGCCCCCAGCTTTACGTCCGAGGTGCGCATCAACGGATGTGCGCCGGCGCAAGGCACCGGGGCTTCCAAACGCGCGGCCGAGCAGGCAGCGGCGCAGACATTATTGAAACGCGAAGGCGTTGTGGCAGGAGCGGAAAGCGATGAGTGACGGAGACGAAGTCGGGGCCGTCCATGCTGACGGCGATGGTCAGCGCTGCGGTTTCATTGCGGTGATCGGCGCCCCCAACGCGGGCAAGTCGACGCTGGTGAACGCCATGGTTGGCGCCAAGGTTTCCATCGTCTCGCACAAGGTGCAGACGACGCGTGTACCCGTGCGCGGCATCGCCAATGTCGGCAACAGCCAGCTTGTTTTCATCGACACGCCGGGCCTGTTCTCGCCCAAGAAGCGGCTCGATACCGCGATGGTGGAAGCGGCATGGGGTGGCGCGCGCGATGCCGATTTCGTGGTGCTGGTGATTGACGCTGCGCGTGGCATCGACGCCGAAGTGGAAAGCATCCTCAACAAGCTGCAGGACGTGAAGCTGCCGCGCATTGCGGTGCTGAACAAGGTCGACAAGCTCACCGACAAGAGCAAGCTGCTTGAACTGGCGACCGCGGTGCAGGAGAAGGCGGCGTTCGAGCATGTGTTCATGCTGTCCGCCACCGATGGCGACGGCGTCGAGGATCTGAAGCGCTATCTCGCCGACAAGATGCCCGCCGGGCCGTGGCATTATCCGGAAGACGATCTGACGGACGCGCCGCTGCGCATGCTGGCGGCCGAGATCACGCGCGAGAAGATCTTCCATCGCCTGCACGATGAGGTGCCGTATTCTTCGACGGTGGAAACATCTCAGTGGACCGAGCGCAAGGATGGTTCGGTGCGCATCGAGCAGACGATCTTCGTCGCTCGCGACGGTCAGAAGGCGATCATGCTGGGCAAGGGCGGGGCGACCATCAAGCAGGTGTCGATGGATTCACGCCGTGAGCTGCAGGAGATCCTGGAGCGCCCGGTGCACCTGTTCCTGTTCGTGAAGGTGCGCGAGAACTGGCAGGACGACCCCGAGCGCTACCGCGAAATGGGCCTCGAACTGCCCAAGAAGTAATTGTAGCGGTGCGATGACAGCCCCGAATCGGATAGCTCAGTACTGGGAGTATCTGCTTCGGGGTGGCTGGCATGCGCGCAACGGGGGTATTCGGCGTCGCTGGAAGTTTAGCTGTAGCTTTGAATCTTGCCGTTAGCGCAGCTGCTGCTGATCCGGTTCAACGTCTGCCAAATGCGGCCTGGTTCGGCGGGCTTGGCGGAGCCTACAGTCACGTCGATCTCAAGCAGTCGATGATCGGCGTTTCAGATCCTACGAGCGTCTACAAGGATGGTGTGTTGGTGGCCACCGGCACGGCAGGCGGCCCCGTTGTTCCGTTCGGGCTGAGCGAAGCCAATTTCGCGCCCCAAGGCCAGGTTGGCTACTTTGCCCACTTTCCAGGGAGCGGCCTGTTGTGGGGTATCAAGCTCACCTATCAGTACGATGACGCGGCTTTGGAGCGGCCCGAGCTCATTCCTCAGGCCGGCCAGTTTACGCCGGTTGGTGGCAGTCCGGACAGCTTCACCGGCAACGTGATCATCGGCTCATCGAAAACACGAGTGACACACCAGCTCACGTTGTTCCCCTTCATCGGCCAGAGTTTTGGCCAGGGGTTTGTCTATGGTGGCGGCGGCCCGATGCTGCTCAACGTGGAAACGGATATCCGGAATGCGATTGGCTTCGCCGACATCAACGGCCAGCACACCGACATTACCGGTGCACCCCTGAACTTTTCGAGCAACGATTGGGTTTGGGGCGGGGGCTTTCAGCTGGGCGTCGCGTACTTCCTCTCGGATTTATGGTTTATCGATATCAACTACACGTGGGCACGCACGTCGCAGCCTTCAAATGGCTATTCGGATCAGTTCACAAGTTCCTTTGTTCAGTCTGGCTCGACAATCACGACCGAAGGTGGAGCCAACCTTTACGTCAGCGATCGGCTGACAACACAATCCGTCGCAATATCGATCAATCGCGCCTTTTGAAGTTTGCACTTGGCAGGTCTTGATCCGGCGCGCGGCGACTTCGCTTCGCGACGCTGGCCGCCACGGAAGCGATTTTCGGCACGCGGCGGCCGGCTCCCGGCAGGGGAGTCGCCGCGTGCAAGGCAAGTCTCAAAGCAAGACTCCTTGACATCGCGGCGGGGCGCGCGCACATACCGCCCGCATCTTACCTGCTTGGTATGCAGCGATTGAGAGGAGAGAGGTTATGGCCGACACGGCTCACGATTCCGCGCCCAATTCTTCTGCGGCGCCCCAGATCACCCTGACATTCCCCGACGGCGCCAACCGCAAGATCGACAGCGGCACGACCGGCTTTGAGGTGGCGAAGTCCATCGCGCCGTCGCTCGCCAAGCGTACCGTGGCCATGAGCCTCAACGGCACGCTGTCCGACCTTGCCGATCCGATCACGGCCGACGCCGAAATCAAGTTCATCTCGCGCACCGACCCGGAAGCGCTGGAGCTGATCCGGCATGACGCCGCGCACGTGATGGCCGAAGCCGTACAGGAGCTGTGGCCCGGCACGCAGGTGACGATCGGCCCGGTGATCGAGAACGGCTTCTTCTACGACTTCGCCAAGCAGCAGCCGTTCGAGCCCGACGACATCCCGAAGATCGAGCAGAAGATGGGCGAGATCATCGCCCGCAATGCGCCGTTCACGAAGGAATTCTGGTCGCGCGATGAAGCGAAGAAGTTCTTCCGCGACAAGGGCGAGAACTTCAAGATCGAGCTCGTCGATGCGATCCCTGCCGATCAGGATCTGAAAATCTACAAGCAGGGCGACTGGCTCGACCTGTGCCGTGGCCCGCACATGACGTCCACGGGCCAGATTGGCAAAGCGTTCAAGCTGATGAAGTTCGCCGGCGCTTACTGGCGCGGCGACGCGAACAATCCGCAGCTGCAGCGCATCTACGGCACGGCGTTCGCAACCGAGCCTGAGCTGAAGGAATATCTGCATCGCCTTGAGGAAGCCGAGAAGCGCGATCACCGCAAGCTCGGCCGCGAGATGGACCTGTTCCACTTCCAGGAGGAAGCGCCGGGCAGCGTGTTCTGGCATCCGAAGGGCTGGACGTTGTTCCAGAGCCTCATCGCCTACATGCGCCGTCGCCTCGACAAGGATGGCTATCAGGAAGTGAACTCTCCCGACATGATGGAGAAGCACTTCTGGGAGCTTTCCGGTCACTGGGAAAACTACGGCGAGAACATGTTCACGACCACGCTGCCCGATGAGCGCGTGTTCTGCTGCAAGCCGATGAACTGCCCTGGCCACGTGCAGATTTTCAAGCACGGCCTGAAGAGCTATCGCGACCTGCCGCTGAAGATTGCCGAGTTCGGCAAGGTGCACCGCTACGAGCCATCCGGCGCGCTGCACGGCATGCTGCGCGTGCGCCACTTCACGCAGGACGACGCGCACATCTTCTGCACCGAAGACCAGTTGATGCAGGAGTGCCTGAAGATCAACGACCTGATGTTGTCGATCTACAAGGACTTCGGCTTCGAGGACATCTTCATCAAGCTGTCGACGCGGCCTGAAAAGCGCGTCGGCTCAGATGAGCTGTGGGACAAGGCCGAGCAGGCACTGCAGGACGTGCTGGACGAGGTGACCAAGCGTTCCAACGGCCGCGTGAAGACCGCGTTGCAGCCGGGTGAGGGCGCGTTCTACGGCCCCAAGCTTGAGTATGTGCTGAAGGACGCCATCGGCCGCGAATGGCAGTGCGGTACCACGCAGGTGGATTTCAACCTCGCCAACCGCCTCGGCGCCTTCTATATCGACGAAACGTCGGACAAGAAGGTTCCAGTGATGATCCATCGCGCCATGTTCGGCTCGCTGGAACGCTTCACCGGTATCCTGATCGAGAACTTCGCCGGTCACTTCCCGCTGTGGCTATCGCCGTTGCAGGTCGTCGTCGCGACGATTGTATCGGATGCCGATGATTATGCGGTGGAAGTGGTCGAGAAGCTGCGTGCCGCTGGCATCCGCACCGAGATCGATCTGCGCAATGAGAAGATCAACTACAAGGTGCGCGAGCATTCGCTGGCGAAGGTGCCGGTGATGCTGGTGGTTGGCAAACGCGAGGCCGAGGAGGGCAAGGTGTCCATCCGTCGTCTCGGATCGCAGGCGCAGCAGGTGATGACGCTTGAGGAAGCCCTTGCCGCCCTGAAGGCCGAAGCAACGCCCCCGGACCTTCGCGACGAAAGCTGAGCGTGAGCATGGCAACGCTTGAAGCGAATGGGGTCGTCAGCACCGAGCATTGGCGCGAGTTGGTACGCCGGGCCAATGAGCGGGTGAAACGGCGCGTGTGGAAGCAGACGGCAGCAGTCGGTATTTTCGTCACCGCCGTGTTTTTCTCGCTGCCCTTTCTGCTGAGCGAGCGGTTCGGCTATGACTTCGAGAGCTTGCTGCTCGGGCTCATCTTTGGATTGGGAGTTTGGTGGCTCTATCAAACGTTGGCATGTTTTTTCATTGCATCACATTGGTTAAAGCGTGACGGCGTTCTTTTAGGCCCCAGTCGTGTCACCGTAGGCGACGTTGGGGTGATAAGCGAGGGCAGGCACACCCGATCCGAGTACGATTGGACGATGATGGAAGATGTTCAATCCTATGCAAAGATCATCGTGATTTGGACTGATCCTGGATCCGGCATTCTCATTCCGCGCAATGCGTTTGCTGCACCTGAGCTGGAACGGGCTTTCATAGAGCAGATCAAGTTTCGGATTGAGGCCGCGCGCCGAGAACATGTTCGTTAGCACATCGACTAAAGATCAGGCGCGGTGGCAACTATGGCGCCGCGCTTTTTTATTCGGGCTGTGCAACATTCCGCCCGCATCTGCTTTGAAGCCCTGCGCCGCCGCCGCTTTATAGCGCTCCGCTTCGGACCAGACCCCACTTCGGCGCAAAGAACAGCCCATGCCCGCAAAGCCGCTTTCCCTGCGTGACGGATTGCTTGCGCTCGCCGTGATGGCGGTGTGGGGTTCGAATTTCGTCGTCATCCGGATGGGGCTGGATGATCTGCCGCCGCTGCTGTTTGCGGCGCTGCGTTTCACCTTCGTAGTGTTCCCCGCCATCCTGTTCCTGAAGCGCCCGCCGGTGCCGTGGCGGAACCTTGCCGCCTATGGCCTGTTCATCGGCGCCGGGCAGTTCGGGCTGCTGTTCCTCGCCATGCGCGGCAGCATCACGCCGGGGCTCGCATCGCTGGTCATCCAGTTGCAGGCGTTCTTCACCATCGGCATCGCGGCCGCCATGACCGGCGAGAAGGTGCGCCCGTTCCAGATCGCGGCGCTGCTGCTGGCGGCCTCCGGCATCGGCATCATTCTATCGCATACCGATGGATCGACCACGCCGCTCGGCCTGGCGCTGGTGCTGAGCGCGGCGCTGAGCTGGGCCATCGGCAACATCGTCGTGCGCGCGACGCCGGGCGTGAACATGCTGGCCTACGTGGTGTGGGGCAGCATCTTCTCCGCGCCGCCGCTTTATCTGATGTCATTGATATTCGAAGGGGTGCCCGCGATCCGCGAAGGGCTGGCGAACGCCGATATCAATACCGCTGCCGTCATTGCCTATCAGGCCATCGGCAATTCGCTGTTCGGCTACGCAATCTGGGGCTGGCTGCTGTCGCGTTATCCGGCGGCAACCATCGCGCCGATGTCGCTGCTGGTGCCGGTGTTCGGCATTGCCGCGTCGGCGCTGTGGCTGGCCGAGCCGTTACAGGATTGGAAGCTCGGCGCGGCGGCGCTGGTCATGGCGGGGCTCTGCCTCAATGTGCTGTGGCCGCGCTTTGCTGCCATCCGCGGCGCCCGCACCCCGCCCGCTGCATAAAGCCAACGGATCACGACGTTGTGCGCGCGATTGACACGGGCAAGTTGACACTTAGGCTGCGCTGGAAATTTGAAACCTTGGGTACGGCGGCGCTCGTTTGATGGGTTTGATGGCATCCAGTCTGCGGCGTACGCTAGTTGGTGCATTCAATCGCGTGGCCTCAATCAAGGTCAGTAAGCGGTTTGATGCGATTGCAGCGCAGATCATGCTGCGTGTTATCGGTGTTTATCAGGTGCTGCTGTCGCCACTGCTCGGGCAGCAGTGTCTCTTTTCGCCGACCTGCAGCAATCGATCAGCCGCCCTCATACGCGAACACGGGTGGTCGACCGGTATGCCAATCGCCCGTGCGCAGCTCCGGCGATGCTGCGGAAATTTCCGGGTTAGTTTAAACGCGGACGACAAAATAGAACTGCGATGCTCCGACGGTACCGTTTTCACTGAAGAAGAGCTGTCACCTGCATTTTTGCAGCGTTACGGCCTTTTCGTGCGCTCTGTTCGGATGGATCGGTCGTAGCGTGGATTGCTAGGAGCGGATCGATGCGGGAAAAGAGGTTGCGGCCTTCGCAGCCGGCGTTCAGCGCCTGCAACAGATAGGCATGGCCCGCCACCTTCACGCAGATGACGACGCCACGCGGCGTCGCGTTACGGCAGCCCGTGTGCGCATCGAAGCGCTCACCGGTTTTGCCGCCGATGCTTACCGGTTTGGGTTCAAGCGAACGGGTTTCATAATAGCCAACTTCAAACGCCTGTCGTGCCAGATCGGAGCACGTCGCGGCATCTTCCAGAACACGCAGTTCTACCGGGTCCAAGCGCGGTTTGGCGGTATCAAGCGGCGTGAAGTTGATCCGATCCGGCCGCACGCTCGCTTGCCAGCGGGCATCGTCGTAGCGCACGCGGGCCGCGCCTAATTCGGCCACCGCTTCGCCAGCGTCCGCCGACGTTGGTATGAGTGCCACCGCCACCCAGACAGATGCCAGAAGAGCGCGCCACCACCTGAGTTGGCAGCGCGCCGCGCGCTGCATCAGAAGCCGCCGCCCAGCGCATTGCCGACCATATCGACAATGGTCGTCGACTGCTTCTTCTGCCGCTGCTGCGTTGTCGGACGATTCGACGACGTCGAGAAGCCGTCGCTGCTGGCCGGGGCCGCACCTACCGGCGCCAGATGATCGCGGCCGACGTCGATCTCGTCCCACTTGCCGTCAAGCGCCAGCGATATCCGCTTCTCGTGGCCGTAAATATCGCCGAATGTTTGCAGCTTGCCGTCGCTATCCACCCAGGTGGTGAAATAGACCATGTGCATCGGGATGCGCTTTTCCAGCATGATTTCCTGATCGCGCGGTCCGGTCTTCATTTTGGATTGCACGGTGTCAGCGTCCCAGCCCTTGTCTTCGGCCAGGATGACCTCGGCCATCTTCATCGGGTTGCGCAGCCGCAGGCAGCCGTGGCTCAGCGTGCGCACCTTCTGGGCAAACATCCATTTGTCCAGCGTGTCGTGCATGAAGATGGTGTGCTGGCTCGGGAAGGTGAACTTCACCACACCCATCACGTTCTTGGGGCCGGGGGGCTGCACCACCTCATATTTGCGGATGTCAGCGGTGTGCCAGTCGATCGAGCGATAATCGATCGGCGCGCCGTCCTTCGTTTCCAGCTGCAGGCCGTGCTGACGGAACAGGCTGGCGTTGCGGCGCAGGTCCGGCTGCAGCTCCTTCACCTTGATGGATTCCGGCACGCGCCACATCGGCTTGAAAACAACGGCCCTCAGCGGGCGGGTGTAGATGGTGGTCTGCTTGTCGGTTTCGCCAACCACGATGCGTTCGGTGTGAACCGTATCGCCATCCTTGAACACGCGAATGATGAACTCGGGCACGTTAGCCATCACATGCATCTGGCCCAGATCTGCGGGCATCCAGCGCCACTGCTCCATGTTGGCCAGAATGCGCTTGCCCAGCGGCTTGGTGCGGTTGGCAACATAAAGCTCGCGCAGCTTCTGGAACTGGGGGTGCTGCGGGTGCAGGCTGCGCAGGTATTCAGCTGGATCGGGCGTCGCGATGGCGTCGCGGAAAACAGTCTCGGCGTCCAGAAACTGCGGACGGCGATCAAGATTGGAATTGAGCAGGATCGACGGCGCGGTGATGCGGCCGCCACGGGCATAGCGGGCGTACTTCAGCAGCGCCTTGGAGATTTCGACATCGGCCTTGCCCAGCGTCGCAGCGTCGAGCTTCGATGGCGGCGGGATCACTGGCAGATGGAAATCGGCGGGGTTCAGGCCCCAGTCGGCAGCCTTCAGAATTTCGGCGCCCAGCGCGGCGCCACGGTCGGTCAGCCCGCCTTCGGTCAGCCAGATCGGCACGTCTCTGCGCGCGGCATAGACGTCAGAAAGGACGCTGCGCTCTTTCAGCTCCTCCGCTGAACCTTCAACCGGCAGCGCGTTCAGCTTTGAACGTACCGCGCTGGCCACGGGATTGGTGTCGGTGGGCGGCAGCATCGGCGGGGTAATCGCCGGATCGGTGGCGATGGCTTCCTCGGACATCGAGGGCGCGGCGATGGCCATAGGGGCGGCGGCAAGCAGCGCCGAGCCTGCGGCAAGCATGAGAAAAGCTAAGCGAATCATTCCCCCTCCACACCGCTGGAGGCTAACCGAGACATGGCAATCTGGCTAGCGTGGGGCAGGGTCAATTCTATGTCAGAACAAGGTTATGGGCAGTCTGGTCACGGGCTTACGACCTGCCGTTGGCAAGCCCCGGACGACACCTGCGGTGGACACTGCCCAACGTTGCTGGCGAGCGGCAGTTGGCATGAAATAAGTCAGCGAACTGACAAACAGGCTTGCCGGTCAGCGGACTTCCGCGCAAAGCTTTGGCGTCGGGTTTGAGGGCATTCCGGTGAAAATAGCGCTGTCGTGGTCAGTCATCGCGGCTCTCGGGGCCGCAGTTTTTGTCCTGTCAGCGGCCTTTCCTCCCGTTCCGTTGAGCAGTCCAGCCTTTGCCCAGTCGGAGAGCAGCGCTGAAAAGGATGCCTTTGCTGCCGCCAAAGAACTGGGCACCGCCGACGCCTGGAGCGCTTTTCTCGCCAATTTCCCGACTGGCTTCCATGCCGATCTCGCCCGCGCCTACATCAAGAATCTTTCCGACGCGGCCCAACCGGCAGCGGAAGCGCCCGTAACGGAAGCGCCCGTGTCGGAAGCGACAACCGCCGCACCGCCGCTGGATGATCTGCCCATCCCCGCCGCAAGCTGGGGTGGCATCGTGCGCGACGGACCGGGACAGAACTACGGCAAGGTTGCCAGCCTGAACGAGGGCGAGCCCGTTATATTGATGGCGCGCACCGCGGTGATCGAAAACGGCTTTCCCTGGTTCAAGATTGCCTACAACTCGGGCGGCAAGACGGGTTACCAGTGGGGCGGCATTCTTTGTTCGACTGGCGCAGAGCGGCCGGACATCTTCAAAACCTGCACGGTCAAGCAGTCAGCGCCACGGGCTGCCGCCGCAGCGGGACAGGCGCGCGCCAAATGCTCCAGCGGGCAGGTGCGCATAGATGGCAAATGCATGAAGAAAAGCGCGGCCGCAGGCTATTGCGGCCCTGGCTTCCGGCCTGAGGGTGGCAGGTGTGTTCAGGGCTACAAGCCCCCGCCACAGCAGGCAAAATCCTCGCTATCGGGTGAGCAGCGCAAGGCGCTGAACAAGGGATGTCCGCGCGGTCAGGTGTGGAGCGCTGCCGAAGGCTGCCACGAGGACGATTGAACGTTGCGGGTGCGCGAGGCGGCGCGGGAGAAGGGGAGGCAGGCGTGGTAAGCGCGGCGTCTCAGCCGCGACCGCGATAGGGCGGTACGCCCTGATCCGGCAGCCAGACGCCCTCCGGTACCGTTCCCGTCTGCCAGAACACATCGATGGGGATGCCGCCGCGCGGATACCAGTAGCCGCCGATGCGCAGGTAATGCGGCTCCAGCAGCTCCACCAGCCGCTTGGCAATCGCCACCGTGCAATCCTCATGGAACGCGCCGTGATTGCGGAACGCGCCGAGATAAAGCTTCAGCGACTTCGATTCCACCAGCCAGTCGCCGGGCACGTAGTCGATCACGATATGCGCGAAATCCGGCTGGCCGGTCACCGGACACAGCGAGGTGAACTCCGGCGCGGTGAAGCGGGCGACATAGCGGGCATCGGGATGCGGGTTCGGCACCCGCTCCAGCACGGCGGTTTCCGGACTTTCCGGCAGGGCAGTCATTTGCCCCAGTTGCGTAACGGCAATTTTCTCGTCGGCCATCTGGCTTACTCCGCCGCGATCCGGGTTTGCGGTGCCGGTCCGCAATAGATTGCGCCTTCGCGGCAGCTATCGCGGGCGATCTCGATCTGAGAGAGGCCGGGCACGCGGTTCTGCAGCCGGTTCCACAGCCAGATGGCTATGCGCTCCAGCGTCGGCGCCTCCAGCCCTTCGATCTCGTTCAGCAGCCGATGGTCGAGCGCGTCCTGCGCCTCGGCCATCATTTGCGACAGCTCATCGAAGTGGAACACGTAGCCGGTGTCGGACCCCGGCGCGCCCTCAACCGTGATCCGCGCGCGGAACGAATGTCCGTGCACGCGCGAGTTGGGGTGCCCTGGCGGAGCGGTCGGCAGGTAGTGGGCGGCTTCGAACAGAAATTCTTTGTAGATGCGCATGGGGCGTCTCTAAGGGATTTTCTCGTTTAATTCCAGTCGCCTTGCGCAAATGCTCTCCGCCGAGGGAGCATCCCACGCCGTCCGTCCCTCGGTGGGGCTGCGGGCGACTGTTACGGAATACCGAGCAGCTTGTGGGTCTGGACCGAAAGCCGCCAGCGCGGGTTCGCCTTGCAATAGGCAATGGCACGCGCGGTATTTGCTGCCTGCTGCGGCCCATCCATTGGCTGCAAATAGCAGTGGCTGAAATCTACCCCATTGAGGGTAGCGGGATCGAGTCCCGCCTGCGGGTAGACAAGCTTCAATTCGTCGCCCGTCCGCTGGCGGAGGTCGGTGCCAGCCTTGGGGCTGACGCAGATCCAGTCAATGGCGCGCGGCACCGGCAGGGTGCCGTTGGTCTCGATGGCGATGGTAAATCCGGCCCCGTGCAGGGCGTCGATCAGCGCGGTATCAACCTGCAGCATCGGCTCGCCGCCGGTCAGCACTATGAAGCTGGCGCCCGCATCGCCTGTTGATGCAACACAGGCATCCGCCAGCGCCTCAGCGGTGGCGAACTTGCCGCCACCGGGGCCATCGGTGCCGACGAAATCGGTGTCGCAGAACTGGCAGTCGGCCTTATGCCGGTCCCGTTCGCGCCCGGACCACAGGTTGCAGCCCGCAAAACGGCAAAAGACGGCGGGGCGACCGGCGTTCGCGCCTTCGCCCTGCAACGTATAGAAAATCTCTTTCACCGCGTACATGCGGGCGATCCGTAAAGCTCCGCACGGGTGCGTTCAAGGCTGCCGCTGCCGGTTGATGCTGCCGCGACGTCGCAACGCCCGAAAATCCGGCCCAAAATCCGGCCCAAAAATCCGGCACTGAATCAGGCCACCGCATCGTAGGGCAGGGCGGGGCCGGACCCAGCGCCGGTGCGTTCGATGGTGTCGGCAATCTGCTGGCGTTCGGCACCGGAAAGAATGAGGTTCGCGGCCGCCAGCCAGCCATCCACCTGCTCAGGAGCGCGCGCGCCAACGATGGCACCCGTCACGCCCGGCCAGGCCAGCGTCCACGCAATCGCCACCGCGCCGGCCGTGACACAGCGCTTCTCGCCGATCTTGCGCATGGTTTCGGCCAGTTCGAGATTGGCCTTCAGCTTGACGCCGGAGAACTCGGCATTGCGCGAACGCCAGTCATCGGCGTTGAGCTTTGCCGCTCGCTCGCCGGTGAACGCGCCCGACAGCAAACCCGCCTGCATCGGGCTGTACACGATCACACCGGTGTCGTGCGTGATGCACCACGGCAGTTCGGTGGCGGCGAAGTCGCGCCGGATGGCGGAGAACGGCGGCTGCAGCGTATCGACATGGCCAAGCCGCTCGGCCGCTTCCAGTTGCGCCAGATTGTGGTTCGATAGGCCGACGGCGCGCACCTTGCCTTCCTTTTTCAGGTCCAGCAGCGTCTGCCAATACTCCTCGATCGGCGTACCGTCCTTGGACGGCCAGTGCATCTGATAAAGGTCGATGCGCTCGACGCCCAGACGGCGGAGCGAAGCTTCAAGCTCAAAGCGGATGCTGGCCGGGTCGCCCACCTGCTGCGGCGGCGCCATGCGGTCGGCCTCATCCCAGCGCAGGCCACACTTCGTAAAAACGTAAGGCCGCGTCGACTTCGGAATGTTGCTCAGTGCTTCGCGCACAATCTCTTCCGAATGCCCCAGGCCATAAATCGCTGCGGTGTCGATCCAGTTGATGCCGCAGGCGACAGCATGGCGAATGGCTTCCACCGACTGACGATCATCCTGCTTGCCCCAACCGACAGCCCAGTCGCCGCCGCCGATGGCCCAGGCGCCCAATCCAACCGGCGTGATGAACATGTCCGTGCGGCCAAGCCGATGCCTTGGTAGGGGGGCTTTGATGCTCATGGCTGAATCCTTGGCTGCTGCTGGCTAATGGCGACAAGGCTGCGAGGCTAGGAATGATCGGCGGCGATTTGCGTTCGCCGCCGACAGTTCGCGAGAAGATTCCGCGTACCGGTTATGGCGCGTGTGCCGAACGGGTCGATTCAAACAGGAACCAGACGCGGCGTTCGGTTTCGTCGATCCAGTTCTCGATCAGGCTCGCGGTGGCAACGTCGCCGTGCTCATCGCACAGGTCGTGCACTTCGCGCAGCCGCTCCACCATGTCCTTGTTGTCTTCGCGCAGCTCGGCCAGCATGTCTTCCGGCGTTACGAATTCCGCGTCGTTGTCTTCGATGCGCTGCTGGCGCGAAACCTGGCCGATGGAGCGTAGCGTCGTGCCGCCGATCTTGCGCACGCGCTCGGCGATTGGGTCGGTCATCGCGAAGATCTGGTCGGCGTGCTCATCGAACAGCAGGTGATAGTCGCGGAAGTGCGGACCGCTGACATGCCAGTGGAAATTCTTTGTCTTGAGATAGAGCGCGAACGTATCGGCGAGCAGGGCGTTGAGCGCGCCCGAAAGATCGCGGATGGCATTCGAATTATAGACGCTTGGAGTCTGCAGCGGAGCCTTGCGACGCTCGGCTGTCTTCTTGGTCACCGTACCCATGGAAAATCTCCTTGGCCGTGATGCGAGGGAAATAATACGCGCTTCGCATATGGGAATACCGCGGCAGCCTTACGACCCGCCTAACGGAGTGTTGACATGCGGCCTTTGCGCGATCGCATTGATGCAAAAAGCTTTAATTTTGCACCGGCGGAACCCCTCCGGGGAGACGGCCGTCGGTGTTTCTTACTTGGCGCTGGCGACTGCGCTTTCAGCACCGGCGGCCGGCGGCCCGCAGCGGTGTCGCCGGTGCCAAACAAAGACTCTACCGCCCCAGCACGACCGTGCGATCGCCCAGCGCCTGCACCGGCCGGTTGTTGTGCGGATAAAGCGCGGCGAAGGCCTTGATCTGCTCCGCCGATGCCTCGATCGGGTCGGCATACACAACCCATTCCACGATCTCGCTGCATGGCGGCGTCGTCAGCGATCCGGCATAGCGATAGAACTTGCCGCCAGCGGGGATCAGCTGCGCGAAATCAATCGCCTCTCTGGCGTTCGCTTCGCCTTCAGCCTTCGGCATCACCTGCCAGACTTTTTCGATCTCACTGTTGGCGGCGCCTTCATTGATCATCACGCCCAGCACCAGCAGTTTGCCGTTCGCGCTGCGATTGACGAAATGCGCCTCCAGCGGGGTGTGATGGCCGTCGAACGTGTGCTCGCTGTCATGGTGGAAGTGCATCTGCACAAGCTTGAACGTCTCATCGCCAAGCGTCGTTGTCTGATCGCCCGCAGCGTTCGCCTGAATGGTATGTCCGTTGTTGACGACGCCCGGCACGAACGGCTTCCAGTTCACTGTCGGCGCGTGGGCGCTGGAAGGCTCGGCGGTCTTGATGTCGATGGGAGACTGTTGCGCGCCCTTGGCGCAGGCGGCGAACTCGTGGCTGAGTTCACCCCAGTGCGTTGGTCCGCCGTGGCCCTCATAGGACCAGTGGGCGTGATCTTCCGCCGATAGCGTGCCAACGGGAGCCAGAGCGGCAAACGCGGCGAGGGCGAGCGGCGTGACGGAGCGAAAATTGAAGCTGAGCTGCATGGGCGTATTCCTGATCAGGATATCCCATTCACTTATGCCTATTTCGATTAAAGGACAGACAACCTGACGTCTGCGATTTTAGACCATGATCGCTTCGGACCCTATCCGTCCGAAGCGTGAATCATCGGTCTCATCAAAGGGCCACTCGTCGGAAAGCGCTTTACCGATTGCGCCATTCTTCCCAGCCCTTGCGGCGCAGGGCGCAAGCCGGGCAGTGGTTGCAGCCATATCCCCATTCGTAACGTCGGGTGCGCACGCCGAGATAGCAGGTGTGGCTTTCCTCGACGATCAGATCGATCAGCGGCTGTCCGCCGAGGGTTTCGGTAAGCGCCCAGGTCTCAGCCTTGTCGATCCACATCAGCGGCGTCTCGATCACGAACGGCGCGTCCATGCCCAGCGCGAGTGCCTGGGCTAAAGTCTGCAGCGTGTCGTTGCGGCAGTCGGGATAGCCGGAGAAGTCCGTCTCGCACATGCCGCCCACCAGCGTGCGGATGCCACGCCGATAGGCGAGGGCGGCGGCATAGGTGAAGAACATCAGGTTGCGGCCCGGCACGAACGTCGATGGCAGACCAGCTGCTGAAATCTCTATTTCCGCCTCGCGTGTCAGTGCGGTGTCGCTCAGGCGGCCCAGCTCCGGCAACGCCAGCATGTGGTCTTCGCCAAGCCGTTTGCGCCATGCAGGTTTCAGAGCCGCCATCGCGAGGCGCAGCGTTTCGCGCTGGGCCAACTCCGCCACATGCCGCTGTCCGTAATTGAAGCCAAGCGTTTCGACGCGGTCGTACCGCTCCAGTGCCCATGCAAGGCAGACGGCTGAATCCTGCCCGCCGGAGAACAGCACCAGTGCGGCGTTATCGCGATCGGTCATGGAAACCTCGACTTGCACCGGATCAAAGGCTCGCGCCGTCAAATTTGCGCAGGTTGAGTGCATCGAGGTCGACGCCGTCGAGGCAGCGCACATTGATGGCAACGGTTGTCACACCGTCGGGCCGCGTGCCGCGTCCAAATGCGCCGACGCCACAGCGGCTGCAAAACAGGTGATGCACCACGCCTTTGTTGAAGGTGTAGTCGGTCAAGGCATCGGCGCCTTGCGCGAGGTGGAAATTTCCTTCCGGAACAAAGGCCAGCAGCAGCCCCCGCTTGCGGCAAATAGAACAGTTGCACGAGATCACCCGGCTGAGGTCGGCTTCAACCTCATAGGCAACCTGGCCGCAATGGCAGCTTCCGGCGTAGGTTTTCGTGTCGGACATGCGTGGACGGCTCCCTGGGCTAACCCGCCGCAGGCCGCCCTTTAACAAAGCGGCAGCAACGGGTCTTTGCGCATCTACCAAAGAGGGGCTAAAAGGCGCCGGAACCTCACCATGCCCGACTGCGGCCTGCAACTAATAAGGTAACGACCATGACCGCCATTATCGATATCATCGGCCGTGAAATTCTCGACAGCCGCGGCAATCCCACGGTTGAGGTGGATGTTGTGCTGGAAGACGGCTCGCTGGGCCGTGCCGCTGTTCCGTCCGGTGCATCGACGGGCGCGCACGAGGCGGTTGAGCTGCGTGACGGCGATCCTGCCCGCTATCAGGGCAAGGGCGTTGAGAACGCGGTCGCTGCGGTCAACTCCGAGATTTATGACGCGCTCGCCGGCATGGACGCCGAGGACCAGCGCGGTATTGACGCCGCGTTGATCGATCTCGATGGCACCAGCAACAAGAGCCGCCTTGGCGCCAACGCAATCCTTGGTGTGTCGCTGGCCGCTGCCCGTGCCGCCTCGCTTGCACGCGGTCTGTCGCTGTACCGTTATCTGGGCGGCGCTGGCGCACATGTGCTGCCGGTGCCGATGATGAACATCGTCAACGGTGGCGCGCACGCCAACAACCCGATCGACATCCAGGAATTCATGATCATGCCTGTGGCGGCGGATTCGATCGCCGACGCTGTGCGGGTGGGCGCGGAAGTGTTCCACACCCTGAAGAAGAAGCTGCAGGAAGCCGGTCACTCGACTTCGGTCGGCGACGAAGGCGGCTTCGCGCCGAACCTCAAGTCGGCCGACGACGCGCTGGGCTTCATCATGAAGTCGATTGAAGCCGCCGGCTATCGACCGGGCGAGGATGTGATGCTGGCGCTCGATTGCGCTTCGACCGAATACTACAAGAACGGCAAGTACGTGCTGGAAGGCGAGGGCAAGACGCTCGATGCCGGCGCCATGGTGCAGTATCTGGAAAGCCTCGTGTCGCGCTTCCCGATCATCTCGATCGAAGACGGCATGGCTGAGGACGACTGGGACGGCTGGAAGGCACTGACCGAAGCCATCGGCGATCGCTGCCAGCTGGTGGGCGACGATCTGTTCGTCACCAACACCGAGCGTCTGGAGCAGGGCATCAAGGCTGGCGTCGCCAACTCGATCCTGGTGAAGGTCAACCAGATCGGTTCGCTTTCGGAAACGCTTGACGCCGTGTCGATGGCGCAGCGCGCCGCCTATACCGCTGTCATCTCGCACCGTTCGGGCGAGACCGAAGATTCCACCATCGCCGACCTCGCCGTCGCCACCAACGCTGGCCAGATCAAGACCGGCTCGCTGTGCCGTTCGGACCGTCTGGCGAAGTACAATCAGCTCATCCGCATCGAGGGTGAATTGGGCGACACCGCAAAGTACGCTGGCCGCAGCGTCATTCGCGGTTACACCGGCGCCTGATCGGGCGACGCATTTCACTTCACAACATCAGCGCCGCTTCGGAGACCATCCGGAGCGGCGTTTTATTTTGCCTGCTTGAGCAGTGATTTGCCGCTTCAAAAATGCGGTGTGCAGCGCTGCACTTTCGCGCGCTGTTTTGCGGGCGACGAAAAAATCAGCAAATGCCATCGCGATCGACACAGCGCTTTACCAGCCATTAAGCACCACATGGCATAACAGCGGTGTCCACAATTTCAGTGCAGCGTAAAAAATCCAGTGCTGCGTCAGCCAAAAAAACATGATCGACGGTCTAGGCCACGGCAGGCGACGGTGTTGCTTCTCTGCTTGGGTTTAACGGCCTACTTCGCCCATCATGCGATCAATGGCAGGCACGGCTTCGAGGCGCGATCTCGGCTGATTGAACGATCAGCTTTGTTGGAGTTTGAGATCAAAAGCCTCGAAGCTGTGCGAGCCCGCCTTGAGCGCGATGTCGCTCTGCTGGGCGCTAAAAAACCCGATCCCGATCTGGTTGAAGAAATCGCCCGCGAGGTGCTTGGTTTCGTGCGCCCGGACGATCAGGTCGTAACGCAGCGCTGATGCTTGCTGCATCGCATGCAGCGCGATGCATACAATTCGATCATCCGGATTTTGCATGGATCGATGCGGTGCGATGCGCCGCTTCTGGCGTTTGCGCTGTGCCTCTAGTAGGCTCCGAATCCGAACGCAAACATATGGGCCATTCCGGTCCACCTCCGGCTGCTGAACAACGGGCTGCTTGCAAAATGGCCGCTGAAAAAGCCACCCGCTCCCGATCCGCCAAGCCCGCGAAGGGCGGCGATGCTGCTCAGCCTGCCGCCGCTACTGGCGTTGCCGCAGCTTTCACCCGCGATGAGCGCCTCGATGCCTATCGCCAGATGCTGCTGATCCGCCGCTTTGAGGAAAAAGCCGGCCAGCTTTACGGCATGGGCCACATCGGCGGTTTCTGTCATCTCTACATCGGTCAGGAAGCTGTCGTCGTCGGCATGCAGATGGCGCAGCAGCCGGGCGATCAGGTCATCACCGCCTATCGTGACCACGGCCACACCATCGCAACCGGCATGGAGCTGAAGTCCGTGATGGCGGAGCTTACCGGACGGCGCAACGGCTGCTCACAGGGCAAGGGCGGATCGATGCACATGTTCGCGCCCGACAAAGGCTTTTACGGCGGCCACGGCATCGTCGGCGCCACGGCGCCGCTCGGTGCTGGCATTGCGTTCGCCAACAAGTATCGCGGCAACGACCGCGTCTGCGTCGCCTACTTTGGCGATGGTGCCGCCAATCAGGGCCAGGTGTACGAAGCGTTCAACATGGCGGAGCTGTGGAAGCTGCCGGTCGTGTTCATCGTCGAGAACAACAAGTACGCGATGGGCACCTCGATTGAGCGTGCTTCTTCCACCACCAATCTTTCCCAGCGCGGCCTGTCGTTCGCCATTCCCGGCGAGCATGTCGACGGCATGGATGTCGAGCAGGTGCGGGCCGCCGGATCACGCGCCATCCAGTTCGCGCGCGAGGGCAAAGGCCCGACCATCCTTGAGATGATGACCTACCGTTATCGCGGCCACTCCATGTCCGATCCGGCCAAGTATCGCACGCGTGAGGAAGTGCAGCACATGCGCGAAACCCACGATCCGATCGAGATGATCCGCGCGCGCCTGCTTGGCGATGGCGTCAGCGAGGACGACCTGAAGGCAATCGACCGCAAGGTGCGCGATGAGGTGAACGCTGCGGCCGATTTCGCGCTGTCCGATCCTGAACCCGACGCATCACAGTTGACCACCGAAGTGCTCATCTGAGCGCATGACCATCCGTTCCGCTTTTCAGATTTCGTCAGATCCCAGGGCCTCGCACTATGCCGATTGAAGTTCTGATGCCTGCCCTGTCGCCCACCATGGAGGAGGGCACGCTGGCCAAGTGGCTGGTGAGCGAGGGTGCGAGCGTTAAGTCCGGCGATGTGATCGCGGAGATCGAGACCGACAAGGCCACCATGGAAGTGGAGGCGATCGACGACGGTCGGCTGGCGAAGATCCTTGTGCCCGCTGGCACCGAAGGCGTGAAGGTCAACACGCCGATCGCGCTGATCGAAGGCGAGGACGAAGCAGCAACGGACAGCGCTCAGCCCACAGCTAAAGCCGCGCCGTCCGTACAGCAGCCGCAGGAACCACCACAGTCAAAGCCAGAGCAATCCGCATCGACGGAGGCGCCACAGCAGAATACAGCGCCTGCGCGTGACGAAGCCCCTGCGACCCATGCCCCAGAGCCGCAGAATGCGTCCGAAATCGCGCCCGGCACTGAAATGGTTTCGCAGACGATGCGCGAAGCGCTGCGCGATGCCATGGCCGAGGAAATGCGCCGCGACCCGGATGTGTTTCTGATGGGCGAGGAAGTCGGCCAGTATCAGGGCGCCTACAAGATCAGTCAGGGCCTGCTGGAAGAGTTTGGCGAACGCCGGGTGATCGATACGCCGATCACTGAATATGGCTTCACCGGCGTCGGCGTCGGCGCGGCGTTCACCGGCCTCAAACCCATTGTCGAATTCATGACGTGGAACTTCGCCATGCAGGCGATTGACCACATCATCAATTCAGCCGCCAAGACGCATTACATGTCGGGTGGCACGGTGCGCTCACCGATTGTGTTCCGCGGCCCCAATGGCGCGGCGGCCCGTGTTGCGGCCCAGCACAGCCAGTGCTTTTCGGCGTGGTATGCGCATGTGCCCGGCCTCAAGGTCATCGCGCCATCAACGCCCGCCGATGCGAAGGGGCTGCTGAAAGCGGCCATCCGCGATCCCAATCCGATTGTGTTCCTTGAAAACGAAATGCTCTACGGCACCCATGGCGATGTGCCGAAGGGCGATGACTTCGTGCTGCCCATCGGCAAGGCGCGCATCGCCCGCGCCGGCAAGGATGCAACCGTCGTCTCGTTCGCACGTGGCATGACTTACGCGCTCGCCGCCGCCGACATGCTGGCCAAGGACGGCATCGACGTGGAGGTCATCGACCTGCGCACGCTGCGCCCGCTCGATATGGAAACGGTGCTGGCCTCGGTGCGCAAAACCAATCGCATCGTCACGGTCGAGGAAGCCTGGCCGGTGTGTTCGATCGGATCGGAGATCTGCGCGCAGGTTGCGATGCAGGCGTTTGATGATCTCGACGCGCCGCCGGCGAAGGTGTCCGGTGCCGATGTGCCGATGCCGTATGCAGCCAACCTTGAAAAGCTTGCGCTGCCGACGGCGGAGCAGGTGGTCGCCGCGGTCAAGTCGGTGCTTTATCTTTAACGCGCGCAGGGCGCATGCAGGGAGAAGCCAATGGGCGCTGCTGCGAACACGACAACGAACGACAGCGCTGCACCGCGCCGCAGAATTTCTCCGCTCGCGCGCCGGCTGGCCAAGGATGCCGCGTTGTCGCTGGATGCCATCGCCGGTTCAGGGCCGCATGGTCGCATCATCAAGCGCGACATCGAGAAGGCGCTTGCGGGCGGGGCGCAGACATCTGCATCGCAGTCGCAGGCCGCACAGCAGGCGCCTGATACAACTGCCAGCCGCGCGATGACGCCATCCGCAACGGCCGCAGAGCTGAAACCACAGCCGCCATCGCCATCGGGCATGCCCGATGAAAGCGTGCTCGCGCTGTATGACAAGGGCAGCTACGAAGTCCAGCCGCACGACAAGATGCGGCGCGTGATCGCCGAGCGGCTGACGCTTGCCAAGCGCACCATCCCGCATTTCTATCTTTCCATCGACTGCCGCATCGACGAACTGATGCGTGCCCGCGAGCGCATGAATGCATCCTCGCCGCCGGAAGGGCCGCGCGCCTACAAGCTGTCGGTGAACGACTTCCTCATCAAGGCGCTGGCGCTCGCGCTGCAGCATGTGCCCGATGCCAACGTCACGTGGACGGAGGAGGGCATGCTGCGCCACAAGTATTCTGACATCGGCGTGGCCGTCGCCGTTGAGGGCGGTCTGTTCACGCCCGTCATCCGCCATGCCGAGATGAAGTCGCTGTCCGAGATCTCCAACGAGATGCGTGATCTGGCGGAGCGGGCGCGCAAGCGCCGGCTGGCGCCGCATGAATATCAGGGCGGCACCACGTCGATCTCAAACCTTGGCATGTATGGCATCAAGAACTTCGATGCCGTCATCAACCCACCCCACGCCACCATCCTGGCGGTGGGTGCTGCCGATCGCCGTCCGGTCGTCGTGGGTGATTCGGTTGAAGTGGCGACGGTGATGGATGTCACGCTGTCGTGCGATCATCGCGCCGTCGATGGAGCAATCGGGGCGGAGCTGCTGCGGGCATTCAAGGCCTTCGTGGAAGACCCGGTGCGCATGCTGGTCTAGCGCCACTGCCAGCACTATCGCCGTGCCATCACCTGTCCGCAGCGCCGTTGCGGAGCACAGCCGGCTATTCGCCTCTGCACGTCATCCCGCCGACGGTCGGGATCCACGCCAGTCCTAATCATGACGGGCGGCTAGGGTGAGTCGGCCAAAACACACGCCACAGATCGCCGATGACACCATCGCGGGCGCTACAACCTGTGGCCGCCAGAGCACGCATTGGCGACTTTCCCCAGCTAAGACCATTCCGTGAACGGTCATTCGCGATAAGAATAAGGCAGTTGCTTGCCGCTGTACGAGGCGAGGACTAGAAGCGAAAAACCAGTGTGGGCGTACCTTGGTGATGGCTCTAGCCTTTGGAGTGAACCCAAAATGATGGCGCGCTCAACTGCCCTAGTCGCGACGGCGCTCGCCTGTCTTCTATCTGGCTGCGCTGACGGCAGCCTAGGTTCCGGCTTCACAACCGGATCAATCAACCCCGCCAATGAGACCAAGCAGGCCGAGGCGCGCTCGAAAGAAGCCCTCTGTCTTACGCTGACCTCCCAGATCGAGGCGCTGAACAGCGAAGGCATCTCTGAGAAGGTCTCCAAGGCGGCGGCCAAGAAATACAAATTGAAGTCCGGCGACCTCGCCAAGGCCGACGAACTCAACAAGGCCAATACCGAATTCCAGGCTAAGTGCTCCAGCTATCCGCCGCGCAACGTAGCGGAGATCGAGCCCAAGGCCGATGCGGCTGCCACGACAAAGGCCGCTGCAACGCCGCCGCTGCCGACGCAGAAGTCGGATGCACAAGCTGACAAGAGTGCATCGGCGGATGCATCGCCAGCGCGCACGGCTGCGGCTACCGGGACACAGGTTCCGGGTGAAAGCGCCGCTGCTTCAACGCCGTAATGATTTGCATCTGATTAACTTCCGGGCGCCGGTCCTGTCGCATGGCAGACGGCGCAACGGTTGTTTATGCTGGCAGCAATCAGGGGGCTTGCACGCGGGTTTGGGCTGTGGTGAAAACGCCGAAGCTTCCCAACCTTGGGATGGAGGGCATGGTGTCAGGTAACGGTCGGCGCGCGCGGTCCTGTAAGAGAGCCTCTGCGGGCATTCTCTTTGTTGTTCTGGCCGGTTGTGCGGGTAATACCGGAACCGGTGGAGACCCAGGGCCTCAAGCATTGAGCGGTGGCGATACGTGCCAGTCCGTCCGGGCCGATCTCAATCGGCTGGATAAGGAGGGCGTGCCTGCCCTCGTTGAGCGTCAGAGCTCGGGTCAGAAGCTGTCTGGCGCCCAGAAAGACAAGGCGGATCTCTACAACCGTCTGCTCAACAAATACCTCGGCGCGCGCTGCCACGTTTGATGACACGCGCGGCCGGTTTGTCTCGCGCACATGGCTTGCCCACGGCGGCGTAATGTTTTCAGCAACGGACCGTGGCCATACACTGCGGTACCGTAGCTCGACGACATAGCGAAAGGCGCCCGCCCCATGGCCAGCAGCAGCCAGAGCAGCACTGAGCATAAGGCAGCGGGTGATGGCGCAACCTATGACGTCATCGTCATCGGGGCCGGTCCCGGCGGCTATGTGGCTGCCATCCGCGCTGCGCAGCTTGGCCTTCGCACCGCTGTCATAGAACGGGCACACCTGGGCGGCATCTGCCTCAACTGGGGCTGCATTCCCACCAAGGCGTTGCTCCGCTCCGCTGGCATCCTGCATGATGTGCGCGAGGCTGAGGCTTTCGGCATCGTCATCGACGCCAAGCCGCGCATCGACATCGCCGCCATGGTTGAGCGGTCGCGTCAGGTCTCGCGCGAGTTGAATACCGGCGTCGGCTTTCTGCTGAAAAAGAACGGCGTCGATGTCATCTGGGGCAACGCCAAACTGCTGGGCTCAGGCCGCATCGAAGTTTCGCCCCCCAGCGCCACGGGGCGGCCGGAAACGCCGCCACCCAAGGACGTGCTCGGCGCCGGCACCTACAAGGCTCGCAACATCATCATCGCCACCGGCGCCCGCCCGCGCGCGCTGCCGGGGCTGGAGCCGGATGGCGACCGCATCTGGAGCTACTTCGAGGCCATGCTGCCGCGCGAGGTGCCGCGCTCGCTGCTGATCGCCGGATCGGGTGCTATCGGCATCGAGTTCGCATCGTTCTATCGCGCGCTGGGCTGCGACGTGACGGTGGTCGAGGTGCTGGATCAGATCCTGCCCGCCGAGGATGCCGAGATCGCCGCAATCGCCCGCAAGGCGTTCGAGAAGGCCGGCATCCGCATCATCACTGGCGCGAAGGTTGCAGCCGTTGCCAAGGGCAAGGACGCTATCACCGCCACCATCGAACACGGTGACGGCAAGCGTGAGGACATCACCGCCGACCGCCTTATCTCCGCCGTCGGTGTTGTCGGCAATGTCGAAGGGCTGGGCCTTGAAGCGCTGGGCGTAAAGCTGGAGCGCGGCCACATCGTCACCGACGCGTTGAGCCGCACCGATGTCGAAGGCGTCTACGCCATCGGCGACGTCGCCGGCGCTCCTATGCTGGCCCACAAGGCCGAGCACGAAGGCGTCATCTGCGTCGAGGCAATCGCTGGGCTGAAGGTCGAGCCGCTCGACCGCGCGCGCATTCCCGGCTGCACCTACAGCCATCCGCAGATCGCATCCGTCGGGATGTCTGAGGCCAAAGCGCAAGCGTCAGGCCGCAAGCTGAAGATCGGCCGCTTTCCGTTTAGGGCCAACGGCAAGGCGCTGGCAATGGGCGCCCGCGAGGGGTTGGTCAAAACCATCTTCGATGCTGAAACCGGAGAACTTATCGGCGCGCACATGGTTGGCGATGAAGTGACGGAACTCATCCAGGGTTTCGTCATTGCCATGCAGCTCGAAGCCACCGAAGAAGATCTGATGCGCACCGTCTTCCCGCATCCGACCCTTTCGGAGATGATGGGCGAGAGCGTGCTGGACGCCTATGGCCATGCGCTGCATCTTCCGCCATCGCGGCCTGCATCGGGCCGACCAGCACCGGAAAAGTAGAGGCACCGTCCGCAACCACCTGCGCCGCCGAACCGGAATAGGGAGAAACACATGAACGTCGACACACGAGCGCTGATCGTCTTTGCCATCGTCGGCATCATCGCCGGCTTTCTCGCCTCCATTCTGCTGGGTGGCGGCGGCGGCATCCTGCGCTATCTCATCACCGGCATCGTCGGCGCGTTTGTTGGCGGCTATCTGTTCGATGCGTTGAAAATCAATCTCGGCATCGACAATCGGTTTCTGTCCGAGGTCGTGACAGCCACGGCCGGTGCCGTCATCGTGGTGCTGCTGGCGCGGCTTATTGCCTAGACCATGATCGTTTCGGACCTTATCAGTCCGAAGCGTGAATCATCGGCACCACCAAAAGGCCCATGATCGCTCTGGACGATTGTGCTCTAGACTGGCCTGAGTGCTACGGCATCAGCAACGGCCCAACGCACGGGCGAGGGAACAGGTGATGGATCAATACGCAGCCTATGCGCCATGGATCATGATGGTGCTGAACGGCTTTGTCGCTGGCTTCATCGCCTCGTTGCTGCTTGGCGGCCGTGGCGGCATCATCCGCGATGTATTCGTCGGCATCCTGGGTTCGTTCGTGGGCGGCGCACTGGTGCAGGCCGGATGGCTCAACCTGCCCTATTTCACCGACAGCCCGTGGCTGCATCTCATCGCGATATCGACTATCGGCGCTCTTCTCATCATCGTTCTGGCCCGTATCATCGGCCGCTGAGGCATCGAGGGTTGGTTTGCATC
The DNA here is from genome assembly GCF_013306565.1 of Hyphomicrobium sulfonivorans. GTDB lineage: Bacteria > Pseudomonadota > Alphaproteobacteria > Rhizobiales > Hyphomicrobiaceae > Hyphomicrobium_A > Hyphomicrobium_A sulfonivorans. Next base: position 366,204 of record NZ_PZPO01000004.1, on the reverse strand, counting down.
GCCGCCGTGCCAATCTAACATGGGTTGATTGAGGCCGGAGCATCGTCCATTGAGCGCCACCGCCAACACGGAGCAGATGTCACCCGCGCGGCCCAGCGCCGACAGCGGCGGTGTGGTGCGAGCGCGCCTTCCGAAGCCGGACTGGATTCGTGTGCGCGCACCGGGGCCGGGGGCCCACGCCGAAACCGTCGATATCGTGCGCCGCCATGGCCTCACCACCGTGTGCGAGGAGGCGGGCTGTCCCAACATCGGCGAATGCTGGTCCAAGCGCCACGCCACCTTCATGATCCTGGGCGACACCTGCACGCGCGCCTGCGCCTTCTGCAACGTGCGCACCGGCATGCCGCGCCCGCTCGATCCGCTCGAACCGGAGCGGGTGGCGAAGGCGGCAGGGGATCTCGGCCTCACCCACATTGTCATCACCTCGGTTGATCGCGACGACCTTGCCGATGGCGGCGCGGCGCATTTCGCCAGGGTCATCTCGGCGCTGCGCGTGTCTTCACCACAAACCACCGTTGAAATTCTGACGCCGGATTTTCTGCGCAAGGATCGTGCGCTGGAGACCGTGCTGGCCTCAGCACCGGATGTCTTCAATCACAACCTTGAGACGGTGCCGCGTCTGTATCTTTCGATACGGCCCGGCGCGCGTTATTTCCATTCGCTGCGGCTGCTGCAGCGGGCCAAGGAGATCGATCCCAACGTCTTCACCAAGTCCGGCATCATGGTTGGGCTGGGCGAAACGCGCGAAGAAATCATGCAGGTCATGGATGACATGCGCTCGGCCGGGGTAGACTTCCTGACAATCGGTCAGTATCTGCAACCCAGTCCGCGCCACGCACCGGTCGTGCGCTTCGTGCCGCCGGCTGAATTCCAGTCGTTGCGCCAGATCGGCATGGCCAAGGGATTTGCGCTGGTGGCGTCCAGCCCGTTCACGCGCTCGTCGTATCATGCGGGCGATGATTTCGCGAAGTTGCAGGCGGCGCGCCGGGCAGCAACGGCACGCCTTTGAAGCGGCGGCGAAGTTAAGTTCAAGGAGCTGACCTCTCTTGCCCACGTTCGAGACCACCCGGCGCATGCCGTTCACGGCCGATCAGATGTTCGCTGTCGTCGCCGACGTGCAGCACTATCCGCTGTTCGTGCCGCTGTGCGAACGGCTGGAGATAACTGCGCGGCAGGACAACGGTGCCGAGCAGGTCATCACCGCGATCATGGCGGTGGGCTATCAAAAGATCAGCGAGAAGTTTACCAGCCGCGTGACGCTGCGCCCCGACGCGCGCGAGATCGATGTCGTCAAGATCGACGGCCCGTTTCAGCGTCTCACCAATCGCTGGCGGTTTCGCGATGTTCCGGGCGGCTGCGAAGTGCACTTCTTCATCGACTACGCGTTCGCATCCAAAATGCTGTCGCTGCTGATGGGGGCGGTGTTCGATAAGGCGGTGCGCAAATATACCGATGCGTTCGAGGCGCGGGCACGCACGCTTTATCCCGCCACGCCAAACACTATGATGGTGGCGAACACCGATGCCGAGGACGCGTCGCGCCCTCGCGGGCGTGCGGATCGAAACTGAATGCCAGCGGTGTCGGTCGGACTAGCTATCGTTGTCGCGCCCTCACGGGCATGCGGATCGAAACACGCCGCCGGATAGTCCCGTCAGCAGGTTGCGGGATGTCGCGCCCTCAGGGCGCGTGGATCGAAACTCTCTGCCGGCCAACGCGGGACGATGCTGCCGTGTCGCGCCCTCACGGGCGTGCGGATCGAAACGACGATGATCGCGTCAACGCGTGCATCGCCTGGAGTCGCGCCTCACGGGCGCGTGGATCGAAACATGCGTGAGATCAACGCGCCGACAGCTGCCTGCGTGTCGCGCCCTCGCGGGCGTGCGGATTGAAACACGTGTGAGACGGTCGATCTCGTCTGCTGCGTCTGTCGCGCCCTCACGGGCGTGCGGATGGAAACGATGCGCTGGCGGCGCGACAGGAACGCAACGCGGTCGCGCCCCAACGGGCGCGTGGATCGAAACGTTTTCTCACGGGCGCAGAACTCATGGGCTGGCGTCGCGCCCTCGCGGGCGTGCGGGTTGAAACACCCCTGTTATCTGCGCACCCGGCCACTGACTCAGGCGCGCCCTGACAGGCGCGTGGATGGAAACCGGCGTCTACGGCGAGCGCGTGGCCGTAAGCCCAGTCGCGCCCTCGCGGGCGCGTGGATCGAAACATCGCTGACATCGACGAGTCGATGAACCACTACTGTTCATGCCTCACGGGCATGTCGCGTGCGCCTGCGTGTCAGTCGCTGTCCTGCAACGCTTCGCTCAGCAACTCGACAGCCGTGCGCACACTGGCAATCCGCACCTCCTGTCGCCCCGGATTGCCGAACCGGCATTCGCGCGTTCTCGTCGGCTGGTCGCGCACTGCCAGACCAAAATAAACGAGGCCCACCGGTTTGTCGGCCGAGCCGCCGTCCGGTCCGGCAATGCCGGTGACGGAAACTGCAACATGCGCGCGGGAGTGATTCAGCGCGCCTTCCGCCATCGCGCGCGCAACTTCCTCGCTCACCGCGCCGACGCGCTCCAGCATCTCTTCCGGCACGCCCAGCACGTCGCTCTTGGCAACATTCGAGTAGGTGACATAGCCGCGCTCGACAGCCGCGGAACTGCCGGGCACTTCCGTCAGCAATCCGGCAATCAGGCCGCCGGTGCAACTCTCCGCCGTAACGATGCGCAGGCCGCGCTTTTCATAGGCCGCAAGCATGGCGCGCGCGGTCTCATAAAGATCGGACGGAAACAGCGAACCCATGGGTGACCTCACAGTGAAACCGGCAATGTACCGGCACAATGATGCGCTGACGGTCTGCGTTCCCGCAATGCTGCATCGATGCAGGCTAACACCAGCACGAAAAACGGGCGACACCAGTGGCGCCGCCCGTCGATTTCGCAACGATCAGTCAAGTGCCTGCGATTGCGCTCACACGGGCGCAAGCTTCTCGGCCTGATCCAGAAGATTATCGAGCACGTTGCGGCTCTCAGCACCCATCACCGAGTAGGCGCGCTTTTGTGCGTCCTGCCAGATGGGGAATGCTTCCTTCAGCACTGCCTGGCCTTTCGGCGTCAGGTGCAGACCACGACCACGGCGTCCGGCGGGCGGATCCATGTTGATGTGGCCCAGCGCCAGAAGGCGCTTGAGGTTACGAGACAGCGTCGACTTCTCGATATCGAGTTCGTGTCCGATCTCCACCGCCGTGATGGCATCACGCGCGGCAAGCTGCGCCAGCAGAGTGTACTGGCTTGCAGTGATCCCCAGCGGACGCATTGCGTCGTCGTAGACGCGCGTCACGATGCGAGAAAGCTGACGCACCCGCGTCGCAAGACATGCGTTCGCAGTGGTCTCGGCGATGTCGGCAATGCTGGCGGTTTCGACCGGCTTGCGTTCCAGCGTGTTGGTCATCACGTTCATGTCGGCCCCCGAGTTCGTGGTCATACAACCACCTTGAGGTGTTGATGCCGCGATTCTGTCGCAGGGGTCAAATGACCAAAGGCATTTTTATGGCGCGTCAGCTCGCCGCCGTTGGTAGCTGCACCGTAGCGCTCGCCATGGCGGCAATTCCTTCGCCGCGGCCGATGAAGCCAAGGCGCTCCATCGTTGTCGCCTTGATGCCCACGCGATCGGCGCCAATGCCCAGTATTTCCGCGATTGTGGCGCTCATCGCCGGGCGATGCGGGCCAACCTTCGGCGCCTCGCACAGCAGCGTCACGTCCACGTTTGTGATGCGTCCGCCGCGGCGGCGCACCAGATCGACGGCATGCGCCAGAAAAATACGCGACGCCGCGCCGCGCCACTGCTCATCGCTGGGCGGGAAGTGGTAGCCGATGTCACCGTCGCCAATCGCGCCGAGCAGCGCGTCGGTTAGCGCATGCAACCCGACATCGGCATCGGAATGTCCATCGAGGCGATGGGTGTGCGGGATTTTCACGCCGCATAACCAGACATGATCGCCCTCAGCCACCCTGTGCACATCGAAGCCCGATCCAACGCGCGTTTCCCACGCGGTAGCGGCGCTGGAATTGGCGGAGCCGAGAATGCGTTCGGCAAGATCCATGTCGGCGGCGGTTGTCAGCTTCATGTTGGTTCCGGAGGAGGCGACAAGCTGCACCGGCAGTCCGATCCACTCGGCCAGCGCAGCGTCGTCGGTGAAGTCATGGCGGTTCGCATCGGCCGCCTTGCGGTGGGCGTCGCGGATTGCGTCGAAATGGAAGCCTTGCGGTGTCTGCGCGCGCCACAACGCTGAGCGATCAACCGTCGCCGCGATGCGCCCATTGGCGTCGGCGCGCTTGAGCGTGTCGGCCACCGGTTCGGCGGCGATCGCACCGGGCGAAGCATCCAGCGCCGCGATCAGGTCATCGATCAGCGCGGCCGAGAGAAGCGGACGGGCGGCATCGTGGATCAGCACGCGGTCGGGGGCGCCACCGGGCAGGGCGCTCAGCGCCTCAAGGCCCGCCAGCACCGACGCCTGTCGCGTTGCGCCACCAGCGACGGGCGCCACCAACTTGCCGGCGTAGGGTGCCGCAGCTTCCTCATAGAGCGCATGGTCATCGGGGTGGCGCACCACCACCACCGCTGTAATTGCGGGATGGCGCGACAGCACCGCCAGCGAATGGCTCAGCACCGGGCGGCCAGCCAGCAGGCGATACTGCTTCGGGCGCGCGCTTGCGCTGCCGCCGGTGCTGGCTTCGACCCGCGTCCCCCGGCCCGCCGCCACGACCACTACCGCCGTTGTTGTCATTGTCGCACCCGCCGCCTCGTTGCGCGCCCTCCTTAGCCATATCCCCGGGCGAGGGCAAATCGCGTTGGATTGGTTAACTGGCTGCCCGGATAAACGTCAGGCTCTAAACGAGGCTGAAAAACAGGCAAAACTGACGTTGCCTTTCATCTTGCCAATTGCCCGTGCTGCCGCCTCTGGGCGCGTTGTACCACGCCCGATTAGCCATAAAACCGCGGCCGGGCGCGCCTGCATGTGCGTTTTTCGCGCTTGCACACAGCGCAGCAGCCGCATATCGTGCCCAAATCAACAGCAAAACAAATGAATGCCCAATTCATGAGCATGCAGGACGCCGACACGAAGCCGGACGCCAAGGTTCTCGCCATCGGCGATGTCCGCACGGCAAACCGGGTTGTGCTGGCACCCATGTCCGGGGTCACTGACCTGCCTTTTCGCAGGCTGGCCAATAAGTTAGGCGCGGGGCTGGTCGTATCGGAGATGGTTGCAAGCGAGGAAGTCGTGCGCCAGCGCGCCGATGTGCTGCGCCGCGCCGAAGGCTCCGACATCGCGCTGCGTTCGATACAACTTGTCGGCCGCGAGGCAAACTGGATGGCCGAGGGCGCGCGCGTCGTCGAGGATCTCGGCGCCGACATCATCGACATCAATATGGGCTGCCCGGCGCGTGAAGTGACCGGCAAACTTTCCGGCAGCGCCCTGATGCGCGACCTCGATCACGCGCTGTCGCTGATCGAAGCTGTTGTCGGCGCGGTGCGCGTTCCCGTTACGCTGAAGATGCGTCTTGGCTGGTGTGAGAAGACACGCAACGCACCCGCGCTTGCAAAGCGCGCGGTTGAAGCAGGCGTGCGGATGATCACGGTGCACGGCCGCACGCGCAATCAGTTTTTCAAAGGCGAGGCCAACTGGCACGCGGTCCGCGAAGTGAGCGAGGCTGTATCTGTTCCGGTCATCGTCAATGGCGACATCACCAGTGCCGGCGATGCAGCGCAGGCGCTCGAAGCATCAGGTGCCGACGGCGTAATGATCGGGCGCGGCGCTTATGGTGCGCCGTGGTTGCCGGGCCGTGTTGCGGCGTTTCTCGATGACGGTTCGCAGCAATCGCAATCGGCGCCATCGCTGGCCGAGCAATCAGCAATCGCGCGCGAGCACGTCGAAGCGATGCTGAGCCATTACGGCGCCGACCTTGGACTGCGCAACGCCCGCAAGCACATCGGTTGGTATCTGGAACAGAGCGGAAGCTCGCCCGAGCAGGTGAAGGCGTGGCGACGCAAGCTATGCACGGAAGAAAACCCGTCGCAGATTTTGAGCGGGCTTGCTGACTTCTACGCCAGCGCGCAGGAGGCTGCAGCATGAGCCGACGTGCCACGACTGCGGCGACGCGCGTTGCCGCCAACGTGAATACCCGCCGCCCGATTGAGCACGATCTGCTGCTCAGCGCACTGCCGCATCCCATCCTTGTGCTGGCGGACGACAATCGCATTGTGTTCGCCAATGCCGCCGCCGAAGCATTTCTGTCGATTGGCGTTGCGTTGCTGAAGCGCGCGAAGCTGGACGAAGTGGTGGCGTTCGGTTGTCCGCTGCTGCAGTTGGTGGATCAGGTGCGCACGTCGGGCGTCACGCTGAATGAGTATGGCGTCGAGGTTGCCAGCCCGAAATTTCAGATCCCGAAGCTAGTGGACGTGTATGGCGGCCCGATGCCGGAGAGCCCCGGCTACGTCGTGCTGATGTTCCAGCAACGCAACATGGCACAGATGATTGAACGGCAGCTGACGCACCGTGCAGCGGCCCGTTCGGTTTCCGGGCTGGCATCGGTGCTGGCACATGAAATCAAGAACCCCCTTTCCGGCATTCGTGGTGCCGCCCAGTTGCTTGAGCAAGGGCTGAGCGATGAAGATCGCGCGCTGTCACAGCTCATCTGCTCGGAAACGGATCGCATCCGCAACCTGGTCGATCGCATGGAGGTGTTCGGCGACGAACGCCCGCTCGCCAAGGACCCGGTGAACATCCATGACGTTCTCGATCACGTCCGCAGGCTGTGCGAATCCGGCTTCGGTCGCGGCGTTCGCTTTGTGGCCGATTACGATCCTTCGCTGCCGCCCGTTCCCGGCAACCGCGACAAGCTCGTGCAGGCGATGCTCAACCTGGTGAAGAATGCGGTTGAAGCGATTGGCGACAACCGCACCCAGGGCCGCATCATCATCCAGACGTCGTTCCGTCCTGGCGTGCGCCTTTCTGTGCCCGGCTCCGATATGCGCATTAGTCTGCCGCTGATGATCCAGATCGAAGATAACGGCGGCGGCGTGCCTGACGACATCAAGGAACATCTGTTCGATCCGTTCGTGACCACCAAACTCAACGGAACCGGACTGGGTCTGGCACTGGTTGCGAAGATCATCAACGACCACGGCGGTGTGATCGAGCTCGACAACGAGCCGAACCGCACCATCTTCCGCGTGCTGCTGCCGATGCAGGCGCGCGATCGTTCCGGCGACACACCCAAGTGAGAGGTAATCCATGGCCCGCGGGACCGTTCTCATAGCCGACGATGACACCGCAATACGCACGGTGTTGAATCAGGCGTTGGCGCGTGCGGGCTATGCGCCTCGCGCAACCAGCAACGCGACAACGCTGTGGCGCTGGGTGTCGCAAGGCGAAGGTGACGTTGTGCTCACCGATGTGGTGATGCCGGACGAAAACGCGTTCGATCTCATTCCACGCATCAAGAAGATGCGCCCCGATCTGCCGATCATTGTGATGAGCGCGCAGAACACGCTGATGACGGCGCTGACCGCGGCGGAAAAAGGCGCCTACGAATATCTGCCCAAGCCGTTTGACCTCAACGAGGTGGTTGCGGTTGTCGGTCGCGCTCTGACCCAGCCGGGTCGGCCGCTGCAGCGTTCCTCCCCTGACATGGACACCGAAGAGCTGCCGCTGATCGGGCGCTCGCCGGCGATGCAGGAAATCTACCGCGTGCTGGCGCGGCTGACGCAGACCGACCTGACCGTGATGATCAACGGCGAGAGCGGCACCGGCAAGGAACTGGTCGCGCGCGTGCTGCACGACCATGGCCGTCGCCGTCAGGGGCCGTTCGTGCCGATCAACATGGCGGCTATCCCGCGCGAGCTGATCGAGAGCGAACTGTTCGGCCACGAGAAGGGCGCGTTCACCGGTGCGCAGACCCGCACTCAGGGCCGCTTCGAGCAGGCCGAGGGTGGCACGCTGTTCCTCGACGAGATCGGCGACATGCCGCTTGAGGCGCAGACGCGTTTGCTGCGCGTGCTGCAGGAAGGCGAGTATACAACTGTTGGCGGCCGCACGCCGATCAAGACCAACGTGCGCATCATCGCCGCCACCCACCGCGATCTGAAAGCGCAGATCACGCAGGGTCTGTTCCGTGAGGATCTCTATTACCGCCTCAATGTCGTGCCCATCCGCATCCCGCCGCTGCGCGAACGCATGGAAGATGTGGGCGACCTTGTGCGTCACTTCCTGCGTCAGGCGGCCCGCGAGGGGCTAGGCCAGAAGTCGATCGAAACCGCTGCAATCGACCGCCTGAAGGCGCACCCGTGGCCGGGCAACGTCCGCGAGCTGGAAAACTTCGTTCGGCGGCTGGCAGCGCTCTATCCGCAGGACACGCTCACCCGGCAGATCATTGAAACCGAGCTGGCAGAAGCGCTGGCGGCCAAGCCCTCCGCACGCGACGAGGCCGACCCGAAGGATTTGTCCGAGCAGGTGGAGCGCTACCTCAACCGCTACTTCGCCGGCTTCGGCAAGGATCTGCCGCCGCCCGGTCTCTACGACCGAATCATCCGGCAGGTCGAACTGCCGCTGCTGACGGCGGCGCTGGCCGCAACCCGCGGCAACCAGATCCGCGCCGCGGAACTGCTTGGGCTCAATCGGAACACGCTGCGGTCTCGCATCCGGGCGCTGGACATCCCGATTTTCCGCCATCCGCAGAGCTAAATCGGGCGACACCACCCCCGGATCATCCGTGTCCCCTTGAATATTAAGGCGGAATGGCCCCTTCGCCTTGCGTTCTCGCACGCCTGGCGTTACCTATTCGCCACGTCGCGAAAATGTCACAGTCTGTTGTTTCCCTGTGGTCTCGCATCCGGTGGCTGTTTCCGCGACGGATAAATGCAACAGGCTCTCCCCCGGGCCGTTCACATGAAAGCACGCTGATGTCGGCCGCAGAGGTTGCGTCACAGCGAGGCCAGAGTCTGGAAGAGGGACCATCGTCTCTCAATCCGGGAAACCGTGCCTTTTGGATCGGGTTCAGCATCGTTCTGCTGTCGCTCGTGTCCGCGCTCGCAACCTATCTCATCCTCACCGATCTGACGCCGATCAGGCCGCGCAACGACGTTGTGCTGGTCGTGCTGGCGATCAACGTCCTGCTGATCATTTTGATGATCGGGCTGCTGACCTGGCAGGTGGCGGGGCTGGCAAAAGCTTGGAAGCGGCGCATACCCGGTGCGCGCCTGCACATCCGCATCGTGGCGCTGTTCTCAGTCATCGCCGCGCTGCCGACGCTGTTGCTGGCGCTGGGCGCAACGATCACCTTCTCGCGTTCGCTGGATGGCTGGTTCGCCTCCAGCACGCGCGCCATCGTGGCGAGTTCGGCCGATGTGGCCAACGCCTATCTGGACGAGCACGGTCAGGTGATCCGCACCGACATCGTCAACATGGCGCGAGATCTGGATATGGCGGCCGCTTCGGTCGCGGGCGATCCCGTGCGGCTGCAGCGGCTGGTGATGGTGCAGGCCGGTTTGCGCGATCTGCCGGCGGCTTACATCATCGATGGTAATGGCCGGCCCGTGGTTGAGACGGCCGTCGACAGCCGCTTGCCGTATGTCAGCCCACCGCAAAGCGCGATGGAGCAGGCCTATGAAGGGCAGGTGGCGCTGCTGATGCCGAGCGCGCGCAGCTATCGCGTTGGCGCCGTCACGCGGCTGGAGCGCTATCCCGGCAACTATCTCTACGTGATGCGGGGCGTGAATCCGCAGGTCATCGAACATCTGAAGCTGACCGCGCAGAATGCCGATCAGTTCAATCGACTGCGCAAGGCGCGCGGCGGACTGAAGATCGCCCACGGGTTGATGTATCTGACGATTTCGATGACGGCGATGCTGGCGGCGATATGGGCCGGCCTGTGGTTCGCGGGCCGGTTTGTTGCCCCCATCAGACGCCTGATCGGCGCTGCGCAGGAGGTTTCGACCGGCAACCTCAATGTGGAGCTACCGGAGAAGCGCGGCGAGGGCGATCTGCGACGCCTGTCGCAGACCTTCAACACCATGACGCGTGAGTTGAAAACACAACGCGATGCGCTGGTCACCGCCAACGAGCAGTTGGTGGAGCGCCGTCACTTCATGGAGGCGGTGCTTTCAGGCGTATCTGCGGGCGTCATCGGTCTCGACAGTCAGGATCGCATTACGCTGGTCAGCCGTGCGGCGTGCGAGTTGCTGGGCGCGGGCGACGGCTCCGAGCTGGTGGGGCAGAAACTGCGCGACGCCTTGCCGGTGTTCGGTGAAATCCTCGACAAGCAGGACACGCTGCGGCAGCGCTCGCAGGAAGAAGTTCGCCACATGGTCGACGGCGATGAGCGCACCTTTGCGGTGATGGTCACGCGCGAGCGCGCCAGCGATGGCGATGTCGGATCGGTGGTCACGTTTGACGATGTTACCGACCTTGTGGTGGCGCAGCGCACCGCCGCCTGGGCCGATGTTGCGCGGCGCATCGCGCACGAAATCAAGAATCCGCTCACGCCGATACAACTCGCGGCCGAGCGGCTGCGCCGCAAATATTCCAAGACCATCGAGAATGATCGCGAAACCTTCGATCGTCTGACGATGACGATCGAACGGCAGGTCGCCGACCTCAAGACTATGGTTGATGAGTTCGCCGAATTCGCCCGCATGCCGAAGCCCGAAATGGCGTCCAGCGATATGCGCCAGTCGGTGCAGGAGCCGGTCGTGCTGTTCCGCGAGGCGCATCGCGACATCGAGTATGTGCTGGTGCTGCCGGAAAAGCCGCTGCACATGTCGATCGATCGGCGGCTGATCACACGTGCGGTCACGAACCTGGTGAAGAACGCCAGCGAGGCGGTGGATTCACAGCGCGAGACGGCACTCAAGGAAGATCCCGAATGGAAGGGCCGCGTTGAAACCATCCTCAGCGTGCTGCCTGATCGCGTCACCATCGAGGTGATCGACAATGGCACCGGCCTGCCGAAGCAGAACCGCGGGCGCCTGATCGAGCCCTACGTGACGACCAAGGGACACAAAGGCACCGGGCTCGGGCTCGCCATGGTGCAGAAGATTACCGAGCAGCACGGTGGCACGCTTTCCATGGAAGACGCGCCGCCCGCACCCGGACGCCCGCAGGGCGCGCTTGTACGCATCACGTTGCCGTTGCCCGAAGGGCAGGGCGCCACCGATACGCAATCCGAACAATCCATCACGCCCGCCGCACGGGCCGCGGCCCACTAGGCCAGATTTTTGACGTAGGAGCTTTGACTGATGGCTGCAGACATCCTGATCGTCGATGACGAGGCTGACATCCGCGATCTCGTCGCCGGCATCCTCGAAGACGAGGGGCATAGCGCGCGTCTGGCGCGAGACAGCGACGAGGCTTTGAAGGCCATCGAGGAGCGGCGGCCGCATCTGGTCGTGCTCGATATCTGGCTGCAGGGCAGCCGGCTCGATGGTCTTGAGGTGCTCTCATATATCAAGCGCACCTATCCCGATCTGCCGGTGGTCATTATCTCCGGCCACGGCAACATCGAAACGGCGGTCACGGCTATCAAGCGCGGTGCCTACGACTACATCGAAAAACCGTTCAAGGCGGATCGCCTCATCCTCGTCACGCTGCGCGCGCTTGAAGCTTCGCAGTTGAAGCGTGAGGTGAAGGAGCTGCGCGAACGCTCGACATTCTCCGCTGACATGGTTGGCAAGTCGCCCGCCATCAATCAGCTCCGCAATGCCATCGACCGCGTGGCGCCGACCAACAGCCGCATTCTCATCCGCGGTGCCTCCGGCGCAGGCAAGGAGCTGGCGGCGCGCGTCATCCATATGAAATCCGCCCGTGCCGAAGCGCCGTTCGTGGTGTTGAACGCCGCCTCCATGGCGCCTGATCGGGTCGAGGAGGAGCTGTTCGGCACTGAGGATCGCACCGGCGGTGGTCCGCGTAAGGTCGGCGCTCTTGAAGAGTCGCACGGTGGCACGCTGTATATCGACGAAGTGGCGGACATGCCGGTCGAGACCCAGGGCAAAATTCTGCGGGTGCTGGTGGAGCAGAAGTTTCTGCGTATCGGCGGCAACCAGAAGGTGGCCGTGGATGTACGCATCATTTCGTCAACCAGCCGCGATCTGGAGCGTGAGATCGCCGAGGGCCGTTTCCGCGAAGATCTCTATCACCGCCTCAACGTGGTGCCGCTGCGCGTGCCCGGTCTGGCCGAGCGGCGCGAGGACATTCCCGAGCTGATCCAGTTCTTCGTTTCGCAGCTGGCGAGTGCGTCGGGTCTGGCGCCGCGCCGGATTGGCGAGGATGCGATTGCCGTGCTGCAGGCCCACGACTGGCCAGGCAACGTGCGCGAGCTGCGCAATAACATCGAGCGCCTGATGATTTTGGCCGGTGGCGATGCAGCAACCATCATCACCGCTGAGATGCTGCCGGAGGAAATCGGCTCGAACGTGCCGCTGCCGGTCAATGGCGGCGCGGAGCATCTGATGAGCCTGCCGCTGCGCGAGGCGCGCGAAATCTTCGAGCGCGAGTATCTGCTGGCGCAGATCAACCGTTTCGGCGGCAACATTTCGCGCACCGCCGAATTTGTCGGCATGGAACGCTCGGCACTGCATCGCAAGCTGCGCGCGCTGGGTGTTTCGTCGGAGCATCGCGGGCTGGATACGCGGCCGATCTGATCATTCGGCGGCAATTTATTCATTGCCCCGATAGTCACGAGTTACAGCGGAGCAGGGTACAGGGGCGATTTGTCATCGAAGCTTCATAAATCCAGCGGCGCTTTTGCACGTGCCGCTGTCCGTGGCATTCTGATACGAAACTGAACGCCCGCGCGCCGTTCGCGTCGGGATTCCATCCCGACAAAAACATCGCATCCAAGCGAGCACCCAAATGACCCGCATTGTCTACGTCAACGGCCGGTATCTTCCCTACGGAGAGGCGGCGGTGCATGTCGAGGACAGGGGGTTCCAGTTCGGCGACGCCATCTACGAGGTGTGCGAAGTCATCGACGGGCGACTGATCGATGAGCCACGCCACATGGCCCGTCTCGAACGCTCGTTGAATGAGCTGCAGATCCCGCAGCCGATGTCGCAACTGGCACTGGCCCATGTGATGCGCCAGGTCATCAAGCGCAATCGCGTGCGCGATGGTCTGGTTTATCTGCAAGTCAGCCGCGGCGCCGCGCCGCGAGATTTCTATTTCCCGGGACCCGATGTGCTGCCGACGGTAGTCTGTCTGGCGCGCCCGATGTCACGCGCTGTGCCGGCCGCCAATGCGCTGAAGGGCATCGCCATCAAATCGATGCCCGATATCCGTTGGCAGCGGTGCGATATCAAAACGGTGATGCTGCTGCCCGCGTGTCTGGCCAAGGAAGCCGCGCGCGCCGATGGCGCCAAGGAAGCATGGTTCGTCGACGGTGATGGCTTCGTGACCGAAGGCGCCTCCAGCAACGCCTGGATCGTGGCGGAGGACGGCACGCTGGTCACCCGTCAGCTTAGCTCCGCGATTCTCCCGGGGGTTACGCGCACAACGCTACTCGACGTGTTGCACGAAGAGGGTATGGTGCCTGTTGAGCGCCCGTTCCGGTTGAGCGAAGCTTATGCGGCGCGCGAAGCGTTCATCACGTCTGCGACTCAGACCGTGATGCCAGTTGTTCGCATTGACGGAAATACTGTCGGCGATGGCAGACCTGGGCCAATTGCACAGCGTCTGCGCAATAAATTTCACCAGTTTGCCGCTATTTCAGGCACGTGAGTCAGCTTCTTTTTGGTGCCGAACTTGTTATACCTTTTATACTGCACTGCGAAATAATGTAACTATATTAAGGCCGGGGTAATCTAACGTAGGCGGCCGCATATAACCCAGTAGACCTAGAACAGGCGGATAAAAAATGGGCGCTGAAAGAGTCCAGAACCTTCAGGACACATTCCTCAATCATGTGCGGAAAAACAAAACGCCCTTGACCATATTTCTGATCAATGGCGTCAAACTGCAGGGGATCGTGAGCTGGTTCGATAACTTCTGCGTGCTGTTGCGGCGCGACGGCCACTCGCAGCTCGTATATAAGCACGCGATATCAACAATCATGCCCGGTCAACCGGTCCACCTGATGGAGACCGAGACCGACGCCTAATTTCCCGGACGGCTAACATAGACGACAATAACGACAAGGCCGGGCAAAGGGCAGGGGACAACGAGCGGCGCCGGGTTCCGACGCGCGCCCTCGTTCTTGTGCCCGACCTCAAACGCTCCGCTCGCCCGCTTTCCGATGCCGCCACCGGCGCCGGTCGCACTGCTCCGCTGCATTCGCCGCATGATCGCCTCGAGGAAGCCCGTGGGCTTTCCGAGGCCATAGATCTCGACGTGCGTGATGCCATGCTGGTGCCGGTATCCAGTCCCAGGCCATCAACGCTGTTTGGATCCGGCAAGGTCGAGAGCCTTGGCGCGCATATCGAGGCGGATGAAATCGGGCTGGTGATCATCGATCATCCGGTGTCGCCGATCCAGCAGCGCAACCTGGAGCGCGCCTGGAAAACCAAGGTGCTGGATCGCACCGGGCTCATTCTTGAAATCTTCGGCCGCCGTGCGCGCACCCGTGAGGGACGCTTGCAGGTCGAGCTTGCGCATCTGTCGTATCAGAAGAGCCGGCTTGTTCGCACCTGGACCCACCTTGAGCGCCAGCGCGGCGGTTATGGCTTCCTTGGCGGTCCCGGTGAGGCGCAGATAGAACTCGACCGGCGCATGATCGATGAGCGGATCATGGCCATCCGCAAGGAGCTTGAAGTTGTCGTGCGCACGCGCGACCTGCACCGGCAGGGCCGTCGGCGCGTGCCGTATCCGGTCGTGGCGATCGTCGGCTATACGAACGCGGGCAAGTCCACGTTGTTCAACCGCATCACCGGCGCGTCGGTGTTCGCCAAGCATCAGCTGTTTGCCACGCTCGATCCGACGATGCGCGAGGTGCGGCTGCAAAGTGGCCGCCGCATCATCCTCTCCGACACGGTCGGTTTCATTTCCGATCTGCCAACGATGCTGGTCGCTGCATTCCGCGCCACGCTGGAAGAAGTGATCGAGGCCGATCTCATCTTGCATGTGCGCGATATCTCGCATGACGAGACTGAGAGCCAGGCGCAGGACGTTGAAGCGGTGCTGCGTGATCTCGGCATCGATACGCTGGCCGTTGATGCGCCGATCATTGAGGTCTGGAACAAGACCGATCTGCTGGAGCAGCCGAAGCGTGAGGAAATCGAAAGTCAGGCGCGCTGGTCGTCGGAGCGGCCGCCGGTGTTGGTGTCGGCTGTCACCGGCGACGGCATCGACGCTCTTCTCGGTGCGATCGATGCGCGGCTTGGCAGCGGCGATGCTGAGCTGCAACTTGACATTCCGCCGGAGGGTGGGCGCTTGCTCAACTGGCTCTATGAAGAAGCCGAGGTGCTCGCGCGCGAGACGCTGGATAGCGGCGGAGTTCGCGTCCGGGTGCGTGTGGCGGCTGAGAAGAAGGAACGGCTGCTGGCCAATGCGCGACGCTCTGGCGTTGAGGCTGTGGATGTGCGGCGGGTCAGCAATCAGGTTTAGAGAGCGTTAATCGCAACTGGCATCGGGTTCATAACGGCCTGTTAATTGGCCATCAACATGTCGTTATTTTCCATAATATATATTATGCGAACGATGGGTGTGAGTTAGCGGATCGGTTGGCTGTCGGGTTTTGCGCGACGCTTGATGGGCCAACGTCAGCGCGCTGGCCGGTTCTCCCGTTGCAAGGCTGTCAGAAACCGCTCCAGCTCACCGGGTGACGCAAAGCGATATGTCCTGCCGCTGAACCCAGCCAGATGATCGATGATTTTCATTCTGACGTCGCGCCGGAACCGGATGACGTAGCGCAGGAATGCCGGGTCAAGCCGTTCCGGACAACCGGGCGGCAGTTCATCTGGCCGTTCCCGCCCCAGGTTGCGCAGCGTTCGGCGCAGCACGCGAGTGAGGCAGAGCGCCGTCGAGAAATCGAGATAGATCACCGTATCGGCCGACGCCAGCCGCAGGTCGAGGGTGCTGGTGTAGTTGCCGTCGATGACCCAGCGTGGCGCGGCGACAAGCTGGCGGACCTTCTCGCGCCACTGCTCCGGCGATGTCGGCTCCCAATCCGCCTGCCAGTAATGCCGGTCGAGATGCACCAGCGGCAGATCAAGCATCCTGGCAACGCGTCGCGAGGCGGTGGACTTCCCTGCTCCCGGACTACCGATGACAAGTATGCGTTGCATAGCCGGCCGTCCTGGCTCCCATCAAAGGAGGGTGTCTTCGGCCTTGCGCACCGCCGTGGCGACGAGCGCCGCATAAAGCGCGCTGACGAAGCCGGACAGCATGTTGACGCTGATGACGATGGCGACAACCCGCGCCCAGTCCACCGACATCACCTGACTGAGGCTGTGCAGCACGAACTGATCGAACGTTGCCTTGATCTGAAATAGCAGCTCGCTGATCTGCGCCACGCTGGGGCGTTCCGGCGTCTCCACCAGGATCTGCCAGCCGAGTTTCGAGACATCAACGTGCGGCAGCAAGTCGAGCACGCTGGCCGCCGTAACCCCCATCGAGAACAACAGCCCGAGAACGGTGGCGAGACGGAAATAGCCCCACCGCAGCGTGTTGCCATCGGCCCTGATGGATATGAGCCGCAGCACGCTGGCGCCGACATAGATGCAGGCGCCGAAAACCACTGCGACCCAGAACAGGCGCTCATTGTCTGTGCCGGAGAACGTCAGCAGGCAGGCGACGCCCGTCAGCAGCGCCTTGAACGCTGCCTCGATGAAGCCAACCCCGGCAGTAAGGAATGCGCTGCGCGGCACTGTCGAACCGAAATAGAAGCCGTATTCATAGCGCAGCCGCGAAACTTCCAGCCACATGCCGAACAGCAGGCTGATGGCGGCGGTGACGCCCGCGAAAATGAACGGATACCGGATGGCGAATGCGGCGATGCCGACAACGGCAGCCGCCTCGGCGACCATGATGACGGCGTTGGTGAGAATGCGCAGAATGACCATTCACGAACTGTCCGACGTTCTCGCCCGGCCGACAGGCGGCTCGGCTGGCTTCAATCCGGATGCTAGTTGCCTTCACCCGAACAGGAAACCGCTTTCACGCGCTGCCGCCTCTCGCAGAAGCGTCACACTTTGGCGATTTGACATGCGCGCGGCGATGCGGTCGTTCTATGGCCCACTCCAGCCAACACCATCAGATCTGCAAACGCCATGAAGCCATCCAAAGATATCACGCGCCTGATCGAGATCATGGCGGCCTTGCGCGATCCCGTCACCGGCTGCCCCTGGGACCAGGAGCAGACCTTCGAGACCATCGCGCCGTACACCATCGAGGAAGGCTACGAGGTGGCCGATGCCATCGCGCGCGCTGACCTCAACGACCTCAAGGATGAGCTCGGCGACCTGCTGTTTCAGGTTGTCTATCATTCCCGCATGGCGGAGGAGCGAGGCGCTTTCGCGTTCGGCGATGTCGTACAAGCCAGCACCGAGAAGATGATCCGCCGCCACCCGCATGTGTTCGGCACCGAGGCGGAACGTGCAGCGGGCGTGCAGTCGGGTTTCTGGGAACAGATGAAGGCGAAGGAGAAAGGCGCAGCGCCAAAGCGCACGCTCGACAACGTGCCGCTCGGCCTGCCTGCCCTCACCCGCGCCATCAAGCTGCAGAACAAGGCCGCCCGCGTCGGCTTCGACTGGCCGTCGCTGGAGCCGGTGTTCGCCAAGGTGCACGAGGAGATCGCGGAGCTTGAAGCGGCGATGGCTGCGGCGTCATCCGATGGCGCAGCCGATCAGCGCCGCGACGACTGCAAGACCGCCGACCCGCACGTTGAAGAGGAATTCGGCGACCTGATGTTCGTGATGGCGAATGTTGCGCGTCACCTGAAGATCGATCCCGAAACGGCATTGCGCGCCGCCAACGATAAGTTCACGCGCCGCTTCCGTTTCATCGAGGACGAGTTGGCAAAGCGCGGCTCCGCGCCTGCGGACTCGACGCTCGCTGAGATGGATAAACTCTGGAACGCAGCGAAGGCAGCGGAAAAGGCGGCGTCAGCCAAGGCCGATTAAGGCAGCTGCGATCCCGCCAGCACAGTGTGCCACCGCGCCACCGGGTCGTTGGCAGCGCTTGTGTGCGTCAACGGTCGACGCGAGTTGTATGGGACTCACGCAGGGGCAGTTCAGCCGTCCGAGCGGGATTCCTCGCCGCTGAGATCAGGCCCCTGCACGTGCTCACCCGTTGCGCGATTGATGAGCATCGTCACTACCCACAGCGCCGCGCCGATCGCCAGCAGCACAGCCGCGATCACGTATTGCTGCGGATCGCGGCCTGTCCACGGACCGACAAGAAAACCGCAGCTCAGGACGCCCAACACCGCAACGAAGGTGGGCGTGCGGAAGTGCTTGTGCTCGACGGTATCGGAACGCAACACCAGCACCGCGACATTGACTATCGCAAACACAGCGAGCAGTAGCAGCGCCGTAGTGCCACCAAGCGCGGGCACTTCGCCGACGAACGTGATCAGTCCGAAAGCCAGCAGCGTAGTAAAAAGGATCGCGATGTAGGGCGTGCGTCGGCCAGCGTGGACGCGGCCCAACAGCGGCGGCAGCACATGCTCGCGGCTCATGCCGTAGATCAGCCGGCTCGCCATCAGCATGTTGATCAGGGCGCTGTTGGCGACGGCAAACATGGTGATGAAGCCGAACACGCCGACCGGGAAGCCGGGCGCGCCGCGTTCCACCACCTTCAGCAATGGCGTCTCGCCCTCACCCAGTTCGTTGGGCGGCACGATGGCGACGGCAGATATGGAAACGAGCACGTAAATTACGCCGGTGATTGCCAGACCGGCCAGCAGCACTTTCGGAAAGATGCGGCTGGGGTCCTTGGTTTCCTCGGCCATGTTGACGGAATCTTCGAAGCCGACCATCGCGAAGAATGCCAGCGTCGTGCCGCCGATCACCGCCCACATGATGCCACCGTCAATGTCCGTCTTGAACGTGAATGCGCGTGAGATGTCGCCCGTGCCGCCGGCAATCGCCCAAAACCCGATAGTGATGATGATCAGGAGGCCGGTGAGTTCGATGCACGTCAGCAGCACATTGATTTTCACGCTTTCGCCGACACCGCGAAAGTTCACGATGGCGATCAACGCCATGAATGCCAGACCGATCAGCGTGATGCCCGCGCCATCGCCGAAACTGAGCCCTACAGAATCGACAAGGTTGGCCGCAAACGCGCGCGACGCCGTAGCTGCCGACGTGATGCCGGAACTCATGACGGCAAACGTGACGATGAAGGTGAGGAAGTGCACGCCGAATGCACGGTGCACATAGAGCGCAGCGCCCGCAGCGCGCGGATACTTGGTGACGAGTTCGAGATAGCTGAACGCCGTCAGCAGCGCGACGACGAAGGCGGTCAGGAACGGCAGCCACACTGCTCCGCCAACATGGTTCGCAACCTTGCCGGTGAGCGCATAGATGCCGGTGCCCAGCACATCGCCGACAATGAACAGCAACAGCAGCCATGGCCCCATCACGCGGACGAGCGAGGGCTCCTCGGATTTGCCCGATGAAGCCTGTTGCGGCTGATCCGTGTTGGCCTGGTTCTGTTGCATACGCCCTCCCCGATCTGCACGGGGAAGTTTGAACGCTGGGCAGCAGTGAGGCAACCCGCACGTGTACAGAAACGCAGAAGCGCCGCTCCCCTGATGGAGAGCGGCGCTTCAATCTTCTTGTCGGAAACCCGGTTAGCCGATGGCGAACGCGCCCGATCTTGCGATCAGTGATCTAAGCGATCAATGGCGTGCGCTTGATCCGCTGCGGTCGGAACCACGGCCTTCCATGCTGCGGCCGTTCTGACCACGGCCGCCCTGACGGTTGCCAGACGGGCGTGCCGCTCCGCTACGGCGCGACGGACCGCCATCGTTACGGGCCGGTCTTGCATCCGGATTGCCGAAGCCTTCCGCACGACGACCGTTGCCGGAGCCGCGATTTTCCTGGTGACGGCCTGCGCCGCCAGCACCGTTATTGCCACCGTTTGAAGCCTGGCGGCGATCGTCACCCTGGCGCTCGCCACGGGCAGCGACAGCTTCGCCTCTCGGCTTCTGCGGACGCGCTGGCGAACCATTGCCGGTTGCTGTTCCGCTGGCGCCATGGCGCTGGGGCTTCCGCGCACCCGAACCATCGCGGCTACCGTTGCGGTCACCATCGCCACGGCGGCCACCGTTACGCGGTTGATTGCGATCGCCACCACGGCGCGCCGCGGCCGAAACGCTGACGGCTTCAAGCGTTGTATCGCCCGTGCGGTCGCTCGCCGGAATCTGCTGCCGCGTCAGCTTTTCGATGTCACGCAGATATGCGCGCTCGTCGCCGGCACACAGCGAAATGGCGATGCCTTCCGCTCCGGCGCGCGCCGTGCGGCCGATGCGGTGCACGTAGCTTTCCGGGATGTTCGGCAGCTCATAGTTCACGACGTGAGAAACTTCGTCGATGTCGATACCGCGAGCGGCGATGTCGGTTGCGATCAGCGCCCGGATGCGGCCCTTGCGGAACTGCTCCAGTGCAACTTCACGCTGACGCTGGCTCTTGTTGCCATGAATGGCAGCAACCTGAACGCCGGCTGTTTCCAGATGGCGCGCCACCCGGTCAGCGCCGCGCTTGGTGCGGGTGAACACGATCGTGCGCTTCATGTTCTCGTCGCGGAACAGCTCGGCAAGCAGCGACTGCTTCTTCTGCTGTTCAACGTGGATGACGCTCTGCGCAACGCGATCGGCCGTTTTGGAAACGGCTGCCACAGCGACGCGCAGCGGATCGGTCAGCATCTCGCTGGCCAGCGCGTTGATCTCACGCGGCATGGTGGCCGAGAAGAACAGGCTCTGGCGGCGCTGCGAAAGCTTCGACAGGATCTTACGGATCGGCGCGATGAAGCCCATGTCGAGCATCTGGTCGGCCTCGTCCAGCACGAGAATCTCGGTGCCGGAAAGGTTGACGGTGCGCTGATCGACATGGTCCAGCAGACGGCCAGGCGTGGCGACGAGAATGTCGACACCCTTGGACATCGCCGAGACCTGCGGACGGATCGGCATGCCGCCGAACATCACCGTAACGGTGAGACCGGTATGCTTGCCGTAGGCGCGGAAGCTGTCGGCGATCTGCGTAGCCAGTTCGCGCGTCGGCGACAGGATGAGCGCACGGGCACCGCCACGCTGAGGCGCGCGGGGCTGTTCCAGCAAACGGTGCAGGATGGGCAGCGCGAATGCCGCCGTCTTGCCGGTGCCGGTCTGGGCAATGCCCATCAGGTCGCGCCCGGCCATCACGCCGGGAATCGCCTGCGATTGAATTGGTGTGGGACGCACATAGCCTTCAGCATCCAGTGCCTTCAGCAGCACGGGATTGAGGCCAAGCTCCGAGAAAGCAGGCGTCGTTGTTTCAGTGTTTTGCGTAGTCAAAATATTATCTTTCATAGGAGGCCAACGCGCGGGTTCCCCGGTGCGCGAATGAACGCGCACGGGCTTCGGCCGCGCAAATGCAGCGGTACCAAGAAAGCCCCGCGTGGCCTGGGCTATCGAATTTCAGGAGAAGTCAGAGGCGCTCTACAGGAAGACGAAAGTACCGCCGACGGCAGTTGCGCCGAGGGCCTTGAAGAATCGTCCGTTCACGCGGCTGGAGCACCGATGGCCGCAGGGGAGCATCCCCTACGATGGCTGCCATATGGCACGCAGACCGGGCAATTGCAAGAAACGGTTGGCGATGGCGATGACGTGACGCGGGGCCTAAAGCTGCTGCATGGCCCATGCTGATGTCGGCCTGCATTCCGGGTGTGAGCTGCGGTTAATCAGGCGCAAACCATTACAGATCGCGCTGGCGAGACCGATCGCCTTCGCGCTGCTGGATCGGGAGACCAATGGGCAAGATCGCATTCTGGTACGAGTTTGCATCCACCTATTCGTATCTCACGGCGATGCGTATCGATGAGGCGGCTCAGCGCGCAGACGTCGAGGTTGAATGGAAGCCGTTCCTGCTCGGGCCGGTTTTCAAAGCACAAGGGTGGACGTCATCGCCGTTCAACCTGTTCCCGGCCAAGGGGCGTTACATGGTGCGCGATGTCGAGCGCATCGCCACGACGCGGGGCTTGCGGTTTCAGATGCCCGATCCCTTCCCCGCCAATGGTCTGCATGCTGCCCGCATCGCGACGGCAGGGCGCGCTGATGGCTGGTGCGCACCATTCACCAAAGCCGTGTTTCAGGCGCAGTTCGCCGATGGCAAGGATATATCGGATGCCGATGTATTGGCGTCGTTGCTGGCGAATGTTGGCGTCGACCGCGAAGCAGCCTTCGCCGCCGCCGGTCTGCATGCTGCGAAGGATCAGCTTCGATTGACGACGGAAGAAGCACAGGCGCGTGGCATCTTTGGCGCGCCAAGTTTTACCACCGAGGATGGCGAGCTGTTCTGGGGCGACGACCGTCTTGAGCAGGCACTCGCGTGGGCGCAGAAGTTGTAACGGCGCACAGCGAACAAGCAAGCCCACACAGACGCGCTGATATAAGCACGGCCCTGAAACAAAAACGCGCCGTGCAGCACCCTCAAGGTCACTGCACAGCGCGCACAATGCTCACGCGGGCCAGACGGCCCCGTGATTACTTCTCGTTCTTTTCGTAGTTGTCAGCGACGAACCGGTCGAGCAGACGCACGCCCCAGCCAGCGCCCCAGCTCGGGCTGATTTCGTTCTTCGGCGCATCCATGGCGGTGCCCGCGAGATCGATGTGGGCCCAGGGGATGTCCTTGTCGACGAAGTACTTGATGAACGCGGCGGCGGTGCACGAACCGGCATAACGGCCGCCGATGTTCTTGATGTCGCAATTCTTCGATTCAAGCATCTTGTCGTACGCTTTATCGAGCGGCATGCGCCACAGCTTCTCGCCCGTTTCGGCTGAAGCTTCGAGCAGGTCGGCGGCCAGCTTGTCGTCGGAAGCGAAGAGGCCCGCGTATTCCTTGCCCAGCGCAACCATGATGGCGCCGGTCAGCGTTGCGAGGTCGATCATCAGGCGCGGCTTGTAGCGCTCCTGCACATACGAGATGAGATCGGCCAGCACGAGACGGCCCTCGGCGTCGGTGTTGAGCACTTCAACCGTGTGGCCCGAATGCGCGCGCACGATGTCACCGGGGCGCGTCGCCGTGCCCGATGGCATGTTTTCGACCAGGCCGATGATGCCGATGGCGTTCACGTTGGCCTTGCGTTCGGCCAGCGCCTGCATGGTGCCGACAACGGCAGCAGCGCCGCCCATGTCGCCCTTCATGTCTTCCATGCCGCCGGCCGGCTTGATGGAAATGCCACCGGTGTCGAACACAACGCCCTTGCCGACGAAGCAAACCGGCTTGGTGCGCTTCGACTTGGCGCCGTTCCATTGCATGATGGCGACGCGTGCCGGACGCACACTGCCCTGCGCCACCGCAAGCAGCGCGCCCATCTTCAGCTCGGTAATCTGATCGTTATCGAGAATCTCAACTTCAAGGCCGGAAGCTTCAAGCGCCTTGACGCGATCGGCGAATTCAACCGGACCCAGCGCGTTGGCGGGTTCGTTGACAAGATCGCGCGCAGTCACGATGCCGTTGGCCAGCGCCGCATAGTGCGCGTAGGCAGCGCGCGCCTTGTCGGGGTTGGCGCAATGGACCACCAGCTTCTGCAGGCCGTCCGATTCAGCGCCATTGCCGTTGCCGTTCGCTGCTTCGTCATCGGAAGACTTCTTGGTGATGTACTTGCTGAACTCGTAGTTGCGCAGGCTGGCGCCGAAGGCCAGCAGCGCGGCCAGGGCATCGCTCTTGATGCCTGCACCCTCGGGCGTTTCAGCAATGATGCTTGCGCTTGCGGTCTTGCGGGCACCGATGGCTCCGGCAGCCGAACCACCCAGCAGGATCCAGTCATTTTCCTTCATGTCGCCGGCCTTGCCGGTGCCCAGCAACAGAACCCGCTTCACGCTGCCCAGCTTTGCCGGGGCCAGCACCTCAACGGTCGACTTGCGGCGTCCTTTGAACTGAGCTGCGTCGGCAGCTTTGAGGAACGCGCCGCCGGCGCGCTGGTCCAGTTCCTTGCCCCGGGCTGAAAGGGATGCGCCGTCACCGGCGAGAACAACAACTGTTGGTTCAAGGTCTGCTGAAAGGGATTCGAAAACGATTTCGGGGCGCGTGGACATAGAGGTGGGGCTCCCTGTGGGTTCAGGCGTGACCACCCGCCGTCGCGGAGCACATCGAGGTCCAAAACGGCCGCGAAAAATCGCGGATCAGGGCCAAGGGGGAGCGATGGGCGGGAAGTCCGATACGTCGTGATCATTCCGAGCTAGCGCGCCACGCCCGCGCTTGCAAGCGAGCGGGCCCCTATCCTGACATCAAGGTCGCGTGTGAATCAGGTCCGTTCGTTATTTGTTCCGAGAAATGCGGGGATTGCGTCTATCCTGCTCTCGCGTTGTCCGGCGCAATGGCCTAGCCCTTTGGTCAGGGCCGAATTTCCGCCATGCTGGGGTGAAACGAAGCCGATGGGATGGGCGAGCTGGCAACGGTGCCGCTTTCGCTCGAATTGCAGCGCTGCCATCAGCCAACACTCGGTCACGATGACGATTTTCGAAAGGTACGTCTTTCGGCAGGCCGGTTCCGCGCTGCTCATCATTCTGCTGTCGCTGTCCAGCATTGTATGGGTTGCACTGGCGCTGCGGCAGCTCAGTGTCGTGACCAGCCAGGGTCAGGACGTGCTTACGCTCGTCAAGATGACCACGCTGGCGCTGCCCAACCTGATGGCCGTCATCGCGCCGTTCTCACTGCTCATTGCCTCGATTCACACGCTCAATCGTCTCAATGGCGATTCGGAGCTGATCGTGCTGACGGCATCGGGGGCCACGATCTGGCGCGCGGGGCGGCCGCTGCTGCTGCTGGCGCTGCTGGTCGGCATCGGCGTTTCGGTCGTCAATCACTTTGGCATGCCGTGGAGCCTGCGGCTGCTGCGCGATTACGTTGTCGAAGTGCGGGCCAACATCCTTACGCAGGTGATCCAGCCCGGCGCCTTCACCAGCCCGGAACAGGGGCTCACCTTTCATATCCGCGAGCGCACGCCCGATGGCGAACTGCAGGGCCTGATCGTGCACGACACGCGCGATCCCGCGCTGCATCAGTCGTATCTGGCCGAGCAGGGCGTCATTGTTGAGCGCAAGCCATCGAACTACCTGTTCATGAACAAGGGGCACATCATCCGTCGGACCGACAAGGATGAACCCGCGCAGGTGATCGTGTTCGACAAATACGCCGTCGATCTCGATCAGTTCGAAAAGAAATTCAATGACGACGGCGATCTGAAGCCGCGCGAACGCTATCTGATAGAGCTGCTGAACCCCAAACCGGACAGCGCCGCCTATTTGAAATCTCCCGGCCAGTTCCGTGCCGAGTTGCATGAGCGGTTTTCAAATCCGTTCTACCCGATCGCGTTTGTGTTCATCGCTCTCGCCGCAGTCGGCCAGGCACACTCGACACGCCAGAACCGTACCCAGCAGGTTGCCATCGCCTTTGTGGTTGCGGCGGCGCTGCGGTTAGGCGGGCTCGCGGTCAACAACGTGGTGGTGATTACGGCGGCGGCGATCCCGCTGATGTATAGCCTGCCTGCCATCGGCATTGCCGGCTCCCTCTTTATCATGGAGCGCAATCGCCGCCGGCTGTCCGCCTCCCGCTTCCCCGGCATCCTGCTGGACCCGCTAGCCGATGGCTTTGCCTGGCTGACCGGAAACATCCGGCGGCTTGCCGGGCGTGCGCGGCCGCTGCCTGATGGTGGCGCATGATCGGCGTATTCCGAACCCGCACCCTTGGACGCTATATCGCCGGCAAGTTCCTGATGGGCATTCTGGCGACGATGCTGCTGTGCTCGATCCTGATCTATCTCATCGATTTCGTTGAGCTTTTACGCCAGTCTGGCAAGGGCGGCGACGTCCCTCTCTATATGCTGGTGGGCATCGCGCTGCTGCGCCTGCCCGCCTACGTCGAGATCCTCATTCCGTTCGCGGTCCTGGTCGGCGCCATTATGGCGCTGCTCAACCTCAGCCGTTCGAGCGAACTGACCGTCATGCGGGCCGGCGGCATGTCCGTCTGGCAGTTTCTGCGGCCGGGCATTCTCGTCGCCTTCATCGTCGGCGCGCTCACTGTCACGGTGTTCAATCCCCTCGCCGCGGCTGGCCGTGATCTGTCGGAGGATCTGTTCGCCGAAGTCTTCGGACGCGAAACGAATCTTCTCCGCTCCCGGTCGGGCTCCTCGTGGCTGCGCCAGAACGGCGCCGATGGGCAATCGGTGATGAGCGCCGCCATTGCCAAGAACCGCGGCCTGTCCCTGCTCGGGGTGTCGGTGTTCGTGTTCGACGGCGATGGACGCTTCGTCGAACGAGTCGACGGCAAGAGCGCCGACCTGCACGAGGGCTACTGGGAGGTGAAGGAAGCGTGGGTGGTTCGCCTTGGACGCGAGCCGGAAAAATTCGATATCTACCTTGTGTCCACATACCTTACACCGGAGCGTGTGAGTGACGCGCTGGGCACGCTGTTGTCGGTGTCGTTCTGGGAATTGCCGGCGCTGATCGAAGTGGCTGAAAAAGCGAAGCTTTCTGCAAGCCGGCTTGAGGTCCAGTACGAGGCGCTCCTGTCAAGGCCATTCTTATGCGCGGCAATGGTCCTTTTAGCGGCCACTGTGTCGTTGCGGTCATTCCGCGGTGGTGGCATCCAGACTATGGTCATCACAGGACTGGTGGGGGGGTTCGGCTTCTTTCTTCTGATGGAAGTCTCCCGACAAATCGGTGTTGCTGGCTTGGCGCCCCCTTGGGCCGCCATCTGGTTGCCCGTGGTCCTAGTGATGATTGTCTCGGCTTCAGTACTGCTGCACCAGGAGGATGGCTGAGTGATGCGTGATACGCGGGCACCGCATGAGGGTTGCGGATCGTCACGCGTCACCTGCGGGCAACGTAAGGTTGCCGGCGGGGTGCGTCTGGCTGTGCTCGCTGTGTTGCTTGCTCCGCTGTTCGTTGCCCCTGACGCGTTACTTTCCCGAGCCTACGCCCAAGATCCGTCTACGTTGGCGCCCGATGTCCAGAAACAGAGCTCGTTCCCGAAACAGAGCCTGGTCGGGCCGTCGCGCAATCTCGACAAGTCGCAGCCGCTCTATCTACAGGGCGACGAACTGATCTATGACAACGGCGGCAACCGCGTGATCGCGCGCGGCAACGTCGAAATCTATTACAACAACTACGTCCTCACCGCTGACCAGGTGATCTACGATCAGTCGGCCAACACGCTGACCGCCATGGGCAACGTGATCCTGAAGGAGCCCAACGGCAACGTCGTGCGCTCCGACCGTCTGACCCTGACCGATGATTTCCGCGACGGATTCGTTTCGCAGCTCTCCATCGTGGCTGCCGACGACACCCGCATCGCCGCCGAGCGCGCCACCCGCAAGGGCGGCAACACCACCGTATTCACCAATGGCCGCTTCACGCCCTGTAAATCAGAAGGCGGGATGCCGCCGCTGTGGTGTCTGAGCGCCGCTACCGTCACCCACGATCAGGCCGCAGCCACCATCAGCTATCAGGATGCGCGCTTCGAGCTGTTCGGCGTGCCGATCCTCTACATGCCCTACTTCGAGCACGCTGATCCGTCGGTGAAGCGCAAGTCCGGCTTCCTGATGCCGCAGCCGGGTAGCTCGACTACGCTCGGCTACACGACGACGATCCCTTACTATTTCGCGCTGGCGCCGAATTACGACTTCACCTTCTACCCGATGTATTCCAGCCGTCAGGGCGTGCTCTGGCAGGGTGAATGGCGCCACCGCACTGAAAACGGCAAGTACTTCATCCGTGGCGCCGGCATCGATCAGGACTGGGCCGATCTGCCGTCCGCCATCGTCGATCGCGAGCAGTACAACGGCTGGCGCGGCAGCCTCGAAACGCGTGGTCTGTTCTCGCTGTCGAGCTGGTGGAAATTCGGCTGGGATGTCACCGTCGAAAGCGACGACGAATTCCGCCGCTTCTACAAGCTTGACAACATGCTGCTGACGGATCGCGTCAACAGTGTCTTCCTGCAAGGCATTGGCGACCGCAACTACTTCAGCATCGCTGCCTATCAGTTCAACAGCCTGCAGTATTCGTCGACGCCGCAAACCGGTGCGCAGTCGTTCGCCTACCCGATCCTCGACTATAACTACGTGTTCGCCGACCCGGTTCTCGGTGGCGAGCTGACGTGGAACACCAACGCGCTGGCGTTCTCCAGCGACCAGACCAATGCCGTATTCCCCAACATCTACGGCAACGAGCAGATGAACCGCGTGGTCACCGAGGTGAACTGGCGGCGCCGGATGACGGACGCAATCGGCATCACCTACACGCCGTTCGCGCACCTGCGCGGCGATCTCTATCAGCTCAGCAATTACGTCGATCCGCAGGCACCCAACGGCGTGAATGACACATCGGTGGCCCGTGGCCTTGCCGCCGGCGGCGTTACCGTCGCCTACCCGTGGGTTGCGAATTCAGGTCGTGGTTCGCACGTCATCGAGCCGATCGGTCAGATCATCGCCCGTCAGGCGTACATCGAGCAGGACAACCTGCCGAACGAAGACGCCATGAGCCTCGTCTTCGACGACACCAATCTGTTCGAGCTGTCGAAGTTCTCCGGCTACGACCGCATCGAGACCGGCACGCGCGCCAACGTTGGCGTCCAGTATACCTTCCAGGCCAACGAGGGCGGCTATGCACGTATCCTCGCAGGTCAGAGCTATCAGCTTGCCGGCTTCAATCCCTACGCTAAGCCGGGCGTTGACGCTTCGGGCGATCCGACCTTCACGCCGTACAGCGGCCTGGAAACGGCGCGGTCCGATTATGTTCTCGGTGCCTACGTTGCGCCGTGGTCGTTCCTGCAGCTTATCTCGCAGTCGCGGTTCGATCAGGATGGTTTCGCGCTGGCAAGCCAGAACGCCGGTGCGCAGGTTTCGCTCGGTCCGCTCGTCGCCAACGCCATCTATTCCTACCTGAACACCGATCCGACCAACGGCATCGTCGCATCGCAGGAAGACGTCTACGCCAGCCTCAACCTGCGCCTCACCGATCGGTGGAGCGTTGCTGCCGCGATGCGCTATGACATCGACGCCGACCAGCTTGCCTCAGATATGTTCCAGGTGCAGTACGCGGACGAATGCTTCGTGCTGACCGCTACTTACACCGACAACTACTATCACAACCCCAATCTGGTCGACGGCCAGACGCTCATGCTGCGGTTTGAGCTCAAGCATCTGGGCGAGTTCGGATATTCAACCGATGCACTCAGCGGCAATTACGGCAAGCAGCAGTAACGCCGGCCGAGAGCGAGTTGCATCGGCGGTGTATGTCGGTGTGGTTGAGGAACCCGCCCCGCCCGCCGCAGCTGCTACGGATCGCCAACGGTCTGAAATTGGCGCTAAACCCGCTTTCAGCGGTTAGCCCGAAGCGATCGGGATTTGCGGAGTAGTCGGCGCAGAGACGCCGAGTGCAAACTTCTCCAGATCTCCTGTCATGTAGCCGTTTGCCTTTGCGCGGCTACTCCGGGCTGCTGCTGCAATACGGGTAACTGGCTTTACCACAGATCTCTAGTGCGATGGCTATCCGATCGGCCGTGCGATCCGGCGTCCCGCAGGAACTATAACCCCTGCCGCGCTGAAGCATTCCCTGCCCCGCCGAGCGCTGCGCGCCCAGCGCCGCTTGGCGGCTGCAAGAGTCGGTTGCGGCCGACTACGATGCTCACGCCGATTTAGTGGCCAATCCTGCCACCGCTATGCAGCAGCTCCGGGCGCGGAAGGCGCATCTGGTAGGCGGGATGGCCGCACTGGGCTGGCGCCATCAGTCCAACCCTTCCCTGCTCAGGCAATCGTAACAGACGCTGTGCTAGAGAATCTTCCGACGAAGTGGGCACCGGTTCGTCGCAAGAAAATGCGACCAATCAAATACTAAGCCTTTCCGCGTTCCGTTGCATCACGGCCGGGCTTTCGATGTTCCGTTTGTCGGCGCTCTCGTCGGGAAACCGGCGGCCACGTCCGGAAGCGCTCCAGACCGGGTGGTCCCGATCGGAACGCAGACGGGTTTCGATGTCGCCAATGTCATGCCAGCAGGTTTTCGAAAGATGCCGTTACTACGCTACCTGGTTTCGTTGCGCTTCGTGTTGCTGGTCGCAGCCATCGGCACAGCGGTCGGCGCCATCATCATGTTTCTGCAGGCCAGCCTGCAGATGCTCGGCGCTGCGATAGATCTGCTGAAGGGCGAAGAACCGAAGATCGTCACCGCGATGGTGATGGGAGCGACCGACACCTACCTGTTCGGCATCGTGCTGGTCATCTTCTCGTACGCCATTGCCTTCGGATTCGTGTTCTACTCCGGTGCCGATCGGCTGAAGCTGCCGGCCTGGATGCGCCCTACCGGTATGGACGAACTGAAGATGACACTCATCAGCGTCATCATCGTCTATCTGGTGGTCGATTTCGCGACTGACTGGGCCGAGAAGGGCAGCATGGGCTGGGAGACGCTGGTCAAGCCAATATCGATTCTGCTGCTGGCGGCTTCGCTACGGCTGTTTACCGGCCACGGGGCATCAACGGCCGACGATCGAACAACCGGAGATGCCGCAGCCGGCAAGCGAGACGGCACTTAAATCACCGGCGCGCCGCACATCAGGCGCGCCGCAGAAAAGCGCGCTCATACACCATCGCCAGCCGCGCAAAGTCCTTCACCGAAAGGTCTTCAGCCCGCAGGTTGCCGGCAATACCGGCCGCTTCCAGCAATGCTTCCGGTTCGGCCTGAAGTTGCTTCAGGCTGGCGCGCAGCATCTTGCGGCGCTGGCCGAACGCGGCCGCCGTCACCTGCGCCAGAACCTTCGGATTGCATGGCGGCGAAGGGTCGGTGTGCGGAATGAGATCGACGACCGCCGAGGCCACCTTGGGCGGCGGCGTGAAGGCTTCCGGTGGCAGGT
This sequence comes from Hyphomicrobium sulfonivorans, assembly GCF_013306565.1. Classification (GTDB taxonomy): domain Bacteria; phylum Pseudomonadota; class Alphaproteobacteria; order Rhizobiales; family Hyphomicrobiaceae; genus Hyphomicrobium_A; species Hyphomicrobium_A sulfonivorans. The sequence goes on along the minus strand of NZ_PZPO01000004.1, from coordinate 335,172 downwards.
TGAGCACGATGCGCGCCGATGCGCGCCACTGCGCCAACACTGAAACGCGGCCATAAGCCTTGCAGCCTGGCTGCGCAACGATGCGCTCTGCCACCTCTTTCTGGAACATCAGCACCATGCGGCTGTACCACGGCGGCCATGGCTCGGCGGAAAGCCAGCCGGTCAGCAGTAGCGTCGCAACGCCATAGGGCAGATTGGCGACGATGATGGCCCGGCCCGTTTGCGTGCCCAGCAGCGATGGCCAGTCCGCTTCCAGCGCATCGCCGAAATGTATCTTGAGGCGCTCGGGATAGCGTGCCGCGATCATGTCCAGCGCACCGCGCGTGCGCTCATCGCGCTCGACTGCGATGACGCGTTCGGCGCCTTCCATGAACAGCGCACGCGTCAGCCCGCCCGGTCCCGGCCCCACCTCGACAACCGTCCGGCCTTCCAGCGGCCCGGCCGCGCGGGCGATGCGTCGCGTGAGGTTGAGATCGAGGATGAAGTTCTGGCCCAGGCTTTTCTTCGCCCGCAGCTCGAACGTCTTGATGATGTCGCGCAGCGGCGGCAGTCCGTCGGACGCCGTCTGTGCACCGTTGCCCGGCGTATCTGTGTTGCGCGGATCGGTTGTCATGCGCGTTGTCGCCCGGCGTTTGTCGAGAAGGTTATGCGGATGGAGCGGAGATGATTGCTCATTGCGGTGCGGTGGCCGCCCGCTCCGCCGCGATGGTCGAGGCCATGCGCATCGCTTCGATCAGGCTCGTCGCCGAGGCGCGTCCCGCCGCTGCGATGTCGAACGCCGTGCCGTGATCGGGCGACGTACGCACAAACGGCAATCCCAAGGTGACGTTGACGCCCTCATCGAAGCCGATGGTCTTGAGCGGGATCAGCGCCTGATCGTGATACATCGCGATCACCGCATCATAGCTGCGCCGGGCGGCGGCATGGAAAAGCGTGTCGGCCGAATGCGGACCTGTCACCAGCAGCCCTTCGGCGCGCAGATCGGCGATAGCGGGACCGATGATGTCGATCTCCTCGCGCCCCATCGTGCCCTCCTCGCCCGCATGGGGGTTCAGCCCCGCGATAGCGATGCGCGGCGTGGCGATGCCGAAATCGCGCTTCAATGCGTTGTAGGTGATGCGCACGGTTTCAAAAATCAGCGGCCGGGTGATCATCTTCGGCACTTCGGACAATGCGCAATGAACGGTGAGCGGCACCACGCGAAGCTGCTTCGATGCCAGCATCATCACCGGCCGGAAATGCCGGCCCTTGTAGCGTTCGGCCAGCGCGGCCAGAAACTCCGTGTGGCCCGGAAACGGAAAGTCCGCGCTTTTCACCACGTGCTTGGCGATCGGGTTAGTAACGACGGCGGTCGCTTCGCCCCGCAGCACAGCATCGGTCGCAGCGCTGATGGCGCCGATGATTGCGGCAGCGTTGGCGCCATCGGGGACGCCAGGCTGGGCGCGTACCGGCAGCGGTCGATGCACCACCGGCAGCGCCTTGGCAAATACACTTGCCGCGTCCTGCAGGGAGGCAATCGCCTGCACCGGCACGTTCAGCCCCAGATGACGCGCGCGCTCGGTGAACGTTTCGGCATCGCCAAACACTGCAAACGGCGCCAGCCCGCATTCGCTGCGATCGGCCCAGGCGCGCAGTGTGATCTCAGGTCCGATGCCCGCGGGATCGCCCATCGACACAGCAAGCGGCCGTCTGGATTTGCCCTCGGGTCGCGTCTGCTCGTGTCCGATACTGCCAGTCGCCGTTGCCATCAGCGGAACTCGATGTGAGCGTCGGTGCGCAGATCCTTGAGATGCTTGCGCGAGAGAATTTCAAATTCCTTCTGGCGCAGCTCGTTCTGCGCCGTCTCGCGCTTGGTCTCGGACGCTTTGATAACCTTGCGCCCGCACACGGCCCAAAGCTCAACACCGCCCTCGCCGATGGTCGCGGGCAGCAGCTCACCCTCATGGGCATTCAGCAGCAGGCTGCGTGTCGGCTCCGGCAGACTGCTCGGGCGGCGATCGCCCAAACTGTCGAAGCGTGTGCCGGGGATGCCGCGGGCCATGGTTTCCATGCTCTTGCAATCGGTGAAGCGCGCGCGAAGACTCTCCGCTTCGCCCAGCCGCTGAGCAAGCCGTTTCTGGTCGTTGGCCGGCACGGTCAGCAGAATGCGGTGGATGCGCAGCTCAACATCGTCCTGGCCTTCGGCCGTCGCCACCATCCGGTCGACTTCGCGACTGGTGACGGTGATCTGATGGCCGAACTTGCGACGGATCACATCCGACCATGACAGCGAAGCGCGAATACGCTCACGCATCACCGAAATGTTGGAGCCCATCTTGGCTACGTGATCGCCGAACTGGTCGATGGTCATCTTGTTGCGCTCGGCCATGCCGGCAAGGATGCGATTGACATCGTCATCCGTTGTGACGATTGCCAGCTTCTTGGCTTCCTGCAGCTTCAGGCGCTCCTCGATGAGTTCGTCGATGGCGGCCTGTCGGGCCGACGGCCGGTACTCACGCTCGACCTGGCGCTTGAGGCTTTCAACGAACTCACCCTGGAGCTGGCGCACACGGGCCTGCTGTTCTTCCTCGCTCTTGGGCGGATTGGCCTGTAGCCGTTTGATGGCGAAGGCCTTGAACTGCTCGTTCATCGACGATGACTTGAGCTTCGCCTGCAGCTTCTTCTGGACCTCAGGCGCGCCCAGCATGGCCAGTGCCACGCGCTGCTCAACCTCATAGCCGGTGATCGGTTCATCGTTGACGAGCGCAACGATCGACTGCACCGGGCGATCATCGCCCTTCGCCATCGCAACGGGAGCGATCAGCATGGCTGACGCCGTCAGCGCCAGAGCCAGCCAGGAAAGCGTGACACGCGCGGTCGATTTGCGCGCGGCTTGCCCATCCATGGAATGTTGCTGCTGGAGGCTGTGGATCTTGGGCATACGTCTCGTGTTCCAGTTTGCAGGGTCAGGTGATGTCCGCCGGATGCGAAAGCCGCATTGGATTTTGGCCGCCCCGTGATCGCAGCCATCCCGGCGGAGCTTCAAAGCCCCAGCATCGTTCTGAGCATAAATTCGAGGCTTAAGGCGGTAACACACCCATTATATTGATACAAACATTGGCGTTGCCGTGGCGGGCCCGCGCCCCACCCGCGATCCGCATTTTGCCAACGAGCGATTACTTGGCGCCTGACCAATACCGCCCTCGATCCGCCGCCGTTAATCAATGGCGCGGGCAGTCATTTTCCACCGGCTTGCCGGCAAAGCGGCGATCCATCCATTGCACGGCCGCATAGGCGGTTTTTTCGGCGATGAAGCTGTGGCTCACGCCCTTCAATATCTTGCTCGTCACCGGCGTGCCCCGGGCGCACAGCGCTTTGGCGTAGCGCGTGGTCAGACCCCAGTTCACGGTTCGGTCGCCCGTGCCCTGCGAGATGAACACCGGCACCTTGATGGCCCCGTGGCCCGGCGAATTGCTCTCCATCAGCGCGCGCCATTCCGGCACCTCCACCGGATCGACCTTGAGAAACTTCTGCTTCAGCGGCTGGGCCAGCTTCAACGTCTGCAGCATCTGCGAAATCGACTGGATACAGTTCTCAGCCACCTGCTCGAAGCGCTCGCGCACACCCCGCATCAGCAGCTGGTCCAGCGGTATGTTGTAGGTGCGCGACCACGACAGCAACGCCATGGCGATCAGGCTGTCACCGGTGATGGTGTCTTTCTGGGAGCGAAACAGATCGACGAGATAGGTTGCGGGCGCGGCAGCGGCGATGCCAACGAGTTGCAGCTCCGGCGCGTAGCTGGGCGCCAGCTCGCCGCTGAACAGCGCCGCGTGGCCACCTTGCGAATGGCCCCAGACGGCAAAGCGGCGGGTTGCGCGGGCGCCAGCAAGGTGACGGGCGGCACGCACCGAATCCAGCACCGCCTGCGCTTCGCTGTTGCCGACCAGATAGGCATGCACTCCGGCAACGCCCAGCCCCTCATAGTCGGTCGCAACGACCACATAGCCGCGGTCCAGCATCGATTCCAGACCCGGGATGGTGCCCGAAAGGTTCGGCAGCAGCGTCGGCGCGCAGCGGGATGAAACGCCGGTTGTGTAATGCGCCCAGGCGATAACATCCCGCCCCCCGGCCGGTGCCGATGCGTTGGGATAAATCACCGTACCTGAAACCGCGATCGGCTCGCCCGCAGCTCCGGTCGAGCGATAGATGATGCGAAATGCCTTGGCATTTTCGGGGGCACCGCCGATCTGCGGATAGATGTGAAACACATCGCCCGGCTTGGCGCGTTTCAACTCTGCATCGGAAATCTTGCGCAGGTGAGGCCCTGCGGCCAGCGCCGACTGCTGCGGCAACACCTGCAGCGCCAGCAATGTCAGCATGGCGGCCGCAGCGCCCTTGCGGATCAAAGTGCGAAGCGATGACAGCATGGGCATCATGTGGCTATCCGCAGGCTGATGGTCCGGCTGGCTAGTACGCTGGCAACGCTCGCACCGACGATCTGTCCTGTCAGCCCGTCGACACTGGCACAGGCATGCTGAATGCTTTTCATGCCGGTGATGCGCACTGCAAACGGTGGCGACAACACGGCGTCACCCCTATTCTGCCCCCGGTTGCGGCGTGACGCCCCAGCGCTTGCTTAATGCCCGGCGCGCAAGATTTACAGCTCGCGCTGCAAATCCCGCACGAACGCTGTCAAACCATTCAGCCGCTCGCGCCGCAGCCGCTCGGCGGTCAGGATGGCGCTGAGCCCTTCCATCGACTTCTGCAAATCGGAGTTGACGATTACATAGTCATATTCAGGCCAGTGGCTGATCTCGGCCGCGGCCGCATCCATCCGCTTACGCACGACCTCTTCCGGGTCCTGCGCCCGCGCACGCAAGCGCTGCTCCAGCGACTTCGCCGATGGCGGCAGAATGAACACGCGCACCACGTCGTGCTTCATCTTTTCGGACAGCTGCTGCGCACCCTGCCAGTCGATGTCGAACAGTACGTCACGGCCGCCGCTGATCGCCGCTTCAACCGGCGCATGGGGCGTGCCGTAGAAATTGCCGAACACGTTCGCCCATTCCAGCAGTTCGTTGCCGTCCGCCATCGCCTTGAAGCGGTCTTCGTCCAGGAAGATGTAATCCTTGCCGTCGACTTCGCCGGGACGCGGTCGCCGCGTCGTCACCGAAACCGACATCGAGATGGCGGTGTCCGTAGCCATCAGGTGGCGCGCCAGCGTCGTCTTGCCTGCGCCCGAGGGCGAGGAGAGCACGAGCAGAAGCCCGCGGCGATCGATGGTTGAGGTGTCCGACATATCCAAGCTTTCAGTGCACAGAGCAACGGGCTGCAGCCCGCCGCCCGAGTGTTATTCGATGTTTTGCACCTGTTCGCGCAGTTGGTCGATAACCGACTTCAGCGCCAACCCGGCCCTTGTGATTTCAACATCATTGGCCTTGGAGCACAGCGTGTTGGCTTCGCGGTTGAATTCCTGCGTCAGGAAATCGAGCTTGCGGCCAACCGGAGCATTCTCCGCCAGCAGTTCGCGCGCCGCGCTGATATGCGAGGTCAGGCGTTCCAGCTCTTCCTCGACATCGGCCTTCGCCGCCAGCAAAACAGCTTCCTGATGCAGCCGCTGTGGATCAAACCCGGTGCCAGCTTCCATGATGCGGGCGATCTGCTCCTTGAGCCGCGCTGCAATGGCCTCCGGTGTACGGGCCGGTGAAGCACGCACAATGGCAACCAGACGTTCGATTTCATCGATCTGGCCGCTGAGCGCGTTTGCCAGCCGCCCGCCTTCCGCGGCACGCGCACCGACGAGCGCGCCAAGCGCCTGATCGAGTGTCGCCAGCATGGCCTCGCCGCGGGCCGCGGTTTCAGCCTCGTTTTCCTCTGGCTCGACCACATCAAGCACGCCGCGAATACCTATCAGCGCATCGACGCGCGGTGGGGCAGCGTCCGTCAGCTCGCGGATGCGCTCGGCGGCCTTCATCACCTGCGCCAGCGCCCGTTCATTAAGGTGCAGTTCGTGCGTTTCGCCGGTGCTTGTCGTGGCCAGATTGACCGTAACGCTGCCGCGGCTGAGGTGACGCCCGATCGCCTCGCGGGCTTTCGGCTCCAACTGTTCCAGACCGGAAGGCAACCGCAGCCGCACATCCAGGCCACGGCCGTTCACGGTCCGCAATTCCCAATGCCATGCGAAGCCTGCGACGTTGCCCTCGGCACGCGCAAAGCCGGTCATGCTCTTGATTGCCATTGCGGCTCCGTTCGTGTGTGCGGGCGCGGGTATGCGGCCCATGCAGAAAGGCTGTCGGCCCGGACCGGCGGGTTCCGGAATGGAAAGCCGCTAAACTCTAATGCGCTTCGAGAAAAACCAGAACCGCTTATCCGACATGACGCGTCGGGAGGCAAATGGGGTGCATTAGCCTTGGCTTATGCCGCCGCTGTCCCGCCGGACAAGGGCGAACGGCATCGCTCGCAGATTAGACGGGTTCGCCGCGCTCGGGCTCTTTGACCAGCTGACCCAGCGGCCAGCTTAATTCCGAGACCTGGCCTCGCCCGCATCCACGCAGGCGGCAACCATCATTTGAAGGCGCTGATCGTGCCGGCAAGCCTACTGCGTAGGTTTTCTGATCGGCAAAGGTACCGACGCCGCCGTCGTGCTCGCGGCAGCAGGCGCCGTGGCGGCCGCCCCTTCCGTCTTCGGCGCTTCCGGCGCGTTGAGCAGCCGCAGGCTGTCAGTGCTGTTGGTGGAAGGCACCGGGATGGCATTGTTGGCAGCCGGCGCTTCCGGCTCATCAGCATCGTCGTCTGTAGCCGCAGCCGCATCCTGCTTGCGATCGCGCTCAACCTTGCGCCAGACCTTCACCGCCGCGTTATGGTCTTTCAGCGTCTCGGAGAAGGTATGGCCGCCAGTGCCATCGGCCACGAAGTAAAGGTCGGTGGTCGCAGGCGGGTTGAGCGTTGCCTCAATGGAATCGCGCCCGGGGTTGCATATCGGCGTCGGAGGCAGGCCGCTGATCTGATACGTGTTGTAGTCGTTCTTCTGGTCGAGATCCGCCCGCGTGATCGAACGGCCCAGGCTGCCCTGTCCGCCCACGACGCCGTAAATCACCGTCGGGTCCGATTGCAGCCGCATATTCTTGCGCATGCGGTTTGTGAATACCGCCGCCACACGGCCACGCTCGTCTGCGCGCCCGGTTTCCTTCTCGACGATCGATGCAAACACCAGCGCCTCCTCCGGCGTGGTGACCGGAAGATTCGGCTGCCGCTTTTCCCATTGGGTCGCCAGGAACCGCTGCATTTCCTTCTGCATGCGGTCGAGCAATTCACGCCGGTCCATGCCGCGCGAATAGCGGTAGGTGTCCGGCATCAGCGAACCTTCGGGCGGGATTTCTTCGATGTCGCCCACCAGATCCGGCTCATCGCGCAGGCGCTGCACAATCTGCAGGCTGGTCAAACCTTCCGGGATCGTGACCTTCGACAGCACACCCCGGCCGAGAGCCAGAGTTTCCAGAATTTGCGCCATGCTGGCGCCGGGCTGGATCTCGTAATCGCCGGCCTTCAGCTCCATCGGCTTGGGCGATACCGCATTGCGCAGCAGATAGTTGATCATGAACGACCAACGGTGAGCGATGGCGCCCTCACGCTCAAGCCGGTTGGCGATATCGATACGGCCCTCGCCACGCGGCACGGTGATGACACGCGCTTCCTTCAACGGGCCTGGTGATTCAAACTGATGGTAGAGCAGAGCGAGCAGCCCACCGGCGGCCACCATCGCCACCAGCATCAGCGTGAAAAGGCCGCTCAGGATGCGCATGGTGGTGGAGCCGCGCTTGGGCGCGTGCGGAGCTGTTGCGCCCCGGGGTGGCCCAGGCGGACGCGACGGTTCCAGAATCTCGGACGGCGACCGTGGACGGATCGCACCCCGGCGGAAGGTCGGGTCCGGTCTGTTTGGCGGATAGGTGCTCACCGGTTCGCTCCCAACGGCCCGCGCATCAGCGGATGCCGCAGTAGTTCAGTTCGCCATGACCCTAAAGGGGAATATGGCAAAAGCGCGAGGGGAAAACGCCCTCCCTGATCGGCGGCCACCGGTCCGTGGCCATCCTACCTCAGGCGTGAACTATTACGCTTGGGATTTGCGGTGTACGCATGACGCCCGCAAGGCGAAAACCGGCAGTGGGGCCAGCTTGGCCCCACTCTATTCGGTTTGCGTTGCCTACTCGACGCGCCGCAAAATCAGAGATGCATTCGTGCCGCCGAACCCGAACGAGTTGGAAAGCACGGTGTTGACCTGACGATCTTTGGCCTTATGCGGCACCAGATCAATCGCCGTCTCGACCGATGGATTGTCGAGATTAAGCGTCGGCGGGATGATGTTGTCGCGGATGGCCAGCGTCGAGAAAATCGCTTCGATGGCGCCCGCCGCACCCAGCAGATGGCCGGTCGCCGACTTGGTCGACGACATCGCCAGCTTACCCGCTGCATTGCCGAACAGACGCTCAACAGCGCCCAGCTCGATCTCGTCACCCATCGGAGTCGACGTGCCGTGCGCGTTGACATAATCGATGTCGCTGACATCGATGTTCGCACGCTTCAGCGCCGCCCGCATGCAACGATAGGCACCATCGCCGCTCTCAGCCGGAGCAGTGATGTGATAGGCGTCGCCCGACATGCCATAGCCGATGACTTCGGCGTAGATCTTCGCGCCGCGAGCCTTGGCGTGCTCAAGTTCCTCAAGCACCACAATGCCAGCGCCCTCACCCATCACGAAGCCATCGCGGTCCTTGTCGTAGGGGCGCGATGCCGCCGTCGGGTTGTCATTGAACCCGGTTGAAAGCGCGCGGCACGCAGCGAAGCCCGCCATCGCGATACGGCAGATTGGCGATTCTGTGCCGCCCGCCACCATGATGTCGGCATCGCCCATCGCCACGATGCGGCTTGCATCGCCAATGGCGTGCGAACCGGTCGAGCAGGCGGTCACCACAGCGTGGTTCGGGCCCTTCAGCTTATGGCGAATGGAAACATAGCCGGAAGCAAGATTGATAAGGCGCCCGGGAATGAAGAAGGGCGAAATGCGGCGCGGCCCCTTTTCCTTCAGCAGGATCGACGTATCGGCAATGCCTGAAAGGCCGCCGATGCCCGACCCGATCAGAACGCCTGCGCGCTCCTGCTTGTCCTCGGTGTCAGCCACATAGCCTGAATCCTGGATAGCCTGTTCGGCAGCAGCCATCGCATAGACGATGAAATCATCGACCTTGCGCTGCTCCTTCGGCTCCATCCAGTCATCTGGATTGAATTTGCCGTCTTCTTTTGCGCCGCGGGGAATGAAGCATGCGATCTGGCACGCCAGATCATCAGTCTCGAATTCCTCGATACGACGGGCGCCGCTGGCGCCAGCAAGAAGAGCTTGCCACGATGCTTCAACCCCGCATCCAACGGGAGAAACAATTCCTAGTCCTGTAATAACGACGCGACGCATCCTGATCCTTCGAAGCGGAAGTAAATGGCCGGCGCCTCAACTCAAGGGTCCGGTCACATCCCCGAAGCCAAGCCTCGAGGTGCTTGGTACGCTCGCGCAAACACCGAGTGTGCTGGTCCCGTGCCGTCCGTGAAGACAGCACGGGAGCCAGCAATATCACGCGGCTGAGGCGTTCTTCTCAAGAAACTTGACCGCGTCTCCCACGGTCAGGATGTGCTCGGCGGCATCGTCGGGGATTTCGCAGCCGAACTCCTCCTCGAAAGCCATCACAAGCTCAACCGTATCTAGACTGTCGGCGCCGAGATCATCGATGAAGCTGGCGTTCTCGGTGACCTTCTCGGCCTCCACACCCAGGTGCTCCACGACAATCTTCTTCACGCGCTCCGCGACATCGCTCATCGTCTTCCCTCGCGTCGGTTGCTCTTGGCAGTTCTTAAATTCAGTTTTCTAGACTTTGCCCGTATTCCGGCTTCGGGCCCCATAGTCTCTATAGAGGCGCCAGCTGCCGGCGGGTATCGAAACGACGCGGCTATCCCACATGATCGCACTGCGTGCGCCGGTCGAACTTCGGCCCCCTCGTTTACCCGTATAGGCAGTGAAGAGGCCGAAAAACCGTTGGGCTCGTTAACACACTTCCCTGGCCTTGGCCAGCGGTGCGAGGGGCGGTTCGACGCTTGACGTTGCGACCAAAATTCGCCCGATGCACCCCGTGTTAAAGCCCACGCCGCAGCGTTTACCATGGGTTAGACCATCGCCATCCCACCATTAACGTGCAACGTCTGCCCGGTGATGTACCCGGCCTCGTTGCTGGCGAGATAGACGACGCCTGCCGCAATTTCCTCCGGCGCGCCGAAACGCTGCTGGGGGATCATTTTCGCAATTTCCTCGGTCTGCTTATCGTTCAGCGCCGCTGTCATGGGCGTTGAGATAAAACCGGGAGCGATGCAATTGGCTGTGATACCGCGCGGTGCAACCTCGCGGGCCAGCGATTTCGTCATGCCGATCATGCCGGCTTTCGAAGCCGCATAATTGCCCTGTCCGGGGTTGCCGAACACGCCTGAAACCGATGCGATGTTGATGATGCGGCCAAAGTTCGGTTTGGCGCGCAGCATCGCGCGGGCAGCGGCGCGGCACAGCATGAATGTGGACGTCAGATTGACGTTGATAACTTCGTCCCACTGCTCATCCTTCATCACCATGAAGAGATTGTCGCGCGTGAGACCAGCGTTGTTGACGAGAATGTCGAGGCGACCCAGCGCGCCGACAGCCTGCTCGATCAGCTTGGCTACCTGCTCGCGATTGCCGAGGTCGCACGGCAGCACGTGCACGCGCTCGCCCAGCTCGGCTGCCAGAGCTTCAAGCTTGTCGGCCTGACGGCCCGAGATGGCAACGGTAGCGCCCTGCGCATGCAGCGCCTTGGCGGTTGCACCGCCGATGCCGCCGGTGGCGCCGGTGACAAGCGCGGTCTTGCCGGTAAGATCGAACATCGTGGGCTCCTTCAGGCGTTGAGACGTGCAAGTGCGGCATCGATGTCGGCAGGCGTGCTGACATTGCTCGCGTTGAGCGCGGCGTCGATGCGCTTGGCAAGCCCAGCGAGCACTTTGCCAGCACCAATTTCGTAGATGTCGGTGATGCCGTTGGCGGCCATGTAGCCGACGCATTCGCGCCAGCGCACGGTGCCGGTGACCTGCTCGACAAGGCGCTTCTTGATTTCTTCCGGATCGGTGATCGGAGCGGCCAGCACGTTGGCCACTACAGGCACAACCGGCGCCTTCACATCAACCTTCGCCAGCGCTTCCGCCATCGCATCGGCGGCCGGCTGCATCAGTGCGCAATGGAACGGTGCGGATACCGGCAGCGGCACCGCACGACGTACGCCATGCGCCTTGCCGATTTCCGGCACGCGATCGATCGCCGTCTTGGCGCCCGAAAGCACCACCTGCGTCGGCTCGTTGTCGTTTGCGATCTGACAGACTTCGCCCTGCGCTGCCTCTTCGGCAACCTTCTGTGCAACGTCGATGCCAACGCCGAGCAGTGCCGACATGGCGCCCTGCCCCACCGGAACGGCGGCCTGCATTGCCTGACCGCGCAGCTTCAGCAAACGCGCAGCATCGGAAAGCGAGAATGCACCCGCAGCGGCGAGCGCTGAATATTCGCCCAGCGAATGACCGGCGACGAACTTCACGTGATCTGCAAGCTTGAACCCGTGCTCGCGCTCCAGCACGCGCATCACGGCCATCGATACGGCCATCAGCGCCGGCTGCGCGTTCTCGGTCAGCGTCAGCGTTTCCTTGGGGCCTTCCCACATGATCTGCGAGAGGTTCTGTCCGAGAGCCGAGTCAACTTCCTCGAAAACCTCACGGGCGCAGGCAAACTGTTCCGCCAGTTCGCGGCCCATGCCAACATCCTGGCTGCCCTGGCCGGGAAAAACAAATGCGATAGCCATATCGGTAAAAGCGCTCATTTGTAGAGTTCGCAGCGCAAGAACACGCTAGAAAGCTTGCTGTCAAGCGAACCGGTGGCGCGTCCTGGGGAAGGATCGTTGCCTGCCCCCGTGATTACATTGCCCGACCCACGTTGCAAGTTCAGGCTTGCTAAGGCTCCGGCGGCAATCGGAATTGGGCGCCCGTCAGTGAGGATCAATGTTCATTGCCCATCTGCCTGCGGGCTACCTGCTGTCGGATCGGCTGAGCCAGAACCGGTCGAACCGCCGCAGCCTGATGGCCGTAGGTCTATTTGCTTCCGGGCTGCCGGATTTCGATCTGCTCTGGTTTTATTTCGTTGACGGCAGAAACACGCCGCATCACGCTTTTGTCTTTCACTGGCCGTTGTTCTGGATCGGCCTTGCTGCAACCGCTTGGATATTGGCCCGACTGCTGCATTGGCGGTCGGCTGAGCCATACATATTCGTGGCCCTGGCGTGCCTGCTGCTTCACATGGTTCTGGACAGCGTGGCCGCCGAGATCCATTGGCTCAAGCCCTTTTCAGATTTTCAGCTCAATCTGGTCAAGGTGCCCGCCGGCTATAGCTGGTGGGTGTGGAATTTCATCCTGCACTGGACGTTCATCGTGGAATTGGCAATCACCTTCGCGGCGGCCTGGATGCTGTGGCGAAACCTCACCCGACAAGACATCGCCGCCGCGGCGCCTGCGCGCTGAAGGGCCCTTCCCACCAACCTATCCGCGACGTTTGGCCCTGCGCCGCGGCCCCTGCCCTTCCGTTGCCTCAGCGGTGCCAGCGGCGGTGCGCGCCTTGGCTGCGTTCTTGGGAGACGGCTTTGATTGCGCGGCTGCCTTACCGGGGCGATCGCCTCCGTCTTTCGCCGGATCGGCCTTCGTATCCGCCTTGCGACCATCGCTTCCCGATACGCCCGCCCAGAAAGCGGCGTTTTGAGCCAGCAGCACCCGAGTCGGCGTCCACGCCAGCAGTGCGCCGACATAATCGAGTTGTCGATCCAATAGCGATTGTTCCAGCCCGGCCGCGTCGTTGCCCGTCCGCGCAACCGGTTGCCGACGTACAGGCTCGCTGATGTTCAGCGCCTTCGTCTGACTTTGGGCCTTACCCGCGCCAGCGCTTGCCGTAGCGCGAACTTGCGCCTTCTCTGATGGTGCTGCTGGGCCGGGCTTCAGCCCCTTTGCCGGCGTGGCCGATTGCCGTTGCTTGAGCTTAGAACGCGGCGGCATGCTTGTCTCCCTGTCCGGAAGGGCGACTCAAGCATCGCGGCCGCTGGGTTCAAGGCCCAAGCCGCTCACGGGTAAACAATGTCTTGCGCACTTGCCCAAGTCGCGGCCCCTTCCAAATCGCGACGTCGATCAGGGCAAGTGTGCTCCGTCGGCCTCGGCATCGGATCAGCTAACAGCCAAAACGCGCTGATCCCACTCGACCATGGAACGCCTGCGCGCCCTTTCCGTTGAAGGTTCGCAACCTCAGGTGACGGAATGGCAAACGAGCGAAAGCGGGATGCCCTGGAGACAATTGGCAGGCATCTCCGGATGGAACTGGAGCGAAAGCCGCTCACCCCTAAACCGTCAATCGACCGCGCCTTGCGCCGCCTGCTTGAGAGAGACATGGATGATCGGTTGCGGCGGGCGCGGGTGCGGGACCGTGGCCGGCACGATGATCACTGATCGTAATATCCGGGCTTCACTTCACATCCGGCTCCAGCAATCGCTCCGCCGGCCCGATGACGGGAATTGCTCTCGCGAGGCACGCCTAGGTTGCGTTTTCGGCGTCCGCTAGGGCAAAATTGTTCATGGTGCAGCCTTGCCCCCGCGCGAATATCGGCTATAAAGCGCACCTTGCTCGCTTCGGCTGGAGGCTGAACGGGGAGCCGCGCTTCGGATTCACTTGATGTTTCATCGGTAGTCCTTGGCGGCAGGGTCGCAAGCGATCCGGTTCCCGGTGTCTTCGCTCTCATGGGTGACCTGTCTTGGGCCTTTCCAGGTCCATAAGGGGCTTTGCGCCGGAGCAGCACCATAGAAACGAAAGGCTGACAGCATGCCGCTTTATGAGCATGTCTTCCTGGCCCGCCAGGACGTCTCGAACGCACAGGTCGAGGCGATGACGAAGGAATTCACCGATCTGATCGAACAGGGTGGCGGTAAGGTCACCAAGTCCGAGTACTGGGGCGTGAAGTCGCTCGCCTACAAGATCAAAAAGAACCGCAAGGCTCATTTCTCGCTGCTGAACATTGAGGCTCCGTCTGATGCGGTGGCCGAGATGGAGCGCCGCATGGGCCTGTCGACGGAAATCCTGCGCTTCCTGACCATCAAGGTCGAAGAGCACGAGACCGACCCGTCCGTCATGATGCGCAAGGGCGACCGTGACGACCGCGATCGCGGCAGCTTCGGCGGCCGTGGCGGCGGTGGTGGCTTCCGCGGCGGTGACCGTGGTGGCGAACGCCGTGGTGGCGGCGGTGGTGGTTTCCGCGGCGGTGATCGCGGTGGCGACCGTGAAGGCGGCTCGTCTTTCCGTCCCCGTCCCCCGCGCGATGGCGATCGCCCCCGTGCACCCCGTGACGACGCTGCTGCTACCGGTTCGGAGGAATAATCATGGCTGAGGCTGCATCTTCTGGCGCCCCGCGCCGCCCGTTCCATCGCCGCCGCAAGACCTGCCCCTTCTCCGGGCAGCACGCGCCGAAGATTGACTACAAGGACGTGCGCCTGCTGGGTCGTTACGTCTCCGAGCGCGGCAAGATCGTGCCGAGCCGCATCACGGCCGTGTCGGCCAAGAAGCAGCGTGAGCTGGCCCGCGCCATCAAGCGCGCGCGCTTCCTCGGCCTGCTGCCGTACGTGCTGAAGTAATCAAGATTTCCGGTGCCGGCTTCGGTCGGCACCGGATTTTCACGACCACGACGACACGAAATCATTGAAGTGCCTTGCCACGGTGGCCGGCACGAGGTTGGGACGGGTGAGCCGCTTGCGGCACGTCTCTAACCGCGAATCCGCGGGACAGCTGCTTTGCTTCACTATCGCCTGCTCATAGCGCTGGGTGCCGGCCTCGTAGCCGCAGTTGTGTTCGCTTCGGCGACCGCTGGCCCGTTGCTGATCCGCATGGTTCTGTTCATGCTCACCGCGCTGCCGCTGTTCCTGGCGGGGCTCGGGCTTGGACCGACTGCTGCGCTGGTCGCAGGCATATCCGGTACCGCATTGGTGTTTTTAGCGGGCAGCCCGGTCGGCGCGCTCATCTTCGCCATTGGGCAGGCCGTGCCCGTATTCATCCTCGTTTATCTGGCCAGCCTCAATCGCACCGATTCGCAGGGTGCCGTTGAATGGTATCCGGTCGGTCGTCTCGTCATCGCCGCTGCACTGCTGTCGGGCGCCTTCGCGGCGATCACGCTGATGCTGCTGGGTGGCGATGTGGAAGCGCTGCGCGGGGGCCTGCGCGAGATGCTGCAAAGCTTCCTCGACGCCGAACTGGCGAACATGCCGGACGCGCCGAAGCTCGGCCCCGAAGAACTCGACGAAGCGACGTCGCTGATCATGGCCCTGCTGCCAATGGCGTCGGGCATCACCACGATGGGCAGCCTGCTGTTCAACTTCTGGCTGGCCGGCCGCATCACGCTTGCTTCCGGTCGTCTGCATCGCCCATGGCCTGACCTCGGCGCTATGACGTTCCCGCCCTCGGCGCCGCTGCTGCTGGCCGGTGCTACGGCGGCATCGTTCCTGGGCGATCTGCCCGGCCTCATCGCCCGCAGCTTCTCCGGTCCGCTGTTCCTCGCCTACGTGCTGCTTGGCCTAGCCGTGATCCACTACGTCACGCGCGGCAAGCCGTGGCGCCCGTTCATTCTGTGGGCGCTCTACGCGCTCCTGTTTGTCATGAACTCGCTTTCCGCACTGGCCGTCGCACTCATCGGTCTCACCGAAACAATCTGGCCAATGCGGCAGAAGCCGCCCCCGTCCGACGACACGCGTCCGCCGGATTGAGACAGGCCAAACACACCGCAACTTGCACTCAACCCAACACATCGAAATCGAAACCAAACGAAGGAGTATCCAACATGCAGGTCATTCTGCTCGAACGTATCGGCCGCCTCGGCCAGATGGGCGATGTCGTAACCGTCAAGGACGGCTTCGCACGCAACTTCCTGCTGCCGCAGAAGAAGGCCCTGCGCGCCACGGAAGCCAACCGCGCACAGTTCGAATCCCAGCGCGCCCAGCTTGAAGCCAACAACCTCGATCTGAAGCGCGAAGCTGAAGCTGTCGCCGAAAAGCTCGACGGCCAGATCTTCGTTTCGATTCGCTCGGCCGGCGACACCGGTCAGCTCTATGGCTCCGTTGCCACGCGCGACATCGCTGAGGTTGTCACCGCGAACGGCTTCACCATCGATCGCCGTCAGGTTGTGCTTGAGCGCCCGATCAAGAACCTCGGCCTGCATCCGGTTACGATCGCGCTGCATCCGGAAGTGTCTGTGACCGTGCAACTCAACGTTGCCCGTTCGGAAGACGAAGCTGAGCGCCAGTCGCGCGGTGAAGACGTCACCGTTGTCAAGGAAGAGAAGATCGAACTCGAAACCTTCGATCCGGACGCCGAGTTCGAGGGCGGTTCGGAGCAGGGTTCCGACGACGAGAATCAGGGCGAATAACGCACCTGCTGATTCGCGCCACTCGCAAGCTAATTCCCGTCCCCGTGTTGATAACGGGGACGGGAGTTGACACCACCTCGACGCCGGGCCGTTTGAATCGGATACCGTCGAGCCATGGCACAGAACGCTCTCCAGATTTCCGATCGCCTCGCTTCCCTTGGTGAGGCCGACGATTCGATCCCCTTCCGTCAGGCGCCTCACAACCTTGAGGCCGAGCAGGCGCTACTTGGCGCCATCCTCGTCAACAACGAGGCGATGGACCGCGTGTCCTCGTTCCTCGATCCGCAGCACTTTTATGATCCGCTGCACCAGCAGATCTATGAAACCGCTGCCAAGCTGATTCATGCGGGCAAGCACGCAACGCCGATCACGCTGCGCACGTTCTTCGAGAACGCCCAGCCGATCGCGCCAACGCTGACCGTGCCGCAGTATCTCGGCACCCTCGCCGCCAACGCGACGACGATCATCAACGCCGAAGATTACGGCCGCACCGTTTATGACCTCGCCACGCGCCGCGCGCTGATCATCATCGGCGAGGACATGGTCAATAACGCTTATGAAGGTTCGATCGATCAGCCACCGCAGAGGCAGATCGAAGAATCGGAATCGCGTCTCTACGATCTCGCCGAGCAGCGCAAGTACGGCTCGGGCTTCGTGTCGTTTGCCAACGCGCTGACGACCGCCATCGACATGGCCGGTGCTGCCTATCAGCGCGCCGGGCATCTGTCGGGCATTTCCACCGGCCTGTCCGATCTCGACAACAGGCTTGGTGGTCTGCAGTCGTCCGATCTCCTCATTCTCGCCGGTCGTCCGTCGATGGGTAAAACGGCGCTGGCGACGAACATCGCTTACAACGTCGCCAAGGCCTACAAGTCCGAGCAGCAGCCCGATGGCTCGCTGAAAACCGTCAACGGCGGCATCGTCGGCTTCTTCTCGCTCGAAATGTCGGCCGAGCAGCTGGCAACGCGTATTCTTTCTGAGCAGGCGGAAGTGGGCTCGGAAAAAATCCGCCGCGGCATGATCAACGAGGATGAATTCCGCAAGCTGGTGGAAGTCAGCCGCGTGATGAGCGAAAGCCCGCTTTATATCGACCAGACCGGCGGCATCTCCATTGCTCAGCTCGCAGCCCGGGCACGTAAGCTGAAGCGCCAGAAGGGCCTCGATCTGCTGATTGTCGACTACTTGCAGCTGCTCTCCGGTTCATCGAAGCGCGGCGACAACCGCGTGCAGGAAATCACCGAGATCACCACCGGCCTGAAGGCGCTGGCGAAAGAGCTCGCGGTTCCGATCATCGCGCTGTCACAGCTCTCGCGTCAGGTCGAACAGCGCGAAGACAAACGCCCGCAGCTTTCGGATCTGCGTGAATCGGGATCGATCGAGCAGGACGCCGACGTCGTGATGTTCGTGTTCCGCGAAGAATATTACGTCGAGCGCACCAAGCCGTCTGAGGGCACATCCGAGTTTGTCGAATGGCAGCAGAAGATGATGGGCGTTTCCGGCAAGGCGGAAGTCATCATCGGCAAACAGCGTCACGGTCCGGTGGGCACGGTTGAACTCGCGTTCGAAGGCCAGTTCACGCGCTTCGGCAATCTGGCGCGCGAATATCAGTCGGCCGGATTTGACCGCGAATAGAGTGCTTCCGGAAAAGTGGGCACCGGTTTTCCGATAAGAAGCACGGATAAGAGAGTGCTTGCGGAAAAGTGGGAACCGCCTTTCTGACAAGAAGCGCGATAGGACAAATATCTCCGGCGCAAACCCTTTGCGCCGACCTGTTCAGTTTCCCCGTCGTCTCAGCACTTCAAAGGTGGCCTTAGTGCCACCTTTTCTTTTTGGTGCCGCCATATACCTGATCTGAGTTGAACCGGTTCAGCGGATCGATCCCGCATTTTGCGTCGGCGTTTTTGTCCCGGCAATCCCCCGCTGCGTCGATCGATCAGGCTCTCGCACCTCGCCCGCGTTCAGATTCGGCGCTAGAAATATGCATGCTTGCGGGCTCGTCTGGTCCAACGGGGGAAATCCATTTGTCCGATCGGAACGTGCTTTCCGTCCCAGTTACGCGCAACGCCTTGCACGGTGGCGCGCTGCGCGAGGTGGCATTCGCGCCCTCTGCGGCCATTCCGGCATCGGCGACCGGCGTCATCACCATCGATCTGGCGCAGTTGCGCGCCAACTGGCGGGCGCTTGCCATGCATGTCGCGCCGGCCGGGTGCGCAGCTGTCGTGAAGGCCGATGCCTATGGTCTGGGCGCAGCGCGTATCGTGCCGGCGCTCTATCAGGCCGGGTGTCGCAATTTCTTCGTCGCCACGTTCGATGAGGCCGCAGCGGCGCTGAAATATGCCCCCGGCGCCACCGTCTACATTCTCGATGGCGTCATGCCCGGCGCCGCACGCGATATCGCTGCACTCGGCGCTCGCCCCGTGCTGACCAGTCTTGGCGAGGTCGATGCATGGGCCGCGCTCGCTGCGCAGGATGAAGCCGCCCCGCCCGCCGCGCTGCATGTCGACACCGGGTTGCATCGGCTTGGCATGGCCGAAGATGAGCTGGAGGCGCTGGTTGCCGACGACGCGCTGATGGCGCGGCTCGACTTCGCGGTGGTGATGAGCCACCTCGCCTGCGCCGACGAAGCCAGCCACGCGATGAACCGCCAGCAGCTCGAAACCTTCAAGCGGCTGCGCGCGAAGCTGCCGAGGGCGCGCGCCAGTCTCGCCGCCTCCGATGGCCTGCTGCTCGGCCGTCCGTTCCATTTCGATCTCGTGCGGCCGGGCTATGCGCTCTATGGCGGACAGGCCAACGCGGATCTGAAAACGCCGGTGTCGCCGGTGGTGCAGGTTTCTGCGCGCATCCTGCAGGTTCAGGATGTGCCGGCCGGCGGTGCCATCGGCTATTCCGCCACCTATCGCGCCGCCACGCCGAGGCGCATCGCAACCGTCGCGGCCGGTTACGCCGATGGTGTGTTCCGCCATGCCAGCGCCGCCAATGGTGAAACCGGTGGTGCCGTCATTGTGCGTGGCCAGAAGGCGCCGGTCGTCGGCCGCGTCTCGATGGATCTCATCACCATCGACATCACCGACATTGACGGCCCGCCACCCGTGCGCGGCGATTATGTCGATCTGGTCGGCCCTCGACTGCCGCTCGAAGCTGTTGGCGCGGGCGCACGGACAATCGGCTATGAGGTGTTGACGCGGCTGGGGCATCGCTTCCACCGTCATTACGTCGACAACAGCGATTGATCCATGGCCAAGGCTAGCAAGACCATCTTCGTATGCCAGAGCTGCGGGGCCACGTCGCCGCGCTGGCAGGGCAAATGTCCCTCCTGCTCCGAATGGAACACGCTCACCGAGGAATCGGACGGCGCCGGTCCACCGGGCACCGGCCTGATGCGTCGCGGCGCAACGTCTGGCCGTGTCATTCCGCTGGAGAGCCTCAGGGGCTCGACGCAGGAAGCCCCGCGCTTCTCCACCGGACTGGCTGAGCTCGACCGCGTCACCGGCGGCGGCATCGTACCCGGCTCGGCATTGCTGATCGGCGGTGAGCCGGGCATCGGCAAATCGACGCTGCTGCTGCAGCTTACCGCTTCCCTCGCCCGCGCCGGCAAGCGCGCGGTCTACTTCTCCGGCGAGGAAGCGGCGGCACAGGTGCGCCTGCGGGCCGCCCGCCTCGGTCTGGACGATGCTCCGGTTGCGCTGGCCTGCGAAACATCGCTCGCCCACATTCTTGCAACGCTGGAAGCCGGGCCGCCGCCCGATCTCATCGTTGTCGATTCCATTCAGACGCTGTGGGCCGAAGCCATCGAGGCTGCGCCCGGCACCGTCAGTCAGGTGCGCGCCTCTGCCCAGGCGCTGATCCGCCACGCCAAGACGGCGGGCAGCGCGCTGCTGCTGGTGGGCCACGTCACCAAGGATGGCCAGATCGCCGGACCGAAGGTGATCGAGCACATGGTCGATACCGTATTGTACTTCGAAGGTGATCGCGGCCACGCCTATCGCATCCTGCGCGCGGTGAAGAACCGCTTCGGTGCCACGGACGAGATCGGCGTGTTCGAGATGGCCAGTTACGGCCTGCGCGAGATTTCCAACCCGTCGGAGCTGTTTCTGGGCGACCGGGATGCGTCAAGCCCCGGGGCTGCGGTGTTTGCCGGGGTCGAAGGCACGCGGCCGATCCTGGTCGAAATTCAGGCCCTCGTGGCGCCCTCCTCACTTGGCACGCCGCGTCGCGCCGTGGTCGGCTGGGATACCGCGCGCCTGTCGATGCTGCTGGCGGTGCTGGAAGCCAGAGCCGGGCTCTCGTTCGCGGGCAAAGATGTCTACCTCAACGTCGCCGGCGGCCTGCGCATCAACGAGCCCGCTGCCGATCTGGCCGCCGCCGCCGCGCTGGTCTCGTCCCTTTCGGGCGTGCCTATCCCCCGCGACCGGGTCCACTTCGGCGAGGTCTCGCTTTCCGGCGCCATCAACGCCACCCCGCTGATGGGGCCACGCCTCAAGGAAGCCCAGAAGCTTGGCTTCCGTGAAGCTCTGGTCCCCGCCCAGGGTGAATTGGACGCAGCCGGACTAAAACTGCGGACTATGCGGCTTTCGCATTTGAGGGAACTTGCCGACGAGGCGCCGTCATGCGACTGACAGCCAGCCGTGATGGCTTGGCCGTCACCCCCATATTGTATGTCTAACGGAGCTTAAGCTCATGCTCGGTCCGATCACCTACCTCGATGCGGCGGTGCTGGCCGTTTGCTTCATTTCCGGCCTGCTGGCCATGTACCGCGGTTTCTCGCGCGAGATGCTCTCGATCATATCGTGGGCCGTGGCCGCAGCAGCGGTGCTTTATTTCGTTCTCTTCCATAAGCCGTTCGCGCAGGACATGGCCGCCCAGATGGGTACGCCGGTTGCGGTGGCCCAGATCGTCGTTGGCGCGGTGATCTTCCTGATCGTGCTGATCGTGGTGCACCTGCTGACCGCAAGGCTGTCCGATACGATTCTCGACAGCCGAGTCGGTATGGTTGATCGCGTCTTAGGATTTCTGTTCGGGGTCGCGCGCGGCTTTATTCTGATCGTTATCCCCTACATGTTTTATGAGGCCTTCTTCCCCGATCGGGAGCAGCATTTCCCGTGGGTAAAGGAGGCTGTGACGCTCCCCTATATCCAGAGCACCGGCAATTCGATCCGCTATGTACTTGAGGCACATATGCCCTCGTCGCTGACCAACCCGGGCGGAGATCAGCCGCAGGATGAACAGCCCACGCAGCTTCAGCAGCAGGGTTCATTACAAATTCGGCAAAGCGACGAAATGGCGCTTGAAGCGGGGGGGAGATATCATATTTCTGTCACCTGGACGGTGCGCGCAAGTTAACCCGGACAGCACACTGGCCTTAATCGCGTTCATAAATTCGCCGCGGCGGGCGACACCAGTGGGAGGTGGCCATGACTCAACGGCTCGATGACACCGATTGCACATCAGATGACGACGCAAGCGAGTGTGCGAAGCTGCAAGGCCCCGGTTATCTACGCTACGGCGACGACAGACTCCGCGAAGAATGCGGAGTCTTCGGCATTTTTGGGCACCCCGATGCCGCCGCGCTAACCGCGCTGGGCCTGCATGCGCTTCAGCATCGCGGTCAGGAAGCCTGCGGGATCGTCTCCTACGACGGCCAGCAGTTCAATTCCGAGCGCCGCATGGGCCTCGTTGGCGACCACTTCTCGCGCGCCAACGTTATTGAGCGCCTCAAGGGCCACATCGCGATCGGTCACGTTCGCTATTCCACCTGCGGCGATCCGGTCATTCGCAACGTGCAGCCGCTGTTCGCCGACATCAGCACCGGCGGTTTCGCCGTCGCCCACAACGGCAACCTCACCAACGCCGTCACACTGCGCCAGGAGCTGATTTCCAGCGGCGCTATCTACCAGTCGACCTCTGACACCGAAGTCATCCTGCATCTGCTGTCGCGCTCCAAGAAGAACCGCGTTGTTGAGCGCTTCGTCGATGCCATCCGCCAGATCGAAGGCGCCTATGCGCTTGTCAGTCTCACCAACGAAATGCTCATCGGCGCCCGCGATCCTATCGGCATCCGCCCGCTGGTGATCGGCCGTCTTGGCTCGGCCTATGTGCTGGCTTCGGAAACCTGCGCGCTCGATATCGTCGGCGCTGAATTTGTCCGCGAAGTTGATAACGGCGAAGTCGTCGTCATCACTGAGAACGGGCTCGAAAGCCATCGCCCCTTCCCTCTTCGACCCGCGCGGCCGTGCGTGTTCGAATACATTTACTTCGCTCGGCCCGACAGCGTCATCGGCGGACGTACCGTTTATGACATCCGCAAGCAGATGGGCGTGCAGCTGGCGCAGGAATCCCCGGCCGACGTTGACGTCATCGTGCCGATCCCCGACTCCGGCGTGCCCGCTGCCATCGGCTTTTCGCAGGAATCCGGCGTGCCGTTTGAACTCGGCATCATCCGCAATCACTATGTCGGCCGCACCTTCATCGCCCCCGAACAGCGCATCCGCGATCTCGGCGTCAAGCTGAAGCATTCGGCCAATGCCAGCATCATTCGCGGCAAACGCATCGTGCTGGTGGATGACAGCGTCGTGCGCGGCACCACCTCGAAAAAGATCGCCAAGCTGATGTACGAAAGCGGCGCGCGCGAAGTGCACATGCGCATTTCATCGCCGCCAATCACGCACCCGGATTATTACGGCATCGATACGCCCGACAGCACTTCGCTGCTGGCGGCGACGATGGATCTCGAGGGCATGCGCGAATTCCTCGGCGTCGACAGCCTCGCATTCCTCTCTGTCGATGGTATCTATCGCGCCGTTGGTTTTGAAGGCCGCGATCCGCGCAGCCCGCAGTTCACCGATCATTGCTTCACCGGCGAATATCCAACACCGCTGACCGATCAGAGCGGCGTTGCCATTCCGCGCCAGCTCTCGTGGCTGGCTGAGGTGGGCTGATCGCCGGTTGGCTTTTTGACTGCGTTACCGGCGCCGGGCCATGTGTCCGGCGCTGTTCGTTTGAGGCATCGCGCGCGTTATTAATGCCGCCTCGCGTGGCGGCGTTTTGCCTTCCCCGGTGGTGCCCTGCGCTGCGTTCGGGCTATAGATGCTGCGGGCGCATTCCCGCTGCCGCCGATGACGTAGTCAACCTCGTGAGAGCACAAACCCATGAAGCATAAGAAGCCGCTCAAGGATCGTTTGGCCCTCGTCACGGGCGCATCGCGCGGCATCGGTCGCGCCGCCGCGCTGGGGCTGGCTGAAGCGGGCGCGCACGTCATTCTCGTTGCGCGTACCATCGGGGCGCTGGAGGAACTCGACGACGAGATCCGCCGCGTTGGCAGCAAGGCGACACTGCTGCAGCTCGACCTGACGAAGGGCGACCGCATCGATCAGCTCGGGCCGACCATCTATCAGCGCTGGGGCAAGCTCGACATCCTCGTCGGCAACGCCGGCATTCTCGGCCCGCTATCGCCGCTGCCGCATGTCACCGAGGATGCATGGAGCCAGGTGATCGACATCAACCTGTCGGCCAACTGGCGTCTGCTACGCACGCTGGATCCGCTGCTGAAGCGCTCTGACGCCGGCCGCGTGATCTTCGTCACCTCGGGCGCCGCCACCGGCAAGTATGCATATTGGGGGCCGTATGCCGTTTCAAAGGCTGGCCTTGAGGCGCTGGCGAAAACCTACGGCAACGAGGTGAAGTCGTCCGACATTCACGTCAACCTCGTCAACCCGGGCCCGGTGCGCACCGTGATGCGCGCGAAAGCCTTCCCCGGCGAAAATCCCGAAACGCTGCCCGCTCCGCGGGAACTGGCGCCGCTGTTCGTCGAGCTGGCATCGCCGTCGTGCGACTTCTCCGGCCGCATCATCAATTTCGCCGACTGGAAGAAAGAACACACCGAAAGCGAAAGCTGATCGTCAGTCGGCGCACGATTTAGATCGGCGCGTCATTTGACGGCAACGCGCGCAATCAGTTGAAGTTGATGACCATGCCGTCATAGGCCGGCTCGACATTATCCGGCAGCTCGCGACGCAGCGCCTCATAATCGAGATCGGTCGTCATGTGCGTGAGGATCGCACGCTTGGGCTGCAGCCGTTTGACCCATTCCAGCGCCTGCTTGACGCTGAAATGGCTGGGATGCGGAATGAACCGCAACGCATCGACGATCCACACGTCGAGGCCTTCAAGCATCGCCGCCGACGCATCGCAGATGTCGCTCACATCCGGCGAATAGGCCAGCTTGCCGATGCGGAAGCCAAGCGTCGGAATATCGCCGTGCACCTGCTCGAACGGCACCAGATCAATCGCGCCCGATGGGCCGTCGATACGCACCGGCTGTGGCGGCGCGATGGTATGCGCGGTTAAAATCGGCGGATAACTGGAACCCACCGGCTTCTCGAAGCAATAGGCAAACCGCGAGGTGAGGCTTGCGCGCGTCTGCGCATCGGCCCACACATCCAGCCGCTTTTTCATCGCGTAGGCGACCATGCGCAGATCATCGATGCCGTGCGTGTGATCGGCATGATCGTGCGTGTAGAGCACGCCGTCCAGCGCATCGCAGCGCACGCTGAGAAGTTGCTCGCGCACATCGGGCGATGAATCGATCAGCGCCGTCGTGTTGCGTGGTTTGCCCAGCCGCTCCACCAGCATGCTGCAACGCAGGCGCCGGTTCTTCGCGTTGGTCGGATCGCATGCACCCCACATGGTGCCGATGCGCGGCACGCCCCCGGACGAGCCGCAGCCCAGAATGGTGGCGCGATAGCTCATGCGCTGGCGCTTTCCGTTTCACTCGGCCGTTTCACCTTGGTGAACAGCCGGAAGAAGTTGTCTGTCGTGATGCGTGCCATATCGTCTTGCGATATGCCCTTCACCTTGGCCAGCATCGCCGCCGTATGCGCGACATAGGACGGCTCGTTGGTCTTGCCGCGGTATGGCTCCGGCGCCAGATACGGCGCATCGGTTTCAACCAGCAGCCGGTCGAGCGGCACCGCGCGCGCAATCTCGCGCAGCGCTTCGTTCTTCTTGAACGTCAGCACGCCGGTGAACGAAACATAGAGCCCCAGCTCCACCGCGCGCGCGGCCAGCTCCGGCCCGCCGGTATAGCAATGCAGAATGGCCGGAAACGGCCCGCCGGAAGCGTGCGCTTCCTCAAGGATGGCGATGGTGTCCTGATCGGCGTCGCGGGTGTGAATTTCCAGCGGCAGGCCGGTGCGGCGCGCCGCCTCGATGTGCGTGCGGAAACCTTCGGCCTGACCTTCCGGCGAAGCCTTTTTGTAGAAGTAGTCGAGCCCCGCTTCACCGATGGCGACAACCTTCGGATGCGCGGCGAGGCGCACGATTTCATCGGCTGGAATGCCGCGCTCGTCGGGTTCATCGGCGTTGTGCGGATGGGTGCCAACCGAGCAGTAGATGTTGTCGTGCGCTTCGCAGATTGCCAGCAGCTTCGGCAGCTGATGCACGCGCGTTGCAATCGTCACCATCACGCCGACGTTCGCAGCTTTCGCCCGCCGCAGAATGCCTGCCCGGTCAGCTTCGAGCTGCGGAAAATCGAGATGGCAATGGTGATCGACAAGCATGGTCACGCGGCCGGGCCTTTCGGCGGTTTTGGCTCCTTCGGTGCCTTCTTCGGCTTTTCTGCCGCGACAGGATCCTCGTCGCCACCTTCCACTTCCGGCGCAACATAGCGCGGGAACACACCGGCAGGCGCTGGCAGTTCCGTGCCGGGCTTCAGACGTCCGGCCTCACCCAGCGCCGCGAACCCGCGCGCCTCGTGATCCTGCGCCAGATAGTCCAGCAACTTGCCCGCGGCATCCGGCGTCACCGGCAACGCCAGAATGGCGATCTGGCGCACCACCTCAGCCGTTACATAGAGAATGGTCTCCATGCGCTTGGGGTCAGTCTTTTTCTTGGCCCACGGCTCTTCGCCCGCAAAGTAGCGGTTGGCTTCGGCAACGACGTACCACACGGCGTCGAGGTAACGCGTCACCGCCTGGCGATCCATCGCCTCACGAGCCTTCGCGTACATGCCGTCAGCGGCGGCAAGAATGGCCTTGTCGGCATCGGTGAACTCACCGGGCTGCGGCACACGTGCGTCGCAGTTCTTGTTGATCATCGACAGCGAACGCTGGGCAAGGTTGCCCAGGTCGTTGGCCAGATCGGCATTGATGCGATTGGCGATGGCTTCCGGGCTATAGTTGCCGTCCTGGCCGAAGTTCACTTCGCGCAGGAAGAAGTAGCGCACCTGCTCGCGGCCATACGCTTTCACCAGATCGAACGGATCGACCACGTTGCCGACCGACTTCGACATCTTCTCGCCCTTGGAGAGCACGAAGCCGTGGCTGAACACGCGCTTTGGAATCTCCAGCCCCGCCGACATCAGGAACGCGGGCCAGTAAACCGTGTGGAACCGCAGAATGTCCTTGCCGATCACATGCACATTCGCCGGCCACAAACGCCACAGCGGATTGAGCTGATCAGGATAGCCCAGCGCGGTGATGTAATTCGTGAGCGCATCGACCCACACGTACATCACATGCTGCGCGCCATTGCCGGACTGCTCGCGCGTGGTCGACTCCGGCACCGGCACGCCCCAGTCCAGCGTCGTGCGCGAAATCGAAAGATCCTCAAGGCCGCCGCGCACGAAGCTCGTCACCTCGTTGCGGCGCTCCAGCGGCAGAATGAAATCCGGGTTAGCGTCGTAGTGCGCCAGCAGCCGATCCTGATAGGCGGATAGGCGGAAGAAGTAGGTCTCCTCTTCCGTCCACTCCACCGGTGTGCCCTGCGGTCCGCGCCGCACGCCGTCGTCGCCGAGCGTGGTCTCGCTCTCGTTGTAGAATGCCTCGTCGCGCACCGAATACCAGCCTGCATAGGCCTTCAGGAAGATGTCGCCGTTGGCTTCCATCCGGCGCCAGATTTCCTGCGCAGCCTCGTAGTGGCGCGGCTCGGTGGTGCGGATGAAATCGTCGTTCGACAGCCCCAGCGTGCCCGCCATCTCGCGGAAACGCTTGGCGTTGCGATCGGCCAGCTCGCGCGGCGTCAGCCCTTCCCGCGCCGCCGTCTGCTTCATCTTCAGGCCGTGCTCGTCGGTGCCGGTCAGGAAGTAGACGTCCTTGCCGTCGAGCCGCTCAAAGCGCGCAATCGTATCGGTCGCAATCGCCTCGTAGGCGTGTCCGATATGCGGCGAGCCATTGGGATAGGAAATGGCCGTGGTGATGTAAAACTTTTGGCGCCCGCTCATGGACCTTTTGTCCTCGGATTTGTGATGTCGATGATGATGCCTGAAAAGATCGACGCTGCCGATGGGCAGCGCGGCGACGCTTCACATTCGGGCGCAGGGCGCGGCGAAGATCGCATATGGGAGCATGGCTGACATATCGCAGACGGCTTCCGTTCTTCTCAAGCGGACCTGGTATCCTGAGCGGCAGCGGCCAGATTGGCCGCAGTATCAAGGATCAGCCCCTTGCGGTCGAGGTTAAGCCCAACAGTCTGGGCCTTTTCGCGGGCTATTCTTTCCCACAGCGCAGCGAACGACGCAAGCCGCGCCTCCCCCATGATCCGCGAGGCCCGCTGGCGCTCCGCATCGGTGCCCTCCCCCGTTACAGCGACGCGGATCAGGCGCGCCAGCGTTTCCAGCAGCAGCTCATAAAACAACTCAAAACGCTCGTTAGCGGCTGTAGGTTGCAGCTCATCCCCAAGCCGGTGCACGGCGTTCCAGTCGACCCGCGGCAGCGTCTCGATCAGGCGGTCGACATGCCCCTGCAGCTCGATGCCGCCGCCGCCCAGCAGCCCCAGCAGCCGCCCGGTGCTGCCGCCCGCCAGAGCGATCAGCGCGCTCCATTCTGATTCGTCCGGCGCCCTCAGTTCTGCCACCGCCAGCGCCTGCTCGGCCGCCGCACGCAGGTCTTTGTCGGACAGCGCGGGCAGCACCAGATCGCGACAGCGCGAACGGATGGTCGGAACGAGCTGCCCCGGCGCCGACGATATCAGCAGAAACACCGTGCGCTCCGGCGGCTCCTCGAGCGACTTCAGCAGCGCGTTGGCGGCATTCACGTTCAGGTCGTCGGCCTGATCGACAATCACCACGCGCCAGCCATCGCCCGCCGCGCGATGCGACAGGAACGAGCGCAGCCGCCGCACCTCATCCACCGGAATGGAGGTTGTGAAGCGCTTGGCCTTGGTGTCGTACGGGCGGCGGATCAGCAGCAAGCCGGGGTGCGAAAGCGCCCGCACCTGACGCGCCGCGATGGAGTTCTCCGGCACCGAAAGGCTGGTCCCGGAAGGATCGCGCTCATCAGGGGATGCCAGCGCCGCACGCGCGAAACGATAGGCCAGCGTTGCCTTGCCGATGCCCTGCGGGCCGGACAGCAGCCACGCGTGATGCGTGCGTCCTTCCGCCAGCGCCTCCGCCAGCATCGCCTCGCCCGCCTCCAGGCCGAACAGACGTGCTGTGTCGCGCGGATGCGGGAAGTCACCCAGCCGGTCGGCTTCCGGCAGCGCTTCTACCTGCTGTGCGGCGGGCGCGCGTGCCATCAGGCCCCCGCTGCCAGCAACCGGCTTTCCACCGCGCGCCACACCTCGGCGAACACCTCTTGCTCGTCCTGCGCGGCATCTATCAGCACGCAGCGCTGCGGTTCAGCCGCTGCAATGGCCTGAAACGCTCCGCGCAGCCGCCAGTGGAATTCGAGGTCGCGCCGTTCGTAGGCGTCGGCTTCCGTATCGGGGTTGATGCGATCAACGCGGCGCGCGTAGGCGCGGCCCAGCCCAAGCTCAGCCGGCAGATCGAGGATGATGGTGAGGTCCGGCAGCGTCGGGCTGACGATCATCTCGTTCAACGTATCGATCACCTCACCGGGCAGCCCGCCCGCCACGCCCTGATACACGCGGGTGGAATCGATAAAGCGGTCGCAGATCACCCACACGCCATCGTTCAGCGCCGGGCGCACAACATGGTCGAGATGATCGGCGCGGGCGGCATAGAACAGCAGCGCTTCCGACAGCGGCGAATGGGGCGGCGTCGCGGGATCGAGGATCACATGCCGCATCGCCTCGGCAAACGGAGAGCCGCCCGGCTCGCGCGTCATCGCGGTGGCGATGTTCCGGGCCGCCAGCGCATCGGCAAGCAGGCGCGCCTGGGTCGACTTGCCCGAGCCTTCGCCGCCTTCAAAGGTGATGAATTTGCCCAGCACGGTGCGTCCCCTATGCGCCGCCGCCGCTACAGGCGACCGGTTCTCCTGTCGGTAACATGCAGGACCGCCGGGGGCCAGACCACCGCCTGATCCCGCCATCGGGCGGTAATGCGCGGATTAGACCACGATCGGTTCGGACCCTATCAGTCCGAAGCGTGAATCGTAGGTCTCAAGAGAGCCTAGTCCTCGGCCTTCAGTGACGGAATGAGCCCCAGCGCCAGATAGGCCAGCGAATCGAGGCCGCGCCGCACCAGCCCGCCCTCTTCCACATCCGCCGCCGCATAAAGCGGCACTTCATTGACGGAGTTGTTCTGCGTGATCACGCGCAGCACCGCCACCTTATCGCCCTGCCGCACCGGCGGCTTCAGCGGCCCGTTGTAGACGATCTCGGCCTTGAGCCGCGGGTTCTCCGGCACGCGGGGCAAGATCACCCGCACCGCGCCATTGCCGGTCAGCGGCACAAACAGGCTCTCGCCGCCCCACACGCGCGCTGAGCCGACGGTTTCGCCGGCCTCAAACAGCGTGAACGGCGCAAAGCTGCGATAGCCCCAGTCCAGCAGCCGCCGCGCCTCGGAAGTGCGCTCCGCCTCGGTGGCAAGGCCCATCACGACCACGATCAGCCGCTTACCACCCTGCACCGCCGAGCCAACCAGATTGTAGCCGGATTCCCTGACGAACCCCGTCTTCAGACCATCGGCGCCGATGTCCAGCGCCAGCAGCGGATTGCGGTTGAAGAACTTGAACTTGCTGTACTCGAATAGCCGCTGCGAAAAGATCGGATAGTATTCGGGATATTCGCGGATCAGGTAGCGAGCCAGCAGCGCAATCTCGCGCGCCGTCATCTGCTGATCGGGGTGATACAGCCCGCTCGGATTGGCGAATGTCGATTTCGACAGCCCGATCCGCTTGGCTTCCTCGGCCATGCTCTTGGCGAACTGCGCCTCGCTGCCGCTCAGGCCTTCGGCCAGACAGATCGCAGCGTCGTTGCCCGACTGTATGATCAGGCCCTTCAGTAGTTCATCGACGGTCGCGGTCGTGTTGATCGGCACAAACATCGACGATGTTCGCGACGGTGCACCGCCCGTGCGCCAGGCATGCTCGCTCATCCTGAATTCGTCGGTGAGCTTTATCCGCCCTTCCTTCAGCGCGCGAAACACCACGGCCGCCGTCACCAGCTTCGAAATCGAGGCCGGCGGCATCAATTGATCGGCATTGTGCTGGAAATAAACCGCGCCGGTATCGGCATCGAGCAGCAACGCTGCCTTGGCCTTCGTTTTAAAGCCGCCCTGGGCCATCGCAAGCTGGGGAGCGAGGATGGCAAACAGTGCCGCCAGCACTGCCAGCGTCCTTATCAGGCAGTCCCGAAGCCCGCGACGGTGGAGAAAAAGCATTTGAATATCGGACCTTGTCGGCTGATTGCATCCGGATCGAACTATCCCGTCTGCCTACGGTCCATGTCAACGCCACGCGCTATTTATCTAGCGGCGCCCAATCACTTGTCCCCTCAAGGTTTGCGCTTGCCTGTGGCGCAAATCCGGCTTCCGCGATGCGTGCCATGGCTGCGGCCGCGCCAGGATCGTCATAGGGGCCCATGCGCACGGAAAACCGCTCGGCGCCATCGGCACCCATCACATCCACCTGGCTGGCATCGCTGCCGCCAAGCATGCGCCGCAGCCGCTCAGCTTCCGCCTCGGATGTGAACGGGCCGACGCGCACGTATACCGGCTCGGGCAATTCAGCGCCCAACGCCGAGCGCGAAGAACCCTTCAGCCGCAGTCTGTGCTCGCGGTATGTCCACGCCATCACCGACGTTGCCGCCGTGGCCACTGCCGTGCGGCCCAACGTGCTGTTGGAACTGGCCGGCCCGCCAAGCGATGCAGTCGTAATCGAGCCCGCCGTTGCCGATTGCGCAATGTTGATGCCGCCTGACCAGGCCTGCGCCATCAGGAACTGTCGTTCCCTCGTGTCATCGCCGTTCAGCGGCGCGCGGCCAGCGTAGCGCACGCGCACCTTTGCAAGCCCCTTCTGCCTGAAGCCCAGCGCTTCGGCGGAGCGCATCGACAAATCGATCATGCGGTCTTTGGCATAAGGCCCGCGATCATTGATGCGCACCAGAATCGTGCGGTTGTTCTGCAGATTGGTCACATACGCATAGGACGGCATCGGCAGCGTCGGATGCCCGGCCGTCAGCGCATGCATGTCATAGATTTCGCCGTTTGATGTCTTGCGGCCATGGAATGCCGCCCCATACCAGGAAGCCGTGCCCGAGCGATCATAATTGGGCTCTTCCTTGGGGTAGTACCACCGGCCGGCCACCTGATACGGCTTGCCAACCTTGTATACACCCCCGCCCTTCGGAACGGTGCCGGAATTGACCAGGCGCGGACTGGCGGCAACGCCGAGCTCGCTTTCCGTCGATCCCACTTTGCCTGAGCCCAGGCTTCCGGTCGTGACAGGAGAAACCCCGCTGCTGCCGGAGCACGCGGCCAGCGCGGCTGCGCAAGCGGTAACGGAAAGGCGCAACACGCTGCGGACAATCAATGGCGTGGAGCGGCCGCCTGTCGCGTCCATTGCCGACGGGCCAGCTTCGTGGCGCGGACGATGCCTTGCCACTGTTTGCGGCCCTTTCGCCGCCTTGCCCGCCAACCTACGCATCGCACACTTTCCCACCTCTCCCGGTTGTTGGGATCGGCCATCTGTCCATTGCCCTGACGTCTCGCGCACGCGCACGGGCCGTCTCCGGCTGTTATTGAGGCGCCATGCTTTCCCACCGGAGGGCCCGCGGAAGCACGTTCAAAGCTCGTTGGCCAGTTTGCGATGCCGTTGCACCGCCTGACCGGAACGAAGGCCGGCTTAGCGGTCCTTCAACCGCTTCTCCCCTCCATTGGGGCCAGATCCTTGGAAACCTCAGATCCTCACCGGCAGGGCGCGGCGCAACGGCGCGCCCCTGTGAGAAGCATGGCAATACGTGCTTGAGATTGGGTAAAGGGAGAAACCGGCTTGAGGCAGCCGCCGCGGAGCCCTATAGGTTCGCGGCGCATCGGCTCGCCGGTATGCAGGAGGGGTGGCCGAGTGGTTTAAGGCAGCGGTCTTGAAAACCGCCGTGCGGGGAACCGTACCGTGGGTTCGAATCCCACCCCCTCCGCCATTTGATGCTTTCTGCTCCGTTCTATCCCACAGCAGATCCAGCGCCGATACGGTGCGGCAGACCGAGTGAAATGGGCCTGACGAGGCTAGGTGCTCGTTACAACAGCTAAAGCTACCAGCGAAATTTTCGCGCTGTCAGGCGGAAACAAATTCAGAGTAGTCATCTTCGTTAGACACCGCGGGATGAGCGAACTCTCTCAGCATACTTTCGATCCAGACCTCTGCAATCTCGCAGAGCTCGTCAGGTAACCCGCTAGTATCAATGTCCAGAGTGATTGCTTTATCTATCTGGCGTTCGTTCAAACGCATCGTCTGACGGTGGATATCGCCGCGTATTAGCATGGCCACCATTCCGCAAAGATGCAGAAATGAGCGGTCTATTTTTGGCTTCATCCGACGGGGTCGTTCAAAGCTGGAAAGCGCGACACGCAATTCGATCTCTGTTTCTATGTCCAGAACTTCCCTTCGCAGCGCAATGGATGCTGCTTCCCGCGCCTTCGGGTCGGACCAGCTATCATGATACTTCAATAGTACCTTCGATACGCCGTCATAGCCGCCAGCCTTAAACGAGACCGGGCACCAGTCATGCCATTGGCGGTCGGTGTCATCGGTCAGCACAAAAGAGCCTAAGCCTGGAACCGTCTGTCGCTCGGTGCAAAGTCGGTGAGGGAAGATGCGTCCGTCTACCGCGTACGCAGACATCCACCGGGCATCCATCGGCCGCGGCACCGAAGAGAGGGGCAAGAGGTCAGGCAATTCTCTTGGAGCCCCCATCTTGTTGCTACGTCCCGGTGAGTCTGGGTGCCGAGGGATTACTTCGCCGACAACCCGGCCGCCCCTGCTCCGGTCAAAGATCAGCTGGCAAGGCACTCCCAGTCGCTGAAGTCCGTTCGAACCGATATGAGCGCCAGCTAGGAGCGAGTGTCGACGCTCGCCAAAGATGCCGCGCTGCTCATGCCAATAAAGCTTCTGAAAGTAGAGGAGGTGATCTGGTGCTTGGTCAACCAATTCATGAAGACGAGTTGACCATGATGTGTCGTCAGCAAATGCCGGATTACGCACGGTTTCAATTGCAAGGTCGATATCACCAACTGTTTCTTCGCCGCGCATGACCGATCCGAACAGCCAAACCCGCTCCACAAGATTAAGCGGGGCGGAATGTTGGTTCATGTGCGCTATACGCGCCAGGAGATCATTCAGAACCCGGCGAGCTGTACGCAGCGGGCTACGTCGTGTTTTGCCCTCCGCAATCGCGAGCCCGGCCTCAGTCAAATAGTGCTCGTGCGATGAGGCCGTCGGGTCAATAAGCTGTCGTTCAAGCAACTCCTCGTAAAGCGCTGCCGCTTCCAGGCGCGAGGACGCGAATGACTTCGTCTCGAAAAAATTTTCTTCCTGGCCAGTTCGAGCGTAAGTCTTCAATGCTCGCTTGACCTCTACCAGCGGAAACCCGGCTAAGGTGGTGTCTTTCGGTAGATTGACGCCCATTGCAACCTCCAAGCTTAAGTGCGCAATCACGGAAATGATCACTGCAAGCTTAAGGTCGATCGAGTTGTAGTTATGCCGGATTCCATCGGCGAGCGGAGAAGCATAGAAGCTCGCCCAAGAAGGATGCCGGTGCCCGCTTTGGGCTAACGCGGCCCGTATGCATTCATCATCGCCAGTCAACGGGGCCACCATGAACGCAACCAACGCCACGTCCTATCTTGAACCGACGCAGGAGGCAGGTCGTCAGTTCATGCAGCGCAATTTTGCTGGTCCCGTTGTCATGCTCAATTTGCTGAGGCTCAGGGTCGTTGCCGATTACTCAAGCTACCCTGA
Source organism: Hyphomicrobium sulfonivorans (assembly GCF_013306565.1). Taxonomy (GTDB): domain Bacteria; phylum Pseudomonadota; class Alphaproteobacteria; order Rhizobiales; family Hyphomicrobiaceae; genus Hyphomicrobium_A; species Hyphomicrobium_A sulfonivorans. The sequence continues at coordinate 300,518 of NZ_PZPO01000004.1, read as the reverse complement.
ACTGGCGCCGGTCATGCCAATCAGCGGTGCGCAGGCCTACGAGCGCTACATTGAGCACACGCTGCCATTCCTACGGGCGAGCGGCGGCGAGATCCTGTTTCTCGGTGAGGCCGGCCACTTCCTGATTGGCCCCGCCGACGAACGGTGGGATCTGGCAATGCTGGTTCGGCAGGCCAGCGCTGGGGCCTTTGTCTCCTTCGCCAGTGATACGGGGTATCTCGCCGGGCTTGGCCATCGCTCGGCGGCGGTGGAGGATTCCCGCCTGCTCCCGCTATCGGAATTGCCGTTCTCCGCCATTGCCGACCCAGCGGGGCTGTGAGCCACGCGATATGCCTCGGCGTCTAACCGGCCTGAACTCGTTTCACAGATGCTGATGCCGAGGTGTTCTCATCACTTGGAGCGCCGGGCCCGCCGCGATGTGGCCCGGTCGCAACGCTGAGATGGCGAATTGATCCGCACGCAATCGCCATCCGGCACCGGCGCCAATGACGACGCTACAAATTTTGCCGCGCAAACAATACCTTGGCGGTAAGGAATTGTATCGCGCAGTCCTCCGCACCCTTAGACAGCCTCTAAACTACTGTCATTGCAGCGCAATCTAAAGAAAGCTAGGCAGGATCATTGGTCTGTGTGTGGCTCTCGACGCGTTGGAATAAGTAGTGACCTGGGATTTGCACAAGCTGTTTCAGCGCCACGCGAAAGAGCTGGTCCGCTCGCTGACGCGGCGCGGGCACAGCTCCGACACCGCCGCCGATATCACGCAGGACGCGTTTGTGCGGCTGATAACGACACAACCGAGCCGCATGGGCTTTGACGCCAATCCGCGCGCTTATCTTTTTGCCATCACCCGCAATCTCAGCATCGACCTCATTCGGCGTGACAGGCTGGTGCCGAAGGTCGAGCTTACCGCCGAAATGGCGGAATGGATTGTCGATCCCAATCCGCTGCAGGACGCGATTGTCTATGATCGCCAGCGCCTCGCGGCGACCGAGCGCGCCATCGCCGAATTGCCCGCGCGCACGCGGCGCGCGTTCGAGTTGCATCGGATGGACGAACTGACCATCGCTGAGATCGCCGATCGCATCGAACTCTCGACGTCGCGTACATGGTCGCTGATCCGCGATGCCTATAAGCACATCCGTTCGCGGCTTGGCGCCATCGACGCTACGCCCTAGACCATGATCGCTTCGGACCCGATCGTCCGAAGCGTGAATCATAGGTCTTGCGAAACTTCCCATGATCGCTTCGGACCTTATCAGTCCGAAGCGTGCATCAGGTGAAAAATTGGCTAACCCGTTCGTTCTAGGAGTGGGCGCAGCGGCGCAAACGGGGATGCCATGACCGAGCAGGATCGCCTATTCGAAGAGGCGACGGATCTGATTATCCGGCTGAGGAACGATCCGACGAGCCCCGTCGCTCTGGAGATGATCAGCCAATGGCGCGCGCGCAGCCTGGACCATGAAGCAGCCTGGTTTGAAGCCAGCGAAATTTTCGGGTTGGCGGGCAATGCCCTGAAGCGCTCCCGCGCCGATGCCAAGCGCCGTTCCGGCCCCAGTCGGCGCAGCGTCCTCATCGGGTTCGGAGTTGGCGTGGCGGCATTTGCTGTCGGGCGGGAAGCGCTGCCGTGGGCAATCATTCAGGCGCGCGCTGATTACGTCACCGGCACCGCTGAAATTGCGCACCGTACGTTGCCCGATGGCAGCCGCATGACGCTCGGTCCCGATAGCGCGGTGGCACTGTCGTTCTCGCCGACGCAACGGCGCGTCGATTTGTTGGCCGGAATGTCGTATTTCGATGTTGTTGCTGGCAATGACGCCCCACCGATGCACATTGAGGCGCAAAATGTTGCCGCCACATGCGGTAATGGCAGTTTCGACATCAGCATCGATGGCCCGACCGTCAGCCTGGGCGTTGATCGCGGTGTGATCCATGTCGGCGTGCCGCAATCGCCGACGCACTTTGCTGACGAACTGGCGGCCGGTCGCTGGATGGCTCTAACGAACGGCGCCGACAACATCGCACAGGGCGTGCGCGATACCAGCGAAATAGCGGCCTGGCGCGACGGCCGTATCGTTGCCGATCAGGAGACCGTGGCGGCGATCGTCATTCGCATTGCGCGCTGGCTGCCCGGGCGTGTTGTTCTCGCCGATCCCGCAATCTCGAACCGCCGCGTCAACGGTGTGTTCGATCTCACTCAGCCGTTGGCCGCACTTGAAGCGGTTGTGCATCCGTTTGGCGGCAAGGTGCGTCAGATCTCACCGTTCCTCACCGTAATCACGCCGATCTGAATTTTCTTTCGGCCTCAGGGCAGAAAATTCCAACAGCCTGTTCGTTACAGGTGAAGGGGGCAGCAGATACCTGCCGGCACAGCTGCTCCCTGTGTATGAGTTGAGTGGAGTGTTTTGTAATGCGTTGTGGGGGAAATGGCCGCCGGGCTGAGGCCTGTCGCGCCGGTGTGGCTGCGTCATGGCTGGCGATCTGTGCGTGTGTCGGTGCTATCGGTGTTGCGCCGGAATTGGCGTTCGCGCAGGCGGCGCAGAAAAAATCATTCAACATCCCGGCAGGATCGTTAGCGCAGGCCCTCGCCGCCTTCGGCAAGCAGGCTGGCCAGCAGGTGAGCTATCCGTCCGAACTGACTGCGGGCAAAACGTCAGCGGGCGTATCCGGCAGCCTCACCGCATCCGAAGCGTTGAGCGCTATTCTTGCTGGCTCCGGCCTTTCCTATAGCTTCGCCAACGCGTCAACGGTTTCAATCAGTGGCGCTGACAGCGGAGCGGGCGCAACGGTCGATGGCGCAATAGCTCTTGATACGATTGATGTGTCGGGTGGCGGAGCGACAGACGGCTTCTCAGCCGACACGCCGTATTACACTGCAGGTTCCAGCACGTACATTTCAGGCGAACAGATCGAGCGCTTCCGCGGCACTTCCACAGGCGACATGTTCTCCGGCACGCCGGGTGTGCTCAACGGCGACAACCGCAACGGCGCAGCCCTCGACATAAACATTCGCGGCATGCAGGGACAGGGGCGCGTACCGGTCAGCGTTGATGGAGCGATTCAGGAAACGACGGTTTATCGCGGCTATTCCGGTGTTGTAGGACGATCCTATGTCGATCCCGATTTCATCGGCAGCGTGACAATTGAAAAAGGTCCGAGCGCTGCGGCGGACGGAGCGGGCGCGATCGGCGGCATTGTCCGCATGGACACCATCGGCGTGGACGACATTCTGCTACCGGGCAAAAATTCCGGCGTCCGCTTCAAAGGTGGCTTCAACACCAACAGCTCATCTGTCCCGGCCGTTGGAACCTGGGGCGGGCTAGCGGGAACAGGCAACTACCCGAACTCGCAAATACCTTCATCGTTCGGTGGTCCGGACGGAATGGACCGCCCTGGCCTCCTTGAGCCGACGGGGGGATATGGCAGCGTCGCCGCCGCTTATCGATCAGAAACGATCGATATCGTCGCCGCCTACGCTCAACGAAAAAACGGCAACTACCACGCTGGAACTAAAGGCGATGGCATTCCTGAGCCAACAATACGGCCGCGCCAGATCTGGCAGAATGGCGCGTGGGTAGACTCGCCCACGGAAAGCACCGTGACCATCGAAGGGCTCAATCGCTTTCGACCCGGCGAGGAAGTCTTGAACACATCGCAAGACAACAGTTCCATTTTGCTAAAGAGCACAATCCGCATCGCAGACGATCAGCAGATCGAGCTTGGGTATATGGGCTACGACAGCACGTACGGCGAAATCATGCCGTCGCAGCTTCTCTGGAACCCTAACGGCGGCGCATATCAGGCGTGGCTCAACAGCGTGGAATTGAAGACGTACACGGCCAAATACAAATGGAATCCGGCCGACAACGATCTGATTAAATTGAAAGCGGGCTGGTGGATGGTCGAGAACAGCCTTACGCTTCCCTATCAGTGGTATATGACCGATCAGACGCCGATGCCGGAGATTGCCAACTGGTTCGGAACGGACGGCAGGCGGTGGGGTCTGAATGCAGACAACACGTCCACGTTCGATTCCGGATTGGGCCATGTTTCGCTGAACTACGGCGGATCCTACACGTACGAAACCATTCAGCCGGGTAAGGGAACTGAACTCGACGGCAGGCGCGGCAACCGGCAGGAATACAGCCTGTTCGCATCGGGCGAATGGAAACCAACGCGTTGGCTTGGCCTCAATGCGTCGCTGCGGTATTCCGACTTCATAAACAAGGACACACGCCCCTGGACCGAAACCACCTATCCTCTTCGCCATGGCGATCAGGTGATCAATTTCAAAACGTCGGCTGAACGCACCGCGTACAGGCAGGCTAATCCCGGCTCGACCAATCTTCCGACCGTGAGTGAAACCAAATACGGCGTTTATCGCGCTTTCAAGGACAATGGATTCGCGCCGATACTCAGCGCAACAGTCGAGCCGTGGGAAGGCATTCAGTTCTATGCCAAATATGCGGAGGCAATCCGCATGCCAAGCCTGTTTGAAGCTACGCGCGGCTGGTCGGCTGATCCTACTGCTGCCGGTCTCGATCCAGAACATGCCAAAACCTGGGAGTTCGGTTTCAACGTGCTGCGCGACGAGGTGTTTTTCGCGGGCGATCGCCTTCGTTTCAAGGCAAGTTACTTTGACAACGATGTCGACAACTACATCACCAGAACCGACACGCCGGAAGGCACCCTGCTGATGGTCAATATCGACAGTGCGCGCCTCCGCGGCATTGAGCTTTCGGGATCGTACGACACCGGCCGGTTCTTCGGCAACATGGCTTACACGTACTATACGAGCACCGAATTCTGCGTAAAACCCGGCCAGATCAGAAATGTCGCCTATGCCGATCGGCTCTGCACTGAAGGTGGTGTTTCTAACAGCTACGTCGTCAATCACCTGCCGCCGAAGGACAGCATATCCGTGACACTCGGCACCCGCGCTTTCGACGAGAAACTGACGGTTGGTGGCCGCATAACCTATATCGGCAAACGGCCAACATCGGGATTAGACGGCACATCGGGCACGGGACTGATAACGCACGTTGAGTGGGATCCCTACACTCTGGTCGACCTGTTCGCGAGCTACAAAATCAACGAACAGTTCCAGATCGATGCAACGATCGATAACGTCACTGACACCTACTACATGGACGCGCTCACCCTCGGCCTGATGGCTTCACCGGGCCGCACCATTCGGACGGGCATCACGGCCCGTTTCTGACTCCAACTAATATATCGCTCCGCGACATATGACGCCAAGGCCTGTGACCCAGGCAGTGGCGTCATTCATCTGGACTCGACGTCGCTTGTCGCGCGTGGGTCCGGACACGCTTTCTCGGCCATCTGATCGACCAGCAACGCCGTCGTCCTGCGGAGCTGAATCGCCAGCCCTGGAGGCAGCAAGCTGGCCGCCGCTCCAGCTTACCGCTCCGGCCGAGGAGCAAACGGGACGGGTTTCGCCTCGACGCCCTATTGCTACGCGCACGGACCGTCAGCGGCATCCCCTATTCGGGTTATGCCGCCGACGCTGGCTGCCGGTATTGTTAAACTAGGTTACGCGGCGAGCTTGCCCGCAATCTGCGCAACGTGCCGTCCCTGATAGCGCGCACCGGCCAGTTCGTTCTCGCTTGGCTGGCGCGAACCGTCGCCATCGGCAATTGTCGTAGCACCGTAGGGCGAACCGCCTGTCACCTCTTTCACGCCCATCTGGCCGGCAAAGGAATATGGCAGACCGACAACCACCATCCCGTGATGCAGCAGCACGATCTGCGTTGTCGTCAATGTCGTCTCCTGGCCGCCATGCTGGCTGGCGGTGGATGTGAACACCGAGCCAACTTTGCCGATCAGCTTGCCCTGCGCCCACAGTCCTCCGGTCTGATCGAGGAAGTTCTTCATCTGCGCAGCCATGTTGCCGAACCGTGTCGGCGTGCCGATGATGATTGCATCGTAACCGGCCAGTTCATCGACGCTGGCGATGGGCGCGGGTTGATCGAGCTTGAACCCTGACTTGCGCGCCACCTCCTCCGGCACCAGTTCCGGCACACGCTTGATGACGGCTTCGGCGCCGGCTTCGCGTACGCCTTCGGCAATCGCGCCGGCCATACGTTCGATGTGCCCGTAGCTCGAATAATACAGAACGAGAACCTTTGTCATTTGCAGCTCCGTGGACGAAATGGATTGGGTGGCCGCGCATTGCGGAAGCACTCTAGCTTCGCGGTGCGTCAGCGCCGTTAAGCGGATAGCTCGAAAGCAACCGTTGGCGGGAAACCTGTCGTCAGATGGGGAGATGCGCGCCTGCCATGAAGGGCAAATCGAAACGCTTCACTGCGTGATGGCGCCGCGTCCGGTACGGCATAGGGCCGGATGGCCCGCCGCAATGCAAACGCTCAGCGGCGCGTCACACCGAGTGTTGCACGTCCGGACGGAAGGAAAGGTCGATCGTCAGCCAGACAAAGTAGACCGCCGAGGCGCTGAGCACGATCGCGGCCCATGCGGGCGGCGGGAACCCGGTGGCGATGATGGCGACTGCAGCAATCGACCATGCGGCTGTAACCGCCAGCGTCAGCGTGCGCCAACGCTTTACGCGCACCGGATGCACCCAGTGAATGGGCACGAACGTCAGCGCCACGCACAGCAGCAGAGCCGTGTACGTCACCCATCCCGGCGGCGAGAGGGTGAAAACGTAAAACGCCACCACGTTCCAGATCGCCGGAAAGCCAACGAAACTATAGTCGTCGCCTTTGCTGGCGAGATCGGAGAAATGATAGAGCGACGACAGCAGGATCAGCGCGCCGATAATTAGGCCGCCAGTGCCGGTCAGATACTTCGCCTGCAATAGCGCCAGCACCGGAACGAACACATACGTCACGTAGTCGACGACAAGGTCTAGGCGCTCGCCGGAAAAGCGGGGCAGTCGCTGCTCGACCTGGAACAGCCGCGCGAACGTGCCGTCGATAGCGTCGATCACCAGCGCGACGCCGAGCCAGATGAACATGCGTTCCCAGGCGCCATCAAAGGCCGCCAGCGCAGCCATAAGCCCGCACACGGCACCCAATGCCGTGAACACATGCACCGAAGCGGCGGCAAAATCGGAAAACCGGAAGGGCAGCATCGTCGTCCCCCCTCCGCGCCCCGGATCTAAGCAGCAGCGGGACGCGCGTTTATCAGAAGCGATGCTTGACCGAGCCGCGGACGGTCAGGTCGTCCTCCGGCGGGGCCACGCGGTCAGGCTGGCTCTCGGCGGCGCCGTAAAGTAGTTCCAGACCGAAATCCATCTTGGGCAGCACGCCGAGCCTGCCGAGACCCGGGATGCGGATCTCCGTGCCGGTTTCAGCTTTGGCACCAATGTCGGTGTTGAGCGACGCTTGCGGATCGACTGCAGGCGCGGTTTCCACCGGCGCAGCTGGTGCTGACTCCGTGGCTGCAGGCGCGCCAACCTGTTCCTGTTGGAACGCGAACGCGCTATGGCCAGCAAGAACTGCTGTTGCCAACGCAAGCGCTACTACGATCCGGCCGCCGCTCATTTGCATAGAATCCCGCAAGTCTTCCGTTCGTCTCATGGCGAAAATGCTGCCTCAATCCAACCATGACAAGGATGTTTTAAGCCCAGTTAAGCGCCAGTAAACGTTTGTGCCACCCGGTGTGATCTTGCTGCCATGTGGCCGATGGGCACCAACAACAGGGTTATCCACGTTGACGGCCGTTCAGCGTCGAATTGCGCACTGCCAAGTCGCAGTTTCGTCCAATTCACCACCCGCCTGACATCAACAAGCCCTCGCGCGACCTTGGCGCGGCCCCTCGACCACTTTGCGCGATTCTCCCACCGTGGCATGCTCGCGGCAGATCCTAACGACCGACAGCGGGGCAGGCCCTGACCATGACCGTCCAAGCTTCGAACCCTGGCCCGCAGGCCGCCCCCCGCTCGGCTTCGAGTGCTGGCGCCCCCTCTGGTGCGGCCTCCTCAGGCGCCTCGCCTGGCCCTGCCGCCGCCTCCACCGCCTTGTCTTATGACATCTGCACCGTCGGCACCGGCCCTGCCGGTCTGGCTGGAGCCCTGGCCCTGGCCCAAACCGGGCTGCGCATCGCCGTCATCGGTCCGGCGCCCAATGGCCAGGATACCCGCACCGCCGCACTGTTCGCAGGCTCGGTCACGCTGCTGGAAAATCTGGGGCTGGGCGAAGCCTGCCGTGCCGATGGCGAGCCGATCTTTGCCATCCGCGTGATTGATGACATGGGCGGCCTGCTGCGCGCGCCGGAAGTGACGTTCACCGCCCAGGAAGTGGAGCGTGAGCTGTTCGGTTTGAACATCTCCAATGTCGGGCTCGTCCGCGCGCTACGGGAGCGCATGCTGCAAAGCCCGAATATCACTCTCATTGAGGATAACGTAACGGCGGTTACCGTTGCCGACGATCACGCAGCCATCACACTAGCGGCCGGACCGGTCGTCACTGCGCGCCTCGTCGTCGGCGCCGATGGCCGTAATTCGCTGTGCCGACAGGCGGCGGGCATCGACGTCAAAACATGGGGCTACGATCAGAGCGCCATCGCCTGCACATTCACCCACTCAGGCAAGCATCGGGGCATTTCAACAGAGTTTCATCGCCCCGCAGGGCCGATGACTTTTGTTCCGGCCACGCCCAACTCTTCGGGCCTTGTCTGGGTGGAGCATCCCACCGTTGCGGCCGAAATGGCTGCGCTGGATACCGAAGCCTTCCGTGCCGTATTGGCGGAACGCCTGCAGGGACTGCTCGGCGACATCGGCGAGATCGGCCCGCGCGCCGTGTTCCCGCTCTCCGGCCTCATCGCCAAGGATGCGGGCCGTAGCCGCGTTGCTCTCGTTGGAGAAGCGGCGCATGTGATCCCGCCGATCGGCGCGCAGGGCCTCAACCTCGGGCTGCGCGATGCCGCCTCTATCGCCGATTGCGTCACCGACGCGCTGGCAACCGGCGCCGACATCGGCGGCGACAGCGTGCTTGCCGCCTACGGCCGGATGCGCCATACCGACATCAGTGCCCGTATCTGGAGCATCGATCTTCTCAATCGCAGCCTGTTGGTGCAGTCGCCACCGGTGCAGGCGTTACGCGGCCTGGGGTTGCATATCCTGAAATCCGTTGGCCCGTTGCGCCGTTTCGCCATCCGCGAAGGCCTGCATCCATCGTTTGTTATGCCGCGCCTGATGCAGCCTCATACGGCCTCCGCTGGTTCGCCCCACCCTTGACGCCACGCGTTGCGCTGGGCATAGCCGAATGCCGCTCCCAACCGCGCGCACCCTAAGGATCTGGAATTCGCCGCCGATGACAGCGAAAGACCGCCTCCGCGATATCCAGTACCGGCTGGAATATGTGCTTCTGCGCGCTGTCGCGGGCATATTCCGCACGCTGCCGCTCAATGTCGCTACCGGATTTTCCGCATACTGCTGGCGCAGACTGGCACCGCGTATCAATCCCAAGCGGCACCGTCGCGCGCTCGATAATCTTGCCATCGCGTTCCCTGAAAAAACCGACGATGAACGCAACGAAATCGCGCTCGCGCATTGGGAAAATCTCGGCCGCGTGATGGTCGAGACCATGCGCATCGATCGCTTTCTGGCTGAGCCCGAACGCATCGAAATTGTCAGCCAAAATATCTTTTCACGATACAAAGACAAGCTGGGTCCGGCCGTCGGCGTCAGCCTGCATATGGGCAACTGGGAACTGGCCATTCTTCCCTTCACATGGGCCGGCGCCAATCCTGCTGCTGTCTATCGCTCGGTCACCAACCCCTACGTCGACCGTTATCTGCGCGAGCAGCGCAAGGATCTTTATCCCGACGGCCTGTTTGGGCGCGGCAACGTCGGCGATCACGGTGACGATCAGCGCACAGCCCGTGCCATCATGGACTTCGTGCGCCGTGGCGGCCGCCTTGGCCTTGTGTGCGACCTTTATGATCGCACCGGTATGCCAATTCCGTTCTTCGGTCGTGATGCCAAGACGCAAGCCATCGGCGCAATGATCGCGCGGCGCGTCGGTGCACGCATCTGGCTTTCACGCTGCAAGCGGATCGGCAAGGAAAGCCGCTTTGAGATTGAACTGAAAGAATTGCGCGTGCCGCGCACGGCCAGCCAGGGCGACGATATCCGCTGGACGATGGAACACATGCAGAAGCAGTTCGAGATCTGGATCCGCGAGGCTCCGGAACAGTGGATGTGGAGCAATCGCCGCTGGAGTTGAGGTGCGCCAAGGCCACTTGAGCGGCGCACCAAGTGTTCAGGCTAACGCCTCCCGACGGCATTGCGACGCCGTAATGCCAAATTCAGCACGGAACCGCCGCGAGAAGTGCGACAAATCCGAAAAGCCCCAGCTGAACGCAATCTCGCTTACCGTTCGATGGTTTTGGCGCGCGTCCTCTAGCGCCTGCCGGCAACACTGCAGGCGACGTTGCATGACATACTTCTCGACCGATGAGTTTTCCTCAGCCAGCAACGCGTTGGCATAGCGCACGCTAATGCCGGCCGCTGCCGCCGCCATCGCTGGCTTCAGATCCGGATCGGTAAGGCGGACGTTTATTGCCATCTTCAGGCGCTGCAGCGCATGGCCGCGCACCGTCGTCGACGGCACCCGATTGTCATTGCCGAAGGCAAGCGCGAACAGATCGACGACTTGATCAGCAAGCGTATCTTGCGCGTCTGGCTCTATGCTGCCGAGACGTCCTTCAACCAGATGTACAAAACCACTCGCCAGCGCCGGGATCGTCTGCTCTGTCGATATTGTACGCAACGTATCGACGCGGCCGATGCGTTCCTCCAGCATCAATCGGGGAACGCTGACGTAAAGCGAGCGGTTGGCTTCAAGAAAATCGGTGTGCTGCGGTTGCGTGGGGTCTTCAAGCACAATCATGCCGGGTTCAACGATGAGTTCGCGATCACCCTGAACAAAGCGAGACCTGCCCTCAAGGCGGATGCAGATGATCGCGTTGTCAATGCCGTCCTGCTGCGCATTGAGCCGCGTGCGGCGCACTTCACACGGCGCAAACTCACACCGCATGAGACTGATCGGGCCGAGCGTGCCGCCACCGATCGAACCGCGAAATTTCTGCGTCTGCGGCACGAACGTATGATCGAAAAACGCTTTCGATGCGACATCAAACCAGTAAGAGATTCTGTCGCGCTCGTTGACGTCGTCGGTCGAAAAGGCTGTAAGCATTCAAATCCCCACCCCGAGAGTGCCACAAGGGTCAATCAATTGTGCCACCTAGGTCAAGCACGCAAACTGAATCTCGCGTTTAATCCGTTCGCCGAGCTTCGGTGTTGACACAATCACTCCGGGCAGGCCAATAACCCTCTCTCGCGAAGGTAGCATAACCTTGAATTCTTCTACGCTGCATCTCCTCCACCGCGTTCACCAATGTGCCGGCGAATTATTCCAGCAGCACATGGACGGCATCGACATCACGACCACGCAGTACACCGTGCTGCGTGCAGCCTCGCAAAAAGATGGCCTCAGCCAGCAGGACATCATCAATGCAACGGGCATTGACCGTTCGACCGTCTCGCAGGTGGTTCAGCTGCTGACGCGTAAGGGCCTGTTGAAGCGCAAGCGTACACGTCATGACGCACGCGCCTATGCAATCTCCCTCACCGAAGCTGGTCGTGACGTGCTTAAGAAGTCTGAGCCGATCATGGGCCGCATCGAGCAGGAACTGGTGGCTGCTCTGCCAGCGACACGTGCAAAGACGTTCGTTTCCAATCTCCGTGCGATCGTTGCCGCATTCGAGCCTGTGGAAACCTGAAACGCGATACGTAGGTTGCGCTCGTGTGCATCCTGTATCAATTTCAGCACAGAGACAAACTGTCTCCATTCAAGCCCCTGCGCCACACCCGGCGCGGGGGCTACTCGATAGCGCGATAGCTTCGCCCAATAGCCGCGCCCTTCCCCCGGCGGTCATCGTTGACACCTATCGGTGAGGCAATATGGTGCGCCCCATTGCCAATATGGGAGCTCTGCATCAATGGCCGCCAGCCGCACACCTGCCAAGTTTTACTCACCACTCGCGATTGGTGCTCCGGAGCCCTACCGCGCCCAGCCGGTGCGCCTTGAGCGCATGATTCACTTCGTGCCGCCGCACAACGAAAAGATCCGCTCCAAGATCAAGGACATTGCGGGTCAGGTGGACGTCGTGCTCGGCAACCTTGAGGACGCAATTCCCGCCGATCAGAAGCAGGCCGCGCGCGCCGGTTTCATCGCCATGGCGCAGGAAAACGACTTCGGCACAACCGGACTGTGGACGCGCATCAACTGCCTCAACAGCCCGTGGATGCTGGACGACGTGACGGAGATCGTCGCGGCGGCCGGCAACAAGCTTGACGTCATCATGCTGCCGAAGGTGGAAGGCCCGTGGGACATCCACTATCTCGACCAGTTGCTGGCCCAGCTTGAAGCACGCAACGGCGTCACCAAGCCGATCATGATCCACGCCATCCTGGAAACCGCTGAGGGCGTCAACAACGTCGAGGCCATCGCAGCCGCTTCGCCGCGTATGCACGGCATGAGCCTCGGCCCAGCTGATCTGGCCGCATCGCGCGGCATGAAGACCACACGCGTCGGCGGTGGTCACCCCGACTATGGCGTGCTGGCCGACGCCGGCAGCGCAGGCAGTCAGCGCGCGTTCTACCAGCAGGATCTGTGGCACTACACCGTCGGCAAGATGGTCGATGCCTGCCTCGCTTATGGCCTCAAGCCGTTTTATGGTCCGTTCGGCGACTTCTCCGACGGTGCCGCATGCGAAGCGCAGTTCCGCAACGCGTTCCTGCAAGGCTGCCTCGGCGCCTGGTCGCTGCATCCGACGCAGATCGACATCGCCAAGCGCGTCTTCTCGCCGGACGAGAAGGAAGTAGCGTTCGCAAAGCGCATTCTTGATGCGATGCCCGACGGCACCGGCGCAGTCATGATCGACGGCAAGATGCAGGATGACGCAACCTGGAAACAGGCCAAGGTCATTGTTGATCTCGCCCGTCTGGTGGCGACGAAGGATCCTGAGAAGGCGGCTGCTTACGGCCTTTGATAGCGCATTGGTTCGCGCACCAATTGCGGTTCGCGGGCAACGCTGTTTTACAATTCACGACACTGCGTGCATCGGCCGGAACTGCGGTCGGTGCACGCCTCTTCTCACTACACTTTTGGCTGTTAGGGCTGCGAGATCGCCCGTATGCGAATTGCCTAGTGACGCGTTCCGTTTGATCGCGTGCATTCCTTGTTTGGACAGATATCAATGGCCGCGCCAACACAGACGAGCGCTAAATTCTCGGTCGGTCAGATCGTGCGGCACCGCATCTTTCCATTTCGCGGCATCATCTTCGACATCGATCCGGTGTTCAACAATACCGAGGAATGGTGGCTGTCGATTCCAGAAGATATCCGGCCGCGCAAGGACCAGCCGTTTTATCACCTGCTGGCTGAAAACGCCGAGACCGAATACATCGCCTACGTTTCCGAGCAGAACCTGCTGCCCGACACATCCGGCCAACCGCTGCGCCATCCTCAGCTCAAGGAAATGTTCGTTCAGGATGACCGGGGCCGCTACCGCGCGATATTTCTCCAGCCGCATTAATTGATCGCACATTGCGCGATCGCGCCACATGATCTGCGCGCAATTTTCAGCAATCTTGGCGCGCGTTGATTGTTTGCAGCGGGCTCTATTTCAACATCCGCCGTCTACGTATGTCGCCAGCCTTACTATTGGTGGGATGCGGCAGAGGCCATGCTGCGACTGACATCTTCATCGCCCGCACGTTGTTTCCAGCTGCTTGCGATCATGGTTGCGGCCATTGCATGCTCCCTGTCGTCAGCGCTCGCGCAGAGCGATCCGCTGCCATCGTGGAACGACGCCGCTTCGGCTTTAGGCCAGCGTCTTCCCTCCGCAACCGACTGCGGCGACTGACGACGACTGATTGCCGGCTACGCGGAGCGCAACAGGCGGGCGCAGCCATGCCCGACCAGCCGCAACATCAAAACCGCCGCCAGAAGCCGTCAGACAAACCGCAAACGGGCAAAGCGACGGTTGTTCGGATCGCGGATGTCGGTCGGCGGGCCATCGAACGCAACCCCGGCCATATTGGCGCGTCGCCAGATCAGCTTGGCCGGATAAAGCCGCCCGGACGACTTCTCATAGAGATGAAACGTGTCAGGCAGCCCGAGGGTGCTGGCAATCAGGATGCGCGCGCCGGCCTCGGAGATGTCGCGGATCGTGCAATCGAGAACGCGCATCGCATCGGCATAGACGATCTTGCCCTCCTTGAGGACCCGATTGCGCGAAACCTTGCGGCGTTCTTCCATGGCACCGCCCCGCCAGAATGTGGCTGCCCGTCACGAGAGTTGTAACGGCCGGCAAAATTTCACGCGCCTGCCGGCTGCTTCGACTCGGCTCCATTCTAATCCTTCCGCCACCTGCGATCAGCCTCCAGTTGGCGTTCCGCACGACAATCCAAAAGTTCAATGATTGCCGTATTAAACGGGCTTTGGTGAGACGTTTTAAAAAGCTGCATTCAAACGCTGGACATGGGGCATCGAGGGTGCTACACGCCTCCTCACAGGGGTTCGCCACGGCGGGCCCCTTTGCCTTCTAAAGCGGTGCCGGCCTCGGTTTCACGGTTTGGAAGGGCGTTGGGTGATTAGCTCAGTTGGTAGAGCAGCTGACTCTTAATCAGCGGGTCGAAGGTTCGAGCCCTTCATCACCCACCATCATTTACTTGGTTTTCCTCACAAAACAGATCGGCACGGGGCAACGCCCCGGCAAAATTGAATAGGCCGGCGTGTCGGGATGACGCGCGGGCCTGAATTCGTATTGCTCGTCGCACGTTGGGCTTCCCGCTCCCGGAGCATCAATGCCGTGAATGCCGGATTCCATCCTGGAGGACAGCTGCGGTGTGTCAGAGCGAGCGCTTAGCGTAGCACCTGTTTTTGGGCAGGTTTGAACCTCCGGATAGCCCTGTGGATGTCACCGAAATTGCCCTTGAAGAGGCGGCTCGGTTCATTGCTGATGGACATCGGACAAACCGTGAACGCCGGTAGGTTCTTTGACATGCGAATATAACCTGCAATTTCAGACGCTTGTCTGGAAGAGTGTTCCCCGCACGCGCGGGGCTGAACCTGTCTCGCCCGGATTAGACGCGCTCTTGATAGCGTGTTCCCCGCACGCGCGGGGCTGAACCCGTCGCCAAGGCGATCAAGGACGGCAAGAAACGGTGTTCCCCGCACGCGCGGGGCTGAACCCATCAAGGCCTGGAGCGTCGACCTAGACGATCAGTGTTCCCCGCGCGCGCGGGGGCTGAACCGACGGTGGGCCGGACTGGAAGCCGGGTGATTACGTGTTCCCCGCACGCGCGGGGCTGAACCCCACCACGGCCGAAATTCTCGGCGTCAACGAGAGTGTTCCCCGCACGCGCGGGGCTGAACCGTTTTCGAGCGGCACCGGCCCGGAGTTTTGCCGGTGTTCCCCGCATGCGCGGGGCATCGAAAAACTTGCCTGTTGAGCTGGTCAAAACACTAATATCGTTTTGCGATCTTTAGGTGAGTGCCTGATCAAAAACGCCAGCCTATCCATAGGCTGGCGTTCGTAGTTAATGGTGACATACTTTACCAGGTGAGCTGAGCGCCCGCACGGCCACCAACGGTCGTCTCGCTTCCACGTCGGCCGAAGCTCTGCTCCTCAAGACTTACGCCAACCGCTCCGGATACTGCCAGCCGCTCACCGCTGCCAAACAGATCGCGACCGACGACACCGACTGCACTGAAGCCTAGAGCAACGTTCTCGTTCCAGTAGGCGATGTTACCCGAGATGCCGAACGTCTCATTGGCTACAAGATCCGGGTTGACCATCGCCATAGCGATCGCCACACCGCCATTCAGCTCACTGAGTGCGCTGAATATGGCGCCGCCGTCAGAGGCCAGATGCCCATTGGCGTCGGTCGTGACAACTTCCAGCGGACCGTTCTGACGATTAACGCTCGTCGCCGAGGTGATGCCTGGCGTGGTGTAAGTCGACGATCCGTTCTTAGCGCCCAGGGACACCTCATTATCGAACTCAGATCGCGCCCCTGCGCCGATTGCGGTGGAATTGGTGTGAGTGTTGGCAACTTGCGCGTCAGATCCGACCGCAGTCGAGTTGTTTGCACCCGCCCGGGCTCCGGTTCCGACCGATATCGCATTCGATGCCGTGACGGTATTTCCCGCACCAGTGCCGACGGCGATGTTGCTATCACCTGTCACACCGTTGCCGGCAAAGGCGCCGCTGGCCTGGTTGTCAAATCCAGCTACACCGTTACCAGAACCGATTCCGGAAGCCTGGTTGCCCGCGCCTGTCACGCCGTTGCCAGAAAACGCGCCTGCGGCCTGATTGGAAAATCCGACAACATCGTTTCCAACTCCAATGCCTGACGCGACGTTACCGACCCCGAGGGCGTTGTTGCCGGAAAACGCGCCGCTGGCGTTGTTGCTAAAGCCAACAACGCTATTGCCAACTGCCAGGCCGTCAGCGGAGTTGTTGACGCCATCGACGTCATTACCGGAGGCAGTTCCCGAAGCCTGGTTGCCGTCGCCCGTGACTGCATTACCGACGAGAAGACCGCTGGCCTGGTTATTGTTGCCTTCAACCGCATTGCCGGAAAATGCGCCGGATGCCTGGTTGGACAGACCGATGACAAGGTTGCCAACCGTGTCGCCCGACGCTCTGTTATTCTCACCGACAACGAAGTTGCCCGCAGTTGCGCCGGACGCCTGGTTGTTCACGCCAACGACAAAATTTCCGGACGTATCGCCGAACGCAAGGTTGTTGGCACCGAAAACAAAGTTGCCGCTGCTTATGCCGCTGGCTTGGTTGTCCGTGCCGATCACGAAGTTGCCGACAGTCGTGCCCTGCGCGCTGTTGTTGGCGCCAACGACGAAGTTGCCAGCCTCAAATCCGGATGCCCTGTTGTCGACGCCGATCACGAAGTTGCCGACTGAATCCCCGAACGCCTGATTGTTGTCACCAAAGACAACATTGCCGGCATTGGTGCCACTCGCCGCATTTCCATTTCCAATAACGAAGTTGCCGACGCGCAGACCACTGCTCTGATTGTTGTCGCCAACAATCACGTTGCCTGAGCGCTCGCCGCTCGATTGATTGCCATCGCCGAAAACGAGGTTGCCGGTGAGAATGCCATCGGCCTGATTGCCGTCTCCGACGACGACATTGCCTGACCCAAGGCCGCTCGCCTGGTTGGCGCCACCGAAAACAACGTTACCAGATGCCGTACCCAACGCCTGGTTATCGCTGCCGACTACGATGTTACCGGAGCCATCGCCGATCGCTTTGTTGCTATCGCCGGTGACAAGATTGCCGGATGCTGCGCCGCTAACCTGGTTGTTGTTGCCCGTAACGCCGTTGCCCGCAATCAGACCTGAGGACTGGTTATTGGAGCCATTGACGAAGTTGCCGACTGCGGTGCCAGAGGCACTGTTTCCATCACCGGCGACAGCATTGCCGGAAAAGGCGCCGGTCGCTTGATTGAAGCTGCCGATGACGTTGTTGCCCGCCAAAATGCCGGCGGCGTTGTTGCCGTCGCCACTGACGTCGTTGCCCGTCAGCGTGCCGAACGCCTGATTGGCGCTGCCGGTTACCCGGTTCCCTGAAATATTGCCAATGGCAAGGTTTCCGGCGCCATCGACGTTGTTACCGGAGCCGTTTCCAACCACCGCGTTGAAGCTCGCACCGTCCGCGTATGCATTGCCGGACGAGTTGCCAACCACAGTGTTGCTGACGACTGCACTTCCCGCGTTGTTGCCTGAGTCACTGCCGATCACGGAGTTGAATGCGAAGCCAACACCGTTGCCGTTTCCAGATCTGTCGCCAATCACAGCGTTGCCGGCAAATCCTGTGTCATTGTTACTGCCGGAGCCATTGCCAAAAATCGAATTTGAAACGAACAGATCACCGTTGTGGTTGCCGGAGTTATTGCCGACGATATTGTTGGCGATCGTGCCCATTCCGTTGTTGTTGCCAGAGTTGTTCCCTGACACGGCGTTCTCGGCAAACCCGGCACCGTTCCCGTTTCCGGATGCGTTTCCGGTGATGGCATTGCCGAATGACGCAGCGCCGTTGCCGTTTCCAGATCCGTTGCCGGTGATGTTGTTGCCGCCGAGGACGCCAAAGCCCACTCCGTTGCTGTTGCCGGAGCCATTGCCCTGAATGTTGTTATTGGCGAAACCCAACCCGTTATTGTTGGCCGACCCATTGCCGACGACGGTGTTATTGACCGTACCGCCAACCGTCGAACTCGCGTTGTTGTTCAGAGAGTTTGTGCCAGAAACGGTGTTTCCTAAGCAGGTTACCGTGGCTGCAGTACCATTGTTCTGACCTGATGCGCCGACACCGCTTATCGGATTTATTACATTCGCATTGAGCGCGTTTGTGCAGTTCGCAGCCAGTGCGCTGCTCGGAACCGTCAAATTCAAAACCGCAGCCATTGCGATGGTGCTGGCGCCAGCAACCAAGTAGCCAGCTGCACTTCCCCCCGAAAATTTACGCATAACAACTCTCCCAGATACTCAATACAATCCGCGCCGACCGAGCGGCATCGGCATGAAATCGACAACTGCGCCAGGGAGATTGGCGCGAAAACCGCACCATCAAACAGAAGCCTGAACGCAATACTTACGGCTTAAAATTGCATCGATAGCCATTTATGCAGTCCACCGACTTTCGCCAGTTAAGTCCGCGCACGGACACTCAGCAAGAATATTTTGCTGGACAGCGGGATGAAAGTTTTTGCTCTGTGCCCGGATTACTACAGGTGAACCGGATTATTACAGGTTAACTTGACCGCCCCTGGGTAACATCCTGTAAATCCGCACCAATCAGTGCTCTTTGAGTGCCGTCGGCTTTTTGGCAGCACCCTTCGTCTCCGGCGGTTTTTGGTGCGTTTTCTTGCCACTCGCACCGCCCGCATCGGGTGGCGTCTGCATGTCCACCACGATGGCCGATAGTCGCCAATGGCCATCAACCCGCTCAAATCCCATGTCGAACAGGATACGTTCAGGGCGAGTATCGATGTAGCCGGTTAGGCGCAGCATGCCATTTGGCTGGACTGCGGCCGCACGAACAAGCTTCGGATCAAAAAACAAAATCGGCGAGAAATCGAGGTTTCGACTGCGGAGCGCTGCGAAGATTTCGCCTAGCCGGGCGTCTGTGTTGGAGGCTTGAAACAGCGGCGTCCCGAGATCGCGCAACACCGAATAGTTGCCGGTCTGGTTGGCTTGGGTCAGTGCAATTAGCGTCGTGCGAATAAGCATGCTCTGCTGATGGCCGTCGGGAGCAACAGCCTCCACCCCTGCCGCTGCTGCAGCATCTGTCGTTAACTTCGCTTCAGCGATGGCAATTGAAATCGTTGCAAAATAAGCCAGCCAGGCCCCTATCAGTGTTCGATATCGCACCGTCTGCCTTTCTCGATCCGCAAAGCGACGACGCATACTGAGCACCCAGTGCGTCCGAAACATGATCTAAGTATGAGGTCCGTCGAGCCTGCGGTAGTCCACTGAAAATGGCCGCGAGTGTTTACTGCGTTAGCCTACGAAGCCAGGCGCGTCATAGCAAACTGATGACTGCCGAAATTGAATTTGAGGCCAGCACGGTTCTTCGCGCCCGATACCCCGAACAGCCGCAATCTCAGCATTAATCCATTGCTCGCCCAGGATATCAGCGCCAGCACCTGAAGCTAGCGCGTCTAACATGCGAGCCGGTGATGTTTCCCGCACGTGCGGGGCTGAACCGCGCGTGGCGTGGGAAGACCCGAAGCCCAAGCTGTGTTCCCCGCACGCGCGGGGTTGAAGCTGTAAGCGTCAGCACCTGAAGCTGGCGCTTCTACCAGCGCTCGCGCACCGCCGCGCTCAGTTCTTCATTAGCAGGTGCTTGTAGCTGTCCAGCCCGGCCAGCACCGCCGCCGATCCTTTGACCACGCAGTGCATCGGGTTGGGCTGCAGGTGAAACGGCACCCCCACCTGCCGCGTCAGCGCCACGTCCAGCTTGTCCAGCATCGCGCCGCCGCCGGTGAGGTGAATGCCGCGCTGGCGGATATCGCGCAGCGTCTCCGGCATCAGATCCTCCAGCGCCCGCTGAACGAAGTCGGCCAGCGCCTCTATCGGTTCGGCCAGCGCATCGGCGATATCGCGCGCGCCTAGGACAACCGTTTTCGCCGTGCCCTGCTGCAAGTCGCGGCCGCGAATGTGCGCTTCGGCGACACGGCCACTGCTTTTGGCGATGGCGGTGCCGAGTTGCACTTTCATGCGTTCGGCGTTGGCGTCGCTGATATGGAGCTGATGCTGGCGGCGCACGTAACGCACGATGGCGGCATCCATCGCGTTGCCCGCGATGCGCAGTGTGCGCGCCGAGATAATCTCGCCAGCACTCAGCACAGCAATGTCGGAACTACCGCCGCCGATGTCGAGCACCATCGCGCCCCCCGGCTCGCCAACCGGCAGTCCTGCGCCCAGCGATGCCGCCACCGGCTCGGCAATCAGATAAACCTTGCGCGCACCGAGAGACTTTGCCGTCTCATATACCGCGCGCCGTTCCACCGGCGTCGCCTGCGCGGGCACGCAAATAAGAATGCGCGGGCGCCGGAAGCCCAGCATCGTTTTCGCTCGCCGGATAAGCTGGCGCAGCATTTCCTCGGCGGCGACGAAATCGGCGATCACGCCTTCGCGTAACGGGTGAACAAGCTCCACCCCTTTCGAAGGCTCGGCCATCAGCGCCTTGGCCTTGCGCCCGACGGCAAGAATTTCGCGCGCGGCATTGCGTGTACGCACTGCCACCGTCGACGGTTCGTCGATGATGATGCCGCGCCCCATCACATGCACCAGCGTATTCGCGGTGCCGAGGTCAATCGCGATATCATCCGAAAAAGCCTTGGCCACGCCGTCAAACATTACGCGTACACAATTATTCGAGCGCCCTGGGGCAACCTGCACCGGGCAAGTTGCAATTGCTGAAATCTAGCGTGCTTCCGGAAAAGTGATAGCCGATTTCAAAGACAACTGCCTTGGCCTTGTCCGGCAATAAAGCGGGCGCCGCAGCAATTCGATCGCAACGGCGCCCGGTGTCAAAGTGTGGTCACGCTTCAGATCTGCTGCACGTGAGCCATTTTCTGCCGCTTCACCATCAGCTTGTTGAGCGCCGCCAGATAGGCCCGTGCCGAGGCAACCATGGTGTCGGTGTCAGCGCCTCTGCCGGTAACCATGCGCTCACCTTCCTCCAGCCGCACCGACACTTCCGCCTGCGCGTCGGTGCCTTCGGTCACGGCGTGCACCTGATAGAGGTCCAGCTTCACCTCGTGCGGCACCAGCATCTTGATAGCGTTAAAGGTTGCATCAACAGGTCCGTTGCCCGTCGCCTGCACCGTATGCTGCGCGCCGTCGATATCCAGCGTCAGCGTCGCCGTCTGCGGACCCATGTTGCCGGCGATCACCGTCAGCGACACCACCTTCATGCGGTCATGCATGTGGGCGATGCCCTGATCGACCAGCGCTTCGATGTCCTCGTCGTAAACATGCTTCTTGCGGTCGGCCAGGCTCTTGAAGCGCACGAACGCATCCTCGAATGCATTCTCGCCCAGGTCGTAGCCCAGTTCCTTCAGCTTGGAGCGGAACGCGTTGCGGCCCGAGTGCTTGCCCATCACCAGCGACGTCTTGCCGACGCCAACCGATTCCGGCGTCATGATTTCATACGTCTGCTGATGTTTCAGGATGCCGTCCTGATGGATGCCGCTCTCGTGCGCGAACGCGTTGCGGCCAACGATGGCCTTGTTGTACTGCACTGGGAAATTCGTCACCGCCGACACCAGCTTCGACGCCCGAGCCAGCATCGTGCTTTCGATGCCGGTGTCATAGCGCAGCTTGTCGCGACGGGTCCGGATCGCCATCACGATCTCTTCCAGCGCCGCATTGCCCGCACGCTCGCCGATGCCGTTGATGGTGCATTCGATCTGGCGTGCGCCTGCGCCCAGTGCCGCCAGCGAGTTGGCAACCGCGAGGCCCAGATCGTTATGGCAATGGGTGGAGAACACGGCCTTGTCGGAGCCCGGCACACGTTCGCGCACCTGACGGAACATTTCGGCGTATTCATCCGGCGTCGCATAGCCCACCGTGTCCGGCAGGTTGATGGTGGTCGCTCCGGCCTTGATCGCGGCATCGACGCACTGGCACAGGTAATCGATGCCGGTGCGGGTCGCGTCCATCGCGCTCCACTCGACATCCTCAACCAGGTTGCGTGCCCGCGCGACCGTCGCGGTGATGATCTCCAGCACCTCCGCTTCCGTCTTGCGCATCTGGTGCGCCAGGTGGATCGGCGATGTCGAGACGAACGTATGGATGCGTCCACGGCGCGCGTGCTTCACAGCTTCACCGGCGCGGTCGATGTCGGCGTTGATGGCGCGCGCGAGGCCGGCGATGGTCGCGTTCTGCACGCGCTTCGCAATCGCGGTTACGGCCTCGAAGTCGCCCTCGGACGCAATCGGAAATCCGGCTTCAATGATGTCGACGCCCATCTCGTCGAGGCAGTCGGCGACCTCCAGCTTTTCCTCGAACGTCATCGTGGCGCCGGGGCACTGCTCGCCATCGCGCAGCGTCGTGTCAAAAATGATGACGCGGTCGCCTTCGGAACCCTCAGCGGCGGCGGTGCTAGGATCAGTGGTCATAAGGTCATTCTTTCGAAAGGGGCCGGCCCGGCAACGGGCGGCGTTGTACCATCAGCTCGCTCGACTTTTCATCCCCTGAGCACATTCCGGCGGCACCGGAACCGTGACAGCTCAGGGGTTGCTAAGGAGGATCGGAAGCTGAAGCAGGCGCGCCGACCGGCCGCCACGGAGGGGCTCCGTGCGGAAAAATCGAATGCCATCAATGACCGAGTTCTGGCGCATAGCGGTTTATTAAACCATCATCGCGGCGCTGACTAGTCTCATGCAACCGATCCCGCGCGCGCCCACGCCGCCGATGTTGCGAACATTGTAAACGAAACGCTGCCCGAAAGTCCTCGCGGAACAGGCTCTCAGAACGTCGCCAGCAACGCGTGGATTGGAGCGCCCTGCACATACGGGCGCACCGCCGCCAATCCGAAGCTCTGCCCTGCCCGCAACATGCAGCAACGCGCGGGCGCCCGCGCTGCCGCCGTGCTCCACCGCCTACCCCGCCGACGACTTCAGCCCGATGACGACCTTGCCGCGATAGCCGCCAGCACCGTCCGCTTCCATTACCGGCGTCTGGGCCGCCAGCTGACGCGGCGTGTTGTTGGCGAAGATGCCGTCCTTCGCCAGCGGAATACCCTCATAGTTCGGCACGCTCTCGCGATAGACG
The DNA here is from genome assembly GCF_013306565.1 of Hyphomicrobium sulfonivorans. Classification (GTDB taxonomy): domain Bacteria; phylum Pseudomonadota; class Alphaproteobacteria; order Rhizobiales; family Hyphomicrobiaceae; genus Hyphomicrobium_A; species Hyphomicrobium_A sulfonivorans. The sequence goes on along the minus strand of NZ_PZPO01000004.1, from coordinate 277,164 downwards.
TCCGATGCCGCATAAACCTCGCCGCACAGATTCTCCGGCATTGCGAGCTGGGATGTCAGGATACGGTTTTCATAGCTCGTCGCCTTTTCGAGGCTCGGATAAATCTCGAAGTGGATGTGCGGAAAACGCCCGCGATAGCAGCCGGGGAAAATGCTGGTGAACGTCACCGCTCCGTTCGCATCCGTGACGCCCACAGCGCGCAGATAGCTGGTCTCGGGCAGGTCATAAATCGAATACCGGCCCGCGGCATCGCAGTGCCACACGTAGATCGCATAGCCCTCCAGAGGGCGGCAGCGGTTGGCCACGTCCACAATCTCGACCGTCAGCTCGATCGGAGCGCCCTCGGCGGCCGGCTGCTGCGGATCGAGATTGGTGCGCATGTCGGCGCGTACGATGCCGCTCTTGTCCAGCACGTTGGCCAGCGTGCCGTGGGCGCTGTTCGAGCCATCGGCGGGAAACGGACCGGCGGTCTCGGCCGGATGGGCAACGCACTCGGCGCCATTCGCGCCGGTGCCGATCACATCGGCTTCCGCACGCTCGAAAAACGGACCATCGCAACCGGCCAGTGCAGTCGTGACGCCGGCCGCACCCAGCAGCCCAAGCGCCCGCCGTCGGCTGATCTGCATCAGATCGTGCCGCAACCCGTGATCGTGGTCATGCGCCTGTTCGTCTGCGCTGTCGGACATATTCGATGGTTCCCCAGAAGCTTTTTCGGCCCGGACATATACGCCCGGACAAAACTTCACCGGAGAACGGCGGCTATCCTTGAAACCCGTCGCCACGCCATCTGCGACAGATGCACGGTCCTCAGACGGCAATGTGCCCGTCGATCACCCGCACCGCTGCACCGCCGATGCGCACGGTCTCAAGCCGGCCGCCCGCCACCACAAGCGTCAGCGTAATAAGGCTGGGGCGGCCCATCAGATAGCCCTGCTCGATCTGGCGGCGATGGGTGCCATCGGGCAGGCCATCGAGGTCGTGCACCGCGCGCGCAAAGCACACCGCCGCCGAACCGGTCGCCGGATCTTCATCAACGCCGAGCGCGGGCGCGAACATGCGGGCGTGGAATGCCGATGCCGTATGCATGCATTCGCGCGTGTACAGATACACACCGCCGTAGGTCTCAACCGGAAACACCCGCGCCCACTCTGCGCGCTCGATACGCGCGCGGTCCAGCGCTTCACGGTTCGCCACCGGCACGAACACAAACGCATTGCCGGCCGCCAGACACTGCGGCGTGTGGTTCTCAAAGCCGATCTCGCGCGGCAGCAGCCCCACCGCGTCAGCGATCCGGTCGCGCGCTGGCGCAGGCGCCGGCTCGGGCAGCTTCGGCGCGTCGAATTCGGCATAGGGCGCTTCACCGGCGCGCATGCGAACGCCAACCCGAACGATGCCGATCTCTTCTTCCAGCACAGTCAGCGCATCGCCGTCGCCATCGGCGGAGCCGTTACGAAGCTGCGCCAGCAGGATCGCGGCGCCGAGTGTCGGATGCCCCGCAAACGGCAGTTCCCGATTGGGCGTAAAGATGCGAATGCGCGCCGAATGTGCCGGGTTCTGTGGCTTCAGCACAAACACCGTCTCGGAGAGATTGAGCTCGCGGCTGATGGCCTGCATCTGGGCGGTGCTCAGCCCATCGGCTTCCCGGATCACGGCCAGCGGATTACCCGCGAAGCGGCGATCAGTAAAAACATCCAGCGTGTGCAGCGGCAGCGCCATTCAATCCATCCCCATTGTCGGCCGCAGTTCTGCTGAAAACCTCGCCCCGGTCAAGCCGACAAAACACTTTGCAGCAGCAGCCTCGCATGGGCAGGCATCACTTCGGCGTCGATAGCATCGATGGATGTAACGATCACGACGTCATCCAGTTCGGGCGCTTCCTCGCGCGCGATGAAATCGAGGATGCGCTGGCGCAGCTCCACCGCCGGCAGCGCACTGCGCCACTCAATGGCAATCGCCACCTCCGCGCCCGTGATCGCAATCCGATAGCCGGGCATCCGCTGCAGCGCGCTTGGGCCAAGGCCGGTCTCCTCGTGCAGCTCGCGCGCCGCGCTGGCGTCAATGTCGGTCTCGCCCGCGCCGTTGATGTCGGCGTCACACAGCACGCCGCTGGGTGGATAAATCAGTCCCGAATGGAGCTGCCCAGGCCCCTGCCGACCCAGCAGCACATGTCCCTCGGCTGAGCGCAGCAGCGCAGCGCCAAACGCTTCACGCGCGGGCAGCGGAGAACCCAGCGATCGCCAGTACAGCAGCGACTTGAAATCAGTTCGGAACATGCTGGCCGACAGCGCGCCATCCTCAATGCGCAGATCACGCAACAGATACGTCTCGCCATTGAACAGCCCCGGCGTCTCCGCGCGGCAGCGCTGCCAATGCGCGTCAATCATCTCGCCGTCGCGCGCAATCGCCCAGTCAAACGGCTCAACCGGAAGTCGGCACGCGGCGACGTCAACCCACCCTGGCACCGCCTGACCGTAGGAAGCGATACGGTGCGAATCGATCATCGGCGCCGCCATTTTTCCGTGCTCCGCTGCCATTCATCCGCATGCATCCCATGAGCACACTGTCTGTCTACGGCGTAAATCTCGCATAAATTCGCGCGCACGCGGTTGAACAGCCGGAAATCTTAGTTTCGCCCCGAACAAACCACGCTCCGTCCACGATCAAGGAGTGAAGTTGACGCGTGGGGCAAGGGGGTGCCGAGGAAACTTTGCACGGGTCTTGCGCCGCCTGTGGCGCAGACGTTTGTTCGTTCCAGCCGATCTTTTTCGGACAGTGCATGCGCCGCGGAGTTTGCGTCCGTCAATCGCCCAACCGGCGTGATGTCATCTCGCAATGGCAGCACTGAAACCGGCTACACCGCGACCGCACGGATGGATGCAAATGCTTCGGTATCCGGCGGCATCACGATCCGCGATGCCGCTGGGAGCGGACGGTGGAGGTCCCCGCTTCTCCGCCGTCCGTTTTCCTCTGCTTAGCGCGGCACGCAATTCTTCAACGCGGGCGCAGGCCGCATCAGAGGCAACCGAGTGTCGTCGATCCGCACGTGTAATAGTTGATCATCTCCGCCGAGCAGCATGGCTGGTCGGCCCGGCAACGCCACGTCTTGATCTTGCCGCTCGATGTCTTGTGCTTGCAGATCTTGGTCTGCTTCGTCTTGGCCGAAGCTTCTGCATTGTTTGCCGTCAGCGCTATCGGTGACATGGCAACCACAGCGGCAACAGCCATCAAACTCAGAACACGCAACATCCTCTGACACTCCCCTGATTGATGATCATCGCCCCATCCATGTGGGCGCGTATCAGTATGCGCCAATTGCACTGGCCATGCAGTTGCATCTGCGCCGCTAGCACCATTTATCAGCACGCGAAGTTTGGTTCCGTCCCGCACGGCTTTCCACTGCACCGGCGGCCGGCTCCCCGGAGGGGTGTCGCCGATGCGAAAGGACAATCACCGGCGGCCGGCGCCCCGGAGGGGTGTCGCCGGTGCGAAAGGACAATCACCGGCGGCCGGCTCCCCGGAGGGGTGTCGCCGGTGCGAAAGGACAATCACCGGCGGCCGGCTCCCCGGAGGGGTGTCGCCGGTGCAAAAAAGCCAACAAAAAAGGAGCGGCCGATGCCGCTCCTTCTGATGGTGTGCCCCGTAAAACGGAGACGCGACTTTACGCGATCAGTTGCGTGCCTTGTCGACCAGCGCGCCGGCCTTGATCCACGGCATCATATCGCGAAGCTTGCTGCCGATCTCCTCGATCGGATGCTCGTCGGCCAGGCGGCGGGTTGCCTTGAAGCGGGCAGCGCCGGACTTGTATTCCTGCATCCACTCGGACGTGAAACGGCCGGTCTGGATGTCGCTCAGCACACGCTTCATCTCAGCCTTCGTTTCCGGCGTGATGATGCGCGGACCCGAAACATACTCGCCCCACTCGGCGGTGTTGGAGATCGAGTAGTTCATGTTGGCGATGCCGCCCTGATAGATCAGGTCGACGATCAGCTTCACTTCGTGCAGACACTCGAAGTAGGCCATTTCCGGCGCATAACCGGCTTCTACCAGCGTCTCGAAGCCAGCGCGGATCAGCTCGACCAGGCCGCCGCACAGAACAGCCTGCTCGCCGAACAGGTCGGTTTCGCATTCCTCGCGGAAGTTGGTTTCGATGATGCCGGAGCGGCCGCCACCAACGCCCGAAGCATAGGACAGCGCGATGTCGTGGGCGTTGCCCGAAGCATCCTGATGCACAGCGATCAGGCACGGCACGCCGCCGCCCTTCTGGTATTCGCCGCGCACGGTGTGGCCGGGGCCCTTCGGCGCAATCATGATGACGTCGACGGTGCTCTTCGGCTCGATCAGGCCGAAGTGTACGTTGAGGCCATGGGCGAAAGCGATCGCAGCGCCGTCGCGGATGTTGTCAGCGATTTCGCTCTTGTAGATGTCGGCCTGCAGCTCGTCCGGCGTTGCCATCATAATGACGTCAGCCCACTTGGCGGCGTCGGCAACCGACATCACCTTCAGGCCGTCGGCCTCAACCTTCTTGGCGGTCGTCGAACCGGCCTTCAGACCGATGGCGATTTCCTTGGCGCCGGAATCCTTCAGGTTCAGCGCGTGTGCGCGGCCCTGGGAGCCGTAACCGACAATCGCAACCTTCTTGCCCTTGATGAGATTGGTGTCGGCATCACGATCGTAATAGACGCGCATGGCTTCCTCTATTGGTTTCAGCTTTAGCTTGCTTGTATTGTATCGGCTGCACGCGGCAGCGGTTCAGGCGGGGCGCCCGCAGTCACAGCCCTTGTGAGGGCAATGGCGGCGAACTGGAATTTCGGATTGCTCCTTTAGCTGCTCGCAGGCCCGCGGCCAATGGCGGCGATACCGGTGCGCGACACTTCGACCAGCCCCAGCTCCGTCATGATCTGGATGAACTCTTCCAGCTTGGACGGCTTGCCGGTGATTTCGAACACGAAATGCTCGGTCGAGGTGTCCACCACCTTGGCGCGGAAGATCTCGGCTATGCGCAGCGCCTCGATGCGCTTGTCGCCCTTGCCGACAACCTTAACCAGCGCCAGCTCGCGCTCGAGAGCCACGCCTTCAGCAGTCAGGTCGCGCACCCGGTGCACCGGCACCAGCCGCTCAAGCTGATGCTTGATCTGCACGATCACGTCGGGCGTGCCCAGCGTCACGATGGTGATGCGCGACAGATGCTTCTCGTGCTCGGTCTCTGTAACCGTCAGGCTGTCGATGTTGTAGCCACGCCCGGAGAACAGGCCGATCACCCGCGCCAGCACGCCCGGCTCGTTGTCGACGATGATCGACAGCGTGCGCGACACCACGGCCTGCGCGGCGCCCGGTCCAACGTAATGGCTCTTTGAAGGAAGCTTCGACATGTTCGTCATGGTTTTTCTGGCTTTGCTTTGTCGGGCGTTGGCGATGTGTCGGGCTTGCTCGCCCCGTTATCGGGCCCGTCATTTGACGTGTCGCCCCCCGGAATGGCCTGCGGCACCTGGGGAACGGGTGTATTCGGGAACAGCGCGGTGAACATGATCGGGAAGCCATGCGCATCAATGTTGCGCTTGAACTCGGCCACCTGCTCCTTCGACAACTTGTACTGACCGAACGCCGCGCTAACCCGGCGCAGCATCGTGCCCGCCAGCATATCGGGCGACGGCGCGTTCATCCGCTGCAGCACTTCCGGCGGCATGCGCGAATAGACCAGCGAGAGGATCTGCGTTTCCAGATAATCCTGCGCAATGCAGGCTTCGAACGCCCGCGTATACGCCGACGACAGCCGGTGCGTGCGGTAACACGCATCGATGAACGTGAAGGCGCCGCTGGCGCCCTGCGTCCGCTGGATCTGCGCCAGTCGCGTTGCAGCTTCCTTGATGTTGGCAACCTGATCCCAGTCGGGCTTCGGCGCCTCGTCGTTTTCAGCCGTTTCGTCGCCCGCCTTGGCTGCATCACCCGTAACGGCCTTGGCCTTGGCCGCGTCCGGTGCAGAGGCAGCGTCACCCGCGTCCGACTTCGTCGTCTCGGGCTTTACGGTTTCCGACTTTGCAGCTTCTGGCTCCGTCGCTTCAGCTTCGATTGTCTTGTCTGCGGCGGCTGGCTTGTCCTGCGCAACAACCGTTGCCGGAACGACCATCAGCCCGAAGACGACAGCGGCGCACAGGCCCGCGCACGCGCGGAGGCGCGGACGACACAACGCCATCATCCACCACCTCGTCGCTACTGCGCGTTCAGCCTGTTGCTCCGCTGTCTGCATCAGACAAGTACCTTGCCTTCTTCGCTGATCGCGTTGCCGACATCCTCGTCGGAAACATCTTCGCCCAGCAGCATCTCGTTATGGGCCTTGCCCGACGGGATCATCGGGAAGCAGTTGGCGAGATTGGCCACGCGGCAATCGAAAATCACCGGACCCTTGGTGTCGATCATCGCACGAATGGCGTCGTCCAGATCGGCCGGATGATCGCACTGCATGCCGGTCCAGCCATAGGCTTCCGCCAGCTTCACGAAGTCTGGCAGGCTTTCTGTATAGCTATGCGACAGGCGGTTGCCATGCAGCAGCTGCTGCCACTGGCGCACCATGCCCATGTACTGGTTGTTCAGGATGAACACCTTCACCGGCAGATCGTACTGCACCGCCGTCGAGGCTTCCTGAATGTTCATCAGGATCGAAGCGTCGCCCGCGATGTCGATCACCAGCGACTTGGGATGCGCTAGCTGCGCACCGATTGCCGCCGGCAGACCATAGCCCATCGTGCCCAGACCGCCAGACGTCATCCAGCGGTTCGGCTCATCGAAGTGATAGAACTGCGCCGCCCACATCTGGTGCTGACCAACTTCGGTCGTGATGTAGGAATCGCGGTCCTTGGTCAGCTCGAACAGACGCTGGATCGCGTACTGCGGCATGATCACGTCGTTGGAGTTCTTGTAGCTGAGCGATTTACGCGCCCGCCACTGATCGATCTGCTTCCACCACGCCTTGTGCGCCGCCTTGTCGAGCTGCGGTGCCTTCGACTTCCAGATGCGCAGCATGTCCTCAAGCGTGTAGGCAACATCGCCGACGATCGGGATATCGACCTTCACGTTCTTGTTGATCGATGACGGATCGATATCGATCTGGATCTTGCGCGAACCGGGCGAGAACGCATCGAGGCGGCCGGTGATGCGGTCGTCGAAGCGCGCACCAACCGCCACCATCACGTCGCAGTCGTGCATGGTCATGTTGGCTTCATAGGTGCCGTGCATGCCCAGCATACCCAGCCACTGCTTGTCGGATGCGGGATAAGCGCCCAGACCCATCAGCGTCGACGTGATCGGGAAGCCCGTCAGGCGCACAAGCTCGCGCAGCAGCTGGCTGGCCTTCGGACCGGAATTGATGACGCCGCCGCCGGTGTAGAAGATGGGACGCTTCGCCGTCGCCATCAGCTCCACCGCTTCGCGCACGCCCATCTGCTCCGGCTTCACGCGCGGCTTGTAGGTCTTGTGAGCGATGTTGGACGGACCGACGTAATTGCCGGTTGCGAACTGCACGTCCTTCGGGATGTCGATCACCACCGGACCGGGACGCCCTGCCTTCGCGATGTAGAACGCCTCGTGCAGAATGCGCGCCAGATCGTCGACGCTCTTCACCAGCCAGTTGTGCTTGGTGCACGGCCGCGTGATGCCAACGGTATCGCACTCCTGGAACGCATCGTTGCCGATCAGATGCGTCGGCACCTGCCCGGTGATGCACACCAGCGGAATTGAATCCATCAACGCGTCGGTCAGGCCGGTCACGGCATTGGTCGCGCCGGGGCCGGAGGTCACAAGCGCAACGCCAACCTTGCCGGTTGAACGCGCATAGCCCTCAGCCGCGTGCAGCGCGCCACCTTCCTGGCGCACCAGGATGTGCTTGACCTTCTCCTGCTGGAACAGCTCATCATAGATCGGCAGCACAGCGCCGCCCGGATAGCCGAAGATATGCTCCACGCCATGGTCCGCGAGCGCCGCCAAAACCATTTCCGCGCCCGTCATCGTCCGTGCCATTGCTTCTCACCTGCCCTGTGCCGCATCGGACATCCAAACCGCCTATCAGGCCGAAACAAGGCTCAGCCCTGACAGCGGCGCGCGGATGTCCATCGCGGGATCAATGCTTTGGGTGCGGAAACTAGGGAGCCGGAGCAACCGGGTCAATCGGCGTTTTGAACAAAATGCATGATTTGACCGACGGAACATTCCATTTGTTGCGCGTCGAGCCGCTTCCACGAACTCATATTACGCCGCGACCACGTGACCTGCCGTTTGGCATACTGCCGGGTCTCGATCTTGCTCGCCTCGATCGCCGCCTCCAGGCTGATCTCTCCCGCCAGATGACGGCGGAACGGGCGCACGCCCAGCGCCCCCATCAGCGGCAACGCCGGATCGAGCCCCAGCGCGTCGAGTTGCTGGACCTCCTCGAGCGCGCCCTCGCCCACCATGCCGTCGAAGCGACGGTCGATCCGGCGCACCAGTTCCTCCCGTTCCGGCGCAACCAGTAGCCGCACGGTTTTCGTCTCCCGCAGCAGCGGCTCGCCGGGCAGACGCTGCCATTCGGCCAATGAGCGCCCGGTGCTGTCCAGAACCTCAAGCGCACGCACGATCCGCTGCGTGTCGCCGGGCGCCAGACGCATCGCCATTTCCGGATCGCGTGCTGCAAGCACCCCATGCAGATGGCGCGCGCCATGATCCGCGGCCTCGGCGCGCCAATGCGTCCGCACCTCATCATCAATCGGCGGAATGGGCGACAGTCCGTCCGTCAGCGCCTTGAGGTAGAGGCCCGTGCCGCCAGCGATGATCGGCCTCAGGCCGCGCTGACGTGCCTGCTCCAGTGCGTCCGTCACATCGCTCACGTAGCGCCCGGCGGAATAGGCATCGGCGGCGGCAACGGTTCCATAAAGCGCATGCGGAACGCGCGCCTCGGCCTCAGCGTCGGGGCGCGCTGTCAGCACCCGCAGTTCGCGGTAGACCTGCATCGCATCGGCATTGATGACCATGCCGCCAAGCTCTTCGGCCAGTCGCAGCGCCAGGCCGGATTTGCCGCTGGCGGTTGGGCCGGCGATGAGGATGACAGCTAGCAAATCAGATCCTTGCATGACATGGGCCGGGCATTGGGTGCTCAGCGGGCAACCGGTGGATGGCAGAGATTGACCGCCGCACCACGCTAAACAATGGGCTAATAATGTATGGTGCTGCGCAATCCGAACACCGCTGCGTTCGGCACCGCTCTATCCAGGTCGTCCGGAAAAGCAACGTGACCACCGGGGTTCCAGAAATACTGGAAATCCGGTTGCAACGTCAGCCCCGGCATGATCTCCGCCGTATAGCTGATCTCCAGCATCGCCTCAAAGCTCGGCGTCACCGGCAGCGAGGTCTCGCGCGCATAATCGATGATCTGCGAAGAAATGCCGGTGTAGGCGATGCCAATTCCCAGCATGTCATTAGGCCGCGCAGCCAGCAGGCCCAAAAACGTTACGCCTGCTTCAGCGTAGAAGCTCACCATATTGCCTTCTGACGGTGAGGTGATCAAACGTCCAAAAACGCCGATGCCTTTAGGGTCGCCCTTGCCCGGCACGCGATAGATCATCTGGTCCCACACCGCGTAGTAAGCGCGATCGTGTTCCGTCATCATGCCCGGGATTGGCTCCAGGCCGATCGGCAGGCCGGCGCTGCCCACCGCACTTTCCTCAAAATTACCGAAGTAGCGCCAAAGACCGAATTTCACCGTGCCCGGCAATTCTCCGTCGCCCTGGTTGTAGCGCACGGCCATCTCGGCAAATACCAGCGGCATGTTGATCGGAAAGCTCAGGCCGTATGGATTGCATTGCTGCGGAAGATCGGAATCACAGTCGCCCGCAGGATTGCCCGAATACATTGCGAGTTTAAGACTGAGCTGATCGTTAGGCGTGAATGCCAGCCGCATGCCGGGCGACGCCATTGGATATGCGGGGCCGCCATTTGGTAGATTGATACCCGCGATGGATGGCCAGCCCCAGCTTCCATTCAGAAAAGCGCTGGAACCGTGGCTGATCATAAATTCGGAATCGGCGGCGAGCTGTCCGAACCGGAAGGTAAGTTTGTCCTCCAGCAGTTGCTGCTCCAGCCACAGTTCGAACAAACGCGTCGACGGCAGCGCCTCAATGAAGCTCACCGGCATCAGCACGCCGAGATTGTTCGCCGTGATACTGCGCCCGTGGATCTGATAGACGTTGGCAAAGAAGCTCAGGCCACGCCAGCCGATCGTTTTCTCCAGATCAGCGGTCAGCGCAAATTCAAGACGGCCATCGTAAAATGTGCCCTGCGCAACGCCGCCGGTCGGGTTGCCCAACACTTCACCAATGTAATTGACCGCGAACGTCACGCCCCGCCCCGCCAGGGCTGAGCGCACACCGGCCGGATCGCCGAATTCACGCGGAAAGTTCACCGCGATGGAGGGCTCCGGCAGCCCGGGAATACGGTCTGCTTCCTGCTCCGCCGTCTGCGCATACGCATCAGGAGGCGCAACACACACCATCAGAATGATGAGTATTTGGGCAACAACGAAACCTATAGGCGCGCGTACGCAAAGCGCGCCTGCACGCTCAATGCACGCGAGGGTTTCGCCAACCGCCATCCGCAGTCCTCAGGGCAATCCGCTACAAGCGGCCCATCCTGCATGCGCTTGCCACGATTCTGCTACGCAATTGCCGCGTGCCCCCGCCAAACTGCAGTAACATCAATCATCGGACCGCAGATCGGCCCACTTTGAAAACCTCTGTGTCCACAGGGGCACGCCAGCACACGCGAATTTGCGCCTTGTTTGGCCGCATGCACTCAGTAGTGGGCTTGTCGTGCAGCCGCGAAGCCGTTAGCCATCTACATAGCGGGCAAGTTGCCTGTAACGGATCGTCGGCGCTGGGAACGCGGGCGGCAGGGCCAAATCCGGGGGGGTGCCATGGCCGAGGAACCGATTGTTGCGCTGGTCGGGCCGTATCAGGTCGATCTGGTTGCGGGAACACCTTATTTTTACTGCCGCTGCGGACGCTCTCAGCAACAGCCGTTCTGCGATGGCTCGCATCAGGGCACCAGCTTTGAGCCCATGAGCTTCACCGTCGATTATTCCGGAACATTCAATATTTGCGGTTGCAAGCAGACCGACGACCAACCTTTCTGCGACGGATCGCATCTTTTGCTTTAGAAGTTCCGGGAATGCGGGACAATTTATGATCGGCCTGCCGGGGGGTGCATGGAATATTTCGTCCAACAGTTGATCAACGGTCTCACGCTCGGATCGATCTACGGACTAATCGCCATCGGTTATACGATGGTGTTCGGCATCATCGGCATGGTCAACTTCGCCCATGGCGACGTCTTCATGATCTCCGCCTTTATCGCCCTCATCCTGCTCATCCTGCTGACGCAGTTTCTCGGTGTCACGTCCATCGGTCTTGCACTGCTGATTGTGCTGGTCGCCGGCATGTTCCTCACCGCTCTGTGGAGTTGGGTGATCGAGCGCATCGCCTACCGACCATTAGCCGGTTCGTTCCGCCTCGCGCCGCTCATTTCCGCCATCGGCATGGCCATCTTCCTGCTGAACTTCGTGCAGGTGACGCAGGGCCCGCGCAACAAGGCCTCGCCTTCGATCCTGAATAACGTGATGACGATCCCGATGGGCAACGGCTCCGTCACCATCTCCGAACGTCAAGCGCTGATATTCATCGTCACCGCAATTCTGCTGCTCGCTTTCTGGGCCATCGTGCAGAAAACCAAGTTAGGTCGTGCGCAGCGTGCCTGCGAGCAGGACCGGCGCATGGCCGCGCTGCTCGGCATCAACGTCGACCGCACCATATCGCTCACCTTCGTCATTGGCGGTGCGCTGGCGTCCGTCGCTGGGCTGATGTTCATGAGCTACTACGGCGTCGTCAGCTTCAGCGACGGCTTCACACCGGGCGTCAAGGCATTCACCGCGGCGGTGCTCGGCGGCATTGGCTCGCTGCCCGGCGCTGTCATCGGCGGCCTGCTCATCGGCCTCATCGAGACCATGTGGTCGGCTTACTTCTCCATCGACTACAAAGACGTCGCCGCGTTCTCCATTCTGGCCATCGTGCTCATCTTTATGCCGTCCGGGCTGCTTGGCCGTCCGGACGTCGAGAAGGTGTAAGCCATGGACACGACGGACGGCGGCACACCGGTTAGCGACGGCGCGCTGCCGTCTCCGCGTTTCCCGATCGAGGACGCGTTGCGCAGCGCTGGGCTATGGGCGCTCGTCACCCTTGGTCTCTGCTTTCCCATCGTCGCGTTCGAAACGCTGCAGGACTTCTCCAACCGCCTCACTATCGAGGCGCGGCCGTTGCTGGTGCTGTTTGCGGTTGCCGCGGTCTTCGCCGGTCGGCTCGGCTGGCTTGCTGTGCGCTACCACGGTCTGCCGCAACTGCTGCCCGCAACCCGCTTCGAACTGACGCCGGAGCGCAAGAAGCAACTGCCGCGCATCGGCCTTGCGGCGTTGCTCATCTTCCCGTTCTTCGCGCTCCTCCTCACCGGACAAGGCGGCGCCGTCAAATGGATCGACAATTTCGGCGTTCAGATCCTCATCTACGTCATGCTCGCATGGGGGCTGAACATCGTCGTCGGCCTCGCCGGCCTGCTCGATCTCGGCTACGTCGCGTTCTACGCCGTCGGCGCTTATGCCTATGCGCTTATCGCCACCTATGTGATCCCCGCCACCGTTCCGGGGCTCGGTCCATGGGCGTTCTGGATCTGCCTGCCCATCGCGGGCATTCTCGCCGCCTTCTGGGGCATTCTGCTCGGCTTCCCCGTGTTGCGGCTACGCGGCGACTATCTCGCCATCGTCACCCTTGCCTTCGGCGAAATCATTCGCCTCGTGCTCATCAACTGGGTCGAAGTCACCAACGGCAACGCCGGCATCCGCACCCCGTACATAACCTTCTTCGGCCTGCCCTTCTCGTCCCGCACCGGCGAGACCACATTCGGCGATGTGTTCGCCCTGCCCGGCTCGCCCGCCGTGCACCGATCGATGTTCCTGTATTATACCATCCTCGCCCTCGCGCTGCTGGTCGCCGTAGCCACCCAGCGCCTGCGACGCCTGCCCATCGGCCGTGCCTGGGAGGCCATGCGCGAGGACGAAATCGCCTGCCGTTCGCTCGGCATCAACACCGTCAACACCAAGCTCACCGCCTTCGCCATCGGCGCCATGTTCGGCGGCCTCGCCGGTGCCTTCTTCGGCGCGCGTCAGGGCTTCGTGAACCCGCGTTCGTTCGAGTTCATGGAATCCGCCACCATTCTGGCCATCGTCGTGCTCGGCGGCATGGGCTCGCTGGTCGGCGTCGCCATCGCCGCCGTTGCCGTCATCGGTGGCATCGAATTGCTGCGCGAGTTGTCCTTCCTCAAGCAGATCTTCGGCCCCGAGTTCGATCCCGGCCAATACCGCATGCTCATCTTCGGCCTCGCCATGGTGCTGATGATGATATGGCGCCCGCGCGGACTTGTCGGCGCACGACAACCGACGATAGCGCTGGACGGCAACGCCAAGGCCATATCCGCCTCGCACGTCAAGGAGGGCCACGGCTGATGCGCTGGGTCCGCGATCCCCTGCTCGTGGTCGAAGGGCTGACGATGCGCTTCGGCGGCCTTACCGCCGTGCGCGATCTGTCGTTCTCGGTCGGCCGTGGCGACATTACCGCCCTTATCGGCCCCAACGGCGCCGGCAAGACCACCGTCTTCAACTGCATCACCGGCTTTTACAAACCCACCAGCGGCCTGATGGCGCTTTCAACCGGCGGCCCCGTACGCCTCGACGAAGTGGCGGCACTGGCCTCCACCGGCCACCGTTACAAATGCGTCGACGATCAGATCGGCGCCGATGGCGTGTTCCTGCTGGAGCGGATGCCCGACTTTGAAATCGCACGCCGGGCCAGGGTCGCGCGCACATTCCAGAATATCCGCCTGTTCTCCGGCATGACGGTGCTGGAAAATCTCATCGTCGCTCAGCATACGCCGCTGATGCGCGCCTCGGGCTGGACCATCAAGGGCCTATTCGGCGCCCCGCAGTACCGCCAGGCCGAAGCTGCCGCCATGAAGCGCGCGCGCTACTGGCTGGAGCACATCGAACTCACCCATCGCGCCGATGATGCCGCCGGTTCGCTGCCTTATGGCGATCAGCGCCGACTGGAAATTGCCCGCGCCATGTGCACCGATCCGGTGCTGCTGTGTCTGGATGAACCCGCCGCCGGTCTCAACCCGCGCGAAAGCCTGGAGCTGAACACGCTGCTGCGCACCATCCGCGACCATCACGCAACGTCCATCCTGCTCATCGAACACGATATGTCCGTGGTGATGGAAATATCCGACCACGTTGTCGTGCTGGAATACGGCCTGCGCATTTCCGATGGCACGCCGGAAAGCGTGCGCAACGATCCCAAGGTCATCGCCGCCTATCTCGGCGTCGACGATGATGAAGTCGCGCAGGTGGAAGCGGAGGTCGGCCTGTGAACCAGCCATCCCAGCCGCTGCTTTCATTGCAAGGCATCAGCGCCTCCTACGGCAGCATCACGGCGTTGCATAACGTCAGCCTCGATGTGCCAGCGGGCCAGATCGTGACGCTGATCGGTGCCAACGGCGCCGGCAAATCCACGCTGATGATGACCATCTTCGGCATGCCGCGCGCCCACGCCGGACGCATCATGTTCGACGGTCAGGACATCTCCGCGCTGCCAACACATCAGATCGCGCGTCTCGGCCTTGCTCAGTCGCCGGAAGGTCGCCGCATCTTCGGCCGCATGACGGTTGAAGAAAACCTGCGCATGGGCGCCGAGTTCGCCGGACACCGCGAGTTCGAACGCGACCTGCAGCATATGACGACCATCTTTCCACGCCTGAAAGAGCGCCTGCATCAGCGCGGCGGCACACTTTCCGGCGGTGAACAGCAGATGCTGGCGATTGCCCGCGCGCTAATGAGCCGGCCAAAACTGCTGTTGCTGGACGAGCCTTCGCTCGGGTTGGCGCCGCTGATCGTCAAACAGATCTTCCGCGTCATCGCTGATCTCAACGCGCGTGAAGGTTTGACGGTGTTCCTCGTTGAGCAGAACGCATTCCATGCGCTGCGGCTGGCCCATCGCGCCTATGTGATGGTCAACGGCGTCATCACCATGTCAGGGTCGGGTCAGGAGTTGCTCTCCAGTCCTGAGGTCCGCGCAGCCTATCTTGAGGGCGGACGCCATCACGATGCAGCGGCCGCGCAGCTGGAAATCAGCCAGCAGGGCGAGACGCCATGACAGTCTATGAAACCGGCGCCAACGGCCTTTGGATCTTTCTGCTCATCACCGTGTTGATAGGTGGCGCAGCGGCGCGGGCTGCTGGCTCAGCCATTGCATCGACGTGGCGTCCCACCTGGCAGATCTTCACCTCGGCCCTGCTGCTGACATTCGCAGTCCGCTTCCTGCACTATGCCCTGTTCCATGAGGTGCTGTTCTCATGGCGTAATTTCATCATCGATTACGTCGTGGTCGTCACTGCATGCCTGTGGGGTTTCCGCATGACGCGCGTACGCCAGATGGTGCAGCAATATCCCTGGGCCTATGAACGCGCGGGGCTGCTCTGGTGGCGCCGCCGCACCGATGAGCCCGCTGAAAACACCGCTACGCCGCAAGGCTGACGCAACCCCAAGGATGACATTTGCCCGGTTTCGGTTGAACATACGCCATCAAATCAAAGATGCGCGACACTGAAACGGCCAGATTATTTCGCAATTCACCGTTTGAAACATTTTAAGCCCCGGCCCACCCCGAGAGGAGCTCATGAAATCAACCGCAACTTTTGCCGCTTTGGCGCTTGCTTTCGCCACCCTACTCACCGGCTGTGGCGGTGACGACGACAAACTCAAGATCGGCGTGGCTGGCCCGATGACCGGCACGGATGCTGCCTTTGGCGCCCAGTTGAAAAACGGCGTGGAGCAGGCTGTGGCCGATATAAATGCGGCTGGCGGCGTCGCTGGCAAGCAACTTGAACTCTTCATCGGCGACGATGCCGCCGATCCGCGCCAGGGTGTTTCCGTCGCCAACAACTTCCTGGGCGAAGGCGTCAATTTCGTCGTCGGACACTTCAACTCCGGCGTCACGATGCCGGCATCGGAAGTCTACGTCGACAACGGCATCCTGATGATCACGCCCGCGTCGACCAACCCTTCCATCACCGAGCGCAAACTGTGGAACGTGTTCCGCACCTGCGGCCGCGATGATCAGCAGGGTGCGATTGCAGGACAGCACATCGCCACACACTTCAAAGACAAGAAGATCGCGATCATCCACGACAAGACCACCTACGGGCGCGGTCTCGCCGATCAGACCAAGAAGGCGATGAACGACCTCGGCGTCACCGAAACCGTTTATGAAGGTGTCGGCGCGGGCGAGAAGGATTTCACCGCTCTCGTCTCCAAGCTGAAGAACGCCGAGATCGACGTGCTCTACTGGGGCGGCGTACACACGGCGGGCGGCCTCATCCTGCGCCAGATGCGCGACCAGGGCCTCCAGGCCGTGTTCATGTCCGGTGACGGCATCGCCAGCGACGAGTTCGCCGCCATCGCCGGCCCCGGCGCTGAAGGCACGCTGATGACCTTCGGCCCCGATCCGCAGAAGCGCCCCGAGGCCAGGGAAATCATTTCAAGGTTTGAGGCGCGCGAATATAAGCCCGAGGCCTATACGCTCTACAGCTACGCTGCGGTGCAGATCCTGAAGCAGGCCATCGAAGCCACGCAATCCACCGATCCCAAGACCGTCGCTGCCTACATGCGCACCGGCGTGCTGTTCAACACCGTGATCGGCGACATCGCCTTCGACGAAAAGGGCGACATCAAGCAGGTCGCGTACGTCATGTACACCTGGACCAAGCAGCCCGACGGCCGCATCACTTACGTGCAGAACGAATAACTGCATTTCAGTTGGCGCTGTCGACTGCGCTCCGCGCAGCTGGCCGCCAGCACCGATTGGTGCTCGCAGCTTTTTCGCACCGGCGGCCGGCGCCCCGCAGGGGTGTCGCCGGTGCAAAGTGAGAAGCCGCCCGCCAGCGCTGATTGATGCGCGCAGCCCCTTCGCCTCCGTCCGCATCGTTCCCGCCGCCTCGCACACCGTCATCCCGACGGAGGTCGGGGATCCACGCCAGTTTCGACCTTTCGCACCGGCGGCCGGCGCCCCGTAGGGGTGTCGCCGGTGCAAAGTGAGAAGCCGGCCGCCGATCCAGCGATGTACTGAGCCGCTCGCCCGCCCGGAGCAACACGCCCGTCCGTCCCGTGCAGTCTGCGCGCAACGCTTCATCCAGGCCCATCAACTACCCCTTCACCTCACCTGCCAAAGCAGCACCTCAACAACACTCGTCCTGAAGCGCCGACAGTGCCGGCTCAGGCATCACGCCGCCCTTCCCTCATCACACCGGCCGACTACATTATCGGCACATTGCGCTGCCACGGTGCGCCACCTCGGTTGCTGCCACCCAGAATGCCCGCTGTAATCGAAGCTACTTCCGTCCGCTCACCCAGACCCTTTACCTGCATGCAGCTCACAACCTAACGTCTGCGCCGCACGCATCCCGCCGCCAACGAACGCAACACCGCTCCCGGAGCCCGCTCAAATGAAAGCCTGGATCGTTCTGCTACTGCTCGTTGCCGTCGGCGGCTATCTCCTCACCCGCGACGGCGGCGGCATGCTGACCGACCTCGGCACCGGCGAACTCGTATCGATCGGCGTCGGCGTGCTGCTGGTGCTGTTCTACATGTATGGATTGTTCGGCGAGGATCGCACGCGGCCGATGCAGGCGCTGCGCTATGCCATCGCATGGCTTGCCATCGGCTTCGGCCTCATCGCCGCCTACTCCTACCGCGAGGAGGTGATGACCGTCGTCAACCGCGTCGGCGAAGAGCTGGCACCCTCCGGCCAGGTTGTGTCGGTCGAACCGGCCGACGAGGGCGAGCGCGCTGTCCGCGTCCGTCGCCGCCTCGATGGCCATTTCGCCGTCCGCGCTAGCGTTAACGGCCAGTCGATGCCGCTGATGGTCGACACCGGCGCCTCATCCGTGGTGCTGAAGCCCGCTGACGCCGCCCGCGCCGGCATAGATCTGGGCGCGCTGTCCTATACGGTGCCGGTCAACACCGCCAACGGCATGACCTACGCCGCATCCGCCCGCATCCGCTCCCTCGCCATCGGCCCGCTCGTCGTCCACAACGTCGAGGCCCTCGTCGCCAAGCCCGGAAGTGTTAACGAGAACTTGCTCGGTATGAGTTTTTTAAGGCGTTTGCGATCCTATGAATTCGCCAAAGATTATTTGACGCTAAGGGGCTGACGGCGGCGAAGGACGCGCTCCCATCATTGGGGGCGTTCCGGGCAATCCGCCAAGGTCGTCAACATCTGAGAACCATGGCTTTGACGTCAGGCACCAGGCAACTCCTCCGTGAAGTGTTGAGTTGGGGCGTTGTTGCGGTCATCGCGATCGCCGCCCTCACCCATTTCGAGAATCTCAAAGTTGGCGCCGAGCGCATGCTGGGGCTGCCCACACCGGCTGACGTTGCGCAGGCGCGCCAGCAGGCGGCCGAGAGCGGCGCACCGCGCCAGCATTCAGCGGCAGCCCCCGCACAGCAGCCCACCGCCAGCGGCACCGTCGTTGAACTGGCGGCGCAGGACAACGGCCACTTCAACACCCACGCGGAAATCAACGGCCGCCCGGTCGAGGTCATGGTCGACACCGGCGCCACCATGGTCGCCCTGTCCTTTGAGGACGCCGAGCGCGCCGGGCTCTATCTGCGCGATCAGGATTTCACCCGCTCCGTCCACACCGCCAACGGCGTCGCCCGCGTCGCGCCCGTGACGCTGGACCGCGTCTCCATCGGTGGTATCACCGTGCGCAACGTGCCCGCCGCCGTCACCGAACCGGGCCGCCTCAAAACTTCCCTGCTCGGCATGAGCTTCCTGTCGCGCCTGTCGCGCTTCGACATGCGCCAGGGCCGCCTCGTCCTGCAGGAGTAATGCCGGCCCATTGCACCAAGCGCCAGGTTGCAGCCCCCCCGCGCCGCCCTTGCATGCTCCACCTTGTCGCAGTCAGTTGATCAACTTTATTCCACGGGCGGCGTTTACTCATCCGGCCGGAAATTTTCACGAAGGACCATTCATGCTGCCCAAGCCGCGCGCCGACCTGAAGCCCAACACCGCCGATTTCGAACGCATCCCGCTGGTCAAGCCCACCGGCTTCCGCGAATACGATGCGCGCTGGCTGTTCCCGCAGGAGATCAACCTGCTCGGCCTCACCGCCGTCGGTCTCGGCATGGCAACGCTGTTTGAAGAGCGTGGCGTTCCCAAGCGCATCGTCACCGGACACGACTACCGCTCATATTCCGCGTCGGTGAAGCAGGCGCTCATCAACGGTCTGCTCGCGGGCGGCTGCGAGGTGCACGACATCGGCCTCGCGCTGTCGCCGATGGCCTACTTCGCGCAGTTCGATCTCGATGTCGAAGGCGTGGCCATGGTCACCGCCTCGCACAACGACAACGGCTGGACCGGCATCAAGATGGGCCTCAATCGCCCGCTCACCTTCGGCCCCGACGAAATGAGCCGACTGAAGGAAATCGTGCTGTCGGGTGCTTCGAAACCCGCCAGCGGCGGCCGCCTCATCTTCGTGCCTGACATGGCCGAACGCTACATGCGTGCGCTGGCCGATCGTCCAAAGCTCAAGCGCAAGCTGAAGGTTGTTGCTGCATGCGGTAACGGCACAGCAGGGGCATTCGCACCGCAGGTTCTGGAAGCTGTCGGCTGCGAGGTCGTACCGCTTGATACGCAGCTGGATTATACGTTCCCGCGCTATAATCCGAACCCTGAGGATATGGGCATGCTGCACGCCATCGCCGAAGCGGTGGTGCAGCACAAGGCCGACGTAGGTTTCGGCTTCGATGGCGACGGCGACCGTTGCGGCGTTGTCGATAACGAAGGCAACGAGATCTTCGCCGACACCGTTGGCGTCATGCTCGCACGCGATATCTCAGCCCAGCACAAGGATGCCGTGTTCGTTGCCGACGTGAAATCAACCGGCCTCTTCATGACCGATCCGGTACTGATCGAGAACGGCGCCAAAACGCTCTACTGGAAAACCGGCCACTCCTACATGAAGCGCTACACCTTCGAGCAGAAGGCGCTGGTTGGCTTTGAAAAGAGCGGTCACTTCTTCTTCCAGCCACCGCTCGGCCGTGGCTACGACGACGGTCTCGTCGCTGCGCTTGCGGTTTGCGACATGCTGCAACGCGCGCCCGATAAAACGATGGCCGACCTGCGCCGCGCGCTGCCGAAGACTTATCAGTCGCCCACCATGTCGCCTCACTGTGACGACGAGAAAAAGTATGGCGTCGTTGATCGCGTCGTCGCGCATTATCAGAAGCTCGCGGCGGATGGCGGCACGGTTGCGGGGCAGAAGATCCGCGATCTCGTCACCGTCAACGGCGTGCGCGTCACGTTGGAAGATGGCACGTGGGGGCTGGTGCGCGCGTCATCCAACAAGCCGGAGCTGGTCGTCGTCGTCGAAAGCCCGGTGTCGGAAGCCAACATGAAGGCCATCTTCGCCGACATCGACGGCCTGCTCTCGCAGCAACCCGAAGTCGGCGAATACAATCAGAAAATCGAAGTTTGAAATTGTGCATGTCGGCGGCCGGCTCCGCAAAGCGGAGTCGCCGACATCATCATAAAAGCGCTGGCGACTGCGCTCCGCGCAGCCGGCCGCCAGCGCCGAATACAAACTTCGCGCCGGCGAAAATTTTCTACGCACTCGGCGGCCCCCGCCCGGACATGAAATCACCGGTGCGAAAGAAATAAAAACGCCATCCCGGCGAAGATTTCTTACGCGCTCGGCGGCCGGCTCCCTGCAGGGGGAGTCGCCGAGTGCCAGAGAAAAAGCACTGGGATCCACGTCAGTCGACCCAACCCGCGTTATAAATTCTGCCGCGCGCGGTCTGCCGGGCCTTCAGTGATCTCGCCGGTCAACGGATCAAAAAGGTTCACCCACTCGGGGTTCATGCTTTCAATGAGTCGAACCTTCCATGCGCGGCGCCACGCCTTCAACTGCTTCTCGCGCTGGATCGCCATTTCCATGTCATCGTGGTGTTCGTAGTAGGCCAGCAACTTCACACCGTAGCGCTTCGTAAAGCCCGCGATCACGTCGTGTGTGTGTTCCTCCATACGACCGTGAAGGTCGCTCGTCACGCCAATGTACAGCACCCCATCGCGCTTGCTGGCGAGCATGTAGACGCACGGATGCTTCGGTTCAAAATGGCTAGGCGTGCTCCGATCATCTCTGGACGGAAATCATTCTGCAAGCGGGTGCAGCGCTAAGCTGGCGTGGATCCCGACCGTTGTCGGGATGACAGTGTGCGGAGGCCACTGCCGGGCTATTGCCCCAGCTTGAGTTGCAGACCTGGATGCCTCCCAATGGAAGCTGAGGCAGAGGCACTGTTGTCGGTCTTCTTTATGGCCCAAGCGGCCTGGCGGCTTTGACAATGAGATCTGGGAACCGCACCTCTTCTTCATCTCCCGGTGCAGTCCGACGCATCATTGCTAAATCACCCACACTCCTCCGTCATCCCGGCGCTAAGGCCGGGATCCACGCAAGTCGCCCCGCGCACGCGTTATAAATTCTGCCGCGCCTGTCCCATGCCCAGCTTAGCGTAGGCGCACCAATCAGCGCTCACAACACCAGATCAACAATGAAGCGCAGCGCGATCGTCGCCAGGAACGCGGCGAACGCCAGTTCCAGCGTGCGGCGCGGAATGCGATGCGCCATGCGTACGCCCAGCGGCGCCGCCAGCACGCTCACCGGCGCAACGATCGCCATCGCCAGCAGATTGACATAACCGATCGAGCCCCACGGCAAACCTTCCGTCCCCCAGCCCGCCCACGCGTATCCGATCACGCCGGGGAACGCGATCAGCGGCCCCACGCCCGCAGCCGTTGAAACCGCCTGCAGGATCGGTTTGCCGAACAGCGTCAGCAGCGGCACGACGAACGATGCACCACCTATACTCATCAGTGTCGAGATGAAACCGACGCCGAACCCGCCAGCCTGCGGCCACGGCGTCGGCGGCAGATGATCGGAGATGCGCCAGCTCTCACGGCCGAACGCCATCTTGAAGGCGATGACGGTGGCAGAAATCGCCCACACCCACTTCAACACTTCGGCGCTGGAATTTTTCGCGGCGACTGCTCCGATCATCACGCCCAGCACCACAAACGGCGCCACCCGTTTCAGCAGCGCCATATCGACCGAGCCGCGCGCCCGGTGCCCGGCGAACGATTTCAATGACGTCGGCAGGATGATCGCAAGGCATGTACCCAACACCACGTGCATGCGCACGGCGGGATCGACATCGAGAACGCGGAACACTTCATACAGCACCGGCACCAGCACGCCGCCGCCGCCGATGCCAAGCAGACCGGCCAGAAATCCGGCCACCAGTCCACCTGCCAGCAGCGCCGCAACGAGCATGACAAGATCGCCATTGGCCAGCCCCAGTTCCATGCGCGATCATTCCCGGTGTTGGGCCCAGTGCTTTGCCCAGTGTTGTGATTGTGCTGTGGCGCTATTCAGCGGCGCTTGCGCGACGCGGTCCGCTTTCAACGTATTCCAGTGCTTCCTTCAGCACAGTCAGCGGCGCTGCATCCCGTGGTGCATTCTCACTGAGATGACGACGGAACAGACGTCCGCGCGGTTCGGCGTGATAGAGCCCCAGCATGTGGCGCACAATGTTGTTCAGCCGCCCGCCCGATGCAATGTGTTCTTCGATGTAAGGCAGCATCGCTTCCACTGCGTCGCGGCGGGAAATCGGCGGTGCATCCGTTATCGCGAATATGCGCCGGTCAACGTCGCTCAGGATGTACGGCGTCTGATACGCGGCGCGCCCCATCATCACGCCATCGACATGACGCAGATGTTCCTCAGCCGCATCCAGATTGTCGACGCCGCCGTTGATCACGATCGTCAGCTCGGGATGCGATGCTTTCAGCCGGTAGACGCGGGGATAATCCAGCGGGGGTATCTCGCGGTTCTCTTTCGGCGACAGGCCCTTCAGCCAGGCTTTGCGCGCGTGGACAACAAAAGTTGTAATGCCCGCGCTCGCCACCGTGTCGATGAAGCGCTGGAAATCGGCCTCGCTGTCCTGATCGTCGATGCCAATCCGGCATTTCACCGTTACCGGCACCTTGACGTTGCGTTGCATCGCGTAAACGCACTTTGCAACCAGCTCCGGCTCGGCCATCAGGCAGGCGCCGAAGCGGCCCTCCTGCACGCGGTCGGAAGGGCAGCCGACATTCAGGTTTATTTCGTCGTAACCATATTCCGCGCCCACTGCGGCGGCGTCCGCCAGCGCTTCTGGGTCGGATCCGCCGAGCTGCAGCGCTACCGGATGCTCGTGCTGGCCGGCCAATCCGAGCAGCCGCTCGCGGTCGCCGCGCAGCACAGCCGGCGCCGTCACCATCTCGGTATAGAGCAGCGCGCGCTTCGTCAGCTGACGGTGGAACGTCCGGCAGTGCCGGTCCGTCCAATCCATCATGGGCGCCACGGAGAACCTATGCCATTGAGACTGCACGCATTTTCCTATGTGCTTGAACCGCAAAATGAACATGCCCTGGCTTCTTCAGTAGCGAAGCACGTGAGCCATCCATCGACAACTGCGCGTTGCTACACGATCGCCAGTGTTGGATCGAAGGATCTTTTAGGCTGAAGTCGCAGGCTCTGCGATGGGCCACAGAGCAGCAGGACCGCATCGAGCGCGGTCAGACACCGACAACCATCCTCGAGCCCGCAATCACTGCGGCGTGATTGTTATCGACAGGACATCTGTGTATGCGCCCTGCATAAGCGGCTGTGTGTTCGCCGTCGGATTGATGGTCGCGGTTAGAGTGCCGCTCGGCAGTGCTGTGCCGGTGGTCGGAGAAACCGGTCCTGATATTGGCCCAGTCGAACTTGTCGAGGTGTTGATCGACGCGACCGCACCGAAGAACGCACCGCTGGCTGTGTAGTTGATGACGCTGCTAAAGCCTGCCGCCGTGCTCGCCGTTCGCGCACCCGCATTCTGCGAGGTGAGTTGAACGTTCGCCGGCGTATTGCAGCTGGCATTCGCATAGTTGCGCACGATCGGCGAAGTGTTGACCGCGCCCGCGGCGCTTACGGGTATCGTTACGGCATCGGCCGACGGGTGGGAGACCCCACTGATGGTGCAGGTTTTTGTCACGGATCCTGTGACTGTGAACGCAGTCGATGTAAGCAGCGAAACAATGTCGAGAATGGTCACGTTGAAGGTATTGACGGTCAACGAGGGCCCGTCGGAGTAAGTGCCCGCCCGCTGGGGGTTGCTTGGCTGCATGCTGAAATATGCCGTTACCGTCGTCGAAAACGGCACGGCCACGCCTAAGATGGGCGCATTGAATGATGACTTCAGGAGGCTGGACGACGCAGGTGTTCCGCTGGTGTAGAGCAGCGAGGTCCCGCCGCTCGCGGCTGTCGATATCGCATATGGCAACGTAGCCGTGCCACCGCCGGTGATGCTCATTGTTGCAGGTAGAGTGCCACGCTGAAAGGCGATACCCACCGTGCAGAGGCCGCCAAGCAGCGATAGGTACGTGCCGCTGATCGTAAACGTCACGGCCTGCGCACCAGGTACAGTCGGCGGCGTATAGGTGCCCGTGCCAGCAGTCAGCGGGCTCACTGTTAAGCTGGCAGCGTTGATGGCGCAGATTGCTTCGGCCCGCTGCCCGCTTGCGATTAGCAAGCCCAATGCCACGCATCCAAATGTCAGCCAATCCCTCATGCTACACCTCCGGCGATGGCCTCAGCGTCCCTGCCTTGTGCAATCCCTCTACGCTTTCCGGAATATCGAGAATGTAGGGCACCTTGCCGGTGTCCAGCTCTATCTCGTGATCCATCTTCCGGCCGCCACGCCATCGGCCGCGAACTTGCCGCTGCGATTGGTGAAGATGGGCACGCGCTTGCGCGGATTGTTGATCGGATGCACGACACCAACCGCCAGTTCGAGCGGCGTGCCATTCTGATTCACGAGGCGTCCATAGGCGACCACTGAATATGTCGAGCCGACCTCGATGTCGTAGCCGCCTTTGTACGGCGCCTTGGTGTCGTACGTGCCAGGGCCGATGCTATAGCCGGTCGGCAGATCGTCAACGTCAACCGAAATTGAGTTCTGCGAATAGGCCGGTAGTCCACTCAGCACAGCCGGGCCGAAACTGTCCGACTTGGCGAGAACGAGATCTCGACTCCCGACGATAACTTCGCGGTCGCCGATGGTCTCATGCGGATGCACAAGTGCGAACGCATCGCCCTTTATCGGGGCACCAACCGCCACACGGTCGTCGACGAAGGCGATGGCACTACCCACACGCAAAGACGTCCGCTGATTGCCTGAGCTGCCATAGAAATCGGTGAAGGCGACGCCGCTCATACCGGCGCTATGAGTCAAATGGACGTCTGCACGATTGCCGTAGTAGCCAGCCCCGGCGGTCACTGTGCTACCGTTGTTACCCGCCCTGTTCTCAACATTGACGCTCGCATCCCAACGGTCGATGCCTTGGCCCGTATTACGATAGACATTGGCGATAGCCTGCTGATTGAGAGTGTCATAACCAGCGGCAATTGCCGTCTGCTCGTCAGGGCGCACCGTCAGCCGCAGCCCCACGCGAAGTTCCGGGGCCGGGCTTGGCGAAAGGATCGGTGTATTCAAAAATGTTTCGTTCGATACCCCAATCGTCAGACTGCTAATTGCATTAGCGGTGATGGGACGCGACAGCGTGAGATCGGCTCCGAAGCGATTGTCCTGCCATCCATCGAAGCCAAGAATGAGCTGGTTCGGATCGCTCAGCTGCAGGCGGGCGGCGAGCGTCGCAGTCGTATCCGCGTACAGTTGCGTCGTGTATGCAGCATCAAATCGCAGTGCATAGTGGAGCTGCGAATACAGTACCTGCTCGGGCGACGTGAGAAACTGGCCGGGCGTCTGGAATTCTGGGGTCTGATACTTGACACTGACAATAACGCTCTCGGCGTCACTAAAAATCCCTGAAACTCTGACGCGCGCGAAGTCTAGCGTTGCGGCAATGCCAGAGCCTAGCGCTCCTGTCGAAGCCGCAAGACCCGTGCCGAGCATGCCCCAGGGCGTGGCACGCAGTGCTTGTGTACCCATGGTGGTGACGTAGGCGTCGGACTGGGCATAGCCCAGCAGCGTAAGCTCATCGCTCACGCCATAGCGCATGAACGCCGTGCCCATGAAAAGCTCGAATTCGTATGTGTGCGCACTATTCAAAAAGTACGATGGTGCGCCAAGTGCAACGCCCCATTCGAAGAGTCCGGGCGCCAGCAAATTCGCATCGAAGAAGGCTGACGTGGCAATCACCCGGTTGTTGCCCATATCGTCGGTTATCGAGAGCTCAATGTGATTGGCGCCCGCCATGAGTGGAAGATCGCGAACGTTGTAGTTGCCGGGTTGCAAGCGCATGCTCTGCAGCACCGCAGAGTTGACGATCACCTCAACCGTCGAGGGCCGATCGATGCGAAAGACATTCTGATTGACCGGAGTGATAGACGTCCCGGGCGCCAGCTTTCTGTACGATTTTTCCGCTGATATGCCGAGTAAGTCAGGCGCACCCTGTACACCCACGCCCATCGGATCAACGTCGCCAAGTTGTACGCGCGTACCTCACCCGGCATGTCGTAAATCAGCCGTGAGAGTTGCCGCTGGAAGCCAGCTTGCTGCCCATAGATGCATCCCACAATCAGAGGACACGGGTCAGCTTGCAGCGCACTGCCGTAGAGCGCCCTGTTTTCCAGCACGACCCCTCCTATGCGCACTGCGGAGTCCAGCTCCATACGTCCGTTGAGAACCGCGCCATCGCCCCATCCTCCCCGGCTCAATGGCGCCGCGCCCCAGACGTAGTCGAAGCCGGCATAGACATTCAGGTATCCGGAAGCGAACGCTGGCAGCATCGGCACAGCGCTGCCGGTCTGCTTTCTTCTCTGCTGCCCGAAGTCGATTTCTCCGACTGGCCGCTGCTCAACCGCGGGCGCGAACGAAAGCTCCAGCAAGGCCTGGTCGAAACGAACATCAAAACCGGCACGTCGAATAACCTCCAACGATACGAAGCCGCCCTCTGCTCCTGCTGCCGCAAGGCGATTTCTCTCAGTCTCGTCGAGCGTGTCGCCGACGACGCCGACAAGCTCTTCGACGTTGACGGAGACGTTGTCGTTGTGATCGATCCGCAGATTTACTTCACCGCGCTCGCTGCCATCGACACTGACAACGACCGGCATCGTCACCACACGTCCCGTCTGGTTCAATCGGTTCGACACCGGACGCGCAAACGAATTGACGGGCATGGCGGCATCCGCGACATGTCCCATGACAACTGCCGAACACACAACGAGTACACCCGCTGCTTTCCAAACATCGATAATCCCTGGTTCATGCACCTCGCGATGCTCCCACAAGGCCGGTTTGATGGCAGCGAGTTGCGTTTCTAACGGCGCGGCTTCAGTTCAATCCTGGCGTCGAATTCCCGCACATTGTCAGGCACCGCCACCGGCAGCGTGAAGCGGCTTCGATGACCGGGTTGCACCAGGCCAATACCGATGGTCTCCGTCAGCTGGCACGTAGAAACGATTGTGAAAAACTTTGAATGCTTCATTCATCCGACGTCCTATGAAGAACAATCGTTAGCTCTCCACGTTAGGTGCTTATTTTGACCCGAAACCCGGATCGTTTCTGAACAACGATTTATTGCAATCGGAAACCGCAATTATGCTTTCTAGCTAGCAGGCTTCCTTGCATACAGCTGTTCTTGGCGCACATATGGCGATGTTTCGTTCGGCAGCCAGAACGCATTCCGTTACTCCGAAATTGGTTCTATTTCCTGATTTTGCTGCGCCAGTTCAGGGCTTTGTTATGGGGCGGCCATAGCCGGAATAAAACGTTTCAGGTGATGGATGAAGTCGACAATGGGTTGTGATTGTTGCAAACGTTTTTTGCGTTATCGACGCCGCATTGAACACTGTATTTGGGGAGCTGTTTTCGGCCCCGTCGCGGCCTGCCTCTGAAATGTAATCGGTCATCCGAAACAATGTGGGACGCGCATACCGTACAGCCGCCACAGGAAGAGCTGAGACGCATTCCCGAGCAGCTGATTGCTTGCATGTGAATGCATTCGACAATGCGGTGATCGCGCACCTGGACTCTCAGCGATTCACCGCTCGAACGGTATTTTGGTGCGCACACAGACTTTGTGGTTTTTGTGCCGACCAATGAAAGCCGCAAATTAGAGCGGGCCGGTGGCAAGCGAATTGCTCAACTCGACGCTTGCGACGCCGTCCCCAGCGGCCATGGTGGCGGCCTGAGCGGGAGGCGCCGAACAGTATGCGCGCTTCGCCTGTACGGTCATCGGCTCCCCAGCCTGTTCCACCTTGCGGCGACAATGGCGGCCACAGGCGCCAAGTTGTGTCAGCAATGACGTCGGCCGCGGCATAAGCACTTAAGCAGCGCCGATCCGTACCTATGCCGCCGCTTCGCGCAACGAACGCGTGTCGTAGTTGAGCACCGGGGCCAGCCAGCGTTCGGTTTCTTCAACCGTCCAGCCCTTGCGGGCCGCATAATCTTCGACCTGATCGCGCTCAACTTTGCCAACGCCGAAATAGTGGCTGTCGGGGTGCGAGAAATAAAGACCTGCAACCGCCGCGCCGGGCCACATCGCATAGCTTTCAGTCAGCTGCATGCCGATTGCATTCTCGACATCCATCAGTTGCCAGATCGTACCCTTCTCAGTGTGATCGGGCTGCGCCGGATAGCCCGGAGCCGGACGAATACCGCGATACTTTTCCAAGATCAGATCGTCGTTCGACAGTTTCTCGTCAGCCGCATAGCCCCACAGCTCCCGCCGCACGCGGGCATGCATGCATTCCGCGAAAGCTTCCGCCAATCGGTCCGACAGCGCCTTCAGAAGAATGCGGCTGTAGTCGTCGGTCGCTTTCACGTGTTTGGCTATGGCGTCCTCCTCACCCAGGCCCGCCGTAACTGCAAACCCGCCAACGTAATCGGCAATGCCGCTGCCCTGCGGCGCTATGAAATCGGACAACGCCGTGTGGGCGCGGTCGCGCTTTGGATCGCGCGCGATCTGCTGGCGCAGCGTATGGAATGTTGCAATCTGTTCGGAACGACTGTCGTCGGCATAAACCGCAATGTCATCGCCGATTGCGTTAGCAGGCCAGAAGCCGACAACGCCGGAAGCGCGCACCCAATTACCGGCCACCATTGCCCGCAACATTTCCTGCGCGTCGTTGAACAGCTTCTGCGCTTCCGCGCCGACCTTGTTGTCCTTGAGAATTGCTGGATAACGCCCCGCCAGCTCCCACGTCTGGAAGAACGGCGTCCAATCGATGTATGGCACCAGCTCCGCGAGCGGATAGTTCTCAAACTTACGCGTGCCCAGGAATGTCGGCTTGGGCGGCGTGTAGTTCGGCCAGTCAATATTGAACTTGTTTTCACGCGCGGCACTGAGCGGAATACGCTTCTTGGATGCCTCGTTCTTCAGGTGATTTTCGCGCACCTTGACGTATTCGGTTTGAATCTCGGCGACGTAATCCTGGCGGTCGGTTTCCGACAGCAGTTTGGAAACAACACCCACCGCGCGCGAAGCATCCAGCACGTAGATCGCCTGGCCCTTGGAATAGTTGGGGCTGATTTTCACCGCGGTGTGAACGCGGCTGGTCGTAGCGCCGCCAATCAGCAGCGGGCAATCGAACCCCTCGCGCTCCATCTCGGCGGCGACGAAACACATCTCATCGAGCGACGGCGTAATCAGGCCGGAAAGCCCGATCATGTCAGCCTTCTCTTTCTTGGCGGCCTCAAGAATTTTGGCGGCCGGAACCATCACGCCGAGATCGATCACTTCATAGTTGTTACATTGCAGCACAACGCCAACGATGTTCTTGCCGATGTCGTGCACATCGCCCTTCACCGTTGCCATGACGATCTTGCCGGCGGCTGGCATCTGATCGACGCCCGACGCGCGTTTTTCCTCTTCCAGGAACGGTTGCAGATAAGCCACCGCCTGCTTCATCACGCGGGCGCTTTTCACCACCTGCGGCAGGAACATCTTGCCAGCGCCGAACAGATCGCCGACGACGTTCATCCCCGCCATCAGCGGCCCTTCGATCACGTGCAACGGCTTCGCAGCCTGCTGGCGCGCCTCTTCGGTATCTTCCTCGATGAAGTCGGTGATGCCATTCACCAGCGAATGGGTCAGACGCTCCTGCACGGGCTGATTGCGCCAGGAAAGATCCTTTTCCTTCGGCTTCGCGCCGGTGCTGCCATCACCCTTGAAGCGCGGCGCAGCATCCAGCAGTCGATCGGTTGCGTCGGGGCGCTTGTTGAGAACCACGTCCTCGCACAGCTCGCGCAATTCAGGATCTATAGCATCGTAAGGCGTAAGCTGGCCGGCGTTGACGATGCCCATGTCCATGCCGGCGGCGATTGCATAGTACAGGAACACCGAATGCATCGCCGCGCGCACAGGTTCGTTGCCACGGAACGCAAACGACAGGTTCGAAACACCGCCTGAAATGTGCACCAGCGGCATCACTTTCTTGATGCGGCGCACCGCCTCGATGAACGCGATGCCATATCCGTTGTGCTCTTCAATACCGGTCGCGACCGCGAAGATGTTCGGATCGAAGATGATGTCTTCCGGCGGGAAACCGACCTGCTCGGTCAGAATCTTGTATGCGCGATGGCAGATCTCGAACTTGCGATCTTCTGTATCCGCCTGTCCGACTTCGTCAAACGCCATCACCACCACGGCGGCGCCATAACGCAGCACCTTCTTGGCGTGATCGAGAAACTGTTCCTCGCCTTCCTTCAGGCTGATCGAGTTGACGATCGGTTTGCCCTGCACGCACTTCAAGCCGGCCTCGATCACGCTCCACTTCGAGCTGTCGATCATGACCGGCACGCGGGCGATATCCGGTTCGGACGCAATCAGATTCAGGAAGGTCGTCATGGCCTTTTCTGAATCGAGCAGGCCCTCGTCCATATTGATGTCGATCACCTGCGCGCCGTTCTCAACCTGAGAGCGCGCAACCGCCAGCGCGGCCGGATAATCGTTGGCTTCGATCAGCTTGCGGAAGCGCGCTGAGCCGGTGACGTTGGTGCGTTCACCGACGTTGATGAAGGCCTGCGCTGCGTTTGCCGTTGTCATTTTTATTCTTTGCCTTCCGACCTTCGACGCCCAGCGCGACAATGCCGCTGGCGCAATCACATATCAAACGCTCAACCCGTAACCGGTACACCGCGCTTTACGGCGTCATGCTCCGTGAACAAACGGCTCCAGACCCGAAAGCCGCAGCTTGGGCGGGATCGACGGGATCTTGCGCGGCGCAAACTTGGAGACATGCTCACGCACGTGCGCGATGTGTTCGGGCGTCGACCCGCAGCAACCGCCAACAATATTCACAATGCCGTCCCGCGCCCACGGCTCGATGGCACACGCCATATCGTGCGGGGTCTCGTCGTATTCACCCATCGCATTGGGCAGGCCCGCATTCGGATAGGCCGAGATGCGCGTATCGGCAAAGCCGGAGAGCTCCGCCAGATAGGGACGCATCAGGTCGGCACCGAGCGCACAGTTCAGCCCGATCGAGAACGGGCGCAGATGGCGCATCGAATACCAGAACGCCTCGGCCGTCTGTCCGGAAAGCGTACGCCCCGAACGATCGGTGATGGTGCCGGAAATCATGATCGGCAGTTCGACACCCTTCTCCTCGAACACTTCCAGCGTCGCAACACCTGCCGCCTTCGCGTTGAGGGTATCGAAGATGGTCTCGATCAGAATGATGTCGACGCCGCCATCCATCAGACCGCACATCTGCTCCTTGTAGGCATCGCGCAGTTCGTCAAAATCGACGTTGCGAAAGCCGGGATTGTTCACGTCCGGAGAGATCGACGCCGTGCGGTTGGTTGGACCGATGGCGCCCGCAACAAACCGCAGCTTGTCCGGCGTTTTCTTGTTCCAGGTATCGGCCACGTCGCGCGCGATCCGTGCCGC
Organism: Hyphomicrobium sulfonivorans; assembly: GCF_013306565.1. GTDB lineage: Bacteria > Pseudomonadota > Alphaproteobacteria > Rhizobiales > Hyphomicrobiaceae > Hyphomicrobium_A > Hyphomicrobium_A sulfonivorans. Next base: position 245,059 of record NZ_PZPO01000004.1, on the reverse strand, counting down.
CGCCAGATTGACCTCATAGGCCAGATCTTCCATCCCGTAGTCGGCCAGCGAGATCTTCTGCGCGTTGAACGTATTGGTTTCGATAATGTCGGCGCCGGCCGCAAAATACTCATCATGAATGGCGCCAATGATCTGCGGCTGCGTCAGCACCAGAAGATCGTTGTTGCCCTTCACGTCGCGGTGCCAGTCCTTGAAGCGGACGCCGCGATAGCCGTCTTCATCCAGCTTGTAGCGCTGGATCATAGTGCCCATTGCGCCATCAATGATGAGAATGCGCTCGTTGGCGGCGGCTTCGAGTGCAGCGAATGAAGGCTTGCGTTCAAGCATTGATATTTTCCTCAGCTCGCGGCGCGGACTTTTGCGGGCGCGCTGCCAGCATGGGGTCGCAGCCCGAGTAGATGACAGATGGCGTAGACGAGATCGGCGCGATTGAGGGTGTAGAAATGGAATTTCTTCACGCCCTCATCGACGAGATCCATCACCTGCTCGGTCGCAACCGCAGCTGCTACGAGATGCCCCGTCGCCGGATCCTCCTCAAGCCCGTCAAAGCGTCGCGCCAGCCATGACGGCATGCTTGCGCCGGCACGGGCTGCAAAACCGGCAACCTGCTTGAAGTTATGGATCGGCACGATGCCCGGAATGATCGGAATCCAGATGCCCGCCGCGCGCGCGCGCTCCAGAAAACGCAGATAGTGAGCGTTGTCGAACCCGAACTGCGTGATGATGCGATCTGCACCGGCATCAACCTTGGCTTTCAGGTTGTCGATGTCCGCGCCGACACTTAGGCTTTCTGGATGCTTTTCCGGATAACCGGCAACCGAAACTTCGAATGGCGCAATGCGCTTCAGACCGGCCACCAGGTCGGCTGCATTTATATAGCCGCCGGGGTGCGGTTCATAAACCGAACCGGGGCCACTGATGGGATCACCGCGCAACGCCACGATATGGCGAACGCCGCGCTCCCAGTAGTCGCGCGCGATGGCGTCGACTTCTTCCTTCGTGGCGGCAACGCAGGTGAGATGCGCAGCTGGTTTCATGTCGGTTTCATCGACGAGACGCATAACCGTGTTGTGCGTACGCTCACGCGTCGTGCCACCCGCGCCATAGGTCACCGAAACAAATTCCGGCTCCAGTGGCGCCAGTCGCTGGATGCAAGACCACAGCGCAGATTCCATCTTCTCCGACTTGGGCGGAAAGAACTCGAACGAGACATCAATCTCGCCAGCGCCCAACAATCTACTTTTACGTTCTGATGTCATCGCCATCAGGGTGCACCCTCCAGGGCACGCGCCGCGCGTGCCGTCTTCTCTATCGTTTTCGTGTTTGTTTCAGGCGGCCGCACCGCAAGCCACAGCGAGACCGTCAACGCCTCCGGGCCCGCTGCGGCCGTAGGCGCGAGATCCAACTGCTTTTGCGGGCTCAGCCCTGCGTCGCGCATCCATGCTGCCACTTGTCCAGCCGGAAAACCGAGGCGGTCGTGGGCATACTCATCGCGCAGAAATTCAAGATCGTGCGGAGCAAAATCGACGATGAGCAGCCGTCCACCGGGCGCCAGAACCCGCGCTGCTTCGCGAATGGCCTGCAGCGGATCGGAAAGGAAGTGCAGCACCTGATGCATCACCACAGCGTCGGCCGCGCCGTCGGCAAGGTTCAAAGCGTAAAGATCGCCGTGACGAACCTGCGCGCGGCCGAGACTGATGCCAGACAGCTTGCTTCGCGCATAGGCAAGCATGGCGTTGTTGACGTCGAAGCCAATGCCGCGGTCATAGCGGTCGGCGAGTAGTTCAAGGACGCGGCCAGTGCCGGTGCCTAAATCCACCAGCAGCGAAAATGGGCCCGCTCCGAGCGCATCGGCAATAGCAGCTTCAACATCGCGTTCGGCCACATGAAGTGCGCGGATTCGGTCCCAATCGGCCGCGTGCGCCTGAAAGTAGGACTGCGCGGATGCCTCGCGCTCGCGCTTCAGCGCTTCGGCCCGTTCCCGATCCCGCGCCATGCCCCGATCATCGGGGTCAACCAGCGAAAGGATGTCCATCGCGAGTTTGCCACCGGCGGAGCGGTCCGAAACATGGAAGTAGGCCCAGCTGCCCTCCCGGAAGCGTTCAACCAGTCCGGCTTCGGCGAGCAGTTTAAGATGGCGACTGATGCGCGGCTGGCTTTGCCCCAGGATGACGGTGAGATCCTTGACGCTCAATTCACCCGCCATCAGCAACATCAGGATACGCAGGCGTGTTGGCTCCGCCGCCGCCTTGAGCGCCGTCACGATGTCGTCGCTGGCAAATTTTCCAGGCACGGGCGCCGCTCCTCTGACTGCCGGGCATCATATAAACATATGTTTATGCGTCAAGCGGCGATCGAGCGAACAGCGCACCTTTGTTCTCCTTTCCAATCCTCCCGCACGGTGGAAATCACGGAATGGAACCAAACCCGGCGCCGCACCCTTTCAGAACAGCGGTTAACCCGGGAGTAAGCCTGTTGAGGTTAACGTAGGCTCCTACACCGCTCCGATGGACTCTCAATGCGCGTTGCCACCTTCGACCGGATCGAGCCTGCGATGCCCACGCAACTGCCGGCAAACATTTCGCAAACCTGTTCGCAGCGCACTGCGTTCGTGCTGCTTGTCTTGCTTGTTCCGTTCGCCTTTGCGGCCGGCCTGGCGACCATCAGCCTTGTGGTCGCAATCCTTTCGCCGGAGCTGCGCGCCACGCTCTTTAGTCAACCTCTGCTTGCAGCGGAGATCGCGACGGCGTTTGCACTCGTGGCATTCCTGGTCGCTCTGCCCATCAAGCGCCTGCTGGACCGGCTGCTGACGACGCGCGCGGTGAGCATCGAGGATGCGGGCGTGACGGTGACCGACAACGGCTATTTCATCACGGAAACCTGGTTCGAACCGCTGACGGCCTTCGTCGGCGTCGCCCCCCACATGCGCGCCACCCTGGGTGCGACGCGGCATGAGATCGTGCTGGTGCACCCCAAGCGTGGCAAATCCGTCCTCTTGAGTGTTGCCGCAAAAGCATCCCCGGCCGAACTGGACCGAATCGCCCACATGCTGGGTCAGCCGGTCGTTGCGGCCAGTGAACTCTACCGTTTTCGCAATCGGGCCCCTGGCTTTTCCACAGCTCGTCTACCGGATCCCAGCCATGCCTGAATCTTCGATCCTCGGAAAATTCCGCAGCGCTGCGGCGCAAGCTTTGACTGAAAGTTGCCTCACATGGCTAATAAGCCTGCGGAGGCGAGTATGGGCCGGACCGAATGCGGCCACCTCCAATATGTATGCCTTGAGGGAGTTCGATTATATGTTGAGCACCGTGGCGGTTCGCGCGACACGCGGCACTTCAACATGGGCGCTGGCTTTTGCCTGCCTCACCTTCGTCTGCATGCCGTTCGTTGCAATGGCCCAGACTGTCGCCCCGGAGCGTACAGCAGCGATAAAATCGCCTGTCAGCTCTGACACACCGGCGGCACCGTCCAATCGCCGTGAATCGCCGGCGGCCTATATGAAGCGTGTCGGCAACGAGTTGCTCGCCGCCTCTCGCTCTGGCTCCATGGCGCAGTTTGCGATGGTGCTCAATTCCAACGCCGACATTCCATCCATTGGCATCAGCGCCTTGGGCGAATATGCGCGCGTTCTGCCGAAGACTGATCGTCCGATCTACTACACCGGCATGATCAACTTCATCGCGCGCTATGCCTCGCGCGAAGCGCCGAAATATCCCGTGGCCCGCTTCATCGTTACGTCGCAGTCCAAGGAAGATCCGCGCGGCACCTACGTTGACAGCCGCATCACGCTGGAGAACGGCTCCAGCTACGATGTCCGCTGGCTCGTTGTACGCCGCGGCAACACCTACAAGGTGCGCGATGCTCAGGTCATCGGTTTCTGGATGACTTCGTTCCTCGACACCCTGTTCCAGAGCTTCATCAGCGATAACGGCGGCAACCCGAAGGCCCTCGTGGTTGCCCTCAATCGCTGATTGTTTACCCTACCGCACGCCAAAGCAGCGGCGTTCCCAACGGAACGTCGCTGCTTTTGTATTCGCGCCATCAAATCAGGCTTAAGCGGCGTGCCGCCCAAGCGTTTGCGCTGACACGGTCAAGCCGTTATGTTGCGCCGCTTGAGGTAGGGCCATGACGCAGGCGCAAGGCAACATCACGCAACGCAGCCAGTTCCCGCAGCTCCACGCTGCGGCGCTGTATCTGTATGCGCTGCTGTTTGCCGTCCTGTCGGTCGCTCCTGCCGGACCGTTGCTGGACAGCGGAATGGCCGCGGGCGTCCGTGCGGGCGCGCCGGCTCTCGATCACACGCTTCGCAGCGAAAACCTTGCGCTTGCGGCGCGCGTTTCACCCGATGAGCATTCGGGTGCGCCGTCATCCCCGCCGCCCCATGTCGCTGTCGCCGCGTCTGGCTTTGCAATCGCAGTTGCTCTCGGCCTGCAATCTACTGCGCGCGCGTCCTCCGCCAAGCTGCTCCATAAGGCGCGCGGCGCGCATCGTACGCGTGCGCCTCCCCCTGCCCTGCTGGTCTGATTTCACTCAACATCGCCGGTTCAAAGCAAACCGCCATGCGCATCGGGATACCGCACGCATGCGCGCGGATTTGAGCCTGCCATCTTTTCGCGCCCGCAGATTCCTGCGTTGCGCAAGCAGGGTAATCCCATGTTCTTTCCTATCCCGACCTTCAAGGGTCTCGATATCTTTCCGCACGGCACGCAAATCAACTTCATGCGCTTCAAGGGCACGTGTCTGGCGCTGTCCGTAATCCTGTCGATCCTGTCGGTGCTCGCCATGGGCGTCATCGGCTTCAACTACGGCGTCGACTTCAAAGGCGGCACGCTGATCGAAGTGCAGGCGAAGGATGGCAAAGTTGACGTTTCGGAACTTCGTAACAAGCTCTCCGAACTCGGCCTCGGCAGCGTGCAGATTCAGTCGTTTTCCGATCAAAACGTGCTGATCCGGGTTGAAACGCAACCGGGCGGAGAAGAGGCACAGCAAGGGGCGCGCACCAAGATCGTGGACGCGCTCGGCTCCGGTTTCGAGCAGCGCCGCGTTGAGATCGTCGGCCCCGCTGTCTCCAGCGAACTGAAGCGTTCGGGCACCTGGGCCGTCATCGGCTCGCTGATCGCGATCTCAGGCTACGTTTGGTTGCGCTTCGACTGGCAGTTCGCTGCCGGCGCCATCCTGTCGCTGCTCCATGACGTCGTGGTCGTGGCTGGAATTTTTGCCCTGTTCCAGCTCGAATTCGATCTGTCAATCGTCGCGGCGTTGCTGACCGTCTTGGGCTATTCGATCAACGATACCGTCGTGATCTCCGACCGCATTCGCGAGAACCTGCGGCGTTACAAGAAGATGCCGATCGATAAATTGATCAATGTGTCGATCAACGAGACCCTGTCACGCACCTTCCTGACCGGCCTCACGACGGTCGTGGTGCTGGTAGCCTTGCTGGTGTTCGGCGGCGAAGTGCTGTTCAACTTCTCGCTGGCGATGCTGCTTGGCGTGCTGATCGGCAGCTATTCATCGGTCTTTCTGGCCGCGCCTCTGCTCGGATATCTGGGCGTTCGCCGCGATATCCTGCACGGCTCGAAGGCCGAAAAGGGACAAAGCGAGCCCGAACCGCGCCACTACAATCCCGCATTTACGCCGCCTGCGCGTCCTGCGGTTGCCGCCTCGGTCGTTGATGCTGAGGTCGTGTCAGACAGTGGTACCCCGGCCCCCCGTTAGGGGGCCGAGGCCATATAGACGCCCGATTTTTCGCCCATGGCTGGACTGGGGAAACATAATGAGTAAAAGCTCATCAAGGGCGACGAAGACGTTGGGGGAGTTCATGAATTCCAGAATATGGCTGGTGGCGGTTTTACTCGCCGCCCCGGCGGTGGCCCAGGCGCGCTCGATCGCAGATCAGCTCCGCAAGCTCGATCCGGAAGAGCGTGCGCACCAGGTCTGCGTTATCAAGGGCATCGACACCATCCGCCGCGACGGCAAGCTGCCAAAGGCTGACCGCATCAAGACCAGCATCACGGGACGGGCGGAGTTCACGGGTGGCGAGGTTTCGACCAAGGGCGGCGCCGTGCGCGCGAAATCGCATTGGTACAAGCTGAAATTCACCTGCGCCGTTTCGGAAGATCAGATGAAGGCGTTGAGTTTTAAGTATGAGGTCGGCGCCGAGATCCCCGAAGAAACGTGGGAAGATCTGGGCCTGTGGCGCTGACCGCAATCTGCGCGTGCGCCACGCCACCATCGCCAGCACAATGAACAACACCGCGGATGAGTATCCGCGGTGTGTTTGGCGTGTTGGAAAGTCGGCAGACGTCAATCGTCGTAGCCGACCAGAATTTCGCCGGTCTTCGGATGAACGTGCGCGTCGATGCGGGTGCCGTGCTGATCGACCAGCTCGACTTCATAGACGCCATCGTCGGTTTCGATTTCCAGCACCTTGTAGCCGGCGGCACGCAGCTTCTCACCCACCTGATCCGGGCTCAGCCACTGGGCGCGTGGCACGCTGATCTGCGTGGTTGCAGCAGCATTGTCGACGGCCATTGCAGGCGTAACGATGGCGACAGCAGCGGCGAACAGCGGCAGCATGATGTACTTCTGCATGGACTTGTTTCTCCTCGATTATGGGGCGCATGTGTCCGGCCCCTCCCGGCCAACGACAGCGTGTCGTCGATCCATGACCAACCTCGCAGATGTCCGCTGACAGCCATCTGATGGACGCTGTCAGGGATTTGTCAGCAGACTGGGTGCACGATGGGGCTACGTCTGGAGATGATGTCCGTGCCTGTTTATCGTCGGCTGCTCTGTGCCTTCACAGCAGTTCTCATGCTTGTTGCGGTAGTGCCCGGTGCACTGATGGCCGATGACCTCGGCCCCGAGGAAGCGCAGCGATTGCTGCGGTCTGGCCGTATCAAAGCACTCGGCGATATCGTCACCATCGTGCAGAAGCAGGTGGACGGAGACCTCATCGACGCTGAACTCGATGAGGAAGACGGCGTTTACATTTACGAGCTCAAGATCCTGCGCCGCGACGGCCGGTTGCAGGAGATTGAAGCCGACGCCTCCACCGGCAAGATCCTGAAAATCGAGGATGACGACTGATGCGTTTGCTGTTGGTCGAGGACGAACCTCGCATCAGTGCCGCGATCAAAGCCGCACTGGAAGCGGCCGGTTACGCTTGCGACGCGGCCCTTGATGGCGAAGACGCATGGTTCCGTGGCGACACTGAGGATTATGATCTCGTCGTGCTTGATCTCGGCCTGCCGCGCATGGATGGCCTCTCGGTGCTCAAACGCTGGCGCGCCGATGGCCGCAACATGCCGGTGCTGGTGCTGACGGCGCGCGGTGCCTGGCCCGAGCGCGTTGAAGGCATCGACGCCGGTGCGGATGACTATCTGACGAAGCCGTTCCAGACCGAAGAACTGCTGGCGCGTGTGCGGGCGCTGATCCGACGCTCTACTGGCCATGCCAGCGCGGTGATTGCATCGGGGGCAATTGCGCTCGATACGCGCCAGATGCGGGTGCTGAATGCTGGCGTGCCGATCCAGGCCACGCCGCTGGAATATCGCCTGATCGCTTATCTCATGCACAACAAAGGCCGTATTGTTCCGCCGCACGAACTGATCGAACACCTGTACGGCGACGATGACGCGCGCAACGCCAACGCGCTCGAAGCGCTCGTGATGCGGTTGCGCAAGAAGCTGGGTTCCGACGCGATCGAAACGCGGCGCGGCTTCGGCTACATGATGCCGGATGCCAAGCCATGAACATGCGCTCGCTGCGGGTGCGCCTGCTGGCCGGCGCTGCGGCGTTCATACTCGTTGCGCTGGCGCTGGCCGCGTTCGCTTTGACATCGCTGTTTGAACGGCACGTCACGCAATGGATGGATAGTGAGCTGGCAAACCATCTGGATCAATTGATTGCCGGCATAGACCGCGATGCCGCGGGCAAGATCGTCATCGCACGCACCCCGGCCGATCCCCGTTTCCAGAAGCCGCTGTCGGGCCTCTACTGGCAGGTGGAGATTGACCCCGCAGGCCCGGTGTATCGCTCCCGCTCGTTATGGGATGCAACACTTGATCTTCCCGCCGAAGCGGTCATCGACGATGACGTGCGCAGTTATGAGCTGCCTGGTCCCGCGGCGCAGTCGTTGCATGTTGTAGAGCGGCGCATAGCGCTGCCCGCCCGTCTCGATGGCAAGACCGCGCGCATCGCCGTGGGCATCGATGCCGCCGATCTGGCCGCCGCGAAGCGGAATTTTGCCGGCGCCTTGTTGCCCTATCTGGCACTGCTGGCGCTGCTGCTGATTGCAGCGGGATCGGCGCAGGTTGCGATTGGGCTGCGTCCGCTTGCAGCAATACGCCAACGGCTGACAGCTATCGGCGCGGGGACGCAAACGCGGCTCGGCAACGACTTTCCCGAGGAGGTCATGCCGCTGGTGAGCGAAATCGATGCGCAGCTTGACGCGCGCGAACGCCAGATTGAAAAGGCACGTGCCCGCGCAGCCGATCTCGCGCACGGTTTGAAAACGCCGCTGCAGGTGCTCGCCAGCGACGCTGAACGCCTGCATGCCAAAGGCGAATCCGAAATTGCCGGCGAGATCGATGACATCCGCGCCATCATGCAACGGCACATCGAGCGCGAGTTGACGCGTGCGCGCAGCAGCGCCGCCAACATGAATGTTACCACGGAACTCCTGCCCATCGCGCAACGGGTGCTGCGGGTTGCACAGCGTACACCGGCCGGCGAACGCATAACGTGGACCACGGACATCGCACCGCAACTGGCTGCGCGTATCGATGCCGACGATCTCACGGAAGCGTTGGGCAATCTGGTTGAAAACGCCACCCGACACGCAGCAAGCGCGATCACCCTTCGCGCGCAAACCGAAGGCGATGCGATTGCGTTGGCGGTGCTGGATGATGGCCCCGGCATGTCGGCTGAGGATGCCGAAATCGCCCTGAGGCGCGGCGGCCGTCTCGATACCTCCGGATCAGCCGGACTGGGCCTCGCTATCGTCGGCGATATCATGGAAGCGTGGGACGGTACGCTCAATATCGAGACTTCAGCTCCCGGCGGAAACATGGTGCTGCGCCTGCCTGCTGCCATAAAACACAAGCCCGTGCACCGCCAGCGGTAACTTTGCAGCGCTGGCCAACGTATGCGGTTATGATCCGGGTACGCCGCTAGCCAGCAGGACCTGCCTACGATGGACAGTCATCAAGCGTCCCACGATAGCAATGGACAGCATGCGCGCACGTTTGTTTATCGCCATCCGCTGACCGTGCGCATCACCCATTGGGTTAACGCGCTATGCCTGCTTGTTTTGCTGCTGAGCGGCTTGCAGATTTTCAACGCCCACCCGGCGCTCTACTTCGGCGAAACCTCTGATCCGGGCCGGGCCGTATTGATGATGGGCGCAGAACAAAACGCCGATGGCGGATACTCAGGCGTTACCCAGATCGGCAACTATACGTTCAATACCACCGGCGTGCTCGGATTATCCCGTGGACCGTCCGGCCAACTTGAGGAGCGCGGCTTTCCGAGCTGGCTGACGCTGCCGTCGTACCGCGACCTCGCAACCGGACGACGCTGGCATTTCTTCTTTGCCTGGGGGCTGGTGCTCAATGGACTGTGTTATCTGATCTACGCGATCTGGAGCGGCCATGCGCGCCGTGATCTGGCACCGACGCGCCATCAGCTGCGCCATATCCGCCGTTCGCTGCGCGAACATCTTTTGCTGCGCTTCTCCGCTGACGAGCAAGGTCGCGGCTATAATGTGTTGCAGAAGCTTTCGTATCTGGCGGTGATCTTTGGTCTGCTGCCGTTGGCCGTTCTCACCGGGCTGACGATGTCGCCTGCACTCGATGCCGCTTTCCCGTTCCTGCTCGACATATTCGGCGGACGTCAGAGCGCGCGCATGATTCATTTTCTTTGCGCGCTAGGGATCACCGCTTTCGTGATTGTTCACGTCGGCATGGTGCTGGCGTCCGGCCTCTGGAACAACATGCGCGCGATGATTACCGGCCGCTATTCGGTGCCTATACGGGAGACCGCTGATGATCAAACGTAAACGCACACTCAGCCGTCGCAGTTTTATCATCCGTGGCGCCGCAGCCGGTGGCGCGGCTTTGCTCGGCGGCTGCGATCAGCTTTCTCAATCGCCATCGTTCCGCGACATGCTGAACCGTGCCGAGGGCCTCACTGAGTGGGCGCAGCGCCTTGTGCTTTCTCAGCGCTCGATGGCCCGCGAATATGCTGAAAGCGATATCTCCGTCTACTTTAAGCCGAACGGCTCCACGCGCGTTGCCGATCCTGAATACATCCGCGCGTCGCAAAACGGCTTTGTCGATTGGAAGCTGCGCATCAGCGGATTGGTGGAGCGACCCGGCGAATTCAGCCTCGATGAACTGCGGCGCCTGCCTTCACGCACACAGATCACACGCCACGACTGCGTCGAAGGCTGGAGCGCCATCGGCAAATGGAAGGGCGCGCAGCTAGGCCCCATCCTGCAAAGCGTTGGCCTCAAGCCCGATGCACGCTTCATCGTATTCCATTGCGCCGACAAGCTCTCGTTCTTCAGCAACTATTACGAGAGCATCGACCTTATCGATGCGTTCCACCCGCAAACGATCCTGGCCTATGAAATGAATGGTGCCGCGTTGCCCGTGCCGCACGGCGCGCCACTGCGGCTGCGCGTTGAACGCCAGCTCGGCTACAAGCACGCCAAATACATCCAGCACATCGAGGTTGTGGCGAGCTACTCCGACATCGGCGACGGTCGTGGCAGCTATTGGGCTGACCGAGGCTACGAATGGTATGCGGGTATCTGAGCTGATCCACAGGCGCCGCGCCGGGAAACCGATGCCGGATTTAACGCCGGCATCGCATCGCTAGCTTTAGCCTTACCGCTCTCAACCCTTCTCTTCGTCGAGATTGAGGCACACCGAGTTGATACAGTAGCGTTTGCCCGTCGTCGTCGGTCCATCGTCGAACACGTGACCGAGGTGAGAGCCGCACCGGGCGCACGTAATCTCTGTGCGCTCCATCCCGTGCGAATGATCCGCGTGATAGGCAACCGCACCCGGCAGCGCCTGATCGAACGAAGGCCAGCCGGTTCCGCTGTCGAACTTTGTATCTGTCGCAAAAAGCGGATTACCGCACGCGGAACACCGGAAGATGCCGTCGGCATCGACGTGCAGATATTTGCCGGTGAACGGCGCCTCCGTGCCCTTCTCGCGCAGCACGCGGTATTCTTCCGGCGTCAAAACCCGACGCCATTCCTGCTCGTCCATCTTGGCGGGATCGCCCTGCGTCGTCGTATTTCTGTCCATAGGGCCTCAGATAATGACTCCGCTGGCAAAACCCAAGCCTTCGCAACGTTTGCAGCTCTTAAATCACATGTTGCATCAGCCGCTTGCCGGATGCTCCGCAGTCTGACAGCAACCAACGCATATAGGTCACACTTGCCGAAGTTATCTCAGATGCCATTGTCGCATAATTGAGTTCAAACTTGACATGCTTAGTAAGGTATCACCTATGGGTCCGAGGGTTTGCGCAATCGGGATGAACTCGGCACCATGAATTATCTTACCCGACCATTTTTTTTGAACAATTCCAGTGTGGCAGCGACGTTGGTCGCGCTCGCAATCCTCTGCGCACCCGCAGCCACCGCCCAGGAAAATTCGACCACCGGCGCACCGTCGCTTACAGCTCCGCTTGATGCCGGAACGACGTCGGCAGCGCCTCAGCCGACGATGGCCCCGCCAAGCGCAACACCGCAAGTGCTGCCGAGCGCATCCCAACCGATCGCACCTGCGGCCACGGCCCAGAATGCAGCGCCAGCGCCGGATACCGCTCCGGCAGCAACCGCAACGCCTGTTGCGCCACCCGCTGCACCGGCCAACATGCCTTCGGCCGCCGCCACCGGCGTGCCGGAACCGTCAATGCCGGCTGCCCCGACAACAACGCCATCCACCGCTGGCGCCCGGTTCGCACCCGCATCTGACGCGGCCCCGCAGATGGGCGGGTTCCAGCCGGGCAGCCAAGCCAACGATCTGTCGCAAGGGTTAACGGCGCCGCCTGCAGCGGCCGCCGACGCAGCCCCGGTCGATCAGCCCCACGAGATCAGCAACAGCCTTGGCACCGGCCTTGTCGATGGAGCTACCGACGAGCCTGCACTCGCAGCTTCGGAAAGCGCCGGCAGTGAACTGCATGTGCCCCATGACCTTTCGCCGTGGGGCATGTTCATGGCGGCCGACATCGTCGTTAAGACGGTCATGGTCGGGCTAGTGCTTGCTTCGGTCGCCACCTGGACGATCTGGCTCGCCAAAAGCATCGAGCTGATGGCCGCACGCAGCCGCATGCGCCGCGCCCTGCGCAAACTGGCCGCCGCCAATTCGATGAGCGAGGCCATGAGCCTCATCGATGCCAAGCGCGGCCCTGTTCCCGCGATGCTGCGCGCCGCCATCGCCGAGACGCGGGCGTCATGGGATCTCCCTGACAAGTACGCCATCAAGGATCGCATCAAGGCGCGGCTGGAACGGATCGAGCTTGCCTCGGGTCGCGACGTGGCCCGCGGCACCGGCATGCTCGCAACCGTTGGTTCGACCGCACCGTTTATCGGTCTGTTCGGCACCGTGTGGGGCATCATGAACAGCTTCATCGGTATCGCGGAAACGCAGACCACCAACCTTGCCGTTGTCGCACCGGGCATCGCCGAAGCGCTGCTGGCAACGGCTTTCGGCCTTATCGCCGCGATTCCTGCGGTGATGATTTACAACCACTTCGCGCGCTCGATCGCCGGATACAAGGCGCTGGTCGGTGATGCTTCGGTTGCTGTCCTTGGTATCGTGTCACGAGATTTCGACCGTGGCGTGCGTCCTGAACTGAGAGCGGCGGAATAGCGATGGCTGGCGGCCTGCAAGACGACGATCTGTCGGAATCCCATGAGATCAACGTCACACCGTTCATCGACGTGATGCTGGTGCTGCTGATTATCTTCATGGTGGCGGCGCCGCTGTCGACCGTCGACGTGCCGGTCGATCTGCCGGTGTCGGCCGCGCAGCCAGCCAAAAAGCCAGACAAGCCGCTTTATGTAACGCTCAAGTCCGATCTGTCGCTGGCCGTCGGCAATGACATGGTGCTGTGGGGCGGCCTTGCGCAGGCGCTCGATGTGCAGACCCAGAACGATCGCAACAAGCGGGTATTCCTGCGGGCGGACAAAACTGTTCCCTACGGCGAACTGATCCGCTTGATGGATGCCCTGCGTCAGGCCGGTTACGTCAAGGTTGCACTTGTAGGGCTTGAAGGCGTGCCCGGCCGTGCATCCGCCACGCCGCCTGCTGTTGCTCCAACATCGGCCAGCGGCGCAACGGCTGCACCCGCTTCAGCCCCGGCTTTGTCACCGTCAACACCAGCTGCACCGGTGCCCGCGACCTCGCCATGAGCGCCCATTTGGAATTTCTTGAAGGTTCAGGCGCGCGGCTGCGGCGCTGGGTGTTCGCATCCATGCTGATCTTTTCGGCCCACGCCGCTGCGGGCGCATTGGCTTTCGTGAACTGGCAGGAAGAAGACTCCCTCGAAGAAGACTCCGGCGTTTTCCTGGTCGAGTTTGCACCGGCACCGGCTGCTCCGCCCGCAGAACCCGTGAATCTCGCTCTCGGTCTGCGTTCTGATGAATCCGCCGCTTCCGCTGCCCCCACCGAAGAGGTGAAGGAGAAGTCGGAAGTCGAAACGCCGGAAGTACCTGAGGCTCCTCTCGCACCCGAGCCAGAAGTGGTGGTCGAGAAGAAAAAGGAAGTCATCGAGGAGCCGGAAGAAAAGGAAGAGCAGGAAGATCCGCGCCCAGCGCAGGAGGCGTTGCCACAAGCAGCTTCAGCCGCACAGGAAGCCGCCGCGCCCCCGCCAATGGATGCTCCCGTGGCTGACAAACCGAAGGGGCCGAAGCAGGGCATTTCTAACAAGGTTTCTACTGCGGTCGTAACCTGGCAGAAGTCGATCAGCCTGCACCTCAACAAGCACAAGCGCTATCCGTCCGCGGCCCGTAGCAACAAGATTGAGGGCACCGCCAACGTTTCCTTCACGTTGGATCGTTCCGGCAAGGTCATCCGCGCAGAGGTCATCAAACCCTCAGGCTCGGAACTGCTGGACGACGAAGCGCTTGAGACGCTGAACCGGGCAAGTCCGTTTCCGACGCCACCATCGGAAGTAACGGATCACACGATCCGCTTCACGCTGCCGATTCAATTCAAGTTCAAGCACTAAGCCTGCAACACATTCAAACTGCGGACCGGATTCCCTGTATCCTCGTGACACGATGTGTCTGGCTCTAGTCGCTTCGTCGGCTCGGGATCGGCGATGCTGCTAAAACGATGCTGCGCTCTGGCACGTCACGTGATCGCGACGATCTCCGCTTCGCCGCCCGCCACGCGCACGCTGTCGCCGATCGACTTACCCGCAAGTGCGCGGGCCAGCGGCGACACATAGGAAATCGAGCCCTTGGCCGGATCGGCTTCATCCTCGCCGACAATCCGATAGGTCTGCTTGCGCCCGTCTTCCCGCTCGATGGTGATCGTCAGTCCGAACTGCACTATTGTTGTATCAGCTGCAGGCGGCACCAGCTCGGCGGAGGCAAGGCGCGCGCTCCAGTATCTCAGGTTCCTGGCCGTTGCCGCCATCTCGGCGCGGTCGCCGTCTGCCTGCGCCGTCGCGTGCGCGGCATCCAGACGGCTCACTTCCACTTCGATTTGCGCAAGACCTTCCGCCGTTACCAGATTGGCGTGCTCGGAGATAAGCCGGTCCGGCAGCTCATCGACGCTATCCTGCTCCTTCACAAACGCGCGGCTCATACCGTCTCCTTTCGCAGCGCGCCCGACGGCGCCCGAGTAAACGGCAAGTATACGGCGATCCGGCTATAATGGCAGCCGTGACGGTAGCTTGATGGTCACTGACTGGCAAAGCTTGCCAATTAGGCGCGAGGTTTCCCCGTGAAGAGCAAGACGACCATGACCGGCTTCGAGAAACGCCGTCAGCGGCTGCTGTCACGCCCGGCCTTCGCCAAACGCATGCTGCGGGCAGCTCTTTTCTGGCTGATCGTCACCATGTCCTGCCTCGTCGTTGGCATTGCGGGCTATGCCATCTTCGAAGGCATGTCTCTGACGGATGCCTTTCTCAACGCGTCCATGATTCTTTCCGGCATGGGCTCGGTTTCCGAATTGAAGACGACGCAGGGGAAACTTTTTGCCGGATTCTATGCAATATTTTCCGGCCTCATTATCATCGTAGCGTACGGCTTCGTGCTGGCTCCGATCGCCCATCGGGTGCTGCATAGATTCCACATTGAGACGCAGGATGAAGACTGATGCCGGTGCTGCCCGATCTGCCCGCCACCGAGGCAGCAATCGTTGAAATGACGAATGCGTTTCGGGCGCGCAACGGTCTGAGCCCGGTGGTCCAGAATCCCAAGCTCACCGCAGCAGCTGTCGCTTATGCCAAAACGCTCACCGCCTATAAGGGGCTCTCGCATACGGCCGATGGCACGACAGCAGCACAGCGTATCGATGCCGTTCGATACGGACATTGTCAGATTGCGGAAAATCTCGCTTCTCTGCTGGACTCACGCGGCTTTACCGCCAGTGAGTATGCGCGCAGCGCGGTTGAAGGCTGGGAAAACTCGCCCGGCCACCGCAGGAACATGCTGCTCCCCCACGTGACGGAAACCGGCGTCGGCATCGCGCGCGCGCCCACCAAAGAGCCCAAGTACATCGCCGTACAGCTGTTCGCGCGCCCGGTGACGTTCAAATACAAGTTCAAGGTAGTGAACCGGGCGCAGCATGCCATCACCTATGCGCTGAACGGCAAGGACAACACGATCGAACCGCGTGAGATCGTCACCCACACAGCCTGCACACCCGGCACGCTGGCGTTCAATCAGGGCGTGGACCCAATCCGCACCTTTACCGCGGAGGGTGGAGCGGTGTTCGCCATCAAGCCGAACGCGAATGGCAGCGGCGCAGCGGTGACATTAGAAGCAGCCAACGACTCAAAGCGCTAGAGCTCCGCTCCCGCGTTACGGCTGCATGGAGGCTGGCGCTGGCGCCACTGCCTGATCGACGCGCCGTTGCATCAACTCATGCAAGCGCAGACGCGCTGTCGGCATCGCCTCTTCACGCGGACGCAGTACGCGAGCTTCGATAAAGTGCTGCGTCAGCAGCAGCCCGGCCACCACATCGGCGTCCGTTGTCGCGCCAGCCTGTCTTTTCTTGGCCAGAAACGCCGGCAGACGCAGCAGTCGGTCTTTGTATTCTTCGCCGGCCGCTGCGGATACCGCCCGGCCCGACTTTGGCGACACATAAATCAGATCGTCGGACGCACCGCTCGCCGCGCAGGTGGAAAGATCGAGACCGAAACCCAATTCATCCAGCAGCGCCAGCTCCCAACGCACCATCAGAGCGGGCCAGACTTCAGGCTCATCGAGGTAGCTCAGCACAAACAGCGCAACCTCGAACAAACCGGGATGGGGATCGCGCTCGGGCAGCAGGCGCGCCAGAGCACACAGCGACGACAGGCCGGCCAGCGTCAACGCATCGTCCATGGCCGGCGCGGCATAGCCGCGGCGCAGCTCAACCTGCACATGCCCGAGCTGGTCCGCCAGACGCGCCTTCCACGTTGCATCGACGTGGTTTCCCATCTGCAGCACCGGACGCAGCTTGCGCGAGCGCCCGCCGTGGACCAGCCCCAGATGCCTGCCCTGCCCACGGGTGAACAGTTCGGCTATCGCAGCCGTTTCCCCGTGCGGCTTGACCGAGAGGACGATGCCTTCATCCGTCCATTGCATGACTTCAAGACCTGTCGTTACCGCCGCGCCGCCACCGTCCGTAGCGCCATGGCGCCAGCGGGTGCCACTCAGCGGTTATATCGGGCACCGGATCATGCCCATGCGTACCCCATGGATGGCAGCGGGACAAACGCGACACCGTAAGCCAGAACCCACGCCAGGCGCCGTTCTTATCGATCGCCTCCAGCGCGTATTCGGAGCAGCTCGGCGCATGGCGGCAGCTCCATCCGACCAGGGCTTTCAGCGTCCAGCGATAAAGATGGATCGGCGCCTTAAGCAGCGCGGCTGCGATGTTCATGCGACAGGCGCGCCGTTCCCGCTTGCCATCTGATCAGGCGGAGGCCGACGCAGCGTCGGAACCAGCGGAAGCCCCGTTGGCCTGTTCGATTTCATCGATAGCCTGCTCCAGCGCATCGAACACCAGCAGAACCGACCCATGCCGCGCCTTGTAGTGGCGCACCGGCTCCAGCACCGACAGCTCGGCGAAGCGACCGCCGGGGGCCGGACCATTCTCCTTCAGCATTGCGCGCATGTCGGCAGCCGCTGCGCGAACCTCCGCCGCGCTGGCGCCTACGATATGCGCGCCGACGATTGCGCACGCCGCCTGCCCGAGCAGACAGGCTTTTACAGTCTGGCCGTAGTCAGCCACCACGCCATCGCGCAGGCTCAGATCGATCGTGACGGTCGAACCGCACAGCCGCGAATGGGCCGTAACCGACGCATCCGGCGTCGTCAGCCGCTCTGAACGGGGCATGTGCGCCGCCAGTTCAAGCAGCTTCGTGTTGTAGATCTCGTTGAGTTCGGCCATATCCAGTCCGATATTGCATCCTGCCGCCGTCCAGCGGTTATCGCTGTTGCAGGCGGTCGATGGGCTCACCCGTGCTGCCACCAGCATTGCGGCGGCCTTTCCATTGGCCCAGCCAATGCCGATAATATAGGACAGCTTGCTGCGCACCGCACCGGCATGGCCACTATTTTCGGTGGGGTCAGAGCCCGACACGCCTGAACGCAGCGCCAGCGCGAACCAAGGAGCCCTCCGGTGTCGAAGCCGTCGCTGCCAGAAATCCAGCCCCCCGCTGCGGCCAAGCCCTCCCGCGAGCAGGCCGAGGAAGCCGTGCGCACGCTGCTGGCCTGGGCGGGCGACGATCCTGCCCGCGCTGGCCTTACCAATACGCCGCGCCGCGTCACCGACGCGTTCAGCGAATTATTCAGCGGCTATGCGTGTGACCCGGCAGCGGAACTGGCGCGGACGTTCGAAGACGTTTCCGGCTACAGCGACATGATCCTGCTGCGCGATGTGCGGCTTGAAAGCCATTGCGAGCATCACCTCGCCCCATTCAGCGGGCTGGCCCATGTCGCCTATCTGCCAGATCGCCGCGTGGTCGGTCTTTCACGCATGGCCCGCATCGTCGACATCTTCGCCCGCCGCCTGCAGGTGCAGGAATCGCTCACCGCGCAGATCGCCGAAACGATCCAGCAGGCGCTGCAGCCGCAAGGCGCAGCGGTGATGATCCTTGCACGGCATAAATGCATGGCCTTCCATGACACCAATCAGCCGGACGCAATCATGGAGACGACGCACTTCACCGGCGTTTTCAATGAAGACACGCATTGGCGCCAGCGCTTCATCGATGCAGTCCGGGCGCCAGCACGGCTTTGACAGCATCGATCGCAAGCCAGCACTTGCGTTCAAATCGCTCGCATTCAATCAAGCGCGTTAGCGCAATAGCTTCAATTCCAGCAGGTTTACATGAGCGCGCCCGCATCGCAGCCGTTCGCAACACGCGGCACCAAAGCTGAAATCGAGAACGGACTATCGTTTCAACCGAAGTTCGATGGTGATGGTCTGATCCCGGCTATCGTCACCGACGCCCGCACGGGTGAGGTGCTGATGTTCGCCTTCATGAATGCGCACGCACTGAAGCTGAGCATCGACACAGGCATTGCGCACTTCTGGAGTCGCTCGCGCGCAGCGCTCTGGAAGAAGGGCGAGGAAAGCGGCAATTTTCTCAACATTGTCGAGATGCGCACCGATTGCGATCAGGATGTCATCTGGGTTCGCGTCGACGTCGCCGGGGATGGTCGCGCCTGCCACACCGGCGAACGGAGCTGCTTTTATCGCGTCATCAAATCGAGTTCAGATGCCGACGAAGCCGCCGCCCTAACCGTTGCTGCGGATGCCTGCCGCCACGATTAGGCCGATCACGAACTAACCTTCCTTTAGTTTTGCTGCGTTGCGGATGCTAATTTCGCAGCGCGATATCGCGCGCGCATAGTGCAGGGTTAATCTGTCGCACCTATATCTAATCATAGCGAAGGATCAGGTTCGGGGAATTCAGGGCCGCGCAACGCGTCCAGCAGGAAATCGGCAGGGCAACATGACCAAGGCAAAAATCGGTCTGGCACTTGGCGGGGGCGCGGCTCGCGGCTGGGCCCATATCGGCGTCCTGAAGGCGTTGCTCAAAGCTGGCATAAAGCCCGACATCATCGTCGGCACTTCGATTGGAGCCGTCGTCGGTGGATGCCACGCAGCGGGCCACCTTGAGGAACTCGAAGGTTTTGCGCGCGAGCTGACACGGCGCCGGGTGTTCGGCTATCTCGATTTCAACTTCGGCGGCACTGCGCTGATCAACGGCCAGCGGCTGTGCAATCGGCTTGAGCAGCATCTTGGCGATCTGCGCATTGAGGATCTGCCGTCGCGATTCAGCGCCGTCGCCACTGAACTGGGCAGCGGACATGAAATCTGGCTGTCACGCGGCAAGCTGGTGGAGTCCATGCGCGCGTCGTACGCGCTGCCGGGGATCTTCCGTCCGGTGAAAATCAATGATCGCTGGCTGTTCGATGGCGCGCTGGTGAACCCGATCCCCGTATCCGTCGCCCGCGCCCACGGCGCGCGCTATGTGATTGCGGTCAATCTCAACTTCGACAGCTGCGGGCGCGGCACCGTCGTTCCGCACATCGAGTCGGAGGAAGCACCAGCGTCGACAGCGGTCGCAGAACCGGCGGCGGAACAGAGCAAGCCGGCCATGCGACGCCTGCTCAAGCGCCAGGTGCTTGGCCGCAGCGAAACGACGCCGGGCATCTCGCGCGTGATGGTTGAGGCATTCAACATCGTGCAGGATCGCATTGCCCGGTCGCGACTTGCAGGCGATCCGCCGGATGCGCTGATCAATCTGCAGCTCTCGGACATCGGACTGTTCGATTTCCACCGTGCCGATGAACTGATCCAGCGCGGCGAGGCCGCAGCGCAGCGCCACATCGCCGATGTGCGGCGGGAGATCAACGCGCGTAATCATATTTACGGCGGCGTGCACGCTGAAACCGTTTCACAGACGTTCGACGCTGGCGGGTAAGTTCAAAGACATCACAGCGGCTGATGGCGGCCGACCGCTCGGCAGGCGTGGACCAAATGCCGGGTTCATGCGCTCGCGCTACCGGCTTCGAAATTGCACGCCTTACCACTAACGGGCGTTGCGCAGATCGATGTCCTGTACGGCAAACCTGACAAAGGCGAGCGAAAAACGTCCAATCGAAATTCAGCGTCCGCAACATGGCAATATCGCGGACCGCCGAACCGACCTTTGCAGCATCAACCGGTAACGAAATAGCCGCGCATCGCGGTAACTTCCATTTCCACTTCAGCGATGTGATGCTTCACGATATCGCCGATGGAAACGATACCCACAAGCGCACCGTCTTCGATGACGGGAACATGACGGAAGCGGCCTTGCGTCATCACTTCCATCAGCTCATCGAGCGTCGTGTGTTCCTGGCACGTGATGACGTTAGTGGTCATCGTCTTGGCCACCGGTTCGCTGAGAACGTCGGGCCCGCGCTCACCCAATTTCCGCACGACGTCGCGCTCAGAAACAATACCGGCGACATCACCATTGTCGCCAACGATAACGATCGCGCCAATTCGCTTGTTAGTCAGCTTGCTGATGATGTCGAGAAGCGTTGCATCAGGACGCGCCGTAGCAACTGTCCGACCCTTCGCTTTCAAAACTTGCCCGATATTCATTGCATCTCCTCCACTGTTCGTGAACAGCCAAGGAACCATCGGATGGCAACCCTTAGCCCACCGCCAGTTGACGCAAAGCTACCAAACCATCATCGGTTGCTTCTATCGGCGTATCGATATCGTGATGCAAGAAATCGCACCGTGCAAGACCTATCAATGCAAAAGCGTATCGCGAGTTCCTTCGTCATTTGCCTTTTGCGGTGCATCAAAAAAACCAAACGCTAACAATCCGGCGAAATAGCCACCGATATGCGCTTCCCATGCAATGCCGCTCTCACCCACGCTGCCAAAGCCAAACACCGCTAAAACATTGGCAAAAAGAAACACCGCAGTGACAGTCAAAACGCGCTTATCTTGCAGCGCGGCAGGCAGCGACATCAACGGCGCAGCGCGAGGGTTTTCCCGCAGTGCAGTGAACCCGCCTCTATCCACAGCCGTAAACATGAAGCGCATCGTAGCGCCCATTAAACCGGAAATAGCACCCGAAGCACCAACCATCGGCGCCAATAGTCCGGGATTGAAAACCAGAAATGTCGCCGCGCCAGCGATGCCGCAAACGACAAACAGCAAAATGAAACGTAAGGAGCCGACGCGGTTCGCAATCGCGGCGCCGAATGCAATCAGCCACGCGCCGTTGAATGCCAGATGCATCCAGTCGCCGTGCACCATCGTGTGCGTGACGAACGACGTGACGGCCGTAACGTCACCGCCCGGCAGAAGCGGCGCATAGCCCGAGTAGCGCGCCGGGATGAATGCGAGCGCCAGCGTCACCCAGCCGTCCCACGCTTCGGGCAGCAACATGCGGATGACTTGCACCGCAATCATCACAAGCAGAACACCGAACACGGCGTTGTGCAGATTGAACATCGGCTCGTGCCGGTTTTGGCTCACGGCGGCTTCCCTTTTGCGCGGCTCATTCGACGCGTGTTCAAAACGAACACCCGATCACGCCTGAACCAGAGTTAACGCTGAGCTTCAGGCCGGACAACTCAGATGTTGGGCGCCAGATTTCTGCTCCCTCCGGTCCCTGCTCCTTACCCCAGCCCCCAACCGCATTGATGGCACGGTTGCTGCTTTCTCAGATCCAACCCGGGTTGATCGCACGCACCTTCGTGTCATTCCGGGACAACTATTCATAAAGTCCGAAGGCACCGAGGGGGCGGCCAGTTCGAATATGGAATTGAAACACAAGACCAGTCGCGTCCTCTATTCGTACTGGAACACGGTGCGGGGAACCCGCGCCACGCCTCGCCGCTTCGAGATTGAGCCGGCGAAAATTGCCGCGATCCTGCCGTGGACGTTCATTCTGGAGCGCATCGACACCGACGCATTCCGCTTCAGGCTGGCAGGCACGCATGTCTGCGATATCTTCGGCGTTGAGCTGCGTGGCTCAAACTTCCTCGATGGATGGTCAAGCCTGGACCGGCTGGCCATCGTCCGCCATCTGGCTGCGCTGACCAAACACAGCGCCGTCCTCAGCATCTATCTGGAAGCCGCCCCGGTTGCACGGGCATCATCCCAGTTCGAAGCCCTTCTCCTGCCGCTCCGGCATACCGACGACAAGATCGATCGAATTCTGGGCGCGCTAACGCCGCTGGACACTCCGCCCTGGCTCGGTGAGTTGCCTATCACCGCCAAACGCGTCATTTCCCATGAGCTGTCTTTCCCGGCCGGCGTTTCGACCACCGACGCTAACGATCCCCAGCGGCCGGTTGCTTTGAAGGCTTCGCTGACTGCCCCGGTGTTGCTGCCGACAGCACACGCCCGCGTCGTGCGCTCTGAGCGGCGGCAGTTCAGGGTTTTTGAAGGCGGGCTCGGCAACAACAACGCCGACAAGACCTGAGGTCGCTCTCTCTCTTCGCCCCGTTGCGATTGCACCACGCGCCCTGTTCCACTACGGGGCGCGCGAAATGCTCTGGCCTGACACAAGCATTGAAGCATTACTCACTACGCAAACAACAACCCGCGCAAAGCATGTCGCGGCCAGTCACGCCCGTTTCATACAGAAATGGAGCGCAAATTAGCTCTTCGTTAAACCCGATCACTCAATAGTTGGCTCAGGAACAGAGCCTTCATTGTGTGCGTTTTGACTTGGCTCGCGGCAGAGGACCGGCATCGGCTGGACCAAGCGCAGGAACGCCCATGTCAACGGGTTCGGAAGTCATCAAGCAGCCTGAGCCGGAAAACCCCGGCCCCACAGGGCGATCACAAAGGCGCTTCCCGCGCTTTTCAGTAAGCCTGCCCGGCCGCTTCATGCGTTCCGACAAGCTGGATTATCCCTGCCAGCTTATCGATATTTCCGTCGAAAGCGCTGCGATGACGACGCCCATTCCGCTGCGTGTGGGCGAACATCTGATCGTTTATCTGACGCGTTTGGGCGGCCTTGAGGGCAGCGTTGTGCGCCTGTTTCCGGGCAGCTTCGCCATGGCTATCAGCGGCACCCAACGCAAGCGCGACAAGCTCGCGGTGCAATTGCCACGGCTGGCGGCTGAAACCGAAATTCCAGACGGCGAAGTGCGGACCTATCCGCGCGTGTCAGCCAATGAATCCGCCCTGCTCGTGCTGGAGGACGGCTCAAGTTTCGTTTGCCCTCTGCATGATCTCTCAATGTCCGGTGCCGCCATTGTGACGCCTGAGCGCCCGCCGCTGGGATCGCAGGTGATGCTTGATAAACGAGCCGCAACCGTCGTGCGCCACCACGAGCGTGGCATCGCGGTGAAGTTCCACGAGCGCTTCATCACGGCGGAGTTCGGCTCAAGCTTCAGATCTCAATCACGAAGGTAAATGATTGACGAGTTTTTCAGTTCAAATCCGCGGGCACAGTTTCAGCGTAATTCGAGTTCTGTCGGGTAGCTTCAGGGAAAGAGTAACGGGGTTTGGGTCATGCAGCGGGTTCAGCTTAGCGCTTTCGTCCTCATCGGTGGCTTGATTGCCTCTACGGCAGCCGGCGCGCAAACCGTGTCGAACATCCAGAAGCCGGAGAAGGGTCAGAAGATCGAGAAGTCGGTGAAGGCTTCCTCGTTCATGCGCATTTTTGGACCGGCGCAGCCTCCGCATGGGTTCGTACGTTTCTGCGAAGCGAATCCGAAGGAGTGCGATCCCGACCATGGTCAGGAGGCGCGTTTTGAAGCGACCGCCGAGCGCCTGATGGAACTGGACGACATCAACCGCACCATCAATCGCGAAATCGCACCCGCGACCGATCTGGAAGTGTACGGCGTCAACGAATACTGGACGCTGCCGACCACACGCGGCGATTGCGAAGACTACGCGCTGTTGAAGCGCAAGCGGCTGATCGAAAAAGGCTGGCCGGTCAGCTCCGTGCTGATGACGGTTGTGCGCGATGAAAAGGGCGAAGGTCACGCCATTCTCACCGCCCGTACGACGCAAGGCGATTTCATCCTCGACAACAAGCTTGAGGACGTTCGCCTGTGGCATAAGGCGCCCTATCAATTCGTGATGCGTCAGTCGTATCTGAACCCGAGGGTTTGGGTTGCTCTCGACACGCGGCACGGTCCGCTGGCGACAACCATCTCCGGCCGAATTGATCGCAGCACTGAATAAATTCCAGTCGCATGCCGATATGAATTGCGCGGCGTCCTATGGGCGCCGCGCTCTGTTGTTCAGCCCCGGGTGTTTTGTTTTAGCGTTGCCTGGGGCTGATGCTAGCTGCGTGCGCCGCCCGATCTGAAGCAACAACGCGGCTCCACAAGCTCACGCGCCTGGCGCCTGCTCAGTCCTGCTGCTGCGGTTTCATGCCCGCCGCAAACCGCTTCCAGTTCTTCACATAACGCCCAGCGCCCGCACCAAAGCGCGCGACATCTTCATCGGTGAGTTGGCGCACGATCTTGCCCGGAGATCCAAGCACCATCGAACGCGGCGGGATGACCTTGTTTTCCGGAATCAGCGTGTTCGCCCCGATCAGGCATTCCTCGCCGATCTGCGCGCCATTGAGGATGATCGATCCGATACCAATCAGGCTGCCACGACCAATGGTGCAGCCATGCAGCATCACCATATGACCGATGGTGCAGTCTTCACCGATCGACAGCGGATAACCCGGATCGGTGTGCAGCACGCAGTTTTCCTGCACGTTTGACCGAGCGCCTACCCGCACCGCCTCATTGTCGCCGCGCAGAACACTGCCGAACCAGACGCTGGCATCCTCTTCGAGAATAACCTTGCCGATCAGAAATGCGTTGGGTGCCACCCAGTAGCGCCCTTCGCCCGGCGTTTCGACACGAACGCCATCAAGCTCGTAAAGGCCCATTACGCGATCAAGCCTGCTCAAGATCGACGTCGAGGATGGCCATCTGGAACTGATACGACGTCTCGCCGTCTTCTTCCTCGCGGAACAGCACCGCAATGAACTCGCCGTCGACGAAAACTTCGGCGCTGTCCTTCTTTTTGGGACGGGCGCGTACTTCAAGATTCTTGGAGCCGAACGTCTTGCGCAGATAAGACTGAAGCTGGGCTATTTCTTTGGGTTCCACTTTCTACCTCTCCTAGGCGCCGCAGCTCCATGCCGCCGCGAATTTTTACAGGCCGCCGAAATCATCGACCCAGGTCTGCTCCATTTCGAGCGCCGGCTCGGCGCTGCCCGATGAGCCGACGATCTTTGCGGGGACACCGGCCACGGTCACGTGCGGTGGCACTTCCTTCAGCACCACACTGCCAGCTGCAATGCGCGACCCGTCACCGACAACAATGTTGCCGAGCACCTTGGCGCCCGCTCCGATCAGCACACCCTCACCGATCTTGGGATGGCGATCGCCGGTTTCCTTGCCGCTGCCGCCCAGCGTGACGCCATGCAGGAACGAGCAGTTGTTGCCGACGCGCGCGGTCTCACCGACGACGATGCCGGTTGCGTGATCAAGCATGATGCCCTGACCGAAATCCGCCGCCGGATGGATATCGACCGCGAAGGTGCGCGATGACTGGCTTTGCAGAAACAGCGAGAAGTCGCGGCGTCCCTGGTTCCAGAGCGCATGCGCGAAACGATGCGTCGCCAGCGCATGGAAACCCTTCGAATACAGCAGCGGTTCGATGTAGCGGTTGCAGGCTGGGTCACGGTCGAACACCGCCGCCAGATCGGCGCGGAAGATGCCGCCGATTTCCGGCTCCGCTTGCAACAGGGACCGGAAGGTCTGATTGATCAGCACCGCATCGACATCGGAATGGTTGAGCCGCTGCGCCAGTCGGTGGCAGATTGCTTCCTCCAGCCGGTCGTGGCTAAGCAGCGTGGCATAGATGAAGCTGCCGAGAGCGGGTTCCGCCGCCATGGCGCTCTCTGCCTCGCGCAGAATTTCCGACCAGATGGGATCGTAGTTCAATGTCTTGCCGTCAGCCGCAGTCCGCATCGTCCTGGCTGCCATGTCGCGTTCCTCGCGCTGCTTTTGCGCATCGCCTTGCCGGGCCCGGAGCCATCAGCTCAATGGGGGTACAAACATGGCGCCGCCCCGTCAACGGCTTCTAAGGGTATAACCTTCCCAAGAATTTGATACGACCCTCCAGCATTCTCGCCACCCCTCCCATTCCCATTGAGACGACCTGACCCGTTGCGGCCAAATGCCGTTCATTGCTCTACTGCCGCCATCACACGAGGATTTCCCCCATGCCTGACACCCCTTGCGAAACTCCCTCTTTGCGTCTGGAGCGCGAGGGGCAGATCGGATTTGTCATCATCTCCAACCCGGCGCGCATGAACGCCTTCACCGCGGGTATGTGGGGCCAGGTTCCGGAGGTGATCGCCGAGGCGGAGGCCGATCCGGACATCCGCGTCATTGTTCTGCGCGGAGCGGGCGAGAAAGCCTTTTCGGCCGGCGCCGATATTTCCGAGTTCGAGAATGCCCGATCCGGCGCTTCGGCCGCCGCCTATGACGCACTCAACGACAATGCGTTCCTGGCGCTTTCGGGATGCAGCAAGCCGACGATCTCGATGATCCATGGGTTCTGCATGGGTGGCGGTCTGGCTGTCGCCCTGTGCACCGATATCCGTCTCGCCGATGAAGCGGCGCAGTTTGCCATTCCAGCGGCCAAGCTGGGGCTGGGCTACAACGCCCGCTGGATGCGTCCCCTGCTAGCTGCTGTGCCGCCAGCGCGGGCCAAGGAGATGCTGTTCACCGGGCGGCGCTTCAAGGTTGCAGAGGCCCATGCAATGGGACTGGTGAATACCGTGGTGTCGGCGGATGGCCTGGCTGAAACCACCCGCACGCTGGCGGCGGAAATTGCGGCCAACGCTCCGATGACCGTGCGCACCGCCAAGCGCACCATCGACGAGCTGACACGCAATCCGCAGACGCCGGATATCGCGACGCTCGACGCCATGGTCGACGCCTGCTTCAAGAGCGAAGACTACGCCGAGGGCCGTCTGGCATTTATGCAAAAGCGCAAGCCGCAATTCAAAGGGCGCTAACGCGCCATGTCTCCTGGTCGTAAGCGCAAACTATCGAGACGGACCTGACCCGATGAGCGCACCGGCGCGCTACGCCGCTTCCAGCTATGAATTACCGCCGCTGACCGACGGTGCCGCGCTGGAACTGACGTCCCTTGATGCGTCGGACGCCGAACGCCTCGGCGTCGTCTTCGCTGCGATGGACCCATGGCATTCGTACGGATATCCGGCCGCTCCGCTGCAAGCCATGATGACCGCCAACGAGCCCGGCATTCCGTGTTTCGCCATTCGCCTGGACGGCAACGTGGTTGGCGCCATCCTCATCCAGCCGCTGTGGTTGCGTGGACCCTATCTTCGGTTTCTGGCGCTCGAACCGGTTGCGCAAAATCGCGGTGTTGGCGGAGCACTGCTGGCGTGGCTTGAAAGTGAAGCGCGCGCGGCCGGCGAACGCAATCTTTGGGTGGTCGCTTCACAGATCAACACCGGCGGCATCCGTTTTTACGAGCGCGCCGGTTTCCATCAGGCTGCCGCGTTCGATGGCCTTGCCTATGATGACCGCGTTGAACTGCTGTTCCGCAAGCGGCTTGCCGACTGACGCTTAAGGCACATCAAACACGATGCGCCCGCGCACTTTGCCAGCCAGAATTTCCGGTGCCAGTTCGACGACATCAAGCAGCGGCCGCGTAACGGTCATTTCCGCCAGCTTGGCCACATCCAGATCCGTTGCCAGCCGCGCCCAGGCACGCACCCGCTGCGCACGCGGTGCCATCACGCTGTCGATTCCGGCCAGCGTCACGCCGCGCAGAATGAACGGCGCAACCGACGCCGGCAGATCGAGGCCGTGCGCAAGCCCCGTGGCCGCAACGCAGCCGCCGTAGGCCGTCATACTCAGCACGTTGGCCAGAGTGTGCGACCCGGCAACGTCGACGGCACCCGCCCAGCGCTCCTTGCTCAGCGGGCTTGCCGGTTCAGAAAGATCCGCGCGGGCGATGATTTCGCTGGCGCCGAGGCTGCGCAGATAATCCGCTTCCTCCGGCCGTCCCGTCGAGGCAATCACGCGGTAGCCCAACCTATGCAACAGCGCGACAGCGACACTGCCGACGCCACCCGCTGCGCCCGTCACCAGCACATCACCGCGATCGGGTGTGATGCCGTGATCTTCCAGCGCCAGAACGGACAGCATCGCCGTGTAGCCAGCAGTGCCGATCGCCATGGCTTGAGCGGTGGTGAACTGCGGCGGACATTTGATCAGCCATTCCGCCGGAACCCGCGCGCGTTGCGCATAGCCGCCCGGGCGCCGCTCGCCGCAACCCCAGCCGTTGAGGATGACCCTGTCGCCCGGCGCCAATCCACTGTCGTGTGACGCGATTACTTCGCCGGCGAAGTCAATGCCTGGCACGATCGGATAGCGCAGCAGTCCGGGAAAGCGCCCGGTCAGGATCAGTCCGTCCTTGTAGTTGATGGTTGAATGGGTAATCCGCACCGTCACGTCGCCATCACCCAGCGATGCATCGGAAACGGACTGCCAGTTCGCACTCACACCGCCTTCGCCACGCGTCGCAACCAGTGCAAAGCACTCATCCATCAATCTGCTCCTCAATTTCTTTTATCGCAGCGCATCAACAGTCGGCATTTTACGTCGGCACGCAACTCCGCCCGGTGATGCCGTTTGCACGCACCTCTAGCATCAGGAAACATCGCGCACATTCGGTCCATTGTACAAAGGTGTCACACAGCGTGTGACACGAAAGCGGATGTGGACGAGTTGTTGGCATCTTATGCAAATTGCACTGACGCACGCGCCGCAAAAACGATTTCGATTGGCAGCGATAAAAAGGGAACATACCCTTGCAACCGTAGCAGCGTGTTGTGCGTTCTAAGTTCCGCGTTGACCGGTGCTACAAATCGGGCGGATGGCATCCTTTGTTTGCTTTGTTTGAAGTTGCTCATGCCGCACGACAATTGGAGGCGACAATGGAACTGATGGTCCGATTAAATGTTCTTGCCGCTCTTCTTTCATTCGGCCTGATCGCTGCAATCGTTGTTGGCGTGGTGTAGCGATCCCTCATTTGACTGATGCGCTCTGGTTCCCCCGTCCTGGAGCGCTCTCCTAAAACAAAGGCGCGGAAGTCCCCTCCGCGCCTTTGCTTTGTCTGAAATCACCAAACGACTTTATTCGGCAGCCATTGCGGTGATGCTGATGCCCAGGCGCTCGGCAACGCCGCGCCCGTACGCCGGATCGGCCTTATAGAAGTGCTCGATCTGCCGCCGCGCGATTTCCTCCGGAACGTCCGTCATCGCTTCGGCGATGTTGTCCATCAAGCGGCCCTGCTCGTCAGCGCTCATCAGGCGGAACAGATCACCCGGCTGGCGATAGTCGTCATTGCCATCACGATGGTTGTAGCGGTCGGCATTGCCCGAGATGTGCAACGGCGGTTCGGCAAAGCGCGCATCCTCCTTTGCACCGCCAAATGAGTTCGGCTCATAGTATGCATCCTGCGCGCCGGTCTGCTGGCCGAAGAAGCGCATGGAGCCATCCTTGTTGTAGTGGTGCATCGGGCATTTCGGTGCATTCACAGGCAGATGCTCATAGTGCGTGCCGATGCGATAGCGGTGCGCATCCGCATACGCGAAGATGCGAGCCTGCAGCATCTTGTCCGGCGAGAAGCCGATGCCGGGCACGATGTTCTTGGGCGCGAATGCGGCCTGTTCGATCTCGTTGAAGTAGTTTTCCGGATTGCGATTGAGCTCCATCACGCCAACCTCAATCAGCGGATAGTCAGCGTGCGGCCACACCTTTGTGAGATCGAACGGATTGTACCAGTGCTTGCCGACATCAGCTTCCGGCATCACCTGCACATAGAGCTTCCACTGCGGGAAATCGCCCGCTTCGATCGCACTGAAAAGATCCGCCTGATATGACTCGCGGTTCTTGCCGATGATCGTTTCGGCTTCGCGGTTGGTGTGGTTCTTGATGCCCTGCTGGCCCTTGAAGTGGAACTTCACCCAGAACCGTTCACCGGCATCGTTGATGAACGAGTAGGTATGCGAGCCGAAACCGTGCATGAAGCGCGGGCTCTGCGGGATGCCGCGATCCGACATCAGGATCGTCACCTGATGCAGGCTCTCCGGCGACAGCGACCAGAAATCCCACATCGCGGTGGGCGAGCGCATGTTGGTTTTCGGATGCCGCTTCTGCGTGTGGATGAAGTCGGGAAACTTGTAGGGATCGCGCACGAAGAACACCGGCGTGTTGTTGCCGACCAGATCCCAGTTGCCCTCGCCGGTATAAAACTTCAGCGCGAAACCGCGCACGTCACGCTCATGATCGGCGGCGCCCTGCTCGCCAGCGACGGTCGAGAAGCGCGCCAGCATTTCGGTCTTCTTGCCAACGGCCGAGAAAATGTCCGCCTTGGAATATTGCGTGATGTCGCTCGTGACGGTGAAGGTGCCGTATGCGCCCCACCCTTTCGCGTGCACCGTGCGCTCCGGCACGCGCTCACGGTTCTGATGCGCGAGCTTCTCGACGAGCTGATAGTCCTGAATCAGCAGCGGCCCCAGCGGGCCTGCAGTCATTGAATTTTGGTTGTCGGCAATCGGCGCGCCGGCGGTCGTGGTGAGAACGTTATGTGGAGTTT
The DNA here is from genome assembly GCF_013306565.1 of Hyphomicrobium sulfonivorans. Taxonomy (GTDB): domain Bacteria; phylum Pseudomonadota; class Alphaproteobacteria; order Rhizobiales; family Hyphomicrobiaceae; genus Hyphomicrobium_A; species Hyphomicrobium_A sulfonivorans. Next base: position 214,178 of record NZ_PZPO01000004.1, on the reverse strand, counting down.
TGGTGTCGGTCATCATTAGCTCCCGGATGGCTGAGGGAAGCGCCAAGGAGCCCGCCGAGACCTGCCAAGTAAAATCGTCTTTCCTGCTGCAACCGATAAGTTTCACTAATCGGCCAACGAACTGCGCAGCGAAGTGTCAGCGCACCACACGCAGGCGGCTGCGCATATCCTGACAGCGATCCTCATAAGCGCATTCAGATGGCCCGTGATGCGACCTCTGCGGCGTTGCATCGGGCGTAATCCACGCGGCCACGACACCAACAAAAACGCGCATCAGCAAATTCATCGCCGCTCTCTGCCGGTTGGATTGCAAGGGCGTGCCGGGTTGGAACGCATCGCCCACCCCATAAGATCCCGAACCTCCACCGCCGCAGCGCCAACCGTCAGCGCTCCGGCCGGCTGTGGTTCTCGATCAATCACTGCCGGGTGACGCCGGATTGACCACATTGGCGTCCTCCACCTTGTCGACGCTGCGTCCCGGCGCTGGCTTTGGTGTCCGCTTGCCGGAACCGCAGACAACTTCGCAGGGAATGCCATCCTTGTCGCGATCAAGATTCGTATAGCCGCATACGGAATATTGATAACGGGCTTCGGCGCAGCTCGACATCTCGCGGCAGTACTTTTTCTGGCAATCGAAGGCCAGCGCTACCGCGGCCGAAGCCAAGCCCCATAGGGCGGCCACCACCAGCCGCAATGCTAACAGCACCACTCCGCCCGCATCCGCAGTCCGCGTTGCCATAATATCCTGCCACCCCGGCAAGTATTGATTGCCGACCGGTGCAAAGCATATCAAGCACCGCCCGGCCCTGTTATGCTCTCCATGCCACAATCTGGATTTGCGCTTAATGCCGCTCGATCAAGCCCTGCTCCGCCGTGCCCTCGTTACGCTGGCAGCACTGGCTGCCTATCGCCTAGCGGCCCATCTGCCCCTCAGCGGTGTCGATGTCGCGCTGCTGGCGCGCATGTCCGGCACAGCCGCCTCAATCGATGCAGCCTCCTTTGTCGCCATCGGCATCATGCCGCTGGTGTCGGCGCTGGTGCTGATCGAAACCGCCAAGCTCGCATTCCCATCATTGATGCGCTGGCAGCACGCCACACCTGAAAACGGGGCGACCCTGGCGCGCATGGGCATCATTCTGGCGCTGGCACTCGCGCTTGCTCAGGCGGTCGGGCTGACGCTGGCGCTTGAAGACATCAGCGGATTGGTGCTTGAGCCGGGTGCGGGCTTCAGGTTCACCGCAATCGCGACACTGGTATCCGGCACCGTTCTCGCCATCGCGCTCGCGTCAATCATTGACCGCGCGGGCCTCGGCTTCGGCGTCTGGTTTCTATTCCTGCTGCCGACATTGCTGGAACTGCCGAAGGCCTATGCCACGCAAATCAATCTGGTGTTGTTGGGGCACTATCCAACGCTGGCGTTTTTGATCGGCGTTGCGTTTGTCGTGCTGGTCGCTGCTGGCTTTGTTGCCATCATGTTGGCCGGGCGCACCGCCACGCCGCCTCCCGCCGCCGCCAGGGCGACGATCGAAACCTGTATCTGGACGCCTCTGCTGGCCAGTATCTGGCTGCCCTATGGGCTGGTAGCGTTGGGCTGGATATTGAGCGGTGGCCGCGCCGACGCCACCAGCTTTGCCGCCCCGCCCGTGCTGCAGATCGTTTTCATGATGGTGCTGATGCTCGGCTTGATCGCCGCTGGCTACACCCGCAGCTTCGCGCGCGCTGACATTGCGACGCCCGTGCCGCCCGTCGTAGTCGCCCTCGCCGTCTTTGCTGTGTTTGGCGGCGGAATGTTGCTGCAGCGGTTTGCTGTTGCCGTCCCGTTTGACCGCAGCCCGCTCGTCATCGCCGTTGCGATAGCTGCTGCCATCGCCATTACGGCGGGGTTGGTCGATCGCGCGCGCAAGGCCGCCGACGCGTGAGCCATGCTGAAAAGCAAAAACGCCGGAGCTTGTACCCCGGCGGCCCCGTTTTCATGGTGATCGTTACGATTGCGCGCGCCGCTCAGAAGCCGTCTTCGGGCCGGAACAGGTAGCTGGCGCGCAGCATGACCGATGAAATATCTGCGCCGCCCGTGATAGCCGCCTCGGTGCCGATCGGAATGCCGATCAGACACAGGTCGCACGATCCCGCAGTGCTCAGGTTCAGGTGCACATACTGATATTCGAGGCCGACGATAAAGCTCGGCCACCAGGCATATTCAACGCCCGCACCAAGGCTCCAGCCGTCGACGAACTCATCGGTTTTGAATGTCTTGTAAGCGCCACCGGTGCCGACACCCGCAACCGACAGCGAGGCATTGCCACCGACCCAACCGCCTTTGATGAACACCATCGTGCGGTCGAACGTGTAGCCAAGGCGCGGCTCGATGCTCAGCAGCCAATCGATGTCGGTCTTGAAAGTGTCGGTTGCAGGGAAGGACGGGCTGGCGGTCGATTGCGACAGGCCGGTACCAACGAATCCAATTTCGAGGCCGAATATCCAGTAGCCCATCTGCAGGTTAGCACCACCCATGATGCCGCCGGCAACGCCACCGGGCGAGAACGAAGCTTCCTGCCCTGCCGCGCCCGGCAGAACGAATTCCGTGTAATGCTGTGCCCAGCCGATGTCGCCCCAGGTGCCGCCGAATTTTCCGCCGACGTAGAAGCCGCTCCAGTCGGTGACGTATTGGGAATCGGTCCACACTGCGCCGGGTATGTAGCCATCGGCATTTGCCGGTGTGTGCGTTGCGGTGCTAGCCAGGATCGCCGTCAGAGCAGCGACTGAAAGTGATGCGCGACCCAAGCGGCGGATGTCCCGGCGCATCGGCTGAACCAAAGTCCACAGCGTGTCCATCACGTCTCCACCGATTGTTCAGTGCGGGAACCTACCCTTAATCTGAGTCGCGCTTTGTTCGCATCGCGCCCCGCCAAGACGAGTTCTGAAACTCACCCTGATCCGATGAGGCCGATCCCATGAAATCATCAGAAGTCGACATCCTCATCGTGCCCGGCTGGCTCGATTCCGGTCCTGGGCACTGGCAGACCCGCTGGGAGAAAAATCTCAAAACTGCGCAACGCATCCAGCAGCCGGACTGGAAGACGCCCGACCGCGACGCGTGGGTGAAAAGCATCGTCGCCGCCGTCGAGCAGACAGAGCGCCCGGCTATACTGGTCGCGCACAGTTTGGGTGTGATTGCAGTGGCTTATGCCGCGGCACAGCTGCCTGCAGGGCGTGTGGCCGGCGCCTTTCTGGTGGCGCCCGCCGACGTCGACAATTCCACCGACTGGCCGGAAAACAATGGCCACAAATGGCCCGCCGACAATTTCGGCTTTGCGCCGGTGCCGACCGAGCCGCTCGGCTTCCCGGCGCTGGTACTGGCGGCCAACGACGACCCCTATTGCACACAGGCGCGGGCGGAAGCGATGGCCGCTGCCTGGGGCGCGAAATTTGTGGATGTGGGGCAGGCCGGCCACATCGCCGAGGAGCACGGCTTCGGTCCCTGGCCGGACGGCCTGCTCAAGTTCGGCAAATTCCTGGCCGACCTAAAGTCTTAATTGTGCACTGAGCATATCGGCGAGCTCCGGATGGATGAACGCCCGCCTTCCAAGCTAATGACCGCACAGAGCACAAGCGGAATGCCCTGTGCGGCCAGCAGGTTCAGCCCTAGCGGCTGCCTTCGATATCAGTGACGGCCTGAGCCAGAAACTCGGACATCTTGGCCCGGATATCCTGATCGTCAATGCTCACGCCAGCGTCGGCGAAGTCCTTGTGAAGCTTACGAAAAACGTCATCGTCGCCCTTTTCCTGGAGGTCGGCGCGGACGATCGAACGGGCATAATCGGCAACGCCATCGGCAGAGATGCCCAGCTTTTCGGCCGCCCATTCCGCCAGCAGCTTGTTGCGACGGGCTTCCGCCTTGAACTTAAGATCTTGATCCAGCGCGAATTTTTTCTCGTAACCCTTCTCGCGCTCGTCGAAAGTCGTCATCAAAGTTCTCCATCACAAAAGGACGCCGCAAAACCTCGCGGCAGGGGGAAAGGTTGCATCCACCGATACAGAATCAGCCCCTTACGCCGGGCTAACCCCAGTTATTCCACGGTCGGGGCATCTGTTTAGCGACACTTAGACCTTTCCCATCCTGAAGATTGTTTCCGAGGGCGGCTTCGGCTAGTGTCAGCCCCGGGTGACCGACCGTGCCAGCCATCACTCAAATGCGGCACCTGCAGACCTTATATTCTGTAGTTTCAACAACTTGGAGCCTGCCCAGGGGTCGCTCGCATCCGTGCAGGACACGTAATTCAAGTCAAAGGACACAGTCTCGATGAACAGGCGTCGTCGCATCTATGAGGGCAAGGCAAAGGTGCTCTACGAAGGGCCCGAACCCGGCACGCTCATTCAGCACTTCAAGGACGATGCCACCGCGTTCAACGCGCAGAAGCATGCGCTGATCGATGGCAAGGGCGTACTCAACAATCGCATCTCCGAATACATCTTCCTGCGTCTGGGAGAGATCGGTGTGCCGACGCATTTTATGCGCCGTCTGAACATGCGCGAGCAGTTGATCCGCGAAGTCGAGATCGTTCCGCTTGAGGTCGTCGTACGCAACGTTGCAGCAGGTTCGCTTGCAACGCGCCTCGGCCTTGAGGAAGGCACGCAGCTGCCGCGTTCGATCATCGAGTTCTACTACAAGGACGACGCGCTCGGCGATCCGATGGTTTCCGAAGAGCACATCACAGCATTCGGCTGGGCTGCTCCGCAGGAAATCGACGAGATCATGCAGCTCGCGCTGCGCATCAACGACTTCCTCGTCGGTCTGTTCCTCGGCATCGGCATCCGCCTCGTCGACTTCAAGGTCGAGTTCGGACGCCTGTGGGAAAACGACCAGATGCGGATCGTGCTCGCCGACGAGATCAGCCCCGACTGTTGTCGCCTGTGGGACATCGCCACGTCCAACAAGCTCGACAAGGATCGCTTCCGTCGCGATCTTGGCGGCCTGCTGGAAGCCTATCAGGAAGTTGCCCGCCGCCTCGGCGTGTTCACCGACAACCGCCCGGTAAAGGGTCTTGGTCCCGTGCTCGTGGCCTCGAACCCGTCGGCCAACGGCAAGCCAAACTGATCGTTTGTGCTTACGGTAAATAGGGTGTAGCGAACGGCTCTACGGGGCGCTCGCTCCCCTCTTCCACCCGATGCATGCGGCCTCAAGCGCGTGTCACCACCACTATTTGCCCGGGACGGTTATGAAAGCTCGCATTCGCATTACTCTGAAAAACGGTGTCCTCGATCCGCAGGGCAAAGCGATCCAGAATGCGCTCTCTGCGCTCGGCATCACCGGCGTCGATGATGTGCGGCAGGGCAAGTACATCGAAGTACAGCTTGCCAACACCAGCGAAGAGCAGGCGCGCGAAACGGTCGAGCGCATGTGCCGTGACCTGCTCGCCAACTCCGTCATTGAAAATTACGCTTACGAACTGGCGCCCTGACAATGATGCGATCGCCCTGGATGGCAGCAATGCAATCTGGCGCCGCCTCCGTTGCCGCCCTCTTCCTCGCAGCGCTGCCTGATACCGGCGGCGCCGTTGCGCAGGATGCTTCGAAGCCACCTCAGATTGACTGCGCCAGCGGTTTTGACACGCTGCGCATCGCCGCCTTCAATATTGCTGGTGCTGCTGGCTCGGCCGAAGAAGATGGCTTCGAGGTCGTGCGCATCAATTCGCCCGCCGGACAAACGCCGCCCTGGCGCGCTGAACTCGGTTTCACCACGCCCTGGCATCCGGCGCACCCGGCCGTGACCCTGCGGACGCTGCGCCTGCAGGTGACCGGCGTCTGGACCGCTGACAGCAAGGTCTGTGGTTACAGCGGCGCTGACAAGACTGCCGCTCTTGCCGCCGAGATGAAAGCGGGCGACAAGGCGCTAACCGACGCATCGCGTGACGAGGTTGAGAAGCGTAATAGTCAGCGATCACCGCTTCAGTCGCCGCACTAGCGGCTGCTATAGATCGCGCTTCGTGCCCCGAACGCCGATCACCATATATCCGGAACCCCGGACCCGATGCCGCTTATGGCACCATGAACCGGACGTTCCGGTGCCGCACGAACAGGAGTTGAAGCCCCGATGTTGCGCGCCTCCGTCATTGTCTTCCCCGGCTCGAACTGCGACCGCGACGTGAAGGTTGCGCTGGAGAAGATCACCGGATTTCCGGTCAACATGGTCTGGCACGGCGACGCTTCGGTGCCTGCGTCGGACCTCATTGTGCTGCCCGGCGGCTTCTCCTATGGCGACTATCTGCGCTGCGGCGCCATGGCGGCCCACTCGCCGATCATGCGCGACGTGATCGCCAAGGCAAAGGCTGGCACACCGGTACTCGGCATCTGCAATGGCTTCCAGGTGCTGTGCGAATCCGGCCTGCTGCCGGGCGTGCTGATGCGCAACGCGTCGCTCAAATTCATCTGCCGCGACGTCACCCTGCGCGTCGATAACGACAGCTCATTTTTCACCCGCTGCTATCGCAAGGGCGAAATTGTACGCATGCCGGTGGCACATGCCGAAGGCAACTATTTTGCCGATGCCGACACGCTTGACCGGCTTGAAGGCGAAGGCCGCGTGGTGTTCCGCTATTGCGACGAGAACGGCGAAGCCAATGAAGCGGGCAATCCCAACGGTGCCCAGCGCAATATCGCCGGCATCTGCGATGCCTCGGGGCGCGTGGTCGGCCTGATGCCCCATCCCGAGCGCCTGTTCGAGCGCGCGCTCGGTGGCACGGGTGGTCGGCGCATGTTTGAAAGCGCCCTGCTCGCCGCCGTCGAGCCGATGGTCTGATTACGCTGATGATCGACCGATGATTCACGCTTCGGGCTGATAGGGTCCGAAGCGCTCACGGTTGGGCCGCCGCGCTTCCCAATAAGATCGGATTAGATCAGGCCGGGGCCGGAAGCGGCCTTGGTGCGGCTGCCGCTGTTCTGCGGCACAGTCGGCACCTCCGAGAGTTCGACGGCGCTTTTGCGCGCTCCAATGCCGAAAACACCGGCAAGGATGGCTGCAATCATCATGGCTGTCTTGGTCCCGGGCATGGGCCAGGTCTTCTCTGCATGAGGGGTGTCGCGGCCTACTGGGGGAACGGCGCCGATCGACTGAGGGAAAGACTAAGCTTCGGAACCAGAACCGAAAACGCAGAATGCTGCATCGCAGTAGTGCGTATTGTGCAGCGCCGTCCGGCCGCAGGACAGGTACACCCCTACCCGAGCGGGGCTTCATTCGCGAAGGCGTCGCCGCCGAACTGAAACCGCTGAGCGATCCAAATAACACGTTGTTATTTAAAGTGTTTTTTACAGCGGTACGGCGCGACAAAGCCGGTATCCGTTGCGGGTGAGGCGGAAGCGCGCCTTGTGCCGTCCAGCCGCAGGGCACCGCGACCGCGTGCCATAGCCAACGCGCACGCGCCCGCCCAGCGCATGGCTGCCAGCCCGCGTCACAGGCACACCAGGAAGCTGGAATCGCCGCGCCGACAGCGCCAGCATTTGGCCACCCATGCTCCGGCTAAAGCGGCAACACCCAACACGCCATACAGCCGGTTGGGCTGCGTTGCACTGCCATCAACAGGCGCTGGCCGCTGAGGTGCGCACGAAGCCGCATCCGGGGCGACAATTCCGCTGACGGCAGCTATAAGCGCAACCAGTTCGCCACCAGATAGCGGGCTTTTCTCCCGCACGCATGGATGCCAAAGCCAAGCATGTCCGACACCCCCTTTCAGATCACACCGGAAATCGTCGCTGAGCACGGGCTGAGCCCGTCCGAATACCAGCGCCTTTTGAAGATCCTGGGCCGCGAGCCAAGCTTCACTGAGCTCGGCATCTTCTCGGTCATGTGGTCAGAGCACTGCTCCTATAAGTCATCCCGCGTGTGGCTGAAGACGCTGCCGACAACGGGCAAGCAGGTCATCCAGGGGCCGGGCGAGAACGCAGGCGTTGTCGATCTGGGAGATGGCGATGCGGTGGTCTTCAAGATGGAGAGCCACAACCATCCCAGCTACATCGAACCCTATCAGGGCGCGGCGACTGGCGTCGGCGGCATCATGCGCGACGTGTTCACCATGGGCGCGCGCCCGGTTGCCAACCTCAACGCGCTGCGCTTCGGCGCGCCGGAGCATGCGAAGACCCGTCACCTCGTCGATGGCGTCGTGTCGGGTATCGGCGGCTATGGCAATTGCGTCGGCGTTCCGACCGTTGGCGGCGAGGTGAACTTCGACGCTGGCTACAACAACAACATTCTCGTCAACGCCATGTGCGTTGGCCTCGCACGCACCGACAAGATCTTCTACTCCGCCGCCAAGGGCGTCGGATTGCCGGTGGTCTATGTCGGCTCGAAGACCGGCCGTGACGGCATCCACGGCGCGACGATGGCCTCGGCGGAGTTCGACGACAAGTCGGACGAAAAGCGCCCCACGGTGCAGGTCGGCGATCCATTCACTGAGAAGCTTCTGATAGAGGCGTGCCTCGAACTGATGGAGAAGGACTGCATCATCGCCATTCAGGATATGGGCGCTGCTGGCCTCACATCCTCATCGTGCGAAATGGCCGACAAGGGCGGCGTGGGCTTCACGCTGAACCTCGACCACGTGCCCCAGCGCGAAACCGGCATGACGGCCTATGAGATGATGCTGTCGGAAAGCCAGGAGCGCATGCTCATGGTGCTGAAGCCGGGCTCCGAAGCTGAAGCCGAAGCGGTGTTCCGCAAGTGGGAACTGGATTTCGCTGTTGTCGGCGAAACCACCGACACCGGCCGTCTCATCGTCACGCACAAGGGCAATGTCGAAGCCGACATTCCCGTCACGACGCTTGCCAACTCGGCGCCGATCTATGAGCGCCCGTGGTTCCCAACTCAGGTGCCGAAGCTCATTCTGCCGGAATGGGTGCCCGCGCCCAACGCCATCCTCGACACGCTGAAAACCATGATGGGCGGCCCCGCCCTCGCCTCGCGCCGCTGGGTATGGGAGCAGTACGATCACATGGTGATGGGCGACACGGTGCAGCGCCCCGGTGGCGACGCCGCTGTTGTGCGCGTCCACGGCACGCAGAAGGGCATTGCGGTCACTTGCGATGTCACGCCCCGTTATGTGACCGCCGATCCGGAGATGGGCACCAAGCAGGCCGTTGTCGAGACCTGGCGCAACCTCACCGCCGTCGGCGCCGACCCGCTTGCGATCACCGACAACATGAACTTCGCCAACCCCGAGCGCCCTGAAGTGATGGGCCAGTTCGTCGGCTCGGTGAAGGGCATGGGCGAGGCCTGCCGCGTGCTGGATTACCCGGTCGTTTCCGGCAACGTCTCGCTCTACAACGAGACCAACGGCGTGGGCATTCCACCGACGCCCGCCATCGGTGGCGTCGGCGTTGTTCCAGATGTTTCGCGCATGGCCGACATCGCGCTGAAGCGTGAAAACGACCTGCTGATCGTCATCGGCCGCGAAGCCGGACACCTCGGCCAGTCGCTCTATCAGCAGCACGCGACCGGCAAGCTGGAAGGCGCGCCGCCGCCGGTTGATCTGGCCGACGAAATCAAGGCCGGCCGTCTCGTCCGCACGCTGATCCGCGAAGGCAAGGTTGATACCGTGCACGACATTTCCGACGGCGGCCTCATCGTCGCTGTCGCGGAAATGGCGCTGGCGGGCAACATCGGCGCCGAGCTGTTCGCCTATGAGGGCCGCCTGCCCGGTTATGCAATCTGGTTCGGTGAGGATCAGGGCCGCTATGTGCTGGCGGTCGATCCGATGCAGGCCGAGGAAGTGCTGGAGCGCGCGCGCCTGCTGGCCCTGCCCGCCCGTATCGTCGCCCGCACCGGTGGCGATGCCATCAGCCTCAAGGGCGAGACGACCCTATCGCTGGCCGATCTGCGCACGGTCAACGAATCCTGGCTGCCGGGCTATATGGCAGCCGTTCAGGCCTAATTGGCAGGCTGAGGATCGGAGCGGCGCGTCTCCGCCGTTCATACGACGCGCGGATGGAAGGTTGTATCTTCCGTCCGCCGTTGCCGCCGCCACGAACAGTATGCGCCGCGCACGCCACGCGCGCATGGCTGCGATTGACTGGTGGTGCTCAGCTCAGCGCCTGTGTCCAAACTAAACGCACGAGCGACCTGCCCCTGCGGATTAGCCGGCCAATCTCACAACTGCGGCACCAGCTCCCCGGCAGGCCAAGGGCGGGCTTGGCTGCATCACGTCCGCCGACTTGCCAATCTCGATCGCACCTGACGATTCATCATTGCGCTTCGCCCACTGCCGATCCGCAACGAAAAACCGCCCGGCGATACAATCGCCGAGCGGCCAACAACTCAAAAAATCACAGCAGAAGAATTACTTCTTGGCAGCCGGTGCAGCGGCGGCGGCGGGAGCACCATCCGGCGGCGGCGGCAGGTTCTTCATCTGCTCGGCCTTGTACTTCTCAAGCGCAGCCTGCTGACGTTCACGAATCTGCGCCATCAGCTGACCACGAGCCTTGGCATATTCTTCGTTGTCGATCGGCTTGCCGGCATAGGCCTCGGTGAAGCCATCAAGCGGCACCGGGAAGCCAATCGGCTGAGCGCCTGCATTCATGGCGATGACCATGATGCCGCCGCCCTTCTTCATCTGCTCGATGAGGTCCGGCGTGGCTTCGATCTCGGCGGTGCAGCCAGCGGCATGGCACAGCGAGTAGGTCAGCGAGATCGGCTTCAGCGCGTTCTCGTCGATCTTCTCGTTCTTCGCGGCTTTGTCCCACTGTTCCTTGGAATAGACCGCAGCGCGCAGCCCAGGCGGCAGAGCCATACCAAGCGGCACCATGACCATCATGCTCTTCTTGGGAGCGCCTTCCACCTCACGGATAGCCGCCGACACCATGACCATGCCGGTGTTGCCATCCAGACGCTCGTGATGCGTCAGGCAGATGTTCTTTTCGCTCTTAACTTCCTTGCCGTCCTTGTCCTTGGTGTTGAACGGCGCCTTCTCGCAAAGCTTGACCCAGGCGCTGCTCTTCTGATCACCAGCGGCAGCGGCGCCCTTGGCCGGAGCCTTGGCGGCGGGAGCGGCTTTGGCGGGCGCTGCCTTCTTTGCATCCTGCGCAAGGGCAGGCACCGCAGAAACCATGGCGGCCAGCCCAAGAGCAGCGCACACGGCGGCCACCCCGCGGCCGCTCCGCCCCTTTACCAGGAGGTGCGCAACGGAATTTGTCATGGAATACAAACCTTTCTTAGTGAGCTGGCCCGTCCAGCTCGCCCCTCGCCGGGCGAACAAAAAATGCGCGCCCTTATGACGCCCCTCGGCGCCCACTGACCGGCAGTAATGCCCCGAATGCGGCAATCCCGTGGCCGTAGTTTTTAGCATTCTCACATTCATGATAACCACACAATCGATCGTGGCAAACACGCAACGCGGGAGTGTCTGTGCGGGAAATCGGCACGCGCCATGGCGGAACATATTTCCTGTGATAAGAGGCGTCATATGCCTCAACATTTGACAGCCATAGCGGCCAAGTACGGCAATCAGGTGATACTTCGCCAGCCTGTCCACATGCTTTGTCGGCAACACAGCCACATGCTGGGCCTGCCTGCAATCGCCGCCCGATTGGCCTGTGCGGCTCTGCTTTTTTTGCTGGCGTTCGCTCCGCCTGCCAGCGCGCAGGGATCGGAAGCTGATCCGTCCGCAACTGTTCCCAAAGCCATGCACGGCATTGCCCTGCACGGTGAGCCCAAGCAGCCTGCCGGTTTTTCGCACTTCTCCTATGCTGAGCCTGACGCCCCGAAGGGCGGACGCCTCGTGCTGGGCGCCTACGGCTCCTTCGACAGCCTGAACCCGCTGATTGTCCGGGGCGTGCCCGCGGTCGGTATCCGCGATTTCACGATCGAGAGCCTGATGGCCCGCGGCCTCGACGAACCGTTCACCCTCTATGGGCTGATCGCTGAAACGGTGGAGATGCCGGAGGATCGCTCCTCGATCACATTTCATCTCAATCCCAAGGCGCGCTTTTCCGACGGCACCCCAATCACCGCCGATGACATCATTTTTTCCTACGAAATTCTGATGGAGAAGGGCCGCCCGAATTACCGCACCTACTTCGAGAAGGTGACAAAGGCCGAGCGCCTGGGCGATCACGGCGTGCGTTTCACCTTTGACGACAGCGGCGACCGCGAAATCCCGTTCATCCTGGGGCTGATGCCGGTGCTGCCCAAACACGCCATCGACCGGGCAACCTTCGATCACACGTCGCTTACGCCGCCGATCGGGTCAGGCCCCTACCGTATCGGCCGCGTCGATGCCGGCCGGGCGCTGACATATGTGCGCGATCCCAACTATTGGGGCCGTGACCTGCCCGTCAATCGCGGCCGCTTCAACTTCGATGAGATCCGCTTCGACTACTTCCGTGATGGTTCGGTGCTGTTCGACGCCTTCAAGTCAGGACAAACCGACCGCTGGCCGGAGGATGATCCACGCCGCTGGGCCAACGGCTATGAATTTCCCGCCGCCCGTGACGGCCGCGTCATCAAGGGCCAGTTCGAAATCGGTCTGCCAGCAGGCATGACCGCGCTGGTGTTCAATACCCGCCGTCCCGTGTTCGCCGATCCGAAGGTGCGCGAAGCCCTGATCCTGCTGTTCGACTTCGAATGGATCAATCGCACGCTCTATTCCGGCCTTTACAGCCGCACGCAAAGCTATTTCGAACGTTCCACGCTGGCATCGACGGGTGTTCCCGCCGACGAGCGCGAACGCGAATTGCTGGCGCCCTACCCCGATGCCGTGAAGCCAGACATCATGGCGGGCACCTATCGCTTCCCGACCACCGATGGCTCGGGCCGCAGTCGCGACAATCAGGAGCGCGCATTCCATCTGCTGCAGCAAGCGGGCTACGAATTGCGTGGCGGCAAGCTCGTGCATGCAAAAACAGGTCGTCAGCTCAGCTTTGAAATTCTGGCCGCATCGACCACGCAGGAAGGCCTGCTGCTATCGTTCGTGCGCGATGTCGAGCGTCTCGGCATCGATGCCAGGGTGCGGGTTGTCGATAGCGCGCAGTATCAGCAGCGGCTGACAAACTACGACTACGACATGATGCAAAACACCTGGATCTCGTCGCTTTCTCCCGGCAACGAACAGTTGTTCCGATGGTCGGCGAATGCAGCCAAGACTCCCGGCACATTCAACTTCGCTGGCGTTGAGAATGAAGCCGTCGATGCGATGATCGGCGCGATGCTGGCCGCAAAGGACGAACAGAACTTTGTGTCCGCCGTGCGGGCCCTCGACCGCGTGCTGCTTTCCGGTGACTACGTCATTCCGCTGTTCTACATACCCAAGCAGTGGGTCGCCTATTGGACCCGCCTGAAGCATCCAGAAAAGACACCTCTGTTCGGCTCCAACGTCGATACATGGTGGACCGCCGACAAACCATGATGAACCTGCTCACGCCTGTCACCTCTCTCCCTGCACGCTTCAACATGGCCGCTTACGCCATCGGCCGTGCCGCCGCTGCGCGCCCCGATGCACCGGCGCTGCTGGTCTATGACGACGCCAGCGGATCGGCGCCCTCCGAAGCATGGACGTTCGCTGCGATCGAAGACGCGGTGTTGCGCATCGCCGGCGGATTGCAGGCAACCGGACTGAAACCCGGCGCACGCATTCTCATCCGGCTGGAAAACACCAGCACTTATGCGCTGCTGTTCTTCGGCGCGATAGCGGGCGGCTATGTCCCGCTGCCAACGTCAACGCAGCTCACCGCCACCGAAGCGCGCTTTATGCTTGAGGACAGCGGCGCGCAGGCCGTTGCTCTTGGCAGCGGCGCTGGCATGGAGATGGGCGCGTTGCCGGGCGGTATGATGGTGCTGGACGCCGCTACCGTCGAGCGCATGATGCGTGAAGCACCGCGCGCGGACTATGCCGACACCGCCGCCGACGATCCTGCATTCCTGATCTACACTTCGGGCACCACTGCGTCGCCCAAGGGTGTGCTGCACGCACAGCGCGCCGCTTTCGGTCGTAGTCCGATGTATCGCGGCTGGTACGGCATCGGCCCGGGTGACCGCATGCTGCATGCCGGAGCGTTCAACTGGACCTTCACACTCGGCACCGGCCTCACCGATCCGTGGGCCAACGGCGCGACATCGATCATCTTCACGGGCGAGAAGGATCCCACCGTCTGGCCGCAACTGATCCGGCAGACTGGCGCCACGCTGTTCGCGGGCGTGCCCGGTGTGTTTCGGCAGATCCTCAAATATGCGCAGCCGACGCGTGACGATCTGGGCGCGCTGCGTCACGGCCTGATGGCCGGGGAAAGTCCGCCGCCTGGCCTGTTCGAGGAATGGGAAGCGCGCACCGGACGCCCGATTTACGAGGCGCTCGGCATGAGTGAAATCTCGACCTACATTTCAACCGGGCCGGAGATGGTTCGGTGTGCAGGTGCTGTTGGCCAGGCACAGCCCGGCCGTCGCATCGCCGTGCTGCCGGTTGATGGCGGCGATGAACCATTGCCCGCAGGTGAGGAAGGTTTGCTGGCCGTGCACCGCTCCGATCCAGGCTTGATGCTTGGCTACTGGAACCGGCCTGACGAAGAAGCTGCCGTGATGCGCGGCGAATGGTTTATCGGCGGTGACCTCGCCCGCATCGACGCCGACGGATATGTGTTCCATCACGGCCGCGCCAACGATCTGATGAAGGCGCTCGGCTATCGCGTGTCGCCGCTGGAAGTGGAAGCCGCGATTGCGGAACATCCCGCTGTTGCCGAGGTGGCGTGCGCGGAAGTACGCGTGCGCGCCGACGTCAGCATCATCGCGGCATTCATCGTGCGTCAGCCCGGTGCGAGCGTTGAAGCGTCCGACATCGAAACCTTCGCTGCCGAACGCCTGGCTGGATACAAGCGGCCGCGCTCGATTGTGTTCATCGACGCGCTACCTCGCACAGCAAACGGCAAGGTGATGCGTAAGGCGTTGCGTCATCCCGAGTTATCCACAAGCTGACCGCCGATCTGTGTCCTGTGCGCCGCGCAGCGCTACCATTCTGCCCGACCGTCACGCACAGCCGGGCTGAAAGTGGTATCAGCTCTCGTTGCTGTTCGCCGCCGCGTTGGCGGCATGCAAGGAGGCGATCATGTTCGACGAACTCACGCAATATCTTGCCGCGCATCCCGGTGTGCTGACAGCCATCGGCATCACGGCGGTGCTGGCGGTCGTCGGGCTCTGGTATGTGATCTCGCACCACCTTGAAGCCGTTCTCATCACGCTGCTGACGGCGGCGGGCATCGGCTCGGGGCTGCTGGTGCTCTATCGTGGCTATCAGGCCGACATGCGCGACCTGATGCTGATCGGGCTGTTCCTGATCGTGGTGTTCCCGATCATCTTCACGCAGGCGATCAAGTTGATGGAAGCGATGTCACCGGAGCAGCGCTCGCGCCGTTCGCCGGGCCCGCGCGCCTACTTCAACAAGCGCAAGACGACCTGATCGCAGACGTCTGCAAACTGCATGACGACCGGGAGTTATGAGCGCGCAGATCAAATCTGCGCGCTTTTGTTTTCTGAGGTCGCACGGTTGCCGCCGCGTTAAGCGGCTTTCTTCGCCCGAGCGGCAACGTCTGCAAGCTGGCCGATGAAACCACGCACGCCCTTCAAGCGCTCGTTCGGCAGATCCCATCCGGCACGGAACACCAGCTTCTGATCCGGCTGCACCTTCACCATGCCGCGCGATGCCTGCACGAATGCAACCAGCCCTTCCGGATTGGCGAACGCATTCTTGTGGAACGCGACCACCGCTCCGCGCGGCCCCGCATCCACCTGCGAAACGCCTGCCTGACGGCACAGCCCCTTGATCTCCATCACGTCGAGCAGATGCTCCACTTCCTCCGGCAACGGACCGAAGCGATCGACCAGCTCGGACGCAAAGTTGTCGATCTCCTCGCGCGTCTCCAGCGTCGACAGACGGCGATAGAGACCAAGACGAAGTTGCAGGTCGGCGACGTAGCTTTCCGGGATGAGCACCGACGTGCCGAGTGAAATCTGCGGGCTCCACTGGTCGCGTGTGTTGGTGCCTTCAATGTCGCCTTCCTTCATCGAGGCGACGGCCTCTTCCAGCATCGACTGATAGAGCTCGAAGCCAACCTCGCGGATGTGGCCAGATTGCTCCTCGCCCAGCAGATTGCCGGAACCGCGGATGTCGAGATCGTGCGACGCCAGCGAGAATCCCGCGCCCAGCGTATCCAGCGATTGCAGCACCTTCAGGCGCTTATCGGCGCCTTCTGTCAGCGCCTTGCCGATCGGCGTCGTGAAGTAGGCATACGCACGCGTCTTCGAACGGCCAACGCGGCCACGCAACTGATAGAGCTGCGCGAGGCCAAACATGTCGGCGCGGTGTACGATCAGCGTGTTGGCGTTCGGCAGATCGAGACCCGATTCAACGATGGCGGTAGACAGCAACACGTCATATTTGCCGTCGTAGAATGCCGTCATCACATCTTCCAGCTCGCCCGGCGCAAGCTGACCGGTGGCGCGCGCGAATGTCAGCTCCGGCACCGCCTCGCGCAGGAAGTCGGCGATCTCATCCAGATCAGAAATGCGCGGCGCAACGTAGAAGCTCTGACCGCCGCGATAGCGTTCGCGCAGCAGCGCGTCTCGGATGATCATCGGATCGAATGGCGAGATGTACGTGCGCACCGCGAGGCGGTCGACCGGCGGTGTGGTGATGAGCGAAAGTTCGCGCACGCCCGTCAGCGCCAATTGCAGCGTACGTGGAATAGGCGTCGCCGACAGCGTGAGGACGTGCACGTCCTCCTTCATCTTCTTCAGCCGTTCCTTGTGGCCAACGCCGAAGTGCTGCTCCTCGTCGATGATCAGCAGACCGAGGCGCTTGAAATCGATGGTCTTGCCCAGCAGCGCGTGCGTGCCAACAACGATATCGACGGTGCCGTTTTTCACGCCCTCCTTCACCTCGGCAAGTTCCTTGGAGCCGACCATACGCGAAGCCTGCGCAACGTTGATCGGCAAGCCACGGAAACGCTCGGTGAAGGTCTTGAAGTGCTGACGCGCCAGCAGCGTTGTCGGCACGACGACGGCAACCTGCAGCCCGCCCATCGCGCCGGCGAATGCAGCGCGCAACGCGACTTCCGTCTTGCCGAAACCGACGTCACCGCAAACGAGCCGATCCATCGGCCGCCCGGCGCCGAGATCCTCCAGCACCGCTTCGATGCTGGCGCCCTGATCTTCGGTTTCCTCATACGGGAAGCGTGCGACGAACTCCTCGTACGGACCTTCCTGGACCGTGATAGCTGGTGCTTCCTTCAGCTGGCGTAGCGCTGCAAGCTTGATCAGCTCGGAGGCGATCTCAAGCAACCGCTTCTTCAGCTTGGCCTTGCGCGACTGCCAGCCGACACCGCCGAGCTTATCGAGTTGTGCGTCGGATTCATCGGCGCCGTAACGGGACAAAAGCTCGATGTTTTCAACCGGCAGGAACAGCTTGTCGCCACCCGCGTAGTGCAGCTCAAGGCAGTCGTGCGCCGCGCCCAGCACCTCGATGGTTTTCAGTCCGCAGAAGCGACCGATGCCGTGATCGGAGTGCACGACGAGATCGCCGACGGAAAGGCTTGTTGCTTCCGTCAACACATCAACAGCGGAACGCTTCTTGCGGCGCGGGCGCACAAGCCGGTCGCCGAGAATGTCCTGCTCGCCGATGACCACCAGCTCCGGCGTTTCGAAGCCCTGCTCCATGCCGAGCACGCCGATGCTCACCTGCTTGCCCGGCAACGCAAGCGCTTCGGCATAGGATTCAACGCGCGCAATGTCCTTGAGGCCGTGATCGCCCAACAGGCTGGCCAGCCGCTCGCGCGCGCCCGGCGTCCACGTCGTCAGAATGATGCGACGCTGATCGTCCTGCAGCCGGCGGATGTGACCGACAACGGAATCGAACACGTTGACATCGCCCTGCGCGCGTTCAGCGGTGAACGTACGCCCGCCACGGCCGCGCCACGAACGCACATGCGGAGCTTCACCCGCCTCAAATGGCGTCAGATGATTGGTGCGATGGCGCGTCAGCAGCGTTTCGAATTCCGCCTGATTGAGAAACATCCGATCCGGCGGCACGGGCTTGTAGGGCGGGCCGCCGAACTTGGCTTCCTCCAGCGCCTCAAGGCGGGCGTCGTAGTGCTCTGAAATCTGATCGAGGCGGCTCTTGATGGTTTCGTCGGAACGATGATCGAAGCTGATCGCAACACCCGGCAGATAATCGAACAGCGTCTCAAGCTCATCGTGGAACAGCGGCAGCCAGTGCTCCTGTCCGGGATAGCGATGGCCGGAGCTGACAGCCTCATACAGCGGATCATCACCCGTCGCGCCGCCGAACAGCTCAACGTAGCGGGCGCGAAAAAGCTTTTCGGCATCGGAGCCGAATTCAACTTCGCTCACCGGCATCAACGCGAACTTCTGCACCGCCTTCTGCGAGCGCTGCGTCTGTACGTCGAACGCCTTGATGGTTTCCAGCGTGTCGCCGAAAAAGTCGAGGCGCACCGGCTGCGCGCGCCCCGGCGGATAGATGTCGAGGATGCCGCCGCGCACTGCATATTCGCCCGGCTCCATCACAGTGCCCGAGCGCGTGTAGCCCATCAGCGCCAGTCGCTTCATCAGCCGGGCCATGTCGACCCGCTGCCCCGGCGCCAGCGCCTTGACGGTGCGCTTCATGAAACTGCGCGTCGGGATGCGCTGCAGTACGGCATTCACCGTCGTCAGGATTACGGTTGGATGCTTGCGTCCGCCCAGCGCCAGCTTGGCCAGCGTCGCCATGCGCTGCGCAACAACATCAGGTCGCGGACCGATGCGGTCATACGGCACCGTGTCCCACGCCGGGAACGGCAGCACGCGCACCTGCGGCGCGAAGAACGCGAGCCCCTGCTCCAGCGCCTCAACCCGGCGGTCATCGCGCGCGATGTGCAGCAGCGTGCCGGGCGCTGTTTCTGCAGCTGCCTCGTTGATCAACTGCGCCAGCACAAGCGCGTCCAGCCCCTCGGGCACGCCCGCGATAATGCGTGCGTTGTGGTCGCCCTTCATTGCGCCTTTATTGGCTCCGGCCGTCGTCATCTCGTCTCCAGAAATACACCGGAGACGCCGTGCTCCAGTCCGTGAAAGGCGCGCAGGTCCGCGACAAGCCCCGTCAATTGCCCGGCTTCCTCGCCATCCGTTCCGGCTGTAAACCAGCGCGTGATGACCGGATCGGCCTCAGCCAGCAGTTCTTCGAACAGCGTCAACGCTTCGGCCGTCATGCTTTCAATGTGCGCATCAGCATAGCGCCCCAGCACGATGTCCATCTCCTTGGTGCCCCGGTGCGCAGCCCGATAAGCAGCACGGCGGCGGCGGATTTGAAGATCGTCGTGCATGAACAACCGCTTTCTTGGATAACCGGCGCGCAAGGCTTGACGCCGCGCTGAGCGGCCGCCACCCTCGCAACGGCCTCGGGCGTTGATATAACGCCCGTTTTCCATTGCGCAAAGGGCGCGCGGAACCGCACTGCGCTGTCCGCTGCGGCGCTTTGGCATTTCTGTCGGTTTTCGTTGAGGCGCTGGCCAACATGCGGCCCCATGAGTTGACGCCCCTGTTCGCTTCGCTGCAATCCCTTTCCGGGATCGGGCCGCGCCTGCTTCTGCTTATGAAGAAGTGCGTCAACCTGCCGGCAGGCATTACCGAGCCGCGGGTGATGGATTTGCTGTGGCATCTGCCGACCGGCGTCGTCGATCGCCGCGCCGAGCCCTCCATCGCCGACGCCGTTCCCGGCAGCATCGCCACGCTGAAAGTGCGGGTGCTGAAGCATGCCGCGCCGCCGCGGGGCAAATCCCGCGCGCCGTACCGGGTGCGCGTTGAAGATGACACCGGCAAACTGGATCTGATTTTCTTCCATGCCGAGCGCAAGTTCATCGAGCGGCAGCTTCCCGTCGGCGAGGAGCGTTATGTTTCCGGTCGTGTGGAGCGCTACACCGACAAGCTGCAGATGACGCATCCCGATTACATCGTGCCGCCGGAAGCGCGCGATGATCTGCCGTTGCTGGAGCCGGTGTATCCGCTGACGGCGGGCCTTTCCGGCAAGATCGTGCAGAAGGCCGCGCGGCAGGCTGTCGACAAGCTTGCGCCAGTGCCGGAATGGCAGGAGCCGACATGGCTGGCAAAGCGCGCCTGGCCGACGTTCGATGAGGCACTGCAACGGCTGCACCGGCCCGTGGACGCCGAAGACATTTCCGCTTCCGGCCCACCGTGTCAGCGCCTCGCCTATGATGAGCTGCTGGCAGGGCAGATTGCGCTGGCGCTGGTACGGCAGAACTTCAAGAACCGCCCCGGCCGCAGCGTCACCGGCGATGGCAGCGTGCGCACGCGCCTAAGCGCCGCCCTGCCCTTCAAGCTCACCAACTCGCAACGCGATGCCCTGCGCGAGATTGAGGCCGACATGGCCGCGCCGCGCCGCATGCTGCGCCTGCTACAGGGCGACGTTGGCTCGGGCAAAACCGTTGTCGCGCTGATGGCGATGGCGATCGCGGTGGAATCGGGTGCGCAGGCGGCGTTGATGGCGCCAACGGAAGTGCTCGCGCGTCAGCATCTGGAAACCATGGCGCCGCTGGCGGAGCAGGCCGGGTTGCGCATCGGTCTGCTGACGGGGCGCGAAAAGGGCCGCATCCGCACCGAAATTCTGAAGCGGCTGGCGTCGGGCGAGATCGACATCATCATCGGCACGCACGCGCTGTTCCAGCCCGACGTTCTGTTCCACGACCTCGCCTTCGCGGTTATCGACGAGCAACACCGTTTCGGCGTGCATCAGCGTCTGTCGCTGCAGTCGAAGGGCGGCGCCAAGGGCACCGACGTGCTGGTGATGACCGCAACGCCTATTCCGCGCACGCTGGTGATGACCCACTACGGCGATCTCGATGTATCGCGTCTGACGGAAAAGCCGCCGGGCCGCAAACCAATCGTGACGCGCAAGCTGCCGACGGATTCGATGGAAAAGCTGATAGAGCGCTTACGCTCACAGCTGGCCGAGGGTGCGCAGGTTTATTGGGTCTGCCCGCTGATTGAATCGTCCGACGTTTCCGATCTTGCCGCTGCGGAAGAACGCCACGCGCATCTAGCGCAGATATTTGGCGCGGAGAATGTCGGCCTGTTGCACGGCGCAATGGCCGCCACGGCGAAGGACGCAGCTATGGCTGCGTTCGCCGACGGCCAGCTAAAAATTCTCGTCGCCACCACGGTGATCGAAGTTGGCGTCAACGTGCCCAACGCCAACATCATGGTGATCGAGCACGCCGAGCGTTTCGGTCTGGCGCAGTTGCATCAGTTGCGCGGTCGCGTCGGGCGCGGTCAGCGTGAAAGCTTCTGCATGCTGCTGTACAAGGCGCCGCTGGGCGAGACCGCGCGCGCAAGGCTGGAGATGATGGAAGAAACCGAAGACGGCTTCCTCATCGCCGAGAAGGATCTGGAGCTGCGCGGCGGCGGCGAGGTGCTGGGCGCACGCCAGAGCGGCACGCCCGGTTTCCGCGTTGCAGAGGTGCCGGGCTTTGCCGATCTGCTGGAAGCCGCGCGCGATGACGCCCGCATGCTGTTAGCCGCCGATCCAATGCTGGCGACACCACGCGGTCAAGCGCTGCGCACGCTGCTGTACATCTTCGAGTGCGATGAAGCCGTGCGCCTGTTCCGCGCCGCTTAGGTAAAGCGCGGCGCGCGCCCAGCCTCCGCTTCAATGTGAAAAACGAAAACGGCCGGTGAGTTTCCCCACCGGCCGTTGCATCGCATTTTCTTCACCGCGACGGGGGCTACTCCCGCCGCGCACGCGTAGTAGCTCAGCCCAGCGCGACCAGCGGCTCAGGCGCGCGCAAAGCCTCTTCGCGCTCCTGCTTCAGCCGCTCGGCGATCAGGAAAGCCAGCTCCAGCGACTGATCGGCATTGAGACGCGGATCGCAGAGCGTGTCGTAACGCTCCTTCAGCTGCGCCTCGGAGATGTTGGCCGCCGCGCCGCCCGTGCATTCCGTCACCGGTGAGCCGGTCATCTCGACATGGATGCCGCCGGCATAGGTGCCCTCGGCGCGGTGGATGTCGAAGAAGCTCTCGGCTTCCTTCAGGATGCGCTCGAACGGACGCGTCTTGAAGCCATTGGTGGCGCTTATCGTGTTGCCGTGCATCGGATCGCACGACCACAGCACGATGCGGCCATCGCGCTCCACGGCACGGATCAGACCCGGCAGATGCTTCTCGACCTTGTCGGCGCCGAAGCGGCAGATCAGCGTCAGGCGGCCCGGCTCGTCGGTCGGGTTCAGAATGTCGATCAGGCGCAGCAAGCCATCGGCATCCAGCGACGGGCCGACCTTGATGCCAATCGGATTGCGCACGCCACGACAGAACTCGATATGCGCGTGATCGGGCTGCCGCGTGCGGTCGCCGATCCAGAGCATATGGCCCGAAGTTGCATAGGGCGCCTGACTGCCGCCAGCCTCGTCCCGCCGCACAAGCGCCTGCTCATAGCCGAGCAGCAGCGCCTCGTGGCTGGTGTAGAATGCCGTCCGACCCAGCGCAGGCACGGTTTCCGGAGTGACGCCGCACGATTCCATGAACCGCAGCGCGGTGTGAATCTGCTCGCCCATCTCGTGATACTTCTGGCCGAACGGGCTCTTGTGCTCGAAGTCGAGCAGCCAGCGCAGCACGTTGTCGAGGCTGGCATAGCCACCCTCGGAGAACGCGCGCAGCAGGTTCAGCGTCGCTGCCGACTGGCGATAGGCCTCAAGCTGGCGCTGCGGATCAGGGATGCGCTCGGCCTCGGTGAAACCGCCACCGTTGATGATGTCGCCGCGATAGCTGGGCAGCTCCACGCCGTCACGCGTCTCGGTGGACGAGGAACGCGGCTTGGCGAACTGGCCCGCGATGCGCCCAACCTTCACCACCGGCACACCGCCGGCATAGGTCAGCACCACCGCCATCTGCAGGAAGACGCGGAACAGCTCGCGGATATGGTTGGCGCCATGCTCAGCGAAGCTTTCAGCGCAGTCGCCGCCCTGCAACAGGAAGGCCTTGCCCTGGGCCACTTCACCCAGCGCACGCTTCAGCTTGTCTGCCTCACCGGCGAACACCAGCGGCGGAAAAGAAGCAATCTTAGCCTCGACATCAGCCAAAGCCGCCAGATCCGGGTAATCCGGAACCTGAACGATCGGCTTGCTCCTCCAACTGTCCGGAGACCAGTTTGCCGCCATTTCCAAAACTCCTTCGGCGCGCCAGCGCGGTAACGCAAGCGCATCGGTTTTAAATCATTATGCCAGTAGTCGCAGCATATAAGCTACCTCGGGCGGCCTGACCAGTATTCCGGCCATGCTCCGATCGCATAGGTTCAAGGAGCACTGCATGGGCACCGTGGCACCTTCGTTTACCTTTGGGATCGAGGAAGAATACCACCTCGTCGACCTGGAATCGCGCCACTTCGCAGCCGCCCCGGAAGAACTGATGCGGATCAGCGAGGCGGAGCTGGGCAAACAGGTCGCCCCGGAGTTTTTCCGCTCCCAGATCGAGGTTGGGACCAGCGTTCACAATGATTTCGCGGCGGCGCGGAAGGAGTTGGCGCGGTTGCGGGGCACCATTGCGCGGATTGCTGCGCGTTTCGGCATGGCCCCCATCGCCGCCTCTACCCATCCCTTCGCCGATCGCTCCGGTCTCGAGACCACCCCCAAACCCCGCTATCAGGCGCTGGCGGAAGATTTCGGCGGCATCGGGCGGCGCTTGGCGATTTGCGGCATGCATGTGCATGTGGCCATCGACGACCCGGATATGCGCATCGACCTGATGAATCAGGTGCGATATTTCCTGCCCCACTTCCTGATGCTGTCTACTTCATCGCCGTTCTGGCAGGGCGAGGATACCGGCCTCAAAAGCTACCGCCTCGCGGTGTTCCATGAGCTGCCACGTACCGGACTGCCGCAACGGTTCGAAAGCTTCACCGAATATGAGCGCACCATCAATGTGCTGCTGCGCAACGGCGTCATCGAGGACGCGACCAAGATCTGGTGGGATCTGCGGCCCTCCGCCCGTTTCCCGACGCTGGAAATGCGCGTCACCGATGTGTGCACGCGGCTGGACGACGCCCTCAGCATCGCCGCACTCTACGCCTGCACGCTGCGGATGTTGTATCGCCTGCGCCGCGCCAATCAGAAATGGCGCTCATATCCCGCGTTTCTGATCGAGGAAAACCGCTGGCGCGCGCAGCGTTATGGCGTCACCGAATCTCTGTTCGATTTCGGCCAGGGCAAGCTCGTGCCGTTCGCCACGCTGATCGCCGAGCTCACCGGCTTGCTGGCCGAAGATGCCGCCGCGCTCGGCTGCGAACGCGAGGTGCGCCACGCGTTGAACATCGCCACCGGCGGCACCAGCGCCGACCGACAGGTGACGCGCTATCGCCATCTGCAATCACTGGGCGCGACGCAGGCGGAAGCGCTCGTCGGCGTCGTCGATGGTCTCATCGCCGAAACGGTGGAAGGCTGCGACGTGTAAGGCACCCAGCGTCTACACGGGTGGCCCGCGTTCGCGCGCTATCCCGCTAAAGCGCCGCCTGCATACCGCCGTCGATCGCGAGTTCCGCGCCGGTGATGTACGCGCTCTCATCGGACGCAAAGAACAGCACCGCGTTGGCGACATCCTCGCCTGAACCGAAGCGGCGCAGCGGCGTCTGCTCCAGCAGCGCCTTCGAGAACGCCTCGATGCGCAGCACGCGCTCGGTCAGCGCGGTTTCGATGAAGCCTGGCGCCAGCGCATTCACGCGGATGCCGAACGGCGCATATTCTACCGCCAGCCCGCGTGTCAGTGCTGACATCGCGCCCTTGGTGGCGCCATAGGCCGCCAGCGTGCGCATGCCGCGATGGCCCATGATCGACGCCAGATTGATCAGCGACGCCTTGCCCGATGCCTTCATCAGCGGAAACGTATCGCGTGCAATACGCACCATGCCGTCAAGGTTCACCTCGCGCAGTCGCACCCAGTCGGCATCCGACATGTTGCGGAAATCGGTGCGCACGTTGATGCCCGCGTTGTTCACCACCACGTCAAGCCGACCGTGCTGCTGCTCGATCGCGCGCACCAGTGCTGTCACATCCTGCCCGCGCGAGACGTCAACCGTCATCGCCGTCGCGTGCAGGCCCTTGGCAACCAGCGCAGCCGCAGCTTTCTCAGCGCCTGCACCATCGACGTCGGTGACGTAAACATGCGCACCCTCAGCAGCGAGGCGCTCAATCGTTGCGAGTCCGATACCCGCAGCCGAACCGGTGACGAGCGCAATCTTGTCCTTCAAACGGGCCATTCAAAAACTCTCCAACTATCGGATATCAAATCAACCGGCGGCTTCCGTCGGCGCGATCCATTTCTCGCGCATGGTCACAAGCTCTTCCGCGCTGCTCGGATGCAAGGGCATGGTGTTGTCGAAGTCGGCTTTAGTTGCGCCCATGCGCAGGGCAATCGCAGCCATCTGGATGATTTCACCGGCGTCTTCGCCCAGCACGTGACAGCCGATCACCTTATTGCTTTCGCCATCGACGATCAGCTTCATGAACATGCGCTCGTCGCGTCCTGAAAGCGTAGCCTTCATCGGCCGGAACGACGCCTTGTAAATGTGCAGCTCAGCACAGCGCTCCCGCGCCAGATGCTCCGGCAATCCCACGCTTGCAACCTCAGGCGTCGAGAATACCGCCGTGGGGATCATCGTGTGTTCGACCATGCGCGGGTTGCCGCCGAACTCGGTGTCGGCGAACGCGTGCCCTTCGCGGATTGCCGCCGGTGTCAGCGCCAGACGGTCGGTCACATCGCCAACCGCGAAGATGCTCTCGACCGACGTTCTGGAATACTCATCGACGACGATATGTCCGTTCCAGCCGCGTTCGACGCCGACATCCTCAAGCCCCAGCCCACGCGTGTTCGGCGTGCGGCCGATGGCGAACATGATGTGATCGGCGGTTACTGTTTCGCCGTTCGAAAGATGCCCGACGACGCCAGCATCGGTTTTCTCAATACGCGTGAATACGTGGCCGAGACAGAAGCGAATGCCGCTCTTGGTGTAGGCTTCCATCAAACGGTCGCGCAGATCTTCGTCGAAGCCGCGCAGCACCTTGTCACCACGATAGACAATCGTCGTCTCGACGCCCAGCCGCGCGAAGATGCCGGCGAACTCAAGCGCGATGTAACCGCCGCCGGCAATCACGATGCTCTTGGGCAGCGCTGGCAGATCGAACGCCTCGTTAGAGGTGATGACATGTTCAAGCCCTGGAATGTCCGGGCCCAGCCACGGCGTTGCACCGGTCGCGATCAGGATCTTGCCCGCCGTTACGGTGCGGCCAGATGTTTCCAGGCGCACGGTGTTCGGTCCGGCAACGGTGGCGCGCTCTGGAATAACTTCAACACCCGCCCGGCCCAACGTGCCGCGGTAAGCCTGCTCCAACCGGTTCAACTCGCGGTTCTTCGCGGCGACCAGCGTCGGCCAGTCGAACGAAACCTCGCCGACGTTCCAGCCAAAGCCGCGCGCGTCCTCAAACTCATCGGCAAAGCGACTGGCGTAGACATAAAGCTTCTTCGGCACGCAGCCACGGATCACGCACGTACCACCGATGCGATATTCCTCGGCGATGGCAACGCGCGCGCCATAGCCGGCGGCGATACGGCCGGCGCGGACACCGCCGGATCCGGCACCGATGACGAACAGGTCGTAATCATATTGCGTCGTCATGCTTGCCCGCCATCTCTCGCCTTGTGCCGCCCCTGCTGCCGCTCAGGGCTTGGCGTCCTTCATGTCCTGCAGCGCTTTCTGGCTGTACTTGATGCCGAGCTGGCCGCCCTGCTGCATCAGTTCCGGCATCGCCTTGATGAACTTCTGCCCCGCATCCGAGCGATAGAACTCGGTCACGGCGCGCAGTTCCTCCAGCGTGACGCGATCCGCGTACATCTTGGCAAAGTCATCAAGCATCGCCTGACGATAGGAAAGCATGCGCTGCATGAAGCGGTCGAATTCCTCGCCCGCTTTATCGGCGGCCGTCTTACCACCCGCGTCGCCAGCCCCCTTGCGGAAGCCTTGCGACATGATATCGACCATGCCGTCGAGCTGAGCATTGACGCCTGTCACTTCCATCAATTCATGGGCGGCGGCGATGCGCTGCGCTTCAAGGCCAGCGGCGGCATCCTCGGCATAGGCCGGAACGCCCGCAACCGTTGCAGCGCTGACGAAGATGCCGAGCGCAACCACACACGCCATCAGCGCACGGCGCATCGCGCAATCTGACGCGCGCATATTTCTGGAGATCATGGGAAGTCGCTTTCCTCAGCGCCGATAACCGTCAAGCCGTCGCTGCCTGCAATGATGGCAAGATCGGCGATGCCAATGAACAGGCCATTTTCCACCACGCCCGGCACCAGCTTCAGCGCCTCGTCCAGTTCTTCCGGCGCAGGGATGCGACCGAAATGGCAATCGAGGATGAGGTTGCCGCTGTCGGTGCGGAACGGCGCGCCATCCGATAGCGTGCGCATGCGGATGTCGCCCTCGCAGCCGACATCAATCGCCAGCGCCGAGATCATGTTGCGCGTCGCGGCCAGACCGAAAGGCACCACCTCGACCGGCAGCGGAAACGCGCCAAGCGTTTCAACCTGCTTGGAGGCATCCGCGATCACGATCATGCCGCCCGATGCCGTCGCAACGATCTTCTCGCGCAGCAGTGCGCCGCCGCCGCCCTTGATAAGGCGCAGCGCGCCGTCGATCTCATCGGCGCCGTCAACGGTGATGTCGAGATAGGGCTGGTCGTCCAGTGTCGACATCTGAATGCCCAGCGCGAGCGCCTGCGCCTGCGTGACTTCCGAGGTCGCAACACACGTCACCTTGAAGCCCTGCGCCACCTTGCGGCCGAGCGCTTCGACAAACTTCGCCGCTGTCGAGCCGGTGCCGAGGCCCACGCGCATGCCCTCCTCGATGTATTCCAGCGCCTGCTCAGCCGCTGCGACTTTCAAGGCGTCCTGGCTCATCGTGGCTCTCCCCAGAGATTGGCGTTTGCATTGCGCTGCCGTACGCGGCCCGCGCCGATTAGGCAAGGAAAACGCGTCAGCGGCGGGCATTCCGGCCACGCCGCTGACACTTGAGTTGCTTATCCCTGCAAACTGTTAATTCCTCGGCAAGTACGCCGCGCCGACTTTGCGCAAAAGCGGCCCGTCAGAGGCCGCCCATCAGCGTGTATTTCATCTCAAGGAACTCCTCGATGCCGTGGTGCGAGCCCTCGCGGCCGATGCCGCTTTCCTTCAGCCCGCCGAACGGCGCAATCTCGGTCGAGGTGATGCCCTCGTTGACGCCGACGATGCCGTACTCCAGCGCCTCGGCCACGCGCCAGCAGCGGCCCATGTCGCGCGAGAAGAAATATGCCGCGAGGCCGAACGGCGTATCGTTGGCGATCCGCAGCGCTTCCTCCTCGGTGGAGAACCGGAACAACGGCGCCACCGGCCCGAAGGTTTCTTCGTGCGCGATACGCATATCCGTCGTGCAGCCGGTCATCACCGTCGGCTCGAAGAAATTACCGCCGATCGGAGCAGGCTTGCCGCCAATCACAACCTTTGCGCCATGCGCCACAGCGTCGGCAACGTGCTGCTCAACCTTCCGCACCGCGTCGCTGCTGATCAGCGGACCCACCGTAACACCGGTTTCAGTGCCCGGCCCGACGCGCAACTCGCGCACGGCCTCGGTAAGCCTGGCCGCGAATGCATCATAAATGCCGTCCTGCACCAGAATGCGGTTGGCGCACACACACGTCTGGCCGGCATTGCGGAACTTCGATGCCATCGCACCCGCTATCGCGCGGTCGAGATCCGCATCATCGAACACGATAAACGGCGCGTTGCCGCCCAACTCCATGCCGACGCGCTTCACCGTGCTGGCCGCCTGACGCATCAGGATCTTGCCCACCTCGGTCGAACCGGTGAACGTGATCATGCGCACCAGCGGACTTTCCGTCAGCACACGGCCAACCGGTCCCGGATCGCTTGTCGTCACGACATTAAACACGCCCTTCGGCACGCCAGCGCGCTGCGCCAGTTCCGCCAGCGCCAGCGCTGACAGCGGCGTGTCCTCGGCGGGCTTCACCACCACGGTGCATCCGGCCGCAAGCGCGGGCGAAACCTTGCGCGTGATCATCGCCGATGGGAAATTCCACGGCGTAATTGCACCGACCACACCGATCGGCTGCCGCAACACCAGCACGCGCGCGTCTTTCTTGTGCGTGGCGATCACCTCGCCGCAGACGCGCTTTGCTTCTTCGGCGAACAGCTCAACGTAGGCCGCGCCATACCGGATTTCGCTGCGTGCTTCCGCTAGCGGCTTGCCCTGCTCCTGGCTCAGCAGCAGGCCCAGTTCGTCGGCATGCTCCATGATCAGCTCAAACCAGCGCCGCAGGATGGCCGAACGCTCCTTGGCCAACAGTTTCGACCATGCGGGAAATGCGCGGTGCGCCGCCTCAACGGCGCGCTCTGCGTCCGCTGCACCCATATCGGGCACACGCGCAATCTCGGCGCCCGTGGCCTTGTCGATGACCGGCATACGCGGCTCACCGACCCACGCCCCGTCGATGAAGGCTTGTGTCCTGAGAAGCGTGATGACCTTTTTGTCCATGGCGGCACCGATTAGCAACAGCAGGCTGGGAAAGCATTGTCTAGGATGCACCCCCCGGGGTTGCAAGTTGAACAGCCCCGTCGCTTCGCCGCACCGGCGCCGCAGAATTCTGTCAACCGAGGGTCCATGACCGATTTAACCCTTGTTTTCGACCTTGACGGCACGCTGGTTGACAGCGCCCCCGATCTCATCGCCTCCACCAATCACGTGCTGGACCATCTGGGGCTGGCCCGGGTCGATGCGGCCACGCTGCGCCCGTTTGTCGGCCACGGCGCCCAGCACATGATCGAGAAGGCCATCGGCCCTGCGTGCGAAAAGCTGAGTGAAGCCGAGCGCGCCGCGCTGCTAAAACGCTATCTCGACTTCTACAGCGCCAATATCGCCACCGGCAGCCGGCCGTTTGCGGGCGTCGTGCCGGCGTTGCAGAACTTGCGTGCGGAAGGCGTACGGCTGGCTGTGTGCACCAACAAGATGGAAGGCATGGCGCAGCGCCTGCTCGATGCCCTCGACATGACGCATTACTTCACCGCCATCGCCGGACGCGACACGTTCCCGGTTTCGAAGCCCGACCCCGGCGCGCTGCTCGGCACCATTGCACTGGCAGGTGGTGACAGATCACACGCCATCATGGTGGGTGACACCAACGTCGACATCGCAGCGGCCAAGGCGGCCAGCGTTCCGGTCATCGGAGTCACCTTTGGCTATACGGAAACGCCGGTGCAGGCATTCGGCCCCGATGCCGTGATCGAACACTTTGCCGAGTTGGAGCAGGCCATCGGGATGCTGGTTTCCCGCAAGCAGCAGGCTAGCGTCACCGCCGACGCTGACGAAAGCTCATGTCTGGCACGCGCCGTCGCCCATTGACCGCCATCACCGCGGTCGACGCGGTTCGTCAGAGCGAGCATGCCTGACATTTCAATCTGACAATTAAAATGCGAACGGGCGCAGCATCATCTGCTGCGCCCGTTCATTCATTATCGTTTTGCGATGCTCGCAGTGCGACAGCCCTTACGAGCTGACCGTCGTAGGCGTTGCCGCTTCATCCGTCTGCGGCGCGGCGCCGTCACGATCCCGGCGCGGGAACAGCTTGCGGCCAACCATCAGCGCCGCCGGCAGAATGACAAGCTGCCCGATCAGCGACGCAAACAGACACACCGCCGCCAACTCGCCAAACAGGCGCAGCGAAGGCAGGTGCGAGAGCATCGTTACACCGAGGCCCAGCGCCAGCACGATTGTGGTCAGCACCACCGGCGGACCGATGTGATGGGCGGCACTCATCAGCACCTGATAGGGTGTGGCAGTCGGGCCCATGCGGTCTTCCTCAAGGCAGTAGCGGTTGAGGAAGTGGATCGTCGAGTCGATAGCCAGCGAGAACGCCACCGTGATCGCCACGATCGACGCGAACTGCAATCCCTGCCCTGTCGCCCAGAGAATGGCGCCCGTTGCGAAAATCGGAAACAGCGACGGCATGACCGCCGAGAAGCCTACCAGCGCCGAGCGTAGAGCAAAGCCCAGGAAGATAAAGATCACGAACATGTCGCCGACGAGGCCCCAGTTCAGCTCCCAGATCAGCCCGGCGGAGTTACGCGCCGCAATGGCCGGCAGGCCGGTCACCGAAAACTCATAGCCGGGATTGGCCAGCCGCACCGGCTCCAGCTCCGCATCGAGCCGGTCGACCACGGGAAGGATCTCGCTGGCGTCAACGTCCGGCAGACGCGCCGTCACCAGCACCGCCTTCTCGTCGGCCGAAATGAAGCGCCGCACGAGATGATCGGGCAGGATGCCGACGTATTTCTTCACGTTCTCGATGCTGGCATCGCCCGCTGCCGCCAGCCAGCGCCGCAGGCTTTCCAGCGACCACACATTGCCCAGCCCGACGCGCTGCTCAACCGCGGTGTGGGCCTGCGCAATCGCCTCCAGCGTCGAAGGATCGTAAAGCGACTGATCCCCCGTCCAGCGGATCATGATGTGCACCGGATTGGCGCCGGTCAGCTTCTCGTCGATACGTCCCGTCGCCGCCAGCGCCTGCTCCTTGTCGGGCACCTGATCCGCAAGGCGGTAATGCGGCTTGAGTTGTGTATAGGCGATACCGCACAGGATCACCGTAATCACTGACGCGGCGAAGAAGGCGGTGGCGTTGTTGGCCACCGTGCGCACGATGCCATCGGTGATGTGCTGCAGCTTGCCGACGCCGCCGGTCTCGTCGCCGTGGGCATCGGCTGCAATCGCGGCAACCGGCTGCTTTTCCTCGCGCACCAGCAGCGCCGCCAGCGTCGGCACAACCACCGCAACCGCCAGATAGGAAATGCACACCGCCATCAGCGCCGCGATGCCAAACGTACGGATCAACGCGCTATCGGCAAACTGGAACGAAATGATAGCAAGACAGGCGTTCATCGCCGTCAGCAAACACGCGGGCGCCACATCCAGCACCGCGTTGCGCGCGGCCTGAAAGCGGTTCATCCCGGCCAGCACGTCACGCCGGATCGACATGACGAGGTGCATGGAGTCCGAAAAACCCGACACCAGGATCAGCGGCGTGATGACGTTGATGAACAGGTTGAGGCGGAAATCCATCGCGCCGATCATGCCCAGCGTCCACAGGATCGCGATGGCGGGACCCGCAACCACGATCAGCGTCAGCGACAGTCGGCGGAAGAACACATAGGCGATGCCGATGCCGACCAGAAAGCCAAGCCCGTTATAAACGAAGCGATCGCGCTCCACGGCATTGCGGATTTCAAGCTGCATCACCGGCGCGCCGGTCATCTTTGCCGAAAGCCCCGTGTCTTCAAGCTCGCGCTCGGCGGCCTCATTTATGTCGCCAATCACGGCGGCGGCGCCACGTTCCTCGACCACCTTGCGATCGAGCGCGATGACAATCATCGCCAGTTCGCCATCGTCGGAAAGGAACTTGCCCTTCACGATGTCATTGGTTTTGAGCGCATCGACGATGCCGGCGAACGCCGCGTCATCCTCGGGCATTTCATCCGGCACCAGCGGCGGCGCGTAGCCATTTTCATCCGGCTTGTCACGCGCCGACATCATCGACACGAGGCCCGAAACACCGTCGACAAGCTGCAGCTCGGTAGTCAGCCCACCAAACGTCTCCAGCCGCTGCCGGGTCAGCAGATCCTTGCCCTCAACCACAACCAGCACGTCATATTCACTGGAGGGGAAGCGCCGATCGATCTCCTCATAGCGGCGAAATTCTTCGGTGTTGGTGCGGAACAGCTCCGAAAGGGAATCATCCACTTTCAGGTTCATCGCACTCCAGGCGGCCAGCGCCGTCAGCACCGCAATGAGAAACGCCGAAACATATGGCGCCTTAAGCGCGACCAGTCCGAGACGGTCGATCCCGAACGAATACAAAAACCGACGCGGCACTTCCCTGTCGCTATCCATGGTTCCCCCGTCGGCGCTTGCTATCGCTCTTCTTTGGCTACGCTCAGCTGCGCCGGTGTGTTGTTCCGTCCAGGAAAAGTCGGCTGGGCACCGTGCGGAATCAAGCGGCGCGCGCGGATGGTTGCATTTGCCGGATACCCTGTGAAGGCCCCAGTGCAGCCGCCACAATCCGCCTGGGGCGCCCCATTATGGCCGCAACAAGCCGTTCCTTTCGCCCGAGAAATCGGGTCGGATCCTCTTCCATGCTTCCAAAAGCACAGCCTTTGGCACAGTCTCTTTATCTTATTCGGCGTGCTTATGCGTGGCACGCGCGCAACGCTTTGACCGCGCTTGTGATAACGTTGGGCGCCGTTTTTGCTGCCGTTTCAGCAAACGCCACCCCGCAGCAGGCGCCAAACAGCCGTGTCGTTCTCGACCTGCCGGAAGAATACGCGCCCTCGCCGCTGTTCGCTGGCTTCCAGAACGAACGCTCCGGCGTGACCTACGTCATCCTTGAGGCGCCGGCGAAAGAGTACGACAAGATGGCGCAGGGCTTCACTGCGCAGGAGTTGCTCAAGCGCGGCATCACTGACGTCACCTCTGGCAAACTCGCCCGCAGCGGACCTCATGTTTATATGCGTGCGCAGCAGAAATCGGAGGCCGGCAACTATGCCAAGTTCTTCGTGCTGTTCCGTACCGACGATCAGACCGTGCTTGTCTCGGTAAATGTCCCCCAGCGCTCGCTGGACAACGGCAGCATCAAGCCGGCAGAGATCGAACAGGTTCTCGCCACCGCCAAGACAACCGAAAAGCCAGCCGTCCGCGATCTTTATGCGCTCTCCTATCTGGGGCCGTTCAAGGAGGCTGGGCGCGTGGTCGGCACCAGCAAGCTTTATACGCTCGACGGTCGGCTGGAACCGGAACGGGTTGGCGAAACCCGCACGGCCTTCATGGTGGCGCCATCGCTCGATAAACGCGTGCTGCAGGAGCCTGCGAAGCAATCGGTAGCGCTGCTGGGCAGCCTGCCGGGATTCGCCGACTTCAAACCCGGTAAGCCCACCCCGGTTACCATCGGCGGGCTGAGCGGCTTCGAGCTCACCGCGTCGGCGACCGACGCCGACAACGGACGGCCTATTCAGCTTTATCAGGCGCTGCTGCTTGGCCCCGATGGCGGCTATTATCGCCTGATTGGTATCGCCACGCCGAAGGATGCGGACGTCGCGGGCGAAGAGTTCCCCAAGATCGCGCGCTCATTCGAGTTGCTGCCCTAGTCAGAGAGGCAGCCAATCGTGATGCGCGGGGGGCGCCCCGACGTCATTGGGCCGAGCTTCCCTCGGACTGGGGCTCCTTCAACGGGCGCTAACGAACCGGGCCAACAGCCTCTTTTTTACAGAGGCTTGACAGTCGAGCCTAGTGGCTCGCATAAGAGCCGCCCGGCCGATGCTGAATGCTTCGCGCACCAACATCGCGATTTATCCAGCCGGGATGGGCGGTTAGCTCAGCGGTAGAGCACACGCTTCACACGCGTGGGGTCACAAGTTCAATCCTTGTACCGCCCACCATTTTCTCTTTGCGCGCCAATGGCGCTCTGCAAGAACGCGGCACTGACCGCGGGTCGCCTTGCTCCCTTGCCCTAACGGGCGCTTCGCTCACGCAGCTTCAAAGCGCCATCGCCTCCCGACAGCGGTCGGGGTCCACGCAAGCTTGCCCATGCTGTTCGTCGCCGAGAAGGGAGCGGCGCGGCGAGCCCGGAACGTCGAGAAAGCCTCCCGCGACGTCAGCCCGCGCGCAACTCCGGCGCCCTCAAGCGCGGCGACGCGTGTTCGCCCGCCCTTCCTCAAGCCGGAAGCCGTCGAGCAGCATGTTAAGCTCCATCGCCTTCTCCGCCAGCGAATGACTGGCCGCCGTCGCCTCTTCCGCCATCGACGCGTTCTGCTGCGTCACCCGGTCGATGTCGCCTACCGCGCCGTTCACTTCCTGCAGCGCCTGCACCTGCTGGGCCGCGCCGTTGGCGATGTCCGCCACCACGCCGTTGATGTCAGCCACCTGCGCAACGATGCGCTCGAACGACTGCCCCGTCTGCGCCACCAGATCGACGCCGTCCTTCACCTGTGTGGTCGAGGTGGAAATGAGGGACTTGATTTCCTTCGCGGCATCCGCCGACCGCTGCGCCAGCGCCCGCACTTCGGAAGCCACAACGGCAAAGCCACGCCCGGCCTCGCCCGCACGCGCCGCTTCAACGCCCGCGTTCAGCGCCAGCAGGTTGGTCTGGAATGCGATCTCGTCAATAACGCCGATGATGCGCGAAATCTGCTCCGACGACTTGTCGATCGAGCCCATAGCGTCGATGGCTGCGCGCGCGACCGTGCCGCCCTGCTCCGCATCGCGCTTGGCCGTCGCCACCACATCACGCGCATGCGAAGCGCCTTCCGCGGCGCTTTTCACGGTCGTGGTGATCTGCTCCAGCGCCGCTGCCGTTTCCTCAAGGCTTGCCGCCTGCCGCTCGGTACGCTGCGAAAGATCCTCCGCCGCTTCGGAAATTTCGCGCGTGCCCGATGAGATCACTTCAGCGTTCTGACGAACTGTCGTCATCGCATTGCGCAGCTTGGTGACGGTCGTCGCGAAGTCCGCCTTCAGCTTGTCGAATTCCGGCGCCAGCGGCTGATCGATGGTGGCGCACAGATCGCCACCGGCTAGCCGCTCCAGCGCGCTGGTCAGTGCGTTCAATGCTGCGGTCTGATTGCGATCAGCTTCCTGCTTGGCTGCTTCTGCCTGACGGCGCTGCTCATCAAGGGCGTCCAGATACGTCGAGATGGCGAGGTCCATATCGAGCATCACCGCTTTCATCAGCGCCGAAACAGCCGAAGCCATCCCGTCCGATTTCTGCCCGCGCGCAAGTTGCATCAGCGTGGGCCAGCGTTCGGCGATCACGGAATGAATCAGCTTCTCGGTGATGAGCGCATAGCCGCCAATGTACCAGCGCGGCTCAAGCCCGAGCCGTGCATGCGTACGCCCGATGGTGCGAACCCGTTCGGCATACTCGGCTCCGAATTCAGCCGACGCCACTTCTTCCCAATGCGCAATCTGCCGGTTCTTCGCCGATTCCATGTGCCGGGGATCGCGAAACATCCGGCCAGTTTCAGGCGCAGCAGCAGCCTTGGCGTAAAAGGCATCGAGCGCGGGGCCGATGAAAGACGCGATGGAAGGCTTCAGCGCACGCAGTGCAGCCTGTGCTTCGCCATCAAAGCCCATGAAGTCCAGCCGGTCCTGCAGCCCGCCACTCGTCCCTGCATTCGCCATAGATATTGCCCTGTCCGGCCCATTCGGCCTGTTGTCGCGTCGCTCGCGTGCCCTTGCGGGGCAAAAAATCAGCACGCGCCGTGCGCTGACACATTCCTTGTCGCGTATGGGAGCCTAAGCTTGAGTAAAGTTGTCAGGACAGCGGATGCATGACTTTGCCACGCCACCAAAGTCGCAACCGACCGACATCAGACAATGCAAATCTGAGTTGCAGCGCATGACTATAGCGTTCGCATTGGACGCGCTTGCTGATTTACATCGGATGCCGATACAGCAACGGCGCGAGTTGCCTCGCGCCGTTGCTTCGATATCGATGGCTTGTATCGGCTATTAGCGGCTACGGGCCGCCGGCAACTCGGTAGCGTCTGCGCCGTACATGCTGAGCATCGGCGGATCGAGCAGGATTACCTCGTCGTATTCGCCATAGCCGTTGAAGCGGCCGGCGATTGCGCGCGCATAGGCACCCATGTTGCCGATCTCGAAATAATCGCCCTCGGCAATCGAGGCCGGCAGCAAGAACGGGCCCTTCATGTGATCGATGGAATCACACGTCGGCCCCCACAGTTCGAACGGCACCAGCGGCTCGGAAGGATCGACGTCGCGCCCCAGCAGCTTCGTCGGGAAGATGAAGCCAAGGTGCGCCGCGTCGAACAGCATCCCGTAGGAGCCGTCGTTGATGTAGAGGTTGTTGCCGCGCCGTGCGTCGACGCGCACGATCAGGCTCTCGGCCTCGGCCACCAGCGCGCGGCCCGGCTCACATGCCAGCTTGATGTTGTCCTTCACCGGCAACTGCTCGATGCCGGCGATGATCACCTTCATGAAGTCCTGCAAGGGTGCCGGATCGCTGTCGGGATAACGGGACGGAAAGCCGCCGCCGATATCCAGACGATCGATCATCACGCCGGACTGCACGATCAGGCGGTGCACATCGCCCAGCGCCGTCGAATAAGCATCGGGTGTCCCTGTCTGCGAACCGACGTGGAATGTCACGCCCAGTTCCAGCGCCACCTGACGCGCCTTCACCAGCAGGTCGGCGGCCGGCTGACCGTAGATGCCGAACTTGTGCTCAAGCGGAATGCGGCTGTTGATGGCCGACACAGCCAGGCGCACCCACAGGATCAAGTCCTTGGCGTTCCCGGTGCAATCCATGATCTTGCGCAACTCATCTTCGCTATCGAGCGAGAATGAGCGCACGCCCATGTCATAGGCGCGGCGGATCGCGTGGCGCGATTTCACCGGATGCATGAAGTGCAGATGCGCATCGGGGATCGTCGCCGCGTCTTCGATCTCGGGCAGCGAAGCTACGTCGAAATGGCGGATGCCGGCCCCATAGAGCGCGCCGATGAGAAATACCGAGCTGTTCGCCTTGTAAGCGTAGGCAACGTCGCCGGGAAAATTCTCAAGAAACCAACGCGCAGCACGCCCAGCGGCATGGGGCCGCAGGCCACGCACCGGCCGCTCGGGCCGGCACTTCTCAATCAGCGCAGATGCCGAAGAGAGTTTCTCCATCGCATAGGACCTCCACCGCCCGCGGCACACGCGGGTCTGAGCCAAAAGCAGAAGACCGCACAACCGTAAAAGAGGGCTGCATTTAGGGTCGGTCCCCCCCCCTGTAAAGATGTTTCTTGTGACAAACACGCGAAACAACAGCGCGTTTCAACGCTCACCCGCTGCATTTTGCCCTTGAACCCTCAATTTTGCATTTGAGAGCGCGGCACCGCGCGCTCCGCCAAAAGACGGTTCACATGCGCCATCATGGACGTGTGGCCAGCAACCGGATGGCAATATACGGTGCGGTACGCTCTCATCTGCAACCGTCGTTCCTCAAGCCCTCGCAACAGGATGGCTTCCGGGGCTACAATCGTAACCGAACCATAGCTTAAGGCTGTCCGCAAAGCCCCGACCTGCCTACAACGGCCTTGAACATGAAGGGCGGCAAGGCCGCAAAGATGCGAGTGTAATGCGTACCGGGGGCAAGATCCTAGTCGACCAGTTGGTGCTTGAAGGCTGCCGCGCGGTTTATACCGTGCCCGGCGAGAGCTTTCTTGCGGCCCTCGACGCCATGTTCGATGTTGGCACCATCCGCGCCATCGTCTGCCGTCACGAAGGCGGCGCGGCGATGATGGCGGAAGCGGCTGGCAAACTCACCGGCAACCCTGGCGTCGCCTTCGTCACGCGCGCACCCGGTGCCACCAATGCTTCCAGTGGGGTTTATGTCGCCCACCACGACGCAACGCCAATGGTGTTGCTTGTCGGACTGATC
Organism: Hyphomicrobium sulfonivorans; assembly: GCF_013306565.1. Lineage (GTDB taxonomy): Bacteria > Pseudomonadota > Alphaproteobacteria > Rhizobiales > Hyphomicrobiaceae > Hyphomicrobium_A > Hyphomicrobium_A sulfonivorans. The sequence goes on along the minus strand of NZ_PZPO01000004.1, from coordinate 175,628 downwards.
GAGCGCGGGCACGAAGGCCGCGGCGCGTTCCAGGAAATAGATCTGAAGGCGATGTTCGGCGGCATCGCGAACTGGGTCGGCATCGCGCGCGAGCCCGAGCGGATTGCCGAAATGCTGGCGACCGCATTCAACGCCGCCCGCAGCGGCCGCCCTGGTCCAGCAGTTCTCGGCCTGCCGGAAGACATCCTCACCGCCGTGGTGGAAGCCGAGGACGCTGGCCTGCCGCCATCGCGCCTTCCCGCTCCCTCCGCCGCCGACATGACCAAGCTCAAGGCCAAGCTTTCCGACGCCGAGCGCCCGCTGGTGCTGCTCGGCGGAGCGGGCTGGAACGAAGCCGCCGCCGCCAACATCGAGAAATTCGCCGAAACGTTTGAAATTCCGGTGGCCAGCGCATTCCGGCGTCAGGACCACATGGACAACCGCCACCCCTGCTATGTCGGGCACGCGGGCATAGACATGGACGCCAAGCTAATGGCGGCGCTGCGTGGCAGCGACCTGCTGCTCGTGATCGGCGAAGGCCTGTCTGAAATCACCACCGGCGCCTACACGCACGTGAAAACACCGCGCCCGAACCAATATCTCGTGCACGCCCATCCCTCGCCGGAAGCCATCGGCCGCGTGTTCCGCGCCGATCTGCCCATCATCTCCGCCGCAGAACCATTCACCCGCGCGCTGGCGCGCATGAAGCCGCCGACCAAGCGGCGCTGGAACCGGCTGCGGAAAGATCTGCGCGCTTCCTACGAGCGGTCGCTGAAGCCGCTGGCCACCACGGGCACCGTGCGCATGGAGGAGGTTGTCGCCTCCATCTCCCGCGAACTGCCCGACGATGCGATCATCACCAATGGCGCAGGCAACTACGCCAGCTTCGTGCACCGCTACTTCCAATATAAGCAGTGGCCTTCGCAGCTGGCGCCGACATCCGGCTCCATGGGCTACGGCCTGCCGGCCGCCATCGCCGCCAAGATCGAATTTCCGGACCGTCCCGTGATCGCGTTCGCGGGTGATGGCTGCCTGCTGATGACCGGTCAGGAACTGGCGACGGCGGTGCAGTACGGCCTGCCCATCATTATTATCGTCGCCAACAACGGCATGTACGGCACCATCCGCATGCATCAGGAGCGGCGCTATCCGGGCCGCGTCGTGGGCACCACCCTCGTCAATCCCGACTTTGTCGCCTTTGCGCGCAGCTTTGGCGCCCATGGCGAGCGGGTCGACATGACCGAGGCATTCCTGCCCGCATTCCGCCGCGCCCTCGAAGCCTCAGGCCCGGTCCTCATTGAGCTACGGCTTGATCCCGAGGCGATCAGCGTGAAGCAGACTCTGTCGCAGATCCGCGGCGACAAAGATTAATAATCGCGCACGATCCGCAGCCAGAAAACGATAGTAAATCCTTTATTAATGCTACCCGCAGGTCGTTAGCCATTTGGCGACTATACGGTTCGACTAACGGATTATTATAGGTTACATAATTCTCAACCTGATTGAACACACACCTCTTCGGAGGACTTCGAAGATGGATTTACAGCACGCAAGATCAAGCTACGGCACCAAATGGGTTTGGGCGCGCACCGGCGCACTCATTCTGTTTCTGGTCACCGCCATTCTGTTGATCGCATCTCTTTCCAACAGCCGCAGCTACGCTTCCGATGGCGTGCTGCTGAAGGCTGGCAACGGCTACAGCGTCTTCAAATCTCTGATCAAGACCAGCTGAGTTCGCACAAGTTTCACTGCACACTACCCAGTAAAAGACAGCACCCTTAGCCCCGGCTCCACTTGGATCCGGGGCTTTTTTCTTCTCGCCGTCAGTGATAAGCGCTCGCGGTTCACATGGAGAGACACGCGATGGCAAAGGTTGCTTGGATCGGCTTGGGAGTCATGGGCTTTCCGATGGCGGGCTATCTGCTCACCAAAGGCGGGCACGACGTCACCGTTTACAACCGCAACGGCGCCAAGGCCGAAGCGTGGACTGCCAAGTACGGCGGCCAAAGTGCGGCAACACCAGCTGAAGCCGCGCTCGCAGCCGAATATGTCTTCTGCTGCGTCGGCAATGACGACGATCTGCGCGCGGTCTCCACCGGACCTGAGGGCGCGTTCCGCGGCATGGGTGCCGGCGCCGTCTTCATCGACCACACCACAGCCTCGGCCCATGCCGCCCGCGAGCTGTTCGCAACCGCTTCCGATCGTGGCATCGCGTTCCTCGACGCCCCCGTATCGGGCGGCCAGTCGGGCGCGGAAAACGGCGCGCTAACGGTTATGGTCGGGGGCGAGGAAGAGGCCTTCGCGCGCGCAAAGCCGCTGATCGACTGCTACGCCCGTGCCGTAAATCACATCGGCCCTTCCGGGGCGGGACAGCTTGCCAAGATGGTCAATCAGATCGCCATTGCCGGCTTGTTGCAGGGCCTTTCAGAGGCCATCGCCTTTGCCGAGACGGCCGGCCTGAACCTCGATGTCGTGATGGAAACGATCTCCAAGGGCGCTGCACAGTCGTGGCAGATGGATAATCGCTGGCGCACCATGCACGAAGGCAAGTTCGATTTCGGCTTTGCCGTCGACTGGATGCGCAAGGATCTTGGCATGTGTCTCGACGAAGCCAAGCGCAACGGCGCGCAGCTTCCCGTCACGGCACTCGTCGATGGCTATTATGGCCATGTACAAAGCAACGGCGGCGGCCGCTGGGATACATCCAGCCTCATCACGCTGCTGAAGCCGCATACACCGAAGAGCGACGATTAAAGCAGCGCCGCCAGCTCGGCAGACGGGCACATAACAGTGCCCGTCATTTGGCCATTCGAAAATGTCGCCGAGCGCATCCCACGCATATCGTTTCACGACATTACGCGCACGGGCGGACAATCCCTGCATGCCGGCGCCCAAGCCTCATGGGCGTTTTGAACCGAACCGGACACCGCGCGGCGGCGATGCCAAAGCTCTGCCGATAATCACTCAACGCTTGCGGCGCTTGTCGTCCTGCACCGGCACTGCCGTTTCAGGCGTTGCCTGGCGCGCAAACTGAAGCGGCAGCTCGGTTGTGTATTTGATCTGCTCCATCGCAAATGCCGACGACACCTTGGCAACCTCGATGCGCGCAATCAGACGTTTGTAGAAAGCGTCGTAAGCCGCAATATCCGGCACGACCACGCGCAGCAGGTAATCGACGTCGCCGGACATGCGATAGAACTCGACAACCTCGGGAAAGTCAGCCACCGCGCCATGGAACCGCTCCAGCCACGCATGGCTGTGCTGGTCGGTTTTGATCGAGACAATAACGGTCACGCCAGCGTTAACCTTCTCCGGGTCCAGTACCGCGACCCGCCGCTGGATGACGCCCTGCTCCTCCAGCTTCTGGATGCGCCGCCAGCAAGGGGTGGTGGAAAGCCCGACCTCCTTGCCGATATCGGCGACCGGCCGCGTGCAGTCCTCCTGCAGGATCCGCAAAATTTTCACGTCCATTTCGTCGAGCATGGCAAGCCGTGTTGAGAATAGATTTTCGCGAGATTGCATTGCGAGGCAACGGAACGCCAATACAGCCCCAAAGCACAGCATCTTTTGTAATATAATTCCAAGATCTAGGGAAGCACCAGCATCTGGCAAACATATGCACGGCGCGACCAAAATAGAATTTCTCTAGCAACAGCTTCCGATTTCAGGCAAAACTTAAGCAAATCAGTAACAGCAAAAAAACGTTTCTAAACTGTTGGTTAGTAATTCAAGTCGAGATTTCATGGTAACATTGACCTCGAAAAACAACGGTTCATTGCGCCATGGTCGCTTGAGCATCCGCTCCGGCACCAGCCACCAAATTCTCGAGCATAAACGCGATGTCGACGAGCAGCATTCCCGAGGAGGTCGTAAGGCGCCATAGCCGGCGCGAAGCACGCGCGCGCGCTTTCAGCGACCTGCAGGCAACGCGCGCCCGTCTGGCTGCCGGCACATCGCTGAAGCCGGAATTTGAGTATGAACTGCTGACGATGTTCGCCCGCAATGAGCTGGGCGCCTCGGTGACGATGCCGGCGCTTTATGCGCTGTTCGCCATCGCCTGCATGTTCTGGGCTCCCCCGGCCGAAGCGATCATCTGGCTCATCACCGTCATCACCGCCAAGGTGGTGCTGCTCGACCAGTGCCGCCGCTTTCTGACGATCCCGCACTCCAAGGTGAATGTACGCCTTTGGCGGCGACGCCTGATCCTGCTCGAACTGCTGAGCGGCCTGGCTCTCGCCTGCTTCGCTCTCGTCGGCGTGCGCGAGACATTGCAGGCGCCGACGGAGATGGTGTTCTCATCACACGTCTTCATCTTCGCCACGCTCATCGTCGTGTTGGCGATACGCACGATGTTTGCTGCGACCATCCCCGCCATTCTCTATGCGGGCACGATCCCGATGACGATCGCGGTGGTGTTCCGGCTGCTTCTGCTCGGCAATGTGTTTTATCTGGCGCTCGCCACGATGGCGATCGGCATCCACCTTTACTTCCTGTTCCTCTCGCGTGGCATGCGCGCCACCACGTTGTCGATGCTGGAATACCGCACCGAGAAAGACGCGCTGATTGCCGAACTTGAGGAGCAGAAGTCGGTCTCCGATGAAGCGCGTCGTCGCGCCGAAGCCGCCAACATGGCCAAGTCACGCTTCCTGGCCACCATGAGCCACGAGCTGCGCACGCCGCTGAATGCCATCCTCGGCTTCTCGGAAGTGATGAAGGAAGAAATGTTCGGTGCGATGAATAACCCGCAGTATCGCGAGTATGCGGGCAACATCCACGAGAGCGGCACGCATCTTCTGCATCTCATCAATGAGATCCTTGATCTCACGCGCATTGAATCTGGCCGCTATGAGTTGCATGAAGCGCCGCTGCGGCTGGCTGACATCACCGACGAGTGCCACCGCCTGCTCAAGCTGCGGGCCGACGGCAAAGGCATCGAGGTTATCGAGGAAACCGATCCCGACCTGCCTCTTGTGTGGGCTGATCTGAAAGCGCTGCGGCAGGTATGCCTCAACCTGATGTCGAACGCGCTCAAGTTCACGCCCAAGGGCGGCCGCATCATTCTGAGTGTCGGCGCAATGCCCGATGGCGGGCAGTTCCTGTCGGTGCGCGATAACGGCCCCGGTATTCCCGCCGATGAAATTCCAAAGGTGCTGCAGGCGTTCGGACAGGGCACGCTTGCCCACCAGACGGCGGAAGGCGGTGCCGGACTGGGGCTGGCTATCGTCCAGAACCTGATGGAACTGCACGGCGGCGCACTCAATCTGCAATCGGAACTGCGTAAGGGCACCGATGCGACGGTGACCCTACCGGGATACCGCGTGCTGCAGGCCATGGTGCCACTCCAGCCCCTTGGGCAGGAGACCCACCGCCTGAAGGGCATCGCCCGCACGCGCCCGGCGCGCCTGCGGCCTGGGCATCCCGGCGGCGCGGGTGGCACTGCGGCTGTTGGCTAAGTCCGTCCTGCCGCCCGGCCAGTTTCACACGCCCTTCCGCAACGTGCTCATACGCTCCCGGCCGCCACATTGCAGCGCATAACCGCGCTCATTTCGCCGCCAATGGCGCTTGAAGCTCCCGCCTGCCACAGCGTTTTCGTCATGATCTGTCACAATGCCGTTTCCGGTTTATTGTGACAGCGCTCTCCCATACCCCTGCCCGTGGCGAAGCTCTCCGGCGTGTACCGGCGGAGGCTAAGCGGTGTGGGTCGCGTAGGTGCCCGTTGACTTGAGTACGTGTGCAGTTGCGTCGATCGAAGGCCCTTTTTTTGGCGTTACCTTCGTGGGAGTTTGCGTATGTTCGGGGGAGTAGGTAAGGCGGGATGGGCTTCCATCCTCGTCGCTGGCGGATTGGTCCTGGCGGCCAGCGTTTCCGCCCAGGCAGCGGATTTGGGCGGCGATTGCTGCGCGGATCTGGAAGAGCGGGTTGCCGAGCTTGAGGCAACAACGGCCCGCAAGGGCAACCGCAAGGTTTCTCTGTCGGTTTACGGTAAGATCAACCAGGGCGTGATGTTCTGGGACGACGGCAGCGAGAGCAATGCCTACGTCGTCACCAACGATGCCTCGCGTTCGCGCTTTGGCTTCAAGGGCGGCGCCAAGATCAACAGCGATCTTTCTGCAAATTTCCGCCTTGAGATTGGCGTTCGCTCGGCCAATTCGAAGCGCAACAATCAGTACGACTCGATCAATGCAGACGAGTCAGGCTTCGACATCCGCCACGCCTGGTGGAACATCAAGAGCAAGACATTCGGTACCATCCAGGTAGGCCATACGCCGACGGCTTCGCAGGAAATCACGGAAATCAACCTCGCTGGCACCAGCGACGTCGGCAAGTTCTCGGACGTTGAAGACAGCGGCGGCGGCTTCTTCCTCGCTGCAACCGGCCGGGCTGCCATGAACGGTGGCCTGCAGTGGCGCCGCCTGATTGCCCGCACCGGCGCACAGCCGGGTGAAGGCGATCGTCGCGAAGCCGTTCTGTATGAATCGCCGGAATTTGCTGGCTTCACGGCCAGCGCTGCGTGGGGCGGCGATGACTTCTGGGACGTCGGACTGCGCTTCGAGCGTGAATTCAACCACATCAAGGTTGAAGCCGGCATCGCCTACTCGTCCATCAACGACGGTATCGACGACAGCGCAACCCATGGCTGCCCTGCACGTAATACCACCAGCCACGATGCCAAGTGCCAGATGATCGGCGGCTCGATCAGCATCATGGACACCAAGTCCGGCCTCTACGGTAACTTCGGCGCCGGTCAGATGTGGGATGACAGCACGACCTCTGCCGCTCACTTCGCCGGCACCGGTGTTGACGACACCTACACCTTCTGGGCAACCGAAGTCGGTATCCAGCGCAAGTGGAACGAACTCGGCAAGACGACGCTGTTCGGCCAGTACTACAACTACACCGGCGGAGGCATCACCCAGAACGTCAGCGCAGCCGACCCGATCAACCTGGCTGGCGGTCAAGCTCAGATCTTCAGCAGCGAAGTCAACATGTGGGGCGTCGGCGTCATGCAGAAGATCGACGCTGCCGACATGAAGCTCTACGCCATGTACCGCAACTACGAGTTCGATCTTGAACTCGCACGTAACGGTTTCGTGTCGCAGTCTGCGCCGCTGGAAGACTTCCAGGTGCTGATGACCGGCGCTGTGATCAACTTCTGATCCGGCACCAGCGGCAATCCTCTAAAGGAGCAATCCTGTAGAGGATCCCACGATGCTCACTCACGGAAGCCGCCCTCACCGGGCGGCTTCTTTGTTTGCGCACCTCGCCCGCATCAATTCCGCACTCAAAATCTGCCAACTGCGCGCGTCCACCCAACACCGACCAGCGATTCACCCGGCCCTCGCGCGAACAATGGGCAATCGCATTCATCGACACGATTTCCACAGCGCTTTCCACATTGCGAAGAAGAGCCCCAGCAACAGCCAAAGTTGGAGTACACTCTTCCCACAGTGCCGAAGCCTTCGCCGGCGTCGACTGAATGTGCCGAATGGGTCGCGTATCGCCCCATCCTTTTGTTTCCAGCGTATTTTTTGGATCGACGGGAGCGCGCAAGCGCTTCACTTCCTGGCGGGTGTGTCCCCGCGTGAGTGCCAGGATGCACCACCCTTTCGTGGCCTCACAGCCACACCCGTGGGTTCGTCACCACGAAAACGGCACTGCCTAATTGTTGCACTCCGGCGAATCACAGCAGTGTCCGGCTTGGCACGCAGCGATCCTTTGAGGGGTACGCACTGCGCATTGCTAGGGCGGTTTTCTTGTCTCGCGTTCCAAACAATACAGCGTCCGCCATCAGCTGAGACGAAGACGGGAGACTAATAGATGAATAAATACAGCCTTAGCGCCCTGGTGGCAGCTGGCATGCTGGTAGGTGGTCTGTCCACCGGCAGCGCGTCCGCAGCTGACCTCGGCGGCAACTGCTGCGCTGATCTCGAAGAGCGCATCGCAGAACTGGAAGCTACGACTGCTCGTAAGGGCAACCGTAAGGTTTCTCTGACGGTATCCGGTTGGGTCGGTCAGCAGGTTATGTGGTGGGACGACGGCGTTGAGAGCAACACCTACGTTACGGGTCTTGGCTCTACGCTGAACTCGCACTTCAAGTTCAGCGGTCAGGCTCAGATCTCTCCGGGCTGGTCGGCTGGCTACGTGATCCACGTTGAAGCCAACGACTCTGACTCGCTGACGATCAACCAGGACTCGCAGCACAACGGTTCTGCTCTGGGTGCCAACGGCGCCTACGCAGTGCAGCTGCTTCAGTCCTACTGGTTCATCAAGAGCGATCGCCTCGGTAAGATCGGCGTTGGTCTGCAGTCGTCCGCTTCGGACAACGCTGCAATCCTCGTTGACGGTTCGGGCTCGCTCGTTCCCGCCAACTGGGTGATGTTCGACTACAACAACTTCAACGTCCGCACGAGCGCTGGTGGCAACACTGGCTTCCAGTGGGGCTCGCTGGCTGGCAACTGCTTCGGCGGTGGCGGCACGGGCGGTGACTGCTTCGGCGCTCCGCGCGACTCGGTTCGTTACGACTCGCCAACCTTCGGTGGCTTCTCGGTTTCGGCTTCTTGGGGTGAAGACGATTTCTGGGACGTTTCGGCTCGTTACTCGGGTGAATTCAACGGCTTCAAGCTTGCAGCCGCTGTAGCTTACTCGCAGTACGCTCAGGACTTCTTCACGATGGGCTTCAACGGCGGTCCGGCCGTGGTTGCTCCTGACAACCGCTGGGTCGATTACTTCCAGCTGGGCGCCTATGTTGAGCACGTACCGACCGGCCTCTGGCTGTACGGTGCCTACGGTCACGTAGACCCCAACGGCAACACGCGTGATGCCACTGGCGCGTTCACGAACACCGCTCGTTCTTCGGGTGATACCTACTACATCAAGGGCGGTCTGCGCGAGCGTTGGACCCCGCTTGGTCACACGGTGCTCTACGGCGAGTACGAGAAGTTCTCGCGTGGCAACACTGACGCGATGGTCAACGCTGGCCTGACCGCAAGCAGCCACCTGTGGGGTCTCGGTGTTGTGCAGGAAATCGACGCTGCAGCTATGTCGCTGTGGATCTCCTACCGCCACATCACGGCTGACGTTAACGACGTTGTGAACAACACGTCTATCGGCACCGACGACTTCCAGTACGTAAAGGCCGGCGCTCTGATCAACTTCTGATCGCCGTACTTCTATCTCTCTCTCTCGAACTGCCCCAGGGAAACCTGGGGCAGTTTTTTTATGTTCGATCACATCAATCCGCGATCGGCAGTACACGGGGAAAACCCCGCCGAGCGGCCATTGCCCGCTACGAATCGCATAGCTTTGCCCTGCGGCAACGGCCGCTTGCCAATTCACGAGCAAACAGGCGGCTGTGTTGGTTCAACATTCCATCGCAATACGATTGCAACGCTCCGCTATGGCGCGTTCGGGCTGCGGGCTGCTCGCATCAGTCATTGTCGCGCTGGCGGTTGGCGGCTGCGCCTATAGCGGCGGCAAGACCATCGACGCCCACTTCTCGCGCTACAAGGCGCGGCTGCCTGAGGGCAATCGCGTGTTCGTATGCAGCGCCTATGGCTGCCGCACGCAGACGCCGTTTCGTTTTGAACCCGCTGATATCGAAGAAGTGCGCACCGTCATGGCCAAGGGCGCCGCTTCGCCCGCTGCCGAACGTGAGGTTGCGCGCAAAGCCATCGCAATGATGGGCGCACGCGCTGACAAGGCCGTTGGCACCGACAAGGACAGGCCGGGTGACGACATGCTCGGCAACGGCGATCCCGGTCAGATGGATTGCGTCGACGTCGCCACCAACCTCACCAGCTACATGATGGTGATGGAGCGCCACAAACTGTTCAAGCATCACACCATTGGCCCGATGTTCATCAAGGAAGACCTGCGGCGTGGCTTCGACGGCTGGACGCATTACGCCGGCACGATGATCGAGAACGGTTCAGGGCAGAAATTTGCGGTCGATGGCTGGCTGCTTGCGAGCGGAAAGCCGCCCGAGATTGTCGAGGTCGAGCGGTGGTACATCGACAACGATGACCTGCTGTTCGGCGCCAAGACCACCACCTCATCGCTGAAGCCGCAGCCCGCCGACAGTAACAAGCAGGGTGATCCGATCGTCACCGGCAGCATCGACAAGGAGGCTACCAAAGCGAAAGAGACTGGCTCGAAAGCCGCCGAAGCCGGCAACGCTAAGGCTAAGACCAACGCTTCGACCACACCGACAGCGGCCGCAAAGGCTGCCGCCGCGACCAGTTCGCAATAGCCATGCCCCCGCCGCTCGTGCCCGGTTAACGCCGCGTAGCGTACCCGCGCACCCTTGGCCGGTTCGGGGCAGCGGAATCGCCGGCACCGGCAAGCGGCGCTAGCGTTGCCGCGCCATAGTTTGGTGCGGCTAAGCTTTGCGGCTTCAGGGCCACTAGCTCCAGCGGGCCCATCTCCATATGCTGACGCCATTGACGCCCTGCGCATCGGCCCTCGCCCTGTGCAGCCGCCTGCGGACTAGGATCACATGTTTCTCACCTTCTTCCACGCCCTGAAGAAAGCCGGCCTGCCGGTCAGCCTGCGCGAATATCTGGCGCTGCTGGAGGGACTGGAGGCCGGCGTCATCGACCGTCAGGTGGAGGAGTTCTACTACCTGTCGCGTGCCTGCCTGGTGAAGGACGAGCGCAACCTCGACCGTTTCGACCGCGTGTTCGGCACCGTGTTCAAGGGCATCACTTCGGTCACGGAAGGCAGCGAAGAAATCACCGCCGAAATTCCTGAGGAATGGCTGCGGCTGATTTCCGAATTGCATCTATCGGAAGACGATAAAAAGCGCATCGAGGAGCTCGGCGGCTGGGAAAAGATCATGGAGACGCTGAAGCAGCGTCTTGAGGAACAGAAGGAACGCCACTCCGGCGGCAACAAGTGGATCGGCACCGGCGGCACGTCGCCCTATGGCGCCTATGGCTACAATCCGGCAGGCGTGCGCATCGGACAAAAGGAAAGCCGCCATCGCCGCGCGATCAAGGTCTGGGACAAGCGCGAGTTCCGCGACCTTGATGACAACGTCGAAATCGGCACCCGCAACATCAAGGTTGCGCTGCGCCGCCTCCGAGCATTCGCGCGCACCGGCGCCAGCGAGGAACTGGATCTTGCCGGCACCATTCGCGGCACCGCCGAAAAGGGCTTCCTCGACATCCGCATGCTGCCGCAGCGGCACAACGCGGTGAAGGTTCTGATGTTCTTCGACGTCGGCGGCTCGATGGATTGGCACATCAAGGGCATCGAGGAGCTGTTTTCCGCCGCGCGCAGCGAGTTCAAGCACCTCGAATACTACTACTTCCACAACTGCCTTTACGAGGAAGTCTGGAAGGACAACCGCCGCCGCCACACCGAGCGCATTTCCACCCTTGAGGTGCTCAACACCTATCCGCCCGACTACAAGGTTGTATTTGTCGGTGACGCCTCAATGAGCCCCTACGAGATTTCCCACGCGGGCGGCTCGGTGGAACATATGAACCCCGAACCCGGCGCCGTGTGGCTCAGGCGCGTATCGGAAACCTGGCGCCACTGCGTGTGGCTCAACCCACTGCCGGAGAGCCAATGGCGCTACACTCAATCAATCGCCATGATTCAGCGCTTAATGGATGGCCGCATGTATCCGCTGACGCTGGAGGGGCTGGATCGCGCCACGGGGGAGCTTATGCGCTGACAATGCCATCCACCCCGTATCCTTTGGGGCGGAATCGGTCGATCAGTTGAGAATGCAGGAAGGTTTCAAGTTGCGCAGGCCCTCAAAATAGCTGTGGTGGTCGGCGATTGACGGAGCCGCATTTGATATTAAGGTTCGCGCTAAAAGCACGTGCCGACACGGCCAGAGCCGAAGAAAACATGGGCCGGAGCGAAGAAGAGATGGGGGCCAAGCCAATGAAAGCCGCAAGCCCGGCGTTCGCGCTGCTGATCGCGACGGCACTCGGCGGCTGCTCGGGCGGTTCGGGCCTCTCCACCAGCTCCCTGCTTGGCGGTGACGATAAGCCAGCCGCCCCCGTCAACGATGCGCCAGCCCGCGCCTTTCAGGTCGGCACGGTTTCAGCCCGCGCGGTGAAATGCGGCTTCCATTTCGATCCCGGCAAGCTGAAAGTCACCTACCTCGATTACGAGCGCAATATTCCGGGCCAGGACATGGCCAAGATCGAGCGCATTTACGACGTCTCCTATAACGGAGTCGCCAAGGCGGTTGCAGGTGAAGGCGAATACTGCACCGACGGCAAGACACGGCAGATCAAGGCCGATCTCAGCCGCCATCTGGTTGGCGATTACACGCCCCGCCCGCAGGTCAAGGAAAAGGAAGACGACGGCCTGTTCTCGTTTGGCAATTACGAGGGCGAAGGCATGAAGACCAAATTTCCGATGGATAATCGGGACGACTGATCCGCGCTGCCTTGGCTTAGCGCTCCGCCGCCCCTCCCCTTTTTCGTGACAGGGCTCCCGCGTGCAGCAACTGCTCTGGATCGAGACCCTTCTGAAATTCATTCCGGGGCTGCTGCTCGTCATTGCTCCGTTAACCACGCTGCGCGTTCTTGGCCTGCCCCGACCCGACGCGGGTTTCTGGCCCCGTCTGTGCGGTGCGCTGCTGCTTGGGCTGGCAGGCGCCACCTTCATCGAGGGCACATCAAAAGGGCACGGCCTTGGTTTGGCTGGCGTTATTGTGGTTAATCTGACCGGCGCCGCGGTGCTGGCTTCACTGCTGATACTTGAGGCCGGCCCCAAATCGCGCCGCGGCACCATCGCCGTTTGGCTGACAGTGTGCGCCCTCGTCCTGCTCAGCATTACCGAAATCGCAACATTATAAGGTTTTTGATGCCTTTTTGAGGTGCAGTGCCGCCCCCTCGGCGCTGCCGTTCGCGTATGGGAAGGCTCACGTCATGGGACCTAAGCTATCCGCCGCAGTCCGATATGATGGCGCCGACGAAGGCCAGACCGAGCCGGCGTCGAACCAGATGACCGCGCGCCTGCGCCCGGTGCCACAAGCCTGCACCTTCACGCTGGTTACGACGCGCGCTGAATTTGACGCGCTGAAGGACGACTGGAACCGGCTGTACGATCGCGCCTCGACCAGCGCGCAACTGTTTCAATCGTTCGGCTGGTGCTGGCACTGGTGCAACAATTTTCTCACCGAAGGAAATACCGGAGCGCAGCTTGCTGTGCTCGTCGGGCGACGCAACGGCGAGGTTGTAACGGTATGGCCGCTGGCCACTGAACGGCACGGCGGGCTGACCCACCTCGTATGGATGGGTGCGCCGGTCAGCCAGTACGGTGATATCCTGCTGGACGATTTGCCCGACGCCCCGGTCGTTCTGCAGGCGGGCTGGAAACACCTGACGCAAGCGCTGAAGCCTGATCTTATCTGGTTGTCGAAGGTCCGCGCCGACGCGGCCATTACACCACTGCTCCGCGCTCGGAATTTCATGGTGACGCGCCGTGAGCAAGCCCCCTACATGGATTTTGCAAGCGCCGCCGACTACGAAGATTATATGCAGCGCCACTCGGGCCGTGCGCGTAAGAAGCACCGCGCTGTTGCACGTAAGTTGGCCGCCATGGGAACCGTGGAATTCGTCCGCGAGCGTGAAACTCCTCGCGCTGGCCGCCTCGCGCTGCGCGCCATCGAAGAGAAAATTTCACAACTGCTTGAACGCGGCGTCGTATCTCCCGCACTGAGCGACCCACGCACGCAAAAGTTTTTTATCGAGGCAGCCGCGGACAGCACCAATCCCGCAGGCATTTGCGTTTACGCGCTTGAGATCAACGGCGATCAGGCGGCGATCGACGTTCTCGTCATGCACAAGGAGCGCGTCGCAACGCACATTTTCGCGTACAATCAAAAATATGCGAAAGACCGCGTCGGCGCCCATCTTATGGAACTCACCATCGAACAAACGATGGCTTCTGGCTTCCGTTACTTCGACACGCTCGCACCCGCCGACGATTACAAAATGCGCTGGTCCGATGGCACCGTCGATGTGATCGATTGGGCGATGCCCATGACGGTGAAGGGTTCGCTATATGCCCGCATCTATCTGCAAGCGCTGCGCCCGGTATTGAAGCGCGTACGCGACTGGCTGCCACCGTCGCTCGCGAAGGTGCTCTCCGCTATTTATGAGCGCACGCATCGTTTGTGTTTGATGCTGGGGTTCACTCTGCCGTTCTGAAGGGCCCCTTAAATCCCCGGCATTCAGGCAAACAAAAACGGGCGCGCTGCTGTTGCAGGGCGCCCGTTTCATTTGAATAGCGGCTAAAGCGATTTCGCTTTGCTTCAGATTTCAGCTCACGCCGAGCTTCTTCTGAAGGTTCGACGACGAGGTCGTGTACTGGAACAGCAGCTTCTTTTCCGGATGCACATACTTGTGTGCCTGCTGCGCCATCAGCGCCACCTCGTGGAAGCCGGACAGGATGAGCTTCAGCTTGCCCGGATAGGTGTTGATGTCACCAACCGCGAAAATGCCCTGCTCACTGGTCTCGAACTTTTCCGTGTCGACGGGAATGAGATTTTCCGTGAGATGCAGGCCCCAATCGGCGACGGGGCCAAGCTTCATCGTCAGACCGAAGAACGGCAGCATTGCATCAACGTCGATGCGCTCCTCGCCGTCCTTGCCCTTGATCGTTGCGGCCGTAAGCTGATTGCCCTCGCCTTCGATCGACGAGACCTGACCGATCATCAGCCGCACGTCGCCGGTTTCGACGAGCTGGCGCATCTTCTCCACCGAATGCGGTGCGGCCCGGAAATCATCGCGGCGGTGCAGCAGCGTTACGCTCTTGGCGACAGGTTGCAGCGCGAGCGTCCAGTCGAGCGCGGAATCACCACCACCTACAATCAGCACTTTCTTGTCGCGCATCGCTTCGATGCGGCGCACGGAATAGAATACTGAATGGCCTTCGAAGTTCTCGATGCCCGGCAGCGGCGGCCGCTTGGGCGTGAACGATCCGCCGCCAGCCGCAATCACCACCACCTTGGTGATAAACTCCGTTCCGGCGTCGGTGATGAGACTGAAACGGCCGTCGGGCAAACGCTTCAGCGCGTCCACGCGCTCATTCAGGTGCAGCTCGGCACCGAACGGCTTGATCTGCTCCAGCAGGCGATCCGTCAGCTCCTGGCCGGTCACCGTCGGCAACGCCGGAATATCGTAGATCGGCTTTTCAGGATAAAGCTCGGCACACTGACCGCCCGGCTTGTCGAGAATATCGATGATGTGCGCCTTGATATCGACAAGGCCCAGCTCGAACACGGCGAACAGGCCCACGGGGCCGGCGCCGATGATAACTGCATCCGTCTCAATAAGCGCCGCCGCGGCGGCCGGGCTGGCTTCCGAGCTCATCGGGGAGACCTTTCCGGGTTGTATGGTGTTTAAAACTGCTTGGCCGGAACGTGCACGACGAGACCGTCGAGTTCCGGCGTGAGTTTGATCTGACAGCTCAGACGGCTCGAATCGCGCACGTCGAACGCAAAGTCGAGCATGTCCTCTTCCATAGGATTGGGGGTGCCGGTTTTGTCCTGCCAGGGCTCATCCACGTAAACGTGACAGGTCGCGCAGGCACACGCACCGCCACACTCGGCGTCAATGCCAGGAACATCGTGAATCTTGGCGGCTTCCATCAGTGTTATGCCGACGTCGCTATCGACCGCCTGCTGGCTACCATCGGGCTGAATAAAGGTGATCTTGGGCATCGCGCGGGGCAGGGCTTTCCAGATAAGGGGTGCCGGCAAAAAGCGGCAGCTCCGATCAGATGGCCGACGTTGCAGCCGACCCCGCACCAATAGTCGCCGCGGCGCCCAAGTTCAAGCTCACGGCCCTTTACAAATAAGGAGGGTCAGACACCGGCTAATGCCGCGCCAGCGCCCTTCTATCAGGCGCCGCCGGACACCGATCCGATGTATTGGCGGGTTGCTTTGGCCAGCTGTTCAATCTTGGAAACAAATACGGCCCGCTCCAGCACATTGCTGAACTGCGTCAGATTCTCCGCCTCTTCTGCCGCGTCAGCCAGCGACCATGCGCCAACAGCGCGCGCCGAGCCTTTCAGCGTATGGGCCGCGATGTTCCAGTCTTTGGTGGATGTGGCGTCCTTGAGCGCCCGGATCGTCACGGGTAGCTGATCGGAGAACAGTCCCAGGATCTCAGTTTCCAGAGCGGCATCGCCATGCGTGAATCGGCGCAGATGGACCAAATCAACGGGCTGACCTGCATCAGGCGCGCCCAGTGCCGCTGCGGGTGTTTCAGGGGGCATACCGATGCGGGGCGAAGGCATGTCGGTCACTGGCACTACTCTCAACGCTGGATTTTAACTCTGCCCAGTCGGGCAAAAACATCACACCCACATCGTGCTCCAGCTCCGGCACGAGGTTTCCCACAGCCCAGGGGGGCGAACAGGCATTCTCACACACAGGTTATAAATGGCCGTAAATTGCGCTGCCCCAAGTTGAGCTTTAACCTCGTCACGACTCGCACGCTAGAACGTCAAGGGCTTGGGGCTCGGTACCTTTCTTTCGCCCCAAACTCCGGCCAAGCGTTGGGGAATGGGTGGGTTCTCGTTTTACCGGTAGCCATGTTGTTCGTCTGCCAGACCGGCGGATGCAATGTGCGATCGGCTTCCGTCTGAGAGCTTGCCGTCCAACCGCGTGCTTCCGATGACTATGGAACAAGGAGCGCGTCAAGCATGGACGGGCTGATGGCGCAAAAAGAATTGACGCTCGACGAGCCAGAGGGTGCGGCGCACCCGGATTCGGCTTCATCCAGCGCTCCGTCCGCCGCAGGAAACATGCCGCCACCAATTCCATCTGCCGCATCGGCCGATACCCTACACTCGAGCGCAACGTCTGCACCCCCTGCACTTCCTGCCGCAAGCTTCATCCCACCAGCACCGACGCCCCCATTGCCATCGTTGTCGGAACGGGTCGCCGCCGCATTTGAAGCTGCCCGCGAGCATGATGAGCAGGAAGCCGACCACGGCACTTTCAATGCAGGCGAAGCGGGCGGTCCGCCGCCGCTGGGCGCCGATCTGTTTGGGCATCAGACAACGCACTCGGACGCCGCCGACGTGGATGGCGATTTCACCGATGACGGCGTCGACGACGGCACCAACACGGTCAACCCTCCGCACCAGCGTCGCCGCACCGCAAGACGTCGGCCTGCCGGCCCGGCACGCAACCACATCGCCGCGAACGACGAAGGCCCCAGCATCGGCGGCCTCATTTTCGCGTTGCAGCAGAAACCGTCGAATGCCCCGTTCCGCTACGCCGGCATCGCCAGCGTCGTCTGGGCCGTGCTCGGCGTCGGCTTCACGCTGCTTTCGATCGCCTCTGCAGGCCCCGAGGTAACCTGGCTGCAGCTCGCCACCCAGCCGACCACGCTGCTGGCGCTCGCCGCCATCTTCGTGCCGATCGCGCTGCTCTGGCTGATGGCCCTGCTCGCCTGGCGCACCGAAGAACTGCGTCTGCGCTCCTCGACCATGGCGGAAGTTGCCATCCGCCTTGCCGAGCCGGACCGTATGGCGGAGCAGAACGCCGCTACCATCGGCCAGGCCGTGCGCCGTCAGGTCGGCTTCATGAACGACGCCGTCTCCCGCGCACTCGGCCGCGCCGGTGAACTGGAGGCGATGGTTCACAACGAAGTCTCGGTGCTCGAGCGTTCCTACGAAGAAAACGAGCGCAAGATCCGCGGCCTCATCGCCGAGCTTTCGGGCGAGCGGCACGCGCTGGTCAATACGTCCGACCGTGTCAGCGAAAGCCTGATGCGTCTTGGCAGCGAAATTCCCACGCTGATCGAAAAGCTCTCCGAGCAGCAGATCAAGCTAGCTAGCGTCATCGAAGGCGCGGGCGAAAACCTGACGATGCTGGAGTCTTCGCTGGCCAACAGCGTAGGCAATCTCGAACATGCCGTCGGCGGCCGCACCGAGCAGCTTCAGGTGGCGCTGGAAAGCTATACCACCGCGCTTGCCGACGCATTCGGCAACCGTACGGAACAGCTTCAGTCGACATTCGACAACCAGCTCAAGCTGCTCGACCAGTCGCTCGGCGGGCGTGCCGAACAGATCCACGCGACGTTCGTCACCCAGATCGAGTTCCTCGACGGCTCGCTCGAGACGCGCTCGGAAAACATCCAGCGGACGCTGGATGCGCAGGTGCAGCAGCTCGACGCGCACGGCCACCGTATCCAGACCACGTTCGATAGCCAGCTTCAGCTGCTCGACCATTCACTCGGCAACCGTACCGAAAACCTGCAAACGGTGTTTGAGGAATATGCCCGCGCGCTCGATGCCGCGCTCGCCAACCGCGCCCAGGCACTCGACTATCAACTTGTTGAACGCACCCGTTCGCTCGACGAGGCGTTCGGCGAGCGGCTGCGCATATTCGACGAGTCGATCATGCGCTCCACGCAGGCGATCGACAGCGCCGTCGTCGACAAGACACAGGCTCTCACCAGCGCGCTCGATCAGCACGCCGTCAGCTTCCGCGAAAGCATCGGCAAGCAGGCCGCCGATCTCGACGAAGCGCTCATGCATGGCATCAACTCTGTGCGCCGTGCATCGGAGAACATCACGCGCCAGTCGCTCAAGGCGATGGAAGGTCTCGCTGGCCAGACCGATCTTCTGAAGAACATTTCCGAAAATCTGCTCAATCAGATCAGCGGCGTCACTGGCCGGTTCGAGAACCAGGGCCAGCAGATCATGAAGGCGGCCAACGCGCTCGAAACGGTCAACTACAAGATCGACAAGACGCTGCAGAACCGCCACGCCGAGCTGAACACCACCCTCGACCGCCTTGCTGGCAAAGCGGACGAATTCTCGACCTTCGTCGGCGATTACTCCTCGACCATGGTCGGTTCGCTGTCGGAAGCCGATTTGCGCGCCCGCGCCGAACTGGAGCGCATGCGCGAAGCGGCCAACCAGGAAAGCCAGCGGACGCTGGAAGACCTGCGCAACCGCCTCGACACGGTTTCCAGCACCGTCACCAGCGAGCTTGGCTCTCTTACCGACCGCTTCGCTTCCACGTCGGAAGAGATGCGCCAGCACGCCGCCCGCACAGCTTCGGAAATCGCCGCCGAGCAGGCACGCCTGCGCAGCGAGATGGAGCGTCTGCCCGTTACCGCGCACGAAAGCTCCGAGGGCATGCGTCGCGCGTTGCAGGATCAGATCAAGGCGCTGGACCAGCTTTCGCAGCTCGCTTCGCGCTCCACGTTGCAGCGGGACATCACACCGCCGCCGCCCAGCGCGCACATCGACACCAGCGGCCCGGCGCAGCAATCGAACCACCAGAACCGCGCGCCGCAACAGCAGCCGATGTCCCATCCGTCCGGCCCTGCAACGCACACGCGCCCGCAACACGCTTCGGCACCGCCGCCATCGGGCGGACCGGCGCCGTCCCATCAACACCAGCCGCATCCGCAGCCGCAGCGTCCTGCCAGCTCCGCCCATTCGATCACCTCGCTGTCGTCAACGATCGCGCAGGAGCTCGGCAACCGGCAGCGTCAGCGCGCGACATCATCGGGCGACGGCCGCGAAGCCTGGTCGCTTGGCGATCTGCTCGCCCGCGCGTCTCTCGACGACGAACCGCATGGCGGCCCACACGGCGGTCATGGACACCCGATGCAGGCGCCGTTCAGCCTCGATCTTGAGGCGATGGCGCGGGCGCTGGACCCGGCAACAGCCACCGCCATCTGGTCGCGCCTGCGGGCCGGTCAGCGTGGCGTGATGGTGCGCAGCATTTACTCCAACGAAGGCCGGGCACTGTTCGACGACGTGATGCACCGCTGCCGGAACGATCACGAGCTGGCCAACACCGTCAGCCGCTATCTGACCGACTTCGAGCGCATCATCGCCGATTCAGACGCGCGCGATCCCAGCGGGCGCATGTCCCACAGCCAGCTCGTTTCGGAAACCGGCCGCGTATATCTGTTCCTGGCCCACGCTTCCGGTCGCCTCGGCTAGAGCATTTTCCGACGAAGTGGACACCGGTTCGTCGCAAGAAAATGCGACCAGTCAAAAACCTGGATCGTGCGATCCAATGGAATAGGATCGCACGATCTAATTCGATTAACCGGGCGGCCCCGTTGCCCGTGCTATCAGTCCGTCCGGTGCGTTTAAACGGTGGCTGAGGGCTTCGATTTCATGGCTAAGGAATTACCGGCACAGATCGTCGATGTCCGCGCGGAAGCTTGGCCGCTTGCCCGGCCCTTCGTCATCGCGCGCGGCGCCAAGACCGAAGCTCATGTCGTTGTCGCCGAGGTTGCCGCTGACGGCGTGATCGGCCGCGGTGAGGCTGTGCCCTACGCGCGTTACGGCGAAACCGTCGACGATGCCGTCGCAGCCATCAGAGCGCTGCAGGGGCCGCTCACCCGGACAAGCCTCGCCAGCGCCTTGCCGCCGGGCGCTGCCCGCAACGCCGTCGATTGCGCGTTGTGGGATCTCGCCGCAAAACGCGCGGGAACGCGCGCGTGGGATCTTGCGGGCGTCGGCGCCATCGCCCCCTGCCTCACCTGCTACACCATCAGCCTTGGCTCACCCGAACAGATGGCCGCCGATGCCGCCGCCGTTCCGCACCTGAAGCTGCTCAAGCTGAAGCTCGGCGGCGAAGGCGATGACGCGCGCATGCGGGCCGTGCGTAACGCCCGTCCCGACGCCCGCATCGTTGCTGACGCGAATGAAGCCTGGAGCGTTGAGCAACTGGCGCCGTTTCTTGCGGCCGCTGCGTCAGCGGGCATGGAACTGATCGAACAGCCGCTGCCCGCCGACGCCGACGACGCACTGGCCAGCATCGATCATCCGGTGCCGATCTGCGCCGATGAAAGCGCCCACACCAGCGCCAACCTGTTCAGCCTCATCGGCCGCTACGATGCGGTGAACATCAAGCTCGACAAGACGGGCGGGCTTACAGAAGCGCTGGCCATGGCGCAGGCGGCCAAGACAGCCGGCTTCCGCATCATGGTGGGTTCGATGGTGGCGACGTCACTGGCGGCCGCGCCTGCGCTGCTGCTGTCGGGGCTCGCCGACTGGGTCGATCTCGACGGACCGCTGCTGCTGGCGCGCGATCGTGAGCCTCCGCTCACCATCGTCGATGGCGTCATCAGCCCACCCGCACCGGAGCTGTGGGGCTGAATCGGTTTGACTGCTCACAACGCAACGGGAAGCGGTTCTTGACCTTCCATTGTTTAGTCACGGCACAGGCTGTTCCGCATCATCCCACAGCGGATGACCATTCCAGCCGCGCAGCAGCAACAGCGCCGCGATCAAGCCAAAGGTGGCCACGACGGCTGGAATGACAAACACCTGGCCGCCCAGCTGCGTATAAAGCGCGCCGGAAACCAGACCCACCGTGCCCACCATCAGGCCCGCAGCCATGGTCGAATAAAATGCCTGCGCGCTGCCCATGCCCTTGTGCGGAACGGCGCGGGCGATGAACAGGATCGCGCCCAGATGCGATGCGCCGTAGGTCAGCGCGTGCAACGCCTGCAGCGGCACGAGAATCGCCAGCGGCGGATCGAACGCCATCGCAGTCCATCGCACCACGGCTGCAGCGGCACCGGTCACGATCAGCCCCGCCGGACCGATGCGACGGACAAACGGTCCGGAATAGGCGAACAGCAAAACCTCGGCCGAAACCGCTATCGCCCACAGCGCGCCCACCCACGCCGCCGGCATACCCTGCGATTGCCAGTAGAGCGCGCCGAACGTGTAAAAGGTTGCATGGGCGCCGTGCGTGCAGCCAATGGCGATAAGGAAAAGAACAAACAGGCGCGATTTGAGCAGCTGTGCCGGTGCGGTTTGGCGCCAGTCCCGCGCGGTGGTTGCGCCGTGGCCCTCGCCTGCCGCTGGGCAATCCCTTGAGGCGGCATTGGTTGGCTGTTCTGTTCGCGCAGGAAATGTTTCCGGTTCTGCCTGCTGCACCGGGTTCGACGGCGTTCGCGGCAGCATCAGCGCCGCTGCAATCGTTGCCGTCGAGGCGGCAATCATCAGCCACAGCGCAACATCGCCGCCCCACGCTTCAATGGCGATGCCACCACCAAAGTTCGCGACGATGAACGTCACCGAGCCCCACAGGCGCATGCGCCCGTAGTCCAGCTTTTCAGCGCGCACAGCCCGCACCGCCACCGTTTCCACCAGCGGCATGATGGTGCCGTTGGCGAGCAGAAAGGCGACGCCGATGATCAGTATAGGCCCGTAGCCGGACGCAACCGTCAGCACCAGCAGCATCGACAGCGCGAGCGATGCCAGCACGGTGATGACCAGTCGGTAGTTGCCAAGCCGATCCGCAAGCAACCCCACGCCGGGCGTCACCAGCAGCCGGATGAACAGCGGGGCCGAAACGACGGTTGAAATCTGCAGGGGGTCGAGCCCGCGCGCATCGAGCCAGACCGGGAAATAGGGCACCACCACGCCATAGGCGAGAAACAGCGCGCCAAACATCGCCGAGATACGCAGCGAAAGCGCCATTGCGCCGGACATCGGTGGCGGCGTCTCGGGCTGTGACGCGCCCGCCGCTGCGGTTTGAGGCCTGTCCGCTGTGATCGGTGCCGCGCCATCATCCGAGCCCGACACGAAGCGCGCGCGATCATCGCCACTGGACGCTGTCATCGCGCCTGCCCCATGCTGCCCCGCACCGTCCACCGCTGGCCTTTGCGCTGTCGCGGCGGCCTGGATCAATCGCTATCAGCCCGCGCCGCTCACTGGCGCCAGCCCCTACTATAAGGCGGGCGAGCACGTCGCAACGGCCGCTCAATCAATCCTGTGCTGACCGATTTGGCGGACCGGGCGAGCGTGCGCTGCAACGCGCTGCACGACGGCACCGGACAAGAGATGCCTGCGCGGAGCACAAATCGCTGCGCATTGTCCCGACACCCGGCTCAGCCCGCGACCGGCCACAGACAGCCACGAACTGCAATCAACTCAGCGCAATGAAAGTCAGGCTATCGCTGAAAAAAGAAACCGGTCCGGACGGTCCGGACCGGTTCTTCAGCCAAGTCGGGCGGCGCCCCTAATCGCGCACCCGACGCTCCCCCCGGAGCTCGAAAACGATGCCGGAGCATCGCGTTGAGGCAATTTGTTACAGAAGCTCGGCCGGCCTGCAAGAGGGGTTGGAGTCATTCAAAAGCTATCGGTGCACGGATGCCACAGGCTCTATCGGTGCATAGCTCCGCTCAATCACAGCTGTTGTGGCGTCATGACTTCGGCAGCGCATGCAGATGATCCACCGGCCCGGAGCCCGCACCAATCCGCTGGTTAACCGCAGAAACAAGCCCCGCATGCACGAATTTCTTGGCAACGCGAACCGCTTTTTCCAGCGTATCGCCCACCGCCAGGCGAGCCGCGATGGCAGCTGAAAGCGTGCATCCGGTGCCATGGGTGTTGCCCGTATCGATGCGCGGCAGCGACAGTCGTAACACCGAGCCATCTTGTTTGATCAGGATGTCAACAGCGTCCGCCCCCGCGCCGTGGCCGCCCTTCATCAGCACCGCTTTCGGGCCAAACGCCAGCAGCGCGCGGCCCTGCGATTCCATTTGCGCTTCGTCGTATGCCAACGACTGCCCGAGCAGATACGCAGCTTCAGCGAGGTTCGGCGTGATCACCGTCGCCAGCGGCAGCAGCAGGTCGCACACCGCTTCAACAGCGTCCTCGCGCAGCAGCACATCGCCGCTCGTCGCCACCATCACCGGATCGACCACCAGCGCGCCCAGCTTATGCCGCTTCACACCATCGGCCACCGCGCGTACGACGGCGCCGTCGTTCAACATGCCGGTCTTGGTTGCGCCAACCCGCAAGTCATCGGCCACCGCATCTATCTGCGCAGTGATGAAACTTTCCGGCACCGCATGGATCGCGCTGACGCCCAGCGTGTTCTGCGCCGTCAACGCCGTGATCACGCTCGCGCCGTAGACACCCAGCGCCGTGAACGTTTTCAGATCGGCCTGAATGCCGGCACCGCCGGAACTGTCAGAGCCCGCAATCGTCAGCGCTATAGGTATCTGTGTTTCGCCCGTCATTGCTCCGGCCACCATGACAACAGCAACAGCAACGGCATCGCTACGGCTGCCGCGTGCCGCGCTGAATGATTTCCGAACCCAGATCGTCCGGCGTCACCCATGCTTCGATCTGCGCCAGCGCCGGGAAGTGCTCCAGCATCCAGCTTCCAAACCAGTTAATCGATCCGGTCAGGAACAGGATGCCCGTCAGAACCAGGAACGCACCCATCGCCTTTTCAACTTTATCGAGGTGACGGCGGAAACGCGTCATAAAGCTGAGGAACGGCTGCAGCGCTACGGCGGCCATTACAAACGGAATGCCCAGCCCCAGCGAATAGACGAATAGCAGCTTCACGCCGGTCGTCAGACTGCCTTCGTTGGCCGCCACCGCCAGCACCGTTGCCAGGATCGGCCCGATGCACGGTGTCCAGCCGAACGCAAACGCCAGCCCGATCACATACGAGCCGATGTAGCTGACGCCATGGTGTTGCGCGTGGTGATAGCGCTTCTCAGCGTAGAGCAGGTTGACGCGAAAGACGCCGAGGAAATGCAGGCCGAACAGGATGATGACGATGCCGGCCGCAATCTCCAGCTCGCGCTTGTAGGTCTGGATCAGCTGTCCCGCCAGCGATGCGCCCGCACCCAGCGCCACAAACACCGTCGTGAAGCCCAGCACGAACAGGATCGCAGCCAGGATCACGCGCCGCCCGACGTCCTTCGGCACGCCACCTTCGGCCGTGAACTCGTCAATCGTCGTGCCGCCCAGATAGCTGAGATAGGGCGGCACCAGCGGCAGCACGCACGGCGACAGGAAGCTCACCAGCCCGGCAAGCCCAACGCCGATATAGATCTGCAGATCAGCAAACATCGATACGCGCCACCCTCTGCTATCTCGCGGCTGCTAGAGCGCTCCCTTACCAAGGGAGAGGCCGAGAGCACCCGCCACCGACGCCGTTGCGCCTTTAGAGTGCTTCCGGAAAAGTGGGAACCGGTTTTCCGACAAGAAGCACGACCAAACAAACGGCTAGAGTCTTTCTGCCATCCAACCACACGCTGAAAGGCACTAGTTGCCGGCCGTCAGGCCTGCGCCCGCACCAGCGCGGCCACGCCCGGCAGTTCGCGCCCTTCCAGCCATTCCAGGAACGCGCCACCCGCCGTCGAAACGTAGGTGAAGTCCGGCGTCGCGCCAGCTGCGTTGAGTGCCGCAACCGTGTCGCCGCCACCGGCCACCGTCACCAGCTTGCCTTCACGTGTCAGCCGCGCTGCCTCGCGGGCCAGCCCGAACGTGCCCTCACCGAACGGCGAAATTTCGAACGCACCCATCGGCCCGTTCCACAGCAGCGTCCGGCATTCCTTCAGCACGGCGCAGTTGTGTTCGATCGAGCGCGGACCAACGTCGAGGATCATCGCATCGCTCGGCACCGCAAGAATCGGCACCACAGCGTTGGCAACGCCCGACTTGAACTCACGCGCGATCACCACATCTTCCGGCAGCACCACGGCGCAATTGTGCGCCTTGGCGGCGGCCATGATCTCGCGCGCCGTTTCCAGCAGATCGGGCTCGGCCAGCGAGCGACCGACATCGACGCCGTGCGACATCAGGAAGGTGTTGGCCATGCCGCCACCGATAATGAGCTTGTCGACCTTGCCGATGAGGTGCTTCAGGATCGGGATCTTGCTCGAAACCTTCGCGCCACCAACAAGCGCCGCAACCGGCCGCTGCGGATTTTCCAACACCGCCCGCAGTGCGTTGATCTCTTCGATCATCAGCGGCCCGGCATAGGCCGGCAGCACGCGCGCCAGACCTTCGGTCGAAGCATGCGCACGGTGTGCCGCCGAAAACGCATCGTTGACATAGAGATCACCCGAACGCGCCAGCGCAGCAACGAACGCCTCGTCGTTCTTTTCTTCGCCAGCATGGAAGCGCAGGTTTTCCAGCACCGCGATTGCGCCCGGCTGCAACGCTGCCACAGCACTCTCGGCCTCATCGCCGATGCAGGCGGGAACGAACGTCACCGGCTTGCCCAGCAGTTCGCCCAGCTTGGCAGCGACGGGCGCAAGGCTCATCTCCGGATTGGGCGCACCCTTCGGCCGGCCAAAGTGCGAGATCACCACCACGCGCGCACCGCGCTGGCTGAGATCCTTCAGGCCGTCCAGAATGCGCTCAAGCCGCGTGGCGTCGCTCACCTTGCCGTCCGCCACCGGAACGTTCAGGTCAGCGCGCACCAGCACGCGCTTACCGGCAACGTCCACATCGGCAATCGATTTGAGATTTGTGACCTGCATCGAAGCTGCTCACTTCTTGACAATTGCGCGCGCGGCATCGGCAACCGCTTCAGCGGTGATGCCAAACTTCTTGTAGAGCTGTCCGGCCGGAGCAGAAGCACCGAAGTCCGACATGCCGATGAAGCGGCCATTCTCGCCGATCCACTCGTGCCAGCCCTGTGCAACGCCCGCTTCCACCGCAACGCGCGGCGCGGTGCCCAGCACCTTGGCGCGATAGTCGGCATCCTGCTCGCGGAACAGCTCCATCGACGGCATCGAAACAACTGCCGCACGGATGCCATCCTTGGCCAGTGCTTCAGCCGCCGCAACCGCAAGCGAAAGCTCCGAACCTGTGCCGATCAGCGTCACGTCACGCTCGTCTTCGGCTTCACGCAGCACGTAGGCGCCGCGCTCCGACAGGTTCTCCGGCGACGCATTCGGGCGCAGATTCTCAACCGCCTGACGCGACAGCGCGAGGATCGACGGGCGATCGGCGGTCTTCAGCGCGATTTCCCAGCACTCTGCGGTTTCCTGCGCATCGGCCGGGCGCATCACCATCAGATGCGGAATGGAGCGCAGTGCAGCGACATGCTCAACCGGCTGATGGGTCGGGCCGTCTTCACCAAGGCCGATGGAATCGTGCGTCATTACGTAGATCACGCGCTGGCGCATCAGCGCCGACAGCCGGATCGACGGGCGGCAGTAGTCGGTGAACACAAGGAACGTGCCGCCGTACGGAATGAAGTTGCCCGACAGCGCCAGACCGTTCATCGCGGCGGCCATGCCGTGCTCGCGCACGCCGTAATGGATGTAATTGCCGCTGAAGTCGCCCGGCGCAATCGGCGTGTGATGCTTCGTACGCGTACCGTTGGACGGCGAAAGGTCGGCCGAGCCGCCGATCAGCTCCGGCAGAGCGGGCGTCACATGCTCAAGCACCTGCTGCGACCACACGCGGGTAGCGCGCTTGGTCTCGTCGGCAGCGAACGCCTGCTTGGCGGCGGCGATTGCTTTAGCAACGTCGTCCTTGCGGCTGGCACCGGCTGGCACCGAAAGCGCGACAGCGGCTTCAGCGCCGGCGGCGTCGAGGCGCTTCTGCCAGTCGGCATGCGCCTTCGCGCCCTTGGAGCCGACAGCGCGCCAAGCGTTCAGCACATTCTCAGGGATGACGAACGGCGGCGCGGACCAGCCGAGCTTCTCGCGCGTGCCCTTGATTTCCTCATCGCCCAGCGGCTCGCCGTGTGTCGATGACTTGCCGGCCTTCGTCGGCGCGCCATAACCGATGGTGGTCTTGCACGCGATCAGCCACGGCTTGGAGGAATCAGCGCGTGCCTTGGCCAGCGCATCGGCGATCGCTTTCGGATCGTGTCCGTCGATCGCCAGCGTGTTCCAGCCCGATGCCTTGAAGCGCGCGACCTGATCATCGCTGACCGACAGGCTCGTCGGGCCATCAATGGAAATGTTGTTGTCGTCGAACAGCACGATCAGCTTGCCGAGGCCCAAATGCCCGGCCAGCGAAATGGCTTCGTGGCTGATGCCTTCCATCAGGCAGCCGTCGCCCGCAATCACGTAGGTGTAGTGATCGACGAGATCGTTACCGAGGCGCGCATTCTGCATCCGCTCCGCCAGCGCCATTCCGACAGCGTTGGCGATGCCCTGCCCGAGCGGGCCGGTGGTGGTTTCGATGCCCGGCGCATGGCCGTATTCGGGATGGCCGGCCGTCTTGGAATCGAGCTGGCGGAAATTCTTCAGGTCGTCGATCTCGATGCCAGGATAGCCCGTGAGATAAAGCAGCGAATAGAGCAGCATCGAACCGTGACCGGCCGACAGCACGAAGCGGTCGCGGTTGGCCCAGTTCGGATCGGCAGCATCAAACGAAAGCGCATCGCGGAACAGCACCGTCGCCACGTCCGCCATGCCCATCGGCATGCCCGGATGGCCCGACTTTGCCGCCTGCACCGCATCCATGGCCAAAGCCCGGATGGCATTGGCCATGTCGTTGTGGCTGGCAGCAGCCGCACCGCTGGTCGTTTCGCGCGCCTCGCTCATAGGTCTTTCCCTGCTTCAATGTCTGGGTGCCCGCCACGCACGCTCGCACGCCCGGGGTGCCTTTGATCAGGCACGTTTAGCGATGCAGCCGCCCCCCGTCCATGCCCCGGGGGGCGAAAGGGAAAGGCGGTCGCACCTCAATCCCCTTCAATTCGCACGTGCGCGCAGAAATTCATCAAGTTCGGCCTGGGTCGGCAGGCCCGCGCGGGCCCCAAGGCGGCGGCATTTGAGCGCCGCAACAGCCGAGGCAACGCGCGCGCATTCCGACAGCGAGGCCCCGGAGGCCAGCGCCCATGCGAAAGCGCCATGGAATGCGTCGCCCGCCCCGGTTGTATCGACGGCGTCCAGCGCAAATGCCGCCTGCTCCCCGGTTTGGCCATCGGCGGTGAGCCACACATAGCCGCCAGCGCCGCGCGTCACGCCCGCATAGCGCACACCGTGTTCAAGCACCTTGGCCAGTTGGCTCCGATTGTGCGCTGCGCCATCGCCTGCCCCGGCGAAGGCATCGAGCGCGGGGGCGGAGAAAATCGCGTAATCGGTGAGCGGCAGAAACTCTTCCATCAGGCCGCTGCTGCCGAGGTCGGCATCGATGAGCGTCGGTACGCCCTGCAGGCGCGCCTGCCGGAACGCCGCCAGCGTTCCCTCCAGCCACCGCAGGTCGCTCATCACCACGCCCACCTCCGCCGCCGTGATGCGTTGCAGCGGCAGCCAGTCGGCATCGAGCGGCATGGCGTGATCGCGCTCACCGACGATCATGCGCTCGCCCGTGTGATCGACGATCACAGCCGATGTCGACGAGCGCGCATGCGGGAACGTGCGCACGTGCGAAATGTCGACGCCATCGCCCACCAGAAATTTCAAGATGCGCTCGCCTGCGCTGTCACCGCCGACGCGGCTCCACAGCTCAACATCGCCACCCAGCCGCGCAATCGCCGCCGACGCGTTCGCCGCCATGCCACCACCGCTCTCGATGTGCTCCAGCGAGCGCACCTTCATCGGCTGCGGTGGAAACGCTTCGATGCGGTAGACGTAATCGAGCGCGGCGTGGCCGACGCAAATAATTTTTTTCACCGGCTACTTGTCCTCGCTGCACCCGCAATCGCCGATTGATGACGCAACAACGTCGTTAACGTTGCGTGCAACCATTGTTGCCAAAGCGTTTAAAAAACCGCGCGCCCGGCGAATCACTCGACGTTGATATTCCGCTTCAGGAACACCGCATCATCCCACCGATACACAATCCATTTTTTGAATCGCACATCCGCACCAACAGCTGCGCTGACTGCGACAGCAAAGCCGTGGATGATTTGCAAGTCTCGTTCTTGCGTCAGGAATCTGCCATCATTGATTCGTCTGCGCGATCAGTCTGATGGTGACGGAGCAATCATCAGAACGGCGCGTTCAACCGACGCGTTAGCTTAACGTCGCGTTAGGAGCTCTTTCCATACGGTGAACGCATCCGCCGTTAGCCCACTCTCCCCAAGAGCTTGGAAGGCGGTGCGTTTCATGTGCAGGCAGCATTCTCGATAGGGGGTCGCGCGATGTTTTTCGATACCGTCTTGCGGACAGCAGGTGTCATCACCAGCCTTTATGCAGTCGCTTACTTTGTAACCACCATGAGCATCGCAGCTCTGAACGGTGTCTCTTACAGTTCCGGTCCGATGTGCGGCGATGGCGGTTGCGTCACGCTTGCTGCGCGCCAGTACCAGGAAGCCCGCTATGCCCTGGTCGCCGATGAGCGCCCGCTGTGGACCGCCGCTTCGTTTTTGAACTTCAACTGATCCCGTTGAAGGCCGCAGAATACGCCACGTCCCGTCTTTGAAATTCTGAAGGAGCGCCAGCAACCGCCAGCGCTCCTTTTTTGTTGCCGATGTTGAACGTCTCGCAATGCCGACGCAGCGCACTCAGGCTTTGGGCTGCTTCACCAGCGCATCAATCGCCATCAGCTCCGCCATCAGTGGGCCAAAATCTTTCAGCGGCACCATGTTCGGCCCATCCGACGGCGCGTTGTCCGGATCGGGATGGGTCTCGATGAAAAGCCCCGCAACGCCGACTGCAACAGCTGCACGCGCCAGCACCGGCACGAACCGGCGCTCACCGCCTGAACTGCTGCCCTGACCGCCCGGCTGCTGCACCGAATGGGTTGCATCAAAAATCACCGGACAGCCCGTCTCGGCCATGATCGGCAAGCCGCGGAAATCGGTGACGAGCGTGTTGTAGCCAAACGATGCGCCCCGCTCCGTCAGCAGCACATTGGCATTACCGGAGCCGACAATCTTCGCCACAACGTTGCGCATGTCCCAGGGCGCAAGAAACTGCCCCTTCTTGACCTTCACCACTTTGCCGGTCTGCGCCGCCGCGATCAGCAGATCTGTCTGGCGGCATAGGAACGCCGGGATCTGGAGCACGTCGACGAACGGCGCAACGCGCGCGCACTGCTCGGCGTCGTGCACATCCGTTACGATCGGCAACCCCAGCGTTTCACGAATTTCGGCAAACACCGGCATCGCCGCATCAAGGCCGATGCCGCGCTTGCCGCTGAGCGAGGTGCGGTTGGCCTTGTCGAACGACGACTTGTAGACCAGCCCCAGCCCTAGCCCCGCCGCGATCTCTTTCAGCGCCGACGCCACCTCAAGTGCATGAGCGCGGCTCTCCATCTGGCATGGGCCGGCAAACACCATCAGCGGCGCATCATTGGCGACCGTCACTCCGCCGATATCGATCTGCGGATTTGGCTTCAAAGTTTCATGTTGGGTCATGGAGCGCTCTATAGCATGGCGACGGCATCAACGTCGTGTATCGATAAGTAGCGCACAAGAACCCATCGGATACGCAAATGGCCGCGCCGGGAACCCCCAGGCGCGGCCATCGCAAAAATTTCCTACGCGCTATCAGGCGACTTTTCTGACCAGGCCAATCAGCAACAGCAGCACGATGGCGCCGATGGTCGCCGAGATAATGGAGCCCAGGAGGCCGCCAATGCCGAAACCAAGCTGCGGCAGCAGCCACGCGCCGATATATGCGCCGATGACGCCCACAACGATGTTGCCGATGACGCCAAAACCATAGCCTTTCACCAGCGTGCCGGCGAGCCAGCCGGCGATAGCGCCGATGATGAGAAGGATGAGCAGGGCTTGCAGATCTAGTGGCATGAGTGAGACTCCCCTGAGCGCGAGCGATTTTTCTCGCCGCAACGGTTGCGGCCTCGTTCAGGGACGTTCGTCTCCAACGTCTACTCGGGCTCGGTGACGACGTCCCGCAACACATTTATGCGCGATTCGGGGTGCGAGGCCTTGCACTCTTCATCATTGCGCTGCATCGCCCTGAAAACTCAGGCGAATTTTATTCTGGAAATTCCGCCATCGGACATTTTCAACCGCTCGGCGCAAATTTCACCTCGCCAAACGGCTCTGACACCAGCACCGACGAACGATTTTCCAAGCCTATAATTCCGCAAATGGAGATTTGTTCCGGCACGACGATCACCCAGCGCCGCAAAAACAAAAACGCCCCGGAATCACATCCGGAGCGCTTTTGAAATTTGATCTTCGACGAAACTGCGCACGAAGCTCGTTAAACCAAGCGGCTTTGCTCGACCGCCGCCGTGATGAACGAGCGGAACAACGGATGCGGCTCGAACGGCCGGCTCTTGAGTTCAGGGTGATACTGAACGCCGATGAACCAGGGATGGTCCGGATATTCGACTGTCTCTGGCAGCAGCCCATCGGGCGAAAGCCCGGCAAAGCGCAGACCCGCCGCTTCAAGACGTTCGCGATAACCGGTGTTCACCTCGTAACGGTGGCGATGGCGTTCGGAGATATCGGTGGTGCCATAAATCTCCGCGATGCGGCTACCCGCAGTCAGCTTGGCCGGATAGGCACCCAGACGCATCGTGCCACCGAGATCGCCCGCTGCATTGCGCTTTTCCAGCTCGTTGCCACGTGCCCACTCGGTCATCAGACCAATCACAGGCTCGTCCGTGGGGCCAAATTCGGTTGAACCCGCACCTTCGATGCCAACGAGATTACGCGCCGCTTCCAGACACGCCATCTGCATACCAAAGCAGATGCCGAAATACGGAACGCCACGTTCACGTGCGAACTTGGCTGCAAGAATCTTGCCTTCCGATCCGCGCTCGCCGAAGCCGCCCGGCACAAGAATACCGTTGACGCCCTCGAGATAGGGGGCCGGATCCTCGCGCTCGAAAATCTCGCTCTCGATCCACTCGATCTTGACGCGCACGCTGTTGGCGATGCCGCCATGCACCAGCGCTTCGATCAGGGATTTATAAGCGTCCTTGAGCTCGGTGTATTTGCCGACAACGGCGATGGTGACATCGCCTTCCGGCGTTTCGATGCCGCGGGTGATCTGCAGCCAGCGCGAAAGATCCGGCTTCGGCGCGCCCAGCAGATTGAAGGCGCGCAGAACCTGATCGTCCAGCCCCTCGCGGTGGTAGGCCAGAGGAACCTCGTAGATCGAGGAAACGTCCAGCGCCTGGATGACCGCCTCTTCGCGCACATTGCAGAATTGCGCGATCTTGCGGCGCTCCGACGGCGGCACCGGCCGATCCGAACGGCACAGCAGAATATTCGGCTGAATACCGATCGAGCGCAGCTCCTTCACTGAATGCTGCGTCGGCTTGGTCTTCAGTTCGCCCGCTGACGGGATGTACGGCATCAGCGTCAGGTGAATGTAGATCGACGCCAGCGGTGGCAGCTCGTTGCCGAGCTGACGGATCGCCTCAAAGAACGGCAGGCCTTCGATATCGCCTACCGTGCCGCCGATTTCGACGAGCACGAAGTCGATGCCTTCGTTGCCGCTCAGCACGAATTCCTTGATGGCGTCGGTGACGTGCGGAATCACCTGCACGGTTCCACCGAGGTAACCACCGCGCCGCTCCTTGGCGAGGATGTCCTGGTAGATTCGTCCAGTGGTGATGTTATCCGACCGGCGTGCTGGGACGCCGGTGAAGCGCTCGTAGTGTCCGAGGTCGAGATCCGTCTCAGCGCCGTCATCCGTCACGAACACTTCGCCGTGCTGGTATGGGGACATAGTCCCTGGATCGACGTTGAGATAAGGATCAAGCTTGCGAAGCCGGACCGTGTATCCGCGCGCCTGTAAGAGCGCGCCGAGGGCGGCGGATGCGAGGCCTTTTCCGAGGGAGGACACCACGCCGCCGGTAATGAAGATGTACCGCTGCATGGGCTTCGAGGCTTACACGAAGGGGGCTGAGATAAGAAGCGGCATTATCGCCTCATCCCCGGCCCAATCATTGAAATTGGTTGATTGCAGGTTGCCGTGCCGAAAATGCTTCAGATCGTCTGAGCGCATGCCGCACGCACCTCCTGCTCGGCGGCGATCTTCGCCTCAGAAGGAATCATTTCGTTGTTCAGCTCCGTATTGAGACCCTCGAAGCTTT
The DNA here is from genome assembly GCF_013306565.1 of Hyphomicrobium sulfonivorans. Taxonomy (GTDB): domain Bacteria; phylum Pseudomonadota; class Alphaproteobacteria; order Rhizobiales; family Hyphomicrobiaceae; genus Hyphomicrobium_A; species Hyphomicrobium_A sulfonivorans. The sequence continues at coordinate 141,944 of NZ_PZPO01000004.1, read as the reverse complement.
CCTTTGCGCTGACATAGGTGTCATCGGCCGGAGCCTTGGCATAGAGCACGTCCAGCTGCACCGTCTGGCGGGCCGTCGCGGGCTGCGTGCCGCCACGGTAGATCTCCTTACCCTTGGTGCATTTCACGCCATAGGAGACTGACGCAACCTTGTAGAACGGCATCCGCTGCTCAACAGCGATCTGCGCCGCGCGCGCACGGGCGATCTTTTCGATGCGCGCCTTCGGCGTCGCTTCTGTGCCCATGGCGTTGACGGTGTACTGCGTGTCGCTGATTTTGGCTTCGGAATAGCCCGACGGCGACATCATGTTCGATGCGCTCAGCGACGCGACCGGCCGCAAATCGAGATCTGTGCCGGCGCATCCGCCAAGCAGCACGGCGCCCAGTAGCGGCATCATCAGCCGAACCGTTTTTGAAGTTTCCATCCGTCCCCCGGATTCGCAGAAGAATCGCTATGGGCGAGTCTAGCGTCCGGGCGCAGGCCAAAAAGCACAACGGGCAACCCCATCAACAGGATTGCCCGCCAGAATGCGCACAAAATTCAGGCGTCAGCGCTGAGGCTGCCGATCGGCGAGAACCGCTTAACGGCTCTGCGGCACACCCTGCTGCAGCTTGTCGAGCACGCCACCGCGATCGCCCGTTGCGGGCGCATCGCCTGCAGGAGCCGCACCCTCAGGCGCCGTAGTGGCAGGCGACGAGCCAGCCGGCAAGTTGTCAAAGATAGAGCGCGAGGGCGCGGTCTGCTGAGCCAGCAACGTCAGCAGGATGCTGGTGACGAAAAATGCCGCTGCCAGCGCCGCCGTGGTGCGCGTCAGCAGGTTCGCGGTGCCGCGACCGGTGAGGAAACCGCCGCCGCCACCACCACCGATGCCAAGAGCGCCGCCTTCGGAACGCTGCAACAGCACCACCACCACGAGGGCGGAGGCGATCATCAGGTGCAGAACGAGAAGAGCGGTAGCGGCCATGGTCTCTGCTTTCGCGACGGGCTCATCGGTAAGCCCAATTGAATGATTTGGCGGCCTTCTATCGCAGATGAGCCGCCGGGGCTAGAGGGGCGCCGTGGGAATTCCCTAAAAGCGCATGCCCGGCAAGGCATATGGGGAGACCTCATCCGGGGAAACATAGCCCCGTCCGGCACTGCGACGGCGGGGCTGCTTGGCCTTGGCCGCGCCCGTCGCAGCCTCGGACTGCGCATCCGGAGCAGGTACGGCCCCGGCAGTCGGCCGGGGCAGAGCAGCCGGCTTCGTTACCGGCAATTCGACTTTGTCGGGGCCAGATTTTGCGGCTAGCGGAGCATCGTGCTGCTCAAGCGCGGAACTTTCTGGCTTTATTTTCTGAGGCTTAGCAGCGGCACCAGGGCCAGTGCCGACTGCCTCAACGTTGCTTCCCAAAAGCGATGGCACCTCGATAAACGGATCATCCGCCACCACCAGCCGTGCCAACTGCGCGGGCTTTGCCGCCGGAACCTTGACGGCAGCAGGCTTGAAGCCCCGCACTGCGCGCGCTTCGGCGGGCTTGGAAGCAGCCTCCGGCGCAAGGCCGTCGGCCTCAATAGTATTAGCAGTCAGAGGGTTATCGCCATCCCGCGCGGTCAGCTTCTTGGCGCGGTCAGCCGTCAGCGATTCAGGCGGCAAGGTGCTCTTTTTGGCTTTATCGCGCTTGTTGCCATCGGCTTCGGGAGCGGAAACCAGAGGAGCCAGCTCTGGCGCATGCGCCGGCACCTTGATGGCCGCGTCCGTCGATGCCGAGAGGGTGGCCGGTGCGGGAGGCTGGGCCGCAGGCCCCTTACCCGCCGATTTCTGATCGTCTTGGTCCGAAGACGGTGCCGCCGCCGGCTGAGCGGTGGCGGGCTGCGGAGCGATCAGATTATCCGTCGCCGTGTTCTCGGCCCCGATATTGGGCGGGCTCAGAGGCTTGTCAGCCGGCTGGGCAATCCGGGGCCGAATGCTGGCCGGCGCCCGCTGCGGTAAGGGAATGGCGGTCTGCTCAGGCCGCGCTGGCCAATAGCGCTTGTGGCAACGGAATTCGATCTGATCTTCGATTTCCAGCAGCCGCAGGGCGCTGCGAACCCGTTCATCGGGAAGGTTTTTCTTCGCCCATTCAGGGCCGCGCTCGATGTCGTCGCGCAGGCCGGTTGAAACGAGCGTCTCCAGCTCGCTGACAAGCGCTGAACAGGCGGCCTTGTCGAGCGGCGTCGCCACAAGCGGAGCGTCGCCGGCCACCAGAATAACCAGGGCCAGCAGACTGGGCTTTATCCATTCCCCGGGGCGCATCGGAGGAAATCTCTCCGTCGTCAACTGATGGCTACGGCGTAGATTCGCCGCTAAGACTACCACCAGTTGACGTGATTCTACCCCCGTGGCGAGGGATCACGGTTGATACGCCGCGATGATTCCGAGGAAATCCGTAGCCTTCAGGCTGGCGCCGCCCACCAGAGCGCCGTTCACATCCGGCACGGCCATAAGTTCCCGGGCGTTCTGTGGTTTAACCGACCCACCATATAGAATGCGCATGCCCTGCCCTTCAGCACCGAAGCGCGCGACCAGCGCTTTTCGGATCCCGGCATGGACTTTCGCGACATCCTCAACGGTCGGCGTGAGCCCTGTGCCGATAGCCCAGACCGGCTCATAGGCGACGATAGTATCGGCGGCCCGCGCACCATCCGGCAGTGAACCTGCAAGTTGTCTCGACACCACTGTCTGGGTCAGGTCCGCCGCCCGTTCACCCGCGGTTTCACCGACGCAAACGATGGCGCTAAGCCCGGCCCGATGCGCCGCCTCAGCCTTGGCGCGCACGTCGCGGTCCAGTTCGCCATGCAGCGAACGGCGCTCCGAATGACCGACAATCACTGCGGTTGCGCCGGCATCAGCCAACATTTCGGCTGACACATCGCCGGTGAACGCACCCGAGGCGATGACATGGCAATCCTGCCCGCCGACCTGCACCGTACTACCGCCCAGCGCGGCCACCATCGGCCCCAACAGCGTTGCAGGCGGACAGATCATGACATCGGCACCGGCCGGGGTTTCATTCAGCGCCCGGCCAACAGCTTCAGCCTCGGCAATCCCGGCACGAAGTCCGTTCATTTTCCAGTTGCCGGCGACCAGCGCACGCACCTTCGGTTCTGTCATTGCCCCCTCAATAATGAAGAATCGTCCATGTTAAGCATCGGCGGTGCATGGCATTAGCGGTTGGCTCACGCCAAACTTGCAAAGCCGCGGCGGCTGCGCTTCATATCATGCCCACATCCAGACCACGCACATTTGTGCTGGCCACTTCACACGCCATTCGTAGGGAACCCGTTCCCTGCTCCGGCCCCAGTAAAACGGAACGACCTCCACAATGCTTGAAGCTCTACGACGCGGCTCCACCGGTTGGGTAGCTAAGGTGCTATTCGCGCTTCTCGTATTCAGCTTCGCCATCTGGGGCGTGGCAGACGTATTCACCGGCTGGGGCCGTGGCGCCATCGCCAAGGTTGGCAGCCAGGAAATCCGCGCGGAAGACTTCCAGCGGACGTTCCAGAACGAGATCAACATGATTTCGCAGCAGGCTGGCCAGCGAATCAGCCCTGAGCAGGCGCGCGCCGCCGGTCTGGATGAGCGCGTGGTTTCGCGCCTTATCGCCTGGTCGGCAGTCGAGCAGCACGCCGACAAGCTCAACCTGGCGCTTTCCGACGAAGCGCTGGCTGAAGGCCTGCAAAGCGATGAAGCCTTCGCCGGGCCGGACGGCAAGTTCAACCGCTTCGCGTTCGAGAACGTCATCAATCGCCTTGGCGTCAGCGAGCGCGGCTTCCTGCATCTGCGTCGCCGCGATGAGGTGCGTGAGCAGCTTACCTCGGCACTGGTGAACGGCATCGCCGTGCCGCCGGCCATGATCGAGCTGATGAACACCTGGCGCAATGAGACGCGCACGGTCGATTACTTCGCCATCAACGCCGACAAGATGGTGAAGGTGCCCGAGCCGGATGAAGCTCAGCTCAAGGCGACGTATGAAGCCAATCTTTCCAGCTTCATGGCGCCGGAATATCGCAAGCTCTCGGTGCTGGTGCTTTCGGTCGACGAACTGAAGAAGGCGATCGAAATCTCCGATGCTGATGCGCAGGAGCGCTATGAGCATACCAAGACCGATTACGACACGCCGGAGCGCCGCCGCGTGCAGCAGATCGCGTTCAAGGACAGGGCTGCCGCGGAAGAAGCCAAGAAGGCTATCGAAGGCGGCAAGTCGTTCGGTGATGTCGCCAAGGAGTCCGGTGCGCAGGATTCCGACATCGACCTCGGCCTGATTTCCAAGGACCGGCTGATCGACAAGAAGATTGCCGACGCTGCCTTCGCGCTTGAAAAGGACAAAGTATCCGATCCGGTCGAAGGCCGCTTTGCAACGGTGCTGCTGCGCGTCAGCGATGTTCAGCCCGCTGTGACCCGCAACTTTGCCGACGTGAAGGATGACGTAAAGCAGAAGCTTGCGCGTGAGCGCGCTGAAAGCGAACTGCAGGCGCATCTGGATCAGGTTGAAGATCAGCGCTCCGGCGGCAAGACGCTGAAGGAAATCGCCGACGAACTGAAGCTGCAGTTCTATGACGTCCCCGAGACGGACCGGAACAACCGCGACAGCGCCGGCAAGACTGCAATTCCGGTCACAGACGCATCGGCTCTGCTGACCACGGCGTTTGGCAGCGGCCTCGGCATCGAGAACGAGATGGTCGAGCTTTCCAACGGCACCTATGCGTGGGTGGACGTTGCCGACACCACGCCGCAGAAGCAGAAGCCGCTGGATGACGTGAAGGATCAGGTCAAAGCTCTCTTCATGACGCAGGAACGCGCCAGACTGGTTGCTGACTTTGCCGACAAGCTGGTGGAGCGTGCCAACAACGGTGAGGCAATGTCTCGCCTCGCCACCGAAGCTGGTGCGCAGCGCGTTTCCGAGACGCCGCCGTTCAACCGCACGACCGAGCCGCAGGGCATGAGCAAGGCTGCCGTTGCACGCGCTTTCACCCTTCCGAAGGGTCAGGCCGGGTCGGCACCGGACACCAACGACAAGACGCGCATCGTTTTCAAGGTGACGACTGTCAACCCGGCACCGGCCCTGTCCGAGACGGAGCGGGTCGCCATCGGCACCGATCTGCGCAACGAGATCGCCGATGAAACGCTGGGCGAATATGTCATGGCGCTTCAGCGTCAGCTCGGAACACACATCTTCCAGGATGAACTCCGTCGGGTGACCGGTGCTGCCACTGGCGAAGACGCGCAGTAACCGCACGCACGACCGCAATAAAAATCCCGGCCGGACATCCCAACCGGCCGGGTAATTAACAAGCTACCGGCCGCAAACATGCCGGCCTCAAGATCCATAGCGCCCAACGCGCACAAGACGACAAGGCCACCCCATGGAAGCGACGCCGACTCTCGCCGACTTTGCCGCGCGCTATGACCGGGGCGTCGCGCAGGTGCTGTGGACACGCCTTGTTGCCGATCTTGAAACGCCGGTCTCCGCCTACATGAAGCTCGCGGATGAAAAGCCGATGAGCTTCCTGCTTGAATCGGTGGAAGGCGGCGCAACCCGTGGCCGTTATTCTGTGATCGGCCTCGAACCTGATCTTATCTGGCGTGCCGACGGCGACCGCGCCAGCATCAATCGCAATCCGGCAGATAAGCCGAATGCATTTGAACCCGACACGCAGCCGACACTTGCTTCGCTGCGCGCGTTGCTCGCGGATTCTCTGATTGATCTGCCGTCGGAGCTGCCGCCGATGGCCGCCGGTATTTTCGGCTTCATGGGTTATGACACCGTTCGGTTGATGGAAAACCTGCCGGGCGAGCAGGCTGACACCCTCAACGTGCCCGATGGCATCCTGATGCGACCGACGGTGATGGCGATCTTCGACAACGTCAAAGACGAGATCACCATTGTTACGCCGGTGCGTCCGTCGAAAGATCTGTCGGCTGAAAAGGCGCACAAGGCTGCTTGTAAGCGGCTGGAGCTTGCTGTCACCGCACTGGAAGAGCGTCTGCCGCATACGCCTGCCGAGGCGCGCAGTAAGGATCTGGCGGCGCCGACGCCAGTCTCTAATACGACGCCGGCTGAATATAGGTCGATGGTGGAGCGGGCGAAGGAATACATCGTCGCCGGTGACATCTTCCAGGTCGTGTTGTCCCAGCGCTTTTCAGCGCCGTTTTCACTACCGTCATTTGCGCTCTATCGCGCCCTGCGCCGCACGAATCCCTCGCCTTTCCTGTTCCATCTGAACTTCGGCGCTTTCGCCCTTGTCGGTTCGAGCCCGGAGATTCTGGTGCGCGTTCGTGAGGGCGAAGTGACGATCCGCCCGATCGCGGGCACCGCTCCGCGTGGCGCGACCGAGGCCGAGGATCAGGCACTTGCCGACGCTTTGCTGAAGGATCCCAAGGAGCGCGCCGAGCATCTGATGCTGCTCGATCTGGGGCGTAACGACGTTGGCCGCGTGGCCGAAGTCGGCAGCGTGACGGTAACGGGGCGTTTCTTGATCGAGCGCTACAGCCATGTGATGCACATCGCATCAAACGTCATCGGCAAGCTGGACGCAAAGCACGATGCCGTCGATGCCTTGATGGCAGGCTTCCCGGCTGGCACCGTTTCCGGCGCCCCTAAGGTTCGGGCGATGGAAGTCATCGACGAGCTCGAGAAAGCCAAGCGCGGTCCGTATGCCGGTTGCGTCGGCTATTTCTCCGCCAGCGGACAGATGGATAGCTGCATCGCGCTGCGCACTGCCATCATCAAGGATGGCGTGATGCATGTTCAGGCCGGCGCCGGACTGGTGCACGATTCGGTTCCTGAAAAGGAACAGCAGGAGTGCATCAACAAAGCGCGGGCGCTGTTCCGCGCGGCTGAAGAGGCTGTGCGCTTCGCCATCAAGACGCGCTGAGCCTGGCCTCAGCTCTTCCTCGAATCGCCCCACGCAGCCAGCTTTCTGGCGATACTGACCGTGGGTTAAATCCGATCACTGACAACAGCGTTACGAATCGTATTAACAACACCGGATCGAGGATCGCTTAGCGGTCACTCGCCGATATTGTCTTGATTGGAAATCGTGTTTCGCGTGCCATTCTTCCACGCGAGGATTTTTGCACGTGGCGCATGCCCGGACCCACCTTCCCGTCGACAGAAGCTTGCCCAACGATGCAAGCCAGCACATCGCGCGGATAACGGGCTTAGCGGGCATTTGCTGTGCTCTCATTGCACTGAACGCATCACCCGCAGCAGCGCAGGTTCCGCCGGCCGGCTGTCATGTCGGCGCTGATCCTTCCATCGTCAACTGCACCGGCAATCACAGCGCGGGCATTGACCTGAACAACGGCTCAGGGCCGTTCGAGACGCTAAACGTCTTTGCGCTGACCGCCAACATCACGCCTGCGTCCGGCACTGCGGGCATCCTCTTCAGTAGCGACACCAACATTGTTCTGGATGTCGCGCTTGGCTCCCATTCGATTTCGACCACGAACATCAGCGGAATTGAAGTTGGCGCGTTCAACACCGGCTCGCTCAACGCGTCGATTGCAGGCAACATCACAACCAGCGGCGCGTTCGCCCATGGTGTGCTTGCCAATACGGTCGATGGTCATCTCAGCCTGAATTACGCCGGGACGATCGCGGTGCTCGGCAACGATTCCGATGCGCTGCGCGCCATGAGCGGCACAGGCGCGATCGCGCTCAACATCGCCGGAAGTCTGACAACTGTCGGCAACGACGCGTTCGGCATTTTCACGACTACGCAATCCGACATCTACATCAATATGGACGGTCGGATTTCAACCGCTGGCATCGGAAGCATGGGCATCACAGCTCAGACTTCCGGGGGCTCCGGGATCGTCAATGTTGCTGGTTCGATAACGACCACGAACATCGATGCGGTCGGCATTTTTGTCGAAGCCGCCAACGTCGCGTTTGTCAACTCTGACACAGTCATTTCCACCCGAGGCGATAACGCCCAGGGCATCTTCGTCAGCGGCCAGCAAGGCGCTGGCGCGATTTCAACTGGCAACATCACCACCGCAGGTGATTATTCCGCTGGTATCTGGGCCGTGGCCACATCCGGCGATGTCGCCGTAGCCAATAGCGGAAGCATCATAACGACCGGCGACACGTCCGATGGCATGTACGCGTTCGCGGCAACGGGTATGGCGGCGGCCGTCAATACGGGTACTATCGCAGCAACCGGACCGGGCTCCGCAGGTATCTTCGTGTCAGGCGACGCCGGCGCCATTGTCCTGAACAGCGGTTCGATTGTGGGTGGTCCATGCTGCGCATCGGTCATGATGGATTCCGCCACCGACGCTCAGCTAATAAACTTCGGCACCATCACTGCCGGTGACGGCGGTTACGCCATTGATATTTTCAGCCCTGCCGCCTCGATACAAAACTTTGGCACCATCACCGGCGACATCATGATGTCAGATGGTGCCCCCGTTGGCGACATTTCCAACCATGCTGGCGGCGTGCTGAACACCGCCAGCATGGTGATGACAGCGACGCTAAACAACGAAGGTACGATCGCACCCGGTGGACGCGGTACCATCCAGACAACTTTGGTTGGCGGCGATCTGGTCCAAACCACAACCGGCGTTTACGCCGTTGATCTCGACCCGAACGCAACCGGCGGACCACTGACGACCAACGACGCGCTAGGCGTTACCGGTTCAGCTGTGCTGGCCGGCAAGGTCGAAGCCCGGTTTATCAGCGTTCCGTTGGCAGCGGCGCAGACATTCACCATTCTCTCGGCCTTGGGCGGTTTGACAGACGACGGCCTTGGCCTGATCGCCAGCCCTGTTGCCAGAGCGGCATTAGAGTTCGTGGGCGACAATCTGCTGCTGAGCTACAGCATCGACTTTGCAGATGTCGGAGTTCTCAATCCAAATCAGCGGGCAATTGCACGCAACCTGCAGAGCGTGTTTCAGGCCGGTTCGGGTGGCGTAGCGCCGGTGCTGCTCGGCCTTCTGAACACAGGCGATATCGACGCCTACCGCAACGCGCTCGACCAGCTTTCGCCTGAGCTTTACACCGACGCACAGATTGCAACGCTTTATGCCAACCTTGCGTTCGCGAACAGCATGCTTTCCTGCCGCGTCAACGGCTCTGACACTGCTTCCATCATTCGCGAAGGGCAGTGCCTGTGGGCCGGCGCCAGCGCGCGCTTCCTGAACAGCAGCACAACGCGCGACCAGATCGGTTATCAGGAAACGGCTGGACTGTTCACCGCCGGTGTGCAGGTTGCCCTCAATGACGTTTGGCGGCTTGGCTTTGCCGGTGGCTTCCAGCAGAGCAGTTCCTCCTCCGCCACCAACGCAACCAGCGACGGCATGCTTGGACAGGCCGGCGTGGCGCTCAAGTATAATCCGGGATCACTGCTGCTGGCTGCAACACTGAGCGGCGGCGGGGCAAGCTACGACACCACACGGCCGATGGCGTTCGGCGGCTTTGCGGCAACGGCCGAAGGCACCGCTGACTACGGCTTCATCAACGGCGGCGTGCGCGCCGCCTACGTGTTCGGTTCGCCGGATCTATTCTGGAAGCCGATCCTTGATATGAACCTCACGCACATTGCGCTCGATGGTTTCACCGAAAGCGGTGGTGGCGGCGCGGGCCTCACCGTGCATAGCGCAAGCCAGACCGTATTTTCTATCGCGCCGACGGTTGAAGTCGGATCGGAGTTCTGGCTCTCGAACGGCACGCTGGTGCGACCGCTCGTGCGCGGTGGTGCGATCTGGTATTCGGACGACGACTTCGCGCTCTCCGCCGGCTTCACCCAGGCGCCTGCCGGCGTTGGCCCCTTCACGATCATGACACGGCAGGATCAGGCGATGGGGATCGTCGGTGCGGGGCTGGAGGTCATCAACGCCGACAACGACACGCTACGCATCAACTACGATGCGCAGCTCGGCGAGGCGACGCAAATCCATTCAATTGGCATCCGCGGCAGCGCCAGCTTCTGACATCGCGTTGCTGGCACGACAGGTCATGACACCACGGGCTGCGCCTCCCATGTGAGGCCTGATGGAACGTACGCCGTCACTCTTCGATGTAGTTCGGCGGCGTACTGTGCCAGCGATAGCCTTCGCGGCCGACACGGTAGCCGTATTCGAACAGCGCGTTCATGTAATCGCGATCGAATGGCCCTTTGTACGGCAGACCGAAATCGTCTTCGATGTAGGCCAGCTTGAAATCGACGCCGTCGCGCTTCGTGGTCATGTACATGCGATAAATGTCGTTGACCGCGCTTGATGCGGTCATGGTGGAAATGGCCTGCTGCGCAATCTTCAGGGTTTGCCGGTCTACATTTTCCTCAGGGCGATAAAGCCGCCCATTACGGATCACATACGCTGCGGGGCGCGCGCCTTTCACCCCCAGCTCCTTCAGCTTGGCCTTGAGATTGAACGATGGCGGATACAGAAACGCCTGCGCAATCGCGCCGCCATCAACATGCATCTCCTGATAGTCACGGCCATCAATCGCGATGTTGATCATCACCGGCGGGAAAACGCCGGGCACAGCTGCCGACGCCAGCAGGATATCGACAATCAGCATCCGCGCGCGGGGATGATCGCTTGAGGCAATGGCGCCGATGTTCCAGATCACCGAGCGGCCCTGATCGAGATTGGTGGTGAGGATCAGCAGTATGCGGCCTTTGCCGTACTCCTCCGCCAAGCGGCGCACCATGCGCTGATCGACATAGCCGTCGATGCGTTCGCGCAGCGGCGTCGAATCCGCCATCGCGTCGTCAGCCACAGCCGCCATGAATGTCCGCGGCCGGAAGATGTCTCCCGGACTGGTCTCCGTATACATGCTTTTGAGTTGCCGATCGTATTCTGAGCCAAGGAACACGAACGGCGCCGACAGAGCGCCGGTGGATACGCCTGTGACCACAGCGAAATTCGGGCGATCGCCGCGCTCGCTCCATCCCGTCAGCAGGCCAGCGCCGTAAGCGCCGTCATCACCGCCGCCGGAAATGGCTAGAAACGCCCGCGTTGTATGGGGCTGATAAGCGTCGCCGTCATGGCCGACGAGACCAGCGGCCTTGGCGCGCTGGTAGGCGCGCGTGGCCAACTTTGAGATGCGGTCGGTATCTGTATCCGCATAAAAGCGGGCGTCAGGAATATCGAGCGGAATGGCGTCGGCCGCCAGCGACAACGGCACTGCAGGCAGGCGGCTGGTGGATGCGCAGCCGGCAACCACGACCACCGCTACAGCAACAGACAGCGCCGCAGCCCCGGCGCGCGGAAGCCGGCAGGCAACAGCTATGGGCCGCGCACGGGCGCGAACAAGCCCGATGGTGAGACCGATGACGCGGAACATGCTTCCCCCAGCCCACCCGGGCCGCAAATGCGACTGACGCCAAAGACGCCGCCCCTCAGTTTAGTCCGTCAAATGGCGTAGTTATGTCGTGATCGCGCCACACAATTTCGCGATCCACTGTCACGATTAACATTCGCATGGCATTGCGCCCGCGCAATCTTGATCGCCGGGCAAAGTGGCGGCATCGTCTCGCCATGCTGACTCTGATGCTGCTCCGTCACGCCAAATCAAACTGGGACAACCCGGCCGATGCCGATTTCGACCGGCCGCTGGCCAAGCGCGGACAAAAGTCTGCCCCGCGCATGGGGGCCGAAATTGCCCACCTGGGGCTGGTGCCGGAGCTAGTGCTGTGCTCTTCGGCGGCGCGCACCCGGCAAACCCTCGATCTGGTGCTCGGATCGTGGCCGGAACCCCACCCTGAGGTTGTGTTTGACGACGCCATCTACATGGCCACGCCGGAAGACATGCTGGCTCAGGTTCGCCGGGTTGCGTCCCGCAACCCTGCGCCTTCCCGCGTCATGGTGGTGGGACACAATCCCGGCATGGAGGACTTTGCCTCCGATCTTGCTGGCCATGGAGACGCGGAAGCGCGCAAGCTTCTGGCGCAGAAATATCCGACCTGCGCGCTCGCGGTGCTGACCTTTGAGGCAGGCAGCTGGTCCGATGTTGATTTCGGGGCCGGAAATCTGGAGCGGTTCATAACCCCGGCGATGCTTGCCTGAACGCCCGCTGAGGCGTGGCAAGGCATGTATGCCCGCCGCCATTTACTTGACGCTGCCCCGTGCGCTCCCTACACCCTCTCCAACCGGATGACGCTCACGGTGGGCTAGGGACGCGCAGACAGCCATGCTGATCCTCATCGATAACTATGACAGCTTCACCTACAATCTCGTCCACTTCCTGGGCGAGCTGGGTGCCCAGTGCGAGGTGATCCGCAACGACAAGGCTACGGCCGACGAGGTGATCGCCGCCAAGCCGCAGGCCATCGTGCTGTCACCGGGCCCGTGCACGCCTAACGAAGCAGGCGTCTGTCTGGACCTTATCGCCAAGGCGGGCGGCAAGATCCCGCTGCTGGGCGTTTGTCTCGGCCACCAATCCATCGGTCAGGCCTACGGCGGCAAGGTGATCCGCGCGCCCGAGCCGCTGCACGGCAAGCTGTCGACCATCCACCATTCGGACAAGGGCGTGTTCAAGGGCCTGCCCGCGCAGTTCGAGGTTACGCGCTATCACTCGCTGATCGTCGATCGCGCCAGTTTGCCGGATGAGCTGGAAGTGACCGCTGAAACGTCGGACGGCATCATCATGGGGCTGCAGCACAAGACCCATCCGGTCCACGGCGTGCAGTTCCACCCCGAAAGCATTGCATCGGAACAGGGCCACGCCCTGCTCGCCAATTTTCTTGAGCTTGCGGGCATGAACCCCATCCGCCGCAAGACGCCTTTCGCGCGCACCGCCGCATAAATCACCACACGAAATTCAAGGCTTCACCATGCCCGCCATCGAGCTGAAACTCCTCATGCAGAAGGTGGCGACGGGCGCCAGCCTTACCGAAGATGAGATCAAGGACGCGCTGGAAACCATGATGTCCGGCGTCGCCACGCCGGTGCAGATGGCCGCGTTCCTGATGGCGTTGCGCGTGCGCGGCGAAACCATCCCCGAGATCACCGGCGCCGCCCAGCTGATGCGCGAGCGCATGCTGCCGGTGGAAGCGCCGCCGAACGCCGTCGACATCGTCGGCACTGGCGGTGACGGGCACAACACATTCAACGTCTCGACGTGCGCTGCCATCGTTGCGGCCGGTGCGGGCATCCCGATCGCCAAACACGGCAACCGCGCGGTGTCGTCACTTTCGGGCGCATCGGATGTGCTGACCGCGCTCGGCGTGAAGATCGACGTTTCGCCGATCGTCATTTCGCGCTCGATTGCCCAGGCGGGCGTCGGCTTCATGTGGGCGCCGATGCATCACTCGGCCATGAAGCACTGGGCAGCCGCGCGCGGCGAACTTGGCATCCGCACCATTTTCAATCTCATCGGACCGCTGGCAAACCCGGCCCGGGTGAAGCGTCAGATCGTTGGCGTCTTCAACGCGGCGTGGACTGAGCCGGTTGCAGAGGTCCTGAGGAACCTTGGATCGGAACATGCCTGGGTTGTGCATGGCTCGGACGGCCTTGACGAAATCACCACCACGGGCCGTACGCGCATCACCGAGTTGAAGGACGGCGAGATCCGCACCTTTGAGGTTGGGCCGGAGGACGCTGGTCTGCCATCGGCGACCCTGGCTGACCTGAAGGGCGGCGACGCCAGTGTGAACGCCACCGCAATCCGCAATCTGCTGGCGGGCGAAGAAGGGGCGTTCCGCGATATCGTGCTGCTGAATGCGGCCGCCGCGCTTATTGTTGGTGGCAAGGCGGCGGACCTGCGCGAAGGCGCCGAACGGGCGGCCCGCGCTATCGATGACGGCGCTGCTGCACGGGCACTGGATACGCTCGTCGCCGTCACCAACGAAGCGCTCTAAATCTGTTTTGTGATCGGCCTGCGCGCGAGCGAGACGCGTGAACCCCGGTGACGTCGGCCCGTCGTCACATCATCCTGTCGTGCACTGCCTCAGCGCAGCGTCACCGCGTCGAAAGCAGCGGCAAGATCCTGAGCACCCTGCTTGCGCATTTCGCGCTCCATCTTTTCGTCCGTGGCCGCGAGCAGCTTTGACACCGTGTTATTGCGCGCCGCCACCGGATTGCGTTCATAGCCGCCGCGCTGGAAAAAGTTCGACGTCGGCACGATCTCGCGCAGGATTGGCGGCATCGTCAGCATGTCGAAGCCGTTGCCGTCTCCCGTCAGGTTCATCATCTCCAGCTCGGCAGCCGTCAGCGTCGCCTCATACCCCTTCGCCTTGGCGAAGTTGATCGAGTTGGTCAGCTTGCGTGTCTGCAACATCGGACCGATGTCGATATCGAGGTTGAGCGCGTGCACACCGATACCCTTCGGTGTGCTGGCCAGCCGACCATGCGCGTTCCAGTCGTTCGGCACCGTGCGCGCAAACGCAACCATCTTTCTCAAGTTGGCGATCTTGCTTTCCAGAACCTGCCTACGCGCGCCTTGAGCGATAGCAGCGCGTTCCTTCAGCGTGCCAACAAATTCTGATCCGGCTTCCGCCAGCAGGCCAATCGTGTTGGTGGTGAGCAGCTGATTGTAGCCCAGCGCCGTTGAAATCACCTTGCCCTTGGGATCGTGCTCGCGCCCGGCCTGAATATCGTGCTGGCCATCGCCGCCAGCTTCAAACGCGTAGATCTTTACTGCAACCTTCGCTTCGATACCCCTGGCAGCCGCAAACTGAGCATAGGCGCGCTTGAATGCGACCTCGCTCTGTGGGCGCTCCGGCTCGAAATCGAATTCCGCCTTCGCCGCGGCAAGAAACTCCTGCACATCGGGAATCGGACTCTTTGTTTTCGGCGCGAGCGGATTTTCAGGCTTCGGCGGCCCGGTAAAGGCCGGCGGCTGTTCCATCACATAGTCGGCCTCGGTCAGCGTCAGACCGTTCGCCATCTTTGTCCGCCGGCGCGAACGCTTCTCGGTCACCGACTGCCAGTAAGGCGCGGCGATCTTCTCGTATTCTTCCCAAGCGCGATTATGGGTGGCCAGCAGTTCGCGGTATTCGTCGAGATGCATTTTCAGCGGAGCGGGTGCATCGCCTTCCGTCGCCGGAGCATCAACCGCAAATGCCGATGGAGCGAATACAGGACCGCACAGAGCCAATCCAAGACAAACGCCCACAACACGCGAAATCGGGCGCCGCCTGAAGAAGATCCGTCGTGCCATGCGCGTCCAGCCTCCAATCGATCGCAATCGCTTCCCCGGTGCGAAAGCAAGGCGGTTATGCGGTACCATTGCGGCAAAGCCGCGATAGAATGCAAATCATCCGTTGGCGTGAACAATTCGCCCGGCGTTGGCCATGCGGCTTAGCGCCCGGCCTGCTTAAGGAAGTATTAAGGGAACATCGCGCGGCGCTGGAATGCGCCTACCCTGCTCACCAAATCACCCGTCGCGAAAACTCCATCTTTCTGGCATCACGTTCGCGCCGCGCTGGCGATGGATTGCTTCGGCAGCATTTCATCCCGCTGGAACGCCAGCTTTTGCTTTATGGATTTTCCGCCGTGGACATAACGGACATCGCACTCAAGGTGATCGGCGCCTTTTACGCATTCGCCGGACTGATCGGCACCCGCGCCGGGCTGATGTCGATATTCTTCGACAAGGCCATCGCCGCAATCTCGATGAAAAAAATCAGCATGCCCGAACGCATCCAGAGCGCATGGCTTGTTGCCGCTTCAGGACTGGTTTTTCTGGGCGGCGTGCTGCTGCTGGTCGGGCTTGAAGCTGCCGTATGGGTCTTCGCGCTGTCGACACTGGCGCAAGCGTTCTACCTCTATGTCATCGCACCGCGATATTTCGATGCCGACAATCCGCCTGACACCACTGGACGCCGGCAGACGACAAATGCGTTTGTCATCTATTTCGCGGCCACCGCATTCATCGTCTGGGCCGCCTGGCACGGGCGGCTGATGCCGCTTGCCGATCTCCATCAGGCCGCGGCACTCGCCACCGTTGCCGCACTGGTGCTGTACCTCGGATATGTCTTCAAAACGCTGTGGTGGCAGCCCAAGCCCCGATCGCCGCTGGCAGCCTTTGGTGGTGGCGAAAGCGGCGATGGATACGCTAGCGGCCCTGCCTTGCCGGCACACGAGTGCACGCGCATCAAGCTGATGTGCGATTATCAGTGTGATCCGCTTTGGGCGCTGGACGAGGATCACTATGGCTGCTTCTCGCCAGACCTGATCGAAATCTCTGACGGCCTGCGCGCCGACCTGAAGAACTGGGCGCAGAGCTATGACACCTCCTTCAACCTGGACGATTTTTCAAATCCGCACTGGAGCGATGCGCAATATGCTGCCCACGAGGCCGAGGGCCGGCGTCTGGCCGGGCGGCTGAAGCGTGAGCGCCCCGATCTGATGGTCTATGTGATGGAGCCCGCAACCGGCGTGGTCGAGATACACGCCACCGAACCGGCCTGAGCTTTCACCGCATATTGCTGCGTCGCAGCGAGCCCCATATCGGGCCGCTGACAGGCAAAGCGGCCGCCATCGCTTGACCGTGCCGGGGCCCACGGGTAGCAAGCCCTGAAGCACCAATGAAACGCCGGAAACCATGGCCGACATTCTCGAGAAGATCACCCGCTACAAACTTGAAGAGATCGCCCGTGCCAAAACGGCCGTACCTCTGCGCGTCGTGGCGGAACTGGCCCGCAGCGCTCCGCGCGTCCGCCCCTTCGCCGATGCCATCGTGGCCAAGCATGCCGCTGGCCAGCCGGCGCTGATTGCTGAAATCAAGAAGGCCAGCCCTTCCAAAGGCCTCATCCGCGAAGACTTCGATCCCCCGGCGCTGGCGAAGGCCTACGAGGCCGGTGGTGCTGCCTGCCTGTCGGTGCTGACGGACACCCCTTCATTTCAGGGCGCACCCGAATTTCTCACGCAGGCACGCGCCGCCTGCACCCTGCCCGCGCTACGGAAAGATTTCATGCTCGACACCTATCAGGTGGCCGAGGCGCGCGCATGGGGCGCCGACTGCATTCTCATCATTCTGGCGCAGGTGAACGACACGACTGCGCACGATCTTGCGCGCGCCGCCAAGGATTGGGGCATGGACGCCATCGCTGAAGTCCACGACGATGCCGAACTCGACCGGGCGCTGGCTTTGGACTGCCGTCTCATCGGCATCAACAATCGCAACCTGAAGACATTCGACGTCACGCTGGAAACGACGGAGCGCCTGGCGCCGCGCATTCCCGCAGATCGCATCGTGGTTGGCGAAAGCGGCATCTTCACCCCCGCAGATATCGAGCTGCTGGAGCGCGTGGGTGTTAATACGTTCCTGGTAGGTGAAAGCCTGATGCGGCAGCAGGACGTAACCGCGGCAACGCGCACGCTGCTCGCGCGCAACCGCGCCGCATGAGATAGTTGCGCGCGTTCATCGACGCGATACGCTTCGCTTTAGGCGCCCTGCCCTAACCCACGCGCGCCGCACGGCGCCGAACGATCGGAGTGCAACATGGCCAGGCTCACGCACATCGACGACAAGGGCGATGCGCGGATGGTGGACGTATCGGATAAGCCCGCAACCACCCGGACGGCCATTGCAGCGGGCTTCATCACCATGCAGCCCGCAACACTTGAACTGATGAACTCCGGCAACGCGCCCAAGGGCGACGTGCTCGCAACGGCCCGCATCGCCGGCATCATGGCCGCCAAGCGCACCCATGAACTGATCCCGCTGTGCCATCCGTTGGCGCTGTCAAAGGTTGTCGTGACATTGCAACCTAGTGACGCCCCGTGTGGCGTGCGCGTTTCCGCCGAGGTCAAGACCAGCGGTCCAACCGGCGTTGAAATGGAAGCACTGACTGCCGTTTCCGTTGCCTGCCTTACGCTCTACGACATGCTGAAAGCGGTAGATCGCGGCATGGCGATTGAAGACATCCGGTTGATGGAAAAATCCGGCGGACGCTCGGGCGATTTTCGCGCGGAGAGCGCTTGAATGTCGCTGCTCCCGGTTGAAGAAGCCCTGCAGCGCGTTCTCGACGGCATCACACCGCTCGGCAGCGAAACGGTTGATCTTATTGCGGCTGGCGGGCGTGTGTTGGCGGATGATGTCATCGCGCATCTCACGCAGCCGCCCTTCAACGCCTCCGCGATGGACGGCTATGCAGTGCGTGGCGACGACGTCAAATCCGCGCCCGCCCATCTCACCGTCATTGGCGAGGCAAATGCCGGCGGCCCGTTCAACGGTGTTGTCGGTCCCGGTGAGGCCGTACGCATCTTTACCGGCGGAAGCCTGCCCGAAGGCGCTGACACC
Source organism: Hyphomicrobium sulfonivorans (assembly GCF_013306565.1). Classification (GTDB taxonomy): domain Bacteria; phylum Pseudomonadota; class Alphaproteobacteria; order Rhizobiales; family Hyphomicrobiaceae; genus Hyphomicrobium_A; species Hyphomicrobium_A sulfonivorans. The sequence goes on along the minus strand of NZ_PZPO01000004.1, from coordinate 123,723 downwards.
GTTGTCATCCAGGAAAACACCGAACGCAGTGGCAACGCTCTGACCGTGCTCGAAGCGGCAAGCCGCGGGGCGAACATCCGCAGGATGGGAAGCGATTTTCGCGCCGGTGAGACGCTGCTTAAAGCAGGCCGTCTCATTGATGCCTCCGCCATCACGCTGGCCGCAGCGGGTGGCCACGCGCACCTTGCCGTGCGCCGCAAGCCGCGCATTGCCATTCTGGCAACCGGCGACGAACTCGTGCCCCCCGGCAATCAACCGGGTGTCGGCCAGATCATTTCGTCCAATCCCTACGGCTTGGCCGCGCTGATCGAAAGTTTTGGCGGCAAAGCCCATCTGCTCGGGATTGCTGCCGACAACATGCCAGCGCTGGCGAACGCATTGGCCGGCGCTGATGACGCCGACGTACTGGTGACGATCGGCGGCGCATCGGTCGGCGACCGCGACCTCGTCAAACCGGCGCTGGAAGCGCGCGGAATGGCACTCGACTTCTGGAAAGTGGCGATCCGTCCCGGCAAGCCGATGCTGTTTGGCCGACTCAATGCGCAGCAGCGCGTGCTCGGCTTGCCGGGCAATCCGCTTTCCTGCCTCATCACCGCGCGAATATTTCTGGTGCCGCTGCTCTATGCATTGCTCGGGAGAGCAGACGATCCACTTGCCGAGCAGACTGCAGTCCTCGCTGGCGAGATTCCTGAAAACGGCCCGCGCCAGCATTATATGCGCGCACTTCTGACGCCCGTTCCGGGCGAACTCCCACGCGCCGCGCCGCTCTCATCATTTGACAGCGCCCATATCACCGCCCTCGCCACCGCGAATGCTCTGATTGTTCGCCCGCCATGCGCAAAGCCCGCGTCCATCGGCGAAGTCGTGCGCGTCCTTCCGATCGATTTCTGAGCGGCCATACAACGCCACTTGCGGAACGGTTGTGGAACGGTTAGGGTACGTTCATGATTTGTCCGGGGTGCTGGACGGACGTGGCTCAGGTGGTCGTTTTTTCAAAACCACAGTTTGGGGCTGGCGGCGGCACACCATTTGCGGGAGACCCCATGCTCACTGAGAAGCAAAAGGAGCTGCTGCTCTTTATCCACGAGCGCATGCAGGACAAGGGTGTCCCACCTTCCTTTGACGAGATGAAGGATGCATTGGATCTCAAATCCAAATCTGGCATCCACCGCCTCATTACAGCCCTGGTCGAACGGGGTTTCATCCGCAGGCTTCCGCATCGGGCACGCGCCATCGAAGTCATCCGGCTGCCGGAGAATCAGACGGCGCCATCGGCGGCGGCAGCATCAACAGCGGCGGCGCGGCGGCCCGATCTCAGCGTCATTGAGGGTAGCCGCCCGCGCGAATTTGCGGCGCCCCCTTCAACCATTATCGACGGGCGCACGGTGTCCGTGCCGGTCATGGGCCGCATCGCCGCCGGCACACCGATCAGTGCCATTCAGAACCACAGTCACGATATCGCCTGCCCCCCCGATCTGCTCACCAACGGCGAGCATTTCGCGCTTGAGGTGAAGGGCGATTCAATGATCGAAGCCGGCATTCTGGATGGCGATATCGTCATCATCCGGCGTTGCAACACCGCCGAGAACGGCGACATCGTCGTGGCGCTGGTGGAGCAGGAAGAAGCAACGCTGAAGCGCCTGCGCAAAAAGAGCACCACGATTGCGCTGGAAGCCGCCAACCCGGAGTTCAAAACGCGCATCTTCGGTCCCGATCAGGTCGACATCCAGGGGCGGCTAGTCGGACTGATGCGCCGCTTCTGATCCGGCTGCTTGATTTTCTGCGGTGTCGCGCGGGCTGTGTTGGGTCGGGTATCGCGCATGCTGAGCCCCGTGCCGCCGTTTTTTGTTTGCAGCGGGCTGCGGGACTGCCCGCGTCGCGTCAATTCCGATCGGGCGTAATCATCAGCTCGGAAGCGTCATCGGGCGTTGGATTGGTGCCGGTAGCGGTCGGCGATGACGCGCCGTCGTCAGCCAGGCCCCCTGATGCTGGACCAGCGATTGCCCCCGATGCCAGAGCGTCGCCAACCGCTGCCGCAGCAGATGCCGCCCGCCGTGGTGGCGGCATCGACCACGGGCGTTCCCCGCGCGCGGCGGCCACCGTTTCAATTTCAATCGTGCCGTCACGGCCGATATAAACCGCGTGCGCGCCATGTCTGCGCGCGGCGAAAAAGTCGATCACCGCTTTTGGCTGCGTACAGCTGCGCGGAATGACCAACGGCGAAACCAGAATCTCTGCGCGTCGGCAATCTTCGGCGACCGCTGCCGGGTGGCGCGCCACCGCAATGCTCAACCCCGCATACGACGCCGTGCAGCCAACACCGTCGCAGCGGAACGCTTCGCCTTTCACAGCCTGCTCTAAATCACTTTTCCAGCCGTCGTGCTCAACCCAGCGCTCAAGTTCGAAGCCCGCGCGTTTGCCACCCAGCGCCGACAACGCACCATCCTTGTCGCGCACGGCGACAATCGCTCCATCCCGACCAACCAGCATATCCGGTGTGCGTAAAGTCGGCGCCAGAGCAACGCCAATGGCAGCCAGCACAAGCCCGCCGATCCGCCAGCGCGTGCGCCACAGCATCAGCCACAGCCCACCCGCGACCATGAGCAGAAACGCATACGACGGGATCGCCGGAACATTGACAACGGCACCGGGCAGCTCCGCCACGCGGTAAGCCACCCACACCGTCACGTCGATGCCCCAGCCCATGACGATGAGCGGCCAGCTTTCGAGCCCGAGCGGCATCGCCACAAGGGCGACCAGCGCGGCCGGCATCACCACGATATTGCATATCGGAAGCGCAATCAGGTTCGCCAGCACCGCATATTGCTGCGAGGTGTGGAAGTGATAGGCACCGAACGGAGCAACGGCCGCGCTGGCGATCAATGTCGTGAGCACGATGCCACCGAAAAACATCGCAAGGCGCATGTATGACCGCTCCGACAAAGCGATCCAGGTCGGGCGTTCGCGCAGCGCTTCGTACAGACTGACCAGCGCCAGCACGGCCGCGAACGACATCTGAAACCCGACATCGAGCAGGCTTTCGGGAAAGATCACCAGAATGATCGTGGCAGCCAGAATTACATTGCGCAACGCCAGCGCCGGACGATCCAGCATCACCGCGAAAAACATGATGGCCACCATGATCGCGGAGCGAACGGTGGCGAACGCACCGCCGGAAATCAGCAGGTAGCCGAACGCCGCGAGCATCGCGATGCCTGCCGCCCACTTCTTAATCGGATAGCGCAACGCAATAGCAGGCAGCAGCGCCAGCAAAAACCGCACGGCCAGAAAAACCGATCCGGCCATAACCGCCATGTGAAATCCGGAGATTGAAAGCAAATGCACCAGGCCGGAATCGCGAAACGCATCGTTGGTTGCGTTGGAAATGCCGCCGCGCTCGCCAGTCAGCAGTGCCGTTGCCATGGCGCCGGTTTCGCCCGGAAGCACCGCCGAAATCCGATCGCCAATAACCTGCCGCACCCGCTCCACGTACGACCACAGGCGCAGATCCAATGGCGCCTCGCCCGCCTCATCATCGACGCGCGGAACCGAGAACGTATATCCGACCGCACCCAGCTGCTTGAACCACGCCTGACGGCCGAAGTCGTAGTCGCCGGGCAGAGCTGGCGATGATGGCGGCATCAGCGATGCGCGAACCCGTATCGGCATGCCGGGTTTCAGCTCCGGCACCGCCCGCGTCGTCGTAATCCGCACGCGCTGAGGCCTGCGGTCCGGGGCCAGATTGCCAATCGATGCAATGCGCACTGTCAGACGCTGGCCACGCTGCGCGCGGGGCTCAACCAGTTCGAGCCAGCCGCGCACCTCCGCCGCGCCCATTTGCTTCGTCAGCACCGGCGCGCGCACATATTCCGTCCGCAACTTCGCCAGTCCGAATCCCAGTGTGGCTGCAGTGAGCGCCGCAAGCACAAGCGCGCTGATCAAGCCGCGTGGACTACCTGAGCCGGTTGCCATACGCCAAGCGGCAACGCACAAAAAAGGCACCAGCGCCGTAAGCAGTGATGGCTCCGCGGGAAGCGCGAAATAGATGCCGATGCCCAGTCCGATCATGACCGGAAGCCAGTAGAAGCAACGCTCCTGCTCAGCCTCCAGACGGCGGAGCAACGCGGCGTGCAGCCCGCGGCCGTGCGCCACCCCTCCCCCGATCGCAGCCGCCCCATCCATCGCCGAAAACCCGGTGCCCCTTACTCCCCCCGTCCTGGCATGCTACATCGACCGAAAGCACCCCGCATCCAACGGCAATAGTTAAAAATATGACCGACAAAACACGCCGCGACGCAGCGCCGATCGTGCGCTTTGCTCCTTCGCCCACGGGATATCTGCATATCGGTGGCGCGCGAACCGCTCTTTTCAACTGGCTGTATGCGCGCGGGCGCGGCGGAAAAATGCTGCTGCGCATTGAAGATACCGATCGAGAGCGGAACAATCCGGCCGCCGTTGCCGCCATTCTGGACGGCCTGAAATGGCTTGAGCTCGATTGGGACGGCGATGAAGTTTCACAGTTTGGCCGCGCCAAACGCCACCGCCAGGTGGCTGAAGAGCTGCTGGCCAGCGGGCACGCCTATCGCTGCTGGTTACAGCCCGATGAACTCGATCGCATGCGTGAGGAAGCCCAGGCCGAAAAGCGCCCGCTGACGATCCGCTCCCCCTGGCGCGAACGCGATCCTGCTGAAGCACCCGCCGGCCTGCCCTTCGCTGTCCGCCTCAAGGCACCGCGCGATGGCGAGACGGTGGTGGATGATCTGGTGCAGGGCCGCGTCGTGTTCCAGAACAAGGAGCTGGACGATCTCATCATCCTGCGCTCGGACGGCAACCCGACTTACAACCTCGCTGTTGTTGTTGATGACCACGACATGCAGATCACCGAAGTGATCCGCGGCGTCGATCATCTCACCAACGCTGCGCGCCAGACGCAGATCTACGAAGCGATGGGATGGCAGGTGCCGCGCTTCGCCCATGTGCCGCTGATCCATGGACCCGACGGCGCCAAACTTTCCAAGCGTCACGGTGCGCTCGGCGTCGAAGCCTATCGCGACATGGGATACCTGCCCGCCGCGCTGCGCAACTATCTGGTGCGGCTGGGCTGGAGCCACGGCAACGATGAGATCATGTCGACATCGCAGATGCTCGACTGGTTCGATCTGCCGGATATCAACCGCGCGCCGGCACGGTTCGACTATGCCAAGCTCGAAGACCTCAACGGCCATTACATCCGTCACACGTCGGATCAGGAACTGCTGAAGCGGATCGAAGATTTGCTGCCGTTCATTCCGGAAGGCACGTTCATCGCCGAACGTCTCGATGCCAACATGCACGCGAAATTTCTGCTCGCGATGCCGGGGCTGAAGGAGCGGGCGAAGACGCTGCTTGAGCTTATCGAGGGCGCGATGTTCCTGTTTACGGATCGTCCGCTGCCGGTCGATGAAAAGGCGCAAAAAATTCTGGACGACGGTGGACGCCAAACACTTCAGCAGCTGTTGCCCGATCTTGAGGCAGCGTCCCACTGGTCGGCCGCTGATCTCGAAGCTATCGTGCGCAACTACGCCGAGAAGACAGGTGCCAAGCTCGGCAAGGTCGCACAACCGCTGCGCGCCGCGCTGACGGGAAAATCGGTTTCACCGCCGGTCTTCGATGTTCTGGCAGTTCTTGGCCGCGATGAAGCGCTTGACCGCATCCGCGATCAGGCGGCGGGATAGTTCGTTCTAAAGACCAATATGCCGTCTACGCATGACTGCGCATCACTAAGAGATATCACGCAAATTTTGCAAATTGCGTTGCGTTGGCGAAGTTCTCGTTGCATGTATGTTGCGATGCGAAAGTGATATAGCATATCGCTTCGGCACTTCCACGGAGGGCGCTCTGCCCTTCGTGCCCAACATGTCGATCTGTCTTTCGCTGGACGCCGATCGTACAAGCCCGCCGCTGACAGACGGGTGCAGATGATCGGTTCCGACCTCCGGGAACTACAGGAAACTGCGCCATGAATGTTCACGACAAGGGGCACGCCGACACTGCGGCCGCCGAGCTTTCACTCGCCGACAAGAAGTCCACTCTGCCGGTGCGCAGCGGAACTCTTGGCCCGGATGTCATCGACGTCGGCAAGCTTTATCGTGACACAGGCTGTTTCACTTACGATCCTGGCTTCACGTCGACTGCGAATTGCTCATCGCGCATCACCTACATCGATGGCGACGCCGGCATACTGCTGTATCGCGGCTATCCGATAGATCAGCTCGCGGAGCACTCCAGCTTCCTGGAAGTCTGCTATCTGCTGCTGCATGGCGAACTGCCGACGCACGACCAGTACGCCGCATTCAATACCACGATCATGCGGCACACCATGTTGCATGAGCAGATGACGCGCTTCTTCACCGGCTTCCGCCGCGATGCGCATCCGATGGCCGTGATGGTTGGCACCGTTGGCGCGCTGTCGTCGTTCTATCACGACTCCACCGATATCAACGATCCGGCACAGCGCGCGATGGCTTCGCACCGCATGCTGGCGAAGATGCCGACCATTGCATCGATGGCATACAAGTACTCCATCGGTCAGCCGTTCATCTATCCGCGCAACGACCTCGACTACACCACCAACTTCCTGCAGATGTGCTTTGCCATCCCGTGCGAGCCGTATGTCGCCAATCCGGTGCTGACGCGCGCGCTTGATCGCATTTTCATCCTGCATGCCGACCACGAACAGAATGCATCCACGTCGACCGTGCGTCTGGCCGGTTCGTCGGGCGCCAATCCGTTTGCGTGCATCGCCGCTGGCATCGCCTGCCTGTGGGGGCCTGCGCACGGTGGCGCCAACGAAGCCGCTTTGAACATGCTGGCCGAAATCGGCAGCGTTGAGCGCATTCCGGAATTCATCGCCAAGGCCAAGGACAAGAACTCGGGCTTCCGCCTGATGGGCTTCGGCCATCGCGTCTACAAGAACTACGATCCGCGCGCCAAGGTGATGCAGAAAACCTGTCACGAGGTGCTGGACGCGCTTGGCATCCATAACGATCCACTGTTGAAGGTGGCGATTGAGCTGGAGCGCATCGCGCTGCAGGATGAATACTTCATCGAGAAGAAGCTCTATCCCAACATCGATTTCTATTCCGGCATCACGCTGCGGGCGCTTGGCTTCCCGGTGTCGATGTTCACGGTGCTGTTCGCCATCGCACGCACGGTTGGCTGGATCGCGCAGTGGAAAGAAATGATCGAAGATCCGGAGCAGCGCATCGGCCGTCCGCGCCAGCTCTATATGGGAGCGCCCGAGCGCAACTACGTGCCGATCAACGAGCGGAGCTGACGGAGCACGCGCGCGGGCAACGCTTCGCATACTCGAGGGCATCGGGACCGGCCGTGCGGAGCAATCCGCCGGCCGTTGCCGCTTCAGGAGTGCCCTTTGAAAAATCTCACACCGTACATCGAACGCTGGAACCTCACCGCGGAGGGCGACCCCATCCTGCGGCGGTCAAGCCGGCTGCTGCGCGTGCGTCACCGCGGCCAAGCCGCAATGCTGCGGGTATCCACGCCGCAGGAAGAGCATAGCGGCACGGCGCTCATGCAATGGTGGGACGGCAATGGTGCCGCCCGCGTGTTCCAGCATGACGACCGTGCCCTGCTCATGGAGCTGGCAGAAGGAACGCGTTGCCTCGCGACCATGGCGCGCAACGGGGAAGACGATGCAGCCTGCCGCATCATCTGTGGCGTCGCCCGGCAGTTGCATTCACCGCGTCCAACACCGCCGCCCCTGGATCTTGAACCGCTCGATGTCCGCTTCCATGCGTTGTGGCCCGCCTCAGACCGCTACGGTGGCGTCATGCACCGTTGCGCTGAAGCCGCGCGTTTTTTGTTGGATCACCCGCAAGAGCCGATCCCGCTCCACGGCGATTTGCACCACGGCAACGTGCTCGACTTTGGCTCGCGCGGATGGCTGGCCATAGACGCCGTGGGTGTACTCGGCGAGCGCGGCTTCGACTACGCCAACATCTTTGCCAATCCGGATCTGGACGATGCATCGTTACCGGTTGCCACCCTGCCTGACCGTTTCACACAGCGGTTATCCATCGTCACGCAGGTCGCGCAAATCGAACCCAAACGCATGTTGCAATGGATCATTGCGTGGAGCGGTTTATCGGCCGCCTGGTTCCTGGAAGACGACGAGCAACAAAGCGCCGAGATAGATCTCACGGTTGCCCGGCTCGCCATCGCCGCACTTGAAGGATAGTCACGCTCGTTCATTCGTGCGCTGGCAACGCGCTTCAAACACGCACTTGTTCCGCACTCGGCGGCTGGCTCTCCGAAGGAGAGTCGCCGAGCAACAAGCAACTACGGCCGGCTATCCGGAGGAGAGTCGCCGAGCGCGAATGAAAGTTTCGCCAACTTAAAACTTCCAGAGAATTTTGCCCTGAACGCCGTTGTCCTGCAGATCGCCGGCAAGCTGACCGACATAGGATACGCCCAGTACTGCATCTTCGCTGAGCTGAATATCGAGGCCAGCTTCCAGCAGCGCGCTTGAGCGGGCCAGCGGAACGCCGAGAATACCGAAGCTGGCGCCGGAGCTGACAAACGCCAGCGCCAGATCGGGCGTCGTGTCGCCAAACGCATATTGCCATGCCGCCGAGGCGCGCGGCGTCACCAGCACGCCGCCCATCGGCAGCGTTGTGGCAGCGCGCAGACCCAGCGACGAATAACCGACATTCTCGTTGCTGCCACGCACGGCTAACGCCGCGGCACCGCCGCTCTCGGTGAAACCATCCGTGTTGAGATGCACCCAGGCGAGACCGGCAAACGGTTCAATCGCCGACACTCCGGACACGAACGGATGCGCCAGTTCAGCGAACAGCTGGCCAATGTCGCCGTTGTAGCTGGCCTGCTGCAGCGACGCGAAACCGGGGAACACAACCGCGCGCGAAGCTTCGATGTCGCTCCAGGTCCATGTGCCGCCCGCGCGCAGCGCGAACGATCCAATCGGACCGCCCGCATAGGCAGCAACCGTATAGCTATCGATTTGCGATGACGAGTTGCGCGCGCCAACCTTCAGGTTCGAGCGCGCATAACCCGCCGCAACGCCTGCACGCCAGCCATCGCCCAAACCTGCATCGACACCCGATACAAAACCGCCGAGCGTGCGATCCACCGTCGCCGCATTACCATTACCGTCGTAGGAACCCCACGAACCGAAGCCCTGCGTCCAGAATACGAGGCCGTCGGAATATGCAGGCCCCGGTGCAGACGCATGCGATCCGCGACCGCTGCCATCACCCATGCCGAGCCCCATGCGCCCTTCCATCGGCGCGGATGCCATGGCGAATGTCGTCGGCCCGCCGGCTCCGAGCGCCATCTGCTGCCCGCCCGCTCCCTGCGCATAGGACGATTGCAGCAACCGGTCGAGGATGGAGCCGCGCGCGAAGCGCGCCTGATCGATCAGCACACCTTGTGTTGAGGCATAAATCTCGCCCGACATCGCGTTGTACGCCTGCCGCGCACCTTCCGCCGTCTGTCCAATCACGGCCTGATACAGCGGGTCGTTGAAGTCGAGCGTGTCGAGCGCGCCGGCAACCGCGTTCTCGTTGTAGGTTTGCGCCGCATCGACGAATTGATGCGTGTTAGCCAGTGTAAGATAGACGTTGTTGGTGTCATACGACAGCGACGGCGACAGGAACGCCATGTTGGTGGTGATGTTGGGATTGAACTGGCCGGCGATGCCGCCTGTGCTGGTGATGATCGTGTACTGCGTCGAGGGCATGTATTTGCCCGGCTGCGCCAGCACATCCACGATGGCATCAGGATCAATCCACACTGCCTCTCCCACCAAAAGTTTATCGTTCTGGCCAGCGGCTGTCACACCGACACGGAAAATCGAACTGCCGAGAAACTGCATGCCTCTTGTAACCGTAAGCGAATTGAACGCACCGCCCGGTGCCAAGACGCCATGCAGAAGATCCACGTTACCGACAATAGTGCCTGATCCGCCGAGTGTCGCACCTGAGTTGACGACGTGGGTGCTGGCCGCAGAACCGATCTGGCCGTCGACGTTGAGGCGCCCCTCCTCCACCGCCGCAGCACCGACAAAGTTATTGCCGGTCAGCGTCCAGGTGCTGGCGTCTCGTTTTTCCAGCCACAAGAAACCGCTGAATTGCGTCGAGTAGTCGATGCTGCCGTCCGTTGAACCGCCGAGCACGAAGTTGTCGTTGCCATCGCCAGTAACGGCGCCGCTCAACGATGCTCCAGCGTGCACGGTGAGCCTATTGATTCCGGCGAGAAATCGGATCGCATTGGCCTGCGTGGCCCCGTCACCACTGAAGCCGCCCGACACCGAGCCGGTCGACAATACCGTGACTTCCATATTGCTGCCACTGACACCTTCGCCACCGGCTCCTACAGTTCCAAAATCAAAAATATTGCCGCCGTTGCCGCCGGTAACTGCGCCACCGATCGTTACGCCACCGGCGCCATAAATGCCGTAGCCACCCTGTCCGCCCGCCGCCGGGCCGCCGGAACCATCAGAGCCCGCGCGACCGCCATTGCCGCCGGTTACAGGGCCAGTAAACGTCGTCTGGTTACCATTGCCGATCAGCCAAGCACCAAAACCACCACTTCCACCATTGCCTCCACGACCACTTGTAGCCGTCTGATGGCCACCATCGCCGCCATCGCCACCGGTGACTGCACCATTCACAGTCACGGTGTTGTTGGCCCCAAATATGGAGTAACCGACGCCGCCCGAGCCGCCCCAGCCGCCACCGTTCAAACCTGCATTGCCGCCCAAGCCACCGACCATTGTACCGGTGAACGCGCCGGTCTTGTTCGAACCGTCCACAACGAGACCCCAGCCGCCGCTGCCGCCGCCGCCGCCGTAGTCGGTGCTGCTTCCGCCGCTACCGCCGGTCCCTCCCTGGAACACCACCCCATCGATATCCGGAAGCTCGGTGCGCACAGCGCCATGGGCAGCGCCACCACCGCCGCCACCGGATACGGGATCGCTCGATCCATCCTGGCCATTATCGCCCGGATTGACGCCACCGGCACCGCCGGCTCCTGTCCCGTTTCCACCCGAGGCACCGGATAAGCCGGCACCGCCGCCGCCACCGCCGGTCGCCGGGTTGGATAGTCCGATGGACCCCACGCCATTGAGGCTATCCCCGCCACCAGTGGTGCCACCGCCGCTCTGGCCGCCATTGGCCATGACAGGTGCTGAAGTGAAAAGCGCCGCCGCCAGCGCGATAGCCGACACCCCAGCTAACAACTGGATGGATCGGTATAAATTCGCTGCGCTACGCATTGGACCCCAAATTCAAAATGGATGTTCCGGCCACGCCGTAAAATCGATTCATGAACGATAATCAGGAGCTGGACCAATCGCGGCAAGCTGCAAGCAACGGTTGAGGTGAATATCGCAAGCAACCGTTGCCCATGGGTCACAAAAATTCAGGCGCCGCCTGCCTACGCAGATCGCCGGCCGCGCGTGGCGTAATCAAGCACGATGTCGGCGGCCAGATCGCTCGGCGTAGCGCCTTCGATCAGCATACGGTGCGGAATGCGGGCCAGCGCCGCGAGTTGTGCCCGGCTCTCGGGCGTGTCGCGCAACAGCGGCTCGATGGCGTCCGCCATTTTCTCCGGCGTGCAGTTTTCCTGCAGATATTCCGGGAACGCATTTTCTTCCAGCACAAGGTTCGCCAGCACCACCGAGTGCACTTTGACCAGATGCTTAAGCTGAGCGGCCAGGCGATCCACCTTGTAGCCGACAACCATCGGCGTTCCCGCTAGCGCCAGTTCGAGCGTCACCGTGCCTGATGCCGCGAGCGCCGCATGCGCCAGCCGGAAAGCGCGGAATTTGTCTTCGTCGCCTTCGACGAAATGCGGTGGCTCGCGCCACGTCTGCGCATGCTGCTGAATGATGGCGCGCACATGCGGCACTGCCGGAATGATAATTTGCGGGCGCAGACGGCGATTGTGCAGTTCCTCAATCGTGGCGCCAAAGGGTTGCATCAACCGCGTCACCTCTGACGTCCGGCTGCCCGGCAACACGACGATGACAGGCCGTGCAGGGTCAAGCTGCAGTCGTTCGGCCAGCGCCGTTGGATCAAGCCCCTGAATCCACTCCAGACGCTCGATCAGTGGGTGGCCGACATAGGAGCACGGCGGGCCACCGAGCCGCTCATGCGCGGCCGGCTCGAATGGCAACAACGCCAGCACATGATCGACATACGGCCGCATCTTGCGCGCGCGCCCCGAGCGCCAGGCCCACACGCTGGGCGAAACATAATCGATGATCGGAATCGACGGCGCGCGCTTACGGATGCGTTTGGCAATCGGATGGGTGAATTCCGGCGCATCGATGATGACCACGGCATCCGGTTCCGCTGCCACCGCCGCGTCGACAGTGCGATACACGCGCGACACCAATCGCGGCAGGCGCGCCAGAATATTCAGTGGTCCCATTACCGCCACGTCGGACAACGGAAACTGCGACGCCAGCCCCGCATGCTCCATCGTCTCGCCGCCGACGCCGAGATAGTGCACCCGGCCATTGCATCTCGCCGTCAGCGCCGTCATCAACTTGCCACCGAGAGCGTCGCCAGAGTGTTCGCCTGCGACCAGAAAAATGCGCAGATCGTCTCGGCTACGCGGAGAAACAGAAGCGCGCGCTGGTCTTGCTGCAAGGCTCATCGCGCTCATTCCTCTTTGATGTGACGATCAGTCTTTTCGACGAGCAGCACCAATCCAAGGCCGTCTGCCTGGGCGATGTATGGCGCAACATCGTCGGCACAAACTCCCAACACCGCAATACCGGCAATGCGGTTCGCTTCTGCACATGCCAGCAGCTCGGCCAGCTCGTCTCTATGCTGAACTTCAACGACGGCGATTGCAGTCGGCTGGCGGCGGGACTTACGCCCCCACTGACGCAGTCGACCCGCCCTGGAAGCAAGCGCTTTATGGCCTTCGCCACATGCAATCGCGAGAATATGGCCACGATCGATCACTGCGCCTTCGCTACGCGCGTATGGGCGCAACGCTGTCAACGCGTCAGCGGCTTTCGTTGCGTCGGCACTTTGCTGACTGGAGGGCTTATGTTTTCCCACCGCCACAAATCCACGCAATCCGGCCAGCGCAGCCGCCGCCTCCCCACCGTGGTCAGCAACGCCCTCGACAAACATCTGCGCCAAATCGGCTGCGCGCGCGAGTTCATCACGCTCCAGCGCAATCGCGCCGTCCGCCAACACGGCTACACCCCGCAATCCGGCTTCCAGCACGCGACTAACCGTTTGCGGCCCAATTGCTGGCAGATCGACGCGCATTTCCTGTCGGGGCTTGGGACGCTTCACCAGCACGCCACGGCGGCCTGCCTTCGTGGCTGCGTCCATCGCATCGCCTTGCGATACACCTCGCGCCCGCATGTCCTGTTGGGGCTTAGGCTGGTTCACCAACCGCGCCAGCATCGCATCCGTGTTTTCCGCGCCTTCGATGGCCGCGATTCGCCCGTCCGCCACCACCACAGCCTGGCCGATATCGAAAGGCCCCAGAGCTCTCACGACATCAAACCCAAGCGCTACGTCAGCTCTATCCGCAGCTGTCATGCGCTCCTGCCCCAGTGGTCCCGCGCCCACACGCAGCGACGGCATAACATCCACCGGCGACACGACCTTAAAGCCCTTGCTTTCGAAGAAGCGCACGATGCGGCTGAGAATGCTGTCATCGCCGCCGGTCCGCAGGATGCGCAGCACCGCCGGTATGTTGGTGATCACGCCGAAATCCGGACGCAGCGAAGCCACATCCGGACGGCGTACAGCGCCAACGATCACAAGCTCGCTAACGGATGCATTGCGCAACGCGCGCAACAGACGGCCGATCTGCGCCCAGCCGACACGGGTGAGCGGAAACGGCTCCAGATCAGTATCGTCGCCTTCGCCGGCAATCGACACGATGTGAACAAGATCGCCGCGCGCCATTACATGCGCGGCGATCTCGCGTGGCAGAGAGCCCGCTCCGGCGACGATCCCGACGACGCGCGGCCGCTGGGTCATGCCTCAGGCTCCGGTCGCGTCTTTCGGCGTGCAGAGGCTGCGCTTGCCGCCGACGCGGATGAACGCGATGATTTCCTCGACAATCGGCTGCCCGGCAAATTCCTTCGCCACATCGTCCGTGCGCTCCGAGAGCGTGCCCTCAGCCGCAAAAAGCGCGCGGTAGGCACGGCGCAGGTTGTGGATGTCTTCCCGAGAGAAGCCGCGCCTCTGCAGGCCAACAATGTTGAGCCCCGACAGATAAGCGCGATTGCCGAGTGCCATGCCATAGGGGATGAGATCGTTCTCAAGCCCCGACATGCCACCCAGAAACGAATGCGCGCCCACACGCGCGAACTGGATCACAGCTGCGCCGCCACCCAGAATGGCGAAATCGCCAACGGTGCAATGGCCCGCCAACATCACGTTGTTGGAGAACACCACGTTGTTGCCGACATGGCAGTCATGGCCAACATGGGAGTTGGCAAGAAACGCACAGCGGTCACCGATGCTGGTCGAGAAGCCGCCACCCTCCGTGCCCGGATTAAGCGTAACGCCTTCGCGAATCATGCAGTCGGCGCCAACCGAAAGCGTCGAAGCTTCGCCACGAAACTTAAGATCCTGCGGCTGATGACCGATGGAGGCGAACGGGAAGATGCGCGTGCGCGGACCGATGGTTGTGCGGCCAGCCACAGCGACGTGGCTCAGCAGCTCCACGCCTTCTGCCAGCGTCACCTCAGGCCCGACGACGCAATACGGCCCGATCTTTACACCGGGACCGATCTGAGCGCCGTCCTCAATCACCGCTGTCGGGTGCGCGGTGTAATCACCCATTTTTTTGAGCCGCAAAGGCGCGTGCTTCGGCCGTGTCGGCCAGCATCGCACTCACCTCGGCTTCGGCAACAACCGCGCCATCAACCTTGGCCTCGCCATAGAAACGCCAGACGCGCCCGCGGTTGCGGATCTTGCGGACATGGTAATGCAGCTGATCGCCCGGCAGCACCGGCTTGCGGAACTTGGCGCGATCGATGCCCATGAAATAAACCAGCTCGGCGACGTAGTCTTCGCCCAGGCTGTGCACGCACAGCGCGCCTGCGGTCTGCGCCAATCCTTCGATGATCAGCACGCCGGGCATCACCGGATACTGCGGGAAGTGGCCCTGGAAAAACGGTTCGTTGATGGTGACGTTCTTGACGCCCACGCAACTGCGGTCGCCGTCCATGTCGTAGATGCGGTCCAGCATCAGGAACGGATACCGATGCGGCAACAGCTTCATAACGCGCGCGATATCTGCCGTTGCCAGCGCCGTCGCACCTGTGGGTTCCGTCATATCGTTCATTCTCTTCGACCTCATACTTGCGCGCTGCGTGCGGGCGAACCGCTACGCCTCGTCAGCATCATTCTTACCGCCGCGACGGGCCAAGCGGGCAATCATGCCCAACTCGCGCGCCCACTGGGTGAGCGGCTTGGCCGGCGTTCCGGCGAGTTTTGACATTGCAGGCACGTCCTTTGCGACATGGCTCGCTCCGGCGATCTGCGCCCCCGGACCGATCTTGATGTGTCCAACCGCTCCCGACTGGCCACCCATAACCACGAAATCTCCGAGCTCGGTAGAGCCGGAGATGCCGACCTGGGCCACAATCACGCAATGACGTCCGACGACGACGTTGTGCCCGATCTGCACGAGATTATCAATTTTCGTTCCCTCACCAATGATGGTGTCCTTAAGAGCACCTCGATCAATGGTTGTATTTGCGCCTATTTCAACGTCATCCTGAATGATCACCCGCCCAATCTGCGGCACTTTGAAGTGCCCCTGGCGGCCCATGGCAAAGCCGAAACCATCCTGACCGATGCGCACACCGCCATGGATAATGACGCGGTCACCAACGAGGGTGTGGACCAGCGAGACGCCAGGTCCGATGTAGCCGTCGCGGCCGATACAGACGCGATATCCAATCACGGCGTTAGCGGCCACCCGGGTACCGCGGCCGATGCGCGCCTCTGCCCCGATCACTGCGCCGGGCTCAACGATGGCACCCTCCTCCAGCTCTGCGGTTGGATGGATGAGTGTCCTGGCGGCGTCATCCGCCGGAGCCACCTGTGAAAAGCGCGACTGCGGATAAAACAGCATCAGCGCCATCGCAAAGCCCCGGTAGGGCTCGGGCGTGAGCAGCGCTGACGTTCCCTCCGGCAAGCGCGGCGCCAGCGCCGGCAACACGAGGCAGCAGCCGGCACGGGTCACCTTGAGCTGGTCGGCGTACTTGCGATTATTAAAAAACGCAACATCCCGCGGTCCGGCATCAACCAGCGTGCGAACATCCGAAACTTCGATGCTGCCATCGACACCGGGCGCCAATTCGGCCCCAGTCGCCTTGGCTACATCGGCTAGCGGAAACGGACCCGCGCGGTGAAAAAATCCGGGATGCTGCATTGATTTAAAGCCCAGCGGTCTAGGGTGCTTCCAAACGCGTTGGAACTGATTTTCTTCCAGAAAGCACGGTCAAACAAGGTCATGTGACCCGTTCCACGATTCCGCTACAATCGGAACCGTTCAAGCCGATGTTTCAACACATCCCGAGGATGGCGAACACCTGACGCAGCACAGAGCCGCCGATTTCAGGCTGGTCATAAGCCGCAAGCTGTACGTCCGTCCGTCGCACTTAGAGGGCCTGTCTGTCGCCAATTGCGGGGCGGCGTCAGCCGCTCTTCCAGCGCACGTTCGATCCAGCGACAGAAAACAACACCTGCACCTTAAAAACAAAAGGATCACCCGGTCATTCTTGAGACCGGATGATCCTTGATTTTCATGCCGAGGCTTCAGCCCTGGCCGACCGATGCTGTGCAGCCATCAGAACTTCGTGGCAGCACCGAAGCGGAAGAACTGTTCGTCGTCGTAGGTTTCCTTGGAGAGAACCTTGGCGAAGTCCATGCGGATCGGACCGACCGGCGAGGCCCAGAGCAAGCTGGCACCAACCGAGGAGCGAATACCGCTGCTGTCCTGCAAGCAAATCTGATCTGCGCCAGCTACTCCACAGTTCGCGTTCAAAGCTTGAGCTGTGCCACCAGCGTTCCAGAGCGAACCGGCGTCGGCAAACACGGCGCCGGAGATACCCAGATCTTCAGGAACGAACGGGATCGGGAAGCGAACTTCAGCCGTGGTGGCCCAGTAGTACTGGCCGCCGAGAGCATCGCCAGTTAGCGCGTCGCGGGGACCATAACCAGCACGGTCGAAACCACGTACCGTCTCACCACCCTTGAAGAACATATCGATCAGACGGACATCCTCGCCACCCCAAC
Organism: Hyphomicrobium sulfonivorans; assembly: GCF_013306565.1. Taxonomy (GTDB): domain Bacteria; phylum Pseudomonadota; class Alphaproteobacteria; order Rhizobiales; family Hyphomicrobiaceae; genus Hyphomicrobium_A; species Hyphomicrobium_A sulfonivorans. Next base: position 106,411 of record NZ_PZPO01000004.1, on the reverse strand, counting down.
CACTGATGGAGCCACCGATTGCACGACCGACGAAGGTGATCTTGTCGGTGATCGGGAAGTAAGCGCGAGCTTCAGCTGCAAGGCTGATGTATTGCACGTCACCACCGAGGCCGGCGAAATCAGCACCAGTCTGGAACCAGAAGCCCTTGGTTGGATTGCGCGGATCGTTACGCAGATCGTAGGTGAGCGTGGTGCCGACCATCGAGGTATAGGACGTGCCTTCTGCATCCCAGATCGCACGTGAAGCACCGTTCTGGATGTTGAAGATCGAGTCCCGCGATGCGGTGTACGAGGTCTGCATCCACAGCCGCTCGGATAGCGGGAAGCCAAGCCGGAGACTGGCGCCGGTACGGCGGCTGGAGAAGCCGGATTCACTGCTCTGATCGACTTCCTTATGGAAGATGTCGAAGCCCGCAGCCAGGTTGCGATCGAGGAACCGCGGCTCGGTGAAGCTCAGGTTAACCTGCAAGCGCTCCATGGAGCCCGAGAGCTGAAGCCGCAGGAACTGACCGTTACCCATCAGGTTGCGTTCGGTGATGCTGACATCGCCGATAACGCCCTCAGCCGTAGAGTAACCGGCACCGAACGAAAGCTCGCCGGTGGACTGCTCAGCCAGTTCAACGTCCAAAACCACGCGATCCTGCGAGGCACCGGGGCGGCGCTTGATGTCGACGCCCTTGAACAGACCGAGGTTGGTCAGACGCTTCTTGGCCTGATCGACCACCATCGGATTGTAGGCGTCACCCTCAGCCACCTTGAACTCGCGACGGATCACGTAGTCCTTGGTGCGGGTATTGCCACTGATGTTGATGCGCTCAATGTAAACCCGCGGCCCTTCTTCGATCACATAGTTGATCGCGATGGTGCGGCTTACCGGATCGGGCACCGGCTGCGGACGGACGCGGGCGAAGGCATAGCCATCTTCCGACATCGCCGTCGTCAGCTCTTCAACCGACTTATCGATGAGCTGTGCGTTGTAGGTATCGCCGGAAGAGGTCTTCACGTTCCCCTGATACTTCGCGGCGTCGATACTGGAGACCGTGCTCTCGACGTTCACAGCACCGAAATCATAGCGCTCGCCCTCTTCGATCGAATAGGTGACGAAGAAGCCGGAGCCGTCGCGATCAAGCTCAGCGTTGGCAGCGGTCACCTGAGCGTCGGCGTAGCCGTTCTTCAGGTAGTACTGACGCAGCAATTCGCGATCTAGGTTCATACGGTCGGGATCGTAGATCGCCGTACCCTTCAGGAAGTCGAACCAACCCTTTTCAGTGGTCGAGACGACATCGCGCAAATCGCTGTCGGAGAAAGCTTTGTTGCCGACGAAGTTGATGCCCTTGACCTTAGTCGCGCTGCCCTCGGCAATCTCGAACACGAGGTTCACGCGATCCTGCTCAAGCTCGATGATCTTCGGCTCGACACTGGCTGCGTACCGGCCCTGGCGGCGATAGACATCCAACACGCGCTGGACATCGGACTGCACACGGGCGCGGGTGAAGACAGAGCGCGGCTTGAGCTGCACTTCGTTGCGCAGCGTGTCGGTGTCGACCTCGCTGTTACCTTCGAAGGCGACCTGATTGATGACCGGGTTCTCGACGACGGTGACGACGACGTCGCCACCGACGCGCTCAATGCGCACGTCAGAGAACAGCCCCGTGCCGAACAGCGCCTTGATGGACGCGTCGACTTTCTGGGGATCGTAAGCCGATCCAGGGGAAACCTGCATGTATGAGCGAACGGTTTCGGGCTCAACGCGCTTGTTACCATTCACAAGCACGTTCTGCACCGTAGCGCCCTGCGCGTACGCAGGGGCTGGGAGCAAAGCGCCGACGACGCCCAACACTCCAGCGGCAACCGCCACCGCACACAATACAAAGCGGCGGATGTTCAACGCAATGGATAGGACAACAGGCATTCGAGACTATGCCCTCGTTCTTGCCGAATTCCCCCTCGACGCGGACCCGTCGGCTTCGGAGCCCGCACCGCATGACTAAAAAACGTTCACCTGACACTCGGCCAATAAGGCCGCGAATCTCAGTGCGCGCTCCCCTGTGTAAATTCCTTTTTAACGATTCAGTCGCCCCTGCGGAAGTGGCAAGTTTACGTCACTGAACACCAATTCAGCCCACCCCGGTCCAACCACGCCAAACCCGCAACAAATCGTTCAAATTCACGTACACCATGAGCATCAGGACCAGGGCAATTCCAATCTGGAATCCGATCTCCTGCATGCGGCGACTGAGGGGGCGACGCATCACCCCTTCGATGGCGTAATAAACAAGATGTCCACCATCTAGCACAGGAATTGGCAGCAGGTTCAGGAAGCCAATGTTGGCCGAGATGAAGGCCACCCAGCGCAGCAGCGGCTCGATCCCGCCCTCAGCCACCCGGGCCGTAACCTGAGCCATCAGGATGGGACCGCCCATCTGGTCGGCGGCCTGCCGCTGCGTTATTATGTCGCCGATGCCCTGGATCGTATGGGCGATGTTGGCGTAAGTCTCCCGTACGCCAAGCCGCAGAGCCTCGACCACGCCGACGCTCTTGGCATCCCGGAAGCCGTCCGTGCTGGACGGCGTGATGCCAATAAGGCCGCGCCGGAACGTGCCGCCAAAGCTGTCCGGCTGCTCGTGCACCTCAGGGGTCACATCGAAGGAGAGCTTCTCGCCGTTGCGCTCGACGCCAAATTTCAGCGTCCGGCCGGCATTGATGCCCACCAAGCGTTGTACATCCTCAAACCCTTCAACCGTCCAGTCGTCGATAGAACGGATGACGTCACCTGACTGAATGCCGGCCGCGGCCGCAGGCATACCCGCCTTCACCTCGCCCACGACGGGCGTGATGGTGCGGACGCCGAAAGAGACGTTGACCGCCGCATAAACCATTATAGCCAGGATGAAATTCGCGATCGGACCGGCGGCCACCACCGCCGCGCGCTGCCACAGCGGCTTGTTCTGGAAGGCTCCCTGACGCTCAGCGGCTGTCATCTTGTCCAGCGCGTCGGGCGAGGGCTGGCTCGCTGCGTTTTCATCGTCGACGAATTTCACGTAGCCGCCGAGCGGGATCCAGGCGAAACGCCAGCGCGTACCCTTGCGGTCGGTGAAGCCGAAAATCTCGCGGCCAAAGCCGATGGAGAACGTCTTGACTGTGACGCCGCACCAGCGCGCGACAATGAAGTGACCGAACTCGTGGACGAACACCACGATGGTCAGCACAACCAGGAACTGCGCGATCGTCATCAGAACCCCCGGCATGGAGGTCGCTAGGTTGGCCAGCGTCAGCATCGTTCTCCTGTCTCTCGCGGAACCGCCCAGGGCTGCGAGCGGAATGCGTGCCCGATGAGGCTACGCGCAAAAATGGCAACTTCGGCGCCAATCCCCTGTTTTAACTGGAAACTCCAAGGGAGATCCAGGCGCCGGCTAGACATAGCGGCCTAGCAGGGATTGTGCCAGACGGCGGCCGGCAGAATCAGCCTCCAGAACGTCGCCCAGATTAGCTGCCGGGGCAATCAGTCCCTGTTTCTCGGCCGCTTCCAGCGCATCGGCGACATTACGGGCGATATCGAGGAAACCTATGCGGCGGCTGAGAAAAGCCTCCACCGCCACCTCGTTGGCCGCGCTCAGGACAGCCGGCGCCGTTGCCCCGCGCGTCAAGGCGTCGCGGGCAAGCTTCAACGCCGGAAACCGCACCTCGTCGGGGGCTTCAAAAGACAGCAGTCCAATGCTGGCCAGATCAAGTCGCTGCGTCGGCGCCGCCATTCGGCCGGGCCAGGACAGCGCCAGCGCAATCGGCGTGCGCATGTCCGGGCAGGCCATCTGCGCCATCACCGAGCCGTCGATATACGACACCAGACAATGGATGATCGACTGCGGGTGCACCACCGCGCCAAGCTGTTCGGCCGTAACCGGAAACAGATGGTAGGCCTCGATCAGTTCCAGCCCCTTGTTCATCAGGGTTGCTGAATCGATGGTGATCTTGGCGCCCATGCTCCAGTTGGGATGCCGCAACGCCTGCTCCGGCGTCACATGCTGTAACTCGTCAAGGCTCCAGGTCCGGAACGGACCGCCCGACGCCGTCAGGGTAATGCGCTCGATGCTTTCGGCAGAGGCCCCGGCCAGAGCCTGCAAGGCGCCCGAATGCTCGCTGTCGACCGGCAGCAGCTCACAACCGGCATCCGCCACCGTGGACATGAAAACATCGCCTGCGGAAACAAGGCATTCCTTGTTGGCAAGCGCCAGACGCCTGCCCTGCCGCGCAGCCTCTAATGTCGGCGCCAGCCCCGCCGCGCCGACGATCGCAGCTACGACGCAATCGGCCGGCATCGCAGCCGCGGCCACGATCGCATCGGGCCCTGCGGCGGCGTCAATGCCGGTGCCGGCCAGTGCCGCGCGCAGATCGTCATAAAGGTCGGCATCGCCGATCACCGCCAGCCGCGCTCCGGTGCGGCGCGCAGCCTCGGCAAGTGCTGCGACATTGGTCTGCGCCGTCAGCGCTTCGACCGTGAAGGCATCGCGATTGCGGCAGATAAGGTCGATGGTGCTCTGGCCGACGGAACCCGTCGCCCCCAGCACCGAAATGGAGCGGACGACCTGCGCCCGCGTACCTGCGGTTTCAGATGATGCCATTGTTGAGCGCATTACGGGCCAAACAGCAAAGCGCGGGCGGGCGCGTGTGCATCAACGGCCAGCGCCAGCAAACCTGCGACCGAGGCCGCAGCGACGATGCTGTCCATGCGGTCCATGAAGCCACCATGCCCCGGAATGAGATCGCTGGCATCCTTGCGGTTGAAATGCCGCTTCAATGCCGATTCCGCCAGGTCACCGGCCTGCGAAACAAACGCCAGTCCCACGCCCAGCAGCACCAGACGTAGTGCGTCGGCACCCGGCTCCAGCTTGGAAAAAACTACCCCAACGACCGCGCCGGCCACCAGAGCACCGATAAACCCGGCCCATGTCTTTTTCGGCGACACCTTCGGCCAGAGCTTGGGGCCGCCAATGCTCCGCCCGGCAGCGTAAGCGCCAGTGTCGGACGACCAGACGACGGCGAACACGAACAGGATGGCACTGAAACCGTACGGCTCATCACCGCGCAGCCACAGCAACGCCACGGCCGGCAGGCCGACATAGATGACGCCCAGCCCGGAAAGGCCGGCGTTGCGGCCCAGATAGAGCGGGATGAGAATGATGGCGGCAATGCACAGCACCGCAAACGCGGGCGCCGCATAACCGAACGCCGCCAGCGCGACGGCCAGGATCACCGCCGCCGCTTGAATGTAGAAGCCGAGATCAAAGCCGGTGCCGCGCACAAGCCTGCCCCACTCCCAGCTCATCACCAGCGAGCAGGCCAGAATGAGGATGCCGAACGGCACCGGACCGGAATAGGCCAGGAAGAACGCGACGGCGGCGAGAACTGCGCCGGAAACGATGCGGAGCGTGAGATTGCTCGGCCCCAGCTTCCCCGCGGCGGAAACGGTTGTGCCGGTGTCATTCGAGCCGGTCGTATTCAAACCGGAAGGCGATCCACCCTCCGGCGGCATGGCGGGATTGTCAGACATGCTGGCTCACACCGCCGACTGGCGGGTCAACCCACCATAACGTCGGTCCCGCTCGCAGTAGCGCGCGATTGCTACCTCAAGCAGCTCTCGCCCGAATTCAGGCCAGAATGCATCCAGGAACACAAATTCGGTGTAGGCGCACTGCCAGAGCAGAAAATTCGAGATCCGCATCTCACCGCTGGTGCGGATCAGCAGGTCCGGATCAGGAATGCCAGCGGTATCAAGCGCAGCCCCAAGCCGATCAACGTTGATGTCATCCGGCGAAAGCCGCCCGGCCGCAACTTCAACCGCCAGCGCCCGCGCCGCCTTGGCGATTTCGGCCCGCGCGCCATAGTTGAACGCCACCACCAGCGTAATCGCGGTGTTATTGCGCGTCAGCTCGACGGCTTCGTCGATCAGCGCCATCAGCTCCGGATCGACTTTCGTGCGCTCGCCGATCACAAGGATCTTCACGCCGGCATGGTGCAGCTCGGCCAGGTCGCGCTTGATGAAGCGCTTCATCAGCCCCATCAGATCATCGATCTCTGCAGCCGGGCGCGACCAGTTCTCGGACGAGAAACTGTAGAGCGTGAGATATGGTACCGACAGCTCGATGGCCGCGCGAACGGTTCGGCGCACAGCCTCGACGCCACGCTGGTGGCCGATGGCGCGCGGAAGCCCGTGCTTACTCGCCCAGCGACCATTGCCATCCATAATGATGGCAATGTGTCTTGGCTGAGCGGGCTTCCGCTCAAGCGGAACAGCTTTTGACTGGATTTCCGTCACCGGCGACAGACTTCCGTTTGAACGGGCAAAATGCTTCACGCCCTAAATTGGAGGATAGCGGAATCGCCGCCGTCCTCAAGCCATCAAACCTTGTGGATCTCGACTTCTTTGGTGGCCAACGTCTCGTCGATATCTTTGATCAGCCGGTCGGTTAGTTCCTGCACCTTGGTGGAGGATTTACGCTGGTCATCCTCGCTGATCTTGCCGTCTTTCTCCAGCTTCTTCAGCAGATCCATGCCCTCGCGGCGCACGTTGCGGACCGCAACGCGGCAGCTCTCGGCATACTTGTGCGCCAGCTTGGCAAGTTCGTTACGGCGATCGGCCGTCAGCGGCGGAATGGGAAGACGCAGCAGTGTTCCGTCGATGATCGGGTTGAGGCCAAGGTTCGCTTCGCGGATGCCCTTCTCGACCGCCGAGACGTTCGTGCGATCCCAGACCTGAACCGAAATCGTGCGCGATTCAGGAACCGACACCGTTGCCACCTGGCTCAACGGCATCTTGGCGCCGTACACCGTGACCTGAATGGGATCGAGAAGATGCGTGCTGGCGCGGCCCGTACGCAGACCCGAGAAATCGCGCTTCAGCACATCCAGCGCGCCGCGCATACGCTTCTCAAGGTCGTTAAGGTCGAAATTCCCACTCATTGCTGTCTCCCTGCGACCGCGGATCGGATGAACCTAACCTCAGCCAGCGTTTCAGGTTATTTCCAAAATGCCGGACGCGCTTGATCGGTCGTCGGCGGCTTGTCGGTCACTCTATGACCGTCGCGCGTCCAGTGCCGCGCAGAACTTTCAAAAGATTTCCCGGTTCTTCAATGGAAAAGACAATTACCGGAAGTCCATTGTCACGGGCAAGCGCGATCGCCGTGCCGTCCATCACTTTGAGATCACGCGCTAAAACCTCGGCATATCCGAGCCGGTCATAGCGCTTGGCGTCGGGATTACGGCGCGGATCGCTGTCATAGACGCCATCGACCTGGGTGGCCTTGGCCACCGCCTGACAGTCCATCTCGACAGCGCGCAGGGTGGCGGCGGTGTCGGTGGTGAAAAACGGGTTACCCGTGCCGGCGGCGAAAATCACCACGCGGCCCTGCTCAATATGCTGCAGCGCCTTGGGACGGATGTAGCTCTCGCACACGGTCGGCATCGGGATGGCGGAAACCACGCGCGCCGGCACCTTGGCGTTTTCGAGCGCGTTCTGCAGCGCCAGCGCGTTCATCACCGTCGCCAGCATGCCCATGTAATCGGCGGTCGCGCGTTCCATACCCTTGGCGGCGCCTGCCAACCCGCGGAAGATGTTGCCGCCGCCCACAACCACTGCAATCTCGGCACCGGCATTCACGGCCTCGGCGATATCGCGTGCGAGCCGGTCGACAACATCCATATCGATGCCGAAGCCGGACTTACCCATCAGCGCTTCGCCGGAAAGCTTCAGCAGCAGCCTCTTGTAACCGAGACCGGTCGCTCCAGCTCCAGCGGGTTCTTCCGTTGCCATATGACTGCCTCCTCGCATCGGCGGCGGCGGGGCGCAATTCGCCTGCCGGTCACGCGCTCCAGGGCCGCTCCGCACACGAGTGCAATCTCGCGGAGGTCGACGCCAGCCTGTATTGTGCCGCATGCACCTTTATGGCGATGGAGCGCCGATCTACGGATGCGGCCAGAGCGTAGCTAGCCCGTATGGCTGAGATTCGCCTAGAGCCGCCCCGGACTAAAATAATTTTAGGACGGCTCCAGCCGATTGATGTGCCCTGCTTCGCGGCAGACCTTTGCCGCCGCGTATTGCAAGCATGGCGCGGGCGCGCATCTGGCGGCGCGCCCGGCAACACGGCCGGATCAGTTACCGGCAGCCGCCGCAACTTCCGCAGCGAAGTCGTCTTCTTTCTTCTCGATGCCTTCGCCCAGTCCATAGCGGACGAAGCTTGCAATCTTCACAGGTCCACCGACCTTGCCCTCAGATTCCTTGAGGGTCTGGCCAACCGACTTGGACGGATCGTGGATGTAGGACTGCTCCAGCAGCGTGTTGTCCTTGGCGTAGGACTTCACGCCCGAAGCAACGATCTTCTCAAGCACCTGCGGGGGCTTGCCCTGGTTCTTGTCGGCCAGGATCGCCTTTTCGCGCTCCAGCACTTCAGCCGGTACGCCGTCGATGTCGAGGGCAATCGGGTTGGTGGCTGCAACGTGCATTGCAATCTGGCGGGCCAGCGTCGCAAGCTCGTCGGTGTTTGAGCCGGAAGACTCCAGCGCTACCAGAACGCCGATCTTGCCGAGGCCAGGCGAAACCTGACCGTGGACATAGGCACCAACCACGCCCTGCGGAACGCTGAGCGTTGCAGCACGGCGCAGGTTCATGTTCTCGCCGATGGTGGCGATGAGTTCCTTGATCTGGTCGCCCACCGTGTGCGACTTGCCCGGATAGGCTGCAACCAGGATCGCTTCCGCGTCACCATTTGCAGGTCCGGCCAGCGCAGCAATGTTCGTGACCAGATCCTGGAACTGATCGTTGCGGGCCACGAAGTCGGTCTCGGAGTTCACCTCAACGATCGAGCCCGTCGCACCGTCAACGGCAACGCCAATGAGCCCCTCAGCGGCGACGCGATCGGCCTTCTTGGCAGCCTTCGAGAGGCCCTTTTTCCGCAACCAGTCGATTGCCGCTTCGATGTCGCCCTTCACCTCGGTGAGAGCCGCCTTGCAATCCATCATGCCGGCGCCGGTCTTTTCGCGCAGTTCTTTCACGAGACTTGCGGAAATGGTCATGGATAAGCCCACTAGCTAGGCGGGCGCCCCTTGGCGCCCGCAGGTTGGCAGATAATGCGAAATGGCCGCCGTATGCGGCCATCCCATTAGACGGCGGCCGTTTCGACCAGCTTCTTGGCCTGCTCGGCCCACTTGTCGGCCGCAACCTGGCCCTTAAGCTTAAGCTTGCGATCGAGTGCAGCGACCTGATCGGCGTCGAGATCGGCGATCTGCCAGAAGTGGAAGACACCAGCGTCGTTGAGGCGCTGTTCGAGCTTGCCGTTGATGCCGGTGATCCGCTTGAGATCGTCAGGCTCGCCGCGGGCTGCTTCGATGCCGCGGAATTCGCCCGGCAGATCTTCAGCCGGAGGAGCTTCGGAAGCGCCGATGTCAATGCCCGAAGACGACTGGCTGCGCTCAAGTCCATCCAGTGCTGCACGGGCGATGAGATCGCAATAAAGCGTGATGGCGCGGCCAGCGTCGTCGTTGCCCGGGATCGGGAAGTCGATGCCGTCCGGATCGCAGTTGGTGTCGACGATGGCGACGATCGGGATACCAAGCTTCTTGGCTTCCTCGATGGCGATCTTTTCCTTGTTCGTGTCGATGACGAACAGGAGGTCAGGCGTGCCGCCCATGTCCTTGATGCCGCCCAGCGCCTGATTGAGCTTGTCGCGCTCGCGGGTCAGGTTCAGGATTTCCTTTTTGGTGCGGCCCTGCGGATCGGCGAGGGTGTCATCAAGCTGACGCAGGCGACGGATAGACTGCGAGATCGTCTTCCAGTTTGTCAGCGTGCCGCCGAACCAGCGATGGTTGATGAAGTACTGAGCGCTGCGCTTGGCCGATTCAGCAATAGAATCCGAAGCCTGACGCTTGGTGGCAACGAACAGCACGCGGCCGCCGCTGGCGACGGTGTCAGAGATCTTGACCAGCGCCTGATGCAGCATCGGCGTCGTCTGCGTCAGATCGATGATGTGAATGTTGTTACGGGCGCCAAAGATGAACGGCGCCATCTTGGGGTTCCAGCGGTGCGACTGGTGACCGAAGTGAACGCCAGCTTCCAGCAGCTGACGCATATTGAACGCAGGGAGCGTCATGTCTCTTCCTTTTCCGGTTAATCCTCCGCGAACCCAGAGCAAGAACGCTTCACCGACCCTAAGGGTTAGAGAGCGATCCACCGGAGCGCCGGACGGGGCTTTTAATCCGCCTGACGCGAAAGTTCGCGTGTGAGATGGCGCGCTTATAGAGTCTCGACCCGCCATTGACAAGCGGCCGAGGCCAATCTTTCCGCCCGCCGTGCCAGCAATCTGAGCCTACCTTGAGCCCCGATTGCTGCCGACCGGGCTTTGAGGAGCAAATGGTTAATGAGTGGCAAGGAAATTCAAGTGCACGCCCTGCAACTGGGCGAAGGCATCGATCTTAAAGGACTGGAACGGGAGGACGCGTTCTCTAGCTCTCCCCTCGCGTTCCCCACCAGCGGCGAGGGCATCGCCGTGCTGTTCAAATCCGGCGCCGCCGTCTTCATCGCCATGAACCCGGTCGATGAGGAACAGCTGATCAAGAACCTCGATGGCCGGATCATCAACCCGATCGATGACCGGGAGACCGAAAGCGTTCGCCTCGTCGTCAAGCAGGCCGATGACGGACTGCTCACCCCATCGGGCGAGATCCAGATCAAGGCCGACGACAACAACCGCCTACTGCTGGTCGCCGAAGCGCTCGCGATGAGCGTCGCCTTTGCCTACGACGAGCGCCGCATCGCCGCCGCCTTCGACCGCATCGATACCGTCGCCCAGACGCTGCAGCAGCGGCGACTGCCCCAGAGCCCGCACAACGAGTTGCTGGAGCAAATCGGCGAAGCGCTGTTGATTCAGCAGCGGCTGGCGGCCCGCGTCGATCTTGACGACAAGCCGGATGTGTTGTGGGACCACCCCGAGCTGGAACGCCTGTGGGCACGCCTCGTGGATGAGTACGATCTCCCCCAGCGTGGCCGTGCCATCTCCCGCAAACTCGATGTGATCCGCGGCACCGCCGACACGCTGACGGACCTGTTCGCCACCCGCACCTCGCACCGGCTGGAATGGTACATCATCGCCCTGATTGCGTTCGAGGTGGTGCTGAGCCTTTACGACCGCATCCTGAAGTGAAGCCGGACTGACCGCAGTGCGCCGCGCCCGCCGCCATGGCTGGCGCAATCCTGCAGGCGGCCAATCTCACCTGGCTCAACCCGTCAGGCTAATCAGCACCAGCGTTCGGCGAAATCACTGCTTCAGCGTTGCCTGCTGCTGCGGGGTAACGCGGTTCGGGTTGCGCATCGGCGCACTTGCCGGCTGGTCGTAGGTGTTGCTCTTGGCGTTGATCGGCAGGCAGTGCTTGAAGCGCTTGGCGGTGTCCTCGGTGATGATGGCAATCGTTGAAAAGCCCTGCCCGATCCAGTCCTGCAGCACGTTCACCCGATCTTCGGCCACGGCGACGCGGCCTTCGGTACCGGTAGCGTCGCTTTCCCACACGTGCAGGAAAATGCAGCTTCCAGCCCTGGCAGCCGGCAGCGAGGGATAATCGACGAAGATGCCCCGCCGCAGCGTGGCGTTCTGGGTCATGTCCTCAGCGCCGCGCAGCGTGCGCAGACGCGAACGGTCCATCACCTGTCCGTAGTAGGCAGATCTGGGATCGCGCACACAAAGGCTTCGGCCCGGCGCCAGCTTGACGAAATTGCGCAGCGGCCGCTGCTCCATGCCAAACGGACCGGACAGACGGAACACACCCGCAGGGGTGCGCTTGTCGCCTTCGGTTTTGATCGGCTCGCCCTTCTTGCCCAGATGACTGAATGTCTTGGCCCAGCCTATTCCGGCGCTGCCAACAACGGCCGGTTCCGGCGGCCCGGCTCTGCGCCACGTTGCATCCGCCGGCGTCTCGCGCTCGAACGTATGCATCGTCGCTTTCACCGAATTCATATCCGGCACAGTGATGACGATGAGACGCGTCGCCCGGTGCAGCGGGCGGGGGCAATAGGTTGATGCGGTTGCATCGGCGGCGAAGAGCGCCAGCAATGTTGCGGCGCCGAGGGATGATCGGAACACGACAAAAGCCCTTTTGCGCAAATTTTATCGACGCATACAGAGCTTAAGCTTAATCGTCAGATCTCTAACACTTCGACAACGCCGGGCACCGCCGCCAGCAATCCGGCCTGATACGGCGAGACATCATAACGACCCGGCGCCACGAACTCGATCTCGCGACTGTGCTCATACATACGCAGCACAAAGCGCACCTCACCCTTGCCGCCGGGTTTCATGCGTTGCTTCAACTGTTCCAGCGTATTGGTCTTGGCGTTCGTCACCGCGTCGCCATCGAGAATGACCCGCAACCCGCTTTGCAATGCAGCGACGGCGTCGTTCAACGCGCGCAGGCTTTCCACCCGCATCTTCACCGTGTCGCCGTCGCGCTCGGCTGAAACGTTCAGCAGCACCGGCGTGCCGCCAACCAGCAGGTCGCGGCTGGCCGCCAGCGTATCGGAGAAAATCACCGCCTCGAACTGGCCTGTCATGTCGGAGAACATTCCGAACGCAAACTTGTTACCCTTGGCGGAGCGGCGCTCACGCGCTGAAATGACGATGCCAGCAAGCTGACCGCCCGTTGCGCCTTTCTCGGTCGCCGCCTCGAAATCGACGTAGCGGCGCACGCCCATCTTCTGCAGCGCCTTTTCGTACTGGTCGAGCGGATGGCCCGAGAGATAAAAGCCGATGGCGTCGAACTCGTGCGACAGGCGCTCCATCGGCGTCCAGCCCATCGCGGTGCGCAGCTGCAGCGTCGGCCCGGCACTGCTGCCGGACGAAGCCGCACCCATGGAGAAGAAATCAGCCTGCCCTTCGGCTTTCTCCTGCTCCATGCGCTGCGCCAGTTCCAGGATCTGATCGACGTTCGCCGCAACGAGCGCGCGGTTGGGCTCCAGACCGTCAAAGGCCCCGGCCGCCGCCAGCGTTTCGATGGAACGCTTGTTCAACGCCTTCGGGCTGAGACGCGACGCAAAATCGGCCAGCGTCTTGAAGCTGCCGTTCTCCCTGCGCTCCTCCACCACCGTCGCAACCGCCGCCGCGCCGATGTTTTTCAACGCTGCAAGCGAATATCGGATGGCGCCGGGTTTGTCGCCCTTGCCCGCCTCCGACATGAAATCGACTTCGGATGCATTCACGCACGGCGGCTTCACCGTGATGCTGCTGCGGCGCGCTTCGGCGGCGAACATCGCCAGCTTGTCCGTGTTCGACATATCGAGCGTCATCGACGCCGCCAGAAACTCCTCGCGGAAATTCGCCTTCATGTAGGCGGTGTGATAGCTGACCAGCGCGTAGGCGGCGGCGTGCGATTTATTGAAGCCATAGCCGGCGAACTTGTCGACCAGCTCGAATATTTCCGCCGCCTTCTGCTTGGCAACGCCGCGCTCCACCGCGCCTTCAACGAACTGCGCCTGATGGCGCGCCATCTCGGCCTTGTCTTTCTTGCCCATCGCGCGACGCAGAAGGTCAGCGGTGCCGAGCGAATAGCCGCCCATCACCTGCGCGATCTGAATAACCTGCTCCTGATAGATGATGACGCCGTAGGTTTCCTTCAGGATGCCTTCCAGCATCGGATGCAGGTAGTCCACGTCCTCCTTGCCGTGCTTGCGCGCGATGTAGGTCGGGATGTTGTCCATCGGGCCGGGGCGATACAGCGCCACCATGGCGATGATGTCCTCGAAGCGGTCGGGCATAAGACGCTTCAAGCTTTCGCGCATGCCGGTACTTTCGAGCTGGAACACGCCGACCGTGTCAGCCCGCGCCAGCAACTCGTAGGATTTTTTATCCTCAAGCCCCAGCTTGGTCAGATCGATGTCGATACCACGGCCGCGCTTCACCAGCTCCACGGCCTTCTGCAGAACCGTCAGCGTCTTCAGGCCGAGGAAGTCGAACTTCACCAGGCCCGCTGCTTCAACCAGCTTCCAGTTGAACTGCGTAACCGGCGAGCCCGTTTTCGCATCGCGCGTAACCGGCACCAGTTCCACCAGCGGCCGGTCGCCGATCACCATGCCAGCGGCGTGCGTCGATGCGTGGCGATAAAGCCCTTCAAGCTTGGTGGCGATTTCTACGAGCCGCGCAACCAGCGGATCGTTGTCGATCTCCTCCTGCAGCTTCGGCTCATCCTCTATCGCGTCGACGAGCGTCACCGGATTGGCAGGATTGTTCGGCACCAGCTTGCAGAGGCGATCAACCTGGCCGTACGGCATCTGCAGCACGCGCCCCACGTCGCGTAGCACCGCGCGCGCCTGCAGCTTGCCGTGGGTGATGATCTGCGCCACGCGGTCGTGGCCGTACTTGTTCTGCACATAACGGATCACCTCGTCGCGGCGATCCTGGCAGAAGTCGATGTCGAAGTCCGGCATCGAGACGCGCTCAGGATTGAGGAAGCGCTCGAACAGCAAGCCGAACCGCAGCGGATCGAGGTCGGTAATCGTCAGTGTCCACGCCACCAGCGAGCCTGCACCGGAACCGCGCCCCGGCCCCACCGGCACACCCTGCGATTTAGACCACTTGATGAAGTCGGCCACGATCAGGAAGTAGCCGGGAAACTTCATGCGCTCGATCACGCCGAGTTCGTAGTCGAGGCGCTTGTCGTAATCTTCGCGCGTGAAACCATCCGCCAGCGGCGTAACGCTCAAGCGTGCATCGAGACCGGCCATAGCCTGCTTGCGCAGTTCACCAGCCTCAAGGGTTGCCACCTCCTCCGGCGTCAGATCCTGATCCGCCGCCACGAAGCGCGGCAGGATCGGCTTCTTGCCGCGCGGACGGAACGCACAGCGCTTGGCAATCTCGATTGTATTGTCGAGCGCCTCGGGCAGATCCTCGAACAGCGCCACCATGGCATCGGCGCTTTTGAAGTCGTGTTCGGGCGTTACCCGGCGACGGTCATCCTCAACGACATAACGCCCGGCGGCGATGCACAGCAGCGCATCGTGCGCCTCGTAATCGTCGGGCGAGGCGAAGTAGGCTTCGTTGGTCGCGACGATCGGAATGTCGTTGGCATAGGCGAGATCGAGCAGTTGCGGCTCGACATCCGCTTCCGATTTCAAACCGTGGCGCTGGATCTCGACGTAAAGCCGGTCGCCGAACAGTTCCTTGAGACGCAGAAGCCGCGCGCGCGCCGTTTCCGCCTGTCCTTCACGCAGCGCCCGGTCGATTGGCCCATCCGGTCCGCCGGTCAGCGCGATCAGCCCTTCGGTATGCTGACCAACGACATTAATGGTGGTGAAAGCATCCTCGACCGCAGGCGCATCGAAATGCGCGCGCGTCACCACCTTCATCAGGTTGGCATAGCCTGCCTCGTTCATGGCCAGCAGCGCAATCTGGCCATCGCCAGCGTCCTGCTGTTGCTGCATCGGCGCAACCCGCTCCAGCGGATCGTGGCGGCGATCCTCGAAGTCGACCGTCAGCACCACGCCGACAATCGGCTGAATACCGGCGCCGGACAGCTTGTCGGAGAATTCCAGCGCGCCATAAAGGTTGTTGGTGTCGGTCAGGCCCAGCGCCGGATAGCCATGCGCCTCGGCGAGCTTGGCCAGCTTGCCGATTGGCAACGCGCCTTCCAGCAGCGAATAGGCCGAATGCACCTTCAAGTGCACGAAGCGGGGCGGCGTGGCGGCCGATGGTTGCGCTGTGGGCGGAATGATCGGTGCGTTCATGATGCGGCAGCTTACGGCAGCGGCGGCCAGCCCCCAAGCCGCCGACGGCTTCTTTCCATCGGCATTTTGCCTCTCGCTGAGAAGTTGCAGGACCACACTGCCGAACCGGCAACGGTTGCGGGGCGGCGAACGCTATCGGGGCGCGCAAAATCGGGTCAGGTCAATCCAAGCGGCTGCACTTCCACCAGAGCGCCACCTTCAAGCCGCAGCACGCGGTCCATCCGCCGGGCCAGATCCATGTTGTGGGTGGCGATAAGCGCCGCGACGCCGGTTGTATGGATCAGGTGCAGCAGCGCCTCAAACACGTGCTCGGCGGTATATGGGTCAAGGTTGCCGGTCGGTTCGTCGGCCAGGATCAACCGCGGACTGTTGGCCAGTGCGCGGGCAATTGCGGTGCGTTGCTGTTCACCGCCCGAAAGCTGCGCCGGTCGATGCTCCAGCCGTTCGGCAAGGCCCAGCGTTCCCAGCAGTTCGCGCGCCCGCTCCGCCGCCTGGCTCTTGGAACGCCCGCGGATGAGCTGCGGGATCATCACGTTCTCCAGCGCCGAGAACTCCGGCAGCAACTGGTGAAACTGATAAACGAAGCCCATCTCGACGCGCCGCACACGGGTGCGATCCGCATCGCCCATGCCGGAGCAATCGCGCCCGTTGACGATCACATGGCCGCTATCGGGCGTTTCAAGCAGCCCGGCGATATGCAGCAGCGTTGACTTGCCGGCGCCGGATGGCCCGACAAGCGCCACCGCCTGCCCCGGCAGAATGTCGACACTGGCGCCCTTCAGCACATCGATGCGGCGCGTGCCCTGATGAAACGCACGCACGAGGCCATCCAGCCGCAACGCGGGTTGCTGATGCGGATGCGTTGCCGCTTCCCGCGCGTGCTTGCGCGCGGTCAGCAGTTCTTCGGCTATGGCACTTACACGGGGATCGGTCATTCGTACCGCAGCGCTTCAACTGGATCCAAAGTGGAAGCCCGCCACGACGGATAGATCGTGGCAAGCACGGAAAGAGCCAGCGCCATGCCAACGATGAGAACCGTCTCGCGGGGCTCCATGTCGGCCGGCAGGCGCGTCAGATAATACACGTTGGGGTCGAACAGCGTGGTGCTTGTCATCCACGAGACAAACTCGCGGATCGATTCAATGTTCATGCAGAACACAACGCCAAGGATCAGCCCGGCAATGGTGCCGACGATACCGATCGAAGCGCCGGTGATGAGAAACACGCGCATGATAGAGCCGCGGCTGGCGCCCATCGTACGCAGAATGGCGACGTCGCGGCCTTTATCTTTCACCAGCATCATCAGGCCGGAGATGATGTTCAGCGCCGCCACCAGCACGATCAGCGACAGGATGATGAACATCACGTTGCGCTCCACCTCCAGCACGGTGAAGAACGTTTCGTTGCGCACGCGCCAATCCGAAACGTGATTGGTCGGCCCGACGGCGCGTTTGACCTCCTGCACGAAGTTATCGATCTGGTTGGGATCGTCGACCACCACCTCGATCGCATCAACCTCGCCGTTGCGCGCGAAATACCGCTGCGCCTCCAGCAACGGCATGAACACCATTGTGCGATCGTATTCCGCCATGCCCATCTCGAACAGGGCCGTGATTGTGTAAGGCTTCGTGCGCGGCGCGGTGCCGAACGGTGTCTGCGCACCGCGCGGAGACACCAGCGTTATCGTATCGCCGACGTTTACACGCAGCATGTTGGCCAGCCGCGTGCCGATGGCAATGCCGCTGCCTTCGCCAAAACCATCCAGCGAACCGAAGCGGATGTTGTCGGATACCAGCGGCAGCGAGCGCAGCCCTTCCTCGGACATACCACGCACCAGCGCACCGGTTGCCTGCACCGCCGACGACACCATCACCTGCCCCTCAACCAGAGGCATGGCCGCCCTGATGCCGCTCACGCGCTGGATGAGCTTTGCGACCTCGTCGTAATCTTCAAACGGCTCGCCGATCTTGTTGACGATGATGTGACCGTTGAGACCGAGTATCTTTGCGAACAGCTCGTTGCGGAAGCCATTCATGACGGCCATCACAATAATGAGCGTCGCAACGCCCAGCATGATGCCGGTGAAGGAAAACCCCGCGATGACGGAGATAAAGCCTTCCTTACGCCGCGCCCTCAGGTAGCGCAGCGCCAGCATCCATTCGAATGGAGCAAACGGTCTGGTATCGGCAGCCGCCGTCATCGCCGTGGAACTCCCTCGCTCATTCTGGCCGGGCAGCACTGCTACTCCGGCATTCAGGCCAGATTGCGTTGCATGGGGCCCATTGGCCTGCCGCGAACGCACTCCCCTGACCCCGATTTTTCTTCCCACCCGCTGGCAGGATCTTAATAGGCGCGGCCGATCAGGACGTATTCAATCGCCGTATCGCCGGTGAAGAGGCACGCGCCTTCAATCGGCTTTTGGTTAAGAGGCGCGTTGCGGATGGTGAGCTTCAGCGCCTTCAGCCGATCGGCAATCGCTTCCAGCGCGGCGCCCTCGGGCTTCGACCAGGCAACCTCGGCCCAGCCCTTGAAGGTGCCGTCGTCGTCATCGTCGCCGGATGCAGTGCCGAAATAGGCCTGCAGATCGTCAAAGGTCTTGATCGACGTAACGATGTTGCCGTCGAGCCGAGCTTTCGCCTCGGCGTACAGGCTGGCCTGGATATCGTCCAGCAGCGCCGGCGCAGCGGCAACAAACTCGGCGCGCGGGCTGGTGTGCGAGATGACCTTGTCGCCGTCGCGCAAACGGTCGCGGCGCATGTAGGTGACGTTGCCGCCAGCTGCATCGCGTCCGCCAATCTCGACGATGACCGGTGCACCGCGGCGCACCCAGTTCCAGCGTTTCTCAGCCGATTTGATCGGCTTGGCATCCACAAGCACGCGGATACCCAGCGCCTTCAGTTCCTTTTCCAGCCCGGCGCAGTAATCGAGCAGCTCTTTGTCTTCAGGCTTGTCGCGCAGCATCGGCACAATCACGATCTGGCGCGGCGCAATCCGCGGCGGCATGCGCAGGCCGTCGTCATCGCCATGGGTCATGATCACGCCACCGATGAGACGGGTGGAAACGCCCCAGCTCGTCGTGTGGCAGTATTCCAGCTGACCTTCGCGGTTCTGGAACTGGATGTTCTGCGCCTTGGCGAAGTGCGTGCCCAGATAATGCGAGGTGCCGGCCTGCAGTGCCTTGCCATCCTGCATCATCGCTTCGATGGAATAGGTGTTATCCGCTCCGGGAAAACGTTCGTTGGCTGGCTTCTCACCGGCAACAACCGGCATCGCCAGCACGTTCTCGGCGAACTCGCGATAGACCTCCAGCATCTTCAGCGTTTCATCCATCGCGTCGTCGCGGTCGGCGTGGGCGGTATGGCCCTCCTGCCAGAGGAACTCCGCCGTGCGCAGGAACAGGCGCGTGCGCATCTCCCAGCGCACCACGTTGGCCCACTGGTTGATCAGCAGCGGCAGGTCGCGATAGCTCTTCACCCAGCGCTGGAAAGCATCGCCGATGATGGTCTCGGATGTCGGCCGCACGATCAGCGGCTCTTCCAGCTTGGCGGACGGGTCCACCACAAGCTGACCGCCCTCGTTTTTCAGCCGGTGATGGGTGACAACCGCCATTTCCTTGGCGAAGCCCTCAACGTGCTCGGCCTCCTTGGCGATGAAGCTCATCGGGATGAAAAGCGGGAAATAGCAGTTTTCGTGGCCCGTTTCCTTGATGCGCGCATCAAGTTCGGCCTGAATGCGCTCCCACACGCCCCAACCCCATGGCTTGATAACCATGCAGCCGCGCACCGGGCTCGTCTCGGCCATGTCGCCATCGCGCACGGCGGCCTGATACCACTCGGGGAAGTTCTCTTCGCGGCTAACGGTCAGTGCGCGCTTGCTCATCGGGCCACTCCCTGCGTCGGGCCCCAGCCGATGGAGCGGCACACGTTCCGCTCACGGGCGTCATTGGCCACAGAGCAGGCAGAGCGCATGGAGGGCCGACCTGATTTTTCTGGCCCACGACAGCGAGCCCGGTTTAGCGCGCACATATGTGCGCATTGTTGCGGCTGGTAGCGTTAAACCGTGCGCAGTGCAATCCCGCCGACGAACGACGCTGTGCGCTTCTGGATTCCCGCGCCTGACGCCGCAATCATGGCACGCCCGTTCGCTCCGTTTGAACACCGCTGCGCCATTTGCCTAATCCGCGGTCACGCTTGTTCGCTATGCCGGAAAACAGGCAGCACAACCTGATTTCTCACGTGAGCTGACCCGTTGATTACACGCGCGAATTGCAGCTTAACGAAGCCGAAAAAAAAATTCTGCGTTGAGTGCACGAAGCCGCGTGACAGAAGGCCGCGCGTCGAGTAAACGTACTCGCCATAAGGGTGGGTCACTAAGTTGTCGACACAGACAGCAGGCAGCCCAAGTCTAGGGAAGACCAACCGGTAAGGGTACGCTCAGAAGAAGCGATCTGACCGGATCAGCGTAGAGCAGCCGAACAACGGCGCTCCGCAAAAAATAAAAACGAAACGCAAGAGCAAGGTTCAATGAACCTTGCTCTTTGCGTATTCGGGCCATTCAGTGAGATTTCATTCCACGCGGGCTCAGCCCTTCGGCGCGCCAATAATAGCCAGCGCCGCGGCAGCCGCGTCACTCTCGGTCGCTTCACGCAACGCAGCAGAAATCATTCGGTGCTGCCCAGCGGGGTAGGACCGAATGCAGCGACGACGAGCGCGTTACCAGAGGAAAGTGTCGGGTGTGATAATCCGATAGCTGATCGAAAAATAGACGATCGCGAACACGACGGATGCCACCAGGGTATTGATCAGAAAAATGCGCAGCAGCCGCGGTTTTGCCGGCGCGCTTTCAACGGTGCCCGGCACCACATGGCCATCCTCTGCCTGCGTGCGCACACCAAACGGCAGTACCGCGAACAGCACGATCCACCAGATGAAAATATAGATGGCTACTGCCATCGCCCCGTCCATTTGGGTACTCCCGTCACAGTGCCGACGGAGCAGCTGCGCCGTACTTCGCGTGGCGTCGCTGCTCCAGTGTTTTTTCTATCGGACCGTCGGATCACGCCTCAAACAAATGGTTGCGAGGTGGCGCCGGTCCGATCCGGTCAGGCCTGCTCCAACTCAACGAGCGTGCCGCAGAAATCCTTCGGATGCAGGAACAGCACCGGCTTGCCGTGGGCGCCGATCTTCGGCGTGCCGTCGCCCAGCACGCGCGCACCCTGTGCCTTCAGGCGGTCGCGGGCCGCGAGGATGTCGTCCACCTCGTAGCAGACGTGGTGAATGCCACCGTCCGGCGCCTTCTCAAGAAACTTTGCGATCGGCGAGCCCTCGCCCATCGGCTCCAGCAGTTCGATCTTGGTGTTCGGCAGCGTGATGAAAACAACGGTGACGCCATGCTCGGGCTGCGGCAGCGGATCGGTAACCTCGGCGCCCAGCGTATCCCGGTACACAGCGGTAGCGGCCGCCAGATCCTTCACCGCGATAGCCACATGGTTGAGACGTCCGATCATTCAATCTTCTCCAGCGTATGGATTGTCATCGTCGGTCGCGCAACGGCGCCCGTCAGAGCCTTTCAGCGTTTCGTTGAATCGCAGAAAGGCTCTAGTTGTTTGTTTTATCGTGCTTCTTGCCGGAAAACCGGTTCCCGATTTTCCGGCAGCACTCCAGCCTGCCCGGCCCATCGTCAGGCCACGGCGGAACTTCAGCCCTTATCAACCACGTTCACCAGCACGCGGCAAATGGGTTTCTTGCCCCACTCGGAATTGACCGCCGCCCGCACCGAGCGCCGCACCGCTTCCGCCACCATATCGAGGTTCTTGCGCTTCTGCTGCGGAATGGAGCGCAGCGTGCCGTCGATCGCGTCAAGGACAACATCGATCATGGCGTCGCCTTCCGCTGTCTCCACCGGAACACCATCGAGAACGGCCTGCGGATCGGCCATCAGCGCGCCCTTGCGCGACATGCAGAGGCTGACGATCACCACGCCGACGATGGAGAGCTTGCGGCGCTCGCGCACCGGCCCTTCGCCCTCGGGCACCAGCAGGCGGCCATCGCGGAAAATGCGTCCGACAGGCGCATCGTCGATGATGGCAGCGTTAGGCGTCAGGCGCAGCACTTCGCCGTCGGTGACGATGAACACCGTCGACACGCCCATCTCTTTGGCGAGATCGGCCTGCGCCTTCAGGTGGCGTGCCTCTCCGTGCATCGGCACGGCAATCTGCGGCCGGATCCAGCGATACATCTGGCGCAGCTCATCGCGGCGCGGATGGCCTGAGACATGCACCAGCGCCTCATTGTCGGTGATGATCTCACAGCCGCCGAGAGTCAGATCGTTCTGGATCTGGCCAACCGCACGCTCGTTGCCGGGAATGGTCCGCGATGAGAAGATAACGATGTCGCCCTTGGCAAACGAGATCTGCGGATGCTCCTCGGCCGAGATGCGCGCCATTGCAGCCCGCGGTTCGCCCTGACTGCCCGTGCACAGAAGCACCGTGTCCTTGCGGTCGATATAGGTGAACTGGTCCTGATCGTGGTGACGGAAGCCCTTCGGCAGGTATCCGTTGTCGATCGCGACGTCGATGACGCGGTGCAGCGCCTTGCCCGCCACCACCAGCTCACGGCCCGTCGCCTGCGCCGCCTCGGCAACCGCTTTGACGCGCGCAACGTTCGACGAGAACGTGGTGACCGCCACCCGATACGGCGCGTTGGCGATGATGTGCTTGAGCTCGCGCGCAACGGACGCTTCCGATGGCGAAGAGCCATCGCGAATGGCGTTGGTGGAATCGATCATCAGCGCCAGCACGCCTTCATCGCCCAGCCGCTGCAAACGCTCGCCGTCCACCGGCTTACCCAGCGTCGGCGTCGGGTCGAGCTTCCAGTCGCCGGTGTGGAACACGGTGCCGAGCGGGGTACGGATAGCCAGCGCGCTCATCTCCGGAATGGAGTGCGTCAGACTGAACAGCTCGATGTCGAACGGATCGATTTTAAACCGCGAATCCAGCGCCACAACGTGGATCGGAATATCGAGGCCGTTGCCGTGCTCGGCCAGCTTGGCGCGCAGCATCCCGGCCGTGAATGGTGTTGCATAGACCGGCGCCTGCAGCCGCGGCCACAGCTCGATCACCGCCCCGATATGGTCCTCGTGCGCGTGGGTGATGACGATGCCGGCAAGCTCGGAGCGCCGCTCTTCGATGAAGCGCACATCCGGCAGAATGACGTCGATGCCCGGATCGTTCTCTCCTTCGGGAAACGTGATGCCGCAATCGACCATCAGCCAGCGGCGGTTATCCTCCGGGCCCAGCCCGTAGAGGTAGGCATTCATGCCAATTTCGCCGAGGCCGCCAAGGGCCACAAACACAAGCTCGTCGCCGCCAGCTCCGCCGTCGGATGCGCGCTTCCGTGTATTCATGCGTTTTCGTCTTTCAAATTGAGCGTAACATCGCCGAACGAGAAGGCCTGCGGACCCTGACCGGGAATGTTCAATAGCAGGGCGCCGCCTGCATCCAAACCGGCGAACCCGCCAGTGACCGGGCCGGAGAGCGCATTAACTGTAAGGGATTCGCCGATGGTGCCAGCACGGGCCAGCCAGGCCTGGCGGACCTTTTCAAAACCGGCGCCGTTGTCCCAGATCGTCATCCACTCGTTCATCGTCTGCGCCAGGAAGCATAATGCCTCGGCGGGCGAAAGCGATAATCCATGCCGCGCGAGAAAAGTCACGCTGCGGCCGAGATCGTCCGGGGCGGAAGTGAGGTTAAGGCCGATACCGATGACCGCGACGGCGCCGGGCACGCCGGGGCGCATCGAGCTTTCGATCAGGATGCCGCCGGCCTTGGCGGTGCCGATCAGGATGTCATTGGGCCATTTGAGGCGCAGCCCGGCTACGGTTCCGGCACGGGCAATCGCATCGGCAACCGCTACGCCGGAAACGAGCGAGAGCTGCCCTGCGTTGATGGGCAGCGCGTCGATGGCCACGATATGGCTGGCGAACAGGTTACCGGTGCTGGAAGCCCAGGCACGGCCGGAACGCCCCCTGCCCGCGCGTTGCCGGTCAGCGGTGATCCACAGCGGCCCGCGCTCGCCGGCCATAACGCGCCGCATCGCTTCCGCGTTGGTGCCGTCCACCTCGGCGAGGTGAACATGAGTAGAGCCCTCCGGCAGACTGGGCGGGAGGGCCCCCGTCATGGAGTTCCCGGAACAGTGCCTGCCCCGGCACGCGCCGCCGCGGCAGCGGGTGCAGGTTCGGCAACGGCCGCCGTTGTTCCGCCATGCAGTGCGCGCGCCGCATTGAGCGCGGCATCGGCGAGCGGCGCCGGCAGAATAATGAACAGCAGCACGAATGCGGTGGCGGCTGCCATCACGATTCCCGCGCCGCGTTCCACCGGCATATATTCCGTTGTCGCCGGATCGAAGAACATCACCTTCACGACGCGCAGATAGTAATAGGCGCCGACGACACTCGACAGCACGCCGATGATCGCCAGCATATAGAGCTTGGCTTCAATCGCGGCGCCGAACACGTACAGCTTGGCGAAGAAGCCCGCCAGCGTCGGGATACCGGCCATCGAGAACAGCAGCATCGCCAGGGCGAACGCCATGCCCAGATTGGTGCTGGCAAGGCCGGCCAGTGACTGCACATCTTCCACCGGACCATCGGCGGTGCGCATCGACAGAATGCAGGCGAAGGTGCCGAGCGTCATGGCGATGTAGATCGCCAGATAGATCAGCAGCGACTGGGTGCCGACTTCCGTGAACGCGGCAAGGCCGATGAGCGCATAGCCGACATGGCCGATGGATGAATAGGCCATCAGGCGCTTGATGTTGGTCTGGCCAATTGCGGCGAAGGCACCAAGTACCATCGAAGCGATGGAAATGAACACGATGATCTGCTGCCACTGCGATGCGATGCCGGGGAAGGCCTGCAGCAGCATGCGCACCAGCAGCGCCATGGCGGCGAGCTTCGGTGCGGCGGCGAAGAACGCCGTCACCGGTGTCGGCGCGCCTTCATAAACGTCCGGCGTCCACATGTGGAACGGCACCGCGCCGATCTTGAATGCGAGGCCGACGAGTACGAACACGAGGCCAACGATGAGGCCCACGTTCTCAGCCGCAGGACGGCCCTGCGCAACTGTAGCGATGACGGAGAAATCAACCGAGCCGGTGAAGCCATAGATCAGCGACGCACCGTAAAGCAGCATGCCGGACGACAGCGAACCCAGTACGAAATACTTCAGGCCAGCTTCCGACGAGCGCACGTTGCGCCGGTCAATCGCGGCGATGACGTACAGCGCAAGGCTCTGCAGTTCGAGACCGAGGAACAGCGCGATCATGTTGCCGGCCGAAACCATCAGCATCATGCCGACGACGGCGAGCAGGATGAGCGCGCAGATCTCGGTGCTCAAAATCCTGGCGCGCGCCAGCGCATCCATCGACATCACGAGCACCAGCGCCGCCGCGCCCAGCATCAGCACCTTGGTGAAGCGGCTGAAGGCGTCGTTGATGAACGAGCCCTCGAACAGCACTTCGCGGCCCGGTCCGCCCATCGCAATCAGGACGCCGACGATGGCGAGCAGCGCGATGGCGAGCCAGCCCGACACATAATCAGCGCCGGGTTCAACCTGCTTGCGGAACACGCCCGCCATCAGAACGCCCATGGCGCCGAGCGCCAGCACGATCTCGGGCAGAATGGGCGCGTAGGATTTCAACTGGTCCATCGGTGGGCCCGTTACCTCAGTTCCGGCGCGCGGGCCGGGTATTCTGTCATGATGGTGAGCGAAGCGTGCGAACCGGAAAGGTTCACCGCCTGCAATGAAGGCGCATGCGGCCAGTCAATACGAAGCGACGACTGCGGCCCCGGAGCGGTTGCTCCATTGGTTGTGCCGCCGCCCGCCTTGGCCTCGCTGATCGCCGCCTCATAGCTGCTGACGAGCTTCTTGACCGCCGCTGCCGGCACATCCAGCAACGGTGCCGGATAGAAGCCGAAGAAGATCGTCAGAATGACCAGCGGCGCCAGGATGCCGAATTCACGCGGGCTCACATCCTTGATGTGTTCCAGCGTCGGCTTCACCAGCTTGCCGTAGATCACGCGGCGATAGCAGTAGAGCGCATAGCTAGCCGACAGGATCACGCCGCTGGTGGCCAGGAATGCAACCCAGGTGTTGACCTGGAACGCCCCCATCAGCGTCAGGAACTCGCCGACAAAACCGGAGGTACCCGGCAGGCCAACGTTGCCCATGGTGAACACCATGAAGATGGCGGCATAAATCGGCATGCGGTTCACAAGGCCACCGAAGGCGGCGATCTCGTGCGTATGCAAACGATCATACAGCACGCCGACGCACAGGAAGAGGCCGGCGGAAATGATGCCGTGCGACAGCATCTGGAAGATCGCGCCTTCCACGCCCTGCGTGTTGAAGGTGAAGATGCCGAGCGTGACAAAACCCATGTGCGCAATCGACGAGTACGCGATCAGCTTCTTGAGGTCGGTCTGCGCCAGCGCCACCAGCGAGGTGTAGATGATGGCGATAACCGACAGCGTCCACATCAGCGGCGCGAACTGCTCGCTCGCCAGCGGGAACATCGGCACCGAGAAGCGCAGGAAGCCGTAGCCGCCCATCTTCAGCAGCACCGCCGCCAGCACCACCGAGCCACCCGTCGGCGCCTGCACGTGCGCATCGGGCAACCACGTATGCACCGGCCACATCGGCATCTTGACAGCGAACGAAGCAAAGAACGCCAGCCACAGCCACCACTGCATGTCGGCCGGGAACTTGGTGGTCATCAGCGTCGGGATGTCAGTGGTGCCCGCGTACCAGTACATGGCCAGCAGCGCGAGCAGCATCAGCACCGAGCCGAGCAGCGTATAGAGGAAGAACTTGAACGTTGCGTAGATGCGTTCCTTACCGCCCCAGATGCCGATGATGAGGAACATAGGAATGAGGCCAGCTTCGAAGAACACATAGAACAGCACCAGATCGAGCGCGCAGAACACGCCGATCATCATCGTTTCCAGCACCAGAAACGCGATCATGTATTCCTTGACGCGCTTCTCGATCGCTCCCCAGCTCTGGATGATGACCATTGGCATCAGGAACGTCGTCAGGATGACGAACAGCATCGAGATGCCGTCGACGCCCAGCTTGAAGCTCATGCCGTGCATCCACGGCCGCTCCTCGACGAACTGGAAGCCGGGGTTTGCGGTGTCGAACTTCACCCAGATGAGGATGGAGATCAGGAAGGTGATGATCGTCGTCCACAGCGCGATCCAGCGCGCGTTAGACGTTGCTTCGCGGTTGAGACAGCCGATGATGATCGCGCCGACCAGCGGCATGAACATCACGATTGACAGCAGCGGTGCGGTGGAGAGGTCCATCAGCGTGCTCCACCCATGAACATGACGTAAGTGATCAGCAGCGCCACACCGATCAGCATCGCGAAGGCGTAGTGATAGATGTAGCCGGTCTGCAGCCGCACAGCGCGCTGCGTGATGGCGTAGACACCGGCCGCGGTGCCGTCGATCAGGCCGTTGATGATCTTGATGTCACCCACCTTCCAGAGGAAGTTGGCGAGCCAGAACGTCGGCTTGACGAAGATCGCGTTGTACAGCTCGTCGAAGTACCACTTGTTGAGCAGGAAGCGGTACAGCGGGCCGAACGCACGCGCGGTGGCGGCGGGCAGCGACGGCTTACCGATATAATAGATCCAGGCGATGGTGAAGCCTCCCAGCATCGCGATGGTCGGCGACCACTTCACCCACGTCGGCACGTGATGCAGTTCGTGCAGGATGTGGTTGTGCTCGCCGTTGAAGATGGCCTTGCCCCAGAACTCGTGCTGCGCATCGCCGATGAAGAACGGCGTGGCGGCACCGGCGGCAACCGCACCGAAGGCCAGAACGGCCAGCGGCACCAGCATCACCGGCGGGCTTTCGTGGGCGTGGTCATAGGTGTGATGGTCAGCGCGGGTCTTGCCGTAGAACGTCATGAACATCAGGCGCCACGAATAGAACGACGTCATGAACGCGGCGATCACCAGCAGCCAGAAGGCATAGTTGCCCGGCTTGTGCGCGGCGAAGGCGCCTTCGACAATCGCGTCCTTGGAATAGAAGCCCGACAGACCACCGAGACCCGGAATGCCAAGGCCGGTGAGCGCCAGCGTACCGATCAGCATCATGGCGAACGTGAACGGAATCTTGGAGCGCAGGCCGCCCATGTTCCGCATGTCCTGCTCGTGATGCATCGCGTGAATGACGGAGCCGGCACCGAGGAACAGCAGCGCCTTGAAGAACGCGTGCGTGAACAGATGGAACACGCCAGCCTGATAGGCACCGATGCCGCACGCCACGAACATGTAGCCGAGCTGCGAACAGGTTGAATAGGCAATCACGCGTTTGATGTCGTTCTGTACCAGGCCGACGGTGGCGGCGAAGAAGGCCGTGACCGCGCCGACCAGCACGACGAAGTTAAGCGCAATCGGCGCGTATTCGAAGATGGGCGACAGGCGCGCCACCATGAACACGCCGGCCGTCACCATGGTGGCGGCATGGATGAGCGCGGAAACCGGCGTAGGGCCTTCCATCGCGTCCGGCAACCAGGTGTGCAGCAGGAACTGCGCCGACTTGCCCATCGCGCCCATGAACAGCAGCAGACAGACGGTGGTGAGGATATCGACCTGATAGCCGAGGAACTCGAACGTCTGCCCTGCCTTGTCCGGCACGGCGGCGAACAACTGGTCGAAGTTCACGGTGCGGAAAACGAGGAACAGGCCGAAGATGCCGAGCAGGAAGCCGAAGTCGCCGACGCGGTTGACGACGAACGCCTTGATCGCCGCCGCGTTGGCCTCAGGCTTCTGATACCAGAAGCCGATCAGCAGGTATGAGAACAGGCCCACGCCTTCCCAGCCGAAGAACATCTGCACCAGGTTGTCGGCCGTCACCAGCATCAGCATGGCGAAGGTGAAGCCCGACAGATAGGCGAAGAAGCGCGGGCGGCTGTCGTCCTCGTGCATGTAGCCGATGGAATAGAGGTGCACGAGAGCCGACACGGTCGTCACCACCACGAACATCATCGCAGTCAGCGTGTCGATCTTGAACGCCCAGCTGATATCCAGCTCGCCGGATGTGATCCAGCGCTCGATGGCGACGTGTGCCGTCTCATGGCCGAAACCGACACGCCAGAACACGATCCACGACAGCGCGCAGGACGTGATCAGCATGCCCGTTGTGATGAGCTCCGACGGACGGGGCCCGAGAAAGCGTCCAAACAGGCCCGCGATAAGTGCGCCGAGCGCCGGAAGGAAGACAATGGCCGAGTAGATCATTCCCCGCCTCAGCCCTTCATCATGTTGATGTCTTCAACCGCGATAGAGCCACGGTTGCGATAATAGACGACGACGATGGCCAGGCCGATCGCCGCTTCAGCCGCCGCCACCGTCAGGTTGAACAGCGCGAAAACCTGCCCGACGAGATCGCCGAGATAATAGGAGAACGCCACCAGGTTGATGTTCACCGCCAGCAGCATCAACTCGATCGACATCAAGATGATGATCACGTTCTTGCGGTTGAGGAAGATGCCCAACATCCCCAGCGTGAACAGGCACGCCGCGACGGTCAGGTAATGTCCGATGCCAATGGTCATGATGTCCGTTTGCCCGTTCAGTCCTGCGTCTCGGTCTTGTTGGATTCGGTCGGCGGCAGCACGTAGCCGCCCGGCGGCACCTTCACGATGGCCATGCCCGTCGCCGGTGTACGCGCCACCTGCGCGGCGATCGACTGCCGGCGCACATTCTTGCGGTGCTGCAGGGTGAGCACGATGGCGCCGATCATGGCCACCAGCAGCACCAACCCGGCGATCTGGAAGAAAAAGACGTAGCGCGTGTACAGCAACAGACCGAGCTGCTTCGTGTTCGAAACATCGCGACCCAGCTCGGCAATCGGTGCGCCCGGCTGTTGCGCCAGCCCCAGCTCAAACCCGCCACTGACGAACAGCAGGATGAGCTCGCCCATCACGATACCGCCGACGATCAGACCTATCGGCGCGTTCTTGATGAAACCGGCCTTGAGTTCGGCGAAGTCGACGTCGAGCATCATGACGACGAACAGGAACAACACCGCCACCGCGCCGACATAAACGACGACGAGGATCATCGCGAGGAACTCAGCCCCCAGCAGAATGAACAACCCGGCCGCGTTGAAGAATGCCAGGATCAGAAACAGCACCGCATGCACAGGGTTGCGGGCCAGAATGACCATGGCTGCCGATGCGACGGCGAGCGCCGCAAACAGATAGAAAAAGCCCGCTGTCAGAGCCATCGCGTACGATCCAGCATCCGCTTGTGTCCGCTGTCCTTTGCGCTGCAGGGAACTGCAGTGCGTGAAGCCAGCGCACGTTCCGCACGGGGGGAGTACCCCATGCGGTCTGCCAATCCAAGTGCCTGATGCGTGATCGTTCCGATCTCGCCCCAGACACACCCGTTGCCCGCTAGGCGCGGGTCTTATCAATCACCGTGCGCAGCAGAAGCGTTCCGCAGCGACACACAATCAAGCGCAACGGCGGCCAGCGCCGTTCAAAGCGTTTCCCGCGCCTCAGCGATAGGGAGCATCGGCGGCAAGGTTGCGCGCGATTTCCCGTTCCCACCGGTCGCCGTTATCGAGCAGCTTTTCCTTGTTGTAGTAGAGTTCCTCACGCGTCTCGGTCGCGAACTCGAAGTTCGGCCCTTCGACGATTGCATCCACCGGGCACGCTTCCTGACACAGGCCGCAATAGATGCACTTCACCATGTCGATGTCATAACGGGTGGTGCGGCGCGTACCGTCGTTGCGGCGCGGACCGGCCTCAATGGTGATGGCCTGCGCCGGACAGATCGCTTCACACAGCTTGCAGGCGATGCAGCGCTCTTCCCCGTTGGGATAGCGGCGCAGCGCGTGCTCACCACGGAAGCGCGGCGACAGCGGGCCGCGCTCGAACGGATAGTCCAGCGTCTTCTTGGGCGAGAAGAAGTACTTCATGGCCAGCCCGAAGGCCTGCACGAACTCCCACAGGAAGAGCGACTTCACCGATTGTGCAACGTTCATTGCCACGTCTCAAATCCTTCCGTGGGCGTCAGGCGACGCGCGCGTACTGCAGAATGCCCGCAACGATCACCACCATGGCCAGCGACAGCGGCAGGAACACTTTCCAGCCCAGGCGCATCAACTGGTCGTAGCGGTAGCGGGGAACCAGCGCCTTCGCCATCGAGATGAGGAAGAAGACAAACACGGTCTTGATCAGGAACCAGAGGATGCCCGGCACCCAGTTGAACGGCGCCACATCAACCGGGGGCAGCCAGCCGCCGAGGAACAGAATGGTCGCCAGCGCGCACATGGCGACGATGGAGACGTATTCGCCCAGCATGAACAGCAGGTAGGGCGTCGATGAATATTCGACCATGAAGCCGGCGACGAGTTCGGACTCAGCCTCGACCAGATCGAACGGCGGCCGGTTCGTCTCCGCCAATGCCGATACGTAGAAAATCACGAACATCGGGAACAGGGCGAGCCAGTACCAGTCCAGCGCCGAAGCGGGCAGGCCGATGCCGGTGCCAACGCCGGTCTTCTGTGCGTTGACGATGTCGGTGAGGTTCAGGGAACCGACGCACAGGATGACGGTGACGATGACGAGGCCGATGGAAACCTCATAGCTCACCATCTGAGCCGCAGAGCGCAGCGAGCCCATGAACGGATACTTCGAGTTCGAAGCCCAGCCGCCCATGATGATGCCGTAAACCGCCAGCGACGACAGCGCGAGCAGATAGAGCACGCCGACGTTCAGGTCGGAGATGACCCACTTGCCAAGCGAGTCCTCGTTGACCGGAATGACCGCCCAGCTCGCCAGCGCGAACATTGCCGTCGCCACCGGCGCCAGCAGGAACACGCCCTTGTTCGCGCCCGCCGGAATAACCGGCTCCTTGAACACGAACTTCAGAAGGTCGGCGAACGACTGCAGCAGGCCGAACGCACCCACGACGTTGGGGCCACGACGCATCTGAACCGCCGCCCAGACCTTGCGATCCATCAGCAGCAGGAACGCAATCAGGACCAGCAACACCACAAGCGTCAGCAGGCTCCAGCCCACCATGATGGCGAGCCAAAGCGCGTAATCCAACCAGAGATCCCAGGAGCTCTCGGCCATTGTTGCTCAGCGCTCCCTACTCGGCAGCCTTGAGGCGATGCGGCGCCTCAAGGGTTTTCTTCAGCGCGCTCATCTCAGCCATCACGGCGGAGGCGCGCGCAATCGGATTGGTCAGATAGAAGTCACGGATCGGCGACGCAAACGCTTCTGCGTCTACCGCACCGTTTTTCTTTGCGAGGGCTTCAATGCCTGCAAGCGGCGCCGGCGCAACCGTGTTGAGGCGAGCCAGCAACGGCGCCGCCTTGTACATCTCACTGCGTAACGCATCGAGCGTGTCGTAAGGCAGCGTCTTGCCGACCTTGGCCGACAACGCACGCAGGATCGCCCAGTCTTCCTTCGCGTCCCCCGGCGGGAATACGCAGCGCACAGCCAGCTGCGCGCGGCCCTCGGTGTTGACGTAAGTGCCACTCTTCTCGGTATAGGCAGCGCCCGGCAGAATGACATCGGCGCGATGCGCACCGCGATCACCGTGGTGGCCCTGATAAACGACGAACGACTTGCCCTTCGCCGGCAGTTCGATCTCGTCGGCGCTCAGCACATACAGCACGTCGAGCTTGCCACTGTTAGCGGCAGCAATCATGCCTGCGGCATCGAGACCGCCCTTCCCCGGCACCAGCCCGAGATCGAGACCGGCGACGCGCGAGGCCGCCGTGTGCAACACGTTGAATGCGTTCCAGTCGCCGACGTCCTTGTCCGCCACCGACGCGGCCGCCAGCTTCGCCGCCTGCGCCAGCAGCGCCTGCCCATCGGCGCGCGCCGCAACGCCGGAACCGACAATGACCATCGGCCGCTGCGCATTCTTCAGCACTTCGGCAAAGGCATGCTTGCCAGCAAGAATATCGCCCAGCGTCTGCGGACCAACGCCCAGATGCTCATAGCCATAGGTGAGCTGCGTAGGCTCGCCGATAACGCCGACGGTCAAACCGCCCTGACGCCAGCGGGTGAGAATGCGCGCATTCAGCACCGCCGCTTCAACACGCGGATTGGCGCCAACCAGCAAAATCGCATCCGCCTGATCGATACCGGCAATCGTGGAATTGAACAGGTACGATGCACGGCCAAGCGAAGGATCGAGCTTCGCGCCGTCCTGGCGGCAATCGATGCTGGCGATGCCGATGCGATCGGCCAGATCCTTCAGCGCGTACATTTCCTCGGCGCTGCAAAGATCGCCAGCTATCACACCGATGCGCTCCGGCACCGTGCTCGACAGCTTGTCAGCCACAACGGCCAGCGCTTCATCCCAGCTTGCCGGGCGCAGCTTGCCATTGGCATCGCGCACATAAGGATGATCGAGCCGCTGCGTGCGCAGGCCATCGCAGGCATAGCGCGTCTTGTCGGTGATCCATTCCTCGTTCACGTCGTCGTTGTTGCGCGGCAGAACGCGCATCACCGAAGGACCGCGGGAGTCGACGCGGATGGCCGAACCCAGCGCATCCATCACGTCGAACGATTCCGTCTTTTCCATCTCCCACGGCCGCGCAATGTACGACCACGGACGGTGCGTCAGCGCGCCAACGGGGCAAAGATCGTTCACGTTGCCGGACAATTCCGACAGGATGCCACGGTCAAGATAGGTCGTGATCTCCATGTCCTCGCCGCGGCTGATGGCGCCGAGCTCTTCAACGCCCGCCACTTCGGTCATGAAGCGGACGCAGCGGGTGCAATGGATGCACCGGTTCATGAAGGTCTTGATCAGCGGGCCGATGTATTTCTCTTCAACCGCGCGTTTGTTCTCGCCGAAACGCGAGCCGCCGCAGCCGAAGGCCATCGCCTGATCCTGCAGATCGCACTCGCCGCCCTGATCACAGATCGGGCAATCGAGCGGATGATTGATAAGCAGGAACTCCATCACGCCTTCGCGTGCGGCCTTCACCAGCGGACTGGCCGTCAGCACACTGCGCGGCGCGCCGTCCTTGTTCGGCGGCAGATCCGTTACGCCCATCGCGCATGACGCGATCGGCTTCGGAATGCCTTCCACTTCGACAAGGCACATGCGGCAGTTGCCGGCAATCGACAGACGCTCGTGATAGCAGAAGCGCGGAATTTCGGCCCCGGCCATTTCGCAGGCCTGCAGGATCGTGGTCCCCGGCTCTACCTCGATCAACTTGCCGTCGATGAAGATTGGCTTCGTCATAGTTCTGATCCGATCAGCACGTCATCGCGTTGCGATGGCAAGCAGCAGAAGCCCGCCGATGAACAGCACCAGCGACATCCAACCCTTTGCATAGGGAGATACAGATTCATTGGCGACCCGCTGTGCATACCAAACACCACCCAGATATCCTGCTATCGCGCCCAACACTGCTCCACCCCACCCCCAGGAGAGAAAGAGCAGCGCGCCCGCCAGTACCGCTCCGACAACAGCCGGAAGCGAGAACGAGGCTATGAGCAGCGCCAGCAGGTCCACGTGCAACCCTTCATTTAACTTCCGGTCCGGCAACAGCCTCGCCTACCGGCTTGGCTTTCTCTGCCCACACCCTCAAAAGATCGCCGACTTCGATACCGTCAATTGTCATGCCGTTCATCTGGCACCCGTGCAGCGAAGCACCCGCAAGGTTGGCATCCTCGATCCGCAACCCGGAGAGGTTCACATTGCGCACGCGCCAGCCGGACATGTTGATGTCGTGAAACGTTCCGCCCGACATGTTGACGTTTTCGTAGGTCGCGCCTGACAGGTTCACGTCGTCGAAACGCGAACCGGACAGATCGCTGACGGTAACGTCGAGCCGATGCTTCTCGCGGTGTATCTTCATACGAGTTACTCCGCCGCTTCCTTCACCGCCCCGTGACGCGCATCGATGCGCTCTTCAATCACGTGGCGATAGTTGCGGATGAGCCCCTGCACCGGCCATGCCGCAGCATCGCCAAGCGCACAGATGGTGTGACCTTCAACCTGCTTCGTCACCGCGAACAGCAGATCGATCTCGCGTTTCTCAGCTTCGCCGCGCCGCATGCGTTCCAGCACGCGCCACATCCAGCCCGTGCCCTCACGGCACGGCGTGCACTGGCCGCAGCTCTCGTGCTTGTAGAAATACGCGATGCGCGCGATGGCCTTGATGATGTCGGTGGACTTGTCCATCACGATGATGGCCGCCGTGCCGAGGCCAGACTTCAGCTTCACAAGCGCGTCGAAATCCATCGTCAGGTCGTTGCACTGGTGTGCCGGGATCATCGGCATCGACGACCCGCCCGGGATCACCGCCAGCAGGTTGTCCCAACCACCGCGCACGCCGCCGCAATGCATGTCGATGAGATCACGCAGCGGAATGCCCATTTCCTCCTCCACGACGCACGGCTTGTTCACGTGGCCGGAAATCTGGAACAGCTTGGTGCCGGTGTTGTTGGGCAGACCGAGCGAGGCAAACCACGCGCCGCCACGGCGCAGGATGTCCGGCACCACGGCGATGCTCTCAACGTTGTTCACCGTTGTCGGCGCGCCATAGAGACCGACGTTGGCGGGGAACGGCGGCTTGAGGCGAGGCATGCCCTTCTTGCCCTCAATCGACTCGATGAGGGCCGTTTCCTCGCCGCAGATGTAAGCGCCAGCGCCGTGATGCACGACGATGTCGAAATCCCAGCCGTGGATGTTGTTCTTGCCGATCAGCCTGGCGTCATAGGCTTCATCGACAGCTGCCTGCAGACGCTCACGCTCGCGGATGAACTCGCCGCGCAGGTAGATGAAGCACGTGTGCGCCTTCATCGCCGAAGAGGCCAACAACGCGCCCTCGATCAGCAGGTGCGGATCATTGCGCATGATCTCGCGGTCCTTGCACGAACCGGGCTCGGATTCATCGCCGTTGATAACGAGATAGGACGGGCGCGGATCGTTTTTCGGCATGAACGACCACTTGAGGCCGGTCGGGAAGCCGGCGCCGCCGCGACCGCGCAAACCCGACGTCTTCATCTCGCCGATGATCCAGTCGGGCCCGTTGTCGATCAGAGCCTTGGTTCCATCCCACGCACCGCGCGCACGGGCACCGGCAAGCCGCCAGTCATGGAAGCCATAGAGATTACGAAAGATGCGGTCCTTGTCCTGCAGTTGCATTGCAGTCGTCCTCACACCTTTTCCGCGTCGCGTTTTGTAGGCCCGTCAACGTCGAGAAGCGTTATGCGGACACCCTCAGGCGCCGAACACTGACGGCCGATTTGCGAGCCGGGCTTAACCGGCGCACCGGTATCCAGATCGTGCAGCAGCTTCTCAAACAGCTGCGGATCGAGATCCTCGAACACGTCCTTGCCGATCTGTACGACAGGCGCGTTCGCGCAGCAGCCGAGACATTCAACTTCTTCCCAGGAAAACTGGCCATCGGCCGACAGTTCGTGGGGGTGTTCCGCGATCCGCTCCTTGCAGATTTCAATCAAGGCTTCGGAGCCGCGCAGCATGCATGGCGTCGTGCCGCAAACCTGCAAATGGGCCTTCTTGCCCACCGGAGCAAGCTGGAACATCGTGTAGAACGTGGCGACTTCCAGCACGCGGATGTAGGCCATGCCCAGCATCTCAGCGATGGCACGGAGGGCGGGCTCTGTGGTCCAGCCTTCCTGCTCCTGCGCGCGCCACAGCAATGCGATCACCGCCGAGGCTTCTTTGCCCTGCGGATATTTGGCGATTTCGCGCTTCGCCCAGGCTTCGTTTTCAGGTGTGAAAGCAAAGCTGAGCGGTTGTTCCGGATATAGACGACGAACAGCCAAGGATGGCACCTCTCGGAAGCTCGGCAAAACCCTGCGATTGGAGGGACCGCACCTGCTCGGATGAGTGAGGTTCGGCGCCGCTGGGTGTGACGCTGATTGACGCAGCGCACAATCACATGTTCACTACGTCTAACGGCGACGTCTTGCAAGCAACATAGAACTATTGCAAGCAACGAGTTCGCAAGATGTTGATGGGCATCAACTGCGGCGCAGCGCTATGCCGCAATAAGGCGGGTCGCAAGCAGGATTATCGCTGCACCGGGGGCCAGCAGCAGCGCCGATTGCGCCCCGACCCGCAAAAAACCCAGCCAGAACACCGCCAAGGCCGCACCGAACAGCGCGATAACCACGCCGCCGCCAGCGATGCCGCGCGACAGTGCAAAACCACCACCGACAGCGATACAAAGCAGCGCGAGGATTGTCGTAAATGCCGGCAGATGCCGCTGGGCTGTGCCCGATGGCCAGCGGAGATCACGTGCTGCGGAGCGATAAAACGCCAGCGCCAGCCCCCATCCAAGGGCCCCAACGGCCAGAAAAAATGGCAGATCCGCAACCATTGACGCCCCCGGCTCCCTAATACGCACCAGTCTGGGGGACTGGGGGGCCGACGGTCAATGGTTCACCGGGAGAGAGCCACCAGGCGCAGTGCCGATCGGCTCACAACGGCCTGGACAGGCTCTCTCCAACGGAAAAGGCCCGCCAGGCGCCCGGTTTACGGATGGCACCAAGCAGGCCCTGAATTTCCACAGATTTTGAGCGTGGGCCTCGCGGCGTAATCGCGGTTCTTCAAATCGCGATGCCGCTCTCGCCCTTTGATCGACCGATGATTCACGCTCCGGACTTATAGGGTCCGAAGCGATCGCGGGAAGTTTCTCAAGACCGATGATTCACGCTCCGGACTGATGGGGTCCGAAGCGATCATGGTCTAGCGATCAATCTCTCCGAACACGATGTCCAGCGAGCCCAGGATGGCCGAAACGTCGGCCAGCATGTGACCGCGGTTCATGTAATCCATCGCCTGCAGGTGCGGGAAGCCGGGCGCGCGGATCTTGCAGCGGTAAGGCTTGTTGGAGCCGTCGGCCACCAGATAAACGCCGAATTCGCCCTTGGGCGCCTCGACACAGGCATAGACCTCGCCCGCCGGCACATGGAAGCCCTCGGTGTAGAGCTTGAAGTGATGGATCAGCGCTTCCATCGAGCGCTTCATCTCCGCCCGGCGTGGCGGGACGACCTTGCGATCGGCGGCGGCCACAGGCCCCTGCCCGTCCGGCGCCCGTAGCTTATCGCAGCACTGCTGCATGATTTTCAGCGATTCCCGCATCTCCTGCATGCGCACGAGATAACGATCATAGCAGTCGCCGTTCTTGCCGATCGGGATGTCGAAATCGAGTTCGGAATAGCACTCGTAGGGCTGCGCGCGGCGCAGATCCCATGCCGCGCCCGAGCCGCGCACCATCACGCCCGAGAAGCCCAGATCGAAGCATTCCTTCAGGCTCACAACACCGATATCGACGTTGCGCTGCTTGAAGATACGGTTGTCGGTCAGCAGCGTTTCAATATCGTCGAGCACCTTGGGATGCGTCGTGCAGAACTCGGCGATGTCGTCGATCAGTTCCGGCGGCAGATCCTGATGCACACCGCCGACACGGAAATACTTCGCGTGCATGCGGCTGCCCGAGGCGCGCTCATAGAACACCATCAGCTTTTCGCGCTCTTCGAAGCCCCACAGCGGCGGGGTCAGCGCGCCAACGTCCATCGCCTGCGTGGTCACGTTAAGCAGATGCGACAGCAGGCGGCCGATTTCCGAATACAGCACGCGGATCAATTGCGCCCGGCGCGGCACTTCCAGCCCCAGCAGCTTTTCCGCCGCCATGCAAAACGCATGCTCCTGGTTCATCGGCGCCACGTAGTCGAGGCGGTCGAAGTAGCCGATCGCTTGCGTGTAATTTTTGTGTTCGATCAGCTTCTCGGTGCCACGGTGCAGCAAGCCAATGTGCGGATCGACACGCTCCACCACCTCGCCGTCGAGCTCCAGCACAAGGCGGAGCACGCCGTGCGCGGCCGGATGCTGCGGACCGAAGTTGATGTTGAATTGGCGGATATCTGTCTCAGACATTGCTTCCATGCTCCGTCGCACCGCCGGAAAAAGCCGCAACCACTTCGGCGCCGGTCATCTTCGGTGTGTCGTTGGCGAAATCGTAATAGGCGGGCTTTTCGTCGATGAAAATCTGTAGCGTCAGCGCCAGCGCGCTCTTGTCCTCAAGTGCGCCGGCATTGAGCGCGTAGTGATCTGTGCCAGCCATATGCCAGAACAGCGACGTGCCGCAAACCTTACAGAACGCCCGCTCGCCCCATTCCGATGACCGGTAAAGACTGACGCTATCAGCACCCTCGATCGCAAGCTCACCGGCAAATTCAACCGTCAGAAACGGCCCTGCGGTCCAGCGCTGGCACATATCGCAATGGCAGATGGCAACCTCGCGCTTGGGCAGGCGTGCAGCGAACGTCACCGCTCCGCACAGACAGCGTCCGCGCACATCAACACCCGTTGCCGCATCGCTCGCCGGAGAGACGGTTTCAGCCATTTGGCTCTCCCGTACCATGCAGAATGGATTCAGCGCGCGCCTGCCGCGCCTTGTCATTCACGCGCGCAACGAAACGCGTCCACGTGATGACCATACGCTCGTGCCGTCCTTCGCCTATCACATCGATGCCATCGTGCGCCCGCACGCTGAAGCCGATGCGACGCCCATTCACCGAGGTGCATTCCGCATCCACCGTAACCGTCTGGCCCGGCACCGTCGCTGCTGTGTGCGACACATCGATGTGCACACCGAGGCTGCCTTCGCCCTCATCCAGATGCGGTTCAAGCACCTTCAGGCACGCCCATTCCATCAGCCCGACCATGAAGCCGGTTGCGAACACCGTCGGCATTTCGCGGAATTCAGCAGCTTCCGGGTAAAGGTGCGGCACCGTTTTTTCCGCTGGCACGCGGAACGAGAAACGCACCTTGTCGCCGGGCTTCAGGGTATCCTTCATGGCGCCTCGCTCCCATCGGCTGAACCGAGCTGGCCGGTGGCCACATATCCGATACTGACGTTATAGAAGCTCAGCACGGATTCACCAGTCGCTAGGCCCTCGCGAAGCTGCTTGGTCACCTTGGCGAACGGAAACACCATGTCACCATTGGCAAAGCGCACACCCAGTCCGATCTGAGGCTCCTCGTCCCACGTCGCGTCCGGTACCGCGGCGATAATCGCCTCGCCCAGATAGCAGCCGAGCACGTTCACCAGCCCCTCGCTGGTATCACCCTGCAGCACCTCGCGCTGGCGCTCGATGAAGCCCTCCACCCATGCCACCGAGCCTTCATTGAAGCCGAAAGCAACGCCCGCAAGCTCGCCCATCTCCTCGATAGCGAACGCGGCGTTTGACCGGATCATTTGCTGGCGCTCAGCGTCGATACCCATGGCCTAGCCCTGTCGATCCAGACGTCGGTGCAGCCAGCCGCCGGCCAGTGCAGCCACCACGCATGCAAGCCCGACGATGGCGAACACGGCGAGATGGTCCGGCACGATCAGCGGCTGTTCATTGATGAACGCCAGCCCGACCGACCACGCCAGTTGCGCACCGATGACAATCAGGCCCCAGCGCCAAGCATTGCGTGGAAATCCAAGCCCCAGTGTGAACGCGGCGAAGAGCATGATG
Organism: Hyphomicrobium sulfonivorans; assembly: GCF_013306565.1. GTDB lineage: Bacteria > Pseudomonadota > Alphaproteobacteria > Rhizobiales > Hyphomicrobiaceae > Hyphomicrobium_A > Hyphomicrobium_A sulfonivorans. Next base: position 66,107 of record NZ_PZPO01000004.1, on the reverse strand, counting down.
GGAAGTCCAATCCACCAATACGTCCACGATGCCCAGAGCGTCGGCCCCTCGCCCAGCAGGCGCATCAGATCCCAGGCCAGCACGCCTGCAACGGAGGCGATTGCAACCGGAACCACCGTCGGTGCAATTCGAAGCATGCCATCACCCGCGACCACTATCCGCGTTTGCCTTTCAGCGCATCGCGACCCGATCAGGCGCGACCCACCGGGGGCGTTGCCTTCTCGTCGCCGGGCAGCACCGAGCGGGTGCCTTCCCATGGCGATTCAAAATCGAACGAACGGAATTCCTGCGCCAACTCAACGGGCTCATAAACGACGCGCTTCTGCTCCTCGTCGTAGCGCACCTCAACATAACCGGTGAGCGGAAAGTCCTTGCGCAGCGGATAGCCCTGAAAACCGTAATCGGTGAGCAGGCGACGCAGATCCGGGTGACCGGAAAACAGGATGCCGTACATGTCGTAGGCTTCGCGCTCGAACCAGTTCGAGGCCGGATACACACCCACCGCACTCGCGACCGGCGTTGTCTCATCCGTCCGCAGCTTGACGCGGATGCGGCTGTTATGGCGCGGCGACAGCAGATGATAAACGACATCAAAGCGCTGCTCGCGGGCGGGCCAGTCTACGCCGCAGATGTCGATCAGGATCTCGAACAGGCAGTCCGCGTCATCGCGCAGGAATGTCAGCACATCGAGGATTTTTTCGCGCGCAACATCCAGCGTCAGCTCACCGTAGCTAATGCGCGATTCAACCACCGCATCGCCCAGCGCGCCATTGCAGTGGGTTTCGAGTTGCTGAAGCTTTTCGCTCATCGCTGCTGCTTTCACTTTCTAACGTCGCGGGATCAGGGCTTTTCAGCCGTACGCTTCAGATCGGAACAACCGGCAGTGGCCTCTGGACCGGATTCGATGTAGCAGGCCGCGATGTGGTTCGGGCTGAGAATACGCCCTTGCACCTGGCCTTTGCTTATCGTTGCAACCCATGCGAACGAAACGTTGTCCGGGAAGATGATGCCGAAGATTTCCTTGTGGCCACCGGCATAGTCAAAATGACCGCGAAACCGCCGATCGGTTTGCTCGGTGATGTGCACCGTGCGCGGGCTCGATTTCAGTTTGAAGCCATCGGCAACCGTTTCATTGGTACCGCCCCAGACGCCAACGAGATTGGGAATGTCCTCTGCGGAGGCCTTCATACCCGGAGCAACCAGCACCAAAACGAACAGTCCGACAACGGCAGTAAAATTCCGCATGGTCATCTTGCTCCCGCCTATCCCGCGCCGTTACCGCTCGATCGTTCCGGTGCGACGGATTTTGCGTTGTAGCAACAGGATGCCATAGACCAGCGCTTCGGCGGTCGGCGGGCAACCCGGCACGTAGACATCAACCGGCACGATGCGATCGCACCCACGCACAACCGCGTAGGAATAATGGTAATAGCCGCCGCCATTGGCGCAGCTGCCCATCGAGATCACATACCGCGGCTCGGGCATCTGATCGTAAACCTTGCGCAGCGCCGGGGCCATCTTGTTGGTCAGTGTGCCGGCCACGATCATCACGTCGGACTGACGCGGCGAAGCGCGCGGCGCAAAGCCAAACCGCTCCACGTCATAACGCGGCATCGACGCCTGCATCATTTCGACGGCGCAACAGGCCAGACCGAACGTCATCCACATCAGCGAGCCAGTGCGCGCCCAGTTGATGAGGTCGTCGGCGGTGGTGACCAGGAAGCCCTTGTCGGCCAGCTTGGAGGAAATCTGCGTGAAGCCCTCCTCGCCCGGCTTCACCAGCATGCCACCGGACTCAAGCGGATTGCCTGAAGAGGTGACCAGCCCGGACCGCGACTGCGGACGCTCTGCGGTAATCAATCCCATTCGAGCGCTCCCTTGCGCCACTCATAGATGAAGCCGATCGTCAGCACGGCCAGGAAAATCATCATCGACCAGAAGCCGAACAGCCCGATGTCACCGAACGCGACGGCCCACGGAAACAGGAACGCCACTTCCAGATCGAAGATGATGAAGAGAATGGCGACCAGATAGAACCGAACGTCGAACTTCATGCGCGCGTCGTCGAAGGCGTTGAAGCCGCATTCGTAGGCCGAGACCTTTTCCGGATCGGGGTTGTTCACCGCAATCAGGAACGGCGCCACCATCAGAGCGAGCGCGATGAACAGCGCGACGCCGATGAAAACCGCGATGGGCAGGTAATCGTAGAAAAGCTGATCCATGGACGTGCCTTAGATAGACGTGCCTACCGGGAGGCCTCGCCTTGGCGCATATCCGCTGGGGAAACACACCGCAGGCCGATCTGCGCCAGCATAGTCAAGGTGGTGCGGCGCAAAATTTAGAATGTTCGTAACTCAGGCCCGTGACGGGCGCAACCCGAACAGCAGCGGCCCACCGAAAAGGTGGACCGCTTTTGTTTCAAACTTGATCTGGATCAATTCCAGGTGTGCAGCAGGACGCGCCAGCCGTCGCCATCGCGCTCCAGCACATTCACCCAGTTGCCGCCGTATTGCGCCGTGGCACCGCCCTCTCCGGGGCCGGAAAGCGCCCACTTGCCGCTGGCAATCGCGATCGGGCCCTTCTCCGTGACAGTCTCAACCGTGATCCGGTGGTCTTTGAAGCCATTGGCGATGAGGTCGGCAAAGAACTTGCCAATCGCTTCCGGGCCGGCAACCGGCGCGCCACCAGCTGGAATCACGCGGGCGTCGGCGGCGTAGAGCTTCGCCAGCTCCGCCGCGTCGCCACCGTTGAAGGTTGCGTCCCAGCGTTCAGCTCCGGCGGCAATGCTGCTCGTCATCTCAATTCCCTATGTTGGTTGTGATTGTTGGTTGCAACTGTTGGTTAGACCGGACATGTGGCGTCTATCCGCCCAGCATGCAAATCTGACGACATGATCTGCAGGCGCACCGGTACATGGCCCGAACGCCTATGTGCTGGCCGCCCGGGCCGGATGCTTGCCGATTACCGCCAGGAAGTTGGCCCCGTAGCGTCTGATCTTGCTGCTGCCAAGACCGGTGATGTCAGCCAGACCGGCGTCATCCGTGGGCCGGAACAGCGCCAGCTCCGCTAACGTCACGTCGGAACAAATGAGATACGGCGGCAGCTTGTTCCGCACGGCGAGATCGCGGCGCAGATTGCGCAGATCTTCAAACAACGCCCGGTCAGCATCATTCACCAGCTCGGCGCTGCGGTTGGCGCGTTTGGGTTTGGCCTTCTGCCGCGTTTCCTTCGACGGCAAGCGGACAGCGAACTTCTCCTCGCCGCGCAACAATGGCCGCGCCTGCTCGGTGAGCTGTAGCGAACCATAGCCCTCGTCATCGCCCGCGAGATATCCCGATGCCGTCAACTGCCGGAACACGCCCTTCCACGTTGTTTCGTCGGTATCTTGACCGATGCCAAACACCGGCAGCTTGTCGTGCTCGGCGCGCTCGATGCGCTCGTTGCTGCGGCCCATAAGAACGTCGATGATGTACGACGCGCCGAACCGCTGACCGGTGCGATACGCCGCCGACAGCGCCTTCTGCGCCAGCACGGTGCCATCGGTGGTTTCCGGCGGCTCTAGGCAGTTGTCGCAGTTTCCGCACGGCTGCGACTGGCGCTCGCCAAAGTAGGACAGCAACGCCTGCCGTCGACAACTCGGCAGCTCGCACAGCCCAATCAACGCAGCCAGCTTCTGGCGCTGAACCTGCTTGTAGGCATCCGAGCCTTCGCCCTGCGTAATCCATTGCCGAAGCTGGATGAGGTCCTGAATGCCGTAGGCGAGCCACGCGTTCGCCGGCTCTCCGTCACGTCCGGCGCGGCCGGTTTCCTGATAGTAGGCCTCGATCGACTTCGGCAGATTGAGATGCGCGACGAAGCGCACATCCGGCTTGTCGATGCCCATGCCGAACGCAATGGTGGCCACAACAATGATGCCGCTCTCCTTGCGGAAGCGCTCCAGCACGTCGCGGCGTACATCGGCATCGAGACCAGCATGATAAGCAAGTGCGGTGCGGCCCTTACCACGCAACCAGGCTGCGGTTTCATCGACCGACTTGCGCGACAGGCAATAAACAATCCCTGCGTCTTCGGCGTGCTCGGCGTCGATGAAGCGCCACAGCCGCTCACGCGCGCCCATCGAAGCCATGTTCGAGATGGTGTAGCGGATGTTCGGCCGATCGAAACTGGCGATGAAGCGGCGCGCATTCTCCAGCCGCAGCTCGGTGACGATTTCCTCGCGCGTGCGCTCGTCGGCGGTTGCCGTAAGCGCGATGCGCGGCACGTTCGGGAAACGCTCGGCCAGCAGCTTGAGCTGACGGTATTCCGGCCGGAAGTCATGCCCCCATTGCGAAACGCAGTGCGCTTCGTCGATAGCAAACAACGCCAGTGTCGTGTCTGACAACAGGTTAAGCGTGCGCTCCTGCAGCAAGCGCTCGGGCGAAACGTAGAGGATATCGAGCGCGCCGATGGCGATACGGCGCTCAAGCTCCACCTGCTCGCGATAATCCAGCGTGGAATTGAGGAACGCCGCGTCGACGCCAGCCTGCGTCAGCGCTTCAACCTGATCCTGCATCAGGGCGATGAGAGGTGAAACAACGATGCCGATGCCGGGGCGTACAAGCGACGGCACTTGATAGCACAGCGATTTGCCGCCACCCGTCGGCATCAGCGCGAGGGCGTCGTTACCCGCGATCACGGCTTCGATGATGCCGGCCTGCTGCGAACGGAACTGACGATAGCCGAACACATCCGCCAGCACATGCTGCGCGCGTTCCATCGGGCTGGGCGGTTCAACGCTGCTACGCGCTGAGGCGGCGGTGCGGGCCATCTCGAAAGCCTGTGCTGACAACTCATCAGGTCGGTACCCCGATTCGCAGCCGCAAAGCCCTCCGCCGCCAATCATGTCCAGACAAAACTAGCCCCGGCGCGCCGATGGGCGCAGAGGCATGCGCGATTGTCTCGAACCATCGCCTAATTCTTGCGGAGCCAGCAACTGCTGCCGTGGTGCCCTCTCAGGCATGCGGATCGAATCGGAGCGTCGTTTGGATGACGAACCTGTAGACCGCGCGCGGCCGCAACCTCGTGGGTGCGCGGATCGAACCGCGCCGTTCAGCATGTAGGTGGAGAGACTGTGGTGGAGGGTTCCTGGAACGCATGACAGCGCGGGCCGACGGAGTGCCGAGCCTTATCGTGATGCGCTATATCATTGAGATAGTGGCGCGAGAGACGGGACTTGAACCCGCGGCCTCCGGCGTGACAGGCCGGCGCTCTAACCAACTGAGCTACTCCCGCAGTCAAAAATGCGCGCCTCGAAGGGGCGCGCTGACCACGGGTGATCAATTACGTGGCTCGCCTATGGAAGTCAAGCAGGCCTGTGATGGCTGTGAAGAAAAATTCTGTTCAGCCAATCCCGGGCGCCCGGTTCGCTGCGGAATTCGAAACCTCAAAACGCGATTTTACGGCGCAATATCTCAGCTCGTAGACAAAGCAGCGCCGGACCGCGGTGAGCCGATGCGCCAATCTGCCATAGTTCCGACACCGCCCCTCAATGCCCATCGCTACGACGCAGCCAGTTGCCAATCCCGGCCAGAACCATGGCAACACGGGAATCGACCGTCCCGCGCGGCAATGGAATCAATTCGTAGCCTAACCGGCGATAGACAGCGCAGATCGCATCGTGGGTCGCGACCGCTTCATCGAACGACTGCGAGCGCTCCGCATCGTGCGTGAATATCTCGGCCCAGGGCGGCGCCACAAACACGCGGCGGCCATAACGACACATGCGTGCAGCGCCCTCGAAATGCTTCGGCACGGGCATGCCATTCAGTTCGAGATAGCCGATGCTGTCGGGAATCCCCCGATCGTAAAACGTGAGACGGTTCCCGGCCGCGCCATCACGGTATGAGCGCAGATCCCAGGACAGCATCAATTCTGCAAACAACCGCCGATCCGCCCACGGCAGCGCATCGCCGCCAATTGCACCTTGCGCCTGAATGATCGCCCGCCCGGCTTCCGGCATTACTGCAGCACCTCGCCGGGCCAGCGCCGCGACCAGCGTGCTCTTGCCTGCGCCCGGACCACCGGTGATGACGATCCGGCGTTCACTGTTGCCCATCGCAACGTGCTCCGCGTTCTGATTATTGAGATGGGATGATGTACGGCGGCAGCACGTCGCGCTGATGGTCAAGATCGCGCATATCCACGCGTGCCGCGAACGGCCGATCAAGTGACCGACAACCGCGCTATCCCGTCGTCGTCAGAAAATATCGCAAGGGAAATGGTGGGCGATGAGAGGGTCGAACTCCCGACATCCTCGGTGTAAACGAGGCGCTCTACCACTGAGCTAATCGCCCTTAGGTGCTTCCGGAAAAGCGGCAACCGCTTTTCGATACCAGCACGTTCTAAGTACCGGACACATACCCGGCGTCGGCGCGGGCCGCAAGGGTCTCGATCACCTGCGCCGGACTTTCCATCATAGCACTGATGCCGCAGGTTGGCCCAAGTCACGCAGATCCGGGCCAGAAGCCGTCGAGATCGAGCGGAAGGCCGGCGTAATCGCACCCGCAAGGCACCACTGCAGTATTGGGAGCGGACGCCCGCTCAGCCGCCAGCAGCGCGCTGCACGTGCCAAAACGCAGCCCTGTGCTGATGCACAGACGAAGCAGCCTATGCGCAAAACGAAAACGCGCCGCAGGCTGCCCCGCGACGCGTTTTAAAACCGTTCGGCTTCCGCCGCAGACGCGCTTAGTTCAACGCATCCTTCAGGCCCTTCGCCGGCGTGAACTTAGGCACGCGCGAAGCCGGAATGTTGATCGTCTCGCCCGTCGCCGGATTGCGGCCCTCGCGTGCCTTGCGGTCAGCAACCTTGAAGGTGCCGAAATCAGGAATGCGAACTTCACTGCCGCCCTTCATTGCAGCCCGGATGTGCGCGATCACCGCGTCGACAACTTCGGTCGCCTTGTCCTTGGTCAGCTCGGCATCCTTGGCGACAGCGTCGATCAAATCTTTCTTACTCATCTGGTTCCGTCCTTCATGTTCGGAATTTGCGACTTGGGGGGCATGGGCGAAGCGATGGGGCGCCCGCGCGTGTTGCTTAAAGCCGCAACAGTGGGGTCAGAGAAGCGCCCAATACAAAGCCGCGTCAAGTGGGAAAAGGCGCCAATTTTCCCGAAAAACATGGGGAAATGCGCGCTCTGACCTGCACATGACGCCAATGAAAAACCCCGCGCCGAAGCGCGGGGCTCTTTAGTTGTGCATCACACCGTCGGCGAGCGACGGGATGTGTGCAATTGCGCAGATATCAATGTGCAGTGACGCGCGAGGCGGCAGCGCCTTCTTCGGCCTTCACCGCAGCAGCTTCCGCCGCTTCGTCCCACACAAGACGCTCCGGCAGCCTGACGAGTGCCGTCTTCAGAACCTCGTCGACGCGAGCCACCGGCACGATGTCGATCTTGTTTTTGATCTCGTCCGGAATCTCGCTGAGGTCCTTAACGTTCTCTTCAGGGATAATGACGGTTTTGATGCCACCGCGCAGAGCAGCCAGCATCTTCTCCTTCAATCCGCCGATCGGAAGCACGCGGCCACGCAGCGTGATTTCGCCGGTCATGGCGACATCCTTGCGCACCGGAATACCCGTCAGCACCGAGATGATGGTCGTAGCCATCGCGACACCGGCCGAGGGACCATCCTTCGGCGTCGCGCCTTCCGGCACGTGCACGTGGATGTCCTTCTTCTCGAACAGCGAAGGATGGATGCCGAAATCAACCGACCGCGAACGCACGTAGGCATTCGCCGCCTGAATGCTTTCCTTCATCACGTCGCGCAAGTTGCCAGTAACCGACATCTTGCCCTTGCCGGGCATCATCACGCCTTCGATCGTCAGCAACTCGCCGCCAACTTCCGTCCACGCAAGACCGGTCACGATGCCGACCTGATCCTCAAGCTCGGCCTCGCCGTAGCGATACTTCGGCACACCGAGATAGTTTTCGAGGTTCTCAGCCGTAACGTGCACAGTCTTGTTTTCGGTGGTGATGATTTCCTTCACCGCCTTACGTGCGAGCTTTGCAACTTCACGCTCAAGCGAGCGCACGCCCGCCTCACGGGTGTAGCGACGGACGAGCTGCAGCATTGCATCATCGCCAACCGTCCACTCGGCAACTTCGAGACCATGCGCCTGACGCTGCCCCGGAATGAGGTGGCGCTTGGCGATTTCGATCTTCTCGTCCTCGGTGTAACCGGCAAGACGGATGATCTCCATACGGTCCATCAGGGCCGGCGGAATGTTCAGCGTGTTGGCCGTCGTCACGAACATCACGTTCGACAGGTCGTAATCGACCTCGAGGTAATGGTCATTGAACGAACCGTTCTGCTCCGGATCCAGCACCTCCAGCAACGCCGCTGCCGGGTCACCGCGGAAGTCCTGTCCCATCTTGTCGATCTCGTCCAAGAGGAACAGCGGATTGGTGCGCTTCGCCTTGCGCATCGACTGGATGACCTTGCCGGGCATCGAGCCGATGTACGTGCGACGGTGTCCACGGATCTCCGCTTCGTCGCGCACGCCGCCAAGGCTCATACGCACGAACTCGCGTCCGGTCGCATTCGCGATCGACTTGCCGAGCGAGGTCTTACCTACGCCGGGCGGTCCGACGAGGCACAGGATCGGCCCCTTCAGCTTGTTGGTGCGCGCCTGCACGGCGAGATACTCAAGGATGCGCTCCTTGACCTTGTCGAGGCCATAGTGCTCCGCGTCGAGAACGTTCTGCGCCTCGTCGAGATCCTTCTTGACCTTGCCCTTGACGCCCCACGGGATCGACAGCAGCCAATCGAGGTAGTTGCGCACGACAGTGGCTTCCGCCGACATCGGGCTCATCTGCTTGAGCTTCTTCAGCTCAGCCAGGGCCTTGTCGCGGGCTTCCTTCGAAAGCTTGGTGTTCTCGATCTTCTCTTCGAACTCGGCGATGTCATCGCGCTCGTCGCTATCGCCGAGCTCCTTCTGGATCGCCTTCATCTGCTCGTTGAGATAGTACTCGCGCTGCGTCTTCTCCATCTGGCGCTTCACGCGCGAACGGATCTTGCGCTCCACCTGCAGCACGGAGATCTCGCTCTCCATCAGGGTGTAGACGCGCTCCAGACGCTCCGAGATCGTTGCCGTCTCGAGGATTTCCTGCTTGTCGGCAATCTTGATCGCAAGGTGCGAGGCGATCGTGTCGGCCAGCTTCGAGTAGTCCTCGATCTGCGCGACGTTGCCGAGAACCTCAGGAGAGATCTTCTTGTTGAGCTTCACATAGCTCTCGAACTGCGTCACAGCCGAACGGGCCAGCGCCTCGATCTCTTCCTTGGCACCGACAGCCTCGTCAACCGGCTCAACCTCGGCTTCGAAGTAGTTGGCGTTCTCGGTGTAGTTGATGATGCGCGCACGCGAGGTGCCCTCGACCAGCACCTTCACGGTGCCGTCCGGCAGCTTCAGCAGCTGCAGCACCGATGCCAACGTACCAACCGGATAGATGGCATCAGTCGCCGGATCGTCATCGCCAGCGTTCTTCTGCGCGGCAAGCAGGATGTGCTTGTCGGAACGCATCACCTCTTCGAGCGCGTTGATGGACTTATCGCGTCCAACGAACAGCGGCACGATCATGTAGGGGAACACGACGATGTCGCGCAACGGAAGGACAGGGTAAAGGCCCTTACCTGCGGTCTTTTCTTCGGTGTTGGTGTCGTCGCCCATTTCGCTACCTATCTGGCCGCCTGCTCCTGCGCCGAGTGCTGTCGGAGAAATTGCAGTTTCCCCTCACCTTCTCGACGCTCGATCCGGACATCTGGCACGCATGCCCGGGCACTTTTGAGGCGGACGCCGCACGAGCCTGTGAAAACTCACCGCCTTCGACATCTCACAACAATCCGAAGGCGGCACGCTAAGAAAAATGGGTGCCTGCCGCCTCTGGATCAAGGGCTATCCGCGCGGACAAGACCGCGACGGCGCCGTATCGTCCGGGAAAACTCCACCATCCCACGGGCGGAGCGGCTCAAGCATCAGTGCTCCGATCACGAAGCGCTTGAACCCTTCTCGTCGGCCCGCTCCGAGTAGATCCGAAGCGGCCGCGCACTGCCTTCAACCACTTCCGGCCCGATGACGATCTCTTCCACGCCCTTCATCGAGGGCAGATCGTACATCGTGTCGAGCAGGATGCCTTCCATGATAGAGCGCAGGCCACGGGCACCGGTCTTGCGCTCAATAGCCTTGCGGGCCACCGACTTCAGCGCATCGTTGGTGATCGACAGCTTCACGTCTTCCATCTCGAACAGGCGTTGATACTGCTTCACGAGCGCGTTCTTGGGCTCGGACAGAATCTCAACCAGCGCATCCTCGGAGAGGTCTTCCAGCGTGGCGATGACCGGCAGACGTCCGATGAATTCGGGGATGAGACCGAACTTCAGCAGATCTTCCGGCTCAACTTCGCGCAGGATCTCGCCCATACGGCGTTCTTCTGCGTCGTTCACCGTCGCGCCGAAACCGATCGAGGTACCCTTGCCACGACGCGAGATGATCTTGTCGAGGCCGGCAAAGGCGCCACCGCAGATGAACAGGATGTTGGTCGTGTCGACCTGCAGGAATTCCTGCTGCGGGTGCTTGCGGCCGCCCTGCGGAGGCACGGAGGCAACGGTGCCTTCCATGATCTTCAGCAGTGCCTGCTGCACGCCCTCGCCCGACACGTCGCGGGTGATCGACGGGTTGTCGGACTTGCGGGAAATCTTGTCGACCTCGTCGATATAGACGATGCCGCGCTGCGCACGCTCGACGTTGTAATCGGCGGCCTGCAGCAGCTTCAGAATGATGTTCTCGACATCCTCGCCGACATAGCCCGCCTCGGTCAGAGTCGTGGCATCGGCCATCGTGAACGGAACATCCAGCATCCGCGCCAGCGACTGGGCCAGCAGCGTCTTACCGCAGCCGGTCGGGCCGACCAGCAGGATGTTCGACTTCGCGAGTTCGACGTCGTTGTTTTTCGAAGCGTGGTTCAGGCGCTTGTAGTGATTGTGCACGGCCACCGAGAGCACGCGCTTGGCGTGATACTGACCGATCACGTACGAATCCAGAACCGCGCAAATCTCTTGCGGAGTGGGCACGCCGTCGCGCGACTTCACCAGGGTGTTCTTGTTCTCTTCCCGGATGATGTCCATGCACAGCTCAACGCATTCATCGCAGATGAACACAGTCGGGCCGGCAATGAGCTTGCGCACCTCATGCTGGCTCTTGCCGCAAAACGAGCAATAGAGAGTGTTTTTCTCTTGAGCCATCTCGGTTGTCTTACCTCTCCTCGGGTCGCTCGAGCGCTGGATCAGCCGGCGCCCGCCTTGGAAGATTCCTGTCTCGTCCCACCTGAGGAAGCGGTACCCGAGTCCATTACATTGATCTCAGCACGCTAGCGTTCCGTAGATCAAGATTGGATTAACGGATAATGGTCCCGATTACCCCGCAGCGACGCGATTGCCACAGATTTATGGCGACGTTTGATGGCAAGCCTGGGGCTACCGCGGCGCACCATCTCAACCCCTTGGTCTGCCCCCTTGGGAGGGGACAGATGGGTAGCATGGCTGCCCTTGCCAAGCGGGGCAAGTGCGGCAATGGCACCGCAGCCCGCTGACCTGCCGGCAGATCTGGTTTAGCTGGCGCTCTTGGGCTCTTCGGCCGCAGTCTCGGCAGCCGCCCGTTCAGTCAGCACCTTGTCGATGATGCCAAATTCCTGAGCCTGCTCGGCCGTCATGAAGTAATCGCGGTCCAGCGTACGCTCGATCATCTCGTAAGGCTGGCCGGTATGCTTCACGTAGACCTCGTTCAGCCGGCGCTTCATCTTGATAATGTCCTCGGCGTGGCGCTCGATATCCGAGGCCTGACCGGAAAAGCCGCCTGAAGGCTGGTGAACCATGATGCGAGCGTTGGGCAGCGCAAAACGCATACCTGCTGCGCCCGCAGAGAGGAGCAGCGAACCCATCGACGCAGCCTGACCGATGCAGAGCGTGGAAACCTGCGGACGGATGAACTGCATCGTGTCGTAGATCGCCATGCCCGCCGTGACGACACCGCCCGGCGAGTTGATATACATGGAGATTTCCTTCTTCGGATTGTCCGCTTCAAGGAACAGGAGCTGCATGCAGATCGATGCAGCCATGTGGTCCTCGATCGGGCCGGTCACGAAGATGATGCGCTCCTTGAGCAGACGCGAGGGCAGATCGTAGCCGCGCTCGCCGCGGTTCGTCTGCTCAACCACCATCGGCCAGAAGGTGTTCGTGATTGTGCTGACCGGATCGCGCATGGCCCATTTCCTTTGTTGAATTCGGGGAGGTGGCGGACGAATCACGCCGACCTTGCAGTGTCTTTCTTGGGCAGTGCCGCCCGCCCGCGCAAGCCCCAAGGGGCGCGACCTCAGGCGGCAAACTGCAAAAGGATCACGCATCCGGGGGAGAATGCTGACGCCTTAATGGAGAGCCCCGCGGCTCTCCATCGCTGTTCTGTAAGGGCAAAGCGCGCAGGCAAAACCCGCCGTTCGCCTTCCTTAGCTGAGGCCTTGCAACTGAGCCCGACCCAGTGAGCCTGGCTCAATCGCGACCAGCTTAGCTGTCGAGTTCGTCGAGCTTGGCGAACAGCTCCTGGCGGGGGATCTTCCGCTCAATGGGCTTCGCCTTATCAACGATGAAATCGACCACCTTTTCCTCGAAGATCGGCGCGCGCAGCTCAGCCAGCGCACCCGGGGTCTTCTCGTAGTATTCGTAGACCTGCTTTTCCTGGCCGGGGAAGCGACGGGCCTGCTCCATCAGCGCACGACGCATTTCGTCCTGCGTGATCTTGAGCTCGTTCTTCTCAGCGATCTCGCCGATCACCAGCCCAAGACGCACCCGGCGCTCAGCAAGCTTGCGATATTCGGCGCGAGCCTCTTCCTCGGTCTTGCCTTCGTCAGCCAGCGTCTTGCCCGAACGCTTGAGGTTCTCCTCAAGCTGGCCCCAGATGCCGTTGAACTCGGCCTCAACCAGCGACGGCGGCAGTTCGAAGTCGTGGCGCTCTTCAAGCTGATCCAGCAGATCGCGCTTCAGCTTCTGACGCGACACGCCGGCATATTCGTTGCCGATCCGCTCGCGCAGATATTCCTTGAGCTGATCGAGGCTTTCAGCGCCCAGCGACTTGGCGAATTCTTCATCGACTTCCGGACGTACCGGCGCGCCGATTTCCTTCACCTTCACCGAGAAGATGGCTTCCTTGCCGGCCAGTTCGGCAACCGGATAGTCGGCCGGGAACGTCGCGGTGATGTCCTTCTCGTCGCCAGCCTTCACACCCGTCAGACCCTCTTCGAAGCCCGGGATGAAGTTGCCACGACCCAGCACGATCACGGCATCTTCCGTGGTGCCGCCGTCGAAAGCTTCGCCGTCGATCTTGCCAACAAAATCAGCCGTTACCTGATCGCCCGTCGAGGAAACGCGGCCCTCTTCGGTGGTGAAGGTTACGCTGCGGTCGACCAGTTCGCTGACGGCCTTATCGATGGACTCTTCGTCAACATCGGCCACGAACTTTTCGAGCTTCAGATCCTCGAAGTTCGTCAGCGGGATCGGCGGCAGAACTTCAAAGCTCATCGAATACGACAGATCGGCCTGGCCGGAGAGCACGCGCTCGATCTCGGCCTCATCCTCCGGCAGCTTCAGGTCGGGCTGCATGGCGGGGCGCATCTTCTTGTCGGCCAGCGCCTGATTGGAGCTGTCGCGAACAGCCTCCTGCACAACCTCAGCCATGACCGAGCGGCCATACATCTGCTTCAGGTGAGCGACAGGAACCTTACCCTTGCGGAAGCCCTTGAGCTGCACCCGATCCTTCATCTGCTCCAGGCGATCGTCAAAACGCTTGGTGATCTCGCCTGCCGGCACAACAACCTGCAGAGTCCGCTTCAGACCCTCGCTGCTGGTTTCGGTAATCTGCATTTTTCTCCAACCTGCTCGTATCAGCCGACGGGGGCCGCTTGAATTCCTGCTGCCGGGAGCGTGGTGCGGGCGGAGGGACTCGAACCCCCACGCCTTGCGGCACTGGAACCTAAATCCAGCGCGTCTACCAATTCCGCCACGCCCGCGCGTCGCCCCCGCCTTCAGGCTCGGCGCAAGGCCGGACCTCTCGCCAGAAGCGAGTTTCTGGGCTGTCGGGATCGATCGGCCGCATGTATATCTGGCGCGCGCTGCAAAAGGCAACGCCCTTTCAGGGGTGATTTGAGGTGCCGCAGCAAAAGAATGGTAAATGGGGTAATGACAGCAACCGCCACCGATGGCGGCGAGCCATGCGCCGCGCCCTGCCCCGCCCTATCCCACCGGTTGCGGCGTTCTGATCCTGCCGATAGGGTTGAAGCCTATCCTTAACGGAGCCCCCCGTTGCAACCTGCCTCAGATGTGGTCGCTGCCGTCGGCCATACCCCTCTTATTCGCCTGCGCCGCGCCTCCGAGGTCACTGGCTGCACCATTCTGGGCAAAGCCGAGTTCATGAACCCCGGCGCCTCCGTCAAGGATCGCGCCGCGCTCGGCATCCTCTCAGATGCGATGAACAGCGGACGCCTGCGACCTGGCGGCACAGTGGTGGAAGGCACCGCCGGCAACACCGGCATCGGGCTGGCTGTGCTCGGCAACGCTCTCGGCCTCAGGACGGTGATCGTCATCCCTGTCACCCAGTCGCAGGAGAAAAAGGACGCGCTGCGGATGCTGGGGGCTCAGGTTGTAGAGGTTCCGGCTGTGCCCTACCGCGACCCGAACAACTACGTGAGGTATTCCGAGCGCCTTGCTGAGGCCCTTGCCGCCACCGAGCCCAAAGGCGCCATCTGGGCCAACCAGTTCGATAACGTCGCCAACCGCGATATCCACCGCGACACGACTGCGGCTGAAATCTGGGACGGCACCGATGGCAAGGTTGATGGCTTCGTCGCCGCTGTCGGCTCGGGCGGTACACTCGGCGGGGTTGCACTGGGGCTGAAAGCCAAAAGCGCCAACGTGCGCATTGCCCTGGCCGACCCGCACGGCTCCGCGCTCTACTCCTATTACACCACCGGCGAACTGAAGGCCGAGGGCTCCTCCATCACCGAAGGCATCGGCCAGGGCCGCATCACCCGCAACCTGGAAGGCGCCCCAATCGACACCGCCTATCGCATCTCCGACGCCGAAGCGCTCGACGTCCTCTTTGCTTTGACGAAGGAGGAAGGGTTGTGCCTCGGCGGCTCCAGCGGCATCAATGTCGCTGGAGCCATCCGCCTGGCGAAAGATCTGGGGCCCGGTCACACTATCGTGACGATGCTGTGCGACAGCGGCACCCGTTACATGTCGCGGCTGTTCAATCCGGCGTTCCTGCAAGAAAAGGCTCTGCCGGTGCCCGGTTGGCTGATGCACGATAACGGAATGCTTCCCGATGTTACGGCCAGCGGCTAGCGAACGCAGCCTAAAGCGCAGCTTGCATCCTTGCCGGTTCTGTCGCTTTTCCCTATGTCGCTAGCTGGCGCCGTCACCGAACGGTCCGAACCGAATTCTCAAACTCGTCTAAAGAGAGGGCAACGTGCAGGAAAGTGCGAAGAAGTGGATCGTCGATACCGATTGGCTCGCCTCGCATCTCGATGCCCCGGATCTGATCGTCATGGACGCAAGCTGGCACTTGCCGACGGCAAACCGCGATCCCAAGGCTGAGTATCTCGCCGAGCATATTCCCGGCGCGATGTTCTTCGACATCAACGATCTGACGGATGAAAAATCGACACTGCCCCACATGCTGCCTTCGACGGTGAAGTTCGCCTCGCGCATGAAAAAGATGGGCGTGGGCGATGGCATGCGCATCGTGGTCTATGACACCCACGGGCTGTTCTCGGCCGCGCGCGCGTGGTGGACATTCCGCGCGATGGGCCACGAGGATGTCGCCGTGCTCGATGGTGGTCTGAAGAAGTGGAAGGCGGAAGGCCGTCCGCTGGAAGATGGCACGCCTGTTCGGCGTACTGAGCGCCATTTCACGCCGCTGATGAACTCATCGCTGATCCGCGATGTTGACGACATCAAGCAGGCTTTGAAAAAGCGCACGCAGATTGTCGACGCCCGCCCTGCGGCACGGTTCGAAGGCGCTGAAGCAGAACCCCGGCCCGGCCTGCGTGCAGGCCACATTCCGGGCGCCCGCAGCGTGCCTTCGCAGACTTTGATCAACGCCGATGGAACGCTGAAGACTGAAGCAGAAATCGGCAAGATCTTCGCTGATGCCGGCATCGACTGGCGTCAGCCAGTGATCACCACGTGTGGATCGGGCGTTACGGCATCCATCCTGTCGCTCGCGCTGGCGGTTCTCGGTCAGAACCAGGCCGCTGTCTATGATGGCAGCTGGGCCGAATGGGGCGCCGATGAAAGCCTGCCGATTGAAACCGGCCCAGCAAAAGAGCTGACGACCTGATCGCGGCGCGACGTGCTTAGCGGTCGCGCGACGCACATCGATGCAAAAAACAAAAGCGCTCCGTAACGGGGCGCTTTTTTATTTCGGGCTGATTTGCGCTTCCGATGTAACGATCCGAAGCGATCACGGTCTAGCTGGTCGCCTTCTGTTCCAGATGCGCGAGAATGGCGCGGGCCAGATCTGCCGCCTGCTCCGCCGGCAGATCGATTGCGGTCACTTCGCCCAGCTCATCAACGAAAATTGCAATCTGCCCGTGGCCACGCTCTGTCACTTCGATAGAGCCACCCGGAGTCTGGCACGCGTAAATCGCCATTCTGCCCTCTTCGACATTCGTTCTGTTCGATTGGAAGCGCACCACCTATGCGACCGGAGCGGCAGTCGACAAGCCCACGCTTCAAGATTGGTCAAAACCTATGGCCGTTCGCAGCATTGCGAAACCTATAGCTGGCCAGATCGCAAAATTATGACTGCTTATGGCTTCGCAGATCGAGTGCCGCTCCGGCCACAACCGCTCAACCGCACCGCTCCAAAGCGGCGCGAAATCCGTTAATTTGCCTGCCCCGACTTCCACTTTTTCACCGCTTCCAGCGTCTTTTCGACGTGGCCGTGCGCATCGGGTGATGTGTGTTCGAGAATGACGCGGCCGTCGGGGGCGATGACATAGGAAATGCGATTGGCGTATTCGGGCCGATGCGGCATCACCGCATCATAAGCCTGCATGATCTTGCGGTCGGCATCGGAAGCAACCGGAAACTTGCCGCGGCATTCGCTGGTCGAAAAGCGGTTCAGAGTTTCGATGTCGTCACCGCTCATGCCGATGACACTTGCGCCCTGCGCTGCAAACTCGTCCATCGCTTCGGCAAACAGATGTGCCTCAAGCGTGCATCCGCGCGTGAAGGCGGCGGGATAGAAGTATAGCACCACCGGCCCTTTCTTCAGCGCATCCGCAAGCGAAAAATCGAACTCCTTGCCGCCCAAGGATGCGCGAGCAGAAAACTCCGGTGCAGCCGCGCCGGTCTTCAAGGCTGCATGTGCAGGCGCTGCCAGAAACATCGTAACAAGAGCTATCGCTGCAAGGTGAAAACGCATTTCTGGACCTCTCTGTTTGCAGACCATGGCTGTGCTTGTTGCCCGTGCCATGTCGGTTACGACTGACGGGAACAGCATCAGCGAAAAGGCGGCTGCGCCGCTACGCATAGCCTCCGGCCTCTGGGTGACAATGATATGCGTCAGCCCCGCCGGAAACAAATATCACCGTGATCAGGCCGCCATCGCTATAGTTTGTCGAAGAAATTGCACCCGCTGCAACGAGCACCGACGGAGAAACTATTGGCAGGCGAGACCGCACCCGACACAGCCAGCCCATCCGAACCCCGGCTGCGGCGGTCCCTTGGGCTAACCCTGAGCGTTCTTTACGGTCTAGGCGTCACCATCGGCGCGGGCATCTATGTGCTTATCGCGCCCGCCGTGGCCCGCGCCGGAGCGCATGCGCCTTTATCGTTTCTACTCGCCGCACTGGTGATGGTGCCCTCCGCCGCGGCGTTTGCCGAGCTTTCCTCGCGCATGCCGCGTAGCGCCGGCGAAGCAACCTACGTGCGGGCTGGCCTGCGCTCCGACATGCTGGCGCGCCTCGTGGGGCTGCTGGTTGTAGCCATCGCCGTCATTTCCGCGGCAACGGTCAGCCGCGGCAGCGCTGGCTACATATCGGTGTTTCTGGACATCCCATCAGCGGCCATCGTCACCGCCGTCGTGGTGCTGCTGGGCGCGCTGACGGCATGGGGCATCAAGGAATCGGTGACGTTCGCCGGCGCGATGACCATCGTCGAGGCTGGCGGTCTTGTGCTCATCATTGCAATCGGCGCCGCCTTTCACACGCCGGAACTGTTCGAGCGTTTGCCCGAGGCATGGCACGGCCTTGGCGACGCCAAGGTGATGTCCGGCATATTCGGCGCGGTGCTGCTGGCGTTCTTCGCCTTCACGGGCTTTGAGGGGTTGGCCAATCTGGCCGAGGAAGTGAAGGACCCGGCGAAAACGTTGCCGCGCGCCATCTTCCTCACCCTGGTGATCGTCACCGTGCTTTACATGAAGGTTGTATGGGTGGCGCTGATCGCCGTACCCCACACCGAACTGGCATCCTCCGACGCGCCGCTAAGCCTGGTCTACGAACGCGTCACCGGCGCGCCGCCGGGCGTCATCACCGCCATCGCCATCGCGGCGACGATCAACGGCATCGTTGTGTTTATGGTCATGGGCTCACGCGTCATCTACGGCATGGCCTCGCAGGGTCTGCTGCCTGGCTGGCTGGGAGCGGTGAATGGCCGAACCCATACGCCGGTTCTCGCAACCGCAATCGTTGTGGTGCTGGTCTTGGCCCTGGCGCTGGCATTCCCGATTGAGAAGCTGGCCGAAGCCAGCTCACGCGTGACGCTGGTAGTGTTTGCCTTCGTCAACGCCGCGCTTCTCAAGCTGAAGCTGGACCGCGTGCCGGCTCCGGAAGGCTGCTTCACGGTTCCAATCTGGGTGCCGGCGGCCGGGTTTGCTGTCAGCCTCGGCCTGCTCGCAATCGAGTTTTATGCCAGCGGCGGCGCCAGCGGCGGCGGGTGATGGCGTCCCGGCGCACCTCCCCACCCGCACATAAAAAAACGGCCGGGCGAGGACCGGCCGTTGAGCAACATTTGAGTGTTAGTCAGGAAGCGATCGTCATCCCAATGAACGCGCACACGATGGTCAGTCTCGTCCGGCGCGGCTGCGCGGAACCACCCACGGACGCTCGTCAAAGCCCATGCTGGACGGGTTAAGCCGGCTTGCACCGCGGTACATGTCGCCGCTGAACTGCAGCCCAGTACGTGCCGTGCCCTCGGCAGCCTTGCTTTCGGCCAGGCCAAGCTGGCTGCGCAGGTCCGTATCAATGCTGACGCCCGACGAACCGCCGCCAACGTCCGGCGCAAAGTTTGCCGAGCCACTGCCTTCGTGCCCGCCGCTCTGCTGCACGTCGAACGCCAACGCCGGAGACGCCAACAGAGCAACAGCTACGATGGCGGCGCCTAGGGTCGATGCTGTTCGCATGAATCCTCATCCCCTCAACAAATCGAGCTTCGATTGTGCCGCCAATATTGGGCGGCCGCACGGCAAGGCTAGCACGGCAGTGCCATTTCCCGTGGGCATGTAGCAGAACCGCAACAACATGCACCGATGATCGCTCTAAAGTTAAGGCCTGACGGCCGCTGCCAGCTTAGCGCGAGCCGAGACCATAGATGTACGTCTAGCAGTATCGAGGAGATCCACCGTGACCGGACGGGGCATTTCTTTCGCAATTCCAGCCGTTCTCGCATTGGCATGGGTGGCCGCTGAGGCAGGCCCACTCGCCAGCCTTGCAGACACCGAAGCTAACCCTGCACCAGCGCCAATCACAATACGTTTTCGATGCCAGCAGCACCGACGTGCGCTTTTTCTATCGGACGCCGCTCTCCAAGGGACATGGCCGGTTCAGCGGTGTGACGGGAACGGCCATCATCGACGACAGCCGGCCGGAAGCGACTTTCGTCGAAGCAAGCGTACCCACCGCATCGCTGCAGGCTGATTCCACATTGGCGATGCGTGCCCTGCGCGGGCCGCACTTCTTCAGCATCACGCATCACCCGCACATCAACTTTCGCGGCACCGATCTCCGCGTCACCGGCCAAACAACGGCGCAGATGAGCGGCCTGATCACGGTGCGCGGCATCACACGCTCGGTGCTGCTGGATGTGCATCTGGCGGAGCCAAAGCCTTCCGGCGCGCGCACGTTGCGGGCAAGCACACACATCCACCGGTCTGATTTTGAGATGACGGCCTACCCGAAGTTGATCGGTGAAGCGGTCGAGATTGAAATCACCGCCAGGCTTCTGCCGCGCTGAGATCGATCGCCTGTCGCCTATTTCTTCTCAAGCAGGGCCTTGGTGCGCCCGAGCAGAACAGTCTTCAGCGGCTCCCACAGCTTTTGCAGCAGGCCCGGCAGCATCACTTCGATCCGCACCGCCTGATCCAGCACCTCAAGCGATCCGGGCACCGATTGCCCCAGCGCACGCACCGTGAACGCCATCCGGTCACCGCTCCAGGGTTGCGGGTCGACCGCGACGAGATTGCTTTGCGGCAGATTATGCATCCCCTCACGCAAGCGGCGAACGGCCTCTTCACGCGAAAGCGTGTGCGGGATGGATACAATCAGCGGCGCGGCCATGGCTTACCTTCGCGCGCGGTGCCTGAGCAGCCAGAGGCAGCCGCATGACGTTCAACAAAGCGGCATTCCAAACAGATATGGGCTGGCGTGCCGGGCTGCTGAACACATGGCGGCTGACTGGCCCGCGGTCAAGCGGCCGCGCGGCGCTTGCGAGTTGCGGCGGCCTTTTTAGCGGAAGTTGAACGGGCCGCAGCCGATCCCGCTGGCGATGGTTGGCGCGCCGCAGAAGCCTTGCCGCCCAGGCTGCCGCCCTTACGCGCTGCGGGCCGGCCAGTCGATTTGCCCCGACCCGAACCGCCCGGATTTTTGCCGTCGCCATCATCCTTATTGACCGTCGCCCAGGCGCGGCGCTCAAGGACGGACATCCCTTCCCGGTGCAGGTGAAGGTCTATGACGAAACCCTGCGCGTGCTCAAAAGTGCGGTAGAGCGCGCCCGGCTCGGCAACGACGAAACGATGGCTGCGCTGCGTCGGCTGGATGCGCAGGCGCGCTTGCTGGAAGGTGCTGTCAGCGGACCGTCACTTGATGCGTTCGTAGCGCAGGAGCGCTCTGCCAGCATCGAACTGGAAGGTCGTTCGGTGTTCGGATGGGAGCACGAACGCGCAGCGGGCACACGCGGTTTTGCACGCCGCTAATGCGCCCATGCCGTAGTCGCAAGCTGTATCGAAGCAGCGGCATGGCTCATGCCATAGCATCTGCCCGCACGTCTTGTGCCTCCGTCAACCCGTTGCGGCTTCCTGCTCCGCCATCTCGTTCGGAACGCCGGCGACCCATGTTTCCAGCACATCGACTTCGATGGGCTCGAACGCAACCATGTCGGCGCGGAAGCCTGGAGCAAGGCGCCCCAACACGGTTCCAAGCCCCAGAAATTCCGCCGGCTCCGTTGAGGCAAAACATAGCGCTTTCGTCAGCGGCACATGCAGATCGCGCACGGTATTGCGCACACAGCTCGCCATATCGATTGCCGCGCCAGCAAGCGTTCCATCCTCGCGCGTGCAACGGCCATCGCGCACCGTGATCTCATTGCCATAGAGCGTGAAGCTGCGCCGTTTGCCGCCAACCGGGGGCATTGCATCGGTCACCAGCATCGGGTGTCCGTAACCGCGCAGCGCAAGCCGCAATACTTCGGGGTTTACGTGCACGCCATCGACAATCATCCCGAACCATGCGGCCGGAGCTTCCAGCGCGGCCGTGATGGGCCCGGGTTCGCGGCTGCCGATGGGGCGCATCGCGTTGAACAGATGCGTGAAACCGGTCATGCCGGATTGCAGCGCCGCCTGCGTTTCATCGTAGGTTGCCATCGAGTGCCCGAGCGAAACGCGCACACCCGCCTGCGATAATGCGGCGATGAATTCCAGCGGCACCTGCTCGGGTGCTAACGTCACCAGCACGTTGCCTGCGGGCCAGCCCGTCAGTAGTTCCAGGTCGGCGGCGTCGGGCTTACGGAACATCTGCGGATTGTGCACGCCCGGTTTTCCCGGCGACAAAAACGGCCCTTCAAAATGGATGCCGAGCACGCTCGGATTGTCAGCCGCCGCAGCCTGTGCGGCCAGCATGGCGGCGCACATCTTGTCGTGTGTGTCGGAAATGAGCGTTGGCAGAATGCCGGTGGTGCCATAGCGGCGATGTGCGGCTGCGATCGTGTTGATGGCGGAAGCGGAAGGCGCATCGTTGAACAGCACGTCACCGCCGCCATTCACCTGCACGTCGATGAAGCCCGGCGCCAGCCATGTATCGCCGCCAAGCTCCAGCACGGGCATAGACGACGGCAGCGAATCCGTCGGCACCACATCAGCAATGTGCGCGCCTTCGATCACAACGGCGTGGTCGGGAAGAACGGCGACACCATCGAAGACATTGGGAGCGGCAACAGCATGGCGCGCATTTTTCGTCATAGCGTACTCGTCACCTTGTTGAGATGGCGCGGCCGATCGACATCAATCTCTAGCCGCTGCGCAAGTTCCACCGCCATCGCGTAGAACGATTGTATCAGGCAGATGGCGTCAGTTTCGGGCTGATCGGGCGGCAAAACGGGCAGCCGGCCAGGCGCTTTTTCACCCGGCTCGGCGACGAACAGTTCCGCCCCCATTCGCCGAAGCTTGATTGCAAGCTCATCCATGCCCGGCGCAGCGGCGTCGGTGGGCTTGAACATGATGATGGGATATTCGGCCTCAACCAGCGATACCGGGCCGTGCATGAACTCCGCGCCGCTGAAGGCTTCCGCATGGCGGCTGCAGGTTTCTTTCAGCTTCAGCGCCGCTTCGCGCGCTATGCCGAGAGTTGAGCCGCGCCCAATGGTGACAAGGCTCGGCGCTTCAGCCAGTGACGGCAGCGCCGTGCTCCAGTCCAGGGCTGCCGCCTCAACGAGCCGTTCCGGCAAGCGATCAAGCGCCGATTGCAGGTGTTTGTCGCCCGACCATTGCGCGGTCAGACGGGCCAGTGCAGCCGCCGTGGCGATGAACGTTTTCGTTGCAGCGACGCTGCGTTCCGGCCCGGCGCAAATCGGCAGCACGATGTCGCACATATCTGCCAGCGGGGAGTCTTCAGCGTTGGTGATCGCGACCGTCAGTGCGCCCGATTTTTTCGCGCTCTCCGTCAGTGCCAGCAGATCGCTGCTGCGCCCGGACTGCGAAACAGAAAGCACCATTTGATCCTTGAGCTTGAGGCCAGCGCCATAAATGCTGGCGATGCTGGGCGCCGCCGGAGAAACCGGCAGGCCGACATAACGCTCAATCAGATGCTTGCCGAATGCGGCGGCGTGGGCCGAGCTGCCGCGCGCGCACGTTACCACCACCTGCGGCGGACGGCTGTTGAGGCGCGCCATCAGTTCCGCCAATGGCGCCGCCAATGCCTGCTGCTGCTGAAAAACGGCTGTCGGCGCTTCGCTCAGCTCCTGTGCCATCAGCACGTTGGTATCACCCATGGCCCTCACCTTCACCGCACCGTAGCGCCATGCAACGCTTGCTTTCGCGACGGTCTGGAAAGCTATGCTATGGCATCAGAGACGGAGCCCGGGTTAACGGCCACGATCGGATCAATTGTAACTATTTTCGACCGTTTCCATTTACCTTTTTCCGTGCACCGAGCGCCCATTCAGCGATCTTGTCGAACGCGTTGCTCATTGGCCCGGTCGGATCGGCATGCGCTAACTTCGACAGCACCCGTTCAAACGACGACGTGTCGGGCATCGAGGGCATTGATGGCACATGCAGGCGGGAAACCGCGCTGCTGAGCTGATCCGCTAGATTGTTAAGGTCGGCGCGCGTCACGTTTGGCACCCAGCGCTCACGCAAAGTCTTTTGACGCGGTGCGCGCGGAACCAATGCCACTGCAAGCAGCGCACCGAGGCCTGCGGCCAGCGCCATCGAGATAACAGGCTGACTGCGGATCGACTGCTGAACAGTATCCACATGGGGCTTCACCGCTTCGGCCGCCGCCGACGCCGCTGCCCGGCTGCGCTGCTCCACAATCGTTGACACTTCGTTTGCGAGTGATGCGAGGCTGGCGCGCAGATCGGCGATCGTTTCAGCACTTTCTGCGCCGCCTGAGCCGGCCTGCGTTGCCTTACCGCTTGCGGTGTTTTTCGCCTCGTACTCTGCGTGTTTTGCAGTGTTCGCCATGGGACTCGGCTCCTCTTCCGCGTCAGCCCCAACGGGAGCGGACAACCAGATTACCTGTTTAATCGGTGTGCATTTGAACGTTGCGGTTGACTGATCGGTTCCTCACCGGCGTCCGCACACCCCACCAGACAAAACCCGGGCTCGCGGAACCGGGATGTTACCGCCAACGTTTTGCGAAGGTCTTTCAGTTATGGTGTTTGCCGCCGGTAAATTCCGGCAACAGGAGGTTGTCCATGCAGTTTTCGTCCAATCGCTCACCCGACGATCCGAACGACCGTTCGGCCGCCGCAGACGCCAGCGATAGCTTGCAGTCGCTGCGCGATGACATCGCCAGTCTGGCCGATTCCGTTAAACGTCTGGCTTCGGAGCAGCTCGGGGCCAACATGGAGCAGGTGCAGGACAAGGCGAAGGAAAAGCTCGGCGACGTTGAGACCGCCATTCGCAAGAACCCGACCCAGGCGGCGTTGATCGCTGCGGGTGTCGGTTTCGTTATTGGTCTCTTCATGACGCGCTAAGCGCGATCGCCCCCAACCTCATTCAACGGACAGGAGCAACCATGGCTTCCTATTCTGAAAACAAATTCGGCGCTGAGGCCGAACGCAACATTCGCGGCGCAGCCAATGCGGCTCAGGACAAAATCCACGAGACCGTCGAGCACGCACAGGCCGTCGCACAGGAGCAATATGATCGCGTTGCCGATCACATCCGCCGCAAGCCGTTGCAGTCTGCCGGCATCGCTGTCGGTATCGGCTTTGTGCTCGCCCTGCTGGCCCGGCGCTAGAGCGTAATCGCTTCTCTTTGAAAAGCGACGCTGCTCTAGCCTTTGATGAGACCCATGATTGACGCTTCGGACTGACAGGGTCCGAAGCAATCATGGTCTAAACGAGTTCGGAGACTGAAATGATCGGCGACGCCGTTCTCTATGCCGCAAGCCGCGCGACACATACCGCCATCGAGAACGTATCCCGGCGCATCACCTGGACGGTGATCGCCTGCGTCTTCTTTCTCACAGCGCTGATCCTCGGCATTCTGGCCGCTTATCTTTTATTGGAACCCGAACTGGGCAAACTTGGCGCTGTTGCAGCTCTCGCCGGAGCATTCTGTATCTTTGGCGCTCTGGCGATTTCGGTGCCGTGGATCGTTGATCGCTTTCATCAATATCAGCACGATCACAACACACCCGCACAGAATATCGCTCAGGCCGTTGATGACGAGGCGCACAACGCGGTCGATTATTTCGGCGCTTTGCAAACTGTCGCCACGGCATTTCTGTTTGGGCTTGGTGCCGCCCGCAGACTGCGGCGTTGATGCTCGGAGCGCGCGGCGCTGTGCTAGCGCGTTTCCAACCTCAATCCAGCAAAGGCTATTCTACTTACGTTTGAACACGCGCGGCAGCATGGTCCGCGCCGCCGTTCGCGCCGCATTGCCAGCCTGCCCCGCAAGCCGTTTGGCGCTCCACCGGGGCGCGGCATCTTCCATCAGCCGCAACAACTGCGCCTGCCGTGCGTCGGGCACACGCGCAGCGATGCGCTGCGACAGCTGCTCGATGTTGTAGGGCGGAAATTGTGGTGCAAGGCTGACGGGCACGACATCGTTTTTCGGCACACCCAGGCCTTCGGCCACCTTGCGCACCATTTCAACGACGCCTGTTTCCGTGAGATCGATGTCGTCGTTGGACAGCGGCACACGGCGCATCAACCGGTCGGCATGGGTGAGTGCGACAACGATCGGCGGCTGGCGGCGATGCGGCCGGCCGGTGAAATGCTTGCGGATTCCTGTGAGGGCGGCCAGATCAAGACGTCCGTCGGCTTTATCAGCCGAGATCGCCCACACGATGAGATCGGCGTCGCTGCCGCGATCGGCGAAACTCTGCTGCTCCTTTTCGCTGGCGCCAACGCGCGGACTGTCGATCACCATTGCGCCGCTAAGGCCTTGCAGCTCCACCTCGTAGGCCTGAAAATTGCGCGTCCCGCCCGGCGCATCGACGATGGCGCGGACCTCCTTGGACAGCGCATTGATGAGGCTGGATTTACCCGCTCCCGCCTGCCCCGCCACCAGAATGCGTAGCGGCTCGGCGCGCGTCAGTTCCCGGCTGCGATCGCGCAGCGTAGAGGCGCTTACATGGCCAGAAAGCTGCGTCTCGGAAACGCGCAACCGTCCACCATAAAGATCTATCGCAGCACGACCGACTTCACGCACATAGGCGGTGGAAAGCTGGCGCGCGAGCTGATCTTTCACGTTGGCATAGAGATGTTTGGTAATCTGCTCGCGTGCTTCCTGCGCCGCCGCCGTGATTGGATTTGCCAACCGGATGAGACGCCAGAGGTCATAAGCCTTCGAAGCAACGCCGATGGCCGAACGCCAGCCATAGACCTTCATCACCTGGCCAACCGTGAGCTGATCGCCAAGCGGAATATTCTCGACCACAAACGGACGCAGATCGCCGCTGACCCGCTCAACGAGAGCCAGGGCTTCAGGAATTGTAAACTTCCACAGCGGGTCGCGATCCTGCGGATGGATCTGGCGCGCGACCGCCTCGATGGTCCGCAGGCCAAGGTTCAGCACCGCATCGCGGTCGGTCAGCTCTGCCGGCTTCACCGAAGCGGCAATGGCCTCGACGGCCGTCCACGCCGCCTGCTCGCGCACGGTCCATGACGGATCAGGCGCGACGGACTGCACTTCGGCCTCAGCGGCGAATTGCGCCTCCGGTGTCTTCTCAAGTGAGCGGCGCAACAGGATTGCCTGCACCGAGAACGCCAGCAGACTGAGAAGAAAGGCGGCGGCCATCCAATAAAGTGCCCAGCCTCGCTCCCAGAGCCAGAGCCAGCCGAGCGGCAGCAGGGACGCCATCGGCAGCAGCAACGCCGAAAACAGCATCGCGCCGCGCAGATAGAAAAAGGCCTTGCTGCGCGGACGCCGACGTTTGCCGCCGACGCCAACATCGCCCGAACCTGTCTCCTGCCGGTCGCCCATGCTCATTTCTTCTGCTCAGTCCCGCGCACAGCTGCCCGCTTCTGGTTATGCGAAACGTGCCCACCCCGGTAAGGTAGGTAAACAATCGGCAATCACAAACAGGGTCCTCGGATTGCGCACAGCCGATTGGAGATTACGTCACCGGCTGTTAACGCTGCCACCAACTCATCGCGGCTTTACGTCATGAGGCCGGCAAATGAGCCCGCCCGGTCATGACGCGCTAAGCCGTGCTGCGTATAGTGATGCGTTGGAATTTAGCCGCAGATGGAGCCTTCCGCACCACCTTGGTTCGGATGCCGCATATGCCGGCTTGAGAGTGAGAATGATGAAACGCGATACGACTGCTCCGACCGTCCACCTCAAGGACTATCGCCCGCCCGCCTATCTCATCGATCGCGTCAATCTAGATATTTCGCTCGATCCCACCCGCACTGAGGTGAAATCGCGACTGTCGGTGCGCGCCAACCCCAAGGCTGCCGTCAAGCGCGGGCCGCTGCAGCTCGATGGGCAGCATCTGGAACTGGGCGACATCAAGCTCAACGGACGCGCGCTGACGAAGAAGGACTACAAGCTCACCGATACGTCGCTGACGCTGACCAAACCGCCGGTGAAGCCGTTCACCCTTGAAATCACGACCTACATAAATCCTGACGCCAACAAGGCGCTGTCGGGCATCTATCGCTCGAACAATGTCTACTGCAGCCAGTGCGAAGCGCAGGGCTTTCGCCGCATCACCTATTTCCTCGACCGACCCGACGTTCTGGCAACCTATACCGTGCGGCTTGAGGCCGACCCGGCCGCGGCCCCGGTGCTGCTGTCAAATGGCAACCTGCAGGAGCGCGGCATGATCGACGGCGGCGCCCGCCATTATGCGATCTGGCACGATCCGCACCCCAAGCCGTCATATCTGTTCGCCGTCGTGGGTGGTGATCTGGCGCCGATCAGCTCGACGTTCCACACCATGTCCGGCCGCAAGGTTGATCTGGCCATCTATGTCGAGCACGGCAAGGAAGGCCGCGCCGCCTGGGCCATGGATGCCCTCAAGCGCTCGATGAAATGGGATGAGGAGCGGTTCGGCCGCGAATACGATCTTGATGTGTTCAACATCGTCGCCGTTTCGGATTTCAATCTTGGCGCGATGGAAAACAAGGGCCTCAACATCTTCAACGACCGCCTGGTGCTGGCCTCGCCGGAAACGGCAACCGACACCATTTTCGAGGCGATCGAAAGCGTCATTGCGCACGAATATTTCCACAACTGGACCGGCAACCGCATCACCTGCCGCGACTGGTTCCAGCTGTGTCTGAAGGAAGGCCTGACGGTTTTCCGCGATCAGGAATTTTCCTCAGACGAGCGCTCGCGCACGGTGCAGCGCATTGTCGACGTCCGTCAGTTGAAGACACATCAGTTCGCCGAGGACGCTGGACCGCTGGCCCATCCGGTGCGTCCGGAGAGCTTCGTCGAGATCAACAACTTCTACACGGCTACCGTCTACGAGAAGGGCGCCGAGCTGGTGCGCATGATCGCGACCATTCTGGGCGCTGACGACTTCCGCAAGGGCATGGACCTTTACTTCGACCGTCACGACGGCGAAGCGGCCACCGTCGATCAGTTCCTCACCTGCTTTGAAGACGCCAGCGGCATCGACCTTAGCCAGTTCAAGCTTTGGTATTCGCAGGCTGGCACGCCGGAAGTCATCGCGCGACTATCTTACAACAAGAATCGCAAGACCGCCGATCTGGAGCTTGAGCAGATCGTGCCGCCCACCCCGGGGCAGCCGAACAAGAAGCCGATGCACATTCCGGTGCGCGTCGGCCTGCTGGGCGCCAACGGGCATGACATCGACCTGAAGCTGGAGGACGGCAGCACACCGCGCGACGGCGTCATCGACCTCACCAAACGGCGCCAGCGCTTCCGTTTTGTCGACGTGCCATCCCAGCCGGTGCCGTCGCTGCTGAGGGGCTTCTCCGCGCCGGTCAACATCACCGTCGATCTGCCCGACACCGACATTGAGCTGCTGATGGCAGCCGATAGCGACCAGTTCAACCGCTGGCAGGCGGCGAACAGCTACGCGGCGCAAACCCTCGTCGAGGCGGTGCGCAACATGGCTGCCGGCAAACGCGCATCCGGCCGCGGTCTGCGGTACGCGCGGGCGTTGGGCGCTGCACTCATCGATGGCGATCTGGAACCGGCCTACCGCGCCGAGTTGCTGAAGCTCCCGACGCAAGCGGATGTTGCACGCATCATCGGCAAGGATGTCGATCCGGCACTGATCCAGCGCGCGCACCGTCAGCTCTCCAAACTGGTCGGGCGCACGCTCGGGCCGCAACTGGAAGATCTTTACCGCCGCATGGCCGTTAAAGGCCCGTTCTCGCCGGATGCAGCCAGCGCCGGCAAACGCGCACTGCGGAATGCCGCCCTGACGCTGCTGACCGCGCGGGGCAGCGAGGACGACATCAAGCGCCTCGCCCGCCATTACGCCAAAGCCACCAACATGACGGACCGCGCCCACGCGCTGCATCTGCTTGCTGCCAAGGGCGGCACTGAAGCCAAGGCCGCGCTGGCCGACTTCTACGACACATGGCACGACGACAATGTCGTCATCGACACCTGGTTCGCCGTTCAGGCGCAGTCGCCGCTGAACAGCACCATCACGCGCGTGCGCGCCCTCACCCAGCATCCGCTGTTTTCACTCACCGCACCCAACAAGGTGCGCGCACTGGTCGGCACATTCGCAGCCGGCAATCCGGTGCAGTTCAACCGTCCTGACGGTGCCGGATATGCGTTCCTGGTCGATCAGGTGCTGGCGCTGGATCGCCTCAACCCCCAGATCGCTGCCCGCATGCTCGGAGCGTTGCGTTCCTGGCGGTCGCTTGAAAGCGAGCGGCGCGCCAAGGCACGCAAAGCCCTGCAACGCATCGCCCGCACCAAATCACTATCCTCTGACGTGCAGGAAATTGCGTCGCGAATCCTGGATGGCTGATGCAAGAAAAATTCCTAGCATCGAAGGGCTTATTCAGCCTCGACAGCCGATTCGCGATGGTGTGAACTGTAGTTGGTGATTCGGGGTTCGCAGGCCTTCCGGCCGGCGCAAAACATCAGACATTCAAACCGGGGGTAAGGGATGGCGTGGACAACGTCGGCGGACCTGCGCGCGCGCCCAACTTTTGGGACCACCGCCGCAACGGCAGTCAGGCAGGCCGGACAGTTCGCCGCCCAAGCCACCCGGGTTGTACACGGCAGTCGTCAGACGCAAACCGTGACAGCCCTGACTGTGCTGAGCATCGGTGCGCTGACGCCAGTGCTTCCCGTCGCAGTCACCGCCAGTGCGCTATTGCTGTCGGGCAGCATCCTCGTAGCGCTCGGGGCTGGCGCCAACCTTGCGTCTGCTACCCAGTCATCCAAAAAAACATCGTCATCGGACGATCAGCCGAACCGCACAAATGGGTATGGCGCCGACGCATCGCAGGGCAACTCGGCCCCGGTGTCAAACTACATGCAAGCCCGGCAGCGCCATGCGGGCAAGCCACCGCACAGCGGGCGTTCCAAACCTGAAAATCACAAAGCATCGGCGATTGACCCAAATCATGATTGGGCCGACCTGATGGCCCGGATCAATCACGAGCTGCGCACACCGCTGAACGCCGTGATTGGCTTCTCCGAAGTTATGTCACTGGAGATGTTCGGCCCTATCGGCAACGAACGCTATCAAGACTACCTGCGCCACATCAACGACAGCGCAGGCGAGCTTTTGAAGTCGGCCGAAGATACGCTGGCGCTGACCGCGCTGCTGACCAACCACCGCGACGCCGTTGTTCGCGAAGTCTGCACGCTCCATCAGGCCGTCGTCGAGGCGTGGGCCTTTGTCGAGCGCAAGGCAACGGTCCGGAACATCCGCATCGAGTACGCTATCGGCGCTGAAATCGAGGTGCTCAACGAGCCCCGTGCGCTGCGGCAGATTTTCGTCAATCTGCTTTCAGAAGCGATTGCCCGCACGGAGGATGACCACACCATCTCACTGGTTGCCATCCCCGATGGCGAGTTGATCGAGGTTGTCGCGACGGTACGCCAGGAGCGCACTGAAATCGCCGCGCGCAACGGTAGCCTGGCCATCACGCTGGCGCGCACTCTGCTGGAAATGCAAGGCACGTCATTGCTGGAAATCAAACCGGCAACCGGCGGCTGGACCGCCGTCACCGTGCTGGACCGCGCTGCGCAGGAAGATCTGTTTGCGTCACGACGTGCAACTGTCGCCGATAACGGTCACCAAGCGCGGCGCTACGCCTGAGCTACGCCTGAAATTTTAAACGCCTCGCTTCTCGCACAACGCACTGCGCTAACCCACGCGCGTCCACGCAAATCGACACCGCTGAAATAACAAGGGCCGCACCGACACTTCGGTACGACCCAATCTGGTCCGCTACGGCGCCCACATTGTCTCCGCGGGCAAATCAAGGCTCAGGCGGCTTGGGCATCGGGCGATGCTTCTCCAGCCAATCGTGCAGTTGCCGCCGCTCTTCCGGCGTCAGATGCTGCACAGTCGCGTTGAACATCGATACCCGATCACGCGCAATTTCAGTTTCCGCATTGACGATACCGTTCAACGCTTCATCCAGCTGGGCTTGATCGAACGGCTCGGCAATCAGCGCCGCGCGAACTTTGGCACGCGCATCCCGGATCAGATTGCGCAGGTTTTTACGTGTTTCCTTGCCGTCATCAAACTTCTGCAGAATAGGGCCACCGCGCTCACCGGGCAGCGAGCGCGCAAATCCGAGCAGTCCACCCTTCGGCGGGCCCATGTGCTTGCCATGACCGAAGTGCGAGAGGCAGATTGCGCCCGTTATCACGCCGATGACCAGCACGTTGAGTGCAAGCGAGGCGACCAGCAGCCAACGGAGCGCGCGCGGTGAAAGGCTCATAGCATGTCCTCGTATTGGCTATCGACTTCCGAGCTCAGCGCAAGCTGGGAAATATCGTAAGTCGATGCAGTGTCAGTGCGGGATTCTTCCAGTCCTGCAACCTGCGCCATCTGGGTCATCGTGCCGGTGAAGGCACCGCCCCATCCAAGCATGACCCCTAAAACTAGCGAAGCCGCCAGCACCGCAGCGGCCGGCCATTCACCGAAGCTGCCAACAGCACTGTTCCGCGCCGCGCGCCGCTCACGCACAGCCGAAAGACTGGTGACGGACGCGCCGCCGCCAACATGCGGCTGGCCATCACCAACCACCCCGGCCTGCGAGCCACGCTCGGCCAATGCTGCCGCCATGATGCGGCCCTTTAAGGCTTCAAGAGTTGCATCCCCCGCTGGGGTTGCCTGATCCAGAAGACGGTCAAGCGCCCGGGCTTGCGCCAGCATCTTCGCAGCCTGGTCATCGTCACTGATGATGCTTGCGAACCGCAACCGCTCACGGGCAGGCCAACGCGTCCGGTCGGCGCCGTAAATATCAAGAAGACGCTCCAGCGCCTCTCTATCCACTGCCTGCTTGTTGTTCTTCGACATCGCCTGCGTTCCCGTCTCTGCGTCGTCTTCGATCAAAACACAAAATTATCGCTGATCCGTTCGCTCACTCGGGCAAGCTCTCGGACAACAGCTCTTGCAACTCCTCACGCAGAGCAGCTTTCAGACTTCGGCGGGCACGGGCCAGAAGCGATTCAACCGCCTCATCAGAAATGCCCATAATTCTGCCCACTTCAATCTGGCTGAGCCCTTCGTAGTGAAACAGCGTCAGCGCCGTACGCTGGCGATCCGGCAGCGCCTTCAGCGCGGCATCGATACGGCTGCTGGCCTGCTGAGCCTCCAGATAGGCCTGCTGCGTCGCGGGCTCCGCCTGCTCCGGCAGTTCATCAACCACCGTCAGCCGCTTGCCTGACCGCAACCGATCCACGCAAAGGTTGGAGACCACCCGACGCAACCATGGGCGAACACCGGTTGCTCCAACATCCAAACCGTCGGCCGAGCGCCACAGCCGCAGCATTGCTTCCTGCGCCACATCCTCAGCCTCCGCATCGTCGCGCAGCATCCGGCGCGCAACCGCCAGCACACCGCTCAAATGGCGATCCATGAGCGCGCGGAACGCCCTGGCGTCGCCGCCAGCCGCTGCCGTTACCAGCGCAGCTTCCTCACCTGCCACAGCCCCCATTGGCCGTTCTCCCTGGCCATCCGGCCTCAAACCTGCCGGTCCCAGTTCATCTGCCACTGCCAATCTCGACAACATGGCTACCAAAGTCCGCTCCAGTTTAACGCCGGATGGGTCGTTTCTACGACCTCGCGGTGGCCCCTGTGGCCTACCGCTCCCATTCACCGTGTTAAACGGGCCTCAACGGGAATTCCGTCGCGGCCGAGCCATTTCCAAACTGGCTCAAACCGTATCCTCCGTTAGGAATGTCTAAAGGAGAGCCTTCAAACCGGGCAACCAAGCACAAAGCACTGTTATTTATGTGTTTTTCATGGGCGATGCTGCACCAGCTCATCAAATAACTCGGCGACCCGCACCTGATTTTCCCGCAACCGGAACTCCAGTTCCTCGAAAGTCGGCGCTTCACCCGCCACCGCCAATAGCTTTTTCAGCCCCCGTGGCGCCGTCGCCGGGTCGAACTGGCCATCGAGGCAAAGGCGCAGGATCTGGGTCAGGTCGTGTAGCAGCCGCGTCGCCGGGATCAGAACGTCAGCATGTTCGGCGCGGAGCAGTCCAGCATCCCGCAGCTTGCGATAGGCGCCGATCGTGTTCTGATCCAGAACTTCCGGGTGCTCGGCGGCATGCACAAGTTGCAAATACTGGGCGATGAACTCGACATCAACGAGCCCGCCGCGAACCTGCTTCAGCTCCCAGATGTCGCTCGAACCTTTTTCCTTGAATATGCGTTCGCGCATCTCGCGCACGTCGGACGTGATTTTTTCGACGTCATGCGGCCAGACCAGTGAAGCCTGCACCGCCTCCTCGACAGCCGCGCACAGGGCCGGCGGTCCGGCGACCGCGCGTCCACGCGTCATCGCCATGTGTTCCCAGGTCCAGGCCTCGTTGCGCTGATAGGCAACGAACGTCCGCAGTTGCGTCGCCACCGGCCCCTGCTGCCCGGACGGTCGCAACCGCATGTCGACCTCGTAGAGCGTGCCTTCTGCGGTTGCCGACGAAAGTGCGGTTATCAGCCGTTGTGTGAGGCGCGCGTAGTACTGGCCCGGCGCCAACGGGCGCTCACCATCGGACTGGATGCATTCGGGATCGAAATCATAGATAACGATGAGGTCGAGATCCGAGCCGGCCGTCATCTCGCGACCGCCCAGCTTGCCCATTGCCAGCACGGCCGCGCCGCCGCCTTCGACACGCCCATGCACGCGTACCAGCTCTCGATCGACCGCACGCTTCAGCGCTGCAATCATGCGCTCGGCCAGCAACGCATAGGCGCCGCCCGCCTGATTAGCCTTGATGGCACCGGATAGCACACGCACGCCGATGAGGAACTGCTGCTCATTGCCGATCACGCGGGCGCGATCCAGCACATGCTGCATGTCATGTTCGCCGCTTCCCAATTCAGCAGCGATGAGACGGTCCAGTTCATCAGACGATGGCAGCGCGCCGAGCGTGCCAGGGTCCAGCACCGCATCGAGCAGACGCGGACGCCGCGATAGGATACCGGCCAGACGCGGCGCCGTGCCCATGATGTCCGCCAGCAGACGCAGCAACGCGGGGTTGGCACGCAGCAACGAGAACAGCTGCACTCCGGCCGGCAGAGCGGCAAGGAAGCGATCGAAGCTCATCAGCGCACGATCGGGATCAACGGTATCCGCCAGAGCTTCAACCAACAGCGGTTGCACCTCCGTCAGCCGTTCGCGTGCACGCGCCGAACGCACGGCGGCGTGTCGGCCATGGTGCCATCCGCGAATGGTGGCGAGCACGTCAGATGGCTGCGAGAAGCCCATTGCCTTCAACGCAACCACCGTGCCCGGATCATCGTTCTCGCCGGCAAACACCATATTGACCGCGCCCGGTGTCAGTTGCGGCGCGTCCTCAAACAAAGCCGCGTAGTGCCTTTGCACGGTCTCAAGGCGCTGGATCAGCGCTTTCGAAAACGCTGCCGTGTCGGTATAGCCGCTAAACTGCGCAAATCGCTCCAGCCGCTGCGGATCGTCGGGAATTTCGTGCGTCTGCTCATCGGCCACCATCTGCAGGCGGTGTTCGATGCCGCGCAGAAACTCGTAGGCTTCCGTCAGTTCCGCAGCGACCTCCGCCTTGATCCAGCCGCGCTCCACAAGGCGCTGCATCGCATCCAACGTTCGGCGCGTACGCAGATCCGGCTGCCGCCCGCCCGCGATCAACTGCTGCGTCTGCACGAAGAATTCGATCTCGCGAATGCCGCCACGCCCCAGCTTCACGTTGTGTCCGGCAACGGCAATCTGGCCGAACCCGCGATGGGCAAAGATCTGCCGTTTCATCGCGTGCACGTCGGCGATGGCGGCATAATCGAGATACTTGCGCCACACGAACGGCGCCAGTTCCTGCAACACCGCTTCGCCCGCTTGTATGTCAGCCGCGCAGGCACGCGCCTTGATAAGCGCTGCCCGCTCCCAGTTCTGGCCGAAGCTTTCATAGTAGATCAGCGCCGCGCCGGTTGAGAGCGCGAGCTGAGTGGCACCGGCATCGGGCCGCAAACGCAGATCGGTGCGGAACACATAGCCATCGCCAGTGCGCTCCGACATGAGCTGCACCAGATCACGCGTCAAACGCACGAAGAAGCCCGGCGCTTCAACGCCCGGCGCCAGATGCGCGCGATCGGGATCGTAAAAAACGATCAGATCAATATCGCTGGAATAGTTGAGCTCGCCAGCACCATACTTGCCCATGGCCAACACGATGTAGCCGTCCGGCGAAATGCTGCCATCAGCGTTCGGCTGCCACTGGCCGCGCTTTGCCGCCTCACGGAACAACCACGAAATGGCACCGGCAAGCGTTGCGTCCGCGCATCGGGTCAGCGCGCTGGTAACTTCGGTGACATTCCAGACGCCGCCAAGATCTGCGAGCGCCGTCAGCAGCGCAACCTCGTTCTTGTAAACGCGCAGCGCTTTGAGAACCGCAGCGCGATCGCCAGCAGCGTCCGTCGCCGCCTGCAATTCTGCCCCCAACTCCGCCATGCGCTGCTCCGGCACGGTCGAAAGCAGGCGCACCAGACGCGCCGGATCGCGATCGATGAGCGCGGTCAGATAGGGTGAGCCTGCAAATATCCCGGCCAGCAACGCTTCAGCGCCCGAAGTACGCAACGCTTCCTGCAACGACGGCAGCACGCCTGCCTGCTCCGCATGCTGCTTCAGCACCGCCATCGCGTCGGTGGCGCGCGTTTCATCGCCTGCAACCGGTGCCACTTGGAGGCGCGCCATCAGCGGAGCATGGTCTGGTGTCTGCTGGTCGGCCATCTAACCTCACTAAACCCGGGATATTTCCTTCCCCCGTGTTTAGCGGTCCTAGGCGCGCTTCGGAAGCGTCAGAACAACACGCAGGCCCGGCTGATTGTCCTCAAGCCGCACCGATCCGCCATGCAGCCGCGCCACCGCCTGCACCAGGCTCAGACCCAAACCGGTGCCGGGCTCGGTACGGCTCTTCTCCAGCCGCACAAAGCGCTTCAGCACCCGCTCGCGGTCCTCCGGCGCAATGCCAGGCCCGTTGTCGGCCACGCAAATCTCAACCGCCTCGGGAAGATCATTGAGCCCAATGTCGATCTGTGTGCCACCACCGACCGGACCGCCGGAATACTTGATGGCATTCTCGATCAGGTTCGCCACCGCCTGCACCACAAGCTGCCGGTTGCCGTGGATTTCTGGGTCGGCGGCAATCGCAACGCCAAGCCCCATCCCGCGCTCTTCAGCTACGGGCTCATACAGCTCCGCGACATCGCTCACGACATGCCCGACGGCAAAACGCTCGGCATTCTCGTCGAGCGCGCCCGCCTCAAGCTTCGCCACCAGCAGCAGGCTGTTGAAGGTCTTGATGAGTTCGTCGGCCTTCTCGATGGTGTGCTCCAGACCATCCCGATAGGCATCCTCTCCGCGCTCGCGCAATGCGGCTTCAGCGGAGTTGCGTAGCCGTGTCAGCGGAGTCTTCAGATCGTGGGCGATGTTATCTGAGACTTCGCGCAGACCATTCATCAGCGCTTCGATGCGCTCCAGCATCGCGTTGAGGTTTGTGGCCAGACCATCATATTCATCGCCCGTCCCGCTCACAGCTATGCGGCGGGACATATCACCGGCCATGATCGAGCGCGCTGCGGTGTTGATCGTTTCCACGCGCTTCAGCGCAATGCGACTGGCGGCAAAACCGGCCAGCAATCCGCCCAGCGTAAGAATGCCGAGCGCCAGAAAATACATCGTACCCATTTCACCGGCGAAGCGGCGCTGCTCATCGACATCGCGGCCGACGATCAGCTGCGCGCCAGCACCGATATCAACCGGAATGGCAACCGCGAGACGATCGCCACTGCCGTCTTCCGCATCAGCGGAATAGCGGAATACGCCACCGGTGGGATGCGCGGCGATCTCCGGCGGCAACCGGCTCAGGTTTCCAGCCAGCTTTCGGCCCGTGCGGTCAGCCAGAAAATAAAGCCCCGGACCACCCGCCCGGCTACGCGTCGCGACCGCGCGGACAATCGCATCGCGATCGCCGCTTTGTGCTTCGGCTTTCAGCAGGTCGGCTTCCGCACCCAGCGTCACCAGCACCTGCTCCGTCAGCACGCGGTTCGACTGCCACAGCAGCAGCCCGATAACGGTACCGGAGAAAACCAGGTAAACCGCCACCGTTATGGCGGCAACGCGGAACGCCGTTGTCGACAGGGCGCGGGAGATGCGGTCAGGCAGGGCCATCACGGATCGTGTATCCTGCCCCACGCACGGTATGCAGAAGAGGCTTTTCGAAGTTTTTGTCGATTTTCGCCCGCAGGCGCGAAACGTGCACGTCGATCACGTTGGTTTGTGGATCGAAGTGATAGTCCCATACGTGTTCCAGCAGCATGGTGCGCGTTACCACCTGCCCGGCATGCTTCATCAGATATTCCAGCAGGCGATATTCACGCGGCTGCAACTGGATCGCTTCGCCATCGCGCGTCACGCGATGCGACAGGCGGTCGAGCACCAGACCATCGACCACATAGCGCGTTTCCTGCTCCTCCGGCACGGCGCGGCGCGCCAGCGCTTCAACGCGCGCAAGCAGTTCGGAATAGGCATAGGGCTTGGTGAGATAATCGTCGCCGCCAGCGCGCAGGCCCTTGACGCGATCGTCAACCTCACCCAGCGCCGAAAGTATGAGAACCGGCGTGCGCACACCCCTGTTGCGCAGCTCCCTGATCATTGAAAGGCCGTCCAGGCGCGGCAGCATGCGATCGACGATCAGCACGTCATAGGCGCCCTGCTCGGCCAGCGACTGGCCGGTTTCGCCATCGCCAGCAAGGTCCGCCGCGTGGCCGCTTTCCTTCAGTGCCTTCTGCAGAAAATGGGCTGTTTCGCGATCATCTTCGACCACTAGCACGTGCATTTTCTCACCGCCCGTAATTGCTGGCCGCTGCTTTGATTCGTATTTTCCTTGAAGCGGCGCGATGGCGCCACCCTAAAACATTAAGGCGGCCCGCACGGGAGAAGGTGCAGACCGCCTTTGGCTTCAGCCGCCGTGGGTTACGGCTCAGCCCTTCTTGAGTGGGACAGCAACCAGGATCGTCTGATCGCCACCCTTCTTGATGTGGAACATCACTGCCG
This sequence comes from Hyphomicrobium sulfonivorans, assembly GCF_013306565.1. GTDB lineage: Bacteria > Pseudomonadota > Alphaproteobacteria > Rhizobiales > Hyphomicrobiaceae > Hyphomicrobium_A > Hyphomicrobium_A sulfonivorans. The sequence continues at coordinate 27,147 of NZ_PZPO01000004.1, read as the reverse complement.
GCAGACCATCGTCCTGTGCCTTCTTCACTGCCTTGGCAACATCCTCCGGCGTCTTGACGGATTCGTTGGCAGCGCGGAGCACGATGTCGCCTTCCTTGATGCCCTTCAGTGCAGCGTCCGAGTTCGGATCGACTTCCGAGATAACAACTCCGCCATCCTTACCCTGGCCAGCCTTGATGCTGAGGCCAAGCTGCTTCAGGTCGATGTTGCCGCTCAGATCTTCCTGCTTCGGCGTTTCCGGCTCTTCTTCGGTGTCAGCGGCCGAGTTCGGGTAGGTGCCAAGCTTTACCTTCAGCACCTTCTCGCCCTTGTCGCGCCACACCTTGATGTCGACGGTTTCCTTTGCAGGCAGGTCAGCAATCGTACGGGCCAGATCGCGGCTGTCGTCGATTTCTTCGTTGTTGACCGACAGGATCGCGTCCTCAACCTTGAGACCAGCATCCGCAGCCGGACCATCCTTCATCACTTCGCTGATGATGGCGCCCTTCGCATCCTTCAGGCCAAGGCTACCGGCCAGATCCTTGTCGATGTTCTGGATCTTCACGCCCAGCCAGCCGCGGCTAACCTTGCCGCCCTTCTGGAGCTGTCCGATCACACGGCTGACAGTGTCGGAAGGCACAGCGAATGCGATACCGACGTTACCACCCGTGGGGCTGTAGATGGCGGTGTTCACACCAACCACTTCACCCTCCATGTTGAAGGTCGGGCCGCCCGAGTTACCGTGGTTCACGGCAGCGTCGATCTGCATGTAGTCGTACGGGCCGCCGATGTTACGGGCCTGCGCCGAAACGATACCGGCAGTCACCGTACCGCCAAGACCGAACGGATTGCCAACCGCAACAACCCATTCGCCAACGCGCGGGTTCTTTTCAGCCAGCTTCACCGCCGTCAACGGCTTCGTCGGCTCGATCTTCAGCAGCGCAATGTCGGTGCGCGGGTCGGTGCCAACGATCTTGGCATCCAACTCTTCCTGGTCGTCGAAGCTCACCTTTACTTTGGTTGCGCCATCAACAACGTGATTATTGGTTACGATGTAGCCATCCGGCGAGACAACGAAGCCAGAACCGGCTGCCTGGCGCGGACGCTGCTGCATCGGACCGCCCTGGCCACCCTGGCCACCGGGCATATTCTTGAAGAACTCGTTCAGCGGGTGATCGTCGGGAAGCCCCGGAATACCCTCGAACTTGTTGCCGCCGGGGCCGCCACTGCGGTCGGCAACCTTGACTTCGTTGGTGGTCGAAATCGAGACAACAGCAGGCTTAACGCGCTCGACGATGTCGGCGAACGACGGCTGCTGAGCGCCGGAGTTGAACTGGGCGACGGCCGGCGGCGCGTACTGGGCAAGGCCGAAGCCCACCAGTCCGGCACCGAGAACCGCAGCAGCGGCTGTCCGGCGCAAATCGCGTGCAAACGTTTTTGTTGGCCCGCTCTTTGCTACGGCTTCGGGCGAGCTGGGATGGGTTGGCATGCGGACGAACCTCCATTCTTGATGCGTGACATTCCTTCGTCAGCTCTAGACCTAGAGGAGCCGGGATTACGGCAGCCTTTCGATTGCCTTAACACTTCGTAATAAAGGGGGCGTTTACCCAGCCCCTCAGCCGAGGCATTGCGTATGAAGCGTTTTCCACTCGCCTCCGACCGGCGGCCTGCCCAGAACTTCCTGCCCGCCATGCTCACGCTGGCCATGTTGGCAGGATTGGCGCTGATGGGCCCGCAGGCGACAGCCTCGGTTTTTGGCCGCGACGATCGCGTTCCGTTGCCAAAGTCTATGCAGCATGTCGGCGATCGGCTGGGCCTGTTTTTCGATTCGACCTTCAACTCGGTTTGCACGGCCTTCTGTGTTGCACCGGACGTCATCGGCACCGCCGCGCATTGCCTCTACCGCACGGCCGGACAAAAGCCTCTGCAGCTCACCGATTTGTCGTTCCGCCTGCACGGAACAAGTCGGAAATACGCCATAGCCGGCGCCAAAAGCGGTGCTGCGGAAGCCAACGTGTTTGCCGGCTCGACGCGGCTCAATGTTCATCCACCCATCGACGCAACGCGCGACTGGGCCTTCGTGCGTCTGGAGCAGCCCGCCTGCAGCAAGGGCACATTCACCGTCACTTCCAAGCCGGTTGATGAGGTGATGAAGCTGTCGACATCGGGACGTGTTTTCAACACCGCGTTTCATCGTGACCTGCCGAAATGGCAGCCGATGCTCAACTCCGGCTGTCTGGTGCGGCGCTCGTTCGACGATGCGGACTGGAAAACAATCCGACGCGACTTCACCAACTCCGATCAGCTTCTGCTGCACACCTGCGATACCGGCGCAGCGTCTTCCGGTTCCCCGCTGTTGATGGAAGGCGCGAACGGGCCGGAGATCGTCGGCATCAATGTCGGCACCTACGTGCAGTCGAAAGTCATCATGCTCAACGGTGAAGTCCTGCATCGCTTCAAGGCTGACGACGTCGCCAACACGGGCGTCAATGCGCAATCGTTTGATAAATCGCTGACGGCGTTCATTGCCGCCGATACGGTCAGCAGCCACAAGGACATTTCCCGGTTGCAGGAACTTCTCGCTCAGCGGGGGCTCTACATGGGACCGCGCGACGGCGTCTATGGCCCGCAGCTCCGCACCGCGATCATGGCTTTCGAGCGCGCATCGCAGATGCCACCCACCGGCTTCGCTAGCTATTCACTGCTGGATGCGCTGGCGGGCGAGAGCGAAATCGTCACCGGAAAAATTCCCAGCGCACGCACCAGTTCGGGACAGGGCAAGCCTTAGAGTGCGTCCGCAAAAGTGGGAACCAGTTTTCCGACAAGGACCTTTCTGCGATTCAACGAAACGCTGAAAGGCTCAAGCGGCGAACGCTGCACCAACTATCTTTGCGCCTCACCGGTCTCGCGGATGCTTACTTCTGATCGGTCGATGTCGACGACGCGCCGCCTTGCTGCTTGAGCAGTTCTTGCAGCTTGCGTTCTTCATCCCGCGTCAGTGGCGTTTGCCGCGCCGGGGCTTCGTCGACCACAGCAATCTGATCCTGACGGCGGCGCCACGCCCGCGCCGTCGTCCACACCGCCAGCACCAGCGCCAGTATCGGCGCCAGCCACAGCAGCAGCGTGCTCAGGTTCAGCGGCGGACGCAGCAGCACAAACTCGCCATAGCGATCTTCGATGAACTGGAGCACCTGCGCGTCCGTCTCGCCCGTCTGCAGGCGTTCACGCACCAGCACGCGCAGATCACGCGCGAGTGGCGCGTTGCTGTCATCGATGGACTGGTTCTGACACACGAGACAGCGCAGCTCTGCCGAGATCGCGCGCGCGCGCGCTTCAAGCGCCGGATCGGCCAGAATTTCGTCCGGCTGTACCGCCATGGCAGAGGTTGCCAGCAGCAGTATGCCGGCAGAGGCCAGCACCGAGCGCCGCGCGCCAACCGCAAACCGGTTCGCCAATTTGCCGATGTGTTGCAGCATCATGCGTTGCGTCCCATGAACCTGCATCACTCGGCGGGCGCGGCAGCAGCAACCGCCCGTCGAGCCCTTCCGGGCGCACCGACACGCAGTCGCCGATCAGACAGCGAGACAGCACCGGCGATGAACATCACCACCGCGCCCAGCCAGATGAATCGCACCATCGGATTGAAATAGATCCGGATCGCGTGCCCGCCGGCCTGCTGCGTATCGCCCAGCACCACATAAAGATCGCCGCGCCAGCCTGCGTGGATACCGGCCTCGGTCGTCGGCTCCGGCGGCATATCGTAGACGCGTCGCGCAGGCTCCAGGTGGCTCACCAGAGTGCCGCCACGATAGGCGTCGAACATTGCCACTTCTTCGCGGTAGTTGGGGCCAGTCCGCGGCGCGACGCCCCGGAATGTGACCTCATAGCCGGCGATGGACGTTGTCTCGCCGGCCTTCATCACCAGGATCTTTTCCTGCCGGTAAGCGCTCGTCGCAACCACGCCGACAACCAGCATGCCGACGCCGAAGTGCGCCAGCGCCGTACCAAATGCGGACCGGGGCAGATTGACCAGCCGCCGCATCGCATCGCCGAACGGCACGTCACCGAGACGGATGCGCCAGACGATCTCCGAAATCGCGCCCAGCATCACGAACACGCCCAGCGCCACGCCGAACGGCGCCAGCCACGGCCCGCGCTGCATAACGGCCAGCGTTGCCGCCATCACCACAACGGCGATAAGCAGCGCAACCATCAGCCGTTGCGCTGCGCCCAGAATATCGCCGCGCTTCCACGCCAGCAGCGGCCCGAACGGCAACGCCATCAGCAGCGGCACCATCAGCGGCCCGAACGTCCAGTCGAAGTACGGCGCGCCGACGGAAATTTTTGCGCCGGTCAGCGATTCCAGCGCCAGCGGATACAGCGTGCCGATGAATACCGTTGCACACGCCGTGGTCAGCAGGATGTTGTTGAGGACGAGACTGCCTTCGCGGCTGATCGGCGCGAAAATACCGCCCTGGCGCAGATCGCTGGCGCGCAGCGCGAACATCGCCAGACCGCCGCCGGTGAACAGCGCCATGATCGCCAGCACGAACACGCCGCGCTGCGGATCAACCGCAAACGCATGCACCGACGTCAGGATGCCCGAGCGCACAAGGAACGTGCCCATCAGCGACAGCGAGAACGTCAGGATGGCCAGCAGCACCGTCCACACTTTCAGCGCGTCGCGCTTTTCCATCACCAGCGCCGAATGCAGCAGCGCGGTGCCCGCCAGCCAGGGCATGAACGACGCGTTTTCCACCGGGTCCCAGAACCACCAGCCGCCCCAGCCGAGTTCGTAATAGGCCCACCAGGAACCCATCGCGATACCGAGCGTCAGGAACATCCATGCCGCCAGCGTCCACGGTCGCACCCAGCGCGCCCAGGCAGCATCGATGCGCCCGTCGATCAGCGCCGCCACCGCAAATGAATACGCGATCGAGAAACCGACATAGCCCGCGTAAAGGAACGGCGGATGGAATGCGAGCGCCGGATCCTGCAGGATCGGATTGAGGCCGTTGCCGTCGGCGGGCGGCGGATCGAGGCGCAGGAACGGGTTCGACGTCAGCAGAATGAATAGCATGAACGCCACGGCGATTGACGCCTGCACGCTCAGCACATTGGCTTTCAGGCTCGCCGGCAGATTGCGGCCGAATGCAGCCACCGCCGCGCCGAACAGCGCCAGAATGAGCACCCACAAAAGCATCGAGCCTTCATGGTTTCCCCACACGCCGGAGATGCGATAGATCAGCGGCTTGGTCGAATGCGAATTCGCGACGACGTTGGCAACCGAGAAGTCCGACGAAACATACGCGATCGTCAGACAGAGAAACGCGAGCGAGAGCAGGCCGAGCTGACAAATCGCAGCGGGGTCAGCCACCGCCATCATGCGATCGTCGCCGACACGCGAGCCATAAAAGGGCACCAGCATCTGGAAGATGGCAACCAGCAGCGCCAGCACCAGCGCAAAGTGGCCAAGCTCAACGACCATTTCCTGCTCCCTTGTGCGCAACGAAGCGCTTCGTATGCCGCTTTGCTACGGCTTGACGTTTTCAGGGTGCTTGGCACCCTCACCCAGTTTGACGCCCTTGGCCTCCAGCGCCTTGGCAACTTCGGGCGGCATGTAATTTTCATCGTGCTTGGCCAAAACGGAGTCGGCGATGAATGTCCCCGCCTCGTCCATCTTGCCTTCCGTGATGACACCCTGCCCCTCACGGAACAGGTCCGGCAGCACACCTTCATAGACCACCGGCACGGTTTCAAGCGTATCCGTCACCGCAAAGTTCACCTTGGTGCCTTCGCCGCGCTTCACCGAGCCCGCCGCCACCAGGCCGCCGAGCCGGAAACGCTGACCGATCTCGATCGGCTTCTCCGCCAGATCGCTCGGCGTATGGAAAAATACGATCGCATCGCGCAACGCGAACAGCACCAGGCCAACGGCAACCATCAGCACCGCCACGCCGACACCAATCAGAACTCCGCGCCGCTGCTTCCGCGTCATGCCGTTTTCCCTGTCGCCTCTCTCATGAGCCAAGCTCCAGCGTCTGAGCCAGCTCATTCAGCTCCGTCAGCGCCTGCCGATCAGTCGCGAAGTTCGACCGCGCATCGGTCAATGCCGCCTGCGCGTCGTTGCGCTGACCCAGAACAACATAGGAGCGCACCAGCCGCTTCCAACCATCCAGATCGCTGCCATTTTCCTTCAGGCGCGCGGCCAGGCCTTGCACCATCTGCGCGATGCGCTGCGCACGCTGCGCCGGATCGAGCGCCGCGATTTCATTGGCATCGACGGTGGCGGAGGGCGCGGCACCGTCTGCCGGCCCCGCTGTTTCCCCTCCAGACGCCGCCCGCTCTGTCCGCGCTGCAGCTCCAGCCGCCCCCGCGCCGGCCTGTTGTTGAGCCGCCATCTGCTCAAGCCGTGTTGTCAGCACCGTTTTCCAGGGATCTTCAGCCGTCGCCAGCAAGCGACGGAATTCCGCCTCGGCGCCCTTCTTGTCGCCGTCCTGCTCGCGCCCGATCGCCAGCCAGACATCAGCTTCCATCGCCTTGGGATCAAGCTCTTTCAGGCGCTCATAGGCCTGGCGCACCGGCTCGCTGACGACGCCATTCTGCGCCATGATCAGAGCGCGCGCGTAACCTGCAACCCGCCCTGGCGAATCTCCCAACAGCTGGTTGGCGCGCTGAAACGCATCCACCGCCTGATTGAAACGCCCCAGCCGCAGATATACCGGCGCCAGCACATCCCAGCCGCGACCGTCTTCCGGATTGGCGCGCAGATGTTCTTCCACCCGCGCAACCAGATCGGACGCCGTCGCCTGCTCAACCGGCACGTCCATGCGAAAGCCGTAGGGACGCCCGGGAAGCTGAGGGGAACCGACGCCGAGATAGATCGCAATGCCGATCACCGGCAGCGCTGATCCGAGGTAAAGCACTGCCTTGCGTGCCGCGCTGGTTCTTGCGGCGCCATATCCGGCAAGCTTGTTGGCTTCTTCGGAACGACGGATCAATCGACGTGCAAGTTCGACACGCGCGCCTTCAGCTTCAGATTCGCCCAGCAGGCCCTGCGCCCGCTCGGTCTCGATCTCGGCAAGCTGATCGCGATAGACCGCAAGCTCGCTATCGGCTGCGGGATCGGCAGCGCTGCGTGCCAGCAATGGCCGGGTGACCGCCCAGACGACGGCCGCCGCCAACATCGCAAATAGAATCCACAGCACCATGCCGCCATCCAACCGCCACCGCGAGGCTGGAATAGGGCCCATGGCCGGAAGTTACAAGTGTCGCAAGGCGCGGCAATATTTCTGCCGCAGCGCAAGATAATATGACTATTTCAGTAGGGTTTTCAGGGAATACTACGCCATACAGCGGTTTTATGCGCGATCCTCATGCGCAACGTTGCGCCGGCCCCGAAACACAAGCGCGCGGGGACTTGATTAATCTCAAGTCGAACCCCGCACACATTTGCGTCATCTCAAGGTCAGCGCCAGTAAATCGCGGCTCTCAGCCGACCACGTTGCTCCACGTGCCGTCGCGATTGCGGCAGGCGGTGCCCCGCATATCCCGCGGACGCCCATCGATAAAGATCGTGTGCGTATAATCGCGGCAATCCAGTCCCTGACGCTTGTAAGGACGGCTCGGCACGATATCGCCATAGCGGCCGTTGTCTGGATTACGCCAGCGGCGGGGGCGGTCCGATTCGCCCTCTTCCAGCGCCGCCAATTCCGCCTGTCCGGCCAGATAACGGTCTTGCTCGTCCATTGAGCGGCCGATCTCGCTGCCGACGATGCCGCCAACCACGGCGCCAGCAACCGTCGCCAGAACATTGCCCGAGCCCTTGCCTACCTGATTGCCCAGAATACCGCCCGCCGCAGCACCAACGATCATGCCGGTATCGGCCTTGCTCGGGCCCTCCGGCCCACACGCCGTCAGCATAAGCGGCATCACCAGCGCTACAATCAGCGGCGCTTTGCGGACACCGTATGTCACGGCACCATCAGCGGCATTCGCCATTTTTATCGTCTCCCCAGCGTGCGCCCTAGGCTGCAACGCACCGTGCTTTCTGACAACAGTGTAGCCGATTAGCCAAAGATTGTGCAGCCGACATGGCTGAAAGCAGGCCCGAATTGGGCGAACCAAACTGTTGATAGTTTTCCCTAATCGAGGGGTTTCCAGCCGTCCGATGGTTGCATTCCAGACTGCGGCTAGGCCGCCGGCAGGTTCAGCCGCACCTGTAAACCACCCTGCGGGGCGCGCGCCAGTTCGCAGGTGCCACCATACGAGTTGGCAAGCTCCAGCACGATTGAAAGCCCCAACCCGGATCCCGGCTTGGTCTCATCCAGCCGCAACCCGCGCTTGCCGATCCGCTTGCGCTCCTCTTCGGTCAGCCCCGGCCCATCATCCGCCACCGTAATCAACAGCCGTCGGTTTTTGGCCCGGCTGGTCGTCGCCGGCGCCTCCACCTTCAACACCACATCGCGCCGCGACCACTTGCAGGCGTTATCCAGCAGGTTGCCGAGCATCTCCTCCAGATCCTGCTTCTCGCCCGAAAAACGCGCGTCGGCGGGGCAATCGACCGTGACGACGACGCCCTTGTCCTGGTGGATCTTCTGCAGCACCCGCACCAGAGGCTCCACCACCGGCCCCACCTGGGTGACCCGCCCGATCACACCGGCCCGCGCCGCCATGCGGGCCCGGTCGAGATAGCGCGTCACCGAATCCTTCATGATTTCGGCTTGCTCGATGACCTTGTCACCGAGGCCGGTCTTGTCGGTACGCGCCTCATTGGCGATCACCGCCAGTGGCGTTTTCAGTGCATGGGCCAGATTGCCCACCTGGGTACGCGCCCGGTCGACAATCGCCTGATTGGAACGGATCAGCGCGTTCAGCTCCGACTGCAGCGGCTCAATTTCGGCGGGCAGATCGCCATCCAGCGTCGACGCCGCCCCCGATCGGATCGCCGCCAGACCGCCTTCAATCTGGCGCAGCGGCAGCAGGCCAAAGCGCACCTGAAACAGCGTCACCGCCACCAGACCCAGCCCCGCCAGAGCCAGCGCGGTCGTCAGTCGATAGCGGAAATTCGAAACAAGGTGATCCAGCCAATCCTGCGGACCCGCCACAACAATCGAATAGCGCGGCTTGCCCGGCTCATGGCCCAGCGAGTCGATCACCTCCACCAACCGCAGCGGCTCTCCCTTCGGTCCCTTTGCGTTCAGCCAGCGCGCACCGGAAAGATCCGGCACAACCGATTTCGCGGCCGGCGACGGCAAAGTCCAGGTCGCCAGCGATGGCGAAACCAGCTTGCGGCCGCTGGCTGGCTGCAATGGCGTGATCTGCCAGTACCAGCCCGAATGCGTCACCTCAAACAGCGGCTCATAAAGATTGCTCGGCGGCAGCGGATGCGCCTCCTGAGCCGCGCTGCCCATACTGTCGACCGTGATCGCATTCACCAGCTTCAGAAGCTGGCCGTCGAAGCTCGCCTGCACGTCATCGCGATACAGCTGATAGATGATGAAGCCGGCAATCGGCAGCACCAGCAGCGTCCAGGCCGCCGCGGTCGCGAAAAGACGGAATGCCAGCGAATTAAACCGCATTCCCTCACAGCTCCACTTGCGGGCGAGGCAATCTCATCAGGCCGTCGGAGCCGGATTTTCGCTCAGGCGATATCCGAGGCCACGCACGGTTTCGATCACATCCACCGGGATCTTTTTGCGCAACCGCCCGATGAACACTTCGATGGTATTTGAATCGCGATCGAAGTCCTGCTCATACAGATGCTCAACCAGCTCGGTGCGCGAAACCACGCGACCATTGTGGTGCATCATGTAGGCCAGCAGCCGATACTCATGCGACGTCAGCTTGATCTGCTGACCATTGCAGGTAACGCGCGCCGACTTGGTGTCCAGCCGCAACGGCCCACACTCGATTTCGCTCTTGGCATGGCCTGATGCGCGCCGTACCTGCGCCCGCACACGCGCCAGCAGCTCTTCCATATGGAACGGTTTGGCGACGTAATCGTCGGCGCCCGCATCCATGCCCTGGACCTTGTCGCTCCAGCGGTCGCGGGCCGTCAGCAGGATCACCGGCATCTTGCGATCGGAACGGCGCCACTGCTCAAGAATCGAAATGCCATCCATCTTCGGCAGACCGATATCGAGGATGACGATGTCATACGGCTCGGTATCGCCAAGGAAGTAGCCCTCCTCGCCGTCGAACGCCGTATCAACGGCATATCCCGCATCGCCCAGCGCTGACACGAGCTGCCGGTTCAGATCCTTGTCATCCTCAACTACCAGGACGCGCACAGGCTCCCCCGTCCAAAACCTCAAATTCGGCGGGGACTATAACGGCAGTGGGCGATTCAGCCTAGTGCGCAGCGCGGCCCCTGCCGACGGCCTCAACGGCACACCGCATCCCCCGCACACGCAGGGTGCAAATCCGGCATTCAGGCAAGCAGATCCTAGGCCAGCGCCACCAGCGTCTTAAATCCGCCATAGATCATGCGCTTGCCGTCAAACGGCATATCCTTGCCTTCCATCATCGTCTTCAGACGCGGATCGGCCATCACCTTGGCATTCACCCGGTCACGCTGCGCGCGGTTCTTGTAGACGATATAGGAAAACACCACGACCTCGCCCGGCTTCAGCTTCACGCTCTGCGGAAACGACGTCTGCTTGCCCGGCTTCACATCATCGGCCACGCACTCGCGAAATTCCAGTGCGCCGTGTTCCAGCCAGATCTTGCCAGCCTTGCGCGCAATCTTGCGATATTCCGCCAGATTTTTTTCCGGCACTGCCAGCACAAACCCATCGACGTACGACATTCGCTTCTCCCGTTCCGCGGCGTGATCAGACCATTGCGTGATCATAATCCAGCCGCGATACGGAAGCGAACTATTCAGCGCGCAAATGGTTGTCGCGCGTCCACAGTATGGTTCACCAGCCTGCCCCCGGCTTCGCGCACCAGCAGCCGATAGACGAATATGCCGTTCTCGACACAAAGCGTCGTTCGCACAATATCGCCCGGCATATGCGCGGCGGCTCCCGCTGACAACGCCTCGACCGTCGCCAGTTTTTCCCGATGCACGATCGGAGCAGCGTCCGACCAATCCGGATAGCAATCAGTTGCGGTCGCTGATTGCGCGACGACAGCGAGCAGCAGCGACAAAATAACGATGCGCATTACAATCATGATGTGAACAATGGAGATGAATGGCCTGCACATCGGATATTCCGCCGCCGCTGAACCCATCATGAATGGCGAAGCACAACACGCGAGCATGCAGCGCTTCCGTCACGTTAGAGTTTCATCTGCATGCTGCGCTGCGTAAGTCCTGTCGATGCACGCATGCGGCCGTAAATCGTCATCAGCGTGCCGATGAGGCCGCCCACCGCCTGCACCGTCAGCACAATGCCTTCACCTGCCTCGCGCACCAGATCGCCCGTGATATCAACGCCGAATGCCGGGCCGATCGCAGGCAGCACGGTCGAAAGCGCTGTAATCATCGCACCCCAGATGGTGATCGACTGCCCCCACCATTTCGTCGTGCTCTCCTGCTGCTGTACCGGCCCCGACTGTTCCTGCATCCGCACACTTTCATTCATGCTCGACATCTCTTTCTCCTGCACCTGATCCGTTGCCTGCTGCGCTCCCGCTCCAGCGCGCACAACCTTGCGCGCACGCGCCAGCGTCGTATCCACACGGCGCAGCCACCCGCGGCCGAAGCGCCAGAAATGCGGCAGCGCGCGATACCGCGCACGGCGCACCTCGGCGTAGCGCTCAAGGCACTGCTCAACCGACAGCCGTCCAATCGCTGCCCGGGTATTGGGGCCGATCTCGCCATCCACATCCGTCCCGACCGCGCGTTGCAAAAGACGCATCGCGCCGGTCACGCCGTGGTTCACCGCAGCATCGAAGTGGAAAAACGCCAGCGCCGGCGCCATCTCGCTGCAATGGGCCAGGCTCCAGTAGCGCGCGAAATAGATGTCGCGCACGACATCCGCACCGATCCGGCGCAACTCAGCCTTCAGCCCCGACCGCGTCGCCGCATTCAGCCGCACACCCTGCCACGCCGCATAGGTTGCCAGAGTTATGCCTCTGTTGGTCGGCCCACCGGGATCATGCGGATCGTCGGTGTAGCCACCTTCCATCTCCAGCACGTGCGCCAGCGCTTCGTCGAACAGCGCATCGCCTGCCGCACGCGTGCCGGCCTCTTTTCGCCCAGCGCTTTTCGCTGCCGCCGCCGCTGGCCATCGCAACCCGAGCAATCGCGTTTTCGGATACGCGGCCACGCTCACCGCATCGCCCTGATTGCCGCCCAACAGCACGACATGCGTCGGCGTTTCACCCATCAGAAAGCCGACATGACCCGCCGCTGGATCGCGCCCGCGGCTCAACACCGCGACAGCGCCGATACGGCCGGCGGACACATCATCGCCCCAACGCAGATATGAACGCGCCATCAGCGAACGCGTCGACGCCAGCCCACCCCGTTCCAGACATGCACCAACAAATGCCGCGCACCACGCCACTTCGTCATGCAGGATAGCGGGATGTCCGACCTCGCGAAATAACGCACGAATGCGGGCGTTATCCGCACTGCCGCGCACTTCGCGCTGGCCAAGCTCCGCCCACGCGGCGGCCAACCACGGCGGCTGTTCAAGCACTATCGGATACCCTTAATCTGCGCCGGGCACGCACATCTTCCCGGCTATCGCACGCAGCTGCAATTGCGTCGCGTTACACCAACGCCGCGCGTCCCGTGCCGCGCCCGTAACTCGCTGACAGCTGATAGACACGCACCTGATACGCCTCCTGCGCACCACCAAAATCAGCCACCTGCTGCTCAGCCGTATAGATCGCCGTTGGCACGTCGCTCGTTAACGTCCGCACCACCACACCGCCATCCAGCACGTCCACCTCATAGCGCTCGCTGTCTTCGCTCAGCGGTACTTCCGGCGCTTCCCAGTTATCGCCGCCGATACGCGTGCGCCGTATCCAGCTCAAGTACACATCGCCATCATCGCGCCGTGCACGCACATGCACCGGCGATAGCGGCTTCAGCCCCAATCCCGCGAAGCTGTATGTCGTGGTCCGATACGTCTCATCCCCTATATCCCGGATCGATGGCCCATAGCGCCATGAATAGGGCGCGCGGATTTCCGACGCTGAAAGATCGATGCGCGCCACCGATGAATTGAGCAGCACGAACTGCGCGCCGCTCTCCACCTCCGAGCGCATCGCAAACTCGGTTCCGCCTTGGCCGCGCAACAGACCGCCGAGCTGATAGACGCCCGGCTCCACCAGCGTCGCAGTCATGAACTGCAGCACCTCCCACTCGCCACCGCCGTTGCGGATCGCCGCCAAATTACGCCCCGCCAGCAGTTGTAGCGCCGTCACCGATGTCAGCGGCTCGCCTTCCACCTGCACGCGCACGCTTGCCGCATGATCGAGACGCCCCTCCGGCCCCACCGGCAACGGGTCGAGCGTCACGCCCATCGTCGCCGGCGCACTCGCCAGCGTCTTCAGCGTATAGCCTGTTGTTTCCGGCGAGGCGTAGATCGCAACGCCACCCGGCCACGGCGTCTGCCTGGCCGCAACATATCCCGCTGCGGGCGGCTCATCGCCACGCAGCAGCGGCAGATCGATGAACGCCACCAGCGGTGAACCAGCCACCACCGGCACACCCGGCCGCGTCGGCCGCTCCTGTCCCGAAAGCGCGCCATAAAGCTCCGGATCGACACTGCGTGCTTCCACTTCGCGCACACCGCGCTCGCCAATCTCCGTCACACGAAACGCGCGCGCATCAACGCCATCGCCAATGCGCACCACATCCGATGGCTCCAGCGCCAGCATGCTCGGCGGCAAACTGAAACTCGCCCGCTCGCGCGCCGCCCAGGCCTCAAACAGCCACGTCTCCGCAATCGCATCCGCCTGCTGCGACTCCAACACGATTGGCAGATCAGCCTGGCTCACGCGTCCGCTGGCGCCGGTCAGCCTGCGCGCCTCCGCCACCGCCTGGCTGTAATCCGACGCGGCCGCGATGTAGCGCAGCTTTGCCGACGCTGGCAGTTCGGTCTCCTGGCCGCGCGTCAACGCCAGCAATGCCGAGTCTGGCTTTGCCTCGACCAGATCATCCAGTTCCAGATCGATTGCCGGAGCGGTCGCACCGCGATGCCGGAATACGATCTCACCGCCGGTTTCCAGCGTATCGAAAAAGTATGCCAGCTCCAGCGGCTGCAACGCATCGCGGGCCGCCATCACGCGATCGATCAGATATCCCGGCACGGTCCCCGTCAGGCCGCGCGCATCGTGCGCATCGAAGCCATAATCCTCCAGCAGCCGTGCAACCGTATCGGCCAGCGGCGCACTGGCGAAGCGGCCCGTCAACCAGTGACCGACGCCCCAGTTCTCGCCGTCGCCCCACGCATCTATATCGTTCGGAAACGCCGGATGCGGCCGCGCATCCCACGTGTAAACATAGACACGCGCCAGATCGACCATGCGCCCGCAGTAGATTTCCGAAACCGGGTTCGCGCCATCAAGATAGCCGCCCGCATCCGGATCAAGGCCCTCGATCATGGCGCGCAGAAAACAGCGCTGCATGTAATCATCGCGTGCGCCGAGCGAGAAATGCGGCAGCGCCGTTTCGGAGCTTTTCGGATCGACAAACACATTCGGCTGGTTGGCACCCTTGTCGATAGCAGGGCAGCCAATCTCCATCAGCCAGAACGGCTTCGACTGCGGCACCCAATCGGTCGCCAGCGCCGCTTCAACGCCACCCGGCCGATTGTAATGACGATTGAGCCACCACGACCTTATATCCTTGTAGCGATAGACCCACGGCTTGCCCAAGCCATCACTGATCGGCGTGCGCACCTGCGCCGCGCGATCTTCGGCCGAGGCGTAATACCAGTCGAAGCCTTCGCCCGCGCGCAGGTTGCCGCTCAAATACGCGTGGTCATAAATCGACCGCACGCCCGCCATGAGATCGAGATGCTCGCGGCCGTCGCGCCAGTCCGCCAACGGCCAGTAAACATCGATGCCAATCGCATCGATCGCATCCGACGCCCACAGCGGATCGAGGTGAAAAAACACATCGCCCGTGCCGTCCGCCGGTTGATGGCCGAAGTATTCCGACCAATCCGCCGCGTAGACGATCTTGACATCCGGCAGCACCGTCTTCACATCCGCGGCCAGCGCAATCAGCTCATCGACAAAAGGATAGCTTTGCGCGCCGTCACGCACCCAGCTCAAGCCGCGCAGTTCGCTGCACAGCAGAAACGCGTCAACGCCACCGGCCGCCTTGGCCAGAAACGCATGGTGCAAAATCATGCGCCGGAATGACCACTCATTCGGCCCGCTGTACACGACGGCATCGCCAACAATGGCGAAATGGCCAACCTGCGCCGTGCCGACGAAGCTTGCGATCTGCGCGCCCGCCGCACCGGTTTGATCGACGCTGCCGATGCTGCCCGCTGCCGGATGCGCCGTAATGCGTCCGCGCCACGGATAAGCCGGCTGACTGCCGCCCCCATAGGGATTGGCCAGCGCATTCCCCGCAGGCACATCCATCAGAATGAACGGGTTCAGCGTCACCCCGATGCCGCGACTATTCAAATCGCGAATGGCATCGATCACACTGCGGTCGCTCGGCGTGCCGCCATAGGCCGCGCGCCCATCGCGCTGGCTCACCATGTATGCGTTCGCGCGCGCGCGGCCCGCCACTGTCCATTCATAAGGGCTAGTGATTTTCTCGCGGTTCTCCACGCCCGGCACAAGCTGACATTCGCCCGCGCGCAGATCAGTGCCGAACCAGCTCACCACCAGCGACACATGCTTTGCGTTCGGCAGCGTCTCTTCAAGCTGATCCAGGGACACGGTCCAATCGGTGCCGCCCTGGCGTGAGTGCACGTTCTCCGGCTGCTGTGTTGAAAGCCCCACCAGTTGCGTCACCGGCGTCGGCGAATAGGCGAACTCACCCGAGCCGGGGATCATCACCACCGCGCGAATGCTGTCGCTGAAGCCATCGACCGTACGATAGACTTCAAACGAAAGCTGCGGCATGCGGTTGCCGAACGGCGCCAGCGCCAGACGCTCAAACACCACATACGCAACGCCGCGATATGCCGGAGCGGTCGCAGCCCCCTCATAGGCCGCAATCAGGCTGTCGGCATCCTGCGTTTCGCTGCCGGTATAAACCCGGTGCATCACCTGCGCGCGATCCAGCTCAACGCCATCCGCCCACACGCGCCCAACGCCCGCAATTTCGCCTTCACACAGCGCCACGGCGAAGTTCGCATAATAGCGGTATTGCGTCGTCACCGTTGTAGGCGCCGATGCACCGCCGAGGCCTTTGCCAGAACCGCCACCGCTTGAGGATGAAACAATCTCCTCCTCGAACGGGCTCGCCCATATCACCTGCCCACCCAGACGCACGCGCCCGTAAACGCGCGGCACCGGAGCGCCCTCCGTCGAAGCGGTAATGTGCAGCTCCGATAGACGCGGCCCTTCAATGTGCCGCGTACTGCCCGAGCCGCCCAACAGCGCCTGATCTATCACCGAGCCAGCAACCGCACCCAGTTGCGACCCAAGCGTTGCGCCGGTGATCGTCGCGCCGAGCAGCGTCAATCCGCCTGGCAGCACAGCGCCGCCAACAGCCGCACCGGCGGCCGCAAGTGCAAGTGTCGCCATCAGACATCCCCTCGCGGAAAACTAAAAACGCCCGCCATCCGGCGCAGCCACCAGCGCGACAACGGCACCTCACATACCGTTGCACCTTCCATCGCGTGGATCATCGCCATCGGACTTGAAAGTATCGCGGCGTGCTTTGCCACTGCGCCCGGCCGGATACGAAAGACAACCACGTCCCCCGCCGCCCGCTCACCATCCGTCACCGGACGCATATGCCTGGCCGCCGCCTCCAACATCGTCTCCACGCCACCACCCTCGGCCCAGTCGCGGCTGTATGGCGGCGGCCGTTCCGCATCCGCGCCATAAAGTTCGCGCCACACGCCGCGCACCAGACCAAGGCAGTCCGTCCCGACACCGCGCACGCTGGCCTGATGGTGATATGGCGTGCCGATCCAGCCGCGCGCCGCGCGCACGATCGCCGCTGCATCCACCACAGGTGACGCGTCCGTCATGGCATCGATCCGATTGATTGCTGTTTGCGTTTTAGGTCGTCTAGTCAGCGAGCCGACCTAGACGCCGCGCCGCCCGAAGGTGGTAAGAAAGTCATTGCCCGGCATATGCGGAAAGCCACGGAAATTGGGCGCGTTGCCGAACTTCGCCGCACACGTCGTGCAATGCTTGTCGCAACCTGCCGTCACAACAAACGTCTGCTCCGCAACAAGCGGCCCGCGCGCCGGCGCCCATAGCTCAATGCGCACCGCCTCACCCGCCTGCGTATGCGCGCGGACTTCAACGGTTTGCCCTTCCGCTGCCCCGGACGTGAACGTCAACGCGCCGCGTGCAAACCAGCCATCGGCAAATTCTTCAAGCCCGCTGACGGTGAAAAGCCGAGCGCTGCTCACATCTACAATCTCGCCCTCGCCGCGATAAGCGCTGTCGCTCAGCGAAACACCGCAACGACCGTCGCCCACATCCGCATCGCAGGTGAACTGGTATAGCCGCCCCTTCGGCTGCTGCAGATAGTGCGCCAACCCGCGCACCTCGGCGGTAAAGCTCAATCCCGCGCGCCGCACTTCGCCCAAACTGCCCGAACGCATCAACACCCGCTGTTCCGGCGCCGCCCAGTTGACGCGGAATATATCGACGCGCGCATCGTCATAGCGGCCCGCCGCCAGATCGGCCTCGCTCAACCGATCGGATGACAGCGCGCTCGTGACCTCCAGATTGTCGACGCTCAAACCAATGCTGTCGCGCATCTCACTGGCCGAAAAACCCGCGGCCGCCTCGTATGTCACGCCCTCAAACGCCACATCGCGATCGTGATCGGTGAAGCCCATTTTCACGCCGTCGCCGCGTGTCAGCCGCCAGCACCAGCACAGCGTTGTAGCTCCAGTTTGCAGATGCGCCTGCAAATCCTCCGGCAGTCTCTTCATATCCGCATACTCCTGTTACGCGCGCCGCCGTCAAAGCCGCAGCTCGACAATCGGGATCTGCGGAATGCCGCCGTGACGGAAGCCCTGCAGATTGATTTCCAGTCGGTCGGTGTCAAAACGCACCGGCACATCGAACCTGAATCCGGCCGTCACCACAGCTCCGTCACCCGGCACATGATCGCCATCGAACGTCACCACGCCGGACGCCGTATCAACGCTGAAATGCTCCGCATCGATCTCCACGCCATCCACCGCCACCCGCACAGATCCAGCAACCGGCTTGCGGATCAGCCGCGACCACGGCGCAAACGCCGATCCATACGTCTTGATGAGTTGAAACCCTACCCGCCCGCCATCGCCATGCCCGAGCACTTGATCGTCTGGCGATATATCCGCGCCCGGCGCACACGACCTGTCGTCGGTATGATCGCGCCAACGGAAACCATGCAACCGCCCGCGCCGCTCCTCAAAAAACGCAATCACTGCGTTGAGATCATTCAGCGACTTCACGCCATATCCGGCGTTGTAGCTACGGCGCGAATCCGCCCAGCGCGCGTTGCGTTCCTCATGGCCGGACCCAAGCACCACCACGTCGGTGCGCCGCTCCGGTCCACCCTGGCTGCCGCGCGAAATATCGGTCGGGAAAAGCACTTCATGGAATGCCATCGCTCAACTCCACCCAATGAAAACCCGGTTCACGCCGCCTCATGCGCGGCATGCGCCGTCACAGATTGCGCTGGCCCAGCGCCACCGCGCGCGTCACCATCGCCGCAATCTGCGCTTCCGAACGGCGAAAGCTGTCGGCGTCCTGCGCCGTCACGTTGAACGTCACATTCATGCCGCCACCCATGCCCTGTGCCGCAACGCCCAGACGCCCATCGGGACCGCGCGCCAGCGGCATGATCGCCTCCGCACCGCGCTCACCCATCAGTCCGGTGCGCCCGCCAGCCAGCGGAAACGTCGTCGGGCTGGCTATCACACCGCCCGATGCAAATGGCACCGGTAACCCGCGCGCAATCACGCCGCCGTTGGCAAACGCCAGCCCGCCGCCGCTGAACAATCCCGCCAGCACACCGCCCATCGATTGGGTCAGCGGTTTCAGCGCCGCCTTCAGCACGATCTGCGAAAGGTTCAGCGCCAGCGAGCGCAGCACATCGCTCGCACCTTTGCCCTTCACCGCGATGCCTTCGAATGCCGAACCCAGCGCGTTGCCGAACTGCCGGCCCATGCGCGATGCGTCGGCCAGCTGCTGCTGAAACTGGCTTGTATCGGCCAGCACCGTAACCGTCATCGTGTCAGCGGTGTCACTCCACTCAGCCATTTGCACTCCAATATTGCCTTGAAGGTTTCAGCGCCGCGCGCGATCGGGATAGCGTTCGAGGAGATCTGACAGATCGCTGCGCGACAGCGGCCCGGACATGCGCGGCCCCAGTTTGCCACGCAGTGCCGCCGCCAGTTCACGCGGCGTCATCGCCCACAATGTCTGCGGTGACAGTCCCAACAGGCCGAAGCCCGCCGCCATCACATCGTCCCAGGGAAAGGGCCGGGTTCTGCGTCCTCCGCCGCCGATGCCCGCTGGCCTTCGCTCTCTTCGCCGAACGTCGCGCGCAGCAGCCGCGCAACGATATCGACGTATCCGCCAGCGCCACCGTCCGCGCGCATCCCGCGCACCGCATCGTCGGTGATTTCGTAGCCTGCGCCACGCAACCCAGCGCCAATGATCCGCACGCAATCACGCGCCGACAATCGCCCGCCGCTGAAGCGCTGCGCCAGCGCCAGCATGTCGTCATCGCCAAACGCGCCTTCCAGTTCCGCCAGCGCGCCCAATGTCAGCACCAGCTTGAACGCCTTGCCATCCAGCTCAGCCGCTATTTCTCCGCGATGCGCGTTCGCCATCACCATCTCCCGATGTCAGAAAAACCCACAGCACGGCCGTCCGCCGCAACGCTCCATCACGAAGCGCCGCGCCGGTTGCGGCCGTGCAATCTCAGTTGTCGGTTGTTATGCGCTGCGCGGCGCAAACAGAATGATCAAAGCCCCGGCGACAGAAACCAGAGCACCCAACACATCGAAGCGGTCCGGCGTCTTGCCCTCGGCCGCCATCAGCCACACCACCGAGGCCGCGATATAGATTCCGCCATAAATGGCATACGCGCGCCCTGCATAGTCGACATCCACCTGCGTCAGCAGCCAGCCGAACACCAGCAGGCTGACCACGCCGGGCACCAGCCACACGGTCGGCGCCTGCAATCGCACCACGGCCCAGAACGCAAAGCATCCGGCTATTTCGGCAATGGCCGCCATCACGAATATTGCAATCGTTGTGCTCACCGGTGCCCCCTCGCGCCCATAGTCCTGGGCACAACTCTGCACCGGAGTGCGGCCGCCGATCAATGCGTCACGGCTCCTGCCTATGTCGCAGCGGTGAATGTCAGCTGCCCGGCAGATTCCAGCGCCATCTCGAAACCAACCTCACCGTCATGACGTCCCGTCAACTCGAACGATCCGATATGGAACGGCCCTTCAATGCTGCCGAAATCCGGCACGATCACCTGCCAGTTCCGGATCGTGCCATTGAACACATAGCTGCGCACAATTTCATCAGATGACGCATCCTTGAAAATGCCGGCGCCCGTCACCCGCGCCGATTTCACACCCGCGCCCGCCAGCAGCTCGCGCCACTGCCCCGCGCTCTCCGCGTGCGTTACGTCCACCGATTCCGCATTGAACGCGATCGTGCGCGAACGCAGCCCCGCCACCGTCGTAAATGTTCCCAAGCCATCTGAATCCACCTTCAACAGCAGATCCTTGCCCTTCTGTGCCGCCATCACATCAGCCCTTCGTTGCCCAATTTATAAGCATAGCTTCCCTGCCGCCGCAGACTTCACCGCGGCTCTGTCACTGCGCGCAGGCGCATAATTCCCTGATAGGTTTCGCCGTCGCTGTGCCGCACGATTTCCGAACTCTCATGCCGCAGATTGATCAGCGCATGGCCGCTGACCGACAGCTCGGCCTCATGCAGCACGTCACGCACCGCGGTGATGATCGCCTGCGCCTCCTTGCGCCCGGCGTAGCGTGACCAGACATGCAGCGTTACCGCATGCTCGCTGCCCTGGTCGGTGCCGGTGCTCCAGTCCCGCTCGGTAGCACCTGCAAACGCAACATAGGGAAACGGCGCCCGCGCCGGCACGCTGTCCCACACATGCGTGCCGCCCAGCAGCGCCACCAGTGCGCTATCGCTTGTCAGCGCTGTCAGCATCGCCTGTTGCAGTGCCCAACTCGCGTTCACCATTTACCGCCCCACCTGTGTTGCCGGTGTTTGCAATCTGGCGTCCGCCGCTCACGCGCGCGGCCGCCGCTTGAACCATCGCCTCTGCGCGACGCATCAGGCGCGCGCGGTCGAACGGGCGCACGCTCACGCCCAGCTTCACAGGTCACGCTCCTGCGCCAGACAGCGCGTCCATCGGCGCCTGCCATCGGGATCGAACACCGCCCGGATTTCAAACACGCGCGTCCCAGCCGTGATGCGCATGCCCGGCGTCACATCCGCGCGATGCCGCATCACGATTTCATGGCTCACTGAGCCCGAAAGCCTGTCGTGCGCGAAGCCCTCAGAACCAGTCGTCGCGCGAACGTATGCCCATATGTCGGCGAGCTTCGTCCACACCACTGCCCGTCCGCCGCCGCCGTCATCCGTTGACGTCGATGTTTCTATCGCGGCGCGTGTGCGCAGGTCGCCGATGTCATACTCCGCCATTACAGCCGCACCACACGATAGGGCATCAGCAGATTTGAAACCGCCCCAGGAATTGCCGTTGCCGTCGAGCCAACTTCGATCGGATCACGATGCTCATACCAATGGGCAACCAGCAGCAGCAGCGCCTGGCGCACCGGAGCAGGCACGTCAGCACCTGCAGGGCCAAAGCCTGCGCTGAAATCGATCTCGACCCCGTTAGTTCTCTGGCCCGGCACCGGCCACGCTCCGCGCGGCACAATCCGCGCCGGGCTGTTGGCAACATCCGCCACATAGCTTTCGGGTAGCACCGTTTGCGCAACACCGGCGCCGTCCACAACGCGCACGCCCGTCACCGCCTGCACCGGACCCAACGGCAACTCCACCGCGCCGTCTTTCGGCCAGCGATCCAGCTTCAACCGCCAGCCCTGCGTTATCAGCGCCAGTCCCAAGGCCGCCTCGATATGCAGGCGCGACGTTAAGATCAGGCTGCCGATCAGAGTATCCTCAGCCGTTCCATCAACACGCAGGTGCGCCTTCGCCTCCGAAACCGTCACCGGCTCCAGAGCGGGCGCACTGGTCAACACCAGAGCCATTCGCTGTCCTATTTTTAGAAGTCATGCAGTTGCGGCCGGCTCCGCGCAGCGGAGTCGCAACTGCAAATCAAAATTGCGAAGCCGGCCGCAGCGGCCGATTGATACGCACATCGCGGCGCACGGCCGGCTGCCAGTAAGGCTGTCGTGCGCCGCCACAAGAACCAAGCGCCTCTTCTCGCGGCGGGCGGCCGGCTCCCCAAAGGGGAGTCGCCCGCCGCAGACGAAAAGCTCGCCCGCCGCCACTAAAAACCTCAGCCTGCAGCTGAGAACTTCATCAGCTTGATCGCGTCGAAGTCCTGCACTCCGCCGCCCACGCGCTTGGTCGTATAGAACAGCACGTAAGGCTTGACGGAATAGGGATCGCGCAGCACGCGGATGCCAATCCGATCGACGATCAGATAACCGCGCCGGAAGTCGCCGAACGCAATCGACAGGCTGTTCGCCGCGATGCTCGGCATGTCCTCCGATTCCGCCACCGGGAAGCCCATCAGCGTCGGAGCTTCGCCCGCGTTAGCAGACG
Organism: Hyphomicrobium sulfonivorans; assembly: GCF_013306565.1. Classification (GTDB taxonomy): domain Bacteria; phylum Pseudomonadota; class Alphaproteobacteria; order Rhizobiales; family Hyphomicrobiaceae; genus Hyphomicrobium_A; species Hyphomicrobium_A sulfonivorans. The sequence continues at coordinate 4,266 of NZ_PZPO01000004.1, read as the reverse complement.
GCTGCCACAGATAATTGTCGTCGGCGTCCTTCATCTTGCGAATGAGAGATTGCGTCGAGCGGTTGAGCACGAAGTGCGCGTTGGCGCGGTAGCCCGCTTTCAGCGCGTATACGAGGTCGATCAGCTTGTCGACCGGATCGGACGACGGGAACGCCCCGCTGACCCCGGTCTCGACAACGCCAATCTTGCCCCACTCCCAGGCGGAATTCGCGACCGTCGTATAATCCAGGAAACCCTTCGGCTTGTTGGTGCCGTTGCCGGACACAAACGCCGTGCCTTCCTGCTCGGCGAATGCGATGCGCACTTCCTCGGCCAGCCACTCATCGATGTTCACCGCTGCGTCGTCGAGCAACGCCGAGGTTGCTGCCGGCATCGCGTAAAGCTCCGCCGTCGGGAACGACAGCGCATCGAGCTTCGGCGCCGTTGTCTGTGTCCGCTCGCCCGTTTCCGCCGCCCAGCCCGTCACGGGACCCGAGATCGAAAACGGCCGCTTGTAGACCGCCCCCGACACCTGCTGCACGCTGGCGATGGCGCGAATGGGCGAGATGTCACGCAGCGCGCGGTTCACCGCATGTTCGGTTTCCACCGGCACAAGATAACCGCCGTCCGCGTTGCTGCCGATCGAAAGCGCTTTGCGCTCCAGATCCGCCAGCGCCCCGCTTTCGCCCTTGCGCACGTAATTGTCGAACGCCGACCGATGCGCCAGCGATGCTGCGCTGCGTGGCGCCTCGCCACCGATCGCCGGACGCGCCGCCTTCAACGCCATATCATCCACCACGCGGCGGTTGTCATCCAGCGCGCGGTCAATGCGGTTCAGCTTTTCCTCGATCAGCGGATCAACCGCCGAGCGCCGCTCAAGCTGATCCAGGCGATCGTCGTTGGTCTCCTTGAATGCCTCGAAGGCACGCATGAAATCGTCAAACGCCGCGCCCACGGCGGCATCGTTCGACTTGTTTTCCAATTCCGGCATCAAATATCGTCCTGCTGTTGTTTCGGTTACTGTTGCTGTGGTGTCGCCAGCAGTGCCTGTGCCGCCGCGCGAATTCGCCCGGCCAGTCCATCGCTCCCGGCTTCGCGCTCACCGCCCGCATCCCGCAAAGCCTTGAGCCCCGGCAGACCGCTGCCCATCAGCGCGCGTGCCTGCCTTCGCGTCAGCCCAGCATCCCGCGTAAGCCAGCGCTCAAATTCCCGTTCGGTCGCGCTGGCGCCATCAAGCGCGCGCGCTTTCATCGTCGCCACCCGCGCATCGGGCAGCAGCGGAAACGTCACCACCGAAATTTCCCAAAGGTCGATCTTTTCCAGTCGGCGCACGCCGCTCACGTGGTCGCGCCGCGCGCGCACCGTGCGGAACCCGATCGACAATCCATCGATGGCGCCAGCGCGCATCAGCGCATGCACTTCACGCGCCTTCGCCACTTCCGGCATCAAGCGCCCTTCGGCGTAGAGTCCGCGTGCGTCCTCGCGCAGTTGCGTCCACACCCCGATCGGCTGATTTGGATCGTGCTGAAACAGCAGCTTCACGCCAGCCGTGCCGCGCGCCTTCAGGCTGTCCGTAAACGCCCCCGGCATCACCACGTCGCCAGCCATGTCCTTGCGATGAAACAGACTTGCATAGCCCGCGAACATCCCGTTCGGGTCCACGCTTTTCAAGTTAAGCTGCGTAAACTTCACCTCATGCGAACATGAGGACGCGCGCACGCCACCCGGCCGGGCAGTCGCGATTGCCAGCATTCAGTTTCTCCGGTTGCTATCCGTCAAAGTCTATCGTGGTACGATGCGCGTCATGCGCTGCCGTCAAACGATTCCCCATCACCGCCGAATGTCGAAGCATCTGCGGGCGCAGCATCGCTCCCATCAAGCGGGCCATATCCAACCGCAGCGCGTTTTTCATCCTGCGTCAGGAAGCTTGCCCGCTCGATACGCGCCCACAACGCTTCCCGCTCCGACTGCAACGCTTCCACCTGATCGAGATCCGGCCGCAGTTCCAGCCCGCCGCCGTAGGCCGGTGCCAGCCACGCCGAAAGTCCACGCGCCAGACGCTGCACCAGCGGCAACACCGTGCCGCGCCAGAACGCGCGCTGCGCTTCCTGATAGTTCGCGTAGGTATTGTCACCCGGAATGCCCAGCAGCATCGGCGGCACGCCCAGCGCCAGCGCAATCTCGCGCGCCGCCGCGTGCTTGGTGGCGATGAAATCCATCTCCTTCGGCGACAGCGACAGCGGCTTCCAGTCAAGTCCGCCCTCCAGCAGCATCGGCCGCCCGGCGTTGCGCGCCCCCTGAAACGCTTCCTCCAGCTCACGCCGCAACCGGCCGAACTGCGCTTCGGTCAAGTTGCCGCCGTTCGCCGCGTACACCAGCGCTCCCGATGGCCGCGCCGAATTATCAAGCAGCGCCTTGTTCCAGGCCGACGCCTGATTGTGTATGTCGATCGCCGACGCCGCCGCTTCGATCGGGCTCATGCCATAATGGTCGTTGTCGGGGTGAAACAGCCGCGTATGCAGAATGGGCCGCACGCCTGGCACCGCCTCATCGGCAAATCGCACCGATGCGCCGTTGGCAGAATATTCAAACGCCTCCGGCCAGCCGTTCGGCCCCGGCACCACTTTCATGCGGTCCGGCCGCAGCACATAAAGTTCACGCAGCCGCCCGCCGACGCCGACCGCTTCGACATAAGCGTTGCCCGACACAAGCAGAAAGCCATACCAGGCTTCGGTGAAATCGATCACTGTGTGGTCGGGCGATGGCTGCGCAATCAGATCCAGCAGCGGATGGCGCTCAATTTCCTCATCGCCGCGATACAATAACAACGGCACCGACGCCGCGGCCTCCGCAACCATGCGCACCGACCGATAAACGATCGCGTTCTGCATGAAGCCTTCCCGCGCGAAGGCCGCATAATCGCGCGGGCTCCACGCCGGCCGTCCCAATGGTTCCCACGCGACCAGCGGTCCGCTCGCGCTGGCCTTCAGCTCGTTGACTGGCGCGCGGACAAGCACAAGCCTGCCGAGCGCATCGAGGATGCGCGACATGCGTTTCCTTTTCACACAAAGTTAGAATGAATGGCGCGGCCGCATCGCGCTGCCACGCCCATAAACCAATCGTTTTACAGCTTCCGCACCAGCGGCCGCTGCCGTCCTGCAATCATCAGGTCGGTCAGCGCCCACACCAGCGCATCGAGCCTGTCCGGCGAACGCCCGCGCACCAACCCGTCAGCACCGAACGCACACATCTGATCCTCCAGCGCGCTGAACATGCCGACATGCACAACCCGGCCTTCCGCGTACAGCGCCGCCACCGGCTCGGCCCGCAGCCACTTGCCGCGCGTTGCCCGCACCGTGCGCACCGCAAGGCTGTCATCGATCTGGCGCAGCACCGTCGTCACCAGATCGCCGCCCTGATTCACCTCCGCAACAACGCGATCGGCCAGGTATTCCGCATAGGCTGCCGCCACCGCCCGCGCCCACACCTGCGGCTCGCGACCCTGCAACGTGCGATCCGCCAGCACGTAGGCACGCCCATCCTCGCCCAGCCCCGCAACGATGATGCCGCACGCATCCGATGCCGCCGTCGCCGTCACCGGCGGATCTACCGCCACGACGATTTCCGTCAGCTCCGGCGCGCGCTCCATCCGGTGCATGTTGATCCAGTCACGCCGCCACAACGCGCCCGATGTGTCATCGACAATCTCGCCATCAAGTTCCTGTCGCCCCAGCGCCGTACCCGCGTATCGACGCGTCATCTCCTCAACGAACGACGGCGCCAGATTGTCGGCGTTCGCCAGCGTTGCAGCGCGCGTCACCACCGTAGATGCGTCTGCCATCAGCGCCTTCAGAAACGGCGTTGCGCGCGGTGTCGTCGTCGCCACCATCTGCGGGTGTTCCCCAAGACGCAGCGCAAACTGCAGCATGTCCCACGCCGCCGCCGCGTTGCGCCACTTGGCAACTTCATCGCACCACGCGGCATCGAACTGCGGACCGCGCATGCCATCGGCGTCTTCGGCTGAAAACACCTGTGCAATCGCGCCGTTCGGCCACACGATCTGCCCTTTCGATGGCTCAAACCGCGGCCGCTCCGCTGCCGTATGCACATCCAGAATGCCGGACACGCCCTCCACCATCACGCGGCGCACCTCGCCGTAGGTTTCACCCACCAGCGCGATGCGCCGTGCAGCGGGCGAACCATCGGGCGTTCGGCCCAGTGCCTTTGCGCGCACCCACTCGGCGCCCGCGCGCGTCTTGCCCCCACCGCGCCCCCCGAGAATAAGCC
>NZ_PZPO01000001.1 GCF_013306565.1 Hyphomicrobium sulfonivorans | reverse complement strand
CCGAAGGCGACCGCGTCATCATTTTTGACACGACGCTGCGCGATGGCGAGCAGTGCCCCGGCGCCACGATGACGTTCGAGGAAAAGCTGGAGGTCGCCGACTGCCTCGACGAGATGGGCGTCGACATGCCCCCCGAGAATAAGCCACACCCGCCAGTCGTCACCGCCCTGCGTCGCTGACGGCGGCAACTGATCGGATCGCGCCCACAGCGGCCAATGGCCGAGGATCAGCTCCAGGTGCGCCGCGCTCAGTGTGCCCGCTAACTCAGCCAGATCCTCTTTCAGACGCCCGGCGGCGCTCGATTTGCTCAAAGCGCTCGATAATCTCGCGCTGAAGTCGTTCCACCTCATGGGCGTTTCCGGCTCCGGCGTTTGCATCATCGGGCTTCATCACCTTGTCTTCGCCAGGAACCTGAACCACCTTCTGCATGCCGCCGATCATCGACGCGACCGTTTTGGCATCGCGCTCCAGATCGGCGGAACTCAACGCACCGCTTGCCATGTCCTTCTCCATCTGATCGAGCTTTCTATTGATCACTTTGCACAGCCGTTGCGCGATGATCTTGGTTGCGGGCTTGCGCGGCTTTGGTGCCGCCATGGCTCGCTTTTGCGCTTCGGTTGTCTGTCGACGCCGACGCCACTCATGTTGCCGTGCATACTTGCAGATCAGCGCCCCCGAACATCCATATCGCAATCCGATATCTTCGAGGCCCAGCTTGCCCTCCTCGTAGTCGCGCTGGATGAGGAGAAGCGTCTGCGGATCGAATTTCGGTTTGCGCATGTCGGAGCGGCTGCCATCCTTGCTTTGCCATCGGATCAATCTTCCATCGGCCAAACAAAAAACGCCGGGGCATTGGCCGCCGGCGCATCTGTCGCGTTATATCTGAAGCATACCGCAGCACCGTCACGCTGAGGATAACTTCGCCGTTTCGCGTGCTATCGGTTAAGCGCCGTTTGCAACCGGCTGCCGCTTGCAGCCGCTACGCGCCGTCATCATCCGCTGTGCCAGCGGCATCCGCGCTTACTATCGGTCAGAAGCCGCCTTCCGTTCGGCGCCCGATTGTGCAGCTCATTACGCCCGCAGATAGCCGTACTTTGTGTATTGAGATCGCGGCGATCAGGTCGCCGATTGATCGGGCCAATGAAGGGGCACGCGTGAAAACATTTATGACCGGGCTGATAGCGCTCATCGTCGGCTATCTCGTCGGCGCCGTCGGCGGCTACTTCCTGGTGCTCGCCACCACGTCCAACGCCCACGACGCCCAGGTCGAGGCGGCCACCAGCGCTGCATTCATCATCGGACCGGCCGCCGCGGTGTTCGCGCTCATCTCAGCCTTGCCGCTGCTCCGCCGCCGTCGCTAGCTGCCGCTTTTAATGGCCGCTCACCCTGACGCTCGTCGCGGCGCTAGCCCCGTTGATGCCGCCGTCTGCGATCCGGGTGCGGCTGCTACCCGGCCACGCTGCAATCTTAGTGGCAAAAATACACCACAATTCTGCGCTTCATCCCCCTGTCCAGGTTCAAACGCGCCTTAACAGCACCGCCCTCGAACGGCTATAAGCATTCGGGATTCTAATCAAATTGCTGCTCCGGGAAGCCCCGGAACCTCTACGGGGGCAGGGACCGACGTGCAGGATTGGTTCTTCAAACGCGGACGTCGCGAGCGGACCATCGATTGGCTCGCGCTCGATTCTCGCCTCGATTCCGGCCTCGCGGCCGCATGGTCGTGGTTTCGCGACACCTGGAATGCCGGCTCCAGCTTTTTCGACCGCTTTCGCCTGCGCGGCTGGAAGCGCCTCCTCAACGAAGCAGCATCCGAGGGCCTAACCCTCGGCGCCGGCGGCTTCGTCGTCATGTTCGCGCTGGCGATCCCCGCCTTCCATGAATTCAACGAGGGCAAATTCCTCACCGGCCAGTATGCGGTGAAGTTCCTCGACCAGAACGGCAACGAAATCGGCAAGCGCGGCATCCTCCACAACGACGCCGTGCCGCTCGACGAAATCCCCGACCCACTGATCAAGGCCACGCTCGCCACCGAAGACCGCCGCTTCTTCGAGCACTGGGGCATCGACGTCCTCGGCACCCTGCGCGCGCTCGTCACCAACCTGCAGGCCAACGACGTCGTGCAGGGTGGCTCGTCCATCACCCAGCAGGTCGCCAAGAATCTCTTCCTGTCGTCCGAGCGCTCCATGCAGCGCAAGATCAAGGAAGCCTTCCTCGCACTGCTGCTCGAAAGCCGCTTCACCAAGCGCGAAATCCTGAAGTTCTATTTCGACCGCGCTTACATGGGCGGCGGCGCATTCGGTGCTGAAGCGGCATCGCAGTTCTATTTCGCCAAGTCGGTGCGCCAGATCAACATGGCCGAGGCGGCAATGCTTGCCGGTCTGTTCAAGGCGCCGACGAAATACGCCCCACACGTCAATCTGCCCGCCTCGCGCGCGCGCACCAGCATCGTGCTCGACAACCTTGTTGAAGCCGGTTTTTACACCGCCGGCCAGGTGCACTGGGCCCGTACACATCCCGCCAACATCGTTGAGAACCGCAACACCTCCAGTCCGGACTGGTTCCTCGACTGGGCCTTCGAAGAGGTACAGCGCATCGCTGCCGGAACGGGGCAATACGTTCTCACCGCCCGCACCACCGTCGACCTCAACATCCAGAAGGCCACCGATGACGCGCTCACGGCAGCGCTGCGCAAATACCGCGGCAACCGTGTAACCAGCGGCGCCATCGCCCTGCTTGAAACCGACGGCGCCGTGCGCGCCATCACCGGCGGCCCGGACTACGGCGAAAGCCAGTTCAACCGTGCCACCAGCGCGCGCCGTCAGCCCGGTTCATCGTTCAAGGTCTATGTTTACGCCGCCGCGCTCGAAAACGGCTACACCCCCACAACCAGCGTGCGCGATGCCTCGCGCCGGTGCGGCAACTGGCATCCGCAGAACTATGGCGGCAGCCACGGCAGCGGCGGGCGCATGCCGCTCTGGATGGCACTCGCCAAATCGCTCAACACCGTCGCCGCTGAACTGTCATTCGCCGTCGGCCGCGACAAGGTCATCGAGCTCACCGAGCGCCTGGGCGTCACTGGCATCCGTAAAACCTGCTCGATGGCTCTGGGTGACTATGGCATCAGCCCGCTGCAACATGCCGGCGGCTTCGCCACCTTCGCCAACGGCGGCAAGCAGGCCAAGCCTTACGCCATTCTCGATATCGTCTCCTCGCGCGGCGATCTGGTCTACAGCCGTGACCGCGACGAACCGGAAGCTCCCCAGATCGTCGACCGCAAGGTTGCCGAGGGCATGAACTGGATGATGCACAAGGTCGTCGAAACCGGCACCGCCCAGCGCGCCAAGCTCGACTTCACCCACGTCGTCGGCAAGACCGGCACCTCCAGCGGTCCGAAGGATGTCTGGTTCGTCGGCTTCACCGGCAAATATGTCGCCAGCGTCTGGCTCGGCAAGGACGACAACCGCGCGATGGTCAACGGCACCACCGGCGGCCAGTATGCAGCGCCAGTGTTCCAGTCCTTCATGTCGGTCATCCATCGCGACATGAACATTCCGACTATTCCCGGCTTGCAGCCCCATCCGGTACAGGTTGCCGAGCAGCAGCGCATCGCCGCAATGCATCCCGCTGGCGTGGCGCCGCAGGAGCAGCGCAAGGGCTCCAGCCTTATGTCGGATAAAACGCGTGACGCATTGCGCAACGTTGCTCAGGCCCTGCGCAAGGCCGGCGGCATAGAGGAGCCCGCAGCTTCACCGCAGCCGGAAAACAGCACCGGCAGCACGCGCTCCGGGGCTGCGCCTGCCACTCCCGCCTCGCCATCCGCACCGCCAGGACGGCGCGCCGATGCCGCCATCAACGCCAACCCGGCAGCCAACCATGGAACATCGCTCCGTGCTGTCCCATAGCGCCCGCGCGCCGCTCTCCGTCGTCCTCAACCGCCTGCAGAAGCGCGTCGGCATTGTCGTCGGCATCCTCGGCGATTGGGCCGCCTTCATCGGCGCCGTGCTGATCCTTGGCCTCGGCACCAGCTGGTACATGATCGACATCGGCACCGGATTGACCACCGAGCGCCACGGGCCGTGGGTTGCATGGACATCGGCCGGCCGCTCCGATGGCGACCCTTACACCCGCGCGCACTTCGCACGCTTCGGCACCCTGCCGCTCAGCTCCGACATCGCCCTCACCTACACCGCCTTCACCGACGATACCGGCGAGCGTCTGCACTCGTCGTGCGAGTACAGCGTCGAGGGACGCGACATCGACGATGGCTGGTGGAGCGTCACTGTCTTCAACGATCGCGGCGATCTGATTGCCAACGCTGCCGACCGCCACACCTACACGCGCCAGACCGCCGCCATCAGGCCCGATGGAAAATTCGCCATTGCGCTTGGCCGCGAAGCAAGTCCGGGCAACTGGCTGCCCACCGGCGGCGCGGGACGGCTGGCGTTGCAATACACCGTGTTCGATGCCGGCGCGTCCATGCTGGAGCGCACCGATGATGAGCCCAAGGCGCTACCGGCGATAAGGCGCGTGCAATGCCGATGAAGCTTTTCAACGCGATCCGCAATGCCAACTGGCTGTTCATTCTCGCGGTGCCGGTAGCAGCGGGCATCCTGCACATCTGCGCGACGATGGCGGCGCCCTATCTCACGGCGGCTTCGGCTTACAATCGCCTTGCGCCGGCGCTGCCGGTCAACCGCATGCAGGTGCTCAGCGTCGCGGCGCCGGGGTCTGAACCGCTGCCCTTCATGTCACCGGATGCGCGCTACGCCATGTGCAGCTTCGATGCGCGCGGCGGTCCGATCGACGTTTCCGCGACCCTTCCAGCCGATCAGGGCTGGAGCCTCAGCGTCGTGACGCCTGCCGGTGATAACATTTACGCAGCGGCTTCGGTGCCGAGCCGGCCGACACCGATCACCCTCGTGCTTGTTCCATCTGAAGATGCATTTCTGGGTGTCACGCCGGAGGCGCGCGGCATCGCACGCAACATCCAGCCGCCGACGCCGCTCTCCGCCAGCCGCGGCATCGTCGTTATGCGCGCACCCGACAAGGGCTTCGCTTACACGCCGCACATCGAGGCACTGCTGCGGGACGCCAAGTGCGTCGCCCGTCCGTTCTAGGCTCTTTATTACTGGCGCTCGGCGACTCCCCTTCGGGGAGCCGGCCGCCGGGCGCACAGGAAAACCTGCGCCGGGAAGAAGAAGTTTTCTTTCTTTTGCGCTGGCGACTCCGCCTTGCGGCGCCGGCCGCCGAGCGCATTTTAAGTCGGTACTGGCGACTGCGCTCCGCACAGCCGGCCGTGGTTGTTTGTTGCGCTCGGCGACTCCCCTTCGGGGAGCCGGCCGCCGAGCGTGTAATGGCTTGTGCAGAATCGGGCCGCCTCCGTACGCCGTCATCCCGACGCAGGTCGGGATCCACGCCAGCTTCCGCTTTCGCACCGGCGACACCCCTTCGGGGCGCCGGCCGCCGCTGCATGGTTGTACAGACCCGCAGCACGCTGCACCTTGAGGCAGCTGACGACGCGATCAAATAAAACATGGGCAAATATGAACATGCGCCAGTGCGCACTCGCTGACGCGCACTGGAAAGGGCTTCGCGGCCAACAGCCCGTCTGCGGGTTCAGTTCGCGCCCGCAACGCCGTCTTGCAAACCAATGCTGGCTACTCTGCCAGATCCAGCACGTCGCGCTCATTCTGGCGGCCGCGCCGTGATGTTTGCTCATCGTGCAATTCATTCCAGCGCTCATATCGAACGCCCGGAAAAATAATCACTTCCCCTGTCTCGCAACCGCCACTGCGGTGGGATGGATCAGTACTGCGAGCTTCCGGGGCACTGAATGGAAGTATCTGTGCCATGTGCTTTCCCCCGTAACATGGCTGATTTTTGATTCGGGTTGGGCGTCAAGAACATTCCAGCAAAGCGATACGAATCACAGTGTACAATTTGGCGACGGCATCCGTTACCAAAAGGTAAACCTCGGCGTGCACTTAGTCTGACGCTGTGACGATGCTGTCGTCGAGGAAATGTCGCCCTTGACGATCCTCGACTTCCACGACCCAAAGATCGGAATCAAACCGCTGCTCGCGGGCGATGAATTCATCGGCCTTGTCGTAGGCACTTCCTGCCGGCAGATGGCAGATCCAGCGCCGATCCCATTCCGCACCATCCATGCCGGCCGGAGCAGGTCCGAACAGCTGGCAGGTTCCATCCAGCCGGTCGATGCGAATGAAGATCGCTCCGGCATCGTCGTCGCCATGGCGCACCACGGCGGCCCACGCTCCGGCGGCGGCGCAACGGCGGATGTAGGCGCTCACCCAGATGTCGGCGCGCAATCGCATGGGATTTGATGCTCCAGTTTCAGGCTGAATGCACTACCGCGCCAAACACACGCGCGCCAGCACCGCTCGGCTGAAATCCTATTGGCTGGCCGGCCAACGCCAGCGACGCTTCGCGGGCAGTTCACCCCCTCAGACCGTGTCGGCCCGACAACCTCGATCTACGCCAGCCGCCCATACCCCGCGCGGTCGCAGAAGAGGGCGAGCGCAAGCAAAGGCGGCACAAGCCCCACTCTTCCCTACGCTGGTAAGACGCGCTGGATCGAGGCGAGCGAGTTCAGCGCGCACCAATCAGTGCTGGCGGCCAGCTGCGCGGAGCGCAGTCGCCTGTGCTAACTAAAATGCACCGGCGGCCGGCTCCGCGGCAACTGACGTGGATCCCAGGGATTCACGAATCAAGTGCAACGGCCATAATCGGTCGCTGCGATGGGAACCCGATACAATCAGCTCCGCTTGGCGGAGCGCTGTGAGATATTCCGCCTGCGCGCAGGCGGAATATCTCTGCGCCGCATTGCCCTTCACCTTGGGCGCAGCCCTGCCACCATCTCGCGTGAGCTGAGGCGCAATGCCGTGAGAACAAAAGTCTGGCCCGGCGGCTATGCGCCCGAACGTGCGCAGGCGTTGGCCGAGCGACGGCGACGGTGGGATTGCCGCTTCAAGATGGCGCGCCAGCCGGAGCTCAGAGAGCACGTCAGGCAACTCCTTGCGATGGGATGGTCGCCCGAGCAGATCGCCGGCCGGCTGGCGCGCACCGACGTTTCCATGCGCATCAGCCATGAGTCAATTTATCGCTTCATCTATCACCGTGTTGCGCAGAAGGATTACTTGCATCGCCTGCTGCCCAATCGCAAAAACCGGCGCGGCAGGCTCATGCGCGGCGGCGTCAGCCCACTGCGATCGTTCAAGCGCAGAGTATCGATTGACGATCGGCCACCCGAGGTTAGCGACCGCCGCAACAAAGGCCACTGGGAGGCCGATCTGATGTGCTTCACCAAGCGCAATGAGGCCGTGCTCGTGGTGCATGAGCGCACTTCGCGCATCCTCCTCGCCGCGCGCCAGACCACCAAAGCCGCGCCCGTCGTGGCAGACGCCATCGGCCGTCTTATCGCGCCGCTGCCGGCAGAACTGAGGCGCACCATGACCTTCGACAATGGCACCGAGTTCGCGCAGCACTACAGGCTGACCGATGAACTCGGCGTCGAGACCTTCTTCTGCGACACGCACAGCCCATGGCAGAAGGGAGGCGTTGAAAATGCCATCCTGCGCCTGCGGCGGGCGCTGCCGCGCAAGTCGGATCTGGGTGCGATATCAGCGCGACAGCTGGCCAGCATCGTTGCAAACTACAACGCCACCCCAGACGATGCCTCGACTTCAAAACACCTGCCGAGGTTTTCTGGGAAAACCTCAACACGTTGCACTTCAACCGTGAGACCACCTCCCGACCGTAGTCGGGATGACGCCGTGCGGAGGCGGGCCGTTTCTGCACAAGCCATTATACGCTCGGCGGCCGGCTCTCCGGAGGAGAGTCGCCAGCGCAACAAACAACCATGGCCGGCTGTGCGGAGCGCAGTCGCCAGCGTCACTTAAAAGCCGGCTCCCCAATGGGGAGTCGCCGAGCGCCACAAAAAAGCTATTTGCTGTCGCTGGCGTCGCGGTCGAGCACCGCGATAAGCCGCTCGCGGATGGCATCCTGCCGCGCCTCGCGCTCGATCTTCTTACCGGTTAGATCGGTGACATAGAAGACGTCGACGGCCTTTTCACCGAACGTGGTGACGTGCGCGGAGGTGATGTCGAGCAGCAGATCCGACAGCGTGCTCGTCAGCTCATACAGCAGGCCGGGACGGTCGCGCCCCGCGACCTCGATCACGGTGTAATTATCCGACAACGCGTTGTTGATGATGACATCCGGCTCGACGGTGAAGGCCAGCACGCGCCGTGGCGGCGCGGCTCGCTCGGCCAGAAGTGTGTCGAGCCACGCATCGCCGCGCAACAATCGCTCAATGAGAGCGCCGATGCGCTGGCCCCGGCGCAACTCGTCCTCGTCGGTTTCAAAAGCGCGATTGAGAACGAAGGTATCGAGCGCACGGCCATCGCGCGTGGTCATGATGTGCGCGCCGGCAATATTCGCGCCGGTGGCTGCGCAGGCGCCCGCAAGCAGCGCCAGCAAGCGCGGATGATTGGGAGCGACAATCGTCAGCTCGGTGATGGCGGTGAACGCGTCTGTGTGCGTATCGGTGGCGACGGCCAGGCCCTGCTGCTCCGCCTTGCGCAACAGGCGCGCATGCTCGATGCGATGCTCAGCATCGGTGCGCAGCCAATAGTCGGGATAATGCTGATCGATGTAACGGTCGATCTCCTCCGGCGTCCAGTCGGTCAGCTCGCGCCGCAACGCGTCCTGCGCCTCGGCCACACGCTCGCTGCGCTTGATCTGCGTATGACCTCCGGCCACAAGCGGCTCGGTCTCGTGATAGAGGGTGCGCAGAAGCTGCCCTTTCCAGCCGTTCCAAACGCCCGGACCAACAGCGCGGATATCCGCGACGGTGAGCAGCAACAGCAGCTTCAGGCGCTCCGGGCTCTGCACCACATCGGCAAAGTCGCGGATGGTTTTTGGATCGGACAGATCGCGGCTGTGCGCGATGTTGCTCATGGTGAGATGCTGCTCGATCAACCACGCGACAGTTTCGGTTTCGGCTGCCGTGAGACCAAAGCGCGGACCCAGCTTGCGCGCAACGCGCGCGCCGACGATGGAATGATCCTCAACGCGTCCCTTGCCGATGTCGTGCAGAAAGGCTGCAACATAAAGCGCGCGCCGATTCTTGATTGAGCTGATGATCTTGGTTGCAAGCGGCAACTCATCGACAGCACCACCGCGCTCGATGTCAGCGAGCATGCCAACGGTGCGTAGCAAATGCTCGTCAACCGTATAGCTGTGATACATGTTGAACTGCGTCATGCCGACAACGCGGCCGAACTCCGGCACGAAACGCCCGAGTACACCCGCTTCATTCATGCGCCGCAGCGACATCTCCGGATTTTCATGGCCGCTCAGCAGTTCGAGAAAGATGCGATTGGCTTCCGGATCGTTGCGCAGGTTGTCGTCGATCAGCAATCTCGATTGCCGCAACAGGCGAATGGCATCGGGATGCAGAAACGAATTCGACAGATGCGCCGCAGAAAAGAAGCGCACGAGATTTACCGGATCGCGCCTGAACACATCGGCATCCGATACGTTGAGGCGATCGTTCTCAACCCGGAAATCTGTGCGCGTGCGCAATTGACGACGCTGCTTCCAGCTGGATGGGCGGAAATAGCTGCCAATTGCCGGCGTGCCCTTAAGCTGCTGCATTTCCAGCGCTGAACACAGGATGGTGGTGAGATCGCCCACATCCTTCGCGACCAGAAAATAATGCTTCATGAAGCGTTCAACGCCGCGCAGGCCGCCGCGATCGTTATAGCCGAGCTGCTGCGCCATCCATGGCTGCACGTCGAACGTCAGCATCTCTTCGGAACGGCCCGATCCGAAATGCATGAAGCAACGCACGGTCCATAGGAAATCTTCGCAACGCCGATAGGTCGCCACTTCCGAGGGGCGAAAAATTCCGGCCGCAACGGTCATCGCGCCAACGCCCTGGCCGTAAATGTATTTCGACAGCCAATGCAGCGTATGAAGATCGCGCAGGCCGCCTTTGCCGTCCTTGACGTTGGGCTCGACCTTGTAGCGGCTTTCGCCCGCCACGCGATGGCGCGCATCGTGCTCGGCCATCTTCGCGTCGATGAAGGCGCGCGCCGTGCCCGCAACAACCTCAGTGTGGAAGCGATCCTCGAACTCGCCAAAAAGCTGACCGTCGCCGTAAATCAGGCGCGCATCCAGCAGCGCCGTGCGGATGGTGATGTCGGAGCTGAGCTTGATGCACTGATCGATGGTGCGCGTGGCATGACCGACCTTGAAGCCCAGATCCCACAGCACATAGAGGATGTATTCGGCAACGCTCTCGGCCCACGCCGTTTTCTTGTAGGGCAGCAGGAACAGCAGATCGATGTCCGACCCCGGCGCCAGCAGACCGCGCCCGTAACCGCCGGTGGCAACAATCGCCATCCGCTCCGCGTCGGAAGGGTTGGTGGCCCGGTAGATATTGTCGACGGTGTAGTCGTAGAGCAGGCGGATCAGCTCATCCTGAAAGTGCGACAGACCCTCGGCGCACTGACGGCCGCGATGATCAACCTCAAGCTGCGCCCGTGCCTGGGCGCGGGCATCCGCAACGAGGCGCTTCAGCCGTTCGAGCACGGCGCCCCGCGCCTTGTCGGCGACGCCGCCGTGTTCACGCAAAATGGCAGCAAGCTCGGCGCGCATTGCCGCCGGATCGAAATAGGGCGCTGGTGTGTGTTCGTTGGCAGTATCCATACGCGTTTCGCCAGCGACCCTTCTCAAATTCAAGCGGCGCTAACTTGCGCCCCGCTTGCTTAACTTCTCACTTCGTCCGGAAGCGCTCTAGGAACGCTCCGCTCGCAGCATCTTGAGCCGATAGATTGCATCCAGCGCCGCGCGCGGTGTCAACTCATCGGGCTGCATGGCATCAAGCGCCAGCTCCAACGCAGTGGGACCGGCGGGCTGAGGTGGCGGCGCCGCGGGCTGGCTTGCTGCAAACAGCGGCAGATCATCCAGACCGCCATTGCGCGAACTTTTCCCGCGTTCCGACTTTTCCAGCAGCGCCAGAACTTCTCTCGCGCGGCCGACGACACCCGCCGGCAGGCCGGCGAGCTTGGCGACCTGAATACCATAGGAGCGGTCGGCCGCGCCTGACTTAACTTTGTGCAGAAAGACGATGTCGTCCTGCCATTCGCGCACGTCGATGGTGACATTGACGACGCCCGGGAGACGGCGCGCAAGATCGGTAAGCTCGTGGTAATGGGTGGCGAAAAGCGCGCGTGCGCGCAGCACATCGTGCAGATATTCGACCGTTGCCCACGCGATCGACAGGCCATCGAAGGTGGCCGTGCCGCGCCCGATCTCATCCAGAATGACTAAAGATCGATCACTTGCCTGATTAAGTATCGCCGCTGTTTCGACCATCTCGACCATGAAAGTGGAGCGGCCACGCGCCAGATCGTCCGACGCGCCGACCCGGCTGAACAGGCGATCCAGCGCTCCGATGGTGGCGGAGCGGGCCGGAACGTAAGCGCCCATTTGCGCCAGCACGGCGATGAGCGCGTTCTGGCGCAGGAAAGTGGACTTACCGGCCATGTTGGGACCGGTGACGAGCCAGATGTTGCCGTCGTGCTCGGTTGTGGCGGAGGCGTGCGCAAGCTGTGTTGTATCGTCTTCCGACATTGATGCGCTGGCCGACAGCACGCAGTCGTTTTCAATGAACGTGCCCGCCTTGGCAGACCGCAGCGCCTGCTCGACCACGGGATGGCGTCCGCCGCGAATGTCGAACACGCGACTATTATCGACGACCGGGCGGACATAATCTTCCTCGCGCGCCAGTTCCGCCAAGGCCGCCGTGGCGTCCAGCTCGGCGAGCGCTGCCGCGATGCGGCCAAGACCATCGACGCTGGCCTCGATGGCGCGCGCCAGATCAGCAAATATTTCCTGTTCAAGGCTGAGCGCCCGCTCGCTGGCCGACGCTATGCGGCCTTCGATTTCGCTCAGCTCAACGGTTGTAAAGCGGACAGCGCTGGCCATCGTCTGGCGATGGCGGAATTCGGACGCGAGCGGTTCTTCAAGCAGCGGTTTGGCGTTGCCCTGCGTGACCTCAATGAAATAGCCGAGGATGTTGTTATGGCGCACCTTGAGCGATTTAACGCCTGTCTGCTCGACGTATTTCGCTTCCAGACCGGCGATGACACCGCGGCCGTCTTCCTTCAGGCGGCGCACATCGTCGAGCTCGGTGCGATAACCGGCCCGCACGAAACCGCCATCGCGCTTCAGGTGCGGCGGATCTTCAACCAGCGCATCGGTGAGCATGGCGCTGAGATCGGGCGTCACCGCGCGCTGCTCGCTCGCGATGCGCTGCAACTCTTCCGGCAGCCCGATGCCAGATGCTTCATTCTCAAGCAGATCGGCACAGCGGGCGGCACAGGCCAGTCCGTCGCGCACAGCAGCGAGATCACGCGGTGAACCTCGGCCGAAGCTAAGCCGTGAAGTAGCACGGGCGATATCGGGCGCGGCGTTGAGCGCAGCACGCAGATCCGCGCGCAGGTTTTCCTGACCGATGAGATAGCCGACCGCATCGAGCCGCGCATTGATGCGTGCAACATCGCGCAGCGGGCTGGCGAGACGGGCGGCGAGTTCGCGCGCGCCGCTGCCGGTAACAGTGCGGTCGATGGCCGACAGCAGACTGCCCTGTCGGTCGCCCGACGCGGAACGCACCAGCTCCAAACTGGCACGACTGGCGGCATCGATGAGCAGGATGGCATCGGAACCGGAGCGCTTCGGCGGACGCAGCGCGGGCTGCTGCCCCATCTGCGTCAGCTCGATGTATTTCAGGATGGCGCCGAGCGCGGCAAGCTCAGCACGGGTGAAGTTGCCGAAACCGCCCAGCTCCGCCACCTTGAGGTGCTTCTTGAGGCTCGCTTCACCACCGAGGCTGTCGAAATAGGCGTTGGGAACCGGCGTTGCGGCCGCGCCGAGACGGACGATCCAGCCGCGCACATCGGCATCGGCGAGCACGCCATCGGACGTGATGACTTCGCCGGGGGCAAGACGTGCAAGCTCGCCCGGCAGATCGGCGGCGGCGATTTCGCCAACCTCCATCTCGCCGGTTGAGATGTCGACGGAGGCAAGCGCGAAGGAGCCAGCGCTGCCGCTGCCGGCCACTGCCTGCACCGGGGGCCGGAACAGCGCCGTGAGATAGTTGCGGACCTTGGCGTCGAGCAGCGCTTCTTCCGTGATCGTGCCCGGCGTGACCAGCCGCACGACATCGCGGCGCACGACCGACTTGGAGCCGCGCTTGCGCGCCTCAGCCGGGTCTTCGAGTTGCTCCGCCACGGCGACGCGATGGCCGGCGCGGATGAGCCGCTGCAGATATTCGTCGGCGCGGTGTACGGGCACGCCGCACATCGGGATGTCCTGCCCCGCATGCTTGCCGCGCTTGGTGAGCACGATGCCCAGACACGCCGCGGCGATGGCGGCGTCCTCGAAAAACAGCTCGTAGAAATCGCCCATGCGATACCAGAGCAGGCAATCGGGATGCGCAGCCTTGATCTCCAGGAACTGCGCCATCGAGGGCGATGCGTCGGCAATGGCTGACGGCGTGGTGAGCGGTTGTCCGGTTGCAGCGGAGCCGGTCGCCCCTGCGGAAGCAGCATCACCGGCATCACCGGCGGCTGCCTCAGGGACGGCACCGATGCCCGCCTGATCCTCGGCGAAGCCGGAATTGTCGTCAGTGGCGGGGGCTGCCACATACGCGCCGGTTCGCTGCTTCGCCTGTGCTTCTTTACCGGCCATTGGCGGCCATCCCCCACATCCATCGCCATACGTCTTTAGGCGGAGATCTCCACCGCCCTCAGACGGTTCGCCGTACCCGCCCAAGCGGCCGGGCGCAATGAAATCAGGCGTTTCTTTCACATGCAAAGCGATGCGGCTTTACGCTTCGTCACAACCTGCGTGCCTACTATAGCCAATGGCTTGATTGTTTATGCGCATCCGCACGCCTATGCTGCGGTGCTTTTCAACAGAATATCCCCAAAGGACGCACAGTTTCTCCAATGAGCTCTTCCCGTAATCCGAAAGCCGAAGCCGTTCATTTCACCGATCAGGAAGCGCTACAGTTCCACGCGCAGGGAAAGCCGGGAAAACTGGAGATAACACCGACAAAGCCGCTGGCGACGCAGCGGGATCTGTCGCTGGCCTATTCGCCCGGCGTTGCGGCGCCGGTGCACGCCATCGCCGAGAACCCGCACGCGGCCTATGACTACACCAACAAGGGCAACCTGGTTGCCGTGGTTTCGAACGGGACGGCAATTCTGGGTCTCGGCAATCTGGGGGCACTGGCCTCCAAGCCGGTGATGGAGGGCAAGGGTGCGCTGTTCAAGCGCTTCGCCGACATCGACGCCATCGACCTGCTGGTCGACACCCAGGACACCGAGGAGTTCATCAACTCGGTGCGGTTCCTTGGCCCCTCGTTCGGCGGCATCAACCTTGAGGACATCAAGGCGCCGGACTGCTTCATCATCGAGCAGCGCCTGAAAGAGCTGATGAACATTCCGGTGTTCCACGATGACCAGCACGGCACCGCCATCATCTGCGCAGCCGGACTGATCAATGCTGCGGCCTTGACTGGGCGAGAGTTGAGGGACTGCAAGCTGGTGGTCAACGGCGCGGGCGCGGCCGGCATCGCCTGCCTTGAGCTTGCCGTTGCTATGGGCATCCCCAAGAGCAACGTGATCCTGTGCGACACCAAGGGCGTCGTCTATCAGGGCCGCACGGAAGGCATGAACCAGTGGAAGTCGGCCTACGCGGCGGACACCAAGGCGCGCACGCTGGCCGAAGCACTGGAAGGCGCGGACGTGCTGTTCGGGCTGTCGGCCAAGGGCGCCGTTACCGCTGACATGGTGCGATCGATGGCGGAAAAGCCGATCATCTTCGCGATGGCCAACCCCGACCCGGAGATCACGCCGGAGGAAGTGGCTGCGGTACGCAGCGATGCGATCGTGGCGACGGGCCGCTCCGACTATCCGAACCAGATCAACAACGTGCTGGGCTTTCCGTTTATCTTCCGTGGCGCGCTGGACGTGCAGGCCTCAACCATCAACGAGGCAATGAAGATTGCAGCGGCCGAAGCACTGGCGGCGCTGGCACGCACAGAAGTACCCGATCAGGTTGCAGCAGCCTATGCGGGCCGCCAGCCGAGCTTTGGTCCGGAGTACATCATTCCGGCGCCGTTTGATCCGCGCCTGATCGTTACCGTCGCCACTGCTGTTGCCAAGGCGGCGATGGATTCCGGCGTGGCCCGGCGACCTATCGTCGATATGGATGCTTACGCAGCGCAGTTGCGCGGGCGCCTCGACCCGCTGGCCGGATGGCTGCAATCGACCTACGCCGCGGTGCGCGCGAACCCCAAGCGGGTTGTGTTTGCCGAAGGTGAAGAAGCCGCGGTGATCCGCGCCGCGCATACGTATTTCACTGAGGGCTTCGGTGTACCGATCCTGATCGGCACCGAAAGTGTGGTGCGTCGGCGCTTCAAGGAGCTGGGCATTCCACTGCGGCCGGAATTCGAGATCTACGACACGCGCAAAGGCGCACACGTGGACGAGTTCACCAACTATCTCTACGCGCGCCTGCAGCGGCGCGGCTACCTGAAGCGTGACTGCCAGCGCCTTGCCACCAACGAACGCAACGTGTTTGGCGCGCTGATGGTGGCGCACGGGATGGCGGACGCACTGGTGACCGGCGTGACGCGCAACTGGACCAACGCCTTTGACGACATCACGCGGGTGCTGGATGAAGAACCCGGCCATCACCTGATCGGCGCATCGATGGCGCTGCTGCGTGGCCGCGCCGTGCTGATTGCCGACACCAGCGTGCACGACATGCCGGACGCGGTGCAGCTTGCCAACATCGCAACCGAGGCTGCGCGTTCAGCCCGCAGCTTTGGCATGGAACCGCGCGTTGCGTTTCTCGCTTACTCGACTTTTGGTCAGCCGAAAGGCGAACGCTCCGATCAGGTGCGCGAAGCCGTTGCAATTCTCGCAGAGCGGCAGGTCGATTTCGAATTCGATGGCGACATGGCTGCCGATGTCGCGCTTAACCGCGAGCTGATGCGGCATTATCCGTTCTGCCGCTTGTCAGACACCGCCAATGTGCTGGTGATGCCAGCGTTTCACGCCGCGTCGATCTCGACCAACATGTTGAAGGAGCTGGGCGGCGCAACGGTGATCGGGCCCATACTTGTTGGATTGTCCCGTCCGGTGCAGATCTGCGAGTTTGGCGCCAAGGACTATGACATCGTCAACATGGCCGCCATCGCAGCGCATGACGCGGGCCGCAAAGGCTGACCCGCAAAGACCTGCTCCGCGCAGAGATCGGGCGATGCTTCTCAGGCTTCGCCCGATTGCGCCGCATGGTTCATCACCGGCAAGTCGATGATGAAACGCGTGCCACCGTTGGCGCGCGAGCTGCATGTGATGGTGCCGCCGATACCTTCAACGATCATACGGCAGAACGACAGCCCAAGACCTGCTCCGATACCAATCCGCTGCGTCGTCACATAGGGCGCGAACACGCTGTCGATGATTTGCGGCGGGATGCCTAGCCCGGTGTCTGACACGATAATGCTGTTGCGATGCTCGCCGCGCTTGAGAGCGATGGTAAGATTTGGTGCTGGCGCACGCTCATCTTCACCTTCGAGCGCGCGCTCGCGAATGGCGCGCAAGCCGTTCTGCATCAGATTGAACAGCACGTGCGTCATCAACAGGTCCGACCCCTTGAAGCTGAAATCTTCTTCAAGCTCCATCCGAACGATGCCGCGTTCATCCGGCCGGAAACTGTAGCGCTCAACAGCGGTGAGCACGATGGACGACATGCGCTGAAGATCACCCGCATCAGCGTCCGTCTGCGCATCGCCGGCGTTGCCGAGCATGAGGTCGATGACCGAGTTGGCCGATGTCACATGCTGCTGCATGCGCCGGATCGAACCGATAATTTTTTGACGCGCCGCCGATTCCGGCAGCCGGTTCAGCAACCACTCGCATCCATCGGCCTCAAGACGGATACCTGCCAGCGGCGTTCGGCACTCATGCGCGACCTGATCTGCAAGCGCCGCAGCCTCAGTCTCGCGCTCGATGGCCTCCGACGCCTGCACGTGCCGAAGTGCAAACGCAGCGGCGAGCACGGCGCCATACACCGGCAGCATCTGGAGCCATGACGCCGGCAGCGGCGCACCTTCCGTTACGACAAGAAACACACCCATCGCCGCCAGCACACCAATGACAACCGCAGCGATGCCATTGGGAACGTCATAAAGCTGCACGGCAACAATGAGGCTGGCCACCGACACGACAGCCCACACGGCGCTGTCGGCATTCATCAGCAGCATGAGCGTGGTGAAGAATGGCAGACAATAAAGCAGTGCCGCATAGGACATTGCCACTACATGCCGCCGCATATCGATCGGCCAATGGTTTTTCGCTGCAATCATGACGCTCAGACCCCAGCCCATCGCAAACCAGACGCCGGCATATTTCTGAGACAGCGGCGTCATGGATGAATACAGGAAGTAACCGACTGCAAACGCCACCACCCCAAAGACGGCGGCAAATTGAATGCTTCGCTCAGTGCGCAAATAGTTACAGCCAAAGCTATGCAGCATCGCGCGCACGGAGGAGCCAGCGTGACGCTCGGCAGCAGCTATTGAACGGCGCACTGCGGCTGCACCGGCCAACGGCATTAGCGACAAACGTGCAGATAATTGAAGCATCTAAATTTTTAGCCGAGGATGTACCAGATCCGATACGAAAGCATAGTACGAACATCTTACGGAAAGTGCTTCATCCAGTCTGGACACCCGAGCCATGACGCCGTTTTTTCACCCAACGTCTATTTTAGCTCTCGATGATGATCCGCTGTTTTTGGAAAGTCTTGTCTTTCAGTTCTGTGACGATGTCTCGTGTCAAACTTTTTCCCGTACTGACGCAGCGCTAGAGCATTTGATTAACCAGGCGGGACAACATCCTTGCTATTCGCGCATGTATGATCTCGTCGCGCTGCCATCTGCGGGTCTGCGCGCAGCCATGCGCAATCCATCCGACGCATTGCTGTGTGCCGATGTTTCCGGCTTGCGTTCGATCATCGACGATCCTGGCCGGCACCTGCGCGTATCGGTAGCCATCGTTGACTACGACATGCCGGAGATGGATGGTCTGGAGTTCTGCCGAGCCATCCGCGATCTGCCGGTTAAGAAAATACTGCTGTCCGGAAAGGCGGGGCTGGAAGTTGCGGTAGACGCCTTTAATGACGGGCTTATCGACTACTTCTTGCAGAAGCAGGACCAGAACGCCACTCAGGCGCTGCGTAGCGCTATCCAGAGATTGCAACGGCTATATTTTGACGACGTATCGCGCCCGATTTCAAACGCGCTTGAGCTTTGCGGCACGACATGGTTCAGCGATCCAGCCGCGCGGAATTTGATCCAGAGCACGGTCGATCATCTCGGCATGGCAGAATACTGCCTTTCAACAACGCCGCCGGGCGTCGTCATGCGCGACGATGCTGGCAACGAAACATTCATGCTGATTTCAGATCGCAGCGAACTCGACGCGCAAATTGCTGCTGCAGACGCACGCGGCGCACCGGACGAGCTGATCAATCAGCTATCGAGCGGCAAATCACAGTCGTGGTTTCCAACGCCGGATGGTCGTTACAGGGCCGACTATTATTCACGATGGCAAGCACACACATGGCCGGCGGACGATCTGTACGGCAACAATCACTGGATGCACAGCCTGATACCAGTTGGCAGCGCGCGCATACTGGATGACATGCGTAAAATTGCGTGAGCGCACAACCTGCGCCAATCGTTACCAATCAATAATATTACCTCCGCATACATCTTTCCTAACCGACGATGAAAACCTTAAACTTTGAAGGGCAATTAGCAATGTAGAGACTATCTCTGATGTACAGCAGAGTAGATTGTTCATTACAGGATTTCGCGCCGTGGCAAGCATTTCCCGCCGCAAAGCCGTCGATACTGCAGCCAAACGACTGCACACCGATCGTTCGGACACAGAGCCACGTCAAATCACGCGACTGCGGAAAAATTTTGATGCCCAGCTCGCCGACCTGTCGAAACGCAATAGCGAGCTCGAACGGCTGAACTCATCCATGGAAGCCGCCATCGATCATATGGGGCGCGGGCTATCCATGTTTGACAGCGAGCAGCGACTTCTTGTGTGCAACAAGGCGTACGCCGATGTTTACATGCTGCCGCCCGAGCTTACTGCACCCGGTACGCCCTTCATTGAAATCCTGCGCTATCACCTCAAGCAAACAGCCGGCGCCGACACATCCGGCAAAGGTGCTGCGGAGTGGATCCAGGATCATATCGCGCGCCTGCAAATTGAAGGACACGTCGAAGAGGTCCAGCGACTTGCCGACGGGCGTGTCATCCGTGTCAGCTACCGCCCGCTTGCCGGTGGCGGCTGGGTGGATATGCAGGAGGACATCACCGCTCAACGCCGCTCCGACGAGAAGATCGAATGGCTAGCACGCCACGACACGCTGACGGAGATTCCGAACCGGTTTCATTTTCGCGAGCATCTGACAAAACAGTTCGCCACCTACGACACCCGAAAGGGCTTCGCGCTGCTCTGGCTTGATCTCGACCACTTCAAGGATGTGAATGATCAGCTTGGGCATCTCGTCGGTGACGGGCTCCTGAAGAGCGTGGCCGATCGTCTTCGCAGCTGCCTGCGAGCTGGCGATATCGTCGGACGGCTTGGCGGCGACGAATTCGCGATCCTGCAATGCGGCGCAGACCGACCCGAACTGGCCGAAGCGCTCGCGCGGCGCGTACTTGACCGCATCCGGTTGCCGCATGAGGTTGCCGGACATTCGCTGTTCACCGATGTCAGCATAGGCATTGCTCTTGCACCGACGCATGGGCAGACGCCCGAGCAGCTTCTCGCCAGCGCCGATCTTGCACTTTATCAAGCAAAGTCGCGCGGCCGCGGCCTGCATGCCGTATTTTGCCAGCAGACCATGGGAACGCCCGCATCCGTTCTTAGCCCGCTGCGCGCGGAGCTTGAACACGCCGTCGAGCGGTCAGAACTCGTGCTGCACTATCAGCCTATCGTTGATCTGCAGAAGGGCGAGGTATCGTGCTGCGAGGCATTGATGCGCTGGAAGCACCCAAGTCGCGGCATGATTGCCCCTGCCGATTTCATTCCGATCGCGGAAGAAACCAAGCTGATCGTAAGCATGGGGAAATGGGCTCTTGAGCAGGCGTGCTCCGACGCATTGGATTGGCCTGCCTCGACGAAGGTGGCGGTCAATCTTTCAGCGGTGCAGATTGAGTGCGGCGACATATACGAAACTGTCACCGATGTGCTGGCGCAGACGGGCCTGCCGCCCGCGCGCCTGCAGCTTGAAATTACTGAATCCGTCTTGATGCGCGACCGTGCGCGCACACAGGAAGTATTACGCAAGCTGCACGATTTGGGCGTGATGATCTCGCTCGACGACTTCGGATCGTGCTTTGCAACGCTGAGCTACCTGCACAGCTTTCCATTTCGCAAAATCAAGTTGGACCGCAGCTTCGTGCGTGACATTCCTCAGCACCGCGACTGCGTGACCATTGTGAAGTCCGTCGCCGACCTCGCCCGCGAACTGGAAATGCATTCTGTGGCCGAGGGCGTGGAGACAGCCGCGTGCCTCACGACGGTGCGCGATGCAGGCTATAGCGAGGCGCAGGGCTTTTACTTCAGCCCGGCCGTACGTGCCAGCGGCGTGGAACGCGCATTGAGACTGTGCGCACAGCGGTTTTCGGCTGCAACCGCGCCTACGGATACCCAGCACATCCCGAACATTTATGCCTAGTGCACTGCCGGAAAATGGGCGACGCCGTTTTCCGACAGCACAGCAGGAAAGTTCGTCAGGCGTCCACTGACACCCTGCTTTTGACTTCGGTCGGCGCCCCGAAATGTTCGAAATAACGCGGATCAATCTTCTCAACCGGAAGAATGATCAGCACGTCCGTTGTGCCGAACTGACGGTCAACAACGGCGCCATCGCCGACGAATGCACCCAGGCGCAGATAACCCTTGATGAGCGGCGGCAGCGCCTTCAGCGCGGCCTTGGCGTCAATCTGATCGGCAGGCAGCCGGTTCATGGGAACATGCAGATGCGGATGCGCTGCGCAGCGCCACTCAGGCGGGGCCAGCGCGTTCTGATGCAGGAAGCTGAGCGCCATGGCGTGCTGGTCGGGATCGGTGCCCGGCAGGCTTGCGCAGCCGATCATCACATCGACTTTGTGCTCGCGCACATACGTCCACAGGCCATGCCAGAGCAGTTCAACTGTGCGCTTGTTGCGATAGGGCTCCAGCACGCACGAACGGCCAAGCTCCATAAAGCGGTAGTGCGGCCGGGAGGCAATCAGCGGAGCGATGTCGTATTCGCTTTGCGTGTAGAAACCCAGCGTGCGCTCCGCCACCTCCTGACGCAGCACGCGGTAGGTGCCGACGACCTTCTGACGGCGAACACTGCCCCATGCCTCATTGGCGATCGGCATGTTGCCATCAACCACCAGCAGATGATCGCAGACGGCATCGTAGGGATCCTGATCCCGACGCGTCATCTCGGCCCGCTTGGTTGGGATGGCGGACATCTCCTCATAGAAGACGCTGTAGCGGAGGCGCTGCGCCAGCTTGATGTCGCGCCAGCGCCGCGTGAGCTTGACCTCAAGATTACCGATCTTGCCGTAGACCGTGTCCTGCTTGCGCAGGCGGAACGGCGTAGCGCTGGCGCCGTTCAGCGTATGCAGAGCGAGAAGACCACCGGGGACCGCTTGCAGTCGGGGGCTGCGTGCCAGCCGGCTGGCCATCCGCCGCGCCGTATCCTTCATGCTCGGTATCTCCGCTCAAATCACACCCCATCATAGGATGCGCGCCGCATGCCTTGAAGTGCCAAGCGCGGCTTCCCCCACACCAGTCCATTATGGATTTTTCCCAATGGCGACAGGTGGCTATCACGCTTCCATGACAGACTTTAGGCTTTCTTACGACGCTAACGGTGCGCTTGCCCGTGACAAAAGAGCAGCTATGGCGGCCCAACCCAGAATTGCTGCGCATTTGCCGTGACATAGCGGAACGGACGGCAATCGCGAAAGTCGCTAATGGGACCCGCATTCTTTAGAATGGCAGCGCGCTTGGCCGAGCTATTTCTTTCGCACCGGCGACTCCCTGCCTTTTGCACCGGCGACTGCTCTTCGAGCAGCCGGCCGCCGGTGAGTGGTTGGGATGAAGTAAGCCGCCGGTGCGGGTTTATCGGAAGTGCTTCGACAGCTTCAGCCCCTGCGCCTGATAATGTGAGGCGAGGTCGCTGCCGTAGAGCCGTTCCGGTGTTTCGGTGAGCTGTTCGTAGATCAGGCGGCCGATGGTCTGACCGTGCTCCAGAATGAACGGCACCTTGTGCGAGCGCACCTCCAGCACCGCGCGCGAGCCAGCGCCACCCGCCTCGGCGTGGCCGAAGCCGGGGTCGAAAAAGCCCGCGTAGTGCACGCGGAATTCGCCCACCAGCGGATTGAACGGCACCATTTCAGCAGCCTGATCCGGCGGCACGTGCACCGCTTCCTTGGAGGCGAGAATATAGAACTGATCGGGATCGAGGATCAGCCGCTTGCTTTCGCGGACATGGATCGGCTCCCAGTAATCGAGCATGGCGCGGGCGCCAACAGCGTCGACATCGACAAGGCCGGTGTGGCGCTTGGCGCGATAACCGATAAGGCCCTTATCGTCGCCGGTGAGATCGACGGACAGCGCGATATCCTGCACCGGTTTGGCATCGGCGCCACCGGCACGGAAGCGGATCTGCGACAGGCGCGAGCCTTTGCGCACCACGATCGGGAACGTCTGCGGACAGATTTCGGCGTAAAGCGGCCCGGTGTATCCGGCCGGGATCTGGTCGAACGCGGAAACGCCATCAGCGATCACGCGGGTGAAAACGTCGAGGCGACCGGTTGAGCTTTTCGGGTTGGTGGCGGCGCACAGGTCTGCGGGCAACGCCAGGCTTTCCAGCAGCGGCACCACATAGACGCAGCCGGTTTCCAGCACCGCGCCCTGCGCAAGATTGATGGTGTGGAGTTGCAGATCGTCGAGCTTGCTTTGCACCTTCTCGCTGGCGCCGGGCAGGAAGCTGGCACGCACGCGATAGGCGACATCGCCCAGCCGCAGGTCGAGGCTGGCAGGCTGCAGCTGATTATCGAGCTGCGGTTCAGCCAGCTTGACCGCGCCGGATTCGATCAGCGCGCGTATGGCCTGGGACGGCAGAATGCCATCGCGCGCCGCTGCGCCGCCTGCTCCGTTGCCCGACACGTTTTCGGCCCCCGCCATTTCACTCAAGCCCCCACACCTGATACATGGCCTGTCTCTAAAGCAAGCGGGCCTTGACGCCAAGCTCAGGCGGGCGCTAAGTGCCTGCCACGAAATTCGTGGTCATTTGGCCGGCCGGCTTGCAGCCACGTAAAACAACTCGCTAAAAGGGCCGTGCGCATTCTCCCGGAGCATTGAGCGCGGCCGTCTTTTGCGAGCAGCGCTTTGAGCTGGCCGGGTTTTTTCATGCCGGGCTGGACAGCCCTGGAGGATATGCGCATGGCGAGCGAGAAGAAACCGACAGCAGACCCGGCCAACTGGGCGCCGCAGACGCGGCTGGTGCACGGCGGCACGCTGCGTTCCGAATTCGGTGAAACCTCCGAGGCGATGTTCCTGACGCAGGGCTTCGTCTACGCCAACGCCGAGCAGGCTGAAGCGCGCTTCAAGAACGAAGATCCCGGCTTCCAGTATAGCCGCTTCGGTAATCCTACCGTCGCCATGTTCGAAGAGCGCATCCGCTTGCTGGAAGGCGCCGAGGAAGCACGCGCCACCGCTAGCGGCATGGCTGCGGTGAATGCCGCCGTGCTGTCGTGTCTCAAGGCCGGCGATCACATCGTTTCGGCGCGCGCGCTGTTCGGTGCCTGCCGCTATATCGTCGATACGCTGGCGCCGCGCTACGGCATCGGCTGCACGCTGGTGGACGGCCGCGACCTCAACGCCTGGAAAAAGGCCATCCAGCCAAACACGAAGCTGTTCTTCTTCGAGACGCCGTCAAACCCGACGCTGGAGCTGGTGGACATCGCCGCTGTGTCGGAGATCGCCCACAGCATCGGCGCGATCGTGGTGGTAGATAACGTGTTCGCCACGCCCATGCTGCAGCGGCCGATGGCGCTCGGCGCCGATGTCGTCGTGTATTCGGCAACGAAGCACATCGACGGGCAGGGGCGTTGCCTTGGCGGCGCGGTGCTGTGTAGCTCCGACTATATGGCTGGCGGCCTGCAGGAATATCTGCGCCAGACCGGACCGACGATGAGCCCCTTCAATGCCTGGGTGATGCTGAAGGGCATGGAGACGATGGCGCTTCGCGTCAACGCGCAGGTGCAGACGGCTGGACGCATCGCCGATCATCTGGCCAAGCAGCCGGGCGTGAAGAGCGTGCTTTATTGCGGTCGCGATGACCATC
The DNA here is from genome assembly GCF_013306565.1 of Hyphomicrobium sulfonivorans. Lineage (GTDB taxonomy): Bacteria > Pseudomonadota > Alphaproteobacteria > Rhizobiales > Hyphomicrobiaceae > Hyphomicrobium_A > Hyphomicrobium_A sulfonivorans. The sequence continues at coordinate 1,099,847 of NZ_PZPO01000001.1, read as the reverse complement.
CGCAGGCGGAAATCGCCAAACGCCAGATGAGCGGCGGCGGACAGATGATCGCGTTTGAGGTGGAAGGCGGCAAGGCGGCTGCGTTCGCGCTGCAGAACGCACTTGGCCTGATCAAGATTTCCAACAATCTGGGCGATGCCAAATCGCTGATCACGCATCCGGCCACCACAACGCACTTCCGCATTGGACCGGAGGCACGGGCGGAGCTTGGCATCGGCGATGGCCTGATGCGGCTTTCGATCGGCCTTGAAGCATTCGAGGATCTGGCCGCCGATCTGGATGCCGGACTTGCCGCCGCGCGCAAAGCTGCATAAGACCAGCGCCGCAACACGCCATACGGCCTGCGCCTCATTTCAAGGCTGAATTACCAGGAGCAATTGCCGCCATGTACGAAGCTGTGACCCGCGGCATCCGCATCCGCGTCACCCCTCAATATCTTGAGGACCAGTCGCAGCCGGAGGACAGCGAGTTCTTCTGGGCCTACACCATCGACATCGCCAACGAGGGCGAGGAGACGGTGCAGCTGCGCTCGCGCATGTGGCAGATTACCGATGGCGTTGGCATGACGGAAGAAGTGCGCGGCCCCGGCGTTGTAGGCGAAACGCCGGTGATCGAGCCGGGGACGACCTACACCTACACGTCGGGCTGTCCTTTGCGCACGCCGTCGGGCATCATGGTGGGCAGCTACCAGATGACGGACACGAAGGGCGAGTTGTTCGACGTTGCAATACCGGCCTTCTCGCTCGACTGTCCGTTCGCACCCCGCAGCGTGAACTAGCGAGCAGAACATGAAGGGCCCGAAGTATTCGGTGATCGAGCTTCTGGACCGCCTCGTCAGCTTCGACACCACGAGCCATAAATCCAACGTGGCACTGATCCGGTTTGTGGAAGACTACCTTCTGCAGCACGGCGTCGTCAGCCTGCTTGTGCCCAACGCGGACGGCAGCAAAGTCAGCCTGTACGCAACCATCGGGCCGGAGAACGTCGCGGGCGTTGCGCTGTCGGGACATACCGACGTCGTGCCGGTTGTCGGGCAGAAGTGGACGTCAGATCCGTTCACGCTGACGAAACGGGATGGCAAACTTTATGGCCGTGGCAGCACCGACATGAAGGGCTTTCTGGCCTGCATGCTGGCTGCCGTGCCCGACTATATGAACCGCAAGCTGCAGGTGCCGATCCATCTCGCGTTCTCCTACGACGAGGAGATCGGCTGTCTTGGCGTTCGGCCGATGATTGCCGAGTTCGGCAAGCGGCTAACGATGCCGCGCATGGTATTTGTAGGCGAGCCGACGCTGATGACGGTTGTCGACTGCCACAAGGGCCCGGTGCGCTGGCACGTGACCATCAAGGGCCGCGCGGCACATTCGAGCATGGCGCCGCTGGGCGTCAACACCATCACCGTGGCGGGCAAACTGCTGGGCGAGATTGCACGCATCGAAGCGGAGCTGAAAGAAGCGCCGCAGGACGCGCGGTTCGATCCGCCCTATGCGACGATGCAGGTGACGAAGATCGAAGGCGGCACGGCGACGAATATTGTGCCAGTGGAATGCACGATGGATTTCGACATCCGCGCGCTGCCGGGGGTCGATATTCCGGCCATCGACCGGCGCATCCGTGCGTTCGCCAACGAAACGTGCCTGCCCGACATGCAGCGCGTGGCACCGGAAGCGGCCATCGACATTGCCATCGCAAATCAGGTGCCGCCGTTCGCAGCGGGGGAACATTCTGAGGCGGTAGCGTTGGCGCTGCGTCTTGCTGAGCAGAACGAAACGCACGCGGTTTCCTACGCGACGGAAGCGGGCCTGTTCCAGACCGGCGGATCGCCATCGGTTGTGGTGGGGCCGGGCGACATTGCGCAGGCACATACCGCCGACGAATGGATCGCAATCGAGCAGCTTGAGAAGTGCAGCGCATTCCTGAAGCGGCTGGGCGATTGGGCCGAGCACGGATCAGCGGTGCGCTGACGCGCGATCGACAGAGAATGATTGCGAACCAAGCTTAGCGAGGCCGGCGACGGCGGCGGCGATTACGCCCTGCCCAGCGACGTGCGCGCCAGAAGCGCAGTCGAGATATCCGTCAGCGCGAACGAAGCTTTTTGCGAGCGCTGCTTGCGATCAACGATGCGCAGCAAACCTATTTCCGCCAGCTCCGTCACCTCGCGCAGCACCAGTGCATGTTCGATGCCCAGCGTACGCGAGAACGTGCGCGTGTCGTCACTGATGCCCAGACGAAGCGCGACAAGCACCCCGCCACCGATCGGCGACAGCGATGGCGTTGCAGCGCGCAGTTCATCGACCAGCGCGAGGAAGCGCTCTTCCGAGATGTCTTCCTCGTCGGGAACTGCATCCGATGCGTTGCTGTTGCCAGCAACGCTACTGGTATCTGTCATGCTCATGCGGCGCTGAGCTGTCGTTCAACCGGCTTGAACGACACCAGCACCGACTTGGACAGCGGCGTATCGCTCTGATCGCCCGCCGCCGAAAACGGCACTACGACATTCAGCTCGGGGTAATAACCGGCAACGGAACCGCGCGGCAGATCGTATGGCACGACGCGGAAATCTTCGGCAACGCGCGAAACGCCATCATCATGGCGGCCGACGATGTTGACACGATCACCGGCTTCGACACCGATCTCGGCCAGATCCTTCGGGTTGACGAACACAACGCGGCGCTCGCCGTAGATGCCGCGATAGCGGTCGTCGAGACCATAGACGGTTGTGTTGTACTGATCGTGCGAACGGAACGTCTGCAACACGAACAAGCCGTCCTCGCTCAGCGCCTGCTGATGCTCGGTTGCTTCCGGCAGCGCGCAATCGGAGAACGTCGCCCGCTGCGTGTGCGTGTTCCACACACGATGATCGACAGCGTTATAGAGGCGGAACCCGCGCGGGCGGCGTACGCGCTCGTTGTAGTTATGGAAGCCGGGAATGGTGCGCGCGATGAGATCGCGGATGAGGTTGTGATCCTGCGCCAGCTTGGCCCACTCGACCACTTCCGACCCGACCGTCGCGGCGGCGATGCCGGCGATGATGCCGACCTCGGAACGCAGCTCCTTTGAAGCCGGTTTGTTGATGCCGCCAGAGCCGTGCACCATGCACATGGAATCTTCGACGGTCACGATCTGCGCAATGCCGCGCGCGTTGCGGTCGATCTCGGTGCGGCCGAGACACGGCAGCACGTAGCTGACTGCACCCGGCAGTAGATGCGAGTGATTGAGCTTGGTGGCGATGTTGACGGTGAGCTTCTGCTGGCGCATCGCCTTTGCGATCAGGCTGCTGTCCGGCGTCGCGCGGGCGAAGTTTCCGCCAAGGCCGATGAAGGCCTGCGCGGTGCCATCCAGCATGGCTCCGATGGCGGCGAGAACGTTGTGACCATTGTGGCGCGGCATCGGCACGCCGAATTCCGCTTCAAGCGCATCAAGGAATGCAACCGGCGGCTTCTCGTTGATGCCGACTGTGCGATCGCCCTGCACGTTTGAATGGCCGCGCACGGGGCACAGGCCAGCACCCGGACGGCCGACGTTGCCGCGCAGGAACATGAAGTTGGAAACTTCGCGCAGCGTCGCGACCGAATGTCGATGCTGCGTCAGCCCCATAGCCCAGGTGCAGATGGTGCGCTCGGACTCGATGTAGATCTGCGCCAGATGCTCAAGCTGTGCGCGCTCAAGGCCGGACTGGTGTTCGATGTGATCCCAGCTCGTCGCCTCAACAGCGGCGCGATAGGCTTCAAAGCCCGCCGTGTGCTGACGCAGGAAGCCGTGATCGAGCACAGACGGTTGACCTGCTGCAAGCGCTGCGTCGTCGGCTGCAAACACAGCCTTGGCCATGCCGCGAACAGCAGCCATGTCACCGCCCAGGCGCACCTGGAAGTATTCGCTGGCGATGGCGGTTGAACCGCCGGTCAGCATCTCAAGCTTGTCCTGCGGATCGGCGAAACGCTCCAGGCCCTTCTCGCGCACGGGATTGAACACGGCAACGCGCGCACCACGCATCGCGGCCCGGCGTAGGTCGCCCAACATGCGCGGATGGTTGGTGCCGGGGTTTTGCCCGATGACGAAGATCGCGTCGGCTTTCTCGAAGTCTTCGAGCGTGACCGTGCCCTTGCCGATGCCGATGGCCTGTTCGAGCGCAACGCCGCTAGCCTCGTGGCACATATTCGAGCAGTCGGGGAAGTTGTTGGTGCCGTAGAGCCGCACGAACAGCTGATAGATATAGGCGGCTTCGTTGGAGGCACGGCCGGAGGTGTAGAACTCGGCGCGGTCCGGACTGTCGAGGCTGTTGAGGATGCGGCCGATATCTGCAAAGGCGTCGTCCCACGACACTTCTACATAGCGGTCGGTCTCGGCGTCATAACGCATCGGATGCGTGAGACGACCCTGCTTCTCAAGCTCGTAGTCGGTCCATGAGCGCAGCTCCGAAACCGTGTGCTTGGCGAAGAACTTCGGCCCGACGCGCTTGTCCGTCGCCTCCCAGGCGACGGCCTTCACGCCGTTTTCGCAGAATTCGAACGAGGAACCGTGCGCCGGGTCGCCCCATGCGCAGCCGGGACAATCGAAACCGTCTGGCTGGTTGGCCTTCAGCATCGCCGCTGCACCGGAAAGCGGCGCACCGCTGGCGAGCAATTTCTTGCCGCAGCTTTTCAGCGCTCCCCAGCCACCTGCCGCTTTCGATTTCTTTCCGATGAATTCGGGCTTGCCCATGCACACAGCTCTCAAAAGTATGGAGACTGATGTGCATCTGCGAAATCGGATCGGGGGGCAACCGAGCCGCGGTTATGACAGTCATGCAGAATTTGCAGAGCAGCCAGACAATCCGGCAATTTGCTCTGTCACGAGGCAGCACTTGCTGCATCGTTCACCACTTACGGTGGCGACAACTAGAACTGTTCTGCTTCCAAATTGAAAAGGCTGACTTTTCAGCGCCACATCAGCGCAGCGGAATGTAGTTCGCTCAAGTGAACTCGTCCGGCGAAAAGCGATAGGTCGTGGTGCAGAACTCGCACGTCACGCCGATGGAGCCATCCGGTTCGCGCATATCAGCCAGCTCGCTCGCGCCGAAGCTGGTGAGGAATGCCGCAACGCCCTCGCGCGAGCAGCGGCAGTGCGCCTCAATCGCGGCGGCGGGGAATACGCGGACGCCTTCCTCGTGGAACAGCCGATACAGCAGCCGGTCGGGCGGCAGGGTCGGGTCGAGCAGTTCATGATCCTCAACCGTAGCGGCGAGGATGCGGGTGCGCTCCCAGTCGTCGTTCTCGATGTCGTCGCCGTCGTACTCGGCATCGTCAAAGAAGATGCCTTCGTTATCGTCGGCGATAGCCGCGTCGTCGTCCGTGCCGCCTTCCCGCGCCAGGTTCTGGATCATCAGACCGCCTGCGCGCCACTGCCAGCGACCGGGCTGACCGTTCTCGCCGGCGGTATAATGTCGGGCCACGGCCAGACGCAGGAACGTGGGGATCTGCTCCGACTGGCTGAAGTAGGTGAGCGCCGCGTCGGCAATGCCTTCGCCGGTCAGTTCAACGATGCCCTGATAACGCTCCATATCCTCGCCGGGATCGATAGTGATGGCGAGGTGGCCGCTGCCAAGCAGCTCGCTGGCGGCAAGCCCCTGTCCGTTGCCGACGCGCGTCTTGTCATAGCGGGCGTAGGCGCGGACGCGGCCAGGAACTTCGAAGCTGACGACGAGAAAATCGAGCAGGCCATCGCTTTTGGTCTGCAGCGTCAGGCGGCCATCGATCTTGAGCGCGGAGCCCAGCATGGCGGTCAGCGCCACCGCTTCGCCCAGCGCCTGCGATATCGGATCGGGCATGTCATGCGGAGCCAGGACCGCGTCGATCGCCGGACCAAGACGGACAAGACGGCCAACCACGCCGGAGCGCACCGTGCGGAAAGGCAGCACGATGTCGTCGGTGGGAATTGTCACCGCCAGTTCTGCCGTCGCAACGTCGTCCGCCATATCTCAGGCCCCCAGACACCAGGCGAGGATTGCCTTCTGCGCATGCAGCCGGTTCTCGGCTTCATCGAACACAACCGACTGCGGGCCTTCCAGCACTTCTTCGGTGACTTCATCGCCGAGATAAGCGGGCAGGCAGTGCATAAAGATGGCGTTCTTGTCGGCCTTCGACATCAGGCGCGCATCGACGCGATAGGGCTTCAGCATCCGCTTGCGACGCGCCGCATCGGTCTGCCCCATCGAAACCCAAGTGTCGGTGACGACGCAATCGGCGCCCTTCACAGCGGCTTCCGCATCGCTGCCATAGCTGACGGCGCCCTTCTCGCGCGCGACCCAGTCAACGATCGACTGTTCGGGCCGCAGCTTGTCCGGGCACGCGATGCGCAGCTCGAAACCGAAGCGCACAGCGGCGTGCATCCACGACACCGCAACATTGTTGCCATCGCCAACCCAGGCCACGACGCTGCCCTTGATCGGCCCCTTGTGCTCCTCGTACGTGAGGATGTCGGCCATCACCTGACAGGGATGGCTGCGGTCGGTAAGACCATTGATGACCGGCACGCTGCCGAACTCGGCCAGGCTGAGCAGCGTCTCGTGGGCGTTGGCGCGGATCATGATCGCGTCGACATAACGCGACAGCACGCGGGCGGTGTCCTTGATGGATTCACCGCGCCCCAACTGCAGATCGGTGTTGTTGAGCGACAACGTCTGGCCGCCGAGCTGGCGCATGGCGACGTCGAACGAAACCCGCGTACGCGTCGAGGGCTTCTCGAAGATCATCGCCAGCGTCGATTCCTCGACCCCTGCCGGGCGGAACTTCGCCGGCGTTCGCTTGCCCGCTTTCTTCATCGCGTGCGCCATGTCGATGATGCGACGCAAGGTCGGCGCATCGAGGACGTCGAGATCGAGGAAGTGTCTCGTCTGCGGGGTGCTTTTGGATTTTGAGGCCATGGCGCTCCGGCCGGATGGTTTGGATCGGGGTTTCTTCAAGTTCTGGCTTCCGCCACGCGGTCGAGCGCGCGCTCAAGGCGCTGCATCGCCTCGGCGATCTCCTCATCGGTGATGTTGAGTGGCGGCAGAAGCCGAACGACGTTGTCGCTGGCGCCGACGAGCAGCAGATGCTCCTCACGCGCGGCAGCGACCAGATCTGCGGGCGGCACGCTCAGCTTCAGGCCGACAAGAAGACCCTGACCGCGCACTTCCTGCACGATGCCCGGGTAGTTGTCGCTGATGGCCGCAAGCGACTGCTTAATGTGCAGCGACTTGCGACGAACGGATTCAAGGAAGCCTTCCTCCTGCACCGCATTGAGCACTTCAAGGCCAATGGCCGTGGCAAGCGGATTGCCGCCGAAGGTTGAGCCATGGGTGCCGGGCACGAGTCCGCGGGCCGCATTCTCGGTGGCCAGCAGCGCGCCGAGCGGGAAACCGCCACCGATACCCTTGGCGATAGCCATCAGGTCCGGCGTGATGCCTGCCAGCTCATAGGAGAACAGCTGTCCCGAACGGCCAATGCCGCACTGCACTTCATCGAGAACGAGCAGCAGCCCGTTGGCGTCGCACAGCGCGCGCAAGCCCTGCATGAACTCGGCGCTGGCAACATTGACACCGCCTTCGCCCTGCACCGGCTCGATCATGATGGCTGCGGTTTCGGGGCTGATCGCCTTTTCCGTAGCGGTGAGATCACCGAACGGAACCTGATCGAACCCGGCAACCGGCGTGCCGAAGCCTTCCAGATAACGCGGATTGCCGCCGGCAGCGATCGTTGCCAGCGTACGGCCATGGAAGGCGCCACTGAAAGTGATGATACGCCAGCGCTCGGGCTCTCCGCCGGCGAAATGATAGCGGCGCGCAGCCTTGATCGCGGCCTCGCACGCTTCAGCGCCGGAGTTACAGAAGAACACCTTATCGGCAAACGTCGTGGCGACCAGCCGTTCGGCCAGCCGTTCCTGCCCCTCTACACGATAGAGGTTAGAGGTATGCCACAGCTTGGAAGCCTGCTCGTTCAGGGCCGCGACCAGACGCGGATGCGCATGCCCGAGAACATTGACTGCGACGCCGGACCCAAGATCGAGGTAGCGGTCACCATCAACGGTGATCAGCCACACGCCCTCACCGCGCTCAAAAACTAGGTTCTGGCGCGCGTAGGTGCCCATCACGGCCGCGGATGGGCCCGTTGTAACTGCGGCCTTGGTTGATGAAGCCGAGGTCGCCAAGGATGAGGACATTGGCCAGCCACCCTGTGCAGCGAAACAGCGCTGAAAATCAAAAAAGGCCACCTTCCGCGGCGGCCTTGGAAGCGCAGTTGATACGCGTGACCTGCTGATCTGTCAACGGAATGGGAGCCAGACGACTCCATTTTCGCAACCGATGGGGAGCCTCCAGCAAGGCCGCTCCCGCCAGCGCCTCGACAGCCTGAAAAAGCTCTCGGCGACACTTAGGCTGGGCATAAAGCCAGACACCTGGGGATGGAAAACGATCCACATAGCCTGACAGCCGGGCAGAGCCTGATTCCATCGGCAAATCCGCAACGGGGAGGACCGTTGCCTGTTGCGAATATGCCACCGACACATTTGGATGCCCCGAATCCCTGCCGTCCGATCTTGTAGGCTCAATTCTGGCTGTTGTAGTCTCCAGCCCATCACAGCACGAGGTTTCGCGCTTATTTCGCGGATCTCGCTTGCTTAGTATCCGGTAGCGTATGGGCGGAGCAGTTACTCCGCGTGTCTAATGTACGCGCCGTGTCAAGCGTCTTTCAGTTCAGCGTCACCCAGTAAAGCGTCCCCGTAAACCGGGTCCGGCATCGGCTTGCCGCGTGCGTCGTAGCGTACTCGTACGCTCCGCGCTGCGTCCTGTGCCTGTCCCGAGAATGTCAATCGGTGTGCGCCTAGGCTAGCGCGCGCCCCTGGTGCTCAGGGAGCGAATTTTTATGGCTTGGACGGATGAGCGTGTGGAGCTGTTGAAGAAGCTGTGGGGCGAGGGCTTGAGTGCAAGCCAGATCGCCGGCCGGCTTGGCAGCGTCACCCGTAATGCCGTGATCGGCAAGGTTCATCGGCTTGGTCTTTCCGGCCGCGCAACCACCTCGCGCATGAAGAGCCACCGCCCGCGTCCGCGGCTGGCCGCCAACAACAAGCGCATCGCCAACAACAAGCAGCGCTTTACGCCTGCTACCACCGGCAATCCGGCGCTGCGGGCCCTCTATCAGGTGGAGCAGGAAGTCTATTCGCCGCCCGCCGAGGAGATGGTCATCCCCAAGGCTGAGCGGAAAACCATTCAGACTTTGACTGAGTGCTCCTGCCGTTGGCCGATCGGTGACCCGCAGTCCGCAGAGTTCCACTTCTGCGGCAAGAACAAGGTTCCCGGCCTGCCATACTGCGACTTCCACGCCCGCCGCGCCTTCCAGCCGCCGCAGACCCGCCGCCGCGAGCGCGAGGTTGTGGAGCCGATGGTCGGTGGAGCTATCGAAAACCTTTCGCGCAAAGAGACTGTGTAAGCACGCACCCGCACGTCGTGTTCGCACAACCAGTAGCGCCGGGTCCGCCGCCCGGCGCTATTTTTTTGCCGCGTTCCACCGGCTGCTTGCATCCACAATGCGCTGTGCCGGTTGGCCAAAAAAAACGCCGCGGTGCTTCCGGCACCGCGGCGAAGTTTCGTAGGGAATTACAGTCTAGGAAAGTGCACGGCCGCGGCGATCAGGGATCACGGCGGCCGCTGCAGAACAGCCGGAGCTGCCCAACAGAGCGGACGGCGCCGACCACGCAAACGGACGTGGACGACACGCGAATTCTGGATGGCGCTTTGGAAGTGCGCGGTGCGCTATGCTTCACCGAACACGTAGCCCGCAGATCGGACTGTGCGGATCGGATCGCGTTCGTTGCCGCGTATCAATGCCTTGCGCAGACGGCCTATGTGCACATCGACTGTGCGCTCGTCAACGAAAGCATCGCGCCCCCATACGCCGTCGAGAAGCTGGCCACGCGACAGCACGCGGCCCGGGCTTTCCATCAGGAATTCAAGAAGACGGAATTCCGTCGGCCCGAGACGAACCTGGCGCAAGCCACGCATGACGCGATGAGCCGCCCGATCGAGCTCGATATCGCCGATCTTCAGAACCTCGGCCACGCGCCCCGGCGAAGAGCGCCGCAGGATTGCCTTCACCCGCGCCATCAGCTCCGGCAGCGAGAACGGCTTGACGACATAGTCGTCAGCGCCCGTGGAAAGGCCGCGGATGCGGTCGTTTTCCTCGCCACGGGCGGTGAGCATCAGGATCGAGACGTTGCGGGAATCTGACTTGGCGCGCAGGCGGCGACACAGCTCGATGCCCGAAACACCCGGCAGCATCCAATCGAGTAGCACGAGGTCGGGGCACTCTTCCTCAAGGAGGATGAGTGCCTCTTCGCCCGTTTCCGCATGGGCCACGCGAAACCCTTCCGCTTCGAGATTGTAACGCAGCATCTCGGCCAGCGGAGCTTCATCCTCAACGATGAGAACCTTAGCGGACATACCTATGGCCCTACCTCCCGATCATCACGAGATCAGCGTCGAACTCGTCTGATCGTCCTTCGGCCGATCGTCGGCAATATTGAAACCGCGCACCAGGAAGTGCACCGTTTCGGCGATGTTGGTCGTGTGATCGCCCACGCGCTCAATGTTCTTGGCGCCGAAAAGCAGATGCGTGGAAATGCCGATGTTGCGCGGATCTTCCATCATGTAGGTCAGCAGTTCGCGGAACAGCGAATTGTACATCGCATCGATTTCCGCATCATGGCGCCAGACCGCAAGCGCCTTGTCGGCGTCGCGCTCGGCATAGGCGTCCAGCACTTCCTTCAGCTGATGCAGTGCCAGCTCCACCATATGGCGGATGCCGGACATCAGCGGCTTGGGATGGGATTCGTCGGCAATCGCAAGCGCGCGCTTGGCGATGTTCTTGGCCAGGTCGCCGATGCGCTCAAGGTCGGTGGTGATGCGCAGAGCGCCCATGATGTGCCGCAGGTCGTTAGCCATCGGCTGACGGCGCGCGATCATGGAGATGACCTGCTCTTCAATCTCGCGCTCAAGATTGTCGATCGCCTTGTCAGCAACAACAACTTCCTCGGCGAGCTTCGGATCGCGGCGCTCCAACGCGCTGAGCGACTGACCCAGAAGCTGCTCCGCGAGACCACCCATCTGGGCGATCTTCTTATCGAGCAGAGCCAGCTCTTCCTCATACGACTTTACGATGTGTTCGTTCATTAAAGGCCCTCCTGCCGCAGTTTTCGGCTGTGCCGTTGCGGGGGTCGCGGTGCGACCGAATGGATTGAGATGGCGCAGCATTAGCCGAAGCGTCCGGTAATGTAGTCCTGCGTGCGCTGGTCCTTCGGGTTGGTGAAGATGTCGGTGGTGTTACCTTCCTCCACAAGCGTGCCGAGATGGAAGAACGCCGTTCGCTGAGAAACACGCGCGGCCTGCTGCATCGAGTGCGTAACGATGATGATGCAGTAGTTCTGGCGCAGTTCGTCGATCAGCTCTTCGATCTTGGCGGTCGCGATCGGGTCCAGTGCCGAGCACGGCTCGTCCATCAGGATCACTTCCGGATTGACCGCGATGGCGCGCGCAATGCAAAGCCGCTGCTGTTGACCACCGGAAAGACCAGTGCCGGGATCGTTGAGACGATCCTTCACTTCTTTCCAGAGACCGGCCTTCTCAAGGCTGGCACCTACGATCTCGTCGAGATCCGCCTTGGAGTGGCTGAGACCGTGAATGCGCGGCCCATAGGCCACGTTTTCATAGATCGACTTCGGGAACGGGTTCGGCTTCTGGAACACCATGCCGACGCGAGCACGAAGCTGCACGACATCAAGACTGGGATCGTAGATGTCCTGATTGTCGATGATGATCTTGCCGGTGACCTTGGCGATCGGGATCGTGTCGTTCATGCGGTTGATGCAGCGCAGGAACGTTGACTTACCGCAACCAGACGGACCGATAAACGCCATCACCGAGCGATCGGGGATGTTCACCGACACGTTCTGCAGAGCGTGCTTCTCACCGTAGTAGACGTTCACATCCTGCGCCGACACTTTCGTATCGTGCTTGACTGCGTCGGGCTGGTGGACTTCGAGATTAGGCATCTTGAGCATCTTAAGCTCCTAAAGAACTTTGTTTTACCAGCGCCGTTCGTACTTGCGACGCAGAATGACGGCGAAAAGGTTCATGCAGATTAGCAATGCCAGCAGGATCAGGGTTGCGCCCGCTGTACGCTCGACGAAGCCGCGCTCCGCTGAGGTTGCCCACATGTAGATCTGCACAGGCAGAGCCGTTGAAGGCGACATCGGCGAAGTCGGATACTCGACCACGAACGCGACCATGCCGATCATCAGCAGCGGAGCGGTTTCACCCAGCGCCTTCGCCAGACCGATGATGGTGCCGGTGAGAATGCCAGGCATCGCCAGCGGCACGACGTGATGGCTGATGGCCTGCATCTTGGAAGCACCGACGCCGAGCGCAGCTTCGCGGATCGACGGCGGCACCGCACCGATGGCGGCGCGCGTTGCGATGATGATCGTGGGCAGCGTCATCAACGTCAGCACCAGGCCGCCGACAATCGAAGCAGATCGCGGCAGACCGGCAAAGTTGATGAAGATGGCAAGACCCAACAGACCGAACACGATGGATGGCACCGCAGCCAGGTTGTTGATGTTTACCTCGATGAGATCGGTCCAGAAGTTCTTGGGCGCGAACTCTTCAAGATAGACAGCTGCGGCAACACCCAGCGGCACCGCCAGCAGCAGCACCGTCATCATCATAAAAAGCGAACCGACTAGCGCCACACCGATGCCGGCCGTTTCCGGATTACTGGAAGCGCCGTTGGTGAACAGCCCGGTGTTGAAGCGCTTCACAAGCCGACCTTCAGCTTCCGCCTTGTCGATCCATGCAAGCTGCTGATCGGAGATCTTGCGGACCGCAGCCGGCAGGTCGCGGTCAAGCTGCCCCTTGAGCAGGTTGTCCACGCGGCCACTTGCAAGCACCCAGACCGGAATAGTCTTGCCGATCAAAGAAGGATTAGCGAGCACCTCATTGCGGATCTCGACGTCGACATCGCGCGACAGGAGCTGACCGACCTCACGCATGTCACGGCGATTAGCGGTGTCCGCGCCCAGCGCCGTGGCAAGAGCCTTGCGCGCCAGCAGCGTGTAGTCGGCTGAGCGCAATGCATTCGGATCTTTCTGGCCGCTCGGATCGATCACCGAACGATCAAGAAGCACATCAAGCTTGAACGATGACTGCACGAACGATGTGTAGCCGGTTGAAATGATGCTCCAGAACAGCACCGCCAGGAATGCCAGGCCGAACAGGATCGCGGCAACACCGTATATCTTGAAGCGACGCTCGGCGGCGTAGCGGCGACGGATCGACTTCTGGATCGCGGCGTTTGTCTTGTCTCGCGCATTGCCCGATGCCGGGCCGGGAAGCGAGCCGGGAATGGTATCGACAGCCATTATTCGTATTGCTCCCGGTATTTGCGCACGATGTAGAGCGCGTAGATGTTGAGACACAGCGTGAAGACGAACAGGGTGAGACCCAGTGCGAATGCGACGAGCGTCTGCGGTGAGTTGAACTCAAGGTCGCCGGTGAGCTGGCTGACGATCTTGACCGTGATCGTGGTGACCGGCTCGAAGGGATTGAGCGTGAGATTGGCGGCGATACCGGCTGCCATCACCACGATCATCGTTTCACCGATGGCGCGCGATGCGGCCAGCAGGATTGCGCCGACGATGCCGGGCAAGGCAGCGGGAAGCACAACACGACGGATGGTTTCCGATTGCGTGGCACCGAGCCCGTACGAGCCTTCGCGCAGCGACTGCGGCACCGCGTTGATGATGTCATCGGAAAGCGACGACACGAACGGGATCAGCATCACACCCATGATAAGACCGGCGGTGAGCACACTCGTTGCCGAAATCTCGAAGCCGATGTGAGCACCCATATCGCGCAGGAACGGACCGAAGGTGATGAGCGCAAAGAGGCCGTAAACGATGGTGGGGATGCCGGCCAGAATTTCCAGCAGCGGCTTGGCAATGGTGCGGATGCTGCGGCTGGCATATTCCGACATATAGATGGCGCTGAACAAACCGACCGGAACTGCAACCAGCAGCGCGACGATCGAGATATAGAGCGTGCCCCACAGCAGCGGGATGAGACCGAACTGGCCAGAAGTGTTGCTGCCGCTACCGGCGGCGGAGAAGCGCGGATCCCAGGTGGTTCCGAAGAAGAAGCTGAGCGGCGAGACCGACTGGAAGAAGTGAATGGCCTCAAACAGCATCGAGAAAACGATGCCGACCGTTGTGAGGATGGCGACGGTGGAGGCGAGAAACAGCCCGGTGAGGACCATCGCTTCGACTGTGTTGCGTGCCCTTAAGGTGGGGCTCATACGCCAGTTGGCGTAGGCAAACCCACCGAGAGCAAGCGCCGCAATCAGCGCGGTCAGCATCGTGCGGCTGCGTTGCAGCAGCTCGACCTGCTCATACGCCGCAGCGATGACATAAGGCTCGGGCGCGGAGCCAAGCACAGTGCCGCGCTCCTGCAGCACGCGCTGAGCTTCAGCCGGAGTCGTGAAGCCGTAGCGCACCTTGCGGACGGTCTCGAATTCCTCCGGCGTCAGTCTGGGCAGACCGCGCGCAACGGAATTGATGCGGCCGACGATCAGCGACTGTTCCGCTGGCGTCAGCGCTTTGACATTCTCAGGCAGCCCGGCGGAAACGACGCCGCGAATGATCGGCGCTTCAGCGGCCGACCAGATGCCAAGAACGATCAGAGCAGGCAGCAAGGTCCACAGCGCCAGATAGGTTCCGTAATAACCGGCGCGAGAATGGAGATGCGCATCGCCCTTCTTGGCAAGGGCATTGGCGCGCGAAAGGCCGAGGCCAAACGCTAATAGCGCCGCAACAAGTAATCCTAAGAGTAAGACGGACGTCGACAACTTCGCGGTCCTCGTTTGCAGCGTGCGTCGCGAAGACGCCGCTCCTCAGGCAAACGGCCCGATGCCGAACGCATTCGGGTCGCCGCTTGGCGGTCCAGCCCATAACTGAAGACTGAACCGCCTCGCGATGCACTTAGTCAGCCGTCAAATTACATTGACTTGGCGGCCTTGACGTCTTCCTGCAGCTTCGTGCGCTCTGCATCCGGCGAAGGAACGAGGCCATACTCGGCCAGCGGACCATCCGGGCCGATCATGCGGTCGGAAGCGAAGAATTCTACGAATTCCTTGAGGCCCGGGATAACGCCGATGTGCGCCTTCTTCACATAGAACTGAAGCGGGCGGGAAACCGGATATTCACCCGAAGAGATCGTCTCTACCGACGGAGCAACGCCGCTGATCGTGGCAACCTTCAGCTTGTCGGTGTTGTTCTCGAAGAACGAAAGACCGAACACGCCAACGCCCTTGGGGTTGGAGGTGATGCGAGCCAGGGTCTCGGTGTAGTCGCCGTCGATGTCGACAGCAGCGCCGTCCTTACGGACCTGCACGCAAGCCTTGTCAGCGGCCTTCTTCTTGGCAGCGTCGTCGCCTTCGGCCTTGGCGGCGAGAAGCTTGTCAGCGCCGGTGGCCTTGCAGCCAGCGTGCATTACCTTCTCTTCGAACACTTCGCGCGTGCCGTGCTTCTCACCGGGGATGTATGCGGCAATCGGCCAGTCCGGAAGCTTGTCGTTTACTTCCTTCCAGGTCTTGTAGGTGTTGGCGACGAGAGCGCCATCCTTCGGCACTTCAGCGGCGAGAGCGAGGTAGATGTCCTTCGGCTCGATGGCCCAGTCGTCCGACTTGGAGTCAACGGCGAACACGATGCCGTCATAGCCGAACTGAACTTCGACGATTTCCTTCACGCCGTTCTTGGCGCACTCGGCGATCTCGCCTTCCTTGATCTTGCGCGAGGCGTTGGCGATGTCGATCGTGCCTTCGCCAAGGCCCTGGCAGAACTGCTTCAGACCGGCCGAGGAGCCCCCCGACTCAACGATCGGCGTCTTGAAATTGTTGAAGGTCTTGCCGAACTGCTCGGCAACAATGTTGGCGTAAGGCAGAACCGTAGAGGAACCGGCAATCTGGATCTGGTCGCGCGCGACGGCCGGGGCTGCGAATGCCAACGAGCCAAGAACGGCCACAGCGGCCGTGCTCGCGAGAATCTTATTGCTCACACTGATCTCCTGGTCTTGGAGTGATAACGGGGCCCATAAATCCCACACATCTTTGAACCTGTCCCCCGTCCGACGCCTTGCGCCGTGAGGCTTATGTAAACCAGCGCAACAATACTTTCATGACAGCTCAACAAATTGATTCACCTGAATTTTATTCAGGTGTCGCCGGCGCGCGGGGCCTCTGTTAGCCCGGATTTTGCCGCGGCTGCGCTCTTGGAATGCCACAAAGTTGCATGGGCGACGATCCGGAGGCCGGAGGCCGGCTGCCGCCGGCGCCACTCCAGAGGGGCAGGAAAAAGCCGGTTCGCGAGCCTTCGACGCGGCTCGGAACCGCGACGGGGCGCCTCCGTCCCGGAGCGGGGCGGCGGCCTCAGCAGGCAAGGGGAGGAGGCGCGGTTAAGTTCGGTACGGGCCTAGCCGCCGGCGCCCAGCTCCTCGAAGCTGGCCGTGAATGTCGACCCGACGCCGATCTTGGAGCTGATGCGCAGATCCGCCCGGTGGCGGTTGAGGATGTGCTTGACGATGGCAAGCCCAAGCCCCGTTCCACCCTTTTCCCGGCTGGAGATAGCGCTGACACGATAGAACCGCTCGGTCAGGCGCGGCAGATGCTCAGCCGCGATGCCATGACCTTCATCCGTGACGCTGACCCAGACTCGAGCGGCGCTCGCATCCGGTCGCGCCTCCCGTCCGACCCGCACCTCGATTGTGCCTCCGGAGCGGCCATACTTGATAGCGTTCTGGATGAGGTTCTGCAGCACCTGCACAATCTCTTCGCGGTCGCCACGGATGCGCGCAGTTTCGACATCGCTCACCAGCACGACCGTCGCGCGCTGCGCTTCAGCGATCGGCTCAAGCGACTGGCAGACGTACGAGGCGGTTTCGTTCAGTTCCGCGATGCCACGCGGAGGCAGGTGCGCGCGCATTTCAACGCGGCTGAGCGAAAGCAGATCGTCGATCAACCGCGTCATGCGTTCAGCCTGGACGGCCATGAGTTTCAAAAACCGCTCGCGCGCGTTCGCATCTTCGCGGGCTGGGCCTTGCAACGTTTCCACAAAGCCGCGCAGTGACGCCAGCGGCGTACGCAGTTCGTGACTTGCATTGGCGATAAAGTCCGAACGCATCTGACCAAGCCGGTCTTCTTCCGTCATGTCGCGGAAAGTAACCAGCACGTGGGGCGGCGAAGCTCGATCGATCGGCGCCAAGCGTGAAACCGTGGCCTCCAGGCGGCGTTCGACCGGCACCCTATCGACCAGCTCCACATCGATGCGGTCCTCAGAGCCGACGAGAAGCTGATCGATTGCAACCAGCAGATCGGGACTGCGCGATATCTTGCTCATCGGAGCGCCATCGCGAATCTTGGGAAACATCTCCGCTGCAAGCCTGTTGTGATGCAGCAGGTCACCGTTGGCGTCGAGAGCAAGAGCCGCGGTTGGAATTGCGTCGATCACCGCACGCCAGCCTGAACGCTCTCCGTCACCAATCCGGCGCCCTGCGATGGCAGGAACTTCAACGCCGGGGGCGTCAGCGCCGGACCAGTCCAGCGGCCACACGGCGGCGGCCAGCAACATGCTGGCGAGCCCGCCAATCGCGGCGAGCCCGCTGAGCGATCCGGTCAGCATCAACATCATGAAGATTATAGCCGCAGCCGCGACCGGCATCGTGCGCTGCGCAAGCCGAAGCTTTGCCGCCGCCCATCGCTCTCGCAGCCACGCTTCCGCCTCGACGCGGCGCTCTGCCCACCGAATACTCGTGAAGCCCGATCCTATCGACATCGCTTTATCTTCAGTCCAGAGGTGTTTGTTGATGCCAACAAAACGCTTTCATTAGCACCATAACACCTCTTGATCATGACAGGCGCCGCTTAGTGCAAAATCGCTTACCATGGCGGCCAACAGCGATTTGAAACGGAGGGTCGGAATGGC
The DNA here is from genome assembly GCF_013306565.1 of Hyphomicrobium sulfonivorans. GTDB lineage: Bacteria > Pseudomonadota > Alphaproteobacteria > Rhizobiales > Hyphomicrobiaceae > Hyphomicrobium_A > Hyphomicrobium_A sulfonivorans. The sequence continues at coordinate 1,081,811 of NZ_PZPO01000001.1, read as the reverse complement.
TAAGGCCGGCAACAAGGGCAAAAACAAAGGTTCGGAAGATGCAACGAGCCCTTCTTCAAGCGACGATGCCGAATTGGCCTGCAGCTTCGATATCAACAATCCGGTGTTACCGCCCGCGATTGCCGATCACGCATTGACATCGGGCGGCTTCCCCTACGACAGCGAACTTAAGAAGAAGCCTTACGGCGAAGAGCTGACCGAGCTGCAGCTCGAGCTGCTGAAGCTGCAGTCTCACATCCAGCAGCAGGGGCAGCGGTTTATTGCGCTGTTCGAGGGCCGCGATGCCTCCGGCAAGGGAAGTTGCATCCGCCGCTTTATGGAACGGCTCAACTCTCGCCATGCCCGCTCGGTTGCATTGTCGAAGCCAAACGAGGAAGAGCGCGGGCAATGGTATTTCCAGCGCTATGTCCGTCACTTTCCAACGGCGGGCGACATGGTGCTGTTCGACCGCTCCTGGTACAACCGCGCCGGCGTCGAGCGCGTGATGAATTTCTGCACGCCAGAGCAGACCGAAAAGTTCCTGCGCGACGTCCCTGATTTTGAGGCGCTGCTCGTGCGCGACGGTATCCAGCTGTTCAAGTTTCATCTGATCATCGGGCGCGAGATGCAGCTGGTGCGCTTCCATGAGCGCCGCCACAATCCTTTCAAGCGCTGGAAGATCACCGATGTCGATCTGGCCGCCATCGACAAGTGGGACGACTACACCCGCGCCCAGAATGAGATCTTCGCGCGCACCAGCAGCGAACTGGCGCCGTGGATCATCGTTCGCGCCAACGATCAGCGCCGCGCGCGCCTGGAAACGATCCGCTGGGTGTTGTTCCACTCAGACTATCCTGACAAGGACGCGAAAGCGGTAGGCACGCCGGATCCCAAAATCATAGGCATTGGGCGTGAATATTACCGTCAGCCCTGACATAGCCTCGCCGCAGGCAGGCCATGAAGCCCGCCGAACCCTGCGCCAGCGGAGGCACAGCGGGTGCAATGTGGGCAAACCTGCGTATGCGGAAGCATGGGTTTCAACGCGGCGCAGGGCCTGCTAGTCTACGCGTGATGCGGTCGCGCCGTCCCCTTGCGGAGGTCCAACGTTGCTGCGCAGAAATTCTGACTTTGCGAGCCACCACAGGCGGCAACGCTTTCATTCGTTTGCATTTTTACGCCGGAACTTGCTGGCGCGCACACCCGGTGCAGCAGCCGCATGCGAACCTTTGCGCCGGGTCGCGAACTGCCAAACTGTTTCTACGTCAATCCTGACCAGCAAGCTATTGGGCCGGCTTCGCGACGTGTTGTCGGTAGAATCTTCGCGCATTTCACGCAGGCAGTCAGCGCAATCACGCCGAAGCGAGGTCTATTTGACCATGCGACGGCAAGGTTTACTGCACCTTAGATGTGATAAGAGTAGATTGGCCCGCAGATGCGCGGCATCTGCATCATTCAGCAAAATTTTGTTAACGGGGGCTAGGGCCTGACAATGGGCCTTTTTTCGTCATCGGCTAAACCTAAGCGCTCCTCCATGAAGCGCGTGCTGCTGGTTGCGCCGCTCTATGGCCTGGCTTTCGCAATCGCCTCGATCGCCGGCCTGATGATCTACTATTCGGTCATCTACCCCGATCCGCTGACGCTGCGCCCCAAGAAGAACACGCCCTATGTGCGCGTGCTGGCTGCCGATGGCACAGTCATCAGCGAGCGCGGCGGCGGCGATGACTACGTTCCGCTTGATCTGCTGCCGCGCTACGTCAGCGATGCAGTAGTCGCCACCGAAGATCAGCGCTTCTACGACCATCATGGCGTCGACCCAATCGGCATGGCGCGTGCGGTTGTGATCAATCTGCGCAAGGGGCGCACGGTGCAGGGCGGCTCAACGCTTACCCAGCAGCTGGCAAAGAACCTGTACCTCAGCCACGATCGTACGTTCTCCCGCAAGCTTGAAGAGTTCACGCTGGCGCTCTGGCTGGAATCCCGGCTGTCGAAGCAAGACATCATGGAGCTCTATCTCAACCGGGTTTATCTCGGCGCGGGCGCCTATGGCGTCGATGCTGCCGCTCGCCGCTACTTCAGAAAATCTGCGCGCGATCTGACGCTCGCTGAATCGGCGATGCTGGCCGGACTGCTGAAGGCTCCGTCGCGTTATTCGCCGTTGTCCAATCCCGGCTTTGCCCGCGCCCGCGCCCGGCTGGTGCTGTCGCAGATGGAGGAAATTGGCTTCATCACGGAGGAGCAGGAGCGGCAGGCACTTGAAGAGGTTGCCGACGCATTCAAACGCTCGCAGCACGCCGCGCCCCTCGGTGCTGACTACGCTGTAGATTACGTGATGGAGCGACTGGCGCCTGCATTCGTGATGGGGCTGGCGACGGAAGCATCGGGCCTTGTCGTCGAAACGACGCTTGATCCGGTTTTGCAGGCCAATGCTGCAAACGTCGTCGAAGAACATCTGGCCGTGCGCGGACAGGAATTGCAGGCCAGCGAAGCCGCCGTTGTCGTGCTTGATCGCGATGGTGCCGTACGCGCTCTTGTGGGTGGCCGCTCTTACAGCGACACGCAGTTCAATCGCGCCGTGAAGGCGATGCGTCAGCCGGGATCAGCGTTCAAGCCGTTCGTGTATCTTGCCGCTCTGGAGGCTGGCTACACGCCGGATACAATCGTCAACGACATCCCGATCACAATCGGCAGTTGGTCGCCGCGCAACGAAAACGGCGAATACCTCGGCCAGATGCCGTTGCGTACGGCGCTGGCCAAATCGATCAATTCTGTTTCGGCACGCCTGACCGCTGAGGTTGGCCCCGCACGCGTAATACGGCTGGCGAAGCGGCTTGGCATTGCTTCGCCGCTGGCGCGCGATGCAACTATCTCGCTCGGCACATCGGAAGTGTCGCTGCTTGAGCTGACCAATGCTTACAACCCGTTTGCAAATGGCGGCCACGCCACCGAGCCCTATGTCATCCGCCGCGTCAGCAGCCTGAAGGGCAAGGTGCTGTTTTCGCACCAGCCGCAACCGCGCCAGCCAGTGATCGCGCCTGCACACACGCGCTATATGGACGATATGCTGACGACAGCGTTGAACGAAGGCACCGGCCGGCGCGCAGCGCTTCCGAATGGATCGGCGGCGGGCAAGACCGGCACGTCGCAAGGCTTCCGTGACGCCTGGTTCATCGGCTACAGCGATCGCCTCATCGCGGGCGTGTGGACCGGCAACGATGACGGCAGCACGATGAATCGCGTTGTTGGCGGCAGCCTTCCCGCAGAGATCTGGCGCCACATCATGATGGGGCCGTCAGCTCCCATTCGAGCCCCGCACGCGCAGCAGCCAGTGGCGCAAGCAACGCCGCGACCTGCATTGCCGCAAGCGTCAACGCCGCCCGACAGCGACGACTATCCATCCGAACGCACTGCCGAAGACTTCATCGCGCGCGCACTGGATACCGACAGCGTCACGACGCCGGATACAGCATCCATTGGTGATGGCGCGCGATAAGCGCAGGCGCACGCTGACAAACGGAGCATGCGCTGCGGTGCTTTGCACCTGAAGGGTGATGCGTGAAAATCCGGCGCAACTGAGAGCGGCGCGACGCCACTACAATCAGTCGGTTTCGCTGGAGCCGTAGCGATGCAGATCGAGGCCATAGACCTGCAGCCAGCGCTTGTCTTCCTTCATTGCCGGAATGAGCTGCTCAACCAGCGCCCAGAACTTCGGCCCGTGATTCATCTCAGCCAGATGCGCAACCTCGTGGGCGGCGACATAGTCGAGCACACGCGTTGGTGCGAGAATGAGACGCCAGGAAAACGACAGCACGCCCGTTGTCGAGCATGACCCCCAGCGCGTGGCCTGATCGCGAATAGCAATGCGTTTCGCCGCCAGACCTAGCGCACGCGTATGCACCTGCACGCGCTCATCGAGATCACGACGCGCTTCACCGGAGAGCCAATCGCGCAGACGCCGCGGCGCGTGCTCAACCTGCCCTGCAACATGCAGCTCCGGCATTGTCGGGCCTTGCACCACCTGCACGACACCGCCCACTGCGCGCTGGCCCGTGAACACGAGTGAATGATATTCGCCGCGCAACGGCACAAGCGCACCATGTGCGAATGGAACAGGCTGCGGGATGGAGCTTAAACGCTCACGCACCCATTCAATGTTGCGATTGAGAAACGTGCCGGCTTCACCGAGATCGCATTGAACCGGCATTGTCACGATAACGGCGCGACGTGTGCGACTGACGCGCAACGTCAAACGGCGCGCACCTGGGTGACGCCTGACTTCAACCGGGCAATCGAGTTCATCGATGCGCGGACGATTCAATGAATCCCCCTTGACGAAATTCCGCACCGACTTCCCCCTAGTGCAACGTAACGGCTGGTCGGAACACCTGCCGAGAACCGCCGAACGTTAGCAGCTCGCTGCAGACTGAATCTGACCTAATCGAAATTTGAGTGTCCCGCCAGCAGCAAAACCAGATCGCGCCGACGATGTGGTGATTGTGTGGCCTCGACGACGCTTGAAGCTGGCCGTTATCCGAGCCGCTTGTCAAGCTTCTCGACCATCGCATCAATGCCGGTCATCGGCGTGAAGTGGTCAACGTACTTACCGTCCGGCCCCATGAGATAGATAATCGACGTGTGATTAATGCCGTATTCGTTCGGCGCCGATGCGTTCGGAGTCTTTTCAAAAAACACGCGGTAGGCTTTCGCGATGGCGTCAATCTGCTCCGGCGTGCCGGTCAATCCCACAACGCGGTTATCAAAATTCTTCACGTAAATAGCCAGTTTCTGCGGCGTATCGCGTTCTGGATCGACGCTCACGAAAATCGGCACAACCTTGTCGGCCTTGTCGCCAAGCTTATCGAGAGCTGCGCCGATGAGCTGCAAACCTGCCGGACAGATGTCCGGACAATTGGTGAAGCCAAAGAACACCAGCATGTGGCGGCCGCGAAAATCTTCGTCGGTGACAGCCTTGCCCGTTGTGTCGGTAAGTTGGAACGGACCGCCGATCAACGCCGCTCCGCTCTGGGTCGTGCCTGCCTTGTCGCCGGCATTATTGAAGATCGCCAATGCACCCAGACCGCCCAGCAACAGGCCGATCGCAATACTGCCGATAAGCTTTGAACGCATTCCGAGAGCTCCCATCTGCACCATGGCACTTAAGCCGTAAGCGAACGCTGCGCAACGTATTGCCAATGGAGCGGCGCGTCACGTTACACGCTCGGCCCTGGACCGCTGGCGCAATAGCTAAGCCATCGTGGCCAGATCGCATCGACGGCAATGCGCCGCGCCGCCACGAACTGCGGCAACGCCGTATCACCTGCTGGCGTATTGCGTGCTCCGGCCCTGTAGCGAGGGTCATTTTGCAGCGTGACGATTACATCGTCAGCGCCGAACTGATCCGCAGTGATATCGACAATCATGCCGCCGCACATCACCCAGGCGTGGGCCTGCCAGCGCGAACCATCAAAGAAGCCGAACGGGCCAAGCTCTGGCCCGGCCTCATCGAGGCGCGGCGTGCCCGACATCCACGTAGCGGGCAGCCCCCGATGACGCAACACTTCGACCATAAAAAGGCTGGTCCGCCCGCACGTGTGCCGCGAAGCGACCGTTGGTGGCTGGCCTCCCCGTGCTTGGTGCCACTCCAGCCAAACCGGCGCCATGAAGCTGCGGGCGCGGCGGGCAATCGATAAAAGTTGGCGCTCCATTAAGGCCATCGGTATATCGGGGGAATCTGGCGCCACCGTCCCGCACCTCAGCGGCGCGTGAAAGCGCCAATCCATGCTAGCTTAGCGCACCCGAACGCAGCCAGTGTTCCGCGCATACGAGGCCATCCGGTGATCGTGAACCTTCTCGACCGTCCCAAGAAACGGAAAAACCAACGCGTTCTCGCGGACCCGGTCAACAATCGCCTGCGCCTGCAAACCATCATAAGGCTGCGCTGGATCGCCGTGCTTGGCCAGTTCGCCGCACTTTCGTTCGTGGCGTTTGGGCTGGGCTTTTATGTTCCGATCGGGGCCTGCCTCACGGTTATCGCGCTTTCAGCGTGGCTCAACGTGTTCCTCGCGGTGTGGTACCCGACGCGGCACCGCCTCAGCATCCGCTACGCAACCGCGCTGCTCGCCTATGACATCCTGCAGCTCGCCGCGTTGCTGTTTTTGACCGGCGGCATGGACAATCCGTTCACCATGCTGATGGTTGCTCCGGTCACCGTTTCGGCCGCCACCTTGCCACTGCGGAACACCATCGCGCTTGGCATTCTGGCGCTTTTGTCGGCAGCGTTTCTGGTCGTCGCGCATGAACCGCTGCCCTGGTATCCGGGCATCGAGCTTGAGCTGCCGCTGATTTACAAGCTGGGTTCATTCGCAGCGCTGTGTGTCTCAACCACCTTCATCGCATTCTATGCGTGGCGGCTGACGAAAGAGGGCCGGCAGATGTCGGCCGCACTCACCGCGACAGACATCGTGCTGGCACGCGAGCAGAAGCTGCATGCGCTGGATGGTCTGGCAGCAGCGGCGGCGCATGAGCTTGGCACTCCACTATCCACCATCGTGCTTGTGACAAAGGAGCTTGAGCGTTCGTTCAAGCCGGACGATCCGTTGATCGAGGACATCGCACTTCTGAAGCAGCAGGCACTGCGTTGCCGCGAGATCCTGCAGAAGCTGACGCGCCATCCCGGTGAAGAAGATCCGATGTACGCCCGCGTGAGTGTGCGGGTCATGCTGGAAGAGGCGGCAGAACCCTACTTTTCTGATGCCATCGCCATCAACGTGCAGGCCGGGCCGGCCGATGGAAGCAAGCCAGCAAGCCACCGTCTGGCGGAGATCGAGCGCCGTCCCGGCATCATCTACGGGCTGGGCAATATCATCGAAAACGCCACAGAATTCGCGAAATCGAAGGTGGACGTCACCGCCAAATGGAGCAATTCCGGGCTGATTGTGACCATTGCCGATGACGGGCCGGGATTCCGCGCCGAGATCATGGACAGCATCGGCGAGCCATACGTCACCACTCGGCCAGCGGAAATGAGCGACGGACTTCTGGACGAGGATTCAACCGGTCTGGGTCTGGGCTTCTTCATCGCCAAGACGCTGCTGGAGCGCTCCGGCGCCACCGTCAGCCTCGCGAACCGCTCCGGCGGCGAGACTGGCGCGGTTGTCACCGTGAGTTGGCCGCGCACGTTTATCCTCAACCAATAGGAAATGCGCGCACCTGAAACCGGAAAAAAAGTGTCGCAGATAATGCTGCGTTGACGAAAAAGCTATCTTCCGGCTGACAGACCTGCGACAAGGTGCGACTTTACAAGCTATAGTTGGAGTAACACTCCCCCGTGGGCCGTCCAAATCGCCAAGGCGGCCCGATCGAATCTGCCTAGAGTTATGCGTAGGAGGCGTTCGTGGAGGCGAAACACGCTGCATCCGATTCCGGATTGGCCGGAGGAAAAATGGACGAATCAGAAGATCTCTCCTTCCGACAGGACGAACTGCCCGAAGATCGCTCGCTTATCGTTGTCGATGACGACCGCGCATTTGCGCAGCGGCTCGTGCGTGCGATGGAGCTGCGCGGCTTTGAAGTGCGCGGTGCCCATTCGATAACGGAAGGCATCGATCTCATACGCGAACGTGCGCCGGCCTTCGCCGTCGTCGACATGCGTCTTGAGGATGGCAACGGCCTTGAGGTCATCGCCGAGCTTGCCCGGGCTCGCCCGGATGCCCGCGCGATCGTGCTCACCGGCTATGGCAACATCGCAACCGCTGTCACCGCCGTTAAGCTGGGCGCGGTCGATTATCTCGCCAAGCCGGCCGACGCCGACGATGTGACCGACGCGCTGCTGGCTCCGTCCGACGACAAGGCGCCGCCGCCAGAGAACCCGATGTCGGCAGACCGCGTCCGTTGGGAACACATTCAGCGCGTTTACGAGCTGTGCAACCGCAACGTGTCCGAAACGGCTCGCCGTTTGAATATGCATCGGCGCACGCTGCAGCGCATCCTCGCCAAGCGCGCTCCGAAGTAATTCGGCAGACTGGAGCGCGATCGCTGTTTGCGAATGGCATGCGCGCTCTGGTTTTTCTCGATGGCTGAGACTGATGATTCATCGCTTCGGACTAATAGAGTCCGAAGCGATCATCGTCTTGGCGCAGCGCAATGCTCAGGCACGCTCGATATCCGGGTCTGCCAGCATCTGCAGGCTAAAGGCTGCTGCGCGCGCAAAGCGCAGCGTCATTGCCTTGCGGCGAGCAGCGGCGAGACGTTCTTCCGGTGCCTCGCGCACGATCTCTCCGCCATATCGGTCCGCCAGCATCAGTCCGGTTTCAGCCGGCAATAACTCCTGCGGAAATTGCGGCGACACCGCGAAGAACAGCGCGTCTGCGAATTCCATATATTCCGGCCATTTCTGATCGACGCGAAAATCGTCCACGCACGATTTCACCTCCACGATCCAGATGGCGCCGGACGGAGAAAGACCGACGACGTCCGCGCGCCTTCCGTTCGGCAACACCAGCTCGCGAACAACAGCGAATGACATCGAGCGTAACAACCGACCGACCCCGCGGCATACATCGCGCGTAGTTGCGTCACGGGAAAACGCGTCGGCTTCAGCACAGGCCGCGGCGGCATTTGCGACGTCATCCGCAGCGCCGCTTATGGCCTGCAGTGGCACAACTTGATGATGCAAAGAGGCGCCTGCCACGCCGCCTATAGTGTCCGCGCGATCACAATTTTGGCCATCGTCGCCATGCTCTGCCGCGACATTGTCGCCGGTTTCCCCGGAATTTTCCGCCGTTGCCGTCATTTGACCACCATGCGTCGCTGCAATCAGGCATGACATCGGGGGTGAAGCCAACATCACGAGTCGGTGGCGGGTGCGCAGCACCCATCGGCCTCGTCGATATTGTTTTCGCGTGTCGTGCTCTACGAATTTCGGCAACTCATCGAGGGACGGGCGCCGGCTGCATGTTCTTCAAACGCTTCATGCCAGGCAAGGGCAAGGCTGTCGCGCAGGCGACCGAAACGGACGCTGATGCGCAGAGCGGCGATGCTTCGGCGTCGGCGATGACGGCCGCAGTCGCATCGGCGACAGCAACCGATGCTGCCAGCGCCACCGAAGCTGCCGCAACAAAAACCGGCACAAAGCTTTGGGCCAGAAAGACCACCAAGGTCAGCAGCATGCCGATGCCGGCAATCGATGCAGCCGAGCTTGGCTTCAAGACCACCGCCGAGCTGACACCATCGCCTGCTCCGGTCGGGCAGGAAAAAGCGCTGGAGGCACTGACCTTCGCCGCCAGCATGAAGGGCTCCGGCTACCACATCCTTGTCACCGGCGAGGAAGGCAGCGGCCGCCGTACCGCAACGCGCACCATCCTGCGCAGCGTGGCCGCCGATCTGGAGCGCCCCGATGACTGGATCTACGTCAACGCCTTCGATGCCGAGAATGGTTTTCGCGCGCTGAAACTGCCAGCTGGCACAGCCAAGGTGTTTGCGCAGAAGATGGCGCTGGCGGTTGATGAACTGGCCGAAGCTCTGCCCGCCGCGTTTGCCGCTGATGATTTTGATCTCAAGCGCCGCATGATCGAGGAAGAGCACCGCTTCCGGCGCGAGGATGCACTGCAGGCATTGCAGCAGGAAGCCGAAGCCCAGAACATCGCGTTGCTGCGTACGCCAGCCGGAATTGCCGTCGCACCGATCCTCGAAGGCAAGGTTGTGAAGACCGATGTCTTCAACGCCATACCGGAGGCAATGCAGCGCGAGGTCGAAACCAAGATCGCCGCCGTCGAAGCAGAGCTCGCCAAAATCGTCAGCGACAATACCGAAACGGAAGAGCACCGTTGCGCGCGGCTCGATGCATTGACCGCCGAGATCGCCGGACGACATGTGCAAGCCGCGCTCGAAAAAGTGCACGCCGACTTCGCCGAGATCGATGGCGTTACAGACTATCTCGAAGCTGCGGGCAGCGACATGATCAGCAATGCCGGTCTGTTCGTCGCGCACGCCGAAACAAACGATGCCGGCTCCGCTGCTGGCCGGACAACCCAGCGCGAAGGCGGCAGCGTGCGGCTTGTGCAATCGGCGGCGGCACATCCGCGGTTCGCGCGCTATGGCGTGCATGTGATGGCTGCATCGCCAGGTAACGGCAACGGTGGCGCACCGATCGCGGAAGAAACAAACCCAAGCTACTCGAACCTGTTTGGGCGCGTTGAGCTTGCCCATGACAGCGATGGCCAGCCGCGCATCGTGCGTATTCGACCCGGCGCGCTGCATAGGGCCAACGGCGGCTTTCTTTTGCTTGAGGCCGATGCACTGCTGAGCGCAGGCGCTGCTGTTTCCTCGTTGCTGCGCGCGCTTGAAACATCGGAAATTCGCTTCGATCCGCCAACCGATCCCGTTGGCGTCATCGGCGACGAGATCCCAACGCTGGAACCTCTTCCGTTCAACGTGAAGCTGGTGCTGATTGCCAGCGATGCCGCGTTGAAGCTGCTGAAGGCCAGCCATCCAGCGCTGGTGCGCGCGTTTAAATCACGCGCCCCATTCGAGGAAGCCGTCTCAAAGTCGACGACTAACATCGCGAAATTTGCGGGCCTCGTTGCGTACATAGTCGAGAAGCACGACCTCCGGCCATTCAATGCTGAAGCTGTCGCCATGCTGATAAACGAAGCGACGCAACGGGCGGGCGATCCCGGCTTGCTGGCGCTGCCGGTTTCGGAACTGGTGGATCTTTGTCGCGCCGCCGACCATTGGGCCGACAACGAAGATCGCAAAACCGTGTCAGCGGACGACGTAGCGCACGCTTTGCAGCACTTCTACGGCGACGACGCCACTGAACACGAAACGCGCCGGGCAATGCCATGATTGCGCATGTGGCCGCCGCCGGCGAACGTAGCGGACGCGTTGTGCTGTGGCATGGCGGATCACCAACGGTCAGCCGCTTTGCCATCGACGCGGCCATGGTGCTGGGCAAAACGTTTCAGGCCGAAGTTGAAAGTCTCTATGTCGAGGATCAGCAGCTGTTCGACTTCGCGGAGTTTCCATTCGCGCGCACGATCAGCACATCCGGCGGCGACTGGGAACCGCTGCCGGTGGAAACGCTTGAGCGCAAGATGCGCGCGCTCGCGGCAGCGCTGCATCAGCAGGTGGCGGAAGCTGCCAGCGCAGCCGGCCTGCCGTGCCAGTCACGCGTGATGCGCGATGATCCGTTGCGCGCGCTCTCGCTTGCGTGTGCGATGAACGGCCCCTGGAATGTCATTGCGGTATGCGAGCCATTAACCGCTGGCGATGGGACGCGGCTGGCCAATCTTTTCGAGCAAGTGCGCGACACCACCGGCGTTATCGTCACCGGGCCACTCGCGCGGCGTTCGGAAGGCCCTCTGGTTGCCGTGGTTGAGGAGTTCTATCGTCTGGGTCCAATGCTCAAAACCGCCCTGCGCATCGCGGAAACGAATGACAGCCAGGTGCGGCTTTGCGTGGTGGGCAACGTTGCAGATGAACTTGGCTGGATGGAATCTGAAGCGCGCATACTTTGCGCCGATCCGGAGTTTGAAAGCCGCGTGAGCGTTGAGAGCGTGCTTGCTGCCAACGACGACCCTGCGCCGCTTCTAGACATGCTGCGCGTACACAAGCCCGGGCTGGCGCTGGCGCAGTACGGCGGCCGATTGATTGCACCGGAAGCCAGCTTGCGCCCCCTCACGCGTGCGCTGGAATGTCCGCTTCTGCTGGTGCGGTAAAGCGAGCGGCGCGCGTCTGCAAAGCGCTCCGGCTCGAAACAGCTGCCCGCGCACAACTGACGTCAGCCGACATTGCACGCACCGCTGACCTTCCGCCGCGCATAATGACACGACCGAAGCAGGCAGCCGTCACTCGCGCAACATTAGACGTCGAGGTTGGTGACGCTCAGCGCGTTGTCCTGGATGAATTCACGGCGCGGCTCGACCACATCGCCCATCAGCTTCGAGAAGATCTCGTCAGCCTCGGAGCTTTCGCCGATCTTCACCTGCAACAGCGTGCGCACATCCGGATTGAGCGTCGTCTCCCAAAGCTGATCGGGATTCATCTCGCCCAGACCTTTATAGCGCTGCAGCGACAGACCTTTGCGACCAGCCTCATAAATTGCATCCAGCAGCGAACGCGGCCCGAACACATCGATGGCCTCACTCTTCCGGCGCAGCTTGGCCGGCACAGCGTAGGCTTCCGCCAGTTGCTCATGGCGCTCGTTCAGCCGGCGTGCATCGAGCGAACCAAGCAACGCCAGATCCAGCGTGTGGGTCTCGGTTACGCCGCGCACTTCACGCTTGAAGTGGAAGCCGTCGTTGCCGAAGCGGCCTTCCCAGCCCTGCTCGGTTTCGTCCGCCGTGGCGTTGAGACGGGCAGCAACTGCACCGGCGATCTCGGTTGCCTTCGCAGCCGAGTGCTGCAGCTCAACATCGAACGCGCCGGCAATCGCTGCCTGCTCTACGACTGCGCGCGAGTAACGCGAATGCAGGCCATCCATCAACGAGGCGACAGCGCGTGCCTGATCGACGATAGCGCGCAGGTCACGACCCGCACGCTCACCGCTGCCGGTCACAAGCACCGCATCTTCCAGACCGGATTCGATCAGGTAGTCTTCCAGTGCGCGCTGATCCTTCAGGTAGGCTTCGGATCGGCCACGCGCGACCTTATAAAGCGGCGGCTGCGCGATGTAGACGTGCCCATTCTCGACCAGCTCCGGCATCTGCCGATAGAAGAACGTCAACAGCAGCGTACGGATGTGCGCACCGTCGACGTCGGCGTCCGTCATGATGATGATCTTGTGATAACGCAGCTTGGCGAGGTTGAAGTCTTCGCGAATGCCGGTGCCAAGCGCGCCGATGATGTTGGTCACCTGCTCGGACGACAGCATCTTGTCGATGCGCGCGCGCTCAACGTTGAGAATCTTACCTCGGATCGGCAGCACGGCCTGGAACTCGCGCTTGCGGCCCTGCTTCGCCGAACCACCTGCCGAGTCACCCTCGACGATGAACATTTCGGTGTTGGTGGGATCGCGATCCTGACACTCGGCCAGACCACCCGGCAGCCGCAGACTGTCGAGCGCGCCCTTGCGCCGCGTAAGCTCGCGCGCACGCCGCGCAGCTTCGCGGGCCAACGCCGCTTCGACGATCTTGCCGACGATAGCCTTTGCTTCCTTCGGGTGCTCTTCAAACCACTGCATCAGCTGTTCGCCGATGATGTTTTCGACCACCGGCTTCACTTCCGACGAAACCAGCTTGTCCTTGGTCTGGCTGGAGAACTTCGGGTCAGGCACCTTCACCGACAGCACGCATGTGAGGCCCTCACGCGCATCCTCGCCGGAGATATCGACCTTCTCCTTCTTGGCGACGCCGCTATCGACCGCGTACTTGTTGATCACACGCGTAAGCGCGGCGCGGAAACCGGCAAGATGAGTGCCGCCGTCGCGCTGCGGGATGTTGTTGGTGAACAGCAGCACGTTCTCGTGATAGCTGTCGTTCCACCACAGCGCCGCTTCCACGACAACGCGATCGCGCTCGCCGCTAAGCAGGATCGGCTCCGGTAGCAGCGGCTGCCGCGAACGGTCGAGATAACGCACAAACGCGGCCGTGCCGCCCTCGTACAGCATTTCCTCGCGCCTTACGTCAGCGTGGCGCGCGTCGGTCAGCACGATCTTGGCGCCGGAGTTCAGGAACGCCAGCTCGCGCAGGCGGTGTTCCAGTGTGCCGAAGTCGAATTCGACCTTGGTGAAGGTTTCCGGGCTCGGGAGGAACGAGACCTCAGTGCCGCGCTCATCGCCGGCATCGCCAACCACCTGCAACGGCGCAACGGGCACGCCATCGCGAAACTCGATCAAGTGCTCGCTGCCTTCGCGCCAGACGCGCGCCTTCAGCCAGGTCGACAGCGCGTTGACGACCGAAACGCCAACGCCGTGCAGACCGCCCGAAACCTTGTAGGCGTTCTGATCGAACTTGCCGCCGGCATGCAGCTCCGTGAACACGATTTCCGTCGCGGAGCGCTTCGGATCGTGGTCGTCATCCTGCTTGATACCGGTTGGAATACCGCGGCCGTCATCGCGCACAGTCGCTGAGCCATCGGGGTTCAGCGTCACCGTGCACGCAGTTGCATGACCAGCCAGCACCTCGTCGACGGCGTTGTCGACGACCTCATAAATCATGTGGTGCAGACCCGAACCGTCGTCCGTGTCGCCGATATACATGCCCGGACGCTTGCGAACGGCATCGAGGCCCTTCAGCATCTTGATGGAATCGGCGCCATAATCATCAGGCGCGGCAGTCTTTTTCGCGGGCGAAGCGCTCATAATCCGGATTGTCCCAGGGGTCATTCGGCCTTGATGCATCTATAGCACAAGGCCCCACAGAAAGCACCCTCACAGGCGCCCTATACATAACAAAAATAGGTATTATTTCAGCTAGTTAGAAGGTGATGCGGCACCTTGTTCATACCGTGGCGCAAAAGTCTCCAAAACGCCATCGCTCACACGGCGGAATCGGGCCCTGTCGGTCAACCATGAAAACGCCTGTTCGTCGGTGCCGGTCATCCATGCCTGGACGCCAAGGCGCAGTATTTCCGCGAATAATGCGGCCCTCCGATCTGCATCCAGATGGGCCGTTACCTCGTCGAGCAACAGGATCGGCGCCGCATCGCGCCGACGCGCCACAAGCTCTGCATGGGCCAGCACAAGGCCGATCAGCAGCGCCTTCTGCTCACCGGTAGAACATAGGCGGGCGGGCATACTTTTCGGGGCATGCGAAACGATCAGATCGGAGCGGTGCGGGCCATCCAGCGTTCGCCCTGCCGCCCGGTCGCGCTCGCGCCCGGCCCGCAGCCGCTGCATGTAAACGTCTTCCACCTCAACCGCCGCCATGCGCTCCAGATCCGCCTCCAGCGCGCCCTCCAAAGCGAGGCTGGCCGGTGGGAACGGCGACGACGGATCGCGCACCGCGCGCTCGGCCATGATCGCGGCCAGGCCCGTCACCGCTTCAGCGCGAGCAGCTGCAATCGCAACGCCCGTCTCCGCCATCAGCAGCTCAAGACCTTCGAACCGGGAAGGATCGCGCACGCCGTCGGCCAGCAGCCGGTTGCGCTGCTGCATCGCGCGTTCAAATCGCGAGGCGCCGGTACGGTAATGTGGATCGAAGCACAGGATCAGCCGGTCGAGAAACCGGCGCCGTTCCGAGCCCGCGCCCGTGAACAGGCCGTCCATTGCCGGCGTCACCCACATCACCTCGACGAGATCGGCCAGCGCGCCCGCTCCGGCGTTTTCGCCGTTGATCCGGACGATGCGGCCGGCACGTTCACTGACGGCATTTTCGGCCAGCAGCCCGGTGCCGATATCAACCGCGCCAACGTGCGTATGCGTGTGCGCCGCGACCGCCCAGCCGCCATCGCCACTGCCACGCGCCAGATCCGGATAGGACACGCGACGCATTCCCTGCCCCGGCGTCAGCAGCGAAATCGCTTCCAGCAGATTGGTTTTGCCAGCACCGTTCGCGCCGATAAGCACCTGCGGCTCCGGCCCGGCTTCGATCGTCGCGTGCGCATAATTGCGAAAGTTGGAGAGCGTGAGCCGCTCGACCCAAAGTTTTTCTGCGGACATTCAGGTTCGCTTCGCGGGTGCCGCCGGTTGCTTCTGGACCCGTCCGGCCGGGCCGAAGGGTACTCGCACTCTGGAGCCTTTCAGCACTTCGTTGAATCGCGGAAGGACTGTAGCTGCTTTTCCGGACGCACTCTACTGAGCCTCAACCCGTTGTCCAATCCACGCGCCATACCCTTCATGCAGGGCGGAGGACGGGCCGGGAAACAGCCGCTTCTAAACCCGCATCGGCATCAGAACATAGAGCGCGGCTTCATCGCTCGGGTCGTTCACCATCGTCGGCGAGCCCGGATCGGCCAGCTTGAAACAGGCGCGTTCGCCCTCAAGCTGGCTGGCGATATCCAGCAGATACTTGGCGTTGAAGCCGATTTCCAGCGGCTGCGCGTCGTACTCGACGCCAATCTCTTCCGTGGCGCTGCCGCCTTCCGGATTGTTCACCGAAAGCACTAGCTTGTCGGGCTGGATGTTCAGCTTCACAGCCTTGCCGCGCTCCGAAGCAATGGTGGAGACGCGGTCAACAGCCGAAATGAACTCAGCGTTGGAGACCGTCATTTCCTTGTCGTTGCCCTGCGGAATGACGCGGCCATAGTCTGGGAACGTGCCGTCGATCAGCTTCGAGGTGAGCGTGACGGAACCAATCTCGAACCGCACCTTCGCGGGGCTGACTGCAACCTTCACACCGGCAGCGCTGTCTTCGATCAGGCGGTTCAGCTCGTGCACGGTCTTGCGTGGAATGATGACGCCCGGCATGCCCTCAGCGCCGCCCGGCAGCGGCAGCTCAACCTGCGCCAGACGGTGACCATCGGTTGCCACCGCACGCAGGCGCGTTTCGCCATCACTTTGCGCGGTGTGGAAATAGATGCCGTTGAGATAGTAGCGGGTTTCTTCGGTCGAGATCGCAAAGCGCGTCTTGTCGATCAGGCGCTTCAGATCCTGGGCCGCGAGCTCAAACTCCTGCCCCATCTCGCCGATGCCGATGTCGGGGAAGTCTTCCGCGGGCAGCGTCTGCAAAGCGAAGCGCGCCTGTCCGGCAGTGAGCGTCAGGCGCTCCTTCTCGGCGTCGCGGCGAATATCGACCTGACTGCCATCCGGCAGCTTGCGGACGATGTCATGCAGCATGTGCGCCGGTACCGTGACCGCGCCAGGCTGCTGCACATCGGCAGCGACGCTCTCGATGACTTCGCGCTCAAGGTCAGTGGCCTTGAATTCAAGCGTTCCCTCACGCGCCACCAGCAGCACGTTGGAAAGGATCGGGATCGTGGTTCTGCGTTCGACCACGCTCGTCACATGGCCGAGCGCCCGCAATAGTTCACCACGTTCAATCACAAGCCGCATGGATCGATCCTCGGCGGGTTCAATTGGAACCGACTGTCCCGTTCCGCACACCCTCGGCGGAGGTCGTCCCCGTTCGAGGTCGCAGGACGGCCAATTGGCGAGGGGGAAGCTTGGCAGGACCAGAAATTGGCGGTCTTCGATAGGATTCGCCCCAGGGCAGCATGCCCCGATGCGGCTGTCGTTTTCAAGAGCTGGCTGGGGTGCCGGCTCGCCGCATCGATAACGAAAGCGGGCCGTTTGCGGCCCTTGAGCAACAAAGGAGCGGCGCCAGACCGACGCCGCCCCTCCCCGCTAGGGCTGACCGCACCCCTCGGGGCACGGTCCGCCCGTTCCGGACGGGCCTTAGCCATCAATGGCTGAGCAGACGCTTCAGTTCCTCCAGCTCTTCCTTGAGCCGGGGGTTGCCTGAAAGCTCGCCTTCAATCTTACGGATTGCATGCAAAACCGTAGTATGGTCGCGATTACCGAAGCGGCGACCGATTTCCGGCAGCGACCGGGCGGTGAGCTGCTTGGCCAGATACATACCGATCTGACGCGGCCACACGACCGAGCGATGACGGCGCTGCGAAAGCAGATCGCCCTTCGACACGCCGAAGTGACGCGACACGATGCGCAGGATGTCCTCGATCTTGATGCGACGCGGCTCAAGGCCCTGCACCAGATCGCGGATCACCGTTTCAGCAACGTCCGGCGTGATCGCCGTGCGCATATACTGCCACGTTGCGTAAAGGCGTGTGATGGCGCCCTCAAGCTCGCGGCCGCTTTCGGTCAGGCGCTCTGCCAGCAGCGAGATGATCTCGCGGCCAAGCGTGAACGACGGATCGAGCGCGCGCTTCTCGGCCAGACGCGTCTCAAGCACCTTGAGACGAAGCTCATAGTCGAGCGTTGCAATCTCGGTGACGAGACCGCGCTGCAGACGCGAACGCATACGCTCGTTGAGACGCTCAACGTGGTTGGGTGCGCGTGCCGACGCAACAACGACCTGACGGCCGCCATCCAGCAGCGAGTTGATGATGTGATCGAACTCCTGCTCGGTGCGCTCACCGTGCATGAATTCCAGATCGTCGATCAGCAGCACGTTGATGTCGCGGAACTTCTCTTTGAACGCGAGCGGGTCCTGACTACGCAGTGCTTCAACGAACTGATAACGGAAACGCTCGGCGGTGAGATACAGCACCTGAGCGTTCGGCGAACGGCGCTTCACTTCCCAGGCGATGGCATGGAGAAGATGCGTTTTACCGAGACCAACTGCCGAATGGAGATACAGCGGGTTGAAGCCCGGAACGCCGCCCAGCGCCGTTTCAGCCACCTGCGTCGCGCCAGCATGAGCCATGCGGTTGGAGGGCCCAACCACAAAGCTTTCAAACGTATAGCGCGGATCAAGTGGCGAGCCTTCAAAGCCACCTACGCTGGTGCGGCCTGCCGGAGCCGGGGCAACAAACGTCGTGTTACGCTGAGCAGCATCGGGCTGCGCATTGTTACGCAGAGCGGCAGCCTGCTCGCTCGGAGCGGGCGCAGCCTCAACGCGGGCAGCCGCCTGATTGCCCGGCTGGCGCAGCGCCACCTCAACCTTTTCCGCACCCTTGAACTCAGCGCGACAGCAGTCGAGCAGATCTTCGGAATAGTGCGACTGAATCCACGTCCGCAGGAACTTCACCGGCACCGAGAAACGCACCGTGCCGCCATCGAAGCTTTCAAACTCAAGCGCGTTGAACCAGCTCGTGTAGATGTCGTCGCCCAGACGGGCACGCAGCATCGCACGCACCTTCTGACCACGCGGCTCATCGGAGCCGGTTGTGGCCAATGCGGTTGTTGTCGTCGAGGCAAGAGAACCGGCTGAAATAGGTTCAGCAACAGCGCGCTCTTCCATTCCACCCTGAGCAGCGCCCGCATAGCTGCCCGTTACGGAATGATCCGCTTTATGAATCGTATGCATGTTGTAACCCCCGCACTTGTGTAATCGAACTGTGTCGACTTGCGCCTCAAGCCTCCCAGACAAAGATCTACCGTCGCCCTCCGCCGCCGCGGGTGCGCAATGGATCTGAATCTGGGTCTTCCGTATCGGGTGCGCTAACCTTGCACCCAAGCAAGACCGGCAGCCTTCCAGCCGGCTACTTGCCCTCTATGGCGGTCAGCATCGAGAGGCCCCTCAAAGCCGTCCGCCACGTTTCTGCACTGTCGATAGCCGGCACGCGTCATAGCTTCCGCTGCCATGCGAGAGCGTGCGCCGGATCGACAAATGAAGAGCAACTCTGTGTCTTTGGTGGCGCTCGCCGCATCGAGCGCCTGAGTCAAACGTTCCGCAAAGCCCGCATTGACGTCGCTTTCGGGATACGTCTGCCATTCAACCGTGAGAACCCGTTTCCCGATCCCCGAAAGGTCGGGCAGGCCCACGAACGTCCACTCAGCACGTGTCCGCACGTCGATCAGTACTGCGCTCTCGTCCTTACTGAGGCGTGCCCAAGCCTCTTCCACAGGCACATCCTCAATGTGGACATTTTCGAACGACTGCACTTTCGTCCTCCAACTCACAGACCGCGCTTTAGACAGCGCCCCCAGTTAGTCTGCTCACACAACTAGCGTGACTAGAAAACGGCTCCCTCACCTTCCAGATGACAATCTGAAAAGCGACGCAAGCAACGCTACTAAGCTTCGGTAAAACCAGGACGCGGCACTATACAAACCTGGCGGCGACTGGCTCATGAACTACTGGATAAGTTCCGCCCGTCGACCTTCAGAACCGTAGCCCTTAACTGTGCGTTAAGCAAGCGCATCGGGTGCGCAAATGGCCGGTTGCAGCAGCGTGCAACGAAGTGTGAAGCGGTGGATATCCTGTGCATCTGCTGCAGCTTCTGTGGATAGTCATTTGAGCAAGTTGCTGATTTGCAAAGCACTCGAACACATGTCCAGACGCCGACAAAACTTCTCCTCCGCTACATGCACGAAACATCATTTTTAGATTGAGCTGTTGTCGCGCTTTTTAAGACGCGATGTGCGAAGCCGCTTCAGTGCGTGACGATCAACTGCTGTGGAATCCGTCACTTATGGCTGTTCGCGACTCGTGTGCGAGAAGTGGATCGCGTGTCACCGCTGTTGCGTAGTTACCGCACCACAGCCGACGCGCGGATCTTCTCGCTGCGCTGCGCGATCCTGTCATTGCAAGTAGATTGTGCGGAGATCGACGACCAGCGCGATGCAAGCTGATCGATGCGGCACAGACCGATGATGATTGGGCATCTTGCGCATGGCGCGGATCGGAACACTCCGTTGGTGCTCTCTACGAGTCCGCTAAAACGTCGACACGCGCCGGAGATCATGGCGCAGATATCGGTAGCCTTGCGACCGGTAGCGCGGAGCATTTTCCGACGCAGTGGATACCAAGTTCGTCGCAAGAAAATGCGGCCAGTCAAAAAAAACTAAAGCGCGCGATCCGATGCCGCCGGATCGCGCGCTCTGGAAATGAAAAGGCCCCCTTTCGGGGGCCGATTTCTTAGTTCGCCATTGCCTTCACGCGGGCAGCGAGACGAGAGATTTTCCGGCTCGCCGTCTTCTTGTTCAGAACGCCCTTCTGAGCAGAGCGTGCCAGCACGGACGAAGTGCTGCGCAGTGCGGCAGCGGCGTCAGCCTGATTACCGGAAGCGATAGCTTCTTCCATCGAGCGCACAGCGGTGCGCGCACGCGAGGTGCGGGATTTGTTCACTGCCGTGCGGCGGAGCGTCTGACGTGCCGCCTTCTGTGCCGACTTCGTATTGGCCATAGTCCTTCGTTCCTCTAGATCACCCTGCCATCTCCTGACGGCGGGCGTTGTTAGCCGGGCCGCTCGCCCCCAAAGGCGGCTCGGCCCAAACGCGCTGGCCGCCCGGAGCACGGAGCTACGAGCGGCATCATGAGCGTTCGTATAGACGCGACAAAGTGTAGGGTCAACGGCGCTCGCACACTGACAAGTATCTTATGGGACTTGCCAGAACGCTTAACCCAAGGCTCTCCTAGCCACGGTTACTGAATACTTAACAACCCTGCAGGAGGCACGATGTCGGCTTGGCTTTGGATCTTAACTCTTTTGGTAGGCACAGCCGCCGTCACGTGGAGCACCCTCCAGGGCCAGGAAACCCACATGCTCGTTATCGCCTTGACCTGCCTCGTTTTCGCGCTTCTGGGCATCTGGCAGCGCCGCCGCCTGGTGGCCGCGGGCGCGGGTGAAGCGGCTCTGGCAGGCAGCACCTCCAGCTCGATGGGACTGGTCTGGGCCTGGGCCGGCCTGTGCATGCTGTTCACCTATCAGCTCGTCCTGAGCTGGCATGAATGGTGGCAATACGTGCTGGCTGGCCTTGGCGTTGCGGCGCTGTGCCTCGGCTTTGCAGCCATGATGGGCAAGGATGCTGCGGCAGGTCGCACCGACGAGCCGATGCTGAAGATCGCCCGCTACCTCACCATCGGCCAGTTTGCCGGCATGATCATCGCCATGGTCGGGATGTATATCGACAATAAGATGCCGCGCGATCCGAGCGAGCCGGACTGGGCTGCCAATGCCATCTTCTTTTTTGGCGCCGCCGCCCTCGCAGTACTGAGCGGTTATGCGCTCTGGGGACCGCAGGCGCGCCGCGCCTGACGCGTTACATCGTCATTCGCTGACCATCACCGCTCCAACCACAGACGCAAAAACGGAAGCAACAGATGCCCACCGGACCACGCCAGCGGCTTCTGTTGCCCGCCGTGCTACTTGCCTTCGTCGTCAGCATCCTCATCTGCGTGTCGGCGGCCAATCGGCACTCATCCGTTGTGATGGGGCTCGCTGTCGCACTGTTCTCGGCGCAGGTGCTGATGTCGGCGCTGCGCGTCAACCTGCCGTTATGGAACGGCGCAACGCTCTCCTCCGCCGGACGCACCTGGGGCTGGAACAACTCGCTGCTCACAATCACAGCTTACAGCTGGGGCGCGGCGGCGATGTTCAGCATCTACGGGTTGTCGGATCTCAACTGGCGCCACTGGTGGCAGTATGGTGCAGCGATGGCGCTGCTGGCGGCGATCGCATACGGATGCGCGCATGTTCTTCTGGGCCGCGGCGACAAACAGCCAACGCAATCGGCGCTGCAAACTCTTGCCCGCATGACGCTGCTGCAAGGCATCGCCGCGATTGCAGGGCTGGCATATCTCATCGGCACCGGCGCGCTCAACACCATCAAAAACGACTGGGCCGCCAATAATGTATTTCTGGCCGGCGGCATCACGATTGCACTGCTATCGCTGTTTTCCTGGCTGACGTATCGACGCCTGCTCCGGCAAGCGGCAGCGTAACGCGCCGCCATCAATCAGCGCTGGCAACGCGGGCAGTAGAACGTCGAACGGCCGCTCTGCACCAGACGCTCAATCGTTCCGCCGCAACCCTCGCGCGGACATTTTTTGCCAGCCCGATTGTAGACGGCGAACCGGTGCTGGAAGTAGCCCAGCTTGCCATCGGTATGGCGGTAATCACGCAGCGATGAGCCACCCGCACCGATGGCATCATTCAGCACATCGCGTATCGCCGTAACCAGCGCCTCAGCCTTCGGGGTTGGCTTGCCCGTGGCCGTCGCGATGGTGGCTGCGCCACGCGTCGGCAGCAGATGCGCGCGATACAGCGCCTCGCACACGTAGATGTTGCCCAGCCCCGCGATGATGCGCTGATCGAGCAGAAACGCCTTCAGGTCGGTGCGCTTGCCATGCGCCTTGGCCGCAAGATGCGCCGCGGTCAGTTCCTCGCCCAGCGGTTCGATGCCGAGCTGACGCAACATGGGATGGGTGTCGCGCTCCTCCGGCTCAACCAGAAGCATAAAGCCGAAGCGCCGTGGATCATTGTAGGTGACGGTCGCCCCATCGCTCATATGGAACACGACGTGGTCGTGCGTCCCCCGGCTGGTGGGCGCCACCAGCTTGCCGCTGCGGCTGATTTTCTTGCCGCGCGCCTTCTCGCTGTGGCTGATGAGGAAGCTGCCGGTCATGCCGAGATGCATCAGCAGCAACGCGCCGTCGGAAAGGTGCGCCAGCAGATACTTGCCGCGCCGCTCCAGCCGCTCAATCGTGCGGCCCTTCAGCCGGCCGGCGAAGTTCTGCGGCAACGGGAAGCGCAGGTCCGGCCGCCGCTGCTCCACATGCTCGATGGCGTGCCCCACCATCGCGGGCACCAGACCACGGCGTACGGTTTCGACTTCGGGCAATTCCGGCATGATAAGCGACTTGTTAGGGCTGGCTTGAGGCTGAGGCAGCACGGAGCATAGCGCGGCCTCGCGGGCTTAGCTATGGTGCCGCCATGAGCAACGCATCTCCGAACGACACATCCACCACCTTTGGCTTCCGCGATGTCGAGGCCGAGCAGCGTCAGGGCCTCGTCAACGGCGTATTTGCCGCCGTGGCGGATCGCTATGACGTGATGAACGACCTGATGTCGGGCGGGCTGCACCGGCTTTGGAAAAGCGACTTCATCAATGAGCTGAACCCGCCGCGCGGCGCAACGCCATTCCGGCTGCTGGATGTGGCTGGCGGCACCGGCGACATCAGCCTGCGTTACGCGACCAAAAGCGGCCCCAACGCGACCGCGGTGCTGTGCGACATCAGCCCGGAGATGCTGGCTGTCGGCCAACGGCGCGTCACTGAAGCGGGCTTGCAGAACCGCATCGAACTGGTGGAGGGCAACGCTGAGGTGCTGCCGTTCGAAAGCGGCGCATTCGACGCCTACACGATCGCGTTCGGCATCCGCAACGTCACGCACATCGACAATGCGCTGGCCGAAGCTTATCGCGTGCTCAAGTTCGGCGGACGCTTTCTGTGTCTCGAGTTTTCAGAGGTGCAGACGCCGATCCTCGATCGCCTCTATGACTTCCATTCGTTTGAAGTCATTCCGCGACTGGGACAGGCGGTTGCGGGCGACGGAGATTCCTATCGCTATCTGGTGGAGAGCATCCGCAAGTTCCCCAATCAGGAACGGTTCGCCGGCATGATCCGCGATGCTGGATTTGCGCGCGTGAGCTATCGCAATCTCACCGGCGGCGTCGCGGCCATCCACTCAGGCTGGAAAATCTGATCCGCCGCACGGCGAACGGCAGCGCGCGGCTGAACGGAGCCCCTGCATCTCCCGCCGCAAAAATCCGCAACGCTCCATGGCGCGCATCACTTGATGGCGGCATCGCCTGCGGCACGAATGGCGTCGATGTTAGCGGCGTAGGATTGACGCGTGCCGCCCTTGAACACCGCTGAACCGGCCACCAGCACATTGGCGCCCGCCGCCGTAACCAGACCTGCGGTTTCAGGCGTCACGCCGCCGTCGATCTCGATGTCGATTGGGCGATCGCCAATCATTGCCTTCACGCGACGGATCTTCTCGACCACCGCCGGAATGAAGCTCTGACCGCCGAAGCCGGGGTTTACGGTCATCAGCAGGACGAGATCGAGACGATCCAGCACGTAGGAGATGACTTCCTCCGGCGTCGCTGGATTGAGCGACACGCCCGCTTTCTTGCCCAGCGCGCGGATGGTCTGCAGCGAGCGGTCGAGATGCGGCCCTGCTTCAGCGTGAACGGTGATGATGTCCGCGCCAGCATCAGCGAATGCCGCCAGATATGGATCGGCGGGCGCAATCATCAGGTGGACGTCGAATACCTTCTGCGAATGCGGGCGCAATGCCTTGATGACGGGCGGCCCGAACGTGATGTTGGGCACGAAATGGCCATCCATCACATCAAGGTGAATCCAGTCCGCACCGGCCGCCTCGACGGTTTCAACCTCTTCCTTGAGGCGGCTGAAATCGGCCGAGAGGATGGACGGAGCAATCGTCACCGAGCGGGCCATGTGCGCATTCCTTCAGAAGCGATAAGCAAAATCCTGCAGCGCACCTTTTAGCGGTGTGGCGCGGCTGCGTCTCGCACCCAAACCCCGCTGCGCGGAAAAACCGTTAGCGACGGATCGCCCCAATCCGGTCAGGCAACCGTTAAGACGCGCGACGGCGCCGCTCCACCAGCTTCAGGATGTGCGGCGTCAGAATGAGCTGCATGCCGAGATCCAGTTTCGCGCCGGGAATGACGATGGAGTTGGCGCGCGACATGAAGCTGCCCGGGATCATCGACAGCAGATACTGAAAATCGATACCGCGCGGATCGCGGAAGCGGATCACCACCATCGATTCATCGGCGGTGGGAATCCAGCGGGCGACAAACGGATTTGACGTATCGACCGTCGGCACGCGCTGGAAGTTGATGTCGGTATCGGAGAACTGCGGGCAGATATAATTCACGTAATCGGGAATGCGCGTCAGGATCGCTTCAATCGACTCTTCGTGAGAATATCCGCGAATGGATTTGTCGCGGATGAGTTTCTGTATCCACTCCAGATTGATGACCGGCACAACGCCGATCTTCAAATCCGCATGCTGCGCGATGTTGACGTTCGGTGTCACCGCGGCGCCATGCAGCCCTTCGTAAAACAGCAGATCCGTGCCGCGCGGAAAATCCACCCATTCGGTGAAAGACCCAATGGGCGCGTTGTGGATCACCGCATCGTGCTCATCGTGGATGTAATGCCGGGTGCGCCCGCGCCCGTTCTCGGCATAGTTGCGGAACACATCTTCCAGCTCGGCCAGCAGATTGGCTTCCTCGCCGAAGTGGCTGAAATGCAGATTGCCCTGCGCTCTCGCCTCGACGCTTTTCTGCTCCATCTCCGCACGGCCATAGCGATGGAACGCATCGCCTTCGATGAAGGCGGCGCTGATGTGCTCCCGGCGAAAAATGTTTTCGAACGTCTGGCGGACAGAAGTTGTGCCTGCGCCCGACGAGCCTGTGACCGAGATTATGGGATGCTTGGCTGACATAGCGGTGGCAACACTGCCTTATATTTATTGATTAACTTTTTAAAACCGCAGAAGCCCCCTGCGACTGAACAACGGCGAACGCTCACCACGGATCTGCAAACCGTCATGCAACCGTGCCGCATGCTCTACTTCTTTGCGCGATCCTGCAATCAGCGGAATGCGCTGATGCAGAGATTTCGGCGACACCTCCAGCAGACGCTCCCTGCCGGTTGAGGCTGCTCCGCCCGCCTGCTCGACCACCCACGCCAGCGGACTGGCTTCATAGATGAGCCGTAGACGGCCGTTGCGGAACTCGCGGCGCTTGTCGCCCGGATAGAGATAGATGCCGCCACGCGAAAGAATGCGATAGAAATCCGCCACTGGCGAACCGGTCCAGCGCATGTTGAAATCGCGCCCACGCGGGCCTTCCTTGCCACGGCGACAGTCATCGATGTAGGTGCGCACCGGATCATCCCAATGGCGCGTGTTGGAATCGTTGACCGCGTACTCGCTGGTCCGCAGTGGCAATTCCACCTTGGGATGCGTGAGCAGAAACGTGCCGGAGCGGCGGTCAAGCGTGAAGATCTGCGTACCCGCACCAACCGTGGAAACCAGCACCGTCTGCGGCCCATAAAGAAAGAACCCGCCTGCAAGCTGATTTACGCCACGCTGTAAAAACGCCGATGGCTCTTCATTATGCTCCAACGCGGGCAGCACGGTGAAAATGGTGCCGATGGAAGCGTTGGCGTCGATGTTGGACGAACCGTCCAGCGGATCGACCGCCACCAGCAGCGGCGCCTTGGCATCCAGCAGCAACGGCGCTTCCATCTCTTCGGAAGCCAGCGCCGCAACCGGCGCCTTGCGCAGCACGTCGATCAGCAGGTTATTGGCGACGAGATCGATCTCTTTCTGCTCATCGACATCGCCCTTACGGCCGGTAAGCCTGCCCATGGGCCCCGCGAGAGCGCCGAGCGCCAGCAGATCCGACAGCTCGGCCGCCGCCGACGCCAGAGCCTCCATGGTCGCGGCAATCGCCAGACGCGCCGGTCGGCTGCCAGCCCAGCCACTGAAATAGGCCGCAAGCGTTAGTGGCTGCTCCATCCCTTTGCCGCCCCTCCCCAGCTCCGCCACCGCAACGCAAAACGCGTCGAGGGCGTGTATCAGGCCACGGTTCTATGCCATGGCGCGACTAAAGGGGCGAGGGGCGATGCTTTTTTGATCGCTGCGGATGGGCGCGATCAGGACACAGCGGGGCAGAAACAGGCCGGAACCGACACGCCCAGCCACTATACAGTTGACGTGCGCGCCACAACCTATGATTGAATTCAAGTACGCGGCGCCAACCGGACGGCGCGCGCGGCTTTCAGGCTCTGGCCATCGCACAATCCATTTTCAGCCACTCAATTCCACGCGCGTGAACTTACAGTCCATCCCGATTTTGCTGAGACTGCTGCCGCCTGCGGATCAAATAGCGATCTGGAGCCTCACCCTGGCCGTGAGCGTGCTCAGCTTCACCGGCCCCGCCTATATGCTGCTGCTTTACAGCCATGCAGTGCCGGGCGGAGATCCGCTCCTGTTGCTTCAGCTCACAGGTGCGATGCTGGCGCTGTACGCCATTACGGGTTGCATCGACGCCGCACGCCAGCATGTGTTCCTGCGCCGTGCGCGCGCCATCGATGACCGCGTGATGGCCATACCGACAAGCCAGCTTCCGCCCCTGCACGAGCTGGACCGCCTGCACATCTTCCTGAGCGGACCGGCGCCAGCAGCGATGTGTGATCTTCCGTTCCTGCCGCTATACCTCACCACGCTCTATTGGCTGCATCCGTGGCTCGGCGCATTTGGCATGGCGGCTGCAATTGCAATCGCTCTTTGCTGGCTTGCCGGTAACCGCAAGCCCTCCAGCAGCGCCGCAATCCCGCTCGCATTGATGCAACAACGGGCAAGACTGGCTACGCAGCTTGCGGACTCTGCACCGCGAAGCCTGCAATCACGCATGGCGACAAGCCGCGCATTGAAAATCGTACATCACCGATTGCGCACCCAACACCATACGCAGCCGGGGCCATGGCGGACGGTGACGCTGCGATCGCTGCGTCCGGCGCTGCAATCGTGCATGCTCGGGTTGGCAGCCTGGCTTACCGCAATCGGCGCATGTCATCCCGCGGCAATTCTCGTGGCCGCGATGCTGCTGCCGCGCATTGTCGGGCCGCTGGAAACAACGCTGGCGCAACGCGACGCGCTTGGCGCCGTGAGCGCAATCGCAAAGCATATAGCCACGACTGGCGTTCAGCTTTCATCCCGCGCTGTGCAATCGATCGTTATTCCGATGGAACACAAGATGGCTCCATCGTCGGCGGGAAAAATCGCGGTCAGATCATCGCAAGGCGATGCACCGCCCCAAGCCGAACTCAGACGTTGAACTCGTCGATCGTCGTGAACGCCATCCGCAACGCCTCTGACCACGAAGCCGAAAGATTGCGGAAATACTCATCATCCTGATGGATGCGCTTCTCCCTGCGGATCTCGAGACTGTCGCGCTCATACAGCAGAATGTCGATCGGCATGCCGACCGACAGGTTCGAGCGCAGCGTGGAGTCAAAGCTGAGCAACATCAGCTTTGCCGCCTGCCCCAGGGGCATCCCCGGCTGCGCCACGCGATCCAGTATCGGCTTGCCATACTTGTGTTCGCCGATCTGCAGGTAAGGCGTTTCATCGGTCGCCTCGATGAAGTTGCCTTCCGAATAGACCTGAAACAGCCGCGGTTTCTCGGCGCCGATCTGGCCACCCAAAATGATCGAAGCCGAGAATCCGGCGCGCGTCGCTTCCAGCGATGGCCCGTCGATGGTGCGCACGCTGCGCACAGCATCCCCCACCAGCCTCGCGGCCCGATACATCGACGGCACCGTGTAGAGCGACTGATGATCCGGGTTGCCATCGCCTGACGATATCTGCTCGTTCAGCAAGCTGATGACCGACTGGGTGATCGAAAGATTACCCGCTGTCAGCATGACGATGACCCGGTCGTCCTGCTTGCACCAGTAATGCAGTTTGCGGAACTGGCTGATGTTATCGACACCGGCGTTCGTGCGGGTATCGGACGCAAAAACGAGGCCCCGGTCGAGGCACATTGCGACGCAGTAGGTCATCAGTCAGTTCCCATCATCAGGTCGCCGCGGCGACCCGTTGAGATTACCCTCGGTCACTGCTGTTGCGCACTGCTTTGCTGCTGGACTTCTACGAAGACGTCAAGGTTCTCGTTACCGCCCCCGGTCCGATTGCCGGTTATCGGCGCCGCCGAGAGCGAGTCCAGCCCGCAGCCCAGCCGGATGTAACTCTCGGTCGGGCAGATCTGGTTGGCCGGATCGAACCCCAGCCAGCCGAGGCCGTTGATATAGACCTCGGCCCAGGCGTGCTGCGCCTCCGAGCCCAGAATGTCGCCGGTCAGGAAGTAGCCGCTGACATAGCGCGCGGGGAATCCCATCAACCGCGCCGCCGAAATGAATACGTGCGCATGGTCCTGACAGACGCCACGGCCCGTCCGCAACGCCTCAGCCGCGCTGGTCGACGCCGTTGTGGTGCCCACAGCATATTCCACCCGCTCACCCACAAGACGCATCAGATCATGCATCCGATCAATCGGATCGGCCTGTGCGACATCGGCCACGAGCGCGCGAATGTTGCTGTCCGGCGCAGTTTTTGGTGTTTCGCGCAGGAATATGCGGACCGGCGCCGCCTCCATCAGACCGCGCACAAGACCGGACTTGTCCTTCGTCTCAACCACACCGCGCGCGATGATGGAAATCTCGTCATAGGAACGCGGAATTGAAACGAGGTGCGATACATTTCCGAACGCATCGCGATACTGCACCGCGCCTGCGATCTCCGGCATCTCGACACGCCAGCTCAGCACCCGCTGCCCTTCAAACGACGGTGGCGTGAGCCGCAGCGTGTGCACGCTGCAAGCCGCCGGAAGACCATACGTGTAACGGGTGACGTGACCGATGGATATAAGCATGCGCCTGCGCCCTTTCCTTCAGCCGTTGAAATGATAGGCATCGGCCACTTCGTTACCGAGCCGATTGTTGCGTGAAATGAAATCTTCGATGAACTCGTGCAGGCCGGACTGGAAGATGTTGTCGATGTCGCCCTTCGCCAGCCGCTGACGCGTGCCCGTTGCCGTGCCGTGACATGCATGCTGACCGCCGTAGTACTCGGCGAGATCATCCAGCGTCACACCGATCTGCTCGTAGCAGGAGCGCAACGAACGCGGCATCGCCTGGTTGAGAATGAGGTACTCGGCTATGCGCCAGGGCTTGTAGTTTTCCTTGTAAACCCAGCGATAACTGCGGTGCGCCGAGACAGAGCGCAATATCGCCGCCCACTGCACCGCATCGATGCCGCTACCGACCATTTCGACATGCGGCAGCAGCACGTAATACTTCACGTCGAGGATGCGCGACGTGTTATCGGCCCGCTCAAGAAACGTGCCGAGCTGCATGAAGAAGAATGTGTCGTTGCGCAGGATGGTGTTCAGCATCGCACCACGATACAGCGCCGAACGCGAGCGCACCCAATCCAGAATGCGCGGCAGCTCACCGGCAGTGACGCTCTCCGGCTTGATGGCCGAAAACTCGATCCACGCGGCGTTAAGGCTTTCCCACATATCGCGCGTAAGCGATGTGCGCTGCGCGCGTCCATTGCGCCGCGCCGCAGCTAGACACGACTTCACGCTGGATGGATTGGTGCAATCGAACAGCAGGTAGTTGATGACGTCGCGCGTTGAGAGGGTTTCATGCTTGTCGAAGAAGCCCTGCGCGCAGCCCGCGCTGGCCAGCGTCGAACGCCATTCTTCGTGCGCGCCCTCGCCATCGCGCGGCAACAGCACGATGCGGTAGCCCACCTCGATCAAGCGAGCCATATTCTCCGCCCGCTCCACATAGCGGGCGAGCCAGTAAAGATCGTTGGCCGTTCGTCCTAGCATTTATACGCGCGCCTCAATGTTGCTTCGCGTTGTCATTTTGGTATTCGCGCAACGTGTTTGCTCAGTCCTGCAATACCCAGGTGTCCTTTGTGCCTCCGCCCTGACTTGAGTTCACCACCAGCGATCCTGCGCGCATCGCCACGCGCGTCAGGCCACCGGCGGTCATGCGCACTTCATCGCCCACCAGCACGAACGGCCGCAGATCGAGATGCCGTGGCGCGACACCGGCCTCCACCATGGTGGGGCTTGTCGACAACGCCAGCGTTGGCTGCGCGATGTAGTTTGAGGGGTTGGCCGTCAGCTTGGCGCGAAACGCTTCGATCTCGCTGCTGGATGCTGTTGGTCCCACAAGCATGCCGTAGCCGCCCGAGCCATGCACCTCCTTCACCACCAGCTCCGGCAGGTGCTCCAGCACATACTTGAGATCGTCGGCCTTGCGGCAGTTATACGTCGGCACATTCTGCAGGATCGGCGCGCGGCCGGTGTAGAACTTGATGATCTCCGGGATGTAGCTGTAGATCGCCTTGTCATCCGCGATGCCACCGCCGGGTGCGTTCACAATCGTGACCCGGCCTGCACGATAGAGATCGAACAGCCCCGGCACGCCCAGCACCGAATCCGACCGGAACACCAGCGGATCGAGGAAGTCGTCGTCGATGCGCCGGTACAGCACATCAATGCGGCGCGGGCCCTGCGTGGTCTTCATTTGCAGATAGCCATCGATCACCGCGAGATCACGCCCCTCGACCAGCTCGACGCCCATCTGATCGGCCAGGAACGAATGCTCATAGTACGCACTGTTGAACTGGCCGGGCGTCAGCAGCGCAATCGTCGGCTCGCCCTTCAGGCCGGTTGGCGCGACGCTTTCCAGCGTTTTAAGCAGGTTTTCCGGGTAATTCTCGACCGGCGCCACGCGGTTGCGCGCAAACAGATCCGGAAACATGTGCATCATCGTTTCGCGGTTTTCGAGCATGTAGGAGACGCCAGAAGGCGTGCGCGTGTTGTCCTCCAGCACGAAGAAATCGCTCTCGCCCGTGCGCACGATGTCGATGCCGATGATGTGGCTGTAGATGCCAAGCGGAACCGATACGCCCATCATCTCCGGCACGAACGCCGAGTTCGAAACGATCAGCTCCTCCGGCACCTTCCCTGCGCGGATGATCTCCTGCCGGTGATAGATGTCGAACATGAAGGCGTTGAGCGCGCGCACGCGCTGCTCGATGCCCGCGGCAAGCTTGCGCCACTCGGCAGCGGAGATGATGCGGGGAATGATGTCGAACGGAATAAGCCGCTCTGACGTGTCCTCGCTGCCGTAAACAGCGAAGGTGATGCCCGTTCGGCGGAACATCGTTTCTGCGTCGGCGAGCTTCTGCCTGAGATCGCCGAGCGCCTGCGTGCCCAGCCATTCTGCAACCGCGTGATAGGGCGGCCGTACGCCCTCGCCGCTACCGTACATTTCGTCAAAAGCCTTGCGCTTTGGCTGGGCCCTGACCTGTGTCTGCTCTTGATGCAACGTTCGCCCCATTGCTAAGCAACGTCGCATCATGCCCACGAAAAACGCAAAATGGGCAGCAAATCACACCGGATTTGCTGCCCATTATTTGATCGTCTGCCTATCGGCTCAGCAAACTGAACGTGCTTTGCCGCTTTTACTGCAAAGCGCGCTGCTTCGCCGCGCTGCGTCTCAGCTTAGAAGAGACCTTCGATCTCGCCGTCAGCATTGAGACGGATGTTTTCAGCCGACGGTACGCGCGGCAGCCCCGGCATGGTCATGATCTCGCCGGTGATGACGACGACGAACTCGGCGCCAGCGGAAAGACGCAGCTCGCGGATAGCCACGACGTGATCGGTCGGAGCACCGCGCTTGTTCGGATCGGTCGAGAACGAGTACTGCGTCTTGGCCATGCAGACCGGCAGGTTGCCGAAGCCACCAGCTTCCAGATCCTTGAACGCGGTCTCCACCGAAGCATCGCAGGCGATGTCGGATGCGCGATAGATCTGCTGCGCAATCGTCTTCACCTTCTCACGCAGCGGCATGTCTTCCGGATACAGCGGACGGAACGCAGCCTTGCCCTCGTCGGTCAGCGCAACGATGTGACGGGCAAGATCTTCCGTGCCAGCGCCGCCGTCGGCCCAGTGCGTGCAAACGAACGCACGGGCGCCCAGCGCCTCGGCCGCCTTCACAATTTCCTGCACTTCGGCGTCGGTGTCGGTGATGAAGCGGTTGATGCCGACCGCAACCGGAACACCGAACTTGGCCATGTTCTCAAGGTGACGCTTGAGGTTCTCGCAGCCCTTGGCGACGGCTGCCGTATTCTCTTCCTTCAGGCCATCCTTGCCAACGCCGCCGTGCATCTTCAGTGCGCGCACGGTTGCAACAACGACGGCTGCGTCTGGCTTAAGGCCAGCCTTGCGGCACTTGATGTCGAAGAACTTCTCTGCGCCAAGGTCAGCACCGAAGCCTGCTTCGGTCACGACGAAGTCAGCCAGCTTCAGCGCGGTCTTGGTGGCGAGCACCGAGTTGCAGCCGTGTGCGATGTTGGCGAACGGACCGCCGTGGATGAACGCCGGGTTGTTCTCCAGCGTCTGCACCAGGTTCGGCATCAGCGCGTCCTTGAGCAGCACGGTCATCGCACCGTCAGCCTTAAGCTCACGGGCGCGGATCGGCGTCTTGTCGCGCGTGTAGCCGACAATGATGTTGCCGAGGCGGCGCTCAAGATCCTTGAGGTCGAGCGCAAGGCACAGGATCGCCATCACTTCGGAAGCGACGGTGATGTCGAAACCATCGGTGCGCGGGAAGCCGTTGGCAACGCCGCCCAGCGAGTTGGTGATCTGGCGCAGGGCGCGGTCGTTCATATCCAGCACACGACGCCACGCAACGCGGCGGGTGTCGAAGCCAAGGCTGTTGCCCCAGTAGATATGGTTGTCGATCATCGCCGACAGCAGGTTGTGCGCCGACGTGATGGCATGGAAGTCGCCGGTGAAGTGGAGGTTGATGTCCTCCATCGGCACGACTTGCGCATAACCGCCGCCTGCAGCGCCGCCCTTCATGCCGAACGACGGTCCGAGCGAAGGCTCGCGCAGACACATGATCGCCTTCTTGCCGATTCGGTTCAGGCCGTCACCGAGACCGACAGTGGTCGTCGTCTTGCCTTCACCAGCCGGAGTCGGGCTGATCGCAGTCACCAGGATGAGCTTGCCGTCCTTGGCATCCTTCTGCGCGTCGATGTAATCGAAGCTGACCTTCGCCTTGGTGGTGCCATAGGGAATGAGCGCTTCCGCAGGAATCCCCACTTTCGCGGCTACCTCGCCGATTGGCTTCATTTTCGCCGCGCGGGCAATTTCAATGTCGGACTTAACGGTCACGGTATCGCTCCTCCCAAAACCACTGCTTTTGGCCCGCCAAGACTGTCAGCCTACGGCGGGCGTCAATTTCCCGGCGCCGATATTGTCTGTTAAAGAGCCGGACGCAAGTGGGCACTGCCCCTCGCCCCCAATGCCGCACCACAGAAGCAACATTGTTAATGTTGGCGAAGTTTCACTCGCCAGATTTGCTGAAGGCGTTTCGGCGCATTTATCCGTCATAGCCGGACGCCTTAAGTTGCAGCGCCGAAGCCCGCCGCGCTTTCATGGCCTCACGGTGCGTGATGTAGACGGCAGCGGCGAAAATCACCGTTGCACCGACCCACGTCCAGCCATCGATGACTTCGCCGAAAAAGATGTATCCAACCATCGCCGCGAACGGTAAGCGGCTGAAATTAAAGCTCATCGCCAACGATGCATCTGCGACGGCGAAGCCACGCACCAGCGCGACGTGGCCGAGCAGCGCGAACAGCCCCATCAGCATGAGCAGCAACCACATTTCCAACGACGGCCAGACCCAGACGAACAGCGCGGGCACCAGCGAAATCGGCGTCGAAACCAGGTTGGTGATGAAAACGATCCGGTCGGCGTCGTCCGCCGCAGTTAACTGCTTGATGAGCGGACCGATGAATCCCAGCGTGAGAGCCGATACCAGCGCGACGATCTGCCCGTAGCCGAAGGCGCTTCCGCCCGGCCGCAGCATGATCATCGCCCCGGCGAAGCCGATTAATATCGCCGCCCAGCGATGAATGCCGACCCGCTCGCCCAGCAGAAAAATGGCGCACAACGCGCCGAAAATCGGCGCCAGAAAGCCAATTGCGGTCACCTCGGCCACCGGCAGAACCGCCAGCGCCTGAAAATAGGTGAGCATCGAGATAAAGCTGAGCGCGACGCGAAAGCCGTAAAGGCCGGGCTGGCTTGTCCGAACGAGCGACAAACCGCGCCAGGCAAGCAGCGGCAGCATCCACACGACGCAGAAAAAGTTGCGGAAAAACATGATCTGCAGCGGGTCCATGCCCACCATGGTCGCGCCACGCACCACCGCGGCAATGCCGACCAGCATGGCCATGGAAGCCGTGATGAGGATCAGCGCTGCCAGCGGATGGTCACCACCGCCAGCCTTGCCACTCGTCCTCAATGCATCTGCTAAGACGCGGAGCTTGCCGCGCGAATTGGGGGACACCTGCGCTCCCGATCAAAAACGGCACTGGTGAGAATTCGGCCGCGCATCGCCTGCGCTTGCACCTGCTGCGCCACGGCGCAGACATGCACCAGCTAACACCCTATCGCATCCTGACAAATTGCCCCGTGCGAAGCAGGCTATTAGAGTGCGGCGAACAGGAGTGAAGCCATGGCTAAGCATCACGGGCACTCGCACGGCCACGCTGGCGAGCACGGCCACAACCACGACCTTGCACCGGAGGATGGCTCCCGCAACGAGCGCCGGCTGCTGTTCGCGGCTGCGCTGACGACGTGCACGATGCTCGCCGAAGTCATCGGCGGCGTTATTTCAGGCTCGCTCGCGCTGCTGGCTGACGCAGGTCATATGCTGACCGATTCAGCGGCGCTTATTCTGGCGTGGATGGCCATGCGCTTTGCGCGCCGCCCCGCCGACTGGAAGCGCACCTTCGGCTTCGGCCGCTTCGAAGTGCTGGCCGCATTCAGCAACGGTCTGGCGCTATTCTTCATTTCGGCGATGATTTTTTACGAAGCGCTGCACCGCATGTATGAGCCGGTGGAGGTGCTTGGCATGCCGATGCTGATCATCGCAGGCATCGGACTTGCGGTTAACGCCATCACGTTTCTGGTGCTGCACCAGGGCGGCGGCGCCAACCTGAACGTGCGGGCAGCGCTGTTGCACGTCATTTCCGACCTGCTGGGCTCGGTCGCCGCGATCCTGGCCGCCATCATCATTCTCTATACGGGCTGGACGCCGATCGATCCCATCCTGTCAGTGGTCATCACGCTGCTCATCGTTCGCAGTGCGTGGCTGATTACCAAGGAATCCGGCCACATTCTGCTGCAGGGCGCCCCGGACAGCATCGACGTGCGCGAAGTCAGCCAGGATCTCGTCGCCAATGTGCCGAACGTGCAGTCAGTTCACCATGTCCACGCCTGGTCGCTGAGCGAAAACCGGCATGTGATGACGCTGCATGCGTTAACGTGTGCTAGCGTGCCGCCAGAGCAAATTTCAGCGGCAATCCGCGAGCGCCTAAAACAGGCCTTCGGGGTTGTTCATGCTACGGTTGAGATCGAGCACAGCGATTGCGCCGATGTCGTCGGAGCCAAAAGCTGCGCCAAAGTGTAGTTGCAATGAGTATGGCGACAACAAGCGGCATAAGAGCGCCGCACCCGGACGTTGACGCTTTTCTTTATGTTCCCTGCTAACAAGGCCCCATGCCTAACTCGGTTGCGCAATCAAAAAAGGGACCGCCGCGCCCCACTGTCATGATCGCCGACAAAAGTCCGGTCGTGCGCTCGGGGCTGCGCGATTTTATTGCGCGCGACGGGCGCTTCGAGGTGCTGGGCGTGCACCCCAATGGCGCCGACTTCATCGAAGCGGTTGAAGCGCAGCCGGCGGACATTGGTGTCATCGGTTGGTCGCTTACCGATATGACTGGCGGCGAGGTGCTGTCGGCTTTGAAGCGGCGCCACATCGCCACCCGGCTCATCATCTACACCGGCGAGCCCGGCAAGGATGTTCTGCGTCAGGCAGTGCGCCTGGGCGCCTGGGGATTCATCTCCAAAAGCGACGAACCGGAAATGGTTGTTGATACGATCACGGCGGTTTCGCGCGGCCGCATGTCGTTGCCCTATGTCGATTTGCAGGCGCTCACAAGTGATCCGTTCGGAGAGCTTACCTCGCGCGAACGCGAGCTTTTGACGGCGCTCGCCAACGGCTGGACCAATCTGCAGATTGCATCGCGCATCGGCATTTCGCGCAATACCGTCAAGTATCACTTGAAGAATCTGTACGACAAACTTGGCGTTTCAAATCGCGCCATGGCGGTTGCTCTGTACATGCAGACCACGCTGGATCAGCGCTAAATCACCCTTAATTTTTCACTCGAAATGACGCACTGCACAATGTCTGCGTGCGTATTTGCGCATTGCGCGCCGTAAACTCTTCGATAAGGTTTTGCTCCGTTGGGCACGCAAACGGACGGCGCACGTCGCAGGCAATCAGCTTTGCAAATTGCGCCCCGCGCACAGGGTAGGAACGCCTACCCTCATGCACGATACGTTAGCTACCCGACAGCGCATCGCAGCTGCCCGATGGGGTGTTGCGCGCGCTTGTGGGCAACAGGATGCTTTCGGTCAATCGCCAATTAGTTGGCTATCGGCCTCGTTCTTTTGCAAACAGCAACGGGCCATGCCTGGCGCACGAGGGGCTTTGTATCGGCAGTTGGGGGCAGCGCTTCGGCGCAACTTTCAATTTCAACAGCCGTCGCATTGCACTGGAAGGCGCACGGTTATGACCTGCAAGATCGGCAACGATCATAAGAAACGGCACGCCCCGGGGAAACGTTGATGCGCGCAACGACGATTTCGCATTGTTTAGCTTTGACGCGTGTGCATTCAGCACACTGTGCAACTCGCGGATTCGTTTCTGCAGACGCCAGTTCCCGCAACGAGTTTTCTATTTCTGTTTCGGCGCGCACGACCGCGCACGCGCTTCACCGCATTCCATCAATCTCATCGTCGACGCGCAACACGCGCCGACCGACACCGAGGTTGGCCAGTTGAGTTTCACCCGGAGCAGCGGTCGTTGTTTTCGCTGTTCCAGCACTTTCCCCCAGCGCGGTTTGCCCAAAGCAAGAAAGCCAAAGTCAAACCGCACATTATCAACCGAAAAGCCATCACACAGGAGGATAACCCTAAGATGAGCTTCACTCTCTATCCGCTTCGCAAGTCCCGTCTGCAGCGCTCGGAGCTCGCAGTTCCCGGCTCCAACCCGACGATGATCGAAAAGGCCCTCACCAGCGCCGCCGACTACGTCTTCCTTGACTGCGAAGATGCTGTTGCACCGCCGGACAAGGAGCAGGCCCGCAAGAACATCATTCAGGCCCTGAACGACCTTGACTGGCGCGGCGCCGGCAAGACCGTTTCGGTCCGCATCAACGGTCTCGACACGCACTACTGCTACCGCGACGTCGTCGACATCGTCGAGCAGGCTGGTTCGAAGCTCGACACCATCCTCATTCCGAAGGTTGGCGTTCCTGCTGACGTCTATGCCATCGAGTCATTCGTCAGCCAGATCGAAGAAGCCAAGGGCCTCACCAACAAGATCGGCACCGAAGCACTCATCGAGACCCCGCTCGGCATGGCCAACGTTGAAGCCATCGCAGCTGCTCCGAGCCGCCTTGAAGCCATGCACTTCGGCGTTGCCGACTATGCAGCCTTCAACAAGGCCCGCACGGTTGTCATCGGCGGTCTGAACCCTGACTATCCGGGCGACCAGTGGCACTTCGCTCTGTCGCGCATGACGGTTGCCTGCCGCGCCTATGGCCTGCGTCCGATCGATGGTCCGTTCGGTGATTTCTCCGATCCGGCCGGTTACACTGCCGGTGCAAAGCGCGCAGCAGCTCTCGGCATCGAAGGCAAGTGGGCAATCCATCCTTCGCAGATCGAGCTGGCCAACGAAGTGTTCTCGCCGACGGCTCAGGAAGTTTCGCGCGCTGAACGCATCATTGAAGCCCTCAAGGAAGCCGAAGCCCAGGGTAAGGGCGCTGCTTCTCTCGATGGCAAGATGATCGACGCTGCTTCGGAGAAGATGGCTCGCAACCTCATCGCCACCGCAGCTGCCATCAAGGCAAGTGCGGCAGCTCGCAGCTAACACTGTAAACCTCTCTATTTGACCTAGGGAAAATCAGATGGATATCCACGAGTATCAGGCCAAGGAACTTCTCTCGAAGTTCGGCGTGCCGATCCCTCGGGGCGGCCTCGCGTATAGCCCTGAACAGGCGACCTACCGCGCTACTGAAATCGGTGGAAGCAAGTGGGTAGTGAAGGCGCAGATCCACTCTGGTGCCCGCGGCAAAGCCGGCGGCATCAAGGTCTGCTCGAACGATACTGAAATCGAACGGGCAGCCGAGGCGTTGCTTGGCAAGAAACTCGCGACACACCAGACGGGCCCTGCGGGCAAGCTGGTGTCTCGCCTCTACATTGAAGAAGCCACTGACATCGCCAAGGAGATCTACCTGGCGTTTGTCATGGACCGCTCGATCGAGCGCATCATGGTGGTTGCTTCGGCTGCTGGCGGTATGGAGATCGAAGAGATCTCCGCCAAGCAGCCGGACACCATCATCCGCGTGTCGGTTGATCCGGCCGTCGGCATGCAGCAGTTCCAGGCGCGCGAAGTTGCGTATGGGCTGGGCGTCGATCCGGAGATCATCAACAAGCTGGTGCCGACCATCATGGCCTGCTACCGCGCTTTCCGTGATCTCGACGCCACGATGGTTGAAATCAACCCGCTGGTTGTCACCAAGGACAAGCAGCTGCTGGCGCTCGATGCCAAGATGAGCTTCGACGACAACGCTCTTTTCCGCCGTCCGCACATCGCGGAGCTGCGTGACAAGAGCCAGGAAGATCCGCGCGAGACCTACGCATCCGACCGCGGTCTTGCCTATGTCGGTCTCGACGGCGACATCGGCTGCGTTGTCAACGGCGCCGGCCTCGCAATGGCTACGCTGGACATGATCAAGCTGGCCGGTGGCGAACCCGCAAACTTCCTCGACATCGGCGGCGGTGCTTCTCCGGAGCGCGTGGCCAAGTCGTTCAAGGCGGTGCTGAAGGACAAGAACGTCAAAGCCCTGCTGCTGAACGTGTTCGCCGGCATCAACCGTTGCGACTGGGTTGCGAAAGGCGTCGTTGACGCCGTCAACGACCTCGACATCAAACTGCCCGTGGTTGTCCGCCTCGCCGGCACCAACGTCGAGGAAGGCCGTCGCATCCTTGACGAGAGCGGACTGACAGTCATCACAGCCGAGACGCTGGCAGAGGCCGCCCAGAAGGCTGTCGCCGCTGCCAAGTCCGGCGCGACCCAGTGAGGAGGATCAGCTAATGGCTATTTTCATTAATGAGAATACCCCGGTCCTCATCCAGGGTTTTACCGGGCGCATCGGAACCTTTCACGCGCAGGAAATGATCGACTACGGCACCAATGTCGTAGGCGGCGTTACGCCGGGCAAAGGTGGCTCCACGCACCTTGGCCGCCCCGTGTTCAACACCGTTAAAGGCGCGGTGCAGGAAACCGGCGCGGAAGCATCCATCGTGTTCGTGCCGCCGCCATTCGCTGCCGACGCAATCATGGAAGCGGCCGATGCAGGCATCAAATACTGCGTCTGCATCACCGATGGTATTCCGGCCCAGGACATGATCCGGGTGAAGCGCTACATGCGCCGCTACCGGAAAGAGGGCCGCATGGTTCTCACCGGTCCCAACTGCGCCGGCACCATCTCGCCGGGCAAGGCCATGCTAGGCATCATGCCGGGGCACATCTATCTGCCGGGCCGCGTTGGCATCATCGGACGCTCGGGCACGCTCGGTTATGAAGCTGCAGCCCAGCTCAAGGCGCTCGGCATCGGCGTCTCAACTTCGGTTGGCATCGGCGGCGACCCGATCAACGGTTCCTCGTTCCGCGATATTCTTGAGCATTTCGAGAGTGACCCGGAAACCGACGCCGTGCTGATGATCGGTGAGATCGGTGGTCCGCAGGAAGCCGAAGGCGGCCAGTACGCGCGCGACCACATGAAGAAGCCGGTCATCGCCTACATCGCCGGCCTTTCTGCGCCCAAGGGCCGCAAGATGGGCCATGCCGGTGCAATTATTTCGGCATTTGGCGAGTCTGCCCCGGAGAAGGTTGAGATCCTCAAAGGCTGCGGCGTTACCATTGCTCCGACTCCTTCGGAGATGGGGGCAACCGTTGCCAACGTTCTAAACTCTTTCAATAAAGTAGCGTAAGAGCTTCGGGCTCGTCTCCAGCGAGGGGCGAGCCCAATCATCCCCTCCGGCGACCCCGAATTCTTCACGGACGGGCGTTCCGCCGCGTTGGCGGCCTTGCGCGATAACGTGGAGACCAGAATGCAAGACGAAGTGTTGCCGACTGCCGGCTCCGGCAAGCTCGACGAATTCAAGCTGCGTGACGAGTTGCGCGCACTGCGCAAGCGCATTCCCGATACGCCGGCGCTGAACCCCATCGTCAATCTTGCATTTGATCTGTCGCGACAGCTCGAAAACAATGACATCAGCTTCGACGATCTGAAGGCGATTGCTACGCGCCTGATGGATCGCGCCTGCGTGCAGCGCGCACGCCATCTGCGCGAGCGGGTGGGCTTCGTTGATCGCAGCACCACCTATCAGGAATTCGCCGACTTCGTCGAAGGCGCCGCAGCCGCAGCCGACTTCGACACCTTCAAGCAACGCTGGGAACGCGCGCGCACGGGCATCGTGCTGACGGCACATCCCACGTTTGGCCTTTCCGATGAGCTTTCAAAGCGCATCGTTGAGATCGCCGTTGCCGATGAGTTCGATCCCAACACGCCTATTGGCGTGCCGCATCGGCCCGATGACTCGATCGATCTGGCGTACGAGCATCGCCGCGCTCAGAACGCCATCCAGAACCTTCGCAACGCTTACGTCGAACTGCTGGACAGCTTTTTCACCGCCGCCGTGCATCGGTTTGGAGACAAGGCCTATACGCTGCATCCGAAGCTGGCGACGTTTGCCTGCTGGGTCGGCTATGACCTCGACGGCCGTACCGATATCAGCTGGCGCAAATCGTTCATTCTGCGCCTCACCGAAAAGCGCGCATCGCTGGCGGATATCCGCGAACGCTTCTTCGCCATCCGGGACGAGCTTCCCACCGAAGGCGAAGCACAGCGCCTTTCGCGCCAGGTTACCGGCAAGCTCGATCTGACCATCGCCGCCGTCGACGAGCAGATCGCCGCGCTGGACAAGGTGATGAATGGGGACGGTGAGCTGGCTCAGGCCGCCAACATCATCACCCGTCAGGATGGCTACAACATCACGACGGTGGAGCCGATTGTCAGCCTGCTGCGCAGTCTGGCCGAGCAACTTCCCGATGGCAGCCAGAAGCGCTCCATCGCTGTGCTCGCTGGCTTGATGGAAGCAACGGGCCTAGGCACCGCGCACATCCACGTGCGCATCAACGCAGTGCAGCTCAACAACGCTTTCCGCGCCTTCGTGCACGAGCCTTGGACCCGCGATCTGTCTGAAAGCCAAGCGCTGGCACGTATCGTCAGCATGATTGAGGGCGCGTGCAAAGAGACGGTCAATTTCGAATCCCTGGATCTCGAAACCGCGACCGCAATCCGTCAGTTCGCGCTTATCGCGCAGATCAAGAAGCACGTCGATCGCGAGACGCCGGTGCGCTTCCTGATCGCAGAAACTGAATCGCCCGCCACGGTGCTGATCGCCATCTTCTTCGCCAAGCTGTTCGGCGTCGATGACATCACCGACGTATCGCCGCTGTTTGAAACGCCGCTTGGCCTGGAAACCGGCACGCGCATCATCGAACGGCTGCTGGAAGAACGCGCGTACGTCGATTACGTCCGTGGCCGTGGACGCCTCTCACTGCAGACGGGCTTCTCTGATGCTGGCCGCTTTGTCGGTCAGATCGCAGCGACGCTGGCGATCGAGCGCATGCATAACGGCATCGCCGAGGCCATCGCCAATTCGGACGTCAAGGGCATCGAGACGCTGGTCTTCTCAACCCACGGCGAGTCGATGGGCCGCGGTGCGCATCCCGGTCCGATGCAGTCTCGCCTGAACTATCTGTTCTCCGACGACGTCCGTCGGCGCTTCGCCGACAACGGCATTCCGCTCAAGCACGAGACCAGCTTCCAGGGTGGTGATGGCTATCTGTTCTTCGCCAATCGCCGCCTGACGACGCGCGCGCTTGCTTCCGTCATCATGGATGGCGAGGTGCCCGGCGAAACGAACGATCCGTTCTACGAGGATGAAGACCTGCGGCTCGACTTCCTGGGCCGGCTGCGCACTTATCAGGAGCACCTGTTCGCCCATCCGGGATATCGGTCTGTCCTGAGCGCGTTTGGTGCCAACATTCTGTACAAGACCGGGTCGCGTCCGGTGAAGCGCCAGATGGACGCCAGCGGCGCCGTCGATCGCAGCGCCGTGTCGCGGATGCGGGCCATCCCGAACAACGCGATCCTGCAGGAGTTCGGCTATGTGGCGAACGTCGTTGCCGGCCTTGGCGCTGCTGTTGGCTCGGAGCGCGAGCGTTTTGTCGAGCTTGCGCGCAACTCCCAGCGTCTGCGTACGCTGATCGAGATGATCGCCCGCGGCAAGCAGCTCTCCAGCCTCAATGCCATGGCCGCAAACGCCAAGGTGTTCGACCCGGGCTATTGGGCCTGGCGAGCATCGTGGGGTCGCGAGCCCAACATCGAGCCTGCGTTCCGCGCGCTGGCTGCAAATCTGCTGTCCGATGATCGCAACGGTGAGATCAACGGTCTGGTACACCACCTGCGTCTCGACGCGGTGGAGTTGCATTCACTGCTGGAAGAAATCGGCATCGATGCCGGCAAGATCCCGGATGATGCCCGCCTTGAGCTGGATCTGCTGCAAGCGATCCGCTTGGCGCTTATCATGCGCGTATTCGTGCTGGCGGCTCAGATGCCACGCTTTGCGACCCACGACGGCATTTCGCACGCTCAGCTATTCGATCTTGCGCTGATGCTGGACGTGCCGGCAGTGGTATCGGAAATGCGCAAGGCGTTCCCGCGGCGTGCGCACGAACGTGGCGACGAAACCCAGTTCGGTGAGAAGGCGACCTACCGGCCGCATGGTATCGACGACTATGGCCGGATCGAAACGGAGATTCTGACACCGATGGAGCAGTCGTACGATCTGATCCGCGAAATCGGCACCGGCATCTCGCACCACTTCGGCGCCTTCGGCTGATACAGCCATCGGCCAGTGCATCCGGTTATTCGAAACCGGATGTGCTGGCCTGACGGACCTCGAATTAAAAAAGCCGGCGCCCTGGAAGGGGTGCCGGCTTTTTAATTTCGTCCTGTCACGCGGGGCTTGGCAGTATAATTCCGCATTCGCCTGTCATACGCCAATCACGACCATCACAACTTCACGTGATCTTGCCGGATGCCAGCCGCAGTTGCTTAATGCTTGCCCCACACCTGCACCGTTGCATAGGC
Organism: Hyphomicrobium sulfonivorans; assembly: GCF_013306565.1. Classification (GTDB taxonomy): domain Bacteria; phylum Pseudomonadota; class Alphaproteobacteria; order Rhizobiales; family Hyphomicrobiaceae; genus Hyphomicrobium_A; species Hyphomicrobium_A sulfonivorans. The sequence goes on along the minus strand of NZ_PZPO01000001.1, from coordinate 1,037,550 downwards.
TCGATCTCGCTTTGAGGTTGCAAGCGCGCGCGAACGCCAGGTTGCCTCGACCTGCTTGATACCGGCCTTTTGCTTGAGCGTGACCGGCCCGAAGGCCTCATCCGCTGCAATCTTGGTCCGGTTCGCGTTCAACTCATCCGTGCTGCCATCCTCATAGGTGACGGACAGGCTGGTCATGGTCACGTCGCGATCCTTGACCGATACGCGGAGCTGGCTGAAGCCGCCTTCATTGGCGCCGACCGGAATTTTCACTTCATCGAAGCCGATGCTGCCCGCAGTGTCAGTGCCAAGCAAAACCCAGCCGTCGTTATATTTACGGCCCTCACCATCGGCACCGAGCCAGCCCTTCTGATATTCGCCAAAGATCTCAACCCGCGCCTGCCCCTTGAGCTTGGGCTGCGAGCGATAAACCAGTTGGATTTCCTTGATGAAGCCCTTGTGAGCCAACGCAATCCAGTCAGTCTTGCGGCCGTCCCGGATGCGCGTATCGGAGAGGACTGTTTCGGTGGTGCCGTCGTCAAAGATCACCTTGAGATCGGTGATGAAAATTTCATTGCGCAACACGCGCAGCCGAATGCGATCGAATTTGCCGATCTCGGCGCCGACACGAATAACATCGCGATCAACCAGAAAACCAACGTCCTGCACGCCGAACAGCACCTCACCGTTATTGGCTTGCCCGGGTGTCAGAGCCGACGTCTCGGGCGCTGTCTCGCGCGTTTCAACCGGGCGCGAACGCCGCCGCTGCTGAACCTGCGTCAACGGAGAAGATGTGCGCGCCTGCTGCAAACTTTGACCGATTGCAGGGACAGTTGCATCGAGCGCCAATGGCATGGACCCCGCACCCATCACCATCAGGGCAATCCCTGACAGCGCCAGCCTGATCGTCATGTTTTGATCCCCCGTTAGCGAAGACGCAGAAGAACAAATCGCTGCTACTGAGATTTTTACCGCACTATGCGCTGCAAAAAAACCGTGGTGACGATCATGCGCACAGAACCTGACGGCCAAAAGACATGATTTCCTATCTGCCGGCGGGCACCTTCAGCTGTGCCAACGCTGCGCCATTGAAACCGGCCAGGCGGCAATCAAAACGGATAAAGCGCTACACAGATATTCAGCGGGAATGGATATTTAACGTGCCCGCTATAGAGGATCGGAGTGCAAGGACGCAGCTCATTTCATTTGCGTCGGGGACACCGGGATGCACCAACGGCCGTTCGACCTGCTCATCAACGCCAGCGGAATACTGTTGGGGGCCGTCATCGTCGGCTACGTGCTGTACGACATGTCGTACACCGCGACCGTTACGCCCTGCTCCCAACGCTCCAGTGCGACTATGCGTTTTCCGCTGCACGGTGCTAACGGCAAACTTCTGAGCCCGATGGCGTTGCAGGCCCGTACCGGCGGCGGTCGCAACATAGGCGTGCTGGAAAACGCATCGGTCGTGCCGGCCGACGGCGGCCCTCTACCGGACGCGATGCAGGTTGAATTGCGCTCAACGCCGGAAGCGTCGGCTGCGGGCGGGGCCAACGCCAATGGCATCGAATTTCGCTGGTCGCCCTTCGTCGACGGGATCGGCACGTCCAGCTGCCTCGCCTACTATCTGCGCCTGCCAAAGACGTTTGATTTCGGTCGCGGCGGCGTTTTGCCGGGCGTCGAGGCACCGGACGATGCGCAAACGGCGAAGCAGGATGCCGTCTCCATCCAGACCCAATGGGATGGGCAGGGCTTTCCGATCGTCCGTAGCATCAACGAGAACGGCGACACGCTTCATCTTGCAGGCACGGCACCGCTCCCAACTGATCGCTGGCTGCGTATCGAGCTGGAAACGGTCCTGAATACAGCCGGCAAGAACGACGGCATTCTGCGCCTGTGGGTCGATGGAACGCTTGCAGCCGAGAATACAAATCTGAGCCTGCGAACCGACGCCGCAACCCAGATCAGCAATGTGGTAGTGGCTGCGGGTTATCGGCAGACGCCGCCCGTTGGGGCTGCAGCCAGTTTGCAATTCAGCGGTATAGAGATCGCCCGCCTGAAATAACAAAGCCGGCCTTTTCCAAGCCTGGAAAAAAGAATTCGCCATTCGACTAAAGTAGAATGGCGGCATGTTCGGGAAAGCGGCTGACAAACGCTGTTCGCGCCCTGCGGCTAAATCAACTTCGCGCGCTATGAAAGCTCAAGAACGCCTGTTTCAAGGCCAAAATGCTGGGCTTATTGCAGCGCAAAATGAAGTGAGCAACTGCAAACATTGCCCGTTTGTAAGTCTTTTTTTAACTGCTCTAAGAAACAGAAAACGAAATAGCTTTTCTAAACTACGGCCCGTGCTATTCTCATACTCAGAACGTGGCGCCCTCCCACCTGTCCCCCCTAAGTGGCGTCACGCATCGCAGCCCGCGCTCTTCCCCCGGAGCGCGGGCTTTCTCTTTTCCGCTATTCATTCAGAAATTGCGTCAGGACTCTTCGATCGGGCTGAAACCGGCCGAACGCGCCTCTTCCTCGGAGCAGAACCAGCGCTCACCCCGGCTGCGCACTACGCGGAAACGCTCATAGCCGCGCGCCCAAGGCAGAACGTAGACCTTCCGGCCGCGCCTTACATTGCCCTTGATCGGGCACCCTTCCGGCGCAGCTTTCGTCGCTTCCTGCCATTTCTGATCGCGATACTCAGACGGCCGATCGGCAGTGCCCGCCCAAAGACCGGCCTTCGCCTCTTCCGCCTGCTGCTCGTGGCGTCCGTAAGTTGCAAAGAAGCCCTGACGGGCAAATACAGCGCCATCGCGAACCAACTGGCCCGCGACGTCCATATCGCCGAGGTAGCAGGTGCCGGGCGCCGCTTCGTCGGAGCTAGCCCTGAGCTGGCAGGTCACGCGCCCCTTGGCCAACAGGCCTGAGAGCACCTGGCGCGCGGTGCGGCCGCAAAGCCACGTCCGGCCGTTAGCGGTTTTGCAGACCTGCCCCGGCACCGGAGCTTCAATGCCCTCCAGACGAACGACTTTAGAGCCGACGCGAAGCATATCGCCGGTTATCGCGTCGGCTCTGCCTGTCACCTCGCCGCTCGATGCGCGCCGGATGGAAGCCGTGCGCAGCTTTCCGGTCGAGGCGGTCGTTATCTGGCTCTCGCCACCATCGCCGCGCCATGCCGCAACACCACCGCCAATAACCAGCAGAACCAAGCCCGCCATGGCTCCAGCCTGAACCGCTGGACGCGTGAAAAAGCTGCCGAGGGCCTCGCCGGATCTGGAGCCTGCCTTCTGCAACGGCGTTGCCAGCCAGCCCGGAACACCGGCGGCCAGTTCGGCCAGCGCCACCATCGCCAGCACGCCGATGCCGACACTCAGCGCAATCCAGGTGTCGCTTTCCATGCCGTTGGCAAAGGCACGGATTACGCCGCCCGCCAGCGCAACGCTGCCACCTATGAGCAGCGCGGTGCGCAGCCCCGGCATCCGCAACAGCGCACCGACAGGGGCCAGCATTGGCGCCAGCCAATCGGCAATCAATCCCGTAGCTGCGCGCGTAACAGCCCATGCATAGGCGATGGCGCCGAACAGCCAGGCGCCTGCTCGGCGCAAATATTCAATGGCAATTGGAGTGCCGGTCCGCACGCCGCCGCCGACACGGACAGCTCCGGCACTGATCGAACGCGCTCCGCGTCGCGATAGACGGTAGCCTCGCTGCCCCAGAGCCCTTGCGCCGCTTCCAAGCGCGGCCAAGCCTGCGGAACCCAGCGAGACACCCTGCCGTCCGGCACTGCTTGCAGCCCGGCCCAGCACCTTGGCGCCTTCTGCGCCCGCTACCGCACCCTTTTGCCCCGCATGGGCAGCGCCGCGCCCCAGCGCCTTTGCGCCTGCCAGCCCGACGTCGGCGCCCTGCGCCCCGATGTGGACAGCGCCTTTGCCGACCGCCTTGATGCCATCGGCTCCCGCCGCAACGCCCTTATGGCCCGCAGCTTTGATGTTATCGACGGCCGCCTTGCCCGCATCCGCGATGCGATCGCGCCGCTGCTTGCGGCGGACAAGAATGGTTGTGCGCACATATTGGCGCCATTCAAAGCCGTCGTTTCGTCTACGCCAGCGGAACATGCGCTCTCCGAAGGTGTCAGTCGCGATCAGTCGAAGTGCGCAAAGCGCGCTAAGCGAATCGCCAGATGTCCTTGAGACAGCACGGTATCATGGCGGCGCGTGGACCCTGAAGCCCCGCGCCGCCGATTACCCGTCAAAACCCAGTGCTGGCGAACTCAGTGATAGCCCTCGCCCTCGCGCACCTTGCCGCGGAACATCCAGTAGACGAAGACCGTGTAGCCGAGGATGAGCGGCAGCATGATCAGCACGCCCACCAGCATGAAGATCTGCGATTCCGGCACGGCCGCGGTGTCCCAGAAGGTGAGAGAAGGGGGCACCAGATAGGGCGTGTTGGAAATCGCCAGCCCAACAAAGCCGAGCAGGAACAGCGAGATGGCTGACAGGAACGGCATAACCTCGCGGCCGTTGTTCAGGCCATACCAGCATCCGAACGCGGCCAGAGCAGTGAGAATTGGCACCGGCGACAGGTAGAGGATGTTGGGCCAGGTGAACCAGCGCTCGGAGATGCGGTCGAACGCAAGCGGCGTCCACAGGCTGACGATGACCATGATCGCAAGCACGGCCAGCAGCAGATACTTTGACCAGCGCCGCGCATTCACCGCCAGCTCGCCTTCGGTTTTCATGATCAGCCAGGTGGTGCCAAGCAGCGCATAACCGATCACCAGGGCGACGCCGGTGAAAAGCGGGAACGGCGCGAACCAGTCGAACGTGCCGCCCGCGAAGGCGTTATTCTCGACGTGGATGCCCTGCAGGTAGCCGCCCAGGACGACGCCCTGCATGAACGCCGCTGTGATCGATCCATAGGCGAATGCCTGATCCCAGAAGTGATGGTTGGGCTTGGCGGTCCAGCGGAACTCAAACGCGACACCGCGGAAAATGAGCCCCAGCAGCATGATGATGATCGGCAGATATAACGCTGGCATGATCACCGCATAGGCCAGCGGAAAGGCAACGAACAAGCCGCCGCCGCCCAGCACCAGCCAAGTCTCGTTGCCATCCCAGAACGGCGCGACCGAGTTCATCATCACATCCCGGCGCTCTTCCTCCGGGGTGAATGGGAACAGGATGCCGAGGCCAAGGTCGAACCCGTCGAGGATGACGTAAAGCACAACCGCAACGCCGATGATGGCGGCCCAAAGCACGGGAAGCCAATAGTGGATCGCGTCCATGGCTCAGGCCCCCTTCTCGATGGCGTCATGCGCGGCGGGTTCAGCAGCTTGCAGCGGCCGTGAAGGCACGCCTTCCGGAGTCTCTGTGGCTGCCCCCTTGGGCCCGTAATTGATGAGGCGATTGATGTAGTAAATGCCCATCGCGAACACGATGCTGTAGACGATGACGAACAGGATCAGCGTCGTCAGCACCGCCCCGAACGCGACCGGCGACACGGCATCCTTGGTGCGCAGTATGCCCTGCGCGATCCAAGGCTGACGCCCCACCTCCGTGGTGTACCAACCGGCCAGCGTGGCGATGAAGCCCAGCGGCCAGGCGTATTGCGCATACTTGAGATACCAGTGCGCGTCATAAAGCGTGCGGCGGAACCACAACCACGACCCGATAAGCCCCAGCGCCACCATCAGCATGCCCATGCCCACCATCACGCGGAACGACAGGAACACCGGCAGCACCGGCGGGCGGTCCTCGCGCGGGAAATCCTTCAGCCCCGGGAACAACCCATCCATGCTGTGCTTCAGGATGAGGCTGGCGCCACCTGGAATGGAGATCTCATAATCGTTGCGCTCTTCTTTCTCGTTTGGCCACGCGAAAAGAACGAGACCGCCGGGCTTGGAACCGTCCCAGTGCGCTTCGATAGCGGCCACCTTTACCGGCTGATGTTCCAGCGTGTTGAGGCCGTGCTGATCGCCGATGAACACCTGCAGCGGCGCCAGAATGGCAACCATGCCCAGTCCCATGTGCAGCATCGTCTTGGCTTCTTCAGTGAAGCGGCCCTGCACCAGATAACGGGCGCCAACAGCCAGCACCACCAGCGACGTGGTGAGATAGGCAGCCGTAAACATATGCGCGAAGCGATAAGGGAAACTGGGATTGAAGATGATCGCGATCCAGTCAACCGGGTAGGCGATGCCGTCGCGGATCTCATGGCCCGTGGGCGTCTGCATCCAGCTGTTGGCGGACAGAATCCAGAACGCCGAAAGCGATGTACCCACCGCCACCAGAATTGCCGACAGCACATGGATGTTGGGCGGAACCCTGTTCCAGCCGAACAGCATGATGCCGAGGAAGGTGGCTTCCAGGAAGAACGCCGTCAGCACCTCATAGCCCAGCAACGGCCCCAGCACGTTGCCAACGACCACGGAGAAATTGCTCCAGTTGGTGCCGAACTGGTAGGACAGCACGATACCGGAGACGACGCCCATCGCGAACGAGACGGCGAAAATCTTGGTCCAGAAGCGCGCCAGCGATCGAAAGTGTTCCCGCCCCGTCAGTCGCCATCGCACGAGCAGCGTTGCGATGAACGCCGCAAGTCCGATCGTGAAGCTCGGGAATATGATGTGGAACGTTATCGTGAAGGCGAACTGGATACGGGCCAGCAAAACGGCATCTAAATCCATGGCACCCGCTTCGCTCTAAAATGACAGATGGCTTATTGTGGCGCGCTTCGGCTGTCGCGTCGAGAGAGAGCCATAGGCGGCATCTACGCGCACGGATAGTTGTACACAGTAGCTATGACAGCTCTGCAATGCTGCAATCGACGCAAGAGTTTGGAAAAATGCAGTTATTCCTGCGCGATCGCGGCGAGTGGCATTTGCCAGAAGAGCAACCGGCCATCAGCACCCGTCGAGGCGAGCTGCTGGCCATCGGGCGAGAACACAACTTTTGTCGCGCCGCCAACATGCCCCGGCAGCGCGCGCAATATACGCCCGCGCTTCAAATCCCACAGCCGCACAGTGCCATCTTCGCCGGCGGAAACCAGCTCGTCACCCGATAGAGAGAACGCTACGTCGCTCACCCGACCGCGATGTCCGTTGAGCACGCGCATCCGCCGCTGCGACAGCGTGGACAACACCTGTATGCGGCCATCCAGGCTTCCCGCCCCGATAAGCTTGCCGCTACGCGAGAAAGCCGCCGCAGTGACAAAATCCCTCGCCCCACGATACGCACGCTTCAAGCTGAGCGTGTCGAGATTCCAAAGCCGAACAACACGGTCGGCGCCGCCGGACACCAGCAGCAATTGCTGCGGCGAGAACGCAAGCGCCTGCACGGCGTTCTCATGGCCGTCCAGAACAGCAAGCGGTGCTGATGGCTGGCGCGCATCCCACAATGCCACTCCGCCATCGTGACTGGCGACCGCAAAGCGATCGGCATCGCCGGCGAACTTCACCGCCCAGACGTTTGCCTCATTGCGCTGCACCGTCACCAGCTTGGCGGCGGTATCGATGTCCCACATCACCACCTTGCCGTTGGCATGTGCAGTGAGCGCGCGCGCGCCGTTGAGCGCCAGCGATGTGGCGGCTCCGTCATCGAGTTCGATGGTGCGGACAAGCGTACGATGCGATGCATCCCACAGCTTCATCGTGCCATCGGCACCCGCAGTTAGAATGCGTCGCCCGTCCGCCGTGAACACGGCGCCAGTAATCGCGCCATTGTGGGCAGCGACTTCGGCAATTGGCGTGACGATTGCAGCCTTGGCGGGCTGCGTATGCGACTGAACTTCCAGCGCCGGAGGGGCCGTGGTGCTGCCCGTGGTTATGCCAGTCGTTACCGCCGAGCCGCGATTTTCAAACTGCGGCAGACGATCCTGCATCGCCACTGCAGCACTGGCGACACCAACGCCGACAAGCAGCTTGAACAGCATCGGCACCAGACTTGGGCGACTGCCCTTGATGCGGCGTGGCTTGGGACGCGAAGGCGTCTTCACAACTACCAGCGCATGATCCTTCGGAATCGGCGCTTTCTGCTGTGACTTCTTTTTCAGTCCCACGCCGGACTGAGCCGCTGGCGGCTGCGCAACCGCTGCAGGTGCGGGTGCGGGCTTGGGCTTGGACTCAGCCACCGACAGCGGCGCTGCCGGCTTGGGTTTCGGCTGCGGCTTTGGAGCTACCTTGATCGCCGCGCCGGCCATCGCCTTATCGTCGGGCTGCTTCTTGCGCAGGCCCTCAAGAAAATCGAGCAGTCCGCCCTTCGGCTTCGAAGCCTCATCGGCAACCGGCGCGGCGGCGACTGCAACTGGCGCGCGTTCCGGCTGCGGCAGCGGCACCGTCGCGGCCAGCACCGTCTTTCCTTCAGCAACATCTGCGGCGGGCAATGGCTTGACCTGCGCTTCTTTCGCCACCGGTTTGCGCACCGGGGCGTTCTGCGCCTTCAATTTTGGCGCCAGCGCTTTCGGAGCAGCAACCTCGGCGGCCGCATGCGCGCGGGCTGGCTGTGCGGGTTGCGCGGCTTGATCCGCTGGTGCCGCCGCATCAGCAGCAATGGCTTCATCCTGCTTGCGGTTCTTGCCCCGGCCGCCGGTGCGACCCAGCCAGCTTGTGCGCGTCGGATCCGGCACAAATAGATCATGACGCCAGGCAGCGATGGATTGCGGACGCTTCTCGACAGCCAGCGTCAACGCCTTGTCGATCGCCTTCAGGAATCCCGCACGGTAGGAACTGAGCGCACCTTCCCGCGCCGGGACCAGATCGTCCTTCACCATCCGCGATGGCGCATCGGGCGGACGCTTGCCGGTGATGGCGTGATAGAGCGTGCCGGCGAGCGCGTAGATATCCGTCCACGGCCCTTGCTTGTGGCTCGTCTCAGCATACTGCTCGTAGGGGCTGTAGCCCGGCTTCACCAGCGCCGACACCGTCTTGGTATGCGAAGCAATCTCACCGCGCGCCGAGCCAAAATCTATCAGCACCGGATCGCCCGCCGTGCGGATGATGATGTTGTCCGGCGCGATGTCCCGATGCAGAAAATCCGATTTGTGGATCAGCTCGAGCGCATCCAGCAGCGGACCTAATATCGCATCCAGCTCTTTCTGACGCGGCGCTCGCCCAAGGCTCTGCAGCCACCCCTTGAGACTTTTGCCCTCCTCGAAGTGGAGGACCATGTAGCCGGTATTGTTCGCGCGGAAGTAGCGATACACGCGCACGATATTCGTGTGGTCGAATTTGGCGAGCGTCTGCGCTTCCTCAATGAAGCGGTCGAGGCCCCACTTGTAGTCGCCCGAGCAATCGCGCGAGCGCGGCACAGCTTCAATGTTGCCATCTCGCGCCGCGATATCGCTGGGAAAATATTCTTTGATTGTCACCAGACGCGCGAGCGCAATCTCGGTTGCAAGATAGGTTATACCAAACCCACCCGCACCCAGCACCCGCTCGATCCGGTAATCGCCGACCAGCACCGTTCCGCTAGGCAGCGCGATAAGATTCGTCATAGCTCCCCGTGGCGTCGACGCATCGCCTCAAATGCTACGCGCTGTGTCGCTCGTCAAATTGACGTACCGCCTTCGACACACTTATGTCCGGCAAATGTGGCGCAGACTTGAGCATGTATATTCATCGGAACATTTCTTGCGCGTCGGGGTTGTTGCCATCATCTCGCCCTCATGCGGCATGACGGTGCACTTTGATTTGTTTTGAGGTGAAGGCCCTGACGCGTTTGAGTTCGGCGAAAATTTCACTCGCGCGATACTCGCTGTAGTTGTTGCTTACTGCCGTCGCCATCTCTGCAACAACGCCTCGTCGGTCATCACTCGACCCACAGGTCGACAAACGAAAGCCGGAAACAAGCGTGCTCCGCGATCTTCTTTATGCAAGCACAGCCGCAGCCACGGGCGTCGTTGCGAACGTCTGGAGCGACTTCATGAATTGGCTTGCCGACAGCTATGCCAGCGCACCGGCACTCATGCTGGTGATGGTCGCCATCGTCGTGTTGCCCTCACTTGCACTCGCCGGAATAGTTTTACGCCGTCAGCATAGATCGCCGGATGCAACGATCGTTATCTCGCGTCCGTCGCGACGCGGCGATGCCAAGCCGCGCGCCGTAACCGTACGCACCGGGCTCGCAAGCTGGCCAACGCAGGCATGGCTTGAACACGGCGATAAGCACTACGCCATCGACCGCACCCTCGTGCGCATCGGGCGCGAAGCCGACAACGACATCTGCCTGCAGGAAAAAACCGTGCATCGCTATCACGCAGCAGCGCGGCGCACGTCCGACGGATCGGTGCTGATCACCGATCTTTCCGGCCAGGAAGGTAACGGCATTTTCGTCAACGGCGCGCGCGTATCTGAAGCCCGGTTGAAACCGGGCGACGCGATCGCTGTCGGGGAAGCAAAACTGAAATTTGCGGCGAAGCCGGCCTGATCGGTTGTCAGCGACCACGAAACGCGTTGAACGAAGCCTCAGACGCAACGGAGAACGACGATGTCACAGCAGGGAGTTAAGCCGGCACGGTTTCTCGGATCGCTGAAAGATGCTCTTGCTGCCGCGAGCCGTGACGACACCCAACGCGACACAAGCTCTGCCGAAGCTGCTCCGGTCACGGTGAAAGCCGATGCGGCGGTGCTGCGGCAGGTACAGGCTCAAATCCCGGCTCCGGTCTCAGGATCGGGCACGCCAGCAATTGCGGCAGCGGCTTCTCCTTCGCCTTCCGGCAGCAAAGACGAAACACTGGCCGCGCAAAATCCGGCTTCTACACCTGCTGTTGCGGCGCCTGCCGGCAGTGGCCCGAGCGCAGCCGAGGCCGCGCGCGCGGTGAAAGCCCAGACGTCGCTGAAGGCTGACCGCCACGTGGAATTCGCCACCCCGCCCACCACGCGCGTTGTGCGCGGCGGTCCCCCAAAAGTTGATGCAGCCGAAACCACGCAACCGCCCCGCACCCAGCTTGTACGCGGCAAGGCACAGGTGCAGCGCGGCGAGTTCGAGCAGGATCCCGTCGTTGGCTGGCTGGTCGTTGTCGGCGGCGCCGGCATGGGCGCGTTCCGGCCGATCTTCGAGGGCAACAACACCATGGGCCGCGCTCGCAGCCAGCGCATACCGCTCGATTTCGGCGACGATGCAATTTCGTCGGAAGAGCAGGCCTATATCCGTTATGATTCCACGACACGATCGTTTCTGTTCGTGCCGAACCTAGCCAAGACCAATATCGTCTCGATCAATGACCAACGCCCGACCGGCGCAGTAGAGCTTAACCAGATGGACGTCATCACGATCGGGCGCACGCAGCTCGTTTTCGTGCCGTTCTGTGGCGCTGAGTTTGACTGGGCCGATCTCAATGATACCAAGGACTGATGCAGGCCTACGATCATGCCGCTCGCGCAACCAAGGGTGCGCGCGACTATCAGGAAGACTCCAGCGCCTTCTGGCCCGCCGATAAACGCGGCGCCGGAAGCGCAGAGTTGCCGCTGACCGCCAGCGCTACGCGTCTCATCGCGGTGCTGGCGGATGGCATGGGCGGACACACGGCTGGCGCGCTGGCCAGCCGCATGGCGTGCAAGAATTTCATCGCCGCCTATACCGACCTCAACGGATCGCGCTCCGATCGGCTGATAAAGTCGCTGCAATCGGCCAACGATTCCATTGCCGCTGAGGTGGATGCCAACCCGGTACTTTCGGGCATGGGCACCACTCTGGTGGCGGCGGTTTTCACCCATGAGGGCGTTGAGTGGGTCAGCGTCGGCGACAGCCCGCTGCTGCTTTATCGCCGTGGCGAGATCGCGCTGCTGAATGAAGATCATTCGCTCGCCCCGGAACTGGACCGCATGGCCGCCGAAGGCCAGATGACGCCGGAGCAGGCAAAAAGCGACCCGCGCAGGCACATGTTGCGCTCCGCCGTAACGGGCGACGAACTCGACCTCGTCGATGTATCGCGCAAACCCCTGCTGCTGGAAGAGGGCGACTACGTCATCCTGGCATCGGATGGGCTGCACACGCTTGAGGTGCCAGAGATCGAACGCATCGTCGCCGCCTATGCCAATGACGGGGCCGAGGCCGTGGCCAATGCGCTGATCCGCGCCGTGGAAGCCATTCGCGATCCGCATCAGGACAACACAACCGTGATGGCGGTGCGGCCGCTGGTGGCAGCGGTTTAGCGCGACGCCCCGCGCGAAAGTTGTGGACGACAGACGCTTCAACTGAACGCGTGTGCCGATATGTCTAGCCAGAGTATTTCATTGGTGTCACCTCGCAGATGTTGCTTGAGGAGATTCCAATGCGAGGCAACGTTCTTTTAGTGCTTACCGTGGTCATCGCGGGTTGCGCAGGCCGTGCACCTGAACTCGTGCAGGTCGTTCAGGTTAGTGATCAGCAACTGAACTGAGAACAGATCGTTGCTGAGATCAAATCCAATAATCAGCGCATGACCGATCTGGCTACCGAAGAGGGCTGGAAGGTAACACAGAATGTCGCCGCTGGTGTTGCCGGGCTCGTAATTCCCGTCCTTTGGTTCGGCATGGATTTTCAGGATGCCGCCGGCAAAGAAGGCAAGGCTCTCTCGCAACGGAATGAATACCTCGCCGGCGTGGCGAAAGACCGATGCGGTCCGCCAACCACAACCGCCAGCATCCGGTAATTTGTTCTCATATTGTTCTTGACGCCCGGCATCCCCACGCTAAGGTTGCATCGGCTTGACACTTCGTCGGCGGCGCTGACCGCCCCCGCGAAGTTGGGTCGGCACCGGGGGCAGCATGTACGGGCATATTTCCACGCTGGCATTCGTTGGTATCGAGGCGCGCGCCGTGGAAGTGCAGGTGCGCATCACGCCCGGTCGTGCCGCGCTGGTCATCGTCGGCCTGCCAGACAAGGCGGTAGCTGAAAGTTCCGAGCGCGTACGCAACGCGCTGCATGCCGTAGGGCTTGGCCTGCCTTTCAAGCACGTCACGGTGAACCTCGCGCCCGCCGATCTGCCTAAGGAAGGCAGCCAGTTCGATCTGCCGATCCTGCTGGCGATGATGGTGGCCATGGGCGCCTTATCACCCGAGGCCATCGCCGGCTTCACTGCCATCGGGGAACTGGCGCTTGATGGCTCCATCCGGGCGGTACCCGGCGCTCTGCCTGCCGCGATCGGCGCCAATGCAATGCGCAAGGGCCTCATCTGTCCCGCAGAATGCGGCCCGGAAGCCGCCTGGGCCGGAGAAGATATCGACATCATCGCCGCCCCTCATCTTCTCTCGCTGGTCAATCATTTCAAAGGCCAACAGGTGCTGGCACGCCCGAAGCCAGCACTAAGCTCGCCCACGACGTTACAGCCCGATCTGGCCGATGTGCGGGGGCAGGAAAGCGCCAAGCGGGCGCTGGAGGTCGCCGCAGCAGGCGGCCACAACCTGCTAATGTGAAATACATTGGACCCCAGGGAGCCGGTGAAAAGTCGCCGCCGACGCTTCTAGGGGGAAGCCATGACGGTTCAACGCATTGCCACCACGGCATCAGCCGCCGCGCTCATCGCCGCTTCGGCTGGCTTCGGTGCGTTCTACGCATGGACCACGGGCAATCATCACGGCCCGGTCATTGGCGCGTTGTCAGTCTGCATGGCGATCGGGCTCGAAGCGGCGAAGCCTTTCGCGATTGAAGGCGTGTTCACCGCTCTGCGCTCATGGTCTCCGATCCGTGCTGCGGCCCTTGCGGTTCTCGGCGTCGTCGCCGTCACCTACAGCCTGACCGCCGAGCTATCGCTGATGGCGGCGTCCCGTGCCGATGCCTCCGCAACACGCTCACAAGCTGCCATCGCCGCCGACGCCGCCAAGGCTCGCTATGACGCTGCCCGTCACGAACTTGCTACGTTGCCCGTAACGCGCCCTATAGCGGCCCTTGAAGCGGAGATCGCGCGGCTCAAGACGACGCCGAGACTTGCGCCATGTGACGACACTGGCTCCAAGGCGTTCGGCAAGGTCTCGCGGAAGGTTTGCGGAGAGATTGCAGCGCTCACCGCCGAAGCCGCGACGACGGCCCGCCGCACGGAATTGCAGACGGCCCTTGCAGCCGCCGAAAGCGACCTTGCATCAGCACCGCTAGCGACCGACGCCGATCCCGCCGCTGCTGCATTGGTGACGTACCTGGGTGCGCTTGGCGTTGACGCCGACGCCGCCGAGCTGTCCCGTTGGCTGGCACTGGTGCCGGTGCTGGCCCTTGAGATTGGCTCATCGTTCGCCGTCCTTCTCGCGGGCGGTACGCACCCCGTTCCAAGCCGTCCCAAAGGTGTCCCGGACAGCGTCTCTAGGACGGCCCTCAAGGGCGCTGCTGAGGCTATTGCGTCCGATCTTCCGCCGCTCGGTACTGTACCAGCCCCAGCCGAAGACGCCGCGCAAAGGGCCGTTTCCGAGGCATCATCGGCACAGCCGGACGGTGCCCCTGCCGGTGCACTGAAAGACACCCTGCTGGAACACTTGAAGGAACACGGCGGGGCGATCCGCACGGGCCAGCGAGGTCTTGCTAAGGCGCTCGGAACATCCACCAGCGAACTCAACCGGACGCTTCACGCCCTCGCTGCTGCCGGTGTCATTGCGCTGAGCACGGCACCCACGGGCACCGAGCTTCGTCTTGTCGCGTGATGCGGCTTCTGCCGCTTCGTCACCGCCGACGACAAAAACACTGAGGCGCAAACGGACGCCTTCACGTTTCATCCGGCCACACCGGCCACCAAACCAAGGGGACACGACCATGTTGACCAATCTCGACAACGCCACGACTGCCGCAGACTTTGCCAAGTGCTCCGCTCTTACATCGCCCATCACAGCACGGCAGTTCGTTGCGCTGTATGCTGCCGGTGCTATGGACTTCGCCCCCGATGAAGACGCGGCGTTCGCTGAGATCACTGCCCGCGCCCATGAGGAAGCTGCCCGGCTTGGCGTACCGCACTCTGCGGCTGGCCTCTATCCGGCCGCCGTATGGGCGCTTGAGGCCGCGCGGTACTGCTAAGCGGAGCACGGCGAACGGCCGAGCCTAACGACTACAAGAGGCCCGTATCGCTTAATTGCGGTGCGGGCTTCCGGCCCGCCGTACCAAGCACCCTTCGTGCGATAAATGTCACACCTTTGACGCATCCTGAGAACTACGTCGCGTTTGACGTTGCAACTTTCCTCCTCTGGCTGACTATTAGAGCCAGTGTTGCAGTGTGCGTTTATTTGGAGTTGCGTAATGTTGCGTATTCGCGTTTTAGGTGCCGCCGTTGCGGCCGTTCTCGTCTCGTCTCCCGCCGTGGCTCAAGGCTATAACTGGTCGGGCCTTTATGTCGGTGCCCATGGCGGCTATAGCTGGGCGGATACTGACTTCCCCGGCGCAAATCCCTACGTTGCACCACCTGCCACCTGCTCCAATGCATTCGGTCCCGGCCAGCACTGCGGTCCGCCGCGTCCTGATATGGAGGGCGGCCTCGTCGGCGGCCAGATCGGCTACAACGTCCAGCTCACCAGCATCGTGATCGGCGTAGAAGCTGACTATTCATTCGCTCACTTGGAGCAAGGGCTACGCGACGGTAACTACATCATGCAGTCGCATGAGATTACTGGCCTCGGCAGCATCCGTGGACGCCTTGGCTATTCCTTCGGCCGTATCCTTCCCTACGCAACCGCTGGCTGGGCATGGGGCCGCAGCGGCTTTAGTCAGTCGTGCCCCGATCCGGCAGCCGTGGCCGCTGGTCACTGTAACGCGGCCAACGGGTTTTCACCCTACAGCAACAAAGCCGATGAGACGGTGACGGGTTGGGTTTACGGTGGTGGCGTCGAGGCTGCGATTGACAACAACTGGTCGATCCGCGCCGAGTATCTGCGCTATGACTTCGACGCGCAGAGCTACGACCTTGGCGTGACGCCATCAGGCAAGGCGTTGAGCGCCCCGCGCATTCAACACGAAGTGGACACGGTTCGCATCGGCGTTAACTACCGCTTCGGCGGCGACCGTCACGCCGATCCGGTCTCGCTAAAGTAAGCCTCTTGGCATCGTCGCAGGAAGCAACAGGCCAGCCCTTTACAACGGGGCTGGCTTCATGCGTTCTAAACGATAGCGGGAGCCATTTTCATGAAGCATATTGTGGCGCTGACAGCCGCGCCGTCAGACCGTTTTCTTATTGAGCAAGTCATTTCAGGTGCCTACGGCGATAGCGTCACCGTCAATATCCGTGCAGCGACACCCGAAGGCTTCGACATATTCCTGTACAGCGATGCCATCGGTGTGCGGGCGAGCTTTGCCGGGCTTGAGTTTGACTTCGCTGATTGGAACGAGGCAGCCCCGTGGGTTCGCCGCGCACTGTCACGCGAATACGAACTGAGGATCACCTTTCAGGGCACGGCAGATCGACCGGGAAGGCCTATAGCGTGGCGGCTAGGGCCTTCTGACGGGCGTGAAGGGGGTTGCTTGCACGGCGCTCACTCTGCCCGGAAGATGCCGTGGCACCACCGCCGCGAGATCATCAAACGCAATGACCTGCTGTAGCGCCAGCCGTTACCGGCGTTGGCGGCAAACGAAAAGGGCGTCTTGAACGGACGCCCTTTCAGCATTTCAGCGGTGCCCTTCACGGGGCACGAGCAACGCGCTCTAAGGCTACGCGCCATCACCTTCCGCGAGCCTCCTAGAGAGCCGTGCGAGCGTTGACCGCGAACACCCGGTGGCGTCGATGATACTGCTCCAACTCTGGCCAGCCTGAAGCATCCCCTGAATGGCGGCGTTGCGCTTCGTATCCTCGGGGCGACCGGCATAGACGCCGTTGGCCTTGGCCTTCTCAATTCCTTGAGCCTGTCGGCGGCGGCGGTCTTCATAGTCCTTGCGGGCTATCGCGGCGAGCATGTCGAGAAGCATTCCGTTGATGGCTTCCGCCATGCGGGCCGTGAAGTCGTCGGCATGGGCTGCGGCGAGCTGCCAAGAGGTCGGAAGATCGAGCGCGACGACCTTCATCTGGCGTTGGCGTATCTCAGTGCGAAGACGCTCCCAGTCGGCGGCGTTAAGGCGGGATAGGCGGTCTACCTGCTCAATTAAAAGCACGTCGCCGGGACGGCTATCGGCCAAGAGCCTGAATAGCTCAGGACGTTGGAGTGATGCACCGCTTTCATTCTCCACGTAGGTGGCCGCAATCTTCAAGCCACGGTCGGCGGCGAAGGCTTCTAGGTCGGCACGGGCGCGGCTGGCGTCCTGCTCTTTCGTGGAGGCGCGAAGATAAGCGCGAACAAACATGAATGAGACCCCTCGGTTCGTTATGAGTGGTCTCATAATGATCGGTTCGTTATGGGTTGTCAAAGGCAATTATCGAACCACCTTTAAGCGCGGTTCGGTAAAGGTATACCCTAAAAGTCAGGCTATGCAGCACCGCCGCGCCGGACATTCACCGCGTCGTTGTCGTCGTCCGCATCAGCATGTTGGCAGCGGAAGGCATTCACAGCGTCAGCCGCATCGGCCCGCTGTTGACGGCATGTGGTGGCGGTGGACTTGCGTAGCATCTGGCGCGGCCCTGAAAGACGCGTCGAAGGGCTTGTAAGGGGCGATCACCGGGCCGCGTGAAGGCGTCTCGCGGATGCTGAGGCGAGCGGCATCGCCAGACATTGGCAACCGGAAACGGTAGGGGGCTGCGTTGTAATGGCATTCGGCAGCCCCCATATCCTCTTCATATTACGGAGGATAATCTATGGCGTTTCCAGTAGAGATGTGGATGATAGGCTTGTTTGTTTTTGTTTCTGCGGCTGTCGTTATCGGCGGACGTTTATGCGACGTTAAATTGACAGGCAGTTGGAAATGACTTGGCGCCTTTCCCGACGCGGCAGCGGCATTGCTTTGTCCCGATTTGCTTCTATGTCGGAAGCAATCTGCGCGGCGTCACAGATTAAGGACGGGTGCAATTACGAGGCTGTTGAAGACGCCACAATCGCCCGTGTCAGCACAGCCATGGAAGTCCCGGTCGTCGGCAACAATGAGAAGCTAGGTCCACTCCGCAAGGGCGTTGCTGCCGCTGCGACGTAATCTGGGAGGCCCTAGCGATGGGCCCCCGGCCCCTGCCGAACCTCGACGGCAACGACACGCCGCACCGACACCAAGCTGACAGAGCTGCGGAAGGATCGCGCTCAACGTCGTCATGGAATTTGCGGAGGTCGTTGCCGGAGGAATTGAGCGCCGGGACGGCGGCGCGGGGGGAAACTATTTCGGCGGGATAGTCTAAATACCACCTCAGATTTCCGCGCCAAAACATCCGGGGTCTCACCCCAGCCCCCTCACACGCCCTACGGTAAGCCCGCACAGAGCCCATTGAGTGCTTCCGGCTATATGGGTAGCCAGCTTCCTCAAGATGCCGCTGTACGGGCCTTGTTTCGGCACCTATCGGCAGCGTTTACACGCCAGCTAGGCCGGGAGTTGCAGCCCACGCCGTCGCCGTCTCCAATGCCGCCCTGCCAAGCTTGAGCTGCTGGACTGCGTGGGGAACGTAACGGGCCCTAGTGAGGTACTTCCGGCCGGTCCATCGGTCGGGGCCGTCTCGATATTGGATCGCCCAGCAACTTCCGTGGCTGCCGTCTACACCGCTGGCAATGAGGCGGTGGCGCTCGTCTAGTTGCAGCACAACGCCGGGGAAGTCGTCCGAAGATAACAGGGGTTTCCGTGCAAGGGTCCGCTCAGGTGCGGTGAAGGGTGTTGAGGTCGTCTCGGGTCTAGTCGGTAATTGTTCAGTCTGCATTGTCTCCGTTGTGCTGGGTTGAAGCGCATTGAAACGCGGGGCTATGCCAAAGACGAGGCCGCAATTGAAATACAGCGCTCCAAAGACGAGGGGCTAATAGGCGATGGGCGACGACCGGTGGCCTTCGGCATCGACCAATCCAGTGTCGATCACCTCGAAGTCTGCGGGTACTTCTAGGTTGTAGACAATCTGAGGTTCATGGATGAAGTCGGTGTCGTCGTAGGTCGTGAGGATGCGGGGAGTACGGGTGAGACGACGGTAGGACATGAAGCTCCATAGCTGTTTACTGAGGTGCATCACGACCACGCGATCACCTAAAACGAGCCTAGCTAGGAGGGGGCTTGACAGCCCATGTTATAATATCAATACACCTAAGATAAGTTAGGTTATCCTTAGGTGTACCCTAGGTGTTATCCTAGGATGGTAGTTAGGTTTCAGGTGGTGGTGTTATCACCTAAGTATCCACTTAGGAGCACCTAACATGGTCCTAGGATGGTAGTTAGGTTTAATCTTCGTCGTCTTATCACGTAGGTGAACACCTAAGGGATTGGTCTCCGAACCGATAGGTTCCGTTGAGGCCACCTGAGATGCTCCCTAAGAGTTCCCCGCCTCGCCTCCTCGCTCCGGTCTTCACCGCCACCCGTACAGCCTTTGGGTGGTTATGCGAGCCTAACCAGCCCAGCACCAGCATTCCCATGAACAGCCCTTCGGTCGCCCCGTTAGGATGCCGATCGGCGGTCAAAGAGCGGCCTTTGCATCCGATTTGGGGGCTGAGGGCTACCATAGTCGCCGGAAGATCATGGACGGCGCTGTACGGGCCATGTTTGGGCACCTATGACAAGCCCCGTGGCAACGGGACAATGCAACGGCATCACCCCCCCCAACTACTTATTGCCGCAAAAGCTTTACTAGGGGCGAAAGCAAAAGCGCCCACAAGATGCCCGTCACGAGCACCATAGCAGCCCCGACGATCACCCTACGCAGCCCTGCAAAGCGCTTAGGCTCACCTCCCGCTCGCCGGTTAGCTTCGCCCACTTGCTCCCAATGCCCCAAGTCAATCTCCTCCCCCGTCTTCCGGCCACGCAAACATCAGTTCGCTTTCGCCGCCGTGCTTCCAAAGGAAACGTAAGCGGCCGCTTGCACGGTCCACGACAACACCCTTCAGAACCTGCCGCAACAGCGCGTTTATTTCAGCCTTATCGCCCTCTGAGGCTATCGCGGCGCGAACGGCTTCTAACCGTCGCTCAACACTTGCGCCGGATGTGGCCGCGATCTTCGTCAACAGCGCGTCGTGCTCGTTTGTCAGCCGCTCTTGCTCGGTCTCCAAGAGGCTCAAGCGCTCCCTTAGCGAGGGGCTGCCGGAGCTGAGCGCAAGTGCGTCCACGACGTTCCAAATCTGCTCGCTCACGGCATCCCGAAGCGTCTCTAGGCGTTCGAGCGCAGCATCAAGTTGGTCGTCACCGCTTGGAGCGCCCAACACCACGAAGTCAACGCTGGCGGCGATGGCGTCTTCCACTGCATCGACGCTCACCGTCTGATATGAACACCCTCCCTTCGCCTTCGCCACGGTGCAAACGAGCTTCGGCTGTCCGTTTTTAGCGCCTTTGTAAACGCGTGTCATAGCGGCTCCGCAGAGGCCGCAGCGAGCTAAACCGGCGAGCATGTGTACCGGCCTCGCGCTCTTAGTAGATACATGCGAACGACCTTCAAGACGCATGGCGCGAACATCTTCGTATAAGTCGAGCGGAACAATCGGCGGAAAGTAGCCCGGCACGGGCTCGCCAGCGGTTCGGACGCGTCGTTTCTTGTCGTCATAGGTCTGCGTGTGCGGCACGAAAATGCCGATAACCGCTTCGTTTTCCAGAAGCTTCTTGACGTAAGTGCGATGCCAGTACGCGGCGCTTCCGAATGTGGGGACGCCCTCTTCATTGAAAATGTGGGCGATGCGGTGCTGCCCCATACCCTTGGCGGTCATTTCAAAGACCCGACGAACAATCTTCGCGCGGTCTTCGAGCACTTCCCAGCGCGGCGGATTTGTCGTTCGATCTAGTCGAAGCCATGCCGGACACCGTGCGGTTAGCGGCCGCTCTGCGGCGTTCTTCCTCTTGTTGCTCCACGCTTCGCGAACTCGTTTCCCCTTCGTCAGGCTCTCATCGTGTGCCCTCGAAGCCATCAGCAGAGCGACCATCAGGCTCGTGAAGTCTTGGTCAAGCGCTTTGAGATCGTAGCGGCGTCCGTCAGTGAGCGTCACGAGCGTGATGCCCGCCTCGCAAATCTCTTCAAGAAGTCTCAATGCCTTGCGCGGCGTTGCCCGGCTGAGGCGGTCAAGGTTCTCAACTAGCAGGAAGGAGCCCGGCTCGATCAGGCCGTCTTCGGCAGCTTCCCGGAAGGTGCGTAGCGCCCCGACTTCGGCATTCTTGCCTCGGTATGCCGAAATGCCGAAGTCTTCAAACGAGCGGTCATCCAACTCTAAGCCGTGGGCATCAGCATAGCGGGCGGCGAGTTCGGATTGACGGCGGCGGCTGTCACCATGCGCTTGCTCTGGCGTAGAGAAGCGAAGGTAGGAGTAAGCCTTCGGTTTCTTTGCCTTATCCACCCTCGCCCCCTCAGTTCTCCACGCGGCGGCAGCTTATCTGAACGAGGGTCTATTGCAAACATCATGCTGATGACCGGCCCGCCCGGGTCAGGCAAATCTATGCTGGCCGCGCGGCTGCCATCCATCCTGCCACCGCTGTCGCCGGAGGAGATGCTGGAAGTCTCCATGGTGCACAGCCTCGCCGGCGAGTTGATGGGCGGCAAGCTGGCAACGCAAAGGCCGTTCAGAGCTCCGCACCATTCCGCCAGCATGGCCGCGCTCGTCGGCGGTGGCTCGCGTCCAAGACCTGGCGAGGTCAGCCTCGCGCATCTGGGCGTGCTGTTTCTGGATGAACTGCCGGAGTTTCAGCCCGGAGTGCTGGACGCCCTGCGGCAACCGCTCGAAACGGGCGAAACGATCATCGCCCGCGCCAACCATCGCATCCACTACCCATCCCGCATTCAGCTTATCGCCGCGATGAACCCTTGCCGATGCGGGGGTGGAACCGGCAGCACCTGCAAACGCGGCGCGCGCTGTGCCGCCGAATATCAGGCCCGTATCTCTGGCCCCTTGCTTGACCGCATCGATTTGCAGATCGAAGTGCCCGCCGTCAGCGCGGCCGATCTGCTGTTGCCACCGCCATCGGAGGGCAGCGCCGAAGTTGGTGCCCGGGTCGCGCGCGCCCGCGCTCTGCAACAGGCTCGCTTTGACAGCATCGGCGCCAAAGGCCTGCGCACGAACGCCGATTGCACCGGCCGGCTGCTGGAAGATATTGCGCGCCCCGATGCCGAGGGGGCCGAACTTTTGCGCCGGGCAGCGGAAACCTTGCAGCTCACCGCGCGCGGGTTTCACCGCACCATGCGCGTTGCGCGCACGCTGGCCGATCTCGATGGCGCCGAGGCCGTCGCCCGCGTGCACATTGCCGAAGCGCTGAGCTATCGCGGCGAAACCTTGCGCCAGCAGCACGCCCACGCGGCTTGATTGGCGCCTGAGACACGGGGGAAACGAAACCTGAGGCCAAGCATGGGCCGCAACGGCGGCGCGTCTGCATACGCGTAGCCGCTGCGGATCGTGTGGCACGTTTGAGCTGGTCAGGCACCGTGCAGCTGGCGCTGGCATAGGCTCGCCGCGGATACTCCGATGACCGCGCCCGCAGTTGCGGCGCTCGGCAAGGTTTTACATGTGCGGATCGAGAGGAAACGCCACCTCCGGCATAACTCGAGCCCGCACACGAAAAAGCGGCGGACTTCGCAGCCCGCCGCTTCGGTATTACTTTATCGGCGATTACGGAGCGGGGCGGTATTCATGCCCCCACCCGATCACCTGAATGCTCTCAAGCGCGCATCAGACCGCGCTGCATCAGCGCTGCCTCGACCGTGTTCTTCAGCAGGCACGCGATGGTCATCGGACCAACGCCGCCCGGAACCGGCGTGATGGCGCCAGCAACCTGCGCAGCCGCCGCATATTCGACGTCGCCGACGATCTTGCCCTTGCCGTCTTCCTTCAGCACGCGGTTGATGCCGACGTCGATCACGATGGCGCCCGGCTTGATCCAGTCGCCCTTGACGAACTCCGGCTTGCCGATCGCGGCCACGACCAGATCGGCTGCGCGCACGACGTCCGGCAGATCCTTGGTGCGCGAGTGCGCGATGGTGACGGTGCAGTTTTCACGCAGCAGCAGCTGCGCCATCGGCTTGCCGACGATGTTCGAACGGCCAACGACGACAGCGTTGAGACCGGACAGATCGTCCTTGAAGCTGCGAGCAAGGATCACCGAACCGACCGGCGTGCAGGGCGCCAGCGCGCGCTCACCGATCGACAGGCGGCCAACGTTCATCGGATGGAAGCCGTCGACGTCCTTCAGCGGATCGATCAGTTCCAGAACCTTGTTGGAATCCATGTGCTTCGGCAGCGGCATCTGCACCAGAATGCCGTTGACGGCCGGGTCGGCGTTGAGCTTGCGAACCAGCTCCAGCACCTCTTCCTCGGGCGTATCCTCAGCCAGCTTGAACTCGAACGACTGCATGCCGCACTCGACGGTCTGCTGCGCCTTGTTGCGCACATAGACCTTGCTGGCCGGGTCTTCACCCACCAGAACCACCGCCAGGCCCGGCACGAAACCGTGCTGCTCCTTGAGGCGCGCCACGTCGGCGGCGACATCAGCGCGAACCTTGGCGGCAATAACCTTGCCGTCGATAACGAATGCAGCCATGAAAAAAATCCTCCCTCGGATTGGTGATTGGCCCCGCGCTAAGACGCGTCCTCAGCGGCTGGGCGCGAGTTTTGCCCTAAGCCGCTGCTCCAGGCGATCCGTTTCCCCGCTGATGGTGAGCGACTTGATGCGGGATTTTGCCCCGCCAGTCACGCGTACAGTGCTTTTGGGCACTTCCAGCCAGCGGGCAATGAGTTTTTCAACCGCCGCGTTGGCTTCCCCCTCGGCGGGAACCGCACGCACGCGCGCGGCAAACGCCACCCCTTCCGCGCTTGGGATGACGCCATCAACGCTTTCTATCGAGGATTTAGGGGTCAGGCGCACGCGCACGATGACGCACCCATCCCCTGCCCGCCACGGTTGTTCGGCCGAGCTCATCCGCCCGCGATAACCAGATCCCGCAGCGTGCCAAGCACTACGCTCTGCACAAAGAAGCAGCCCAGCAGCAGAATCACCGGCGACAGATCCAGGCCGCCGAGGTTCGGCAGCAAATTGCGGATCGGACGCAGCAGCGGCTCGGTGACCGCGTTGAGGCCCTGCCAGATGGCACGAACGGTATTGTTGTATGGATTGACGACGCCAAAGGCCATCAGCCAGCTCAAGATAACGCTGGCGATAACGACATAGACGTAAAGCTGGACGAGGTAGCCGGCAAAATCGATCAGGCGGAGAAGTAACATCGTGCTGCGCTCCCGTGCTGCAGCGCCACGTTTAACCTTGGTCGGGGGCAACGGGCAAGCCACATGGACTGTACGCGGTGAGCGGACGCTGAAAGCTGCTCCTTCAAAACGCAAACATCGGCAGCATCAGAGAGGTCGGACGCGGCCGTGTTGCAGGAGCGACTAGTTGCAGCCGGCGCAGCATCGACCAAGTCACACCGGCCGCGACCCGGCTCAAGCGTTGGCTACGGAGGCGTGCTGCGGCGGCGGTGGTGGCGTCTCGCTGGCCGCTCCGGTGCGCTGCGCCAGACGTGCCAGCACCTCTTCCGTCAGAGCGCGCACTGCCGAACCCACCTGGCCCGGATATTTCGCGAAGTAGCTGCGCTCGTAACTTTGGAAATTTGCAGCATCCTGCAGCGCTGACATGCGCGGTATGGCCTGCGTGAAACACGCGTTGTCCGGATTGGACTCCAGCCAGCGGTGATATTCCTCATCGGAAGGAGACGTTGCTTCCTTGAGGTTGACGATAACGCCTAGATTTTCGGCGAAACCCATTTCCGGATTCAGCGCCTTGAAGCGCCGGAATACCTCAAGCCCGCACACCGACACGTAATCGGCCTTGGTAGGCGAAACATGAAAATCCGCTTCGCGTAGCCAGCACTCCGTCAGAACGGAAAGCCCCGGCGGGCAATCGATCAACACGATGTCGAACACGCGGCGCACGCCATTCAGCAATTCGCCGATGACCTCGCGCAGCCGCCCGTGCAGATTTTCCTTCGAGACTTCGCGCTCCAGCAACGTGAGTTGCATATCGCTTGGCAGCAGGAACAGCGAACGCGCATCATCGACATCCGATACATTGCGCACGATGTACTTCGGCCAATCAATCACCTGCCCCTTCAGCACGCGGGCGTGCAGGTAATCGACGATCGTCGCGCCGTCGCTCTGCAGCTTGTAGAGGCTCGACACCGACATGAGCATGCTCGACACGCTGGCCTGCGCATCGCTGTCGATCACCAGCACGTTCTTGCCGTGATAGGCCGAGATGGTCTCAGCCAGCGCCAGAACCAGCGTCGACTTGCCGACGCCGCCCTTGGTGTTCATCACTGCAATGGAATTGCGCATACCAGACGGACTTCCTCAAAATGCGCCACGCGGGATAGTCCCCAGCTGGAGGCCGTGGCCGACGTTATCAATGGCCGCTGAATATGGCAGCCATGGGAACGGGCCACAACGCACACAAATTGCCCGTCAGAAATAGCGGCCGATAAACCTTGCAACCAGAGCATCTGTCACCTTTCTGTCGCCTTTAACGGTTGAAAGGTGAGATTGACCGCCCCGGATACCTCCAAGAGGCCCAGCCATGGCTCACGCGCCGACGCTTTCACTGCCCCGCCCACTCACCGCCATTCTCGTCGCCACCGTGACTCTCATGCTGGCCGGGTGCGGCATTAACACCATCCCGACGTACGAGCAGGACGCCAAGGCAGCTTGGTCCGAGGTGCTCAATCAGTACAAGCGGCGCGCCGATCTGATCCCGAACCTGGTTGAAACCGTGAAGGGCTTCGCCGATCAGGAGCGCACGGTTCTTACCGATGTTGTCGAAGCGCGCGCAAAAGCCACGCAGGCTCAGATCAACATCCCGGCTGACATCCTCACCAACCCGGAAGCGATGCAGAAATTCCAGGATGCGCAGAACCAGCTCGGTGGTGCACTCGGGCGCCTGATGGCTGTCGTTGAGCGCTATCCTGATATCAAGTCGGGCCAGAACTTCCTGGCGCTGCAAAGCCAGATCGAAGGCACGGAAAACCGCATCGCCATCGCGCGGCGCGATTACATTCAGTCTGTCCGGGCCTACAACACCGAGATCACAACCTTCCCCGGCCGCATCTGGCGCGCTGTGATGTATCCGTCGGCTAAGGAAATGGCGACGTTCGACATCCCGGCTGAAGAGATGAAGGCTCCGAAGGTCGATTTCGGCACCGGCACCAAGCAGTAACCGGCGCCCTTGAGGAGACGCGCAATGCACGCGGCCGCAAGCGCTTCGCCGTTGAGCCGGGCGGCGCAACGCCCGGCTATGGTGACATGGCCAGCGTTAGTGTGCGCCGTCGCGTGCGCGCTGCTGCTGGCAAGCGCTGGCGTTACATGGGCGGCGCCCACCTTCCCCGCACTCACAGGTCGCATCGTCGATGAAGCGAACCTGCTGACGCCGCAGCAGCGCGCCGACATCGACGCGCAACTGACCGAGCTTGAGGAGATTTCAACCGATCAGGTGGCGGTCGTTACCCTCAACTCGCTGCAGGGTTATGCCATTGAGGATTACGGCTATCAGCTTGGCCGCAACTGGGGCATCGGCCAGAAGGACAAAGACAACGGCGTGCTGCTGATCGTTGCGCCCAACGAGCGCAAGGTGCGCATCGAAGTTGGGCGCGGCCTTGAGCCGACCATGACGGACGCAATGTCCAGCCTGATCGTGCACAACGCCATTCTGCCTCAGTTCCGCCAGGGCAACTTCGCGGGCGGCATCGAAGCCGGCGTGCGCGATATAAAAGACGTGTTGCTGGGCGACGCCGAAGCGGTGAAAGAACGCGCACGCGCGGCCCGCACCGCCGACGATCTCGACATGTGGTCGATCATTCTGATCATGTTCTGGCTGGGCATCACGCTGTTCGTCATTTTCGCGGTCGTGCAGTCCATCAATACCTCTCCGCAGGCTGTGGCCGGTCAACGGCGGCGAGCAGCGCGCGGCCCAATCGTGATCCCCGGCAACTACGGAGGCTGGGGTGGTGGCTGGCCCGGCGGCGGCGGTGGCGGCGGATGGTCCGGCGGCGGTGGCGGATTTGGCGGCGGCGGGTCGTCGGGAAGCTGGTGATGGACAACGGCACGGCAGCGGTAGCATCAACGCGGGAGACATCGGCATGAGCATGTTTTCAGCCGCCGACAAGGAACGCATCTCCGCTGCCATCAGTGAGGCGGAGCGGAATACTTCAGGCGAGATTGTCGTCGTCGTTGCGGCGCAGAGCGACGGCTATCACTATGTGCCGCCGTTGGTTGCAGCGATCATTGCGCTGCTGGTGCCGTGGGTGCTGATCTATTTCACGCACCTCGGCCTCGTGCAGATCTATCTGATCCAGCTGGCCGTGTTCGCGCTGATAACCGCGCTGCTGATGCCGCTGCCAATGCGTACCGCTCTGGTGCCGGCCAGCATTAAGCACCTGCATGCGCGCCGCCGGGCGATGGAGCAGTTTCTGGTTCAGAATCTCGACACCACCGCAGGACGCACCGGCGTGCTGCTGTTCATTTCCTGCGCCGAGCATCACGCCGAGATCATCGCCGACCGCGCGATCAACAACTACGTGCCCGAAGGCGTCTGGCAGCAGATCATCGACGAATTGACCGAACACATCGGTGAGGGCCGGGCGACGGATGGCTTCGTTGTTGCGATTGGGGCCATCGGCGACGAACTGGCGCGGCATTTCCCGCCGGGCGATGACGATGCCGACGACCTGCCGGACCATCTGATCATCCTGCCCTGACACGGGCGCGGCGAAGGGGCGCCAAGCCCGCTCGCCTTCACCATTTTCGGCTCGAAGGCCCGAGCGCTGGCGCAAAAATTGACGCCCAGCCGCCCCAAGCGCCGCCATCTTTCATGCTATAGGCTCCCCCGCAGAATTGAACGGGGAAGACGATCGTGGATATGGCTACGCCTCAAACCGGCGCAACAGCGACGGCCCGCGCGCCGCTCAGGGCGCGCATTTCGTGGATGCTGTTCGACTGGTCGGTGCAGCCGTTTTACACGCTGATCCTCACCTTCCTGTTCGCGCCCTACTTCGCCAACGTGGTGGTCGGCGATGGTCCGCAAGGCCAATCGATGTGGGGCTTCGGCGCCGCCATTGCGGGTATTTTCATCGCCCTCGGCAGCCCATTCCTCGGCGCTTTCGCCGATGGACGCGGCCAGCGTAAACCATGGATCGCGCTGTTCTCCGTCATCCTCGCCATTGCAATGGCCTCGCTGTGGATCGCAACACCCGCAGCGCCATCCTCCACGATCTATCTGGTGCTGCTCGCCTTCATCATCGCCACGGTATGCGCTGAATATACAGCCGTGTTCACCAACGCGATCATGCCCAGCCTGGTGCCGCAAAGCGAACTGGGCCGACTTTCCGGTTCGGGATGGGCCTGCGGTTATTTCGGCGGGCTCGCCAGCCTGTTCCTCGTTGCCGGCCTGATCGTGCCGATGGGCGACCGCGGCACAACCATGTTCGGCCTCGATCCGCTGCTGCCGCTCGACACCAGCACACGCGAAGGCGACCGCATCGTCGGCCCGCTATCGGCGGTCTGGTATCTGGTGTTCATGATCCCGTTCTTCCTGTTCGTGCCGGACATCAAACAGAAGCGGGTGCACGATGGCCGCCCCGCCACGGCAGAACTGTGGGACACGGTGCGCGCGCTGCCGCAGAACCGCGACATGCTTTTCTTCCTGGCCGCACGCATGATCTACACGGACGGCCTCACAGCCATCTTCACCTTCGGCGGCATCTATGGTGCGTCAGTGTTCGGCTGGGGACCGCTTGAACTGGGCATCTTCGGCATCATCCTGACGCTGATCGGTGCGTTCGGCGCGCTCATCGGCGGCGTGCTCGATGATCACATCAGCGCCAAGTTCGTGATCGTAACGGCGCTGTTCCTGCTGCTGCTCGGCGCCATCGGCATCCTGTCGGTCGACAAGAACCACGTGCTGTTCTTCCTCGATGTCGCGCCGAAGGAAGCTGGTTCGGGGCCGTTCTCATCTGCGGGCGAACAGGTGTTCCTGGCGTTCGCAATCGTCGTCGGCCTCGTCGCGGCGCCGGTGCAGTCGTCCAGCCGCTCGCTGCTGGCGCGACTGGCCCCGCCGGACAAGATCACCCAATATTTTGGCCTGTTCGCCTTTTCCGGCAAGGTAACGGCATTCCTGGCGCCGCTGCTGGTAGCACTGGTTACGGCCGTCACCCAGAGCCAGCGCATCGGCATGGCAGCGATCACGCTGTTCCTCATCGTCGGCATGGCTCTCATGGCCAAGGTGCGGATGCCGGCAAGACGCGATTAACAACGGCTGAGTTTCAGTCTTGCGCCTATCGGGGCGCCTCTGGTCGCGAGATCGGGGGCGCCTTATCTTTCCTTGGTCGGCCGATGCTTCAGGCCCGTCTGCGGCACGTGTTGGCATGGATCAATACGCCGGACACACTTCGGCGCCATGATCCTCCGGCCCTTTGATCGAAGCGGCAATGAGGAGTTCGTTTCATGCACCGCGCTTTACCGTTGCTTGCCGCCCTGATGCTGCCACTCGCCGCCGTCGCTGAACCGGCGACCGACAAGCCCCAGACGGATACGCCGCCGCCAGCAGCAACCGAAGCCGATCCCGCTCCGCCGCAACGCTCGGCCTCCGAGGTGATCGACGACGCCAAGAGCGCCACCAACGCCGCCATCGATGCCGCCAAGGAAGCGCTTCTGAAGGCGATCGATCAGGCCAAGGAGAATGCCGCGACCAGCATCGACGAAGGCAAGAAGGCCAGCGAAGACGCTCTCGACGATGCCCGCGAGGCAACGACGCTGATGGACAAGGCGGCAGAAGCCGTGCGCGAGGTGCTGGACAAGGCTAAGCAGGCGACGTCCGAGGTGCTCGACAAGGCTAAGGAAGCTGCGGAAGAATTCAATGCGCCGAAGGACGAAACGGCGAAGGATAAGCCGGAAACCCTGTCGCCACCGAACATTGGCCAGGGCGACAAGCAGCCCTCCGATGGCGGTAGCGGCCGCACCGTCGATCCCGAAACACAGAAGTGGCACTGACGGTTGATCGCAGATCAGAGCCCGACGTCAGCTATTTGCTGTGCCGCATTTAACTCAAGTCGCGATCCTCACGCCGCAACTGGTGTGATCGCGTGATCGCACGCCTCGCACGTCCCGATCCGCATCGCACAGCGCACAAAAGAAAACCGCGGCCGCACCGACCGTGATGAACACGGAAGGTGGGCCGCGGCTATCATTGGGCCTTGATGCCTGCGCCGATTATGGCTGCGCTGGCGTCTCGGTGGCCGGAGGCGTTGCTTCCTCAGCGTTCGGCTCAGGAGCAGCCGGAGCAGCTTCGGCCGGGGCTTCAGCAGCAGGCTCGTGGGCCGGCTCAGCCATCGGCTCAGGGGCAGCAGGTGCTTCAGCAGCCGGAGCAGATTCAGCAGCAGGCTCCCCGGCAGGCGCAGCCAGCGGCTCAGACGCTGCAGGAGCGTCAGCGGCAGGCGTCGTTGCGGTCGGCAGCGGCGAATACATGTAGATCACGCCAGCCGCGATGGCGGCCAGAATGACGGCATAGATGATTGCGCGGGCAAAAGTGTTCACGGTGAAAGTCCCCGATTAGAATGATACATCCACCTTAGGGCTTTCAGCGAATAACGACAATAAAACGTCAGTGATGCAAACTGCGGTGTCGCGACGCTATCGGGCTGGCAGTTCTGCAACACTTAGACTTGCATCAGCACGCGCAAAATTGGCGGCAGGCGACTGTTAGAAACGGAAGTTAGAACCGATCAAGCGGCGCTCACCGGGTACGCATTCGCGCCTCATGCGCGATTGAACATGGTCAGCGCTTCGGTCGCTCCGCCAACATGAACCATGACAGCCCCATGTACGGATCGTTCCAGATTCGCTGCCAGCGAAACCCCGCCTTTTCATAGGCCCGCACAGCGCGCTCATTTCGGATCGAGGGGAACACGCACACCGCTGTCGCCAGCGTGGTGCTGAAAACCTCGTCTTTCAGTAGTGCCAGCGCAGTCTGCCCGGCACCTTTGCCGCGATGATTTTCAGACGCGATGAACAGATCGAGATCCCAGGTTCCGGCGGGCAAGTCCTGCGGCAGCTGATCGCCCCACGCGGTGGCATCGATCGCGTGCGCGTAGCCGACTGGCGTGCCATCAACCTCGATCATCCGGCACAGCGCATGGCGCGAGCCCATGGCGATGTTGACCTCTGCCTCCGTTGCCGAGCGCGGCCCCCACCAAGCTTCGATGTCGGCGCGCCCCAGCCAGCCACGTATGAGATCCCAGTCGGCGCGGCTGGCCGGTCGCAAGCGGACACTTTCCGCTCCGCCCGCCATCGTCATCAGTGCCGGAAGTGGCGCACGCCCGTGAACACCATGGCGAGGCCCTTTTCATCGGCGGCTGCGATCACTTCATCGTCGCGCATCGAGCCACCGGGCTGGATTACCGCCGTCGCTCCGGCCTCCGCAGCCGTCAGCAGACCATCCGCAAACGGGAAAAACGCATCCGACGCCACCACCGATCCCCGCGTCAGCGGTTCGGTGGCGCCAATCGCAGCGGCGGCATCGGCAGACTTCTGCGCGGCGATGCGGGTGGAATCGACGCGGCTCATCTGGCCGGCACCGATGCCGACCGTCGCGCCGTCCCTGGCGTAGACAATGGCGTTGGACTTTACGTGCTTGGCCACGCGGAACGCGAACAGCAGGTCGGCAAGTTCCTCCGCCGTCGGCGCGCGCTTCGTGACCACCTTCAGATCGGACGCGCGGATCACGCCACTATCGCGCGACTGCACCAGCAGCCCGCCCGCCAACGAGCGCACCGTAATTCCGGCTGCAGCGGGATCAGGCAGTCCGCCTGTCGTCAGCAGCCGGAGGTTTTTCTTGGCCGCGAAAATCGCCGCTGCTTCCTCGGTCACGCGCGGAGCGATGACAACCTCGGTGAACACCTTCACGATTTCTTCCGCAGCTTCCGCATCAAGCGTTCCGTTCAGCGCCACGATGCCACCGAAAGCGCTCACCGGATCGCAACGCAGCGCCTTGCGATAGGCATCAACAAGGCTTTCACCGCACGCGACACCGCTGGGATTTGCGTGTTTGATGATCGCGACAGCGGGGCGCTCAACACCAAGCTCGGCAACCAGCTCGAACGCGGCGTCGGTGTCGTTCAGGTTGTTGTAGGAAAGCTCCTTACCCTGATGCTGCACGGCGTTGGCAACACCGGGGCGCGCTTCGCCCGTGGCATAAAATGCTGCGTGCTGATGCGGGTTCTCGCCGTAACGCAGCGGCGAGCGCAAACGTCCGCCAACGGTGCGATAGGCCGGCGTTTCTTCACCCAGCACACCCGCAAACCAGTTGCTGATCGCAGCATCATAGGCGGCGGTGCGGGCATAGGCCTTCGCGGCCAGTTGGCGACGCAGTTCCGGTGTCGTTGCACCTTTGTTGGCGCGCATCGCATCTAGCACGGCGGCGTAGTCATCGGGTTCGATAACAACCGTCACGCCGGCATGGTTCTTCGCAGCGCCGCGGATCAGCGCCGGACCGCCAATGTCGATATTCTCGATGCAGTCGTCGAAATCCGCACCCTTCGCCACCGTCGCTTCAAACGGATAGAGGTTCACCACCAGCAGATCGATCGGCGCGATGCCATGCTCCGCCACCTGAGCATCGTGGCTGGCATCCCCACGAATGGCCAGCAAACCGCCGTGCACCATCGGATGCAGCGTCTTCACCCGGCCATCCAGCATCTCGGGAAAGCCCGTCACTTCCGAGACGTCCTTCACCGCGAGACCTTCAGTGCGCAGCGCAGAAGCGGTGCCACCGGTAGAAAGGAGCTCCACGCCCATGTCCGCAAGGGCGCGCGCAAATTCAATCAGGCCACTCTTGTCGGAAACGGAAAGCAGCGCGCGGCGAATAGGCAGGTTTTCAGTCATTCCAGGTCTCTGTTGCTTCGGGCAATCTTTCGACCACCCAACTCACTTCGGTTTCGCCGAACGTCGCGCCACGCAGAACAATCTGCATTGAAGGGCGCGGAACCGGACTGCCCGCAAAGTGCGAGCTCTCTTCGATACACAGCGTTGCGCCCCGCACACTAAGGCGCCACAGCTGGCCGTCCGGCAGCGTTACTACGGC
Organism: Hyphomicrobium sulfonivorans; assembly: GCF_013306565.1. Classification (GTDB taxonomy): domain Bacteria; phylum Pseudomonadota; class Alphaproteobacteria; order Rhizobiales; family Hyphomicrobiaceae; genus Hyphomicrobium_A; species Hyphomicrobium_A sulfonivorans. The sequence goes on along the minus strand of NZ_PZPO01000001.1, from coordinate 1,004,524 downwards.
TTCTCGCGGCGTTTCACCCAACTCCAGACGTACGCCCGGCATCAGGTGGAAGTGGATCGCGAACGGCAGGTCATCGCGCAGCCGCAACTGCCCCTGCACCCCGCTCAGCCGATCTACGCCCGTCAGCCGCAGGCCGTCAGTGTCCAGACGCAGCGTGCGCGTATGGACAAGCTCGTGCCGGCGGCAATAGCCATCGTGGCTGGCCTGCAGCACGGTCTCGCCCTCGCACTCTTCAATACGCCAGTCGACCCGGTCGGGATACCGGATCGGCGGGGAGCCCAACAGAGCCTCCAGCTTGCGGTGGGCGATAAGCCGCGCCGACGATCTGTCCGCCAGCGTCAGCGTATTGTGGCTGGCGGTTGCACGCGCGGCCGGGCCCCATTCAGCCCCGGAAAGGCAGGGCGCGCCGCTGTTAACGAATAAAGGTACGGCGCCAGCGCTCATTTCAAACGAAAGACATCCCGCATGCGCGCTGGACGAGAGCGCCAACTGCGGCGGGCTGCCGACATCGGCAAGGATCACCGTGCTGCCCCGCCGCAAGCGCGCGTAACCGGAAGCCCGCGCCTCAATCAACGGTGGACGCGAGTTGTCGTCATAGGCGGCAACGGTCGCAACAGCGGCAGCCGATACACCCGGCGCGCCGTTGAAACGCGCCAGCATGCCGTCTCCCAGACGCAGATAGTGCAGCATCGGCACCATCACATTCAGCGCGCGCTGCAATTGGTCCGGCAACGGCTGCTCGCGGGCGGTGAAGCACTGGCTCAGCGGCAGCAGGTCGAGCAGCAGATCCGCCAGCACCGCCGGATTGCGCGTCACATGCCCGCCATCGGCCAATATCTGCCAGGCCAGTTCGGCGTTGAGATTTGCTTCAACATCACGCGCGTGTCGATCGAAACCGGCGATGGAAAGCACGGCGAACGACAGCGCGATATCGACCAGCAGGCGCGGATAGCCCATCGGGGCGTCCTTGCGCACTGACGCAAGTGAAGCGAACTGCCGGCGCAGACTGCCGGTAATCGCCGTATAAGTTGAGCGATCAGCATCTTCCAGCAGCAGGTTGGCGTGCGAGAGCCACGAAATCAGCCTGCGCGCGGCCACCTGCGGATCGGCCGCAACGCCACGGCGATCGTCGTCAAAGCCATCAATCCATTCCAGCGCCAGGCGCCGCGCGGTTGCGCTGGCACCCTCAACGTCGATGGCAGAGAGATTGCGCAACCAGCCGAAGCCATGCAGCTCTTGCGCCCAGGCCACGCTCGGCACCGGATCGACCTCAAACGGCGAGCGCCCGTTCAGCACCGCCACGGAACCGGCCAGCCCAAACTGGCCATAACCGATCTCGTCCCAGAAGCTTGGATCGGCGGTGCGCAGATCCTGCGGGACGATGAGCAGGTGTTCCAGCTCCGGCGCGGGCTCGACGAGCCGGCGTAGCGGCATGGTCAGCACGCCAGCCAAGCCAGTACGATGCGCGCCGTGCGCATGCAGCGCCGTTCTGCGCAAACGATCCTTGAGCGTCAGTTCCGCCATGTGAGCCCCGTACCGCCGCCTGTGACCGGGGGCCACGACGCAGAACTCCTGATTGCCCCTTCGTTCCGACTAACCCCGTCGCGGGGCTAATACAAGGCTGGGAGGCCGCTAGCCTGTGCGCAGCCGCATCGTCATGTAGCGAATCAGCTCTGGCGCACCAGTCGGGCGGCGTAAAACCCGTCCATTCCGACGAGTTTGTCCTGCTCGCCCGTCGGCAGCTCTGTCGCGTGGCCCGGCGTGAGGCTGGTGGGGGTGTGGAAAGGCAGCGTGCGCAGCTCGCCACGGGGCGTCAGCCATTCCGCCGCGATGCCTGATTCGCCCGCCTTGATGGGGGCCAGCTGAAATTGATCGTTCCGCTCCAGGAAGCGGGCAATCTGGCGCTCGCCTTCCTCGGCATCCAGCGAACAGGTGCAGTAGAGCAGCATGCCGCCCGGCGCGACCAGCTTGGCTGCCTGATCGAGCAGGCGCGACTGGATCTCGGCGAGGGCCGCAATGTCCTCCAGCCGCTTCAGGCGCAGAATGTCGGGATGGCGCCGGATGGTGCCGGTCGCGGTGCAGGGCACATCGAGCAGCACACCGTCGAACGTGCGCCCCGGCGTCCACTCGCCAGCATCCGCCGCAACCGTTTCCGCCGACAATCCCAACCGCGCAAGGTTCTGCTGCAGGCGTTCAATGCGCTGCGGCGACAGATCGAGCGCGGTCACTTCAGCACCGGCGGACACAAGCTGAGCCGTCTTGCCACCTGGCGCGGCGCATAGATCAACGATGCTCTTGCCGCGCACATCGCCCATCAGCTTTGCCGGCAGCGCAGCCGCAGCATCCTGAACCCACCACGCGCCTTCCGAAAAACCCGGCATGTCCTCGATGCGTCCACCCGCTGCGAGACGCACCGAACCGGTCGACAGCACCGTGCCGCCGAGCTTTTCAGCCCAGGCCTGCGGATCTGATTTCACCGAAATATCGAGCGGAGCTTCGGCAAGCGAAGCCGCGCCGATCTTACGCGCTGTGTCAGCGCCATAATTCTCGCGCCACCGCGTCATCAGCCACTGCGGAATATTGAGCGCCACGCCATCAAGCGCAGGCAACGCCTCCGCGCCTTCGCGACTTACGCGGCGCAGCAATGCATTGACCAGCTTGTTGAAGTGCGCCGCCTGGCGATCGCGCCGCGCCTGATCGACCGCCAGACCAACGGCCGCGTGTGGCGGCATTTGCAGGAAAAGAAGTTGCGCAGCACCGGCAAGCAATATCGGCCACAGCAGGCTTTTTTGTTTCTGCAGCGGCTTTTGCAGATAGCTGTCGAGGATCGCTTCAAGCTCGCCCTGCCGACGCAGAACCGTTGCAGCAATCAAACGCGCCAGTCCGCGGTCGCGCCCCTCCAGCCCATAGTCTTCAAACTGTTTGGCGGCGGCGGCTTCGAACGAGCGCCCTTCATTCAATACCGCAGCGATCACGCGTACCGCCGCTTCACGCGCCGCAAGACCCGGCGGCAATGGCGCATCCGACTTGTTCGACTTCTGACCCTGCAATGGCTTGCCAGAACCCTGGCCAGCACCCGGGCCTTTGCCGCGCGCAGGCCCCTTTGCAAAACCTTGCGAGCGGGAAGCGGGCCGCGATTTGGATTGAGATCGAGATCCTGACGCGGCCTCTTTAGTCACGTGCGCCTGCCTTGCTGGTTAAATGCTGCGGAATCGCGGGGCCCTTGTCCGACAGGACGCCCGTCGGAACAAGTCGCTAAACCGCAGCGGCCAAGATGGCGCAGTTAGCCCCACGGACCGCTATTGCCGCTGCGCCCAGCCTGACGCTGCTGCGAGCCCTGCCGCTGCTGCGACCATGGCCCGCCGTTGTCCTCCGCATAGCCCTGACGGCTGTCATCAGCATAGCGCGGCGCTGAGCCTCCGCCCATACGGCTTGCCTGCTGCTCCAGCGCTGCAATTCGGTTGCCCGTATTGGGATGGGTGGAGAACAGGTTGTCCATACCCCAGCCCTGCAGCGGATTGATGATGAACAGCGACGCCGTTGCAGGCACGGCCTCCGCCTCCTCGTTCGGAATGCGGTGCGCGTAGTTCTCGATCTTGCCGAGCGCCGACGCGAGCCACAGCGGCTGACCGCAGATCTCGCCGCCCATACGGTCGGCCACATACTCGCGCGAACGGCTGATCGCCATCTGCACCAGCATTGCCGCCAGCGGCGCAACGATGATCGCCATCAGCGTCCCGACTATGCCCATGATGCCGCCACCGCCTTCACGGTTGCCGCCACCGAACATGGCGCCGAATTGCATGTACTGGGCCAGCATCGACACCGCGCCGCCGATCGCGGCTGCGATGGTCATCGTCAGCGTGTCGTAATTCTTGATGTGCGCCAGTTCGTGCGCCATCACGCCGGCGATTTCTTCGCGGCTCATCGCCTGCAGCAAACCTGTCGAAGCACAAACGGCCGCATTCTGCGGATTGCGCCCGGTCGCGAACGCGTTCGGCTGCGCGCTCTCCATGATGTAGACGGCCGGCATCGGCAGTTCGGCCCGACGCGCCAGCTCGCGCACCAGATTGTAGTAGTCCGGCGCAGTGCGCTCATCCACCTGGCGCGCGCCGTACATGCGCAGCACCATCTTGTCCGAGTTCCAGTAGGTATAAAAGTTCATACCAAGCGCAAAGATGAAGGCAATGAGCATACCGCCCGTGCCACCGATCAAAGCGCCCATCGCCACAAATATCGCGGTCAGAGCCGCTAGCAGCATGGCCGTCTTGATATGATTCATTCTTGTCGCAGCTCCGCCATAAACACACGTCGAGATGGTATATGGATAGACAGTTAAGCAACAACCAGTGCCCATGACCGACATGCAATCAAAAAACCGGACAGATGGGGCGCAACAGACCGCGCCGGAAAAACGCGAGCTGAGCCCCGCAGCCAAGCGCGCGCTGGCCGAAGCGGAGGAGCGCCGCCAGGCCGCCGATGCCTCGGCCAAGGAACGTGCCAAGGAAATTGGCGGACGCGACGGCCCTGATCCGGCTCGCTATGGCGATTGGGAAAAAGGCGGCATTGCCTCGGACTTCTAATCCGACGGCTGCCATTTCATTCCGTTCTGCCCGCATGACGATTCTCACCGCATGCGCGCGATACTCACCGTGCGCCCGAAACTCCGCGATGCCGCGTTTCAAAGCGGAACGGGCTTTCACCTTTTCTTAATAGTTGAATAGCCCCATAAAAGCCGATCGCCTGCGCATCACCGAACGCGCATCCGGCATTCGCCGCTGCAACGGCACCCACGCTTAGGAATACAGATGCGCCGAACGGGCCGAAACATTCTGCGCGCCATCCTGCTGTTGCTGCTGATACTCGCGGGCGCCGCTGTTTTCCGCTTCGGCCTCATCCCGGAGCGCTTTCTGCCGTTCCCCGACATAACGCTGGATGATCCGCCGCTGATCTTCGTCGATACACGCATCGCCGCCTTGCGCAGCGATCCCGACATGTGCCGCGCCATCCTGCGGCCGCCGCAGATCAACGCGCAGCCCATCACGGACAACGTACGGCCCAACGGCTGCGGCTGGACCGACGCAGTGCGCATTTCCAAAGTAAGTGGCGCTGAAATCGGCCTTAGCGCGCTCACATGCGAAACCGCCGTTGCGCTAGCGCTGTGGATGGAGCACGGCGTGCAGCCGCTGGCGATGGAAATGTTCGGCAGCCGCGTCACCTGGGTGCAGGACATGGGCACCTATTCATGCCGCAACATCATCGGTAACAAGCGCTGGCTGAAAATGCGCAGCCAGCATTCCTATGCCAACGCCGTCGACATCGGCGCGTTCCGGCTTGAGAACGGCAAGCAGATGAACATCACTCGCGATTATCGCGCCGACACGCCGGAGGGCCGCTTCCTGCGCGAAGCGCACATGCGCGCCTGCCCGTATTTCCGCGTCGCCATCGGGCCTGAGTTCAACGAAGCGCATCACGATCATCTGCATCTCGATCGCGGCCTGCTGCGCAGCTGCAAATAGCGTATTAACATGCGCTGGCGGCCGGCTCTCCGAAGGAGAGTCGCCAGCGCTCACTAAAAATGCACCGGCGGCCGGCGCCCCGGAGGGGAGTCGCCGAGCGCCAGAAAAAAGGGCGCCCACATGGAGCGCCCTTTTCAATTCATGCAGCGGCAAACGCCTTTCAGAACTCAGCTCGCAGCGTCGCGGCGGTTCTTGCGATTGTCGATCAGGTCCTGCACCACGGCCGGATCGGCCAGCGTGGAAATATCGCCAAGGTTCGAGAACTCGTCCTCGGCGATCTTGCGCAGGATGCGGCGCATGATCTTGCCCGAACGGGTCTTCGGCAGGCCCGGTGCGAACTGGATCAGATCCGGCGACGCAATCGGGCCGATCTCCGTGCGCACGTGCTTGATGAGATCCTTCGACAGCGCATCGCTCCACTCTTCACCCGCGATCAGCGTGATGTAGCAGTAGATGCCCTGGCCCTTCACGTTGTGCGGATAGCCGACAACCGCGGCCTCGGCCACCAGCGGATGCGAAACCAGCGCGCTTTCCACTTCCGCCGTGCCGAGACGGTGGCCGGATACGTTGATCACGTCATCGACGCGGCCGGTGATCCAATAATATCCGTCCTCGTCGCGACGGCAGCCGTCGCCGGTGAAGTAGGTGCCGGGGTAGGTCGAGAAATAGGTCTGCACGAAGCGCTCGTGATCGCCGTAGATCGTGCGCGCCTGCGACGGCCAGCTATCCAGAATAACCAGGTTGCCGCTGGTTGCCCCTTCCAGGATCACGCCCTTCTCGTCCACCAGCGCCGGCTGCACACCGAACAGCGGTCGCGTTGCCGAGCCTGGCTTCAGATCCGTCGCGCCCGGCAGCGGCGAAATGAGAATGCCGCCGGTTTCGGTCTGCCACCACGTATCCACAATCGGGCAACGCTGCTCGCCGACAACGTTATAATACCATTCCCACGCTTCCGGATTGATCGGCTCGCCGACGCTGCCCAGCAGCCGCAGCGATGAGCGATCGCTGCCCTTCACGAAGTCGTCGCCAGCGCCCATCAGCGCACGGATTGCCGTCGGCGCGGTGTAGAAGATGTTGACCTTCCACTTGTCGACGACATCCCAGAAACGCGACATGGTTGGATAGTTCGGCACGCCTTCGAACATCACCGACGTGGCACCGTTCGCGAGCGGACCATAAACGATGTAGCTGTGGCCAGTGACCCAGCCCACGTCCGCCGTGCACCAGTAGACGTCACCGTCGTGATAATCGAACACGTACTGGTGCGACATCGACGCGAACACCAGATAGCCGCCGGTCGTATGCACCACACCCTTCGGCTTGCCGGTTGAACCCGACGTGTAGAGAATGAACAGCGGATCTTCCGCGCGCATTTCCTCCGGCGGACACTCAGCCGAAACCTTGCTCTGTTCCTCATGCAGCCACAGATCGCGGCCGGCATTCCAGGCGACAGGGCGGCCGGTGCGGCGCACGACCAGCACCTTCTCATCACCCTTGCCGCACTTGGCGAGCGCGTCGTCGGTGTTCTTCTTCAGCGGCACATACTTACCGCCACGCACGCCTTCGTCGGCGGTGATGATGAACTTGGACTCTGCGTCCTCGATGCGTCCGGCGAGGCTGTCCGGAGAGAAGCCACCGAACACAATCGAATGCACCGCGCCGATGCGCGCGCACGCCAGCATCGCGTAGGCCGCTTCCGGGATCATCGGCAGATAGATCGTGACGCGGTCGCCCTTCTTGACGCCGTGCGACTTCATCACGTTGGCAAGCTTGCACACGCGCTCGTGCAGCTGGCGATAGGTGATCTCTTCGTCGTCGGTGGGCTCATCGCCCTCCCAGATGATCGCAACCTGATCGCCGCGTGTTTCGAGGTGGCGGTCGGTGCAGTTGGCGGACACGTTCAACGTGCCGTCCTCAAACCACTTGATCGAAACATTCTGCAGATCGAACGAGGTGTTCTTCACCTTCGTATAGGGCTTGATCCAGTCGATACGGCGTCCAACTTCGCCCCAGAACCCGTCGGGGTCGGAGACGGAGCGGGCGTAAAGCTCGTGATAGGCTTTCTCGTCAATGAAGGCGCCCTCGCGCCATTCACCCGGCACTGGGTAAAGGTTCCCCGACATCGGCATTTCTCCCGCGAAAGTATTCGTAATTGGACGCATTATGACGGCGGCGAGCATGGTCCGCAAATTGGCACTTCGGCGAAGCTGTCTGGTCGCATCTGGCCAATATCAGGGACCGAACGCGCCAAGAATAGCACCTTGAAGCAGTAAAACTCCCAGCCAATGACCTCCGTCAATGACAGTCAGGGCCGTTTTTGCATCGCGGAATCTGTTGTTGGTGCCTATCGTCGTGATCACAAAGCCCAGCCACAGAAACGCGCCGGTGATCAGGCCGTTGGCAACGGTCAGCTCTATTTTGGTATGGCGCAGCACGCCGGAAAACACGCACGCCATCACCAGCAGGCTGATGAAACTGATGATAAAAGGCATGGGGCTTGGACTTTGCGACTGCACTTCGGTGCGCTTCCAGCCGATGGCCCGCCGCCATGCCTCGCCGAACAGAAGCCCATACCAGAGCCAGCCGAACATGAAGGCGGCAACAGCCGCCGAAACGATCGCGATGAGGTTCATTCCCGCAAAGGTCATGGCAGCTCCCCTGAAAATCAGAGCTTGAAGGTAGCAGACCGCCTGCGCCCCGTCGCCCGATCCCCGGTCAGCCAAGCCGCCAAACAGCAGAATTCTTTATTTCAGCGTCTTCAAGCTCGCGCGTCACCGGCACCCGATAGTCCGCCGCACACTCAAAGCGGCCTTTGGGGAAATAGTTGCGCTGCGGATCACCGATGAGCACCAGCGCACCGTTGGCGACCGCCGCCTCGATGTAGCGCGTCACGCGTTCCGCCAGCGCGCGCTCATAGAACAGGTCGCCTACGAGGATCAGGTCAAAACCCTGCGGAGCGCCGGCAAGCAGATCCTCGGCGGTTGTGCTCACCTTCACATCATTGAGGGCGGCGTTCAGCTCCGTCGCCGCCAGCGCAAACAGGTCGATGTCTGCAGCCAGTACGCTTATCGCGCCAGCCTTCATCGCCGCTATCGCCGTGAGACCGGAGCCAGCCCCCAGATCCAGCACATGCCGACCGGCCACCAGATGCGGATTATCCAGCATGTAGCGCGCCAGCGCCTGCCCGCCCGCCCAGGCAAATGCCCAGTACGGCGGCGGCACGTTCATTTCGCCCAGTTCTTCTTCGGTTTTCTGCCAGATCGGCACCGACTCTTCGGCCAGATACAGCAGGATTTCAGGCACCAGAGGCGGCGCCAGGCATCGCGTATTCTCCGCGATGAAAGCCCTGACGGCTTCACCATTGTTGGGATCAAGCCGTCCGGACACCTTCGTCATTTATTTTGCTTTCCTGGCAGGTCGCTTTTCAGCGCCGTTCTTTGCAGCTTCCTTGGCCGAGCCGGCAGGCTTCTGCCCGCCGCCGCCGGATGCCTTGATCTCCGCCGGCTTCAAACCGCCCATACGGCAGACTTCCGCCCACTCCGCCGCCGAAACCGGCTGCACGGAAAGGCGCGAATTGTTCACCAGCACCATTTCGGCAAGCTTGGAGTTGTCCTTGATCGCTGCCAGCGGCACCGGATTGGGCATGTCAGCCACGGCGCGCACGTCAACGCATTCCCACTTGCCGGTGTCATCCGAAGCATCGGGATGGGCCAGCGCGGCAATCTCCATCACGCCGACAACTGCCTTGCCGATGTTGGAGTGATAGAAGAACGCCAGATCGCCGATCTGCATCGCCTTCATGAAGTTGCGCGCCTGAAAGCTGCGCACGCCGTCCCAGGCTTCACCGCCTTTGCCGCGCGATTTCAGATCGTCCCACGAGAAGCAATCCGGCTCGGACTTCATAAGCCAGTAGGAAGGCATAAGCCGCACCTCCGCTAAATAATTCTGTCATCGGGGCGTCGCCCAAGGGCGCGGCACTGTCAAGCGCCGAGGCTGCGGGCCGACCGTTTCATCAACACACAGAATCGCTTGCAGCTTCGCCGCACAGCGTTGCGATAGCGCTCAATCCTCGGCCTTCAACGGCCGCTGCATGAGCTGACCGATCACATCGCGTACGCTCGCACGGCCTTCCACCACATCGCAAACGGCAGCACAGATCGGCATATCGACGTCATTGGCTTCAGCCAGCCCGCGCACGGCCGTGGCGGTGTAGACGCCCTCGGTCACCGCCAGCCTGCCCGCCAGCACCTTGTCGATCGCCTCACCCTGACCCAGCGCCCGCCCCAACGACATGTTGCGCGACTGCGGGCTGCCACATGTAAGGATCAGATCGCCCAGGCCGGAAAGCCCGTTCAGCGTTTCCAGCCGCGCGCCCAGCGCTTTGCCGAGGCGGCGCATTTCAGCAAAACCGCGCGTTACCAGAGCCGCGTGCGCGCTGGCACCAAGCCCCTGACCGTCCACGATGCCCGCGGCAATCGCCAGCACGTTTTTCAGCGCGCCGCCCAGCTCTACGCCCACCATGTCGCTCGACCAGTAGAGACGGAATTTCGCGCTGCCCAACCGCTCCGCCACCTCCTGCCCGACAGCCTCATCGGCGCACGCCAGTGTCAGCGCGGCGGGCAACCCACGCGCGACATCGGCCGCGAAGCTCGGACCGGAAAGCACCAGCGGCGTTACGTGCGGCAGCTCCTCCGCCAGCACATCGCCCATCATCTTGCCGCTCGCCTGCTCAATGCCCTTGGAGCACATGACGACGGGCTGACCGTTCCGCAGCAACGGACGCATGTCGTGCGCAACGCGGCGCACATGCTGAGCAGGCACCACCAGCAAAACCGCATCGCATGCGGCTGCCGCAGCCAGATCACCCGTTGCAACAATGCCGGCATCAAGGGTAACGCCCGGCAGAAAGGTCTCGTTCACGCGGCGCGCGTTGATGGCGGCAACGACATCGTCTTCCCGTGCCCACAGCGTGACCTTGCGCCCGGCAAACGCCATCGCCTGCGCCAGAGCCGTGCCCCACGCGCCACCGCCGATAATGCCGACGCTATCGATCTTCACCGCAAGCTCCTGAAGCAGGTCCGCACACGCAACTGCGAGGCAATTATAGCCTGCGGAAACTACGCCTTCACCCGTTCACGCCTTTACCCCGGCACCGATAGCAGGCGCCGCATTGGCATCAAGCGGCCAGCGCGGACGCACCGGTGCATCGAGCGGATCGACCATCCCGCGCGCCAGACGCTCCGCCCCGGCCCACCCGATCATGGCCGCGTTGTCACCGCACAGATTGGCCGGCGGAACATGGAACGAAAACCCGCGCGCTTGCGCGAGTTCTGAGAGCGAAGCACGCAGGCGCTGATTGGCAGCCACGCCGCCCGCAACCACAAACCGCAACGGCACATCGGAGCCTAGCCGCGCCGCCGCGATTTCCATCGCCCGCGCACAGCGATCCGATACCGATTCCACCACCGCCTGCTCGAATGCGGCGGAGATGTCGGCCACGTCCTGATCCGACAGCGGCGCAAGTTTTTCAGCCGCGCGGCGCACCGCCGTTTTCAAACCGGCAAATGAAAAGTGCGGCTCCGGCCGCCCGGCCATCGGACGCGGCAGCTTGAACCGGCTGCCGTCGCCTTTAAGCGCCATCCGCTCAACCGCCGGACCGCCCGGCAGTCCGAGGCCAAGCAGCTTCGCCGTCTTGTCGAAGGCTTCGCCCAGCGCGTCGTCAATCGTCGTGCCAAGGCGCTCGTAATCGCCGACGCCGCGCACGATCAAAAGTTGCGTATGCCCACCCGAAACCAGCAACAGCAGATAGGGCGGCGCAATGCCTTCCGTCAGGCCCACCGTCAGGGCGTGCGCTTCCAGATGGTGCACCGAGATGAACGGAATGCCCCGCGCCATAGCAATCGCCTTGCCGGTGATCGCGCCCACGATAAGGCCACCGATCAGCCCCGGTCCGGTTGTGGCTGCCACGGCGGAAAGATCGTCCAGTCCGACCTTCGCCTCGCTGAGCGCTTCCCGCACCAGCACATCGAGACATTCCACATGCGCGCGGGCCGCGATTTCCGGCACCACGCCGCCGAACGGACGGTGCTGCTCCCACTGGCTGCGCACGATGCTGGAAAGAATGCGCCCCTCACCCGAAGGCTCGCGCACAACGACAGCCGCCGCCGTCTCATCGCAGCTCGTTTCCAGACCCAGAACGATGCTGGGCCGATTTCCCTGGTGCTGTTCGTTCGCCATGGCGGCTGGGGCAATCCCGCGTTTGCGTTCCCCGGTTCCGGGGGGCATAGATGGCGGCACATTGGCGCCGCTTCTGTCGCCCGTCGCCTACCATCCGGAGAGAACGGCTTGCAAGTTAGCAAAATCCGCATCGGAACCCGAGGCTCGCCGCTGGCGCTCGCGCAGGCCCATGAAGTGGCGCGCAAACTCGGCGCCGCCCATGGCCTGAAGCCGGATCAGTGCGAAATCGTCGTCATCAAGACGACAGGCGACCGCGTGACGGATCGGCCGCTGATCGAGGTCGGCGGCAAGGGTTTGTTCACCAAGGAGCTTGAAGAGGCGCTGTTCGCGAAGGAAATCGATCTGGCCGTCCATTCGATGAAGGATATGCCGGCGGTGCTGCCCGAAGGCCTCGTCATCTCAACCATTCTCGAGCGCGAAGACCCGCGCGACGCCTTCGTCAGCCTGAAATTCAACTCACTGGATGACCTGCCGGAAGGTGGGCTTATCGGTACCTCGTCGCCACGCCGTGCCGCCCAGGCCCTGCGTGCCCGCCCCGACCTCAAGGTGGTCGATTTTCGCGGCAACGTGCAGACGCGCCTGCGCAAGCTGGCGGAAGGCGTGGCCGACGCCACTTTCCTCGCCTGCGCTGGCCTCAATCGCCTCGGGCTTTCGCAGCATATAACGGCCGCCATGGAAGCCGACGTGATGCTGCCCGCGGTTGCGCAGGGCGCTATCGGCATCGAGATCCGCGCCGATGATGAAGCTGTCGCCCGCCTGCTGGCGCCGCTGAACCACGAGCCCACCGCCACCTGCGTTGCCGCCGAGCGCGCTTACCTGACCCAGCTCGAAGGCTCCTGCCGCACGCCCATCGCTGGGCATGCCGATTTCATCGCCGATGGCATGATCCGCCTGCGCGCCGAGATCCTGTCCACCGATGGCAAGCGCATCAGCGCCGTCGATCACATGGGTGGCGCCGCGCTGGCTGAAGCCATTGGCCGCGATGCCGCCGCCCAGGTGCTCGATCAGGCCGGGCCGGATTTCTTCACGGTCGCCTGATGCACATTCTGGTGACACGCCCCAAAACCGACGCGGCGGCGCTCACAGCGCAGCTTGAAGCGCTCGGGCATCGGGTGTCAGCTGATCCGTTGTTGCAGATCACGCCGTTGCCGATTGCCGCCGATGCGCTCGATGGTGCCAAAGGGCTTGTCGTCACCAGCCGCAACGGTCTGCGGGCGCTGGCGCAAAGCCCGGCCCTGGCGGCGGCGCTTGCCCTGCCGCTGATCGCCGTCGGACCCGCAACCGCTCGCCATGCCGAGGAAATCGGCTTTAAAAACATTACGGTAGGCGAAGGCACCGCGCTCAGCATTCTGCCGCTCATTGAGCAGATAGCCCGCACAACAGGCGGACCGCTGACCCATGTTCGCGGTGAGGTGGTTGCCTTCGATCTGGCCGGGGCGCTGGCCGCACGCGGCGTCGAACTATCGCCCGTCATCGCCTATCGCTCTGATCCGGCAAAGGAATTTCTTCCGACCACGCGGGATTTGCTATTCGCGGGCGCAATCGATGCCGTGATCTTGATGTCGCCGCGAACCGGAGCGACCTTTGCGCGGTTAGCTAAGGATGGTGGCGTCGAGGAAGGCGCGCGCAGGGCCGTTATGGCCTGCATTTCGTCGGCCGTCGCCGCCGCGCTGGAGCCGCTGGCTCCGCTGCGGGTTGAAGTTGCCCAAACACCTGATGTTCCCGCCCTGCTGACAGTCATTAGCCGGGTGGAAACGCTCTAGTCAGGACTGTAGGGTAGCGTCTGACCCGCGTGCTACAGCTCCACCCCAAAATCGGGCGTGCGCTTGATCGGTCCGCTGCGAGGTACTTGCACACATGACTGCGAACAAAAACGGGCCCGGCAAGCAGCCGGCAGGTTCAGCGTCTCAGCAGGGCAACCGCCCTCACGCTACGCTTGATCTCAAGGCGCAGGACGTCACGCCGCCCGAGACGGCGAAGGACAAGGACGCGCCGAAGGACGCTGCGGCTGCGGCCGCTTCAGCCAAGCCCGGCGAAACCGCCGCGACCGGTAAAACGGAAGCCAGCGCCGCTGCTGCTTCTGCCGCAACGTCGGCATCGGGCACAGCCGCGAAGACCGACGCCACTTCTGCCGACAAGGCGGCCAAGGGTGGAGATACTCCCAAGGCATCGGCTACAGCCACCGGCGCCAAGGAAGCACCGGCTCAACGCACCCGTCGCGGTGGCATTGGCAGCTTCATTTCCCACATCGCCGCTGGCGTTGCGGGTGGCGCCATCGCGCTGTTCGCTGGCGACCAGATCGCCAATCATCTTGGCGTCGATCTCAACCGGCAGCAGTCGCAGGCCTTGAGCGCGCTTGAACAGCGCCTCGGTGCGGTTGAGACCAGCCAGGCGCAGAACGCCGTCAATCCGGAACTCGCCACGCGCATTGCGGCCGCTGAGGCCAAGCTCGGCCAGGTTGAACAGCTCAACGCAAACATCGAAGGCGTCACGCGCAAGCAGGCTGACCTGAGCACCGCTGTCGGCAATATCAGCGACAAGGTGCTGACGCAGGGATCGGATTCGGATGCAGGCAAGCGCATCGCCAAGCTGGAAGATCAGCTTGCACTGATGTCCACCGCCGCCGCCAACGATCCAAACGCGGGCCAGCTTCCGCAGCTCGCGGCACTGACCGGCAAGCTAGCTGACCTCGAAGCCACGCTCGGCAATCAGCTAGACGCGCTACGCAAGAACCTGACACAGCAGATCGACACGCGCCTCACCGCCGCTGCCGAGGTTGCCGAAGCCGCACGCTCCGGCACGCAGCGCATCGATCGCGAACTTTCGACCATCAAGGCTGAGAACGCCGAGATCGTCACCGGCGTGTCGTCGCTGAAATCGGAAGACGATCGCGTTGCGGCCGCAATCCGCTCGACGCAGGAAGAAATCAAGCGCCTGAAGACCGAGATCGACACGCGCCTGACCGACTTCGCCAAGTCAGATGAAGTCTCTACCGCCGTGAACCCGATCACGAGCCGCCTCGCAGCACTGCATAAGGACGTGCAAACCGTTCTGCAGAGCGAAGGCGCCCGCAAATCGACCGCTGAACGCATCGTGCTGTCGCTAGAACTCGCCAACCTGAAGCGCGCCATCTACTCCGGCAACTCGTTCGCGCCGGAGCTGGAAGAAACCTCCAAGATTGCGGGCAACATCGTGGACCTGTCACCGCTGAAGCCATTCGCACTGGACGGCGTTGATACCACTGCCGAGCTGCGCGACGCCTTCAAGCCGGTGGCCTACAAGATCATCGACGCTGAAGATCACAACGCCGAAGCATCGATCGTCGATCGCCTGCTCGCGGGCGCCAAGTCCGTCGTGCGCGTCCGCCGCACCGATCACGCGCCAGAGGACAAGAGCATCGAGGCCGTCGTTGCGCGCATGGAAGCTGCGCTGGAGGAAGACCGCCTCGCCGACGTTCTGAAGGAAGCCAAGACGCTGCCGGCTCCGGCTCAGGATGCTGCGGCGGACTTCCTCAAGAAGGTGGAAGCCCGCAACACCGTCGAGCACGCTCTTGCGTCCGTTGAAACCCAGCTCAAGTCATCGCTGGCTGCCGCTCCGGCACCGGCCGACGACAACACCGCTCAGTAAAAGTCAGGTCTCGGCATGCTGCGTCTCATCGCATTCCTCATCGGAATTGCACTCATCGCAACCGGGCTTGCATGGCTCGCCGATCGTCCTGGAGAGCTGGTGCTCTACTGGCAGGGCTATCGCGTTGAAACCAGCGTGTTCCGGGCGGCGGTGATCTTCGTGGCGCTCGTTGCGTCCGCGCTGTTCATCTGGTCGATACTGCGCAACGTCTGGCACAGTCCGGCAACCGTCGGTAACGTGCTGAACAAGCGCCGCCAGAAGCTGGGCATCGATGCGTTGTCCAGCGGCATGATCGCACTCGGCGCCGGCGACAAGGCCGCTGCCATGCGCTCCGCAATTCAGGCGCGCAAGTCGCTGCCCAACGAGCCGCTGACGCATCTGTTGCGTGCTCAGGCGGCGCAGCTGTCCGGCGACCGCACCACCGCGCGCCGTATCTTTGAGGCCATGCTTGCAGCTCCCGATACCGAGCAGCTTGGCCTGCGCGGACTGTTCCTTGAAGCCCAGCGCGAAGGCGAACGCGAAGCCGCCCTGCATTTCGCCGAGCGTGCCGTTGCGCTGAATCCCAAGCTTGCCTGGGCGGTGGACGCGTTGTTCGACATCCAGTGCCGCGATGGTGATTGGGATGGTGCTCTCGAAACGCTGGCCATCGCCCGCAAGAACGGCCACGTCGACCGTGCGCAAGCGGATCGTCGCCGCGCCGTGCTGCTGACCGCACAGGCTCAGGCCGCCGAAACCAGCGACCCGGAACGCTCGCTAAATCTGGCGACCGAGGCCCACGCCCTGGCGCCCGATCTCGTGCCTGCCGCCGCAATCGCCGGGCGCCTGCTCGCCTCGCGCGGCAACACCGGTCGCGCGGCCAAGATCATCCAGCGCACCTGGTCTCGCGCGCCGCATCCCGACCTTGCCACCGCCTATGCCTATGCGCGCATCGGCGACAGCCCGCGCGACCGGCTGGAGCGCGTACGCCAGCTTGCAGCGCTCAGCCCCAACTCGCTGGAAAGCCCGATTGCAGTTGCGACTGCAGCCATTGAGGCCCGCCAGTTCGACACCGCGCGCGATGCACTGGAACCGCTGATCCCCGAGCGCATGACACAGCGCGTCGCCACCCTGATGGCGCGCATCGAAGGCGAACAGCACGCCGACAAGGGCCGCATCCGTGAGTGGCTGGCGCGTGCTGTCCACGCCGAGCGCGATCCGGTATGGACCGCCGATGGCTTCGTCGCCGAACGCTGGATGCCGGTTTCGCCGGTATCGGGTGCTCTCGACGCGTTCCAGTGGCGCGTGCCGGTTGAAGCCATGGATAAGGGCGAGCGCGAACTGATCGCCAGCAAACTCGATGAGTTGATGGCGCTTGGCGTGCGCCCCGCCGATGAGCAATCGGAGTCCGCGGAACCACCGCGCAAGGATGAAAAGCCCGCAGCGTCATCGGCTGCATCATCCGGCAAATGGGACAAGTCCGACGCCGTAACCGTCAAGACCACCGGCACCTCCGGCAGCGGCACACGCAACGGGGAGTCAGCTTCTCAGCGGACCGGCGCGCAGGGCGCCAACACAACGCCAAAGGGCAACGACTTCTCACGTGCACGTGCGCCTGACGATCCGGGACCGGACGCTGACGACCATGATGCATCCGGCCCGCTGCGCCCGCAAAGCGCCTGACCGGAAGCCTGAGCGCGGGCCAGACAACGACCGGACCAAAACAACTAGAGCGCGATCCCATCTCAGCGTGGCGATACGCGCTCTGGTTTCCGAATGCGACTGGCGCTGAAGTCCGACGGTCAACGCCTCCAGAACCAAGCTGGTTCTTTGACCGTCGCCTGATTTTCACTTCAGAACACCCGCCACCCTCGCCAGCTCCAGCCTGTCCCAACTCGCCCGCAGATTGCGCGGACGATTGCGGCCAGGGCTGCCTATCTCTCATCGCCGAATGCCACCACCTCGAACCTTAGACTACTGGCCTTGATTTCCCGGATCAGGCAGGACTTAATGTCAATGTTACCTGCCCCTGGGTTCCATGAAAGATCCATCCAGTGAAGGTTCTGATCGTTGACGATCATCCAATCGTCTTGGCTGGGTGCCGTGCACTACTCAGCCATGCCGACGATATGGAAATGCTGGAAGCGCGCGACGCGGGCACGTCCCTTGCGCTTTTCCTCGACGAGCAGCCCGACGTTGCTGTCATCGACATCAATCTCCCCGACGTATCCGGCTTCGAACTCGTGCGGCGGCTGCTGGCGCGTTGCCCGTCGGCGCGCATTCTTATGTTCAGCGTCAATGACGAATCCGCGTTCGCAGCTCAGGCAATCGAATGCGGCGCGCGCGGCTATTTCTGCAAGAACGACGAGCCGGAAGCGTTCATCAACGCAATCCGCACCGTTCATCGCGGCGGACACGCGCTTGCACCGGATCTTGCGCAGCAGATCGCGTTTCTGCGCGTCGGCACAAGCGATACCGGCGCAGCACTGAGCGCGCGTGAGCGGGAAGTTCTGCGTCTCCTTGCCAAGGGCAAGAGCATGTCGGAGATCGCGGCGCTCATCAACGTTTCGTACAAAACCGTTGCGATGACATGCGCTGCCCTGCGCAACAGGTTCAGCGCGCGCACGCCGATGCAGCTCATCCGTATTGCGGTCGAACAGAAGATCGTTTGAACGGGCAGAGGTGCGCGCAGCCGGGCTGCATCAAGGCCAGCGCTTAGCCGGCGCGTGGACCGTCCACCATCGGTGCAACAACCGGTATCGTTACGGTGACATCCGTTCCGCCCGTCGATACGTTTTCAATCGCAACGCTGCCGCCAAGGCCACGCGCCCTGTCACGCATGGCGGTGAGGCCGATCCCTGCATCCGGCTGCGACGCAACGCCAGAACCGTTGTCTCGCACGTTGAGGCGGATCAATCGCGAAGCATTTGCCTGCTCCGCACCACCGGCTGCATACGCACGCGTTGCACTCAACGTTATGTCCACACGCCCGGCATCGCCGTGACGCAACGCATTGGTGATTGCTTCCTGCACCGCGCGATAGATAGCCAGATCCACATCCTTGCCATATCCATCCGCAAGCGCATCGACCTCGAATGTGAATACTGTGTCCGGATGCTGGCGCCGAAAACCGGAAACAAGACTGCTGACCGCATCAGACAGTGGCACCTGACCGAGCTGAACCGGATGCAGCGCGCGCAGCATATCGCGGTTGAACGATTTCAGACGACTGGTGATGTCGTCAATTTCCGCCACGCGCTGCAACAGCTTTTCCGATTGCTCGCCTTCCAATCCATCCGCTATCCGCCGAATGGAAGAAAGGTTTGCGGATATGCCGAACAGACATGGTCCCGCTTCGTCGTGCAGTTCATTGGCGATGCGCCGACGCTCTGCTTCCTGCAGTTCCGAAGCATTGTGGTGCAATTGCACGTTCAGCGATTTTGCCTCCGACAACGCCGCGAGCAGATGGTTGATGCGCCCCGCTATCAACGCCAATTCAGGCGCAACCGTATTGCCTGCAAGATGCTCCGAAGGATCTTCCTGCTCCGCCACGCGCGCCATCGCCTCAAGCGGCTGCAAACGCCATGCAAGCACCGCATACACAATCAGCAAACACGGAGCAGATATCGCTAGCCACAACGCCAGCAGCGCACCATAGCTCCATTGCGGCGCCCCATACGCCAGCACCACAATCGCAACCAGAATTGCGACCGCGACAGCGATCGTAATCGGCACCATAAGCTGCTGCCGCAATGGCATGTCGTGCCACCAACTATGGCTCATGCTCGAACCCGCCGGTACGGTGATCGAGGCCATCGCACGCAACCGCCGATGACCTCTTGTTACGCATCCATGTTCAACTCGAGCGCTGCCAGGAATTCAGCAGCGCCGTGGCAGCCGATATCACCCGAATATTTTTTCGCCCGCCACCCAGGTCTCCGAAACTTTGATCTTCATGATGTCGTCGGGCGCAACCTTGAACGGGTCCTGCTCCAACAGCACCAGATCTGCTTCCTTGCCGGCTTCCAGAGAACCGATGCGATCAGCTTGGCCGATCTGCGCCGCAGCCTGAGAAGTAACCGCGCGAATGGCTTCCTCAACCGTGATTGCCTGGTCGGGCCCGACGACGGAATTATCGACCACGCAGCGACGCGTCACCGCAGTTTGCACCAGTCGCAACGCGCCCAGGGGCGAGCACGGTCCGTCGGTGTGCAGCGTGAACGGTAGTTCTTCCTGAACGCATGCGCCCGCCGGGTCCATGAACGCTGCACGCTCAGGGCCAAAAAGCTGATCGCGATACGCCGCGCCATAGAAGAACACGTGGTTCATGAGAAAAGTGGGCTGCACACCCAGCGCCTTCATGCGCTTGAGCTGGTCGGGCCGCGCCATCGTCGAATGTTCGATGCGATTAATGCCGGTTGCAGGATTGGCGCCGTAAGCAGCTTCAATGGCATCCAGCGCATAGTCGATCGTTGCATCGCCGTTGCAGTGGATCTGCACCGGCCAACCCGCAGCCTTGACCGCCGCCACCATCGTCTTCAGCTCAGCGGGCGGATAGTTCGGCGAGCCCTTCTTGTCCGAGTTGAGATAGGGCTGCGTCTGCGCGCCAGTCTCGGTCTGGTTTGAGCCGTCACCAATGATCTTGATGCCAAACAGTGAGAAGCGCGAGTTCGGAAACAGCGATGCCTTGGCGCCGCGCCCGTAGTCGCGATAGGCATCGCCGGACTTCATATCGCTATACATCAGGCTGGCACTAAGACGCCCCGTGCCATGTGCCGTCAGCTTCTCCAGTCCTTCAATCCAATCCGGTTGAATGGTGCCCGGCTCATGCGTCG
This sequence comes from Hyphomicrobium sulfonivorans, assembly GCF_013306565.1. Classification (GTDB taxonomy): domain Bacteria; phylum Pseudomonadota; class Alphaproteobacteria; order Rhizobiales; family Hyphomicrobiaceae; genus Hyphomicrobium_A; species Hyphomicrobium_A sulfonivorans. The sequence goes on along the minus strand of NZ_PZPO01000001.1, from coordinate 984,330 downwards.
TCGTGTTTCCAAGTGCCGCACTGGTTTTGAAGTAGTCGATCATCGCCTTTTCAAAAATCGCCGGCGTGATCTTCGGCAGCGCCTTGGTGACGAACTTCAACATCGCGCTCTCTTCATAGACGAGCCCGTTGAACTTTCCGTCCGGACCGCGCCCGAAGTGACCACCGCCCGGTAGCACGCCCACATCATCAGGGATTTGCGCGATCTTGAACGCAGCCGAGTTGGCCGCGCCGTCGTGCATGTTGATGTACCAGATGAAGATCGGCCGATCCTTCGAGATTCCATCCAGCTCCGTCATCGAAAGATCGCCGCCTTGCAGCAAGTTGTCGAAGTCGTAAGCCAGCAACCATTCACCTGCCGGAAGCTTGGCGTCCATCGCCTTCAAGCCCGCCATCAACTCGGCGCGTGTGGGATATTTGATGTAACCGACGTCCGCGAGCAGCTCAGAAAACAGCGCCACGAAGCAAGAATGCTGATGCGGATCGACAAAGCCCGGCAACAGCGTGCGGCCATCCAGATCGATCAGCTTGGTATTGGAAGTCTGCAACCCAGAAATATCGGCTTGCGAGCCAACGGCGATGATCTTGCCATCGCGCAACGCAATCGCCTCAGCCTGCTTGGCACCACCTGCGGCCATCGGAATAACCGTGCCACCGCGGAATATGATGTCCGCCCCCGCAGCCGCTTTCGATTGCGCACGTGCTGTAACGGACGGCAGCCCAAGCCCCGCGGTTCCGGCAACCGCTCCGGCGAGCGCCATGAAATTTCGACGCGACGGGCCGCCGTTCAGCCGTGACGCCGTATTGGCAACCGGCCAGCCGTGATAGAGGGCCTTGTCCGTAAAGATGGTTCCCACACAAAAACGGCACATGCAGACGCGTCTCCGTTTGAGGCACTCCGCATCAGCCCATTGCCTGCAGGCGGTGCCGCCCACAACCGGCGCTGTCGATAGACGCGGGCTGCTGGAGCCGACACTGAAATGTTAGTGCTAAAAAAACCGTTCCTGTCCGTGCAAACTTTATACATTCCAGCCGCCGCAGGATGACTGCTGCGCGACTACCGACGCCGAACCCATCGCGCGGCTAGCAGCCGAAATCCGCTGAGCACGCTTTCGCAAACAAAAAAGCCCGGCGCTTGCGCGCCGAGCCTTTGAGTATCTGCCGTTCGACCGTCGTCGGTTTAGTTCGAGACCACCGGGCGCACCGTCAGGCCGTCTGCCTGGCGCGAGAGCTCAACGCTCTCAAGACCCGACTGCCCCTTCGCGGTGGACAGCACGACTGTCTGGCCGGGTGCCAGCAGAGTCTCGACGCGGATCGGCATACCTTCCCGCTGGGCCAGCGTCGCAACCACGCGGAAGCTGCCAGCTTCCTCGGTGTAGTAAGCGACGCCGTTCATGGCGCCGAGGTTGATCGACTTGGCACGCGGGGTGTCGGCGAAGGCCGATCCGCTGGCGAAGGAGCCGATCACAGCGAGGGCGACGGCGGCGGTTGCAGCTACTTTCGCAAAGCTCATAGTCATCTCCTTGATTTGCTTCAGGCCGAAGCGACACCCGCTGGCCTGCTGCAACGCAACATGATATCAGGAGCATCATTAGTCCAACCGATTGGATCGATAATGCCTATCGACCATATCAATTTAGCTCGGGTCGACCTCAATCTCCTGGTCGCGCTCGACGCGCTATTGGCTGAGCGCAGCGTCACAAAAGCCGCCGCGCGCATCGGCATCGGGCAGTCGGCCATGAGCCACAATCTGGCCCGCCTGCGTGACCTGTTCGGCGATGAACTGCTGACACGCGGCCCCAAGGGCATGCAGCCAACCCCGCGCGCGCTGGCGCTGGCCGACCCGGTGCGGATTGCTCTGGCGCAGATCGAAACGCTGGTTTCGCGCGATGAAACGTTCAATCCCGCCACGGCGGAGCGGGTTTTCCGCATCGGCCTACCGGACAGCGTCGAGGTTCTCGTCGGCCCCGCGCTGCTGACCTACGTGTGCGCCCATGCCCCCGGCATCCGCTTCCGCTTCTACGCCGCGGAGGGGCAGGGCCTGCTCGACCACCTGGACGCCGACCGCCTCGATCTTGGTATCGGCGTCGGCGCATTCGCCGGTGGGCAGGCGCATCACAAGCGGCGCGTGCTGGCCACCGACAGCTATCTCGTCATGTTCAACGCCCAGAAAATCGACATCGAGACGCCCATCTCGCTGGAAGATTACGTTCGTGTGCCGCACGTGCTGACCAGCTTGCGGCTGGGCGAACGCGGCGTGGTGGATGAAGTTCTCGAGCAAATGGGCCTTAAACGCCATGTCGCGCTGGTGACGCCGCGCTTCGTCGCCGTGCCGTTTCTGGTTGCCGGATCGCCGGTGCTGACCACGATGCACGCACGGCTCGCGATCTACTTTGCCGATCAGCTTGGTCTGAGCCTCAGCCCGCCGCCGATAGAGCTGCCCAAACTCACCACATCACTGCTGTGGCATGCATCCTATGATCGCGATCCCGCCCACGTGTGGCTGCGGGAAACTATCATGCGCGTATCGGTGGAAGAGCGGGCAAAGCTGCGCGCTGCCGGGCGACTGGACATCTAAGCCTAACGAAAACGCGGGCGCAGGATCTGCCTTGTCGGCTGGGGAAGAAGGAGTGGTGCCGCTTAGGTGACTCGAACACCTGACCCCGTCATTACGAATGACGTGCTCTACCGACTGAGCTAAAGCGGCAATCCAAACAAAAGCGCGGGCCAAAGACGGCTCACGCGGCTGGCAAACGCCGCCAGCCCGGCGCCGGCCTCCCAATGGGTGGCGCGGTGCGAGCCGGAATAGACTAACTTGGCCGCCCGTTCAAGATGCCCGATGGCGATTAACCTGCAAGGCCACCGGTTTAAGCGTCCTGTGGCCAAAAACCACTGGCCCTGTGCCTGTATCCGGCCCGTCAATGGCTGCAAACACTCCGCGGAGCACCGCACCCGTAATCCCGGCCTGGCCTAACCCGGCGTCTGGGCGGCCGTGCCCGCTCCGGTCAGACGCCTCAGCTCCAGCCGCGCCAGCAGCAGCGCGCACTTGGCATAGCGCGGCCCAAGGCGGCGCGGCTCCTGCGCCAGCCGCCAGAACCATTCCAGCCCCAGCCGCTGCACGAACTCCGGCGCGCGCACCGCCAGCCCGGCCAGAAAGTCCGCCGCCGCGCCAACGCAGATGAAACTGCAGCCGGCACCCGCCCGCGCTGCCCGTACGGAAAACAGCTCCTGCTTGGGCGCCCCCAGCAGCACGAAGCACAATCGCGCGCCCGAACGGCGGATGTCGTCGATGTATTGATCCGCCAATTCGCCTTCGGGATCGAAGCCGCGCGGCGGCGATACCGCGCCAACGATGTTCAGCTTGCCGCCGGTCGCCTCGGCCAGCACCTGCCGCGTGCGCGCCAGCACCTCATCGGAACTGCCGAACAGAAACACCGGTTGCCCGGCTTCTGCTGCCGCCACGCTGAGCGGCAGCATCAGATCGGCGCCCGTCGTGCGCTCCAGCTCCGGCCACGTACGCCGCCCGATGCGCACAACCGGCGCGCCATCAGCGGTGACGAACGTCGCCCGCCCATACGCATCGCGAAACTTGGCGTCCTCGCGCAGCTTCACCAGATGGTCAAGATTGAGCGTGAAGACTGTGCAGTTCTGCGCCTTCTGCATCGCCTCCGAGACGAGATCAATCGCGGCTGCTTGCGTCGGAACATTCACCCGCCAGCCGTCGATCCGCACTTCGTCCACGCGTTGTGCATTTTCCATTCGCGTATTCCACCACTCAAATCACTTGGGGCTTCGCATAAGCCCGATCCGTTCTTCAGTCATCGTGACCCGCACGCCTTGGCGCCGCGCGCAAATTCAGACAGCGTCCGTGTGTAAATATCGGGCGGCGATGAACCGCCGATCCTGAAGATGTAATCGTTCGGCCACCATGGCCCAGCCGCCCAGGCCGTCCAGCCGATCCACACATCCCCATTGCGCTCCATCTCAGCCATGAGATCTATCAGCGCCGCGCGGCCGGTAGCGTCATTGCCGGCTGCAAATTCCCCCAGGAACGCGCGCAAACCGTTTTGCCGTGCCCATTCCTGAAAGGCAGCGATCCGCTGCGATCCGATCGTCGGGCTGACCGTTTGCGCAGATGTGCCGGACGAATCGACGTCGAGATACTGATGCACCTCGATCGCAAAGTTATTGCCGGGATCGACCACGCCAGCCATCGCGCCGTTGCCGCTAGACAACCAGCTGTGGGCGCCCGTGTAGGCAACACCCGGCACAAGTATGAGGTTCTGAGCGCCACGCGCTCGTATGGCCGCAACCGTTGCATTCACGATCGGCAGCCAGTCCGTAGCGGCTATGCCGTATGGTTCATTCATCAGCCCAAGAGCCACATCGGGCGATGTTTTGAACCGTTGCGCCAGCTCACTCCAGAACGATACAAAGCTGCGCGTTGGCACCTGCTCCGATCCGATGAGATGGTCGGTCGCGAACCCATCAGCGGCAACGCGGCGGCGAGCGAAATTATGTACGTCGAGAACCACACGCATGCCGGCGGCTTCGATCGTCGACACCGCAGTGCTGAGGCGCTGCCATTCCGCAGCATCGAACGGCCCATCCAGCAACGGCTGCAGCCGCTCCCAGCGAAACGGGAGCCGCACCGTATTGAAGCCCAACCGGCGCAGCTCTTCGATGTCCGTCGCTGCGGGATAGATGTAATCCTGCCCGAAGATGCCGGGCATCTTAGAGCCAAACTCTGCTCCGGCCAGATTTGCGCCACGCATCGCCAGACGCGACACGGCAGGTGCCGTGCAGGGTTCAGCCGCGACCGACGCACCACTGCCGCCGCCAACAGCAGCCGAGACCGCAACAGCCCCAACGACAAACTCTCTACGCGTCAGCGGCATCGTTTGCCCCGCGTTGTTCATCACGCAGCACCAGCGCCGCACCAAACAGGAACCACATCGGCGCCGCGGTTTTGATACCAACGAAAGCGTTGCTGACCAGCAAGCCTACGGCAAGCGCCAGACAGATCCCCATGCGATAGCGGCTGAATGTGCGGCTTGCGCCTTGCTGTAGTGAAACGATGCACCAGAACAGCGCGACGCCAAAGACCGACTGCGTGATGATGAGGTACACGATGCCGCTGTCAGCCGAAGGCGCCAGGAAGCGGTCTGACATACCGATCCAGTCTTCGATCTGCATGTCCTGTAACATGCGAAGTGTCCAGCCGATGCGGCCAGGCAGATCGTCCTCGGTGCTTTGCAGTTGCGGCATTCCCGACATCAGCATGATGGTGATGACGGCCAACGGAAGCATGAACAGCGGCGTAACGCGCCTTAGGGCTTCAGGCACAAAACAGGCCGCACCGATCACCATCATCGACGACGCAAATGAGAAGCGACCATCGGAAGCGAACTGCATGATGATTGTGGAGAGGATCAGGAAAGTCCGCGCTCCGCCGCTCAGCCGGGTCCAGAACGCAACGATGAATGCGGTGATCGTCACCACGTAATTGCCGAGCGACACCGGCTCAAGAAAGAACGACGACAGACGGTGCAAGCCAAAGAACGGAAAGAAGCGTTCTTCAGGACGGGTCGCGCTGATGTAAAGATCGGAATCGGCATTCGTGAATTCATCAAGCGCGAGGCCACGCGTGGCGACGTAGTATTCTTTCGGGTTCAGCACCGACGAGAACGTATCGAGTGAAGCGGCTTCCCAGAGCACGCCGATCAGAATGATGATTTGCAGCGCCATAACTGTGCGCACGGCAGAGCGCTGCGAAACCGTTATGCCAAGCATGACGAACGCGCACGGCAGCACCAGATCGCGAATGAATTTCGGGTTGAAGTCCCCCAACGCCATCATGCGCACCAGGCCGAACGCAACCACGAACATGGCAAGCATCAGCCATGGCTTCATCTCGGCGCGGAAGTGCAGCATCGACCATGCGCCAGCCATGCCGACCAGCATAACCTCCATGGCGATGACGGGACCGGAACCTAGAGTTATTCCCTGCGCATTGATGAGCGCCAGTCCGGCGTTGAAAAACACCGCGCCGACAACGATGAGCGGCCCCAGCCAGTTCTGAGCCAATGCATGCAATCGCACACCGGCCGGATTATGAGGTGCAGCATCAATTGAGGCGAGCGGCATCGGTGCCTTTCGGACTTCCATCTCACACGGATTTTCATCCCGGGCGCGCAGCCTACGCCCGCGCCTTGCGGCCAGATACGCAGCCGTGAGCTCCGCCGTCAAACCCCATGGCGCCCAAGCGTAAATGTTTCGCTGTCACCCATAACGACGCGCCCGATTAGCGCAGTCTCATGCCGCAACCCGCTTGGCGATGCGATCGACGAGCGCGTTAAAGGATAGCAGGTTGTAGCGACGCGCAGCGATCAGCGCCGCGATGGCAAAGATAACGATGCCGCAGGCCAGACCTGCGTAGGCTTTTTCAAAACCACCGGCCACGAAACCGGAGACGAAATAAGCTGCCAGCCCGAGCCCCACCATCACGGCCGCGCTACCGTAGGGTAAACGCATCACAAAGTTGTCACGCCATACGATGAGAAACGCAGCGCATCCGACCACGTTGCCAAGCAGCAGTGCAGCCGCAGCGCCAGCCAGCCCATACTGCGGAATTGCCAGGACGCCGATCACCAGAACCGTCGCGGCATGCAGCGCGGTTGAAACGAGCAGCAAGCGGCTATGCTGAAGAATGTGCACCACCTGCCCGAAGTAATATCCTCTTAATACCGCCACGACCGAGGCCGCGATGATCAACGGCAGAGCTGGCTCAACCGCGACACGCAGATCGGCTCCAAACACGAGATCGAGGATCGGAGCAGAGAACTGCAGAAACCCCAGCGGGATGAACGTCAGCAACGCGACGTACGCAAGAAACGCCTGCCCCAGCACCTCGCCCGCACTTGCCCGATCGCCTGCGATGACATGCTTGCGGGCAATGGCCATGTAGGCCCCCGCGATCGCCTCCGCCGCCACAATCAGCAGCTGCCGGAACAGATCCGAGACCGCACCATAGCGCCCCGTCTCCGCCAGATCGCCGAGACGCGCCAGCAGCAGGCGATCAAGCTGATTGCCCGCTGCTTCAAAGCCGAACGCCGGTACCAATGGCCGGCCATACATAAGAAGCTGCTGCATATCCGAACGCTGCCAGCGCAGTGTGCCCATGCGCCAGATGCTGGCCGACAGTGCGAGCGCCGCGCCAATGTGGGCAATCCCGACGGCGAGTGCCAATGACAGCGCCGTGCCCACCATGACGATCGCCGCGACGCCTAGCGCAATCATCAGAAAAGATCGCACGAGCACGCCGACCGCGACGATCCCCGCGTGCAGCCGTGTGCGGGCAATCTCATGCATGGCGTCGTAACAGGCGAGGCCGGCGACAAGGATGCCTACGCCTACCGCCTCGGTTGCGGTGATGAACCCGAAAGCGGTTGCCAGCCAAAGCCCCGCACCCACCAGCGTCAGGCCGACCAACTGCGTCACAAGATAGGCGGCGATCATTCCGTTGCCGCCAGCATCTTCGCGATAGCAGGCAAAGAAGCTGAAGCGCAGCCACTGCATGGCGACGCCATAAACAATCGTGGCGATTGCAGTGAACAGAACGAACCCGCCATAGGTGTCCGCCCCACCGATGCGGACAAACACAGCCATCGTCACCACGTTGACGATCGCGGCGAGTCCTTTCGAACCGAAATAAAGTGCGATGTGCCGACCGATCATAAAATCGCTCTACGCCCTAGTTCTTTCGACTGATCTTGCCAGCGCCCGCGCGGCTTACTGCCGCCCCCGCCCTGCGCTCCCAAACCAATGGAATGCAAACTTAATCTTAATCCGGCTTCGGCACGAAGAGGGGCAACTTGTGACGAATTTGTTAAAGTTTGCGACATGATAACAATCGCCACCGGCGGCTGAATGTTGATATTCCTCTGCCGACGTCCGAAGGCATGGAACGCGCGCATTTTTGCGCCGAAGCGACTGCGAATTACCAGCGTTTGTGCGGGGTTTGATGAAGGTACTTCTCTTGGGTGGCTCAACCGGCCAACGCGGTGGTGTGGAAGCGTTCTGCAACCGCGCCCAGAAGGCGCTGGCGTTATACGGACCGCACGAGGTGCACCACCAGAACGCCGACACAGCGTTTCTGTCGATAGGCAAGCTCCCCGGACTGGTGAAGGGCATGGCCAACCTTGCCCGTAAGCGCAGCGAAACCGATTGCCTCTGGCTGCAATACTCCAACCTGCCGGACCTGTTCTATTTGCCGTGGGCAAAGCTGCTGGGCTTCCGCACAGTTGTAACACCGCATCTAGGCGCCAACTGGAAATCCCAAAGCAACCCCCGCCTGCGCACGCTCAGCAACAGATTGCTCCGCATGGCGGACCGCATTGCGTTGTTGTCGCCAACACAGAAGAACGAACTGTCATTGCCCGAGAACGTGCCGCAAACAAGTCTGCGAACGTTCCTGGCCGGCAATGCTCTTGCCGCTAAAGAGCCCTCCGAACCTGCGCCCACCGACCTGCTGCGATTGACTCATGTATCGCGCCTGTCAGAAGGCAAGGGCACGTTTCATTTCGTCGAAGTCTGCCGACTGCTGAAGCAGCGCGACATCAAATTTTCTGCCACCATCGTCGGCTCTGCCGACAATGCCACCCTGCAACGACTGACCGAAGCGATTGCAGCAGCGGGCCTCAGCGATCAGATCGCATTGCTCGGCAGTCTGAACGAAGAGCAGTACACCGATGTGCTCCGCAATTCCGACGCAGTGGTGCATCTCTCCACTGTCGATTCATTTCCGCTGATCGTTCTGGAAGCTATCGCATGCGCCGCGTTCCCGATCTGCATCGATCTGGCCGGCGCCACTTCGATGATAAACACCTACGCGGGCCACCTCGTACCCGAACAGAATTGCGCGGCATTGACGGCCGACTATCTGGCGACCAAACCGCTCAATGAATTGCGTAGCGAAGCTGAAACTGCGGGCGAACGCGTGCGCGCCGATTACGGCTGGGCAACCTGCGTATCTGCACTCGACAGGACCTTGCAGGACACCGTCGAGACGCCTGCAGCCGAGCGTGCCGCCGCCTGATATTGCGGGGCTGCTTGAGGCTAATTAGAAGGCGCCCCACCGCGGCGCCTTTATTAATTCTGCAAGCTACTTCTGAAAGCTACGCAGACCGAGTGCGGCGTCCGAACAACGCTACCCAACCGACTCCCGACATCAGGCCAAGCACCAGCGCCATGACAAGTATCATGCCGCGCGGGCTTGACGGATCAACTGACGGCAGAGCTTCCGCGATAACGCGCGCACTCGACGTATCGATGCGGCCCTGTGCCCCGATCTCCTTCGCGCGGACCAGAAAAGCTTCATAGATCTGCCGATTGGAATCGGCGACACGCTCAAGCTCTCGCAACTTCACCATAGCGTCGTTGGACTGGATCGTTGTGTGCTTCAGCGTTTCAAGATCACCCTTAAGCGCGCGCTCACTGGCAAGGGCACGTTCGTATTCCGATTTCGCCGCCGCTGCTATCCGCCTAAGCTCTTCGGTGATCAAACGCCGATACGCCGCGCGCTGCTCATTCAGCACCTTTAATTCAGGATGCTTCTTGCCCAACAGCGCCTCAGCAGCACCATAGCGCCGCATCAACTGCGCATATTGCGCGCGCAAATTTGCAATGGTCGTCGACTGCACGGCCTCAAGACTGGAATCGGGATCAGCGCCGCTTTTCAGCAACGCATCAATCTGTTCCATCCTCGCGCGCTGCTGCACGACATTCGCATGCTCGACGTTCAGCCGCGAGTTCATCTCCTCCAGCTGCTGGTCGGACATAAGCCGAGCCGCAGAGCCAATGAGATTATGCTTCGCCTTGAAGGTCTGAACCGCACTATCCGACTGCCTAACGCGGTCAGCCAGCTCGTTCAAACGGGACGTCATCGATGTTTCGATGCGCTCTGCGGCCGCCTCGCGCGCATTCACTTCGCGCTCGATATAGAGCTTCGCCATAGCATCGGCGATGTCCGCCGACTTAATCGGATCTTCTGTCCGCGCCGTAAACACCAGCACATAACTGCGGCTTTCACGCCGAACGCTTACCGCCCGCTCCAATTCGCGCAGCGCACGCGTTTCATCATCTTCCCCGCCGCCGGGAGTCGACAGCATTGCACGAAGGCCTGAGAGAAAACTCGGCGGGCGCACAAACTCCGGATCGCTCGCAAGATGCAATTCCTGCACAACGGAACGGAGCACCGCTTCTGACTGAGCGACACGCAGCTGACTTTCAACCAGCGAACTGGCGAGCTCATTCGTTTCCGAACGGGGCGTAACGTCGTTTTGCACAACCTGCAAACCGCGCGGATCGAGAAACACTTCCGTGCTGGCGGTATAACGCGGCGGAACAAGCAGCAGATACGCTACGCCCAGAGCGAGAGCCAATGCGACGAACAGAAATATGGTTCTGGCGCCGGCACGCAGCATCGCGACCCAGTCATACGGGTCTAAGCTCCAATGATAGCCAGGCCGCGCGGCATCAGCCGACATCTTTTCATTATTCCCTTGAGCCATCGCGGCTTAACTTCAGGCGCCAGTGAGAAACAAAATACCCCGCGTGTGCAGTATGCGGGACATTTCGAGGCCGGCCACGTCTGCTTGCGTTTCAGTGTTAATCATATCGCCTTGAACCGACGACGCTGGACGCAGAGAACTCGCTTTTTCGAGCAAACCTCCGCACCCGGCGTGCCTTTCCGAAACGCTATTGCTTCGAAACGGGATGGCTTAATCAGGCGGCGCGCCTTCCCGCTTCAAGTTCCTGCAATAGCGCATCGGCTGCTGCTTCCGCTGCACTTCCCATGCCACACCACAGCGGCAGCCGCAGAAGCCTTGCGGGCAGCGTATCCGTCACCTCCATAGAGCCTTGGCTGCGTCCGAAACGCTGACCGGCAGGCGAAGAATGCAGCGGGATATAGTGGAAGGCTGAGCCGATATTTCGCTTCTTCAGCTCACAGATCATGGCGTTGCGCTGCTCGTTGCTGGGCAGCAGCACGTAATAGATGTGTCCGTTGTGGACACATCCATCCGGAACCTTTGGCCGCTGCAGCAAACCTTCCTGCTCCGCCGCTGCAAAAGCTTCATGATAGAAGTTCCAACTGCGCAGGCGGTCAGCGATGAACTCGTCGGCGGACTCGAGTTGCGCGCGCAATACAGCGGCCGTTATCTCGCTGGGCAGAAACGATGCGCCTTTGTCTACCCACGTATACTTGTCGACCTGGCCAAGCATGAAGGCGGTGCGGTTGGTGCCTTTTTCGCCATGTACACGGGAGCGCGCATATTGGTCATCAGTCGACATGATCAGCGCGCCGCCCTCGCCGCTGACGATGTTTTTCGTCTCGTGAAAGCTGAAACAGGCCATGTCCGCCAGCGTACCGGCCGGGCGGCCTTTGTAGGTTGCCAGCAGAGCCTGGGCCGCATCCTCCACCACCAGCAGGCCGTGCTTGCGCGCTATGGCGTTGATCGCATCCATCTCGGCGCAAACGGCCGCATAATGCACGACATAGATCGCCTTTGTCCGTTCGGTGATCGCCGCCTCAATAAGCGTTTCGTTAATGTTGAGCGTATCGGGGCGAATATCGACGAACACCGGAACGCCGCCGCGCATCACAACCGCGTTGGCCGTCGAAACAAAGGTGAACGAGGGCATGATAACTTCGTCACCGGGCTCGATCCCGCAAAGGAGAGCGGCCAGCTCCAGCGCCGAGGTGCACGAAGTTGTCAGCAACGCGTGCGGCGCCGACAGCTTGTCCTTCAGCCAGGCTTGGCACCAGCGCGAATGCTGCCCATCGGCGGCCATATGACGCGCGGTTAACGCCTCGGCAATAAGTTCCAACTCTCGGCCAGTTGCGGGCGCGCGGTTAAACGGTACGAATGCGGACAAGAGGCTCTCTCCCCGAGGAAACTACGCGACCTAAAAACAAGGTTTTTAAAAGCTAAACGGGCCGCGGCACCTTTTAAGTATAGCCTCGATATCCGACTGCGCACGGAGCACTTATGCGCATAGTTTACCGAAAGATACTCAGCTTAGGACTCCAGAACGGATCGACATGGCCAGCAAAACAATTTTAGTGACCGGCGCAGGCGGCTACATCGGCAGCACCCTGGTGCCGCGCCTCCTGGAAAGCGGCAAGCGCGTTATTGCAGTCGACCGATATTTTTTCGGCAGCGACAAGCTGGCTGACCATCCCAATCTCACGAAGCTGCGCACCGATGTGCGCTTGCTCGAACCAAGCGCATTCAGAAGCGTCGACGCGGTGATAGACCTTGCCGCGCTGTCAAACGATCCGTTGGGCGATCTCTTCACCGACGAGACGTGGGAGATCAACCATCAGGCGCGCGCACGCAACGCACGACTGGCCAAGGCCGCTGGCGTAAAGCGCTATGTGATGCCGTCGTCGTGCTCGATCTACGGCTTCTTCCCACCCTCCCAAATTCTCGACGAGGATTGCACGCCAAATCCGCTCACCGTCTACGCCAAGGCCAATCTGGCCGCCGAGCAGGATATCCGCCCTCTGGCCGATGACGACTTCACCGTAGGCGTTGTGCGCTTCTCAACGCTGTTCGGCATCAGCCCGCGCATGCGCTTCGATCTTGCGGTCAATGGCATGACTGAAACCGCATGGCGCACGGGCAAGCTCGCGCTGATGCGCGATGGGACGCAGTGGCGCCCGATGATCCATGTCCGCGACGCGGCGCGCGCACTGGAATTCATGCTGGAAGCCGACGCAGCCGCAATCAATGGCCGCGTATTCAACGCTGGCTCAAACGACCTCAACGTGCAAATCCGCGCGCTCGCCGACCGGGTGAAAGAGCTGGTTCCGCGCGATGTCGAAATCGACTGGTACGGCGACCCCGACACGCGCTCATATCGTGTTTCATTCGATCGCATCGCTGCGCTCGGCTATCACACGACAATGACGATTGAAGACGGCGTCCGCGAAATCGTAGACGCGCTGCAAGCCAACACGCACAGCCGCAGCCTCGATACGCTGACGCTGGACTGGTATCGCGCGCTGGAAGAGTGGCGCAGCCGCATCGAAGATGTTGTCATTGAGGGCAAGATCATCAAGCGCGTTGGAGGCCTCCCGTGCGCGGCATCCTCCTAGCCGGGGGCCGCGGCACGCGGCTGCTTCCCGCCACCGGCGTAATCTCCAAACAGTTGCTGCCGATCTACGACACGCCGATGATCTTTCATCCGCTCTCCTTGCTGATGGAAGCCGGCGTTCGCGAGTTCATGCTGATTTCGACGCCGGAAAGCCTCGATGCATTCCAGCGTCTGCTGGGCGATGGCTCTCAGTTCGGTATCAGCATTCGCTTTGCTCCCCAGGCTGAGCCCCGGGGCATCGCCGAGGCGTTGATCATCGCCGACGAGTTTACTCGCGGCGAACCGTCGACGCTGGTGCTGGGAGACAATCTGTTCCTTGGCGGCGCAACGGCAAAGCTGATGCGCAAGGCATTCGACCGTCCAAGCGGCGCAACGGTTTTTGCAACCCCCGTGCAGAACCCCCAGGCTTTCGGCATCGTCTCGCTGCGCGACGACGGCACCGCAACCTCGATCGAGGAGAAGCCCAAGCACCCGCGCTCCAACTATGCGGTCACCGGCCTTTATGTTTATGACGGCGCGGCGGCTGCAATTGCGCGCGCTGTTCAGCCCTCGGCACGGGGTGAAATCGAAATAACTGACGTCAATCGCGACTATCTCAATCGCGACGCCCTGCGTGTCGAGCTTATTCCAGACAGCGACACGTGGTTCGATACCGGGACGCCGGACTCGCTGCTGGAAGCTGCCCAACTTGTGCAGCAGATAGAGCGTCAGGGCGCGCGCAAGCCAGGTTGCCTGGAGGAGATCGCCTTCGACGCGGGCTGGATAGGGCTGGACAGATTGCAGACCGCAGCTAATCGGTGGGCGGGCAGCAACTACGCGCGGCACCTCCACGCGCTGGCGCAGCGCGCAGGCGAGATCAGAGCTGCAGTATAGGCGTAGCTAATGCGACGTGATCGGCGGGAACCAGCGCGCTGCCGCCGATCCGTTCTTTAACTTTCTCGAATATCCGGCAATCCTTGCTACAACACTCAGCGCGTCTCAGCCCATGGTCGGGCGGCCGCCGATGTTGAAGACAGAGAAAGGATTGCCGCTTGCTTGTTCGTCTTGTCGATCATTGGCTGTCGCGCAACGCCTATCCTGAACCCGGCGCGCTTGAAGCTGTTGCGCATCTGAAGCCGATAGTTGTCGTAACCGGCGGATCGCGCGGTATTGGCCTGGAATTGGGGCGGCGCTTCGCCAAGGCGGGCAGGGAAGTCGCTCTGATCGCGCGTGACGCCGCAACGCTGGAGCTGCAAGCCGCCGCGATCGAACGCGACTTCAAAGTGCATTGCGCTGTCATCGCGCTGGACATCACCGAAGCCGACGCGGCTGACCGCATTGATGCCAACCTCAACACGCACGGCTATTTCACTGATGTGATGATCAACTGCGCAGGCATCGGCCTCGCCGGTCCGTTTGTCAGCCACACTGAAGCGCAAATCGATGATCTTCTGCGTGTGAATGTTCAGGCGCTCACCAATCTCACCCGGCATGCGCTACCGCAAATGCTGGCCCGCGGGCGCGGCGGCATCATGAACGTTGCCTCCGTTGGCGGGCTTGTTCCCGGCCCCAATCAGGCCGCCTATTACGCCAGCAAGGCCTATGTCGTTTCCCTCACCCGCGCGCTCGCGACCGAGAACCCCGGCCGCGGCGTGCGCATCATGGCGCTGGCGCCCGGCCCGGTGGACACCGGCTTCCATCAGGCCATGGGCGCAGAGCTTTCGTTCTATCGCCAGCTTCTCGTTGCCTTGAGCGCGCGACAAACTGCCCGTGCCGGCTATCGCGCCTATTTGGCCGGATGCCACCTGTTCGTTCCAGGTATTACCGGAAAATTTCTGCAGGTCGCGCTTTGGATCATTCCGCACGCAGTTTTGCTGCCGATCATAGGTTGGCTGTTGCAACGGCGCGATGAGAGGCCTTGGCGCGACACATCCGATAAGGAAGCGTGAACGAAACAGTCGTTTGGCATTTGCGATGTCGAAATACATTTCGGCTTAAGTGTGTTTGGGCGCCGAGAGTCATGTATTGCGTATCACGGCGCAATCGGCGAGGCGGACTTGAGCATGCTCATGACCTGCCTCGCCGCCCCTCCCGCAAGCCGCTGATGACAGCCGCGCGGAACATGCGTCCTTTCCCAACAACGGTCACAGATCGTTTACGGCACCGCGCGCGGCCATCGCGCGTTGTGACATTTTTCGTGCCATGAAACGAAGTCGCGACTGGGGAGTTATGTCCATTCTGGACGAAACCTCCGCATATGCGGCCCAAGCTCAGCCTCCTAAACTCCACAAGCGCTGCCCGCCCCCGTGGCCCACCACGAAGGATAGCTATGCCAAACTGCCAAGCTTCAAGTGCAAACCCGGTTGATCTCGACGTAGCGCCAATCGGCAACGGACGCATAGCAGCGCTGGTAAACAACCGCGGCCGCATCGTCTGGTGGTGCTTCCCGCGGCTGGATTCAGATCCGGTATTTTCGCGACTGCTTGCGGGCGATGAAGAAAAAGGCTTCAGCGATGTTGTGCTGCATGGCCAGGTTTCCGCACGCGCGCAGTACGTGCGCAACACCGCCATCGTTGAAACGATACTTGAAGACGCGGCTGGCAACGCCGTGCGCGTTACGGATTTCGCGCCTCGCTTCAAACTGTTTGAGCGGGCTTTCCATCCCGCACAAATTGTTCGCCGCATTGAGCCGATCAAAGGCCTGCCACGCGTCACGCTGCGCGTCCGCCCAACATTCAACTATGGCGGGCCCGTTGAGAATGTCGCTGTGGGATCGAATCACATCCGCTTCAGCGGCGGCACCGACGTTTTGCGCCTGACAACAGACGCGCCGCTTTCCTACATCGTCCACGAAACGCCATTCGCGCTCACCCAGCCGGTCTCGCTTATTTTCGGGCCCGATGAACCGTTGGAATCCGCAGTCGATAGCGTCGCCCGCGAGTTCTATGAGCGTACGCGCCGCTACTGGCTGAACTGGGTACGCGGACTTGGCATACCGCTGGATTGGCAGTCCGCCATCATCCGGGCCGCCATCACGCTGAAGCTTTGCAGCTTCAATGAAACCGGGGCGATTATCGCCGCGCACACAACATCCATTCCAGAGGCTCCGCATACGCCTCGCACGTGGGACTATCGCTTCTGCTGGCTGCGCGATGCCGCGTTTGTAATCAGCGCGCTGAATAGGCTCGGCGCCACCAAAACAATGGAAAGCTATCTCAATTACATCACCACCATCGCGATGGATGTTGAGCCACCCCTGCAGCCGGTCTACGGCATCATACCCAACCAATCCCTGACCGAGCGCACGGCCCCCGATCTGTCCGGGTATCGCGGCATGGGCCCGGTGCGCGTTGGCAATCAGGCGGTGGAACAGACGCAACACGATGCATACGGCAGCGTCATTCTTGGCGCGTCGCATATGTTCATCGATGAACGCCTGCCGGGCATGGGCGACGAAGCACTGTTTCGACGCCTGGAACCGCTGGGGCACCGCGCCCAGCGGCTATATATCGAACCTGATGCAGGCCCCTGGGAATATCGCGGACGCCAACGCATTCACACCTATTCCGCAACCATGTGCTGGGTTGCGTGCGATCGCCTCGCACGCCTCGCCGGATTGCTGTCGCTTGAAGACCGAGCCGGATACTGGCGAGCTACGGCCGATAAAATGCGCGACGATATCCTGCAGCGCGCCTGGAGCCCCAAGTGGGGTGCGATTGCCGGCGCACTAGATCATGACGACCTTGACGCCAGCGCGCTTCTGCTTGCCGATCTTGGTCTGTTGGGCGCCGACGACGAACGCTACCGCCGTACCGTTGAAGTGATCGGACGCGAGCTTAGCCGCAACGGTTTCATGATGCGCTACATCGCCGAAGACGACTTCGGCGCACCGGAAACGTCATTTCTCGTTTGTCAGTTCTGGTACGCAGACGCTCTCGCATCCATTGGCGAAGTAGCCAGGGCGCGCGACATATTCAGCGATGTACTTTCGCGCGCCAACAGCTTCGGCGTGCTCAGTGAGGATATTCATCCGACAACGGGCGAACTGTGGGGCAACGTTCCTCAAACCTACTGCATGGCCGGAATCATCAACACAGGCATGAGGCTTTCACGCCGATGGGAGGCTGCTTGGGCGGCTGGATGATTTATCGCCCAACAGCGTTTGTTTTGCTCAATTGAAACCAATGTTGAGCTCGGCCGTTAATCACACAGGTGCAACCCTCGTGTATGTCGGAAGGTCATGGGCCGCATAATACTTGTCTCTAATCGCGTCGCCGACATCTCTAAGGCTGCTCAGGCCGGCGGGATGGCTGTTGCGCTCGCTGATACGCTGCGCTCGCGCGAGGGGCTGTGGTTTGGCTGGAACGGCCGCATTTCCGATCGGCGCTCTGAACAAATCACAACACCTGATATTTCGCATATCAACAACACCACGATCGCCACGCTGCCGCTAAGCTCGCGCGAGCACGAAGGCTATTACACCGGCTACTCCAACAATGTTCTGTGGCCTGTGTTTCACGCGCGACTCGATATTGCACAATTTGAATCGGGACATTTTGAACGCTATCTGGCGGTCAATCGGCGGTTTGCGCAGGCCCTTCATCCGCTGCTGAAACCTGACGACACGATATGGGTGCATGACTATCATCTGATTCCGCTAGCCTTGGAGCTGCGCAAGCTCGGCGTGAAGAATCCGATCGGGTTCTTTCTCCACATTCCCGTTCCACCTGCTCAGATATTTCTGGCTATTCCTGAGCACCGCGAACTGGCGCGCGGCCTGGCCGCCTACGATCTCGTTGGGCTGCAAACCAAGATCGATGTCGGCAATCTGATCGACTATCTGCAGGATGGCGCGTTCGGTCAGATCCTGAAGGACGGTCGCATTCGTGCGTTCGATCGGGAAATGGCGATCGCAAGTTTTCCCGTTGGCATCGACGTTGAAGGCTTCGTTGGCCAGCGGGCAAGACAAACCCGTGATCGCAGCCCAGGCATCGCAAGAATTATTGGCGTTGACCGCCTCGACTACACGAAGGGTCTGCCGCAGAAGTTCCGCGCTTTCAGCCGCTTCCTTGCACAGAACGCCGACTATCGCGGCAAAGTGGTTCTCTCGCAGATCGCGCCGCCGACGCGGGAATCTGTTTCGGCCTATGCTGACATTCGCAACGAGCTGGAAACTTTGTCCGGCAGCATTAACGGCCGTTTCGGCGAGCTGGATTGGGTGCCGATCCATTACATCCACCGCAGCGCGCCACGTCGGACCCTGGTCGACATATACCGATCATCGCGCGTCGGCTTGGTAACGCCGCTGCGTGACGGGATGAATCTGGTCGCCAAGGAATACATCGCCGCGCAAAACCCGCATGATCCCGGCGTTCTGATCCTGTCTCGCTTTGCAGGCGCGGCCGAGCAGCTCAAGGATGCGCTGATCGTCAACCCATACGACATCGATGAGATGGCCACCGCCATAAAGACGGCGCTGGAGATGCCACTGGAAGAGCGGCAGGAGCACTACGACAGTTTAATCGACGGCATTAAGCGTCAGGACACCTTCATGTGGTGCCGTGGCTTCCTGCAGGCGCTGGAGCGCGTAGGACGTCGCGGAACACTGGCCGTTCCGCGCCAACCGTTGGAAGCCGCACGTAAAGCGTTGCAGGAAATCGAGCTGGCACGCGTGCATCCGCGCGTTGGCACAAACCGCATTGCACCGGATCCGATATGAGTGCAGCATGAAAGCATTGTCCGTAGGCGGGGCTATGGTTGACACGATCGCGATCATCGAAAGCGATCGCATCGAACGTATGTCCATGCTCAATGCCGACACCTCCTTCCTGTTGCTTGAAGAGGGACGCAAAACTGAAGCGCTGGACGTGTTCACTTATGCCGGCGGCGGCGCTGTGAATACCTCCGTAGCTTTATCTCGGCTTGGCTTTGACACCTCGATACTCGTCAAGCTTGGACGCGACACCCGGGCCGATTTTCTGCTAACTCGACTTACCGATGAGGGCGTCTCAACGCGGTGGGTGATACGCGACGCAGATGCGCCAACGGGTGCATCAGTTATCGTGTCATCCCATGATCGCAACGCCGCTGTATTTACGTTTCGCGGCGCCAACACGCTGCTGTCATCCGGAGACTTGACCGCGTCCGCATTCGCCGTCGATCTTGTCTACATCTCCAGCCTGTCCAATCGCTCCGCGGATTGCTTCCCCACCATTGTAGAAAAGGCAAAGGCCAACGGCGCACTGGTGGCCGTCAATGCCGGCGTGCGCCAGCTTTCGGTACGCAGCGGAACATTTCTGGAAAGCCTGAAAAAGATCGACATCCTGGCGATCAACCGCCGCGAAGCCGAAGCGCTCGTACCCGGTCTCGTTGCGCAGTTTGGAGAGGGCGGCCCTACGCCGCCGCTGGAAGCAGGCGAGCAACCACCGCCACTGCTCGCCCGTGGCCTGCTGGGCGGCGGCTACGAAATGAGCCTGCCTGCATTCTTCAAGGCGCTGCACAGTCTTGGCACCACCTATGTGATGCTGACAGATGGCCTAGGCGGCGCATTCGTCAGCGAAAACGACACGCTGATTTATTGTCCTGCGGCTGACACCACAGTGGCCAGCACCACCGGCGCCGGCGACGCCATGGCATCGACATTCGCGGCATTCATAGCGCTGCGGCAGCCCATTGATGTCGCACTGCGCGCCGCCACCATTAACGCGTCGTGTGTCGTTGCCTATATTGATACGCAAACGGGTCTCATGCGTCGCGAAGCGCTTGACGCGCGCGTGAACGCAAATTCGAGACTGCGCATTCGCAAGTGGCGCATGCAGCCGAGCCGGATTGCAAATGAGAACACAGCGGTTAAGGGGTAACAACGTGAAGGGCGATGCCGTGGCAACCGGCGAAAAAGCGATCCGTCGCGATACGAACTTGGATCAACCTTCCGGTCTGAACCAAACGCCCTACGCCCTGCTAAAGCAATCGACCAAGGATTTGGCGCTGTTTCTGGACTGTGACGGCACCCTGCTCGACATCGCGCCAACGCCCAATGCCGTGCGCGTACCGAACGGACTTGTCGAATTGCTGAAGCGCATTGACGATGGACTGGGCGGCGCGCTCGCGATCTTGACGGGACGACAACTGCTGGAGATCGATGCGCTCCTTGCGTCAACGGAATGGATCGGCGCTGGCGTACACGGCTCGGAAATGCGTCATAGGGTTGGCGGCGATATTCTGCAAATCGCCGATGGTCTTCCGCCCGCTCTCGTCGAAAGCGTTGTCCGCCGCATGCCTGCATTGCCCGGCGTTGTTGTGGAACCGAAGGGCTCTGGTTTGGCGCTGCACTATCGCCAGGCACCACATTTGAAATCCGCCCTTGAAGGCGAATTGCGCGCGCTCATCGCGCCATACGCCGATAGCCTGGTGCTTTGTCCGGGCCGCAAGTTGTTCGAGGTTGTCCCTGCCGGCCATTCGAAAGGCACGGCGTTGCTGGCGCTTGCGCAACAGCCGCCGTTTGCGGGGCGGCGCCCGATCATGATCGGTGATGACATCGGCGATTTACCCGCGTTCACCGCCGCACGCCATCTGGGCGGTTGCGGCTTCCGTGTGGCCGGCGAAGCCTTCGGCTATGACGAAGTGGATTTCAGCGGACCAACTGACGTTTACGCGTGGCTTGCAGCGCTCGCTGACGCAGTCAGCGAACAATAACACCCGCCTGCGCCGAAGCTTGGCCGCAGGAACCCTTACCGCTCGCAATGAGTTTATCGCTCGATCCCGGCGTGCACCACCAATCGGGAGCGGTTCAACAGAGGGCGCCGCCTGTTTGCGGTGGATGCGATGTCGGTAACGAGTGCAGATCGCCGGCCGGCGCTAAGCTCGCATGGCGCGCAGACGCTGCCGAGCGTCGAGGTCGACAGCTACAATCTTACGCTTAAGGACGACGAGGGCTTTATCGGCGACAAAGCAAGCCGAGGTGCCTTCCATGCCATGCTGGAAAAGTGGCGTGAGCCACTGCGAGAGCTGGGCGCTGATCCTCTAGGCGAACAGGATTCCGAACAGCTATCAAAAAAGCAGCTCGACAAGCTGCTGGCTGAAGGCGATCCCGCTGCTGGCGGCGTCATTCACAGCGCGGTCGAAGAATTCGCGCAGACACTCACCACCGTAATCCGACGTTTCCTGCGGGCCGCAAACTGGCGCAACACCGAAGCGATCGTTGTCGGCGGCGGCATGCGCGGCAGTCGTGTTGGCGAGCTGGCGGTGGGCCGCACGCAAGTGCTGCTGCAGGCGGCAGGCATCGACGTCAAGCTTGAGCTGATCCAGCACCATCCCGATGAAGCCGGATTGATCGGCTCGGCTCATCTCATGCCGTCGTGGATGCTGGAGGGGTATGACGGCATTCTCGCTGTTGACATCGGCGGCACAAACATTCGCGCCGGCATTGTCGAACTCCGTCTCAAAAAAGCGAAGGATCTTTCAAAGGCCAACGTCTTTGCATCGGACATCTGGCGCCATGGCGATGAGAACACCAAACGCGATGAAGCCGTGCAACGCATTGCCGACATGCTTGATGAGCATATCCGCATTGCCGAGAAAAAAGACCTCAAGCTGGCGCCGCTTGTCGGCATCGCGTGCCCTGGCCTTATCCGCGAGGACGGAACGATAGAAACCGGCGCGCAGAATTTGCCGGGCAACTGGGAAAGCAGCCAATTCAATCTGGCCGATCAGCTTTGCAGCCTGATTCCGAACATCGGCGACCACAGCACGCATATTGTGATTCATAACGATGCCGTGGTGCAGGGTCTCAGCGCCCTTCCCATCATGCAGAGCTATGAGCACTGGGGTGTGCTCACCATCGGCACCGGCCTTGGCAACGCACGCTTCAGCATGCGCAACGGCAAGCCCTGAAATGCGTGACTGACTTGCAACATCCGCACGGAATACAACCTGTGCGGCGTGCCTCATATCTTGCAGCACTCAACGCTCTACACCATCTCGCATCGCGATACGGGGCGACTGATCGCGTCTGCTGCGCCTATCTGAAGCACGGGCAGTGGAAACGGTGCCAGTCGACGGGGCACAGCTTTCTCCGATACAAGCTGGAAGTCATGCCTGATCGGGGACCGCATGCGCCAGCGGTTTCAACGAATGTACGTTGGGCCGATGACACTTACGGCTTCATGCCGGGCGCGGCCAAAAACTGATTGAGGCCGCCCTGCCCGTTCATGGGCAGAGGCGGCAGCGGGACTGCCGATGCTCAAACGCTTTCTAATCACCCTTCTTATTCTTGCCGCCTTCATTGGCGGCCTGGCGTATTTCCAGTTCGTCTTCAAACCGAAGATGATCCAGGAGTTCCTGAGTTCGCAGCGCCCGCCGCCTGCAACCATCACCGCCGAAGCCGCCAGCACCGCAGAGTGGGCCGAGCGCCTGCCCGCCATTGGCACGCTGATCGCATCGCAGGGCGTCGAGATAGCCGCGCAGGTTCCCGGCATCGTCACCGAGTTGCATTTCGAAAGCGGACAGGACGTTGCTGCGGGCACCAAGCTGGTGCAGCTCGATATCTCAGTGGAGCTGGCCGATCTTGCCAGCGCTGAAGCGGTTTTGCGCGAAGCCGAGTTGTCGTTCAAACGTCAGTCCGACCTTCTGACCAAGTCAGTTGCTTCCGCCGCCAATGTCGATACGGCCCGCGCCAAGCACGATAGCGCAGTGGCTTCGCTGAACCGCATCAAGGCTCTGATCGCGCAGAAGACCATCATCGCCCCGTTTTCCGGCAGGCTTGGCATCCGCCACGTAGAACTCGGTCAGTACATCTCGCCCGGTCTAGCGATGGTTTCGTTGCAGGCGCTCAATCCGATCTGGGTCGATTTCCCGATGCCGGAGCAGAACGTCGATAAGCTGAGTGTCGGTCAGACCATCGAACTGACGGTCGATGCTTATCCCGACAAGGTGTTCCAGGGCACCATCTCGTCGCTTGATGCGCGCGTGGCCAAGGATACGCGTACGCTGCTGGTGCGTGGCACAGTGCCCAATCTTGAAAGCGAGCTGCTGCCGGGCATGTTCGCCAACGTGACAGTGCTGGCCAGCGGGCCACAGAACTTTGTCACCGTGCCACGCACGGCCATCACCTACAGCCTCTACGGCGACAGCATTTACGTGCTGAAGCCCGCCGAGTCCCAACCCGGTCAACCGACCCCCGCGCCCGATGCGAAACCGGTCTTCACAGTTGAGCGCCGGTTCGTCACCACCGGGCAGGTGCGCCAGGATCGCGTTGCAGTTACTTCGGGTCTGACCGCCGGCGAGCAGGTCGCAACCAGCGGCCAGATCAAGCTCACCAACGGCGCGCTCGTGACAGTTGACAATTCGCAAGCGCCGGCACCACCGGCCGAGCGGCCCTATCAATAAGAGCGGCCCATGGCATTCACCGACATCTTCATCCGCCGTCCGGTTCTTGCGACGGTTGTCAGCCTGCTGATCCTGCTGATCGGCCTGAGCGCGGCGTT
The DNA here is from genome assembly GCF_013306565.1 of Hyphomicrobium sulfonivorans. Lineage (GTDB taxonomy): Bacteria > Pseudomonadota > Alphaproteobacteria > Rhizobiales > Hyphomicrobiaceae > Hyphomicrobium_A > Hyphomicrobium_A sulfonivorans. The sequence goes on along the minus strand of NZ_PZPO01000001.1, from coordinate 960,707 downwards.
CAATTTGCAGGTGCGGCAGTATCCCGAGCTGTCGAACACGACGATCACCATCACGACGGCGTATCCCGGTGCGAACGCCGATGTGATCAAGGGGTTCATCACCATCCCGATCCAGCAGGCGGTGGCGAGCGCGGAAGGCATCGACACGCTCACCTCCACCTCGCGCCAGAATGTCAGCTCGGTGACGCTCAACCTGCGCCTCAACGCCGATCCTGATCGCGCCGTCACCGACGTTCTGTCGAAGGTCAATCAGGTGCGCAGTGTGCTGCCTCCCGAGGCGATGGACCCAGTTGTGGTGAAGCAGACCGGTGAATCGACCGCGCTGATGTATCTGTCGTTCAACAGCGACGTGCTGTCGTCATCGCAGATCACCGACTATCTCAGCCGCGTTGTGCAGCCGAAGCTGCAAACCGTCGATGGCGTTGCCAATGCGCAGATCCTTGGCGGCCAGACGTTCGCGATGCGCATCTGGCTCAACCCGCAGAAGATGGCCGCACTTGGCGTAACGCCATTGCAGGTCCGCGCGGCGCTGGCGGCCAATAACTTCACAACCGCAGCAGGCCAGATCAAGGGCGACTTCGTCCAGACGACCATCAACGCCGAGACCTCGCTCGCCAGCGCCGACGCATTCGGTCAGCTCGTTGTGGCGGCGCGTGGCGATGCATTGGTACGGCTCCATGACATCGCCGAGATTTCGCTTGGCGCAGAAGACGTGAACTCCACTTCTTCATTTGACGGCCTGAAGGCGGTGTTCATTGGCATCTTTTCGACGCCGACCGCCAATCCGCTGACCGTCATCGCCGACGTTCGCAAGGAATTTCCAGCCATCGAGGCTGAATTGCCGCCCGGCATGTCCGCCGCAATCGCCTACGATTCCACCAAGTTCATCGACGCCTCGATCTCCGAAGTCCGCAAGACGCTGGTCGAAGCAGCGGTCATCGTTATCGTCGTGATCTTCCTTTTCCTTGGCAGCCTGCGCTCGACACTGATCCCGATCATCACCATCCCGCTGTCACTCATCGGCGTCATGTTCGCGCTGCTGGCGCTCGGCTACTCGCTCAATCTGCTCACCCTGCTGGCCCTCGTGCTGGCGATCGGCCTGGTCGTCGACGACGCAATCGTGGTGGTCGAAAACATCCACCGCCACATCGAGGAAGGCCTGTCGCCTTACGATGCTTCCATCGTAGGCGCGCGCGAGATTGCCGTTCCCGTCATTTCGATGACCATCACACTCGCCGCTGTTTACGCACCTATCGGATTCGTCTCCGGCCTTACCGGATCGCTGTTCCGCGAGTTTGCGTTTACGCTGGCCGGCGCGGTGATCGTGTCGGGTGTCATCGCATTGACGCTTTCGCCAATGATGTGCTCGAAACTTCTCACCTCCGAGCTGTCGTCAGGCCGGTTCGTGAAATTCCTCGACCACACGTTTGACCGCCTGAAACAGCGCTACCAGCGCCGCCTTACACGCACGCTGGACTATCGCCCCGTGACCATCCTCGTAATCGTCGGCGTCATTGTCGCCACGGCGCTGATGTACGTCACGGCACAGCAGGAACTGGCGCCGGAAGAAGATCAGGGCATTCTATTCAGCCTCGTGAAGACACCACCGGCAACCAACATCGACTATCTGGAGCAGGTGACCGACCACCTCTACGAGGTGTTCCAGACCGTGCCCGAGAAAGAAAACGTCTTCTCGATCAACGGCATGGGCGGCGACGTAAATCAGGCCTTCTCCGGCATTCTGTTCAAGCCGTGGGAAGACCGCACGCGCACCCAGTCGCAAATTCTGCAAGACCTGCAGCCCAAGGTGAATGGCATCGCCGGCGGCCAGATCCTTACCTTTGGCGAGCCATCGCTGCCGGGCTCAACCGGTGGGCCGCCGATCCAGTTCGTCATCACGACAACATCGGATTACGAGCAACTTGCGCAGGTGTTGGAGAAGATGAAGGAAGAGGCACTGCAAAGCGGCCTGTTCATCTTCGTCGATACCGACCTGAAGTTCGATACGCCGCAGCTTGAGCTGAAGATCGACCACGCCAAGGCCAACAGCCTGGGCATCACCATGCAGGACATCGGCGCGTCACTGGCAACGCTGTTGGGCGGTAACTACGTCAACCGGTTCAATCTCTATGGCCGTAGCTATCAGGTGGTCCCTCAGGTTCCGCGCGACTTCCGCCTCGAACCGGACTGGATCAAGCGTTACGAGATCAAAACGTCGTCGGGCGCGATGGTGCCGCTATCGACCATCGTCGAGATCAGCGAAAGCGTGCAGCCAAATGCGTTGACCAGCTTCCAGCAGCTCAACTCGGCAATGCTGCAGGGCGTGCCCTTCCCCGGCCGCACCGTCGGCGAGGTCATCGACTTCCTGAAGACAAAGTCGAAAGAGGTGTTTCCGGAGTCATTCTCCTATGACTTCCAGGGCGAGAGCCGCCAGTACGAACAGGAAGGCAGCCAGCTCGTCATCACCTTCATTTTCGCGCTGATCGTCATCTATCTCGTGCTGGCCGCGCAGTACGAAAGCTTCCGCGATCCGCTGATCATTCTCATCGCGTTGCCCACCTCGATCTTCGGCGCACTGATACCGCTGACGTTCGGCCTCGCGACGATGAACATCTACACGCAGATCGGCCTCGTCACACTCATCGGCCTCATCTCCAAGCACGGCATCCTGATGGTGGACTATGCCAACCATCTGCAGGCTTCGCAGGGCATGGGGCGCCGTGAGGCAATTGAGGAAGCCGCGGCTATCCGTTTGCGACCCATTCTGATGACGACGGCGGCAATGGTGATCGCAATGGTGCCGCTGATTTTCGCTTCGGGCGCCGGCGCTGCGTCGCGCTTCGCCATCGGCATCGTCATTGCCTTCGGCATGACGATCGGCACGCTGTTCACGTTGTTTGTGACGCCTGCGGTATACACCTACATCGCGCGCGAGCATCGCCGCGACGCTTCAGATGCGTCGCCAGATACCAATCCGGCGACACCTCACTAAGCTGAGACGATGCCGATTAGTATGACAAAGACCGACGCGGACACACCCGCGTCGGTCTTTTTTTATGCCGTCGGGCGCTGCTCACGCCGCATTGCCAGCACGCCGTGGCGCGGCGCGAACAGAAACGCCAGCACAAACGCAAATGCCTGCACCAGCACGATGCATGGGCCCGTTGCACCGTCGATGTGGAAGCTGAGCAGCGTTCCAATAACGCATGAACCGATCGCAACCGCGGCCGCAATCATCAGCATGCGCGAAAAACGATTGGTCAGCAGATAGGCCGTTGCTCCGGGGGCAATGAGCATCGCAACAACAAGGATGATGCCGACCGCCTTGATCGAAGCAACGATCGTCAGCGCCAGCAGCACTAGAAGCCCGTAATGGATCACCGAGAGCGGCAATCCCACCGCCCGCGCCTGAGCCGGATCGAAACAATAGAGCAGCAGGTCGCGCCACTTCGCGATCACGATAAGCAGCGTTATTCCGGCGATGATGCCCACTTCGACAAGATCGCGCGGCGTGATGCCCAACATGTTGCCGAACAGAATGTGATTGAGGTGCTGGTCAGTTTCCACCTTTGAAAACAGCACCAGACCGAAGCCGAACATGCCGGAAAACACGATGCCCATCACCGTATCTTCCTTCACGCGGCTGTTCTCCTTCAGGTAGCCGGTTGCTACCGCGCAGAATAGCCCGGCCGCGAACGCGCCAATCGCCAACGGCAGCCCCAGCACAAACGAGAGCACGACACCCGGCAGCACCGCGTGCGAAATGGCATCGCCCATTAGCGACCAGCCCTTAAGCACCAGATAGCACGACAGCACCGAGCACACCGCGCCGATCAGAACGGCCCCCAACAGCGCCCGCTGCATGAACGCATAACCCAGCGGCTCGGCGAAAAAGCTCCACACCTCGCTCATGGGATTGCCCCCTCAGACGAAGCGGACGACTGGCGACGGCGCCCGGCCAACACGCCATGCTTGGGCGCCAGATAGAACGCCGCCAGAAACAACAGCGTCTGCAGCGTGACGATGACGCCGCCGGTTGCGCCGTCGAGAAAATAGCTGATGTAAGCGCCAAAGAAGCTCGTTCCCGCTCCGATAAGCACACTCAGAATAATGAGGCGCCCGAACCGATCCGTGAGCAGGTAGGCTGTAGCCCCCGGCGTCACCACCATGGCGATCACCAGACACGCGCCCACCGTTTGCAACGCCGCCACCGTGCATGCCGCCAGCAGCGTGAAAAACACGATCTTCAGCGCGAACGCGTTGATGCCAACTGTGCGGGCATGGGTTTCATCGAAGAACACAACCACCAGGTCGCGCCATTTCGCGATCAGGATCGTCAGCGAAACCGCAGCAATAATGATGACCTGGATGACGTCTTCATCCGAAATGCCGAGAATGTTGCCCAGCACGATCGTCTGGATACTGACCGAAGTGGGGTAGATTGAAGCCAGCAGCAAACCAGCTGCAAAGAAGGTTGTGAAAACCAACCCGATTACCGCGTCTTCGCGCAGGCGAGTGCGCTGCTTTACAAGCGCCATGCCCAGCGCCGCCAGCATACCGGAGATGAACGCGCCCGCCGCATAGGGCAGTTGCAGCAAATAGGCGCCGGCAACGCCGGGAACCACCGCATGCCCCAGCGCGTCGCCCATCAGCGACCAGCCTTTGAGCATGAGAAACGCTGACAGGAATGCGCACACCGCGCCGACAAGCGCGCTGACGAACATTGCTTTCAGCATGTAGTCATAGAGAAACGGGGCGATCAGTTCCTGCATCACGCGCCCTTGTCCGTACGTCGCAACGGTTCTTCCTCGGGGCCGCCCTCGCCGTAGTAAACCACCGGGCGTTCATCGTCCGTCAGCACCGTTACGCTACGCGCATCGTGGTCATCGTGGAGATCACCACCCTCAATGCGGAAGCTGCGCAGCACGCCGCCAAATGCCCGCTCCAGATTCTGCGGTGTGAAGGTGGTTGCAGTTGGCCCGGACGCAAGGACAGTCCGGTTCAGCAGCACGACCTGATCGCAGAAATCCGGCACGCTGCCCAGATTGTGCGTCGAAACCAGCATCAGATGACCGCTGGCGCGCAACTGCCGCAACAGCTCGATGATGGCCGTTTCGGTTTTCACGTCGACGCCGGTGAATGGCTCATCCAGCAGAATGACCGGCGCTTCCTGCGCCAGTGCCCGGGCCAGAAACACGCGCTTTTTCTGTCCGCCCGAGAGTTCACCGATCTGATGGTGGCGAAACCGGAGCATGTTCACGCGCTCCAGCGATTCCGTCACCTTCTCTTTGTCCTTGGCTGTGGGGATGCGCAGAAAATTCATATGGCCATAGCGGCCCATCATCACCACGTCTTCCACCAGCACGGGGAAGTTCCAATCGACTTCCTCGCTCTGCGGAACGTAGGCAACACAGCAACGCTTCAACGCCTGATTGACGGACAGGCCACAAATGCGAACCTGGCCGCGCGAAGGCGTCACGAAGCCCATGATGGCCTTGAAGAGCGTAGACTTGCCGCTACCGTTGACGCCGACGAGCCCGCAGATTGTGCCGGCGCCAAGTTCGAACGTTGCATCCAGCAGCGCTGTAACCCCGCTGGGATAGGCGACGGTGACGTCGCGCACCGATAACGATGCGACGACGCCTTCTGCTCCGCTCGCTCCCGCCAGAAACACCGGAGCAGAACTCATAAACCGAAGCCCTTGGCTACAGTTCCAACAGTCGTTTCAAGCAGGTCGAGGTATGTCGGCACCGGGCCACCCTCTTCGCTAAGGGAGTCGACGTAAAGCACGCCACCATAGCGCGCGCCGGTTTCCTTGGCGACCTGCCGCGCAGGCTTGTCGGACACGGTGCTTTCACTGAACACCACCGGAATGCCGTTCTTGCGCACCTCATCGATCACACGACGGACCTGTTGCGGGCTGCCCTGCTGATCGGCATTGATCGGCCACAGATAAAGTTCGCGCAGATCATAATCGCGGGCGAGATAGCTGAAGGCGCCCTCGCTCGTCACCAGCCAGCGCTGACCTTCCGGAATGCCGGCCAGACGCTCACGCAGCGGCTTGTCGATCGCTTTGATGCGCTCCGAATAGGCGGCAGCGTTGCGGTTGTAGACCTCAGCGTTATCCGGATCGCGCTCAACCAGCGCCTTGCGAATATTCTCAACGTAGATCAGCGCGCTGCTGGGCGACATCCAGGCGTGCGGGTTAGGCTTGCCCGAATAGGCGCCTTCGGTGATGCCCATCGGCTCAATGCCGTCGCTCACTACCACGCTCGGAACATCGCTGATGTTCTGGAAAAACTTCTCAAACCAACGCTCAAGATTGAGCCCGTTCCACAGCACCAGATCGGCGGACTGCGCCTTCACGATGTCACCGGGCGTCGGATCGTAATCGTGAATTTCAGCACCGGGCTTGGTGATCGATTCGACGACCGCAGCATCGCCGGCCACATTCTTGGCGATGTCAGCGATCACCGTGAATGTCGTCACCACTTTCAGCGGTTTGTCGCGCGCGGCCTGTGATTGCGTTGCGACGCCCAACGTAACCGCCGTCACAAGCAATGCCGCAGCTCCGGCGAACATTCTTCTATTCAACCGCAATGGCGATCTCCGATCCTCGAGGTTGCATCTAGCACCAGCCTGGCGCGACGGGACGCGCTCCGAAACCAGCAAAGCCATACCTCTTTATTGCAAATGATTGTCATTAGCAATTGATCAATGCAAAGACGCAGCCTGCAACGTGGCTGGCCGTCGTCGCCGCCGTTGAACACAGCGACGACCGCTCGCGCCAACTGGAGAGAGAGAGAGAGCGCGCACGGTGCCGCACACTCAACCCACCTGTGCGGATGCCATCTTGTACGCGGTTTGTGTCAGGAGACGTGCGTGGACGCTTCAGCGTCCTCGCCCAGGTCGCCGAAGAAGACCATGGCCGATTTGCCAACCTTCTTGGCGCGATACATGGCGATATCGGCGTTGCTCAGGATCTCCGGCGTCGCGACACCATCCGATGGAATGAAGACGACGCCTATCGAGACACCGACATCATGGCCGATGCCATCCACCCAAATCCTGTTGCTCAACGAAGCAAGCAAGCGTGCACCCAGCGCTTCAGCCCCTGCGCGGTCCACATCGTTGACCAGCATTGCAAACTCATCGCCACCCAGCCGCGCCAAAAGGTCGGAAGGGCGCGTGATGCGCTTGAAGCGCTCGGCGACGACCTGCAGGACACTGTCACCAATGGTATGGCCGAACGTGTCGTTGACGCTCTTGAAGTCGTTCAGATCGAGCAAAAAGAAAGCATGCTGACTATCTGGATCGTGCGTCTCGTTTAGCCGTTCCAGCACAGCGCGCCGGTTGGCCAGATCCGTAAGCGGATCGCGTAGCGCCTGCTTGCGCAACTCCTGCATCTGCTGGTCGATCACAACTGCGCGTTGGCTCTCAACCCGGGCTTCGCGCAGCCGCCGAATAACGAAGGCAACAACGCAGATCGCAAGCAGGCACGTCAGGCCAATGGCCTCAGCCACAGTTACGCGCTGCTCTTCAAGGCCCGAAACACCTGTGAAATAGAAGAGGTCGAACTCGATGCACAGCAGCAGGCCGACTGCGAATATGCTCGCAACCAGCAAAGCATCATGGAGGCTCGTCCACGGATTACTGGCAATGGCTCTCCACATGGAGTTCCTATTCGTCACGAGGTCCTCCATGACCGGATATGAAGCCAACGTACACGACGCAACTCAAGAAACTGTAAAGTGCAGTGGAGGGCCCAGGATATTCGCGACCTGCGGCACCTCCTGAGGCTTGAGCCACCGCCTGCACACGCTTGCGTCGAATCAGATAAGGCGCATTCCTTGACGTTGCAAAACGCAGAGAGCGGGACTTAGGGAGCGTGGCGAGAGCAGGACTAAACCGGCTGGCCGCATGCTGCACGGTGGCGCTGCTCGCGCTCGCCGGCGGCAGCCCTGCTGCAGGGTCGCCCTACAACGCACAGTGCTGCGCCGACCTCGAACGCCGCATCGCCGATCTTGAGGAGCAGGCGGCCAGACGCGGCAACAAAACCGTTTCAGTGACGGTGACCGGGCTCGTCAACAACGCAATTCTGGCCTGGGACGATGGCGCCGAAAGCAACGCCTACGTCGTCACCAACGACAACCAGCGCTCTCGATTCAGTTTCGTCGGCAGGGCTAGCATCACACAGCAGCTTGAGGCGGGGTACGCACTGGATATCGGCCTGCGGGCCGCGAATTCAAAACTGGTCACGCAGCTGAACGACGGCGATCTGATTGCGCCCGGGTTTAATCTGCGCAGTTCCGTCTGGTATCTCCGCCATAAGCAATACGGTGCCATTTTCGTCGGCAGCACGTTCGCCGCTTCCGACCGCATCGCAAATTCCAACGTCACGCAGACAAGTGCGTTCGACCAGTACTCCGCCCCGGAAAACGCCGGCCTCGGCATGTTCCTGCGGTCGAGCGACAACGGCCTCATGACCCACAGCCTGCTCAACTGGCGTCGCATCATCGGCGCGGGTGGCGACCAACCCGGCGAGAGCCAGCGCGGCTTCAATCAGATCAAGTACGTTTCGCCGACATGGAACGGACTGACATTCGCGTCCGACTGGGTGTTCACCGATTTCTGGGATGTCGCATTGCGCTATCGCGAGCAAATCGCGGGCTTCGATGTTGCAGCCGGCATCGGCTATCTGCAGCTCACACCGAACTCACACACGCGCAGTGTCTGCCCTTCCACCTTCATCACCAACATCGCCGATTCAACAGCCTGCCAACAGCTCCGCGGATCAATCAGCGTAAAGCACATGGATACCGGCCTGTTTGCAAACATCGGCGCCAATCACACTTTCGACGGCATCGCCGCCAAGACCAACCGTTATGAAAACAGCGGCATCAACAGCGGTCAGAGTTTTCTTGCCGCGCAGGCCGGCATTGAACGCCAGCTGACACCACTTGGAAACACGACGCTGTATGGCAGCTACTATACGTTTGATGGTGGCGCTGCATCGGTGCTTCCGGTTGGCCCCGGCGATCCGCTTAACCCGACTGGAACCGGCACGTGGGGCGTCTGGCATTCCAGCGTTGAAATGTGGGGCGGTGGGCTGGCTCAAGGCATCGACGATGCCGACATGATCCTTTACCTAACCTATCGACACGTCAGCGGTGACCTGACACTGCGGGAGCTGCAAGCGGGCGCAGCAACGGGCGCGATAGCACGCTCGCCCATCGACAGCCTGCAACTATTTCTGAGCGGCGCCGTCATAAAGTTTTGAGTTCGATTGTCGTACGGCCGAACTCTGATTTACGCGCCGATCGGAAGTCTACCCCTGCGCCTCGGCCAGAACCTGCGCAATCGTTTCGGCTGTCTTGCGCATCTCGTCGTCGGTCAAGGTCGGGTGCACGAGGAACATCAGACTGGTTTCACCCAGCTCGCGCGCAATCGGCAGTCCGTCGACTGGCCGCAAGCCGGTATCATCAAACGCGCGCTCCAGATAAACCTCGGAACACGATCCTTGATAGCAGGGGACACCTCGGGCAACGATCTCGCTCACAATGCGATCGCGCGACCACCCATCAGCCAGATGCTCCGGACGCACGTAGGCATAGCACTTGTATTGCGCATGGCGATTACCGGTGTTGCTGCCCGCCAGCGTCGGCACGCGCACGACACCGTTGGCGCCGGAGAATGCTTGCAGCGCGCCGTGAACGATAGCTGCGTTGCTCTCCCGGCTACGCGTCCACTCATCCATCAGGCGAAGCTGGTTGCGGCCAAGAACTGCCTGCATCTCGCACATGCGCCAGTTCGTGCCAAAGCTTTCATGCAGCCAGCGGAAGCCCGGCGGATGCGCGCGCTCATACACGGCTTCCCAGCTCTTGCCATGGTCCTTGAATGACCACATGCGGGACCACAATTCGCGATCGTTAGTGGTCACCATGCCGCCTTCGCCGCCGGTGGTCATGATCTTGTCTTGGCAGAACGACCAGGCACCCACATGGCCAATCGTGCCAACAGACCGGCCTTTGTAACGGGCGCCGTGCGCCTGCGCGCAATCCTCAATCACCTTCAGCCCGCGCCGTTCTGCCAGTTCCATCAGCGGATCCATATCGCAGGGCCAGCCGGCGAGATGCACGGGAATGACGGCCTTCGTTTTCGGCGTCAGCACCGCTTCAACGGTTTCGGCTGTGATATTGCCGCTGTCCCTGTCGACCTCGGCAAATACCGGCGTCGCCCCGGCGTTCACCACACAGCTGATGGAAGCGATAAACGTGCGCGGCGTGACAACAACCTCGTCACCCGATCCAATGCCCAGACCGTACAAAGCCAGATCCAGCGCCAGCGTTCCGTTGGCGAGCGCTATTGCATGCCCAGCGCCGCTCCATTCGGCGAACTCGCGTTCGAACTCGCGGCCTTCTTCACCGGTCCAGTAGTTGACCCGGTTTGAGCGCAGCACACGCGAGACGGCCTCAATGTCCTGTTGGGAAAATGACGGCCAAGGGGAAAAGGGCGTATTGAGCATGGTGCACTTCAATTATTGACGATGTTCAGGCGCTAGCCGTGCAGGGACGCCGATGTAGGTTCCGGCCGAGGTAAGATCACAGACAACCGCAGCGCCGACGCCGATCAATACATCGTCTGCGATGCGCACGCCTTGCCTGACTGCACACCCGGTGCCCAGCCATGCGCGTGCGCCGGTGATTACGCCCCCTGAAAGCGTGGCTCCAGGTGCAACATGGGATGCTTCACCAATTACGCAATCATGGTCGATGCGCGCCCCGGTATTGATGATGCAGGCGTTGCCTATACTGGCTCCAGCATTGATGACCGCGCCGGCGGTGACGACGACGCCATCTCCCAGCTTGGCAAAGCGGCTGACCACCGCAGACCTGTGCACCAGCGTCGGCATCGCGAACCCTGCACTCCGGAGCGACGTGAACAATCTTTGACGGCGTTGATTGTTGCCGATCGCAACGCAAGCCAGCGGCCATTCTTCCAGCAGGGTTTCGGCCAGCTGCAGCGGCCCCAGAACCGGAATCCCCATATCGACATCAGGCGTCTGCGGCGCGTCATCCAGGAAGGCAATGGTGCGGAAGCCCAGCTCCAACGCAACGTCAGCCACAACCCGGCCGTGCCCGCCTGCCCCGAGAATCAGCAGCCCGCGATTCATGTCGTCGGCTGTTCCTTCCGGGTGCCGGTGAATTTCGGCATCGTCGCTTCGCCTTCAGCCGATACGCCCGTGCGTTTCAGCACCATCAGCACTGTAAGTCCGATAATCCGCAGATCCAGCAACGCCGACCGGTTGTCCACATACCAGACATCAAGGTCAAACTTGCTCTCCCAGGACAGGGCGTTGCGGCCATTGACCTGCGCCCAGCCCGTAAGGCCGGGCCGCACTTCCTGACGACGGGCTTGATGGGCGCTGTAAAGAGGCACGTACTCCATCAGCAGCGGGCGCGGGCCGACGAGACTCATGTCGCCCTTCAGAACATTCCAAAGCTCAGGCAGTTCGTCGATGCTGGTTGCCCGCAGAAACCGCCCGGCAGCCGTAAGCCGCTGCGCATCCGGCAGCGGATTGCCATCAGCATCCAGCTTGTTCGACATGGTGCGGAATTTGACGATCTCAAACGGTTTGCCGTTCAAGCCCGGACGCCGCTGACGAAACAGTATGGGGCGCCCCATCGAGCAAGCGACCCAGATGGCGCCAATCAGCATCAACGGGGCGAACACGATCCCGCCTGCCAGCGCGCCAACGATGTCCATAAGCCGCTTCAGCATTAAGGGTCTTCCGGTTTCGATTTCGTTCGACCGTCGGACCTTCGCATCATCTTACATTTCAGATCAATGATGCTTCCGCTCTGGAGCGGATGAGCTACCGGAAATCACACTCCAGCGCCACGCTGGCTGGCCTCGCGCAGCATACCGACCACATCTTCGGGGACCGTGGCGGGGCAGGACGCCAACTTGCCCACTCTTCGCCTGAGCGAGCGGGTCCGGCACGTGCTCGTCGTACAGCGTTCCCGACGACGCCATCACTGCTTAGCGTCACGAGGGACGGGCGGAGTCGGACAGGCCGATCGAGGGAGCACTGTCAGCTGACGCCTTGCACAACAGCAGCCCAAGGCATAGCTGATGCAGCTTTGGCGGACGAAAAGCTTGCCGCTTCGAGGCCCGTGGCAGAATGCAGGGGCTTTGGCCGCCTCTCTGGGTGCCATCCAAGCCGGCGGATAGGACCGGGTCCAACCACCCGAAGCCTGGACCCTAGCTACCCAAGAGGGCCGGGCAGGCTCTGCGGCAAGCCAAAAATGGCATGCCGCCGAACCAACGCCCGTCTCGCCCGAAACCCGGCAGTAGCGCCACCGAGTTTCGGGCTAAGGTCTGGCGCGCAGGGATTAGTATCCCGGCGGGCACCAGGATTCAGTGGCGGACTTGCAGGACACGGGGAATGCCTTGACCATCTTCTCAGCAGCAGCCCATTCGGACTTCGAAATGCTGCTGTTGTTGTTCTTGTCCATAGCCTGGAACTGCGGAACCGGGTCGATGCCCAGCTTGCCAGCGTTGGCTTCCCACTCGGTCATGGCGATCGTGCCGCTGCCGTCGGTGTCGATTACCTTGAACTGCTCAGACCAGTCAGCGGCGATTGCAGCCGAACCAGAAAGCGCCAGAGCAGCAGCGATAGCGACCCATTTTTTGGCCATTGCGTTTTCTCCCTACATATTCGCCGGGCATTGCGCGCGACGTTCAGTCGCCGAATTTTAGCGACCTTATAACGGGCACCTTGTCGCGACATTTTATCAATGGCACACGTTCCAAATCCGGCCGGGACATACTGGTAGGAGGTGCCAAAAGCCCTGAATTCAGTAACATTTTGTTGCTGGCTTTTAGTGATGCGACTTTTTGCGCTGCACTAAAAAACGCAGCTTTTTTCACCTGATTAGCAGGCGCAAAAAAGTCCGACCGCAGACGGATCCGCGGCGATCAACGAGAAAAATGAAGAGGTTCTGAAAAGCTATCTGTGAAGATAGTGGCGCACCGGGGAAGATTCGAACTCCCGACCCCCAGATTCGTAGTCTGGTGCTCTATCCAGCTGAGCTACCGGTGCTTGTCTGCGATTTAAGGGGACGCAGCGGCCCAACAACACATGCTCGGCGAGCATTGCGCTGCCGAAGTGCGACACTACTAATCGCTACCGGCGCCAGACGCAAGGGGCTTAACAGCACGAATTGCGACAGCATGAAAATGCCGCAGAATTGCTGGCTCGCCATCGGGCTGACGCGCGCTCTTTGCTGCATCCGCACAATGCTGCTGACCCAGAGCGAACCTGAAGAGAGCCTAGACCACGCTGCGATCCGGGATCTCGAACTGGAACGCGGCCCCGGCCTCGGTTTCCAGCAATCGCACCTGGCCACCGTGCACCCCCACAAGCTCCGCCGTAATGGCAAGCCCCAGCCCCGTACCGCCCTTGCGCTGCGAGCCTGTGAAAGCCTCGAACAGATGTTGGCGCGCCTTCACCGGCACACCCGGCCCGTTGTCGCGCACCTCGACGATGACGCGGCGTCCTTCGCGCCGGGCACGGACACTGATTTCTCCCCGCTCTCCCCGCACCTGGTCGGAAGGCCCGGCCAGGGCCTCGACCGCATTTCGGGTCAGGTTCGACAGGATGCGGAACAGATGCTCTCGGTCGGCGTCGATCCGCAGATTGTCGTCGACGTCGAATCGCCAGCCGATGTCCTCACGCGGCAGCCCCAGCGCATCGCCAACCTCGGCAACCAGCGGCTTGAGGCGCAGAAGATCACGCCGGGGCGCTGCTTCCTCCGCACGCCCGAAGCGCAGCGTGTCGGTGCAGAAGCTGATCGCCCGGTCCAGTGAGGCAATCAGCTTGGGCGCAAACCGTTGCACGGTCGGATCAGGAATTGCCGTCAGGCGATCTGACAGAAGCTGCGTATTGGCCAGCATGCCCCGCAGGTCGTGATTGATCTTGCTCACCGCCAGGCCCAATTGCGCCAGACGCGTCTTTTGCAACAGCGCGCCCGAGAGTTGCTTTTGCATTTCAGCCAACTCACGCTCGGCAATCCCGATCTCATCATGCCGGCCCGATGGCACGATGATGCGGGCGGGGTCTTCCGGCGCCTGCCCGAAATGCACCATCGCTTCGGTGATGCGCATCATCGGCCGCACCAGCAAGCGGCTCAGCGCGAAATAGACCAGCGCTGCTGTCAGCAGCGAAATGACAGCCGAAACCGCGAGAATATTCATCGCGTAGGTTTTCAGCGCCGCCTTGAGCGGAGCCTCGGGCATAATCACCTCGACGAGGTCATCCCGGTTGTCACCGATGCTGCCCAGCACGCGGATGACGCGGCCCTCAGGCGCAACCAGCGCGCTCAGCGCATCGCCCACCTGCTCGAACTTCAGCTTAACGTTGTCCCACCAGCTTTCTGGCTGCTGGCGCAAATCGAAGTGCGAGTGGATCGCCACCTGGGGATCGACCGGCAACACCAGCCGGCGCACACCGTGCCGTCGTGAGGCTATCGCCTTCACTTGGGCGGTGCGCAACATCTCGGCGCGAAGCCCAGCCGGTACATCGCCGCCCGGATAGCCTTCGGCTGCAAGGGTCGCGAGTTGGGCTGCGGTTAAACGCTGGTTGAGCCAGTCGACGCGGAAGGTGGAAATGGAAGGCAGAAAGATCAGCACTTCGGCCAGCATGACGAACAGGCCGGTCAGGAGCAGAAGCTTGCCCGGCAAGCCGATATAGCGCCAGCGCTTCAGATAGCCCGGCTTGCGTCCCGTCAAACCATCGACACGACCTGGCCCAGCCTCCTGGGGGCTCCCCGCCTCATCTTTCAGCTCGCGGAGCACGCGCTTCCTTTCACTGCCCGTAACTCATCGGATCTTAGCAAGCAGACCTATAAACTTGCGTAAGGCCGGGCTCGCCAGATTAGCGGCATAGTAACTGCTGGCCACACGCTTGTTGATCTCGCCCAGCGTTGGCGATGGCAAGTTCCACCTGACCATAGCCTTCATGTCGAGCCCACGCGCGATTGCCAATGCCCATGGCTGGATGAGTTCGCCCGCGCTGGCGCCAGCAATTCCAGCGCCCAGAATGCGGCCCGTCGTCGTGGTGACGACCTTCACGTGCCCCGCCGCAATTCCCTCGGCCTGCGCGCGTTCATTCTCGCGATAGGGCCAGCGCAGAACATGGATTTTCCTGTTGCGCTTTTTAGCTTCGTCTTCCGTCAGGCCGACGTAGGCGAATTCCGGTTCGGTGAAGACAGCCCGCGCAAGCAGGCTGGTATCGACACTTGCGGGCACGGCCATTAGCGCACGCGAAATCACGACAGCGGCATGATGCTCCGCCGTGTGAGCATGCAACGGCGACCCGGTGACCGCTCCAACCGCAAAAACGCGCCGGTTGCTGGTTCTCAGGCCACTGTTGAGCTGCAGGCCGTTCGCGTCATGACGGATGCGCGCAACATCGAGCCCGAGATTATCGATCGCTGGCTTGCGTTCAGCAGCGATCAGCAGGTGGCTGCCTTCAACAACATGCTGCTCGCCGTTCACGCTGACCTTGACGCGAACGCGGCCGAGATCGCCTTCCACCGCGTCCACATTCGCGCTCTGGTGCACGCCGATGCCTTCTTCGCCCAGCCGCTCAAATACCGCCTGCGTAAGCTCGGCGTCTTCATCCGGAAGTATCGGCTTGCGATTTAATACGATGACATTCGCGCCCAGCCGACTGTAAGCCTGGGCAACCTCAAGCCCCGCAGCGCTGCCGCCGATGACAATCAGGCTGTGCACCGGCATGATGTTGTCGAGGATTGAATCCGTGGTGAAGTAAGGTGTGTTCTGCAGACCGGAAATTTCCGGCATCGACGGTGCGGTGCCCGTGGCGATGACAAAACGGCGAGCCTTGATGCGATGTTCGCCCGCCTGCAATGTGCGCCGGTCTATGAACCGCCCGGCCGCCTGAATGACCCGCACACCAAGGCCGGCAAATCGCTCCGGGGCGAAATTGGGCGCCACCTTTCCGACCGCTGACGAAATATAGGCGTGCACCGCCCGCATATCGACGACAGGCTCAGCGCCGGTAATTCCCTTCATCCCGGCAGTGCGGATAGCATGGGCTCGGCTGGCCGCCGCAGCCAGGGCGCGCAATGGAATGCACCCTGTGTTCAGGGCCTGGCCACCAAATCGCTGGCCTTCCACCAGCACCACCGTGCGGCCCAGCGCTGCAGCCGAGGTGGCCACCGCCAGACCGGCAGGGCCTGCACCGATCACGCAGATATCGGCGTTAACTACTTCGCCGTGCTCCTCCGGGGCATTCACCAGCGCGTCCCCGGACTGAGATGCCGCCATTTCCATGCCCCCCGAAGTTTCCTGCCCACGTTAAGGTCAGTCGCCATCCCACAGGAGACCGCCAACTTCCCCCATATGTTATCGGCATATCAGGTTTGCCATTTCCCAGGCTGAGGCGCATCCGCTTTGCTGACTGAAGCGTGGATTAATCTGCCATCAGGCTGTACGTTGACTTGCGCGCGGCCAGACCGTATAAGCCGCGCCTAATCCTTGAAGCTTTGCGCTCCCGGGCTTGACCGAAAGGTTGGCAGGGGTGCTTGTTTTTTTACTGCGGACTTTGGAGCTGTATCGTGAAGCGCACTTATCAACCAAGCCGGCTCGTCCGCAAGCGTCGCCACGGCTTCCGCAAGCGGATGCAAACCGTTGGTGGCGTTCGCGTGCTGGCACGTCGCCGCGCAAAGGGCCGCAAGCGCCTGTCGGCGTAATCTGGTGGGGCAAACGCTCCAGCAGTCTTTGTGCGTAGTCCTATCTGGGTTCTGCGCCGTGGCACCACCTACCTTAAAAAAACGCAGAGAATTCCTCTGGGTTAGAAACGGCCGCCGCCACAGTGCGGCCGCTTTCGTTCTTGAAGCACGCCCCCGGCAGAATGTCGCAGGGGCGAATGCTGAAGCACGTTTCGGCTACACCGTTTCCAAGAAAGTTGGCGGCGCCGTTGTACGCAATCGCGTGCGGCGGCGTTTGCGTGCGCTCACCGCCGCCCTGGCGCCCGAGCAGACCCTTCCCGGCTTCGATTATGTGCTGATCGCCCGCTCCGCCGCCGTGGAGCGAGATTTCACCGCCCTGAAAAACGATCTGGATGTCGCGCTGGCGCGCGTTCACCAACCCTCGGGGCAAAAACGCCGGGGTTCGAAGAACCCATGATTTCCGGCTTTGCGTTGAGGTGCTCTCGGGGTATTTGCACATGCTCTCCCCAGCAAGTGCGCCTCCAGGCGCGCTGGACGCGAGTGACCGCCGGCTCCATGGGCCGAAACAGACGGCGCTGAGGACCGATGCAGTGAAAGATCCCGATCACCAGAAGAATCTCATCCTGGCCGTCGTCCTGTCGATGATGGTGTTGCTCGGCTGGCAGCTTTTCTATGCTGGCCCACAAATGCGCGAAGAGCAGCATCGCCAGCAGTCCCAGCGCGAACTGAGCCAGCAGCCTGAACAGGCAGCTGGTGCTGCCAGCAGCAAGGACGGTTCCGTTCCAGCCGCTCCGGCTGCCGCCGGAGCAGTTCCAGGTGCGGGTGCACCCGTCGCCGCCAACCTGCCACGCGCAGACGCCATCGCGCTGTCACCGCGCGTTGAGATCGACACGCCTTCGCTCAAGGGCTCGGTTGCCCTGCGCGGCGGTCGCTTCGACGACGTCGTGCTGGTCAAGTATCACGAGACGGTGGACCCCACGAGCCCGAACGTCGTGCTGTTCTCGCCCAGCGAAAGCCAGCATCCGTACTTTGCGGAATATGGCTGGGTTCCCGCCGCGGGCACCGACACCAAGGTTCCTGATCGCGACACGCTCTGGCAGCTTGCCAGCGGCAGCACCCTGACACCGTCGTCACCGGTATCGCTCATCTGGGAGAATGGCCAGGGCCTCACCTTTACACGCACAATCTCGGTCGATGACCGCTACATGTTCAAGATCGTCGACGAGGTCGAGAACAAGTCCGGCGCAGAAGTGGCGCTGGCACCGTATGCGCGCGTCCATCGCTACGGCACGCCGAAGATCGAGAACAACTGGATCCTGCACGAAGGCCTCATCGGCGTCATCGGCAAGCAGGGCGAGCAGCGTGCCAGCTATGCCGACGCGCGCGACGAGCCGACCCGCGTTTTCGATCCTGCCATCGGCGGCTGGATCGGCTTCACTGACAAATACTGGGCCGCTACCGTCATTCCCGACCAGACGGCTCAGTATCGTGCGCAGTTCTCCGGCAACATGCCGAAGCTGCCCAGCGAACAGCCATCCTATCAAACCGACTATATGCGCGACGCCATCCGCGTTGCGCCCGGTGCGAAGGCCGAAGTTGAATCGCAGCTCTTCGCCGGCGCGAAGCAGATGCAGCTTCTGCAGCACTACCAGAACACCGGCATCCTTCAGTTCGACCTGCTGATCGACTGGGGCTGGTTCTTCTTCATCACCAAGCCGCTGTTCCAGTTGATGGAGTGGATCAACTCCCACGTCCATAACTTCGGCATCACCATTCTGATCCTGACCGTGCTGGTGCGCCTCGCCTTCTTCCCGCTGGCCAACAAGCAGTTCGCTTCGATGGCCAAGATGAAGAAGCTGCAGCCGCAGATGGAGCAGATCCGCGATCGCTTCAAGGACGACAAGGTCCGGCAGCAGCAGGCGCTGATGGATCTTTACCGCAAGGAAAAGGTGAACCCGGTCGCCGGCTGTTTGCCCATCCTGTTGCAGATCCCGGTGTTCTTCGCACTGTACAAGGTGCTGTACATCACCATCGACATGCGGCACGCGCCGTTCTTCGGCTGGATCAAGGATCTCTCTGCACCCGATCCGACGTCGATCTTCAATCTGTTCGGACTGCTGCCCTACTCGGTACCCGAGTTCATGCACATCGGCATCTGGCCGCTGATCATGGGCGCCACGATGTGGCTGCAAATGCAGCTCAACCCGCAGCAGCCTGATCCGATCCAGCAGAAGATCTTCAACTGGATGCCGGTGCTGTTCACCTTCCTGCTGGCCTCGTTCCCGGCCGGCCTGGTGATCTACTGGGCATGGAGCAATACGCTCTCGCTCGCCCAGCAGTACTACATCATGAAGAAGCAGGGCGTTGAGGTTCACCTGGCGGGCAACCTGTCCCGCCAGTTCAAATCCCTGGCCTCGACGGCTGAAAAGGGCGCTGGCCTCATCAAGAAGCGGCCCGACAAGAAATAAGAGCGAAGCGCGCAATCAAAGCGCTTCACACCACCTTAAAGGCGCTCCGCTTATCAATCGGCGGGGCGCCTTTTGATTATGGGCATCAGCGATCGCATCGCTAGAATGCGTCGCGGGCCGCGCAACGTGAGTTGCTCCAACGTCGCCGGGAAGGAAGCCGAACGTGAACGAAGAGTTCGATCCAGCACTGATCGCCGCCGGAGACCAGCTTTTTGAGCGGCGCTGGCAGCTTCTGAAGAGCCTTCCCGCGCTGGAGTTCCTGCCCTCCGCCGACCGACCGGAAATCGCCTTCGCCGGCCGCTCCAACGTCGGCAAGTCGAGCCTCATCAACGCGCTGGTACGCCAGAACGGCCTTGCCCGCACATCCAACACGCCGGGCCGCACCCAGGAACTGGTATTTTTCGAAAGCGACGGCGATCCGCTCTATGTCGTCGATATGCCGGGCTATGGCTATGCGCGCGCACCGGGCGACAAGGTCGCCACGTGGGGCCGGCTGGTGATGGACTATCTGCGCGGCCGGCCGACACTGGCGCGTGTGTTCCTGCTGATCGACTCTCGCCATGGGCTGAAGCCCACCGACCTGCAGATCGCTGACATGCTCGACACGTCAGCCGTCACCTATCAGCCGGTGCTTACCAAGGCCGACAAGATCAAGCCGCACGAGTTGCAGAAGGTGATCGCCGAAACTTCGAAGGCGCTGGCAAAGCATCCGGCCGCATTCCCGCGCATCATTGCCACGTCTTCGGAAAAGGGCCTCGGCATCCCGGAACTGCGCGCGACAATCGCCGAGATCATGCAGGACCGCGCCTAGCGCATTCCCCATTACGCGCTCGGCGGCCGGCGCTCCGAAGGAGTGTCGCCGAGCGCAACAAACAGCGCAGTCGCCAGCGCCACCGCTGCGCGGCGCCGGCCGCTGGCGCAAAATAAAACTTTACCCGATCAAGCTGCCGATCACACTCACGACGCCTTCACCGAACTTGGCCAGCAAGCCGCCCACGATGGCGGCCGCACCCCAGCC
The DNA here is from genome assembly GCF_013306565.1 of Hyphomicrobium sulfonivorans. Classification (GTDB taxonomy): domain Bacteria; phylum Pseudomonadota; class Alphaproteobacteria; order Rhizobiales; family Hyphomicrobiaceae; genus Hyphomicrobium_A; species Hyphomicrobium_A sulfonivorans. The sequence goes on along the minus strand of NZ_PZPO01000001.1, from coordinate 940,461 downwards.
CGCCCAGCGCGTCGCCGTCTGCGCGTAATTGGTGCGCACCCGCACGGTGATGACCTGATCGGGCAGGGCCGTCTCGGCCGCCAACCCGTCGGCGCCAACAGTGCGAGCCGAGATGATCAGCTGCAACCGCTTGCGTCCGGTGTCACGCGGCGTCACATGCCAGCGCCAGCTCGCGAAATCATCCGCCGACATCAGCATCGATTTTTCGATCCACTGCGTCTCGGGTGATGCGGTCTCGATGAAGAAGCCGCCGTCGGGCGCACGCAGGCGCACCGACATCGCTTTAGTGACTGTGACGTCGTGCTGATAAACAGCGCCGCCGCCCTGCAGCCCATCCGCCAGACGCTGCACATCGGCGCGCGCAATGCGCACTTCAATCAGCGCCGGAATGCTGACCCGCATGACGCGCGGAATATTCTCAACGAGCTGACCAACTTCCGCGCGAGGAGCCCGCGCCATCGGCGCACCCGCACTGGGCCCAGCAACTGCACCACCGCGCGGAGGGCGCTTATCGAACGGCACGACCTCTCCGCGGCCAGGCGGCACGGGAGCAGGAGGCATTGGCGCTGGCTCGCGCGCTTCCGGTTCCGGCCAAGGCGCAAGCGGCGGCGGACCGGGACGAACCTGCTCGGGTTCAGGTGGTGCCGGTGAACGTCTCAGATATGCCTGCGGCCCGGCCGATGGATCGACCGGCAATGCAGCCGAAGGCACGGACGGCATAGGCGGCCGCGGTGCGGGCGGCCGGACACCGGCAGCGCCCATCGGCGGCGGTGAAGGTGGCGCGGGTGCGCGCGCAGGCGGCGCAGGCGGCGGCGCCCATCCGTCATGGGCAGAAGTATGATTGGCCGAAGTGTGCGTTTGCGGCGGCGGACGCACCGCTGGCGGAAACGGAGCAGATGCCGGCATCGGCGGCTCGTCGTAATCGTCGGCGTCTGCAAAATCGCCGTCGGCGCCATGCGGCTCTGGCTCAGCTTGGCCGTGCGATCCGAAATCGTCGTAGCGGTCGGCCCGCTGCCTATCGGCGGCGCGATCAAACGGAGGGTAGTCGTCGCCCGATGGCAGCTGATGCCGGAGCGAGTGCTCTGGCTCATCCGCATAGGCATCGTCGTCGCCACGTGCGGAAGCCGCGTTGCCGCCGGGGAACGTGGTCGTCTGCGGCGGCAGTGATGGCAGGTTCTGCGGCCGCGGCGCCGGAGGCGGCACACCATCCATCGGCTCTGGCCGACGTGGCGGCGGACGCGAATTGACCTCGTCGGGCGCAATCTCGGGCTCAAAAGCCGGCCACGAAGCCCAAACGGGCTCCTGCGCCTGCTCGCGGCGGGCAGGCGGCGGACCACCGGAGAACTCTGAGAAATCAGGCGGAGGCGGCGGCGCAACACCGCGCGGAGCCGATGGCTCCGGTTGCGTTACCTGCCGCGGCGCTGGCGCTGGCGGCGGCACCGGAAGCTGATGTGCCGCTGGTTGCTCATCGAAGCCGTGATCGAAGCTATCGTGATGCTCCGGCTCGGCGTTGAAGCCCGGTTCCGCTGCCGCATGTCCGTGTCGGTCGCGCGCGTCACGATATTCTGCGCCGAAGCCATCGCGAGCCGGATCGTCGGCGTAACGATCCTCCGCTGGATCTTCGTAGCCAGTCGCTTGGTCCTGATCCGCGTCCTCAGCCGCGTAGGCATCGTGGCCACGCTCAGCGGTGAACGCATCACGGTCCTGCTGGGCCTCGCCGTTGGCGAATTCCGAATGATCGTCGTCATCCTCAGGCGTCTGTTCCGGCGCGAAGTGGGCGGCAGGCTCAACCGGCCGCGCAACCACCGGCGGCACAACCGTGCGCGACTGCACCCGTTCGCGTGCGCTGGCGAGAATTGATTCAGCGTCCGGCGCTGGTGAAGCGCCCTGCGCAGGCGGCGGCGTTGAAACCCGCGCCTGCAGCGCTCTGATCGCGCCCTCGAAGGTCATGCCCTGGGCGCCCAGCACCTGCGCCGCCAGGCTCTTGCCATCGCCCACGATAGCCGCCAGCACGATTGCACCGTTGATCTCCCGGCGCCGTCCGCCCCGGGCAGCCGCTGCGGCCGCCTCAAGGATACGGCGCAGGTCATCCGATACGCCCAGCTCCGCATGCTGCGCGTCAGGATGGGGCGGAATCCCAGCGAGTTGCCCATCCACCTCGCCGATCAGCTCCGCCACGTTGACGTTACTGGCGGCCAGCACAAGCACCGCATCGGGATCATCGCACAGCGACAGCAGGATATGCTCAAGCGAAACTTCGATATGGCCACGCGCGCGCGCATGGTCGGTTGCCCGCGACAGAGAGGCCGCGAGCCCGGAAGACATGGCGATACGGCTCAAATCGTCGGCAATCATGAACGGACTTCCCAAGGCGTGGCTGCTGCGGTGCGGCGGGCGTTACAGTTGCATAGCATCAACCATGCCATCTAGCAGACGAATGTGGGGGAATTCCGTTGGATTTTGCCCCCTGCGTCATTGCGCTAATCGTGGTGAGCGAAAAGCCACGGGGCTTGGCGATGGGGGCCGGGCCAGTATATGAGCAGGCCCATGGATGCATAAGGATGCAACCTCAGCCCCGGCGGCGGGAAGCCGCCAGACAGCAGGCCCAGGCAAGACATCATGAACACGTCGCCGTTCGTCCCGTCCCCGCACCTTCAGGCCCGCATTCTGGCCGAGGCCCTGCCGCATCTCATCCAGTATGACGAGCAGACGGTCATCATCAAATTTGGCGGCCACGCGATGGGCGATGCGGCGCTGGCCGATGCCTTCGCCAAGGACGTCGTCTACCTCAAGCAGTCCGGCGTTAACCCGATCGTCGTTCACGGCGGCGGACCGCAGATCGCTGCGATGCTGAAGAAGCTGGAGATCAAATCCGACTTCGTGCACGGGCTGCGCGTCACCGACAAGCCCACCGTCGAGGTGGTCGAGATGGTCCTCTCCGGCCTCATCAACAAGGACATCGTCTCTGCCATCAATCGGCAAGGCGGCAAGGCTGTTGGCATCTCCGGCAAAGACGCCAACCTGATGATCGCCAGCCGCATCACCGAGATGCCGGACCCGCAGTCCAACCTGATGCAGGCGGTCGATATCGGTTATGTCGGCGATCCGGTTGAGGTGAACCCGCACATCGTCGATGTCATCTCGAAGTCGGACATCATTCCCGTTATCGCCCCGGTGGCCGCCAGCCGCGACGGCGAGACCCTGAACATCAATGCCGACTCTTTCGCCAGCGCATTGGCCGCGCGCATGAAGGCCAAGCGCCTGCTGCTGCTGACGGACGTCGCCGGCGTGCTCGACAAGAGCGGCGAACTCATCTCACAGCTCACCATCGAAGAGGCGCGCGGCCTCATCAAGGATGGCACGATTTCCGGCGGCATGATCCCCAAGATCGAAGGCTGCATCGAAGTGGTGGAAGCTGGCGTTGAGGCCGTCGTCATCATCGATGGACGCGTTCCCCATTGCGTGCTGCTGGAACTTTTCACCGCCCACGGCGTCGGCACCCTGCTGGGTCGCGCACGCTACAAATCGAAGACATAGAAAGGCTCAGAGCTTTCATGGCTACGTCACGGTCGGCTGGCCGGTCAGGCAATCTCCCGCCGGTTCTGCGGATGGAAGACACCCGCCCCCTAAGCATTCGGCGCGGCTTTGACGACACCAAGGTCTGGATCTTCGATCTCGACAACACGCTCTATCCCTCGGCATGCAATCTGTTTGCCGAGGTCGATCGCAAGATGGCGGAGTATATAGTCCGCCTGCTGGATGTGCCGATCGAGCACGCGCGCTACCTGCAGAAAAGCTATTATCACGACTACGGCACCACGCTGACCGGGCTAGTGAAGCTGCACAAGATCGACCCGCACGACTTCCTGGAGTTCGTGCACGACATCGATCTTTCGGCGCTGGAACCTGCGCCCGAACTGGAGCGCGTCATCGCCAGCCTACCGGGGCGGCGCATCATCTTCACCAACGGCTCGCGCGTTCACGCCGAGCGCGTGGCGGGCAAGCTCGGCGTGCTGCATCTGATGGAAGACATTTGCGACATCGCTGCGTGCGAGTTCGTCGCCAAGCCCTCACCCGATGCGTTCGATCGCATGGTGCGACGGCACGGCGTGGCCCCTGGCGAAGCCGCAATGTTCGAGGACATGCCGCAGAACCTGGAAGCCCCGCACACGCTCGGCATGACGACGGTGCTGGTGCATTCCGATTACGACGACCACCGCGCGCAGGCCCAGATCCGCAAATGGCGGACCTTGCCCGATCACATCCACCACGCGACGGATGATCTGACGGGCTTTCTGGAAAGCTACAGCGCAGTCCCCGACAAATAGGCGGGCTGCTACCGCAACAGAGCGCGCTTCACATATGTGGAATTGAGAAGTTGTTTCGACGCGATCAGCGCGTCGGAACCGGCGTCTCACCGCGATAGTCATAGAAGCCGCGGTTCGTCTTGCGGCCCAGCCATCCGGCTTCGACATACTTCACCAGCAGCGGACACGGCCGATACTTGGAATCGGACAGCCCCTCGTAAAGCACCTGCATCACCGAAAGACAGGTGTCGAGGCCGATGAAATCCGCCAGCTCCAACGGCCCCATCGGGTGGTGCGCGCCCAGCTTCATCGCCTTGTCGATTGCCTCAACCGTGCCAACGCCTTCATACAGCGTATAGACGGCCTCGTTGATCATCGGCAGCAGGATGCGGTTGACGATAAACGCCGGGAAGTCCTCGCTCACCGCGACGTTCTTGCCGAGGCTCTCGACGAACTCCCGCGTCGCCACAAACGTGTCGTCGTCAGTGGCGATGCCGCGGATCAGCTCCACCAGCTCCATAAGCGGCACCGGATTCATGTAGTGCATGCCGATGAAACGCTCGGGGCGATCGGTCGTGGACGCCAGCCGGGTAATTGAAATGGACGAGGTGTTCGTCGCCAGCATCGTGCTGGGATTGAGGTGCTTGCACAGCTCGGTGAAGATCTTGCGCTTTACCGCTTCGTCTTCCGTTGCCGCCTCGATCACGAGATCGCAGTCTGCAAAATCGCCAAAAGTCGGCGCAAACTTGATGCGCTCCAGTGCGGGAGCGACCTGCGCTTCGGAGATGATCCCCTTCTCCGCCTGACGCGTCATGTACTTCTCGATGGTGCGGATCGATTCCTCTACCGCCTCAGGCTTAAGATCGTTGATCACCACGTCATGGCCGCCAAGGGCCACGACGTGGGCTATGCCTGTTCCCATCTGGCCGGCACCGATAATGCCGACCTTCTTGATTGACTGAGGAATCGGATGCCCTGGCTTGCCCGCCGATTTCGCCGCTACGTTCATGCCCACAAGCCCTTCTGCCCCAGATCAGAGTTTTGCTTACTAGCCGGCCTTTTTCAGCTCTGCTTCAAGCTCTGGCAGAGCCTGGAACAGATCGGCCACCAGACCATAGTCGGCCACCTGGAAAATCGGCGCCTCGCCATCCTTGTTGATGGCCACGATGATCTTGGAGTCCTTCATGCCGGCGAGATGCTGGATCGCACCTGAAATGCCGACCGCGATATAGAGCTCCGGCGCCACGACCTTGCCGGTCTGGCCGACCTGCATGTCGTTTGGCACGAAGCCGGAGTCGACGGCAGCGCGCGAGGCGCCGACCGCAGCGCCGATGACGTCAGCCACCGGCTCCAGATACTTCGTGAAGTTCTCGCCCGACTGCAGACCGCGACCACCGGAAATGATGATGCGGGCAGCAGAGAGTTCTGGACGATCCGACTTCGTCAGCTCAGCCCGTTCGAACGTCGAGAGGCCCAGCGCTGCCGGAGCATCGATGCTCTCAACTGCAGCCGATCCGGTTTCATCAACCGAAGGGAATGCCGAGATGCGAACGGTGATGATCTTCTTGGCTTCCGGCGACTGCACCGTCTGGATCGCGTTACCGGCGTAAATCGGGCGCTCGAACGTATCGGCGGACAGCACCTTGGTGATGTCCGAGAGCTGCATCACATCAAGAGCGGCTGCGATGCGCGGAGCAACGTTCTTGCCCGACGTCGTCGCCGGAGCAACGAACACGTCATAGGAAGACATCATCGGCACTACGAGCGCCGCAACCTCTTCCGCCAGACCATGCTCAAGATGCGGGGCATCGGCATGCAGAACCTTGGCAACGCCGACCAGCTTGGCAGCAGCCTCAGCAGCCGGCTTCGCGTTGTGTCCGGCAACAAGCACGTGAATGTCGCCGCCGATATCCTTGGCAGCGGCCACAGCCTTGCCCGTCGCAGCATGCAGAGCGCCGTTGTTGTGCTCGGCGAGAAGTAGAATTGTCATCAGAGCACCCCGGCTTCCGTCTTGAGCTTCTGGACCAGTTCGGCAACGCTGCCGACACGCACGCCCGCCTTGCGGGATGCCGGTTCGGAAATCTTCTGAACGTTGAGACGCGGGGCAATATCGACGCCGAAGTCCTCAGGCTTCTTGGTGTCGAGCGGCTTCTTCTTTGCCTTCATGATGTTCGGCAGCGAAGGATAGCGCGGCTCGTTGAGGCGCAGGTCGGTGCTCACCACCGCCGGCATCTTCAGACGCACGGTTTCAAGACCGCCGTCGACCTCACGCGTGACCACGGCGGCACCATCGGTCAGTTCAAGCTTGGAAGCGAACGTGCCCTGGGGCCAGCCCAGCAGCCCGGACAGCATCTGGCCGGTCTGGTTGCAATCGTCGTCGATTGCCTGCTTGCCGAGAATGACGAGGTCGGGCTTCTCAGCCTCGACGATGGCCTTGAGGATCTTGGCGACCGCCAGTGGCTCAACAGGCGTATCAGCCGTTTCGACGAGGATCGCGCGATCGGCGCCGATAGCGAGTGCTGTGCGGAGCGTCTCCTGCGACTTCGCCGGCCCGATGGAAACGACAACGACCTCGCTCGCCCCACCTTTTTCTTTGATGCGGACCGCCTCTTCGACGGCAATTTCATCAAAGGGATTCATCGACATCTTAACGTTTGCCAAATCGATCCCCGAGCCATCCGGCTTGACGCGAATCTTGACGTTAAAATCGACAACTCGTTTGACCGGCACCAGGATCTTCATGCCGTCGGTCTCCAGCGCTATTGGCGAATTTTTGGAAAGGGGGAATAAGCCTTGGCAGCGCGACGGTGAAATTGCGCGCCGCGATAAAGTCCCCTGTCTCACGCCTTCTTCTATTTATTCGCAAGTGCGAAAAATGAAACTAGAAGCGCCGGGAATGCAAGTCAATTGGCGCGCGAATTAACCCAAACAGGGGTACGCAATCGCCGCACGGGACAGATCGGTAACGTGCCGTCCCGCTCCGAATTGGAGCAGATCGTCGGCCGCTGATGGCTCGAAAAGCTTCAGGCGAATTTCATGTCGCGATCGAAAAGCGGCACCCCCGGCCGGCGCATGAAGACGATCAGCACGGCACCGGTGATAAGGCCGCCGATGTGCGCCCACCAGGCTACCGGGCTGCCATCGGGCATCAGCAGCATCGCCACTTGCATCGCCACCCACACACCGAGCGCAAGGCCGGCGGTGATGCGCAGCGGGATGACCTTGAACGCCAGCACCCACACGTTCACCCGTGGATGCAGCATCAGGTAGGCCGCAATAACGCCTGCAACAGCGCCACTCGCGCCGATCAACGGCACATCGCTATCGGGCTGCATGATCGTGTGCAGCAATCCCGCCATGACACCGCACGCGATGTAGAACACCAGAAACTTCGCGTGCCCCATGGCGTCTTCGACGTTGTCGCCAAACACCCACAGGAACAGCATGTTGCCGACCAGATGGAAGATATCGGCATGGAAGAACATGTACGTCAGCAGCGTCGTTTGAACCGCCAGCGGATACGAATATCCGCCCTCCGGCACCAGCGTGCCCGATGCATCGCCGACGGGAAGGATCGAGGCGAGCAGATTGCGCGGCGTCACGGCGAAGCTCGCGATCGACGCATCGCCCAGACCGCTGACCTCGAGAATGAACACCAGAACATTCACGACGATGAGGGAGACGGTCACATACTGGAACGGAATACTCTTCAGGGAATTGTCGTCGCGCAGCGGAATGAACACTCTGGCAGCCCCAATTATTCAAGACCCGAAGGATTAGGAGTAAGTAGTCCGCCAGACGTTCACTCGCCCGAGCGCCGCGCTGTGCTTTAGCGATGCTTCACATTAGCGATTTTGTCCCGGCACCCAAAGCACATCGCTCTTGCCGCGATCATTCACATAGCGGCTGGCCACAAAGAGAAAATCCGACAGCCGGTTGATGTATTGCAGCGCTGCGGTGCCAACCGGCTCGTTGGGATCGCCGGCCAGTTCCACCATCAGTCGCTCTGCACGGCGCGAAATGGTCCGCGCAACATGCAGCGCCGCCGCGGCAGGCGAACCGCCCGGCAGCACGAACGAGCGCAGCGGCTTCAGCTCGCTGTTCATCTCATCGATTTCGGCTTCAAGCCGCTCGACCTGAGTCTGGCTGATCCGCAGCGGCTCATATTCCATCTTCTGGCCGCGATCAGGCACGCACAGATCGGCGCCAAGGTCGAACAGATCGTTCTGAACCCGCACCAGCTTGGCGTCGACGCCGGGATGGCCCGAACCCAGATGCACCCGCACCATGCCGATGCTGGCGTTGGTCTCGTCCACCGTACCGTAAGCCGCGATCCGCAGATCGTGCTTGAGCACCCGCTCGCCGCTTCCCAGCGCGGTGGTGCCTTTATCGCCGGTGCGCGTATAAATCTTGCTGAGTACAACCATTCGACTTGCCGATCCCGTAGTGCCGAGCCTGAGACTTCGCCGATCCGGATGGCGACCGCCGCAGCTGGCGCCTTTAAGCGTAGGTATGAACGACCGCGTAGAGCACAATGATGGCAATTGCCAGCGCCTGCAGGCCAACGCGCCAGCGCATCAGCTTCTGGCTGAGGTTGGGTCTGCCCTGCCCAATCGTCATAATGCCCAGAAAGAGCACGATAGCCACCGCCACTACCGCGATTGTGGTCATGTGGTAGAGCACTGTTTCCATCGTATTCGATCCCTGTTTGCTGGCCCATTCATTAGGCCTTTGAACTACGGCCCGCAAACCGTATCTGCTGGCGGCCAACGCTGAAGCCAACCGCCGCAACCCTATGGCAAGGCCTGCGCGCCATAATTGCCGTATTTCCAGCCTCAGTAGAGACTCAGCCATATTATTCGGAGCAACCGGCCTTTGACGCGGGCACGCCTGACCCTTTCCACCCACCACCGTTCTCGCCTGCTGGCCGCCGTTCTGGCCATCACCGGCGTCGCAGCGCCGGTGTGCCTATCGACCGCCGCCGCTCAGGAACGCTCAAAGCCTGCCTCAGCGGAAGAAGCAAAGAATCGGCTTGAGCATAAGCAGCAGGAACTACAGAACGTCCAGCAGCGCGCCAAGTCTCTTGAGGGCGACGTTGATGGCCTCGCAGCCGAGCGGGAACGCCTGAATACGCAGTTAATGGACACTGCCAAGATCATCAAGGACAGCGAAGGCAAGCTGACCGACATCGAATCCCGGCTTGAAGAACTGGAGAGCCAGGAACGCATACTGCGCGGCTCACTCAGCCAGCGTAACGACCAGATTGCCAAGTTGCTGGGTGCACTCCAGCGCATGGGCCGCAACCCGCCGCCGGCAATCATCACCGAGCGCGAAGATGCGCTGGAGATGGTGCGCAGCGCGATGCTGTTGTCGGCTGCGTTTCCTGAACTCGGCAATCAGGCGCAAGCGCTGCTGACCCGCCTGAATGAACTCGCCCGCGTGACTGGCGACATCCGCAGCCAGCGCGACAAGCTGCGCAGCGAGATGGCCCACTTCAGCGACGCCCGCGTGCGCCTGTCAGGTCTGATGCAGGAAAAAAGCGTCGCCCTCGACGAGCGCCAGTCCGAACTGAAGCAGATGCGCACGGCTGCTGCTGACATCTCGCGCAACGTCAACAACCTCAACGACCTCATCGTCCAGCTCGACAAGGCGGTGCAGACAAACACCGGACTGGGGGCGTATGAGGCCCAGCGAGCGCGAGAAAAGCCCAACATTACGCCGAATTCATCTTCCGCCAGTGACGCACCTACCCCTATCGATACCCCTCCCGCAGCGCCGGCAGCCGATGTAAAGGCAGCCTCCGCGAAGAGCGCCGAGAAGGAATTTAATGTCGTCGAACTGGCGCCGAGCACAGCCCTTGGACGACCCGGCCGAATTGAGCCTGAGGTCGAATTTATCAAGGCAAAAGGGCTTTTGCCGCTTCCTGCACAAGGCCGGAAGGTGCTCAACTTCGGCGACAAGACGCAATACGGCGGACAGTCCAAAGGCATCGTTTTTGAGACCCGTCAGGGCGCTCAGGTCACCTCACCGTGCGATGGCTGGATCGTTTACGCTGGTGAGTTTCGCAGCTACGGCCAACTCTTGATAATCAATGCCGGCGACGGCTATCATGTTCTGCTAGCCGGCCTCTCTCAGATCGACGTTCAGCCGGGACAGTTCGTGCTCGCGGCTGAGCCCATCGGAACTATGAGTGGCTGGTCGCAACAGACACGCCCCGTTGCCGCTAATAGTGCCCCCGTCCTGTACGTGGAGTTTCGTAAGGACGGAAGGCCTGTAAACCCCGACCCATGGTGGGCCGCGAGGGATCGAAAGGTGCAAGGATAATGCGCAAGACGGAATTCGCCTTCTGGACGTTCCTGCTGATGACGGGCCTCGCCGGAGCGACGACCCTCCTCAACGTTACGCGCACCTACTCGGCTTCGGCCTCGCAGAATTCAGAACTGTATCGTCAGCTCGATCTGTTCGGCGACGTGCTTGAGCGCGTTCGCGCCGACTATGTCGACAAGCCGGACGACACGATGCTGATCGAGTCGGCCATCAACGGCATGCTCACGGCTCTCGACCCGCACTCGTCCTATCTGAGCCCGAAGAACTATCGCGACATGCAGGTGCAGACGCGCGGTGAGTTCGGCGGCCTCGGCATCGAAGTGACGATGGAGAACGGCGTCGTGAAGGTCGTGTCGCCGATCGACGACACACCCGCATACAAGGCCGGACTGCAGGCGAACGACCTGATCACCCACCTTGACGGTGAGCAGATCGTCGGTCTGACGCTCGAGCAGGCGGTTGAGAAAATGCGCGGACCGGTCAACACGCCGATCAGCCTGACGATCGTGCGTAAGGGCACCGACGATCCCTTCGACGTGAAGGTGACGCGCGACATCATCCGCATCAATGCCGTCAAAGCCCGCAACGAGGGTGACGACATCGCCTACATCAAGGTCACCACCTTCAACGAGCAGACCCACGCCAACCTCGTGAAGGCGATCGAGACTGCCAAGAAGGAACTGGGCAAGAACCTCAAGGGCTACATCATCGATCTGCGCAACAACCCCGGTGGTTTGCTGGATCAGGCGATTGCTGTGTCCGATGACTTCCTCGATCGCGGTGCCGTGGTTCTCACCAAGGGTCGCAACAACGAGGAAACTCAGCGCGCACAGGCGAACCCTGGCGATCTGACCGACGGCAAGAAGGTTGTCGTGCTCATCAACGGTGGCTCGGCTTCGGCGTCTGAAATCGTTGCCGGCGCTCTGCAGGACCACAAGCGCGCCACCGTCATCGGCACGCGTTCGTTCGGTAAGGGCTCGGTGCAGACCATCATTCCGCTGGGTGCAAACGGCGCCATCCGCCTGACGACTGCCCGTTACTACACCCCTTCCAACCGCTCGATCCAGGCCAAGGGCATCGACCCTGACATCGTGATCGAACAGGAACTGCCGGATGAGCTGAAGAAGAAGACCGTCTCCGCCGCCGACAGCTCACGCGGCGAGGCTTCGCTGCGCGGCCATCTGCGCAATCCGGAAACCGGCAAGGAAGAAGAAGGCGCAGAACCTGCCAAGGAATCCTCCGGCTCGTCGGCCTATGTGCCCAAGGAAGCCGAGAAGGACACGCAGCTCCAGTATGCGCTTTCGTTCCTGCGCGGCACGGCCACGGATAGCCAGACCGCACAGAAGGCTCTGCCGGAAGGCGCCAAGGAAAAGGCCAAGAACTGAGGTTCCAAAGCTTCAGTTTCTGACGCTGACAACCAGCCGGATCGCAAACTGCGGTCCGGCTGTTTTCGTTCGCGGCGCCGAACTTGAATGAGCATCGGCGGAGCGTCGCAGACAGGAGCATGCCGGCGATCTGTTCGCGGAGCCGATCACATGGCGGGCGCGCTGGATGGCAGACCGGGTTAGGGCTTTCTGCGGTATGTGACCGCCGCCTCACCACCTGCCACACAAGTCCGCTAGTGCTAAGCTGGCTTTCTCAGAGTGCTTCCGAAAAAGTGGGAACCGATTTTCCGACGAGAAGCACGTAGAAACAAACGTCTAGTGTCTTTTCGCGATTCAACGAAACGCAGAAAGACTCTAGATCCGCGCAGGTCCGGCGGCGGGTCGCGCCGAACAGCCTCCTAACAACCGAGACGTCGATCCAATGAGCAAATCACACCACTCCATCCCGACCGACTATCGCCCCTGTGTAGGCATCGCGCTGTTCAATCGCGACGGGCTCGTCTGGATCGGGCGACGCGCCGACGCTCCGGGCGAGCCGGAGGGCCCGGGCGCATGGTGGCAGATGCCCCAGGGCGGCATCGACAAGGGCGAGGATCCTGCCGAGGCGGCGCTGCGTGAGCTGTACGAGGAAACCAGCATTCGCTCGGCCACCATCATCGGCGAGACCGATGACTGGCTTCGATACGATCTGCCGCCGGAGCTGATCGGCAAGGCCTGGCAGGGGAAGTATCGCGGGCAGGCACAAAAATGGTTCGCGATGCGCTTCGATGGCGATGACAGCGAGATCAACATCGCTGCTCCGGCAGGCCACAAGGCCGAGTTTTCCCACTGGCGCTGGAACCCGCTGGATCAGGTCGCGGATCTCATCGTTCCGTTCAAACGCTCGGTATATCAGCAGGTTGTATCGGCGTTTGCAGCGCACGCACGACCGCTGCGATGACGCCACACCGATGCATCGGTGCACATTTTTGTTAACGTCATAGAATAGCTTAATTTTCGCGGCAAAGTCGGATAGAATCAGTTTTCTCGCACTCGTACTGTTGATAGCTGGCCACACATGTCCACTTCGCGCTCATCCAATGCTTCGACCACCGCCCTGCCCATGCGGCCGTGCGTAGGTGTTGTGCTGTTCAATCGGGATGGACACGTATGGATGGGCAAACACCGCCCGAAGTGGGCCACGGGCAACGCCGCCATCGCGGCGGGCAGCGAAACCGTCTGGCAACTGCCGCAGGGCGGCATTGAGCCGATGGAGCCTTCGCGTGAAGCTGCTTTCCGCGAGCTGTGGGAAGAAACCGGCGTTACCAATGCGACGCTCATCGGCGAGATCCCCACCTGGCTGACGTATCACCTGCCGCCGGAGTTGATGGGCATCGCCCTCAAGGGCCGCTACGCCGGGCATCGCCTGCGTTGGTATGCAATGCGTTTCGACGGTCTGGACAGCGAGATCGACATCACGCCGAAGGGCGGCGCGAGCAAGCCCGAGTTCGAGGAATGGCGTTGGGTGCCCCTGCAGGAGGTGCCGTCGCTGGCCATCGGCTATCGCCGCCCAGTGTACGAGGAAGTTGCGCGTGAGTTCGCGCGTTTCGGATCGCCTGCCGCCATGGCTGTCGCAGCCGAGTAACGCGCGCCCGTCGGCACGTCGGCAGTCGCTACGGTATGCGCGCCGCTGCTATGGCTGCCGTTGCCCGCTTAAACTTCCAATGTCAACGATCTGTGATCGTCCCGTCACGCGTTCATGCGTGGCCTCGATCTACAACAACGCTCTGCGCCGGCGCTGTTGCATGGCTGCTAGCCAATGCCATGTCGGAGCGGGTTCCCGGTAAGCCAGCTTTGCCCCGATCTAGGCGGAACACTGGTACGCGGAGGCTATTGCCAACCATAGCCCTCATCGCCACCGCGGGCAGGTGCACGACTGCGCTTCCTTCTGCAGCCGCAGCGGCTGTCTTTGACGCGGCGTCTCAGGCCGCCCTTCGCGCCCAGGTTCTGATTCTGCTCTCCTCACTCACACACAACATTGCCCAGAAAAACTAAGGCCCGCTGTCTCACGACATGCGGGCCTTGTGATTTTTCAGCGGCAGAAAGCCTATTCAACGTCGACGGTTTCACCCGTTCTCGTGGCTCAAGCCTTAAGCTGAATGCGCTTCAACAGGTCAATCAGACCCTCAGCCGTCATGCGAGCATGATCGTCCTTTGCCTCAGCAAGCTGAGCCTCAGCGGCCTTGAGTTCGTTAGCGAGGCGATCGCCCCGCAAGTCCTCAACCGATACCGCCGACTGCGCCAGGATGGTCAGGCGATCGGGATCGGCTTCGGCAACGCCCTTCTTGACCAGAAGCTGCTGGCGCCCTTCCGGCGAGGTCACCTCAAGAAGGCCCGGACGAATGGTGGAGATGAACGGAGAGTGCCCAGCCAGTACAGCGAAGTCACCTTCGGCACCGGGGACCACAACCTGCTCAACCTGACCTGAAAACAGAAGGCGCTCAGGCGTCACCAGCTCAAAATTGAAAGTCGCTGCCATCGTTCAAACTGTCCTCAGTCCTCGTCGTCTTCGTCGACATCGCCGGTCTTGGCGCGCACGTCTTCGACGGTCTGCAGCTTCGTTCCACAGAACGGGCAGAAGAACATCGGATGATCCACCATGCCGGCGTCATCGTCCTCTTCGTCGAGGTCGATCAGGCCAACGGACATGTAGAGCACGCCGTCCTCGCCCACGGTGAGGAGTGGTTCGAACTCCTCGCCGCTCATAGCATCCTGCAGGTCAACGCAGCAGGTGCCGAACTCATGCACGCCTGAAGTTCCAACGGCCATAACGGTCGTCCTTGAATCGGGCCCCGATCGATTGCCGGGGCCCCGGTTAAATTATCAGGCAGCTTCAGCCATCTTTTCGGCCTTGGCGATCGCTTCCTCGATGCTGCCGACCATGTAGAAGGCCTGCTCGGGGAGGTGATCGTAGTCGCCGTTGACCAGACCCTGGAAGCCCTTGATCGTGTCAGCCAGCGAGACGAGCTTGCCGGGCGAACCCGTGAACACTTCGGCGACGTGGAACGGCTGCGACAGGAAGCGCTCGATCTTACGGGCGCGCGCCACGGCCACCTTGTCGTCCTCAGACAGCTCGTCCATGCCGAGAATTGCAATGATGTCCTGCAGTGCCTTGTAGCGCTGAAGGATTTCCTGCACCTGGCGAGCAACCTTATAGTGCTCCTCACCGATGATGCGCGGATCAAGCATGCGCGACGTGGAGTCGAGCGGGTCCACAGCCGGATAGATGCCCTTTTCGGCGATCGAACGCGAAAGCACGGTCGTCGCGTCAAGGTGGGCGAACGAGGTTGCCGGAGCAGGGTCGGTCAAGTCGTCGGCCGGAACGTAAATGGCCTGCACCGAGGTGATCGAGCCCTTCTGCGTGGTGGTGATGCGCTCCTGCAGAGCACCCATGTCGGTGGCCAGCGTCGGCTGATAACCCACGGCCGAAGGAATACGGCCGAGAAGCGCCGACACCTCAGAACCGGCCTGGGTGAAGCGGAAGATGTTGTCCACGAAGAACAGCACGTCCTGGCCCTGGTCGCGGAAGTGCTCAGCAACGGTCAGACCGGCAAGAGCAACGCGAGCGCGAGCGCCCGGCGGCTCGTTCATCTGGCCATACACCAGCGCGCACTTGGACCCTGCGGTCGAGCCGTTGTTTTCCTTCGGGTCGATGTTCACCTTCGACTCGATCATCTCGTGATAGAGGTCGTTGCCTTCACGCGTACGCTCACCCACGCCAGCGAACACGGAGTAACCGCCGTGTGCCTTCGCAACGTTGTTGATGAGCTCCATGATGAGAACGGTCTTGCCGACGCCGGCGCCGCCGAACAGGCCGATCTTGCCGCCCTTGGCGTACGGAGCGAGCAGGTCAACGACCTTGATGCCCGTGACAAGAATTTCAGCTTCGGTCGACTGATCCTGGAACGAAGGCGCAGGAGCGTGAATCGGAGCTTCGGTCGCGCCCTGGATCGGACCGGCTTCGTCAACCGGCTCACCGATCACGTTCATGATGCGGCCCAGCGTAGCGTCACCGACCGGAACCTTGATCGGCGATCCGGTGTCGCTGACTTCCTGACCGCGGACGAGACCTTCGGTGGAGTCCATGGCGATGGTGCGCACGGTGTTTTCGCCGAGATGCTGAGCGACTTCGAGCACAAGGCGGTTGCCCTGATTCTTCGTCTCAAGCGCGTTCAGAATTGCCGGCAGGTGACCGTCGAACTGCACGTCAACGACGGCGCCCGTAACCTGGCGAATGCGACCAACTTTGTTTGCCATTTGCGTCTCCAGCAGATGAATTTCAGGCGACCGTCAGCGTGACGGGAATATTCCCGCGCGTCGCCTTCGAGTACGGACAGATTTCGTGAGCTTCTTTCAGCAGCGCCTCGACCTTGTCGCGGTCGGCGCCGGGAATTGAGAGTGTAATTTCCGCCGCGAGACCGAAGCTCGTAGCGTCCTTATCGAGCGAAACCGCGCAGGATACCCGCGCGGCCTGACCATCAAGACCGTGCTTCTTTGCCAGCAGCAAAACCGCCTGACCGAAGCATGACGACCACCCCAGAGCGAAAAGCTGCTCCGGATTGTGACCTTCACCCGATCCACCGAGTTCCTTGGGCAATGCCATGGCAAGCGCCAGCTTGGACTCGTCGAGGATGGCGCGTCCATCGCGCCCCCCCTTGGTCGTTGCTGTCGTCCTGTACGCCATGACGTTTCCCCAGATCCCTTCCCGCCAGCCGCTTATACGGCCTCAGCGCCCGAGATAATCTCGATGAGTTCCTTGGTGATCATTGCCTGACGGGTACGGTTGTACGTAAGCGTCAGCTTGTTGATCATCTCGCCAGCGTTGCGCGTTGCGGAATCCATCGCGCTCATCTGCGCGCCATAGAACGAAGCAACGTTCTCCAGCAGGCCGCGGAAGATCTGAGTCGAGATATTCAAGGTGACCAGGTCACCAAGAACTTCTTCCTCGCTCGGCTCGTACTGGTGGATTGCCTCAGCGCCACCCGCTGCCTCAGCCTTGCCCTCGGGCAGCTTGGCGGGGATGAGCTGCAGTGCGGTCGGCACCTGCTTGATGACCGACTTGAACTCCGAGAAGTACAGTGTCGCGACATCAAACTCGCCCGCTTCGTAGAGGCGCAGCAGCTTCTGCGCGATCTCATCGGCGTTGGCGAATGCAATCTGGCGCACAGCGCGCAGATCGATGCGATCAATATAATGCTCGCCCAGCTCGCGCTTCAGTGCTTCAGCACCCTTACGGCCCACCATGATCATCTTCACGGTCTTGCCGGCAGCGAGGAGACGCTGTGCGTCCTGACGGGCAAGCTTGGAGATGTTGCCGTTGAAACCACCGGCGAGACCACGCTCGCCGGTCATCACAACCATCAGATGGACGTTATCGCGGCCGGTGCCGGCCAGGAGCGGCGCCGAACCCTTATCAGTGACGCGCGAACCGAGGTTGGCGATCATCTGGTCCATACGCTCGGCGTAGGGACGGGCGGCGGTTGCAACTTCCTGCGCACGGCGAAGCTTCGCCGCGGCAACCATCTGCATCGCTTTGGTGATTTTACGCGTCGCCTTCACTGAGGAGATGCGATTTCTGAGGTCTTTCAAGCTCGCCATCGGGCGGCGCCTTCCTTCTTATCCTGCTGGCCCCGGGGCGCCCTAATGGCGCGCCCGGATCACAATCGATAATTAGGCGGTGAAGCCCTTGGAGAACTTGTCGACGAATGCGACAAGCTTCTTCTCGGTGTCTTCAGAGAGCGCCTTCTTGGAGCGGATGTCCTCAAGGATATCCTTGCCGTCGGTGCGCAGCAGGCGGAGCAGATCCTCCTCGAACTTGCCAACCGAGCTAACCGGCAGGTTATCGAGGTAACCGCGCGTACCGGCGAAGATCACGCAAACCTGCTCTTCCATCTGCAGCGGCGAGAACTGCGGCTGCTTCAGGAGTTCGGTCAGACGTGCACCACGGGCAAGCATCTTCTGGGTTGCGGCGTCGAGATCCGAGCCGAACTGAGCGAAGGCCGCCATTTCGCGGTACTGCGCCAGCTCACCCTTGATCTTGCCAGCGACCTGCTTCATCGCCTTCGTCTGGGCTGCCGAGCCAACACGCGACACCGACAGACCGACGTTAACGGCCGGACGGATACCCTGATAGAAGAGGTCGGTTTCAAGGAAGATCTGACCGTCGGTGATCGAGATCACGTTGGTCGGAATGTAGGCCGACACGTCGTTTGCCTGGGTCTCGATGACCGGAAGTGCGGTCAGCGAACCGGCGCCGTGGTCGTCGTTCAGCTTCGCAGCGCGCTCAAGCAGGCGAGAGTGGAGATAGAACACGTCACCCGGATAAGCTTCGCGGCCCGGCGGACGACGCAGCAGCAGCGACATCTGACGGTAAGCAACGGCCTGCTTGGAGAGGTCGTCATAGGCGATCACAGCATGCATGCCGTTGTCGCGGAAGTATTCGCCCATCGTGCAGCCGGTGAACGGTGCGAGATACTGCAGCGGAGCGGGCTCCGAAGCGGTAGCGGCGACGACGATCGAGTATTCCAGCGCGCCCTGCTCTTCCAGAACCTTCACGAACTGGGCAACGGTCGAACGCTTCTGGCCGATAGCGACGTACACGCAATAAAGCTTGTCCTTGTCGCTCTTGGCTGCAGCGTTGATCGCCTTCTGGTTCAGGATGGTGTCGAGAATGATGGCGGTCTTGCCGGTCTGGCGATCGCCGATGATCAGCTCGCGCTGGCCACGGCCAACGGGGATCAGTGCGTCAACGGCCTTGAGGCCGGTTGCCATCGGCTCGTGCACCGACTTGCGGGGCAGAATGCCAGGCGCCTTAACGTCGACGCGCTTCTTCTCGGTGAACTCGATCGGGCCCTTGCCGTCGATCGGGTTACCGAGAGCGTCAACGACGCGGCCCAGCAGACCCTTGCCGACCGGCACTTCCACGATGGCGCCGGTACGCTTGACCGTATCGCCTTCCTTGATGCCACGGTCGTCGCCGAAAATAACGATACCGACGTTGTCAGCCTCAAGGTTCAGAGCCATGCCGCGAATGCCGCCGGGAAACTCGACCATTTCGCCCGCCTGGACGTTGTCGAGCCCGTAAACACGGGCAATACCGTCGCCAACCGACAGCACCTGGCCGATTTCTGAGACCTCGGCTTCCTTGCCGAAATTCTTGATCTGGTCCTTGAGGATCGAGGAGATCTCTGCGGCCCGGATGTCCATCACTTGCCTCTTCCCTTACAGCGCTTCGTTACGTGCTGGCGCCAGCGGCGCCGGAGCCCTTTTCCAGGAGCGGCCGCAGGGAAATCCCGCAGCCTGTCTCCCCGATCAGGCGCCCTTAAGCACGACCTTTAGATTTGAGAGCTTCGTCCGCAGCGAGGAATCAAACATACGGCTGCCAACTTTGACCACCAGGCCGCCAAGCAGCGAGGGGTCAATCTTGGTTTCCAGCCGCACATCCTTACCGTAGGACGCCTTCAGCGTATTCTTCAGCTCGGCGAGCTGCTCATCGCTGAGCTGAACCGCCGACTGTACTTCGGCCGTCATCTCACCCCGGTGAAGGGCAAGCTGCTGGCGGAAATTCTTGATGATGTCCTCAGCGGCTGACAGGCGCCGATTGCGCGCCACCACCTTGAGGAAATTGCCGGTTGTAGCACCGACAGAGGCCCAATCGAGCACCGCCTTCAAGGCGCGCTCCTGATCTTCGGCCGCAAAAGCGGGGCTGTTAACCAACCGCTTGAGGTCTTCGCTCCCGTTGAGCAGACCCTGAAACTTGGAGAGATCGGCATCGACACCGTCGAGTTCGCCCTGCTCCCGCGCTAATTCAAACAGCGCCGAGGCATAGCGCCCCGCAACACCTGACGTCATATGATTGTCCGTTGCCACGTGAAAACGCTCTCGCCGGCAGCCAAAAACGGGGGCAATCAGGCCAAATGGCCAGCCACACCCTCCCCCGTTTTGAGGAAATTCAGTTCGCACCGTAGGCGGCCGCAAGCACGTCGTGCCCCAGCACACCTGTAAAGTGCGCGGGTTCTCTAACATGCACCGGGCCACCCTTCAACGGGGGATAGGCGCCCGAATGCCGCATTTGGCGATCAATTGGCCCCCTGAACAAGATGAACAGAACCTGCATGCCACCTTCAGAGAGGGTTCAGCCCGGAAAGTGTTGAATGCTTTCCATGGTCGGCGGGACAGCCGGCACCGAGATCAAAGGCCAGAAGGCCAAAGGGGAAAGACAATGACCATCGCTCGCAAGTTCACCGCCGTCGCCACTGCAGCCGCTATCGCCATCGGCAGCCTGGGCACCCTGACGACCGCCGCTGAAGCCGGCCCCCGCCACGGCGGATACGGCGGTGGCAAGCACTACAGCCACGGCGGTCCGGGCTACGGCCACGGTCACTACAATCGCGGTCGCGGCTATGGCCACAACCATCACCGCCACTACCGCAAGAAGGACAACACCGGAAAGTACATCGCAATCGGTGCCGCCGCTCTGATGCTCGGTGTCATCGCTTCGGAGGCTTCGCGTCGCTAGCCATCCGCGACGTCTCCTCCGAGCCGGGGGTTTCGGCCCCCGGCAACTTCGCTCCCGTACTTACGTACTTAGCTAACACCCCTCAAACACGACCCGACGCCCCCACGGAGAAATGCGTTTCAGCGTTCGTACGAGTTTCAAGACCCAGACCATGATCGCTTCGGATCCTAACTGTCCGCAGCGTGAATCATCGGTCCAAGCATGACGATGAAACGATAATTGCGACTGGGCGCTGCCACCCTCGCGCTCAGTCCCGGCCGGACCTTTCCCCCCAAGGTCCGGCCATTTCTTTTTTTTGGCTCCCGCCGATCACGGCTGATGCCGTTCATCTTTCGATGTCATTGCCAGAGCAAGCGCAGTGGCTTCCGCGACCTCAGCCGCCGCCGCAACATCCGGACGCACTCCCACATTGCCCCAGTTGCTACGCGTGATCGGGTTTTCGGCTCTGCCAACCGGCACAACAACAAACAGATCGGCGTCTAGTTCGGTCAGGCCGCCCGCATTCGCTCCGCCTCGCGTCTTTTCACCGACAATGACCGCACGCCGCAATGTCTGCATGTCGTACGCAAAAGCTTCCGCTGCGGAATAGGTTTTTGCATCGACGAGTATGTAGACAGGCTTGCCGACATATCGAACAGGTGTCGGTGAGGTATGAAATTCCTCCGTCCGGAATGTTGCCTTGCCTCGATCGCGCCAGATGAGGCTGCTCATCGGCACCGCTGTTTCAGGCTCAAAGAAAAAACTAGCTAGATAGGCCACCGATGCCGGATGACCGCCGCCGTTGCCACGCATATCGACAAGCAGAGCTCGCGTTTCGGCCAAGCCACGCATTGATTTGTCCGCCATCGGCTTGAATTCATCGGGCGGAACAAATTTTGCCAGGCGAAGATAGCCGATATTGCCATCGAGCAGTTTCGTTTCGAACGCCGCTCCATCCAACGGTTGCTGGTTGCCGAACGGTGATCCGAACACCATGCGCATATGGCTGTCTTCAGTAACGGCCCTAAGTTGCTCTGTAACTTGCGCTGCGAACTTGGCAGGGTCTGTCACTCCCGCATATGCGCCAGCAGCCAGAGATTTTTCCAATGCGTTGGCGGCCTGCGTACCCTTGTCAGGAAATACATACGCCTCGCGCAACTCAGTCGCGATTGCATTGACGACCTTGCTGATTGTCTCTGACGTCAATGCTGCATTTGGCGCGGAACTGCGGTGCTCAAGAGCGGCCGCCTGCGCGTCGACAAATAGAACCGCAAGCGTCCCAATGAACGCAAACCGGCGCAGCACCTGAAGGCTTCCCATGCTGTAGTTCCTGATAAGAGTTTCAAATATCGGAGTGCGACTATGCCGACTTTTTTTGACGGCCAATCCAGTCAGGTCAAAGAAAGCTGTAGGGATCGATGTCAATCGAGACGCGAACGTCACCCTTCAGCGGCGGCACCTCCGCCATCCACGCGCGCAAATAGCCCTGCACATCCAGCTCGCGCGGCGCCTTCACCAGAATGCGCCAGCGATGCCTGCCGCGAATGATCGACAACGGAGCTTCAGCCGGACCCAGAACCTCGATTTTTTCTGAACGCGGCGCGCGGCGCGTAATTTCCCGCGCCACCTGTTGCGCCACGTCCTTCTCGCGCGCTGCAACGACGAGCGCTACCAGGCGCCCAAACGGCGGCAACAGACCTTTGCGGCGCGTTGCAATCTCGTGATTCAAAAATGCTTCGCGGTCGCCCGAAATAATTGCCGCCATCACAGGATGCTCCGGCATATGCGTTTGCACCAGACCGCGCCCCTCGGTGAGCGCACGGCCGGCGCGGCCCGTCACCTGATGCAAAAGCTGGAATGTGCGTTCGCCCGCGCGCGGATCAGCACCTTGCGCCAAACCAAGATCGCCATCGACGATGCCAACCGTTGCGAGGTTCGGGAAGTGATGGCCTTTGGCAACCATCTGCGTGCCGATAACAATATCGATGCCGCCTGCTTCAATGCTGCGAATAATCTCGCGCATTTCCGTCAGACCTGGAACGAGATCCGATGAAAGCAGCGCCACGCGCGCATCCGGGAAACGCTCCGCCACCTCTTCCGCAACGCGCTCGACACCGGGCCCGCACGCAACCAGCGATCCGGGTTCGGAACACTTCGGACATTTCTCAGGTAGCGGAATTGAAAAGCCGCAGTGGTGGCAATGCAGCCGCCCACGAAAGCGGTGCTCCACCAGCCACGCCGTGCACTGCGGACATTCGATGCGATGCCCGCACGTCCGGCACAGCGTAAGTGGCGCATAACCACGCCGGTTGAGGAACAGCAGTGTTTGCTGACCGTCGGCAAGCGTATTCGCCACCGCTTCCACCAGCGGCGGCGCAAGCCAGCGGCCTTTGTCCGGCGGCGTTGTCTTCAGATCGATTGCCGTTATATCGGGAAGCGATGCACCGGAATATCTCCCCGGCAGCACCACATGCCGATAGCGACCCGTACGCGCGTTGACGTGCGTTTCGATCGAGGGCGTGGCGGATGCAAGCAGCACCGGAAAGCCGCCGAGGTTGCCGCGCACCACCGCCATGTCGCGCGCCTGATAGTGCACGCGGTCGTCCTGCTTGTAGCCCGCGTCGTGCTCTTCATCGACGATGATAAGGCCCAGATCGCTGAACGGCAGAAACAGCGCCGAACGCGCACCGACAATAACGCGCGCTTCACCCGTCGCCGCCTGTCGCCAAACGCGCCCACGCTCCGGCCCCGACAATGCCGAATGCCACTCCACCGGCGCGCAGCCGAAGCGCGAATGGAACCGGCGCATGAACTGATCCGTCAGCGCGATTT
This sequence comes from Hyphomicrobium sulfonivorans, assembly GCF_013306565.1. Lineage (GTDB taxonomy): Bacteria > Pseudomonadota > Alphaproteobacteria > Rhizobiales > Hyphomicrobiaceae > Hyphomicrobium_A > Hyphomicrobium_A sulfonivorans. The sequence goes on along the minus strand of NZ_PZPO01000001.1, from coordinate 917,074 downwards.
CCGGCAGCATGATAACCGCCTGACGGCCATGCTCCAGCGCACGCGCAACGGCCTCGAAATAAACCTCCGTCTTACCCGACCCGGTGACGCCATCCAGCAGCGTAACGGAAAAGTTCTGCGCATCGACAGAAGCGCGCAGCGCATGCACTGCCTGATGCTGCTCCGGCGTGAATTCCATCTCGCGATGATGCGGATCGGGCAGCGGCGGGCGCTTTTCCGGAATTGCCACTTCCACCAGATTGCCGGAAGCTACCAGCCCGTCGACAACACCAGTCGAACAGCCCGCTTCCTGCGCCAGCGCCGACTTGGCGCGAATGGCGCCATCGCCCGCGATATCCAGCGCCTTACGGCGGGCGGGCGTCATGCGCCCCGGATCGGCAGCGCCTTCAACAACCGTAACGCCAAAGCGCGGCTTCACCGGCTCGAACGCAGCGCGCGCGCTCATCATCATGCGCACCGTCATGCCAAGCGGGGCCAGCGTATATTTCGCGATCCACTCCGCGAAGCGCAGCGTGATTTCCGGCAGCGGCGGCACATCGAGCCGCGCAACGACAGCTTTCAGCTTTTTCGGATCGACGGGCTTGCCTGGTTCGCCCACCGGACGATCCCACACCACACCGGTGCGGGTTTGCGGCCCGAACGGCACCAGCACGAAGCAACCGGGCTCAACCTCGACGCCTTCGGGCACGATGTAGTCGTAAGTCTGATCCAGCGCGACAGCCATCACCACGGGCACCGTCACCGGCGCGCCGCGCGGCTCGTCATCAAGAGGCGCAAACAGACTGTCCATAGGCGCGACAAGAACCCCCATCGAAAGGCGCGCGGTGCAAAGCTTTCGATTACCTAAACAACAACGGCGGCACACCCAAGGCGTCGCGAGAGAAAGGCCGCGCATTTCTCTGTCGCCGGGTTTCAGAGCCGCAGCGACGGAAATAATGCTTGTCGATACCACAGATTAACCGCTGAGCGAGAGGCGGCAGCTATGCTGCGGCCCTGCGTCGAGGTCGCGGAGGAAGCACCGGCTCCATGGAATACAAAGACTACTACAAAATCCTCGGTGTCGAGCGCACCGCCACCCAGGATGAAATCAAGCGCGCGTATCGCAAGCTGGCGCGCACCTATCATCCCGATGTGAACAAGGAGCCCGATGCCGAGACCAAGTTCAAGGATGCCGGCGAAGCCTACGAGGTCCTGAAAGACCCCGAGAAGCGCGCAGCATATAACGAACTGGGCGCCAACTGGCAGCAGGGGCAGCAGTTCCGCCCGCCGCCAAACTGGGATGCAGGATTCGAATTTTCCGGCGGCGGCTACACCGATGCCGACCCGTCGCAGTTCTCCGATTTCTTTGAAGGACTGTTCGGCGAACGCATGCGCGGCACAGGTCGCGGCGGTGCAGGCGGCGCCGGAGCAGGTGCGGGCCGCGGCGGCTATCAGCGCCGCGAGTTTCATATGCCCGGCGAGGATCACCACGCCAAGGTGGTCATCAATTTGCGCGACGCCTACACCGGCGCCAAGCGCGAGATAACCCTGCGCGTGCCGGAACTGGATGATACCGGCCACGTTACCGTGAAAGATCGCACGCTCAGCATCACCATCCCGAAGGGCATTCGTGAGGGCCAGAGCATTCGCCTTGCGGGACAGGGATCTCCCGGCATGGGTAAGGGCCAGCCCGGCGATCTTTATCTGGAGATTGCCTTTGCACCGGATCCGCACTTCCGCGTCGAGGGCAAGGATGTCTACCTCGATCTGCCGATCACGCCGTGGGAAGCGGCATTGGGCGCAAGCATCAAGGTGCCGACCCCGGAAGGCGCGGTGATGCTGAAGATTCCGCCCGGCTCCACCAAGGGACGCACGATGCGGCTGAAGGGCAAAGGCATCCCGTCCAACCCGCCGGGTGACATGCACGCGGTGCTGAAGATTGAAACGCCCGCCGCCGACAGCGACAAGGCGAAGGAGCTGTATAAAGAGATGGAACGCGAGCTTCCGTTCAATCCCCGCGCAAGTCTGGGAGTCTGATCGATGGCAGAACAGCAAAAACAGTCCGTGATTGTTCTCGACGAGGAAGAGATCACGCTCGCCGATCTTACTCGCACCTGCCGCGTTCGCACCGAATGGGTGATGGAGCTGGTCGACGAAGGCGTCATCGAACCGCGCAGCCATGCCGGCCCGCAATGGCGGTTTTCCGCCACCAGCATCGTGCGCATTCAAAAGGCACAACGCCTGCAGAGCGACCTGGGCGTCAACGTGCCCGGCATCGCGCTGGCGTTGCAGCTGCTTGATCGTATCGACAATCTGGAATCGCGTCTGCGCGCCGCTTCCGTACGGCCGGAACTGCATGACCACGACGATGATTGAGAAGCGGCGCGGCGTTTCGCTCGACTGAGACGCCGCCGCATTGACCCTCCGGCGACGGACCGCAGGCATCCGTTTGCGGTCCGAATCGGCTAGTTTTCACCGCGTGGAAAATCACGCGGCTCGGTCGGCCGCAGCGAGCGATCACACCCTGATGACGTCACCACCCGATATCAGCGCCGAAACTATCGCGCCGGAACTCCCGCTCGGTGCCGACCTTGAACGCGCCGTTGCCGACTGGCTGACGCATCTGCGTCATGGTCGCGATGCATCCGACAAAACAATCGAGGCCTACGCACGCGATGTGCGCCAGTTTTTGAACTTTCTGGCGCATCGGCTTGGGCATCCGCCCTGCATTGCTGATCTGCAGCATCTGGATCTGAAGGTGTTTCGCGGCTTCCTGGCTGCGCGCCGCCGCAATGGCACGGTCAGTCGCTCGCTCGCACGTTCGCTGTCGGCGCTCCGGCAGCTTTTCCGCTGGATGGAAGCACGCAAGCTGCTGCAAAATCGCGCCATCCTTCAGCTCGCAATGCCGAAGGTTCCACACTCAGTACCCAAGCCGCTCACTGTGGCGAAGGCTGCCGAAGTGGTGCAGCCCGGTGCTTCGGCCGAACTCGATTGGGTGCTCGCGCGCGATGCTGCGGTGCTGCTCATGTTGTATGGGTGCGGATTGCGCATTTCGGAAGCGCTGAGCTTGACGCCGCGCGATGCGCCAACGCCCGAGCGCGAAGTCATCCGCATCGTCGGCAAGGGCAGCAAGGAACGGCTGGTGCCGGTTTTGCCAGCGATCCGCGAGGCGATTGCGCGTTACGTTGCGCTTTGCCCCTATCCTCTGGCCGCTGACGAACCGATGTTCCGTGGCGCGAAAGGCGGCCCGCTTTCACCGCGCATCATTCAGCTCGCCATGCAGAGGATGCGCGAGACAATGGATCTTCCTGCCACGGCGACACCGCACGCGCTGCGCCATTCGTTTGCCACGCATCTGCTCTCAGCGGGCGGCGATCTGCGGCAGATCCAGGAGTTGCTGGGGCACGCATCGCTATCGACGACGCAGGCATATACGGAAGTCGACCGCGACCGCCTTCTTGCGGTCTACGATGTCGCACATCCGCGCGCCTAAAGCCCGATTTTTGGGGCCGGAGCGCTAACCAACAGACCCAACGACCTAATGTTGCCTCTTTTATTCTGCGGCTCGCCATGCGAGGGCGGGGTCTAGACCCGCCAATCGTTTGCAGTATCTGGGAAACCCCATGCGCGCCCGTCTATTAACTTCTATCGCCATGCTGGCCACCTCGGCCATGCTGACCTTTGCCAGCGCCGCTGAGAAACCAGCCGCCACTGTTGCACCAGGTCAGTGTGCCGGCACCGATATGCTTGCCGAAGCAGCGACGCAAAATCCTACGCTTCATCAGCGGGTGATGTCGCAAGCCGCCAATATCAAGAACGCCGATGGTCTGCTTTGGAAGGTCGAGAAGGAGGGGCGCCCGGCCTCGTACCTTTTCGGGACTGTGCATCTGACCGACAAGCGCGTGAACGATCTGTCGCCCAAAGTGATGAAGGCAATCAAATCCTCCAAGCAAGTTGCGCTTGAAGTATCTGATCTTTCCGAGACCGCAATTGCATCGGTGATCGCGCAGTCCGCGCCGCTGGTGATGTACACCGACGGCCGCCGCCTCGACGGCCTCATCTCACCGGACGAATACGAGACAGTGAAGTCCGTCATGGGACGCACCGGCCTTCCCGGCGATCTCGCCGCGATGTTCAAGCCGTGGATCGTGACCATGATCCTTTCCGTTTCGGACTGCGAGCGCGAGAAGGTGCAGAAGGGCGAGCGTGTGCTCGACATGAAGATCGCAGAGATCGGCAAGAAGGCCGGTCTTGACGTGGTAGGTCTGGAGACCATCCCGGCACAAATTGAATCGCTGGCATCGGTGCCCGAGCAGCAGCAAATCGACATGCTGCGCGCCAGCCTGAAATTCGCCGACCGCACCGACGACATGATGGAAACGCTGGTGCAGCTCTATCTCAAGCGCAAGATTGCAGCCGCCCTGCCGTTCCAGATCGCGATGGCGCGCGAAGCAGGCATTGGCGATGAAGCCTTCGCCGGCTTCCAGCAGAAGCTCATCGTCGAGCGGAACCAGAAGATGCACGCCGTTGCCGAACCGCTGCTGGAAAAGGGCGGGCTGTTCGTTGCTATTGGCGCGCTGCACCTTCCCGGCGATGACGGCTTCGTCGAGATCCTGCGCCGCAATGGCTACACCGTCACCAAGGTCGAGTAGCCCAAAGCAGCCCTGTACCCATTCGCGGGCGCTGCTTCGCGCTCGACGTCCTGCGGCTCATCGCGGGTTCTCCTCACCGCACCTGGCCGCAAGTGCCGGTTAGGGGACGCGCAATCGCGCGCGAGCCCCCGCTCCGGCGTCAATGCGTCTGACATGCTGCGCAGCGCAGCATATCCGATCAGCCTCGGTTCAAGGGTGGTCTGTGCGTCTGCAGCAGATCGCTCTCGATCAATCGTCGGCCCCAGAAACTGTCGGCCGACAGATTGACGTGCACCTCATTCATGCCCATGCAGATCGCGTTTCGCCACTGCTCGTGATTCTGCATCCGCTCGATGAAATTTGCCGTTTCACCGATGAAAAGCGGCGCGCGCTCTCCATCCGGCATACTGCGGACGAACACGTAGTTGAAATGCCCAGCCGCGAAAGGCGGCAGCTCCAGACACGAAAACGCCCAGTGCAAATGAAGCGCCCCGCTCACGCCCGGCCAATACACAGCCGGGATGCGCTCAACATTCTTTTGCGGAGCAAAGCCTTGCAGTCCCATAAAACCCCCGTAACACTCAGATTACGGATAACAGCCTAGCACATACAAGGAACATATCTAGAACAAAAATGGGCGATCACATGTGGATCGCGCGCTTTTCCACCGCCAGCGCTGCTTCCTTCACAGCTTCCGTTAGCGTCGGATGCGCATGACAGGTGCGCGCCAGATCCTCAGCCGAGCCGCCGAACTCCATTAGCACCGCAGCTTCAGCAATGATCTCCGACGCGTTGGCGCCCACCATGTGCACACCCAGCACCCGGTCCGTTGCCGCGTCCGCCAACACCTTCACGAAACCGTCCGTCTGCTTGTTGGCCTTCGCGCGACCGTTGGCGGTGAACGGGAACTTGCCAACGTTGTAGGCAACGCCCTCGGCTTTCAGCTCCTCCTCGGACTTGCCGACGCTCGCCACCTCCGGTGAGGTGTACACCACGGCCGGGATGATGCCGTAGTTCACATGGCCTGCCTCACCGGCGAGTAGTTCCGCCAGCGCGACGCCTTCATCCTCGGCCTTGTGCGCCAGCATCGGCCCCTTGATGACGTCGCCAATCGCGTAGATGCCGAGCACATTCGATTGATAATGCGCATCCACCTCGACACGGCCGCGCTTATCCAGCTGCACGCCCGCTTCACTCAGGCCCAGCCCGCGCGTGTATGGCACGCGCCCGATCGCCACCAGCACGACATCAGCCGCCAGCGTGTCGACGTCGCCGCCATCAGCCGGCTCAATGCTCACGAGCTGCGCCGCGCCGTTCTTCTTCACGCCGGTCACCTTGTGGCCCAGCCTGAACGCCATGCCCTGCTTTTCCAGAAGACGCTGCAGCTGCTTTGCCACCTCCAGATCGTTCCCCGGCAGAATGCGATCGAGATATTCAACCACCGTCACTTCCGAACCGAGTCGCCGCCACACCGAACCAAGCTCCAGCCCGATCACGCCCGCTCCGATAACCACCAGACGCTTCGGCACCTTTTCCAGCGACAGCGCGCCGGTGGATGACACGATTGCCTTCTCGTCGATCTCGATGCCGGGCAGCTGCGCGACATCCGAACCGGTCGCGATGACGATCGACGTCGCGTCGACCTCCTGCTGCTCGCCGTTGATGAATGTCACCTCGACACGGCCGGCGCCGAGGATGCGTCCCGTGCCGTGGAAATGATCGATCTTGTTCTTGCGCATCAGATAGGCGACGCCTTCGGTGTTGCCCTTCACCGCGTCGTCCTTGAAGGCCAGCATCTGAGCCAGATTCAGCTTCGGCTTCACCTCAATGCCCATGTCCGCAAAGGCGTGTCCGGCCTCGTCGTAAAGCTCCGACGCATGCAGCAGCGCCTTCGATGGAATGCAGCCGACATTGAGACACGTGCCGCCGAAGCGCGGACGCTTTTCAACGATGGCCACTTTCATTCCAAGCTGGCTGGCGCGAATGGCGCACACGTAGCCGCCCGGCCCTGCTCCGATCACGATCAGATCATAGGTTGCCACGGCACTTCTCCGTTCAAGAACCAAGCGATAGCGGCGCGCTGAAAGCCCATACGTATCCGAATGGATCGCGCACCCGCGCATAGCGCATCACCCAGAATGTGTCGGCGGGCGGTGCGGTAACGACAGCACCGGCGGCAACCGCGCGCGCAACCGCGCCGTCCACTTCCAGCGGCGATGAAAGATTGACTTGCACCGTCACGCAGCCCATCGCTTCGGCAGCGCCGGGCGCGACATCCGAGATGAACTCGGGGAAATGATCGGACAGCATGAAGTGGCCGCCGAATACCGACAGCGCAGCGTGCTGCACACGCGCGCCATCTTCGGCCATTTCCCTGTAGGTGACTTTGGCACTGAAGGCCTTCTCGTAAAACGCCAGCGCCGCGCTGGCATCTGCCACCGTGAGATAAACTTCAATCGAAGAAATCGTGCCTTCCTCCGCCATGCCGGGAGCTCCCACGACTCCAGAGCCGTTCCGTTGCCGAAATAGCTTCTAAAGCTCCAACAGAAAACGCTGCGGATCTTCGAGGCACTCTTTGACACGAACAAGGAAAGCCACGGCCTCTTTGCCGTCAACAATGCGGTGATCGTAGCTTAGCGCCAGATACATCATCGGCCGCGCCACAATCTGGCCATCGCGCACCACCGCGCGCTCCTCGATGCGGTGCATACCGAGAATGCCCGACTGCGGCGCATTGAGGATCGGCGTCGACATCATCGAGCCATAAACCCCGCCGTTGGTGATGGTGAAGGTGCCGCCCTGCATTTCATCGATGGAGAGCTTGCCGTCGCGCGCGCGCTTACCGAAATCGGAAATCTGCGCCTCGATCTCAGCGAAGCTCATGCGATCTGCTTCACGCACCACCGGCACCACAAGGCCGCGGTCGGTGCCGACCGCAACGCCGATATGGTAGTAATTTTTGTAGATGATCTCATCGCCGTCGATCTCGGCGTTGACGGCAGGAATTTCCTTCAGCGCCTGCAAACACGCCTTCACGAAGAAGCCCATGAAGCCCAACTTCACGCCGTGCCGCTTCTCGAACAGATCCTTGTAGCGCGCGCGCAGCTCCATAACCGCGCCCATGTCGACATCATTGAATGTCGTGAGCATTGCAGCGGTGTTCTGCGCATCCTTCAGCCGCTGCGCGATGGTCTGGCGCAAACGCGTCATCCGCACGCGTTCTTCGCGCGCCGCATCGTTGGCTGTGGATGGGATGCGCAGGTTCTGAGCCGGCACCGGCATCGGCGCAAATGCACGCGATGGAGCCAGTCCGGGGCTGGATTGGAACGCCGGCGCAGCAGAAGCTTTAATATCGCCTTGCGATGAAGTGCCGGGGGCCGCCGCGGCCGTCGACGCAGCCTTCACAGCGTCTTCCTTCAGAACCTGGCCGCGCTTGCCGCTGCCTGCTACGTCAGCAGCGTCGATACCGGCTTCAGCAAGATGCTTGCGCGCGGCCGGGCTAGGCGGCGCAGCGCCTTCAGATGACCTGCTCGGCTCGGCGCCACCATTTGACGCCGCTGCAGCCGGAGCAGGCTTGTCCTTTTTCTCTTTCTTGGGCTCGCTCTTCGTCTCGGCGGCCGACGCCCCGGCGCCTTCACCGATCAGACCGAGCAACGCGCCAACCGCAACCGTCTCGCCTTCCTTCGCGGCGTGATCGCCCAGCACTCCGGCCGTCGGCGCGGGAACCTCAACCGTTACCTTGTCGGTCTCAAGCTCAACCAGCGGCTCGTCAACTTTCACCGCGTCGCCCGGCTTCTTGAACCACTTGCCGACGATAGCCTCGGTTACGCTCTCGCCCAGAGCCGGAACACGAATTTCCGTTGCCATCGTCCCTCTCGCTTAATTCCGGGCGCCGCGCCCGATGTGATTTCTTTGCTCAGAATAAACGCATCGGCAGGCTAGGCGCGATCCATCATTAGCATAACGGCCGCTCAGCTTGAGCCGCCCGTCAATGCCGCCTGCACCAGTGTCTTCTGTTCGTTGAGGTGCTTGGAAAGCTGCCCTGTCGCCGTCGATGCTGACGCTGGTCGCCCTGCGTATGTCGGGCGACGATGCTGCGCCTCGATCCGCTCCAGCACCCACTCGATATTCGGTTCGATGAAGCTCCACGCGCCCATGTTGCGCGGCTCTTCCTGACACCACACAAACTCCGCGTTCGGGAAGCGGCCAAGCTCATTCATCAGCGCGCGCGCCGGGAACGGATAGAGCTGCTCCACCCGCAGCAGATAGACATCATCGATGCCTTGCGCCTCACGCGCATCGTAAAGGTCGTAATAGACTTTGCCCGTGCTCATCACCACGCGCCGGATCTTGTTGTCCGGCACCAGCTTGATCTTTCCATCATGCGCGCGCTGCGCATCGTCCCACAGCAGGCGATGGAAGCTGGTGCCCGGCCCCATCTCATCAAGGTTCGACACCACGCGCTTGTGGCGCAGCAATGACTTCGGCGTCATCAGAATCAGCGGCTTGCGGAACTTGCGCTTCATCTGCCGGCGCAGAATATGGAAGTAGTTTGCAGGCGTCGTGACGTTAGCCACCTGCCAGTTGTCTTCGGCGCAAAGTTGCAGATAGCGCTCCAGCCGCGCGGAAGAATGCTCTGGCCCCTGACCTTCATAGCCATGCGGCAGCAGACACACGAGGCCGGACATACGCAGCCACTTGCGCTCGGCCGACGAAATGAACTGATCGAACACCACCTGCGCGCCGTTGGCGAAATCGCCGAACTGCGCTTCCCACATCACCAGCGCATTCGGCTCAGCCAGCGAATAGCCGTACTCGAAGCCTAGCACCGCTTCTTCGGACAGCATCGAGTTGATGACTTCAAACCTGGCCTGATCGTTCGCCACATGCTTCAGCGGCGTCCAGCGGCGCTCGGTGTCCTGATCGATCAGCACCGAATGGCGTTGCGAGAACGTGCCGCGCTCTGAATCCTGCCCCGAAAGACGTACGGGGACACCCTCATTCAGCAGCGAGCCGAACGCCAGATGCTCCGCCATTGCCCAATCGATGCCGGTGCCGCTGTCGACCATCTCCCGACGGCGATCCAGCAGACGGCGCACCACCTTGTGGGCGTTGAAGTCGGGCGGAATAGATGTGATGCGCCGGCCGATGATGCGCAGACGCTCAAGATCAACGCCGGTTTCGCCGCGACGTTCGTCATCGCCCGCAACGCCCATGCCCGACCAGCGGCCATCCAGCCAATCCGCCTTGTTAGGCAGAAAGCCGTCAGCGGTTGCGAATTCCTGCTCCAGATGGGTGCGGAAGGCAGCCTGCATCTGCTGACTTTCCTCGCGCGGAACAACGCCTTCCTCGTCCAGCTTGTTGGCGTAGATTTCCGTGACGGTCGGATGTCCCTTGATCGCCTTGTACATCAACGGCTGTGTGAACATCGGCTCGTCGGCCTCGTTGTGGCCGTAGCGCCGATAGCAGAACATGTCGATGACAACCGGCTTCTGGAACTTCTGCCGGAACTCGGTCGCGATCTTGGCGACATGCACCACCGCTTCAGGGTCATCGCCGTTCACGTGAAAGATCGGCGCTTCGATGATCTTCGCCACATCCGAGCAATAGGGCGATGAGCGCGAGTGGCGTGGATTGGTAGTGAAGCCGATCTGATTGTTGATGATGAAATGGATCGAGCCGCCGGTGCGGTGCCCCTTCAGTCCGGATAGCCCGAAGCATTCGGCCACCACGCCCTGCCCCGCGAACGCTGCGTCGCCATGGATGAGCAACGGCATCACAGGCGTACGTTCGCCGGTCTTGCAGCCGCGCTGATCCTGCTTGGCGCGCACCTTGCCCAGCACCACAGGATCGACGATCTCAAGATGCGAGGGGTTGGCGGTCAGCGAAAGATGCACGTCGTTGCCGTCGAACGAACGATCCGACGACGCGCCGAGGTGGTATTTGACGTCGCCCGAGCCTTCCACGTCGTCAGGCTTGAACGAACCGCCCTTGAACTCATGGAAAATGGCGCGATGCGGCTTGGCCATCACGTTGCCGAGCACGTTGAGCCGGCCGCGATGGGCCATGCCGATGATGATTTCCTTCACCCCGAGCTGGCCGCCGCGCTTGATGATCTGCTCCAGCGCCGGCGCGATCGCCTCGCCGCCGTCGATGCCGAAGCGCTTGGTGCCGGTGTATTTCACCTCGCAGAACTTCTCGAAGGTCTCGGCCTCGATCAGCTTGTTGAGAATGGCGCGCTTGCCCTCGGGCGTGAAGCGGATGTCCTTCTCGTCGCCCTCAATGCGGTTCTGGATCCATGCCCGCTGCGTCGGGCTGGTGATGTGCATGTACTGCACGCCGATGTGCCGGCAGTAGGTGCGGCGCAGGATGCGCAGGATCTGGCGCATCGTTGCTGTCTCAAGGCCCAGCACGCGATCGATGAAGATCGGCCGGTCGAGATCGGCGTCAGTGAAACCGTATGTTTCCGGCTTGAGGTCGCGGTGCACCTTGCGGTCGGCCAGCCCCAGCGGATCGAGGTCGGCGGCCAGATGGCCCATCACGCGGTAAGCGCGGATCAGCTGCAGGGCGCGGATGGAATCCTGCGTCGCCCGCAACGAAGCGGCCGGAGACATCTCAAAGCCCATCTGATGGGCCTTGGCCTGGATACCGTTGCGGATGGAGCGCTCGGTCGCCTCGTACTCGCCGGCTAGCGCACTGACGAGTTCATCGCTGCCGTTTTCCAGCAGCTCCGGTGCTGGCAGCCCCCACGAAGGACCACGCTCGGCCTCGCGGGCGCCGGCGTGCTCTTCCTTGAGGCTATCGAAAAAGTGCCGCCACTCATCACTTACCGAGCCGGGGTTACGCTCGTACTCGGCCTGCATCTCCTCCACATAGGCCGCGTTTGCGCCGCCGAGGAAGGATGTCCGCAGAAAAGCTTCATTGAGTGGATTGCGCGCCATTTGCTGCTCTCAACAACTGTCGATGCAGCATAGGTTGGCGCGCAATGCCAAATTCAAGGTTATTGGCGCCGGCTGCACTGACAAATTATATGCAGTGCAGCATACGCCAATTCTAGAGGCTTTCCAGCTCGATCAGCCTTTGATCGCGCCCAGAAGCGTCGTACCAAGGGCGGATGGACTCGGCGCAATCGCTATGCCTGCCGAGCGCATTGCTTCGAACTTGTCTTCAGCCTTGCCCTTGCCGCCCGAGATGATGGCGCCTGCGTGGCCCATGCGGCGTCCCGGAGGTGCGGTCGAACCGGCGATAAAGCCAGCCATCGGCTTGGAACGGCCCTTCTTGGCTTCCGACTTGATGAACTCAGCGGCTTCTTCTTCAGCCGAGCCACCGATTTCACCGATCAAGATGATCGAGTCCGTATCGGGATCGCCGAGGAACAGCTCCAGCACCTCGATAAACTCAAGGCCCTTCACCGGATCGCCGCCGATGCCAACGGCCGTGGACTGGCCGAGATCGACGTCGGACGTCTGCTTCACCGCCTCATAGGTCAGCGTGCCGGAGCGCGACACGATGCCGACGCGGCCTGGCTTGAAGATGTTGCCTGGCATGATGCCGATCTTGCACTGGTTCGGCGTCAGGATGCCGGGGCAGTTCGGACCGAGCAGGCGCGAGCCCGAACCCGTCAGCGCACGCTTCACCTTGACCATGTCCAGCACCGGGATGCCCTCGGTGATGGCGACGATGAACGGGAAGCCCGCATCGATGGCTTCAAGGATGGCGTCAGCCGCGAACGGCGGCGGCACATATATAGATGTCGCGTCAGCGCCGGTGACCGCGCGAGCCTCGGCGGCCGAGTTGAACATCGGCACATCGGCCAGCTCGGCGTCGGGATGCTTCGAGCCGCCCTTGCCGGGCGTTACGCCGCCAACGATCTGCGTGCCGTAGGCTTTCGCCTGCTTGGTGTGGAACGTGCCCTGGGCACCGGTAATGCCCTGACAGATGACTTTGGTGTTTTTGTCTACAAGAATTGCCATGTCGTCGTCGCCTGTTGCGACCGAGCTCTACTGCGCTCTGCCGCCCTGTTTAAGGCCCATATTCTCTCTGCATTGAGACAGACTTATCTGGGCGATTAGCTCAATCGAACTGAGGCGCAGATGACCCGCGCCCCGGCTCAACCGTTCGATTTCAAGCGGCTTCCTTGACTGCAGCGGTGATCTTCTCCGCCGCGTCGCCCAGGTTGTCGGCAGGGGTGATCTTGAGGCCGCTCTCGGCCAGGATCTTCTTGCCCAGCTCAACGTTGGTGCCCTCAAGGCGCACAACGAGCGGCACCGTGATTTCCATCTCGCGGGCAGCTGCCACAACGCCTTCCGCGATGATATCGCAGCGCATGATGCCGCCGAAGATGTTGACCAGGATGCCCTTCACGGACGGGTCCGAAAGGATGATCTTGAATGCGGCCTGCACCTTTTCCTTGGAGGCGCCGCCACCGACGTCGAGGAAGTTCGCGGGCTCCTCGCCGCACAGCTTGATGATGTCCATCGTCGCCATGGCGAGACCGGCACCGTTGACCATGCAGCCGATCGAACCGTCGAGCTTCACATAGGAGAGGTCATACTTCGAAGCCTCGACCTCGGCCGGATCTTCTTCCGTCAGGTCGCGCATTTCCATCACGTCGGGGTGACGGTAGAGCGCATTGGAATCGAAGCTGAACTTGGCGTCGAGACATGAAAGCTCGCCACCCTTGGTAACGATCAGCGGGTTGATCTCCAGCATGCTCATGTCCTTGTCGAGCACCAGCTTGTAGAGATCACCGATCAGCTTCACGCACTGGCCGACCTGCTTGCCTTCAAGGCCAAGCGCGAAGGCGATGCGGCGGCCGTGGAATGCCTGATAGCCGCTGGCCGGGTCGATCGACACCGAGATGATCTTCTCGGGCGTATCGTGCGCGACCTGCTCGATGTCCATACCGCCGGCAGAGCTGGCGATGAACGCGATGCGCGAGGTGGCGCGATCGACCAGCGCCGAGAGATAAAGCTCGCGGTCGATGTCGACGCCTTCCGTCACGTAGACGCGGTTGACGACGCGGCCGTCAGCGCCGGTCTGCTCGGTCACCAGCGTGGCGCCCAGCATCTGCTCGGCGGCCTGCTCGATTTCCTCGCGCGACTTGGCGATGCGCACACCGCCCTTTTCGCCAGCCGAAGCTTCCTTGAAACGGCCTTTGCCGCGTCCACCGGCGTGGATCTGTGCCTTGATGACGTAAACCGGACCGGGAAGGCGCTGCACAGCCTCGCCTGCCTCTTTCACGTTGAAGGCAACGAAGCCTTTGGGTGCCGGAATGCCAAACTGCTCCAGCAGTTCTTTGGCCTGATGCTCATGGATGTTCATTCGATAGTCCTGCGTCGCGTTATAATATTAAAGCCTGCTTGGAGCTTAGGCTCCGAGTTGCGGAGCAATCTGGGTGCAGGCGTCGACGAGGCCCTTCACCGATTCCACCGATTTGATGAACATGGCGCGCTCAGCGGCGTTGAGATCGATCTCAACAATACGCTCTGCGCCGCCTGCTCCAAGGATCACCGGCACGCCGACATAGAGCCCCTTAACACCGTATTCGCCATTAAGGTATGCGGCACAGGGCAGGATGCGCTTTTTGTCCTTGAGATAGCTGTCGACCATTTCCAGCGCCGAGGCAGCCGGAGCATAGTAGGCCGAGCCGGTCTTCAGCAGGGCGACGATCTCGCCACCGCCCTTGCGGGTCCGATCGACGATCTCATCCAGGCGCTCCTGACGCATCCAGCCCATGCGGACGACGTCCGGCAGCGGAATGCCGGCAACCGTCGAATAACGCACCAGCGGCACCATCTCGTCACCATGGCCGCCCAGCACGAACGCCGAGACGTCTTCAACCGAAACGCCAAGCTCCGTCGCCAGGAAATGACGGAAACGCGACGAATCCAGCACGCCAGCCATGCCGACAACCATGTTGCGTGGCAGGCCCGAAGCCTTTTGCAGCGCCCACACCATGGCATCGAGCGGATTGGTGATAACGACGACGAATGCGTTGGGGGCGTACTTCTTGATGCCGGCGCCAACCTGCTCCATCACCTTGATATTGATGCCGATCAAGTCGTCGCGGCTCATGCCGGGCTTGCGCGGCACACCGGCGGTCACGATGCAGACATCGGCACCTTCGATGTCGGCATAGGCATTGGTGCCCTTGAGCTGGGAGTCGGAGCCTTCAACCGCGCCGGACTGGCACAGATCGAGGGCCTTGCCCTGCGGCATACCCTCCGCAATGTCGAAGATCACGACATCACCCATCTCTTTCAAGGAGATCAGGTGGGCGAGCGTCCCTCCGATCATGCCGCCGCCAATCAAGGCGATCTTAGTCCGCGCCATGCGATGCAAGCTCCCTCTTTATCTTAGGAAATTGATTTGTGTGGCGAACACCCGCAGTGCCAACGGGACGCCACAACTCCGTCACGAGTACGTTTAGACTAGGCCTCAGAGCAGGGAAAGCCCGACATTAGCTAAGCTTCCCAGTACTTTTTGGGTGCGCCGCAAAAAAGCTGGCGGAAGCTTTTCCTGGTCTTTGGAGGAACCTGAGCCAGTGCGCTGCACTGGATTGGGAGGGGAATTGCGACCGTCATTTATTGGCGCGTTGTCCGGCGGCACGGCGCTGCTCGTCGCAGCGTCCGCTTTTGCCGGAGACGGCTCGACATATCTTGGCTTCCGCCTGCTCGACATGGAGCAGAAGTCGGTGCGATGGCACACGCCGGTGCTCGGCAGTGGTGCAACGATCACCTACGCCTTCGTCACCGAGCCGATCACCTCCGAGGGCGCACGAAACTGCGCGCGCATGCAGCCGGCTGCCGTCGCCTATGCACACTCGGGCATCGCCGAGCGCGACTTCCGCAACGAAACCGCTGAAGCCTTCCGCATGTGGGAGAAGGTTGCCAACCTCACGTTCCGCGAAACCAGCGATCCTGCCGAAGCCAACATTCTCATCGGCGCACAGGCCGACCCCGTCGGCCGCGCTTTCACCAACGTGGCGCTGAAAGCCAGCGCGACGGACAATGGCGGCCTGACAACGGCATCCGCAGCGGCAAGCGGCAGCTCAGGCGACGCAGATCAACCGGCCACCAACAAAACCATCGGCCGTTCGCTCATTTGCCTCAACCCGGAGCAGCCGTGGAAGATCGGCTTCGATGGCCGTCTTCAGGTTTATGACCTGCGCTACACCATGGCCCACGAAATCGGCCATGCGATCGGGCTCGACCATCCGAGCGCTTCCGGCCAGCTCATGTCCTATCGCTATGATGAGCGTCACCAGGGCCTGCAACCGGGCGACATTGAAGGCGCGGTCACACTATATGGCGCGCGGCCGGCAACCGAAGTTTATGCCAACACGGACAGTTCAACCCAAGCTGAAGTGGCGCCCGATGCGGAAAACGGGCGGACGTTCGGCATTGGCGACACTGTAGCGGCGGCACCGCCGGAGACGGGCTCCATTACGCCGATCGCACCGGCAGCGGAGCCTGAGCCAGACAACAAGGCACGCTGATCATCCTGCGGGCATGCATCCGACGGCCTGCGTTGCCTGATGGTCCCGTCGTCCGCTGACAGCTCCCTCACCCCAACCGCCTGCACGAGAGCGAAGGGGCCATTCGCCGTCTCAGCCCTCGGCCTGGCCCGCTGCAATGCCATCGCCATCCCGCGTCGCGCCCCGCGAAGCGACATAGTCGGCGCTTCGCATCTCCATCAGGCGGGAAACCGTCCGCTCAAAAACCTTGGCGGTGACCGGGTCTTCACACAGGGCCTCGGGCTCTGCCGCAGCCGACGCGATCAGGCACACCTTATTGTCGTACAGCGTGTCGATCAGATTGATGAAGCGTCGGGAAACCTCGCGCCGGTCCCGATCCAGCCTCGGAATGCCGTCCACCACCACCGTGTGATACGTGTGCGCCAGCCGAAGATAGTCCACCGTACCCAACGGCGCTTCGCACAGGTCGTGGAACGAAAACCGGGCGATGCCCATGGCCGCCTGCGGCACCCGGAGCTGCCGTCCCTTCACGTCCAGCGTTTCAGCACACCCGCACTGATGCCCCGTCAGCCGATCCCAATGGGCATCGAGCTCCGCCGATGCGCGATCGTCGGCAGGACAGAAGTACAGCGGCAGTCCCGCAAGTCGCTCCAGCCGGTAATCGCGGGCCGATTGTAGCTCCGCAACATCCATATGCGCTTCAACCGAGGCGATGAACGGCAGGAACAGCTGGCGGTTCAGGCCCCTCTCATAGAGGGTTGCGGGCGTTGAGTTCGATGTGGCGACGACGACGATACCGCTGGCGAACAGATGTTCGAACAGACGGCCCAGGATCATGGCATCTGCAATGTCAGTTACCTGCAGCTCGTCGAAACACAGCAGCCGCGCCTCGCTGACGATGCTTTCGGCCACCACAGGCATCGGGTCGCCCGGATGCGTACGCCGCGCCACCGCAATGCGCTCATGTACGTCCGCCATGAACTCATGGAAGTGGCTGCGCCGCTTGGGTGCGAAGCTGACGGAATTATAGAACAGGTCCATCAGCATCGTCTTGCCGCGCCCGACCTCGCCGTGGACATAGAGCCCGCGCGGCGGCGACGCCTGCTTCCCGCGCCGGAGAAACGCCAACGGCCCGCGGCGCTCCGGCTTCCAGTCCCGCAATTGGCGCGCAAGCCGGTCCAGTAGTTCGGCAACGGCAAGTTGCGCCGGATCGGCCTCCAACAAGCCCGCACGAACCTTCGCCTGCAGTTGCTCCAACGGAAAAGCGGTCATTCGCCTCAAATTCTCCGCATCCACGAGCGGCGCGAAATTGCGCGCCGCGTCGGAATGTCACCAAGCCGATTTGATCGATAACACGGGGCCCCACCAGATCTGGCTAACGGGCAGGAATGGAAAAACACCATCATCGATCGCATATTTGTGCGGCGCAGTAGAAGCGTCGACGGCGCGTAAATCAAGTCATCCGGCAGCATACCGGATTTGCGAAACCGCTATGACCTTCAGAACCTGCACGCATTGGAGCAGAGGTAGTGTGATGGAAACCGGCCGAGTAAACCCAGGCACCATCCGTAAACTGTGGCCCAGCGAGGCGCGTAAGTTCCGCGATCATCTGCTGCGGCTCGACGCTGCCAGCCGCCATATGCGCTTTGCCCATGCGGTATCGGACTCATTCATCGAGAAGTACGCACACGACATCGGCGATGTTGGGAACGTCGTTTATGGCCTGTTCGACGGCGACGAGGTGAGGGCGGCCGCCGAACTGAAGACGATAGGCTCTGTCTGGGGTCTCGATGCCGAAGCGGCATTCTCCGTCGAACAACCTCTACAGGAACACGGCATCGGCACCGAACTGATGGGACGCGTGATCCGCGCCGCCCGCAACCGCGGCGTTAGAAACCTGCGTCTGGTCTGCCTCGCCGACAACGCCAAGATGCGATCCATCGCCAAACACTACGACGCTGACCTTCGGTTCGAGTACGGCGAGATCGTTGGCGAGATTGTTCCTCGCAGCCCGAACTATTTTTCACTGCTTGCGGAGGCGGTCGACGATCGCTTCGGCTTCATGATGGCGGTGCTCGACCTGCAATCACGCATCGTCAAAACAAACACCGATCTGCGTCGGCGCGACGTCATTTGATGCGCATTGTGTTGTCGAAGCGCGAAGCGTTTGCACGACGAAAACTGCAACAAGAGTCTTCACTCAATGGCGCATGGCATTCGAAATACGAGAAAAATGATGATTTCACGCAACACATGCGATTGAATGCGCATGCGTTAGCTTTCAATTTGCAATTTCGTGTCAACAAAATGTTCGAACTTGCACATGATTTTTTTAGTTCGAGTGATTCGGACTGAGAGAGATAGAAACAACGACGCCAGATAGAGAGAACTCCAATGGTCAAGAAAGCAGTTACTCGCAAAGTGAAGAAGGCTCCTGCCGCTCGCACCGCTGCAGCGAAGAAGCCAGCCGCAGCCCGCAAGACGACGGCTCGCAAGGCATCCGCCACTGCCCGCAAGACGGCTGCCGCCCGTAAGCCCGCCGCTGCTCGCAAGACGGCTGCCGCCCGTAAGCCCGCCGCCGCCCGCAAGACGGCTGCTGCCCGTAAGCCCGCCGCTGCTCGCAAGACGGCTGCTGCCCGTAAGCCGGCTGCTGCTAAGGCAACCACCGCTCGCAAGCCGGCTGTCCGCAAGGCCGCTGCAGCTCGTAAGCCTGCTGCTGCTGCTCGCAAGACCACTGCCCGTAAGACGACCGCTGCCCGCAAGCCGGCTGCTGCCAAGAAGACCCGTCGGGCCGCTGCTGCTGCCTAATTCAGGCATCAGACAAGGAATACGCGCCAGTTCCCCTCGTACCGCGCGAAGGTGAAGGCTTGGCCAACAAGCCGACCTCAGCCTTCAACACCTGTCAAAGACCGGTGGCAGCACCCGCTGCTCCGGTCTTATTTTTTTGCCGATCGGGATATCGCCGGGCCAGCTCCATGGACGGCCGCGCCGTCAGCTGCGGAAAAGCCGCTCAAAACACAATTAAGTTGCATTAACCATCATTGAAACATCGGCCCATTGCGCCATTAACCGGCAATAGCCGTTTCAGCCATTCTTACGGCCGGCGAAAAGCCCCCTTTTGCCATTCTCGTATGGACTTGAATTGGCCTGAAATAGGCGGGCGATTGAAGGGGCGCTGAGGCCGAAATGGCCCGCAGAAATGCCCCTATGCTGCGCTGCAATATCGACCAAGATAGCGAGCAAAAACGCCGAAAACTAAGGCTTTGCGGCCAGGTTCAGCCATTCCGGCAGCGAAGGAGCGCCAACACACAGGCCGCGCCCGCGGGTGCGCTGACTGACCATCCGACCACCGCGCTTTCCCTGCGGCTGTTGCTGTCCGCGTCGGCGGCCAGTCGGCATGCAGGCGCTGCGCGCGTGATGATGCGCGCCATCACGGATCGCGGCCCGACTGCGCACATGCATGCCGCCAACAAAAAAGGCAGCAGCCTTGCGGCTACTGCCTGCTCGCGATGGTGGGCGCGAGGAATAAAGAAAAGGCGCGTACCGCCTGACTATCAGACGCGACGCTCGACCATCAGCTTCTTCAGCTCCGCAATCGCCTTGGCGGGGTTGAGACCCTTCGGGCAAGCCTTGGTGCAGTTCAAAATCGTGTGGCAGCGATAGAGCCGGAATGGATCTTCCAGATTGTCCAGCCGCTCGCCGGTCGCCTCATCGCGCGAGTCCTGAACCCAGCGGAATGCCTGCAAAAGCGCGGCCGGACCGAGATAGCGATCCTGGTTCCACCAATAGCTTGGGCACGACGTTGAGCAGCACGCGCACAGGATGCACTCGTACAGACCGTCAAGCTTCTGCCGATCGGCATGCGACTGACGCCACTCCTTGGGCGGCGCCGGAGTATCGGTCTGCAGCCACGGTTCGATCAGCCGGTGCTGCGCGTAGAAGTTGGTCAGATCCGGGATGAGATCCTTCACCACTTCCATATGCGGCAGCGGGTAGACGCGCACCGGACCTTTGACGTCGTCATACCCCTTGAGGCACGCAAGCGTGTTGGTGCCGTCGATATTCATCGAGCACGAACCGCAAATGCCCTCACGGCACGAGCGCCGGAAGGTCAGCGTGGAATCGATCTCGTTCTTGATCTTGATAAGTGCGTCGAGCACCATCGGACCGCAGCGGTCGGTGTCCACCCAATAGGTGTCGACCCGCGGGTTCTCGTCGTCATCCGGGTTCCAGCGATAGATTTGGAACTCCTTCCACGACCCCTCGCCTTCCGGCTGGTTCCAGGTCTTTCCGCGCTGGACCTTGGAGTTTCTGGGGAGTGTGAAGTGGACCATATTATTGGGGCTTTCCTGCTGTCGGCAAATGCCACACCCGTCAGCCCCACATGACGCACCGCAAACGCTGATGTCAACGCTCGCTGGCGTCGCGTTTTAGTAGCAAAAACCTGACCCGCAGAGTTGGCTATTCCGGCCGGCAGCGCTTCAGTTCACGCACCAGAAGCGTCAGCCGCGCAGCCACGTCGGCACCGGTGTCCACCGACGTCTTCAGCGTCGCGCGCGATTGGATCAGCTGATTAAGCCGATCCTGCTGTTCACCGAAGCCATAGAACAGCTCTTCCGGTGCCTCGATCTCTCCATCCTCAACCGCCGACATCACGTCAAAGGCGTTCTGGGAAGCCAGCACCAGCATCGATGCCACATCATTGATGAGCTGCTGAAAAAGCCGTGCCGCATCGGGGCCAACGCGCGGTCCATGCACACCGAACTTCAACGGTGAAGATGCCGGGGCGCCTTCGCCCGCGAAAAGGCGCGGATTGCGTTGGAAGCGCCGAAAGATCTCCAGCAGCCCAAGACAGCAGGTTTCAAGATCCCGCAACGCGGTGGCCGCCTTGCGCTTGGAACGGCTGCGATCCGGTGTGCGCTCCTGCGCCGCCCAGTTGATCGTGGCAATGGAAGCAATTGCGCCCAGTGCAGCCAGCGCCGGTAGCACCGCTGTGAACGGATCAGGTGCCAGCCGCGTTTCGCTAGCGGCCTCAGCAGGGCGTGGCTGAGCCTGCGGTTCGACGGCGACTTCGGCTGCGACAGCCTTCGGTTCATCAGGCGTCTTCACGGCCGGGGCCCGGATCGGTAGGTCTTGTTCTGTCTCACGCGCTGCAGCTTCCTCTTGAACGCTGCCCTTTTTTAAATGCCGCAGCGCCTTAGGCAAAGTGGGAACAGCCCGACGCAGCAGGGACAAGCTTCCGTCACGCCCGCCAATCTGCGGCAAGGTAGAATTGGGATCGGGCTGCTGCCTGTCACCGCGAAACAGCCAGAAACCGCCTTTTGACCCGCTTCTTGAAAGAGTATCGACCAATGGCTTTCCCCGCGACACCCGCTCTGACGACCGATTGTGTCGTTTTTGACGACCAGCGACGCGTTCTTCTAATTCAACGCGCCAACGAACCGTTCCGTGGTGGATATGCGCTTCCCGGCGGCTTCGTCGACATCGGCGAGCGTGTCGATGATGCGTGCCGCCGCGAACTACACGAAGAAACGGGCCTTGAGATCCCTGTCGACCAGCTACGTCTGGTCGGTGTCTATTCCGATCCGAAGCGCGACCCGCGCGGGCATACCTGCTCGGTCGCCTACCTCACCCAGACAAGAAACACACCCGTGAAGGGCGGCGATGATGCCGCCAGTGCCGAGTGGGTTGCGAATTGGCGCGAACTGCAGCTCGCCTTCGATCACGCTCAGATCATTTCAGATGCCGAACGCCTGCTGCTTCAGGGGCCATCAACTAACTCGGAACCGGAGCGATAACCGCGGCACGTCGATGCGCCATGCAGCAATGATCAATGGGCGAATTGGTTCAACGCATTCGTCCGGATTCAGCGTCCGCCGCCAATGAAGCCCGGCACACCTGCGTCCAGGCACGTCATCTCGACGCGAATATCGGTGAACAGAAAGCGGCAAAGCTCTTTCTTGTGGTTGGGATTGTTGCGGATCGCCGCGAACGAGGTTTTGAAGCCGCGCGAGTTGGCCACTTCAAACAGCAGCTTGTCCTGACAATAGGGCGTCGGCGTCCAGTTGCCGGAGATGTTCTGGTTGCCGTCACGGCATTTGATAGCTGCGTTTGCCGGCATCGCCATCGGCGTCACGATGAAAAATGCCGCTGCAGCAACGGCCAGTCTGAGCCGCAGAGCCTTCATACAGACACCTCCGGAAAGCGCTTGTCTCCGGCAGGAAAACCGCTGCCAGTGATTCGCAATCGAATTTAGAGGCGTTTGGACGGCAAGGGAACGGGTGCAACAGCACACCTGGAGGGCAACAGCGCTACTGTTGCCCTCCGGCGTCTACTGCGAAGCAAGTCCCGAGCGCGATCGCTTTTCTCCGAATCACCTTCGGCCGATCGGCTCTACCCTTTATTCTTAGACCGATGATTCACGCTTCCGACTGATAGGGTCCGAAGCGATCATGGTCTGTCGCCAATCATTGCAGCTTGGCCGGCTTGAGATCCTTGGAGTCGATCATCTCAGCCGCAGGCTGCGAAGTTGTAATAGCCCACTGACGAATTGACTGCCCTTTGCTGAAATCGATCTTCGTCAGATCGATAGCGCGCAGGTTGGGGTGGTCATACGTCTTCCAGTAGTAGACCAGATTGGCGTGGTCGCGGAAAACCGTCCAGAGCGTGTAGTCGCCGGCAACCGGTCCCTTGGTCGTCTTCGAGTAGTCGCGCACCATGCCTCTCGGAATGTCCACGCGGTTCATGATGTGCTGCGCCTGCGTCAGCGCCTCAGCTGAATTGGCCGGCTGAATGGCGAGGTGCGACGAGGCCACGGCCATGATGAAGCGCGACGGCGGGGTCGGATCACCTGGCAGGCCGTAAAGCCCCGAGCCCTGGCCCGTTCCCGTATAGGTCACGTTGCCAATCTTCTCAGGCCCGGCGTTCAGCGGCGACAGATAAACGTAGTTGCGCAGGTTCTGAATGTGCCAGTCATAGGTGGGCGAGTTGGTCAGCACGCCGACGGTGTTGTCGTAGACCTTCGCAGCGCCGCCCACATACTCGATCACGATGCTCTTGCCGGTTGCGTCGTGAATCGTGAAGTGCAGCGGAATGAACGAACCGAACTGCGGCATGCTCTCGCCCCAGACGGTCACACCATTGAGCGCTGCTTTCACTTCCTCAACCGTTTCGAAGTTGCTCAGCACCCAGTCGCCAAACAGCGCGTTCGAAAGCGCCTTCGCGCTGCCATCGGCCGGCACGTCCTGATACTTCGTCTCGCCCGGCAGATAGAGCGCGCCGAAGCCAAGGCCCTTTTCGTTCATGCCATCGGCCATCATCGATAGGTTGAACGCATTCATGCCGACGTAGCCGTACTTGCCCTTCCACGTCAGACCGTTGCCCTTCGGAGCAGGCGAAACCACCTCATTGCCGCGCGGCACGATCAGCAGCGCGCTTTCGAGGTCCATGCCGAAGTCCATCGTCCGCGAACTGAACGCGGAGCCATCCTTCGCCATCAGGCGCACGTCGGTGCAGGCGAGAGCGGGTGTCGATGCCATCAGGCCAGCGCAAAGCGTGGCCACGGCGCGCCGCAGCAGGGTGTGTTTCATCTTTTACCTCGTAATGTGAAAGCGAAGTGCGCCTTGCCCTCGCGAGCAGACGCCCCCTCCCCCGCGGACCCTATCCCCGAGCCGCTGTTACTTGCCTTCCGGGAAATACTTGAGCGTCGAGCGGCAGCTTTGCGCCCACTCTTCTTTGCTCATCTGCGTTGAAGGGCCCCAATCCTTCATGCAGTCTTCGAAACTCTGATGCGTGACTTTGAAGCTATCCTTCGATTCCTTCAGGATCGCTTCAGCCTCATCGCCCTTCTGACCCGGATGATGAACATCCGCATCCAGATTTTCCTGCTGCGTTTCGATTTCAGCCACCCGCATCGGCTGCGATGTGACGGTGGTCTGAACGTTGCTGGCGCCGATCTCAGCGATGCGCATCTGCTGCGCGATCCGGGAAAGCCCCTCGACACACGAAGCGGGCGCCGTATCGGCCGTAGACACAGACACAAGGGCGGCGATTGATGAGGCCACGATGACAAGAATGGACGGCATGCAAAAAGCCCCTGTTGTATCTGCGGGCCGGATACTCCGGCTACAGCAGGGAGGCTAACGCAATTGCCTGAGAAGCCCGCAAAATCGGGCGTGCAGGTTTTGCGCAAATTCTTCCGATTGGAAAAACGGCTTGTAAGGATCTGCGGCAGGGAGAAGCCAGAGGGGATCGCGAAGCGGCCTCCCCACAGTGATGGGTGGGGGCCCCCTCAGGACCGCGCGATTCGCACGCCTCCCGTGATACCAGCCGTGCTGCGCACCACGGAACAAGCGCACCACAACAACCGACCATCGGGTCGATATTTATCAAGCCATTGAAAAACAACTATATTAAATGACGCGCCGATCTTATCGAGCCGATCAGATTCCCTTATCGCGTCATCACGCAATTGCGATTTCTGTTTATCGCGTGAAGTTGCTACATATTGTCCATCAGGCAGGCGGTACCCGCCGCCAAGGCTTTAGCAGGAGGAAAGACAATGAAGGTTTGGAGCAAGCCAGCCGTTCGCGAGCAGGAAGTTGGCCTTGAGGTCACCTCCTACATGCCGGCAGAGATCGACATCATCTAATTCGATCCGAATTAGCTGACAGATTTTGAGCGGCGGCCGGACACTCGGCCGCCGCTTTCTTTTTGGGGCCACCTCTCCACCGCGTGACCCGCTGAGCGCAACAAAAGCCGGATACGAAAAAGGGCCGCCCCAACCGGAACGGCCCGAGATGTTTGTTTGTCGTGCTTCTTGTCGGAAAACCGGTTCCCACTTTTCCGGAAGCACTCCAATTCAATCAATCAACGTGCCGCCGATCAGGGCAGGCAGGCCGTCGCCAGCGCGATGCACTGCGTATTGCCGCCCTTCAGCCCGCGGCAATCGATATCGGCATCCACGGCATTGGCCCAGACAGCCCATTCCTTGCCGTGCTTTTGGCGCACGTCGATTTCCCAACCATAGATCGCCTGCTTTTCGGCCTCCATGCGGTACTTCTTGCGCGCACCGTAGGAGCTCAGCGACTCAGTCTTGCATTCTTTTTTCTTGATCGCTTCCTTGGCCGCGCCGGTCAGCTGGTGCAGCTTGTCGATGCACGGAACGGCGGTGCGGGTGCAGGTCCACTTGCCGCCGGACTCCTTGCAATCCACGTTGCGCTCCTTGGAGTAGCGCCAGGAGTTGAATTCGTGGCCATACTTCTCCTTCACGGCGGCGCGCCAGGCGAACAGCGAATTGGGATAGGCGCCAAGGTCACGCAGCGTTGCCGGCGCACCGGCAGCCGTCACCGGGTCTTTGCATTCTTCTGCTGCCGCAGCGGGCGCTACGGTCAGAACTGAAAAAGCGGCGGCTACAAAAGCCAGCCGGACGCAAAATTTGCTAATCATCTGCTCGTTTCCTGATAGCTGAGCGTATGCACGCCTCTACCGGAATGCGGCTGGAGGCTGCGCACACTTACACGTAATTGAGCGGCTTTTGCGGCTTCAGCGCACCACTGGCATCAAGTGACAGCACAGGCGTGGCGGGCCAGATACAGACTCGCATAACGAGCATCGTTCAATTCCACCCGCGCAGCATCGACATCACCGCAACGCGATCAGAGCCGCACTTTGCGCAGGCCGAGATACGCCTCAACACCGCGCTTGATCCAGCGGCTGGGAAGCTTTCCACGCACGATGTGCATGTAATGGGCCGTGCGGTGCACCGGATTTCTGAAGCGCGGATGCTTTACTTCCAGCACCTTGGCAATCTTTACCGCCACATCCTGCGGATCGCCACCATCGGCCGCGACATGCGCATCGCCGGCACGGAAGGCGTTCTCTGTCCAGCGCCGATAAGGGCTGTCGGCTGGTGCAACGCGCGATGATGACTGCCAAATGTCGGTCACGTAAGGGCCTGGCTCCACCAGCACCAGCTCGATGCCGAACTGCTCCAGCTCGTAAGCGACGGATTCAACCCAACCTTCCAGCGCCCACTTCGAAGCCACATAGATCGAGTTTGCCGGCTGGCCGTTGAAACCTGCCTCACTGGATATGAAAACGATGCGGCCCGCACGTTGCTTGCGGAATGTCGGCAGCAGCGCACGCGTCAGACCCAGCACGCCGAAGAAGTTGGTTTCGATCACGCGGCGCAGATCTGCGTCCGGAATATCCTCAAATGCGCCGCCCGCAGCCACGCCAGCGTTGTTCACCACCGCATCCAGCTTGCCGCCTGTCAGCGCCAGCGTGTCGGCAACACCGCGAGCAATGGAAGCCGGGTCGGTCACGTCGAGCTGCACCAGATCCACGCTTGAGGCGACGCCCGCTTCCGCGATGGCGGCATCGAGACGGCCGCGCCGCTCCAGATTGCGCATGGTCGCGATCACGTGCCAGCCACGCTTCGCCAGTTCGACGGCCGCCAGCATCCCAAACCCGGCCGACGTCCCGGTGATCAGCACAGTACGCTTGCTCATTCTCACATCCCTGCGGCGGCGCTTGTTATAGGCCGGATTAAGCCTCTGGGCTGGCCGGTTGGCCGTGCGCCTTTTGAAAGAAGCCGAGTGTATAGCCGTTGGGATCGCAAATTGCGAACTCGCGCCAGCCATAGGGCATGTCTTGAGGGCCCCAGAGGAGAGGGGTTAAACCGGCCCACTCGCTGGCCAGCCTGTCGACATCATCAACCGGGATGTAAAGCGTGCCCGACAGCGCCGGTTCCCGCGACTGCCCGTCGAGATCCATCACATGGAAATGCAGCACCGCCTCATCGCGGCCAACGGCGCACCATTGCGGCGGGCCCCCGCAAGGCTCGATGCCCTTCAGGGCAAAGCCAAGCCGCTGATAGAAGTCGATCGTTGCGCCGAGGTCGCGGGCCCTGAGGCTGGGGATCATTCCGGATTTGAGCATCCCGTCCATCCCCTTTCGGCCCGCTTATCAGCCCGCCATTCTCGTAGCGCGCATCAGTAAACGCGCGCCTTGGGCTCAATGTAGCTGATCTCGTTCGTCATCGTGTATGTGTGCACCGGACGATAATCCAGCTTCACCGACTTCGACGCATAATCCGCCCAGGCCAGCGTGTGCTTCATCCAGTTGGTATCATCGCGGTTGGGGAAGTCCTCGCGTGCGTGGGCGCCGCGGCTTTCCTCGCGGTTCAACGCACCGACAACCGTCACCGCAGCCTGCGCGATCAGGTTGTCGTATTCCAGCGCCTCGACCAGATCGGAGTTCCAGATCAGCGAGCGGTCGTTGATGCCGATATCGCCGGAGGCATTCCAGATCTCATGGATCTGCTTCACGCCTTCCGCCATCACCGGGCCATCGCGGAACACGGCGCAGTGCGACTGCATCGAGCGCTGCATCTGCAAACGCAGATCCGCCGTCGGCGTTGAGCCCTTGGCGTAACGGAACTTGTCCAGACGGGCCAGCGCACGGTCGGTTGCCTCGGCCGGAAGATCCGGCTGCGCCGTTCCCGACTCCAGCGCTTCAGCGCACCGCAGACCGGCAGCACGACCAAACACCACAAGGTCGATCAGCGAGTTTGAACCCAGACGATTGGCGCCGTGTACGGAAACGCACGCAGCTTCACCGATGGCCATCAGCCCCGGGACGATCGCGTTCGGATCGCCGTCCTTCAGCGTCAGCACCTCGCCGTGATAGTTCGTCGGGATGCCGCCCATGTTGTAGTGCACAGTCGGAATGACGGGGATCGGCTCGCGCCGCAGATCAACGCCCGCAAACACCTTCGCGCTTTCGGTGATGCCCGGCAGACGCTCCGCCAGAATGGCCGGATCGAGGTGATCCAGATGCAGGAAGATGTGATCGCCATCCGGGCCAACGCCGCGTCCTTCGCGGATCTCAACCGTCATCGAACGCGAAACGACATCGCGTGATGCCAGATCCTTCGCGCTCGGCGCATAGCGCTCCATGAAGCGCTCGCCGTTGGCGTTGGTCAGATAGCCGCCTTCGCCGCGCGCACCTTCCGTGATCAGAACACCCGCGCCGTAAATGCCGGTGGGGTGGAACTGCACGAACTCCATGTCCTGCAGCGGCAGACCTGCGCGCAGCAGCATCGCGTTGCCGTCGCCCGTGCAGGTGTGCGCCGAGGTGCACGAGAAGTAAGCGCGGCCATAACCGCCGGTGGCGAGAATGGTGCGCTTGGCCCGGAAGCGATGGATCGTGCCATCATCGAGGCACAGCGCCAGCAGACCGCGACAGACGCCATCTTCGTCCATCAGCAGATCAAGCGCGAAATACTCGATGAAGAACTCAGCCGAATAGCGCAGCGCCTGACCGTACAGCGTGTGCAGCATGGCGTGGCCGGTGCGATCGGCAGCGGCGCACGTGCGCTGCGCGGGCGGGCCTTCGCCGAACTCGGTCGTCATGCCGCCGAACGGACGCTGATAGATGCGGCCATCCTCGGTGCGGCTGAACGGAACGCCGTAGTGCTCCATTTCATAAACGGCGGCCGGAGCATTGCGGCACAGATATTCAATCGCGTCCTGATCGCCCAGCCAGTCCGACCCTTTGACGGTGTCGTACATGTGCCAGCGCCAGTTATCTGGGCCCATGTTGCCCAGCGACGCCGCAACGCCACCCTGCGCAGCCACGGTGTGCGAGCGCGTCGGGAACACCTTCGTTACGCACGCCGTCTTGAGGCCGGCCTCAGCGCAGCCGAGCGTTGCACGCAAACCTGCTCCGCCCGCGCCGACAACAACCACATCATAGGTGTGGTCGTGGATCGGATAGGCGTGGCCAGCGATCAGCGGCGCCGGTGCCGGCTTCTTCGCAGCGGCATTGGCCGCACCATTCTTTTTGTTCTGCGCCATCGAGCTAGCCCCCGAAGCTCAATTTCAGGACGGCGAAAACCGAGACCAACGCAATGGCTCCCGAAAACACCGTGTTAGCCAGCAACAGCAGCATCTTTGAAAATTCGCCGTGGACGTAATCTTCGATGATGACCTGCATGCCCAGCCGCATATGCACCGCCGTCGCCAGGATCAGCGCGATCAGCGCCGCGGCAACCAGCGGATTGGCGAACGTCGCTTTCACCCTAGCAAGATCAGCGCCCGCCAGGTGCACGATCATGCCGATCGCGAACGCCGACAACACAACGATGATCGCGCCGGTAACGCGCTGCTTGATGAAATGGTCAGCGCCCTCATGCGCGGAGCCAAGCCCGCGTGCGCGCTTCAATGGCGTTGTCATGCCCATGCCGCGAACCATCCCTGCTGGCTGGCGATGTAGATCCACAGCGCCGCCGTCAGCAGCACCGAGAGAATTGCGGTGGCCCAGCCCAGCAGATCGACCGTGCCGATATCAAAGCCCCGGCCGGTGTCCCAGATGAAATGGCGCAGGCCACCCAGCATGTGCAGGATCAGCGCCCAGGAATATCCAACCAGCACGACGATGCCGGGCCAGGTCGAGAACAGCCAGTTGACGAACTGGAACTGATCCGGCCCCGTCGCCGCCGCGAGCAGCCACACCGCCAGCAGCAGCGAGCCGAAATACAGCGCTGCTCCGGAAATGCGATGCAGGATCGACATCACCATGTTGATCATGGGACGGTAGATCTGCAGATGCGGCGATAGCGGCCGCGCGCGCGACCGCTTTTCGGTTGTCACCCCGGCCATGGAGATTGCCTCACTGTTGGGTCTTAGATTCGTTTTAACGCGCAGAACGGTCCGCGGCAAACCGCCAAACGCCACATCTGCACATTTGCAAGCAGCGCTAACCCCTGTGAATTCCGTAAAAGTTTGCGATTCCGGCCTGCAAATCTTGCGAAGCTGCGCGGGCCTTACAGTCTTGGCCTGCTAAAGTATAACTGGCGGCCCGGACCGACTTTCCTCCCCTGATCGCCAGCATAGAGAAACGCCCGCCAGCCACCCCGCAATTGGCGAGAGGATTGACGGGCGCCTGTTTGGTCTGGCAGCTGCGCCGATCAGCGCGGCAGCAGCACCCAGGTATCCAGGTCGAGCATCACGCCATCGGCGTACTTGCCGTCTGCATCCTTGAGCGGAAAATCCGAACAGTCATTGTTCTTCACTGCCACGAGGCGGGTGCGCAGGGCGCCAAGGTCAGTGCGGCCCGGCACTTCCACCTTCTCCAGCACTTCCGACCACGCATAAACGGTGTCGCCCGCGAAGCACGGCGACACATGCCGCCCACCGTTGATCGCAGCCAGATGGAACGCGTTGTTCAGGCCGTTGAAAGACAGCGCGCGCGCCAGCGAGATCACCACACCGCCATAGACGATGCGCTTGCCGAAGCGGCCCTTGGCCTCGGTGTGCTGGTTGAAATGCACCTTGGCCGTGTTCTGATAAAGCCGCGTCGCGATCTGGTGCTCGGCCTCTTCCAGCGTCATGCCGTCGACGTGCGCGATCTTCTCGCCCACCTCATAATCGCCCCAGCGATAGGGCGAACCGGCCAGCGCATAGTCATACTGGCTGGTGTTGAGCGGCGGCACAGCGGCGCCCAGCTCGGACGGATCGACCCGCGGCGGCAGGTTCGGTACGATGGCTTCCGGCGCCGGCGCAGCCTTGTCCCGCTTGCGCACCATCACCCAGCGCACATAGTCGAGCACGATTTCGCCGTTCTGGTTGCGCCCGGTCGAGCGCACATAAACGGTGCCGGTCTCGCCGTTGGAGTTTTCCTTCAGGCCGATAACCTCGGAGGTCGAGGACAGCGTGTCGCCCGGATAAACCGGCTTCAGGAAGCGGCAGTTGGCATAGCCGAGATTGGCAATCGCATTCAGCGAGATCTCAGGCGTCGTCTTGCCGAACACGACGTGGAACGTCAGCAGATCATCAAGCGGCGACTGCGGATAGCCGATGGCCTTGGCGAACGCATCCGACGACTGTACCGCGAAGCGGGTGCCGTAAAGACTTGTATAGAGCGCCACATCGCCCACCGACACCGTGCGCGGCGTCGGGTGCACGATCACCTGCCCGAACTTGAAATCCTCGAAATAATTGCCGGGATTGGTCTTGGTCGAAGTCATCGCTGAGCTGGTCCTTTCCTTGGGCGCAAGGGCCGAATAGTCCACAAAGACAGGCTCTGTCGACTGCCTTTTCGCCGCTTTGACCCGGAAACGCCCCTCAGAACCACTCTTCTTCGGTTCGCCGCATGGCCTCAATGGCATCGGCGATGGCCACAGTCCGCCGCGCCATCACCAGATGCAGGCGCTCGACCATCCGGCCTTCCAGCGTGATGACGCCCTTCTGGCGATTGGCGGGTTCCTCAAAGGCGGCAATGACTTTTCTGGCCCACGAAACCTCTTCAACGGTCGGCGAGAAGATTTCGTTGCATGGTCCCACCTGCGAGGGGTGGATCAGCGTCTTACCGTCCATGCCCAGCGTGCGGCCATGCTCGCATTCGGCCCGGAAGCCGACCTCGTCGCGGAAATCGTTGTAGACGCCATCCAGAATATCGAGCCCGTAGGCGCGGGCGGCCACGATCGCCATCGCCAGCCACGGCACCACGGCCACGCGATCGTGCAGGGCGCGGGCGCGGCTTTCCTTCAGCAGATCGTTAGTGCCCATCACCAGACACGACAGCCGCGTCTCCGGATCGGCCCCCAGCGCTGCGATCTCGCGCGCATTGAGAATGGAGCTCGGCGTTTCCATCATCGCCCACACCCGCACTCTGGATGGCGCGTTGATGGCGTCCAGCACCTTGGCCACGGTGACGATATCGCCCGGGCTCGAAACCTTGGGCACGAGGATCGCATCGGGCTCGACGCTGGCGGCGGCACGCAGATCGTCCATGCCCCACGCGGTTTCGATGGCGTTGACGCGAATGACAAGCTCGCGCCGACCATAACCACCGCCGTGCACCGCTTCGCACACGTTCTCGCGCGCCTCGGCCTTCGCTTCCGGCGCGACCGAATCTTCAAGGTCGAGGATCAGCGCGTCCGCCGGCAGAACCTTCGCCTTCTCCAGCGCGCGCGTATTGGCGCCCGGCATATAAAGCACGCTGCGTCGCGGACGGACGGTCATGGCAAGGCCCTCTCATGTGCGCTGCACAATTCTAGCGGGATTAGATGGCTTGGCGATTAACGATCACGCCGCTGCAAGCGCCTGTAGAAAAAGCATTTGCTGGTTCAGCGAGCGAATCCGGAAGGGCTGCATGTTGCCTTTCGCAAGTGCGATCTGTCCCATCTACCAATGTCCTACACGGCGCAGCGAGCCAGCCCTTGCCCAAGCCTTTAAGCTCCACTCAGACTTTCTTCTGTCCGCCCGCAGTCATTTGGGCTTTCATCCTGCGCGCTTAGCTGCACACTCCGCCCTCACGTCCACATCCCGCACCACAACAGCCCAATCCCGGAACAAGCCATGGCCCGCGTGCTCGCCATCTCCTCCCACGTCGCTTACGGCTCGGTGGGTCTCGCCTCCATCGTGCCGGCGCTGCATTGGCTCGGCCATGAGGTGATGCCTCTGCCGACCGTGGTGCTGTCGTGCAATCCGGCCTATCCGCACTTTGCTGGCGACGCCGTACCCGCCGATCGCATCGTCGCGATTGCCGAAGCACTGGCCGCAAACGGCTGGCTGGCCGGAACCGACGCCGTGGTCACCGGCTATCTGCCGACCCGCGATCATGTTTCCGCTGCTCGGGCCGCCGTGGCGATGGTGCGCGCCGCCAATCCTGCCGCGCGCTATCTGTGCGATCCGGTGTTCGGCGACGAACCCGGCGGGCTTTATCTGCCCGAAGCCGTCGCAACTGCCATCGCCACCGAACTCATGCCGCTGGCGGATCTCGCCACGCCCAACAGTTTCGAGCTTTCGTGGCTGGCGAAGGCGTCGGTCGGTAATCCCGTCGAAGCGCGCGACGCGGCCCGCAAGCTCGCCGTTCCGATGCTGCTCGCCACCTCCGTGCCCGATGGCGATAACCGGCTGGCAAATGTGCTGGTCACGCGCGAAGAGGCGCTCGCCTGCAGCGTGAAGCTACGTGAGGACGCGCCGCACGGCACCGGCGACATGCTGTGCGCCATGTTCCTCGGCCAGCTTCTGAACGGCAACGCCCCGGCCGATTGCCTCAGTGCCGCTGCCTCGGCCGTGGATGCCAGCGTGACCGCCGCGCACGGGCTGGAGGAACTGCCGCTGGCAGGTGCGGCGGCGCTATGGGCGTCAGCCAAGGCGCTGCCGGTCAGCGCCGTCTGATCGCGCAACGGCACACATCCGCTGCTGCCGATCCGACCGGTCAAAACTTCATCGGTCCGCAACTCCTTCCAGTCACGAAAAAGGGCGGCCCGTTTTCCACGAACCGCCCTTCGATTTTTCATCCGCGCCGTTTGCGCAGAGCCGGATCAGTCAGCAACCCCTCAAGAACGGGATGCGTTTTCCGGCGTCGGCGTCGGGCCCGACCACGCACCAGCTTTGGCTGCCTCCCGCGCTGCCTTGCGGCTTGAGATACGGCGCTGGTGATACTTCTGCGAAAGCTGATCCCACTCGATCGTCAGCGATCCGCCCGTCGCCGCGTGCTGGCGATCCCAGTTCGTCAGCAGGTCAAGGCACGCGTGATCGATGTATTCCAGGTTGGCGATGTGCACGTGAACCTGTGATCCGCGCGGCAGCGTCTCAAGCTCCGAAGCCAGCTTCGGCAGACGGATGAGAGTTGCAGAGCCACTGAGGTGCAGGTCGACGCGCTTGCCGTCCGCCGCTTCTTCCTTGCGCACATCGAGGTGCGAGAATGCGTACAGCAGCTTGATGAGCGACAGCGCCAGACCCACCAGCACGCCTTCCAGCAGGTTGGTGGCCACGATCATGATGACGGTGACGAAGAAGATCACCACTTCGCCACGGCCATACTTGCGCAGCGTCGGCACGATCTTCGGATAGGCCAGCTTATAGCCGGTGTAGACCAGGATCGCGGCCAGCGCCGAAATCGGAATATAGGCCAGCGTGAACGGCAGCAGCGCCACGAACACCAGCAGCCAGACGCCGTGCAGGATGGCGGAGTTGCGCGTCTCGGCACCCGCCTCAACGTTGGCGCTGGAGCGAACGATCACACCCGTCATCGGCAGCACACCCAGCGCGCCGCAGATCGCGTTGCCTATGCCCTGGGCCGACAGCTCGCGGTCATACTTGGTGCGCGGGCCGCGGTGCATCTGATCCACCGCCGTGGCGCACAGCAGCGTTTCGGCGCTGGCGATGAAGGCAATCGAGATGGCACCGATCAGAATGGGCGTCTCCAGGATGCGCATAATGTTGTCGGTCGTCGGAAACACCGTAACCGCCCAGATGTTCTCCGGCACGCTGACATAATCGACCTTCAGATTGAGTGCAGCCGCCACCGCAATGGCCACCAGAACCGCAACCAGCGGTGCCGGCACAAGGCGCAGGCGCTTCGGCGCAATCGCGCTCCAGCCGAAAATCACGGCGATGGTCAGCAGGCCAATCAGCAGCGCGGTGAAATGGGAATCGCCCGTGCGAAACGCGTTCATCAGAGCGCTCGGGATACCCACCAGATTCTCGATGCCGCCGCCCAGCGGCTTGGCATCCATCATGACGTGGAACTGCGAGGCCAGAATCAGCACACCGATACCGGCCAGCATGCCGTGAATGACCGCCGGCGAAACTGCGCGGAACCATTGACCCAGCTTGAGCATTCCAGAGACCAGCTGGATCAGACCGGCGAAAAGCACCATGACGCCAAGCATCTCGACGCCGAAATCCTGCACATACTGCCACACCAGCACTGTCAACCCGGCAGCCGGACCGCTCACCTGCAGCGGCGAACCGGCAAGGAACCCGACAACGATGCCGCCAATGATACCCGTGATGATGCCAGCCATCGGGGGCATGCCCGAAGCCAGCGCAACGCCCATGCAAAGTGGCAGTGCGACTAGAAAAACAACTATAGACGCCATGAAATCACGGCCAAAAGCCGCGGATGAATAGGGCGCATTCATAAGGTTATAGTCCTGCTGTGCCAGCTCGCCGCCAGGCGCGCGATGGCATTGAATTGACGACCATTTGCCGCTTCCCCCGGCGCTGCGGACGATAAACCGCGCGTTGCCACGCGGCAAGTTTCCCCTACCCGACGCCCTCGGCAACGGTTAAACGGCGCTCTGCCGATCACTCGTTACCCGGACGATTTGCCGCCTACGCACTGAACCAAGAAACAGGCATGGAAATTCCATGAGCAGCTTTCCAGAAACACTGGCCGACCGCTATCGCCGCTTCCACAAGCGTCACTTCCTGCCACGCGCGGAGGACTATGAGGAATTGGCAACCTACGGGCAGAAGCCCGAGGCGATGATCATTTCCTGCTCCGACAGCCGCGTCGATCCGGAAACGATCTTCAGCGCCATGCCGGGCGAATTGTTCGTCGTGCGCAACGTGGCCAACCTTGTGCCGCCCTACGAAACCGGCGGCCGGTTCCACGGTGTCAGCTCGGCGATCGAGTTCGCCATCCTCAATTTGCGCATCAAGCACCTCATCATCATGGGGCATTCCGGTTGCGGTGGCGTCAAAGCCGCCCTGAACCAGAGCGCCGCCATTCAGACCGAGGCGCAGTTCATCTCGCGCTGGATGTCGATGCTCGATGATGCTCGCACCAAGGTGCTGGAAACCCACCACGACTGCCCGCAGGCCGAAAAGCAGGCGGCGCTGGAGAAGGAAGGCATCAAGAACTCGATCACCAACCTGCGCACCTTCCCATTCGTTTCCGATGCGGAAAATCGCGGGCGTCTGGCGCTGCACGGTTGCTATTTCGACATCTCAACCGGCACGCTGACGGTGCTCAATCATTCGCGCGGCGAGTTCTTCCCGCTGTAACCAGAGTTCGGTCAGCGATCAAAATCAGGGCGGAGGCCGCATTCAGCGCCTTCGCCCTTTTTGTTTGTGTTCCGTAGTGTTGCGGGACGGATAGGAAGCCCGGCGGACCGAGCAGTGCCGCAACGAGCAGCGCTCAGTTCGGCTGCGTCGCACCCGAGGCCGGAGCAGCGGACGAAGCCGGGGCAGTCGATGCCGCATTGCCTACGGCAGCCGCCTTCTGCGCCTCGACGATCATCGGTTCCACCTTTTCAGCCAGGCTCTGCGCCGATACCGGACCAACGTGCTTGTAAATGATCTCACCCTTGCCGTTCAGCACGAACGTTTCCGGCATCCCGTAAACGCCCCACTCGATGGCGCCGCGACCGTTCGGATCGACGCCGACGGCCGCGAACGGATTGCCGAACCGGCCCAGAAAGCGTCGCGCCGAAACCGGATCGTCCTTGTAGTTGACGCCATACAGCGCCACGCCGGTGCGCTGCTGCAGCTTCACCAGCAGCGGCTGTTCCTCGGCGCACGGCACGCACCACGAAGCCCAGAAATTCACGACAACCGGCTTGCCGTTGGCCAGCTCGGCGCTGGAAAAACCGGGCACCGCCTGCCCATCGGTTGCCAGCCCGGGCAACGGCGCAAACTCAGTCTGCGGCGCGGGTTTGCCGATCAGCGCTGAGGGAAGCTTGGAAGGATCGCCAGTTTTCAGCGCAAAGCCGAACACCGCCACGAGAACCGCAAAAACGATCAGCGGCGCAAGCACGGCGCCGGTCTTGCGGCGGCGCGGAGCAGGCTGCTGGGAAGATGTATTGGCGTTGGTCGCGGGGTCCGGTTGCATAGTCTTCCGGTGTGCTGAGAGGATCTATCGGTTATCAGGCGCGGCGTGCCGAGCGGCGGCGCACGCCCCGTTCAGCCAGAACAGCCAGCTTCCGCTGCTGGATGCGTCCGTCAATGTAAAGCCAGGCGATGAGGCCACCGATCACCGCAACGACCGCCCCATAAGCCGCCCAGATAAAGCTGGCGTGCGGACCAAGATCGATGCCGAGCAGCAGTTCCATAAGCCTACTCCGCCGCCGCTAGTTGCGATGCCTGAGCCTTCTCGACCTGAGCCAACTGCAGTGCACGCACGCGGCGGCGCAGGATCTCGTTGCGCATCGCCTTGAAGTGCATCGCCACAAACATCAGCGTAAAGCCCAGCGCCATCACCAGCAGCGGCGTCAGCATGGCGGTGTCGATGGTCGGGCCGCCGACGCGCAGCACACTTGCAGGCTGGTGCAGCGTATTACCGAAATCGACCGAGAACTTGATGATGGGCAGCATCACGATGCCGACCAGCGCCAGAATGGCGGTCAGCTTCGAGGCCAGCGAGTCATCCTCAATGGAAGATCGCAGCGCCATCAGGCCCAGATACAGGAAAAACAGGATCAGCACCGAGGTGAGCCGCGCGTCCCACACCCAGTATGTGCCCCACGTCGGTCGGCCCCACAGCGAGCCCGTCACCAACGCCAGAAACGTGAAGGCTGCGCCCAGCGGCACCGCGGTTTTGGCCGAGACATCGGCCAGCGGATGCCGGAACACCAGGAACCCGAAGGCCGACATTGCGACCATGGCGTAAACCGCCATCGCCAGCCATGCGCACGGCACGTGGATGTACATGATGCGTGCCGTTTCGCCCTGCTGGTAGTCCGGCGGGGCGACGTAGAATGCGAGGTACAGCCCGTATGCGATCACCACGGCGGCAGCACCGGCAATCCACGGCAGCACGGAACCGGAAAGCTCCATGAAGCGGGTCGGGTTGGCCAAGCGTTGTGTCAGCGTCTGCATCAGAATTGATCTAATCTAGGGGAGCCTGAAGCGCAAATGAACAAGCTGTCCCAACGGCATGTTCTTTCACGACCCGTCATATTTGCGCCTTTCCGCCCCGGTCCGTCCACTGCATTCGCTACTGTATTCGCTACTGCATTTGCACGCGCAGGGCCGCTGCGGCCGCAAACGGACACAGCACCACCGAAGTCAGCGAAAGCGCCGCAAGAATGAGCATCGCGGCCGAAGTGCCCGACACCCCAAGCAGCCCGTTTACCGCCGCCATGCCGAAGATCAGCGTTGGCACGTAAAGCGGCAGCACCAGCAGAGCGATCAGCAGCCCGCCGCGATAGGACCGCAGCGTCAGCGCCGCGCCGACCGCGCCGATAAAGCTCACCGCAGGCGTGCCCACAAGCATCGTCGCCATCAGCAGCGGATAGACCGCGATATCAAGGTTAAGCATCAGGCCCAGCACCGGTGCCGTCAGCGCCAATGGAATGCCGGTCGAGATCCAGTGCGCCAGTGCTTTTGCGCCGACCACCATCTCCAGCGGCATCCGCCCGGTGGCCAGCACATCCAGCGTGCCGTCCTCGTGATCCGATGAAAACACCCGGCCCAGCGAGAGCAGCGCCGCCAGCAGCAGTGCGATCCACAGGATTCCCGGCGCAATACGCGACAGCAGGTTGAGATCCTGTCCGAGCCCCAGCGGCAGCAGCGTCACCACCAGCATATAGAAGCCCAGCGCCGTGCCCAGCGCGCCGCCCTGGCGGACGCTCAGCATCAGATCACGTTTCAGCAGTGCCAGGAACGCGCTCACGCCTGCGCCTCCTTTCGCACCAGCGAAATACCGCGCGCCGGTTCGATAGCGAGCGGCAAATGGGTGGCAACGATGGCCATGCCGCCGTCGCGAAGATGCCGATTGATGGCTTTGACCAGAATGTCGGCCGAGCCGGTGTCGAGCGACACGGTCGGCTCATCGAGCAGCCACAGCGGGCGATGCGCCACCAGCAGACGCGCCAGCCCTAGGCGGCGTTTCTGGCCTGCAGACATATAGCCGGCGGGGATGTCGGCGAGTGCATCGAGCGCGAAAACTTCCAGCGCGTCATACACGCGATGTGCGACCGAATGGCCCGAATCAGCCTTGTCGGAAAGGTAGGTTGCCCAAAAGGTCAGGTTCTCAGCGGCCGTCAGATGGCTCTTTATTCCGTCCAGGTGTCCGACAAAGTGGCACACCTCCCCCACTTCGCAGGATTCACCAGTGCCACCATTCGAGCCCGAAACGTCCAGAATCCGAACTGAGCCCGAAGCTGGGCGAAGATATCCGGCCAGTGCACGCAGAAGTGTCGATTTTCCCGACCCATTCGGGCCTGTCAGGACTAAGCCCGACCCACCCTCAAGCGTGAAGGAAACGTCATTCGCAACCTTGCGATTGCCGCGCTCCAAGACCAAGTTTTCAGCAACAAGCTGCACTGGGCTTCATCATCCGTGTGGCAGAATGCGCTAGCGAAACGATACTGAAATCCCGCAGAATAGCGGTGCAAGCGCGCTGGGCTGGGGCCGGACGCTCCTGCGAGCCAATGGCATTCGCTTCCGACGCCGCCAGCATATCAGCATAAAACTGCGCCGTCCTCTGCCACGCCTGCGGCAGGGTTGACGACTGGGGGGTGCGGCCGCTTCTTGCTTTGCAGCGGTCGACTGCAAGAGAACTGGAGAAGTATTTTGAGCGACGTGCAGCCGATCTCGCTGGATAGTTTCAAGTGCCGCCGGACAATTTCGGCGGGCGGCAAGACCTACACCTATTATTCCCTGCCCGAGGCCGAGAAGAATGGCCTGGCGGGCATCTCCCGGCTGCCCTTCTCCATGCGGGTGCTGCTTGAGAACCTCCTCCGCCACGAGGACGGCCGCACCGTAACCAAAGCCGACATCGAAGCCGTCGCCGCCTGGCTGAACGACAAGGGCAAGGCTGGCAAGGAAATCGGCTTCCGCCCCGCCCGCGTGCTGATGCAGGACTTCACCGGCGTGCCAGCCGTGGTCGACCTCGCCGCGATGCGCGACGGCATGAAGAGCCTCGGCGGCGACGCCCAGAAGATCAATCCGCTGGTGCCGGTCGATCTCGTCATCGACCACTCGGTGATCGTCGATGAGTTCGGCTCGCCGCAGGCGTTCGCCCAGAACGTCGAGCTGGAATACCGGCGCAACGTCGAGCGCTATAACTTCCTCAAGTGGGGCCAGGGCGCGTTCGACAACTTCCGCGTCGTCCCGCCCGGTACCGGCATCTGCCATCAGGTCAACCTTGAGTTCCTGGCGCAGACCGTCTGGACGCGCGAACTGCCCGACGGCACCATCCTCGCCTATCCCGACACGCTGGTCGGCACCGACAGCCACACCACCATGGTCAACGGTCTGGCCGTGCTCGGCTGGGGCGTGGGCGGCATCGAAGCCGAAGCCGCGATGCTCGGTCAGGCGCAGTCGATGCTGCTGCCGGAAGTCATCGGCTTCAAGCTCACCGGCAAGGTCAACGAGGGCGTCACCGCAACCGACCTGGTGCTCACCGTCACGCAGATGCTGCGCAAGAAGGGCGTCGTCGGCAAGTTCGTCGAATTCTACGGCCCCGGCCTCGACACCATGCCGCTCGCCGACCGCGCAACCATCGCCAACATGGCGCCCGAATACGGCGCCACCTGCGGCTTCTTCCCGATCGACGGCGAAACGCTCAACTATCTGCGCATCTCCGGTCGCGAGTCCGGTCGCATCGAACTCGTCGAGGAGTATGCGAAGGCCCAGAACATGTATCGCATCGCCGGTTCGGAAGATCCGGTGTTCACCGATACGCTGGAACTGGATCTCAGCACCGTTGTGCCGTCGATGGCTGGCCCGAAGCGTCCTGAGGGCCGCATCGCGCTGCCGGATGTTGCACCCGGCTTCGCCACCGCACTTGCGGGCGAATACAAAAAAACGGGCGACACCTCGGCGCGCTTCCCCGTAAAGGGCCGCGACTTTGACATCGGCCACGGCGACGTCGTCATCACCGCCATCACCAGTTGCACGAACACGTCCAACCCCAGCGTTCTCATCGCCGCCGGCCTGCTGGCCAAGAAGGCGGTCGAGAAGGGCCTCACCGCCAAGCCGTGGGTGAAGACTTCGCTGGCGCCGGGATCGCAGGTCGTTTCCGCCTATCTCGAAAAGGCTGGCCTGCAGCCGTATCTCGACAAGGTCGGTTTCAACCTCGTCGGCTTCGGCTGCACCACCTGCATCGGTAACTCCGGTCCGCTGGCGCCGGAAATTTCGGCCACCATCAACGAGAACGGCATCGTCGCGGCCGCCGTACTTTCCGGCAACCGCAACTTCGAAGGCCGCGTCAGCCCGGATGTGCAGGCGAACTATCTTGCCTCGCCGCCGCTCGTTGTCGCCTATGCGCTGGCCGGAACTGTCGCCAAGGATCTTACCGTTGAGCCGATCGGTATTGGCAGTGACGGCGAGCCCGTCTACCTGCGCGATATCTGGCCGTCCTCGCAGGAGATCCACCGCTTCATCGCCGAGAACATCACGCGCGAGCTGTTCCTGGAACGCTACGCCGACGTGTTCAACGGCGATGCTTCCTGGCGGGCGATCGATACCGCGGGCGGCGAAACCTATACGTGGGACGACGACTCCACCTACGTGCGCAACCCGCCTTACTTCGAGGGCATCAGCAAAGATCCGCGTCCGATCAGCGATATCAAGGGCGCACGCATCCTCGGCCTGTTCGGCGACAAGATCACCACCGACCACATCTCTCCGGCCGGTTCGATCAAGCCATCGTCACCCGCCGGTGAATACCTCTCCTCGCACGATGTCGCCGTCGCCGACTTCAACCAGTACGGCACGCGGCGCGGCAACCACGAAGTGATGATGCGCGGCACCTTCGCCAACATCCGCATCAAGAACTTCATGCTGCGCGACGCCGATGGCAACGTGAAGGAGGGCGGCAACACGGTGCACTATCCGTCCGGTCAGCAGATGTCGATCTACGATGCGGCCATGCGTTACCGCGATGAGAACGTGCCGCTGGTTGTGTTTGCGGGCGTTGAATACGGCAACGGCTCATCGCGTGACTGGGCCGCCAAGGGCACCAACCTGCTCGGCGTACGCGCCGTGATTTCTCAGTCGTTCGAGCGCATCCACCGTTCGAACCTGGTCGGCATGGGCATCGTGCCGTTTGTGTTCGAGGAAGGCACGAGCTGGGAAACCCTTGGTCTCAAGGGCGACGAAATCGTCAGCATCCCGGGGCTCACGACCATCAAGCCGCGCCAGAAGATGGAGGCCGAAATCACCTCCGCCGATGGCACCGTGCGTAAGGTGCCGATCATCTGCCGGATCGATACGCAGGACGAGATCGAATACTTCCGTAACGGCGGCATTCTGCACTACGTGCTGCGCAATCTCGCTGCGGCCTGATCCGTCCCCAGGTTGCACTGACCAACATTCAAACGCCCGGCAAGCCACGCGCCTGCCGGGCGTTCTCCTTTTGTATTTGGCCACGTCAAACCCCGGCGCACCGGGCTTCCCTGCCGTCATCTCGGTGCAGGTCGGGACCACGCAAGTTGCAGCCGCACACCCGCTATGTAGCTCTGACTGCCGGCTTTTTTCGCCCGCACGTTGAACGCTCCCGGCCTTACACTCTTTCGTGAGCTCGGTTGTCGCGCGCCGCAGCCCCGCCTAAACTTACGGCTCCGGGCGAACTTTCAGGCGGTATATTGCGCGCATGCGGCTGGCTTCCATCATCTCGCTTTCCACGGCGCTGCTGCTGACGACCGGGCCGGTGATGCCTGAAGAGGCTTCCGCCCCCGCCGACACACCCTCGGCCCAGTCGCGCCCCGCCATTGATGTGCTGGAGCTGTTCACCAGTCAGGGCTGCGATAGCTGTCCCCCCGCCGACGATGTGCTGAGCAAATTTGCCGAACGGCCAAACGTCATCGCGCTCACCATGCCGGTCGACATCTGGGACTACCTCGGCTGGAAAGACACCCTCGCATCGGAGAAAAATTCCGAGCGTCAGCGCGTCTATGCGAAGACGCGCGGCGACGGCGCCATCTACACACCGCAGATTATCGTCAACGGCATGATCGGCGTGATGGGTTCCGATGCCCGCGCTGTCGAACAGGCCGTCAGCATCACCAATCAGGCGCTCTATGGCGCGCGCATTCCCGTCCGCTTCTGGCACGACCGCAACACGCTGAAGGTCGAAGCCGCCGCCGCGCCCGCAGGTCATCGCTATAAGGAAGCGACCGTCTGGTTCGCCGTCATTCAGAAGCGCGCTGAGGTGCCGATTGAGCAGGGCGAAAACAAAGGCAAAACGATTGTCTACACCAACATCGTGCGTGAGATGCTGCCGGTGGGATCGTGGAACGGCGAAGCGCTCAGCCTGCAGCTAACACGCACAGCCGTGATGCGTCCGGAAACCGACGCCGCCGTTGTGCTGCTGCAGGAGGGCAAGGCTGGCCCCATCATCGGCGCCGCCTGGATGGGGCTTTGGTAGCGTCTTTATTGGTCGGCGTCCGGCGACTCGCGCATGGCAAGCAGCCGGACACCCCGATTTTTATCCCGCCAGTCCGCGCTTTTTCAGCAGCCCTGTGATCTCCGGCGGGCGACCACGGAACGCTACGTAAGCCTCAAGCGGATCGCGACGGTTGCCGCCGGAATAGATGAACTTGTGCAGCTTGTTCGCCGTCTTGCGGTCGAACGCGTTGCCAGTTTCTTCGAACGCCGCAAACGCGTCCGCATCCATAACTTCCGACCACAGATAGCTGTAATAGCCCGCCGCGTAGCCGCCCATGATGTGCAGGAAGTGCGGAATGCGATGGCGTGCCACGATCTCGTTCGGCATGCCAAGACGCTGCAATGTGCTTTCCTCAAACGCAGCCACATCCAGCATTTCATTGCTCTCGGCATCGACGGCGTGCAGATCCATATCAACGAACGCCGACGCCAGATATTCCACCGTCGAGAAGCCCTGGTTGAAGTTGCGCGCGCTCTTGATGCGCTTCAGCAGCGCCTTCGGCATCGGCTTGCCGGTAGCGTGATGCGTCGCATACTTCTCCAGCGTTTCGGGCACCATCAGCCAGTGCTCATAAAGCTGCGATGGCAGCTCGACGAAATCGCGCGTCACCGCCGTGCCGGAAATCGACGGATACGTCACATCCGACAACAGGCCATGCAGCCCGTGGCCAAACTCGTGGAACAGAGTGCGCGCATCGTCCAGCGACAGCAGGCTCGGCTGGCCTTCCTCGCCCTTGGCGAAGTTCATCACGTTGACGATGATCGGGCGCACATCGCCCGCCACGCGTGACTGCGAACGGAACGCCGACATCCACGCGCCCGAACGCTTGGACGGCCGCGCGAAGTAATCGCCCAGGAACATGCCGACATGCTCGCCACGCCGGTTGGTCACTTCCCACACGCGCACGTCGGCATGATAACGCGGCGCGTCCTTCAGCTCCTTGAACTTCAGACCGAACAGCTTGCCCGCCGTATCGAACGCCGCCGCAATCACGTTATCGAGCGCGAAGTAGGGCCGCGTCGCCGATTCATCCACGTCGAAGCGCGCCTTGCGCTCCTTCTCCGAGTAATAGCGCCAATCCCACGGCGCAATTTCGATGTTGCTGCCTTCGGCGCGCGCGCGCTCTTGCAATGCATCGCGTTCATCGCCCGCACGCTTCACCGCCGGTTCCCACACCGCCGTCAGCAGATTGCGCACGCTGTCCGGCGTCTTCGCCATCGTCGATTCAAGGCTATAGTCAGCGTACGTTTGATATCCGAGCAGCTTCGCAAATTCCGTCCGCAGCGCGATGATCTCAGCGGTGATGGCGCGATTGTCGGTTTTCTCGCCCATCTCACCACGACGGATCCATGCGTTGAACGCCTGCTCGCGCAGATCGCGGCGCGCTGAAAATTGCAGGAACG
This sequence comes from Hyphomicrobium sulfonivorans, assembly GCF_013306565.1. Lineage (GTDB taxonomy): Bacteria > Pseudomonadota > Alphaproteobacteria > Rhizobiales > Hyphomicrobiaceae > Hyphomicrobium_A > Hyphomicrobium_A sulfonivorans. Next base: position 872,444 of record NZ_PZPO01000001.1, on the reverse strand, counting down.
GCTCAACGGATGAACGCGACAGCGTGATCACGTACTTGCCGGGCAACCCCGCATCCACCGCCGCGCGCGCCGCTGCATCGCGCAGTTCATTCGAAAGACCATCCAGATCCTTCTCGTCCAGCACCATGCGCCAGGACTGCTCGTCCTTCAGCACGTTCTGCGAGAACTGCGTCGCCAGCGTCGCCAGACGGCCATTTATTTCCGCCACGCGCTTCTTCTGCTTGCCGTTCAGCTTCGCGCCCGAACGCACCAGCCACTTGTAATGCAGCTCCAGAATGCGGCGCTGCTCATCATCGAGTTTCAATGCATCGCGCCGCTCGTGCAGCTCTTCAATCCGCTTGAACAGCTTGCCGTTGAGCATGATCGCGGATTCATGCGCCGCCAGCTTCGGCGCCATCTCGCGTTCTATTTCCTGCAGCGCGTCGTTCGTATCGGCGCCGGCGAGATTGTAGAAAACCGATGCGACGCGCGAGAGTGTGCGCCCCGCCTTCTCCAGCGCCAGCACCGTATTTGCGAATGTCGGCTTCGCCGTCTGATCCGCGATGCGCGCGATCTCAGCCTTGTGTTCCTTCAGCGCGACGGCGAATGCAGGCCGGAAATCCTCCGGCGTAATCTTGCCGAACGGCGGCAACTCATAAGCACCGCCCCAGCGCGACAACAGCGGATTTGCCCGCGGCTTTGAACCAACCTTGTCACCCTTGCCCGCCAGAACATGGCGCTTTGAAACCGGCTTGACCTTCACGCGTGCGGTTGCGCTCTCACCCGTTGCAGACTTGCCCGCCACCTTTGCGATCCGCTTGGCGGTCGCTTTCACCTTCAGCGCCGCGCCCTTTTTCTTCGTCGTCGCCTTGCCAGCCGTTTTCGCCACTTTGTCCGCTCCGGTTCACGCGCCCACTGCATACGCTGAAGCTAACGTAAGCATGCGCGCGCTAACGTCCAGTCACCGGCTCAATCAGCGGCCCGAACGGCTTCACCGTGCCGCGCCGCCATCCGGATAGCGCGCACAAAAAAATAGGGCCGGTTGGGGGAACCGGCCCTGAATTGGGGAGAGACAAAGTGCTACGGAAGCGTGCGCCTTGAACCCGATCCTTAGAACTTCCCGGGGAGATGGGGGGCTGTTCCGTTCAGCTCCACTGGGATCGGGCCCGTCGGCTACGGTTTTCAATATCGCTTCGGTTTGGGGCGGATCGTTGACCATCGCGCGGAGCGAATTTGACCATGTCGTGGAATTTCGATGCCAACGCGTGGCTGCACCGATGCCGACGAACGCCGCCCGCAAGCGGTGCACTGCTCGAGACCATGCTGGCGACGGCGCAGAAGCAACGCGCTCGGCGGCCAGCTCTCCGCAGAAAAGTCGCCGAGCGCAACAAACAACCACGGCCGGTTCCCCCGCAGGTCTTGCCCTATAGAGCTCTGCCCCTCCGTTGCCCACGCGTCGCGCGGAGCATGCATGAGTACCGGTGCAGCCTTCCTGCGGCACCAATGCTGCCCATCGCAGACAATTTGAACCTTGTGACGCTTGAAATCGTCTGCAGTCGGGGCAATCATGAAACTATCGTGACAGGGAGGCTCCATTGAGCGATTCTGAACCGATAGTTTTCAGCCCGCCGCGCGCGGGCTCTGCGCGTGGGCCTCAGGGTGCGAGCCAAAGCACCGATGCCCAGCGCCACACCGTTTTCACCCGCCAGGAACTTACCGCCATTCTCGACGTCTACGGCCGCAAGGTCGCCTCAGGCGAATGGCGCGACTACGCGATCGATCTGGGGCGCGACATGGCGGTGTTTAGCGTCTTCCGCCGTTCCAGCGAAGTGCCGATCTATCGCATCGAGAAAAATCCGAAGCTGGCGCGCAAGCAGGGCGCTTACAGCGTCATCGCAGCCACCGGCCTCATCCTGAAGCGCGGCCACGAACTGAAGCGCGTGCTGGCGGTGCTGGAGAGCAAACCACGGTTGGTGATCGCCTAATCGGTCGCGCAGATTCTGAAGTAATCATCCAACGTCATCCCGACGAAGGTCGGGAACCACGCAACGTTGCGCGGAACAAACATCAGCTCATTGCGCGGCGGCTGGCGGGATGTCGGCCTGCGCCGGCACGACGACCGACACCGTGCCGACCCTTCCCCCAAAACAAAAAGGGCCCCGGATCGCTCCGAGGCCCTCATTTTATTTGTTAGCCGCGACTCCCCAGCGGGGAGCCGGCCGCGGCCAACTATTACTCGCGGTTACCGAACAGGTTCAGAAGCATCATGAACATGTTGATGAAGTCGAGGTAGAGGCTCAGCGCGCCCATGATGGCGCTCTTGGCCGCAAGCTCGGCATTGCCGGCAACCTGGAAGTAGGTGTCCTTGATGCGCTGAGTGTCATAGGCGGTGAGGCCGGCGAACACGAGAACACCGATCGCAGACACAGCGAACTGAAGCGCGCTGGACTGCAGGAAGATGTTCACGATCGACGCGAGAATGATACCGATGAGGCCCATGAACAGGAAGGAGCCCCAGCCGGAGATGTCACGCTTCGTCGTGTAGCCCCACAGGCTGAGCGCGCCGAACGTCGCTGCGGTGATGAAGAAGATCTGCGTGATCGACTGGCCGGTGAAGACCAGAAAGATCGACGACAGAGAAACACCCATCACAGCTGCGAACAGCCAGAACGTGGCCTGAGCTGCACCAACGCTCATCTTCTCAACCCGGAAGGAGAGGAAGAAGACGAACGCGAGCGGAGCAAGCATCACAACCCACTTCAGCGGCGAAGCATAAAGCGCCTGACCGAGCGGGGTGAGCTGGCCGCCGGAAACGGCGAGCGAGTAAGTGAGGTAGGCCGCGATGCCCGTCAGCGCCACGCCCGCCGCCATATAGTTGTAGACGCCGAGCATGTAGGAGCGCAGGCCTTCGTCTATGCCGGCCCGGTTCTGGGCGGAATAGCCGGATGTCGCGTACCTGTTGTCGAGCTGAGCCATATGTATATCCCTGAAGATTCGTCTGATCTGGCGATTTTAGCCAAATCCTGTTTCGAAATATGCTCTGTCAACGCGTCTCTTTCAAGACATGCAATGGGTTCAGCAGCCCGCTGACGAAGAATTTATCAGCACCGATATTACTTGATATTCATCAAGTCTTTACTCGGACCTGAGGTAAGGCACAGGCGGTGCTCTCAGTACCGCCCAAGTGCCTGCGCTGCCGAAGATAAACACCAGCGCCATCGACAATCCCAGCGCCAGCCCGACAGCACCCAGCGAGAAGCTGAAACTCACTTTCATGATCTGAGTCACAACCAGTGCGGCGGCAATACTGCCAACAACAGCCGCCACCAGCGCCGTCACCGTGGCCAGCACCAGATATTCGGCGAAGTGAGCGGTCAGAATGCGCCGGCGAGTAGCACCCAGCGTTTTCAGGATCACCGCTTCAAGGATGCGCCGCCGCTGAGCCGTCGCCAAAGCGCCCGCCAGCACCAGCGCACCGGCCAGCAGCGTCAGACTGCCCGCGCCGCGCACCGCTGTCATCACCTGGGTGAAGATCGACCCCACCTTGGACAGCATGTCCTTCACGCGGATGGCCGTCACTGACGGGTAGTCATGCCCCATCGCCCGCATCGCCGCGTTTTCAGCCGCCGGCGAGGTATTTTCCGGCAGCGTCACCGTCGCCAGCAGGTTATGCGGCGCACCCGCCAGTGTATTGGGCGAGAACACCATCACGAAGTTGATCGACAGATTTTCCCATTTCACCGCACGGGTGCTGGCGATCTTGGCGGTCACGTTGCGGCCCAGCACGTTGACCGTAACTTCATCGCCGATCTTCAGCCCCAGCTTCTCAGCCAGCCGCGCTTCGAATGAAACCAGCGGTTCGCCCGCGTAATCCTTTGGCCACCACTCGCCATCCACCAGCCGCGAGCCCTTCGGCACTTCCTCCGAATAGGAAAGCCCGCGATCGCCGTTCAGCACCCATTCGTCTTCGGGCGCAAGCTTGAACTCCTCGACCGGCTTGTCCTTCAGCCGCACCAGCCGCCCGCGCAACATCGGTTCTGCATCCACCACCGTTCCCGGCAGATTTTCCTTCAGCAGCGCATCCACCGCCGCCATGTCGTCCTTCGGCACGTCGATCATGAAATAATCCGGCGCCCGCGTCGGCAAACCATCCTGCAGCTCGCGCACCAGCGATGCATCCGCCAGCGCCACCGCCACCAGCAGCGACAGACCCGCACCCAGTGACAGCACCACCGAACGCGTCAGACCACCCGGCGCACCGATGTTCGCAATCGCCAGCGCCAGCTCCGGCTGCCGTGGACGACGTACACGCCGCGCGGCCCACGTAATCGCAACGCCCTGTGCATGGAACACCGCGAACACCACGATCAGCCCGCCGATAAACGAAAACGCGATGCGCGTTGAATCCGATGTCAGCAGCGCAAACCCGGCCAGCGCCAGTGCAATGGCGAATGTCGCCGCCATCATCGTCGCCGATGGCCAGCGCTTGTCCGGCGCCACCTCATCGCGAAACAGCATCGACGCGCTCACGCGTTCCACCCGGCCCAGCGGCCACAGCGTGAACAGCAGTGCCACACCGAATCCGTACACCAGCGCCGTCACGATGCTCAGCGTCGAAACACTCATCTTCGCTTCGATAGGCAGCAGCCCGCCGAACAGAGCGTTGAGCCCATAGGGCAGCAGCAATCCCAGCACCAGGCCGATCACAACGCCAACAGCCGCAACCGCCAGAACCTCGACCAGAAAGATGCCCAGCACCATGCGACTGGTCGCGCCGATGCTCTTCATCGTTGCGATCACCTTGCGGCGCTTGTCGATGAACGTCGCCACCGCGTTGGCGATGCCGACACCGCCGACCAGCAACGCCGTCAGTCCGATGAAGGTGAGGAACTCGCGTAGCCGATCCAGCGTACGGCTGATGCGAGGCGACGGCTCGCGGCGGTCCATCACCGTGAACCCAGCTTCCGGCAACATCGCCTCGATCTTCGGTTTCATACCCGCCAGCGCGGCGTCCGAAACGTTGCCGTCTTCCAGCTTCACCGCGTAGCGCCAACGCACCAGCGTGCCCGGCTTCAGCAGCTCAGATTGTTCCAGCGTTGCATCTGAAATGAAAACACGCGGCCCGAACGTCAGCCTGTCCGTCAGCCCGTCAGGCTCCGCCTTCAGTGCGCTCGCAATCTTCAGCTTAATCGCGCCGATTTCGATCTCGTCGCCAACCTTCAGCTTCAGCCGTTCCAGCAGCGTCGGATCAACCACCGCGCCTTCGCTGAGGGCCTCGTATAGTTCGCGCCCGTCTTCCAGCTCCACTTCGCCCACCAGCGGATAGGCTTCATCGACGGATTTCAGCTCCGCCAACGCCTGGTCACCGCCATCGGGCCGCCGCGCCATCGTGCGCATGGTGGCGGTTTCGCTCACCCAGCCAAGGCTGTCTATCTTCTCACGCTCTTCGCCTTGCGAGCGTTCATGCGTGCGCGTCAGCGTCAGGTCGCCACCGAGCAACGCTTCACCCTGACTTTCAAAGCCGGTGCGCAGTGCATCCGAAACCGCGCCAACGCCGGTGATCACCATCACGCCCAGCGCCACGCAGGCGATGAAAATGCGAAAGCCCGAGATGCCCGAGCGCAACTCACGTGCGGCGATGCCGAACAAAAGCGGCAGTGTGCGCCGCCGCGCGCCGATGGGCGCAACCAAAGTTTCAGTGGCCGTCACGCGAGCGCCGCCTCCCGTTCACGTTCGATGCGGCCGTCGGCCATGTAGATGATGCGGTCGCACGCTTCCGCCAGCTTCTCGTCGTGCGTCACTAAGATCAGCGTTGATTTGCGGCGCTGCTGCAGACCGAACAGAAGATCGACCACGGTGCTGCCGGTGCTGCGATCCAGATTTCCTGTCGGCTCATCCGCCAACACAAGCTTCGGCTTGCGCGATAGCGCACGCGCAATGGCCACGCGCTGCTGCTCACCACCAGAAAGCTGCGCCGGATAATGATCCATGCGATGGCCCAGCCCCACCTCTTCCAGCAGCGCTCGCGCGGTATTCTGTGCGTCGCGATCACCAGCGAATTCCAGCGGCAGCGCGGCATTTTCCAGCGCCGTCATCGTCGGCACGAGGTGAAATGACTGGAACACAATGCCGATTTCCGCGCCGCGGATCAGCGCCAGCTCATCTTCGCTCAAGCCCGAAAGATCATGCCCCGCCACGCTCACCTTGCCCGAGGTTGCGCGCTCAAGCCCGGCCATCACCATCAGCAGCGACGTCTTGCCCGAGCCCGATGGCCCGACAATCGCCAGCGACTGCCCGCTTCGCGCCTTGAGATCGACATCACGCAGGATTGATACAGGCCCGGCGCGCGTTGGCAGCGTAAGGCACACCTTTTCAAGAGCCACGATGGGGGTAACGATGGGTTGGGTCACAGTTTGGTCCGTTGGCGGTTGATGGGCGTGCCACACTTGTCTCAGCTTGAGGGCGCCTTTACGTCATAGGGTCGCTAAGGCCCGTACGTTGTCGAGGAGCAGCAAGACCGATGCAGAAAAGACATAACGTAACGGCGGAGAGAATTCCGGCTGTCGGTCAGGTGGTGTCGACGGCGATCATCGTCAACATGCTGATGGCCATCATGCTTTTCGCATCGAGCTTACAGGCCAACGCAGCCGACGATAACAAGCCAATACACATCGCTGCATTCGGCGACAGCCTCACCTCCGGCTATGGCGTCCGGCCGACCGACGCGTTTCCCGTGCAGCTCCAGAAGCACCTCAAGGCGCGCGGCCATAACGTCACCATCAGCAACGGCGGCGTTGCCGGCGACACCACTGCGGCGGGTCTTGCGCGCATCGACTGGACCATCGGCGATGATGTTGATGCCGTCATCGTCGAACTCGGCGCCAACGACGCGCTGCGTGGCATCGATCCCAAGGTGACGCGCGAGAACCTGCAGAAAATTCTGAGCGCTCTTGCCGGGCGCAATCTACCCGTGCTGCTCACCGGCATGCGCTCGCCCGCGAACTGGGGCGAAACCTACTCCGATGACTTCGACGCCATCTTCCCGGAACTGGCGAAGGAGCACAGTCTTCTGTTCTATCCATTCTTCCTCGACGGCGTCATTCTCGACGTGAAGCTGAATCAGAAGGATGGCATGCATCCCAACGGTAAGGGCGTCGCCGAAATTGTCCGCCGCATCACACCTTCCGTTGAGGAATTGATCGGCAAGGTCAAAGCGCAACGCGCCGCCGAGAAAAGTTGAAAGGTCAGTGCCATGCCACGCCTGTTCACGGGCATCGAAATTCCCCCCGAGATCCGGGAGGAAATTGCCCGGCTGAAACATCCGCTTCCTGGCGGCTGCCGCTGGACCGAACCCGATAACCTGCACCTGACGCTGCGTTTTGTCGGCGATATCGAACCGCCGCAGGCGATGGAATTTTCCGATAATCTTGAATCCATCGACCTCGACGCATTCGAATTGCGGCTGTCAGGTCTTGGCGTTTTTGGCGGCAACGAACCGCGCTCGATCTGGGCCGGAGTTGAGGATTCAGCTCCGCTCGAAGCTTTGGCCCGTGCCAATGACCGCGCGGCCCGTTCCGCCGGCCTGCCGCCCGATGGCCGCCCGTTCAAGGCGCACGTCACCCTGGCGCGATTGAAATACGCCAGCTCCGATGACATCGCCCGCGTGTTGCAACGGCTTGGCGCCTTCCGCACGCGCCCCTTTATTGTCTCGCGCTTCGTGCTCTATTCCGCCAAGCCAAACACTGGCGGCGGTCCCTACGCCGTCGAGGAAGCATTCAACCTGCGCGGCGGCGAATACGCTACCGACCTCGACCTCGATTACAGCTGGTAAGCCCGGTAGCGCTGCTCCGGCCGGCAGAAAAACGCACAACATTCCAAAAGCAAAAGGGCCGCTTCATGAGCGGCCCTTTGCATATCCGGTAATCGGCCAGCTCGCCGATCAGGACCATGATCGCTTCGGACCCTATCAGTCCGAAGCGTGAATCATCGGTCTAAACAAAAACCTGGAGCAGCATCGCGATTGTTCCAATCGCGATCGCTCTAGGTATTCATCGACGAGAAGAATTCGCCGTTGGTCTTGGTCGACTTCAGCTTGTCGATAAGGAATTCGATGCCATCCATCGTACCCATCGGGTTGAGGATACGGCGCAGCACGTAAACCTTCTTGAGCTGATCCTTCGGCACCAGCAGGTCTTCCTTGCGCGTGCCGGAACGGGCAACGTCGATGGCCGGGAACACGCGCTTGTCGGAAACCTTGCGGTCCAGGATGATTTCCGAGTTACCGGTGCCCTTGAACTCTTCGAAGATCACTTCGTCCATGCGCGAGCCGGTATCGACCAGAGCCGTGGCGATGATCGTCAGCGAGCCACCTTCTTCGATGTTACGGGCCGCACCGAAGAAGCGCTTCGGGCGCTGCAGCGCGTTGGAGTCAACACCGCCGGTCAGCACCTTGCCGGAGGACGGCACGACCGTGTTGTAGGCGCGGCCGAGACGGGTGATGGAGTCCAGCAGGATCACCACGTCGCGCTTGTGCTCGACGAGGCGCTTGGCCTTCTCGATCACCATTTCCGAAACCTGCACGTGGCGGGACGGCGGCTCGTCGAAGGTCGACGAAATCACTTCGCCCTTCACCGAGCGCTGCATGTCCGTCACTTCCTCCGGGCGCTCGTCGATGAGCAGCACGATGAGGTAGCACTCGGGATGGTTCTTGGTGATGGAGTGGGCGATGTTCTGCAGCAGCACCGTTTTACCGGTGCGCGGCGGGGCGACGATCAGAGCGCGCTGGCCCTTGCCGAGCGGTGCAACGATATCGATCACCCGCGGCGACAGATCCTTTACGGTCGGATCTTCCGTCTCCAGCTTCAGCCACTGGGTTGGATAGAGCGGCGTGAGGTTGTCGAAGTGGATCTTGTGCTTGGTTGCTTCCGGTTCTTCGAAGTTGATCTTGTTGACCTTGAGCAGCGCGAAGTAGCGCTCGCCATCCTTCGGAGACCGGATCTGGCCCTCGACCGTATCGCCGGTACGCAGCGCAAAGCGGCGGATCTGTGAGGGCGACACATATATATCGTCAGGACCCGGCAGATAGTTCGCTTCAGGCGAACGCAGGAAGCCGAACCCGTCCTGAAGAACTTCAACAACGCCGGTGCCGGTGATTTCGATGTCTTTGGCCGCGAGCTGCTTCAGGGTCGCAAACATCAGCTCCTGCTTGCGCAGGGTCGACGCATTTTCAACGCCATTTTCTTCAGCAAAGCTCAGCAGCTCGGTCGGAGACTTGAGCTTCAGGTCTTCGAGCTTCATTTCCATTTGGTGTATGGCTCCGGGGGCCACGGCTGTTGAGGCGGGAATTGGTCAATGAGAAGGTAAGCCGGGCCGGAAAAACTGGGGAATTTATTAGATTGTGGCCAGCGCCACTGGCGGTCGGCCATGCCCTTGGATGAGCATTGGCGACCAACTCACAGGCCTGAGCGGCCCCGAGTCGATGCGGATTTCATGCAAGTTATATCAGAGAGAAAAGCAAGAGAAAAGCGTCTGTGACAAGATTTCGGTCAGAATGGCTTCAGAACCACCAGCAGAACGATCGCTATAAGGAAGAGCGTCGGGACCTCGTTGGCGATCCGGTAGAAGCGCGCCGGATGGGTATTGTTGTCCGCCGCGAACTCCCGCTGCCACCGGCTCAGGGCCCCCTGAAAGCCTGACAGCAGAAATACCAGCAGCAGCTTGATGTGCAGCCAGGGCTCGCTGAAAGCCCCCATCAGGTAGGCCAACCAGGGCCCCGTGATCCACACCACCAGCATCGCCGGGGTCATGATGGCGGTCAGCAGCCGATATTCCATCACCTTGAAGGTCTCAGAAAGCTGCGAGCCGGCCGGCGCATCGGCATGATAAACGAACAGCCTCGGCAGATAGAAAAGCCCCGCGAACCAGGCGATCACAGCCATGATGTGCAGGGCCTTCAGCCAAAGCATCGTCAGGTGCCTCCGCGAACCAGCTCAACCAGCCGCGCCACATGCTCGGGCGGCGTCTGCGGAACAATCCCGTGGCCGAGATTGAAAATCGCCGGCACGTCGCGCAACGCCTCAAGGGTTTCCGCGATCCGGTCCTCCAGCGCCTGGCCACCGCTGACCAGCAGCAACGGGTCGAGATTGCCCTGCACCGTCACGCCGGCGAACTCCGCCAGCGCCCGCATCTGGCCCAGCGGCATCGCCGTATCGCATCCCAAACCGTCGACTTTTGTAGCCAAAACATAATCTTCCGCGTTCAGGCCCGCCCCGCGCGGAAACCCGATGATCGGCACATCCGGGTGCCGACGCTTCAGCTCTGAAACGATTCTCACCGTCGGCGCTACCACCCACGCCTGGAATTCCCCATCCGGGAGATTTCCTGCCCAACTATCGAATATCTGCAGGGCATCAGCGCCAGCCTTCACCTGGCCGTCGAGATATTCGATCGAGGTCTCGACCACGATGTCGATCAGCCGGGTAAACGCTTCCCGGTCTCGATAGGCAAACATCCGCGCCGCCGCCTGATCCGACGATCCGCGCCCGCCGACCATGTACGTCGCCACCGTCCATGGCGCGCCACAGAAGCCGATCAGCGCCACCTCGGCAGGCAGATCCTGCCGCAACCGCGCAACCGTTTCGTACACGCGGCCGAACTTTTCGCCCGTTGCCGCCGGATTGAGCTGTCCAAGGCCGGCATCATCCGTAATCGGATCAAGACACGGACCCTCGCCTTCGAGAAATCGCACTTGCTGGCCCAGCGCATCGGGCACCACCAGAATATCCGAAAACAGGATCGCAGCATCGAAGCCGTAACGGCGGATCGGCTGCAACGTCACCTCGGTTGCCAGCGCCGGGTTGTAGCAGAGATTCAGGAATCCACCTGCGGTGGCGCGAACCTCCCGATACTCCGGCAGGTAGCGTCCTGCCTGACGCATCAGCCAGATGGGCGGTGGCCAGACGGCCTCGCCTGCGAGAGCCTTCAGCAGCTTGCGGTTGGGCTTGATGGAGGTGTCGGGGTGTGCGGGTGCACTCATCTCTACTTAAACCAATCTAGAATCTGAGACTCTTATTTTTATTCTTCTTACCTCAGGGGGTTTCGAGGATTAGCCTGTTGTCCTAGCCTAATCCTCGGCTCGCGCACAGGGGCGCAGCTTCACCGCTCTATCTGGTGTCTCGTCGGATAGCAAAGCCACTAGGGCCGCTGAATGCTTCTCAAAACAATGGCATGGCCGCCGACAGGGATCTGCAAGTGGCGCGTCCTACCTGTTGAGAGATGCTGGACGAGACGCCAAGAAAGTTTCAATCCTCAGGGAGAGACAGCTATCACGTCCAGCAATCCCGGTTCCGGCTGTTGTGAGCCATATCGTGGATGAGTGGGTTAGGCCGGGGTAGGATCGCCATCGGTTGTATCGGCTCACTGGATAACACGGCACCTTATCAACAATCCGTCCCGCGGAACGCCAAGGTCATGACGGCCAGTTTGCCGAGCTTCTTTCATCTGCATCTCGTTTCGGATTCCACCGGCGAGACGCTGACGACGATCGCCAAGGCGGTCTCGGTGCAGTACGCGCTGGTGCGCCCGATCGAGCACGTGCATCCGCTTGTGCGCACCCCGCGTCAGTTGAAACGGGTGCTGCAGGAAATCGAGCAGACGCCGGGCATCGTGCTCTACACGATCACCAACCGCGAGCTGTCCGAGGAACTGGAACGCCGCTGCGTCGAGCTGAAAATTCCCTGCCTTGCCGTGCTGCATCCCATCATGCAGGTGCTGGAAAGTTATCTCGGTGCGCCGCGCACGCCGACAGTTGCCGGCCAGCACGTTCTCGACGCCGATTACTTCCGACGCATCGATGCGCTCAACTTCACCACGGCGCATGACGATGGGCATCTGCCCGAAAACATGAATGATGCCGACATCGTTGTGCTCGGCATCTCGCGCACATCCAAAACGCCCACCAGCATTTATCTTGCCCAGCGCGGCTACAAGACCACCAACCTGCCGCTGGTGCCTTCGATCCCGCTGCCGGAACGGCTGATGAAACCGCACTCCGCGTTCGTCGTGTGTCTGGTTGCCAGCCCCGATCGCATTGCCGAAGTGCGCCGTCAGCGCGCAATCATGATGGGCGACCGCAACCTTGGCGAATACGTCGATCGCGACCGCATCACCGCCGAGATTGCCTATTCACGCCGGATCTGCGCGCAACAGGGTTGGCCCATCATTGATGTGACGCGCCGCTCGGTTGAAGAATCGGCGGCGCAGATCCTGCGGCTGCTGCACGATCGTCAAACCCCTAAGAAAGCAGAGACAAAAGATGCCAGCGACGGCTAACGCCCATCAGATCGTACTTGCATCCGGCAGCCGCGCCCGGCGTGAAATGCTGGCGGCCGCCGGTGTCCCGTTCACGGTGCTGCCGGCCGACGTCGATGAGCCCGCAATCCGCGATCGGCTTTTCCGCGAAAACCCTTCCATCACGCCGCAGCACATCGCCGAAGTGCTGGCGACTGCGAAGGCCGAGGAAGTCAGCGCCCGCTGCCCCGGCGCTTTTGTCATCGGTGCTGATCAGGTGCTGGCGCTGGGCGTTGAGCTGCTGAGCAAGGCGCCGAACATGGAGCTAGCGCGCGAAACACTGAAGCGTCTGCGCGGACGATCGCACGTTTTGCATTCGGCCGTCGTGTTTGCCGAAAACGGCAAGGTCACCTGGCGCCATGTTGGCGCGGCCCGGCTCACGATGCGCAATTTCTCCGACCCGTTCCTTGAGGACTACCTGCTGCGCGCCGGCGAGAAGGTTACGCAGTCGGTCGGCGGTTATGAGCTCGAAGGCCAGGGCGTTCAGCTCTTTGAGCGCATCGACGGCGATTACTTCACAATTCTTGGTCTGCCGTTGCTTGAAGTTCTGGCCGAATTGCGCGGCCGCGGGAAACTTGAGGCATGAAGCGCGCCTGCGTCATCGGCTGGCCGATTGAACATTCGCGATCGCCGCTGATCCACGGCTACTGGCTTGCCCAGCACGGCATCGACGGCAGCTATACCAAGGTTGCCGTTGCGCCCGACGACGTCGCGCAGTTTCTGCGCACCTTGCCGGAGCAGGGTTTCGTCGGCTGCAACGTTACGGTGCCGCATAAGGAAATCGCGTTTTCCATCGCTGAAGAGGTTGAGGAAGCCGCGCGCGTTGTCGGTGCGGCCAACACGTTGTGGCTGGAGGGCGATCGGCTGTTCGCCACCAACACCGACACCTACGGCTACATGACCTACCTATCCCATGTGGTGCCGGACTGGCTCGCCCATGATGGTCCGGTTTGCATTCTGGGTGCGGGCGGTGCCGCGCGCGCCATCGTTTATGGCTTCCTTGAAACCGGCGTTGAGGAAGTTCGCGTCTTCAACCGCACGCGTGAACGCGCTGAAGCCATTGCGGATCAATTCGGCCCGCGGGTCAAAGTGTTCGATTGGGATAATCGCAGCGATGCATCGCGCGATGCCTGCGTGCTGGTCAACACCACCGCCGTTGGTCTCAAGGGCAACGGCTCGCTTGGCATCGACTTTGCCGGCTTCAATCCCGATTGCGTGGTCAGCGACATTGTCTATGTGCCGTTGGAAACGCAGCTCATTGCCGATGCAAAAAGCGCTGGCTTGCGCACCGTGGATGGCCTGGGGATGTTGTTGCATCAGGCTGTGCCGGGGTTTGAGCGTTGGTTCGGTGTGCGCCCACAGGTAACCCCCGAACTGCGCCAGCGCATCATTGCCGACATCGAGGGCTGAAAATGCTGATCGTTGGGCTCACTGGCTCAATCGGTATGGGAAAATCCACCGCTGCTGCACACCTGCGGGCGCGTGGTCTGCCGGTGTTCGATGCCGACGCGGAAGTGCATGGCCTCTATGCCGGTGGAAAGGCTGTTGAACAGATTGAGCGCGCGTTTCCGGGCACGACCACACAGCAAGGTGTCGATCGCCAGCGTTTGAGTGCTGCCCTGCTCGCACATCCCCAGCGCATCCGCGAACTGGAGGCCATCGTTCATCCGCTCGTCCGCGAGGCCGAGCGCTCATTCCTGATCGCAGAAGCGCGTCGCGGCACGCCGATCGCGGTGCTGGAAATCCCGCTGCTGTTTGAATCCGGTGCTGACCGCATGGTGGATGCCGTTGTCGTGTTGTCGGCTCCGGCCGACGTGCAGCGCGAGCGTGTGCTGAAGCGCGGCGTGTCGCCGGAAAAGCTGGACGCGCTGCTTGCCCGCCAGATGCCCGATGCCGAAAAGCGTCAGCGCGCGGATTTTGTCGTGGACACCGGCGTCAGCGTTGAAGAAAGCCGGGCGACTTTGGATACAATCCTCGAAGCATTGCGCGCTCGGCACGGCGCTGCATTCAAACGCTTCTGGTCCGCCTGACCTTTTTTGATCTCAGCACCGAATTGGATCGTCCATGCGCGAAATCATCATGGATACGGAAACGACCGGATTCGATCCGCGCAAGGGCGACAAGCTGATCGAAATCGGCTGCATCGAGCTGGTCAATCGCATCCCGTCGGGGCGCGAATATCACTGCTTCATCAATCCGGAGCGCGATGTTCCGGCCGACGCGCAGGCGGTGCATGGCATCTCCACCGAGTTTCTGCTCGACAAGCCAGTCTTTCCGCTGGTGGCGCAGAGCTTTCTGGATTTCATCGCTGGCGATCCGCTCATCATTCACAACGCGCAGTTCGATATCGGCTTTCTGAACTTCGAACTGGGGCTGCACGGCTTTCCGCTGATCGCGCAGGATCGGGTGACGTGTACGTTGCAGCTTGCGCGTCGCCGTCATCCGGCAGGGCCGAATACGCTCGACGCCCTCTGTAAGCGCTACGGCATCGACAATTCGAAGCGCACCAAGCACGGCGCTCTGGTCGACTCGTTGCTGCTGGCGGAAGTTTACATCGAGCTGCTGGGCGTGCGGCAGGCGACGTTCGTCGATTTCGCTGCCGATGGCTCAGGTGCCGCTGGCGGTGAGGCGGCGACTTTCAGCGGTCAACGCAAAGCTGCGCAACGGCCGGCTCCGCTGGCTCCCCGGCTTGATGCGGCGATGGTCGAAGCCCATCTCGAATTTGTGAAGTCTATGGGCGAGAAGGCACTTTGGCGCCGCTATCTTGCTGTGTCGGAAGACGCTTAGTCGGGATCGGGCAGCCAACGCATTGCCCTCAACTGCCCACCAAATTCGCCGACAACCTCCGGCCATTCAGAACCTGCCCAATAAAAAAGCTCCGGCGTTGCGGCCGGAGCTTTTGCATATCTCAAATAGCTGTCCGCCGAATATTTCGGCCTCAGCTTAGCGCCGTCTCAGTTCTTGACCTGAGACTCGCCCTCGCCAGACTTGGCGTGCTTTTCCTTCTGGCGGGCCATGTACAGCTGCGTGAAGTCGAACGGATCCAGCAGCAGCGGCGGGAAGCCGCCTTCGCGAGTCAGGTCGGCGGCCAGGCGGCGCACGAACGGGAAAAGGATCGACGGGCAGTTCACCAGCAGGAATGGCTCAAGCGCCGATTCCGGAATGTTCTCGATGCGGAACAGGCCGGCATAAACGAGCTGCAGCTGATAGATCTTGCCGTGCTTGTTGGTCGCCTGCGCATCGAAATCGATCGCGCTCTCATACAAGTTCGGGCCGACGTTCTTGGCGCCGACATTGATCATGAGCTGCAGATTGGGCTGATCGCCCGGATCCTGCATCAGCTTTTCAATGTTCGGATTCTCGAACGAGAGATCCTTGATGTACTGGGCAGCAACGCTAACCTTCACGGGTTGGGGCTGCAGATTGATGCCCTCGTCGGGCTTGCCGTTGCCGTTTGTCGAGTTCGCCATTGCTTTCAATTCCGTGCCGGGGTTGCGCCTAATTGGCCGCGTGTGAGTGGCGGCTAGCTAACACGCTGGCCCCGTCGCGACAACGCTGTAAGCTCATCATCGGGTTAACGCGACCGATCTTCGTCATCGTCCAGGCGGGTGAAAGTACCCTCGATGATGACCGGTTCACCGGGCTTCTGGGCCTCTGGCTGGGGCTCGGCCTGACTGCGTCGCGGTGAGCGCCATCGGCGGCGCCGGTCTTTGTTGCCATCCCGGGTGTTGTCGTTGCGATTCGGCGCTGGGGTGGCCATGCCGGGCAAGACCGACCCCAACAGCAAGCGCCGCAGCGGTGGCACCAGCAGCGCCAGACCCAGCGCGTCGGTCAGAAAGCCGGGCACGATCAGCAGGCTGCCGGCAAAGATGATGGCGTAGCTTTCGGCCATCGAGGAAACGCCGAGGCGGCCGTTGTTCACCGAATCGAACATGCGCAGCAGCATCGAGCTGCCTTGCCAGCGAATAATGAGAATTCCGGCAAAAGCCGCCAGTATCAGCAGGCCGACAGTCGCCAGAAAGCCGATTTGCTGGCCCACCAGGATCATCAGCGTGATTTCGATGACCGGCAGCGCCAGCAGGCCGAGGATCGCCATACGTTGCAGCGGCGACATCATTGCCGGCTTTTCCTTTCCCGCTAGCAGGTTGTTGAGCATGCCAGCACCATCCCGCGCGCAAATGTGGTGCATCGGCGCAATCGGGTTGGCATTGCCATTTTTGTGCCTTACCTTGAAGAAAGGACTACCTTAACCCCTGATGGCGGATCGGATCAGAGGCCCATCTTTCCCCGGATTTGGGCTTCCATTAAGACGCGATCATATATTGCTGTCGTATCCAGTCACGCTGTTGATTGCCAGGAAGGCAGCCGTTCTATGACCGATCTGTTCACCCTCATCTCGCTCATCGTCGCGGTTGTCGTGGTGTTGAAGCTGAGAAGCGTTCTCGGACGCCGCACGGGTGACGAAGAAGCCCGCATCGAGCGCCGCACAGCCCGTCAGGGCGCCGCCGGTGCACCGGGTGACAACGTCGTCGCTCTGCCACGTCGCGATGCCGATACTTCGGGTGCCACCATCGCGCCGGAAGTCAGCCAGGCCGACGTTGAAGAGCGCATCAAGTCTATGCCAGGCGTTGAAGCCGCTGCCCGCTCGGGTCTGGTGGAAATTTCGCGCCTTGATCCGCAGTTCGAACCGGAAACGTTCCTGCGTGGTGCAAAGCAGGCCTACGAGATGATCGTCACGGCATTCGCTGAGGGCAATCGCAAGCTGCTCAACGATCTGCTGAGCCGCGAAGTCTATGACGGCTTCGAGGGCGCCATTGCCGAGCGTGAAGCGCGCGGCGAGCAGGTCGATCAGAGCTTCGTCGGCATCAACTCGGCCGATATCTCCGAAGCTGAATTGAAGGGCGGCATTGCTTCCGTCACCGTTCGCTTTGTCAGCGAATTGATTTCGGCCACCCGTGACAAGGCCGGTGCAATCATCAACGGTGATCCGCAGCGCATCAAGGAAGTCACGGACATCTGGACTTTCAGCCGTGATATCTCGACCGCGAAGGCGCGCGCCAATCCAAACTGGCGCCTGATCGCAACGCAGTCGCCGGCCTGATAGAAAGTATGGGCCGCCACCGAGTTTATCGGTGGCGGCCCACCTGATTTTTGCGTTGCGCATCTGTCGTAACGTGGGGGAGAGGCAGAGGGTGGCGTCGGCAATTTGCGCGGCGCTGCTGTCTTTTGGGGGCCATACGCGACCATGTCCGGGGATCGCGCATCCGGCTTTTTCCGTGTCGTTCGCGCGCCATGGCCTATGCTGGCTGCCACCTGCGCGGTCGTGCTAATTGGCGGCCTCCTCGCATCAACGACCGCAGCGACAGCGCAGACCGCCATGGCCAAAGACGCCAGCCCAGCCAAATCAGCCGCCAAGAAAAGCGCCAGCAGCAAGGGCAAGGCCGCGCGCAACTCCGTACCCGAGGCCAAGCTGGAAGCCGCTTCCTTTGCTGACCTTATCGGCTGGGAAACGGATGACCACCTCAAGGCCTTCAAGACGTTTGTGAAATCCTGCAACGACGCCATCCGCATGGCCGAAAGGCCGACAACCCGCGCGATTGCTCAATGCCGCGTTCCGGGCAGCGTGCTGGCCTCCGCCTGCCGCTTGGCGCAATCGGCCGACGTTTCAACCAAGGCAGCGGCCAAGGCCTTCTTTGAAGCCAACTTCGCGCCGCACCGTGTCGTCCACACCAAGAACGAAGGCCTCCTCACCGGCTATTATGAGCCGGTCATGCAGGGCTCGCGTACCCGTCAGGGCAAGTTTCAGACGCCGGTTTATAAGCGCCCGACCGACCTGATGAACGTAGTCGATGAGGCCGACCGCGCTTCGCAGCCGGATGGCCTCACCCACGTGCGCCGCACTTCATCGGGCACCTCCGCCTATCCCACCCGGGCCCAGATCGAGCAGGGCGCGCTGGATGGCAAGGGGCTGGAGCTGCTGTATCTGGAAGACGCCGTTGAGGCCTTCTTCATGCACATTCAGGGCTCCGGCCGCGTCGAGCTCACCGATGGCACGACGGTGCGGATCAACTACGACGGCAAGAACGGCCACCCCTATTCGTCCATCGGCCGCTACCTGATCGAAAACGAGATTCTGCCCGCTAACAAAATGTCGATGCAGGCGCTGGGCAAATGGCTGCGTGAGGACAAGGAGCGCGGCCAAAAGGTCATGTGGCAAAACCAGTCGTATGTCTTCTTCCGCGAGCTGGGTGACGGCGAAGGACCGATGGGCGCCATGCAGGTGGAGCTTACTCCTGGCCGCAGTCTGGCGGTGGACCCGGCCTACCATGCGCTGGGTACGCCGATTTATCTTTCAGTTCCGGGCCTTAAGGGTGCAAAAAAGGATGATGGCTTCCATCGATTGATGGTTGCGCAGGATGTCGGTTCTGCCATTAAGGGTGCGGAGCGAGGCGACATCTACTTCGGTTCGGGCAAAGCCGCCGGCAAACTGGCCGGCACCACCCGGCACGCCGGCAATTTCTACGTGTTACTTCCAGTGGCTGCCGAGGCGGCGGCCGGACAAGGTTTGAGGTTCGGCGAGCACCTGCAATGGCAGACGACAGTGAAAAGCGCCCGCTGAAAAAATCCCCGTGGGGCAAAAAAGCTCCCGCCCGGCTGACTACGGAAGAGCGCGCGCTATGGGATTACATGGCGCAGAGCATCAGCCCTATTAAGGGAAAGAAGCAGCGCTTTCACCCCGCCGTCCCTGAGGACGAACCGCCGGAAAAAGATGCTTTCCCGGCACCAGCCAAAAAAGCACCGCCCGGCAAGATGGTTCGCGTCACTAAGCCGACCATACCTTCACCACCCCACACCTTGATCACACGACCGCCGGCATTGCCTACGCCGGGGCCATCACCGCTGGAACTGGAGCGTCGCAAGGCGCGCAAGCTGTCATCGGGCCGTATCGAAATTGAAGGCCGCATCGATCTGCACGGCATGCGTCAGGCTGAGGCGCACAGCGCGCTGTTGCGCTTCCTGCATCGCGCCTATGGCGACGGCAAGCGATGGGTGCTCGTTATCACGGGCAAGGGCGCGCCGGTGAAAACTGCCTATGACGAACGCTTTGATGGCGATGGCGATTTGCGCGGTGTGCTGCGTCGGAACGTGCCGCGCTGGCTAGCAGAACCCGATGTCTCGCCGATCATAATCGGCTTCACCACCGCTGCTATCCGGCACGGCGGCGAGGGCGCACTTTATGTCCATCTGCGCCGCCGCCCCGGCATGCCGGACATCTAACACGACAAAAAACAACGGGTAGCCTCACAGTGTGGAGCTACCCGTCGCAAAATTCAGATCTGGCACCGCGCTCTAAGAAGCCAATCGCCGAACACACTCAGCCGGCGCGCCAAGCTTAGCTGCTGGGGCAGGTTGCCGCCAGCTTGTCCAGCGCCGCCGTGATACCCATCAGCGAATAGGTGTCGGTGGTGTTGGTGCCGCGCGCCGAGGTCGCCTTCACCAGCGCGTTCGATCCCTTCTTCATGGTGTCCACCAGTCGCTGTTCTTCGGCAGCGTCGGAAACGAACCCGCGCTCACCTTTGACGAACAGCTTGAAGGTGTCGGACCCAACCGTCACCGACATGTCCTTGTCGGTGTTGACCGGGTAGCCGACTTTCACACTCGGTTCGGTTTTGACGCCGTCCTTGGGCCAGGCCGAGATGTAGAAAAATATCGGACCTCGATTGGCACCCAGCGGCTCAACTGCCTGCGGCTGCGATGCGATGAAGCAAACTTCTTTCGCTGCGTCGGCATAAACGCTCCACGCGCCGTGCTTTTCGACGAGGTCGACATTTTGTGCTGCGGCGGTGCCGACAAACGCAAAAATTGCGATGGCCGATGCGATAGTTGTGCGCATTGGGTCCCTTCCTCAAAAGTCGAAGCGCTTATTATAACGTCAGCATATGCATCCCGCGGTCCGGCGTCATCCGGCTGTCCCCATCTTCCCCCCGCTTCTCGACGTGAAGATGGCCTCATTGCGCGATGTTTTATTGTGATGTTTCTCTTGGGCCACCCTCACGCACCGGTCGGTCGGCAAATTTCGCCAGCGTACGCACACGGTCGTACATGACGATCGCACCTGCCATCGCGACGTTGACGCAAAAACTGGTCGGTATGCGGATCACGTAATCACATCGCTCCAGCAACGGTTCCGACAGCGAACCCTGCTCCGGCCCCAGCACGTAGGCTGCTTTCATAGGATGGCGGAAGCTGGGTAAATCAATCGCTTTATCAAGAAGTTCAATGCCGACGAGTTTGCAGCCCTGCGGCAGCACCATTTCATCCAGACCCGTCCAGTTGTAGTGCGGAAGATGCAGCTGGCTCTTGGAGGTGTCGGCAAATGCTTCCAGCGCCTTGTAGGTCGCTCCAACCGTGAACGTGAAGCTGGCGCCAAACCCGTGCGCCGAGCGCATCAGGTTGCCCAGATTGCGCGATTTCGACATCCGTTCCGCGCCGATAGCGAAATAGCCCCGCGCCTTCGGTGGCCAGTTGGTATGCGACCAGCTTGGGGCCGGCTGATTGGTCATTGGTGATTTTCCCTTGTCGCCCGCTTGCGGTGCACCGCGGGGCGTGGTCGAAAAGGCGCGCAGGGTGCACGCGCCCGAGCATTGAAATTTCTGTTTCGCCAAGAGGTTTTACATGAAAGCGGCCCTTTGTAAGAGCCTCGATGGCCCTGCTGGCGTCTCGGTGGAAGAAATTCCGACGCCGCAGCCCGCTGCGGGCGAGGTGCTGGTTCGCGTCAAAGCCGCCGCACTCAATTTCTTCGACACGCTCATCACGCGCGGCAAATACCAGTTCAAGCCCGAGCTGCCGTTCTCTCCCGCCGGCGAAATTGCAGGCGTGGTCGAGGCGCTGGGCGAAGGCGTCAGCGGCGTCGCTGTTGGTGATCGCGTCGCTGCCTATGTCGGTTGGGGCGGCGCGCGCGAGCAGGTCATCGTGCAGGCCGATCAGCTTGTTGCCATCCCTGAAGGCGTTTCCGATGAGGTCGCCGCTGGCATCGCCGTCACCTATGGCACCGCGATGCACGGCCTCAAGGATCGCGGCGACCTGCGGGCAGGCGAAACCGTCGCCGTGCTTGGCGCTGCGGGCGGCGCTGGTCTCGCAGCGGTCGAAATCGCCAAACTGATAGGGGCGCGCGTCATTGCCGTTGCGTCGTCGGAAGAAAAGCTCGCCGTAGCCCGCGCGCACGGCGCCGACGATGCGGTCGACTATGCCGGCCGTGACCTGAAAGATGGTCTCAAGGCTCTGACCGGCGGCCGTGGCGTCGACGTCGTCTATGACTGCGTGGGCGGCGACAGCGCCGAAGCTTCATTGCGCGCGATGGCCTGGCAGGGACGCTTCCTCGTCATCGGCTTTGCGTCGGGCGACATCCCCAAGATCCCGCTCAATCTGCTGCTGCTGAAGGGTTGCGATGCCATCGGCGTATTCTGGAGCGAGGCGGTGAAGCGCGATCCCGCCGGTCACCGCGAGAACATGCGTCAGGTGCTGCAATGGGTGGCTGAGGGCAGCCTGGCGCCGCGCATCCACGGCACATTCCCGCTGGCGAGCATTCGCGATGCGCTGGGCGTCATCGATCGTCGTGAGGCCGTGGGCAAGGTCGTGCTGAAAATCTGAGAAACTAGATTATCAAAACATAATATAGCATTGATTTATCGATAAAATATCGAGTCCAACCATATTGGATGTTTTCCAGCTACCGTTCCAGCTACCGTTCCAGCTACCGTTCCAGCTACCGTTCCAGCTACCGGTCGGGATTGAACCCATCAGCGGCGCGAAGCAGTTTTTGCCTGCCCCTGCCCCTGCCCCTGCCCCTGCCCCCCGGGAGGATTCCTACGCGCTCGGCGGCCGGCGCCCCACAGGGGGTGTCGCCGAGCGCAAAAAGAAGCCCCCTCCAAATTAACCTCATGCAGCAGATCGGCACCGCCATTCAGAATTTATTTGCCATATGGGGGCGATGCTGACCGCTGAGTGTTTTTGGGTGGGGCGTTGCGTTCAATGTGGGCTTTTCGTTTTGGGTTGATGGTGCTCATCGCGCTGACGGGCGCGGCTGCACTCGGTGTGCCCGCACAAGCCGAAGGCTTCTTCTCCAAGCTCCTCGGCTGGGGGCAGCGCCAGGTAGAGCGCAACATCGATCCACCCACCTATAACTTCGGCTACAGCGGCCAGGACGATCGCTATGATCGCCGCTACGACCGCTATGGCTACGGTGGCGGCAACTGGCCCACCGATAACGGGCGTTATCGCACCCTGTGCGTCCGCACCTGTGACGGCTTCTATTTCCCCATCGGCGACAGCGTCGGCCGCGAGCGGCTACATCAGGATGCACGCACGTGCGAATCCCGCTGCACCAGCGAAGCGCGCCTCTACTATTACCCTGTGCAGGGCGGCAGCCCCGAAACGATGGTTGACCTTGGCGGCCGCCCTTACGTGCAGGAGCGCACCGCGTTTCTCTATCGCAAGCAACTCGTCTCCGGCTGCACGTGCAAAGCTGCGCCCTGGTCGGCTGAATCGGCAGCGCGCCACCGCGCCTATAAGGACGACGACCGCATGATGGCGGATATGCGCCGCAGTGAGCAGCGTTATGCCGGGCCGCCCGCGGGCGCTGGCGGTGGCGGTGAAATCGAAGCCTATCTCATGCGACAGGGGCCAGACCCGCACTCGCAGCAGTCGCCGTGGGATGGTGGGGTCAGCCGCTACTGAGCGGGCGTTCTCCATTCAGACCGGCTCCGCGCCTACACGCCTCATATTGTGCTTGAACACAGCCCACTATTTCCGGAGCTGCGCGAACAATGCACCGGCGGCAAAGGCCACCCCGCTCCGCCATGGCTTCATTTTATGGTTGAACACGAAGCTCCACCGGCATGAATCATATGATGTTTCACGTGTAACAGTTTCTTCAGTTCTGCCGTTCTCGTGCCGGCGCCTTCCCCACCGCCGCTGCACTCGGCCCAACCCATCGACGAAGAGCCCAAAACAAAAAGCCCCCGCCGTTGGGCAGGGGCTTTGAGTTGTAACGACTGCGTCGGCGGATCGGTCTCACCGGAGCGATCCGCTCGCGCCATTCCTTATTCTGCGGGGTTCACCAACCGGCGTGCTTCCTGCGCCGGTGTCTCCTGAGCCGCCTTCTTGTAGCGCTCCGGTTCACCCTGCCCCGGCTTGTACACCAGCGGCAGCAGGAACTGCTCGATGTAGCTCTTCGGGAAATTCGGAATCTCGTCGACACCAAGATCGCTGGCCTTGATCTCACGCGGCGGTTTCTCGTGGAACGTGCCCAGCATCCGGTCCCAGCACGTCAGCAGCAGGCCGAAGTTGCAGTCGCCCTCGGTGCCCCAGTTCACGTGATGCAGGTGATGAATGCGGCCGATCGAGAAGTGCTTCTGAAGCGGGCCAAGTCGCGCGTCCACGTTTGAATGCTGCACGATCAGCGTGATCGAGATCGCGAAGCCAAGCAGCACGGCAACCGGAATAGGCATGCCCATGATCACCAGCGGCATGCTGCCAACGATCATATCAAGCGCCTGGTGAGCGGGATGACGCATCACACCGTTGAAGCCGTAGAGCCGCCCGACTCCGTGATGCACCGCATGCAGGCGCCACAGCACCGAAAAACGGTGGCTCAGGTAGTGCATGAACATGAACACGAAATCGGAGACCAGATAGGCCATCAGAAGCTGGGCCCACAGCGGCCACTGCGTCGGCCAGATCTCAGCATTGAATGGAAACAGCCAGACGATCAGCGGGATCAGCAGAACGCCGTTGATGCTCTGCATCTCGTAGACGATGAGATGGATGAAGTTGGTCGGAGCGTCGCCATGCGCCTCGTGATCGTTCCACTCATCGAAGAACGGCGCGGTCTTTTCCGACGCAAATGCTACGGCATAGGCAAGGCCGAGCAGCGGTGCGAGCCACAGATAAGCCCAGACGTTATCGCGGGCGATCACAAGTTCAGTAACGACCCAGTACGCAGCACCGATAAGGCCCAGCATCATGAAGGGCGCATAGCCGTATCGGACGATAGCGCGGAGTGCTGACATCATTGTCTCCGGTCAACAGGGCGAGGCAGGGCCTCTGACATAACGGAGGTAACGGACACTGGACTAGCCGGGCCTCCTTCGGTTTGCCGCCGATCAGGCAGCATCCGGGCGGATTGTTCTTTACAGACTTCGCTGCTGTTTCAGCATCGTTGCAACTTCCATAGGCTCGGTCAGCGCAGGTGAACACTGCGGGCCAAGGCACACATAAGCCGTTGCTCTTGAGTTATTGGCACTCTTGTCGCGAAGGCCGGGTAAATCCGAGCCGTCTGCGTCGCCACAAAAAGCGTACTGCATTGCGCCGGGCAAAGAAATACTTCTGATGACGTCCATCAGTTCCACGCCACCTTGGAGATGCTGGCCTGCGACAACGACTTGCTGCGGGCTGATAAGATCAAATGTGCTCGCCAGCAGCCCTGTGTGTGCAACCACGCTGCGCCCGATATCTCCTGCATATGTGGCCAGCAACGCCTCGGCGCGCTCGAAGTAGCGCTGTTCGCCGCTTATGGTTGCCAAAGCAATAAGATTGGCCAGCATGATTGCGTTGGCATTCGGTGTCGCATCATCGGTGCCGGGCTTCAGCCGCAGGATCACATCGCGCGTATCGTCGGCTGAGGTTGCATAGCCGCCCGTTTCACTGAGCCAGTAATGGCGGTCAAGCACATCGGACCATGCAGCGGCCTGATCGAAATAGCGCTTCTCGCCGGTCACCTCGAACAGGCGCAGCGCTCCCCAGATCATGTTGGCATAATCCGACGCTGTCGCCGGGGCCTTGGCGATGCCTGCGCGCCATGAGTGTTGCAACCGGCCATCGCGTTGCATGTGCGTCACGATGAAATCGAACGCCTTCTTGGCCATATCCAGCCAGAGTGGTTGATCGAACACGAACGACGCGCGGGCCAGCGCCGCGATCATCAGACCGTTCCAATCCGCCAGAACCTTGTCGTCCCAGCCGGGGCGCACGCGGCCATCGCGCGCCGCCATCAGCTTCGCGCGCAGATCCGCCAGCCGCTGCTCGTCGGCGTCGCTGCGCAGCGCCATGCTGCCAAGCCGGTTGAGGATGTTGTGGCCTTCGAAATTTCCGTCGGCCGTCACGTCGTAGGCTTCGGCAAAGAAGCGGCCGTCCTCATCGCCCAGCACGCTCAGCACTTCATCCAGCGACCAGACGTAGAATTTGCCTTCCTCGCCTTCCGAATCCGCATCGAGCGAAGCCGCGAACCCGCCGCCCTCGGCGATCATCTCGCGCTCAAGCCAGGCCACCGTTTCCGCCACCCGGGCGCGATACAGCGGCGATCCCGTCTCCCGATAGACTTCCGTCATCAGGTCGATCAGCAGCGCGTTGTCGTACAG
The DNA here is from genome assembly GCF_013306565.1 of Hyphomicrobium sulfonivorans. GTDB lineage: Bacteria > Pseudomonadota > Alphaproteobacteria > Rhizobiales > Hyphomicrobiaceae > Hyphomicrobium_A > Hyphomicrobium_A sulfonivorans. The sequence continues at coordinate 846,699 of NZ_PZPO01000001.1, read as the reverse complement.
CATCTTCTCGAAATGCGGCACCAGCCAGCGCTCATCGACCGAATAGCGCGAGAAGCCACCGCCCAGGTGATCGTAGATGCCACCCTGACAGATGTTGTCGAGCGTCAGCACCACCGCGTTGCGCGCCGGCGCGTGGTCGTAGCGAATGCCACCACGCCACAGCAGCCAGAAGATGCTCCATTGCGGAAACTTGGGCGCGCCCTGCAGGCCGCCGCGCACAGAATCGACGGCGGGCACGAGGCGCTGGGTCAGATCCCGCAGCAGGCGATCATCGATTACGGGCGCAGCGCTCGCCGGCTTCGGCTGGCCGACGGCGGCGGTCAGCGCGCGCGCGTTCTCGGCCACCTTCTCCGGCTCGTTGCGGAATACGTTGGCCACCTGACGCAGCACATCCACGAACGCCGGTCGCCCGAAACGGGCCGTGTTGGGAAAATACGTGCCGCCCCACACCGGTCGCGCGTCGCTGTCCAGAAACATCGTCAGCGGCCAGCCGCCCTGCTCGCCCAGGGCATGCAGCGCGCCCATATAGATCGCGTCGATGTCGGGGCGCTCTTCGCGGTCCACCTTGATGTTGACGAACAGCTCGTTCATCACCGCCGCCGTCGCTTCATCCTCGAAGCTCTCGTGCGCCATCACGTGGCACCAGTGGCAGGCGGCATAGCCCACCGACAGCAGGATCGGCTTGCCGGTGCGCCGCGATTCCTCCAGCGCTTCCGGGCCCCACGCCCACCAGTGGACGGGGTTGTCCTTATGCTGCAGGAGATAGGGGCTTGTCTCTTTGTTCAGGCGGTTTTCGCTCATGCGGCCCTCTTTAACCTTCAAGGGGTAGATGGGCGCTTAATCCGCCGATGCCATTCAACTCTAGGCCGGAACGGCCGCAGCCGCTGATCACAATACCGCCAGCACCACGGGTTTTGTATGCCGAAGGCCGATACCATTTTTGCACTCTCCAGCGCGCCCGGACGGGCTGGCGTGGCGGTGGTGCGCATCAGCGGTCCGGCCGCTGGTGAGGTTGTCGATCGGATGGCACCACCGCGTGGTGACACTCGTCGCGCAGTACTGCGCCACATACGTCACCATCAGAGTGGCGATGTCCTGGATGATGCCTTGGTGCTCTGGCTCCAGGGCCCGCGCACCGAGACCGGCGAAGACATGGCTGAGCTGCATTTGCACGGTAGTCCGGCCATCGTCAGCGCGGTTCTAGAGGCGCTGGGCCGCTTTCCTGGCTGCCGCATGGCCGAGGCTGGCGAGTTCACCATCCGCTCCTTCCGCAACGGCAAGATAGATCTCGCGCAGGTGGAGGGTCTGGCCGATCTCATTGCCGCCGACACTGAAGCACAGCGCAAACAGGCGCTCGCACAGGCGCAGGGCGCGCTTTCGAAGCTCTGCGAGGGCTGGCGCGGCTCACTCATCGAGGCCAGCGCGCTGGCTGAAGCCGCTATCGATTTCTCCGACGAAGCCGATGTTGCCGACGATGCCTTCGCCCGCGCCCGTGCGATTGTCGCCGAAGTTCTGCCCACCATTCTCGCCCATCTCGACGATGGCCATCGCGGTGAAATCCTGCGCGATGGCTTCCGCGTGGTGCTGGCGGGGGCGCCCAATGCGGGCAAATCCAGCCTTCTGAACGCCCTGGCGCGCCGGGATGCTGCCATCGTATCCGACGAAGCAGGCACCACCCGCGACGCCATCGAGGTGCGGCTTGATCTTAGCGGCCTGCCCGTCATCGTCACCGACACGGCGGGCATCCGGGAGGCTACCGGTGCGATTGAGCGCGAAGGCATCCGCCGCTCGCTGGAGCATGTCCGCGAGGCCGATCTCGTGCTCTGGCTTTGCGATGCCCGTGAGGCCCTGCCCCCCATGCCTGCTGAGGTTGCCAGCCGCGATCAGGCGCAAAGCCTCACCGTGGCGACCAAGATCGATCTGCTGCCCGCCGCTTCTCCCGATGCGCCGCCGCCGTTGCCTTTCGCCGCCGATCTGGCGATTTCGGTCCGCACTGGCGAAGCCCTCAACGCCCTGGTTCAGCGTATTGCCGCTATCGCCGGGCAGCGCATCGGCGATCAGTCCAGCCCGGCCCTGACCCGCGAGCGCCATCGCGAAAGCCTGAATCAATGCGCCGAGGCCCTCGCCCGCTTCCTCGCGGGCGATGCCGACCAGCACGAATTGCGCGCGGAAGACCTGCGAATGGCGGTTCAGGCGCTGGGCCGGATCACCGGCCGCGTCGATGTCGAGGACATTCTCGGCCAGATTTTTTCGCGATTCTGCATTGGCAAGTAGTTGCGTTGTTTCACGTGAAACGATTCGTTTACCATTCCGGTGCCAGCTCGGCGGGCGTTCCGCCCCTTTGACGATTCGCGCCGTCTGTGGCTTTTTCCGCTGTGCCGCCTGATCCAGAGCTGCGAATAGGTCGCCAGCCTCCGATCATCGGCCGAATATCAGGTTCAAAAGCGATGACTGACGCCAGATTCGACGTAATCGTGGTGGGCGGAGGCCATGCCGGTTGCGAAGCCGCGGCCGCCGCAGCGCGCATGGGCGCCCGCACGGCGCTGGTGACCCACCGGTTCGAGACCATCGGCGAGATGTCCTGCAATCCGGCCATCGGTGGGCTCGGCAAAGGCCATCTGGTGCGTGAGATCGATGCGCTGGACGGGCTGATGGGCCGCGTCGCGGATCAGGCTGGCATCCAGTTCCGGCTGCTGAACCGCTCCAAAGGCCCCGCAGTTCAGGGCCCGCGCACGCAGGCTGACCGCAAAATCTACCGCCAGGCCATGCAGACGGCCATCCGCGATACCGCAAACCTTGAGGTGATCGAGGGCGGCGTCGAGGATCTGATCGTCACCAATGGCCGTGTTTGCGGTGTCATCACCGGCGATGGCCGGTCGCTGGCCGCTGGCGCCGTGGTGCTTACCACCGGCACGTTCCTCAACGGCCTCATCCACCTTGGCGAGGAGCAATATCCTGCTGGGCGCGCCGGCGAAGCCCCCGCGCTCAAGCTTTCCGAGCGTCTCTATGGCTTGGGTCTGCAACTCGGACGCCTCAAAACCGGCACTCCGGCCCGTCTTTCCAAGGCTTCCATCGATTGGGATAGCCTGGAACAGCAGGCCGCCGATGATCCGCCGGTGCCGTTTTCCTTCCTGACGGAACGCATCACCACCCCGCAGGTGACGTGCGCGATTACCCGCACCACCGAGGCCACCCACGCCATTATCCGGGCCAATCTTGAGCGTTCGGCGATGTATGGCGGGCGGATTTCGTCCACGGGCCCGCGTTATTGCCCGTCGATTGAAGACAAGGTCGTCCGCTTCGCAAGCCGCGATAACCATCAGATTTTCCTGGAACCGGAGGGGCTGGACGACGACACCGTCTATCCCAACGGCATTTCCTCCTCGCTGCCGGCCGATGTGCAGGATGCCTTTATCCGCACCATGCCGGGGCTGGCCAACGTCGTTATCAAGCGCCCCGGCTACGCGATCGAATACGATTACGTCGATCCCCGCGAATTAAGCCCGGCGCTTCACGTGAAACGGCTTCCGGGCCTGTTTCTGGCGGGCCAGATCAACGGCACCACCGGATACGAGGAAGCCGGCGCGCAAGGCCTGCTGGCGGGCATAAACGCTGCACTGCTGGCTGGTGGCGGCGAGGCCGACTTCGCCATTTCCCGCGCCGACGGCTATCTCGGCGTCATGGTCGATGACCTCGTCACCCGTGGCGTCAGCGAGCCCTACCGCATGTTCACCTCCCGCGCCGAATACCGGCTGCGCCTGCGCGCCGACAACGCCGATCAGCGTCTGACACCCCTTGGCAGCGCAATCGGTTGTGTTGGTGAACCAAGACGAATCGCCTTCGAGGCCAAGTCCGCCGCTTTGGTTGAAGCAACGCAGCTTTTGCGGGAGTTGTCGCTCACGCCCAACGAGGCTGGACGCCACGGCCTCGATGTTAACCGTGATGGCCGCCGCCGCTCAGCCTTCGATCTGCTGGCCCTGCCGGATGTCGATATTCAGCGCCTTGCCGTCATCTGGCCCCAGATCGGCGAGATCGAGCCGGCCATCGCCGAGCAGGTCTACGTCGATGCCCGCTATGCATCCTATGTGAACCGCCAGGAGCAGGATGTAGCCGCCCTGCGCCGCGACGAGGCGCTCGCCATCCCTGAAGGCTTCGATTTTGCCGCCCTGCCCGGCCTTTCTGCCGAGGTGCGCCAGAAGCTGGAGCGCAATCGCCCGGCCACCATTGCTCAGGCGGCCCGCATCGACGGCATAACCCCCGCCGCGCTTCTGCTGCTGCTGGCCCAGATCAAGGCTCAGGCCGCCAAAACCCGGAAATCTGCCTGATGGGCCAGCACGCGCGAACAGAATCAGTGGCCGGGCCGCAGGATTTCGCCCGCCTTTTCGACGTTTCACGTGAAACGATTGATAAACTTTTGACCTACGAAGCCCTGCTCCGGCAGTGGCAACGGACCATCAACCTTGTCGCCCCCAGCACGCTGGATCAGGTCTGGTCGCGCCATTTCGCCGATTCCGCCCAGCTTTTCCGCTTCGCGCCTGAAAACGCCACCAAATGGCTGGATCTGGGCTCTGGAGCGGGCTTTCCGGGCATGGTTCTGGCCATCATGCTGGCCGAACGCGCCGATGCGCGGGTCACAATGGTCGAAAGTGATACCCGAAAGGCAGCATTCCTCCGCGAAGTGGGCCGTCGCTGCAGCGCACCTGTGGACATCCGCGCGGAGCGAATCGAGAAAGCCGCGACTCAATCTAAGCTTGGAGGCGTCGACGTTATCACTGCGCGCGCGCTGGCACCCTTGCCGCGCTTGCTGGAACTTGCCGCACCTGCATTCTCAGCCCACACCGTGGCGCTGTTTTTGAAGGGTCGCGAAGCTGAGGCCGAAGTAGCGGCAGCAAGAGAGCGGTGGACGTTTGACGCGACGCTGGAGCCCAGCTTGACCGATGCTGGCGGGAGAATAGTCGCAATACGGGCGTTGGAGGTCGATAGAGAGGAGTAGTGGCGATGGGCGCGACGCGACCAGGTGAGCCCCGCACATTGGCGGTAGCCAATCAGAAGGGCGGCGTCGGCAAGACGACCACGGCAATCAATCTCGGCACGGCGCTGGCCTCAATCGGCGAGCGCGTTCTCATTATAGATCTTGATCCGCAGGGCAACGCTTCCACCGGGCTTGGCATTGATGTCGATAGCCGGCCTCGGACGGCGTTCGATGTGCTTACCGGCGGTTTGGGGCTGGTCGAATGCGCGCTGGCGACAGCGGTACCCGGCCTTTATGTGGTTCCCGCAAACTCTGATCTCGTCGGCGTTGAAAGCACGCTGACCGACGCCAACCGGCCCTACAAATTGCGTGACGCTGTGGCGGCGCTTGGTGCTCGCCAGCGCAATCTGCCGCCGGATCAGCAGTTCAAATACATCCTCATCGACTGTCCGCCGTCACTTAACTTGTTGACGCTTAACGCGCTTTCAGCAGCAAATGCGGTTCTGGTGCCAGTACAATGCGAGTTCTTCGCGCTGGAAGGTATCTCCCAGCTCAAGGAATCCATCGATCAGATCCGCGCCACGCTCAATCCGTCGCTCGAAATCCAGGGAGTGGTGCTGACGATGCACGATGCGCGTACTACGCTGTCCCGGGAAGTGGCGGACAACGTCCGGGCGTTCTTCGGTCCCAAGGTCTACGAGACCATCATTCCGCGCAACACGCGGGTGGCCGAGGCGCCGTCGCACGGCAAGCCGATCCTGCTTTACGACTTCGATTGCGCGGGCAGCCAGGCTTACATCCGCCTTGCCACCGAGATCATCGAGCGCGAAGGCCGTAACAAGGCCGCTTAACCTAACCGCCTAAGAGGGATCATGAACGCCCCCCTTCCCAGCCGCCTCGGACGCGGATTAGCAGCTCTGATGAAGGAGCCGACGCCCGGCAGCGCGCCGCTTCCCCCCGAGGGGCAGCAGCGCATGGTGCCGACTGTCGATGTGCGCTCAAGCAAGCTCAACCCGCGTAAGGAATTCCGCGAGGAAGATCTTGCCGAGCTGACGGAATCTATCCGTGCCAAGGGTCTGGTGCAGCCGATCATCGTCCGCATGGCCGATGGCGGTGGCTATGAGATCGTTGCCGGTGAGCGCCGCTGGCGCGCGGCGCAGAAGGCTGGCCTGCATACCGTTCCGGTGATCGTTCGCGATCTTACCGATCAGGAAGTGCTCGAACTCGCGATCATCGAAAACGTCCAGCGCGCGGACTTGAACGCGATCGAGGAAGCCGCGGGATATCGCGAGCTGATCGAGCGCTTCGCCTACAGTCAGGAGAAGCTGTCCGAAATCATCGGCAAGTCGCGCAGCCACGTCGCCAACACGCTGCGCCTGCTGAAGCTGCCGGATGGCGTCCAGACCATGGTGCAGGATGGCCGCCTCACGGCCGGGCATGCGCGCGCTCTGATCGGTCGCGACGACGCCGAAGGTCTGGCGCAGCGCATCGTCGAGCAGAACCTCAACGTTCGTGAGGTTGAGGCGCTGGTGCAGGGTGGTGGCGAAGCCCCGCCCGCTGGTGCTGCCCCGCGTGTTCCCCGTGAAAAAGACCCCGACACCAAAGCTTTCGAGCGGGATCTTTCCAACGCTCTTGGCCTCAAGGTTGAGATCAAGCGCGGCTCGGGTGAAAGCGGCAACCTCATCATCAAGTTCGGTAATTTCGACCAGCTCGACTACATCCGGCAGCGCCTCGGTGGTGCCTGAGGGGTTAGCTGGAGCCGACAGGCTTTGACAAAAGGGCGCGAACCACTTGACGTGGCCGCGCCCTTATTGCATTTCGCCGACAGGATAACCCATTGCGTCCGTTGAGGATTGCCCCATGAGCGGCTCAATGAGCGATGTGCTGCAGCAACTTGCAGCAACGATCAGCGCCCGCCGCTCTGCGGATTCGGGCAGTTCCTACACGCGCCAGCTTCTGGACGCGGGGCCGCAGCGGTGCGCCAAAAAGCTTGGCGAGGAAGCGGTTGAGGTCGTCATTGCGGCCACGTCGGAATCCGACGATGCGCTGAAAGGCGAAGCCGCCGACCTGCTTTATCATCTGCTGGTTCTGCTTGAATCCCGCAACGTCGCAATTGCCGACGTGCTTGCCGTTCTGGCCAACCGTCAGGGCATTTCTGGCCTCCAGGAGAAGGCGGGACGAGCAAGTAGCTGAGCGCTCGCATCAGTCGCTTGCGCGCGTGCCGAACCCAGCCCATGCACAACGCCGGCAAAATCGAATTCTCACCCTACCGCGTGTTCAATCGCGAGGAGTGGGCGCGCCTGCGTGCCGATACGCCGATGACGCTGAAGGAGAGCGAGCTGGAGCAGCTCTCCGGTCTGATCGAAGAGCTGTCCGTCGAAGAGGTCGAGCAGATCTATCTGCCGCTGTCGCGCCTGCTGAACCTTTACGTCGCCGCCTCGCAGCAGCTCGATGCCGTCTCGTCCAAGTTTCTCGGCCGCACCACTGACGGCAAAGCGCCATTCATCATCGGCGTCAGCGGATCGGTTGCAGTCGGCAAAAGCACCACCGCGCGTGTGCTTAAGGCATTGCTGGCCCGTTGGCCGGATCATCGTCGCGTCGAGCAGATCACCACCGACGGCTTTCTTCTGCCCAACGCGGAGCTGGAGCGGCGCGGCCTGATGGACCGCAAGGGCTTCCCGGAAAGTTTCGACAGCGCGCGCCTTTTGAACTTCCTCGCCAGCGTGAAGGCGGGTGTGAGGTATGTCGAGGCTCCGGTCTATTCGCACTTTCATTATGACATCCTGCCCGATCAGAAGGTCGTCATCGAAAGCCCCGACATTCTGATCGTCGAGGGGCTGAATGTTCTGCAGCCCGCACGCCTGCCGCGCGGCGGCGAGGCCATTCCGTTCGTCTCGGATTTCTTCGACTTCTCGATCTACATCGATGCCGATCCGGCGATAATCGGTGAATGGTATGCCGCGCGCTTCATGCGTCTGCGCAGCACGGCTTTCCGCGATCCCGGCGCCTATTTCCATAAGTACGCCAGCCTTACGCCGGAAGCCGCGCTTGAGCGCGCCAATCAGATCTGGCGCAGCATCAATCTGAAAAACCTGGAAGAAAACATTCTGCCCACGCGCCAGCGCGCGCGTCTCATTCTGCGCAAGGCGGCTGACCACCACGTCGAGTCGGTCGCGCTGCGCAAGCTGTGATGCAACGCTGTTGTCGCCTGCGCTAGGTTCAGGCCGCGTTGGCTCGGACAATCACCTCATCGAGCCCCATCCCGCGCATCCGATACCCCATAAAAAAAGGACCGCCTGGGGAGACGGTCCTAAAGGTAACGCTCTATTCGCTCTAAGTGCAGGGAATGCCGCTCAATGCTGATGCGGCGGTTGCGGTTCTCGCAGCGTCGATGCCGCGATGTTCGAAGCCCAGGAGGCGCTGAATGCGGGCTGGGTATTTTGAACCGCCTGTTGTTGCGGACGAAGTGGGCTCAACACTGTCCGCGGGTCTATCGCCATTTGAAATGCTCTGGGTCCGGTCACCTGGCCAGATGCACGGCCAAAGGTGTGGTGCGTTGCTGACAGCGGCGGCCGCAGCAACCCCGGAGCAGCTCGGGTGGCGATAGTCTCATCGGGCAGCGTGCTCGACGCCGCCTGAAGCTTGTTGCGCAGGATTTCAAACCGGCGCGCGCGACGATGCAGGGCCGCACGGGAAATCGTGCGCCGGCATGCATCGAGGAATGTTCTGTTGTCAGGGATGATCTGGTTCAGTGGGATCGGCCGTAGCGCCGTCTGCCCGTCGCCGGTGCTGCGCTGAATTCCGTTCCACGTGCCTGCTGCTGGCAAGCTGCCCGCCGTGCGCGTGAAACACTTCTGCATTGTCAGCTTGCAATCGGTCATATCGATTTTGATCGACCCATATCGCCCGGAACGAATCTCTTTTGCGATAATGCTGGAAAGTCAGAGGATTGCCAGAACGAATGAAACCAGACTGGAAAGAATGAGACGCAATCGGCTGCAATTGTGGCGCAAATGCCAACACGCATTGTATGTCGCGCCGCACTTTTAGGTAGCGCTGGCGACTGTGCTCCGCCCAGCCGGCCGCCAGCGCTGATTGGTGCGTGCTGCCCCGCTCGCCTCCCGCACCGTCATCCCGCCGCAGGTCGGGATTCACGCCAGCTTCTTATAGCGCTCGGCGACTGCCCTCCGGGCAGCCGGCCGCCGAGCGCTTGTTGTCTCGCGCCAGCGGCCAGCAGCGAAAACGAAAACGGCGCCCACCGTTATGATGGACGCCGCTGATGTCATGTTCGATGGATGGGATCGCCCTCGTGGGCATGGGCCAATGCAGGCCCCTGCCCTCAATCATCCTCAGTCGGCGATCAGGCCTTCCTGCTTTGCGATCACGGAAAGCGCACGCTCCGGCCGGGCGCCGATATGGCTGATCACTTCCGATGCCGCGAGGCTGCCCAGACGCCCGCAGTCCGATAGCTTCAGCCCGCGCGTGTAGCCATAGAGGAAGCCCGCCGCGTAGAGGTCGCCGGCGCCGGTGGCATCCACCACCTTCTCAACCTTCATCGGCCGCACTTCCACGGTGTCGGAGCCGGTCACGATCAACGAACCCGCTTCCGAGCGCGTCAACACCGCGATCTCGCATTCGCCGCGCACCGCAGCCACCGCTTCATCGAAGCTATTCACTTCGTAGAGGGCGGTAATCTCGGTCTCGTTGGCGAACAGGATGTCGATGCCGTCCCTCACCAGGCGGCGGAAATCGGCGCGATGGCGATCGACGCAGAACGCGTCCGACAGCGACAGCGCGGTCTTGCGGCCCGCCTTCGCGGCAATTTCCGAAGCCTTGTAAAAGGCTTCCTTCGCCTCCGGCTTATCGAACAGATAGCCCTCAAGATAGGTTACCTTCGCGGCTTCGATCATGGCTGGATCGACTTCAGCCGCGCTTAGCTCGGTGCTGGCGCCCAGGAAGGTGTTCATCGTGCGCTCGCCATCCGGCGTCACCAGAATGAGGCACACGGCAGTTGGCAGTCCGCTGACAGCGGGGCCGGTTTCAAAGGCAACGCCAGCGGAACGGACATCGTGCCAGAACACCTTGCCGAACTGATCATCTGCAACCCGGCCGATGAACGCCGCGCGACCGCCAAACGAGGCCAGGCCTGCAACCGTGTTCGCCGCCGAGCCACCGGAGCGTTCAATCGACGGTCCCATCAGCGCATAGAGTCGATCGGCTTCATGGGCATCGATGAGCCGCATGAAACCCTTGGCCAGATCCTGCTTTGACAGAAAATCGTCGTCACAGCGTCCGATGATGTCGACAATAGCATTGCCGATGCCGACAACGTCGTAGCGTGTCTCTTGCATGCGTCCCCCAAGTGTCTGGATCGGGCGCACTATAGGGCCGTGGCCGCGTCCGACAAGCCGTAGCGGCAACTTGACCGAAAAAGTTTAGTGTCGATGGGCAGTTAAGGGTCGTGTCGGCGCTCCGGGACGCGCCGTGGCGGCGAGATACAGCAGCAGTTCCTCTGCTATCGCTTCTTCCAGCGACGAGGAAAGCCGCGCTGATCTGGCGGTCTTGGCGGTGCGGGCGAGTGCTGCCGTCAGCCGTTCGGAGTTCCACAGCCGGCATTGCAGTCCAAGCGCGCCCTTCTGCTTGAAATGCACCGGCGGACGCTGCTGGCGAATAGCGTCGTCGAAGCTGGCGCCGGCATCAATCTGCGTGCGAATGCGATGAAGCCGCTGCAGATGGCGTTGCACGGCCAGAATGATCATCTGCGCGCTTTCGCCAGCCGCCATCGCCCGCGAAAACTCCGCCATGGCACTGGCGGCGTCGCCGGAAACAGCAGCGTTCAGTGTCCGGTCGATAGCCATTTCCGAGGCATCGCCTACCACCGCTTCGATATCAGCGGCCTGGATTTCCCCTCGGCCTGCAGCATAAAGCGCCAGCTTCTCTATCTCGCCACGGGAAAGCGCGCGGTCGGCACCCATGCGGGCCAGCAGCATGTCGCGCGCGTCCGGGGTGATGGCCAGGCCGTGCGCTTTCAGCGTTTCACGGATCAGACCTTCCAGATCGGCCGCTTCGTCGCCGTAGCAGGCAACAGCGGCCGCGTGCGGCGACTTCTCGAACATGGCCCGCATCGCGTCGGTGGGCTTCAGGTTGCCTGCTTCCACGATGAGATTGGCAGCCAGCGCGCCTTCAGCCAGCAACGGTTGCAGGCTTGCGGCGTTGATGCGCCGGCCCGCAGTGGCCCGCACAACCTTGGAGCCGCCGAACATCGGAATGGTCTGTAGCTCAACAATCAGCCGATCGGGATCGTTGTCGAGATCGGCGTCGTCCAGCCGGATGATTTCGCCCTGATCGCGCTTGGCAAACAGCTTTGCAAGCTGCGCCGCGCGTTCTGAAACAAGTCCTGCGTCCGTGCCATAGAACAGCACAGCCGGAACCTTGGGCCCTGGCGGATTGAGGAAGGACTGAGCTTGATGGGCCTTGATGGCGACCATGGGCACCGCACTCACGGTTTGCGTCTGGACGACGTATTCCGGACTTCAAAAGCCATTCTAGCGCATTTCAATGTTTGATTGAACGCATCGTCAGCTGGCGAGCCATCTTGTCGGCGACGGATTCCCACGCGCTCGGCGGCCGGCTCTCCGCAGGAGAGCCGCCGAGCGCCAACTAAAGCCGGCGTGGTTCCCGACCTACGTCGGGATGACGGCGCGGGAGGTAACGCGGTGCAGCGCGTACCAATCAGCGCTGGCGGCCGGCTGTGCGGAGCGTAATTCCAGCGCTACCTACGCGCTCGGCGGCCGGCTCCGCGCAGCGGAGTCGCCGAGCGCCAATAAAAAGTCTCGTCAGGCTTTGCCGGACAGGAAGGCAGCGACACGGCCCTTCAGCTCATCACCAACGGTCTTGGCGGCGCGATTTTCAGCATCGACGCGTGCGCGGGTGTTGGCGAACACGCTCTCGAAGCGCTGGAATGCAGCACGGCCGAAGCTCTGTCCCTGCAGTGCCACCGAATTGTCGGCAAGCCGGACAAGACGGAATGTCGTGTTGAGATTGTAGACGCTGCCCGACGAGTTGCCGTCCACCTGCACCAGCGTGGGCGTGATCGATTCCTGGATCACGACTTCAAGCCGATAAACCGGCTGGGCCTGATGACCACCGCCGGTCGACTGATAGATCAGTTCGTTGCGCAGGCGCTGACCAACGCGCCCCGGAATGGGCGCGATCTCAAGTTCAGCAAGTCTCTCGTTGACTTCCGGGCCGCCGGTGATGGCGCTGGAAGCGTACATCGGACGGAATCCGGTATCGCCGCAGGCTGTCAGCAGCATGGATGCCGCTGCACACGCCAACGCAACCCGGATCATCCCTCGGTGGCTAGCGGCCCACATCGCCCGCCCCTCGCGCTACGGCGTCAGTCGACAAAATTAGGCATCAGCCGACGACATTTACAATTTTCTGCGGCACAACGATGACCTTCTTGACCGGACGGCCTTCGAGCGCGCGCTGCACCGTCTCCAACTGGAGAGCCGCAGCCTCGATCTCAGCCTTGTCGGCCGTTCTGGCAATCGCAAGTTCGTCCCGCCGCTTGCCATTCACCTGTACGGCAATGACGATCGTATCGTCAACGAGCAACGCCGGGTCGGCCTCGGGCCACGCCTTATTGGCCAGCAGTGTGTTGTATCCAAGTCGCGCCCAGCTTTCCTCCGCCAGATGCGGCATCATCGGACCGATCATCTGCACCATAAATTCCAGCGCCTCGCGCTGCGCCCAGGCCATGTCGGCACCGGTTTTTGTCAGCGCAGAACCGAGAACGTTCGCGAATTCATAGATTTGAGCGACGGCCACATTGAAGCGTAGGCCCTCGATGGAGCTGGCAACCTGCGTCAGCGCCTTGTGGCTTGCCCGGCGCAGGGCCACTGCGTCAGCACCCATTTCAGCCGGTTGCGGCGTACCCTTTTCCGCAACCTTGTCGGCACCCTGATCGACCAGGCGCCAGATGCGCTGCACGAACCGGCGGGCACCATCGACGCCCACATCGGTATAGGTGACATCGCGTTCCGGTGGGCTGTCCGACAGCACGAACCAGCGCGCTACGTCGGCACCATAACGGGTGACGAACTCGTCGAGGTCGATGGTGTTCTTGCGCGACTTCGACATCTTCTCGATCGGGCCGATCGTAACCGGCTCGCCGGTCGCGATCTCGACCGCCTTGCGGGCCGAACCTTCGCCATCGATCCGCACCTGGCCGGGCTGCAGCCAGCCGCCGTGGCGAGACTTGTAGGTCTCGTGCGTGACCATGCCCTGCGTGAACAGAGCGGCGAACGGCTCGCGCGTGTTGTCCGCCAGCTTCAGATGGCCGGTGTCGCAAAGTGCGCGAGTGAAGAAGCGCGAATACAGCAGATGCAGGATCGCATGCTCGATGCCGCCGATGTACTGATCGACCGACATCCAGTAGGCCGCTGCGTCCTTGTCGACCGGCGTCTTGGCGTGCGGAGCTGTGAAGCGCACGAAATACCACGATGAATCGACGAACGTGTCCATCGTGTCGGTTTCGCGCCGCGCCTTGCCACCGCACGAGGGGCAGGTCGTGTGCTTCCAGGTCGGGTGGCGGTCCAGCGGATTGCCCGGCTTGTCGAAGGTTGCATCCTTCGGCAGCTCGACCGGCAGATCCTTGTCCGGCACCGGAACGATGCCGCAGGTCTCGCAATGGACGACCGGGATCGGACAGCCCCAATAGCGCTGGCGCGAAACACCCCAGTCGCGCAGACGGTAGTTCACCTTGCGCGTGCCCGTGGGCTTGCCGGTCAGCTTGGCCTGCTCCAGCCGCTTGGCCACTTCGGCAAATGCTTCATCTGTCGTCATGCCGTCGAGGAACGATGAATTGATCATCGTGCCGTCTTCGTCATAGGCCTTGTCGGTGATCTCGAACGTCGCTGCATCCTTGCCTGGCGGCAGGATCACCGGCTTGACCGGAAGATTATATTTGCGAGCGAAATCAAGGTCGCGCTGGTCGCCGGAGGGGCAGCCGAAGATCGCGCCCGTGCCGTATTCCATCAGCACGAAGTTGGCGACGTAGATCGGCAGCGTCCAGCTGTCATCCAGCGGATGCACGGCGCGGATGCCGGTGTCGAAGCCCTGCTTCTCCGCCGTTTCGAGATCCGCCACCGATGTGCCCATGCGGCGGCATTCCTCGCAGAACTCCGCCAGCTTTGGATTGTTGGCTGCTGCGGCCTTGGCCAGCGGATGATCCGCCGATACCGCCAGGAACGAAGCGCCGAACAGGGTGTCGGGCCGCGTGGTGTAAACTTCAACTTCGCCGTGGTTCTCAGGCGCCGTTGCCCCATCCAGCGCAAACCGCACCAGCATGCCTTCTGAACGGCCGATCCAGTTCGCCTGCATCAGGCGCACCTTCTCCGGCCATTTGTCGAGTGCGTTCAGCGCATCGAGCAGTTCGTCGGCGTAGGCGGTGATCTTGAAGAACCACTGCGTCAGCTCGCGCTGTTCAACCAGCGCGCCGGAGCGCCAGCCGCGGCCATCGATCACCTGCTCGTTGGCCAGCACGGTGTGGTCTACCGGATCCCAGTTCACCTTCGAGGACTTGCGATACGCCAAGCCCTTCTTGAGCATGTCGAGGAACAGCTTCTGCTGATGCTGGTAGTAATCCGGCGAGCAGGTCGCGATCTCGCGTGACCAGTCCAGCGAAAAGCCCATCGACTTCAGCTGCCGGCGCATCGTGGCGATGTTCTCGTAGGTCCACTCAGCCGGATGCACCTTGCGTTCCATGGCGGCGTTTTCGGCCGGCATGCCGAATGCGTCCCAGCCCATGGGGTGCAGCACATTGAAGCCCTTCGCGCGCTTGTAGCGTGCGAACACGTCGCCCATGGTGTAATTGCGCGAGTGGCCAACATGGATGCGCCCCGAAGGATAGGGGAACATCTCAAGCACGTAGCACTTGGGCTGGCCTTCCTTTTCGGAGGCGCGGAAGATGCCTTCCTTGTCCCAGGCTTCCTGCCAGTGTTTCTCACGCGCGGGCGCGTCGTAGCTCTGATTGGCCATACGGCATCAAACTTTCAGGATTTAGCAGCTTTGAGCGGCGTAATGAGCCTTAAAGCATCATTGGGGTCAAGGCGGTCGGATGACACCAGCGGCTGAAATACAAAAAGGACCGGTCGCAAGGCTGGCGGAAATCGAGGCGGAAATCGCCGTCGCGGCTGAGGAAGCAGGCCGAAAGCCTGCGGATGTGCAGCTTATCGCGGTGTCGAAAACGTTCGACGGACCGCAGATCACCCCCGTTCTGGAGGCCGGTCAGCGCCGCTTTGGCGAAAACCGGGTGCAGGAGGCGGCTGGCAAATGGCCGGCCCTGCGGCAGCAGTTTGCCGAAGTGGAGCTGCATCTCATCGGTCCGCTGCAGTCCAATAAAACCCGTGAGGCGGTCGAGCTGTTCGATGCGATCCATTCCATCGACCGGCCCAAGATCGCACGCGCCATCGCCGAGGAAATGGCGAAGCAGGGCCGCAAGCTGAAGCTGTTCGTGCAGGTGAACACCGGCGAGGAAGCCCAGAAGGCTGGCGTGCTCCCGCGTGAGCTGCCGGCTCTGTTGGCGCTGTGCCGCGGCGAACTGGGGCTCACCATTGACGGCCTGATGTGCATTCCTCCCGTCGATGAGGAACCGGCCATCCACTTTGCCTTCCTCGCCAAACTTGCGGCCGAGAATGACATCGCGGGCCTTTCGATGGGTATGAGCGACGACTTCGCCACTGCCGTAGCTTTCGGCGCCACCCATGTGCGCGTCGGCAGCGCCATTTTCGGCGGGCGCAGCTGAAGTTCGCTGTACGGCCGAATCGGGCGACGCGCCATCCGCTGCGCGTCGCCATCGCGACTTCCAGAGTTTTCCATAGCGTTTTCAGCGCACGCGCCGCGGCCATGCATATCCAATGCTAGGCTGCTGCAACCTGATTCGCATGAAGCCGGAGGCCGATGATGACCGCAGCCGCAGCCCGCGCAGAGGCTCGCGCCAATACCGCCGCCGCTAACGCCGCAGCAGCGGATGCAGCGGCTGACGCCCGCGCGGAAGTCGTGACGAAAGTGCCAGGCGTCTCCAAGGCAACGGCCGCCAAGGCGACACGCAACGGCTACTATCACTTCATGGTCGATGTCTGGATCACGAACTTCAATGCCATCGAGTTCGGCATCTACAAGCGCACGCGCAACCGCGCCAAGTCGCGCCAGTTCACCACCGACATGGACATCTTCGCCGAGGTGACCGAGGGCGGGGAACGCACCGGCCTGATCGGCTATCGCGAAGAGACCTGGAAGAAAGCTCAGACCAAAGACAAGCGTCTCGTGTTCAAGATGTTCACCGACACGCTGAACTGGCGCGCGACGATGGATCTGATGCTCGGGCGTTCGATGCAGCAGACGATTGCGGCGCGTGGAACGCCGGTGATGGTCTATGCCATCAACACCGATCGCGATGATTTCGTTGTCTATCTGGAGCGGTCAGCCAACAAGTGGCCGTTCATGCCCGAGCACTTCGGCTTCTTTATTCCGGGGCCTGACGGTCAGCCGGTGTTCTATCGCCTGAAGCGCCACTTAATCAATTTGGGCGGCGACTACACGCTCTACGATGAGCACGACAACAAGGTTGGAAACATCGACGGACGGGTGTTTTCAATCGGCGGCAAATGGAAGTGCAAGGTGCGTATCGAGCATGCCGATCGCCGTCTTCTGACGGTGTTGCAGATGTTCGCCGCCATGCAGGTTTTCAATGGCGAAAGCCGCCGCTACCTGCGCCGACTGTGGCGCATGGTGCGCCGTGGCAAGACCGCTATCGTGCTCGATCCGCAGGAGCTCGATCTCTACAAAAACCCGCGCCGGCTGCGATAGCTTTGTTTGGCGCTCGGCGACTGCCCTGCGGGCAGCCCGGCCGTGGTTGCTTGTTTGCGCTGGCGACTCTCCTCCGGAGAGCCGGCCGCCAGCGCTGATTGGTGCGCATTGCTCCGCGTAGGTCGGGATTCACGCCAGCTTCCGCATATGCGCCTGGTGTAGTCGGGCAGGGCGGCTGCAGCCAAACTTGCCCGAAACAGAAGCAGTTATATCGCACATCGATATTTAGAGAGTAGGCGTGGGTTATGCGCGCGCCACTTTTGCTTTTGATGCGCGGCGTGGCTTGGCCGCCGTCGTTTGCTTTTTCGGCGCAGCCTTTTTCTTAGCCTTGGTTGCTGGCGCAGATTTCGGTTTCGCCGCTGCGGCCTCTGGCTCGGCGCCAGTCCCATCCGCCAACCCGTGCAGCAAAGCGCGTGCACGGCCTTCAATCGACTCAGTAACCTGCGTCATCAGCGGATGCGCACCCGCTGGCATTGCTGCGACATCAGCCGCTGCATTGCGCGTTTCGGCCAGCGCTCCGCGCGCCAGTGCTTCAACGCGCGCCAGTAGGCGAGGCGCGTTCAAACCAACATCGGCTGCAAACCGCTGCCAGTGGCGCCGCTTCAGATGTTCGCCGCGATTTTTACCGGCAATCTTCTGCGCCATGTTGCGCGTCACGTGATCCCACGCCAGCGCGCACATCACGTCGTAAATCGGCGCCAGTTTGAAACCACGTCCGGAAATCATCATCGAATAGTTCTTGGCGTGTGCATCGGTGTTGCATGCCAGCACGTTGAAGATCACGTAATCGAGCAGATTGATGATGTCCGGCGCTTGCATCGCATTACGAGTCGTCGCGAACATTTCAGCCAGCGTCGGGCCGGGTATGCCGGTCTGGTTCGATTCATATTTCGCTGACGGAGGTTTGCCGAGCGCCTGGCAAAAATCCTCCTGATGCAGTCGACGCCAGCGGCCCTGCTGCTCGACGCGGTCGTAGCGCTTGACCAACAGATAAGTGCGCCGCCCTGCCGTGCCGGTGGTTATTTCCGGTGCGTTGAGGCCAAGACGCTTCGCCAGCGCAAGACACAGCGCTTCGTTTTGTACGCCACCGTAAAGCCGCTCTGCGTCAGGTTTCATGATCCAGGTGGAAGGCGCACCGTTGATCGGTATGCAGATGCGGCCGTCGGCATCGATGGCGACACCGATCTTCGTCTGCACGCCGGCGAGTGACATGGAGACGCCGTCCTCGCCCACCAGAAATGGTTTCGAAGGTAGCTCGTCGAGAATTTTCTCAAGCTCTGCTTCGCTCCCAATCGGCTTCCAGTCGTGCGTGCTGCGCGTGCCGGGCTGGCCGATTGAAAGCGCGCCTGCTGTGTCGCGTCCAAGCTCGGCCAGAATGCCGATCACGTCTTCAGGTGCAGCACCCAGTTGCAGACCGATTGCGCGCAGCTGCGATGACTCAGGCAACAGATTAGCAGCCCACGGCAGAAAGCGCCGAGGCGGCACCGGGCGCGGTGTCAGCGGCATCAGCAGCGACACCGGAAAGGCGCCGCGCGTGGTCAGCCATTCGGGTGCGTAACTGAAGCTCGGCCCGTCTGCGTGCACCGAGATGGTGCCGACCACGCGGCTCTCATAATAGACGTTGAGTTCGTGCACGCTTGCCATCCTCAAGGCTCCGGCAGGTCGTCAATGTCGTCAGGCAGGAACGGCGTTTCGTCGTCTGCAATCACGCCCATCAGGTCGAAGGGGCGCAAGCCCACGGCGGCAGCAACAACGAGCGAACGGCCGAGCTGGCACGAGGCCTTGCCCGCTTCCAGTTCGAGAATGAAGCGCCTGCCCACGCCGGTCGCCAATGCCAGATCGTCCTGCCGCATCCGCAGCGCCTCGCGCCGTTCGCGCACCATGGCGCCGAAACGCCGGGCCTGTTCGCCGGCAGCATTTTCGATTTCGGAGCGGGGCGTTGAATCGGTGGCGGCCTCGTGCGGCTCGTAGGACCGCTGCGGCGCTTCATGGAGAGCTGGCGCCGACGCTGCGGCAGTGGGTGGCCCATCGGAGGCCGCCGAAGCTGCTGGCCGTCGGCGCGACGACCGCGCGGAGTTTGTTGTTCTGGCCATGGCGGTCATCCTCAAAGCAAATGTTCCCGATCGGGAAGTTATTGCGGGAATCGCGCGCTACATCACACCTACGTTCCCGAACGGGAACATATGGTCTAATCCAACCCATTTCAAGCGTAATATTCCCGATCGGGAACATGAAGGGCGCAAATGGCTGGTTTCAGCCGCAAAGTACCCGATCGGTAACATTTGCACGATCTGCGGCCCGAGTAGTCAAAATGTGCGCGCTCGGGAACATGGCGCGTAAACGGCCATGAACGATGCGTTGACGGTCCGGAAACCGCGCTTGCCGATCGGATCAAGGCTGGATCAGCGGATGCCGAACTCGGAGAAGCACTGGCGCATGTATTCGCAGCGGTGCGAGCCGGAAAAATGCATGGCGTCGCCCTTGGCCGGCGAGATGAACGAGCAGATTTCCTCAACGCCACCGGGCGACAGCCAGCCCATGCGGCGGCCGCGCTGCACGGCGAAGCAATCAGCGGTTTCCTCATCCGGGCCGCGGAACTGGTGGCCGCATTCGTGCGAGTAGATCCATAGTTTCACCGGCGTTGAAACGCGCGCCAGCAGCCGCATGTTCATGATGAGAAAGCCGGGATATGCGGCGCCGTAATCGTCGAGGTTGTTGTCGATGACGGTCGGTCTGCGGCCGCAGTAAAGCTTGATACCATCCAGCACGAATTCGCCGGACGGAACGATGGTCGCCTGCCCGCCTGTGTGCGCGACGTATTCTTCAGGCGTCGGCGTGCGCGGATCAGCGAAGGCCAGCGACGGTATCGTCGCGAGCGCAACCAAGCCCCAAGCCAGACGGCGCAAGCCGTGGCGGATCAACATCGGCAAACTCGTTAATGTTCCAGCCTCGAATAAGCTCAACATGGCGGTGTTTAGTCGGCGACACAAGTGCGCGCGTTGAGCACCGCTAAATGTGGTTGCGGATCAGTTCGCGGCAATCAGGGCGCGTGATCAACAATGAATACACCTGAACGTACAAGCCCGCCGGACATAACGGCTGCGTGTCGGCAGCCGCCTCCACATTCGCAATCGAATTACGAGCCGCCCGCTGCGGCTTCGATGCGGGCCATGTCGTCATCGGAAAAACCGAAGTGATGGCCAACTTCATGCACCAGAACGTGGGTGATGAGATCGCCTAGTGTCTCGCCGGATTCGGCCCACTCATCGAGCAAAGGACGGCGATAGAGAAATACCATGTCCGGCTGTGATGGCACGTCCAGCACACTTTTACGGTCGAGGCTCACGCCGTGATAAAGGCCCAGCAAACCAAGCGGATCGTCGATGCCCAAGGCGTCGAGCACTTCGTCGCTCGGATAATCTTCGATGCGAATGATGAGATCGCCAGCGCGCGAACGGAAGGCGTCCGGCAGGCGGTCCCAGGCAATGGCAGCCATCTCTTCGAATTCCGCCAGCCCAGGCGCCACTGCGTATCGCCAATCCATCGCGAACGTCATGCCGGTTCAGGCTTGCGTGCGACGATGATTGCCTCCTGCAGCGTGAACAGGCGCTCGTCGTTTTCTGTTCTGGGCCGTAGGAAATCTATCAGCAGATTGTTTTCGAGCATGGCCTCAAGCTCGTCGACCGTATCGACATCGCAGCGCATACGCTTGATCCACGGTTCGAACACGATGTCTTGATCCAGCACCTCAAAGCGCGGCTGATCAAAGCCCGTTTCAGTCAGCACAGACAACCATTCGTTGAGACCAAAGCAACGGACGTGACTGGGATCACGCAGCTTCTCATAGGCGTTATAGATCTCCGCCATCTCGGCAATCTGCTCGGCTGATCTGTCAGGCAGCAGGAGAGCATCCGGGCCGACATTATCGGCGATTGCCAGTACGCCGCCGGGCTTCAGCACGCGCCAGGCCTCACGTACGAACTGCGGGATGTCGTCAAAATGATGCGCGGCCAGCCGACAGGTGACGAGATCGAACGCGTCGTCATCGAACGGGAGCGTTGCGGCGTCGGCTCTGGTGGTGGCGACGTTCAGCAGGGCGCGCGCGGCCGCCAGCTTGCGCGTCTCGGCCAGCATCTCATCGGTGATATCCGATGCAAACACCTGCGCCACGAGTGGGGCAAATGCCAATGCCGTATGACCGGCCCCGGTCGCGACGTCCAAAGCCTTCCAGTTCGGCATCGGCGACGTGAGAGCAACCAGTCGCGCCAGACTTGCTCCGCTAGCATGAACGGAGGAGGTGGCGTAGCTGGCAGCAGAGGCCCCAAATTGGGTTTCAACGAGCGATTTCGTCATGCGCGATCCCGGTTCTACCGGTTTCACCTAGCATCGCTGTTAGGGGGGCGTCGACCCATCATTGCCATCATTCTGTGCTGCGGCGGTGACGATCTGGCGCCGGTTGCCGTATCTGCTCTCGAATTCCTGCCGCACGAACGCTGCAAATTCATTGGCGACGGGCAAGCGTCCGCTTCGGCGCATATGCATGTTGATGCAGAATGGTGGCAACGGCGGCAGCCCTTCGCCGGTTTCATAGACTGCCAGTCCGGGCGGCACGGTCGATAACAGCATCGGCGCAATCGCGACGTCGGCGAACAGCGTCGCCTTGATTGCGTCGAGCACGGTTGCTTCGCACACGGGACGCCAGTCGCGTCCAACTGTGGCGAGCGCGGCAACGGCCGAAGCGCGGAATGCGCAACTTGGGCTGCCGAACGAAACCGGCAGCGGCGTGCGAAAGCGAGCCTGCCCGCCCGGTGCGCCGATCCACACCAGCGGATCGCACAGCAACAGTTCGGCGTCCGATGGCACGTCCGGCTCAGTCGACAGCGCGATATCGAGTTCGCCATCCTTCAGCGAAGCCAGCAAGTCGGCGGTAATGCCGGCAATGAGGGTGACGCGCACGCGTGGCCAGGCGCGATCGAAGCGGCGCAGAACAGGCGGGATGTTGGGCTCGACCACATCGTGGGGCACGCCGACGCGCACTTCACCTTCATAGTGAGGCTTGCTCATCATGCCCCACAGCGTGTCGTTCATGGTCAGCATCGCTTGCGCGCTGGAGAGCAGGCGTTCGCCGGCCGCACTGGTGCGCAGGGTGCGGTTGGAGCGGTCGAACAGCTCCACTCCGAACAGCTCTTCAAGCCGTTTTATCTGCTGGCTGACGGCCGCCTGGGTGAGATTCAAAAGGTTGGCGGCGCGGGTCACACTTCTGGTTTCGACCACCGCGACGAAGGCGCGGAGCAGTCCGACATCGATATTGCGCGACATGGCCGGCCTCATAATGGATCGTGATGTGATCCATCATAAACATTCGTTTTGTTTATGGAAGGTCAATGCCTACATTCGAGGGCAGATGCACTTGGCTCTTTTTGGGAGGAGAGCGACAAATGGCTGAAAAAGGAGAGGAAGCATTGAGCGAAAACGCAGCCGGCACTCGAACCGTACCGCGCCGGACGGCCTCGGGCTTTGCCAAGCTGCTTGCGTTTATCGAACGGGCCAATCGGGTAGCCCGGGAGCGCAGAGCTTTGATGCGCCTCGACGATAACGCCCTGAAAGACTTTGGCGCATCGCGAGCCGATGCATGGCACGAGGGCGAAAGGCCCTGGTGGGATCTCCCCCGCAACGGAGCGAGATCGCGAGGCGGCCTAGTCGAATAATGGGCGCCGGAGCCTGACTAAAGGAGCAGGTCAGACTCCGGAATATAACAGGCCAGTGTGCAGTCGATGGCTTCGGACCACCTCACGGTCCGAAGCCATTTTTCGTTGCGCGCGGCTTCGTCAGCGGCGTCTCCGCGATCACAGATTCCAGTCGCGCACGTCTACGAAGTGGCCTTCGATGGCTGCTGCAGCGGCCATGGTGGGCGACAGCAGATGCGTGCGTCCAAGGCGGCCCTGACGGCCCTCGAAGTTGCGGTTTGAGGTCGACGCGCAGCGCTGGCCCGGTTTGAGCTGATCCGGGTTCATGCCCAGGCACATGGAGCAACCCGGCTCGCGCCACTCAAATCCGGCGTCCAGGAAGATCTTGTCCAGCCCCTCGGCTTCAGCCTGCGCTTTCACCAGACCGGAACCGGGCACGATCATCGCATAGGCGAGCCGCTCGGAGATTTTCTTGCCCTCGACGATGCGGGCAACCGCGCGCAGGTCTTCGATGCGGCCGTTGGTGCACGAACCGATCCACACCACGTCGAGCGGGATGTCGGTCATCCGGGTGCCTGGCTTCAGACCCATGTAGTCCAGCGCGCGCTGCATGGAAGCACGCTTGTTTTCGTTATCGACCTTGGCCGGATCGGGAACGAGACCGGCAACCGAGATCACGTCTTCCGGGCTGGTGCCCCAGGTGACGATGGGCGGCAGCTTGTTGGCGTCGAGCTTGATCTCGGCGTCGAAATACGCGCCCTCATCGGAGTGCAGCGTTTCCCAGTAACGCAGCGCCATGTCCCAGGCAGCGCCTTTCGGAGCTTTCGGGCGGCCCTTAATGAAGTCGTAGGTCGTCTGGTCCGGCGCGATCATGCCCGCACGCGCACCGCCCTCGATCGACATATTGCAGATCGTCATGCGGCCTTCCATCGACAGCGAACGGACAGCTTCGCCCGCATACTCGATGACATGGCCGGTGCCGCCGGCAGTGCCGATCTCACCGATGATGGCGAGGATGATGTCCTTGGCGGTCACGCCGGCGGGCAGCTTGCCGTCGACGGAAACGCGCATGTTCTTGGCCTTGCGCTGGATCAGCGTCTGGGTTGCCAGAACGTGTTCGACCTCGGACGTGCCGATGCCGTGCGCCAGCGCGCCGAATGCGCCGTGCGTGGAGGTGTGGCTGTCGCCGCAAACAATGGTGGTGCCCGGCAGCGTGAAGCCCTGCTCCGGCCCGACCACGTGCACGATGCCCTGACGCACATCGAGCTCGTTGTAATACTCGATGCCGAAGTCACGCGCGTTGGAAGCCAGCGTTTCAACCTGAACGCGGCTGTCCTCGTCGTCGATGCCCTTGCTGCGATCCGAGGTCGGCACGTTGTGATCGACAACCGCCAGCGTCTTCTCCGGTGCGTGCACCTTGCGGCCGGACATGCGCAGGCCTTCGAATGCCTGTGGGCTTGTCACCTCGTGAACAAGGTGGCGGTCGATATAAAGGAGGCACGTGCCGTCATCCTGGCGCTCGACCACGTGATCGTCGAAGATCTTGTCGTAGAGTGTCTTTGCCATGCCAACTTCCGTCGCGTTTGTGGGGCCTCTAGAGCCAATCAGCGCCAGCAAAGCAGCCGGCGCGGCGCCAAAATCCACCGTTGGCCTTGCCCTTCGCCATGCGGAAGAGCCGAGCCTGAGGATGGATGGGTGCTTCTTAGCCGCCGATATCCAAGAAACTGTCCCGTTTAGATAGCTTCTAGCCTTGGAGACTGCAATCGCCTCCTCGTCGCGGCTTTCGTAGAATTCCAGCTAGCTCGGTCGATCGCCCTAGGATCGCGACTGCCGCGCCTGCCCGACCAGAAAGTCCCGCAGCACCTGCACTTTTTTGGACGCCTTCAGTTCCTCGGGGTAAACAAACAGGATCGGCAGGGTCGGGGGCTCAATCTCGGTCAGCACCGGCACCAGATCGCCGCCCTCCTCGGACATGTAATCCGGGATCATGCCGACGCCGAGCCCGGCTCGAATGGCTTCGCGCAGGGCCACGACGCTGTTGGCGCGGAAGGCGGGCTCGCGCGGCTCGCGATTGCCGCGACCGGCCGTTTCGATCCACGAGATGGCGGCCAGATGCTGCGCCGGCTGGCCGCTGTATGAGACGATGTCGTGCTCGTCCAGCTCTTCCAGGGTTTTCGGCGCACCGAAGCGCTGTACATATTGCGCCGATGCGAACGCCCGCACCCGGCTGGTGAACAGCATGCGACGGATAAGGTCCGATTGAGGCGGTTCACGCGTCCAGATGGCGACGTCGGCGGCGCGCATGCCGATGTCGACCTGGTCGTCGTTTAGATGCAACTCGATGCGGATCTCGGGATAGTGATCGCGGAATTCGCGCAGCCGCTGCGTCAGCCAGATGGTGCCGAAGCCGACCGGGGCGGTGATGCGCAGCTCGCCCGAGGGTTTGGAGGTTGTGTCCGACAGCAGCGTCTCGGCCGTGTGGAGCCGGTTGACGACCTCGGATGTCGTCTGGTGCAGCAGCTCGCCCTGCTCCGTCAGTACAAGGCCGCGCGCATGGCGATGGAATAGCGTCACTTTCAGGTCGCGCTCGAGCGCGGACACCTGGCGGCTAACGGCTGACTGGCTCATGTGCAACGCTTCGCCGGCGTGCGTGAAGCTGCCAGCTTCGGCCGCGGCGTGGAAAATCCTGAGCTTGTCCCAATCCATTTCGACAGGGCCCCGTTGTGCTGCCTGAATTGGCGCTGAATCTATCGCGACACGTCACAGTGAAAAGGTATTGTAACCCGCTGCGCATGGTGTTGCAGCGCAACTTAGACGACTACTCGCGCGAAGGGTAGGGTGACGGGCAATCACCGCCTATATATGGCTCGGACCGATAAAAAAGCATGTTGGAGGATGACGATGAGATCAGGCGCACCGGCGTTGGCTGCTTTGGCCGCAACGGCCTTTTTCGCGGCGGCGCAGGCCGAACCGACGTTGCTGTGGGAGACCAAGGGTTTCTCGACACCGGAATCCGTGTTGGCCGTGCCCGCAGAAGGCTTCGCCTACGTCAGCAACGTCGCCGGCAATCCGCTGGACAAGGACGGCAACGGCTTCATCTCCAAGGTGTCGCTTGCTGACGGCAAAATCATTGCGCGCAAATGGGCCGAAGGGCTGAACGGGCCGAAGGGCATGGCGCTATCGAACGGTAAGCTGTTCGTTTCGGACGTCGACAAGCTGGTTGAGATTGATCCGGCCACCGGCAAGATCACGGCTTCGCATGAAGTTGCCGACCCGGGCTTCCTGAATGATGTCGCCGCCGACGCTAACGGCAATGTCTACATGACGGACAGCAACACCAGCAGCATCTGGCGCCTCGCGGACGGCAAGCTCGAAAAGTGGGTTGATGGCGCTGAGCTGAAATACCCCAACGGCGTCTTCGTCGAGGGTGACAGCATCATCGTTGCGCCGTGGGGGCCTCCTGGCACCACCGGCAAGCCCGCCGAACCGGCTGGGCTGCTGAAGCTTTCAATCGCCGACAAGAAGATCGAAGCGCTGGGTGACGGCACGCCGGTAGGCAATCTCGACGGCATCGAAGCCGATGGCGACGACTACCTCGTTTCGGATTGGGTTGCGGGCAAGGTGTTCCGCATCGCGAAGTCCGGCAAGGCCGAGCTGCTGCTCGATCTGGGTCAAGGTGCGGCCGACATCGGCTACGATCCGGCCAGCAAGACGCTGCTGGTGCCAATGATGAAGGATGATCTGGTGCGCGCCTATAAGGTGCAGTGAACTGATTGTCGAAGGGTTGGGCATGCGCAATTTGCGTGTGCCCTCCCGCCGCTCTCCAGCTTTAGAAACGCAAAACGCGGCTCGCCTTTCTGGTGAGCCGCGTTTTTTACTGGCGCTCGGCGGCCCCGCTGCGCGGAGCCGGCCGCCGAGCGCGTGAAGCGTCAGGCCACCGCCTCTGAAGCAGCTTCGATTTCCAGCGTCGCCAGATAACGCTCCGTTTCCAGAGCAGCCATGCAGCCCATCGCGGCAGCGGTTACGGCCTGCCGGTAAACTTCGTCCTTGACGTCGCCGGCTGCATAAACGCCCGAAATGCTGGTGGCGGTGGAATCCGGCCGGGTGATGATGTAGCCCGATCGGGTCAGGTCCAACTGGCCCTTGAACAGTTCCGTCGCCGGAGCGTGGCCGATGGCAATGAACACGCCATCGGCGGGGCGCTCGGTGATTTTGCCGGTGTGCACATTCTTCAGCTTCACGCCGGTGACCGACTTGGGATCGAGCGTGCCGGTGATCTCTTCCAGCTCATGGTCCCAGACAACTTCGATCTTGGGATTTTTCGCCAGCCGCTCCTGCAAGATCTTCTCGGCGCGGAAGTGATCGCGGCGGTGCACCACCGTCACGCGCTTGGCGAAGTTGGTGAGGAAGATCGCCTCTTCGACAGCGGTGTTGCCGCCGCCGACCACCACCACTTCCTTGTCGCGATAGAAGAAGCCGTCGCAGGTGGCGCAGGCCGAAACGCCGTAGCCCTGGAATGTCTGCTCGGATTCAATGCCAAGCCAGCGCGCCTGTGCACCGGTGCAGATGATGAGCACGTCGCAGGTGTAGTTCTCGCCGGAATCGCCTTCGAGGAAGAACGGCCGCACGTTCAGATCGACCTTGACGATCTGGTCCATGATGATTTCGGTGCCGACGTGCTCCGCCTGGGCGCGCATCTGCTCCATCAGCCAGGGGCCCTGGATGACATCGGCGAAGCCGGGATAGTTCTCGACGTCCGTGGTGATGGTGAGCTGGCCGCCCGGCTGCGAGCCTTCGATCAGCAGGGGCTTCAGCATGGCGCGGGAAGCATAGATCGCGGCCGTGTAGCCGGCTGGTCCCGAACCTAGGATCAGCACTTTTGTGTGCCTGGCGTTGGCCATCATACCCTCCTGCACCCGGAGCGTTCTGCCGGGGTCCGTTAAGATTGGGCTGGAGATAGCCCCCTGCAAGGCGGCAGGTCAATGTGTTCCAGACGCATCGCTCGGTCGCCATAATGCGCTGTTGCAACACGGATTAGCCGTTCCGGGTAAAGTTCGTTTCGCACTTGTGTTGTCGGCCTGTGCTCAGCTGCGATAGCTTCGCGCCGGGAAGCTGGCCGGCTAAGGTGGGATTATGCGTGCGATTTGGGGACGAGTGACGGGCGCGGTGTTTGGCGCGTTCGATAAGGCATGGACCAGCATCTGCTGGCCGCTGATCGGGTTTCTAAATCTGATCTTCCGCCCCAATCCGCAAACCGGCGATGTTTCCGGCTGGAAGGTGCTGCTGTGGCTGATCGCGAATGGCGCCGTGCTAAGCGCCGCCGTGCTCGATCTTGGTGACCGGCCATTGTTCTGGACGCTCATTTTCTTTCTCGGCGTCCACATCCTCATCATCATGTCCAGCCTGCGCATCATGCAAGAAGAGCGTCGCGTGATGGAAGGTTCGCTCGCTGCCGACAAGATGACGTTCTCGGCGCTCGATGCGGTCAACAACGTGTCGATCCTCGCTTCGTCGACCGCGTTTTACATCTTCGGGCTGGCGGCGCTGATCCAGACCGTTGAGCGCGCCGGGCTGGCACAAATCCTGCGCAGCCGTCCGACGTTACCGAATGAATACAGCGAATATCTCGCCTGCATTCTCAACGAGATCCCGATCGTCAACACGTTGCTGAACGCGTGGGCGAACCTCGCCAAGTTCTCCGACAATCTCAGCGCGCAGATCGTCTACAACGGGATGACTGGAAATGCGGTGCGCGTGTTCATCGTCGTGACGCTGTCCATCATCGTCATTCGCGCGTTTCTGTTGCGCTTCCAGCAGTGGAGCCATGAGGTCTCCATGGCCCATGCGCTGGAAAACGGCACCGTCAGTCCGGATGCGGTGAGGACGCGTCTCGTGCGTGTTCCGACAACGCTGAACAGCCATCTGATGAAGGCTGCGCTCACGCATCCCGATACGGCGGTGCGCCGCCGCGCTCTCTCGGCCATGGCGCGGCTTGAGGTGCCGAACTTCGCGCGCGATTTCATCGACAAGCTTGGCAATCACATTGAGCGCGATCTGGGGCTGGCGCACATCCGCGAAACACTCGCGTCGATGAATACAAGCGCGCGTGAGAGCATGGCGGGTGAGCTGACGGCTTCGATCGAGAAGCAGCTGTCGACCATCAAGGACGCCATCGATATGCAGACGCGGCAGCGGCTGGAGGAATTGCGCTCCATGCTGCGCCGGGCGTGATGCGATTGCGCGCGGATTTGCGCTACGCAGACTGATTGAAAACGCGACGGACAAAACGGGGGTGATGGATGGGCAGTCAGGCGGATGGAAGCAACGGGCCACCGCTTGAGGCGCATTCAACCCGGCAATCCGCCGCCGACGTTGAAACCGGCGGCGATTGTGCTGCGGCAGAGCCAACCGGCCTTGCCGATACCGCGAGGCGGCTAAAGGCCATCTTTGTCGGTTCGGCGGGCAATCTCGTCGAATGGTTCGACTTCTACGCCTATTCGGCATTCGCACTCTATTTCGCCAAGTCGTTCTTTCCTGATGAAAGCCAGACGGCGCAGCTGCTGAACGCCGCCGCGATTTTCGCAGTTGGCTTCCTGATGCGGCCCGTTGGCGGCTGGCTGTTCGGCCATGTGGCCGACAGGCACGGACGCCGACTAGCGCTGACCGTGTCGGTGATGATGATGTGCTTCGGTTCGCTCATCATTGCCATCACACCGACCTACGAGACCATCGGCGTTGCCGCGCCGATCATACTGCTGTTGGCGCGATTGATTCAGGGCCTCAGCCTCGGCGGCGAATACGGCACCAGCGCAACCTATCTTTCCGAGATGGCGCACCCGGATCATCGCGGCTTCTACTCCAGCTTCCAGTACGTGACGCTGATTGGCGGCCAGTTGCTGGCGATGCTGGTGCTGCTGACACTGCAGAAACTGGTGCTGACGCCGGAGCAGCTTGAAGCGTGGGGCTGGCGCATCCCGTTCGCCATTGGCGCGCTGCTGGCGGTGGTGGTGTATTTCATGCGCCGCGACATGCACGAAAGCGATGCCTACCTTGCGGCCCGCGCTGCCGGGGTGAAGGAAAGCCCGCTGCGGGGGCTGATGCAGCACCCGCGCGAGGTGGCGATCGTTATCGGTCTGACGCTGGGCGGCACGGTCGCGTTCTATACGTACACGACGTATATGCAGAAGTTTCTGGTCAACTCGGTCGGGCTTTCGAAGGACACCTCAACCGTCATCGCGGCTTCGACGCTGTTCCTCTATATGTGCCTGCAGCCGGTGGTGGGCGCGATTTCCGACATCGTGGGGCGCAGGGCGGTGCTGCTGACTTTCGGTGTGCTTGGCACTTTGCTGACCGTGCCCATCCTGACCGCGCTGGAAAACACCCACAGCGCCTGGACCGCGTTTTTCCTCATCATGGCGGCGCTCGTCATCGTCAGCGGCTACACGGCAATTAACGCCGTGGTTAAGGCGGAGTTATTTCCGACCCGGGTGCGCGCGATGGGCGTTGGCCTGCCCTATGCGATCACGGTCGCGCTGTTCGGCGGCACGGCGGAATATGTGGCGCTCTATTTGAAGAGCATCGGCCATGAATCGGCGTTTTATTGGTACGTTTCGGCCTGTATCGGGGTGTCGCTGCTGGTCTACGCGGGAATGCGCGATACGCGGCGCCATTCCGCCATGGATCGGCACATTTGATGTCGCCGCTTGGCGAATGTCGCTGAGGTGCGGCGGCCGTTTATCATGGCTGACTGCCAAGTTGTCGCGCGTTTTGGCCAATAATGACGCCTGTTGGGCCATGACATCTGCCTGAGAATTAGGCGTGACTACTACGTCTCTGGCGGTGGAACTCGCGATATGCTAGTTGGCGCCCACCTATTGCAGCGCAAAAAGCCCAGATGAACCTTAGAAACATTGCGATTATCGCCCACGTTGACCACGGCAAGACGACGCTCGTGGATGAACTATTGAAGCAGTCCGGCTCTTTTCGTGAGGGCCAGCGCGTTTCCGAGCGCGCGATGGACTCAGGAGACATTGAGCGCGAACGCGGCATCACCATTCTCGCCAAGTGCACCTCCGTGATCTGGAAAGATACGCGGATAAACATCGTCGACACGCCAGGCCACGCCGATTTCGGCGGCGAGGTTGAGCGCATCATGAACATGGTCGACGGCGTTGTGGTGCTGGTGGACGCTTCCGAAGGCCCGCTGCCGCAGACCAAGTTCGTGGTCTCGAAGGCGCTGAAGCGCGGTCTGCGCCCTATCGTGGCCATCAACAAGATCGACCGCCCGGACGAGCGCCATCAGGACGTGCTGAACGAGGTGTTCGACCTGTTCGCCAACCTCGACGCCACCGACGAGCAGCTCGACTTCCCGGTGCTTTACGGCTCGGGCCGCAACGGTTGGATGGCGCTGGACCCTTCCGGTCCGCAGGAAAACATGGCGCCGATGTTCGACCTCGTGGTGTCGCATGTGCCGCCGCCGACGGTTGATACCGGTCCGGTGCGCGTACTGGCTACCACGCTGGACGCCGATCCGTTCCTTGGCCGAATTCTCACCGGCCGCATCACGTCGGGCGTGCTGAAGACCGGCATGCCGCTGAAGGCTCTGAACCACGAAGGCAAGCTGGTTGAGAACTTCCGCGTGCAGAAGGTGCTGGCCTTCCGCGGTCTGGAGCGCGTTCCCGTCGATCAGGCGGAAGCTGGCGAAATCGTCTCCATCGCCGGCATGACCGACGCGACTGTGGCCGACACGCTGTGCGATCCTTCGGTGCAGGAGCCGCTGCCCGCGCAGCCGGTCGATCCGCCGACGCTGTCGATGACCTTCCGCATCAATGACGGCCCGTTTGCCGGTCAGGAAGGCGACAAGGTGCAGAGCCGCGTCATCCATGATCGCCTGCGCAAGGAAGCTGAGACCAACATCGCCATCAAGGTCACGCAGTCGGACGATAAGGACTCGTTTGATGTTGCAGGCCGCGGTGAATTGCAGCTCGGCATTCTGATCGAGAACATGCGCCGCGAGGGCTTCGAACTCACCGTGTCGCGGCCTAAGGTCGTGATGAAGACCGATGAAGAGACCGGCGCACGTCTTGAGCCGATCGAGGAAGTCATCGTTGACGTCGATGAAGAGTTCACCGGCGTCGTGGTGCAGAAGCTGTCGGAGCGCAAGGGCGAGCTGCTGGAAATGCGCCCGTCCGGTGCTGGCCGTCAGCGCATGGTGTTCCTGGTGCCGACGCGCGGTCTGATCGGCTATCAGAACGAGCTGTTGTCCGATACGCGCGGCACGGCGGTGATGAACAAGCTGTTCCACAGCTATGCGCCGCATAAGGGCGACATTTCCGGACGCCGCACCGGCGTGCTGATCTCCAACGCGAACGGTGAAGCCGCTGCCTATGCGATCTTCAACCTGCAGGATCGTGGCCCGTTCCTCATCGGCGCCCAGACACGCGTTTACGAGGGCATGATCGTGGGTGAGCACACCCGCGACAACGACCTCGAAGTAAACGTGGTCAAGGGCAAGAAGCTCACCAACATGCGTGCGTCCGGCAAGGACGAGAACGTGTTGCTGACGCCGCCGATGAAGCTGCCGCTCGAGCGGGCGCTGAGCTACATCAACGACGACGAGCTGGTTGAGGTGACGCCGCAGAACATCCGTCTGCGCAAGCGCTGGCTTGATCCCAACGAGCGCAAGAAGATGGACCGCGCACGCGATAAGGACGTCGCCTGAGGTGCTTCCGGAAAAGTAGGAACCGGTTTTCCGATAAGAAGCACATTACAACAGACATCCAGGAGCCTTTCTGCGATTCAACGAAACGCTGAATGGCTCTGATCGGCCTGTTGCCATCGCTTCGGCGCAACGCTGTGCGCGCAAATCCGGGCTTTAGGCTCGTCGGGGCAGCGCAGCGCCGCAGTTTTGGGTAAGAATCACTGCGCCGGCCGTTTTCCAGCGGCCGGCGTTAGTGTTTTTAAAGGCGCTTAGGCAACCCGGCGCCAAGCCCCAACGCAGCGAGATGAAGTGACCAGCAACCCACTGACGCGCCCGAACGAGACGACCACACTGGCTCCGATCAATTGGCCGGCAGGTGTAACGCCCCCGCCGGAATTCTTGAACGCGCTGGAGTTCGTTCGCTCCGATACCGGGCACCTGTTCGTCACCGGGCGCGCGGGCACCGGCAAATCCACGCTGCTGCGGGCCCTGCGCGATCATCTGGTTGATGAGCACATCGTGCTGGCGCCAACGGGCCTTGCAGCGGTCAACGTCGGCGGCCAGACGATTCATTCGTTTTTCGGTTTTCCGCCTCGCCTCATTCGTTCCGATGACATCAAGCGCAGCCGCAACGGCCGCCTGATGCGCAAGCTGAAGGTCATCATCATCGATGAGGTGTCGATGGTGCGCTCCGATCTGATGTGGGCCATCGATATGTCGTTGCGCATCAACCGGTCCAAGCCACGCGAGCCGTTCGGCGGCGTTCGGCTGATATTGTTCGGCGATTTGCATCAGCTTCCGCCGGTGGTGCAGGGCGATGTCGCGCAGCACCTGCACAGCGAGTTCGGCGGGCCGTTTTTCTTTCAGGTGCCGTCGCTGAATGAAGGCGCTGGCATGAATGTGCTGGAACTGGATCAGGTGTTCCGCCAGAGCGATGAAACCTTCCTGACCGTGCTCAATCGCATTCGCGATGGTGAGGCAACCGAGGAAGACATGGCGGTGCTGAACGAGCGCGCGCATCCCATCCGCACGCTGGGCGAAGGCGACCCCTATGTGATCCTGACGCCAACCAACGCTGCGGCGCAGCGGATCAACATGGCCTATCTCAACGCCCTGCCGGCGGCCGAGAGCGTCTATGAGGCAGGCATCACGGGTGAATACAACGATTCATCCCACCCCACGGATGCCAACCTGCTGCTGAAGGAAGGTGCGAAGGTCATCCTGCTGCGCAACGATCCCGACAGGCGCTGGGTCAACGGCACGATCGCACGCGTCGCCAAGCTGGAAGACAAGCGCGTCTGGATTGAGCTGGACGGAAAGATCCACGAGGTAGAGCAGGTTGCGTGGGAAGCGCGCCGCTATGCCTATGACCAGGCGTCCGAAAAGATCGTCGAGAACGTCACCGGCACGTTCCGCCAGTTCCCGTTGCGGTTGGCGTGGGCCCTGACGATCCATAAATCCCAGGGCCTGACGCTGGATAAGGTCTACATCGACCTTGGGCGCGGAACCTTCGCGCATGGCCAGGCATATGTCGCCCTATCGCGCTGCCGGTCGCTGGAGGGGTTGGCGCTGGCCCGGCCGCTCCGCCCTTCTGACATCATGTTCGACGATTCCGCTATGGGGTACCGCGACAGATTTGCACGCCTATAGCCGGGAAATCCGCGTGCAGATGTATTTCGCAGTTGCGAGAAGGAGTTAGGCTGGACGGCCAATAACTGGCGATATTTCGCACCGCAGCAAGATTAATATTGCAGCGCACAATAACCTGAGGTAGTGTCTGTCTCGTCAGGCCCCCATTGGGGCATGCAGCTTATTTTGCCCCCGCATGAGCGCCGCGATGGTCGGTTGCTCCAACGAGATACGGAGTTTTCCAATGAACGATCAGTTCGCCCGGCAAGCCCAGGACATGCTGGCGGCTGCCAAGGATGCCCGCATTCCCGAGAACGTTAAGGTTTTCGCGGAAGAGAGCGTCGCCAAGAGCCGCGATGCCTATGCCAAGCTCAGCGCTGCCACCCAGGACAACGTCAAGGCAGTCGAAGAGATCGTCCAGACCGCGCAGGCCGGCGCCAAGACCTTCAGCGAGAAGGTGATGCAGGCTGCCGCTGTTAATGTTGAAGCTGCCTTCGATGCAGCTGAGGCTATCGCCCGCGCCAAGACGCTGCCGGAAATCGCCCGTCTTCAGGCTGACTATCTGAAGCAGCAGTTCGCCGCCGCTTCTTCGCAGACGAAAGAGTTTTTCGAGCTGTCGAACAAAATCAGCCGTCAGACGCTTGAGAGCATGAACGCCGCCGCCACGAAGAGCTTTGAGCAGATCCGCAAGGTCGGCTGAAGCTGGTTTTTCGCCAGGTTTTCGGTTGTGCGTCAGACATCGTATTAAGGCCGCGGGAACAACTCGCGGCCTTTTTTCGTGCCAGCCAGCCTCACTTTTGGCAAAACGCTCACCTAGCGTCGTGAATTGATGTAAGATCGCGTGGGTAAACAAAAAATAGTGCGTCATGTTGGGTGAGAGTTCACACTGTACCATCCGTCCCGGGATGCCCTCGGACGCGAAAGCCCTGAGCGAGGTGTTCAGCTCCAGCTGGAGCAATGCCTACCTCGGCATCATCCCCCATTTCCATCTCGACGGCATGATCCGTCGGCGTAATCCGGAGTGGTGGAGCGCAGCTATTCAGTCTGGAGCGCAGCTTCTGGTGTTGCAGGTCGCCAGCGTGATCGCGGGCTATGCGACGCTTGGGCCAGCCCGGGCCCGCAGCAATTTCGAAGGCGAAATTTTCGAGCTGTATCTGGCGCCGGAGTATCAGGGGCTGGGGTTTGGCGAGCGTCTGTTCGAAGCCTGTCGCCATGAGCTCGATATCGGCAGTCTGAACGGACTGATCGTCTGGGCGCTGGCTGACAATGCGGCCGCCACCGATTTTTACTGGCGTCGCGGCGGTCGGCCGGTCGGCAATGCGTTCGAGCGTTACGGACGGTCAAAGCTTAAAAAGATCGCTTTCGCCTGGGATTAGGCGCTGTCCCGCCTGCCTGCTCCGCTGGCTTTTATTCGCCGCTGGGCGATTTTTCCCGGCCTAGCGGCAATCCACCCGAGGGGCAAACGTCTACGCAGCCTTCCTCATCCGGGTTTGTGTTGCTATACCGCAGCGCATTCATAGCCGATTGAATGTCGAGGTTCCGATAATGAAAGTCGCCGTTATGGGCGTTGCGGGACGCATGGGCCAGGAGCTTGTGCGTGCAGCGCACGCGGCTGGATGCACCATCGTCGCCGGCTTGGAGCGTGAAGGCTCGCCGGCAATCGGTGCTGATGTCGGCACGCTTGCGGGTCTGGAGCCGCTGGGTGTGGCCGTTTCCTCCGACGCGCTGGAGGGCATTGCCCGTTGCGAGGGCATTCTCGATTTCACATCGCCAAAATCCAGCGCCGAATTTGCAGGTCTGGCCGCCAATGCCCGTGCGGTGCATGTGATCGGCACGACAGGCTTCACGGCTGAGGAAGAAGCGCAGATCGCAGCAGCGGCGCGCCATGCACCAATTATCAAGGCCGGCAACATGAGCCTTGGTGTAAATCTCCTGGTGGCGTTGACGCGACGCGTGGCCGAAGCGCTGGACGAGGACTTCGACATCGAAATCATTGAGATGCACCACCGTCATAAGGTCGACGCGCCTTCCGGCACCGC
This sequence comes from Hyphomicrobium sulfonivorans, assembly GCF_013306565.1. GTDB lineage: Bacteria > Pseudomonadota > Alphaproteobacteria > Rhizobiales > Hyphomicrobiaceae > Hyphomicrobium_A > Hyphomicrobium_A sulfonivorans. The sequence continues at coordinate 810,798 of NZ_PZPO01000001.1, read as the reverse complement.
GCTGATGCTCGGTCAGGCAGCCGCGGATGGACGCAACGTCGATTTGCAGGAAACTGCGGTGAAGTCTCGTGATGGGCACACGGGTGCCCGCCGTCCGGGCGACATCGGTTTCGCCACTTTGCGTGGCGGCAGTGTAATCGGTGAGCACAAGGTTATATTCGCCGGCGCGGGCGAGCGTATCGAACTCGGTCATATCGCGACGGACCGTTCGATCTTCGCGCGCGGCGCCGTGAAGGCGCTGCAGTGGGGCCGCGGTAAATCGCCGGGTCTTTATTCCATGTCGGATGTGTTGGGGCTGTGATCGTGGAAGTCAGTGCTCCGGAAGCCGCCGCCGATCAACGCACGGGCATGCTGGTGCTGGTGCGCCATGGTGAGAGTGAGTGGAACCGGCGAAATCTGTTCACGGGCTGGTGCAACCCGGACCTGACGGAGAAGGGCCTGATTGAAGCCCTTGTGGCGGGCCGGTTGCTGCGCGCCGAGGGGCTGAAGTTCGACGTTTGCTACACTAGCCGATTGCGGCGTGCACAGCGCACACTGGATCTCATCCTTTCCGAAATGGGCGAGACCGATCTGCCGATCCATTTCGAGGAAGCCTTGAACGAGCGCCACTACGGCGACCTGTGCGGCTTGAACAAGGACGAAGCCAAAGAGCGCTGGGGCGAAGAGCAGGTGCGCATCTGGCGGCGGAGCTATGACATTCCTCCGCCCGGCGGCGAGAGCCTGAAAGACACTGAAGACCGGGTGATGCCATATTATCAGGATCACGTCTGGCCGGATCTGAAGTCCGGCAAATCGGTGCTGCTGGTCGCGCACGGTAACTCGTTGCGGGCGCTGATCATGAACCTAGAGAATCTCTCGGGCGAAGAGATCCTGCGCCGCGAGCTGGCGACAGCCGCGCCCATCGTTTACCGGCTTGGTGCCGATGGCGTGCCGCTGGAACGCAAGGATCTGCTGCCGACGCGCAGCATGGATGCCCATCCGGAAGACATTCTCTGAGGCGCGCCGATGGCACTGCAGGAAATAGCCGACGCCGTCGAGGACAGCGCTAAGAAGGGCCGTGATCGCTGGATCGCGGTTTACATCGGCGTGCTTGCCGTTCTGCTGGCCGTTGCCGGTGTTGGCTCAGGCAACGCGATGAAAGACGCGATGGCCCGCAATATCGAGGCGTCGAATACTTGGGCGTTCTTCCAGGCCAAGAATATCCGTCGCCATGAACTGCGTTTGCAGGTGGCCGAATTCGAAGCGATGCTTGCGGTGCAGCCGGATATGCCTGCCGCCGCCCGTTCGATGATTACAGAAAAGATCGCCACCTATCGCCAGGACGATCAGCACCTGACCAGCGATCCCGCTCGCGGTGAAGGCCTCGACGAGCTGTTCGTCAAGGGCAAGCAGCTTGAAGAGGAACGCGACGTCGCCATGCAGCGCGATCCGTTCTTCGACTACGGGCAGGCGCTGCTGCAGATTGCCATCGTACTGGCTTCGGTGGCGATCATTGCCGGCGGCAGCTCGCTTTTGGTCCTCAGCGGCGTCATTGCTGTGTTGGGCGCGGCCGCAACGCTCAATGGCTTCCTGCTGTTCTGGGTGCCTGCGTTCCTGTAACGCGCGGTCTCCAGTCCAAGCCCTTCGCCCTTGCCGCTTGGGGTGCAAGCGGATAGCACTACGCCACTTTTCTTCCCACCTCTCGCGGGGCTCAATCTCCCATGGCCACTTTCAATCTGCTGCTTCTTCCCGGTGACGGCATCGGCGTCGAGACGATGGTCGAAGTTGAACGCATCATCGACTTCTTCAATCGCTCCGGGCGCGCCACGTTCAACACCCAATCCGATCTCGTTGGCGGTGCTGCCTATGATGCCCACGGCGTGGCGATCACCGACGCCGCAATGGACAAAGCGCAGAAGGCCGACGCGGTAATTTTCGGCTCTGTTGGCGGGCCGACGTGGGCGGACGTGCCCTATGCGGTGCGTCCGGAGGCAGGCCTGCTGCGACTGCGCAAGGATCTGGGTCTGTTCGCCAACCTGCGCCCCGCGATCTGCTATCCGGCGCTGGCCGATGCTTCGTCGCTGAAGCGCGAGCTGGTCGAAGGCCTCGACATCATGATCGTGCGCGAGCTGACCGGCGGAGTTTACTTCTGCGAACCGAAGGAAATCGTCACGCTGGAGAACGGCGAGAAGCGCGCCACCGATACGCAGACCTACACGACCAGCGAGATCGAGCGCATCGCCAAGGCGGCTTTCGATCTGGCCCGCAAACGCGGCAACAAGGTGCATTCGGCCGAGAAGCACAACGTGATGCGCTCTGGCGTGCTGTGGAAGGAAGTGGTCACGGAGGTGCACCGTTCGTATGCGCCGGACGTGCAGCTTGAGCACATTCTGGCCGACAACTGCGCCATGCAACTTGTGCGTAACCCGAAGCAGTTCGACGTCATCGTGACCGACAACCTGTTCGGCGATGTGCTGTCGGATGAAGCGGCGATGGCTACCGGATCGCTCGGCATGCTTCCGTCGGCGTCGCTGGGTGCGGTTGATGCCGCCACCGGCAAGCGCAAGGCGCTGTATGAGCCGGTGCACGGCTCGGCGCCGGACATCGCGGGCAAGGGGCTTGCGAACCCGATCGCCACCATTGCCTCGTTCGGCATGGCGCTGCGTTACTCGTGCGACATGGGCGCGGAGGCCGATCTCGTCGATCAGGCCATTGCGGGCGTGCTGGCAGCGGGCTATCGCACCGGCGACATCATGCAGTCTGGCATGAAGCAGGTCGGCACGGCGGAAATGGGCGGCGCCATCCTGGATGAGCTGAAGAAGCTCGCGGGCTGATCTGCCGAGGTTGACGGCTTGGCCAAACAATATAGGCGGCGTGGTGCCCGTGCTCCGCGCCGCTTTTCTTTTGGCTTTGCGTGTTGCCGGACAGCAGAGCAAGACGGCCGATCAGCCGCGCGAAAGCCCTGCAACTACGCGGTTTAAGCGCGCTCCGACGGGAGTACCCCTTGCGCGCGAGGCCGTGCGCGCGTAAGTGACCCGCACACGCGGCATGTTCCGCGGGCTGCTTGAAAATCGGGTCAGAAAATGGGTTACAAGGTCGCCGTAGTTGGCGCCACGGGCAACGTGGGCCGCGAAATGATGAACGTACTCGCCGAGCGCGAGTTTCCGGCGGACGAAGTGTACGCCGTTGCCTCTCGCCGCTCGCTCGGCACCGAGGTATCGTTCGGCGATAGAACCCTGAAATGCCATGACATTGAGCAGTTCGATTTTTCGAAGGCCGATTTCTGTTTGATGTCAGCCGGCTCCACTGTTGCGAAGGAGTGGGGTCCCAGGATTGCGGCTACGGGCTGCATCGTCATCGATAACTCGTCGTACTGGCGTTACGATCAGGACGTGCCGCTGATCGTGCCCGAGGTGAACGCGGACGCGGTTGCCGGCTACACGAAGAAGAACATCATCGCCAATCCGAACTGCTCCACCGCTCAGCTCGTGGTGGCGCTGAAGCCGCTGCACGATGCAGCCACCATCAAGCGCGTTGTCGTTTCGACCTACCAGTCGGTTTCCGGCGCGGGCAAGGAGGCGATGGACGAGCTGTGGCAGCAGACCAAGGGCATGTATGTGCCGGGCGCTGAGGTCGAGGCCAAGAAGTTCACCAAGCAGATCGCCTTCAACTGCATTCCTCACATCGACGTCTTCATGGAAGACGGCTACACGAAAGAGGAATGGAAGATGCTGGCCGAGACGAAAAAGATTCTCGACCCGAAGATCAAGCTGACCGCCACCTGCGTGCGCGTGCCGGTTTTCGTCGGCCATTCCGAAGCCGTGACGATCGAGTTCGAAAAGCCGATCTCGGCTGAGGAAGCCCGCGCCATTCTGCGCGACGCACCGGGCATCATGGTTGTCGACAAGCGCGAGCCTGGCGGTTACGTGACGCCGGTTGAGGCGGCAGGTGAGTTTGCAACCTACGTGTCGCGCATCCGCGAGGACGCAACGGTCGAGAACGGCCTGCAGCTCTGGATCGTTTCGGACAATCTGCTGAAGGGCGCGGCACTCAACACGGTGCAGATCGCCGAAACGATCATCAATCGTCGTCTGCTGCCGAACGCGGCTTAAAGCTGGCTCCCGATCGCTGATCGATTGAGGACCGCAGAAAATTGAAAGCTCGCTTCCTGTTCGGAGGCGAGCTTTTTTGACGTCTGGTGTTCGTACGGCGCGACAGCAAATGACCTCAGGCTCTGAGCGCGAGTCTTTTTTGGCTGTTCCGTTTGCCTCGCAGGCCCGAGCGCACTGCGGCGTTGTAATGCGCGCTGGCGGCAGAGAGGGCTTGGCCGTTGCGCGGCTCAGCTTACTTCTTTGCGCGCCGCTTGGCTGGCGCAGGCTTGGCGGCTGCTACGGGCTGCTGCTCTTCTTCTTCGCCCGTCAGCGCGGCAACGATCTGGCTGAGATCCTGCAGGAAGCGATCACGCTGGGCTGCGGGCAGTACGGCCAGCAGTTTGTCGTCAGCGCGCTTGGCCAAGGGATCGGTGCCCTTGAGGGCCTTCCAACCGGCGTCGGTCAGCTTGACAGCGTATGCCCGCGCATCTTCGCGCGTGCGCCGGCGCTGTAACAGCCCCTTCTTGAGCATGCGCCGGACGATGTCAGCGAGCGTGGAACGATCAACGCCAGTCTTCTCGACGAGAAGGGTCTGGCTGACGCCTTCGTTCTGCGAGACCGCGACGAGCACAGCGTACTGACGTGGTGTCAGATCGCTTTCGCCGATCTCTTCCTGGAATATGTCGCTAGCGCATTGACCGGCGCGATGTAGCAAATGAATAGGAGATCGCTCCAGCCGTACCACTGCCATGTCGTGCCCCACCGAATTTTATGTGTTTGGCCAAAGCTGAGCACTTGTGAGGTGGCCCCCATTGGGCAGCCACTTCACCCCCCTCGCTCGCCTTTGCCTTTGAGGAATAGGTTGCGGTTCGAAAAGGAGAAAATACCAGAATGTCGCGCGCGTCCAGAGCAAAAGACGGGGCTAGGGCAAACATAAATCAAGAAATCATCAGGCAGCAGATAGTCATCATGCAGAATATCGGTTGGCGGCCACACTAGTTCGATGGTGCCTCATGTGCCTTCAACAGGCCCAGTTGCGCGACTGCGAAGATCATTGTTAGCGGCATAATTGCGAACACTTTGAAGCTGACCCATGTGTCCGTGGAAACAGTGCGCCAGACAATTTCGTTGAGCAGGGCGAGGCATGTGAAGAAACACGCCCAGCGAAAGGTCAGCTTGCGCCAGCCTTCTTCGGTGAGGCGAAATACCTCGCCAAATACGATCTTGAGCAAGGAGTGACCGGCAAGCAGGCCGCCGAACAACGCGGCCGCGAACAGGCCATTCACGATCGTCGGCTTCAGTTTGATGAAGTGATCGTCTTGCAGCCAGACGGTCAGACCGCCGAAAACCAGAATGAACGCACCTGAGATAAGTGGCATCGGCGGGATGCGTCCGAACAGAACGCGGGATGCAATCAGCGAGATGATAGTGGCGCCCATGAAGAGGCCCGTGCCCCAGTAAATACCTGCGCGGGCATTTACGAGGAAGAACACGGCCAACGGGCCGACCTCGACGATCAGCTTCAAAAGCTGTCCGCGCAGATCAGGCGTCGGTTCGCCGGCCTCTGTCTTGGATGCTGCTTCGTCGGCCATGCCACCACCACTCCCAGAATGCATTCGCTCGCCAATCAAGCGGCAGATTTATAGTTGCGCAATTGTACGCCGGATCATCACGTATTGCTCAGCACGATCAATTGCCGCTCGCGGCACGTTTGACGGCATTGCTTGACGGTTCAGCCGGTGCGGAAGCACCAACATGATCGTCGGGCAGCCGGAAGCGTTGCATCACGCGCGTCAGATACCAGGCATAAAGCCCGGACAGCGGCATGATGATCGCCACCTTGAAGGCGATCCAGATGCCAACGCCGTCCATCTGCAGCCCGAGAAAATTGTAAATTTGGTGATCATGGAACGACAGCCGCACGGCTTCGTTGGCGAGCGCGGTGAACACAAAGAACCAGGCGAAGCTCCAGGTGAAGCGGTTCCAGCCTTCCTCTGTGTAGTGGAATGTCTTCTCGAACACGTATTTGAAGAAATTCCGGTTGAGCCACAACCCGCCGAACAGGAACACCGCAAACATCAGGTTGAAGATCGTCACCTTGATCTGCACCCACATGGCATCGCCGGTGATGATGGTCAGCGCGCCAAACACCATCGTTACCGATGAGGCAATCAGGGGAAAGATCGGCAGGCGGCGCAGCACGATCAGCATCGCCGCGATGGCGACGACGGTGGAGATGATCAGCGCCCACGTGCCGGCAGTGATGCCGTACATCGCGTTGACGACAAACATCAGGACCAGCGGGCCGAACTCGCTGAGGATGTTCACCGTCTGCTCGGCGTTGAAAGGCATCAGTCGCTTAAGCGCGCTCATGTAGCCAGCGTCATCCTTGTTGCTTGAGATAATGGTGCGCCCAATTCCAGGCCAGTTATCTAGGTTGTGAGACCCGGCGAAGCCAGTGCTCCAGCCCAGGGTTTAATCGTTTCCTGCAATCGCCCGGGCGAATTCACCGGCATCGAAGGGTTGGAGATCGTTAACACCCTCGCCCACACCGATGGCGTGGACCGGCAGCGCATGCTTGGCGGAGATTGCGACCAGAATGCCGCCGCGCGCGGTTCCGTCCAGCTTGGTCATGATAAGGCCTGTCACTCCTGCCCGTTGCCGGAAAACGTCCACCTGCGACATGGCGTTTTGTCCCGTAGTGGCGTCCAGCACGAGCAGAACATCGTGCGGCGCGCTATCGTCGAGCTTGCGGACGACGCGAACGACTTTGGACAATTCGTCCATAAGTCCTTCCTTGTTCTGGAGGCGGCCGGCGGTGTCGACCAGCAGAACGTCGACGCCCTCCTGCTTGGCCCGGGCCAACGCGTCATAAACAAGCCCGGCGGCATCGGCGCCGACCGCGCCGGATATCACCGTAGTGCCTGTGCGTTCGCCCCAGACTTTGAGCTGGTCGATTGCTGCGGCGCGGAATGTGTCGGCTGCAGCCAGCATCACGGATTTGCCCTCAGCGCGGAACTTCGATGACAGCTTGCCGATGGTGGTGGTCTTGCCGGTGCCGTTCACGCCCACCATCAGCACCACATGCGGCTTATGCGTGGCATCGATCACCAGCGGCTTTGCAACCGGCGTCAGAACCCGCGCAACTTCAGCCTGGAGCACGGATCGGACATCGTCAGCGCTGATGCCCTTTTCATAGCGGCCCTTGCGCAGGGTCTCGATGATGTTCTCAGCGGTGCCGACGCCGAGATCGGCCTCGATCAGCACGTCTTCCAGCTCTTCAAGCGTCGCCGCTTCCAGCTTCTTGCGCGTGAAGATGCCGGTGATGCCGTCGGAAAGCTTGGCCGAGGTTTTGCCCAGGCCCTGCTTCAGGCGCGAGAACCAACCGCCCTTCGCAGGGGCTTCGTCGATCTCGGCCTGCGGTTCGGATGATGAGACGGCAGGCTGAACAGGCTCCGCAGCTATCGGAGCGTCGACCGCGGATGCAGGAGCCGCAATTTCGCTAGCTGCCGTTTCTTCCAACGGCGCAGCGACCTGCTCAGCGCTCGGCGGCGTGCTGCTGCTGGGCGGCGGCTGCTCATGGGCCGCGTCCGTTTCCTGCTGGCGTGCGCTGTCTTCTGCCGCGTCCTCAGACGCAGCAGGCTCGTCGGAGCGCTTGCCCCACAGCCGACCAAATACGCCGCGTGTCTTGCCGCTCACGCCATCACCTCGCCGGAAAGCCTTTGTCCATCGTTGCCGGTAACCCGGGCACGCACCAGCGTGCCGGCATCCAGCGTTGGCGGCGTGCGCATCTCTGCGAACTGGCGCGTGCGCCCGATGCCGCCATTTTCAACCAACAGTTCCACTTCCCTGCCCGCCTGACTATCGAGGAATTGCGACAGTGCTGCGCTGCCCTTGCGGCGCAGCCTTGCGGCGCGATCCTTCACCTCAGCGCGCGCTACCTGGGGCATACGCGCCGCCGGGGTGCCATTGCGCGGCGAGAAGGGGAACACGTGCAGGTACGTTAGTCCGCAGTCGTCCACCACGCTCAGCGAGTTGGCGAACATGTCCTCGGTTTCGGTGGGAAAGCCCGCAATCAGATCAGCACCGAAAACGGTTTCGGGCCGCAGGCGGCGCACCTCAGAGCAAAATTTCACGGCGTCGGCGCGCGAATGACGGCGCTTCATGCGCTTCAGGATCATGTCGTCGCCCGCCTGCATGGAAAGGTGCAGGTGCGGCATCAACCGTTCTTCTTCGGCGATGGCGCGTACCAGCTGCTCGTCGGCTTCGACCTGATCGATCGAGGACAGCCGCAGGCGATCGAGCTCCGGCACCAGCTTCAGGATCTGGCGCACCAGCGCGCCGAGCGTGGGTTTGCCGGGAAGGTCGGCGCCGTAGGATGTGATGTCCACCCCGGTCAGCACAACTTCGCGGCAACCGCCGTCCACCAGCCTGCGGATGCGGGGCACAATCTCACCCGCCGCGACAGAGCGCGAAGGCCCACGCCCGAAAGGAATGATGCAGAACGTGCAGCGATGATCGCAGCCGTTCTGCACCTGTACATAGGAGCGGGTGCGGGTGCCGAAGCCGTCGATCAGATGGCCTGCGGTTTCCCGCACGCTCATGATGTCGTCCACCTGCACGCGTTCGGTGGTGCCGGTTGAAAAGCCGGCGAATGTTTCCGGCTTCAGCTTTTCGGCATTGCCGATGACATGATCGACTTCGTCCAGTTCGGCGAAGCGTTCCGGTTCCACCTGCGCGGCGCAGCCGGTGACGATGATGCGCGCCTGCGGGTGTTCGCGGCGCAGCCGGCGGATGGTCTGCCGTGCCTGACGCACAGCCTCGCCCGTCACCGCGCATGTGTTGACGATGATCGCGTTGTCCAGATCAGCAGCGACGGCGTTGCGGCGCATGATCTCTGACTCGTACGCGTTGAGCCGACAGCCGAGCGTTATGATCAGGGGTTCGGCCATTACCTGGTCAGCAAGCCTCGAAAAACGGATAACGCGCGGGGCGGGGAAAGCCGATCCGCGCGTTCACAGCTTGGCGCCAACGGGATGTCCGGCCGGTTAATCGAAAATCGGTCATAACGGACAACTTTGACGTTCGCTAGGCGGGATTTCGCGACAGGGTATCTGCCGCCAATGTGCCAGCAAACTCCTGTTCTGCGGGCCCACTCATGAGAATGTGATCGTTGGGCGCCCATTCGATAACCAGCGTGCCGCCGGGCAGCTCGACGTCGACGCGCCGGTCGGTCAGATCCTTTCGCGCCGCACAGATGGCAGCGGCACATGCGGCGGTGCCGCAAGCGCGGGTGAGGCCGGCGCCCCGCTCCCAGGTGCGCAGCTTCAGGCTGTTGCGCGACGTGATCTGCGCCAGCGAGATGTTGGCCCGCTCCGGAAAGATCGGATGGTTTTCCAGCAGCGGCCCGAAGCGGCCGAGATCGTGGGCGTCAACGTCATCAACCCAGAAAATCGCATGCGGATTGCCGACATTCACAACCGACGGCGTGTGCAGCACGGGCTCGTCCACTGGGCCGATCTGCAATTCGATGCCGGTGGTGTCGTGGAATGGCTCCGCAAGCGGGATGTCTTCCCAGCCGAAACGGGGCTTGCCCATGTCGATGGTGATGTTGTCGGCGTCAGCAACCTTCGCCTTCAGCAGCCCGGCACGGGTTTCGACCGTGACCTCCGGGCGCCCAAGCTCCTCCGCCGCGACGAGCGCGATGCAGCGGGTGGCATTGCCACAGGCGCTGACTTCCGAGCCATCGGCGTTGAAGATGCGCATGAAGACATCGGCGGTCTTCGACGGCTCCATCACGATCACTTGATCGCAACCCAGCTCGCCTTTGCGATCGCCTAAGGTCTGCGCCTGCGTTTGGCCAATGGTGATCGGCCGTGCCCGAGCATCGAGCACGACGAAATCATTTCCAAGACCGTTCATTTTCCGAAAAGGGATGCTGGTAGCGTCCGTCATGAGCGCATATATGGCCCGCAGGGACATTAAACACAATCGAGCGGAGAGAAGCCCGATGATGCAGAAGACCCTACGCCGACTAGCCCTTGGATCCGCAATGCTGATAGGGGCCGGCGCTCCGGTCGTCTGGGCTGCTCAAACCGATGCGCCTGCTCCAGCAAAATCGAGCAATATCAAGGTTTCGGCGTTCGCTTCAGGTCTGGAGAACCCCTGGGGCATGCAATTCCTGCCCGATGGCCGCCTGCTGGTGACGGAGCGCCCGGGCCGCCTGCGGTATATTGCCAAGGATGGTCGTCTGTCGGCGCCGATCGCCGGAGTGCCGGATGTGGCCGCCGTTAATCAGGGCGGTTTGCTGGATGTGCTGCTGGCCCCGGACTTCGAGAAGACCGGCACGATCTATCTCTCCTATGGCGAGCCGCGTGAGGACGGCACCAATTCCACCGCCGTTGCCCGCGCCAGGCTGGTGGCCGATGGCGACACGGGCCGCCTTGAAGATCTCAAGGTCATCTTCCGCCAGGAGCCCTCGGCCGATAGCGGTCACCATTTCGGCTCCCGCCTCGTCTGGGGCAAGGACGGCACGCTCTTTATAACTACGGGTGACCGCAACAAGCTGCGCCCCGAAGCTCAGAACCCCGCCAACACGGTGGGCAAGATCGTGCGCATCAATGCTGATGGCTCTATTCCCGCCGACAACCCGAAGCTGCCGGGATGGGCGCCGGAAGTCTGGTCCATCGGCCATCGCAGCGTGCAGGGCGCTGCCATTCGCCCGGAGAACGGCAAGCTCTATACGCTGGAACACGGTCCGCGCGGCGGCGATGAGCTGAACCATCCGGAAGCCGGCAAGAATTATGGCTGGCCGATCATCACCTACGGCAAGGAATATATTGGCGGCAGCATCGGCGAAGGCACGGCCAAGGAAGGGCTGGAGCAGCCTATCTATTATTGGGTGCCGTCGATCGCGGTCTCCAACCTGGCTTTCTATGACGGCGACCTGTTCCCGGAGTGGAAGGGCAATGCGCTGGTGGGCGGTCTGGCCGGCACACGCGTGGAGCGCCTGGTGCTGAACGGCGATGATGTGGTTGCGGCCGAGGTGCTGCTGGAGGATCAGGGCAAGCGTATCCGCGATGTGCGGCAGGGGCCGGATGGTGCAATCTGGCTGCTGGCGGATGACACCGGCGAGGTGCTGCGCGTAACGCCGGCGGAATCAGCGCCAAAACCGGAATAATCCCAGCCGGAGTAATCCGGCTCAACCGGTCCGGCGGCACATGCCGAACGCATATTGCACGTAACGATATTTGGAACGCGCATGGAAAAGGTGGCGAAGCAGGCGATCACGGCCGCTTTAGTGTGGTGGGCGGTTGTGATTGTCGCCCACTTCGGCATGGAGAGCTTTGGTTACGAGTGGGGCCCCCGGCACGGGGCTTCGTTCTGGGTGTTGTTCCTGTTGCCGCCGCTGATCCTTCCCCTGATGCTAGCCAGGTGGCAGGGCGCGAACGATAAGGACGGTGATCAGCCTAACCCTTGGCTAAGCATCAGCAAAATCACCGTCGCCCTGGCTGGGTTGGGATTGTTTGGCGGGTTGGTTTTTGACGCTGTCATCCGATATCAGCATCAGATGCAGCAGAAGGCCGAGTTTCGCGCTGAAACCATTGAATGCATGCGAAACAAGCAGCAGTTGTTGGATGGTCTGGCCAACTCTGACGCCAATGTATCGCGCTCGAACAATTCTGATTGGTGGAAGCTGAAGCTCTGCCAGCGCCTGGGAATTGTGACCAATGATGAAATCCGTAAAGCACAAGCTAGGCGCGGCAACCAATAGGCTGATTGCGTTGTTATCTGGCAGAGGGAGCGCGCCTCCGTTCAGTTCTGCGAGTGACCAGCCCATGCAACCTAGCCAATCTCAAGAGCCTTCTGCCCAAACCCAAACAACGCCTGCTGCTGGCCCCCGTCTTGGCAATGTGCCCGGAATGTCCCGCGCCAGCCGCAGGCTGCTGCAACTTTCCTTCGTCACGCCAAGGCCCTGCCGATGCTGTGGCGGCTGTATCTGTCTGACGCGGGCGGAGCGCAAAAGTTTACGCCGGGTAACCAAGATCGCGCGGCAATGGCGCAAGCAGGTCCGCCGTCAGGTGCGGGAGGAGGCCCGCAGACGCGCCGAAGCTCGCGATCTGGGTGGAGACGTCGGCTCCCCGCCAAATCCTTAAGTTCCGGGCAACAGTTGACATCCGCCCCCCGCTGGAGGCATTGTCCGCCCAAATTCCGATGGCCCTGATTTCAGAGCCGCCGCCCTGTCCGTTCGTCACGCCATCTTAGCTGGCATGGATGGATTGAGTCAGGGGGGTCAACATCCGCCAGCGCGTTGCGCCCGCGGATGCGATTTTCGTTTGCCGCATCCGGGTTTCGGTCCGCTGCGGCGTGGGTGAAGGACGCACATGTTCCAATCGCTGTCAGATCGCCTGTCAGGCATTCTCGACAAGCTGACGCGCCGTGGCGCGCTCACCGAGAGCGACGTCAACGAAGCGATGCGCGAAGTGCGTCGCGCGCTGCTTGAGGCGGATGTCGCGCTGGATGTGGTGCGCGACTTCATCGAGAAGGTGAAGGCGAAGGCGATCGGGCAGGAGGTACTGCGCTCCGTAACGCCCGGCCAGATGGTCATCAAGATCGTCAACGACGAGCTGGTCGCCATGCTCGGTTCGGACACTTCGACGATCGATCTCAACGCCACGCCGCCGGTCGCCATCATGATGGTGGGCCTGCAGGGCTCCGGTAAAACCACCACCACTGCCAAGATCGCCCGCCGCCTTACCGAGCGCGACCGCAAAAAAGTGCTGATGGCCTCGCTCGACGTGCGCCGTCCCGCTGCGCAGGAACAGCTGCGCGTGCTGGGCGAGCAGACGGGTGTGGCGACGCTGCCCATCGTGGCCGGTCAGAACCCGCAGCAGATCGCCCGTCGCGCGCTCGAAGCGGCGAAGCTCGGTGGCTACGATGTCGTCATCCTCGACACCGCCGGCCGCATCCACATCGACGAAGAACTGATGCAGGAATCGGTGGAGGTGCGGGATATCGCGCATCCGCACGAGACGCTGCTGGTCGCCGACAGCCTCACCGGTCAGGACGCCGTCAACGTCGCCAAGTCGTTCGACGATCGCATCGGCATCACCGGCATCGTGCTGACCAGAGCCGATGGCGATGCGCGTGGCGGTGCAGCGCTTTCGATGCGCGCCGTCACCGGCAAGCCCATCAAGCTGCTGGGTGTTGGCGAGCGCTGGGATCAGCTCGAAGACTTCCACCCCGATCGCGTTGCTTCGCGCATTCTCGGCATGGGCGACGTCGTCAGCCTGGTTGAGAAAGCCGCGCAGACCATCGACGCCGAGAAGGCGACGAAGATCGCCGAGAAGATGAAGAAGGGCATCTTCGATCTCGACGACATGGCCGAGCAGATCAAGCAGATGCAACGCATCGGCGGCATGTCCGGTGTGCTCGGCATGATGCCCGGCATGGGCAAGATCAAGTCGCAGGTAGCCGAAGCCAATCTCGACGATTCCATCCTCAAGCGGCAGCACGCGATCATCACTTCGATGACGCCGAAGGAGCGCCGCAACCCGAAGCTGCTGGATGCCAAGCGCAAGCGCCGCATCGCTGCCGGTTCCGGCACCAAGGTCGAGGACGTCAACAAGCTCGTGAAGATGCACCGCCAGATGGCGGACATGATGAAATCGCTGGGCCGCAACAAGGGCATGCTGAACCGTCTTGTCGGCGGTGGACGCGGCGCCGGTCCGAGCGAAGACGAAATGGCCGCGATGCAGCAGGAGCTGTCGCAGCTTGATCCGAAGGCTTTCGATCAGCTCCCCGCCGAACTCAAGGATGCCTTGCCGGGCGGAGTTGCCGGCTCTGGCAAAAGTCTTCCCGGTCTCGCCGGTGGCATGCCCAAGCTCCCCGGCCTGGGCGGTGGCCTGCCCGGCCTCGGTGGCGGGATGCCCAGGTTCCCCGGTCTTCCGGGAAAAAAGAAGAAGTAGCACTCAACTGAATTTCACAATCGCAATCACACCAACACAACACCTGAAGGAAGAATACCAATGGCAGTGAAGATCCGTCTCGCCCGCGGCGGCGCCAAGAAGCGTCCCTACTATTACATCGTCGTAGCCCAGGCGACCGCGCCGCGCGACGGCCGCTACATCGAGCAGGTCGGCACCTTCAATCCGATGCTCAAGAAGGACGACGAAAACCGCGTGAAGCTCGACCTGGACCGTTGCAAGCACTGGCTTGCTTCCGGTGCACAGCCGACCGACCGCGTCGCTCGCTTCCTCGACACCGCTGGCCTGATGAAGCGTACGCCGTCGAACAACCCGAACAAGGCGAAGCCGGGCAAGAAGCGTCTGGAGCGCGAAGCTGCCGAAGCTGAGAAGGCCGCCAAGGCCGCTGAAGCTGCAGCCGCCGCTGCTGCTGCGGCGGCTGAGCCCGCCGCCGAGTAATCTGCGGCAACGCTGTTACACGGGAACACGCAATGCGCGCACCGTAACGCAGTGTTCAATCTTTGCGTGTCATTGATCCTCTCGGAAGGCGGCGCACGTCGCGCTGCCGTCTGAGGGGGAATGACATGCTTGAAGACGGCCTTTACGGCCTGCGTTTCGTCGCTACCGATGGCGACGAGCCCGGCGCATCCGGCGGTCTCGCCGTTCTGCGCTCCGGCACCGTGCTTGGCTCCGATCCGCTGGGCGCGGTTTTCACCGGCACCTACGAATATGACGACGGCCGCGAACTCAACCGCGTGCGGTTGCGTCTCGATGTGCCGCCCGATGGCGTGCTGGTGAACGGCTACGCCGCCGGTCCGCACGGCGCCACGCTGCATATCGCCGGGGCGTTCCCGCGCGCATCGGTGGATTCAGCGGCCTATCTGCAGGTCGCCGGCTCGCCCATCAGCGTTGAAATCAGGTATCTTGGCCCCCTGCCGAACTAGAGCCGCTCCGTCTCGGATGCATGACAACCGGCCGGCTCTGGCTCGTTTGTCTCATCGTGACTGTGATCGGAAAGCGGGTCTGCGCTTCCGAAGCAGCACCCCAGCGGAACGGCGTCCCACACCATGACCGAGCAAGCCCCGCGCGTCCTCCTTGGCCGCATCGTTGCAGCCCACGGCATCCGGGGCGAGGTGGTCATCGAAACTTTCACCGCCAACCCGGAAGACATCGCCGCTTACGGGCCGCTGCAGTCGTCCGATGGCGCGCGCACGTTCGAGCTGAAGGTGGTGCGCCGCTCGCCGAAGGGCGGCGTGGTTGCGCGCGTGGCCGGTGTGGCGGATCGCAATGGCGCCGAGGCGCTGCGCAAGACCGAGCTATACGCTCTGCGCTCCGATCTGCCCGAGGCAGAAGAGGGCGAATATTACTACACCGATCTGATTGGCCTGCGAGTTGACGACGCGAATGGCGCGGCGCTGGGCAAAGTTGTCAGCGTGCAGAATTACGGCGCCGGCGACCTGCTTGAGATCCGGCTTGATGGCGTTGCGATAACGGAGCTGGTGCCGTTCACCGACACGTTCGTGCCGACCGTTGATGTCGCTGGCGGCCGCGTTGTGGTTGAGCTGCCGGTTGCAAGCGTCGATGACGCGGAAGATGCCGCGCTGCGCCAGGCCGCGGAAGAAGCGGGCGACGGCGACGAGGGTAACGAAAACAGCGAGAGCGACGCAAAATAGCATGATCTCCGCGGCCGATTTTATCGTCGATTCTTGGCCGTTCAGGGCACCCGGCACAATTGTCGCCGGAGGCAACCGCATACGCGAAAGGCGCTACTGTGGACATTCCGCGCATCTACAATATCTCTGAGGCGGCACACCGGATTCACAATCCGCTGACGCCAGAAAAGCTCGCCACTCTAGGGGCGGCGTTGCGCATGCCAGAGAACGCCCGTTTGCTAGACCTTGGCAGTGGCTCGGGGGAAATGCTCTGCACCTGGGCGCGCGATCATCGCATCAGCGGCATTGGCATCGACATGAGCCGCGTGTTTGCCGCGCAAGCCAAACACCGCGCTGAAGAACTTGGCGTCGAAGATCGCGTTGCATTCATCCACGGTGATGCCGCCGGTTATGTCGCCGATGCAAAGGTGGATGTTGCGTGCTGTGTCGGCGCCACCTGGATTGGCGGCGGCATTGAGGGCACGATGGCGCTGTTGTCGCGCAGTTTGCGTCCCGGCGGAATCATCCTCATCGGCGAGCCATACTGGCTGCGGTTGCCGCCGACAGATGATGTTGCGACGGGATGCCGGGCAAACGCGATTGCTGACTTTATGCTGCTTCCCGATCTGCTAGCCGCGTTCGGAAACCTCGGTTACGACGTCGTCGAAATGGTTCTTGCCGATCAGGATAGCTGGGATCGCTATGAGGCAGTCAAGTGGCTGACGATGCGCCGCTGGCTGGAAGAGAACCCTAGCGACGATTTCGTGCCAGAGGTTCGCGCTGAGCTAACCTCTGCGCCCGAGCGCTACGCCAGATACGCGCGCGAATATCTGGGTTGGGGCGTCTTCGCCCTTATGGCGCGGTGATGCGTTGCTGATGGCCGCGTTGTGGTTGAGCTGCCGGTTGCAAGCGTCGCTGACGCAGAAGATGCCGCGCTGCGCCAGGCCGCGGAAGAAGCGGGCGACGGCGACGAACCGGAAGATGATGATCCGCGCACGCACTGAATGTTGTGGCGCGCGTTTGCGTCGGCATTTGGATTTAGCGTACTTTTGCTATGGCCCTGAAATGGTCGCGAATGCGTTGCAGGGCAGGGCTTCGCCGGCACGATTGGTGACACGGCCTCTTGCGAAGCTCTGAGGCCGCACCTACTTTCGGCCCGACACATGACTGGAGACGCTATCGATATGGACATGAACCTCGCTGCCTTCACCCTTTCGGTTTCGCTGCGAGAAGTCATGTCCCATGCCTCCATCCGTTTCCCTCACCGGCCTGTCCTGGTCCACGCCTGACGGCACGCCGCTTTTCACCGATCTCAATCTGAATTTCGGTGCTGAATGCACCGGCATCGTCGGCCGTAACGGTGCTGGCAAAAGCACGCTTCTGCGCCTCATTTCCGGTGATCTGAGCCCTGCCTCAGGTCATGTGCATGTTTCGGGCACCATCGCCATGATGCGGCAGGATGCGATGGAGCGGCCCGGTGAAACGATCGCGGACGTGCTGGGCGTACGGCAAGCGCTCGATCTGCTCGATCGCGCAGACGCAGGGCTTGCGGATGCTGACGACATGGCTGAAGCGGAATGGACGTTACCCGCACGTATCGAGACAGCGCTGTCGCGTTGTGGTCTGTCCGCGCCATCGCAGACACTGCTGACCACGCTTTCGGGTGGGCAACGCAGTCGCGCCGCGCTTGCAGCGTTGATCCTTGCCGCGCCCGACTTTCTGCTGTTGGACGAGCCGACAAATAATCTCGATCGGGCGGGACGCAGGGCTGTGATCGATCTCATCCGAAGCTGGACCGGTGGCGCGGTCATCGTCAGTCACGATCGCGAACTGCTGGAGGAAATGGGCGCCATTGTCGAGCTGAGTTCTCTTGGCGCGGCCCGCTATGGCGGGAACTACAGCGCCTTCCGGCAACGCAAGGATGCCGAGTTGGAAGCGGCCTCGCGCGACCTTGCCCACGCGGAGAAGACCAGTAAAGAGGCTGCCCGTCGCGCACAGCAAGCGGTCGAACGCAAGGCGCGCAAGGACAGTGCCGGGCACAGGGCGCGGGCAAAGGGTGACCATCCGAAAATTCTGCTGGATGCCAGCAGGGATCGGGCGGAAGCCTCGGGTGCTGCGGGCGCGCGCCTGCGTGATGCCCGACGCGAGACGGCTGAAGCAGCTGTATCTGCCGCGCGGGAGAAGATCGAAGTATTACAGCCGCTACGGATGGACGTTGCGTCAACGGGACTGCAAGCCAGCAAGGTGGTGCTTCGGCTCGACGGCGTAACGGGCGGATATGACCCGACGCGAGCCGTCATCAGTGGTTTTTCGCTGAGCATCATCGGGCCAGAGCGCGTGGTCATTGCCGGGCCAAACGGCAGCGGAAAGACGACGCTGCTCAAATTGATTGTCGGCCAACTCGTGCCGCAGAGTGGCCGCATAACGACAATGGTCCCGTTCGCGATGCTGGATCAGCATGTCGGATTGCTCGATTCCAATCGAACATTGCGCGAGAATTTCCAGCAGCTGAACCCTTCTGCCGATGTACACGCCAGCCATGCCGCCTTGGCGCGGTTCGGTTTTCGTGCTGGCGACGCATCGCAGCTGGCGGGCAACCTGAGCGGGGGTGAACGCCTGCGCGCCGGGCTCGCCTGTGCACTTGGGGGCATGCCGCCGCCAAGTTTATTGATCCTCGACGAG
The DNA here is from genome assembly GCF_013306565.1 of Hyphomicrobium sulfonivorans. Lineage (GTDB taxonomy): Bacteria > Pseudomonadota > Alphaproteobacteria > Rhizobiales > Hyphomicrobiaceae > Hyphomicrobium_A > Hyphomicrobium_A sulfonivorans. The sequence continues at coordinate 792,429 of NZ_PZPO01000001.1, read as the reverse complement.
CCCACCAATCATCTGGATCTGGACGGCATTGCGGCCCTCGAAGCGGCACTCAACGCTTACGATGGCGCGGTGCTGGTCATCAGCCACGACGATGCGTTTCTTAAATCCCTCGCACCCCACAGAACAATCCATCTGCGCGGATGACAAGTTTGGCGGCTGTAAAACGGACGTTTGATGCGTCGAACATCCAAGCCCTCTGGCCTCAGCACCTTTAGCCCGTCTCTTCTGACCCCTTGCCTCGGAATGGCCGAAAAACATGCGCAATAGGGCGATCTTAAATCGCAGCGAGGGTGGCATGAGAAAAGCATTCAAGTTTGCAGGCATTCTGGTTGGTGTGCTCGTTGTTCTGGCGCTCGGCGCAATTCTTGTGTCGGGCGGCGTCGGCTACATCGATGCGCGTTCCGACGCCGATCAATTGCGTGCGCGTGCCGATGCGCTGATTGCGCAGGGTCGTGGTGCGGATCAGCTGAGTGCGCGCCAACGCGAAATTCTGCTCGCGGTTGAAGATCCGAATTTTGCCGAACACAGCGGTGTCGATTTCTCGACGCCGGGGGCGGGTCTCACGACGATCACGCAATCGGCTTCCAAGCGCTTGGGCTTCGATAAGTTTCGCCCCGGCTTCGGCAAGATCCGGCAGACCGGCTATGCGCTTGGTCTGGAGAGCAAGCTGACCAAGGAGCAGATATTGGCGCTGTGGCTCGATACGCTTGAGATGGGCAAAGGCCCTGACGGATGGATGGTCGGGTTTCACAACGCGAGCACAGTGGTTTACGGCAGGCCTGCGGCCGACTTAAGCGAAGCTGAATTCATCCGGCTGGTTGCTGTTCTGATCGCTCCGGCTGCGTACGATCTTTTTAATGCGCAGGATGACAAGCTTTCAGAGCGGACAGCGCGCATCGAGCGGCTGGTCGCGGGTGCGTGCTCGCCTGCGGGCTTTTCCGATGTCTGGCTGGATGGATGCGCGCAACCTGCGCAGTAAGGTAGCTCTGTCGGGCCTTTACCCTAAACCCGTTTCCCGCGTAGCAGCTTAGGCACTGCGCCCTTCAGCCCTCCTGCCTTGCACTCGTTTATGGTTCGCCTAACTTGCGATTGTGGCGGACGCTGCACGAAGGTGGACACATGATCCGCTCAGTGAGCTATTTAGTGCGCTCAACGATTCGATATCTTGCAGGAACAAGGGGGAAAGCGTGAGCGACGAGCGTGTTCGGGGCATTCTGCGGGAGGCAAAAACCCTTGCGAAGGAGTATCGAGAAATCACAGGCAAGCCACTCGGAATAACAGGCGAAGTTGCCGAGTATGAGGCTGCCAGGCATCTTGATCTAAATCTCTTGCCGGCGCGCAATGTTGGCTACGATGCGATTGACAAGGTCACGGCGCGAACCTTTCAGATCAAAGGGCGATGTGTTTTACCTGGCAGCAAGCCGAGCCAGCGCTTGGGGAAGATCGATATAGCCAGCAAGTTCGATGCAGTGCTTTTGGTTCTGCTGGATCAGTGCTTCGAAGCCACGCAAATATATGAGGCCGAAAGAGATGCTGTGATCGCGGCATTGGTTCGGCCAGGCTCTAAGGCGCGCAATAGACGTGGCGCAATGAGCGTGTCGTTGTTTAAGAAAATTGGGCGCATGGTGTGGGAGCGTGATGGAATTACGCCGCTCAATGGTTGAGCCCGCAATCAGTTTTCGGAAGACTCGCCACGACGTCCCCTAAACCCGTTTCCCGCGTAGCAGCTTAGGCACTGCGCCGGTGAGGCCCGCCGCTTCCTCGACGAAGAAGCGTTTCAGCGCCGGAATGCGATCGACCACGCCGAGCCCGAACTCGCGCGCTGAGCGCAGCAACGTTGCGTCGCTTGAAAACAGGCGGTTGATGCCGTCGAACGTCGCCGTCGAAACTGCTGAATCAAAACGCCGCCAACGCTCATAGCGGCGCAGCGCCAACGCATCGCCCGCGTCGAAGCCTAGCCGCATGTTGTCCGCGACCGCTTCCGTCAGCGCCGCGACATCGCGCAGGCCGAGGTTCAGCCCCTGCCCCGCGATGGGGTGGACGCCATGTGCAGCGTCGCCGATCAGCGCGAACCGCTGGGCGACATAGCTGCGCGCCAGATGCATCGATAGCGGCCACGACTGGCGCGGCCCTTCCAGCGTGATGGCGCCGAGACGGCCACCGAAACGCTTCTCTACCTCGCGCAGGAAGCCATCGTCATCCAGCGCCAGAATGCGCGCGGCTTCCCTGGCGTCCTCGCTCCAGGTGATGCAGGCGCGGTTGCCGGTTAGCGGCAGGATGGCGAACGGCCCGCCGGGCAGGAAGTGCTGCACCGCGCGGCCTTCGTGCGGGTGCGCGTGCTGCACGGTGGTGACGATGCCGGTCTGCGCATAGTCCCAGCCGATCAGCTTGATGTTGGCTGCATCGCGCAACGTAGATTTGCGGCCGTCGGCGGCGATCACCAGTGCGGCGTTGATTTCGCGGCCATCGGCAAGCTGCACCGTGGCGGTTGCATCGCTGGCGGTGAAGCCAGTTGCGTTCGCGGGGGCAAGCAGCGTGATGGATGGGTGCGCCGCCAGGCGGGCGCGCAGAGCATCGGCCAGCAGGTGCGCGGGTACGATATGCGTTGCAGCCTCGCCATCGCCGGTGACGTTGTCATAACGCAGCAGCACTGGCCGCACGCCGGCATCGAGCGGGGAGTCGGTCAGCTCGATCCCCGTCACGGGCTGGGCGGCATGGGCGATGCTGTCCCAAACGCCGATGGCCTGCAGCAGGTGGCGGGATGCGGCGGAGAGGGCGAAGGCGCGGGCATCGTGCGCGTGGTTGGATTGATGGCCGGATGTGGCAGCAGGTGGCGCGGCGCGATCGATCAGGGCGATGCGCAATTCATCGCCGAGGGCGTCGGCGAGAGCACAGGCCAGCGCCATGCCGGCATAGCTGGCGCCGGAGATCGCGACATCGAAGCGGGCGGGCTGTTGCGCCATTTGCAATCCATCCTTCAGTGCGGCCAGCGGTTCGCACGATTTGCAGAGCGCCCCGGCTGGATAAGCTGATAGCAAGATCGGGGCGCGGGAGAAACGCCCGGTGGTGACGCGCGGGGCTTGCTCGCGAGCAGCGGCAACCCATCTGCCGCATGGGGCTGGGCTGTGCCAGAGGATTTCGGCCCGCGGCGGCTTCGTTGCGCAGCTTGGCCGGCCAGCGCGGTATCGCTGACGTGGGTCAAGGCTCGGCGCGCGGAACAGACTTTAGGCAGACAGGCAGAGAGATAGGGACTTAGATGACAACATCAGACAACCCCGCGGGCGGTAGCTCCGCCCAGTCCGCTCTCGATGCGCTGCTGGCTACGCTCAATCTGGAGCCGCTGGAGAACAACCTGTTTCGCGGCGCGCGCGGCATTGAGGGCTGGCAGCGGGTGTTTGGCGGGCAGGTGCTGGGGCAGGCGCTGGTGGCGGCGGCGCGGACGGTCGATCCGGAGCGGCCGGTGCACTCGCTGCATGGCTATTTCTTGCTGGCGGGCGATCCGTCGCGACCTATCATCTATGACGTGGAGCGCATCCGCGACGGCGGCAGCTTCACCACGCGGCGGGTGAAGGCGATCCAGCACGGTCGGCCGATCTTCTCGATGAGCTCTTCGTTCCACAAGGCGGAGGAGGGTTTCGAGCATCAGGCGACGATGCCGGTGGACGTGCCGCTGCCGGAGGCATTGCCGAACCCCAAGGAAGCGATTGCCGAGCATCTGGACACCTTGCCAGAGGCGATGCGGAGCTACTGGAGTCGCGAGCGGCCGATCGACATGCGGGTGGCTGATTTGTCGCGGTATCTGGTCCGCGAGAAGAAGACGCCGCTGCAGAACATCTGGATCAAGGCGGCGGGCAAGTTGCCGGATGACCCCATCGTGCATCAGGCAGTGCTGGCCTATGCTTCGGATTTTACCCTTTTGGATACGGCACTTATCGCGCACGGCAAGCTGCTGTTCGACGCCGATGTGCAGCTCGCGAGCCTCGATCATGGCATCTGGTTTCACCGGCCGTTCCGCGCCGACGAGTGGCTTTTGTACGTGCAGGACAGCCCCAGCGGGTTCGGCGCGCGCGGGTTTTGCCGGGGCAGCATCTATACGCGTGACGGCATTTTGATCGCCTCGGTGGTGCAGGAAGGGCTGATGAGGCAGCGAGCCTCCGCCTTCGTGCCCAGATAATAGGCATCAGCCAGATATTGCACAAATAACAAGCAGCATGTGCCGCCAAAATGCCCTCCGGCTTGGCGGCATATTCTTTTTTATTTCATAAAAACAAAGACCTAGGTCTCCCCTCACGAATTGGCACGGCTCTTGACTCCGTCTTAGGGCGGCGGTCGCGCATGCGCACGTCGAATTGAGAAGACGATGAGGCCGTCGCTACGGGCGGTCAGTGCGTCAAGGGGAGAAAGATCGGCATGAAGTTGATCACGGCAATCATCAAGCCATTCAAGCTCGAGGAGGTTCGCTCCGCGCTGACCGAACTCGGGCTGCAAGGCATGACGGTCACTGAAGTCAAGGGATACGGACGACAGAAGGGGCACACGGAGATCTATCGCGGCGCCGAGTACGCGGTGAACTTCCTGCCCAAGATCAAGATCGAGGTCGTTGCTCCCACAGCGCTGGTCGACAAGGCGGTGGATGCAATCCAACGCGCCGCCAAGACCGGCCAGATCGGCGACGGCAAAATCTTCGTTTCTCCTGTCGAGCACACAGTTCGCATTCGCACCGGCGAGGCGGACGACAACGCGCTTTGAACCGGCTCCGCCTGAATGGGCGAGAGCAAAAGACGACCAGTACCCAAAGGGAAGGGGAATTCTAGTGATGAACTTTAGAGATCTCGGAAGAATGGCGGCGTCCACCTGTGTGGCGGCCGGCCTGTTTGCGGCGACGGCGCTGCCGGCGTTGGCGCAGGAAGAGACGCCAAAGCTCGATACCGGCGACACCGCATGGATGCTCGTGTCGATGGTCATCGTGCTGATGATGGCGGTGCCGGGCCTCGCGCTGTTTTACGGCGGCATGGTGCGCAAGAAGAATATTCTTTCCGTCTGTATGGCCGTGTTCGCCACGGTCTGTCTCATGTCGGTGCTCTGGCTTGTTGCCGGCTACTCCCTCGCCTTCACCGATGGCGGCGCTTACAATTCGTATATCGGCGGCCTCGACAAGATGATGTTCGCGGGCATCGGCAAGGACAGCCTGACGGGCACCATTCCGGAGCTGGTTTTCGCGACCTTCCAGATGACCTTCGCGGCTATCACGCCCGCCCTGATCATCGGTTCGGTTGTTGACCGCATGAAGTTCTCGTCGCTGCTCGTCTTCATGTCGCTCTGGCTGTTCCTCGTCTATGTCCCGGTCTGCCACTGGGTGTGGGGCGGCGGCTTCCTTGCTGGCGACGGCGTTCTTGACTTCGCTGGTGGCACGGTCGTTCACATCAATGCCGGTGTTGCAGGTCTCGTTGCGTGCCTCGTACTTGGTCGCCGCAAGGGTTTCGGCACCGAGAGCATGGCGCCTTCGAACCTTGTATTCACGATGATCGGCGCTGCCCTGCTGTGGGTTGGCTGGTACGGCTTCAACGCTGGCTCGGCCCTCGGCGCCAACTCCACTGCCGGTGTTGCAATGTCCGCAACGCAGGTTGCTACCGCTGCTGCCGCGCTGGCCTGGATGTTCTCAGAATGGCTGGTGCACGGCAAGCCGACCATGCTTGGCATCGCTTCTGGCGCCATCGCCGGTCTCGTCGCCATCACTCCGGCTTGCGGCTTCGTCGATGTGAAGGGTGCTCTGCTCATCGGTGCTGCTTCGGGCGTCGGCTGCTACATCATGTCGACCGGCGTGAAGAAGGCCCTTGGCTACGACGACAGCCTTGACGTCTTCGGTGTTCACGGCGTCGGCGGCATCATCGGTGCCATCCTCACGGGTGTATTCGCGGTCGAAGCAATCGGCGGCACCGCCGGCCTGCTCGAAGGCAACTACGCTCAGGTTGGCATCCAGCTCTACGGCATCCTTGCCACCATCGCATGGTGTGCCGTTGCTACCTTCGGCATCCTGATGCTGCTCAAGTACACCATGGGCATCCGTGTCAGCGAAGCTACGGAAGTGGAAGGCCTCGACGTTGCTCTGCACGGCGAGTCTCTCCAGTAACTCCTCGAAGGGCTGCGGGCGGAGTTTCGTCCGCAGCCTTTGTCTCCCGCGCGCGTGCGCCTTCCCCTAGGCGTGCACAACTGGCCCGGGGCTTCGGCCTTCCGGGCCTTTTTTGTGCGTTGTCGGATAGTCTGCGGATTAAGCTGGAATTACGATCTGCACCGGTCCGGGCTGGCTGCCGATCGCTTCCAGCAGGCGCAGCAGATGATGCCTCTCTAACGCGATGCAGCCTTCAGTCGGCGTCATGCCGGGGCGGGCAATGTGGATGAAAACCGCGCTGCCGCCGCCATGGACTCGGGGCCGCTCGTTATGGTCGAGAATGATCATCGCATCGTAGAGGCCGTCGTCGCGCCAAAGCTTTTCGCATCTGGCCGGATATGGCAGTCGGACAGGCCGATTGTAATTGCGGTCGCGGGGCGTATCGCACCAGCCGTCGTCGCGTTGGGTTGGGCGTATCGTCAGCCCCGTGCGTGGCCGCAGCAACTTGTCGGGCCGATAGCGCGCCGAACGCAGCGCAAATGTGCCGATCGGGCTGGCGTTGTCGCCCTCGCGCTTGTCGACGCGACGGCCGTTAAACCCGAGTACGCAGGGAAAGCTGAGGTTGCCGTAGGTCAGAACGCCCCGGGTAGCCCTTGGCGAAAGGCTTCTCACGACTATTTTAGAAGCTGACCGGTGGTTACTGGGTAGGGTGGTCATTGGAGCTTCCGGTGTGTCCATGCTATTCGGCAAGCGTCAGATAAGACGGGGCATCCGACGTGGCCAAGCAGTTTATCTCTGCCGTCACCGGGGTGGGGCGTTAATTGCTCCCGAGTTATGCCAACGAATGTACTTGAACCCACCGGAATAACCGGCGCAGGATTCTTGAAGTCTGAGGGAGCGAAGTAGCGAAGATGACGACGGCCCGACGCGTCCTCATTGTAGATGATGACGAGGACCTGCGCGAAACCCTCAAAGACCAGCTCATCCTGCATGACGAGTTCGACGTGGAGACTGTCGGTCTGGCATCCAAGGGTATGGAGATAGCCAAATCGAACCACTTCGATCTGGTGGTGTTCGACGTATCGTTGCCGGATATGGACGGCAGGGAAGCGGTTCGCCTGCTGCGCAAAGGCGGCTTCAAGACGCCGATCGTGATGCTGACCGGCAATGTATCGGACGCGGACCAGATCCTCGGCCTTGACGCGGGCGCTAACGACTACATCACCAAGCCGTTCAAGTTCGCCGTGCTGCTGGCGCGCATACGTGCGCAGTTGCGACAGCACGAGCAGAGCGAAGATGCGATCTTCACTATCGGACAATACACCTTCAAGCCGGCTTCGAAGCTTCTGACCGACGAGAAGGGATCGAAGGTCCGGCTGACGGAGAAGGAAACTTCAATCCTGAAGTATCTCTATCGTTCCGGCGATAAGGTCGTGTCGCGCGATACGCTGCTGCACGAGGTGTGGGGCTACAATGCCGGCGTGACGACGCACACGCTGGAAACGCACATCTACCGGCTGCGGCAGAAGATTGAGCGCGATCCGTCGAACGCAGAGCTTCTGGTCACGGAAGCTGGCGGCTACCGGCTTGTGCCCTGACAAAGCCTATCGCAGCTAATGCTGCCGATTGGGCGCGCGGCTAAGTTTTCGCGAATTTTACTGCCCCATTCAGTGCGTTGGCAGGGCGTGGCCTTTGGGCCGCGAGCGCCTTCCGATAGGCATGTTTTCCACAGGGCGCGTGCGTAACCTGTGGACGTCGTTGCTGCCAATTGTGTACCGCTCATGCGTGCGGCGCCGCGAATCACTCACGGTTTCCGCAGCTTGCGTCACTGCAAGATTTAGCTGATGCAGGCATGTTCGCATGCTGAAAAGTTCCGCGTCCTCGGCCACTCAAACGCGATGGGAACGCCTTGGAACTCTTTGCCGGACAACTCGCCATCCTCCCGATTTTCCGTGGGCTGACGCCGCTGCAGGTCGCCGCGATTGCGCGCCGGGCCGATCGTGTCACCTACACGCCGGGCGCGACGATGGTTGAGGAAGACACCGTTGCTGACGCTGCGATCCTTATCGTGTCGGGCAAGGCAATGCGCGTGAGCGGGCCGCAACTCATCACCGTTGGCGAGCCGATCATGAGCGGATCGCTGATCGGCGAAGCGGCGATGCTGATCGAGACCAATTACGGTTGCACCGTTGTTGCCCGCAACAAGGTGCGGTCGGTGCATATCCGTCGCGACAGCCTGCATGAACTGATTTTGCAGGACCGTGCGATGGCGGATCGCCTGATGCAGAACCTTTCTGCGCGCCTGGCCCAGACGGCTGAAGTGTTGCGGCGCGTCGATACCCATCTTGCGAAGGCCGATGCGTTGGCCGCTCACCAGCCCGCAGGGGTGGCGGAGACGGCTGAGCAGCCCCAGCGGGCAGAGCAGGCGCGCGCTGCTGCCGGCTGATGTGCGGGCTTGAAATCCGGGCGTGAGAATAAAAAAACGCCCAACCCCGGGGGGAGGGGTTGGGCGTCGAGAGCGCTTGCGCGCGCGGCGCCGGGAGGGAAGCCGGCACCCCAGGTGATGTCGTTCGGCTAGACGGGGGGGCACTACCGATACAGGGTGACATCACCTGTCTGACTTGAGTTAAGCGCAAAGGTTGAAAGTTCAATAGTGGCGCCCCCGGTCGATCACGAAAATGTTACCGGCACGTAGCAAGTTATCCCCAGACAGAGATTGCCCAGGGCTCGTGGAGCCACAGTCGTGTGATTCGCGGCGCGCCGCTTAGGGAGTGCCGAGCGGTCTGCCCAAGGCCTGAATCTTGAACATCGCGGAATCGAGCTCGACGCTCTTGGCGAGGTTTGAAACCTGAACCCGCGTATCGAGACCTTGCGCGTCCTTGGTTACCCATTCCTTAAGCTCAAGCGCCGGCTTGGTCGACATGAAGAGCTTGATCTGGCCTGGGGTGTTCGGGTTCTTGTCGACGAGACCCACGACCAGCAGGTCGTCCGCCTCCTGAACTTCCATGATCTTGGCATCGCGCACCAGATCTACGTCCGAGCGCAGCAGTAGGCGGAAGGGCGTATCGTCCAGCGCCACGCGATCTTCGTTGTTGAGGTCGAGATCCTGGATGGCCAGATAGCGACCATCGGAAATCACGATCTGGCGTGATGGGCGGTTGTAGTCGAAGCGAAAACGACCGGGGCGCATCACGTAGAACTTGCCGCGCATGCGCTTGTTGTCGGCACCGGTCTGCACGAAGTTGCCCTGCAGCGTGTCGAGGCCGGCGAAATACTGCGAGACCTTATGCACCAGATCGGTCTGATGGTCATCGAGAGCGAGCCCCTCGTTGCCGGCCTTGCTGGGGGCGACCTGAGCGCTCCAGGCCGATCCTGCACCTGCCGTAGCTTCGCCCGGCTTGGGTCCAGAGGCTGGCATCGGAGCGGGGGCCTTGACCGGCTGATCGGCGGCGGCTGCCGGAACGGCCAGAAGGCCGAGAGATACCAGTGCCGCTGCTGCGACTGCTTTGAGTTCCTGCATGGACCCTCAACGTCTCCCGAATCGCCGTAGTTTGCGCATTAGATAGAATATCCCAGCCGAACCGGGAACACCTGACCCGCACTCGTGGCCAAACAATGAGACCACATGTTGGCGGTTTTTACGTTGCTAGGCTCGGATCATTGAAAAGCCCCGCCGATAGCTGGCGGGGCTGGATAATCTGTGCCGTGCCGGATCAGCCGCGGCCGCCGGAGCCGTCACGGCCGGAAACGAGGATCTCGCGCTTTCCGGTGCTGCTCGCGGCGCTGATCAGGCCTTCGCTTTCCATGCGCTCGATCAGATCGGCGGCGCGGTTATAGCCGATCGACAGGCGCCGCTGGATGTAGCTGGTCGATGCTTTGCGGTCGCGCAGCACAATGGCAACGGCCATGTCGTAGATGTCGTCTTCGCTCGCGGTGCGCGGGTCAGAACCTGCTTCGTCTGCAGCGGGCGCGGCGTCGGTGATGCCATCGACGTATTGCGGTGTGCCCTGCTTGCGCAGCGCTTCGACGATCGATTCCACTTCCTCATCCGAAACGAACGGTCCGTGCGCGCGTACGATCTGGCCGGTGCCGAGCGAGTAGAGCATGTCGCCCTGCCCCAGAAGCTGTTCGGCACCCTGCTCGTTCAGGATCGTGCGGCTGTCGATCTTTGACGCCACCTTGAAGCTGATCCGGGCCGGGAAGTTGGCCTTGATCGTACCGGTGACGATGTCAACCGACGGACGCTGCGTTGCCATAATGAGATGGATGCCGGCAGCGCGCGCCATCTGCGCCAGACGCTGAATGGCGCCTTCGATTTCCTTGCCGGCAACGATCATCAGGTCGGCGAACTCGTCCACCACGACGACGATGTACGGCATCGTTTCAGCGGCAACTTCCTGCTGCGCGTAGATCGCTTCACCGGTGCTTTCGTTGAAGCCGGTCTGCACCGTGCGCGTAAGCTGTTCGCCACGGCTCTGCGCCTTCTTCACGCGGGTGTTGAAGGCTTCGATGTTGCGAACCGACAGCGCGGCCATGCGCTTGTAGCGTTCTTCCATTTCGCCGACGACCCAGTTCAGGGCCGCGACGGCCTTGTGCGGATCGGTGACGACAGGCGTCAGCAGGTGCGGAATGCCGTTGTAAACAGACAGTTCCAGCATCTTCGGATCGATCATCAGCATCCGGCATTCTTCCGGGGCGCGCTTATAAAGCAGCGACAGGATCATCGCATTGACGCCGACTGACTTGCCCGAGCCGGTGGTGCCGGCAACCAGCAGATGCGGCATGCGTGCAAGATCCGCGACGATGGGATCGCCGCCGATGGATTTGCCGAGCGCCATCGGCAACGCGGCTTCGGATGCGCTGAATGTGTCGGCTTCGAAGATGTCGCGCAGATATACGGTTTCGCGGCGTACGTTCGGCAACTCGATGCCGATCACGTTGCGGCCGGGAACGACCGCAGCGCGCGCCGAGGTGACGCTGAGCGAGCGTGCGATATCTTCAGCCAGCGCGACCACGCGTGATGACTTGGTGCCGCGTGCGGGCTCAAGCTCAAACAGCGTCACGACCGGGCCGGGCTTGATCTCGCGTACTTCGCCCTTGATCGAGAAATCGGCCAGCACTTCTTCAAGCAGGCGCGCAGTTCCACGCAGCACTGACTGCGTGAACGTTGGGCCCTGCTTACCGGCAGGCGGCCGACGCAGAAGGTTCATCGCGGGCGGGCGATACGAAGCCGGCGCGCGGGCAGCAACGCCACCCAGGAGCCCGGAGCGCTTCGTCGTCTTCGCCACCTGCTCGCGCTGCTTGGTTACAATCGCGGGCAGATCTTCGGCGTCGTCGGGTTCAGCAGGAACGCGCGGCGCATTGGCGGGCGCGAAGCGCTGCGCAATGGCACGGCTTTCAGCGTCGGTCGTGTCGTCGAAGCCGATATCATCGTGATCGCGCACGGCGTCGCTTGCGATGGCATCGGTCAGCGAACGCGGCGGCTGAGCCGGGTGCATGATTTCCGTATCGGCGTCGTCCGGCATGGCGCGTTCGAACTTGGCCGGCCCGGGAAGGAACGGCTCGCGACGGCGCGCGACAGGCGCTTCATTGTCAGTTGCGTAAACCGGCTGCATCGGCGCCGCGGTGGCGGGCTCGAATACTACCGGCGAACGGGCGAAATACTGGCCCAACCATTCCGGCATCAGCGGACCGCGGCTGCGCGAGACGCGGCGGCTGCGATCCAGCAGGCGGTTCAGGTCTTCGCGTTCCAGGCCGATGCTGTAGCCGAGCACGGCGAAACCGGCGAGGAAATAGATAAACCCGGCGAGTGGCATCGCAGCGGATGCGCCGACCAGATCAAGCGCGGTCGCGGTCAGCTTATAAACCCAATCGCCGACGATGCCGCCGAAGCTGTGTCCGAACGGCCAGGTGGCGGAAAGCGGTAGGGCTGCGAAGCCACCGGCCAGAAGCAGAACCGCGAGCGGGAACAGGCTTGTCTTCTTGCGGCTGGCGGAAATGCGCTCCGCCAGCATCAGCTCGATGCCCCAGAACATCGGCGCAAGCAACAGAAACACGCCGGCAAAGCCAAGTGTGTTCAGCAGCACATCCGCGAAGATGGCGCCGGCCGCTCCCAATGCGTTGGTGGGATCGCCATGGGCGGCGTGCGTAAGGCTCGGGTCGGATTGCGACCACGTCAGCAAGCTTGCCCAGGCTGCAGCGACGCCGATGAGAGCCATCAGGCCAGCTACGCGGATCATCCAGCCGATCAGCCGATCTTCCATGTCTGGAGGAAGAAGGCGTCTCGGGTCATGCGACTCGAGCGACATATCGAACGTACTCTGTTACGCAAGAACTACTACTAATCGTTCGAGCGCCTCGCCGACCGTCGCTGGGTCACGGACAAGAGCCAGTCGCAGATAATCTGCTCCAGGATTGGTTCCGTCACATCCGGCCTGTGCCAGAAAGGCGCCAGGAAGCACCTTGACACCGGCACGTTGCCATAAGGTTACCGTAGCCTCACTTGCACCGCCGAAATTGTTCACATCGAGCCAGAGAAAGAAGCCTCCGGCCGGCCGCTGGTAACCGTAACGGCCCTGCAAAACGCGATCGCAGACATCGTATTTCTGCCGGTATGCAGCGCGGTTTGCTTCCACGTGCACTTCATCCGACCACACGGCGGCGGAGGCATGTTGCGTCGGGCCCGGCATCTGCGGCGCGACCATGTTGCGGATCTCGCCGAACGTGTCGATGAAGCTGGCATCGCCGGCACAGAAGCCGGAGCGCAGGCCGGGCAGGTTCGATCGCTTGGACAGCGAATTGAACACCACGAGATTGCTGAACCGCTCCGGCGTTTGCGCGGCAACTTCAAGCGCGCCGGTGGGCGGAGTGGTGTCGTAGATCTCCGAATAGCATTCGTCGAAGAACAGTATGAAGTCGTAGGCGCGGGCGAGGTCGAGTGCGCGCTTGATGTACTGCGCATTGGCAACGGCGCCTTGTGGATTGGCGGGCGAGCACAAATAGAGCGCAGCAGCGCGTTCGAGCAGGGCTTTATTCTGCGCCAGCGCTTCCAGATCAGGCAGATGGCCGGTGGCGGCGGTGGCGTTGAGATAGACGGGCTCGGCATTCGTTGCCAACGCGCCGCCAACGTATGCGCTGTAATACGGATTGCACATCAGAACGGCGGGTCGCGAGACATTCGCCTTGCGCCCGACTGCGGGTAAAGCCGCTAAAAACAGGCCTTCGCGCGATCCGTTGATGGGCAGGATCTCGCGCTCGGGGTCAGGTGCTGCGTTGGCGCCGAAGCGCTTCGCTGCCCAGTTTGAAATGGCGGTGCGCAGTTCACCCGTGCCGCGGATCGGCGGATAGTTGGCGTAGGCTGTCTGCACCTCCAGAAGTTTTTCAGTGACGAACGGCGGCATCGGCTCGCGCGGTTCGCCAATCGTCAGGTCGATGACGTTCGCATGTCCGGCCGGGGTATCACCGAGCAGCTTGCGCAGTTGCGTGAACGGAGAGAGCACTGCGCCGTTGGCGAGTGCTGCAAGGCCGGATGGCGAAGTGGTCATGGCAATCTACGGTGCGATCTTCGGAATGCGTTGCGGACGCTGAACGGCCTCCCGCCGCCAATAGCGGCGAGACGGGGCAGCGTCTACGGAAGTTTGGCCGTGCGCAAGACATTCCGTCGGCAGCAACCGTCAAACCTGGCTGGCCTTGAGCAGGTTTTCCATAACGGTGGCGTTGCTTCCCAGGCGCAGAGAGCCGGTGCAGCCCGACAACTGCACAGCTACAGCGGTCAAAAGGACGGCAGCGAGAACTCGGTACATACGCATCTCCGAAACACTATTCGGCCGGTCATCGGCGGTGCTCGGAGGGTGAATAATTTTGGTTAAGAAAAGATGGACGGCGTGATTATTACGAAACCAAAATAAGCAGTCGCACACATTGTTCGCATGTGCAGCAATTTGGCGGGGAGCTTGAACGACTTTCGCTATTTCAATGCGCGGCTTGCCGCGCCAGCTGCCAAGGAGTGCTCGGCGACTGAAATCCCCGTCCTGCAAACCCGCACCTATGCTCAGTTGCCTTTTCAGGGAGCATAGTTTTGCCGATTGTCAGTTACGCCCGCGGTATTCTAGCCATCGCCCAGACCGTCCACTGCTGGCTTGCCATCCTCACCGGCCTGGATGAAGCGCGGCGTGTCCGTCTGGCTGGCTATGCCGAAAGGATCGCCACCACATTGGAACGTGCGGGTGAAGCCTTGCGTCGGCTGGAAGCCGATCCGGCCGATCGGTCAGCCCGGGGGCAGGCGGTGCGGGAGCTGGGCCGCATCGCCGGCTATATCGACACCATGGTCGGTGCGCTGGAGCAGCAGCTTGACGGGCGCAAGCTTGCGGGGGTTAAAAGACGGCTTGAGGTGCTTCGGCCTGGCGAGCTGCACAGAAATGTGGTGGCTGGTCGCAAGCCCAAAGACCTCGATCGCCTCGCCTCGGCCGAAGGCTATTTCAGAGCCCTGGCTGACGGCCTCAGAATGTGAAAGGCGCTGAAGAGCGAGCATGGAAAAGTTCACGACGCTCACCGGGGTTGCCGCGCCGCTGCCGCTGCGCAACATCGACACCGACATGATCATCCCGAAGCAGTTCCTGAAGACGATCAAGCGCACCGGGCTTGGCAAAAGCCTGTTCTATGAAATGCGCTACGATCAGGAAGGCAAGGAGATCCCGGATTTCGTGCTCAACCAGCCGGCCTATCGCAAGGCCACCATTCTGGTGACGGGCGAGAACTTCGGCTGCGGCTCCTCACGTGAACACGCGCCGTGGTCGCTGCTGGACTTCGGCATCCGCTGTGTCATCGCCGCCGATTTCGCCGACATCTTCTATAACAACTGTTTCCAGAACGGCATTCTGCCGATCAAGCTGCCGCAGTCTGAAGTCGACAAGCTGATGGACGATGCCAGCCGGGGCGCCAATGCAACGCTGACAGTTGATCTCGAAGCGCAGGAAATTCACGGCCCCGATGGCGGCGTGATCAAGTTTGAAATTGATCCGTTCCGCAAGCACTGTCTGTTGAACGGGCTGGATTCCATCGGTCTGACGCTGCAGAAGAAGTCGGAAATCGAGACGTTCGAGAACACAGTTTCAGCCGCGCGCCCGTGGCTTTGATCGCCTAGTCATCGCACGGACGCCTGAAGGCTGACATCTGATAACGGGGGAACGAATGGCCAAGCCGATCCATATGATGGTGCGCGTGCTGGATGAGGCACGCAGCGTTGATTTCTATCGCAAGGCATTCGGGCTGGAAATTTCCCAGCGGGTCGACTTCCCAGATTTCACGCTTGTTTACATGAAGGGCGAGCAGTCGCCCTTCGAAGTCGAGCTGACAATCAACAAGGGCCGCACCGAACCCTATGCGCTGGGTGACGGCTACGGCCACGTTGCTTTTGTCGTCGATGATCTTAGTGCTGAGCATGCGCGCATGCAGTCCGCCGGACTATCGCCGAAGGACATCAAGACAATGACGCATGAGGGGCAGCCATTCGGTCAGTTCTTCTTCATCGAAGATCCGGACGGCTACAAGATCGAGGTGCTCCAGCGGGGCGGTCGCTTCAGCTGAGCTGAGGCGATGCGCGCTACCCCGCTGAGCGCTTTGAAGATCAATAATCGTAATACGAGCCATATCGGGGCGGATTGCGCAGCGAACGCGGGGTTTTCTGCGGCCACTGTGCACCAAGGTTGCGCATGTAGGATTCCTGACTCGGCTGGCACCAGATGTTGCCGTAGAAGCCGAACGGTCCATTGTAGGGGCGGCAGCTGTCAGCGGTACGATAGGCGCGGCCGTTGCGACCAGCATCCGCCGTTTGAACGCCCATGGCGCACGTCAGTCCCACAGCCAAGGCGCTGGCAATAATTGCACGCATGCTTTTTTCTCCCGCTGCATGATGTTGCGGCGGTTTTTTCCGCCATCCATCAAGGCATAGTACGCATGGTGCGTTGCAATCCCGCTCGCGAGGGAAAGCGGATTTTGCGCAAAATTGTTTTCAAGCTTGATGGGTTGGGAAAGCAAAAATTAGGGTGTTGGCCTGCGGAGGCTTTCAAGCGCGTGCGGCCCGCGCTTCGGCCAACGCGCCGGAAAGAAAATGGCAAAGGTCGCGGCGCTCATCGTCGGTCAGGAAGCGGGCGAACGCGAACTCTTGACCGTGGGAGGCCAGCCGCAGGTCGGTAGTGCCCTGCGGACTTTGGGCTAGCCGGACGCGCACCCAGTAGGGATTGAATTCGCGGCTCTCCTGCTCGCCGGAAGGATAAACCCGGGTGATGGTGAGAAGCTGTCGGTTGAGATCGATGCGCTCATGGAGGTTGGCGGCTCGATAGTTCAGCCGGAAAGCGACATAGACGAGCAGGATGTCGAGCCCGAAAAAGCCAAAAACCGGCCAGGCACCCTTGAGCAGAAATATCACTCCGGTAACAAGGCTCACGCCGCCTAGGGCGATCATCAGGTTGCGAAAGCCCTTGAGGCTCAACGACCTGTGCGGATACAGCACGAGTTGCACTGCAGCCGGATCGGTGGGCTGCTGTCCGCCATTAGGTTGTGCAGTTCCCTGGTGAGGAACGTTGTTTGGCTCGTGATCGTGGCCCATGTTGCAAGCCTTGCGTGGGGAACCGTTTATGAAGAGCGTCAATCGGGCTGACCGTCAAGCCAGCGCGGCCAATCCTAAAACAGCGATTAAACCGGATACGGCTGCAGCTACAGGACGGGGCAAGCGGCATCGGCCGGCTGATGACAAGCCTGCGTCGGCAGCAAAAGCGGATGTGGTTGCGACAAAGAAGAAGCCATCAGGGCCGGCGAAGACGCGGTCGCCTGGCCGACCGCGCAGCCGAGGCCGCACCCGATTGAGCCCTGAGGCCATCGAAGAAATGTTTCACCTGCTGGAGCAGGATAATCCGGAGCCGAAAGGCGAGCTGGAATACGTCAATCCGTTCACGCTGCTGGTCGCCGTTGTACTGTCGGCGCAGGCCACCGACGCAGGAGTGAACAAGGCAACGCGGGCCCTGTTCAAGATCGCTGATACACCTGAGAAGATGGTGCGGCTGAACGAAGAAGGCATCCGCGAATACATCAAGACCATCGGGCTCTATCGCACCAAGGCGCGCAATGTGCTGGAGCTGTCGCGTCAACTTATTGCTAACCATGGCAGCGAGGTGCCGCGGGCGCGCGAAGCACTGGAGGCCCTTCCGGGTGTTGGTCGCAAGACCGCGAACGTTGTTCTCAATATTGCCTTCGGTGAACCGACGATGGCGGTCGACACGCACGTGTTCAGGATTGCCAACCGGACGGGCCTTTCCAGTGGGCGTAATCCGCTTGAGGTTGAAGAGGATCTCTTGCGCGTCATCCCGCAGCGATATGCTCTTCACGCACATCACTGGTTGATCCTGCTGGGACGTTATGTCTGTAAGGCGCGTAAGCCTGAATGCCCCCGTTGTGTCGTTCGAGAAATATGTCTTTTCGAGCCGAAAACGATGTAGGCGGATTGGGTAAGTCGGGCGATACAAAATGTGATTGCGACAAAGGTTGTAGGACTCGGCGGGAATTAATCATTGACATGATGTGACAGGCAAAAAACCGCTGATTATCGGGGTCTAGCGGTGCCCGGCCGTTCAGAATGGTTACCGCAATAAGGCCGATTTTCGCGAAACGCCCCCTATCTGCTTAAGGCAACGCACACGGATGGATGCGTATCGTCCGCGGAATGGGCCACATACCGTTGCTATGCAACGCGGTAGTGTTGTGGAGGGGCATTCGCTTCAATGGGTAACACACCCGCATTCAGACAACCTGACGCCGAGCCGTCAGCAGCCTCTACTTCTGATTGGGAGACGACAGCTCTCCTCATGGAGCAGAAGCGTTCGCTTGAGCAGATAAATAGCTGGTTCGAAGTGGCGCTGAACAACATGGTTCGCGGCCTCTCGATGTTTGACGCAAACCAGAGACTGGTTGTCAGCAACAAGAGCTATCGTGAGATTTACTCGCTGCCGCAGGAGCTGACGCAACCTGGAACGCACCTGGGTGACATCGTGCGTTATCACGTGCGCTCTGAGACCGGTCGCGAAAATTTTAACGAAACGGCAAGCTTCTCGCGCTGGCTGGCGCAGCATATGGAAATGATCGCCGAGGGCCGTTCGTTCACGAAAGTGCAGCAGCTCCGCAATGGGCGCACGCTTCTGGTCACCTATCAGCCGTTGGCTGAAGGCGGGTGGGTCGACATCCAGGAAGACATCACCGAGAAGCGCCGCACTGAAGAACGGATTGAATGGCTGGCGCATCACGATGCGCTGACCGGTGTTGCCAATCGATTCCATTTTCGTCAGACGTTCGAAGCGGCGTTGGCTGATCTGGGTGGCGATGAGAACTTGGCGCTGCACTGGCTCGATCTGGATGAATTCAAGGAAGTCAACGATACGCATGGGCACCCGATAGGCGATGCCCTGC
Source organism: Hyphomicrobium sulfonivorans (assembly GCF_013306565.1). Taxonomy (GTDB): domain Bacteria; phylum Pseudomonadota; class Alphaproteobacteria; order Rhizobiales; family Hyphomicrobiaceae; genus Hyphomicrobium_A; species Hyphomicrobium_A sulfonivorans. The sequence continues at coordinate 773,864 of NZ_PZPO01000001.1, read as the reverse complement.
TGAAGGCGGTTGCGCAGCGTTTGCGGGCAAGCATCCGCAAGAGTGATTTTCTGGCCCGCCTGGGTGGCGACGAGTTTGCGATCATTCAGCGTGGCGACGTAAACTGCGATCAATGCGAGCGGCTGGCAGAGCGCATTCTCACCGCGATTAATCGGCCGTTCAGCATTCTGGGACATGCGATCAGCGTCAGCGCAAGCATCGGCATTGTGCGCGCCCCAGCACACGGCAATTCGCCGGATGAATTGCTGAAGAATGCAGATGTCGCGCTGTATAATGTGAAGTCGGCGGGCCGTTGTGGCTACGAGCTCTATCAACGCGGTTGCGGACGTCACATTGAAGCGCAGCGTCGGCTTGAGGTCGATATTCAGGGTGCGCTGGATAACAAGCAGTTCGAGCTGCATTATCAGCCGATTCTGAATCTCAAATCCAACAGCGTTACCGGCTGCGAAGCACTGCTGCGTTGGCAGCATCCAGATGACGGGCTGGTAACGGCGGGCACGTTCATGCCGCTTGCCGAAAAAACCGGTGCCATCGTTGATATCGGCAAATGGGTTCTGCAGCAGGCTTGTCGCGATGCGATGCGCTGGTCGGATGACCTGTCCGTTACCGTCAACGTGTCGATGCTGGAATTTGATAGCGGCACACTGACGTCGACGGTTCAGCAGGCCCTTGCCAGTTCGGGATTGGCGGCCGAGCGTCTGGAGCTTGAAGTTGGGGAAACGCTGCTTGCTCGTGACAAGGGCAATCTGCGTGCAACGCTGGCTGAGTTGAAGCAGCTCGGCGTGACGATTGCACTCGACAGTTTCGGCAAGGACGCGGGAGCGCTTACGGCGCTGCGTGCTTTCCCCTTTAACAAGGTCAAGATCGATGGCGATCTCGTGCGCGACGCGGCGTTGAACCGGGATAACGTTGCCATCATCCGTGCGGTGGCCATGTTGGCGGAAACGCTGGGCATGGGTGCAGTAGCCAAGGGCGTCGAGACGCTTGATGAACTCGATGCGGTGACGCGCGCCGGTTGCGGCAAAGCGCAAGGCTATTTTATCGGTCGTCCCGTTCCGATCGAACAGCTCGATGCCATGCTTTCGGAATGCACGCTGCGCCGTCCCTGCGCAGCGTAAGGCGCAGGCGGGCGTCGGTCACGCTACGGCTGTGACCAGTGCCACCGCTTTATTATTCAAAGCCGCATCGGAATGCCGGCATCGGCCATGTAGCGCTTGGCTTCGCCAATCGTGTAAGTGCCAAAGTGGAATATCGAAGCTGCAAGCACCGCGCTTGCATGGCCTTCGGTGATGCCGGCAACGAGATGATCCAGCGTACCTACGCCGCCCGACGCGATCACCGGAATTGAAACCGCGTCGGCGACTGTACGCGTCAGCTCAAGGTCGAAGCCGGACTTGGTGCCGTCGCGATCCATCGATGTCAGCAGGATTTCACCCGCGCCCAGCTCGGTTACGCGCTTGGCAAAATCCACCGCATCGATACCGGTTGAAGAACGCCCGCCGTGCGTGAAAATCTCCCATCGGGGCGGCTCGCCCTGGGCGGACACGCGCTTGGCGTCGATGGCGACGACGATGCATTGAGCGCCGAACTTCTCCGACGCATCCCGCACGAACAGCGGATTTTTCACTGCGGCGGAGTTGATCGAAACCTTGTCGGCGCCGGCATTCAGCAAACGGCTGATGTCGTCGACGGTGCGCACGCCACCGCCAACCGTCAGCGGCATGAAGCAGCGCTTCGCGGTCTGCTCGACAACATGAAATATGTTGTCGCGGCCTTCGTGCGTAGCGGTGATGTCGAGAAAGCAGAGCTCATCGGCGCCGGCGGCATCATAGGCCGCTGCGGCTTCAACCGGATCGCCCGCATCGATCAGGTCGACGAAGTTGACGCCCTTGACGACGCGGCCATCCTTCACGTCAAGGCAGGGGATGATGCGGTTTTTCAGCATGGGCGTTCGCCTTCTTTCTTGCGTCGAGCGGCTTGCCGTTAGGCGCGGTCAGATTGCGCGTTGGGCAAGCAGCGTCAGCGCTTCCTGCGGGTCGATGCGGCCATCATAAAGCGCACGGCCGCTGATCGCGCCTTCAAGCATCGCATATTCGGGCTGCAGCAACGCTTTCACGTCGTCGATCGAGGCAAGGCCACCGGAGGCGATAACCGGGATCGACGTTGCGCGCGCGAGCGCTGCGGTAGCTTCCAGGTTCAGCCCCTTCAGAATGCCGTCGCGTTCGATGTCGGTGTAGATGATTGCCGAGACGCCAGCGTCTTCGAAGCGCTTGGCCAGTTCCTCGGCGGTCAACTCGGACGTTTCGGCCCAGCCTTCAACCGCTACCTTGCCGCCCTTGGCGTCGATACCAACGGCAATGCGTCCGGGAAACTCGACGCACGCGCGACGTACCAGCTCAGGATCGCGCACAGCGATGGTGCCGAGGATCACTCGGTCGATGCCGCTGTCGATCCATTCCTCGATGGTCTGCATGTCGCGAATGCCGCCGCCGAGCTGGGCGGGAATGGTGATAGCGCCGAGAATTGCGTCCACGGCATCGCGGTTGACTGGCTTGCCCGCGAATGCGCCATTGAGATCCACGATGTGCAGGTATTCAAAGCCCTGGTCCTGGAACGTGCGCGCCTGCGCGGCCGGGTCGTCATTGAAGACGGTGGCTTCATCCATTTCGCCGAGCTTCAGGCGCACGCATTTGCCGTCTTTGAGGTCAATGGCAGGAAAGAGGATCACGGGCTTCTCTCGCGATTGTGCGATGCGAACGGCGGCGGCCATTGAAACCGGCCATCAGATCGCTGTTATTATTGGCGATAGAGATTTTGCCGGCCAATAAGTCAAGGCCGCACGTTCGTGATTAATGCGTAGAGTTCAAAAGCCGATGGCCATCGCATTTTTAGACAGTGCCCCGCATGCCATTGCGCGCCGTCCACTCACCGAGGCGGACGCGGTCGATATTTGGATTGCGCGCTGGCTGCGTATCCGCCGCAAGGATCTTCTCGACCGTTACGGGTGCGATCCACGCCGGCTTTATGAAATCTGGCAGGAAGAACGCTTCGCCGGTGCGCGCTCAAAGGCGCTTGAGGTGTTCGCGCAGCGCTATCCGAGCCTCATCGACCGCATTGATTTTGGTCCGCATCAGCGCTTCGAACGCGCGCCGCATCCCGACCAGCTCGCATTGTTTGAGTAGTTTCAAGCACGTATGCGAACGGGAGAACATGCAGAACAACATGAGAACAAATGCTGGACAACGGCACAGTTTCATGTGATGTTCTCACTACGTTCGCAGCAACACAGTGCATCGAGTATCCGGGACAAGTTTCGCGTTTCCCTCGTCCGAAACATCAATCCGCGAGACCCGCCATGCGCACCCTCATCATTTCCTACGACCTGGCTCAACCGCAGCGTAACAAGCACATCCTGGCCCAGCAGATCATGTCCATCGGCCGTTCATGGGCCCGCCCGCTGGAGCAGACCTGGTATGTGCGCACCGACGCGGCCGCCGACGAGGTGGAGGAATTGCTCCGGGTTGTTCTGGAGTCGGATGATGGTCTGCTGGTGCAGGCGACACGCGATGAAGCGGTGATGACCAACACGGCGCTGCGCTGGTTCCGTCAGCGGCAGCCGGAAATCGGTGCAGGCCCCAATGGCGGCGGCAACAACAACGTCATCGCTTTTCCTGCTCCGCAGCCGGTTTCCGACGATCAGGAAGAGCTGCCGTTCGATCTGGCGGAAGCCTGCTGATCGCCTTCGATCGTCGATTTTGGTTTTGTGAAGTGCGTGGCTGTTGTCGGTCGAAATTTGAGATCGATGCAGCGTGATGATCGGGCCGCAAGGTCATGATTGCTTCGGGCTATCCGTCCGAGGCGTGAATTATCGGTCTTGTTAAACGCGTCAGCTGCCCACTGGCGCGATGAAGATCTGGCCCGAAATTTCTGCGTTCTGCGTTCTGGAGTTCTTCGTCCCCCCGCTCTCTCAGCCCCTCCGGTAATGCGTGACGCGCCGGGGTCCGATCGTAAGGTCGGGCCCCGTTTTTGCGCGGATCGCGTGTGTATGAGCTTTATATTCGCGCAGAATCGCGGCACGTATCACAGCAGACGAAGGGAGAAGTCGGATTCGGGCCCGGCTTCTCCCTGCCCGCAATGAATGAGACATCGCGGGATGCCGCTCGTCAGAGCGTTTGCGATGAATCATCTCAACGCGCAGGCAGGTCAAGATGTCTCCCATAGGCACAGATGAAGTTTTGTGGACGGTGAGACATGGTCACGAGAAAACTGCACTACGAAGATGCAATTGAGATTTGGATCCGTCGTTGGCTTGGCGAGGAGCGACACTCGATTATTCGGGCGTTCGACCAGAATCCGATAAGAGTTTACGAGATTTGGGAGCAGAAAGAGTTTCGTGGAAGTCGTGAGGACGCAGAGAATACTTTCAGGACAAGGTATCCTGGTTTAGCTAGCGGCGTCGATTTCGCGCCGCACACTCGGCGGCGCAGACTTATTTCGCGAAACGTTGAGAAGCGATCAGATAACGGGCAAGGCGATTTTTTTAGGGCTTCCAGTTGAGGAAGTTTGCGATCAGCTTCAGGCCCAGCGTCTGGCTCTTTTCCGGATGGAACTGTGTTCCGGCGATGTTGCCGTCAGCGATCATGGCTGTCAGCGGTCCGCCGTATTCCGTTTCGGCAACGACCACATCGCGCCGCTCCGGCACGAAGTGATAGGAATGCACGAAGTAGGCGTGCAGTCCGTCAGAGCCGGTTGCAATGTCCTGCAGCAGCGCATGCGGGCGCGCGACGTTCAGCGTGTTCCAGCCCATGTGCGGAATTTTCAACGCTGGATCGGACGGCGCAATCGGGCGTACCTCGCCAGCTATCCAGTCGAGACCGTCGGTAACAGCAAACTCCAGTCCACGGCTGGCCAGCAGTTGCATGCCGACACAGATGCCGAGAAACGGCCGTCCCTTGCTGCGCACGGTATCGTCGATGGTTTCGATCATGCCCGGCACGGCTTCCAGCCCGGCCTTGCAGTCGGCGAATGCGCCGACGCCCGGCAGCACGATACGATCGGCGGCGGCGACGACAACGGGATCGTTGGTGACGATGATCTGGGACGCTGTGCCGCTGTCGTTGGCGGCGCGCTCAAACGCCTTGGCGGCGGAGTGCAGATTGCCTGAGCCGTAATCGATGATCGCGACGCGCTGCATATTCGCTCAAGTTCCTTGAAGTGCGCGGCATCCACGCGTGAAGAAGTTCTGTGCCCGCGTTATGGCCTGATGGGTCCAGCTTGGCACTGAATATCCCGCGGCGGATGTACGATCGGCGCCCCCGTCACCCCCCGCATCGCCCCATGTCCCCTCATTGGATGTAAGTGTGGCGGGCCGCTGCGAAGGCATTTCCAGCGCGTCAGAGTTGCTCGCACCGCTGGCAGCAGAAGATGAATAGCCGGTGCCGTTGCCGCCGCCGCTGGATGATGGCTCGTTGCGTACGGTGGGGGCAGGAATGGTGGTGTAGGTGGGCAACCACATTTCGAAGAAGCGGCGCTCGCAGTCCTCGCGGTTGCGGCCGTCAACGCTACCGACAAAGCGCCAGCCACGGCGTTCAAGCGATGCGGCATGCAGCAAGCCAGCTTCAAATCCAAACAGGATCTGAATGGCCAGCAGCACTGCGTTGCCGATTATGGCGTGTCCAATCGCTGTGAAGAACCATGCGACGATGCCGACGAGGCCCATGTAGATGCCGAACTCGATCCACATGCGTTTCACCAGTAGCCAAACCGGAGGAAGCGCTGCCGCATAGGGTGCGAAGCCGTCGCGGATGAATGCGAGGCGTTCGGCGCTCTCCATGCGGTCGGCGGGAGCATTCGGCGGTTCAAGCACGGCATAGGTGGCCATGGGGTCCTCGTGGACGTTGTGTCCGTGGCAGAGCGCCAAGTTATGTGCGTGCCCGGCGGCTAGAGTGCTTCCGCCAAGGCGCGAGCAAAAACAAACAGCTTCCGCGATTTAACGAAACGCTGAAAGGCTCTAGCCCGCAAGCATTCCCTTGGTGGAGGGCACGCGGCCTTCCTGTCGCGGGTCCATCTCAGCGGCCTTGCGCAGTGCGCGGGCGAGGCCCTTGTAGCAGGTCTCGGCGATGTGATGGTTGTTGACGCCATAGAGATTGGCGACGTGCAGCGTAATGCCAGCGTTCTGCGCGAAGGCCTGGAACCATTCGCGGAACAGCTCGGTGTCCATCTCGCCGATCTTGGGCTGCGTGAAATCCACCTGCCACACCAGAAACGGCCGGCCGGAAATATCGACAGCGACGCGCGTCAGCGTCTCGTCCATCGGCAGATGCACGTCGGCGTATCGGGTGATGCCCTTCTTGTCGCCCAGGGCCTTGGCGAATGCCTGACCGAGCGCAATGCCCACGTCTTCAGTCGTGTGGTGGAAGTCGATGTGCAGGTCGCCCTTGGCGCGCACGGTAATGTCCATCATTGAATGGCGGCCAAGCTGATCCAACATGTGGTCCAGAAAGCCGATGCCGGTTTCAATGTCCGTCGCGCCGGTGCCGTCGAGATCGACCGTCACGGTGATCTCGGTTTCCTTGGTGCTACGGGAAATAGTCGCCTGACGCTTCAATTTAGGCCTCTCAAGGCTAGCTTGCCTCACCGGAACCGAGCGTTTATCAGCTTGGACCGATCCATTCTAGGGCCGTGCAGCAACGCGCACCGTCCCGCAAATTCGAGTGCCACCCCATGATGACTTCCGGCCCAACGGGCGATGCTTCCGGTTCCTGGCACGCCACCACCATACTCACCATTCGTAAAAATGGTCGTGTCGTTATCGCTGGCGATGGTCAGGTCAGCCTTGGCCCGACGATTATCAAGGGTAACGCCCGCAAGGTGCGCGTTCTTGGCAAGGGCGGGGTGATCGGCGGCTTTGCCGGGGCTACGGCCGACGCCTTCACGCTGTTTGAGCGCCTTGAGGGCAAGCTGGAGCAGTATCCGGGCCAGTTGACCCGGGCGTGCGTCGAGTTGGCCAAGGATTGGCGGACGGACCGGTTTTTGCGCCGGCTGGAAGCGATGATGCTGGTGGCGGATGCTGAGACAACTCTGGTGCTGACGGGTACCGGTGACGTGCTGGAGCCGGAGCGGCAGGTGATGGGCATCGGCTCGGGCGGCAATTATGCGCTCGCGGCGGCTCGCGCACTGCTGGATCAGCCGCTTGAGGCCGAAGAGATCGCCCGCAAGGCGATGGCCATTGCGGCTGAAATCTGCGTTTACACCAACGACAATCTGGTTCTCGAAAGCCTGCCCTCCACGCGCCCGGAATAGCTCCCTCTTACGTTCAAGGCGCCGTCTTCCCGCCCTCGCGGCGCCGCTGTTGCCCGGCATCGTCCTGAAGCCAGCGGCTTGGGGTCATCCATCGCCTCACACACGCTGGCGCCGATTTCATTCTTTAAAACAGAGAATTAACGTGTCGATGATTCAGGACGATCATTTGGATGCGGCGATCGCGCAGGGCATCATTTCGCCCGCCCAGGCGGCGCAGTTACGGGCGCTGGCCGCATCTCCGGCGGCTGCGATGCAACTGGCACACGAACTGCGTGACACCCCCGATCCCGACGACGAGCGCTTCCGGCTGATCGGCGGATTCAACGATGTGTTCGTCACCATCGGTATTGTGCTGCTGGTGTCGGCATTGTTCGGCCTTACGGGTTCGATTGGCTTTGCCATCGGCTTCATTTTCGTCGCGCTGGCTTCGGCGTGGGTGCTGTCGGAAATTTTTATCTCACGTCTGCGGCTGGCGCTGCCGGCCATCGCGCTTGCCGTCATGTTCGCGCTGTCGGGCGCTCTGGCTGTGCGCGCGCTGGTGGCGATGGCGTTTCTTGTCACCGAGAGCGATACCGGGACGGCGGGTTGGGCAATTTTCAGCGTAGGCTTGGCGATTGCAGCTGCGCTGCACCGCTGGCGCTTCAAAGTGCCGATCGACACGGCGCTGATTGCGGCGGGATTGATCGGCGCCATCACCGGCTCCATCAGCGCTCTGGCCCCTGAGCAGTGGAAGACTTGGGGCCCGATCGTATTCGCAGCCTGCGGGCTTGCAGTGTTCGCATTCGCGGTGCGGATTGATGCCACCGATCCGGAGCGAACCACGCGCCGATCAGACGTTGCGTTCTGGCTGCATATGCTGGCGGCGCCGATGATCGTCTACGCGGCGAGTTCGGTTTTCGTTGACCCGGAGGCGGGGTTTGGTGCCGGCGGCGCTGTCGGTGTATTGGCGCTGTTTGCAGTGTTCGGCCTCGTCGCGCTCGTTATTGACCGCCGGGCGCTGCTGGTGTCGGCGCTCTCCTATGCGGGGCTGGCAATCGGCTATCTGCTGAAGGAGAGCGTGGCCAAGGATATGTCAGTATCGCTGACCCTGCTTGGGCTGGCGGTTCTGGTGCTGACCCTTTCGGCGCGCTGGCGCAGTCTCCGGCGGGCGGTGTTGGACAACCTGCCGCTCGACGGTATCAGGAAATATGTACCGCCCGCTTCCTAATCCCCCATGCAGGCGCCACATACCGTTCAGCGCTGGTGCACGACACTCCTTCAGGACAGACCATGACCAACTTCTCGCCCCGTGAAATCGTCTCCGAGCTGGACCGCTATATCGTCGGTCAGGGGGAAGCCAAGCGCGCCGTTGCGATTGCGCTGCGCAACCGCTGGCGACGGCAGCAGCTCACGGGCGACCTGAAGGAAGAGGTGCTGCCCAAGAACATCCTGATGATCGGCCCGACGGGCGTCGGCAAGACGGAAATCTCACGCCGGCTTGCGAAGCTGGCGGGCGCGCCGTTCATCAAGATCGAGGCGACGAAGTTCACCGAGGTTGGCTATGTCGGCCGCGATGTCGACAGCATCATCCGCGATCTGGTGGAAGTGGCCATCGGGCTGGTGAAGGAAACCCGACGCAAGGATGTGCGCGCGAAGGCGGAGAAGAACGCGGAGGAACGCGTGATCGATGCGCTGGTTGGCCCGACCGCTTCCCCTGCAACGCGCGATAGCTTCCGCAAGAAGCTGCGGGCGGGCGAGCTGAACGACAAGGAAATCGAAATACAGGTGGCCGATTCGCCAGCGGGTGGTTTGCCGATGTTTGATATTCCCGGCGTGCCGGGTGCATCCATGGGTGCGGTCAATATCGGCGAGATGCTGGGCAAGGCCTTCGGTCAACGCACCAAGCCGCGCCGCGTTCTGGTGTCTGACAGCTACGATGTGCTGATCGCGGAGGAGAGCGAGAAGCTCATCGATGGCGAGCAGATCACATCGGAAGCGATCAGTGCAGTTGAGAACAACGGCATCGTGTTTCTGGACGAGATCGACAAGATCTGTTCGCGCTCCGACGCGGGGCGTGTTGGCGGCGATGTTTCGCGCGAGGGTGTGCAGCGCGATTTGCTGCCGCTGATCGAAGGCACAACGGTGGCGACGAAATATGGCCCGGTGAAAACCGACCACGTGCTGTTCATCGCTTCGGGAGCGTTCCATGTCGCCAAGCCGTCCGATCTGCTGCCGGAGCTGCAGGGCCGCTTGCCGATCCGCGTTGAGCTGAAGGCGCTGACGCGTGAAGACTTCCGCCGCATCCTGACGGAGCCGCAGGCTTCGCTCATCAAGCAGTATGTGGCGCTGATGGCGACGGAAGATCTGACCATCAGCTTCGATCCTTCCGCCATCGACGCTATTGCCGATGTGGCGGTGCAGGTGAATTCGACGGTTGAGAATATCGGTGCGCGCCGCCTGCAAACGGTGATGGAGCGGGTGCTGGATGAAATATCGTTCGACGCGTCTGATCGCGGCGGGCAGGAGATCGTCATCGACGCGAATTACGTGACGACGCGCATCGGCGATCTGGCGGCCAATACCGATCTTTCGAAGTTCATTCTGTAAGGTGCGCGCTCGGCGGCCGGCTCCCCGACGGGACAGACATACGTCCTCCCGGCGCAGGCCGGGATCTACGCAATTCTCCGCCATAGCGCCGACCGGAAGTAACGTCTAGAGACAGACCGCGAGCAACGTTTCATCCGGCTCGACTTCTGAAGCTGGCGTGGATCCCGACCGTTGTCGGGATGACGGTCTGGGGAGGCGAGCGGGGCGCGCCCTCCAATCAGCGCTCGGCGGCCGGCTCCGCGCAGCGGAGTCGCCGAGCGCCACAAAAACTAAGCCTGCCGTGCAGCCATCGCCTGCTTCAGCACGCGGGCGAAGTTGCCAATGGCGATGTTGCGGATCGCGGTATCGTCATGCCCGGCCTTTTGCCAGGCGCGCACGACCTTCTGCAGATCCGAATAGCTGGCGATGGCAGGGCGAGAAATCGCGTTCATGTCGGTGCCGATGCCGGCGTGCTCGGCGCCGAGCCATTGGCCCAGCTCCCACAGACGTTTTGCGTAGGCATCCGGGCCTGCTCCGATGTCGGAGCGCATCGGCCACAGACCAACGACGCCGCCTTTTTCAGCCATCAGCTTCGCGGTGTCGAAGGTGATCTGACGCGCCTGCCACACAGGCATTTTCCAGTTCGGCTGGCGGGTGCGCGTCACCGATGAGTGCGACCAGATCACCGGTTGGCTCGATGCCTCGATCGCCTGACGAGTGGCCTTGTCAGTGCAGTGCGCGAGGTCGATCAGGATGCCGAGGCGATTGCACTCCTCGATCACCTTGAAGCCGAGCGGCGTAAGACTGCCATGCCGCGGACGCTCGGTCTGGAAATCGCCGATCGGATTTTCAATGTAGTGCACAAGCTGCACGCTGCGCACGCCCTGCTCCCACGCGCGCACCAGGGGCGTTGCGTCATCCTCGATGATGGTCGCGCCTTCCAGCGTCAGCACCACATGCGGATCACCGGCGAGTGCGTTGTCGACGTCATCGGGCGTCAGCGCCAGTTTCAGGTTTTGATCGGCGATGTGCTTCTTGATGCGGGCGATGTCGGTCTCGAACCACTCGGCGGCTTCACCTGGCTTCGGGCTGCCCTTCTGTTTCAGGCCTTTCGATGTTGACCGGATCCACGGCACATCGCCCACCAGCGACCAGCCGACGAGCGTGGCATGGCCGGCGCGCATCGTTGGGCCAAGCGGCTTTTTATCCGGCGTGTTGGCGCCGAAGAAAAACAGATGGGCGTGCATGTCGCCGATATAAACCGGCGCGCGCCCCTCAGCGAATGAGGGACGCGCAGTTCCGGTCAAGGTGCAGGAAGCAGCCAGCGCGCCGAGCGCGAACTGTCGGCGGTCAATTTGCATGTCGTGTGCTTTTTGTAGCCGTCGGGTCCGGTTATTCGATCACAACAGTCGCCACATAGTCCATGGTGCGCTTGTTGGCGTTCTCCGGCAGCAGCGTGTTGATGAGGAATGAAGTGGGCGAATAATTCTCGGCGATGCCGGCCCAGTTGAAGCCGGTGCCGACCAGACGCGCACGCCAGTTCTGCCACATACGGCCGGTCATGCCGGTGTAATAGGTCTTCAGGCGCTCGAAACGCGGCTGCATTTCGGTTGCGACCTGACGGTGGCCGACCGACATCTTCGAAAGGCCGGCAGGGTTCTCAGCAAACACACGGTCGATCATCGCCTTGTTCTGGTCTTCCGGCAGATCGAGCTGATCCAGCACCAGCAGCGGGCCATCGGCCAGACCGGAATAACCGTTGCGGCCCTTCAGCGGCAGGATGTTGCCGGTGGCCTTCATCGGCTCCATCGGCTCCTTGATGCACGAAGGCACGCGGCTGCCCTTGAAGTCGTTGGCGGTCTTTTCCGGATTGCAGTTACGCAGCGACAGCAGCGACCACACGAATTCCGAGCAGTACATATCCAGCGGCTTGCTCTGCGGATTGCCCTGGCCGAGCGCGATCTGTCCGAACTGCTTCACGAAGCCGAGGTTCGAGCTCGATTGATACTTGGGCGCGTTGTAGTCCTGATTGAAGCTGATCTGGCTGGGATAGATCTTCTTCGAGTTGTCATTGAGGCGCTTGGCCCACGCGAACAGGTTCGCCTTCTGCGCGTCAGTCAGGTTGCGCGGGCGGATGATGTGCAGGAAGTTCAGCGTGCGATAGTGCTCGCTCGTCAGATCGCCGCGACCGACATATTCAGCGTCGAGCGGGTTATCGAGATTGCGCACCGTCCCCGTGTTGTCGACATAGGCAAAGCCGGTGTGGCTGATGCCCATCTGGATGTTGGGATAAGCACCCGCGCCGCCCCATTCATTGCGGAACGTCAGCAGGATGTCGCCGGTCTGCACGAGACCGCTCTGGCCCAGGCGCTTGGCCAGCCCCGCGCGCTTGGCAACGATGAGGCGCAGGCCGACATCGCCCTTCGACTTGGTGGCCTCGGGGTGCTTGAAGTCATAGAGCTTGTCGGTGGTCTTGATGTCCTTGGGCAGTGGCGCGCGGGCGCTGGCCGGCACGGCGAAGAACACCGGAATATTCAGCTTCTTGGCGAGGGAAGCGTTGGTCTTCTCGTTGAATGTGAATTCGGCGGCATTGGCGATACCGCCGGCGGCCAGTGTAACGCCAAGGGACGCAGCAGCGCCGATAGCTACGGTGACAATCTTCTTCGACAAGGACATGGGCAGCTCCCCCTAAACTCTTGACGCCAGACTTAACACGGCGGAGGCAGCGGCCCAACAGGCGCGCGCCTGGGTTTTGATCGCCCGCGAGAAAAGCCAACAAGCGTGACGGTCTGATGGACGGGGCGCGGCCAAATCACGGCGAGATGGCAAGTGGTGGCGGACCATTGCAGCGATTTAAGCTCTCGCGGACGCTAAGCGCGACCGATCGGCGCGCGCCAGCCACAGTGCTAACTATTTGATGTGGCGATCTTAGTTGTGTCCCTTTTGCAGGGCAGCAAGAGCGCAGGAACGCTGGTAGACTGAACGCCAGAATCGCGCTCGCTTAAAATTCGGCGGGCAATGCGCGGTGGCCAGTCTGTCGGCTCCGACACCTATGGATCTTATTCACGGAGAGCAGCGTGAAAACGATAGGTGCCGTTCTTGTTGCGGCCAGCGTTTTTGGAATTTCGGCATTTGCGGTTTCGGCGCCCGTGCGTGCGCAAAGCGATGAGGCAATCGGGGAAAGCGCCGGTTGCTCCGATGTGAATCGCGGCCTGCTAAATATCAATTTCTCATCGCCGACGCCGATTTCGCGCCAGCTGATGCTGGAAGAGGGCGACCGCATCGCCTTTTCGGCTTCCGGTGCATCGGTTGCGCTGACGGGTGGCTTCACGGCGCCGCTGGCGCTGGTGTCGACGGGCGGATCGGGCGGGACGTTCAAGGCGCCACGCAATGGCGCCTACACGTTCCAGATCACAGCGACCACCGAAGCTGGCTCCAGCGTGGCGGCAAGTTGCAGTTCAGGTCGTGCGGCGGCCAATGCAGCATTCCTCAATCGCAGAAAATCGCTGCTCAACTCCCGCGACCCCGATCGGTTGCGGATTGATCGCCCTGCGACGCCCATCGCCAATGCCGAAAAGCCGCTTTCCAGCACGGTGACGCTGGATAACGACGGCCGCGCCAAGGATGTCGGCTTCTCGGTCAGTCTGTCTGAAATCACCGCTGCCACCAATGGCGGCAAAGGGAAGCCCGGCATCGTCGATTTCTGGCTGGAAGGCCGGATGCAGAATTATGAAACCGGCCGCGCTGCGGCGCGTGATGCTGGCAACCTGGGTGTGCTGTATGTCGGCACAAGATCGATGGTCGGGCCCGATATTATGGTCGGCGCGATGGCGCAGCTCGATCGCGGTGTTGAAAGTGCGCTCGACGGCACCGATCAGATGCGCGCCGAGGGCTGGATGTTCGGCCCGTATGTCAGCATGAAGGTTGCGCCGGGTGTGGTGTTCGACGGACGTGCCGCATGGGGTGAAACGGTGAGTGCCGTCAGCAGCCCCGACATCGACAACGGCTTCACGCAGCGCAGTCTGTTGCGCGGCAAGCTTACTGGAACGCGCGACTATAGCGGTTGGAAAGTCGCGCCCAGCGTTGGCATGGTCTACATCGAAGACGCCGTGCGCGATGGCAGCAGCGGCGCGATGAAGGCCGCGGGTAGCGGCAAGGTGGAAGTACTGCCTGAAGTGACGCGCCGATTTGAGCTCGACGAAAAAACCTTCATTGAGCCGCGTGCTGCTGTCGGTGCATTTGTCGGTTTCAACGATCTCAACGCAATCAATCCGATGGTGACTACGGTCAATCCAACGGACGTGCAGCTCAAGGCGGAAGCTGGCGTTGTGTTCGGTGTGAAGGACGGCTCGACGTTGCAGGCGACAGGCGGTGTCGAAAGTGGGGCGACAAGTGGCACTGAAACTTGGCGCGGCAGGCTGCAATTGAACATGCCTTTAGGCGATTGAGGCATTTCAAGATCTGCCGGTTCATTTCAAGCGCAAAAAGCATTCAATTTTACAGGCATTCGTCTTTCACCGGCGCAACGGAACTTTATTTCTCTGTGGGCGGAGTAGCGGGTAACATCGCATTTGTTAGCGGTCGTTCCATCGCGGTTTTGGCGCTATGTTGAGTGTCCTTCTCTCGGATTAAAATCGCAGTTGGTTGGCCGACAGAACTTACCCCGTCAGGAGGTCTGTATGTCGTGTCCGAGTATCGAGGTTCGAGGCAAGCGCGTTATCCTGCTTAGCGGCTTCCACGACACTGTTAAGGCCGCGCGGGCCAAAGCAGTGCTGAACGATACAGACGTCAAGGAAGCGGGCAAGCTCCAGCAACTCGCGCGGCTGCATCCCGATGCTGTCGCATTCGGCTTTGTAGCTGGGCGCTGGGTGCCAGCCGCCTGACCTAGCGGCGCGGAGCTGGTCTGGCTCTATGCAGGGGGCGCGGGGGGCCCTCGTCAGCACGACGGCCCCATTGCCGGATACGCGCCGCAGTGGCTGCGGCAACCTATAAAAGATGGCTTTCAGGTAACCAGCCAGAAACCATCTGCCATGTAGCTATGCTGCATCTCTCAAAGGCGTCTCAGTGCGATCCCCAGACCTCAACAGGTCTGGGGATTTGCTGTATTCGGACGGTAACGCTAGATAGAGGCTGATTTCCGCAAATCCCCGCGAGCCCTATCGAACTATCGGACGCCCATGGCCCTAGCTTTCGACCATTCCGCGACCGCCGATGTCGCAGCGCTGCCACTGGTAGCCAGCCCGGAAAAGCCCTCATTGGCAGGACTTGGCCGCGAGGGGCTGCGCGCCGCGCTCGCCGAAGCTGGCGTGCCTGACAAGCAGCTGCGTATGCGCGTCAACCAGCTTTATAGCTGGCTATATGTGCGCGGCGTCTCCAGCTTCGACCAGATGACGGACGTGGCCAAGGATCTGCGCACGCGCCTTAGCGATCGCTATTCGCTGGAGCGGCCGCAGATTGTATCGGAGCAGGTCTCCGTCGACGGCACGCGCAAATGGCTGCTGCGGTTGCCAGCGCAGGGTCGCGATGGCCGCCCGCCCGAGGTCGAGACGGTTTACATCCCCGAGGCCGAGCGCGGCACGCTGTGCATTTCCAGCCAGGTCGGCTGCACGCTGAACTGCACCTTCTGCCACACGGGCACGCAGAAGCTGGTGCGCAATCTTACGGCGCAGGAAGTCATCGGCCAGATCATGCTGGCGCGCGACCGCATCGGCGACTGGCCGGGCGCTGAACCACCCGGCGATGGGCGCCTGCTGCCGTCGTCCGATCGCAAGATCACCAACATCGTGCTGATGGGCATGGGTGAGCCGCTCTACAACTTTGACAACGTCAAAGGCGCGATGGAAGTCGCTGCCGATGGCGAGGGGCTGTCAGTTTCGAAGCGACGCATTACGCTTTCAACGTCGGGCGTCGTACCGGAGATTGCACGCTGGGGCGCAGACACCGGCACCATGCTGGCGATCTCGCTGCACGCTGTGCGCGATGACCTGCGCGATGAATTGGTGCCGATCAACCGCAAGTATCCGATTGCGGAGCTGCTTGAGGCATGCCGCAACTATCCGGCGCTTTCCAACGCGCGCCGCATAACCTTCGAATACGTGATGCTGAAGGGCGTGAACGACAGTCTGGCGGAGGCGCGCGAGCTGGTGCGGTTGCTGGCGGGCATTCCTGCCAAGATCAACCTCATCCCGTTCAACGCGTGGCCGGGCGCACCCTATGAGTGCTCCGACTGGGATCAGATCGAGCGCTTTGCCGAGGTGGTCAATCGCGCTGGATATGCCAGCCCTGTGCGTACGCCGCGCGGTCGCGACATCTATGCCGCCTGCGGGCAGTTGAAGTCCGCCAGCGTGAAGCAGCGCGCCAGTGCCGCGCTGTCATCGCTGCCTCAGGTTGGTGGCCCGGTTGCTTCGGCCTCCGTTTCGGCTGCCGACTTCATTGTCCCTGCCCCCGCTCCCAGCCGCGACGGAGCCTGACGCCAGTGTTCTGGAAGACTGCCGGCCGGGTGCTGATCGTCATACCGTTTGCGCTGCTGGTGGCAGCGCTTGCATCCGCCTTTGTTCTGGTAACGCTGGGGCTGGAGCGGGCGACTGCATTCCTGCACGTCAATCCGATTGGCGATGAAGACGTCGAGACGGTCTTCGCGATGGTCAATCAGGGTGCGGTGCTGGCGGCCAGCATCACCATCATTCCCGCGCTGCTGATGGTCGTTGTGGGGGAGGTCGCGCGTATTCGTGCGTTGGCGTATTACGTCATCGGCGGCGGGCTGGCGCTGGCCGCTGTGCCGCTGCTGGCGCGCTATGGGCAGGCAGGCACTGTTGCCTCCTCCGACGCCATCGTCTGGCAGGTGTTTGCAACCGCAGGCTTTGCCGGTGGTTTCATGTACTGGCTGATCGCCGGACGGAATGCCTGAGGCGCGTGAGCTGCTTTTTTGTGGCGGGCGGCGCAGGGTGAACTTGCGGCAACGCCCGCAACGTCCAGAGGCGTCCGTTAGGCAAGGCGGAGCGTTTTTCGTTGAGATCACGCGCTTAGGGCCTATAAGCTACGCCCGGTTGTAGGGAATTCTGGCTATGCTCACGCTGTTGCGCGTTCTTTTCGGGTTCATCGTTGCCTGCCTCGTCGCGGGCGCTGTGACGGTTGCTTTCATCGTCACGCCGGGCGATGTCGCCGCGCTTCCAGCCGAAGCCCAGGGCGAACGGCTCATCAATGCCGGCGTACTGGCCCTCCTCACCGCAACCCATTCTGCCATCTTCGCTTTTCCGTTCGCGGTGCTGGCCATTGGCATTGCTGAGCTGGCGCGTTTGCGGTCGCTGCTGTTCTACGTCGCCGTTGGCGTCATCATCGCGCTGGGCGGTTTTTCGGCCGAGTACATGAATGAAGTGGCTGGCGAAGCTTCGATCCTGAACAACTACGCGCTGGCGGCTTTCCTTGCTGCGGGCGCGCTGGGTGGCTTCACCTACTGGCTGTTCGCTGGCCGTAAAGCTGGCCGCCGGCGCAAAAATGCTGCCAAAGCTGAGAGCTCGGCCGAGGCTGAAGCCGCTGCTTGAGCCGGTCGGGCCAGTAAAGCTCCTGATTTTTCAGTTTCTGCTATGAAGGCAAACGGCTTGTTTGCATTGCAGCAATAGGGTTAGCCTGCAAACGGGCGTTTGCGGGTGGCTGGTGCTGCCAGCATTGCAGGCCCGTAGCAGGTCGATGAAACCCAATCGAAGGGCATGCAGAATGCTGAATCCCGAACTGCAGCAGCGCTTTGCCCAGAGCTGTGCCGACGCGGCGCTCAACTATTCGAAGGCGAATGCCGCCGCTTATGCCGCGTTCACCGATCAGGTGCTCGGCTTCTGGTCCGGTGTCATGCAGCAGGCGCTTCCGCCGGTGCAGAAGCCTGCCGCCGCTCCGGCCCCTGCATCGTCGCTGTTTCAGCCGTGGGATTTTCTGGCCCCGTGGATGGCGCTGATGACGCCTCCGGGCGCCGCCTCAATGTCTCAGCCGCGTGCGGAGACTTCGGCCGATCTGTTCAGCAACCCGTTTGCCTGGGCGCTACCGGGCGGCGCGATGCCATCGACCAGCCGTGCGCGTCAGCCCGATCCGGCGCCGCAGTTCAATCCGCTGGCGCCGTTCCTGCCGCCTTTCATGCAGCCGCCGGCCGCTGCGCCTTCAGCATCGGCACAGTCGCCGTTTGGTATGCCCTCGTTCGGAGCGCCCCCATTTGGAGTGCCTATGGCTGGCGCGATGCAGCAGGCCATGACCAGTTTTACCGATGCGGTCGTGAACGCGATGAGCGCCCTGAGCGGCGCGCAGGTGCGCTCGATTGCCGAGCCGTCCAATCCGATGGCGGCGTGGCTCGCCATGTTTCCGTTTTCCAGGCAGGCGGCCGCCTGGCCGATGGCGTTTGTGATGATGCAGTCGGGCGTACCGCGGTCTGTCGCCTGGCCCACCGCCGAGGCCAACGCAGCGGTGCTGGATGCCGCCGATACGGCCCGTCGCTCGGTGCAGCAGTCGGTCGACAAATTTCGCCGTGAGGGCGCTTTGAAGGCCCCGGCTCAGGACGCAGCTACGCCGATGGACTTCCTGACCATGATGATCGCGGTGCCGCTGAATATCGGCACCATGTTCACCGCGCTGAAGCTGCGCTGATTTCCGGCCTGTTGTTGGCTTCACAACGGCGGCCGGCATCCGAGCTGGGCGCCCTGCTCTGACGCCCCCGTGCCGCGCGTCGTCAGGCCGTTTTCTTTGCTACCTGCTCATAGGGGCGCACCCGGCAATGCGGCTGGCGGACGTCGCCGAAGCGCGTGGCGCGCTGCTTGCGCCAAAGGCATTCGCCCTTGGTTTGGCAGGTATGGATGTCCAGCCCTACGCACGATGTCGCCGAGCGGTGCTCGATTTTGGTTTCATTGCGCGCGGCCTTTTCTTCGGCGGCGAGCGACGTCACGCTTGCTATTGTGACGATGGCGGTAGCCACGAAGGCCCCCAGCCCCAGTTGGGTACGCATCACGAGGCATTTCCCCCTGAAACAACTTGCAAGCTATTTTTTACCATTCAGGGCACGGCATTTCCAGCCCGGCCTGTCCCGATGGTTAGGCTGATGCTGTTGCAACTATAGGCGGTGGCCTTCCTGTCACATGCATGGTGCAGGATGGTTCTGGATGAAGCCGGTGCAGGTCTCCCGGTGCGTGCGCATTGGCCTAAATGGCACTGAGCCCGCACGCCGCGCCCGCTGGCTATGGCCTAGAGGTGAGAAATCTCGTACAGGGCTGTTGCATCCATTTCCTATCGCTCAAGCCGATAAAGAGCTCCCATGACCAGCCAGACCAAGCCGATCAAGAAGGTCGTGCTCGCCTATTCCGGCGGCCTCGACACGTCGATCATTCTCAAGTGGTTGCAGCAGACCTATGGTGCCGAGGTTGTCACCTTCACGGCCGACCTGGGTCAGGGCGAGGAGCTGGAGCCCGCGCGCGCCAAGGCGCTGATGCTCGGCATCAAGCCGGAGAACATCTACATCGAGGATCTGCGCGAAGAATTCGTGCGTGATTACGTGTTCCCGATGTTCCGCGCCAACGCGCTCTATGAAGGCATTTATCTGCTCGGCACGTCGATCGCGCGGCCGCTGATTTCCAAGCGCCAGATCGAGATCGCCCGCGCTACCGGCGCCGATGCCGTCTGCCATGGCGCCACCGGCAAGGGTAACGATCAGGTCCGCTTCGAGCTGTCCTATTACGCGCTGGAGCCGTCGATCCGCATCATCGCTCCGTGGCGCGACTGGTCGTTCAAGAGCCGCGAAGACCTGATCGCATTCGCCGAGGAGAACCAGATTCCGATCGCGAAGGACAAGCGCGGCGAAGCCCCGTTCTCGGTTGACGCCAACCTGCTGCACTCGTCCTCCGAGGGCAAGGTGCTGGAAGATCCGAACGTCGAGCCGCCGCCGTATGTGTTCCAGCGCACGGTTTCGCCCGAGGAAGCACCCGACAAGCCGACCGTCATCACCATCGGCTTCAAGCAGGGCGACGCGGTTTCCATCAACGGCACGCCGATGAGCCCGGCCAACATCCTCGCGACGCTGAACGACTATGGCCGCGAGAACGGCATCGGCCGCGTCGATCTGGTCGAGAACCGCTTCGTCGGCATGAAGTCGCGCGGCATCTACGAGACGCCGGGTGGTACCATCCTGTGGCATGCCCACCGCGCCATCGAATCCATCACGCTTGACCGCGGTGCGATGCACCTCAAGGACGAGCTGATGCCGCGCTATGCGGAGCTGGTTTATTACGGCTTCTGGTTCTCGCCGGAGCGCGAGATGCTGCAGGCCGCCATCGACAAGAGCCAGGAGCATGTCGAGGGCGTGGTGACGCTGAAGCTCTACAAGGGCAACGTCATCGTCACCGGCCGCGAGAGCCCGAAGAGCCTTTATTCGTCGACGCTCGTCACCTTCGAGGATGACAAGGGCGCGTACGACCAGAAGGACGCCGCAGGCTTCATCAAGCTCAACGCGCTGCGTCTGCGCACTCTGGGCCAGCGCGACCGTCAGGGCTGATTGTCTAAGCGCTGACTACTGAAACAATTAAGGCCGGTGATGCGATCTGCGTCACCGGCCTTTTTCGTATGCTTTCGTTGTGGCTGCCGAGTTAAGCAGCGGCCTTGCGCAGGCCGACGCCTTCGGGGCGGTCTACCTGCGGCTTGGGCACATTATCGGGCAGTTCGCACAGCCCGCCGCCCATGTAGATCTGATGCCAGAGCTGCGTTGAGAGCACGCCGGTCAGGCCCATCTTCAGGAACACGTTGATCTTGTTGCCCTTGCCGGCGCCGATGGCTTCGTAATCGCGCAGCACGGCGTCGGTGTCGAAATAGCCGGTGCGGTTCAGCGACTCGCGGCTCATCAACTGGCGCACATAATCCGGCGGGTTGATGAAGAACGATTCCGCCAGCGGCGCGCGGAACATGCCCTTCTTGCGGAACGCCGACTCCTTCGGCAGCACGCGCGAAGCGGCTAGGCGCAGGAAGTGTTTGTCCTTCAGCATGCCACGCAGCTTCCAGCGTGGGCTGAGCTTAGACACGAACTCCACGACGTCTTCATCGAGGAACGGGTAGCGCGTCTCGACGCTGTTCGCCATGGCGACGCGATCGCCCTTGTGGTTCAGCAGCAGACCCGGCAGATGCACCTTGTAGCCGTAGTAGAGCGACTGGTTCAGCGGATCCCAGCGGCGCATGCGCTCGGTGTCGATGTGCACGTCATCATAGGCGGTGTAATCGCCCAGCTTGGCCTTCACGTCGCCGCTGAAGTACTTCGCGCGCGACTGTGAAACGAGGTGATAGATCAGGGTTTGAGCGTGGGCGCGGCCCATCTTTTCGTCGATGCGCTTCAGCTGTGCGTTCGACATGTGCGGCGCCATGCCGATGCGGAACATGCGGTTGACCGCGTCGGAAACATGCGTGCCGCCGACATCCATGAAGTAGCTGAGCTTGCGCAACTTGAACCAGATGTAGCCGGCAAACGCTTCGTCCGAGCCTTCACCTGTCAGCGCAACCTTGTAGCCCTGATCGTGCACCTCCTGCGCCAGACGCCACAGGGCTGCGCATGATGTGTCGATCACCGGGCTGTCGGTGGAGGCGATCAGCTTGGGATACGTGTTGGCGATCACCGTGCTGTCGGAGCGCAGGATCGTCGGCTGGCAGCCGAGCGCGCGCGCGGTAAACAGCGCGTCCGATGTTTCATCGAGGCCTTTGGCTGGCACCTGAATGGTGAAGCTCGGGATAGGCGAGCCGCGCAGCTTCGAAGCGGTGGCCAGCACATAGGCGGAATCAACACCGCCCGAAAGATAGCCAACCACCGGCACGTCGGCGCGCAGACGCATTGAAACCGAGCGTTGGAACAGCGCTTCGAACTGATCGATCAGCGCGGTCGGATCGGCGGCGTCTACTTCGTCGCCAGCGTCGGGGAAGTCGATGTCCCAGTAGCGGCGCTCGACTACTTCGGCGGCCTTGCCGTCGGCGCGGAATGCGATCTTGAGGTAATGACCGGGCAGCACCGACTGGATGCCCTCGAACATTGTGCGCTGGGTGCCCTGCGCGAAGAACGTGAACACCTGATCCATGCCGCGCGGATCGAACCGCGGCTGCACTTCGCCGGAAGCCAGAATGGCCTTGATCTCGGAACCGAAATACAGCCAGTCGCCCTGGCGACTCCAGTGCAGCGGGCAGATGCCGACGCGATCGCGGCCGAGAAATACGGTGCGCTTGGTGAAGTCGATCAGCGCAACGGCGAACTGGCCTTTGAGGTGCGAGAAAACATCCTCGCCGTACTCTTCGTACAGGTGCACGATGATTTCGGTGTCGGTGTGTGTGCGGAATACGTGGCCCTTGGCCTCCAGCTCCGCCTTCACTTCCGGATAGTTGAACAGCTCGCCGTTATAGACGACGCCGACGCTGCCATCTTCGTTGAAGATCGGCTGCGAGCCGTCACCCAGACCGACGATCGACAGACGCCGATTGGCGAAACCGATGCCGGGCCGGAACAGATAACCGTCCTCATCGGGGCCGCGATGCAGCAGCGCGTCGGCCATTCTTCGGACGACGGCCTGCTCCGGCTGGCGCTTGCCCGTAAGGTCGATAATTCCAGCAATGCCGCACATATGTCCTCGTTTGATGGGGGGCGATTCGGCTCTGCGGGTAAAATGCACCCCGCGCAGGTAAACGGCCGGTTACACAACGTCGCAAATGGCGTCGGCCACAAAGAATTCAAATGGCGCGCGGGCGGATCGTTGCCAGAACAACTAGGTTGACACAAGTAACTTGTGTGCAAGGTTTCTCAAAACAGTTCGAGCGATTTGAGGCTCGCATGGCCTTCGCGGCCAACAATAATGTGATCGTGAACAGCAATTCCCAAAGGTGCCGCAGTCGAAGCGATCAGCTTCGTCATGTCGACATCCGCGCGCGATGGCGTCGGATCGCCAGAGGGATGATTATGAACCAGAATTACAGCCGTAGCTGAAAGCTCAAGCGCCCGTTTCACTACTTCGCGGACGTAAACCGGCGTGTGATCCACGGTGCCGCGCTGCTGCACTTCGTCGGCGATGAGGCGATTGCGCTTGTCGAGAAACAGGATGCGGAATTGCTCGCACTGTTCATAGCGCTGGGCCGCCAGCAGATAATCGAGCACCTGCCGCGACGACGACATGGCTGGGCGCTGCACGATTTCCGAGCGCATTAGCCGCAGGGCTGCGGCGCGTACAACTTTCAGTTCGGTGATGACGGAATCGCCGACGCCGGCAATTTCCTTCAGCCGCTGCTCCGGCGCGCTGATCACCTCGGCGAATGTGCCGAAGCGCGCCAGCAGTTGCTTGGCGAGGCTTTTGGTGTCGCGGCGCGGGATGGCGCGGAACAGCAGCATCTCCAGCAGCTCATAATCGGGCAACGCATCATCGCCGCCTTTGCGAAAGCGCTCACGCAGCCGCTGGCGATGGCCGAGATAGTCAGGTGTGGGTTCGGACGTGTCCGACGCTGTTGCAACGGAAAGCTGTCCTGGTGCGCGCTCAGACGCGGCGGGTGAGGCAGCGGCGAGGAATGTTCCCTGCGGATTATCCTCTATGCTTGCCCCTGATCCCTGAGCGGATCGCTTGCCCCGTGACGCCATTACACCAAGCCGCCGAGCGGTTACTGTTCGAACTTCGGGAATTCCAGCCCGGCGGGCGAATGCGTGAACACTTCGCACCCGGTCTCCGTCACGCCAATGCTGTGCTCGAACTGGGCCGACAGCTCGCGGTCGCGCGTCACGGCGGTCCAGCCGTCGTTCAGCACTTTCACGTGCGGGCGGCCGAGATTGATCATCGGCTCGATGGTGAAAATCATGCCCTTCTCCAGCACCACGCCTTCACCCGGCTCGCCATAGTGAAGGATGTTCGGGCGGTCATGGAACACCTGCCCGAGCCCATGGCCGCAGAAATCGCGCACGACGGAGCAGCGCTCGCCTTCGGCATAGGGCTGGATCGCGGCGCCGATGTCGCCGGTGGTGGCGCCGGGGCGCACAGCGGCGATGCCGCGCTTCAGCGCTTCATAGGTGATGGCGATGAGGCGCTCGGCCTTGCGCGAGATCTTGCCCACCGCATACATGCGCGAGGTGTCGCCATGCCAGCCATCGACAATCAGCGTCACGTCGATGTTGAGAATCTCGCCCTCGCGCAGCGGCTTCGGACCTGGAATGCCGTGGCAGACGACGTGATTGATCGACGTGCAGATGGCCTTGGGGAAGCCGCGATAGTTCAGCGGCGCCGGATAAGCGTTGTTATCGAGCGCGAACTTCAGCACCCGCTCGTCCAGCTCTTCGGTGGTAACGCCCGGCTTCACGTGCTCGGTCAGCATGTCCAGCGCTTCGGCCGCCAGCCGTCCGGCCTTGTGCATGCCTGCAAACGCCTCAGGCCCATGCAGCTTTATCTTCTCACTGCGGGCGGACACGCGTCCGACTTCAACGTTCGACATGGTCTGGTCCTGGAGCCTTGAGCGGTGGAGGAGCGGAATGCTCCAAATAAAGTAAGGGCAGCGGCGCCAAAAAGCAAAAACGGCGCACCGCGAGGCACGCCGTTTTGAATTCTTGAAGCCGGCCGCGATGGCCGTTCAGCTAAGGCTTAGCCCTGAGCTTCTTCGGCCGGAACTTCAGCCACAGCGGCTTCAGCGATCAGCGTACGAGCCTGGCCGACCCAGTCGTCCTTCTCGATGCGACCGTCCAGCTTCAGCGTCTCGTCGATGTGTGCGATGTCATCGTCCGAGAGGTTGGCGATCTGCTCGAGCTTGATAGCGTTGAGGTGGCGCAGAGCAGCGGCCAGATTGGCGTCGATGCCCTTGATCTGCGTCAGATCCTCAGGCTCGCCCTTCTGCTTCTTGAAGCCCTTCCAGGCCGCGTTGAGGCGACGAGCGCGTGCGTCTGAACGCTCCGGAATACGGGCAGCCTTACCGCGACGGCCACGGAGATAGTAAAGCTTGGCGCGGCGCACCTTACCGCGGCGGATAACCTCGATCTCGGCGATGTACGGCGAGTAGATCGGGAACACGCGCTCCACGCCCTCACCATAGGAGATCTTGCGGACAGTGAAGCTCTCGTTGATGCCACCGCCGGAGCGGCTGATCACGACGCCTTCATAGGCCTGCGTACGGGTGTTGGCGCCCTCGATCACCTTCACCATCACCTTGACGGTGTCTCCGGGACCGAATTCGGGAACGGGGCGCTTTGCGATTACAGCGCTGATCTGCTCGCGCTCGATCTCTTGGATGACATTCATAGGGCACCTGACCGTGAAAAACTGGAGCAACAGGCCGTTGAGGCTCGGCGGACTGGCCGGCACCCCTAAACGGCATCATTAGGGAATTTGGGCCGGTTCATAGACGAATTGCGATGGGTTGTCGATATGGTTGGAGGCGATTTGTCGCCGCCGCCGCATCAAATCGAGCCGCGAGTTGTCGCGGGGCACCGATGCAACACGAAAAACAAGCGCAGCCGCCGGATGCGGAACCCCGCGCAGTCAGCATGCATCGCCTGTTTCAGCCCCATATTGCTGGAAATTGTGCCCGCTGCGCAACCGGAAAGCGTTGCTTAACCCTTGCCGCCGATGAGGTCAGGACGTCGCTCCGCCGTGATGCGTTCGGCCTGCTGGCGGCGCCACTTGGCGACCTTGGCATGATCGCCCGACAGCAGGATGTCCGGGATGGCGCGGCCTTCCCACTCGCGGGGCTTGGTGTACTGCGGATATTCCAGCAGCCCGTTTTCGAAGCTCTCTTCGCTTAAAGAGGCGCTGGCCCCCATCACGCCGGGCAGCAGGCGCACACAGGCATCCATCAGCACCATCGCCGCCAGTTCGCCGCCAGACAGCACATAATCGCCGATGGAGACCTCGCGCATCTGGCGTCCGGCGATCACGCGCTCATCGACGCCCTCAAAGCGTCCCGCCAGCAGCATCACGCCGGGACCAGCGGCCAGCTCCGCCGCCAGCGCCTGCGAAAGCGGCTCGCCCCGGGGTGACATATAGATCAGCGGCGTATCGGGTTCGGTTGTGCGGGCGTGATCGATGGCGGCGGCAAGAACATCGGCGCGCATCACCATGCCGGCACCGCCACCGGCCGGGCTGTCGTCGACGGCGCGATGTCGCCCAAGGCCGAATTCGCGAATAAATACAGTGTTGAGAGACCAGAGCCCCGCTTCCAGCGCCTGACCGCTGAGGGACAGTCCGAGCGGACCGGGAAACATTTCCGGAAACAGGGTCAGCACCGTCGCGCGCCACGCCGGATGATCGGTCTTCTCAGGAAAATGCGCCATCGCTGCCATCTCGTTATGCGGGCCAGTTCCCGCCATGCCCGGCTTATATGGCCGTGCGCTCCCCGCTGTCACCCTTCGCCCCGGCTGGCAGTCGATGGAAGTCAG
The DNA here is from genome assembly GCF_013306565.1 of Hyphomicrobium sulfonivorans. Lineage (GTDB taxonomy): Bacteria > Pseudomonadota > Alphaproteobacteria > Rhizobiales > Hyphomicrobiaceae > Hyphomicrobium_A > Hyphomicrobium_A sulfonivorans. The sequence goes on along the minus strand of NZ_PZPO01000001.1, from coordinate 747,607 downwards.
GTTTGGCAAAAGAGAAACGCCGCCCCGAGGCTGGCTCAAGGGCGGCGCGAAACCGACGCATGCGGGGCGGCAGCGAGTGCCGGGCGCCGGGTGCAAGCGAACCCCGGGCGTATAGCGCGTCAGACGCCTTCGACGACAACCATGTGCAGCGTGCCGGCGCCTTCGCGCAGCTTGCGGGCCTCGGCATATTCCGGCGAGGAAGCATAGGCGAGGGCGGTGTCGTAGCTGTCGAACTCGATGACGACGTTGCGGGCAAGGCCGTCGCCCTCGACGATCTTGGCCTGACCGCCGCGAACCACGGGCTTGCCGGCGAACTTATCCAGAGCGACCTTCGACTTGGCGACGTATTCGGCCCACTTATCCGGATTGGTCACTTCTGCGCGCACGATCACATAGCCCTTGGCCATTTGAGTTCTCCGTTATTTTTCAAATTGATGTGATGTTTTGTTAAAGCGAAGCCTGAGCTTCGCGGATGTGGTTGCAGAACGTCTCGGCGGCCAGACGCGGGTCATCCGCCTGCGTGATCGGCCGCCCGACAACGAGGTGGCTGGCGCCCGCTCTGATGGCATTGTCTGGCGTGGTGATGCGCTGCTGATCGTCGGTCGAGCTGCCGGTCAGACGGATGCCGGGCGTGACGATCAGGAAGTCGGGGCCCGTGGCCTCGCGGATGCGTGCAGCCTCCTGTCCGGATGCGATGACGCCATCGAAGCCCGCTTCCTGCGCCAGCAGCGCCCGGCGCAGAACAAGATCGGCCGGCGCCAGCGAGGTTCCCTGCTCAGCCAGATCATCGTTGGTGAGGTTGGTCAGCACCGTCACCGCCAGCAGCTTCAGCTTGCTGTCGCCGCGCCCGGAAACCGCGGCGCGCATCGTTTTCAGGTCGTGGCCATGCACGGTCAGCATGTCGAGGCCCAGCTCGGTGACATTAGCGACCGCGCGCTCGACCGTGTTGCCGATGTCGAGAAACTTCATGTCCAGGAAAACGTGCTTCCCGTCGGCCTTCAGCGCCTGCGCCAGATCGAGGCCGCCCGCAAACAGCAGCTCCAGCCCAACTTTGTAGAAGGTGACGCTGTCGCCCAGGGTGGCAATCAGGCGCCGGGCTTCCTCGATCGTTGGCATATCGAGGGCGACGATCAAACGGTTTTTGGCGGCAGTCGTCATGGCTTTCAAGGTGTGCTGTTGGTTGGAGTGAGGTAGCCATGCAGCACGAGGGCGGTGAGTGCAAGGGGCAGGCGCGTCCTCCCAGGCCACGGGTGGCCGATGCCCGAACGCATTAAGCCTGCTGTCAGTCGCTGAAACTGTAATTGACGCCCAGGCGGGCAATGTTGGCAGTCAAATCAATGGAAGTGTCCAGCGGGCTGCGTCCGATACCGAGTGGCGGCAGCACGACGCCGCTGGTCGATACCTCGCCGAGATCCACATAGAGATATTCGGCCTTGATGGACCACGGGCCACCCAAGCTGGCCTCTACGCCGCCGCCGAGCGTGTAACCGGCTTTGATGCGGGTGTTGGAGCTGGAGCCGCGAGCGGATATCGAGCCGCTGAGCAGCTTGTCGTAGAAGGTGTTCGAGACGTTGACGTCGCTGAGTGCAAGGCCACCGCTGACGAAAAGCAGCATGTTTGGCGCCGCAAGCCAGCCGATACGCACACGGGCCGTCGACAGCCAATTGGTGGAGTAGGACGCCCTTGCGGTGTAGGCCAACGTTGGAAAAGTCGGATAGGGGATGTCGGCCGCCCCCCGGCTACCGCTCAGATCCAAAGCGCCGAAGTCGGCCTCTGCGCCGACGACAACCTGATTGAATCGCTGCTGCGCGCCCAGTTGTACGCCGCCGGTGAACGAGCCTGAGCGCGCCTTGCCGGAAGTGTCCCCTTCGACCAAATCGACGTTCTGTTGGGTGGAAAAATACGACGTGGCATTCACCTCGCCGACGTCCGTCGTGGTGTGGCCGCTGCCCCATGCGCCGCCAGCGAAGGCACCGACATAGAAGCCGTTCCATGGGTCAGCGTGAGTTGGGTCGGCCTGGGCCGGAGACGTGGCCGAAACGACGGCTGAAACCCAAGCGGCGAGGCATGAGCGTTGCCAGAACCTGCGTGTCTGCGCCGCTGCCATTTCCGAATCCCCCGCGCGAATTCTGGAAAGGCTACACGTTATAGAGGATTTCACTCAACCCAAGCGGGACCGTATCGTCCCACGATTGTGGCGATTAGAGCACATTGTTCAGTGTGCAGCAGTTCAGTGGGGTGGCGTCTGCTCAGCCGCGCAGCACGCGCGCCGTATGGGCCGCACGTTGGATCAGCGCCTTCAGGTTTTCCTGGCTGTCCTTGTTCTTCAGGTGGCCGTCGGTGTCGAAGGCCTCAGCGGCGCGGGGCAGTGCGAACTGATCCGGCAGCACCAGAGCGCCAAGGCCAAGCTCCAGAACGTGCCGCACATCGGTGAGGCCGCGCAGGCCACCCATGCCGCCGGGGGAAGCCGCGCCAAGCGCGAACACGCGCGTCTTGAACACCTGCTTGCCGCTGGGCTCAGGTGCGTTCACCCGGCTGACCCAGTCCAGCGTGTTCTTCAGCAGCGCGGTGATGGAGGCGTTATATTCCGGGCAGGCGATGAAAATGGCATCGTGCTCGGCCATCAGGTTCTTGAACTGCACGGCATTTTCGGGCGCTCCGGCGATGGCTTCATCATCGCCGTTGTAGAGCGGCATCGGATAGTCTTCGAGGTCGGCGAAGGTTGCTTCAATGCCATTGGCTTCGGCAATCAGGGCGCCGAGGCGTGCAAGCTGCTTGTTATAGGAGCCGGCGCGTGCCGACCCCGCGAAGAACAGCATCTTCACCGTGTCGCCCATCGCTGACTCAGCTTCCCTTGCCTTCGAAGAAGTCCTTCACGCGGGCAAAGAAGCCGGCGCACTCCGGGCTCGTTTCCTTATGGCTTTCCTGCTCGAACTCTTCCAGCAGTTCGCGCTGGCGCTTGGTGAGGCTCTTGGGCGTTTCCACCTCAACCTGGATGTACATGTCGCCATGTACCTTCGAACGCAGCACCGGCATGCCCTTGCCCTTGAGGCGGAACTGCTTGCCGCTTTCCGAGCCCTCGGGGATCTTGATGCGCGTCGCGCCGCCTTCAACGGTCGGCACCTCGATGTTGCCGCCGAGCGCGGCCGTCGTCATCGCAATCGGCACCTTGCAGAAGATGTCCGCGCCGTCGCGCTGGAAGAACTCGTGCGGCTTGAGCGACAGGAAGATGTAAAGGTCGCCCGCCGGACCGCCACGCAGGCCAGCCTCACCCTCGCCAGCGAGGCGGATGCGCGTGCCATCCTCAACGCCGGGCGGAATATTGACCGAGAGCGTGCGCTCCTTGGTGATGCGGCCGGCGCCGTGGCATGAGGCGCACGGGTCTTCGATGATCTCGCCGCGGCCCTGGCAGTTGGGGCAGGTGCGCTCGATGGTGAAGAAGCCCTGGCTGGCGCGGACTTTGCCGTAACCGGCGCAGGTTGGGCATTGTGAGGGCTTGGTGCCGGCCTTGGCGCCGGTGCCGGCGCAGGTTTCGCAGGCGATGGACGTGGGCACCCGGATCTGGGCAGCCTTGCCGACGTACGCGTCCGAGAGGGTGATTTCCAGATTGTAGCGCAGGTCAGCGCCACGCTCGCGGGCAGAGCGGCCGCCACCAGCCCGCTGGCCGCCGCCGCGCCGGCCACCCATGAATTCGCCGAACAGATCGTCGAAGATGTCCGACATCGAGGACGCGAAGTCCGGGCCGAAGCCACGACCGCCGCCGCCATGCTCAAATGCCGCATGGCCGAATTGATCGTAAGCGGCGCGCTTCTGCGGATCCTTAAGGACCTCATAAGCTTCGTTGAGTTCCTTGAAACGCACCTCGGCAGTGGTGTCGCCGGGGTTGCGATCGGGATGTAATTCCTTGGCGAGGCGGCGGAAAGCAGATTTCAGCTCCTGCTCGCTGGCCCCCCGGGAAAGCCCGAGCGTTTCATAATAGTCGCGCTTGGACATGTTCAGCGCGGATCCTTCGGATTGGTGCAAGGCTGATACCCCATTTCTAGGGAAATAGCGTTGTTTTTGGCGCGGGGAAAGTGCGCGCCGACAACGAAAGCTAATGTGGAGAGGCTGTGGTATCGCCGCAAGGTGCTATGGGCCACACAGGAAAAGCGATTGCTCTTATAGCGTTGGATGGCTGATTTGCCACGCTACTGAGGCAGTCCTGCGCGCTGCTGCTGCGCCTTTTCGTTGGTTGAAAACAAGAGCCCGGCACTAAGGCCGGGCTCGGTAGTGGCTTGGTGCGGCGGAACCACACCCTGTCAAATCAGGCCGACTTCTTCTTGTCGTCCTTTACTTCCTCGAAGTCGGCGTCGACGACGTTGTCGTCGGCCGAAGCGGTCGAGGAGCTGCCACTGTCGGCGTCATCACCATCGCCGCTACCCTGCTGGGCGGCATAGATGGCCTCGCCAATCTTCATCGCAACCTGCGCCAGGGCAGTCGTTCCGGCCTGTACGCGCTCTGCGTCATCGGCCGAGATGGCTTCCTTGAGGTCGGCGATTGCCTTCTCGACGTCGGACTTCACGGCGGCGACGCCAGCGTTAGATCCGTTCTCGGAAAGCTGCTTCTCGGTGCTGTGAATCAGGGCTTCAGCCTGGTTCTTGGCTTCGATCAGCTCACGCTTCTTCTTGTCGTCGGCAGCGTGTGATTCAGCGTCCTTGACCATCTGGTCGATCTCGGAGTCGCTGAGACCGCCCGAAGCCTGGATGCGGATCGACTGCTCCTTGCCGGTAGCCTTGTCCTTGGCAGAAACGTGCACGATGCCGTTGGCGTCGATGTCGAACGTCACCTCAACCTGCGGAACGCCGCGCGGCGCAGGCGGGATGCCGACGAGATCGAACTGGCCCAGCAGCTTGTTGTCCGCTGCCATCTCGCGCTCGCCCTGGCTGACGCGGATCGTCACCGCGTTCTGATTGTCCTCGGCGGTCGAGAAGGTCTGGCTCTTCTTGGTGGGGATGGTGGTGTTACGCTCGATCAGGCGCGTGAACACGCCGCCCAGCGTCTCGATGCCCAGCGAAAGCGGGGTCACGTCGAGCAACAGAACGTCCTTCACCTCACCCTGCAGAACGCCGGCCTGGATCGCGGCGCCGATGGCGACGACTTCATCCGGGTTGACGCCCTTGTGCGGTTCCTTGCCGAAGATCTGCTTTACGATTTCCTGCACCTTCGGCATGCGCGTCATGCCACCGACGAGAACCACTTCGTCGATGTCGGCAGCCTTGAGGCCAGCGTCCTTCAGTGCCTTTTCGCACGGTCCGCGCGTGCGGGTGATCAGGTCGTCAACCAGGCTCTCCAGCTTGGCGCGGGTGAGCTTCATCGTCAGATGCTTCGGACCGGAAGCATCGGCGGTGATGAACGGCAGGTTGATTTCAGTCTGCGTGGCGCTCGACAGCTCGATCTTTGCCTTTTCCGCAGCTTCCTTCAGGCGCTGCAGAGCAAGCTTGTCGTTGCGCAGGTCGATGCCCTGCTCCTTCTTGAATTCGTCGGCGAGGTATTCGACCAGCTTCATGTCGAAGTCTTCACCGCCGAGGAACGTGTCACCGTTCGTCGACTTCACTTCGAAGACGCCGTCGCCGATTTCAAGAATGGAGATATCGAACGTACCGCCGCCGAGGTCGTACACGGCGATGGTCTGGGAATCTTTCTTCTTGTCGAGACCGTAGGCAAGCGCAGCTGCCGTCGGCTCGTTGATGATGCGCAGCACTTCAAGGCCAGCGATGCGGCCAGCATCCTTGGTGGCCTGGCGCTGGGCGTCATTGAAGTATGCGGGAACGGTGATCACCGCCTGCGTGATCTTTTCGCCAAGCTTTGCCTCGGCGGTTTCCTTCATCTTCTGCAGGATGAAAGCGGAGATCTGCTGCGGAGAATAATCCTTGCCGTGGGCTTCAACCCACGCGTCGCCGTTCGGACCCTTGACGATCTTGTACGGGACGAGTTCCTTGTCCTTCTCGACGGTGGGATCGTCATAGCGACGGCCGATGAGGCGCTTGATCGCGAAGAAGGTGTTGATCGGGTTGGTGACAGCCTGACGCTTGGCAGGCAGGCCGACGAGCTTTTCGTCATCGGCGGTGAACGCCACAACGGAAGGCGTCGTGTTCGCGCCCTCGGCGTTCTCCAATACACGCGGCTTGCCGCCCTCCATCACCGCCACGCATGAGTTGGTGGTTCCGAGGTCGATGCCGATAACTTTTGCCATGGTGCTAATCCTCATCCTTCTGCGGCAGACCGTCCGGACCCTGGTTGTCCTGGCGTCCGGAATAACCGCAGCGCGATACAGCGCGCCGGTGCGATCCCCTATGGAGCATCCAAACGGTAAACGCGGCTTATATAAGATGGCTTTCTATGCACGCAACGGGCTGGGTTTGTGCCCGTTGCGTAATTTTCGGCCCTAAGCCGCCTACATTCGCCGCCGCGCCATGGATCTTCCACGCGCGGCTGCGGAAACATTTGCGAGCCGCCGTTATCCGGCGGCTGGGGAGCCATTTCCGGGCTGCGCATCCTGTTTGCGCTGGCCGCCCTTGGAAACGACAACCATCGCCGGGCGCAACACGCGATCCTCAATCAGGTAGCCGGGCTGATACACCTGAACGATGGTTCCAGATGCAACATCAGGCTGTTCGATCTCGGCCATGGCCTGATGCTGGTGCGGATTGAACGGCTCACCTTCCGGGTCAATGCGGCGAACGCCGTTGCGTTCCAGCACGTTGAGGAACTCGCGCTCGGTCATCGAGACGCCTTCCATAAGCGCCTTCAGGGCTGGATCCGCGTCTGCGGCACCCGCGGGAACAGCGGAAGTTGCGCGCTGCAGATTATCGCCAATCGACAGCAGATCGCGCGCGAACTTCGAGATGGCATACTTCGCCGTATCTTCCTTGTCGCGCTCGGTGCGCTTGCGCAGGTTGTCCATTTCGGCATGGGCCCGCAGCAAACGGTCGGTCAGGTCGGAAATGCGAGCTTCAAGCTCAACCACGGTTCCCGACGCTTCACCGTTGCCAGCAGGGCGCGCAGCCTCGTTATCGGGGCGTGCGTTCGGTTCGGACCTGTTTTCGTCTTCAGCCATGATCTCTCCGCGACGTGCTTCTTTATCGGGGAAGCACCTTAAGAATGCGGGCCCGATATCAGGCGATGTATGGCAAAAATCAAGTCAACAGTCGGCTAACGAGCTTGGCGGTGTAGTCCACCATAGGAATTATTCGCGCGTAATTGATTCGTGTTGGACCGATAACGCCCAGCACGCCGACCACTTTCCTGCGCTCGTCCTGGAACGGCGCGACAATGAGCGAAGAGCCGGACAGCGAGAACAGCTTGTTCTCCGAGCCGATGAAAATGCGCACGCCATCGGCGCTTTCAGACAGCCCCAACAGCTGCACAAGGTCGCGCTTGCGCTCGAGGTCGTCGAACAGGTGACGGATGCGCTCCAGATCGTCCTGCGCGTTCACATCCTTCAGCAGATTGGCCTGACCGCGCACAATCAGGCTCTTGCGGTCGTCGATGCTGCCCGACCACTCCGCCAATCCAGACTGAATGAAACGCTTGGTCAGCTCGTCGAGTTCGGCGCGTGATGACTGCAGTTGCTGCTCAATACGCGCACGCGCTTCCGACATCGTTAGCCCGCGCACGTGCGCGTTGAGATAATTTGCCGCCTCGGCGAGCGCGGAGGGCGGCATGCCCTTCGGCAGATCGACGATGCGGTTTTCGACCGTCTGATCCTCGTCAACCAGTACCACCAGCGCCTTGCCTGGCTCCAGCAGCACAAATTCGATGTGCTTCAGCCGCGTGACCTGCTTGTCGGCCAATACAACGCCAGCGCAATGGGAAAGCCCGGAGATCATTTCGCCGACATCGCGCAGCACGTCGTCCACCGTCGTCGCCTGTCGGCCGGCGATGTGCGCTTCGATCTGGCGGCGTTCGCGCGTATCGAGGTCGCCGACCTCCAGCAAGCCATCGACGAAAAGCCGCAGGCCAAGCTGCGTTGGCAGGCGGCCGGCTGAAGTGTGCGGCGCGACGATGAGGCCGAGCTGCTCCAGATCCGACATCACGTTGCGGATGGACGCCGGCGAAAGCGCCATCGGCAGCACGCGCGACAGATTGCGCGAGCCAACCGGTTCGCCGGTTTCCAGATAGGATTCGACGATCTGCCGTAGAATGGTGCGGGAGCGTTCGTTCAGTCGCGTCAGTCCGCTGGTGCTTTCGTTCATCGCTCGGGGTCGAACCTCAACCTGAAGGTTGTGAAGATTACGGACGCTGCATGGCCTTCGTCAAACGCTGTGGCGGTTTTGGTTGATGCCGGGCGGCCCCTCCCGTAGGTTCGGCCAAATTTCCTGCAACAACTCCGGTATGCCTGCCCATGCGCCCTTCCAAACGCAATCCCGACGAACTACGCCGCGTTTCAATTGAACGTGCGGTCTCCCGGCACGCTGAAGGTTCGTGCCTCATCAAGTTCGGAGATACGCATGTGCTGTGCACGGCTAGTCTTGAGGAGCGCGTTCCGCCGTGGCTCAAGGGCCAGGGGCGCGGCTGGGTGACGGCCGAATACGGCATGCTGCCGCGTTCGACAACCGATCGTATGCGGCGCGAAGTTACCGTTGGCCATCCTTCCGGCCGTACGCAGGAAATCCAGCGTCTCATTGGCCGCTCGCTGCGCGCCATCGTCGATCTCAACAAGCTGGGCGAGCGGCAGATCACCGTCGACTGCGACGTGATCCAGGCCGATGGCGGCACCCGCACCGCTGCCATCACCGGCGCCTGGGTGGCGCTGTATGACTGCATCCAGTGGATGAAGCTGCGCGACATGGTGAAGGACGACGTGCTGCGCGATCACGTTGCAGCCGTCAGCTGCGGCATCTATCGCGGCAAGCCGGTGCTCGATCTCGACTATGCTGAGGACTCCTCGGCCGACGCTGACTCCAATTTCGTCATGACCGGAGCGGGCGGCATCGTTGAGGTGCAGGGCACCGCTGAAACGGTTGCGTTCAGCCAGGACAGCTTCGATCAGATGATGGCGCTGGCGCGCAAAGGCATCGGCGAGCTGGTCGCATTGCAGAAGCTAACCGTCTCCTGACAATCCGGTGTATCGAGTGTGTGGCGACAACCTGAATGCTGCTATGCAATTCGTCGGGTTTTCGTCGCCGCTCGTACGCTGCTTGAGAGCAGACACTAGAAACGCTAACCGCCGGGTCTGACCAATGCGTCCCGCTGCCATCCTGGAAACTGTGCTCTATGCCCGCGATCTTGAGGCCATAGAAGAATTCTACCGCCGCGTGCTGGAGCTGGAGCCGTTTGCCAAAGAGGCCGGGCGCCAGGTGTTCTATCGTCTTGGCGATCAGGTGCTGTTGATCTTCAATCCCATCGCCACCAGCCGCGCGCCGGAAGAGGATGCGCCGCTGCCCGTGCCGCCGCATGGCGCCGATGGCGAGGGGCATGTCTGCTTCGCGGCGTCGGGTGATGAGATCACTGACTGGCGCAAACATCTCGAAACAAGCGGCATCGCCATCGAAGCTGATTTCGAATGGCCGGGCGGTGGCCGTTCCATCTATTTCCGCGATCCCGCTGGCAACTGCCTCGAATTCGCAGAGCCGCGCATCTGGAGCAAGCAATGACCCGACGTCTGAAGCGCGGCGACCGTCTCGTCGTCGCGACTCACAATCCCGGCAAGGTCTGGGAGATCAACAAGCTGCTGGAGCCCTATGGTCTCGCCGCCGTTTCCGCTGGCGATCTGGGGCTGGAAGAGCCGGTCGAAACCGAAACGACGTTCGAAGGCAACGCCAGCTTGAAGGCGGTGTTTGCGGCCAAGGGCGCCAATCTGCCCGCGCTGGCCGATGACAGCGGCATCGAAATTGACGCGCTGGACGGCGCTCCGGGCGTCTATACCGCCGATTGGGCCGGGCCTGATCGCGACTTCTCTGTCGCCATGGAGCGGGTCAACCGCGAGCTGGTGGAGCGCCAGAACTGGCAGGGCGAGCCGCTGAAGGCTAACTTTATCTCGGTGTTGTGCTTGGCATGGCCCGATGGAGAGGTGCAGTTCTTCAAGGGCCGGGTCGATGGCGATATCGTCTGGCCGCCCCGCGGTGGCAACGGTTTCGGCTATGATCCGATGTTCGTCGCCGAGGGCCATGCGCAAACGTTCGGCGAAATGGAGCCGGCCAGCAAATATGCGATCTCGCACCGAACCCGTGCGTTCGACCACTTCAAGCGGGCTGTCCTTGACGACGCCGGCTGACGAAGTTGCGTTCGGCGTTTATGTGCACTGGCCGTTCTGCGCCCAGAAGTGCCCCTATTGCGACTTCAACAGCCATGTGCGCTTCGGCGGCATCGATGAAGCGCGCTTCCGCACCGCCTTTCTGCGTGAGCTGGATGTCACCGCGCAGCGCATCGGTCCGCGCCGGGTGTCGAGCATCTTCTTTGGCGGCGGCACGCCATCGCTGATGCAGCCGGAAACGGTTGCCGCCATCCTCGATCGCATCGCCACGCTGTGGAGCGTCGATGCCGACGCGGAGATAACGCTGGAGGCTAATCCCGGCAGCGTCGAGGCGGATCGCTTTCGCGGCTTCCGCACTGCTGGCGTCAATCGAGCGTCGCTGGGCGTGCAGTCGCTACATGATGACATTCTGCGCTCGCTGGGCCGGATTCACTCCGTGGCGGAAGCAAAGCGCGCGATCGAGATTGCCCGCTCAACGTTCGATCGCTTCTCGTTCGACCTGATCTACGCGCGCCCGAAGCAGCAGCCTGAGCAATGGCGCGAAGAGCTGCGCGAGGCACTGGCGATCGCCGGCGGGCATCTGTCGCTCTATCAGCTGACGATCGAACCCGACACACCATTCGCGAAGCTGCACGCGGCCGGCAAGCTGACGGTGCCGGATGGCGATGCCGCTGCCGAGCTCTATGGGATTACGCAGGAGCTGACGGGCGCTGCCGGGTTGCCGACCTACGAAATTTCCAATCACGCAGCGCCCGGCGAAGAAAGCCGCCACAACCTGCTTTACTGGCGCTACGGCGAATATGCCGGCATCGGCCCCGGCGCGCACGGGCGCCTGCATCTCAGCAACGGCCATATCGGCACCAGCACCGAACGCCATCCGGAAACCTGGGCCGGTCTCGTTGAACAAAACGGCCACGGGATCATCGAGGAGACGCCGCTTTCGCCGTCCGAGCAGGCTGACGAAATGGTGATGATGGGACTGCGGCTGGTTGAGGGTATTGATCTGGACAGCCTGTGGCGGCGTACCGGGGCGCGCCCTGCTCCCGCCGTCATCGGCGCGCTGCTTGCAGATGGCATGATTGAGCGCGTGCCAGGCACTGCCAGCCGCATCCGCGCATCGGCTGACGGTCGCTTCGTTCTCAATGCAATCGTGCTACGTCTGGCGATGAGCTTTTCCAACGATCCGGGCCTCAGCCCGGTAAGCCTGTTCCCACCCGCCGCGGAATAACGGATCCCCATGCGAAAGATGTACGACTGGATGATGCGGATGGCTGCCAGCAAGCGCGCACCTGCAGCGCTGGGCACGGTCTCGTTCATGGAAAGCTCGTTCTTTCCAATTCCGCCGGACGTGATGCTCATTCCGATGATCCTCACCAACCGGTCGAAGGCGTGGTGGTATGCCACCATCGCCACGGTCACGTCGGTGCTGGGCGGCCTGCTGGGATACGCCATCGGCTATTTTGCGTTCGAGGCAATCGGCAAGCCCATTCTGGCGTTCTACGGCAAGGAGCACGCGCTCGATTCATTCATCGCGTTCGTGCAGCAGTATGGCGTGCCCGCGATCATCATCAAGGGCGCGACGCCGATACCGTTCAAGGTGGTCACCATTGCGGCCGGTGTCGCCCACATGGATCTCATGGCCTTCATTGGCGCCAGCATCGTCGCGCGTGCGATGCGCTTCTATCTGGTGGCGGCGCTGCTCTATTTCTTCGGCGAACCCATCAAGCACTTTATCGAAAAGCGTCTGACGCTGGTAACGACGGTGTTCGTCGTGGTCTTGGTCAGCGGGTTCGTGGCTGTTAAATATCTATTCTAGGCTATTTCCACCGTGCGGCGCGTCCCGTTGCGCGCTGACACAGTCGGGATTGCCAGGCCCTTTGTCGAAGAGGCCATTTAGTTTCGCGTTTGTGGTTCACGTCATTGAGGTCTCAAGCACGCCATGCCGCTGTCAGGATCAAATCCAGCCCGCAACACTGCCTATCAGTCTGGCGCCCTGGCGTTGCTGTTCGCTGCAGCGGCTATTCTCATCGCGTTGGCGTATGAGCACATCGGCGGCTATGCCCCGTGCGAACTCTGCCTCATGCAGCGCTACGCTTTTTATGCTGGCGTTCCGGCGCTGTTTCTCGCGCTGGTGGCTTACAGCGCTGGTCAGCGCGCGGTTGCCGCGCTGCTGTTCGGCCTCGTGGGATTGGCGTTTCTCGGCAACGCGGGGCTGGCCGCGTATCACGCCGGTGTTGAGTGGCGCTTCTGGGAAGGGCCCTCCGGCTGCACCGGCTCGCAGGCGCTGACGACCAGCGCAGGCAATCTGCTTGAAGCGCTGCAGCAGACGCACGTCGTCCGTTGCGATGAAGCGGCGTGGCGTTTCCTCGGCGTTTCGTTCGCGGGCTGGAACGTTGTTTGTTCTCTCCTCATCATGTGGCTGAGTTTCAGCGCCATGCGCAGAGCAGCACGCGCTGCATAATTGTGCGCGTCTGTGGAAAAACTCGAAAGTTATCCACAGAACAAGCGCTTGAGCGCCGCATCTTTTTGCGTTCAGCAACTGTCAAGCAAAATACCGTGGGTCTGACACGCGGCTGCCTTTCCGTGGTCAAAAAGTAACGGTCTATTACTCCTCGTTCGCGGAACACAGCGGTGACGAGTTGAGTTGAGCCAGCGAACAGCAAGTCTTGCGGCTTTAGAGCCCAACAGTTTCTCGGCGTAGCGAGAGCGAGTTGCAAGGCAGCGTGTGCGTGGCGTCAGCTTGAGTTGAGTTGAGTTGAGTTGAGTTGAGTTGAGTTGAGTTGAGTTGAGTTGAGTTGAGTTGAGTTGAGTTGAGTTGAGTTGAGTTGAGTTGAGTTGAGTTGAGTTGAGTTGAGTTGAGTTGAGTTGGTTGCGTTCGTGTCGTGTTGCGTATGTAGCGTCAGTTGCGTCTCGGCTTCGTCAGTTGGTGTTTCGCGTCAATCTATTTGGGACCTCCCGCATCCCGTGAGTTGCGTAACGAGTTCAGTCGCGTTGTTCGTAAAGCGTAGCGTGCCAGCGTAATCAGTGCCCCGCGTTTCAGTATCCGGTTCGCGTCGAATGTCCCGTTAGTCCATTTCAGTACTGCGTAAGTAAGCGTTGCGTCTGTTGCGTTTTGTAGCGTCCCCGTTGCGTAAAATGCGTCTCTGCCATCCCCCCAGTGCGCTCCTGATCGAGCGTGCAACATAGCGGCGGACCACTCAAAGGCTTAGTTCGTGCGTTCCTTTGAGTGGTCATGCTCTCCAGCGAGATGAAGGGGCTGAGTGAGTTCAAGTAAGTCAGACAGTGAGGTGTAGCGTGGTCGTTCAGTCGTCTGATTGGCGTTCTTTAGGTGATGTAATCGGTGATGTTCTCGTCGCTATCGGCAGCCCGTCGTCCTCGACGGACGGACCAATAGCGTCGGCGTCAACAAAGTAAGTTCGCCGCGTACTCGGATCCGAGGGTGAAGCCCTCGAACGGGATGGCAAGCATATGGAGCGCAGGAGAGTATCCAATCCGCAGTCGTGTCACATGAACTGGTTTCGCGTCGTGACGCTTTGCTCTGTGTGCTTGCCGCCAATTTTCCGCCTCAGCGCCGGGGCAATGTAAGGGCGCGTAAATGAGGAGACGTCAAATGAGTATCCAGCACATCAATCCTCTGCAGTGGCATCAGGCGATGGGCGTTGCGCGCACGTCATGCGCTCGCTTCTTCCGTGATGGCGGCGCTCCTGCCGATGCGCTTCTTGCATTCGGTCTCAATGCTGATGATCGAACGGCGAACGATTGGAGCCGCGCGGTTGAGGCGATTGCCGAATCCCTGTGCGCCGCGCCGATGAAGCGCGCAGCATAACGGCGGAAAGCGCAGCACCGGCATCTCGGACGAGACGCTGCGTCGCGCACGAATGAATTCGTTTCCCCCCGAAACGATAAAGGCCCTGCGGTTCTCGCCGCCGGGCCTTTTTTATGGGTGGCATGTAGTGATGCGCATCGTGGCGCGTCGGTCGCCTGTTACGGCAGCAGCTCGGTATCCCAATAGAGATAGTCCAGCCAGCTTTCATGCAGATAGTTCGGCGGGAACAGCCGGCCGTTGCGGTGAAGCTCAAACACCGTCGGCCGATACGGCGACTGGCGCGGCAGCATACCGATATCCTTCGGCATCGAATCGCTTTTGCGCAGATTGCACGGTGCGCACGCGGCGACGACGTTATCCCAACGGGTCAACCCGCCGCGTGAGCGCGGAATGAGATGATCGAACGTCAGATCATCGCGTGAGCCGCAATACTGGCAGCTGAAGCGGTCGCGCAGGAACACGTTGAACCGCGTGAATGCGGGATAAAGCGCCGGTTTCACATAGGTTTTGAGGGAAACGACGCTGGGCAGCCGGATCTCTGCGGTGGGGCTGCGGACGAAGCGGTCGTATTCGGAGACGATATTAACGCGATCAAGAAATACCGCCTTCACCGATTCCTGCCAGCTCCAGAGCGACAACGGATAGTAGCTCAAGGGCCGGAAGTCGGCGTTTAGGACCAATGCTGGAAAGCTGGCCGGAATGGCAGCGTGTGCATCCACTGTGGTTATGTCCTATCGGCGTTAGTTCGAATCGTCTCTCCCCGCGTGTTCGGCCGGAATACTAGCGATGCATATCAACTCTGTGAAGGTCTTGCCGAAAGTGTGATCATCTGACGATTTGAACAGTGATAAGCGGCGGAAATCACGAGTGTTTCTTCGTCAGCAAAGTGCGGTCGGCCACCTTGTAATACGCCCACAAAAGATGCGCTGCGACGCCGCGCCATGGTTTCCAGCGCTCCGCGATGGCGAGCAACTCGTCCCGATTTGGACGGTTTTCAAGCCCCAGAGCGGCGCATGCGGATATCTGCAGGGCCAGATCACCGGCGGCAAAAGCGTCGGCGCGGCCCAGGCAGAACAGCATGTAGATTTCGGCAGACCACGGACCTACGCCCGGAAGCGCGGTGAGTGTCGCGTGCAGCTCGTCCTCTGGCTTTCCGCTCAGTGCATCGAGGTCAAAGCCGTCCGCAATCGCCGTTGCAATGCCGCGCAGTGTTTTGACCTTGCCCCGGGAAAGTCCGACCTGACGCAGGTCGTCGTCATTCAGCAGCAAAAACTTTTGCGGCGTAACCGCCGGAGCGGACGCCAGTTCAAGCCGAGCCCATATGGCCTGCGCAGCTGCCAGCGAAACCTGCTGGCCGACGACGATACGTGCCAGGCCAGCAAAGCCGGGGCGATAATCGCGCAGCGGCGGATCGCCGGTCAGATCGTGAATATGCCGGATATGTGGACACTTGCGACGCAAGGACCTAACGCCTTTTCGCATCGTGTCCGCGTCGATGATGATTGAAGCTTTCCGGCGGTCAGGCATCGCTCTGCTTGGCTACGGCTTTTTTTCACATCTTGAGCGTAGGCATGCGGGCGGTAACTTGCAAATGAGCGCCCTGGAGCGTGAAAAGGCATTCGCCGTTGATGCCGTGGTCTGAACACGCTGTTGTTTCCGCTGCCGTTGCCCCGCGATAAGCAGTGCTGCATGGTTTAACCGCAATCAAATAGCGTGACCTTCCGCATGCCGCCCCGCGCCGTATATCGTTTCGCTCCAAGTCCGAATGGGCCGCTGCATCTTGGTCATGCGCTGTCAGCGCTCACCGGCTTTGAGATGGCTCGCCGGTCCAAT
This sequence comes from Hyphomicrobium sulfonivorans, assembly GCF_013306565.1. Classification (GTDB taxonomy): domain Bacteria; phylum Pseudomonadota; class Alphaproteobacteria; order Rhizobiales; family Hyphomicrobiaceae; genus Hyphomicrobium_A; species Hyphomicrobium_A sulfonivorans. Next base: position 731,714 of record NZ_PZPO01000001.1, on the reverse strand, counting down.
GGCCGGTTTCTGGTGCGCATCGAAGATATCGATGTGGTTCGCTGTCGACCGGAGCTGGTTGCGCAGGTGTTCGATGATCTCAGCTGGCTGGGAATTGGCTGGGAGCAGCCGGTGATGCATCAATCGCAGCGGTTCGATGTTTACGCCGCCGCCGCTGCAAAGTTGCGTGCTGAAGGCTTGCTCTACCCCTGTTTTGCAACTCGCGCTGAAGTTCACGCGGCGGCAGTTCCCGGCGTAACCGATCCGGATGGCGCTCCGCTATATCCGGGGCTGCACCGCCATTTATCGCATGACGATATTGAAGCGCGCATCGCGGCGGGGCAGTCATTCGCGTTGCGGATCGATATGCAGCGCGCCGTGACACGCGCGCTCGAAATTCTGGACGGCGCACCGCTGACATTTACGGAGTTCGGCGAAGATGGAGCGCGCGAAGTATTGTCGGCGAACGCTGAGGCGTGGGGCGATGCCGTTATCGTACGCAAGGACGTGCCGGCGAGTTATCATCTGGCGGTCGTCGTCGACGACGCTGCGCAGGGCGTTACGCATGTCGCGCGTGGGCGGGATCTGTTCCACGCAACGGGCCTGCACCGGCTGCTGCAGGTGCTGCTGCGGTTGCCCGAGCCGCTCTATCATCACCATCGCCTGCTGACGGATGGCGAAGGCCGCAAGCTCGCAAAGAGCGCTGGCGATATTGGTCTAGCAGCATTGCGGACGCAGGGCGTGACGGCAGCGGAAGTGCGCCGTATGTGCGGCTTTTGAAGGCGCCCACGCGCGAACAAGCCAATGCTCGAGTATAATGTGAGCGAATGCGCCTAAGACCAACTGATTGAGAGAGAAAACCGGTAAGTAAGTGTTTTCTTAAGGGTTGTGCCTAAAAAATACATTGGCGTAGCGCCACCGGCGACATGGAGTATTAGCGTGACGGACGAAGCCATTGTCTAATAAGGCGAATACTGGCATGCTGTGCGGTGTTCTTCCTTTGCATGCTTATAGGTGTGCTGTTGCCGCTCGTGGCGCGTATGCAACTTGATCAATCAACGGATTGAGAGGCACCGCGATGTTTCGAAGCCTTATTGCCCCGGCCAAATTAACTGTCGCCAGCCTGGCCGCGCTGCTGCCGTTGCCTGTAGCGACCGCCCCGTGTGCGCGACGAGATGAGCTGCGTGCGGTTGTCGAGCCGGTACGCATCACAGCCGCCGACCATTGGGCCCGTGTCACGTCGGTGCTCCGCAGCGCGATGCAGCGGCTTGAGCGGATCAAAGATCTGCACCGGACCGCTGCGCAACAGCTGGATTCCGTCGACTACGCATTGACGCAGTTGCTGCATGATCTACGGCCTGCGATGGCCCTGCCGACCGATGTTTCCGGTCTGCGCGCTGTGCTGGCGGAAGCGGAGCGTCAGGGTTCGGCTCAGCGCTCGCCGTATCCGCGTCACGCTACGGCGCTGGCGGCCTGATTGTTTGGCGTACGCGCTTAGGTGCGCCGAAGCATCGGCGGCAGCGTAGCGCTAGCTGCCGCGCTCACGCTCAATTCTGCGAAGGAATGGAGCCGGTGGTGGCGATCTGATCGGCTGTAGAGACGCGCGTTGCCTCGAAGCTCGCAGGCGCAGCGTCAACAACCGCCGCACCGAACTGCTGCACCTCGAGCACGGCCAGTCCGCGTTCGCTCATGCCATCGGCGCGGAAGCGCACGATGCCATCGACGCCTGCAAAGCCGTTGGCGCGGGTCAGATTAGCCTGCGTATAACGTGCGCCCGGTGCGTTGCTGGCAAGGCCGATGGCGATGCCGATTGCGTCATAGGCAGCAGACGCCATGCGTGGCGGCGCGGTGCCGAATGTCTTGGCGAAACGCTCCGAGAAGCCGCGCCATGCCGCCGGATCGGCGCTTGGATACCACCCGCCGATAAACGCCTGCTCGCGGCTGATAGCCGGATAATCCCAGGCGCTGGTGCCCAGCAGTTTGACCTTGCGCGTGTCGAGGCCTGAATAGGCGATGACGGGGCCGATCTGCGGCAACGACTCCTGCCCAGCCGGCAGGAACAGCGCATCGATCGGCGCCATTTGCGCTTCGGCGCCCTTGATGATCTCAACCAGCCGCTTTGCCGGTTCAAGCATCCCGTTCGGCGTCGGCGGATAACGCTCAATCGTAGCCACGACGCCGCCGTTGCGCTGGACTGAGCGCCGGAACGCTTCTTCGACAACAGAGCCATACGCACTGTTGGGAATGAGAGCGGCGAAGCGGCGTTTGCCCTTGGAAGCGGCGTACGAAACGATGCGTTCGGTTTCCTGCTCGGCCAGGAAGCTCATGAGGTAGACGCCGCGCCCTGCTACCTGCGAGTTATTGGAGAACGAAACCAAGGGCACGTTCGCGCTGGCGGCAACAGGAGCTGCGCCGGTTACGGCGTCGGCCAGCAGCGGCCCGATGATAATTTCCGCGCCTTCGCGGATTGCGGCGTCGGCTGCTGCGCGCGCGCCAGCGGCCGTGCCGCCGTCGTCCTTCGTAATGAGCTCGACGTTAGGGTCGTTCTGCTCGAACAGCGCCATCTCGGCGCCCTGCTTCATCCCCTTGGCGGTGGATGCCATTTCACCCATGCCGGCCAGCGGCAGCAGCAGGGCGATTTTTACCGGTGCACGGATCTGGCCCTGGCTGAGGCCGGGCGGCGGTGCCAGCGCGGCCGAAGGCGTCGCGCTGCCGCCCATGCCGCCGGTGGAGCAGCCTGCGAACAGAGTAGCCGCCAGCATTCCCAGTGCTGCAGAAGCAACCCCGCGGCCTGTCAGCCTTGCTCGCTGCACGCTGTTTCGCATCAGATGTGGCCCCGCGTCTTAAGGCCTTCCGGCGCCGCGTGTTGGTGTCTGCGGGCGGAAGGGTGTAACGACTCACAAGTCTTTGGTTAGCCGCTCGATTCGCCTGCGGGAAGTGCCGCTCTGCCACTATCGTGAACATTCGACCCCGCCCCCAGGAAAGTGTCCTTTACTATGGCCGAATCATCCACCGATTTCAGTCATTTGATGGCCCGAGCCGGTGGAGAACTGGCGCGCCAGACAGCGCCACCGTTGCCTGCCGGTCTGTATGCGGTGGCAACGCCTATAGGCAACCTGGGCGACATCACCTTGCGGGCGCTTGCGGTGCTGGCCCGTGCCGACATCATCCTGTGCGAAGACACGCGCCACAGCCGCACGCTGCTGGCGCATTTTGCGATCACCGCGCCGATGCGGCCCTATCACGAGCACAACGCTGCGCGGGAGCGGCCGCGGGTGCTGGCGGACCTCGCCGAGGGCAAGCGCATTGCGCTGATCTCGGATGCGGGCACGCCGCTGATTTCCGATCCCGGCTGGAAGCTGATGCGCGAGGCCATCGATGCGGGGCACCGGGTGGAAGCGCTTCCGGGCGCTTCGGCGCCGCTGGTTGCGTTGACGATTGCCGGTCTGCCAACCGATGCATTTCTGTTCGCCGGGTTCTTGCCGCCCAAGTCGGCGGCGCGACAGACGCGCATCCGCGAGCTGGCTGGCGTTCCGGCGACACTGGTTTTCTTCGAGTCGCCCTCGCGCGCGCCGGAAGCGATGGCGGATCTGGCCGCAGTGCTAGGCCCTCGGCCGGCGGCGTTGGCGCGCGAACTGACCAAGCTGCATGAGCAGGTGCTGCGCGGCTCGCTCGATGGGCTGGCGGCAGAGCTGGCGGAACGGCCGGTAAAGGGCGAGTGCGTTATTCTGGTGGGCGCACCTGTGGTAGCGGCGGCCACCGACGATGATGTCGTCGCTCATTTGCAGCGTGCGCTGGCGGACATGAGCCTGCGGGATGCCTCCAAGGCAGTTTCGGAAGCCTTGAATGTCCCTAAAAACCGCGTCTATGAGCTGGGTTTGCAGTTGCGGCAGAGCGGGCGTGACGACGGCGCGGACGATGCGGAGAGCTGATGACAGGCCGCCCGCACGCTTCGCCAGCGAATGCCGATGAAAGGCGCAAGCGGTTGCAGCGTGGGCGCTGGTCCGAGCTGTTGGCCGCTGCGGCGTTGATGGCGAAGGGCTATCGGATCATCGGCCGCAACGTGAAGACGCGGGCAGGCGAAATCGACATCATAGCCGTGCGCGGCAATCTGCTGGCGTTCGTTGAAGTAAAGCGCCGCCCGACGCAGGAGGCGGCCGAGGCTGCAGTCGGTGGGCGGCAGGCGCAACGTATCCGCAACGCGGCCGACTATTGGCTGGCACGGCGGCCGCGCTATCATCACCATGAGCAGCGATTTGATCTTGTGCTTCTGGTGCCACGGCGCTGGCCGCGCCATATACCCGACGGTCTTTGACTTTCCTCAGGCTCGCATTCCCGTTTGTGTTGCGCGCCGGTTTTTGTGTTTGAACCCCATCCGGCCGCGCAGCACTCAAGCGGGGCTGGCCCAGAAAAGAGCTGGAACCATGCGCTTGCGTGTTGCCTGTCAGATGGACCCGATCGACCGCATCGACATTCGCGGCGATTCCACGTTCGCAATTCTGCTGGAGGCGCAGCGGCGCGGGCACGAGCTGTTCTATTACACGCCGGAAAATCTGTCGCTGCATGGCGACAAACTGCTGGCACGCGGACAGACGTTGAAGGTCGAAGACAGGATTGGATCGCACTACGAGCTATCCAATCAGCGCGTTGAAAACCTGCGCGATTGGGATGTAGTGCTGCTGCGGCAGGATCCGCCGTTCGACATGGCATACATCACCACGACGCATCTGCTGGAGCGCATCCATCCCCATACGCTGGTGGTGAATAATCCAGCCGAGGTGCGTAATGCGCCGGAGAAAATTTTTGTTCTCGATTTTTTGGATCTCATGCCGCCCACCATCGTGACGCGCTCGCTCGAAGATGTGCAGGCGTTTCGGCGCGAGATGGGCGATGTGATCCTGAAGCCGCTGTACGGCAATGGCGGCGCCGCGATTTTCCGCCTCAGCCGCGACGATACCAACGCGGCTTCACTGGTGGAGCTGTTTCAGACGGTGTTCCGCGAGCCGTTCATGGTGCAGCAGTATCGGCCGGAAGTGCGCGAGGGTGACAAGCGCATCATTCTTGTGGACGGCGAGTTTGTCGGTGCGATCAACCGCGTGCCTGCCGCCAACGAAACGCGCTCCAATCTGCACGTCGGGGGCACGGCAAAGCCGACTGTGCTCACCGATCGCGAAGCGGAGATCTGCGCGCGTCTGGGGCCGGAGCTGAAGCGGCGCGGTCTGCTGTTCACCGGGATCGATGTCATTGGCCCGTATCTCACCGAGATCAACGTCACGTCGCCCACGGGCATTCGGCAGGTGAAGGAATTTGGCGGCGCCGATATCGCGGCGCTGATCTGGGATGGAATTGAAAACAAGCGTTCCTAAATAGCTCCATCGAAATTCAACCGACTGCAGTGCGGTGCGCGATCGTCACCAGTGACAACGCCGCGCTGCCGCCGGCATGCGATGGAGTTTTGCAAATGAACATGAGGGACGAAGTTCATGCGGCGCGCAAGCGTTGGGAGCTTTTGAGCTTCTATCAGCGCTTTGAGGAAATAGTCGTTTCAGTGCTGTCCATACTGATGGCAGCGGTCATTTTGCTGGCGCTCTGGAACCTGTGTCTGAAGGTGCTCGCGGAGGTGATTGCCACCCACGCGCTCGACCTGACCGACTACACGGTGTTTCAGGCGCTGTTCGGCATGTTTTTCACCGTGATCATAGCGCTTGAATTCAAAAAGTCGCTGCTGGTCACTGGGCAGCGGGCCGACAGCATCGTGCAGGTGCGCACAGTCGTGTTGATTGCGATGCTGGCCGCGCTGCGCAAGCTGATAATTCTGGAGCCGGGCAAGACCAATGCAGCGTATCTCTATGGACTGGCGGCCGTGATCGTAGCGCTGGGCGTTGTGTTCTGGCTGGTGCGGGGAAGCGGCGCGCAGGACATCCAGTTGGGCGGAGCGCAATCCTGAAGCTCACTGCTTCGGACGCTTCTTCTTGCTGGTGTTGCGCGGTGCTTTCTTCGATGCGGAAGCGTTCTGCGCTGAGGTTTTCTCAATCTTGGCCGCAGGCGCTGCGGCGGTTCCGCCAGCCTTGGTGGGGCTGTCAGCGCTTGCCGTGGCGGGTTCCGGCTTTGGCGGCGGGGGAGGTGCTGAACAGGCGCGGAAGCGGCCAAGTATCAGCTCGTCGGGCTCATAGGGCGTGCCGATAACCTCACGCGGATAATTCTGCAGCCGGGCTATCGGAAATGAAGTCTTCCATTCGTGCGTGCGAAAGCCGCTTTCAAGCAAGGCGGATGCGCGCGCGGTGCGAGCGCTGTTGCTCGGCGCGCCTAGCACGATGGCGATGAGGCGGCGTCCATCGCGCGTGGCGCTGGCGGCCAGATTATATCCCGAGGCGCAAGTGTATCCGGTTTTGATGCCGTCACCGCCATCGAATGAAGTCAGCAGTGCGTTGTGGGTGCCGATGGTAATCTTGCCGATGGTTGCCGATGTCAGCGAATAGAGTGGCGCCTCTTCAGGAAAATCCTTCAGCAACGCTTGCGACAGCAGCCCCATGTCACGTGCGGTGGAAACCTGCTTCTCGGCGGGCAGTCCGTGCGGGTTGATGAAATGCGTGTGCGTCATGCCAAGGCGTGCGGCGGTCTGGTTCATCTGTTTGACGAACGAGGCTTCATCGCCGCCCAGTGTTTCGGCGATGGCAACGGCAACGTCATTGGCGGAGCGCATCATCAGTGCGCGCAGTGCATCGTCCAGCGTGATCTCGCTGCCGGTCTTCATGCCCAGCCGTGTCGGCGGCATTTTGTAGGCAGCGGCAGAAATCTTGACCTTGGTGTCTTTCTTGGCGCGGCCCTCCTTGATGGCGGTGAACGCCATATAGGCGGTCATCATCTTGGTGAGCGAAGCTGGATACCAAGGCTGGTCGATGTCCTCAGCGTAGAGAACGTGGCCGTCTTCGAAGTCGAAAACCAACGATGAGCCGGACGCACTCGCGGCCACCGCCGGCGCAGCGCAGCCCCACACCATCAGTGCGGCCAGAGAAATGATGCCTACGTCCCTGCGCAAGGCGCCCCGTTCCCTTTTGCATGCCGCTCCACCTGGCGAAGCTTGGAACGGCTAAATCTGTTTGCTTGTCGTGTCGGCACAAAAAACCGGCGACAGTCTAAGCCCTTGATTCTCCAGTCGCGGAGTATGAAGCCTTCGGCCTTAAATGTCAGCCCGCAAACCGCCCTCGGGCGTTTTGGACCCAGCCGCGTGGCCAATTTTCGTCACTACGATAAAGGACTTGGGCATTTCGGATGGAAATTACGCACCGGCCACCATTCTAAATCCATCGATAAATGTGTTCGCGGACTGTGGTGAGTGCTGATGCGCACTGCGGTGCAAACAGCTGTGGGCAACGGATTCAATATCGCTCGATTTTTTTAACCGAGCGACGGACCGAGCGTGCTCGCGGCGTTCTTATTTTGCTTCCCCCGGAGCAAGCGTCCCGAAGATGACGCGAACTGAGATTTGAGGAGATGATTATGAAGTATTTCGTCGCGATGGCCGCTTTGGCCGCCCCCCTCGCAATTGCAATGGCGCCTGCACCTGCCGAGGCTGCACCGCGCGATGGCTATCGCTGCCACATGACCAAGCAGGTCGTGAAGGGCAAGTGGGGTAAGAAGCGCACGAAGTGGGTGAAGGTGTGCCGTGATCATCACCGTCACGGCAAGAAGCTCGGACCGCGCTACAACTATCGCTATGCGCGATGATCGCTTGCATCTCCGGAGCCAGCGGATGCCGGTGATGCAGCATTGGAGCCGGGATGTACCATAGGCCAACAGACGCGGCGAAATGGCCGGTCTAAACATGGAACAGCTTTGAAATTCATACGGGGATCCCTGTCCCCAGAATGCAAAGCTCTTTCGGGGTCTATTACCCGTCCGTAGCGCATCCTTGGCGCGCTGCGGACGGGCTTTTTATATCTATGGCAGTGCGGGCTGATCAGCGTCGGCGCAGCACAAACGCACATTCCTCAAGTGAGGTCAGGCCGCGCGCGGCAAAGTGCGGATGCGTTTCCATCACATCGCGGCAGTCGATTTCCCGCACGTCGAAATTGGCGTCGTACAGATTGTGCACCTGCGCGCGCGGCGTTGTGAACGGCGGCCCGGACATCTGCGCGGCGTCATATTCCAGCGTGATGATAAGCATCGGAGCGGTCGCGGGAACGATCTCGGCGATCTTTTCCGCATAGCGCTGCTGCATGTCGGGCGGCAGCGCTATAAGAGCCGCACGGTCGAACACGCCAGCCACATTGCGTAACGCATCCGCTGGCATCTCGAAGAAGTCACCGCACCAGATTTCATAGGGGCCGGTGGACTTTACGGTGAATACGCCTTCCGTGCGCACGTCAGGCACCAGGCCACGCTCGGCGAAAAACGCATCGACCGCCAGCTCGCTCAGCTCGGCGCCGACCACCCGGTGCCCCTGCTCCGCCAGCCAGACCATGTCGAGGCTCTTGCCGCACAGGGGAACGAACACATCGGTTCCCGAAGGCACCTTCAGATCGGCCCAATGCGCCAACAGCAGCCCGTGATAGTCGGCCTGATGAAAGCCGATTTCCTGCTTCTGCCAGCGGCTGCGCCAAAAGCCGGGTTCCATGCTGAATGCCTCCGCAGAATTTCAGATCGTCGCGCGTGCGTGATTGCTCCGCAGATTAACTGCGGTAGTCCGCATTGATATCGATGTAGCCGTGGGTGAGATCGCAGGTCCACACCGTGGCCCGTCCGGTGCCGATGCCGATATCGGCGCGCACGGTAATCTCCGGCTGCTGCATGTAACGCGACACTTCCTCTTCGCTGTAGCTCGGTGCGCGTTCACCTTCTGATGCCACCTGGATGTCGCCGAAGCTGATCGACAGCCGGTCGCGATCGGCCTCCTCGCCAGACTTGCCTACGGCCATGACAACGCGGCCCCAGTTGGCGTCCTCGCCCGCGATGGCGGTCTTCACCAGCGGAGAGTTAGCGATCGAAAGCGCGATGCGCTTGGCGGCAAGGTCAGACGCTGCGCCTTCCACTTCAACGGTGACGAACTTGGTGATGCCTTCGCCGTCCTTCGCCACCAGAATGGCGAGTTCGCGCAGCAAGTCGTGCAGCGTCGCAGCGAAGTCCGCCAGTCGCGGATCGGTGGCATCGGTAATGCGCGGGCAGCCACGCTTTTCCGCTTCGCCGGTGGCGAACACCAGCAGCGTGTCGCTGGTCGAGGTGTCGCTGTCGACCGTCACGCAGTTGAAGGTTTCATCGGCGCTTTTTGAAACCAGCTTCTGCAGCGCCGGTGCCGCGATCGGTGCGTCGGTTGCCACGAAGCACAGCATCGTCGCCATGTCGGGCTGGATCATGCCGGCGCCTTTGCACATGCCGTTGATGACGACCTCATGCCCGTCGATGCGCGCGGTGCGGGTTGCCAGCTTGGGGAACGTGTCGGTGGTCATGATGGCGCGGGCCGCATCCGGCCAGGTGTCAGCGCGCGTCGTGGCGGCCAGGCCCTGCAGCAGATGGGCGAACTTGCCCGCATCGAGCGGTTCGCCGATCACGCCGGTCGAAGCGATGAAAACTTCGCCGGGTGCGCAGGCAACGGCATCGGCCGCGGCGTCGGCGGTAATTTCCACCGCCTCGCGGCCCTTCTTGCCGGTGAACGCGTTGGCGTTGCCTGAATTGACCACTAGCGCGCGCGCATTGCCGTGGCGCAGGCCTTCGGCGCACCAGTCGACCGGAGCGGAGCGGGTTTTGGAGCGGGTGAGCACGCCGGCCACCGTCGTCCCCGGAGCAAACACGGCCAGCACCAGATCGGTGCGGCCCTTGTAGCGGATGCCAGCCTCGGCGGTGGCAAATGCAACCCCCGGCACGTCGGGCACTGCGGGCAGGTTGGCGGGCGCGAAGGGGGAAACGGGGGCGGGTTTACCCATGGTTGGCTCCAAGGCGGATGAAGGCTTTCAGCGCCGCCACGTTTTTCAGGTTCGTTTGAAGCGAGTGTGTCGCTTGCGGCGCGGTTTATCACGTGATCGCGCGCCGTTCGAGTGGGGCAGAGTGGCGGGGGCGTTGGCGCGCCCTGCTTTCGCTGCTTGCGCAAGTAACTGCTCGCCCCGGGCGGGCCACACACAGATCCGAGCAACCAAACGCAAATCGGGCCGCCTGTTTCCAGACGACCCGATCAATACAGCATGCCAATCAGGCGGCGGCTGATCCGCCACCTGTAGGCGCTTACTTCTTTTCTTCTGCCGGTGCGGCGGCCGGAGGCGGCGAGACGTCGTTCTTCTTGGCTTCCTCGGCCTGCTTGCGGGCGGCGGCGAGTGCCTCTTCGCGCTTCTTGTTGTGCTCTTCGACCGTCTTTTTGATTTCCGGATCGACGTATTCGATCTTGGCCTTGTTGCGCAGGTCGGAAGACTTTTCCTGAGCCTTATGGATGGCAAGCGAGTTGATGATGTTGTCGCGCACCTGCTCGAACGTCGGCGGAGCCTTCTTGCGGCGGTCTTCCAGCTTGATCACGTGCCATCCGTAGGCCGTCTTGATCGGTTCGGAGATGTCGCCAGCCTTCAGCTTCAGAATGGCGTTCTCGAATTCCGGCAGCATCTGGCCGACACCGAAATAGCCCAGATCGCCGCCATCTTCCTTGGAAACCGGGTCGATGGAGTTTTCCTTGGCGAGCTTGGCGAAGTCTTCGCCGCCCACGACCTTGGCGCGAATTTCCTTGGCCTTGTCCTCGCTATTCACCAGAATGTGGCGGGCGGAGAATTCTTCCTCAGGACGCATCTGCTTCAGGCGGGAAAAATAGATCTTCTTGGCCTCTTCCTCGTCGACGGCGCCCTTCAGAGACTTCTCAAAATACTGCTCGCGCAGAGCGCGCTGGTTCAGATAGGCCATGTAGTTCTTGAACTCGGCCGTCTCGTCCAGTTTCTCAGCCAGCGCTGCATTGGCGAACAGCGTGTTGTCGATCAGGTACTCGGCCAGAGCGCGACGCTTGTCGTTTTCCGGCAGCGAGTTCAGCTCCGAGCCAATTTCTTCCTCGGCCAGTTTCAGCTGCGACTGGGTGATCGGCTTGCCGTCGATTGTAACGACCACAGCGTCAGCGGCCGCTTCCTGCGCGACAGCAGCCGGGGTCGGCAGTGCCAACATAAGAGCGGCGCCAAAGGCCAGTCCGGTCGCAATGCGCATTTTCGCAATAACTCGATGCATGTTTGATCTCTTGATTTTAGCTGGCTGGCTTGAGACTCGCCTTCAATATGACGGCAGGCCCCAGTTAGACAGTTAACGAGCCGTTCGGCCCGGTTCGGGCCCATGGATAGTGGGCGAGTTAAAGGCTGCCAAGTTAAGAATTGGAGAGATGAGGACTGATTTTTACGTGATTAAAGGGGCGCTGCCACGGTTTCCAATGCGTTGACAACCCCATGGTGCGGTCCTTATCTCTCCCCCGGCGACCGAACCATTTGCGTCCGAGGCGCTTCTAGACGCATGCCGTGTGTGTGACCTTACCTGTGTGAAATCCGGCGCGCCCATAATAAGGCTCGCGGATCAGCGCCGATAAAGCCCGTCAGCGGCGGCAAACCCAATACCTCCCGGTCAAGCCCGGCAATAGGGAATACTGCGAATGCTTTCGACGATTGGTGGATTTGCGGCAAAGATTTTTGGGTCGTCAAATGAGCGTCGGGTAAAGGGTTTCCGCTCGCGCGTCGAAGAGATCAATGCGCTCGAAGATGAGCTGAAGGGTCTGACCGACGATGAGCTCAGGGCGCGGACGGCATTGTTCCGCCAGCAACTCGCCGATGGCACCGTAACGCTTGATGATCTTCTTGTGCCGGCGTTCGCCACCGTTCGCGAAGGTGCCAAGCGCGCCCTCGGCATGCGCCATTTCGATGTGCAGCTCATCGGCGGCATGGTTTTGCATGAAGGCAAGATCGCCGAGATGAAGACCGGCGAAGGTAAGACGCTGGTCGCCACGCTGCCTGTCTATCTCAACGCGCTAACCGGCAAGGGCGTGCATGTCGTTACCGTCAACGACTACCTCGCGCAGCGCGACGCCGAATGGATGGGCAAGGTCTATGAGTTCCTTGGCCTGACCGTTGGCAACATCGTGCACGGCCTTGACGATGAAGAGCGCAAGACCGCCTACGGCTGCGACGTGACCTACGCCACCAACAACGAGCTGGGCTTCGACTACCTGCGCGACAACATGAAGATGGATCGCGAGGAGATGGTCCAGCGCGGCCACTTCTACGCCATCGTCGACGAGGTCGACTCGATCCTGATCGACGAAGCGCGTACGCCGCTCATCATCTCTGGTCCGCTGGAGGATCGCGCCGAGCTGTATCAGGCGGTTGATGACATCATCCCCAAGCTCGTCGCTGAAGATTTCGAGCTCGATGAGAAGCAGCGTCAGGTTTCGCTGACGGAGACAGGCAACGAGCGGGTCGAGCAGATGCTGGCCGAAAAGGGCCTGATGACCGGCTCGCTCTACGACATCGAGAATGTCACGCTTGTCCATCACATCAATTCGGCGCTGAAGGCGCACAAGCTGTTCCAGCGCGACCGCGATTACATCGTGAAGGGCGGCGAAGTTGTCATCATCGACGAGTTCACCGGCCGTATGATGCCGGGCCGTCGCTATTCGGAAGGTCTGCATCAGGCGCTGGAGGCCAAGGAGCGGGTTGAGATTCAGCCTGAGAACCAGACGCTGGCTTCCATCACGTTCCAGAACTACTTCCGTCTGTATGATAAGCTGGCCGGTATGACCGGTACGGCCTCGACCGAGGCCAGCGAGTTCCTCGACATCTACGGCCTCGACGTCGTTGAGATTCCGACCAACGTTGGCGTGCAGCGCGCCGATGAAGACGACGAGATCTATCGCACCGCCGGCGAGAAATACGCCGCCATCGTGCAGACGATCGCTGACTGCTGCCGCCGTGGTCAGCCGATCCTTGTCGGCACCGTGTCGATCGAGAAGTCGGAGCAGCTTTCGGAGCTGCTGAAGGACAAGAAGTACGTTCAGGAACTTGGCCGCAAGGCGCTGGCGCAGGCTGACAAGCTGAACGGCGCCAAGGAGCAGGAATACAAGAATTACCTGACCGAAATCGGCAACTATCTGGTCAACGCTGCCGCGCAGGCCAAGGGCAACGCCTCGCCGATTCCGCACAAGGTGCTGAACGCGCGCTATCACGAGCAGGAAGCCGGCATCGTTGCGCAGGCGGGAGCTCCGGGCGCTGTTACGATCGCCACCAACATGGCCGGTCGCGGTACCGACATTCAGCTGGGCGGCAACGTTGACGCCAGCGTGAAGGATTGGGTCGCCGCCGAGCGTGAGCAGGGCCGTGCGCCCGATGACGCTGCAATCGCTGCCAAGCGCAAGGAACTGCAGGCTCTCATCGCCGAGCAGAAGACGAAGGCGCTTGAGGCCGGTGGTCTTTACGTTCTCGCTACTGAGCGCCACGAAAGCCGCCGCATCGACAACCAGCTGCGCGGCCGTTCCGGCCGTCAGGGCGACCCGGGCCGTTCGAAGTTCTACCTGTCGCTCGAAGACGATCTGATGCGCATCTTCGGTTCCAATCGCATGGACAGCGTGCTGAAGACGCTGGGCCTGCAGGAAGGCGAAGCCATCACCCATCCGTGGATGAACAAGTCCCTGGAGATGGCGCAGAAGAAGGTTGAGGCGCGCAACTTTGACATCCGCAAGCAGATCCTGAAGTACGACGACGTGATGAATGACCAGCGCAAGGTCATCTTCGATCAGCGTCTCGACATCATGGGCGAAGAGGATGTCTCCGAGATCGTCAAGGAACTGCGTCAGCAGCTCGTTTCCGAACTGGTGCGTCGCTACATTCCCGAGACGGCCTATGCCGAGCAGTGGAATACGGCCGGCCTGCGTGAGGCGATCAACGGTGTCTTCGGGCTCGATTTGCCAATTGAAGATTGGGCCAACGAGGAAGGCATCGCCGATCAGGAAATCGCCGAGCGCATCCAGAAGGAAGTTGACGCGAAGGCTGAGCGCAAGGCCGCTGAGCTGGGCGACGCCAATTTCCGCCAGATCGAAAAAATGGTGGTGCTGCAGACGCTGGATCACCTCTGGCGCGAACATCTCGTAACGCTGGAGCATCTGCGTCAGGTCATCGGCTTCCGTGCTTACGGTCAGCGCGATCCGCTGAACGAGTACAAGAGCGAAGCGTTCGTGCTGTTCGAGGCCATGCTGGCCAATCTGCGCGAGGCGGTTACCGGCCAGCTCATGCACATTGAGCTTGCTTCGCCGGATTCAGATTTCATGCAGCCGGTTGAGCTGCCGGAAATGCACGCGAGCCACGTTGATCCGTTCTCGGGCATGGACGAGTTGGCGATGGCCGACGCCGCAATCGAAGGCGGCGCACGCGCGCAGTTCGACGAAAGCGGCGAGCGCCGGCCTCCGTTGCAGACGCGCCGTGCCGCGGGCGATTTCGATCCGGCCGATCCGGCAACGTGGGGACGCGTGGCGCGCAACGCGCCGTGCCCGTGCGGTTCCGGCAAGAAGTTCAAGCATTGCCACGGTCGCGAATAGCATTCTCGAGACCAGCGGCCCAAAAATAAAAGCGCTCCGGATCTTTGGTCCGGAGCGCTTTTTTCATTCGGGCATGTGGGCTAATAATGAATATTAGCCCACATGCTATAACGCATTGAAATTACCATGAAAAATACAGTCCGATTTCGATGTCAGGCTGCCTCCCGCAGCAGCCTGTCGAGGTCCAGCCGCCGTGTGAACATGTTGAGGTGTCCCGCTTCATCGCGCGGCCAGTCGGCGGGTTCGCGGTCCCAATACAACTCGATGCCGTTGTCATCGGGATCGCGCAGATAGAGCGCTTCGCTGACGCCGTGATCGCTGGCGCCATCAAGCGGCACGCCGGCTTCGATCAGCCTGCGCAGCGCGTCAGCCAGAGCGGCCCGCGTAGGATACAGCAGCGCGACGTGAAACAGCCCGGTGGTTCCCGGCGGTGGCGGCAGTCCGCCTTTGCTCTCCCAGGTGTTCAGGCCGATGTGGTGGTGATAGCCGCCCGCCGAGATGAAAGCGGCCTGGTCGCCGTAGCGCTGGGTCAGTTCCAAACCCAGTACACCGCAGTAAAACGCCAGCGCGCGATCGAGATCGGACACCTTCAGGTGCACATGGCCTATACGGACGCCGGCATCGACGGGCTTAGGCGTGATTTGCGGCTCCAACGGGGGAGCCTGCGGTGGCGCATTTGCTGTCATTGGAACTCCGGCATTGGCGTTGCGGCTGGGGCTGGCGCGCGGATGGGCGCAGGCAGAGCGCTCCGCTTATCTGCGAACCAAGCCTAATGCTCATGTGGGGGCGGAGGTGGCGATTTCCAGCGCGCGCGTCAAAGCTTCGGCTTACGGCTGGCTGCGCGACGGACCGTAGGGCGAACAGCGGCCGCGCAGATCCACCTTCGAGATGATGTCGAGATCGGCCACTTCCGCTTCAAACTCCGCCAGCGTGAACGGCCCGAAGCAGGCCATTGCTCCGGCGGCGGGGCCGGTTCCGGCAATCAGGCGGCGGGCCAGAACGACCGAGGCGATGGCCGGTACGTAAGGACCGTGATTGCTGCGCGCGATAAGATGCCAGGCGCGGGTTAGGCGCGAACGCGGGTCGCGGCCCTCAATGCGCACGAACATGCCGCCAGCGTCGCTGCCAAGCCAGTGCAGGCGGCGCTTCAGCCACAGCAGCGGTCTGGCCAGCGGCGCCAGCGACCGGACGATGCCGAAGCGTGCGGGCCATGACAGTGCCCAGAACCCGAGATGATAGGCGCTGACTTCCAGGCCGGCGGTGAAGCGCACGCTGGCGATGCCGGGCAGATGGCGTGGAAACAGCTCCAGATCCGGCACATCGACGTCGCACATCCAGCGTCGGCCGATCAGCGGAAACGTGTAACCGGAGAGGCCCTGCCAGCCATACCGTTTGACGGCGGCATGGTCTTGGCGCGCTTCGAACGGCTTGCCGGCGGCGCCGATGATGGAGCGTGTGGTGGTGAGGCCGGGATCGAAAGCGTTGCCCGGCGAAATGCCGATGTGCACCTCATCCAGATGGCGCAGACCTTCGCTCAAGTGCAACACAACGGCCGATGACAGTCCGGGCACAGAGCTGGCGCCGGATATCACGCACACGCCTGCGCCCCGTGCCGCTTCATCAAGCTGGGTTATGCCGCACACAAACTCTCTTGCGTCGGCCAGGTCGATGTAATGGCAGCGTGCCGCGATGCACGCGCGCGCCAGTGAGTAATCCTGCTGCTGAAACGGTCCCGATGCGTTGATCAGCACCGTTGGCGCAAGAACGCGAATGTCATCGGGAGTGGCGGCTTGGGCATCGAGCACCGCGAAGCTGATGCGCGAACCAACGACTGCGCGCGCCAGCTTGTCTGCGTAGGCTTGCGCCTTTGCGCGCGAACGTCCGGCAATAACGATCTCCAACGCGGGATCGCGCGCGAGCCGTTCTGCAACCTTAGCTCCAAACGCTCCATAGCCACCGACAATTACGACGCGGTGATTGCCGGAGGCTTTGCGGCTGTCATCACCGGATGCAGCATCTGTTGCATCCGGCGCGGGAGTGTTTTGCGGTTGGGGCCTATCGTTCACGGCAAGCTGCAGGATCAGGCTTGTTTGCCGTCGCCAACGTGATCCGTCGCAGCAGCGACAGGCGTCGCGTGCTTGCCTTTTGCTCCGTCATCGCCGGATTTGTGGGCTCCGGAGATACGGTCGGACAACGCCATCAACAGGCCGGACACAACAAACACGACGTGGATCGTAACCAGCCAGAACAGATCGCGATCCGATACAGAGTTGACGGACATGAACTGCTTCAACAGCTGGATGGCGGAGATAGCAACGATCGAACCCAGCAGCTTGATCTTCAGTGCGGTGAAATCAATCGTGCCCATCCACTCGGGCCAGTCGCGGTGCTCGGAGTGGTCGATCTTCGACACGAAATTCTCATAGCCGGAGAAGATCACAATAATGATTAGCGAGGCGGTCAGCGATAGATCGACCAGCGCCAGCAGCCCGAGGATGACCTGCGATTCCGTTGCGGTGAATGCGGTGGCTGCGATGTGCACCAGCTCGGCGATGAACTTGATGAGCAGCACGATGAGCGCCAGCGAAAGGCCTAGATAGAACGGCGCCAAAATCCAGCGGCTAGCGAAAATCACCGTCTCAATAATGCGTTCGATCTGCTGCGGAACGGGGCGCGTCATGTGTCAATTCCGATGGTTGCGATTGCTGGGTGTGTATCGCACGCGTGCGGAAAACTGCGCAAGTAAAGCTGGATGAGCGCGCATTGTCAGCGTGCGGCATCTTCGGCGGGCCGGCCAGCGATGAGCGTTTCGGGAGGGATACTGGGAAACAAGCGGTTCCCGTTTTATGACGCTGGCGAAAAAAAACGCTCTGGATCGAAACGATCCAGAGCGTTTGTGCCGTGCCGATTGATCCTGCATGTGCCGTGCGGGCAATCGTCGTGGGTAGTGGTCTGCGTTAGTTGTTGAAGCTCACGCTCTGAACCTCGTTCCAGCGGCGATGTTCACCGGAGCTGACGTGCCGGGTTTCGCCAACGACGCTGGAAGTGCGGCGAGAGCTTTTGCTCGAACGCTTCTTCTTTTTGGTCGCCGATTTCTTCTTTTTCTTCGGCGCGCGCGCCTTCTCACGCTTCGGCTCTTCAAGCTTCATAGCCGTCTTGTGTGCGATCTGCTCGCGCAGGTCGGCATACTTGCGGCAGCTTGGCAGGGCCAGCGAGCACTGCAGCGGCTTGGCCAGCACCGGGCTGATGCCTTCACGGGAGGTCTGCGGCGCAAGCTGCAGCTCGAAGTTGTCGCCGAGGCGGTTGGCGATCACCCGGGAAGCCGTCGGGCCGGTGAAATACGCGGCAGGGCCAGAGATAGACGCTGTCTTGATCTCGGTGGTCTGCGGTTTCACCTGCGGCTGCTCAGCAACGCGCTTGTTGATGTGGGACAGATCCGCGATGACCTGTTCCGTTTCGGGGCACACCTGCAGCGGGCCAGGGTTAACGCCTTCCAGGCGGTCCGAGGCCGAAACAGTGTAGCGCAGGCCGCAGACACTGACGCGCGGCGGGCGCTTGGTGCGCTCGAAGAGGTCGTAGCCTTCCTTCAGGTTTCGCCAGAAGCCCTGCCACTTCGGTGCATCATACTTGGCGAAGTTCTCTTCCGTCATGCGGAACGGGAACACGTGCACGGGGATGTGCGACTGGCCGCCTTCTAGCGCCTGGGTTGCAAGCTTGTGGATCTCCTTGCTGGACGCATTGGTCATTGCGAAACAGCCGACGGATGAACATCCACCGTGGATCAGGATGTACGAGCCCGAACGAAGGTTGATTTTATCGAACGGATTTGGGTACCCGAGGTTAAGCGACCGCGGCCAGCGTGGGCCCTTGTGGTAGCTCTGCTCAAGGTTAATCGTGTAGAACCCTTCGGGCGCCTGCTTGTCACCTTCCTTAAGCTTCGGGCCCAGTTTTCCGGACCAGTAGCAAATCGGGTAGGTGGCGAAGAGGCTGTAGTTACCGTTCTCATCGCCCGCCCAGATCTCCATCTCAGATTCCGCCTTGAAGAAGCGGAAGAAGAGCGGCGTGTCGGGCGTGATTTTGGCTTCAGAGAGACGTTCATCGAGGCGGTTGAGGTCAGGCGTGCCTGGAAGCGGCAGTTTTCCTGACTTGTTCGCCCGCTTGCGCTCAGTGCGCAGCTTGTCGATGTCCGTCATATCCAATGAATACGCCGGCGCGGTCCCGGAAGGCCCTAGGATGGCGACGGCAGCGCACACGGTAAGAGCAGCGCGCTTGATGTAAGCGATCGACTTCGTCATGCGGTCGCTTTTGCAGGGCGCGTGCCAACGGCGACTTTGCCGATGCTTTCGCGGCGCGCACGAATTGTTGCAGTATTGGTCAGCATATTGAACTCTCTTACTCTTCTTCTGCTGGCGTTGACGGGCAGGTGAAAAATTGAGGCGTTAATGTCAACTGCGTCTCACGTCGCAGGGCAGTTAACCTCAATGGGCGCACCGTCGCCCGCATCCCCATTTCCGGGCTTGATCGCGTACCGTCCATCGCAGACGCTCACGATCGGTGGGACACCATCACGCAGGAACGCGTCGTGCCCTACCTTGAGTTGCCGCCAGAATCCGTTGTTCGGATTCGACGCATGCAGTGACATATTTGTCTCTGTCATGCGGAACGGGAACGCTTGTACCTGCACGTGCTTTTGCCCTGCCGAGAAGGCAGAGGTCAATAAGGACCAAATTTCATCAATAACGCGATTAGTCATCGCATAACATCCGATGGAGCGGCAGTCGCCGTGAACCATCAGAAACGATCCTGTGCGCCCATGGCTCCGATCGTAAGCATTCGGGTAACCAAGATTGAACGACAGGTGATACTTGCTGTTGGGGTTCAGTGACGTCGGCTCGACTGTGTAGAACCCCTCCGGCGCCTGCTTGTCTCCTTCCCTTTTCTTCGGGCCTAAACCGCCCGACCACATACAAACCGGATAGGTCTCGAACAGCTCGTAGCGGCCGTTGCGCTTCATCCACACTTCAAGCTCGAAGTCGCGCTTGAAGATGCGGATGAAAATGGGTGCGCCGAGTTCCATCCCGCGGTCGGCGAGGCGCTGTTTCAGATTTGCGGGATCGGGTGTGCCGGGCAGCGCTGCGCCGCTGGAATAGGTTGCCCAGTGCTTGGCTTTGCGCGCGTAGATCAGCTCATCTTCAATAAGAGGATAGATCTGCGGCCAGAATAGATAGCCAACACCTGCAATGACGGTGGCGAGCACCGCAATGAAAAGAAGTACTGAGCGCCAGCGGCTTTGCTTTCGAGCAACCATCAGCGCAACATGCCGGTGTTTTTATGCTGACGCAACGAGACGGTCGGTATGGCGCGATACGCTGAGGCGGCCGCAACATTCATGGTCGGCGGCGGCGCGTTGTGCATCTCAGGGTGCGGGCGCAGTGCTGCCGGTTTCGGCTGGAGGATCAACCGGACCGCCAAGCGCAAATGCCGGTGCAAACGTGGCGTCGCCGCGGGTTGCCGGGGTCGGCTTCGGCGGTGTCACGGTGGCATAGAACTGACGCGTCTTTGGCCCCGGCGCGTGAATGCGCTCCTCAGCTACCTGCTGCTCATAAGGCCTTGGCGTAAAAGGCTCAAACTGCGGCCGATAGAACGGCGGACAGGCTGCATCGGGCTGCACCGAAGCGTTGGGCGCGAACTTCACGTTGACCACATAGCGGCGCTCGCACACGGCCACCGATGGCGGCATACGATAGCGCTCGAAGAAGTCGTGGCCTTGCTGCAGCGTCTTCCAGAAGTCCATGTTCGGGTCACCGGCATGGCGAGCGAGATTCTGCTTTGTCATGCGGAACGGGAACGCGTGCACTTCAAACGCTTCCTGGCCGCCGCGCAGCGCCTCGCGGGCGATGACGTAGATCTCTTCCATCAGCGCGTCGGTCATCGCGTAGCAGCCGACCGACTTGCACTGACCGTGCACCATCAGGGCGCTGCCCGTGCGCCCATGCGCACGGTCATAAGCGTTCGGATAGCCGAGATTGAACGCGAGATAATACTGCGAGTTCGGGTTCATCTGGCTGTTGGCGACCCGATAGAACCCTTCCGGCGCCTGCTTGTCGCCAGTAGCGCGCTTGGGGCCGACGTTGCCGGACCAGTTGCAGATTGGATAGGTCTTGAAGTGATAGAAGCGGCCGTCGTCGCGCGCCTTCCATACTTCCAGTTCCGACTCTTCCTTGAAGATGCGCACGAAGATCGGCGCGCCGGCGTCCATGCCCTTGCGGCCCAGCATCGACATGGTCTCGGTGCTGATAGGCGTCTCGCCGCGCGAGAGCTCGGTCATGGAAGGCCCGCTGCAGCCTGCGAGCAGACATGCGCCCGCAACTGCCAAAATGGCCGGAATTAAGCGAAGCCGCGTGGCGGCAACACCAAGGTTGATTGAACGCATACGCAGTGCCCCTGGCGCACGATGCCCAACCATCGATCCCAAAACCTTAAGATTTGGTTAACGTTACTGAATCATTAGCAGGACAGTTATTAGCATCCCGCCGCGGCGCGTGTCTGTGTCTAGCTGTACGATGCGACGCAAATTTGGCGCGGGCGACGGCTCAGTTTCCAGTGTCGCCCGCTAAGCCATTAAAGGGACTGGCCAATTTCCATGAAGCGGGCATGGCGCTGGCGCCGGATCTCGGCTGGGGATTTGCCCTCGAACTCCGACAGCGAACGCTCGATGGCATCGCCCGTGGCTTTCATGATCGCCGCGCGATCGCGGTGGGCGCCGCCAATCGGCTCGGTGATGATGGCGTCGATCACGCCGAGCTGGTCGAGATCCTGCGCGGTGATCTTCATGTTGGTGGCGGCATCAATGGCCTTGGCCGAGTCACGCCACAGGATGGATGCGGCTGCTTCTGGTGAGGCAACCGTATAGATCGCGTGTTCCAGCATGAGAATGCGATTTGCGGTTGCAATCGCGATGGCGCCGCCTGAGCCGCCTTCGCCAATCACGACCGAAATCAGCGGCACGCCGATGGCGAGACAGCAATCGGTCGAGCGGGCGATGGCTTCCGCCTGCCCGCGTTCCTCGGCGCCGACGCCGGGATAGGCGCCTGCCGTGTCGACCAGCGTGATGACCGGCATGTTGAAGCGCTCGGCCATTTCCATCAGCCGCACGGCCTTGCGGTAACCTTCCGGCCGCGCCATGCCGAAGTTGTGGCGGATGCGGCTTTCGGTATCGGAGCCCTTTTCATGGCCGATCAGGACCACCGAACGCCCGCGAAAACGGCCAACGCCGCCGACAATCGCCTCGTCTTCAGCGAAGTAGCGGTCACCGGCGAGGGGCGTGAAATCTTCGATCAGCGACTTGACGAAGTCGAGGCAATGGGGCCGCTCCGGATGGCGCGCCACCTGCGTTTTCTGCCAGGGCGTCAGCTTGGAATAGGTGTCGACCAGGGCCGCGCGGGCCTTCTGTTCCAGCTTCTTTATTTCGTCGACGATAGAGACCGCGCGCTCATCGTCCTCCAATGCACGCAGCTCGGCGACCTTGCTTTCAAGCTCGGCGATCGGCTTCTCGAAGTCGAGGTAAGTGCGGATGGGGGAGCGCTCCAAGACGGTCCTCATGTATGACCTAAGAGATGTTGGGGCGACAATCACGATAGAGCTTCGGCGATGTCAAGGCGACGGTAGGAGGCGGCTTAATTTCCTGCATCCGCCCGGCCGGATTCGGCGGCAGTTTGGGCCGGCTCGGAGCGCAGACGTTAATCGTTGCCGCTACCCTGTTTCGCCAGCGGGTGGTGCTGGAACACCAGTTTCTTCAGCCGCTCCTCCAGCACGTGGGTGTAGATCTCGGTGGTCGAGATATCGGCATGGCCGAGCAGCGTCTGTACCGCGCGCAGGTCCGCGCCCCGGTCGAGCAGGTGGCTGGCGAAAGCATGTCGCAGCACGTGCGGACTGACGCGTTCGGGGTCTAGCTGCGCTTCCAGCGCCAATTGCTTCAGATCCTGCCCGAACCGTTGCCGCGTCAGATGCCCTTCGGCGCTCTTGGAGGGGAATAGCCAGCGATTGGAAATGCGCCCGGCCGCAGTCACCGCATCGAGATACGCCGCCAACGCGGTTTGCGCTGGCCGGTTCAATGGCACCAGCCGCTCGCGGCCGCCCTTGCCCGTGATGGTGAGTATTCTCGGATCGCCAGCCAGCACCGCGCGCGGAAGCGAGACCAGCTCCGATACGCGCATGCCTGTCGCATACAACATTTCAACCAGGCAGCAGAGCCGCAGCGCACGGATGTGCTCCACCGCATCGCCTGCCGCGCTTGTGTCCTCAACGCGCTGGGTG
The DNA here is from genome assembly GCF_013306565.1 of Hyphomicrobium sulfonivorans. Classification (GTDB taxonomy): domain Bacteria; phylum Pseudomonadota; class Alphaproteobacteria; order Rhizobiales; family Hyphomicrobiaceae; genus Hyphomicrobium_A; species Hyphomicrobium_A sulfonivorans. The sequence goes on along the minus strand of NZ_PZPO01000001.1, from coordinate 708,889 downwards.
GCGGCTGCGATCAGTCGGTCAACCTCGGCAACGCTCAATGTTTTGGGCAATGCGCGCGGTTTGCGCGGGCCGGAACGGCCTTCGGTCGGATCATTTTCTACGTGTCCCTCGGCCACCAGAAAGCGGAACAGTTGCCGGGCGGCTGACAGTGCGCGGGCGCGCGATGCGGCGCTGATGCCCTCGGCGGAGCGCTGCTCCAGCCAGAGCTCGATGTCGTCAGGGGTGGTGGCGATCAGGTCGACGCCGCTGCCGTCGAGATGCTCGCAGAGCTGCGTCAGGTCACGGCGATAGGCTTCAATGGTGTTGGCTGCAGCGCCCCGTTCAACGCCAAGCATTTCAAGGAATGCTTCGATGTGTCTTCGGCCTGCGTCCATTTCCGATGCCCGATGCGGTGCTGGTGCTTCGACGGCGGGCGCGGCAAACGTCGCGCGTCGTTTGGTTGGACGCTAGTTACTGGACGCCCGCGGCCACGCCGTGAAGAGCGCTTCGAACCCCAGGCTATGCGCGTCCGGTGCAAGCCCGGTCCGCCGCAATGCGCGGATCGAATCGCCCAAGGCAATCATATGCGCGCCTTCAGCGCCATTGGGTCCCAGTGTTTTCATGGTCAGCAGCACGGTGCGGCCGAATTCACGCTTTTTGGCCGCATCCTGCAGCTCCGTCAGCACGCCGGTTTCCGGCAGATGGCCACCGGCCGGCTGCGACGTGCTGCTGGCCCGCTCCCACAAGGGAAGCGGGACGGGATAGTCCAGCGCATCCAGCACTGTGGCGAGGCGATGCAACAGGGCCGCGTCGAGCCGCCCCTGAACGGCCAGATCTTCCAGCGGGCGCATATCCTGCTCGGTGGCGGGGCGGGCGCCTTCAGCGATGTCGATGAGCGCGCTCCAATGATCGAGGCGGCCACCACTGACCGACGCATTCGCGTCGGACCCGAAGGCGGCCCATTGGCGTGCTTTGGCGAAGTTTCCGGCCGCCAATGCAACTTCAACACCGGTCTCGGAATACCAGCCGATTTCCGGCGCCGGATGCAGCGTGTCCGACAGCGGCGACACCATCCGCAGCGCCGCCAGATAGAATTCGGCGTGCCTGGCTTCATCAAGGAAGGCGCGGATCAGGCGGACCTTCTTTTGTGGCGTGTTTTCCCGCTCGGCGACGAGAAACAGTGCGGCGCGCCGTTCGGGTGTGTCGGTGCCCTGCGCATCGGAGATCACGGTATCGCTGGGTGAAAGTTGGCGATAGAGCTCGCCCAGCTGCTCCACAGTGATGGCGTTCAGCTTCAATGCGGTCTCACCGGCCGCCAGACGCGCACCCAGCGGAACGGTGCGATCGCGGGTGAGCGACGCCAGCAGTGCCGGGGAAGCGCGCTTGATCAGAGCCTTTTCATCGATCTCGCCGCCCGCCAGTTTGATGAGCCTATAGTCGATCAGCCCGACGGTGGCATCGCCGGCAGCAGCGGCGGCGCCTGGTTTGCCACCCATCGCCAGCGCATCCAGCGCCATCAGGCCGGGACTGCCGCTGGCGCCGGCATCGCGCGCCAACTCGGCCGCCAGACCAGCGCCGGCGGCATCCTGAGCCAGTGCGGCGCAAAGGCCGGATATCAGCGCGGCATCAACCATGACCGGGCCGGGCAGTTGGCCGGAGACCTTTGCGGCCCTGAGCCCTTCGCATGCGCGCGCCTCGTCTCCCATCGCTATTGCGTTGCGGGCGGCCAGCACGGCGACGACCGGGTCATCCGCGGGCATCGTTTCAAGCAGGCGCTGGGCCTCCTCGATCAGCCCCGAGCGATAGAGAATTTCCAGCCGCAGGGCCAGAAACTGGCGATTGGCGTTGGCGCCAGCCGGAGCATCAAGGTTGGCGGTGATCAGGCGCAACCAAAGCCGATGCAGCGCGGGTGAACGGGGCGGGATCTCGATTGCAGCGATCAGCTTTTCCAGCGTGCTGACACTCATGCCCTGCCACAGCTCCAGCGGCAGGCCGGAGCCATCATCGGCCATAACAGGCGTCAGATCGGTGCTTTCAACCGAGCTGTCGTAGGTGCCTGAGGGCCGGATGTCATCGTCATTGTTGATCGGGGCTTGCCAATCGCCCACTTGACCGGGGCGGTCGGAATGAAACCGGTCCTGCGCTGCAAGAGGCGCGCAATGGAGGCCGACCGCAATTGCGGCACTGGCAGCAGCTATGCCGAGGCCAGAAAAGGAAATACGCTTGCGCATCACAGGGGCAGGGTTACTCGGAGCGGACTTTCACACCCGGAACCGGCTTTGTAACCGTGCGCGGCTCCGGCTCGAATTCAGTGGCAAGTATATAGAGCGCGCCGGTGATGATGGCGGCGGCGCTGCCTACAACAAACAGAAATCGGAATAAGCTGGGCATCTGACTATCCCGTCCCCTCCGCTTTGGTCACTTTGCAAATTGGCGTCATTATGGCTTGCGCCGAGCTATGATCCAAAGTAGGCGGCCCAGTCTATGGGAGCAAATCCCGTTGTTGATGACCGTCCGCGGCGGCAATCCGGCCGGTTTTCACAACGATCAACACGTCATCCGTCGATTCGGCCCCGGCCGAAAGAGAAAGAACATGGCAGACGCGCAAACCCAGCAAGACATCCGCACCATTCTCGGGCCGCGCTCCATCGTGCTTGTCGGCCTGATGGGCTGCGGCAAGTCGGCGATCGGTCGCCGACTGGCGGGGCGGCTGGGGCTGCCATTCGTCGATGCTGATGATGAGATCGAAAAAGCCGCCGGCAAATCGATCGAGGAGATCTTTGCCGATCACGGCGAGCCCTATTTCCGCGAGGGTGAGCGCAAGGTGGTGACGCGGCTGCTGAGCAAGGGGCCCCAGGTGCTGGCGACCGGGGGCGGCGCATTCATGTGCGAAGAGACCCGCGCCGCCATTCTTCAGGACGGCGTTTCCATCTGGCTGCGGGCTGAGCTGCCGCTGCTGGTGCGCCGTGTCGGCAAGCGCGGCCACCGCCCGTTGCTGAAGGTTGCCGATCCGGAAGCTGTGCTACGCGATCTGATGGCGAAGCGCTATCCGGTGTATGAGACGGCCGATCTGACGGTTGAAAGCCGTGACGTGCCGCATGAAGTGATCGTTGATGAAATTGTCAGTCGCGTGCTGCGCGACGTTGCTGCCCCCTCGGAGAATTCCTGATGACTGATGTCACCGCTGCCGGCGCATCCGTGCGCACGGTCAACGTGCCTCTTGGCAACCGTGCCTATGATGTGTTGATCGGGCCGGGGCTGGTTGCGCGCGCGGGCGAGTTGATCGCGGCCCGGCTGGGCGACGCACGCTGTGCGATCATCACCGATGCAAACGTTGCCGGGCACCATCTGGACACGCTTGAGGCATCGCTTAGCGTCGACAAGCGGCTGCTCGGCTCCATCATTTTGCCGCCGGGTGAATCGACCAAGAGCTTCCGGCAGCTTGCCCCGTTGTGTGAGCAGTTGCTGGAGATGGGGCTGGAGCGCGGCGATCTCGTCGTTGCGCTGGGCGGCGGTGTTATCGGCGATCTCGCCGGTTTTGCAGCGGCCATTCTGCGTCGCGGCGCCCGTTTCGTGCAGGTGCCGACTTCCCTGCTGGCGCAGGTGGATTCGTCCGTGGGCGGTAAGACGGGCATCGACACGCCGCAGGGCAAGAACCTGATCGGTGCGTTCCATCAGCCGGGGCTTGTGCTGGCCGACACCGACGTTTTGCGCACGCTGTCGCCGCGCGAGTTGCGCGCCGGTTATGCCGAAGTGGCCAAGTATGGCCTGCTTGGCGATGAAGCGTTTTTCGTCTGGCTGGAACAGAACTACCCGGCTGTGTTCGCGCTTGAGGCGGAGCCGCTGACGCACGCGGTTGAAACCAGCGTAAAGGCGAAGGCTGGCATCGTTGGCCGCGACGAAACCGAACAGGGCGAGCGGGCGCTGCTGAATCTCGGTCACACCTTCGGCCATGCATTTGAAGCGTGGTGCGGCTATTCCGACCGTCTGCTGCACGGTGAAGCCATTGCCATCGGCATGTGCCTGGCGTTCCGGTTCTCGGCGTTGCGCGGCGACTGCACGGCGGCGGATGCTGAGCGCGCGGCGGCGCACTTCGCGGCAGTCGGATTGCCCACGACCATCGCGGAAATTCCCGGCGATAAGCCGGACATCGAAGCGATGATGAAGCTGATGGCGCAGGACAAGAAGGTGCAACGCGGCCAGCTCACGTTCATCCTCACGCATGGCATCGGCAAGGCCTACATTGCGCGCAATGTGGCGGGCGATGAGGTGCGCGCATTTCTTGCTGGGGAAGCTGTCTGACGGGCTGAGGCTTGTCAGCCCGGCGCGATGCGATCGGCGGCAGGACTGTGCCAGCAGCATCCGTTAGCGGGGCGCTAACCTTCGATGCATGGAGCTGTGCTATGGAAGGCGTCGGCCGCTGTGCCCGATTCCGGTCCGGTAGCTGCAACCCCATGCAAAGCGAAGATCGCGCGCCATGTCACTTGTCACCGTTCTGATAATCGCGGCCATTCTGCTGCTGATCGTGCTCTCTGCTTTCTTCAACGGCAGTGAGACGGCGCTGACCGCAGCGTCCCGCGCGCGCATGCATGCGCTGGAGCAGGAGGGCAATCCGCGCGCGGCGATGGTCAACCGGCTGCTTTCCAGGCCGGAAAAGATGATCGGCACCATCCTGATCGGCAACACGCTGGTGGATGTGCTTGCTTCGGCGCTGGCGTCCGGTGTTGCGGTGCTGCTGTTCGGCGAGGTCGGCGTCGTCTACGCAACGGCTGTGATGACGCTGATGATCGTCATTTTCGCGGCCGTGCTGCCGAAGACCTATGCGCTGGCGTATTCCGACCGCATGGCATTGATCGTCGCGCCGATCATGCGTGTCATGACGATCATTCTAAATCCTATAAACATTGCGATCGAATTCATCGTCCGCTTTTTCCTGAAGCTGACGCCGACGACGGTTGATGACGAGGCAAACATCCTCGCCGCGCATGAGGAAATTCGCGGCACCATCGAGCTGCAGAAGATTGAAGGCTCGGTGGAGCGCAACGATGCCGATATGCTGGGCGGCGTGCTGGATCTTGGCGATCTGCATGTTTCCGACATCATGGTGCACCGTACCAAGATGGCGACGATAGACGCCGACGATCCGCCGGAAGAGATCGTCGATGAATTGCTGCGCAGTCAATATACGCGCGTGCCGATCTGGCGCGACGAGCCGGAAAACATTATCGGTATTCTGCACACAAAGGATTTGCTGTCGGCGCTGGTGCGATCCAAGGGTGACATTTCAAATCTCGACATCATGAGCTTTGCAGGTGAGCCGTGGTTTGTGCCGGACACCACGCCACTGAAAGAGCAGCTCAATCAGTTCCTGAAGCGTAAGGCGCAGATGGCACTGGTGGTCGATGAATATGGCGAAGTGCAGGGCCTCATTACGCTTGAGGATATTCTGGAGGAGATTGTCGGCCAGATTTCCGACGAGCACGATGCGCACGATACGGCGATCCGTGTGCAGGCCGATGGCACCGTCAACGTCGATGGCACGGTGACGGTGCGCGATCTCAATCGACAGATGGGATGGAACCTTCCTGATGAGGAGGCAACGACCGTTGCGGGCCTTGTCATTCATGAAGCGCAGACAATTCCGGAGCCGGGCCAAGCGTTCACATTCTACGGTCACAGGTTTGAGATACTGCGGAAAACGCGCAATAAAATCACGGCGTTGCGCATCAGTCCGGCGGATGTGTTGGCGGCGCGCGCAGCTCGAACTGCTTTGCAGCAATGAATATAAGCTTCACTCAATCTGAACATTTTCGTTCAGATTAGGTTCAGGTGCCAAAGCCAAATCTTGGCTCATGGATGTCGTTACTGGGATCCTGAACAGCGCGTGCTGGTGGTGTTCGCCGCATGCAACGCGCGAAAAAAGTTTGACGCGCGAGACACATAAAGGAGCCAACCATGAAGAGATTTATCCCTCTGGCCGCTGTAGCTGGCGCACTGGCGTGCGTTGTTGCTGTTGGCAGCGCTCAGGCTGCTCCCGCTGCGGGCAACGTCCTTGGCAAGCTGGCAACCGTTGGTGAAGCCGGTGCTACGGTTGAGAAAACCCATTACCGCCATAATCGCAAGTGGCATCACCGCCATCATTGGAAGAAGCGCTACTACAAGCGCAATCATCACCACTACAAGCATCGCCACTATAAGCACCGTCATTACAAGCACCGTCACTGGCGCTAAGCGCTGGACGGAGCCAGACGGTTCTAAAGTCCAAGGTCTCGCCTTCGCTCACGCGGAGGCGAGACTTTTTCGTTTGTGGGGTGTGCAGATGATAGTGTTGGCCACGCCGCGTGCCGTTGGCATTTGCCCGCAGCGACGACACTCAGACAGGCTCGCCCGGTGCCAGCGCCTTGATGGCCAGCGCATGCACGCCATCGCGAAGTTCATCGCGTACGACATCGTTCACGATGCGATGTCGCTCAATCCGTGATTTGCCTGCAAAGGCTTCCGACACGATCAAAAGCCGGAAGTGGCTTTCGCCTGTTCCGGGAGATGAAGCGTGACCTGAATGCAGGTGCGACTCATTGACCACGTCGAGACGTGTGGGGCGTAGTGCCACTATCAACTTTTCGCGCATACGTGTTTGCAAGCTCATAAAAACGCCTCGTGTCGGGATCAGACAAAACGTCAAGGGGCTGGGGAAAAATAAGTCTGCCTCAGAGCAAGCAGATCAGCTTGTCTGAGGGCGGCAGCAGGATCATACTTCGCGCGAAATGAAGCTCGACTCCAAATACTTCGACAGCATCCGCGTTTCCTCCAAGCGCCAGCGCTCGGCTGCGCCCACGCGTGAGGAAAAGCATCCGCGTTGCCAGTGGAAGGGATGCAAAAGTCCCGGCGACCACAAGGCTCCGCGCGGCCGTGGTCGCGACGGACAATTCTACTTTTTCTGCCTTGAGCACGTTCGCCAGTACAATGCCACATACAATTATTTCGATGGCATGAACGACTCCGAAGTGCAGGAATTCCAGAAGGACGCCATGACCGGCCATCGCCCCACCTGGAAGGTGGGCGCGAACTCGCCGCCGCCTGAGGGCGCTGCTGCCGGTGCGCCGCCACCTCCCGATGCAGCCGCTGCGCCGGGCGTTGGCACTAAAACCATGGACCCGCACTCGTTCTTTGCCCGCCGTGAGCGGGCGGCCCGCCAGCGCGCCGAAGCTGCCGCGGGTAAACGGCGGGTGGTCAAGCCACTCGAGAAAAAGAGTCTGGAGACGCTGGATTTGTCGATCCACGCGTCGCGGGATGAGATCAAGGCGCGCTTCAAGGCCCTGGTGAAGATTTACCATCCCGACGCCAACGGCGGCGACGCGCGGTCAGGCGAGAAGTTGCGAGAGATCATCCAAGCCTATAACTTCCTGAAACAGGCGGGCCTCGTTTAGTTGGCCCGTTTTCGTACGGCCCCGCCGCCGCGGCCAGCGCGTTGAACCCCATCTGCCGCACTACTCCAAGGATCCGCGAATATGAGAGCGCAAGCCCAGTCGGGTGCCGAAGGCAAACCTGCGAACCTCCCCGATTTGAACCTCTCTGTGCGCCAGGTCTTCGGCATCGACAGCGATTTAGAAGTTCCGGGCTATTCGCAGGGCAGCGAGTATGTGCCCGACCTCGATCCGGATTACCTGTTCAACCGCGACGTGACGCTGGCCATTCTGGCTGGCTTCAAGCACAACCGCCGCGTCATGGTGCAGGGCTATCACGGCACCGGTAAATCCACCCACATCGAGCAGGTCGCGGCGCGCCTCAACTGGCCGTGCATCCGCGTCAACCTCGACAGCCACGTCAGCCGTATCGATCTCGTCGGCAAGGACGCGATCGTTCTGAAGGACGGCAAGCAGGTGACGGAGTTCCGCGAGGGCATCCTGCCTTACGCGCTGCAGTCCAACACCGCGCTGGTGTTCGATGAGTACGATGCCGGCCGTCCGGACGTGATGTTCGTCATTCAGCGCGTGCTGGAAGTTTCCGGCAAGCTGACGCTGCTGGATCAGTCGAAGGTTATCCGTCCGCATCCGGCGTTCCGCCTGTTCGCGACCACCAACACCATCGGTCTTGGTGACACGAGCGGGCTTTATCACGGCACGCAGCAGATCAATCAGGGCCAGATGGATCGCTGGTCTATCGTTGCGACGCTGAACTATCTGCCGCACGACGATGAAGTGAAGATCGTGCTGTCGAAGGTGAAGTCGTTCAACAAGAGCGAAGCCAAGCGCAAGGCCGTTGCCAACATGGTGCGGGTGGCCGATCTCACGCGCTCAGCGTTCATCAATGGCGATATCTCCACGGTGATGAGCCCGCGCACGGTCATCATGTGGGCGGAGAACGCCGAGCTGTTTAACGATATCGGCTTCGCGTTCCGCCTCACGTTCCTCAACAAGTGCGACGAGCTGGAACGGCCGACCGTGGCGGAGTTCTATCAGCGCTGCTTCGGCGAGGAATTGCCCGAGAGCGCGGCGAATGTCGTGCTGAGCTAGATCATGATCGCTTCGGGCCAGATCAGTCCGGAGTGTGACACGTCGGTTCCATCAAAAGGCTAGAGCTGTATCGCAATACGACGAAGCGCGATCGTGCTCTAGGCATCCAATGTCCAACGGCAAGCGCAAGGAACCACCGACCGAACCGCTGAAGCGGGCCATCGGGCTTGCCGTGCGCGCGGTTGCCGGACACGGCGACATTGAAGTTGCGTTCGCGGCCGGCGCGCCCGCCTATTCGCCCAAGCACATGCAATTGCCTGAGCCGTCGCGCGTGCCATCGCCGCGCGAGGTTGCGGTGATCCGCGGCTGGGCTGACAGCTTTGCGCTCACGGCAGGCTGTCACGACACCAAGGTGCACGGCAAGCTGGTGCCGGTTTCAGGGCCGGCGCGCCTTGTGTTCGAGGCGGCGGAGCGTGCGCGCGTCGAGGCGTTGGGGTCTAACCGGATGCCCGGCATGGCGCGCAATCTCACAGCGCGGCTTGAGGATCAGTATTCGCACGGCCGTTTCGCGCAGGTGAAAACCAAGGCTGATGCGCCGCTGGAAGATGCGGTTGCGCTGATGGTGCGCGAGCGTCTTACCGGTCAGCCGCCGCCGGAAAAAGCGCAGGCGCTGGTGGACGTCTGGCGTGATGCCATCGAGAAGCGCGGCGAAAAGGCGTTGTCGCGTCTTGATGAGTTGATCGAGGATCAGGAAGCGTTCGGGCGCGTCATTCGCGACCTGCTGCACCTGCTCGAACTGACGGAGGAATCCGTCGACGCCGAGCGCGATCAGAACGAGGAAGAGGAAGAAGGCACCCAGGAAGAGCAGGAAGGCGAAGCCGATACTTCCGAAGAGGGTGAGAAGGGCAGCAGCGAGAACGCTACCGAGGACAGCACCGTCAGCGGCGATCTGAATGAGGTGAACCAGAACGCGGAAGCTTCTGGCACCGATCAGATGGACAACGCGCAGGAAGAGGACGACGAGCCTTTGGAGCCGCCGGAGCCGTGGCGGCCGAATTCGTCGGTGCTCGATAATCCAGAAGCGTTCGGCTATCGCGTTTTTACGCGTGCGTTCGACGAGGAAATAGCTGCCGAACAGCTGTCGTCGCCGGAGGAGCTGGAGCGCCTGCGCGCCTATCTCGATCGCGAATTGCGCACGCTTTCAAGTGCAGTCTCGCGCCTGGCCAACCGTTTGCAGCGCCGCCTGCTGGCGCAGCAAAATCGCGCGTGGGACTTCGACCTTGAAGAAGGCATGCTCGACGCTTCGCGTCTGACGCGCGTCATCACCGATCCGATGCATGCGCTGTCGTTCATGCGCGAGCGAGATACGGACTTCCGCGACACAGTGGTTACGCTGCTGCTCGATAATTCGGGTTCCATGCGCGGTCGCCCAATCATGGTGGCGGCCTGCTGCGCCGATATTCTTGCGCGCACGTTGGAACGCTGCGGCGTGAAGGTCGAAATCCTCGGCTTCACCACCCGGGCGTGGAAGGGCGGGCAGGCGCGCGAGCAGTGGCTTGCTGCCGGCAAACCGCAGGCACCGGGTCGTCTCAACGATCTGCGCCATATCGTTTACAAGACCGCCGATGCGCCGTGGCGGCGCGCGAAGCGCTCGCTTGCGTTGATGATGCGCGAAGGCCTGCTGAAAGAGAATATCGACGGTGAAGCGCTCGCCTGGGCGCACCGCCGCCTGCTGGCTCGGCCAGAGCAGCGCCGCATCCTGATGATGATTTCGGACGGCGCGCCGGTGGACGACTCGACGCTGTCGGTCAACACCGGTTCCTATCTGGAGCAGCATCTGCGGCAGGTGATTGACGAGATCGAGACGCGCTCGCCGGTGGAGCTGATCGCCGTTGGCATCGGTCACGACGTCACACGGTATTATCGCCGCGCTGTTACGATTACTGATCCCGGTGAACTCGCCGGCGCAATGACCGACAAGCTCGTCGAGCTTTTCGACGAAAAGGCGCGCGAGGCGCAGCCGATGCGCATCGGTCCACGGAGACGCACGCATTGAAATCCGCTTCGTTCTTTTCTCGTCACCGCGGGCGCCGCCTGCGGTTCCCCGCCGCGCTGCTCGTCGTGTTGGCTGCTGGGGCAGGCGTTGCGTTCGGCGGCGGCAAACCTTCGACGGATGGGCTGACAGTTGAGCAGATCAAGGTCGATGCTGCGCCGCTGACCGCGTTCGATCCGACCAAGCCCGGTGAAACGCGCTTCGGCAAGCTGACGTGGAAGGGCGGGTTGGTGCTCACCTCGCCATCGCCATACTTCGGCGGCTGGTCGGGCATCCGTCTGGATGGCGAAGGCCGTAATTTTCTTGCCGTTTCCGATGCCGGCATCTGGATGACCGGAGCGTTGGACTATAGCGACGGTGCGCCTGCCGGAATTTCGGATGCGAGCGTTGGCGCGATCCAATCCAAGGATGGCGATGCGCTGTCTCGCGGCAAGGATCGCGATGCGGAAGGACTGGCGCTCATCAGCGGCACCCCGCGCGATGGCAGCGTATACATCTCGTTTGAGCGCAAGCACCGTATATCGCGCTACGATGTAGGCCCGGACGGCCTGTCGCCCGCGCGTGGTAAGGTCGTGCTGCCTGAAGATGCGAAGGACATGCCGGGCAACGGTGGCTTTGAGGGTATTGCCGTTATCCGGGGCGATGGACCTAACAGCGGCAAGCTGGTCGCGTTTTCGGAAGAGCTGCGCGATAGCGACGGCAATTACACCGCCTGGATCTGGGAAGCAGACGACAAGCCGCTCCGCTTCCACATGACCAACGACGGCGATTACGCCGTTACCGATGTGGCGCCGTTGCCGGATGGCGGATTGCTGGTGCTGGAGCGGCGCTTCCGCCTGAGTGAGGGCGTACGTATGCGCCTGCGCCATATCCATGCCGAACAGCTGAAGCCGGGCGCGGTTATCGATGCCGATATTCTGGTGGCCGCGGATGGCCGCAGCAACATCGACAACATGGAAGGGCTGTCGGTGAACGCGGGGCCGGACGGCGAGCTCATCGTCACGATGATTTCCGACAACAACTACAACCCGGCTTTCCAGCGGACCTTGCTGCTGCAGTTCTCGCTCAAGGCGGCTGATATTGCAGCGGTTGCCGGCGGCTCGAAGAACGATCAGCCGTAAGCGCTGTAGTGGTCGCGCCGGATGCCATTCAGACCGCGCGCAAGCAAGCTAAGAGCAAGTGCGCGGCGCGCGGGGGCAGCTGAAGATATCGCGGCGGCCTGAGACACTGCGTTCGTCATCCGGGAAAGTGATCCGGGCGGTCACAGTGGCTGTGGCCGCGCAAGGTGCTGACGCGTTCGCGGCGCTGGCGTTTCGTACAGCCCGCAGCGGCATCCGGCCATCATTAGCAAACGCAAAAAGCCTCAGAGCACAAAACCAATCAAGCCTGAAGCTCAAAAGAGCCAAGCTGGACTGATGCAGTGCTTGAGGCTGAATGCGGCAGGCAGAGCCCCGGGGGGTGCCCCGAGGCGTCTCAGCGTCAGGCGGCGGCCGGAGCGGCTGCCTTGACGGCCTTCTGAACTTCGCGCTTCATCTTCAGGCAGCGCTCGGAAAGATCCGTGTCAGCAGCCTTCAGAAGGAATGCGTCCAGACCACCGCGATGCTCGACCGACTTCAGCGCGCGCGCCGTAACGCGCAGGCTGAACGAACGGCCCAGCGAGTCGGAGATCAGCGTGACGTCGCAGAGGTTCGGACGGAACTTCCGCTTGGTCGAGTTTTCGGCGTGGCTCCTCAACTGCCCGGAAAGGGGCAGCGTACCGGTAAGCTCGCAGCGCCTCGTCATAGTAAAAGCTCCTTCGCCACCGCTCGTAGCGGCGGGCGTCGTACAAGAGATTGCTGGAAACAGGTCGCACCCTACGGCAGAACCACAGGGGGCTTTGGCCGCTTCTATGCCCGAGAAAGCCGGGGCTCGTCAAGCCGGTGTGCGCGGCCTAAAGTGACGTTTTATTGCCTAGCGATGCGTTCGGCACTGCGTTTTTGGGGCCACACAATCGACGTAAAACCGGCCTAACCGATTTTTTCATCATCTGGCACTTTTTCAAGGGCGACCCAAAACGATGATCCAGAGGCTTCTGCCTGTCTTCCCGCGGGGTTTGGCGGCGCTTGCCCTTTTTGCTCTCGTTTCGCTTGCCTCACCGCTCGGCTTGAGCGGCACCGCGCGGGCGCAAGGTCCGACTGCGTCAGTGCTGCCCGCGGACGTGAAGGCCTCCTACAAGGTCAGGTTCACCGCGCTGGGCGAAATCGGCACGTTCAATTTCAATTCGCAGGTCTCGGGCAAGAATTACACGCTGACGGCCAACGCCAAGATCGACACGGCGATCTTCGACTATCGCGGCAACATGACCAGCGTTGGCGTGGTTACGCCGGCCGGCATCGTGAAAACCCAGCCATCGAGCCACACCTTCGAATATCGCCAGAAGGCCCTGCTGAAGAAAAAGAAGCTGAAGGGCCTCAATATTGCGTTCGATCGCGGTGCGGTGAAGGCGGTCACGCCTCCCGATCCGCTGGGCCCCAAGCATGTGCCGGTGACGGCGGAGCAGTTAAACAACGTGCTGGACCCGCTGAGCGGCGTTATGGCGCTGTCGATGGCGGATGCGACCAAGCCCTGCGACCAGAAGCTGCCGATCTATGACGGCAAGGCCCGTTTCGACATCCAGTTCAAACTGCTCCGGCGGTCGGGGGCAGACCATATCTGCTCCGTAAAGCTGGTTCCGGTTTCTGGCCATAAGCCCGGCGAAGGGGCGGCCTCGGTCGTCAATGGCGAGATTGAGCTGGTGATGCGCCCGGTGCCGAACGCCAACGTGGTAATCCCGTTCAGCGTCACCGTTCCCACCGTCGTCGGCACGGCCACGCTGGTCTCGGAGCGGGTCGACATAACGATGCCAGATCAGAAACGCATTGCACTGCGGCGCTAAGGCCGTATTCAGCCGGGGTTGCCGGAGTGCATCAAGACAGGGCGATTGCTGGCCGTTTTAAGCGTGGCATGCCAATCGTGCACTTGATCTCGGTGGACGTCTCTGCGATGCCTTCCCCGACAAGCTGAGGAGGCCAGATGGCCAGCGACCTCGAAACGCGTATTCGACACGTCACGGCGGTGCTTGGACCCACCAACACCGGCAAGACCCATCTCGCCATCGAGCGCATGCTCGGACACGACAGCGGCATGATTGGCCTGCCGCTGCGCCTGCTTGCGCGCGAAGTCTACGATAAGATCGTGGCGCGGGTCGGTGCCGACAAAGTGGCGCTGATCACCGGCGAGGAGAAGATCAAGCCGGAGCGGGCACGCTATTGGGTGTGCACCGTTGAGGCGATGCCGCGCGATGTAGATGTCGATTTTCTCGCGATCGACGAGATTCAGCTCGCCGCTGATCTCGACCGCGGGCATGTGTTCACCGATCGGCTGCTGCACGCGCGCGGACGTTCGGAAACGTTGCTGCTGGGCGCGCAGACGATGCGCCAGGCCATTGCGGATCTCATTCCCGGCGCGAACTTCATTTCGCGGCCGCGTCTTTCCCAGCTTAGTTACTCTGGCCAGAAAAAGCTGACGCGCCTGCCGCAGCGCTCGGCGATTGTCGCGTTTTCGGCGGCCGAGGTTTATTCGATCGCGGAACTGGTCCGCCGTCAGCGCGGCGGCGCTGCCGTTGTGCTCGGCGCGCTGTCGCCCCGCACCCGCAATGCGCAGGTTGCGCTGTATCAGTCGGGTGACGTTGATTACCTGGTGGCCACCGACGCCATCGGCATGGGCCTTAATCTCGATGTCGATCACGTCGCGTTTTCGGCCACGCGCAAGTTCGACGGCCAGACGCACCGTAACCTGACACCGGCTGAACTGAGCCAGATCGCCGGCCGCGCTGGCCGGCACATGAATGACGGCACCTTCGGCGTGACGGGGACGGCCGATCCGTTCGACAGCGATACGATTGAGCGTCTGGAAACGCACAATTTCGATGGCGTGCGCATGCTGCAATGGCGCAATCGCGATCTTGACTTCCGGACGCTGGAAGGGCTGAAGCATTCGCTCAGGGCGACGCCGGGGCTGACGCGCCTTACACGGGCACGGGCCGCCGATGACGTTATCGCTCTGGAAACCGTAAGTGCTGATAGAGAGATTTCCCGGTTGGCCATTGCACCCGCTGCGGTGGTCAAACTGTGGGAGGTCTGTCAGATTCCGGACTATCGGAAGATTTCAGGCCAAACTCATGCTGAACTGGTCGCCTCCATCTATACCTATCTGATGGGGTCGGAGGAGAGAATCCCCGAGGACTGGTTCTCAAAACAGGTTGCACTCGCCGATCGTACAGACGGCGATATCGATACGCTCGCCAACCGCATTGCACACATTCGTACATGGACGTTTGTGTCTAATCGGTCGACGTGGCTCAAGGATCCGGAACATTGGCAGGGGAAGACGCGCGAAATCGAAGACCGTCTATCAGATGCGCTGCACGAGCAATTGACGCAGCGGTTTGTGGACCTTCGAACCAGTGCGTTGATGAAGGGCATGCGCGATAAAGACGAGCTGACGGCAGAGATCGCCGCAGACGGCGCTATTCATGTCGAGAACCATTTTGTCGGGCGATTGCAGGGTTTCCGCTTTCAGCTCGATCCAGAAGCGGCCGAAGGCGTCAACGGCAAGGCGATGCGCAATGCCGCCGCGCAGGTGCTGGGACGCGAGCTGGGGATGCGCGCACGCCGCGTAGCCGCCGCTCAAGCGGATGCTTTGCAGCTCGCCCGGCATGGCCGCATTCTGTGGCGCGGCGAGGAAATCGCTCAGATCGAAGCGGCGGATGATGCGCTGAAGCCCAGAATAACGCTGCTGGTCGATGAGCATTTTTCGGCGCCTGACCGCGAGAAGGTTCAAGCACGTCTTGAATCGTGGCTGTCGCAGACGATCGCCGAAAAGCTGAAGCCGCTGGTCGATATCGGCAACGCCGATGACATCTCCGGGTTGGCCCGTGGCATCGCCTTCCGGCTGCGCGAGAACTTCGGCGTTCTGCGCCGCGAGGACGTGTCGGACGAGGTAAAGACGCTCGATCAGAACGCCCGTGCGCAGTTGCGCAAATACGGTGTGCGTTTCGGCGCCTTCAATATCTATTTCCCGGTTCTGCTCAAGCCCGCAGCGGCCGAGCTGATCCTTGCTCTGTGGGCGCTGAAGAATGCTTCTGCGCACGGGCTTGCGATTGAAACTCTGCCTGAGCCGCCGCGCGCTGGTCTGACATCGTTCAATCCCGATCCTGCCGTGCCGGAGCCATTCTATCGCGCATTCGGCTATCATGTGTGCGGGCCGCGCGCGGTGCGTTTCGACATGCTGGAGCGGCTTGCTGATCACATTCGTCCGTTGCTTGCGTGGCGCAGCTCCGAAGAAACCATGCCGCCAAAGGGCGCGACTGGCGACGGTGGGTTCACGGTAACGCCGGAGATGATGTCGCTGCTTGGCTGTTCGCCGGACGAGCTTGCGGGTGTGTTGAAGGCGCTGGGCTTCCGGCTTGAGCGCCGTCCGGTCAAAGCACAGCCGCAGGCCGCAGCTGAAGCTTCGACGACCGGAGCTCCGGCTGAAGCCGCAACGGCTGAAGGCAGCGAAGCGCCTTCCGATGCTGCTGCCGTTGAAGCGGTTGCGTCTGCTTCAGAAGCCGAAACTCCATCACCAGTGCCGACGGAAGCGGTGGACGAAGCATCGGTGCAGGAGGGCGCTCCAGCGTCGTCTGACGCTGATGCGAGTGAGGCTGCAACATCGACAACCGCTGAAGACGGTGACGCCGTTACTGCAGGCAGCGTTGAAGCCGCCAGCGCGGAAGCGTCAGCCGAAGAAGAGAAGTTCGAGGAAGTTTGGCGTCCGCGCCGCCATCAGCGCAACGATCGCCGTGAGCAGGGCCGCCAACGTCGTCCGGACAATCGGCGCGGACGGGGCGCGCCTCAGGCCGCCGCATCGACCGCAGCGGGCGGCGAAGCTTCGGCTACCGCTGCTGCTGCTCCGGCAGGCGCAGAGGGTGGTGCAGGCCAGGGCGAGGCTGGCGAGCGTCAGCAGCGTCGGGATGGAGGCCGTGACAATCGCCGCGGTGGCCAGCAGCGCAACGCCGGTGGCAAGCGCGAGCATGGCGGCGGCGGTCGGGATCAGCAGCGCGACGGCGGCAACCGGGGCAATGCCCAGCAGAACCGGCGCGGTGGGGATCGTAATCGTCGCGACGACCGCAACAAGGATGATCGCCGCAAGCCAGCGGTGCACACGGCCGCGGCGCCACGCCGTGGCGGTGCGATCGATCCGGATTCGCCGTTCGCAGCTTTGGGCGCGCTGCGAGAGGAGCTTGCCAAGCGCGGTAAGGAGACCAGCACTTGAGCGACGAGCCCTCGGATGCAGATTCTGCTCCGAGCTCGCAGCGGCTCGATAAATGGTTATGGTTCGCGCGTTTTGCGAAGACACGCACGCTCGCGGCAACGCTCATTGCGGGCGGCAAAGTCCGGGTTAACCGCGAGCGTGTAATCAAGCCCGCACAGACGGTACGTGTTGGAGATGTGCTGACGATTGTCATCACGCGGCACGTCCAATTGGTGCGGGTCAAAGGTTTTGCAGAGCGGCGGGGCCCTTCTGCCGCGGCGCGCTTGCTTTATGAGGAATTGACAGTAGAGGGTGATGCCATCAAACCTCAGTCGGCCGCTCCGCCCGATGGTGAAGTTCGGCCAGCGATTGAGGTTGCCCCGGTTCAGCGCCCGGCAGGGAGCGGGCGCCCGACCAAGAAAGAGCGCCGCGAGATCGACAAGTTCCACGGCAAGTCCCGCTGACCTGGCGGGGTGCAGTTCGATTGCGATCTGCCCTGCCACCGAAAGCCAAGGGTGCGCCTGCACCCAATGGAAATGACCTGGATCAAGACCCATGACTTATGTCGTCAATGACAAATGCATCAAATGCAAATTCACCGATTGCGTCGAGGTCTGTCCGGTCGATTGCTTCTATGAAGGCGAGAACATGCTCGTCATTCATCCTGACGAGTGCATCGATTGCGGTGTATGTGAGCCTGAGTGCCCGGCTGATGCCATCAAGCCGGATACCGATCAGGGTGTAGAGCGCTGGCTGGAGCTGGCCCGGCAGTACGCGGACGTCTGGCCCAATATTACCGCCAAGAAGGACGCGCTGCCGGACGCGGAGGCTTTGCGCGACGAACCCGGAAAATTTGAAAAATATTTTTCGCCGGAGCCCGGTTCGGGCGATTGATGCTGGGTCAGCCTTTGTCGGTCAGTTGCACTCTAATTGATTGAGATGGCGAGAATAATTCTAATTCTTGAGTGACCCATGCAACGCGGCTTTGGGCGCATTTTTGCGCTCACGGAATGTTGCGGCAAAATGCGCAACCTTTTCACAGTGTTTGCAGAATGGCTTGGATTCGGGCTCTCCGAGTAAGCGTCGCCATACCCTTCCTTAGGGCCGCCCTTCATTTTCAATGAACTTTATGTTACGCTCCAACCAGATGATGTCCAAAACGCAGTACAGAGACGGAACAGGAGCGAACAAAAAGCTTCCGCTTTGCCGCGCTGGCAACGATCGGGCCAGCATCTGTTCCGTGCATCAAGCGGTTTTGTCACTTCAGGGCACAACACTGGGTCGCGCTCCCTTGAGGGGGAGTATCGCTGGCCCGCCTACATGACTTGCGCGGCGGCCCTGTGCTGACGCCGAGTTGTTGCGCATCGAATGAGTACTGGCTTCTAGCCCGACGAGAAAGTGAGACGACCCCAATGGCTGAAAAGAAGAAGGCACCTGCCACCCGTTCGGCGAAGTCAACGACCCTCGCCGGAAAAAAGGCTGGCACCAAGGTGGCTGCCGCGAAGAAGCCTGCTGCTGGTCGCGCTTCGGCGGCCAAGCCTGATGCTGCTTCCAAGGCAACGGCCAAAAAGCCGGCTGCTAAGGTGAGCGTTGCTGCTAAGGCCGCTGCTCCCAAAAAGGAAACAGCTGCAGCATCCAAGATCCAGGCTGCGAAGCCGGAGGCTAAGGCGCCTGTACCCAGCAAGGCGAAACAGCCTGTTGCGAAAACAGCAGGAACCGCTGCGCCCGTCAAGAAGCCCGTGAGCGCTGCCCCCAAGGTTGCGCCCAGGACTGTTGCACACAAGCCAGCAGTCGCCGCTGCGGCGCGGGCCGCGGTCGCTGCGCCAGTGCGCGCCGTTGCTGCCGCGGTGAAGCCTTCGAACCAGAAGATCACCGCGCCGGTTCAGCAGCAGGCCCCCAAGGTCGGCGGTGCAGAGAAGCCAGCCGTCGCCGCGGACCTCACCAAGAAGCCTGTCAGTCAACGGCATGGCTTCAAGGCGAATGAGTTTGTCGTGTATCCGGCCCATGGCGTTGGCAAGATCATCGCCATCGAGGAGCAGGAAATTGCCGGCATGGCGCTCGAGCTTTTCGTGATCAACTTCGAAAAGGAAAAGCTGACCCTGCGCGTGCCGACCGGCAAGCTCGAAAGCGTTGGCATGCGCAAGCTTGCCGAGGAGCCGCTCGTCAAGAAGGCCATGGAAATCCTCAAGGGCCGCGCCCGTGTAAAGCGCACCATGTGGAGCCGCCGTGCGCAGGAATACGTTGCGAAGATCAACTCTGGCGATCTCGTCTCGATCGCGGAAGTCGTTCGCGACCTTTACCGCTCGGAAGCTCAGCCGGAGCAGTCCTATTCTGAGCGCCAGCTGTATGAGGACGCTCTCGACCGCATGGCCCGCGAAATTGCAGCCGTTGAAAAGCTCGATGAACGTGGCGCCGTGCAGCGCATCACTGACGTGCTCTCCAAGAGCGCGCGCGGTCGTCGTCTGGCCGCTGAAGCAGAAGCCGAAGCGGGTGCTGCCGCCGAAGCCGATACTGACGATGACGGCGATGACAGTGAGA
Source organism: Hyphomicrobium sulfonivorans (assembly GCF_013306565.1). Classification (GTDB taxonomy): domain Bacteria; phylum Pseudomonadota; class Alphaproteobacteria; order Rhizobiales; family Hyphomicrobiaceae; genus Hyphomicrobium_A; species Hyphomicrobium_A sulfonivorans. Next base: position 689,554 of record NZ_PZPO01000001.1, on the reverse strand, counting down.
CAAAGGCCGCCTAATTCGCAGCGGCGCGTGCGGTTGCCGGTTTTTGATCCGGCCTCGTATTGTTAGAGATCAAGAGCGTCCGGTGCCTTCCGCGCCGGGCGCTTTTTTTGTTTGCGCGTTGGCGCGGCGCCCTGCTCGCGGCGATCGCTGCTTGTCATTGCGCCCCTCGGCGCTGGCGTCGGCCGCGCCCCGTTATCATCGACGATGGCGATCTGGCTCGGATGTTCGATGTCGATGTACGGTCCGTTGCGATATTGGATCCAGCCGCGCACTTCAACGCGGCGCCCCTCAAGCTGCTGCAGCGCGTGGGCCAGCTCAGGATTTTCGCGCAACACGCGCGCCTCGATGCCCGCAGTGAAATCACTGCGCCAGTCGCGGCCGAAGTTTACGTAGGTGCGTGCTTTGGTGACGGCGACCTTGGCGACGCTGCCCTCGACTATTTCATAGGAATTGCGGCGACGAAGCAGTTCGCGCGTCCGCCAGGCAGGGCGCGGAGAATAGGCGCCGTTGCGCCACAGGCCGAGGCCAGCATCGCGCGCCACTTTTTCGTGGGCGAGCAGTTCGTGCATGCAATCGAAACTGCCGGGCAAGCCATAAACGCGCGCCTGCCCGCGCAATAGCATTTCGCCCTGCACCCACACGCGATCGCCATCGTTCTCGACGAAGACATGCGCAAGGCGGCGGCCATAGCGATCCTGAGCGCGGCCGGATGTCGCCAGGAAGATGGTTTTGCCCGCAACGAGTTCACGCAAGGTCTGCATTGCGCTTTCCTCCGGTGCCCATGGCTCGGCGGCCGGGCTGAGGTCGGGCGAGCGCGGCGATAGCGCACCGATGAGGCGGACCTGTTGCCCGTCGTCCATCTCGATCGTTTCCGCGTCGATGATGCGGACCACTGCGCCCGATGCGCCAGCCTTGAGCGTGCACGATGCGGCCGCTCCGCTGGCAGCATCCTGCTGTTGCGCCGTTGCGCTGGAAACGTAGACGCCGAATACGCAGACCAATAGGCTCGCCGCCGCCGCTCCCGGCAGAAGACGCCACCATGCAATCCGAGACTGCGATTTTACTACGCGCACGCGCATTCAATTCTCCGCGCGGCAGCATAGGGAAGTTTGAGGTGGAAAGCTTCTGTTGTGTGGCGGGCCGCTGCGTGGTGGGGCACAGCCATGTGCTGGCGCGTGAAAGCGGCGTGGCGATCTAAAACACGGAGGAAAGGAAAGCGTCGGCGAAGCTGCGGTTCGTGTCGGGCTGAGCGTCAACCGCTCCCGGCAGCAACTGGAAAATATCGCCGAGGATTGATGTCGGCAATTCGCTCCCGGCAGTAGCGATCGGGAAGCGGGCTGCCGCGCGAGCCACAATCTCACTGCGGTCCCAGGGCGGCGCGTGGTCAAATACGATGCGCTCGATGCCGGCGCCTGCTCCATCAAAGAAACCGGCAATGAGCACCGATCCATCGGGCATGGAGATCAGCAGATCGCGCTCTGCTATCGCGATCAGTTCGACGTGCCCGGGATCGATACCGCCGGTCAGGATCAACTCGTCGATGTCGCCGTTGGCGGATGCAAGTTCGATGATGGTGTCGTCGCCATCGCCGGGCAGATACACATAGGCATCGCTGCCGGTGCCGCCGATCAGCGTGTCATTGCCCAGACCGCCGTAGATGACGTCGTCGCCACCTCGGCCCTCAATGATCTCGCCACGCGCCGAGCCAACGATGCGGTTGTTGTTTTCGTCGCCGATCAAGCCGTCGATATCCGCAACGGTGTCGTGCTGGATCAGCCAGGCGCTGCGTGTCGCGCCGGGCTCAGCATCGGCGGCGGGGCGCAGAATTTGATTGTCTTCCTGCAGGTCGATGCCTTTGCCCGGCAGGATGCGATCAGTCTTGTGGTTCCACTGTATCCGCTCGATGGAAAACAGATGGTCGGTGCCGCCGGCGAACGTGGCTGTGAAGTTCGGGACTTTGTGCGCAATCCAGTGGCGATTGAATGTGATGGTCACTTCGCCAGCGCCGGAATAGTCGATTACATCGGTGCCATCGGCAGCATAGTTCAGCGCAGGCATGCCGCCGTGGATGATGTTGAAACCGCCCGACCATCGGAACAGGTCGTCATCCTCGCCGCCATAAAACTTTTCAATCGTGTTGGCTGTGTTGCTGCCGCTGAAGGTGTCGTTGCCGCGGCCGCCAATGAATGTTGAGAAGCCGTGCTCGGCGCGCATGATGTCGTCGCTTCCGGTGCCGAGCAGCGTTGTCATGCCGGGCGAGAAATGCATCCCGTGGGGCAATGTGGTGTTCGGGTCGAGGCCCGAATAATGGATGAGAGAGGCAACAGCGGACGACGAGTTTATCGTCGGATTGGGTGATCCCGGCAGGCTGTAGGCGATGTAGGGATAGTCTTCTTCCTCGATGGTGCGCGCGAAGCTGGCCATCGTTTCCCAGGCGCGGAGTTCTTCGCCGTTGTATGGCAATGCCCGGCTGCCGCGCAGTTCCGGGGTGCCAATCTTGGCGGAGAGATCGGCGCGCGCGGCCACGTTGGCAGTGGCCAGCGTTGTGCGGCCGTCGGCGCCTTCGATGCCCAGGAATATGCCGTGCGGACCGGCGTCGCGAACGCCCTCCATCACATACCAATGGTCCTGTGAATGGCCGTCGCTCTCGAACACGAGCTGCAGGTGGTCGAAGCCTAGGCGCCCCAGCCCGAACATCTGCACCGGCACCCATTCGATGCGCACACGCGGCAATTTTCTCTCCCCTCGACCGGCGGCGCGAAGTCCTTCTCGGCTCTCGAGGTGCAACTATAGATTGCATTGCGAGGTGGTGGCAATCGCAACCGTTGGGCGATGAGGATGGGTATTGTTGTCTCACCGCAGGGGCAGCTCGGTTCATGCTTTTGCGGTGGGAAGTGCATTGGCGGCGGGTTGCATGCAGTTGGGGGCTAAGAGATTTCGCTGCCGCCGCTCATTGCTTCGGCGCGGATGGCGCGATACCTAGAAGGACGCCTGCCCTGCCATTCGGTCGTCGTCTGGCCGTGTTTTATGGGCGGTTATCCAGAAATTCTTCTCTCCGGTGGCACCATCTGGTAGGTGCCAACCGTTGGGGCCCCGTAGCTCAGCTGGATAGAGCATCAGATTCCTAATCTGAGGGTCACAGGTTCAAATCCTGTCGGGGTCACCAGTAATTTCAATGCGTTACGATGTTCGGCTAGCATGGGATCTTGGCTCTTCCGCGCATCAAACCTTCGCGCGGTAGCCGAGGCCGCGCACGGTTTCGATGCGCTCCTTGCCGATCTTGGCGCGTAGGTTGTGGATATGCACCTCGACCGCGTTGCTCTCCACCTCCTCCTGCCAGCCATAGAGAATGTCTTCCAGCTCCGGCTTCGAGTGCACAACGCCCGGCCGTTCGACTAGGGCTTGCAACAGCGCAAACTCCCGCCGTGAGAGGTTCAGCGGTTCACCATCGGCGGCGGTGGTAACGGTGCGCCGTTCGGGATCAAGCTCCAGCCCCTGCCAGTCGATGGTGGCCTTGGCGCGACCCAGCGAACGACGGCGCAGTGCGCGCAGGCGCGCAGCTAGTTCATCAAGGTCGAACGGTTTGCCGAGATAGTCGTCCGCTCCGCTGTCGAGGCCGTGGATGCGATCGCGGACTGAATCACGCGCGGTGAGCAGCAACACCGGCGTGGTGTCGTTCCTGCCGCGCAGGTCGCGCAACACATCGAAGCCCGAACCGTCGGGAAGCATCAGATCGAGCACAACCGCGTCGAATTGCGTTGTCGAAAGCGCGGCCAGTGCGTCGGCGCATGTTTCGACCGCTTCGGCGGTGAAGCCATGCAGGCCCAGACCGACTGAGAGGCCGCTGCGAAGAACAAGGTCGTCCTCAACGATCAGCAGTCGCATTGCTTCCCTTTCACGTGCGCTTGGTGCGCATACGCCATTGCGACAATATGGGCACGAAATGCTTCAGCCTATGCATGCTTTGCGCGCATGCGACCAAGTTGCCGCCGCAGAAGCCGTGGTGCAATTGCCAAGCTTAAGCTTGCCTTAATGTGAACACTTAGGACAGAGCCGCCGGGGTTTGACTGGCGGTGCCCCCGTGTGGCGCCGCATCTCGCCGGGTTGTTGATCAGGGGGACGAGATGACGCTTTTGCGTGTTGCTGCGGTTGTGGGGTTGGCACTGAGCGTTGCCGGTTGTGCGTCAACCGACATGGATTGGCTGGGTGTCCCGTATGCCGTCAGCGAGGCGGACCGCCAGAACTATGCGGCGCATCCGAATGAGCGTTTCCCGCTCAAGGCTGTTGAGCTTGCAAAGCTCGATCCACGCTATCGGCGTCAGCTTGTGCGGTATGAAACGCGCGAGCCTTCGGGCACCATCATCGTCGATACGCCGAACCGCTATCTCTATCTGGTGACGGGCGAGAACCGCGCGCTGCGCTATGGCATCGAGGTTGGCCGCGAAGGTATGGCGTGGAGCGGCACGGCAAACGTTGCGCGCAAGGCGGCGTGGCCGACGTGGACGCCACCGCGGGAGATGGTTGCGCGTGATCCGCGCACGGCGCCGTTTGCGAACGGCATGCCGGGCGGGCCGGAGAACCCGCTCGGTGCGCGGGCGCTGTATCTCTATCAGAACGGCCGCGACACGCTTTATCGCATTCACGGCGGCGGCAATCCGCGCACGTTGGGCAAGGCGACATCCAGCGGCTGCATTCGTCTGCTTGATCATGACGTGATCGATCTGTATCGCCGCGTGCCGCAGAATACGAAAACGATCGTGTTGCCGGATCCATCGTTGTCGAGTGAATCAGCTTCAGCGCCGGTGAGTGCGCCGCACGCATGAGCCCGCACCGGGAGATCGCACCATGACCTCAATGACCGCACGCCTGTTTGGACTGCTGATGCTGGCCACAACGGTGGTTTGGGCGTGCGGCATGGTGTGGATCTACGTCGGCAGCCAGAAAGAGCTGGAGCGTGTACTCGACGCGCGGCTTGAGGAGGCGACGCGCATGGTTACGTCGCTGATGGAAAGCGCTGGCGTGCATGTGACGAATGGCGTTGCAGGCGCACGGGTGGCCAATCAGTCGGTTGCGATCCACCAGCACGAGGCGAATTTTCGTCTCGCATGTCAGATATGGTCCGTTGACGGAAAGCTCGTCGGAAAGTCCAGCGATGCGCCGATGACGCAGCTCACTTCCGTCAACAGCGGTTACACCAATCAGGAAATCAACGGCACGCCATGGCGCGTTTATGCGCATGTCGATCCGGTGCTGGGCATTCGTGTTCTGGTGGGCGACAGCATCAGCCACCGCCAGCGTCTTGTTCGCGATCTCATGTGGGGATTGGCGTTGCCGGGGCTGTTTGTTCTGGCAGCACTCAGTGGCCTGCTGTGGTTGGCCTTGCGCGAAGGTCTGGAGCCATTGCGCCGCATGAGCGCTACGCTGGCAGCACGTTCGCCCGATGCGCTGGAGCCACTGGATATCGGACGTGCACCGGCCGAGATTCGCCCGGTCGTTGACTCCATGAACAGCCTGTTCGACAAGGTGGCGAAGGCGCGCGAGCATGAGCGCAGCGTGACGGCGTTTGCCGCGCACGAACTGCGCACGCCGCTTGCCGGGTTGCGCACTCAGGTGCAGATCGCGTTGGCGGCGTCCGATGCCACCATCCGTTACAATGCACTACGCAGTGCGCTTACCGCAGCCGACCGCACGACGCGTATGGCCGGGCAATTGCTGGCAATGGCGCAGGTTGATGCAACCGAAACGCGTGCGCCTCAGGAATGGATAAACGTTGGCGCTCGCCTGAAGGGCATCTGTGATGAATTGCGCCGTTCGGACACGCAGCCAAATGTGACGATTGAAGCGGCACTGTACGACTGCCGCATTCAGGTCAATCCAGATGCGTTTCACATGGTGGCGCGTAATCTCACCGAGAATGCCATGCAGCACTCCGGTGGCGCGGGTGCCGTGCGCTGGTCGATGGTGGTGGCGGAGCACGCACTGCTGTTGACCTTGGAAGACAGCGGCCCCGGCATCCCTGAGGATGAACTGGCCCTGGTGCGCAATCGCTTTTTCCGCGGCCGTCACAAAAGCGCAATCGGTAGCGGGTTGGGTCTGTCCATCGCGCACACGGCGCTGGAGAAGGACGGACTGGACCTGCACCTTGAGAACCGCGCGCCAGAGGCCGGTTTGCGGGCGCAGATCGCCTTTGCTGTCGAGCGGTTCGTCATCGACATCACCGTGCCAGATGCCGGCGAAAGCCAGTCGGACATTGCGCGCACTGGATAGGCGCGCGCGTCAGTCCATCGACTATCGACCGGAAATGAAAACACGGAAGAACGGCCCATGTGGATCGTGAGATATGCGCTGAGCCATCGCCACAGCATCGGCGTTCTGGCGCTGTTACTGCTGTTGCTCGGCGGGCTGGGCGGACGCGGCATGTCGACCGACATCCTGCCCGCGGTGAACATTCCGGCCATAAATCTGATCTGGACCTATCAGGGCCTTAATCCGCAGGAGATGGCCAGCAAGCTGACGTCGTTCAGTGAGCTTGCGGTGATGAATAATGTCGACAACATCCGCGAGGTGCGCTCCGAAACCGTGAATGGCGTCGGCATCGTGCGAGTCACGTTTCAGCCGGGCACCAATGTCACGGATGCGTTCGCGCAGGTAACATCCGTCAGTCAGACCATTCTGCGCCGTATGCCGCCCGGCACAAATCCGCCGCTGATCGTGCCGTATGTGCCGTCGAGTGTGCCGATCATCCAGCTTGTGCTTGCCTCTGATACGCTCACCGATGGCGCGCTTTATGACTACGCGCGTCTCGCGTTGCGCGCACAGATACAGTCGATACCCGGCATCCGCCTGACGCTGCCGTATGGTGGTGCTTCGCGGCAGGTCATGATCGATCTGAAGCCCGAGGCGCTGCAGGCATACGGCATTTCCGCCGGCGATATTGCGCGCGCAACGGCAACACAAAATCTGACGCTGCCTTCCGGTTCGCTGCGCGTCGATGAACGCGACATCACCATCACCACCAATGCAAGTCCGGAGACGGTGGCTAATTTTGCCGATCTTCCGTTGCGTTCGGTGGATGGCCGGGTGGTGCGCGTTTCCGATGTCGCCAGCGTGCGCGACGGTCAGGCGGTGCAGACCAACATTGCGCGGCTCGATGGCCAGAACGCTGTGATCGTGCAGATCCTGAAGCTGGGCGACGCATCGACACTCGACATCGTGCAACAGATTCATGCGCGCATGCCGGAGCTGCGCGCCGCGGCTCCCGAAGGCATCACGATTGCGCCGGTGTTCGATCAGTCGGTGTTTGTCGTCAATGCGATCAACAACGTGATGGTCGAGGCCGTGATCGTTGGCCTGCTGGTTGCGCTTGTGGTGCTCGTGTTTCTCGGCAGCTGGCGCTCGTCGCTTATCGTGCTGACGTCAATTCCGCTGGCATTGCTGGCCTCTATTGCCGGTCTGGCGCTAACCGGAAACACCTTCAACCTGATGACGCTGGGCGGCTTAATGCTGGCCATCGGTATTCTGGTCGATAACGCGCTGGTCGAGATCGAAAACATCAACCGCAATCTCGAAATGGGATTGCCGCTGAATGAAGCGATCCTCAAGAGCGCCAGCGAGGTGGCGTTCCCGGAGTTCGTCTCGACGCTTTCGATCTGCATCGTGTTTTCGCCGTTGTTCCTGCTCACCGGCACGGCCGCCTTCGTATTTGTGCCGCTGGCGCTGGCGGTCGTGTTCGCAATGATCGCGTCATATGTGTTGTCACGCACGCTGGTGCCGACGCTGGCTTCGCTGATGCTTCATGCCGGTCCCCATCACGCGCCGGGCGGCTTGTTCGGCTTCATTGCGCGTGGTGTCGACAAGCTGCTGGGCGCGTTAGAGCGTATGATCGCAGCCATCGCCGCGCTGCTGTTGCGCTGGAAGTTTATTCCGCTCGCTGGGCTTGTGGTGGCGCTTGGCCTTGGCGGTTGGTCGGCCGCAAATCTCGGGCGCGAGTTCTTCCCAGAAACCGACGCGGGCATGATCCGCATTTATCTGCGCGCGCAAACGGGGCTGCGGCTGGAAGAGACGGCCGTGCGTTTCGCCGACGTGCAGCGCGAGATACTGGAGATCATTCCGCCCGACGAGGTGGAGTTCATCGCCGAGAATATTGGCAGCCCTGAACCGATCAATCTCGGCTGGGTTGAAAGCGGCGTGATCGGTTCGTTCGATGGCGAAATGCTGGTGCAGCTCAGTCATGCGCACGCACCCACGGAGATGTACGTGCGCAAGATCCGTCAGATGCTGACGGAGAAATTCCCGCAGATGGTCGCGTATTTCCGGCCTGCCGATGCAACCTCGCAAACGCTGGCGGGTTCGGCACAAACGGCGATTGAGGTGCGCCTCATCGGTCGCGATCGTGCAGGCAATGCCGAAATCGCGCACGAGCTCATGACGCGCATGCACGATATTCCTGGCGCAGTGGATGTCGCTCAGCGACAGGTGACGGACCTGCCGTCATATTATCTCGAAATCGACCGCGTGCGCGCGTTGCAGATTGGTGTAACACCGCAGGATGCCGCCACTGCATTGCTGGCTGCGCTCGGCGCGTCGGGAACGGTGTCGCCCAGCTTCTGGTCAGACCCCGAGCAAGGCGCGGCCTACACGGTGCAGGTTGTGGCGCCGCCGGCCAATCTCACTTCGCTTGAGCAGCTTTTGAATACGCCCGTGCGCCCATCGGCTGGCGGTGAGCCGGTTGCGTTGCGTACATTTGCATCGCTGCAGATGCGCGAAATTGCGGCCAACATCGATCGCACGACACTGCAGCCCACCATCACCATTCTTGCGAATGTGGAAGGGCGCGATCTCGGCGGCGTCTATGGCGATGTGGCTGCGCTGGTCGATGAGGCGCGCGCGCGCCTGAAGCCCGGCAACCGCATCGTCATCGCCGGACAAGCGCAATCTATGCAGCAGGCCTATGCGGAAATGCTGGGCGGTCTGCTGATGGCGTCCATCTTCGTTTATCTGGTGATGGTGGTGAACTTCCAGTCGTGGATCATGCCGGCCATCGCCATGGGTGGATTGCCGGTGGCGATATCGGGCGCATTGTTCGCGTTGCTGCTGACGGGCACAGCGGTTTCGGTGCCGGCGTTGACCGGCCTCATCATGGTGATCGGTGTTTCGACCGCAAACAGCGTTCTGGTGACGAGTTTCGCGCGTGACCTTTTGCTTGAAGGCATAGCGCCACGTCAGGCCGCGATAGAGGCTGCGCGCACGCGTTTGCGACCGGTATTGATGACGGCGACGGCGATGATCGTCGGCATTCTGCCGATGGCGCTCGGTCACGGTGACGGCGGCGAGCAGAATGCGCCGCTCGGGCGTGCGGTAGTCGGCGGACTCATCTTCGGCACCTGCGCGACGCTGACGTTCGTTCCGTTTCTGTTTGCGACTTTGGCCGGCATTGGTCGACGCAAGCAGGCGGCGAGCGATCATCACTCAGGTCAGAAACAGGAAATCGCACCTACGTCGCTCAGCGGCGTCCCGGCGGAATGAGGATGGAGCAAGTCATGGGCCTGAAACGTCTGGCGATCGCGCTTGCGGTGGTTTCGGTGTGCGGCACCGGTGTTTACGTGTTCACGCGCGCCGATAACGGTGCGTTGCTGGCCGATGCGCTGCGTTATGCGGGGCTGGCAAACAACGCGCATGCCAACCCGGCGCAACAGACAAAGGCCGATGCGCAGCGGGTTCGCGAGGTGCGCGTGATCGCGCCGGTGGCGGCGCCTGAATCTGTTGTGCTGACGCTGTCCGGCCGGACAGCGCCGGTCGAGCAGGCGCTGCTGTCGTCGCGTGCCAGTGGCATCGTGTCGGAACGCCGGGTCGACATTGGCGACAAGGTCAAGGCCGGCGATGTGCTGATCGTCATCGATGCGCCGGAGGTGGAGCAGGAGCTACGCCGTGCCCGTGCGGCTGTGGATCAGGCAAAGGCTAGGCTGACGCTGGCGCGCGTGAACCTTGAACGCTCGGAAAGTCTTGTCGGCAAGGGGCACACGTCGATGCAGACGGTCGATGAAAGGCGCGCGGCGGAACTGATTGCCAAGGCCGACGTTGCCGCCGCCGCTGCGGAGGTGAAGCGGTTGGAGGAAGTGGCCGGCTTCCAGACTATTCGCGCGCCGTTCGATGGCACCATCATCGCGCGGCACGTTGAGCGGGGGGACAAGGTGTCGGGCGAGTCGGGTCAGCAAAGCGGCTACCTGCTGCGTATCGGCAGGCTGGATGAGCTGCGCATTGAAGTGGATGTGCCGCAGTCATCCTCGCTTGTCGTTGTTCCCGGTTCTGCGGCCAAGGTTCAGTTTGCAGAGTGGCCGCAGGAGCTGGAAGCTAAAGTGGTGCGGGTTGCCAGCCAGATCGATGCTTCATCGAGCACCATGCGCGCAGAGCTGCTGATGAATAACCCTGCGGGCAGAATTCCGGCGGGTCTGAATGGGCAGGTATCGATCCACGTCGAGGCCGAGAAGGGCGCTGTCAACGTGCCTTCAAATACGTTGATGACGCGCGCCGGCAAGCAGGTCGTCGCAGTGGTTGATGCGCACAGCAAGGTGCAATGGAAAACGGTGCGCGTTGCGCGCGATCTGGGGGGCAGCGTAGTGATCGCTGCCGGTTTGACGGTAAGCGATCAGGTGATCGTCAGCCCGAATGCGCTGTTGCGTCCGGGTGATCAGGTGGAAATTGCACAACCGTCAGCGCAGGTGGGTATGGCGCGCCAGTAAGCGACGCCACTAAGTTGCGCCAGCGCTCGCGCAGTGCGGATTACCGGTTTTCGTACGGCGGCAATCGCGTGCTTGGTTCTACGTACGTGCGCTGTCCGCGCCATCTGCTGTTGAGCGAGAGCGCGACGCCAACCGGAATTGCGACCAGCAGCAGGATGCCGATTATCAGCGCCGCTCCCACCAGGAAAAACGCCGCCAAAATCAGTCCTGCGATCGAACCGATGACGAGCCCCGCCAACAGCAGCCATGCACGCCATCCGGAAACGACCGTCGTTTGTCCGTTATTCTGGATGACCAGCATATAAAACCTCGCAATCTGTGGCGGCTGATGGCGTCGCCAGCGATATTTAAGGAAACCAGCGGGCAATTGCGAGTGCTGGCGTTGTAAGCGACTGGTTTTGATCCCATAAGATGCGCCGGCGGATCAATGCAGCGACAACGGAAAACATGATAGATCTCTATTATTGGGCCACGCCCAATGGCCACAAGATCACGATATTTCTTGAGGAGGCGGATGTTTCGTTCCGCCTGCTCCCGGTCAATATCGGCAAGGGCGAGCAGTTCGATCCCGCGTTTCTGCGCCACGCACCCAACAACCGCATTCCGGCAATCGTCGATCACTCACCGGGCGACGGCGGCGAGCCGATCAGCATTTTTGAATCCGGTGCCATTCTTCAGTATCTGGGCCGCAAGACTGGGCTGTTCTATCCGCAGGAAGAGCGCGCAAGGGTTGACGTGGATCAATGGCTGTTCTGGCAGGTGGGTGGCCTCGGACCGATGGCGGGGCAGAACCACCACTTCGTGCAGTACGCCAGTGAAAATGTGCCGTATGCGATCGAGCGCTACGTGAAGGAAACGAACCGCCTTTATGGTGTGTTGAACCGCCGTCTGGCCGATCGCGAGTTCATTGCCGGCGAATATTCAATCGCCGATATGGCCTGTTATCCATGGATCGTACCGCACGAGCGGCAGCGTCAAAACCTTGCGGATTTCCCGCATCTGGCGCGCTGGCTGGAAACCATTGCAGCGCGTCCGGCGGTGCAGCAGGCATACGCGCTGGCCGAGACGGTGAATGCAAACGCGGTCATGTCGGAGCAGGATAAGCAGGTGCTGTTCGGCCAGACTGCCAAGCGCGATTGATTTTGATGCTGGCGATCATCGCAGCGCGCCTCAGTTTGGGGAGCGCTGCGATGACGTCTCTGTTTGTCAGCGCGCGCGGATGTAATGCGGCAGAATGAATGGCACGCCTTCCGATGGCGTCCTGTTGGTGCGCACTTCGCAGCCATAGGCTCGCGATAACACATCGTCCTTCAGCACTTCGGCCGGCGTTCCGCGCGCGGTTATCCGCCCGGCACTGAGTAGCACGAGTTCGTCGGCAAACACGGCGGCCAGATTGAGGTCATGCAGAATGGCCATAACCGCAAGCCCCTTGCGCGCCTGCTCCAGGGCCTCTTCCAGCACAACGCCCTGATGGGCGAGATCGAGGCTGGCGGTCGGCTCATCCAGCAACAGAATGCCCGGTTCGTTTTCAGCGCGCTTCGCCATCGCAAGCTGCAAGAGCGCGCGCGCAATGTGTACGCGCTGGCGTTCGCCGCCGGAAAGATTGGTGAACAGGCGATGTTCAAGCGCCAGCAGGCCCACAGTGCGCAGGCAGTCCAGCGCCATGCGCTCGATATGCTCCGGTGGCTCTGCGAAGCCGGGAACGGTTGCGCCCAGCAGAACCACTTCGCGCACGCTGAACGGAAACGAGAGTGCCGTCGATTGCGGCACGACGGCGCGACGGCGGGACAGATCCAGCGCGGTGAAGCTGGACAGCGCGCGGCCGTCCAGCGTGATCGCACCTGAGGTTGGCTTGATCTCGCCCGATAGCAGCTTCAGCAGCGTGGATTTGCCAGCACCATTCGGGCCGACAAGTGCAACCAGCTTGCCCGGCGGGATCGCCATGTTGATGTCGGAGACGAGCGTCTTGCCGTTGATCTGAAACGCGGCGGCGTGTGCAGTCAGCATTGTCTACTCCGAGCCGCCGATGCCGCGTTTCATCACCAGATGCAGGAACACGGGCGTTCCTATCGCAGCCATCACGATGCCGATGGGCAGCTCCGCCGGGCGTACGATGAGCCGCGCGATGATGTCGGCAAACAGCAGCAGCGCCGCGCCAAACAGCGCGCTGCCCGGCAGCACGACGCGATGATCCGGCCCGGCGAGCAGGCGAATGATATGCGGCACCACGATGCCGATGAAGCCGATGACGCCAGCCATCGCGACGGCGGCGCCGACGGACGCGGCGGTGGCCACAATCGCGATGCGTTTGGTGCGCTCGACGTTGATGCCCAGGTGAAACGCTTCGGCTTCGCCCAGCAGGAAGCCGTTGAGGCCGCGGATCAGCAGCGGCGTCAGCAGTGCAATCAAAATGCCGAATGGCAGTATGGCAAGAATCTTGGGCCAGTTTGCACCGCCGAGGCTACCCATGGACCAGAAGGTGAGGTCGCGTAGCTGGCGGTCGTCGCTGGCGTATGCGAGCAGGCCGGTTAGCGCACCTGAAAGAGCACCAAGCGCGATGCCCGCAAGCAGCAAGGTGCCAATCATGAGCTGACCGTGACGTCCGGCGATCGTGACAAGTATCAGCGTCGTCACCATGCCGCCGAAGAACGCGGCAACAGGCAATGCGTAGATGCCGAGGGGCGCGAGTATCGGCGCGGCAATACCATTGCCCAGCACGATGGTTGCGACGGCGAAGAGTGCTGCGCCCGATGACACACCGACGAGGCCAGGATCAGCCAGCGGGTTGCGGAACAGGCCCTGCATGATGGCGCCGGCAATCGCCAGGCTCGCGCCGACGAAGATGCCGAGCAATGTGCGCGGCAGCCGGATATCCAGCAACACCAGTTGTTCGCGGGCGATGGTGGCATCGGTTGTGCCGCTGATAGCGGCGGAGAGCACACGCGGCAACGATGACAGTGTGATGCCGGTGGGCCCAAGGGAAAGCGACGCAACTATTGCAACAGCCAGGAGCACAGCGCTGCCAATGATGACTTGGGCAGGGCTCATGCGGTGGGTTTTCCCCGCCCGGCTGCCCGAGAGGTGAAGCGCTTCACTCGTCATTCGGCAGCGCTCGCCTTCTTCTGCACCAGCTCGGGATAAAGCGCGGCCATCAGCTCACGGGCAGCGCGCGCACAGCGTGGTCCGAAACCGAGCAGGTAAAGGCCGTTCATCTCGATGATCTCGCCATTTTTCATGGCTGGGCTGCCCGCGAGTGACGGGACGGTTTTTATGCGATCGGATGGCATGCCACCAGCACTGTGCTGCATGGTTAGGATTGCGTCCGGTGCAAGCTCGACGCCGGCTTCATCGGTCATGGGCTTATAGCCCGGCACCGAAGCTCCGGCATTCACCGCGCCGGCAAGCTGGATCATCGCATCGGCACCGGTTCCCGCGCCGCCAATGGTGGCCTTGCCGCTCTGCACGCTCAGCACGAACAGCGCGCGCTTCGGCTTCGTAATCTTGGCGCGCTGCTCTGCCAGCAGCGCAAAGTCGCGCTCGACATCTTTAGCCAGAGCTTCGCCTGCGGCTTCCAGGCCGACAACTTTCGCGATGAAGCGGATCTTGTTGGCCACACCCTCAGGCGTCTTGTCATCGGGCACCACCACATAAGGCACAGACGATGACTTCAGCACCTCAATGACCGGAGGCGGGCCGGCATCCGATGAGGCAATGATGACTGAAGGATTGGTTGAAAGCACACCCTCGGCAGACAGTGCGCGCAGATAACCTACATCGGTCTTCTTCTGCAGCGCGTCGCCGGGAAACTGGCTTGTTGAATCAATGGCGATGATTTTGTCATCGGCGCGCAGCGCATAGAGAATTTCGGTTACATCGCCGCCGACGGAGAGAATGCGTGACGTGTCGCTCACTTTTACGTCGCGCCCGCTGCCATCCAGGATCGATTGATCGGCCAGCGTAGAAGTTGCCGACAGGGCAATGCCAGATGCAAGCAGGAGGGAAGAGGCGCAAGCGCGTATCAGATAGCTGCGAAACATTGATATCTCACTTTGTCAGGATGAGCTTGCCGTTGGCGGTGATGCGCAGACGGTACTCCATGCCGTCGTGCTCAAGTATGGCCTCGCGGCCGCCTTTCAGAATATCCGTCACCGCAACGCGTACTTTGCGTTCGCCTTTAGAGCCTGTAATATGTTCTACGGCCGCATCGGGATAGGTTTCTTCTTTGGCAGCGGCCTTCATGACCTGCGCTCCATGGCTTTTTTGAAGATGGCCTCAAAATGCGAGCGGTGCGGCGTTTGTGGCAGATTTGCGCCCGAACACATTTCTTGACTTTAATAGTCATAAAACGTTAACTTGTACAAGTCCGGTACGCCGGATTGTGGTGCGTCCCGCAGTCCTTGGGGAATGCACCGGTACGAGACAAGCCCGCCAGTACGCGTTGCGTGCACGAGCCAGCCAGTCCGTTAGAAATTGATTGGGGGCTTGGAATGATGCATGCGCGTAGCGTTACGAGCGAGATCGCGGCTGTGATCTCGCCCACACTTGTCTCAGAGTGCAATAAGCCAGACACGGCCAGAGCCGCGGTGCGTCGTACTCCTGCCGGACGGCAGCTTGTGCGAGCTTTGCTTCTGCTTGGCGTGTCTGCCATCGCAGTAAATGTAAGCAGCGATGCGTCCGCTCAGGAAAATCAGCTTCCGCCGCTGACAGTTGAGGGAAATCAGGCAAAGAAGCCTGCACAGAAGAAGGCAGCGGCGAAGAAGGCAGCTCCGGCTACTGTTGCGACACAACCTCCGCAACAGCAGCAGTTTAACGCGTCGGCGGCTGCAAACGAGAGCACCATCCAAGCCTCCGAGATACCTTACACGGTACCCGCTGGCGTCAGTGTGGTGGGCGTGGGCGAAATCGACACGTTCGGCCAAACTCGCCTTGATAACGTACTGCGCGCACAAGCTGGCACGTTCACGCGTGAGAGCGCTGGCAATCCTGGCATCGCAGTCAATATCCGCGGTTTCGAGGGCATGGGCCGCGTCAACATGATGATTGACGGCGTCCGCCAGAACTTCCGCTTTCTTGGCCATGAAGCCGGTGGCTTCACCTACGTCGATCCGATGCTGCTTGCAGGCATCGATATTCAACGTGGCGCAATCTCAACCGCCGGTGGCGCCGGTGCGCTGGCGGGTGCTGCAAACTTCCGCACTTTAGGCGTTTCCGACATCATCAAGGATGGTCAGGATTCCGGCGTGTTGACCGCGGTGTCGTGGGGCAGCAACGGAGTTGGCTGGTCGGAGATGATTGCTGCCGGTATGCGGACCGAAAGTGTCGGCGTGGCCGCGGCCATCGCGAAAACAAATCAGAGCAACTACAAAAACGGCAGCGGTCAAACCGTGCCGTTTACCGATCAGGACATCGTCTCAGGACTCGTGAAAGGCTATGGCTACTTCTCGCCGGAAGCGCGCCTCGACGTCGGCGGTGTGTTCTACGACAACGACTTCTCGGCCAATTCCTACTACCAGAATCTACGCTCGAGCATTGTGACGTCGCGCTTCAGATATGCGCCCTCCGACAATCAGCTCGTCAATCTGAACATGGGTGTGCAGTACAGCAACGTTGAGATGACGTATCTCCGCGGGCTGAACGCCGTTGCTACCCAGGCCGGCCGCAAAATCGAAGATAAGGGCGCGGGCTTCGACATCTCCAATACCTCCCGCTTCTACCTGGGAGACGTTCGCGTCAGCTCAACATACGGTGTTGAGTATTTCGTTGACGACTTCAGGGTCACGAGAGGTGCAGTGAACCCTGCGGGACAGAACTCGGTTGGTGGTGTGTTCTCTGAAACCACCTTCTCCCGGGGTATTCTCGATCTGATCGTCGGCTTGCGATACGATTTCTATGGCATCGAAGGCAATGGTACGGTCATCGCTGCTGGCGGGCCGATGCCAATAGGTGCCTATACGGTCGACAAGAATGACGGCCGCATCGACCCGAAGATCACCCTTGCTGCAAAACCACTGGATTGGCTGCAAGTCTACGGCACGTATTCTGAGACCATGCGCGCACCGACGGTTACGGAAATGCTCGTCGGCGGTGATCATCCTGGCGGCGGATCTGCAAGCTACATTGCCAATCCGTTCCTGAACGCAGAGGTGTCCAAAGGTTTCGAGATTGGCGCCAATATTCTGCAGGATCGGATCTTCACTGCGAACGACAGGTTCGGCTTCAAGGCCGCCTATTTTAATATGGACATCGAAAACTACATCGTCACCTGCATGGGGGCCGTGTTCTATTTCTGCAATGCTCCTGGCACCAGCGAGGTAAGCGGTGTTGAACTGCAGGGCAATTACGATGCAGGCTTCCTGTTTGCTGGCATGACCTACACCTATCTTAATAGCAAGCTTCCGGCGCAGACGCCGGGGTTTGGCGCCAGTCAGTTCATGCCGGACAACAACCTCGTTCTGACCGGCGGCTTGCGCTTCTTCGATCAGGATCTTGAGATCGGCGCACGTGGGTACTTTGTCTCCAGTGCTGAAGACCCAGCAAATGCAAGCGGCCGCAGTCCGGGATATGATCTGATGGATCTGTTTGCGAACTACCGTTACTCGGAAAGCATTACGTTCGGTGGCACGGTGACCAACGTGTTCGACGCGACGTACACGCCTATCCTGGGTACTGCGCCGTCGTCATCTTGCGGTTCGTTTATTCCGGGAGCTTGCCCCCCGTCACCCGCAAGCGGCCGCGGACGTACGTTCCTTCTCACCACGCGCGCGCAGTTCTGACAGGGTTGGCTCGGCTTGATGCCGTGATAAACCTGTTGGCATATGTCAGCGACACCTAGGCATCGACATCGGCGGGTACCATGTATCCGCCGATGTGAGTTCAACACGCCCATGGGAGGCAAATAGAATGTCCAAGTTCATCGCCATGAACCGCTTCAAGGTGCAGAAGGGTTCCGAAAAAGACTTCGAGCACGTCTGGCTTTCGCGCGAGACGCATCTGCACGAGCTGCCCGGTTTTGTTGAGTTCCATTTGCTCAAGGGGCCGGAGCGCGAAGACCATGTGCTTTATTCCTCCCACACTGTCTGGCGCTCCAAGGAAGACTTCGAGGCCTGGACCAAGTCGGAGCAGTTCCGCAAGGCGCATGCACGCGCGGGCAGCGGTGACGTGAAGCCGCTTTATGTTGGTCATCCGGAATTCGAAGGCTTCACCGTTCTGATGGAGCAGACGAACGACGGCACCTCCAAGACGCCCGTGGCGGCGGAATAATCGGCGGAGCTGAGATCATGGAAACCGCTGCAGCCGCCACAACTGAACGTCCGCCGCTGGCGGAGCGTGTCGCCGCCGGTGCCGGAGATCTGCTGGAGCAGATCGCGCGCGAATATGGCGTCAGCACGCTGGAGGTTGTGCGCAATTTGCCGGCCGATCAGGGCGTGGTCGTTTCAGGCGATGCCTTTGCCGACATCATGCAGGACATCTCCTCGTGGGGCGATGTTCTGTTCCTCATTCACAATAGCGATATCGTGCTTGAGTGCACCGGCAAGGTTCCGCAGGGCACGTTCGGCCATGGCTATTACAACATCCATGGCGACAGCCCGATCGGCGGTCACATCAAGGCTGACAACTGCAAGGCTATTGCATTCGTTGCACGCGGTTTGAAGCGCATCAGCATGTCGGTGCAGTTTTATAACGGCGCGGGCGAAGCTGTGTTCAAGATCTTCGTCGGCCGTGATGAGAACCGGGAGCTTATTCCGGAGCAGGTGCAGAAGTTCGAAGCGCTGCGCGCGCTACTCGGCGTAAACCCTGCGCGGCCTGTCTGAAGTGCAGGTCGCAAAAAAAAGATTGGGCAGACGGCCTACGACGCCTGTCCTTTGGCGCCGCCTAAGGGAGCAACCTCCCAGTTCCCCTATGCAGCAGGCGCGTCCTAGAGTATGGGCTGGCTTTATGAGCCAGCCCATACTCCTCGTCGCAGCAGCGGCGCTCGTCGATACCGATAATCGGATACTTCTCACCCGTCGCCCGCCCGGCAAGGACATGGCCGGCCTGTGGGAGTTTCCTGGCGGCAAGGTGGAGCCGGGCGAGACGCCGGAAGCTGCATTACGGCGCGAACTGTTCGAGGAGCTGGGCATTGATGTCTGCGCCGAGTGCCTGCACCCGATCACCTTCGCCAGCCACACCTACGAGAAGTTTCACCTGCTGATGCCGCTGTTTCTGATCCGGCAGTGGGACGGCATGGTTGCCGCGCTGGAGGGGCAGGAGCTTGCATGGGTTAGGGCGACACGGCTGAAGGATTATCCGATGCCGCCCGCCGATGTGCCGCTCATTCCGGCATTGCGTGATCTGCTCCGCTAACCGCTACAGTAGTCAACGCGATGCGCGTGCGGTGTGTGCCGGGGCGCGCGGCCTAGAGCCATGCTTCAGTCGGCAGCAATACCAACTGCTATTCGTCCAGCTTCCGTTCCGGCACGCCTAATGCTTCCGCAAGCCGCGCCGACGCAGATCCGGGCCGCAGCGGTTTAGGCTGGCTTTCGTCCGGTGCCCACGCGGTCAGCGTCAGGATTTCAAACGTCGCCGGAATGCGGCCATCGGATTGCGCATAGCGTTCGATGTAAATCTCCGTTGCGCGCAGCAACAGGCTTCGCGTCACCGGCGTCTTGCGCCGCGCGATAAGCATGTTGCTGGCGCCCATCGCCTTGATTTCCCGCATCAGGCTGAGCGGATCGGAATAGGTGACGGTCACGGTTTCGGAATCGACCACCGGCAGCGCAAAGCCAGCCCGTTGCAGCAGCGCACCCATGTCGCGCACGTCGGCGAATGGAGCTACGCGCGGTGATGCGCCGCCCGAAACTTCAGCCTCCGCCGCCAGCCAAGCCGCGCGCAGCTCATGCAGTGTTGTGCCGCCGAGCACGGAAGCCAGTAACAGCCCGTCCGGCCGCAATGCGCGGCGGATCTGGATCAGCGTACCCGGCAGATCGTTGACGAGCTGGAGCGACAGCGCCGACACCGCCAGGTCGAGCGTGCCGTCGCCGAAGGGAAGCGCTTCTTCGTCGGCAACGACGCGCAGGTCGGCCGGGCTCCGCGCCAGCAGCGCTGCCACCGGGTCGAGATCGATGATCCGTTCGACCCCCGCCAGCCCACGGATACGTTCGCTCAACAAGCCGTGATGCGCGCCGATATTCGCCGCCAACGGCAGCGTACGCCGCACGATTGCCAGCCGCTCGGCCAGATCGTCCGCTACCCGCTGGAGCAGAAAGTCGTGCTCGGATACGCGGCCGGCAAAGCGCCGCCGCCGCCGGGCCAGCAGCGGGCGGTCGAAAATGCGGGAGGGTTCGGGCTGGGATTGCAACGGCTAAATCCGGATCGATGACGGCCCTGCGTGCGGCCGAATTAAAAGCGTGTCGCCTCTCGCGTGCCGGCACGTTACCATCGGAGAGATGGCAACTTGCTGAATTTCGGCCTTAACCTATGTCTGCAGCATGGAATAGCACAACTGCGCCGATGCGCCGGGCCGCGCGCGCGGTGTCGGATTTTCTCGTGCCGCCGCTGTGTCTGGCCTGCCATGCTCCGATCGCCCAGCACGGGGCGCTGTGCGCGCAATGCTGGAGCCGGGTCGATTTTATCCGCCAGCCTGTTTGCGACCGCCTCGGCACCCCGCTCGCCATCGATATCGGTGCCCCGGCCATATCCGCTGCAGCGGCTGCCGACCCGCCCGAATATGACCGCGCCCGTGCTGTCGCCCGTTTTGACGGCGTCATGCGCGAGTTGGTGCACGGCCTGAAGTTTCGCGACCAGCACGGCGGGCGCCAGTTTTTCGGGCGTGTCCTGGCGTCGGCTGGGGCCGAACTGCTGTCAGATGCCGATGCCCTGATCCCGGTGCCGCTCACCCGCTGGCGTCTGCTCGGGCGTCGGTTCAATCAATCGGCGGTGCTGGCACAGGAGATTGCCCGCAATACGGGGCTGCGGTACTTGCCGGCGGCCCTCGTCCGCAGCCGGAAAACGCAGCCGCAGGTGGGGCTTACGCGTGTGCAGCGTCGCGATAATGTCGCCGGCGCCTTCGCGGTTTCCGCCAGCGCGCGCGGTAAACTTGAAGGCGCCCGGATCGTGCTGGTGGATGACGTTATCACCACCGGCGCAACGGTCCGTGCGTGCGCCCGCGCCCTGAAGAATGCCGGCGCCGCGCGGGTGGATGTTCTGGCGCTGGCAATCGTTACCGACGAGGCGCTGCTGCCGCCCTGAGATCACCCAGGAAACCGTTGCCCGGTTCGCGGCAATTCTTTTCCGGAAATGTCTAGTATTCGTCGCGATTTGCGCCGCGCCGCGAAAGCATTAAAATGGCGGTGCGTCGTCGCTTAGAGTGCTTCAACGAAACCGCTGAATGACTCTAGAGCGGGCGGGCGCATGAAAGGGGACGCATCTTAAGCCCATGCCAAAGATCACCGTCTATACCACCCGTTTTTGCCCTTATTGCCACATGGCCAAAGAGCTGCTGCGCAAGAAGGGCATCACCGCGTTTGAGGAAATCGACGCCAGCCAGCAGGACGTGCGGGCGCAGATGCGCGAGAAGGCCGGCGGCCGGCATACGGTCCCGCAGATCTGGATCGGCGATCAGCACGTCGGCGGTTGCGATGATCTCTATGCCCTCGACCGCGACGGCAAGCTGGACGGATTGCTCGCCGTGTAGCAATCAGACGGCGGCAGCAAACCAAATTTCACGAAGGTGGCATCCGATGTCGGTCGCGCCAGAGAAGTTTCGCGTCGGCCTCGTGCAGATGTGTTCGGGCAGAACCGTCGCGCCGAATATTGACGCTGCGTGTGCCCTGATCCGGCAGGCGGCGGGTGATGGCGCGCAATACATCCAGACGCCTGAGATGACCAACATTCTGGAGATCGATCGCACCCGCTTGCCGGATGCGTTGCGTCCGGAAGCTGACAACCCGGCAATTCATCGCTTCGGCGAGCTGGCGCGGGAGCTGGGTGTGTGGCTGCACATCGGCTCTCTGGCGCTGCTGGGCGAGGCTGGAAAACCCGTAAATCGCTCCATCCTGTTTTCGCCCGCAGGCGAGATCGTCGCCCGCTACGACAAGATCCATATGTTCGATGTCGATCTCGCGAACGGCGAGAGCTATCGCGAGAGCGCCAGTTACGAGCCCGGTAAAACTGCGGTTCTGGCGCAGCTGCCGTGGGGCGGATTGGGCATGACGATCTGTTACGATCTGCGCTTCCCGCACCTGCATCGCACGCTTGCGCACGGCGGCGCGCAATTCCTGGCGGTTCCGGCTGCATTCACCCGGCCAACCGGCGCCGCGCACTGGCATACACTGCTGCGGGCGCGGGCGATTGAGTGCCAATGCTATGTGTTCGCGGCGGCGCAGGGCGGCAAGCACGAAGACGGCCGCGAAACATTTGGGCACAGCCTCATCATTTCGCCGTGGGGTGAAATTCTGGGCGAGGGCGATGTCGAGCCCGGCGTTATCGTTGCCGACATCGATCTTCTGCGGCTTGAGCAAATTCGCCAGCAGGTGCCATCGCTGCGCAATGATCGTCCGTTCGATCTGGTCAAGTCGCCGCCTCCACGTCAGGGCGGTGCTGCGACGTGATCAGATACAGTCTCAGGTGTGCAGGCGACCACGAGTTTGAAGCGTGGTTTGCTTCCAGCGCATCATATGATGCCCAGGCGGCAGCAGGCGATGTTGTCTGTCCGGTATGTGCTAGCCGCAAGGTCGAAAAATCGATCATGGCGCCCAATGTCGCCGTAAGCGGCCGTTCTGCAGAAATGCCTTCACCGAACGAAGATACCGCGGCCAAGGTTCGCGCGTTGATGCGGGAAGTGCGCCAGATGGTTGAGGCGCAATCGGAAAACGTGGGCGACCGCTTCCCGGACGAAGCACGCGCGATCCACTATCGCGAAGTTGAACAGCGTGCGATCCGAGGCACGGCTTCGGCGGACGAAGTTCGTAGTCTTCTGGAAGAAGGCATTGCGATCGTTCCGCTGCCGGATCTGCCCGAAGAAGCGAACTGACGCTGGTCTGGGATCTAGGACCGGAGCGTCACAGGCGGGTTCGTGCGCGCTCATCACGTTTGCGCGAGCACCACCACGGTATAGAGCACGGCCGACCTCACATCTTCAGTGCGGAAGCGCGGCTCAGTGTTGCCAGGTGAGATCCACGTATAGCTGCGCGCATCGTGGCTCCAGATGCCATGCACATGGCCGGCGCGATCGACAATGATGCCGCCGCCGTCATAGGCCAGCGAGTAGCCTTTGATTTTCAGAATTTCATTCGATCGCAGCAGCTCGAACAGCCGTTGCTTTTTGTCTTCTCTCATCGCAGCCCCCCACGAACTTCCCCTGCTGGCGATGCGCGAGAGTTGAATCGAATCCGATCTATTTCAATGCTTGCCGATACTATTCATTACCAAATAGTTACCAATGATCCTATGGCGGAGCAAAAATGACGCTGGGTTGCTGTCACATAGCCTTCATTCACGCGGGCTAAGCGCGAAGCTGGAGTTCCATGTCTCAACGGAATTAGGCCCGATGACATCGCCCGTTCGCCTCGTAATCGTCATTGCGGCGCTGGTGTGGAGTGGCGTGGCCGCCGCCCAAACGATTTACCCGATAGACCGGGCGCAGATACTGCAAGGCGCCAAATTCGATCTGAAGGTCGAGTTTCCCGGAGCGCCGCCAGCGGGCGATCTGCGCGTAATCATCAACGGCGAAGACGCGGGCAAGGTGCTTGGCAAGGAAGCGACCGTTGTCGAGCGCGAGGACGGAGCTGCGCGGACTGCCTACTGGATCAGGAATGCTGAACTGTCCGGTAGCGGGCCGGTTGTCGTCGAAGCATCGGCCGGTGGTTCAACAGCGCGCGTCACGTGGGATGTGTTCGGCACGCCCGATGGCAGGCTTGCCCGCAACGTCATTTTGCTGGTCGGAGATGGTCTTTCAATCGCGCACCGAACGGCAGCGCGCATGCTGTCGAAGGGCATCTCGCAGGGCAAATATCACGGCGAGCTTGCGATGGACTCGATGTCCAACATGGCGCTGGTTTCAACCTCCGGTACTGATTCAATCGTGACCGACAGTGCGAATTCGATCACCGCCTATGCAACCGGACATAAGTCGTGCGTGAATGCGCTGGGTGTTTATTGCGCGTCGAATCGCGAGAACCATCAGCATCCGCAGTTCGAGACGATCGCCGAGCTTGCAAAGCGCAAGCTTGGATTGGCCGTTGGCATCGTAACTGACACTGAAATCCAGGACGCAACGCCGTCTGGATTTGTCGCGCACACGCGCGCCCGTTCAGATTATGAAGACATCGTGGAGATGTACTTCGGTCTGCAGCCCGATGTTGTTCTTGGCGGTGGTGCGCAATTCTTCCGGCCGGCTGGCGTTGATCGTGGCAAGCGTCGCGACGGTCAGGACTACATCCAGAAATTTCAGCATGCCGGATATGCGTTCGTCGATACTGCAACGACGCTTGGCGATGTCGCGGCACGGCCTGAAACGCGCCGGCTGCTGGGGCTGTTCAATGATCGCAACATCGATGGCGCGCTTGATCGCCGATTTCTGAAGAAGGGCACGGTCGCCAAATTCCCCGATCAGCCGGATCTTACCGACAGCGTTCGCGCGGCGTTGCAGGTGCTGTCGCGCAATGATCAGGGCTTCTTGCTTCTGGTTGAAGCTGGGCGCATCGACAAATACAGCCATTCGCTCGATTGGGAGCGCGCGGTCTACGACACCATCATGTTCGATAACGCAGTGGCAGTGGCCAAGGAATATGCGGCCCGCAGCAATGATGCACTCGTGATCGTCGTGCCCGATCACGCGCATCCGGTGTCGATCATCGGCACGTATGACGACCGCAAGGGCGATGAACTGCGCGAGCGGCTGCAGACCTATGCGTCCGCCGGCTTTCCGGATTACCCGGCGCCGGACGAAGCTGGCTATCCGCCGCGCGTTGATGTCGAGCGGCGACTGGCGATGGTGTTCGCCGCCTATCCCGACCACTGCGATGCCGGGCGTCCTCACCTTGGTGGGGAGAACGTTCCGACCATTGCTGCTGGTGCGGCGGGAGCGCGCGCAGGGGATCGGCGAGGAGAAAAGGCGGCTGCGGCTGAGACCCCAACCTATTGCGCGCCGGGGGAAGCCCGAAAGATCGGCAATCTCCCGATTACTGCACGCAGCGGAGTTCACGCAGCCGATGACGTCCTGCTGACCGCAGACGGCCCCGGCGCGGATGCTTTTCGCGGACGCGTTGACAACACTTACGTATTTCGTGCGATTGCACGAGCGCTAGCGCTAGGCCTAGCGAAGTAAGTCTTCAAACATATCCGTGCATTGCAAAGTACAAAATAAATTAACCTACAGGCGGGCTAATTCATTTCAGCGTAGTAGTGATAGCCGGCCAGATTGCACTTGGCTTGCCGCCACTCAACCGGCTTTCCGTCGATCGCAAACACTATGCTGTCCAGCGTAAGCAGCGGTGTGCCCTCGGCCACCTTCAGTAATTGTGCGTCGACATCGCTCGCTGTTGTGACGGCGACCTTTTCTTCAGCGCGCCCCAGCAGCACACCGTAGTGATGGGAAAGCACGACAATGCTAGGTGAAATGTCATCGGCATGTGAAAGGCCGGGAAAGCGCGACTGCGAAACGGTTGATTCTTCAGTCAGCAATGGTGCGCCTTTGTGAGAAAGAACGCGGCGTATCCGATAAACCGGTTCGCCAATTCGCAACTGTAGGTTGCGCGCCTCGCATTCACTTGCGGTGCCTTCGAGCACAGACGAGCTTTCTGCATCGCCAACTATTTTTGATCCGTCGCGCTCGCGGATATTGCTGAAGCGGACGGCATGCTCGTTGGAAGTTTGATCTATTACAAATGTACCGCGGCCCTGGCGTCGGGAAATCAGCCGCTCGCATTCCATTTCATCCAGTGCTTTGCGCACCGTGCCGACGCTTATTCCCAATTCTCGCGAAAGCTCAATTTCGTTCGGAATTGCCGCTCCCGGTTTCCACGCGCCTGCCGCAATGCGTTGGATCAGGGTGTCCTTAACTTGCAGATAAAGGGGCCGTGTGGAGAACCGTCCTACCGCTGTCATAGGGAGCCTCGAAGGTTTGAGTGACTTGCCTCCGAGCCAAAGGAACTATGGAGCATTTGTTGGCCCCGCCTCTGGCCCGCCAATGTCCGGCAACGCGAAATACGAAACCTTTGCAGTGCATATGACGCGTACGCCATTATCTTCAAAACCATGTGCACTTCGAAGTACTGTATAATAATCGCGATTAACTATAACCCGCATTAGGTCATGTTGCACTGGGGTTGTCCACGTCTATTTCAGCTACTCAACTTAAAGGTGCGACACGCGGGCGCAATATCGACATGCGCCCCGCAAAACTAATACGTGCACGGCGCAAATGTTGTTACGTTAACTATGTTCCATGTTTCGATTGTTTTTGTTTGGTAGTCCGGATTGATGATCTGGGGTTGCGGCAGAGGCTGCGTTTCGCTCGGAGCAAGCGGCGGCTACAAGTATTATTGGCGACACAGCGTATCGGTTCGTCCTTTCGCCCTTGCGGGTATTTTCAGCCCGGTGCAAACAACGGGGCGTTGTTGGCTGCAGATGGCCGGCCTTGGAGGAAGCTTTATGCAAATAATGGAGCTGCGGACGTCCCATGCATCCGTAGGGACGAGCCAATCTGCCGACCGCTCGGTGCGCCATGACTGGTCACGCGAGGAAGCGCAGGCTCTTTATGATGCGCCGTTCAACGACCTGTTGTTCAAGGCTCACACGATTCACCGTCGATATTTCGAACCCAACTCTGTGCAGTGCAGCCGGCTGCTGTCGATCAAGACCGGCGGCTGTGCGGAAAACTGCGGTTACTGCAGCCAGTCAGCGCATCACTCGTCCGGCCTCAAGGCCAGCAAGCTGATGCAGGTGGAGCGCGTTCTCTCCGAAGCGCGCAAGGCCAAGGAGCAGGGCGCTACCCGCTACTGCATGGGTGCTGCGTGGCGTTCGCCCAAGAACCGCGACATGGAAACGCTGTGCGCGATGGTTGAGGGCGTGAAGGAGATGGGCATGGAGACTTGCATGACGCTCGGCATGTTGTCCGACGATGACGTCATGCAGCTCAAGCACGCCGGTCTCGATTACTACAACCACAACATCGACACGTCCGAGCGCTACTACGACAAGGTCATCACGACGCGCACGTTCGCCGATCGCCTCGATACGCTGTCGCGTGTGCGTGAGGCCGGCATCAAGGTCTGCTGTGGTGGCATCGTCGGCATGGGCGAGGAGCCGGAAGATCGCGTCGACATGCTGTTGACGCTGGCCAACCTTCCCGAGCATCCGGAAAGCGTGCCGATCAACATGCTGATCCCCATTCCGGGTACGCCGATGGCGGATGCGGAAAAGATCGACGGTATCAATTTCGTGCGCACCATCGCACTTGCACGCATCATGATGCCCCAGTCGTTTGTCCGTCTGTCCGCTGGCCGTACCGAGATGAGCGACGAGACGCAGGCTCTGTGTTTCTTCGCCGGCGCCAATTCCATCTTCATTGGCGACACGCTGCTGACAACTGACAACCCCGGCGAAGACAGCGATGCCGTGCTGTTTGAAAAGCTGGGCTTGAAGCCGCTCGAACTCAAGAACGGAGCGGGCGAGCAGGGCGATGTACAAGAGCCATGAGCGTGCGCTTGAAGCGCTGACGCGACGCGGGCGCCTTCGGGCGCTCGCACCGGCAACCGGCCTTGATTTCAGCTCTAACGATTACCTCGCACTCGCGCGCTCAACTGAGTTGCGCGATGCTGCGCGTTCAGCTGTGCTGCGCGATGTTTCCATTGGCTCCGGCGGATCGCGGCTGTTGCGCGGTAACGATCGCGAACACGAAGCGCTGGAAGCAGAAGCGGCAGCATTCTTTGGTGCTGAGTGCGCGCTGTTTTTCGGCGGTGGCTTTCTGGCCAATCTTGCGATCTTCTCAACGCTGCCTCAGCGCGGCGATCTGGTTGTTTACGACGAACTGATCCATGCATCGGTTCACGATGGAATGCGGCTGGGCAAAGCGGATTGCGTCCCGGCC
Organism: Hyphomicrobium sulfonivorans; assembly: GCF_013306565.1. GTDB lineage: Bacteria > Pseudomonadota > Alphaproteobacteria > Rhizobiales > Hyphomicrobiaceae > Hyphomicrobium_A > Hyphomicrobium_A sulfonivorans. The sequence goes on along the minus strand of NZ_PZPO01000001.1, from coordinate 661,747 downwards.
CGTCATAACGATGCCCAGGCGGTCGAGGACGCGATCACGCATTGGCGCGCCAACGGTGGCACGGGCACGCCCTGGATTGCTGTTGAGAGCCTTTACAGCATGGACGGCGATGCCGCGCCGCTGGATGAGCTCATCGCCATTGCCGACCGCCACAGCGGTGTTCTCGTCATCGACGAAGCACACGCCACCGGCGTTATGGGGCCAATGGGGCGGGGGCTGGGTGCGGCGCTTGAAGGGCGCGAAAACGTCGTCGCTCTGCACACGTGCGGCAAGGCGCTGGGCGCCATGGGTGCGCTGGTCACCGGCCCCAAAATCCTTTGCGACTACATCATCAATCGATCGCGCCCCTTCATTTATGCCACTGCGCCGTCGCCGCTGATTACATCGGTTGTGCGCGCGTCTCTGCTTGTCAGCCGCTTCGGCGCGGCACGGCGCGATAAGCTGGCTGCGCTGGTTGCGTTTGCTGGCGCGCGATTGAACGAGCGTTGCGGTCTGCCGGTTTCCGGCACGCATATTCAGCCTGTCATTGTCGGCTCGGACGAGCGCGCAACGCGTCTTGCCTCCGCCATGCAGCAGCGTGGGTTCGACATCCGCGCCGTGCGTCCGCCAACCGTGCCGGAGGGCACCGCGCGACTACGCCTGATGCTGACGTTGAACGTTGATGAAGCGCAGGTCGCCGCTGTGATCGATGCGCTCGCCGAGGAGTTGGAGAGGCTGCAGTCATGAGCGCGACAATCGTCGTGACGGGGACCGATACGGGCATCGGCAAGACGGTGTTTTCAGCTGCATTGGTTTCGGCCCTGGGCGGCGCTTACTGGAAGCCGGTGCAAGCTGGTTTGTCCGGACCGACCGACAGCGAAACCGTTCGCCGTCTGGCAGCGGCCGATAGGGAAAACATTCTGCCTGAAACCTATCGTCTGAAGACGCCGGCATCGCCGCATCTTGCAGCCGAGCGCGATGGCATAGAGATCGACGTCGAAACTCTTTCGGCCATTCCCGCCACGCCCCGTGGCACACCGCTTGTCATTGAAGGCGCCGGTGGTTTGATGGTGCCGCTGCGGCGTGACTACCTGCAGCTTGATCTTTATGCGCGCTGGCAATTGCCAGTCGTGCTCGTCGCCTCAACCCGGCTGGGCACAATCAATCACAGCCTGTTGTCCATCGAAGCACTGCAGCGTCGTGGCGTTCCGTTGCTCGGCGTCGCTTTCATTGGCGACAGCATGTCGGATTCGGAAAGCACCATTGTCACCATGGGCGGCACGCGTCGCTTGGGTCGCCTGCCGCATCTCGATGAGCTTTCGCCCGCCTCGCTTTCCGCTGCATTTGCTGCCAACTTCCGTACCGCTGATTTTATCGCAGCTGCTCCTGTTGCGCCGCCATCGTCTGCGCACCCGTCCGCGCCATGACGAACAGGTCCGGCAGTCCGATCTGGCATCCATTCACGCAGCACGGCCTGCTGCCGTCGATGATGCCGATTGCGTCAGCTTCCGGCGCCTGGCTTGAAACGCGCGACGGCACGAAGTTGCTGGATGCGATTTCGTCGTGGTGGGTGATCACGCACGGGCACTGCCATCCAAAAATTGTCGATGCCATTTCGCAGCAGGCGCAGACGCTGGATCAGGTGATCTTCGCCGGTTTCACGCACGAGCCCGCCGAGACGCTGGCCCGCGGCCTGATTGATTTTGCGCCGCGCGGACTTGAACACGTCTTTTTTTCTGACAGCGGCTCAACGTCGGTCGAGGTCGCGTTGAAAATGGCGCTCGGCTACTTCCGCAACATTGGCGAAGCGCGCAGCCGCATCGTTGCGTTTGAGCATGCCTATCACGGCGACACGGTTGGCAGCATGTCGGTCGGCGCGCGCGGGGTGTTCAGCAGCCCATATGAGCCGCTGTTGTTCGATGTGCTGCGCATTCCGTTTCCATCCGCTGGCAACGAGCAGCTCACCATCGATGCGTTTGCAGCCGCGTGCGCTGCCGGCGATGTTGCCGCGCTGATCGTTGAGCCGTTGATCCTAGGCGCGGGCGGCATGCTGATGTACGACGCAAGCGTGCTGCGTGAATTGCGCCGTGTCGCCGATGCCCATGGTGTGCTGCTGATTGCCGACGAGGTGATGACCGGCTGGGGCCGTACGGGCCGGATGCTGGCGTGCGATGTTGCTACCATTGCGCCGGACATCATGTGTCTCGCCAAGGGCATCACCGGCGGGTCGATGCCGCTGGCGGCGACGCTGTGCACGGCGCCGATTTTTGACGCGCACCGTTCGCATGACCGTTCGCGCATGTTCTTCCATTCCAGTTCCTACACCGCCAACCCGATCGCCTGCGCGGCTGCGGTCGCCAATCTCGAAATCTGGCGCGATGAGCCGGTTGTCGATCGTCTGGCCGCATTGGTCGATGCGCACGCCGCGCGCCTGGCAGCGTTCCGAGACAATCCGCATTTCGAAAATGTTCGTCAGCTCGGCACCATCGCAGCGCTTGATTTTAAGGTGGCCGACGGCGGTTATCTCGCCAGCGTGGCGCCCGCGCTGTCGCGCTACTTCCTTGAGCGCGGCGTATTGCTGCGGCCGCTGGGCAATACCATTTACGTCATGCCCCCCTATTGCATCACCGGGCAGGAGCTTGATCTCGTGTACAGCGCCATTGCCGACGCGCCGGATTGGCTGGCGAGGCAAACCGCATGAGCATCGCTGGAACAACAATCGCAGGCGCCGGACATTATGCGCCGGAGCAGCGCGTCACTAACGCCGAGATCGAACAGCGCCTGGGTCTTGAGCCCGGGTGGATCAAGCGGCGCACCGGCATCGAAGAGCGCCGTTATGCAGCGCCGGAGCAGGCGCTCACCGACATCGCCTTCCCGGCCGCCGACATGGCGCTGCGTAATGCCGGCATCGATCGCGCTGCCGTCGCGCTGACGCTGCTGGCCACCAGCACGCCGGATAATCCGCTACCGCCATCGGCGCCGCTGCTCACGCATAAGCTCGGCCTCACCAACTCCGGCGGCATCGACATGGCCGGCGCCTGCGGCGGCTTCCTTTATGCGCTTGCGCTGGGCGACAGCTTCGCACGCATTCACCGGGCGCCCGTGCTGGTGGTGGCGGCGAACATTCTTTCCCGCCGCATCAATCCGGCGGAGAGGGCCAGCTCTGTTTTATTCGCCGATGCCGCTGGCGCCGTCGTGCTGCTGCCAACCGATCGCGCCGACACCGGTGTGCTCGGCGTCAGTCTCGCCACCGATGGCAGCGCCTACGGGCTGATCCAGATTGCTGGCGGCGGCAGCCGTCGGCCGTTCGCCGCTGACCTGCCTATCGAAGAAACGCTGATGACCATCACCGATGGCAAGGCGGTGTTCGTGCGGGCCGTTGAGATGATGTCCGATGCATCGCAGAAGGCGCTCGCGATGTCGGCGCTCGAGCTGGGCCAGATGGACTGGCTTGTGCCGCACCAGGCCAATGGCCGGATCATCGCGGCTGTGTCGAAGCAACTCGGCATGCCGAGCGAACGGGTGCTGAGCAGCGTCGCGGCCTTCGGCAACAGTTCGGCGGCAACCATACCCTTCACGCTCTCACTGGCGATGGAGGCGGGGCAGGTGCAACCGGGGCAGTCGCTGCTGATGTGCGCAGCGGGAGCGGGCCTCACCGGTGGCGCGGTCGTCTACCGCTGCTGAGACGCAGGTTGGCGAGGTGCTTCGCTGGGCTGCGTTGGCCTCGTCCCTGGACAATTTCGCGCGCGGGCGATGGCCCGATTTTCATCCCTAACGCGCGGTTCATGTGGCGTTCAGGCGGAATCGCTGATCCTCTCCGGTCAGTACGCTCCGGGTGCCATTGGACGTCGGACTATGCAGAGTTGGTTGTCGTCTCAAGGCAGGTTGTCCTGCGAGGCCCCCGTCGCGCCGCAATTACCTTTCAGGAACTGGCGACTGTCGTGTCGCGTTGTTTGGGTTAACTGGAACGTGCAGTGTGCCCGTTCCGGTGTCACTTTCCTATCAGCGGCTTAGGTGGGAACCATGCCGAAGGGCGAAATAAGCTCTCTTTCACGGCGCGACCTCAGAATCGACTTTTTTCGCGGCCTGGCGCTGATCTTCATCTTCGTGGATCACGTGCCGGACAACGTGTTCGCGAAATTCACCCTGCGGAATTTCGGTTTCGCGGATGCTGCGGAAGTGTTCGTGCTGCTTGCGGGCTTCTCCGCTGTGCTGGCTTACAGCCGCACGTTCGAGCATCAGGGATTCAAGGCCGGCACGCTGCGGGTCTATGAGCGCGTGCGCGACATTTATTTCTGGCACCTTGCGCTGATTGTTATCTGCGGCATCGGCCTCACGCTCGCGGCGGCCTACTTCGGCAAGTTCTCATACGCCAAGAATATCGGCGTACATGTCTTCTCTATCGATCCGCTGCGCTCAGCGGTGCAGGCGGCGTTGCTCGCCAATCAGCCGAACCTGCTCAACATCCTGCCGCTCTACATTGTGTTGCTGATGTTCTGGATGCCGCTTGTGCTTTGGCTCATCCATCGCAATCCATGGCAGGCGCTGGTGCTGTCGTTTGGTCTGTGGGCCGTCGCCAACGTGGTGACGATGAACCTGCCGAGCATGCAGCATTCGCGAGGTTGGGTATTCAACCCGTTTGCCTGGCAGCTCATCATAACTGTCGGCGCGTTGACGGCGCACTTCACGCGCAAAGTAACGGTGCAGGCTTCGCGCCCACTCGTTGCGCTCGCTGCTGCTTATCTCGCTTTTGCGTTTATCGCTATCGCGCCATGGACGCAGATTCCGGGCTTGGAACAGACGCGTTTGCTTGCGGCGAATCCGCTCGGGCATATGGATAAAACTTACGTCTCTCTTTGGCGTCTTATGAACGTTGTAGCACTTGGCTATCTCGTTCTGGTGCTGATGGCCCCTCAAAGTGCGTTTCTTACGCGTCCTTGGGCGATGGCTATAGGTCGCTGTGGCCGTCACTCATTGGAAGTCTTCTGCGTTGGCACAATCCTGTCATTTATCGGTTGGATTGTAATGGTTGAACTCGGTAAGGGACTTGCTCTACAGATCCTGATCAACACCGTGGGTATCGGGATACTGTTGGGGACTGCATGGATAGTAGCGCAGCGCAACCGCAGCACCGATTTTGGCTTCGTGCCATCGCTGCGCCGGTTTGCAACCGTCCGTCGATCCGCTGCGCCTTCGCAGCAATTGCAAGCATAGCTGTCTCGCTGGCGTTGGTTTCGCCCGCGTCAGCCAACGCCACCTGTGAAGCACCGGATACGCTGGTGCGTTTCAAAGCGCCGCTACCGAAGTTCACGGCGGCGCTCGCTGATGGCAAGCCTGTCAGCATCATCGCTCTGGGTTCATCGAGCACGCAGGGTGTTGGCGCCTCCAGCCCCAACGCCAGTTATCCGGTAAAGCTGCAGGCAGAACTGCGCCGTCGCTTTCCGGGCAGCACCATCAAGGTCGAGAACATGGGCGTCGGCGGTCAGCTCGCCACGCATATGCTGAAGCGCATCAAAAAGGATGTGATCGCGCGCAAGCCCACGCTGGTCATCTGGCAGACGGGCGTCAACGATGCACTGCGCGGCGTTCCGCTCGACAAGTTCCGCGCCACCGTAGTGGCGGGCATCGAGCAGATGCAGCAGGCCGGCATCGACATCGTGCTGCTCGACATGCAGTATTATCCGCGCTCCGAAAAGGTCAGCAGCTTCCCGCTCTATCTGGCTTCCATTCGCCAGATTGCGGAGCAACGCGGCATCCCGGTGCTGCGGCGCTATGCGATCATGAAGCATCTGGTCAGCTCGGCCCAATACACGGCGCAGCAGCTGTTGGCGGCCGATGGCTTCCACCTCAGCGATGCCGGTTATGGCTGCCTGGGCCGCATCGTGGCCGAAGCGCTGCAGGATGAAGTGGGCGATGCTTTCACGCCGCAAAAGGCAGTAGTGCAGATGAAGTATCCTGCCGAAACCGCCAAGCGCGCTGGCACGCTGAAGGCGCCGCTGCGCTGATCATCGTCACTGAGACGGCCAACGGCTGAATCAAAAAAGAGGCGCCCGGAACATTCCGAGCGCCTCTTTTGTTTTCGAACGCAGCATCGAAGCAGCAGGATGCGCACCAGCACGCTGCCGATGTCAGGTGTTATCCGGCTTCTCGCGGCTCAGGCGATAGAGGTTCTGCAGCAAAGCATCGAGGCCGGCACCGCCGCCGTTGCCGCCGGTGTGCAGATCGATCCGCCCCACCTTCTCGACCAGCTTCTCTAGCGCCTCCAGCTCCTTCAGCCGCAGCAGCAGCGGATTGTCCTCCATCAGCTTCGCGGTGTTCAGCAGCGAGCGTGTTGCCGCTGTCTCCTCCTGCCTGCGGATCAGGTTGGCCTTCGCCAGACGCTCCGCCTCTACAACCTTGTTCAGCAGCTCGCGCACGTCACCCGGCAGGATGATGTCCTTGACGCCAATTGCCCCGATCTCGACGCCCAGATCCGCAGCTCGCTCGGCGACGAAGGTTTGCACCTCGCGATCGATCGTGTCGCGCGCTGCCAGAATTTCATCCAGCGTCCGCGTCGCCACGGCTTCGCGAATGGCAAACTGCACCAGCCGATAAAGCGTGCCCGCGACATCCGCCGCTGCCTTGGTTGCTTTCTCCGGATCGGTCACCTTGATGAACGCCGTCAGAGTGATGCGGATGGCAACGCGATCCTTGGTCAGGATCTCCTGCGCCGTCACCTCAAGCGGCTGCGGACGCATGTCCACCTTCGCGATCTTCACCGTGCGCCCAATCTGCCAGAACGCGTGGAAGCCCGGCGACAGCCGCTCCTTCAGCTCGCCATCGACGGTCAGCAGGCCGGTCTCGTGCGCGTCGACAATCGCAAACACGACCAGCTTGGTCGCGTTGGCGAGGTCAATCCGATTGATATGCTGCTTTGCCACGCGCAGTTCGTCAGCGGTGTCGATCACTTCGATATCAACGGCCGTCAGCACGCGCCAGAACGCACGTGTGCTGTTGGGGGGCACCAGATGGCGCGGCGTCCCGTCGAGTGAAACAATCGCAACTTCGGTCGGGCTGGTCTGCACCAGCTCCAGGTTCTGCTCGGCAACCGCGCGGTGCGTGCGCTGAAGCAGCAGCGCGCGCTCGGCGTTCAGTTCCGTACGGACCACCTTCACAATTTCAGCGCTGAGCTGGCGCAGCGGATCGAACGCAATTGTGCGTCCTGGCGCCAGCAGGCGCTCAAAGCGGCCGTCGCGGTAAAGAAACGCGCGCTCATCGTCGCGCACTGTAATGTCGAACCAGAAGCCGAACTTCCGCATAATACTATCCAATCAAATATCGGCCCAATCGAAGCCGCGAAGGTTGCCGGTCCGCTAACCACATCAAGAAGCACGGGCCACGGCTTGAGCCAGGCCGCGCCGCCTTCTGCGCCGGGTTGCGGCCGCTGCTCTCCGGATGGTTGGAACAGCGCCGGTGCCCGTGCTCCGGCATTGCGGTCAGGCGGTATCCGCCATGGCGCAAAGCGCCTCAAGTGTTGCCCCGAAGGGCCGGAAAGCAGACCGGCTTCCCCAAGTTCAAGATGATGCTTCGAAGGCATTCGCGGGATTCGAACCCGCACAGCAAGATCCCTATTCTTGTGCTCAACCATTGAGCGGTCGTGTGGAGAAGCCGAAGGGAATTGAACCCCCTTCCTCCCGGTCTGACCGGGTGCTCTACCGGTGAGCTACGGCCTCGGCTCTTTCTGTTGAACGCGGAACACGCAATCCGCAACGCGGCGCGCGCCAGACGGAGCTCAGCGAGTCCGTACACATGGCCTTCAACAAGCCTTGCAGTAAATCGGCAATTCCGGCGGAATTAAAGCGCGGTTCGATCTTTTGGTGACACTGCGTGTCAGCAATCACACCGCGTCGAACGGGTGGCGTTAGGGCCGCAAATCGGTTAGCTGAGGAAAGGGTAACAGGAAGAGCAGATGACTGGCCTTTCGCGCACCCTTGAGCATGCACGCGATCGCTATGACGTGATCGTTGTCGGTTCCGGTTACGGCGGCGGCGTTTCCGCCTCCCGTCTGGCGCGCGCAGGCAAATCGGTTGCCGTGCTCGAGCGCGGGCGCGAGGTGCTCGCAGGTGGTTTTCCTTCCCGCTTTCCCGATCTGAAAAACGAAATGCAGGTGACGGGCAAGAAGCTCCGCACCGGTCCATCTTCCGCGCTTTACGATGTGCGTCTGGGCGAAGACATGCACGTTCTCGTCGGCTGCGGGCTGGGCGGCGGCTCGCTGATCAACGCCGGTGTCGCGCTGCGCCCGGATGATCGCGTGTTCGAAGATCCATGCTGGCCGGATGAAGTTGCGCGCGACGGGCTGCTAGATGAAGGCTTTCGCCGCGCCCGTTTATGGCTCAATCCGCAGCCAGATCCGCGCGCTGACAGTTTCACCAAATATCGCACGCTGCAATCCGCAGGCGCCGCGCTGGGTCATTCAATTGTGCGGCCCACCATCACAGTCAGCTTCGAGCCGCAGACCAATGTCGTCGGCGTCGAGCAGCCGGGCTGCACCCGTTGCGGCGATTGCTGCGGCGGTTGTAACGTCGGCGCAAAGAATTCCGTCGCGCTGACGTATCTGCCCGACGCGGTGCGCCATGGCGCTGAGTTGTTCACCCATGCTGGCGTGCGTTATGTGCGCAAACAGCCGGATGGTACGTGGGCTGTGCATGTGCGCCGTCTGGACCGTAAAGATGACAGCGACGAAATTGTGCTGCGCGCCGATATTGTGATCCTCTCTGCGGGCACGCTTGGCACCAGCGAGATTTTGCTCCGTTCCCGCGCGCACGGCCTGGCGCTTTCAGATCGCGCGGGCGCCAGCTTCTCGGCTAACGGTGACATCATCGCCTTCGGCTATGGCGCGCGCGAGCCGGTGAACGCGGTCGGGATTGGGTATCCAGCCAAGCTGGAAGGCGTTGAGATTGGTGCAGCCGTTTCGGGTCAGCTCGAAATTGACGACGATAGCGTGCTGGCCAACGAACTGCGCGTGCAGGAAGGCGTGCTGCCATCGGCGATCGCTCCCGTGCTGCCGGTGCTGTTCCTCCCCAACGGGCGTTTGCTCGGCGCACTGCAGAGCCTCGTCAACGGCGTCTACAAAGGACCATTCGCGCGTCTGCAAACCTTCTTTGCGGTGTCGCACGACAGTGCGTCAGGCCGCTTTGTGCTCGATGATGATCGCCTTTCGTTGCGCTGGCCGGACGCAAAGAACGAGCCTGTCTATGCGCGTCTCGATGAAATTCTGTCCAAGGTCGTGGCGCAGTCCGGCGGCAGTTACGTCAAGAACCCGCTGTCCGGCACGGTGATGGGCCATCAGCCCGCCACCGCGCATCCGCTCGGTGGCGCGGGTATGGGGCGCGATAGCGGGACGGGCGTCATCAATCACAAGGGGCAGGTGTTCGACACCGGAGCAGGTCACGGCACGGGTGATGTGCACGCGGGGCTTTACGTCGTCGACGGTTCGGTGATGCCCCGTTCGCTCGGCGTCAATCCGCTGCTGACGATCACCGCGCTGGCGGAGCGAACGTTGCTGCTGATGCAGCAGGATTTCGGTTTGTCATTCGATGCCGAACCGCTGCAGGGCGTGCGTGCAACGCCGCAGGATCTGTCACCGTTCCTCGCCGCGTAATCACGCACCGGCGGCTCCCTCCCTTTTGCACCGGCGACTGCCCTTCGGGCAGCCGGCCGCCGGTGCATGGTTGGGATGAAGCAAGCCGCCGGTGCAAACCAAAATAAAAAGGCGGGCCGCCCTGTTGGAGCAGCACCGCCTGTTTTTATCGCACCAAGGTATCAAGTCACGTCAGCCGCTATCACGCGCTCTTGCGATACTTGATCGGCTCGTCAACGCCCTTCGTCGCATCGCCACCGCTGTAGGAATGCGCGCCCGTTCCGGCAAGCTTGCCCTTGTCGACGATCAGATACTCGGTCCGGATCGGTTTGCCCGCGAAGTAGTTCTCCAGAATTTCGCGGGTGCCGGCGGCGTAGCGTGCCTGCGCCGAAAGCGACGTGCCGGAGATGTGGGGCGTCATGCCGTGATGCGGCATCTTCCGCCACGGATGATCCTTTGGCGCGGGCTGCGGGAACCAGACATCGCCCGCGTATCCAGCAAGCTGTCCGCTTTCCAGCGCCTTCACCACCGCGTCACGGTCAACGATTTTCGCCCGCGCCGTGTTGATGAGGTATGCGCCGTGCTTCATCTTCGAGATCATCTTGGCGTCGAACAGATGCTCGGTTTCCGAATGCAGCGGCGCGTTGATTGTCACCACATCGCAAACTTTCACAAGCGACTCGACGTCCTTGTGATAGATCAGACCAAGTTCTTTCTCGACTTCCTTAGGCAGGCGATGCCGGTCGGTATAGTGCAGCTTCACGTCAAAAGGTTTCAGGCGACGCAGAACTGCCAATCCGATGCGCCCTGCGCCCACCGTGCCGACGTTCATGCCTTCCAGATCGTATGAGCGCTCCACGCAGTCGGCGATATTCCAGCCGCCCTTCTTCACCCATTCATACGACGGAAGATAATTGCGCACGAGCGACAGGATCATCATCACCACATGCTCGGCGACGCTGATCGAGTTCGAGTACGTCACCTCCGCAACGGTAACGCCGTTCTTCATCGCGGCGTCCAGATCGACATGATCCGATCCGATGCCTGCTGTAATCGCCAGCTTAAGCTTCTTCGCTTTCTTCAGCCGCTCCTCGGTGAGATACGCAGGCCAGAACGGTTGCGAGATCACGATATCGGCGTCGGGCAGTTCCTTTTCAAAAACCGAATTCGGGCCATCCTTGTCCGAGGTCACAATAAACGTGTGGCCCTGATCCTCGAGAAATTTGCGCAGGCCAAGTTCGCCTGAAACGCTGCCGAGCAATTCGCCGGGCTTGAAGTCGATTTTCTTCGGCGTCGGCAGTGTCTGCCCGCCGGGATAGTGATCGAGCTTTGGGATGTCGTCGCGGGCATAGGACTTCGGCTGCCCGTCGACGGGATCAGGATAAAGTACGGTGAGTATCTTCGCCATGAGTGCCATCCTCCGAGTTCGGATCTGAGGAAGCGTCCCGTTGCTATGGCTGCGTTCGCCGCAATTTTGCGGCCCGATGGATGCTGTGAGCGCTTCCAGTAACGTGTGCGGTCGAGGTCGACCAGATCACAGGCAAGGGCAGCCGACCCGCGCATCTTTGACGTATGCAGTCGCATGCCGCAGACAAGTGCTGCGCCATGGCAATTCTACGATGAAGTCGATGGCGATGATTTAATCAGAATGCAGATTATTTATCTATTTCACCGGCGGCCTGCTTCCCGGAGGAGAGTCGCCGGTGTAAAAAGACCCTCACCGGCGGCCGGCGGCCAACTTCCCCGGAGGGGTGTCGCCCGTGCGAAAGGACCCTCACCTGTGGCCAGCTCCCCGAAGGGGTGTTGCCGGTGCAAAAAAAGTATTCAGTGCACGCCGGGCATCGGCTTGCGTACGCGCAGCAGGTTCACTGGGCGCGCCTTTACGGGCTTTGCCGCAGCCGCTGCGGCCTGTGCTGCGACGGGCGCTGCCGGCTGCTGCTGTCCGCTTCGGCGACGCAGAGACCACCACTTGCGCGTCGCAGGTGTTTCCTTGCTGTTCGATTCAAGGAAGGCCAGCACGGCGCGCACATGACCCACGAACTCGTCGCGGCGCGCATCGCCCGAGCCATCGCCCTTCAGCATCAGCTTGCGCCAGCGGCCGGTCCAGGTGCCGGGAAGTTGCTTGATCCAGCGGTTGGCCGCTTCAACCTTCACGAACGGCTCATCGCTTTCCTCGGCGGCGTCCAGCACCACGCGCAAAGCAGCGATAACTGCATCGATATTGCCTGCCATCCCGCCCCTCCGCGCCTGACGTTCCCCGGCGGCAGTTTAGCGGCTTTCCAGCGCCAGTACACCGCAAGATCGGTAGGAATCGACGTAACGCACTGCAAATCCGTGTGAAAGTGACTTTTGGGGCGCGCCGGGTTGTCAGTGGAGGTTGGAGACGATCACATCAACCGTTTTCAGGCGCCCGCGCCGGCCTGCACATGCCGGGCGGAATTATCGAGAGTGATCATGCGGCGATCGTGGGATCTGTAACTGCCGTTGGTCGCAGATCGCATGCAGGGCATGTTGCAGCGCGCCGTAGTGGCCAAGCTCGGGCAGCAGATGACGCTCTGCATTCGGCAGCAGCGTCGCCAGCCGCTCCGACATTATCGGCGGTGTCCAGCTGTCGCGGCCGCCCTGCCAGATGATTGTTGGCGTCTTGACCCGTGTCGGCAGGCTCGACCACGGTCCCACATAGGCCAGAATTTCGCGCCGATAGCCGGCGCTACCGTTCGCAAAGCATTGTTTCAGAATGCCTTCCATCGTGCGACGGAATTCTGCATTCCGGGCCATGCTTTCAGACCCATCGGCGAACAACGCGCGATACAGCAGGCCCGGACAGCGGCGGGCGAACCAGCCCTGCATGGCGCTGTGCAGCCGAAACAGCTTCGGGCGCGCCGCCGCCATGCTGAATATCGCCCGGCCCGCCATCGCGTTGATGTGGTCGCTGCCATCCAGCGGACCGGCCGGCGAGATCAAATCGATCTGCGCCACTTCCGGCCCGATGCGGCCCGCCAATTCCAGCGCGGTTCTGGCGCCGAGCGAAAATCCGATCAGGTGCACCGGCCGGTTGTCGGCATAGGCCTGCACGCGGCCGGCGAGATCATCGGCGTAGGCCACGGCGTCGAGGTCTGGTCTGTCGTTCGCGCGATCGGGCGCGAACGTGCCGTTTAGCGCCGCGGGCGGACGGCCGAATAGCTGCAGCTCCGATGGCCCGCCGGGAAAGCCATGCAGATAGACAATCGCCCGATCGGACAGAACCATTGTGCAAGCTCCGCACCATTCATTCAGGGGCGGAGGTATTGAAGAACACGTATGGCTGCGATGTGGCCGCCGGAGCGTTTGAAAATCAGCCCGTAGGGCTCAGCTCGCAAGGCGACCTAAGCGCTTATTAGCGCCGCCCATATGCGGAGCGCCTTCAGGCGCGTGAGCTGAGAGAGAAAAACGCGCGCAGGGTTGGCGTGGCGGCTAAGCGCAAATAAAGTTGGTGGAGCCGAGGGGAATCGAACCCCTGACCTCTGCAGTGCGATTGCAGCGCTCTCCCATCTGAGCTACGGCCCCGGTCGTTGGCGGATTTAGGATGTCGCGCCGAATCTTGTCAAGAAAAGCCAAAGCGGCGCGCGGCACCCTCGGCACAGCAGATAGAGCGTGCAGGGGTGCGCCCAGCACGGCGGCATCAGGCAAGCGCGGCGCGCTGGGAATGCCAGCATTCAAAAGCAGGCTCAAGTTCGTAGAGGTTCAGCAGCCGCTGCGTTGAGGCAGCAAATCTCAGGCACGGGCGCACACTCGGCGCACATCAGAACTCACGCGCAGGCCGGCAATCGCCGGGGTGTCCCGTCGCGATTTAAACCAGCTTGTGCAGTGAGTTAATTGGAGCGGGCGATGAGATTCGAACTCACGACCCTTACCTTGGCAAGGTAATGCTCTACCCCTGAGCTACGCCCGCTTCCATTTGGGTATCAACGCCGCGAAGTGCAGCGGAGGCCGCGTTATGGCGCAACTCCGCGGGCTTTGCAAGCGTCTTCAACAACACCGGGTGCGACCGGATCGCCCGATGCAATTTTGGCCTATTTTCAGCCCTTTTGGCCGGTGGCGGCGCTGAAATAACCCTGCAGGCGGCACTGGCTATAGCCCGCATCGGCAAACAAACGCTTCACTTCGTGCAGGGCGATCTGACGGGTTTCGCCCACGGTTGCCGCGCAGCCCTGTTGCGGCGCGGTGCAGCACATCAGGGCGAAGACGTGCCCAAGCCCGTTGGTGTTGGCTGGCTTGGCGGCGCAAGTCGCGGATGAGGCACGACAGGAGCTGGCCGCTTTTTCCTTGGCTTCGTCTTGGGTTGCCCCCCAGACGACCTGGGCGGAATTTTCCAGATTCGGCGCAAATGCCGCCCAACGCTCCTCAGTCCCCGCGAGAGGCGCTGATCCGAACGCGACAAAGCCCAGCGTGGCGGCAACGGTTATCGGGATGGATAGAAGGGCACTTCGGCGCATCGGGTTTCCTGCATTCAGGGCAGGCGGATGCTAGGGCCGGCTCAGTCCCGTATCAAGACATCGCTCAACACTATGCTAACCGGATTGGCCAGGGCGTTGAGTTTGCAGGATGGTTTGGCGGCGTAAGGGCGAGCTACGCGTTATCTGCGGCGCAGCAGTGGCGCGCTCTTCACCTCTAATATGCAAATGCTGGGCCTATATACTGCCGCATCGCTTTGCCAATTGCTTCAGATCCATCGCCCTGGCCTCGACAATCCATGACCGATCCAGCAGCAGTCACAATCATACAGCCCGCTTCCCGCCAGAAGTTGTTTGAGCGGCTGGCCGAGCTCGGCATCGAGACCGTCACGGTTGAGCATCGGCCGCTGTTCACGGTGGCTGACAGCGCTGATCTGGAGCGCGAGCTGTCCGGCGCACACACCAAAAATCTGTTCCTCAAGGACGACAAGGGCGCGCTGTTTCTGGTGGTCGCTCAATCGACGACAAAAGTCGATCTGAAGGGATTGTCACGGCAATTCGGAGCTGGTCGCTTCAGTTTCGGCAAGCCGGAGCTGCTGCTTGAGGTGCTGGGCGTCACGCCTGGCTCGGTCACGGCATTCGCGGTGATGAACGATGATGCGCTCAGGGTCCGCGTGATAATCGACGCCGCCTTGATGGCGCATGACACCATCAACTGTCATCCGCTGGAAAACACTGCCACCACCAGCATTGCCCGCGAAGATCTGCTGCGCTTCATACGTGCCGGTGGGCACCAGTTGACGATTGAGACGTTGAGCCGGGTGGAAGATCGCCCGCCGCCGTGAGATGGCTTGGCTGGACAGCATTGGCAGCTGAGAGAAACGGTGCCGCTTGTAACAGAAGCGGTGCATGACGATCTGGGGCTTAGTTCCGGGGCTGGCCGCCATGTGGAATTGAGCCGCTGGTGAAGTTTTTGTATTGAGTTGCGCACTGGTGACAGGCTTACTGACGCGCCGCGAGGAGAAACAAAGTATGGAATTTGATTTGACGGCATCGGCCGCAGGCGGCGGTGGTGCTGACATCATCAAAGATTCAACCACGGCGACTTTTGCCAAGGACGTGCTTGAGGCATCGCGCAGCGTTCCGGTCATTGTCGACTTCTGGGCGTCCTGGTGCGGGCCCTGCAAGCAGCTCACCCCGATCCTTGAGAAAGTTGTTCGCAGCTACAACGGCAAGGTGCGGCTGGTGAAGGTGAACGTCGATGAGCATCCCGGCATCGCCGGTCAGCTCCGCGTTCAGTCCCTGCCGACGGTCTATGCGTTCCGCGATGGCCGCCCGCTGGATGGGTTCATGGGCGCCCAGCCGGAAAGCGCCGTCAAAGCATTTGTTGAGCGCTTGCTTGGCGCCGACGAGGAAGCCGACATCGCCACCATTCTCGCGACGGCCGAGCAGACGCTTGAGGAAGGCGATGTGCAGGCGGCGGCTGAAATCTATGCGGCGGTGCTGCAGCAGCATAAGGACAACGCCACTGCGCTGGCCGGTCTGGCGCGCTGCTATCTGCAGACAGGCGACATCGATCGCGCCGATCAGATGATCGCTCTGGTGCCACAGGCCGAAGCTTCCATTCCCGCCGTGCAGCAGGTGAAGGCAGCGCTGGAGCTGGCTCGCAAGGCTGGCGATTCCGGTGAGCTCGGTGTGCTGGTGCAGCGCGTCGAGGCCAATCCCGCCGATCATCAGGCGCGTTTCGATCTCGCGGTGGCGCTGGCCGCACAGAACAAGAAGGCCGATGCAGTCGAGCATCTGCTTGAACTTGTGCGTCGTGACCGGAAATGGAACGATGAGGCCGCGCGCAAACAGCTCGTGCAATTTTTCGAGGCCTGGGGCTTCAAAGACCCCGCGGCAATCGAAGGACGCCGGAGGCTTTCTTCGCTGCTTTTCGCCTGATTGATTTTGTCGATGCAAAGCCTCATCGGAGGCGGAAGGATTATGACCTGTGTCACCGACCGATCGTTACCGGCGCCCTGCAGACCTTCCGCCCCGGATTCCTGTTTTCCCGCTACGAGGCGCCATTCTGTTGCCTCGCGCCACGCTGCCGCTGAACGTGTTTGAGCCGCGCTACCTTGAAATGCTGGAAGATGTGATGGCGGGCGATCGCCTGATCGGCATCATTCAGCCGGCCGGTCAGGGCAGCGACGATGAGGAAAGCCCGCGTGAGATTGTGCCGCTGCGCTCCATCGGATGCGTCGGCCGCGTCACGTCCTATCAGGAGGTCGACAACGGCCGCCTGTCGATCACGCTCACCGGCGTCACGCGTTACGACATCATCGACGAAGCGCTGACGGATCGGCCCTATCGCGTCATGAGCGTAAGTTATGATCGCTACGCCAGCGATCTCACCGAGGGGCTGGGCGAGGAATATGTCGATCGCCCCAATCTGCTGCGGGTGCTGCGGGCTTATCTCGACGCCAACAAGCTGGAGGCAGACTGGGCCGCGATTCAGCGCGCATCCAGCGAGTTCCTCATCAACGCGTTATGCGTCATGTCCCCCTATGGCGTGGAAGAAAAGCAGGCGCTGCTGGAAGCCGCCGACTTGAAAAGTCGGGCTGAAGTGCTGGTGGCGCTGGCAGAGATGGAGCTGGCGTCAGGCGGCGGCAGCGGCACCACATTGCAATAACGTCATTGGCCTGATCGCTGCTGCGCCCTGCTTCTGCGAATAGGTCAATGGCCGGAAGATAAGGTAGCGTCTCCATGTCGGATAGCACCGATAGCTCAGACATCCCGGAGCACAGTGTCGATCGCAAGCTGCTTGAGCTGCTGGTTTGCCCGCTGACGAAAACCCGGCTTGAATATGATGCCGCTGCGCAGGAGCTGATAAGCCGTGCCGCGGGTCTGGCATTTCCGATCCGCGACGGCATTCCGCGCATGCGTATGGAAGATGCTCGCGAACTGGATCAGTCGCCGCGCGATTGAGCAATGTTCAACGTTGCCGCTGTGCCGTTGCTGGGCGCCCGTTGGCCATTTTCGAAACGGCAGCAGCCTCGGCGGATCTGTTCGCTGCGACAGTAGAGCCTTCGGTTAACCAAGCTGCTTCAGCGTTTTGAAACGCGCGCCGTCGGATGCTCGCGCCTGATTTTGGTGGGCGTTCGGGTGCGTTGGCGTGGGCGACAAAGGTTTGCATTCTTCTGGCGCGTCAGATGACCCGCTCGCTCACAACCGCGTGGGCGAAGAGGCGGCATCGCCGGCCGTCGATGGCGCCGAAGCTGCACTGTCCGGGCGTTCCGATCACGATGTGTCCGCGCTCGCCCCAGCAGGTCCACGCCGCGCATGGCTGCAACCGGGCAATTCTCTCGCCTACGTTTGCGCTCTGCTGATTGCCGGCCTTGGATGCATCGGGCTGATGCTCGCCTTGCTGCCCAATCCGCTATCACTATTGCAGATCATCGGTGTGCTGGGTGGTGCGCTGACAGGCTGCGGTATTTTCTTCGCCCTGCGCTGGGTTGCAGACAGACGCGCGCAAAAGCGGCAATCGCCTAACGGTGGCATCAACAGCGATCTCGAATGCCTGCATGATGCGCGCTGGGAATTGAGCGAGAACGAAGCCCGCTACCGCGCGCTGCTCGATACGCAGGAGCAGGCCATCGTCAGGCGGGACGCAAGCGGCAATGTCACGTTTGCCAATCGCGCATTCCGCGAGATGTTTTCCAACGCTGGCGAAGTTGTTGAAGGCCAGCCGTTTGCAATCGCCGTCAGTGCCGACGACAACAGCGCGCCGCTGTCGGCTGCCGATGGTGTACGCTCCAAGCGTTATATGCAGCACGCAATCACGACATCGGGCGAGCGCTGGATCGCGTGGGAAGAGCAGGTCGTAACCGCGCCCGGCGGCAATGGCGGCTATGAAGTGCAGGGCGTCGGGCGCGACGTCACCGAGCAGCGGCGCTGGGAAATGGATCTGGCGGAGGCACGCGATCAGGCTGAAGCGGCAAGCCGCGCCAAGAGCCGCTTTCTGGCTGCCGTAAGCCATGAGATCCGCACGCCGATGAATGGCATCATCGGTATGTCGGGTCTGCTGCACGATACCCCGCACACGCCTGAGCAGGAAACCTACATCAAGGCGATTGATCATTCCGCGCGTAATCTGCTCGCGCTGATCGGTGACATCCTCGACTTCTCGAAAATCGAAGCCGGCAAGCTTGTCCTGCTCGAAGCCCCGTTCAACCTGTCCAATTGCGTGCAGGATGCGGTCGAGCTTCTCGCGCCGAAAGCCCATGAAAAAGGGCTCGAGATTGCTTGGTCGGTAAGCGGTCTTCTGCCGGAATTGATTGTCGGCGACGAAACGCGCGTGCGCCAGATATTGCTCAATCTGCTGTCCAACGCCGTCAAGTTCACCGACAAGGGTGGCGTCAGTGTGCGCGTCATGCCGGTGCCGGGCTCGTCGTTGAGCAGCGCCGATATCCCCCTCATTGTTGAAGTGCAGGACACCGGCATTGGCCTCACCGCAGCCGAAGCGGAAGCTGTATTCGCTGAGTTTGAGCAGACCGAAGCTGCTGTCCGTCATGGCAAGGGCGGAACAGGGCTCGGCCTGGCAATCTCGATGCAGCTGGCGCAGGCAATGGGCGGAGATGTCAGCGTCAGGAGTGAGCCCGGCAACGGTTCGGTGTTCACCGCCAGCCTGCATGTCAAGCGCACGCCAGAGGTGGAGCACGCGCAGGCATTGCAGCCGCTGGATGCCGCCCATCACCATGACGCGCGCGTGCTGCTGGCGTTCGATCGTTCTCTGGAGCGACGCGCGCTGTCAGAGGCGTTGATGCAGGTGGGAGTCACCGCTGCGGAGTGCGAGTTTGAAGGCGCCATCGCAGCGCTCGAAGCGGCTGCGCAGGCCGACGCACCTTTCGACCGCATCATCATCGATGGCAGTGTCGGGCCATCGGCCGCGGGTACGTTGCTCGCGACTGCCCGTGGCTTCAATCGCCAGGGCAAGGTTCTGGGCGCCGTGCTGATCGACGTGTTCACTCGCGCCGACCTGGCCGATTTCCGCGCCCTTGGTTTCGATGCTTACCTCGTTCGGCCTGTGCGCCCGTCGTCCATGCTGATGCATCTCGGCTTGCGTCCGGTGGCCGCCACCCAGGCCGCAACACCGCAGCTTCCGCTGGCCATTTCTCGCGATCAGCACGGCATCACAGCGCGCCCGGCCTCGCCCCGTCGGGTGTTGCTGGTTGAGGACAACGAGATCAACGCTCTGCTGGCCAGCCGCGTGCTTGAGAAATGCGCCTGCGATTATATTTGCGCGCGCAACGGCGCCGAAGCCATCGCCGCTGTGCGTGAAACACTGAGTGGCGAAACCAAAGCCTACGATCTCATTCTGATGGACGTCTTCATGCCGGAGGTTGACGGCATCGAGGCCACCCGCACCATCAAGGCGCTTTATGCCGATTGCCCGCTGCCGGTTGTTTCTCCGCCGGTGGTAGCGTTGACGGCAAACACCTTTGCCGAGGATCAGGCCCGTTATCGCGAAGCCGGAATGGACGACTATCTGGCCAAGCCATTTGACCGGCGCGATCTGGAAGCGTTGCTGGACCGCTGGTTCGGTCAGTTGTCCCTCGCCAGGGCTCAGTAGATAGCCCCTGGTGCCGGCGACTTTCAGCGCCACGCCCATTCCGAATGATCTGGCATGCAGCGGCTGCTGCAACTCGGCGCATCATCCGTTCGTTAAACGCCGTCAGTTATGCTGACGCGATGGAACTCCTGGCGGGTATCGATCCGTGGCTGGCGTTGGGTGTCGTGGTCGCGACTGCGGCGACAGACGCCGTCTACGTCATGTTCACGTCATCGGTCATCGCGCGCAAACGGGTGGCCGCAGCCAACTGGAGCGCGCTCTGGTACACGCTCTCCTCGTTCGCGGTCATCAGCTACACCAACAACTGGGTCTACGTTGTTTTTGCCGCCGTCGGGTCGTGGATCGGTGCCTATGTCACCATGACGTTCCTGCATGGCGGCACCGGCAAGCCGCCCGCGCCCATTACGCCCGAAGCAACCGATTAGCCGCGCCGTGCAGGACGAGCCTGCGGCACCTTTGCCTTAGCCCGCGTGCTCCCATTCACAATCCGGTCAAAGCTTCAGCGCGGTAAGGTTCTGTTAGGCCTTTTGGCGTTCATCGGGTCGCAGGTCTGCCGCGCCGAGCAGGTCTTTGGGGCAATCGCACACCTTCCCGCCGCCGCATTTGTGCGCGTATTGTTGTCGCCTCTGGAGACTCCATGCGCCGTTTTCGCAAATTCATGCGTCCGGTTCCCCTGCTCGCGCTTGTCGCGGCGGTGCAGGTCGCGCTCGTTCTGGGTCAGAGCCATGCCCTCATGCATGCGCGCCAGCACGCCGCCGGGCACATCCATCATTCAGCAGCTGACCACGCTAGCGCACATCGTAAGTCGCCGGCGTTGGCGTGCCGCGCCATCGTGCAGCACAAGAGCTGCAACGATGCTCCGGTACGTGACGAGAACCATGATTGTTCGCTGTGCTGGATCACGGCGACCGCCAGCGGTGGCATGCTTCCGGTGGTCAGTGCGTTGCAGCCGCGTGCCGATCGCGTTGCCATTGCGGTCGCTCCGCTGTCCACGCCACTTGCCATCATCTACAGCACGGCTGATTTCGATGCGCGCGGGCCGCCGTCAGCATAGGCCCGATTTCTGTGCGTGCGCGCGGACCGTCTTCGCATGCCGCTGCTATCTCGTCCCCTGCAACCTGAATTCCGCCCATGACGCTGGCCGAAGCCGCGCGGGCCCAAGTGAGGACCACACCATGCGCACGTCACTTCGTTCCTCGATTGCGATGATCGCTGTGGCAGCGATCGCGACAACCGCCGCCGCCCACGATCACGACAAGGATCACAAGCACGACGGCCATGATCACAGCGGCCACGAACACCGCGAACTCGGCGCGCACGTGCACGGACGTGGCACGTTCAACATCGCCATCGAAGGCAACCGCGTGGCGCTGGAGCTAAAGGCGCCCGGCATGGATATCGTCGGCTTCGAAAGCGCGCCGTCCAGTGATGCGCAGAAGGCCGCGGTAGAGAAGGCTAAAGCCACGCTCGCAAAGCCGCTGGAGCTGTTCACCCTCCCTGCCGCCGCCGGTTGTTCCGTTTCTGAAACCGACGTGCACCTGCATGGCGCGAAGGACGATGATCACGCTGGCGCCGAGCACAAACATGATGATGGTCACGATCACGGCAAACATGATCATGCCGATCACAAGCACGATGATCACAAACATGACGGCCACGACCATGCGGACCATAAGCATGATCACGCAGACGACAGCGGCCACACCGAGTTTCACGCCAAGTACACGCTTGAATGCACCACGCCGGCCGCGCTGACGTCGCTTGCATTCGATTACTTCAAGAGCTTTGCCGGTGCGCAGTCGCTGGGCGTCAACGCCATCAGCGAAAAAAGCCAGAGCACCTTTGAAGCCACGCGCGACAAGCCGAGCATTGATCTGGGCGGGCTGATGTAATGTCGGCCGCTACGATTGCCAGCCCGGCGTCGGCTGCCAGCAATGCCGATGATGTCGTGCGCATGCGGGACGTGAAGTTCCGTTGGCCCGGTGCGCGCGGCTTCGGCCTGCAGATTGACAGCTTCACCCTGCCAGCACGCGCGAAGGTGCTGCTGGTCGGGCCGTCCGGCACCGGCAAGTCCACCTTCCTCAGTCTGTTGTGCGGCATCGTTGCGCCGTCATCGGGCACGCTCGAAGTGATGGGCACCGACCTCACCCGGCTGTCGCACAGCGCGCGCGATCGCTTCCGCGTCGAGCATTTCGGCATCATCTTCCAGATGTTCAACCTGCTGCCCTATGGCTCGGTGCTGGATAATGTGATGTTGCCGCTCAGCTTCTCATCGGTGCGTGCGCGGCGTGCATCTCAGGGCGGTACGGTGGAAGCTGAAGCACGTCGTTTGCTCGATAGCCTCGGCCTCGATGCGCATCAGTTCGCCAATCACTCCACCGCCGCGCTCAGTGTCGGGCAGCAGCAGCGCGTCGCGGCGGCCCGCGCATTGATCGGTGCACCGGAGATCATCGTCGCCGACGAGCCGACCTCCGCGCTCGATCGCAATCGCCAGCTTGCATTCCTCGATCTGCTTTTTGCCGAAGCGGACAAGGCTGGTGCTGCCGTTATCATGGTCAGCCACGAGGAAGAGCTCGGCACGCGCTTCGATCAGGTTGTGCGTCTCGACGAAATCTGTCGTGCGCAGCGGGGGAGTGCAGCAGCATGAGTGCGCCCCGTCTGATCGTTCCGCGCCTTGCGATGCAGTCGCTCAGCAATCGTGCGCTCACCGCGTTTCTCACCGTGCTCGCCATTGCGTTCTCGGTGATGCTGCTGCTGGGCGTTGAAAAGGTGCGCAACGGCGCGCGCCAGAGTTTCGCCAACACCATATCCGGCACCGATCTCATTGTCGGTGCGCGCAGCGGCAACATTCAGCTGCTGCTGTATTCCATTTTCCGCATCGGCAACGCCACCAACAACGTCACCTGGAAAAGCTATCAGGACATCACCAACCGGCCGGAGGTTGCGTGGTCGGTGCCGCTGTCGCTGGGTGACAGCCACCACGGTTTCCGCGTGCTCGGCACCACGCCTGAATACTTCGAGCGCTACAAGTATCGTCGCGGCCAAGGCCTCACGTTCGCTGAAGGCAAGCCGTTCGCGGATCTGTTCGACGCGGTGATCGGCGCCGACGTTGCCAAGGCGCTGGGCTACAAGGTCGGCGATCCGATCGTCGTCGCGCACGGGCTCGGTTCGGTTTCATTCGTCGAGCACGAAGACAAGCCTTTCCGCGTCGTCGGCATTCTGGAGAAGACTGGTACGCCGGTCGATCGCACCGTGCATGTCAGCCTCGAAGGCATCGAGGCGATCCACGTTGACTGGCAAACCGGCATGCCGATGCCGGGCGAGAACATCACGGCCGACGAAGTGCGGCAGATGGATCTGACGCCGAAGTCGATTACCGCCGCGCTCGTCGGCCTCAAGTCGAAGCTGGCCACCTTCCAGCTTCAGCGCGCCATCAACGAGTACCGGCAGGAGCCGCTATCGGCCATCATGCCCGGCGCGGCGCTGCAGGAACTGTGGAGTCTTGTCGGCACCGCTGAAACTGCGCTCGCGGTCGTGTCGATGATGGTGGTTGCAACTGCGCTGCTCGGTATGGTGACGATGATCCTGACAACGCTGAACGAGCGACGGCGCGAGATGGCGATCCTTCGTTCCGTCGGTGCTCGACCCACAACCGTGCTTGGCCTGCTGGCGACGGAAGCAGGCTTGCTCACGCTGGCCGGAGTCGCGCTCGGCGTCGCAATGCTCTATGGCGTGCTGCTGGCCCTGCGACCGTGGGTGGATGCAACGTATGGCATCACGCTGGCCATTGATCCGCCCACCGCGCGCGAGTGGATGATGCTTGGTGGCATTGTCGTTGCTGGTTTTCTGGCAGGATTGTTACCGGCGTTGCGCGCCTATCGCATGTCACTTGCCGATGGCATGACGGTGCGCACGTGATGGAGTGTGAGAGATGAAGCATCATTTTGCTGCAGTTGTGCTGGCCTTCGTAGCGCTGCCGATCGTGCTTGCGGCGGGCGCGCATGCGGATGCGCCGGTTGATCTTAAATGGTCGCAGCTGATGCCGCCGATCGACCCTGCGCAGCGCAAGCCAAAGACGTTCTTTTCCGGCGCCACGCCGCAGGCTGAAATGAACGCGCAGGCCGCCAATCAGCCGCCGATGCCTGACCAACCCGCAGGCGGAGAACACGATGGCCCGCTGCCTCCGTCGAGCTATCAGGAGGGTGCCTTCATGTCGATGAAGCGCCGTCAGCCCGGCGCCAATCTCCCGCCTCGCGTCGTGAAGGAGCTGGATGGCAAGCGCGTGCGCATCGGCGGTTATGTCGTGCCGCTGGATTTCGAAGCGACGACCATCAAGGAGTTTCTGCTGGTGCCGTTTGTCGGCGCCTGCATTCACGTGCCGCCACCGCCTGCCAACCAGATAATTTATGTGAAGTCTGAGGAAGGCTTTGAAGTCGCCGGTCAGTTCGATCCGGTCTGGGTGACGGGGACGATCACGACCGAGCCCGCGATCACAGGGCTTGCCGACACCGGTTACACCATCGCGGCTGAAGTGGTGGACCGGCGCAAGGAATAGCGCGCAGGAACGATATCGCACCACGCTGCGCCGGTGCGCAGACGCGATCTGACACAAGGCGCGCCGCTAATCATCAGGCAAGGCCGCCACGCACCCGCTCGGCTATCGCCTGCATGATTTGCAACGCAAGCTCCGGCTCGGTTGCTATCAGCTTCAGGAACATAGCCCTGTTGACAACAGCAACCTCAGTCGCAGTGCATGCCGTCGCGCTCTCCTTGCGGTGGCTCTCTTCCATGAGCGCCAACTCGCCGAAGATCTCCCCCGGCCCTATTTGAAACTGCCGGGTCGCACCGTCGGTTATTTCGACGGTTCCACTACACACGATATACATTGCCGTGCTCGCGTCGTTTCTGCAGAAGACAGGCGAGTTGGCAGCAAATTGGCGTAGCGGCATATCGCACCGCGACAGTACGGAGATATCAAAAATTATTCTGGACACGGATCTGATGTCCTGAAAAACGCAAGATAAAGAAATCATCTTAAACGAAATTCAGGTCGCTGAGTAGAGGGGTCTTGCGGCACGTGGCGGTGTCAGGACCGTGCAAAATAAAGCGTGACGAAACGCTCATAGATGCGGGTCAGCGTTTCCAGTTCCGCCACCGGCACGCGTTCATCCACCTGATGAATGGTGGCGTTCGTCAGCCCCAGTTCAATGACGGGACAATGATCCTTGATGAAACGCGCGTCCGATGTTCCGCCACCGGTAGACAGCCGCGGAGCAGCGCCGGTCACTTCACGCACCGCAAGCTGCGCTGTTTCCATCAGCGGTCCGGTCTGGGTCAGGAACACGTCGCCGGTGCCGGAAAACTTGATCGTATAACGCGCATCGACTTCCAGCGCCGCCGCATCGCACACATCGCGCAGTCGCGCCTCAAGATCGGGGCGCGTGTGTGCTTCGTTGTAACGCACGTTAAAGCGCGCGCGCGCCAGGCCAGGGATCACGTTGGTCGCGGTGTTCGGCACCGAGATTACGGTGACGTTCAATCGTGATGGTTCAAAGTGCGTCGTGCCTTCATCCAGCATCAGCGCGGAAAGCCGGTCGATCATGCGCGCAATCTTCGGCACCGGATTATCGGCCAGATGCGGATAGGCGGCGTGTCCCTGTTTGCCCTCGACGATCAGTTCGCAATTCAGCGAACCGCGACGGCCGATCTTGATCTCATCGCCCACCACATCCTTGCTGGAGGGTTCGCCGACGATGCAGTCGTGCAGAATTTCGCCGCGTTCCTTCAGCCAGCCAAGCAGCTTGGCGGTGCCGTTGATGCTGTCGCCTTCCTCGTCGCCCGTTATCAGCAGCGAAATCGAGCCCGGTATCTTGTCGCCGCGCGCCAGTATGCGATGCACCGCCGCGATGAAGCAGGCGATCTCGCCCTTCATGTCGACCGCGCCGCGCCCGTAAAGAATGCCGTCACGGATTTCGGCTGCGAACGGTGGCGAAGTCCACGCGTCCACATCACCCGCCGGCACCACATCGGTATGCCCGGCAAAGCACAGGTTGGGACCTGAGTTGCCGAGCCGCGCATAGAGGTTCTCGACATCGGCAAAGCCCGGCTCCGAAAACGTCATGCGATGGCACTCAAAGCCCGCAGCGGAAAGGATGCCCTCCAGCAGTGTCAGCGCACCGCCCTCAGCCGGGGTTACGCTTTCGCAGCGGATGAGTGCCTGCGCCAATGCTACCGGGTCAGCGGGGGTCGTCATGTGTCGGTCATTCCTTGCATGTGACGGCTGGCGGATCGCCGCTAGAGTAATCACCATCACTAAAGCGTTTCGGTATTATTGCGGTTCCTGACATCCCGCCCGCAAGCCCGCATGGCTGCGCCGCATCGGCTTGGCTGTGGGCATCCACCATGCCTGTAAATATTTGGCGTATGCGTCAGGTGTTTTCAAATGCGCCGGATGGCATGGCGGCGGACAGCGCCCGGGTTGAAGCGCCGGCATCGGGTTGGGCGAGGCCCTCGATAATCGTAATCTTCTGCCAGATCTTGTTGGAAAGGTCGGATGTCAGGCGCTCCACATCGCCAACCGTATCGACAACCACCGGATCGCTCAGCTTCTCCGCATAGAGCGCCGCGCATTTCGCCGTCAGCGACAGCATCTCCGAACAGTAGTCGAGATAGCGCATCAGCATGAATGGCGTCAGCGGGCGGTCGGGCGACGACCGCGTGCTGATATGGCCCAGCATGCTTGGGTCCTTGGTCAGCTGATGCATGTCGATGACGTGGATGATCGAGCGCAGCTCATGCAGTGCCTTCAGCGCCCGATCCCGCTTCCAGCGCGTCTCCAACGAGGCCAGAAAGTACGCCGCGCCGCCCAGCACGATGACGAGGTTCACGCCTGCGTCGACGCCCTGCATCATCTCCGACAGTTCATCGGATGTTTTCAGCGACGATGCCTCGATCGCCAGCATGACCGCCGTCAGCACAACGGCGATCAGCAGGCCAAGCAGCGTCAGCCGCAGGCCCCAGATCGGCCGTGACACGGCGATGATCCGCTTGGAGGTCTGGCGCGCAATCTGCTCCACCTCGGCGCATACGGTGGCCAGCCCGGAGTTGGGGAACCGGTCGTCGATGCGCGCCTGCAGTGTTTCGATGGTGCCGATGATCTTGTCGCTGGAAAGGCTGCGGTACATAGCCCGCTCCCCGGAATGTGTTTTGAAATATGCCGCCAGCTTTGTTCGCGCTGGGGTGCCGAATTTAGAAGCCAGACATCGTCGCCCGCAAGGCATCAGCGGGGTTTGATTGCGACCGGCTGATGCGATGGTTTACGGCGCGGGCCTGCGGTGTCGCCCGTGCCTCAGTTAATGTGCAATCGGTCAGGCCCCCCAACATCGGCCGCAATCGGAGCTACTGTGATCCTCGTTTCATTGCTCAGATTCTTGATCTCCGGCTTTTTTTGATGAGGTTTCCCGATGCGCTTGGCGCCCGCCCTGCCCTGTGGCCGCTTGCTCGCGTTTTTGTCCCTGGCCGCATTGTCGGCGCCCGCCGACGCGCAAACCCGAAACTTCCAGCAGCGCCCAACGACCATTACGGTCCAGTATGTCCTGCGCCTGCCGCTCAAAAGCGATGGCCTGGCGGAACAGCAGACGGCCATGGAAGAGGG
The DNA here is from genome assembly GCF_013306565.1 of Hyphomicrobium sulfonivorans. GTDB lineage: Bacteria > Pseudomonadota > Alphaproteobacteria > Rhizobiales > Hyphomicrobiaceae > Hyphomicrobium_A > Hyphomicrobium_A sulfonivorans. Next base: position 634,448 of record NZ_PZPO01000001.1, on the reverse strand, counting down.
GCGCAAGGCGCTTTACGCCATGAGCGCGCGCGAGTGCGCAGCTTTGATGGCGACGCTGGCATCCAGCTGCCGGCTCGCAAGCCTCAACGTGCAGACCAACGCGGCGCGCGCACGTCCCGATGACAACTCAATCACGCTGAGCGCCAACGCGCAGTATCAGATCGAGCTGAAGGATCAGGATGGCGAACGCTCCAAGGACGAGCTGTAATCGAAGCATCCGCCTCGCCAGTGGTTCAAGCAGTTTCCAAACAACAAACGCCGCGGCACTTCCATGCCGCGGCGTTTGTTGTTTGCTTGGTGAAGCAGGCTTGCAGCGGCCGCGGATCAGTCGCGCAGCAGCTCGTTGATCGAGGTCTTGGAGCGCGTCTTCGCGTCCACCTTCTTCACGATCACGGCGCAGTAGAGGTTCGGGCCGGGCGTACCATCCGGCAGCGGCTTGCCCGCCATCGATCCCGATACCACCACCGAGTACGGCGGCACCTTGCCGAAGAACTTCTCGCCGGTCGCGCGGTCGATGATGGTGGTCGAAGCACCGAGATAAACGCCCATCGACAGCACCGAGCCTTCGCCGACAATCACGCCCTCGGCCACCTCGGCGCGCGCGCCGATGAAGCAGTTGTCTTCGATGATGACCGGGCCGGCCTGCAGCGGCTCAAGCACGCCGCCAATGCCAGCGCCGCCGGAGATGTGGCAGTTCTTGCCGATCTGCGCGCACGAGCCCACCGTCGCCCAGGTGTCGACCATCGTGCCAGCGTCGACATAGGCGCCGAGGTTCACGAACGACGGCATCAGCACAACGGTCGGCGCGATGTAGGCTGAGCGGCGCACGATGCTGCCGGGCACGGCGCGGAAGCCCGCACGGCGGAAATCGTCATCGGTCATGCCGGCAAACTTCGAGGGCACCTTGTCCCACCAGTTCGCGCCGCCCGGTGCGCCGGAGATCGCAGCCATATCGTTGAGGCGGAACGACAGCAGCACGGCCTTCTTCAGCCACTGGTTCACCGTCCAGCCGTCGGCGCCCTTCTCGGCCACCCGCACTTCGCCCTTGTCCAGCAGGTTGAGGGCTGTCTCCACCGTGTCGCGGATCACGCCCGTGGTGCCGACGCTGATCCCATCGCGCTCTTCCCACATGGCGTCGATGGCGGTGGCAAGTTCGGCGCTGTTTACATTGGCTGACATCGGGGGCCCTCGGTTCAGATTTCGTTAGCGGTCCGCGTTGTCGCCCGAGGGGGAAATACTGTCAATGCGAACGAATGGTTTCGTTTTTTGCATCAATTGGATACGTCCCATTAAATCTCACGCCGGATAATACCCCAATCGGTGCCGGGAAAAGAGACGTACCAAGGGGTTGGGTCGTGTTGCAGAGCGAGCGGATTGTATCGGTCACTGCTGCCCATACGGGTGGCAAGGCCAGTGGAAAGTGGATTGCGCACGAGGGCTTCGTCGCCGAAGCGGCCGTGCAGTTCGACCGGATCAATGGCACCGTCGCCCGGCTTGAGCGTGAGCTGGAGAAGGCGCGCGCCACCATTGCCGAGATGACGGAAGAGGTGCACCGCAGTCATCGGCTGGCCGCTTTCGACCAGAGCCTGGAAAATTCCCGCAATTACAAAATTTCCGAGCTGCAGCGCTCAGGTCGCGATCTGAAAACGCGTGTCGAGCGCATGGAAGGCGACCGCAAGGCCTATCCGAACATCACCTACAAGTCGTTCGTCGACATGGACCGCAAGCTGGCGGAGCTGGGCGGGCTGAAGCTGCACATCGATCGCGTCGAGCATGCCGCCCGCCGCAACGAAGCGCTGTTCCTCGGCGCCCTCGCGCTCGCCGCGCTCGCCCTCGCCTCCAGATTCTTTATTTAGGCGCTGGCGACTGCCCTGCGGGCAGCCGGCCGCCAGCGCAGTTTATGGGCTGCATCTATCGAAGGTGACCTGATGCGCCTAACGCGCGCCATTCCCACTCCGTCTAACCTCCGCAATTCGGCCCGCCCAAACTTCTATCCAAATAGAGTAAGTTTCGGCCACCATCGCTTGCAGCTCATCGAATTCGTATAGAGCTACGCCGTCATCAAAAGTGGTTCGCATTTCGCGAGGACCATTTTTGGGAGATGAAAAATGGTTGATGCAGAACGCAACGGCAGCGTAGTCGGGGTCGGGCTTCCTGATCTGTTCGTGCATCATCGAGAACACGAACCTTCGGGCGTGAGGGGACATACCACTTCGGCGAGGATTGAAGTACGGAACGACTGCGCGCCCATCAATATTGAGTACTGCAGGCGTCCAATACTCTAATCGGTGGCCGATTGTTGTACCCATCGAATGGAAGTGCTGAGGTCGCCCTTTCCAGCGGGCGGCATATATGCTCGCTGCAACGCGGATATTCGCTTCAGCTTCGGCCGTCGATCTTGAGTTGCGTCTAATTATGGCAGCCAACTGCTGGAATGAAGTCTCTGGAGGGGCGCCGAACAGGGGGGTCTCAAGGCGCAAAAGATCACTAAGACTCTGCCTTAAGGGCTTATAAGAGTATGGTGGCCTTCCTTGCTTGAATCCTTGCAAAGCCTTCCATTTCGCTTCAATCGGCAATGGGGCGATATTCGCGAGATCAATCTCGGGCAAGAATGGGGCTGTCGTCACCTGGCTCTCCAACTAGGGGTGCTGCCGCTACGCTCACCTTATGGAATTTGAAGCGCTCTAAGATCACATCATCGGAGATTCGTAAGCCTAGCGAAACCGTAGCCTTAGCACTCTCAACGACGAAGTGCCAAGGAGCACCTTTAGCATGAGAGATATCGACGAGCCGACCCGGTGAGAGCTCACCGTAGGAGCTCAGAATGCGTTCGATGTGCCGCGCAATGATTTGGTCGGTGAGTGATGGTAGAGGGCGTCGCTCTCCCGTCAGCGCATCGATAGCAGTCGCTCGGAATGTAATGGGTTGATCTCCCGCAGACCTAAAAGCTTGATAAGCTGTTGGGTGCACAGGGCCATATTTCCATGCCTCGAAATGACCTGAAACTAGTGGCTGCTTCCGCTCAACTAAAAACAGAGCATGTGCAAAATATAATAGCTTTTGAAGAGCAAGGTTCGTCACCAGCTTTTGGGTTCGCTGGCCCTCTTCAATGATCATGTTGGCGATGGCGCGAGGATCGTGCATAGACGTGACTTACTTTGCTTTGAAGGCTAGTTCTACTGGGCATTCAGAGATTTCGATCATTCTGATCCGTATGTAACTCTATTCGTCCGGCGTCGGCGGCCGGCTGCCCGGAGGGCAGTCGCCGACGCCCAACAAAAAATCCTACAAAAATTTTTCGATCAGGCGGCGCGCGTCGGCGCTGTCCCATTCAGCCGGGCCGATCAGGCGCCCGATCTCCTTGCCGTCAGCGTTGATCAGCAGCGTCGTCGGCATGCCGATCACGCCCAGCCGCGTGCCTTCCTTCGAAGTCGGGTCGGCGTAGGGCTTCAGGCTGGTTGCGCCGATGTCATCCAGGAATTTGCGCGCGCCATCGACGCCCGATTTGTCGATCGACAGCGCCACCACCTGAAATTTGTCCGAGCCGAGCTCTTTCTCCAGCTTGTCCAGCGCCGGCATTTCCTCGCGGCACGGCGCACACCAGGTGGCCCACAGATTGAGCAATACAACCTTGCCCTTGAATGCGGACAGGTTGGTCGTCGCGCCATCCGGCGTCAGGAACGCTACGTCCGTCAGGTCGGCGGGCGTCTTCTTGAACACGAATGTCGCCATCTTGCCGGTAGCGAGCGCCCTGGCGCTATCGTCCGGCGCAGCATCGGTGGCAGCCCCGTTTGTGACGGAATTTGACGCTGCTGAGGGCGAAGAAGCCGCAGGCGTTTGATTGTCAGAGACGGCCAACGTGACGTATACCGCCGCGAAGGCGGCCAGCGCAGAGAGCGCAGCAGCCCAGATGTATGTCGAGGGGTGGTCGGGCTTTTTCTTCTGCGGCCGCTTGCTCATTCTTTTTCCTTATGCCGATCCAATCGGTCTGCCGCCTGTACGGAGCTCGAAACGCCGTGACGGACAAGCCAGCTAATAGCATGTGGGGTGGCCGGTTTTCAGCCTCTCCGGCTGAGATCATGGAGGAGATTAACGCCTCCATCGGCTTCGACAAGCGACTAGCCCCGCAGGATATTGCCGCCTCGAAGGCGCACGCCGCGATGCTGGCCGAAACGGGCATCATCGAAAAGGCCGATGCCGCCGCCATCATCGAAGGCCTCGATAAGGTGGGGGCCGAGATCGCCGAGGGCAAGTTTGCTTTTTCGCGCGCGCTGGAAGACGTGCACATGAACGTCGAAAGCCGCCTGAAGGAGCTGATCGGCACTCCGGCGGGACGCCTGCACACCGCGCGTTCGCGTAACGATCAGGTGGCGACAGACTTCAAGCTTTACGTCCGTGACCGCATCGACGCCCTGAACGCCGCGCTGGCGATGCTGCAGCTTGCCATGGTGCGCAAAGCCGAGGAGCACGCCGCCACGGTGATGCCGGGCTTCACCCATCTGCAGCCCGCCCAGCCGGTAACGTTCGGCCATCACATGCTGGCCTATGTCGAGATGCTGGGCCGCGACCGTGGCCGTCTCGCCGATGCGCGTGCACGCCTCAATGAATGCCCGCTCGGTGCCGCCGCGCTGGCCGGCACTTCGTTCCCGATCAACCGGCATCTGACGACTGAGACGCTTGGCTTTTCGAAGCCGACCGACAATTCGCTGGATAGCGTGTCGGATCGCGATTTCATCCTCGAAACGCTGGCCGCCGCTTCCATCTGCGCCGTGCACCTGTCGCGCTTCGCCGAGGAAATCGTGCTGTGGTCGACGCCGCAGTTCGGCTTCATCAAGCTGTCGGACAAGTTTACGACCGGCTCTTCCATCATGCCGCAGAAGCGCAACCCGGACGCCGCCGAGCTGACGCGCGCCAAGGTTGGCCGCATCGCCGGCGCGTTCCAGAGCCTGCTGATGGTGATGAAGGGCCTGCCGCTGGCCTACTCCAAGGACATGCAGGAAGACAAAGAGGTCGCGTTTGACGCCCTCGACAGCCTGACGCTGGCCATTGCCGCCACGACGGGCATGGTGGACGACATGCAACCTCAGCCCGCAACACTGCTGGCGGCGGCGGGTAGTGGCTATTCCACCGCCACCGATCTGGCCGACTGGCTGGTGCGCGTGCTCAAGATGCCGTTCCGCGATGCGCACCACGTCACCGGTCGCATCGTTGCGGCGGCGGAAGCGCAAAACTTACCGTTGGATAAGTTGCCGCTGGCCGACATGCAGGCTGTCGAGCCGCGCATAACTGCCGACGTGCTAACGGTTTTAAGCCCCGAGCAGTCGGTGGAGAGCCGGGTCAGCCATGGTGGAACCGCGCCACAGAACGTTGTGAAAATGGCGGCTGGCTGGCGGAAGCGGTTGGAAATCGACCAGCCGAAGGGCTAGATTAGGCAATGCGTGGCTGCACCCCATCGGTGCGGCCCGTAGCTGCTGAACTTTCCGCGTGGGACAGGTCGGGGATATGCGCGTATCGATGACACCCAAGGCAACGCTTGCCGCATTGCTGGCGGCCGGGCTGTGCCTCGGGCTGGGCGGCTGCGGTGTCCGTGGCTCGCTTGATCCGCCGCCTTCAGCCGCCGCTGCCGGCACAGCCCGCTCGGCTGAAGCCGCAGGTACCCAGCCAGAGTCAGTCGCGCCGGAGAAGCCGCACGAGGGCTTCGTGCTCGACCCTCTGCTGCGCTAAACCTATATTTCAACGCTGCTTTTTGCGCTCAGCCTTGCGTGTTGCGCACGGCCTTGCCGCGCCGATCGTCACCTGACCGGCGCAGCTGGCCGTGGCTCTAGCGGCGCACTTCAATGATATCGACAGTCACCACTTCCGGCCCGCTCGGAAACATCGACAGCGCCGGATAGGCGGTCGAGCTGACCTGCCAGCCGCGCTCGATCATCTGCTGTCTAAACAGCGGCGTATCCTGCCGACCCGGATCGGCAAACAGGGCACGGCCGCCCGCTGCCAGATTGCGTTCCAGGATCGCTGCCAGCGGGGCATGGGCCTGTCGCTCATAAATCACGTCCGAGCCAATGATCAGGTCGTAGCTCCGGCTATCGTTCCAGGCGTCCCAGTTGGCCAGCGCCAGCTCAATGCCGCTGACCCCATTCGCCGCCGCATTCAACCGGCACAGATCCAGCGCCTGGGAGATGTGGTCCGTCTGCCGCACCGGGTCCGCCCCCAGATGACGGGCGACGATGCCCGGCAGGCCGACGCCCGCGCCCAACTCCAGCACCGACTGCCCCGCAAAGCCGTCTTTATCCTCGGTCAACGCCTGGGCAAGCGCGCAGGCGGCTTCCCATAGCAGCAGCCCGAACGGAAACGCCACGAAATCGTCCGAGACGGCCAGCAGCGATGCATGGTCCTCCGCCGCATGGACGTTCCACGTCCGGCCACCGATCTCGAAGCTGAAAACCTTCAGCGGCACCCCGGCGATTTCGGTTGGCGGCGGCTGTGTGGCACCCGTTATCGGCATCAAATCCGCCCGCCGACTGTCGCTGTCCGTCGTCCCGCCATTGCATTCTCCCGTCGTCTGCCGCTATTAGCGGCGACGAATCCCTAGAGCACGATCGCGTGCAACCAAGCCGCGACGCCGCTCTAACCATTTGATGGGACCGATGATTCACGCTGCGTACCCTGATAGGTTCGAGGCAATCCCGGTCTAGTGCAGCCCGCTACATAACAAGAGATCCAGCCATGCACCATTTCGAGTATCGCGACGGCGTGTTGCATGCCGAGGGCGTCAGCCTGGCGCGGATCGCCGAAGAGGTGGGCACGCCGTTCTACTGCTATTCGACCGCGACGCTGGAACGGCACTACCGAGTGCTTACCGAAGCCTTTGCCGGTCAGGACGCGCTCATCTGCTTTGCGGTCAAAGCCAACTCCAATCAGGCGGTGCTGGCAACGCTGGCCCGTCTCGGCGCCGGCATGGATGTCGTGTCCGAGGGCGAACTGCGCCGCGCGCTCGCCGTCGGCGTCCCCGCCTCCCGTATCATTTTCGCGGGCGTCGGCAAAACGCGGTCCGAGATGGCGTTCGCGCTCGAAGCTGGCATCCTCGGCTTCAACGTTGAAAGCGAGCCGGAGCTGCGCGCGCTTAGCGAGGTGGCATCAGCGCTAGGCAAGACCGCGCACGTCGCGCTGCGCGTCAATCCCGATGTCGACGCCAAAACCCACGCCAAGATTTCCACCGGAAAGGCGGAAAACAAGTTCGGCATTCCCTATGCGCAGGCACGCGAACTCTACGCCGAGGCTGCCAAGCTGCCGGGCATCGCCGCCACCGGCATCCACATGCACATCGGCAGCCAGATCACGCAGCTCGATCCGTTCCGCAACGCGTTCCGCCTGATGCGCGAGATGGCCGAGCAACTCATCGCCGATGGCCACAAGCTGCAGCACCTCGACATCGGCGGCGGCCTCGGCGTGCCGTATGTGTCCGAGGGCGAGGTTGCCCCGCCGCCGTCGGCGTATGCGCAGATCGTGCGCGAAGAACTGGCCGGGCTTGGCCTCAAGATCGTGATGGAACCGGGCCGGGTCATCGCGGGCAATGCGGGCGTGCTCGTCACGCAGGTGGTCTACTGCAAGGAGGGCGTCGACAAAACCTTCACCGTTGTCGACGCCGCCATGAACGACCTCATCCGCCCCACGCTTTATGAGGCGCTGCACGAGATCTGGCCGGTGAAGGAAGACAAGCTTTCGATGCCGCCGGTGGTGCAGGACATCGTCGGCCCGGTTTGCGAGACCGGCGATTATCTGGCGCTGGACCGCAAGCTGCCGCCGCTGTCTTCCGGTGACCTCATCGCGGTTATGACGGCCGGTGCCTATGGTGCCGTCATGTCCTCCAGCTACAATACCCGCCCGCTGGTGCCGGAGGTTCTGGTGCACGGTGATGCCTATGCCGTGGTGCGCCCGCGCTTCGGCATCGAGCAGCTCATCGGGCTGGATAAGCTGCCGGATTGGCTGGGTTAAATCGCAACGGACGACCACAGTTCATCCGGTCCTGTCGTCCCCAGAATGACGAAAGTTTAATCATGCTGGCCGCACGCGCCCGCTAGGCCACGGCCGCAGTTCCGGCTATCGTCAGGCCATGTCGGATACCAAGGCCGCCTCCCCGGTCGACGCAAAATTTGCGCGCAAGGTCCGCGCCAGCCGCTGGGCGCTCTATTTTGAGCGGTTGTGGCCGCGCGTCTGGCTCATCCTCGGCCTCGTCGGCCTGTTCCTGCTGGTGTCGCTCGCCGGCCTGTGGCCGCTGCTTTCCGACACCGTCCATTATGCCGTGCTGGCGCTGTTCGGCGTCGCCGGTGTCGGCGCGTTGTTCCACATTCTGCGCACGCCGTTTCCGCCGCGCGATGAAGCCGTGCGCCGCATTGAGCGCGTTTCCGGCGTGCCGCACCGGCCGGCCTCGTCCTATGAGGATACCGTCACCGCCAATGCCGACGATCCGCGCACGGCAGCCATCTGGCAGGCGCACCGCGCGCGGCTCGCGGCTGCACTGGCGCGGCTGAAGGTTGGGCCGCCGCAACCGCGCGCCGACCGTCAGGATCCAATCGCACTGCGCGGCCTGCTCATCCTTGGCGTCGTAGCGCTGTTCTCATTGGTGGGTGACAGCGCGGCGGACCGTCTGCGCTCCGCATTCCGTTTCAATTCCGCTGTCGCGCTGGCCGAAGCCCGCCTAGATGCATGGGTTGCGCCGCCCGGCTATACGGCCCGCCCGCCCATCATGCTTGCCGATGGCGCCCGTGGTCCCGCCGCTCCTTCGGATGATCAGCCGAAGCTGGTCGAGGTGCCGGAGCGCAGCGTGCTGATCGTGCGCACATCGGGCAAAGGGCTCGGCGCGCCGTCGCTGGAGGTTTTTGCCGAGGGCTCGGCGGAGAAGCAGCTCGTCGAAGCCAAGGCGCCGGAGGCCGGACAGTCTACCGCTGCGCGCGCCGACATTTCCGAGATCCGCTATGAGCTGCTGAACTCGGCTGAAGTTCGCGTGCTGTCGGGCGGTTCGGAGCTGGCGCGCTGGGCGTTTTACGTGAAACCGGACAAGCCGCCGGTCATCGCCGTCACCAAGGCGCCGGAGCGGACGCGTCGTGGCGCGATGAAGCTCACCTATTCGGTCGAGGATGATTACGGCGTCGCTTCGGCGGGTGCCGAGGTGAGGCGCGATCGGGATGCGGAAAACGCAAAGCCGCGCGGGCCTGAGTTCGACTGGACTACGCCCGAGGTTTTGAAAGGCCCGCGTCCGCCATACGAACGCCCGCCCGAGATAACGCTGCGCCTGCCGCGCGCGCCGCAGAAGGAAGCGCAGACCTACATCGATTTCGCGCCGCATCCCTTTGCCGGTCGTGAAGTCATCATGACGCTTGAGGCGAAGGACGTCGCCGGCAATGTCGGCAAAGCGGTGCCGATGAAGATCGTGCTGCCGCAGCGCACCTTCACCAAGCCGCTGGCCCGCGCCGTCGTTGAGCAGCGCGCCAAGCTGATGGACGATCCGCGCTATGCACCGCTGGCCAAGCGAGCGCTCGATGCGCTGACGCTTGAACCCGATGGCTTCATCGATTCAACCGCCGTTTATCTGGGCCTGCGCGCTGCCAGCCGCGGGCTTGAGCGCAACACCTCGCGCGAAGGCCTGAAGAGCGTCGTCGACGGCATGTGGGATCTGGCGCTGCGCATCGAGGACGGCGATCTTTCGGAGGCTGAAAAGCAGCTCCGCGACGCGCAGGATAAGCTGGCCGAAGCGCTGGAGAACGGCGCGTCGGATTCCGAGATCGACCAGCTGATGCAGGAGCTGCGCGAGGCGCTGTCGAAGTATGTCGAGCAGCTCACCAAGAACGCACAGAACCAGGCTCCGCCGGAAGGCATGGATCAGCAGAACCAGCAACTGAGCCAGCAGGATCTGGAGCAGATGTTGAAGGATCTGCAGGAGCAGATGAAATCCGGCTCGCGCGAGCAGGCCGAGCAGGCGATGGCGCAGTTGCGCGATCTGCTTGAGCGTTTGCAGTCTGGCCAGGGCTCGCAGCAGCAGGCCGAGCGCGGCCAGCAGATGCAGCAGAAAATGAATGAGCTGGGCGACCTGATCGGCCGTCAGCAGCGTCTGATGGATGAGACCTATCGCGAGAAGCGCGGTGATCGCCGTCAGCAGCAGCAGGGCCAGCAAGGGCAGGAGAGCCAGCAGGGTCAGCAGCAGGGCGGCCAGCAGCAAGGTCAGCAACGCGGTCAACAGCCGGGCCAGCAGCCCGGTGGGCAGCAGGGTCAAGGTCAGGGACAGCAGGGGTCGCAAGGCCAGCAGCAGTTCGGTGAGCAGGGCCAAGGCATGCAAGGTGAGGGCATGCAAGGCCAACAGGGCCAGCAGCAGGGGCGCGGCAGCCTGAGCGACCAGCAGGAAGCGCTGAAGCAGGATCTGGAGCGGCTCGGGCAGGAACTCGGTGCGATGGGCTCGGGCTCGGAAGAGTTCAACCGGGCGCGCGAGGCGATGGAGAACGCGCGCAATTCGCTGGAAGAAGGCCGCAACGACACCGCGATCCAGGATCAGTCCGAAGCGCTCGACCAGATGCGCCAGGGCGCGCAACGCATGGCTGAAAGCATGGCCAAGGAAGGCCAGGCCCGTTACGGCCAGAACGGCGAGCAGTCACGCGATCCGCTGGGTCGTCCGCAGCGCTTCAACGGCCCCGATGCTGGCAACTCGGTGAAGGTTCCGGACGAAATCGACATGCAGCGTGCCCGCGCCATCCTCGAGGAGCTGCGCCGTCGCCTAGCGCAGCCCGCCCGTCCAACCGACGAGCTCGATTATTACGAGCGTCTGCTGCGCCGCTTCTAATCAGAGTGTTTCCCTGCACCGGCGGCCGGCTCCGCGCAGCGGAGTCGCCGGTGCAAAAGCAATCTCTTACCGCACCGGTGCGATGCGCACCTGCAGGCCGCCGACAACCTGATGGCTCACCACCTGCGTCGTGATGTGGCCACCGGCGGGCTGCTGCCCCGCAAGCCAGCGCTGCGCCTGCCGCCACAGATCCAGCGGCAGCCAGCTGCCTTCCTCTTCGCTCAGCGGCGCCTCATAGTCGGCGAACGTGAACTTGTATTCGAGGAAGAACGAAACCTTCGACAGCCGGAACTCGAAGCCGAACAGCGCCTGTCCGGCAGGCCCGGCGTAGTTATATTCATACGTTCGCGGACGCGGGTTCTGCGCCAGCTCGAATTCCGTATGCGGCAGCAGCGCGCCGCCACCCAGCCCCACGTACGGACTGATGCGCGGACCAATACTCGGCAACCGCACAAACCCGGTCAGCAGCAGCATGTTGTGGCCGTGCGAGAACTCAAGCTTGCTGACGATGTCGCCGATGCGCGTCCGCGCGGGCAGTTCCTCGCCGTTCAGCGTGCCGGAAAAACTGGCCTCGTCGTTCAGCGGCGCAAGCGCCTTCGAGTGGATGAAATCCACCCCACCGCCGGCAATGCCACCGGTGAACCACTGCGTCACGCGCGCGCCGTAATAGATCGGGCTTTTGAACGGCAGTGTGAACCAGTCCACCTTGTCGATGGTGAAGTCGGTCGGCTGCTCGGAGGGGATCTCGATGCGAACCGGGCTCGGATAAGTGTACGGCGCGCCGCTATAGGCGCCCAGCATCGTCTCGCGGCCGATGTGCTGCGCAGTCCCGTCACCGTTGCTGATTTCCGTCGCCGACTGCTCGCCGTCCAGCTGCGCCTGCTCGAATATACCGGCGGCGGTCTGCCCCGTGATCAGAACACCGGCAGCGATGGCCGCCATCATGTCGATCAGGCGGCGGTCTGGCGTGCGGCGGCCTGCCTGGGCCGACGTTTGAGCTGCCCAGCCGATTGAAAGTAGCTGTGTCACCGGCTGTTCCCCCATTATTCTTCCGACTGCGTATCGCCAGCGGTTGTACGGCGCAGCCGATTATCCGTCCATGCCCAACCTAGGCGAGCGCCGCCCCCGCGCCAATCGCCCGCTTGTGCAGGCGGTGTGCTCCGTTGCCGCGTCGGGGCCGATCTGCCTCAGGACGAAGGCTGCGGCGACGCAAGGCGCTCCAGCATCCGGTACACAGCCGTGATCTGCGGCGCGTCGCGGGTCAGATAGTCCGATCCGGTGAAGCCCCACCAGTCCCAACACCCCTGCGGGTTCAGCGGCGATGCGCTCGTCTGCGGAAACAGGATGATCAGATTATTGGTATCGGCCCAACGGGCGAAGCCGGAATCGCGCGCGAACGTATCGCCGACAAAGGTCCGGTTCTGGCCGCAGCCGTGGAAGGCTATGTGCACCCGGCACGCCGCATCGCCTTCACAGCTCTTAGGTATGTAGGCGAGGCCTTCATCGTCCATGCCGTGGTTGGAAAGATCGTCGGTGAAACGCTCCTGATCGAACAGCAGAAAGCGTCCGGTGATGTCGGCAGCAGGTGCATTCAGCGCACCATAGATGTGCCGCAGCAGCGCGCCGGCCTGATCGTAGTCGCAATCGACGATGTACGGCTTGCCGGTGTAATCGCACGCTGCGCCACGATCGACGGTGACAAACGCATGCCCCGCCGGCATGTCGCCAACGAACTCGATCTGTTCCTTGGGCACGCCGATTTCCGCATAGAACCTGTTCGCGGCCTCGACAATCGCGGGCACAACGGTGCTGTCATTCTTGCCCGAGAACAAATAGATGCGGTCCGATTGCGTCGCGCTGATCGGATCGATGCGGCCCTTCTCGGCAAGGCGTTCGGCACGCTGCGCCAACAGCTCCGGGTCTGGAACGCCAAAGGCCTGCAGCGCATTCAGCATGCAGCCGTTGATGGCCTTGTTCAGGTTCAGCAGCGCCATGCCCGGGCCGGGAATGAGGTCGGCGAATACGCTTTGCGAGCAACCGTATGGTCCGCCCGCGATGATGCCAGCGCCGATGACATCCTTGCCGTGCGCGAACTGAAACTGCCCCGCCATGTATGCGCCGGACGAAATTCCGGACACGGAGGTTGTATCGCGCTGGGCGCCGAGCGCAGGCAGGGTGTCGGCGGGCTGCTCACCGCAGCCGGAAAGCAATGCCGCAACGGCAAAGAGAGCGGCCGGTATCAGTCGTGGCATCATCGCATGGGTTCGCTGTATCTATAGCGGCAGCCTAAAGCGCTTGCGTTGAGGTGGAAACCGGTTTTCCAACACATAAATCGCCGCTGGTGCTGTGCTTTTGCAGCATTGCGCGTGGGACGCGAGTGCAAACCATAGCAGGCCTGCGCGGCCTCATGCTTCATTCCCCGTGGTCGGGCAGAAAAACGGCCGCCATTTCGGGTGATTTGAGGCGCACTGTGACGCGATCAACGCGGCCCTTCGCATCCACCACCGACAGCCTGACGAAGCCATCGCCATCGGGCTGCCAGATCACCTCGCGTGTGCGCGGATCGGATTCAATCGGCGCGCCGTTCACCAGCCACGTCAGCGGCAGCACGCCGCCGCTGGCTTTAAGCAGCAGCGCATCCTCGCTCTCGGTCTCAACCTCGGATCGGTCCGGCGGATAAGAGATCACAACGCGCGGCTCCAGAAACGGGCCTTGCACCGTCTCGGCGCCGCCCTCGCGGAAGCGCTTCAGTGGTGGTGGCAGATCCGATCCCGAAACGCGCAACGCGCCGGCCGGTGCGCCCGCAAGCGGCACGCGTTTTTCGCCGATGCGAGCGAAGGCATCAAACAGAATGGGCGCGGCTGCAAGGCGGCCGGTAAGGCCCGGCGTCGATGCGGCATCGGGGCGGCCCACCCACACCGCGATGGTATACTTGCCATCATAGCCAACAGCCCAGGCGTCGCGATAGCCGTAGGATGTACCGGTTTTGTAGGCGAAACGACCCGCACGCGCATTCAATGGCGGCGGCGCATCCTTCAGAATGTCGCTCACATACCAGGTCGCAACCGGTGACAGCAGCGTTTCATGCTTGCGCTGTTTCCCGTGAAGCAATGCCTTGGCAGCAGCTTCCGCGTCGGCGCGCCGATGCGTCAGCTGGATAACATCGCCGCCCCGCGCCAGCCCCGTGTAAAGCGTTGCAACGTCGCGCAAGGTCAGGCCAACGCCACCGAGTGCCATAGCCAGCGTCGGTTGCGTTGCGTCGGGGAATACCGTTTCGGCGCCAACCTTGCGGAACCGTCCGGCCAGTTTGCCGGGGCCAACAGCGGCCAGCACCTTCACCGCCGGAATGTTCAGCGATTGCGACAGCGCGTGGCGGATGGTGACGGTGCCGTGAAAATCTTCGTCGAAATTCTTGGGCGCGTAGGAGCCGAAACGCACCGGGCGGTCTTCAATCAGTGTCTCGGGATGGGCAAGCCCGGCTTCAAATGCGAGGCCATAAATAAACGGCTTCAACGTCGAACCCGGTGAACGCACGGCGCTGACCATATCAATAGCACCAGCCCGTGTGCCATCCAGATATCCGGCCGAACCCACGTGGGCGACGATCTCGCCGCTGGTGTGGTCGATGGCAAGAATGGCGGCGGAGAGCTTCTGGCCCAGCAGGGCGGTCTGTTCGCGCGCCAGCGTTTCCAGTGCGCGCTGGATGTTGCGGTCTATCGTGAGGCGATGTTCGGCCGCAATCGGATCGGCACGCACTTCAGATTCCGCGATGTGCGGCGCAAGCTGCGGGAAGGCGCGGCGGTGCGTCGGCACCGGCTCCAGTATCGCGCGGTCTGCCTCTGCCTGATTGATGACGCCCTCTTCAACCGCCCGCTGCAACACACGATTGCGGGCGATGCGCGCAGCCTTCGGGTTGCGGTCGGGGCGGCGCCATTCCGGCGACTGGGGCAGTGCCACCAGCAGTGCCGCCTGCCCGATCGAAAGGCGCTGCGGTTCCTTGCCGAAGTAGGCCAGCGAAGCCGCGCGTACACCTTCGATGTTGCCGCCGAATGGTGCCAGCCGCAGATACAATGCCAGCACTTCGGTTTTCGTCAGTTTATGCTCAAGCCGCAATGCGCCGACAACCTGACGCAACTTTGCATTGCCGGAGCGCTCGTAGCGGCCCTCTAGCAAACGCACGACCTGCATCGTAAGGGTCGAAGCGCCGGATACGATCCTGCCGTGCGTTATGAGCTGCCATGATGCGCGCGCAACGGAACGTACGTCCACGCCGCCATGGCTGTAGAAGCGCTTGTCTTCAAACGCCATCAGCATTGCCAGATAGCGCTGATCGACATCGGCGACTTCAACCGGCAGTCGCCAGCGGCCGTCGGAAGTGGTGAACGCGCGCAGCAGCTGGCCGTTGCGGTCCAGCACTACGGTTGAAAGTTTTTCCGCCGCAGCAAGATCCGGTGGTGGCATGCGGGAAACGGTGAATACAATCGCAGCGGTCGCGCAGAGACCGAAAGCACCAAACACCGCCGACGCCATCGCCAGTTTGCGCCGCGTCACCGCGTGGCGGCAGCGGCGCAATAACGCTCCTATGCCGCGTTGTTCATGACTGGCGTTGCTGGCTGCGTCGTTCATCGAAATTTTCAAACCCGTCCAGGAAATGCAGAACAATTAGACGTGCGGTGCTGTAATCGCTTCTGTGCAATGACGCCCCGCCGCCAAATCCTGTTCGGATCAGACAGCGGGGCGCAATTTGCGTGGCTCACTTGCTCGGCTGCACGGTGAGCGTGCCCGCGCCGGTACGCGCATAGCGCTCCGGTCGGTACATGTCTTCGATGGTTGCGGCGGGGTGCACGAACACACCCGGGGTCACCGCGCGAACGAGATAGGCAACCGTCGCGCTGCTTGCTGGCGGCGAGGCGTTTTCCTGGCCCTCACCGGTGGCTTCATCGGCGTCGTTGTTTGCCGAAGCCGCCTTGCCGGAGAAGTTGAACGCTGCCACGAAACGATCGTCGCGGAATTCCGAATGCTCCGGCTGCACGGTTGTCTTCAGCCACTCCAGAGCCTTCACATCGCCGCTGTCGACGAGACGCGGATTGTCGATCTCGAAGCCAGCAGGCAGGTGATCCACCAGCAGCACGCGGCCGCCGGCTTGCTCACCGCTCACCTTCAGCACCGTCACCAGACGTTCGTTCTGGCCGATGCTGGCGCTGCCACCGTTGGCGCTGTCGAGCACAACAGGCGTACCATCCAGCTTGAAGTACTGCCGCTCGATGGTGAAGCCCTTCGCAACCGGCGGTTCCGTTGTCAGCGACGAACCGATCACCGTCACGACGGTATCCACCGGCGCATCGCCATCGTTGGTTACGATCAGCGGTTCGCGCAGGATCGTCTCCGCCGACAGCGACCGCGACACGGGGCCAACAACCGGGGCACCGTTGACGATCAGCTTCAGGTCGTTGCCTTCCTCCGCCAGCGCATTGGCGGCCAGCAGCATCCACGCCTGTTCCTGCGTCGAGGTGTTGCTGCGGCCGGAGTAGGCCTTGGCAACCACATCGATCAGCTTCGGCGCTTCCACATTCGCCATCCGCGTTTCCGATGCCAGCGTGATGAGTGCCGCACTGTCGCGCAGGTCGGAACCGTAGTCGGCGCGATAGCCACCCAGCCCCGTCGCTTCCGGCAGATGCAACGCATCCAGCGCCGAAGCGAACGCCGTTTCCGCACGCGGCTTGTCGCCCATCATCGCCAGTGCTGCGCCCAACTGAGCGCGTGACAGCGGTGTCGAGAAGCGATCAAGACGCGTATCGGCGTAGTAACGCAGGTCGCCGATCGGTGCGCGGCCATTACGCGCCAGCACATACAGCGCGTAGGCACGGTCTTCGCCGCCCTGCTTGAAATCCTCAGCGTAGGCGATGAAGTTCTGCAGCCGGTCCAGCGCGCGGCTGAAGCCGTTCGCGTTCACGGTAAAGCCCTGCTCCTTCGCGCGGGAGAGGAAGTCGGTCACGTAGCCGGTCAGCCACAGATCCGCATTCGACGGACCCCAGGTGCCGAACGCGCCGCTGCCATCCTGCATGTCGAACACGCGATCAACAGCCGCCTGCACGCGCTCCTTCAGCTCGCCATCCGATGCAAGCCCCACACCCTTAGCAACTGAGTTGGCGTAAAGCAGCGGCAGCGCGCGGCTCACGGTCTGCTCGGCGCAGCCATAGGGGTAACGGTCGAGCGAGGTCAGCAGCGCCGGAATGTCGAAGCGTGCTGTCGGTCCGGTGCTGATCGAAACGCGGGTGCGGTTGGCGATCATGTCGCGCACCAGATCCGGGTTCAGCGTGATGTTGCCACCCGGCTTCAGCGTCGCAACCGTGGTGCGCTTGATGTCACCGGCCGGCGGCTTCACGTCGAACGTCAGCGGACGCTTCACGTCGATGCCGTCGGGGCCGGTCACGCGCACATCATAGTTCGTCAGGCCAACAACTGTCGGCTTGATGGCGATGTGTTGCGCACGGCGCTCACCGGTGTTCAGGTCCAGCGCGCCGGTGTGCACCGGCTTGCCGTCATTGGTCAGCTCTACCGTATACGCAGCCTGCGGCCCTTCAACGTTATGCACCGCGATGTCGAGGCGTGCTTCATCGCCAAGCGTCAGGAACCGCGGGCCCGATGCCGTCAGCGCAACCGCGTCGCGCACGATCACGTCCTGCTGGCCATGACCAAGCTTGTCGGCGCTCCACGCAACGGCCATCACGCGCACGGTGCCGTTGAAGTCCGGCAGCTCGAAGTCAACCTTCGCCGTACCGTCTTTGCCGACGCGCACGATGCCGGAGAACTCCGCTACCGTGGCCTCAACCGGCGGAGATCCCTGCATACCCATGTCGGCACCGTCGCCGCCGGAGCGCAGCGAACCGCGTTCCGCACGCATGCCGTCAATCAGGCGGCCATAGAAGTCGCGGATCTCCAGCCCCATGCGACGCTGCGCATAGAACCAGCTTTCCGGCGATGGCGTAGCAAAGCGCGTCAGGTTCAGAATGCCGAGATCGACAGCGGCCAGCGTAACGTAAGCCTCCTCGCCAGCCTTCAGGCCATCCACCTTCACCGGCACGTTCAGCGTGGTGCCGGATTTGATCTTCTCCGGCGCGCTGATCGCAACGTCCAGCGTGCGCTCCTTCTGGTCGAGGCCCAGCCATGCAACGCCAATGGCGCGGCTTGGCATGCGCTTCAGCTTTTCATCCAGCGGGCGATAGATCATCGCGGTGACGTAAGCACCCGGACCCCAGTTGTCGCCGACAGCAACAGTCGCCTCGCCGCCACCGTTCGGGATGTCGACCTCCTGCATGGAAATCACATCGCCGGACAGCACCGAAACCAGCGCCTTGCCGCCCAGCTTGCTGGCGATGCGCAGCTTGGCCGTATCGCCCGGCTTGTAGGTTGCGCGGTCGAGAGCAACGTCCAGAATTTCCGGGCTCTCCGAGTCGTTGGCCGTGGAATACCAGCCCGCATAGAAGATCGTGCTGGTGGCCGGGCCGTTCGGATCGGCGGATGCAACTTCAAGCTTATAGCGGCCCCATTCCACCGGCACGGCGATCTTCGCAAAGTCGCCTTCCGCGCCGGTTGCAATCGTGCCGTCCGCCACCTTGCGGGTCAGCGTCACAGCTTCATAGTTCCAGTAGCCGTCGCGGCGATACCACTGCCAGTTGGTGTCGAGGCGGCTCAGCGTCCATTTCAGGTCGCTTTCGCCGATGCGCGCGCCGGCGGCATTGATGCTGGCAACGTCAAACGAAGCCGTCTGCCCTTCATCAATTCGATCGTTCTTGAACAGCGGCTTCACGCCGATGCGCGGCTGCGCGATGTCAACCGGTATCGTGATCGTGCGTTCAATAGTGCGGCCACCGGATTCGCGCATGCGCAGGATAACGCTGGCTTCCAGCGGCTTTGCGGTCTTGGTCACTGCGGGCAGCGACACGGCAACCTTGGCGATGCCTTCAGCATTGGTGGTGGTCGCAACATCCAGCGGCTTGCGAACCGGATCGATCCGCTCGTCGGCAAGACCGAACTGGAAGCCTGCGTAACCGGGCAACTCCTTCGTTGAAGGGCGCACGACGATGTCGCCTTCAATCGCCAGATCGGCAGCAGGCGGGCCGTAGAGATAGCGTCCCGATGCTTCGATGGTCTGCGGCTTGTCCGGCGTCAGAGCAGATTCAGGTGCCTTCAGTTTCAGGTCGAGCCGTTCAGGCACGAAGTCTTCCACCAGGAAGGAAACCTGCGTCAGCGCGGGCTTTTCCGGATCGGTGTGCAGCTTCGCGCGCCACGTGCCCGTCATCGATGAAGGCGCAAGCGGCAGCGTGAAGTCGCGTCCGCCGAGACCGCGATCCTTCAGCGTGTAGCGCGCATGTTCAACGCCATCGGGGCGCGTGACGATCAGCGTAACCGGTAGCGGCACAGCCATGCCGGCTGTGTCGCGGACAAGGCCGGCAATGTGCACGTTCTCGCCGGGGCGATAGACGCCGCGTTCGGTGTAGAGATAGCCGTCGATCGGACCCGGTGCTTCACGTCCCTTCACGCCGCGATCGGTTAGATCGAACGCGCCAGAGGTGAGATCGAGGAAGGCGTATTCACCGCCAGCACTTTCAGCAACCAGCAGCGCGGGCTGCAATCCGCCTTCGCCGCGCGTCAGGCCAGCGTCGAAGCGCGCATAGCCGCGTGCATCGGTTTTGGATGTGCCCAGAACCTCGTTGTTGCGGGCGATGAGTTTCACGTTCACGTCGGCCGAGACATTGGCTTCAGCCAGCGAGCGCACAAACGCATGCACGCCGTCGTTGCCAGAGAACGCGGTCAGACCGAGATCGGAAACGATGAACCACTGCGTCGCTTCGGGGCCGTATTCGTTGCCATTGCGGTTCGACTTTTCGGTCGGCCGCGCAATCGCAATGTACACGCCCGGCTTCAGCGCGCCGACAGCATCGGTAACCGGCAGCGCCGTGGTCATTTCCTCGTTCAGCTTCTGCGGCACGTCCATGGTGCCGCTGAAGACCTTCTCGCCGGACGTATTGCGGATCTGCTCCACGTCATAGCGCTGAAGCTGGCGCTGGAAGTCGCCGCTCTGCAGCGCGCCTGCAAGATTGCGATCGCCGATGCGGAATACTTCAACTTCCACCTTGGCGGTGTTGACGGTGACAAGCGGAATGCCCTGCTGGCCACGGCTCGGCAGCACATACGAACGGCCGGAGAAGCGCACGAACGGTTTGCGGTCGGGTACGTAAACGGCAATGTCGACATTCTTCTGCAGTTCTTCTTCGACCGCAGACGGAAGCCCGGCGCGCAACTGCACGCGATAGCGCTGACCGTGCGTCAGGCCATCGATGCAAAGCTGGCTGTCTTCAGCGTTGACCGATTGCGGGTCCTTGCCATCAACGGTAACGAACTTGGTGAAGTCGGTTTCCTGACGCGAAAGGCTTTCGGAGAATTGCAGACACAGGCGCGGGGCCGCTGCTTCCGATTCCGTCTTGTAGTCGGTCATGCGGAAGCCGCGCTCGGCGCGCAGGCGGTCATAGCTTTCGCGCACGGCGCCATTGTCGGCCAGTGCAAGGCTCGTCTTCAATGCATCCAGTGCAGGCCGCCAGTAGGAGCGCTGTTCCAGTGCGCTGGCGAGAACGGCAAGCGCGCGCGCACGCTGCGGCTTATCTTTCGCGCGCTCATAGGCGATGTAGGCCGCGCCCGAGGCGTTCACCTGCAGGTCGTAACGCTCGCTGGAGTTGTTCGGATCAGCGGGAATGGCCAGCAGTGCACGCGCCAGACCCATCCATGATTCCACATCCTTGGGATCGGCTACGGCTGCACTGGCGAAGCCCCGCGCTGCCGCGCGCGGATCGGAGTGCATGGCGCGCTCGCCTTCGCGGCGCAGATCGGCGGCCCGCTTTCCATCAAGCTTCCAGTTGGCCTTCAGGTAGTCCTCGTAGCGTTTGCCGTCGTCCTTCACGCCCTGATGGGCAAAGGGGAGATCGCTGTTTTGTTTAGCTTGCGAAGCCATGGCGGGGGCCAGTGGCAGCAGCATGGTTAGTGTCAGGAGTAATCGGGCAAGGAACGTCATTGGGGCCACCATCAAAGGGCTGAGCCGGGAGCGGTCAGGCTGAATTATTTAGAAGTCTACTGCGGCGGAAAAGGGAGCAGCGGCCAATGTCCATAGAATGACGACAAGGAGCGGCTTATCGCTTTTTCCCGCCAGTTGCGGGGCGTTGTCGTGATCTGGCGCTTTCCCCGGTAAAGCCATGAAAAAAGGGGCCGATGCTTTCGCATCAGCCCCCTTTCGGAGATCGAATTGTGGCGGCCGGAATTACTGCCGGCGCATGTCAGGGGCTGCGTTTTCGGCAAGCTGCGGCATCTGGGTGAGCGAGGCCAGCGAAGGCATGGCGACCACGGGGGTGGTGGCGCGCCACAGGTTCTCGAAGGAGCGGCGGGCGAATGCGGCCGTTTCGGCACAGTCGGCGGCATAGCGCTCAAGAGCGTCGCGCTTGTGCGGGTCGCGGCGCATGGAATCGCCAACCCAGGACCGCGTCGGCGTCAGCACGAGCTGTTCGTGGGCGGCGAGCAGGCGGCTGTCGCGGATCACGCGGCACTCTGCGGAGGTGTTGAAAATCGTGGTTACCTGCTGGCCGTTGGCCGGCTCCATCTCGCTGAAGATGGCGCGGACGCTTACGCCCATCACCGACAGACGCTCAGCGTGGGAAAGCAGCGCCTGGGCGATGGGGCTTTCGGGCGACCGGGCGATGAGCAGGTAGCAATCGCCTGCTTCGCGCATACCCAATGCATCGCGTGCGTCGAGGTCGTCGGTGATAAAGGCGGTAAGTCTGGAAACCTTTTCAGCGACGGAAAGGCCATGAACCTGTGCTGGTGTTTCTGTCGACATGACCCGTAATCCCCCGTGTTGTCCCCGATAGCCACGCCGAAAGCGGCACCGGGTTTGTTGCTGTGTTGGTCAGCATTAAGCTGTCATTTCGGTTAAACAATTGTTGCCGGCTGCCTCAGATCGCTTGCCCTTCTGCATGATCCGACAACGGCTTATTCCGCCATATTGCGCAGTACCCGAGGCCGTTTGAGCGCCGGTTGATCGAAATCGCTGGCGTCGCCATCAGCATCTAGTGGTGCAACCCATTGCGCCCCCATAGCCTCCTCGGCATCCGACAAAGGCTGATCGGATGGCAGTTGAGCAATCCGGGCGACCGTTTCGGGCCGTGTCGGAGCTGATTCGGTCAGCCGGGTTGTCTCGAAAGCCAGTTCCAGTTGCGGTTCGTCCGCGGTGATTTCGGATATCTGCAACGTTGCGCCCGGCGTTGAGCGGGCAAGCCGGAGCAACTCGGCGGGCAGCGCGGCGTGGCTTACCGGCACCCGCAGCGTCGCTGTCTCGCGCTTCAGTTCCAGGTCGATGCTTTGCCAGCCGCCGGGTTCTTCGCTGCCATCCGAGGCTGCAAGCGCTGCGGCGAGGCGTGCGGCCAGGTCCGATCCAGTCGCCGCCTCAGACGATGATGCCGCAGCGCCGTTACTATATTTCTCGGCCCCCGCAGGCGTCGTCGCGACCTGATGCGGGAACGGCACGACCACCGCCGTCGCATTGCCGGGCTGCTCCGGCTCGATTGCTACCGCTTCCCCGCGCCCAAACGCGTTGGCGTCTGCCGGACGCTGGTCCGCCCCTGCCGCTATCTCAGCGTCCGCATGGATCGCGTCTTCAGCCTCGTCGGCGTCGTCTTCGATGTCCTGATAGGATGCCAGCTCGGCCTCCGCGAGCCCGGCATAGCTGCCGAAGCGTTGGCGCAACGCGGCGTCCGGCTCTTTGCCGACCTTCGGCTGCGGCGTGGCAGCTGCGGGCGACACGGCTGCCGGAGGCGCCGATGCGGGCGTCGCCTTCATGGGCGCCGCCATCACGGGCGCTGCCACCGGCTCACGGATCTCATCCGAAACTTCCGCCTGCAACTCGTCCGCGCCCGGCTGCTCGGATTGCTCCCGCTCCTCCGGCCCCTCGTCCGCAGCGGCATCCCATTCGGGATCGAATGCAAAGCCATCATCGTCGTCGATCGGTCGGCCGACCACATCCAGAATAGGCTCGGCCATCTCCTCAGCCATCCCCGGCCGATGCCGGAACGGGCGATAGCTGCGCGGCTCGCTGCGGTGGCGACGCGGGGCTAGATCCACATCCCGCTCATCGGCATCATGATCACCACCGACGTCGAGCGCGTCGCTATCAACCGTCCGGTGCGCATGCCCGCGCCCGCTTTCCGGCGCGCGGTCTTCAAGGATCGAGCGCTCAAACTCCGCCCTGACGTGCGCGTCCTCTACAACCGCAAGCGAAAGCACGCGCTGGCGCTGCTGCTCAGTCTCCATGCGCCGCGCTGCGCCCATCACCGCGCCCAGGATCATCTCCGGCCACGCGCCGCGCTTGAAGGCATAAATTCTGAACGCGGGCCTGTCCTCACCGGCATTGTCGGCGATGAACATGCCGCCAAGAGCACGCATCGCGCGCGGTACCGGCGCCACCTGAGCGTCGCGGTAACACTCGATGAACTTGGAGCCCTGTCGACGCAGCTTGCGCGCCGCCACCAGACCCGGCGCGATTTTCCACGGACGCGCCAGAATACCCTGCCCTTCCAGCGCGTAACACAGGTTGGCCAGCATCTGCGCTTCCCGCAGCAGCTCATCGCGCTGGGGGTGTTCGCGCGGCGCGTTCAATGGCACGGCGACATAATAGGTGCCGCCGGATTCAAAGATCACTTCGCGAAACACATCGAACGTGCCGCGCATCTCGTCGTGGTTATGGATCTGCGAAAACCGCGACAGGATCGGAAACACCGGCCCGCGTTCCGCATCGATCATGCTCTGCCGTGTAGCAACGAAACGGTTCATCGGCCGCCCGATTGAAACCAGCAGCAGACAGAGATCAACGAACAGCGCCACGCCGAGCGGAATGTAATCGCGCTGGGAAAGGCCGACGGACTCATTGTTCAGCGCCGCCAATGCAGCCGGATTGTCGATCGATTGCACAGCGCGCTGTTGCAGCGTGCGCAGCTCATCGGCCGATGGCGGCAGCTCAAACGACAGCAGGCCAACAAACGTTGCGGTCAGGCGGCGGAAGGCTTCGATGGTGGCTTCCGAGCCTTCAACGGCTGCTATCTGCGGTTTCTCAAGCGTTGGAAGTTGATCGATCGCGCGCACCACACCGCGCAGTGACGCCTGCAATTGTGCATCGGGGCATGCGAACGTCTTGCCGTTGTCGGCGCTGAAGCTTGAGCGCTCGGCGCGGTCGGCAAGATCGGCGCGGATCTGGCGCAGCTGCGGATCGGTGCGGAACGCGTTGAAACCGGTCACGGTCATGTCAAGGCGGCGTCCCAGCGAGCGCATGAATTCGTTACGCGTGCCGTGCGCGTCCATCGTTGACGCGTCGTTCTTCACGATCTTCGCCATGTCGCCATCCAGCAGCGCCATGTCGCTCTTGATCGAACCCACGCGGCCCGTCACAAAATCGGAAGCAAAACTGAAGCGCTGGGCATCTTCGTCGCGCAGCTTGCGGCGCGGGCCATCGCCCGGCGACGAGTTCGGGCAGGTTGAACCTTTTTCGCGTTCCAGCGTTGCCTTCTGCGTTGAGACGGCAGCAAGCTGAATTAGCGTGGAATTCAATTGTTCAAGGCGGGTTGTTGCACCGTGCAGCGCAGACTGAACCTGGCCAACCGCGCTTTCCGCCGAACGCGCAGCTTCCGAGCGGCTTTCCAGCACCTTCCAGTAGAAGCCGAAACCGAAGCCGACGGAAATGAGGGTAAGAAAGATGTATCCGAATATGTACGTGAGACGGGTGAACCAATCGATGGGCGAAAACATCTGGTCGAGCAGCCACACGACCATCGTCATCAGCATCGCCACCGAAAAGCCGATGATCGCCTTATGCACTAGAGGCAGCGAGCCCATGTTGCTCTCGATCAGCTCCAGCATGCCGACGTAGGTTGCAACCCACGATAATGCCGCCAGGCCGACGATCAGAACGATCTTTTTCCAGTCGCGTTTTTTGGCTTCGGGCTCTGCCCAATCGCTGTCGGATTCAAATCCATATCCGTAGCCAGCGCCTGCTTCGCGCATATGCGACCACGGTGCATTGGTCCGCAACGACATTTCGAAACCCGCTCAATCGATTGCGCACACGTGGTCGTCGGCTGAGCGCGTTGATGCGCAAAGCCGTTCCCACCGATGCGCGCAACGCCTCGTCCGCACTTCAGTGTCTTGTCATCGTGCCGGTAAGTGATCCTTGATTTTGTTACGCGCGATTTTTGTCTTGAGTGCGGCGCTAAGGTGACTGTGAGCTAAACATCGCGCGTTCGACCCTGTTACGCACAGGGCGTGATCGGAGTCTTTTTGTTGCGCTCGGCGACTCCCCTTCAGGGAGCCGGCCGTCGAGCGCCACCAAGCTAATTGCTCGCAGCAGCGGATCGGGTGCCTGCAGTGCGCTTTCGTGGCTGCCGACCAAGTGCCTCGGCTTCCAGATCCGCCAGCAACGCATCCACAAGTGGCGCAGCAACCTGGGCCGCGTGCAGTTTGTGCGCCCACGGTTGCGAACCCGAGCCGGTGCCGACAACCACGACATATGAATACGCGGCGCCATTAGAAAACTGCACACCGCCAGCAATCCAAGCATCCACCGTCGCGTCGCGATCCTCCGTCACCTGCGTGCCCGTCTTTGCGAAGTGCAGCTGCACGCTGTTGCGGCGACGCGCGCACCAGTGCGCCAGTTCTTTCAGCGTGCCCGCAGCACGTCCCGCCGCTTGGTGGCATAGCGGCGCTTCCAGCAACGCGCGCAGCGTTGAGCGACCATCGGCGCGGATCAGACGGTTCGGCACGATGGCCAGTTCGTCCGATGGTGTGGGCTCGGAAAGGGCGAAGTCATAGCTTTTGATCAGCGTCGGCTGCGGCAGTGGTTGCGCGCCATTGCCGGTCAGGCTCGCCAGCACGGCGCCTGCCATGTGGTGCACGCGTCTCGGCGCGCCGGCGATCTGTCCCAGTACGGCAGCGGTTGAAGGCGGCGTGCCTTCGCCGTTTGCGTTGGGCGGCGGCATCGTGAAGCCGAAGCCATCTATCAGTCGCTTGATGGGGCGCTGGCCAATCTGCGCGGTGCGCGTCAGCAGTGGTTCGTTGAGCGAACAGGCAAACGACACCAGCGCGCTGCGGCCTTGCCGTTCGTTGCCACGCGCGCAGGTATCCAGTCCGGCAGTTGGCGCACGCGGATCGACATAAACCGATTGCGGTGTGTCGCGCAGCGTGTTGGCAATGGCGATTGCAGCCAATATTTTACCGGTCGATGCAACCATGCGGCTTTCACGGTTTGCATCATAGTGGCCGTCGTCGGCACGGCGCGCAAACGGTGAGCCGAAATAGGCGGCGTTGTCACCTTGCTCATAGTAGCGCACGATTTCGCCGCGCGCGTTGGCGGCTGCAATGACTACGCCGGGGCTGCGTTGCGTGTCATTGATCGCTGCCGGGTCAAGCGTGTAGCCCGGTGAAATGCGGTCGGCATATCTGGTGTTGATGGTAGCCAGCGCCGTGCGTGCGCTGTCGCGGAAATCAAGGTTCTGCGCCGCGTCCAGTGTCGTCGTTACGCCGCGGATATGCTCGCGCCAGGCAAAGCCGAAGCGCTGCTTCATCTCCTCGCGGATACCATAGCGGGCGGATGGCAGCAGCGCGTTGGCGCGGATGACCGGGTTGGCCTGCGCCACGGTTGCGAGCGCGGGAGCATGGGCCTCAAGCGCACGGTGCAGACGCGGCTTCATCTTGGGATCCGGCGGACCGGACGCCATCGCGACCAGTTCGAACAGCACTTCCTTCTGCTGTGCTTCATCGGTGATGAGCTTCTCGGCGCAGGTGCGCGCGCGCACTTCTATAATGTAGCGCCAGCGGTCGAGGCGCACGGCGTTGAGGCGTTCGCTGCCTTCTAGAAGAATGATCGGGCGGTTCACCGCCGACGCCAGCACGAACTGCTCCGCCACCGTCAGGTCGGCGGCCTCCTTGCCGAACACGATGCGGCTCGTCACCTCGATGCCGTGCAGGGGCGATCCGCCGGTGCGTTGCGCCAGCCAGAGATGGTTCGCCGCCCATTGCTTCAATCCGGCATCGTCACCGCCTGCGGTCAGCTCGCGATAGACGACAGGTGCCAGCCACCATTCCGTCAGCTTGCGCTTCAGCTTTATGAAGGCGCCCTCGTTGCTGTGTGGCGGCGTCTTATAGATCACGCGCACAAACTGCATCGACAGCGTCGAGCCGCCGACACCCAGCACAGGGCGGCGCGACGCGACCGAGCGGCGGACTGTCGAGAATGGAATTTTGAGCACGCCGGGCAGGTCGATGCCGAATGGATTGAGCAGACCGCCCAGATTGCGGTCCTCGTGATAAACGATGCATTGCCAGAAGCTTTCCGGCACTTGACGCACGGGTATTGATTTATGATCCGGGTTGGCCACGTAGGCGCCCAAGTCGATCGCTTCGCCGGTGAAATTCACGTCGCGCAGGCTGTCGAGGCGCGGGTCAAACGTGCCGACAAAGCTGCCGCGGCTGTCGTGCAGAGCCGTCGCCAGCCAGCGTTCGGCGTCGTAGTGCAGCTTCGGACCCAGCGTATAATGGCCGATCTCGCCGCGGATTGGCGCCAGCACGTAGACCAGCGCAACCGCGAACACGACATAGACCAGCGCAGCGCCGAACACGTAGCGCAGCACGCCCAGTCTGGGATTGAATGCAAGACCGCTGAACAGCAGTTGCAGGATGCGTAGCGGTAGCAGGAGCAGCAGCTCAACCGCCCGAAACAACACGCGAAATGGAACAAGCATGGCGGCCCGCTTGCGGTTGAGCGCCGTCGTTGCGGGCTCAATAAAACGAGCGCGGGAGGCGCTCGACACAAGCTACAGCTAGCCGTTTTTTATGGCGACATTGGCCCGGTGGCATGGCGCAAGCGCGATACGGCGCGGGCAGCTAATGCGCCCCGAGGTAATCGCGCCAACGATACGTATGCTGCAGGAAGCCACCTGTCAGAACGTATTCAACAGCACAAAAAGACCAACGCCCACTGCCGGCCCCAATACTGTCGCAACGACAAGCATCATGAAAGACTTGGCAACCATAACACTATACCCCGCACGAACGCCGCCAATGCCGCAGCGGCGCCCAACTCGCAAACTAGCAACCCGTTCAAGACGTTGCCGCTGAGCCCCCTTAATGTTCAGCGACATGTATAATTTACATCAGAATAAAGCAGTTGACACGCGTTGTTTGCTGAGTCAGCCCTGAGTCGCTTCGCAAGTGCGAAGAGATTAGGCGCAAGGGCGAAGTTGTCGAGGCGCCTGTACCAGTAAAAATTGGTGTCTAGCCAAAGGCTTGCGCCGGTTGCGCCACACAATGTCGTGCGACCTGCCGACTGCGCAGGCTGGTTTGCTCAAGAGATCAGCAATCTGTGGATGCGTGGCCGATTTGCATCAGCCACGCTTGCTGAGACCGCCCGCGATGGCCCGCAGCGGCGCGTCGAAAAGGCGGAGCTGGCGCTCGTCCTGCCCTTTCGTTTCCCGCGAAAGCTGCTCGATCCGGTCGAATGGCACCTGCTCCGCCATGATCAGCGAGCGCTGCGCCTTCATCGAACGCACCAGCCCTTCCTGCACCAGATGGAACTCGCCGACTGTCTGGCCGGGCAGCACCGCCGCCGGGTCGAGTCCGGACTCGCTCTGGAATGCGGCCTTGAGCTTGCGCAGCGCGGTATCCTCACGCACGCGGCCGATGAACCAGCTCGTGATCTGATCGCGGCTCTTGTAGTCGAGGTCGCCCGGCGACTGAGTAGCGAGCATGATGCCGAGACCGGCCGAACGGGCGCGCTTCAGAAGGCTCTGCAGCGGCTCAGCGGTTGCCGGTTTCGCGTTGGCCGGAATGTAAAGGTCGGCCTCGTCGAACATCACGACGGCTTGCAGCTCATCGTTCGGGTTGCGCTGGCAGAAGCGCAGCGCTTCGGACAGGAACTGCGAGACCCAGAACAGGATGTTCTCGTTGTCGCCCAGGAAGCCTGTGTAGATGATGGAAAGGCGCGTGCGGCCCTCGCGTGCATGAGGTCCAAGCCCAAGCAGCGATTCCATGTTGAGCGTTTCGCCGCCCGCTTCGAACAGCGACGCGTTACGGTGCCGGAGACTGTCGAGCTGCGCGACCAGGTCGCGACGCAGCTTGCCGGACGGATCCATGCGCTGCGTCAGATCGGAAAGCTCGGGATCTTCGTCCTCAAGCAGGTTGATGAGATCGGCCAGCGTCACTTCGCGACTGTGGCGCGAACCCAGAATGCGCAGTGCAACCGAAAGCGTGCCCGACTGCTTCTGATGGGTTGCCGAGTTCTTCAGATGCAGCATTTCGCCGAGCGCGGCGGACGAAAGGTTCGCCAGCAGCTGCTGCTCGTGGTCGGGCAATTCGTTGATGCCGTTGGGCAGCAGCGTGATCGAAATTGGCCGCCCGGAAGAGCGTCCCGGCGTGAACACTGCAACGTCGATCGCGTCGGCCAGCTTTTCGCGCTCACCGCGTCGCTCGGAAAATTCCTCGTCGTTCTCGCGCCAGACATCCGGGTTGGCGTAGGAGCAAAGATCGCCCTTGCGGTCCAGCAGAACGGCGGGAATGCCGCGCAGCAGAAGCTGTTCGATGAGGCTCAGCGCCAGCGTTGTCTTACCGGAGCCGGAACCACCCAGCACCGCAGCGTGACGCTTCAGAACGTTCTTGTTCAGCGTGACCGGGCGACCGCCAGGGCGTAGCTCGCGGCCACCGAAAATGCTGTCGCCGTCGCTGTTTTCATCGAGGATGACTGACAGCGGGAGCTGTTCCTCCGCCTCGGCAACAACGGGAGCGTCTGAGCCCTCTTCGTCGACAGCATCAGCTGCATGTGCAGCGTCCGGCGCAGCGGGCGCCATCGTTTCCAGTGTGCCCATCAGGCCGCGCGCCGGTGTCGCTGCATCCGGCTGACCGGCGGCAGGCGCTTCCGGTTGATGCACGCCATGCAACTCCATCATGGCCGAGCGCGGCAACGTGCGCCCAAGCAGATCGAGCCGCAACAACTGAATAATGACCGTGAGGTTCGACAACAACCGCGCGCCGGCCAGCCAATCCATGAAACCTGGATCGAGACGATGGTGGGTCTGGAATTCGCGCACCATCATCATGCGCTCCCATTCGGCGATGGGAACGGTGAGCGTGCGACCGCCATTTTCGCGGAACTTGCGCACGGCCTGCGCCGTCTGGTTCTTGCGGTTGGGCGGGAAATCTGAAGCGCGCAGCATGAAGCACTGCTTGGTGCCCATGCTGGAAAGCACACGGTCAAGCTGGCGCTTCAGGCCACCGCCCTGCGTCGGACGATTGCAGATGAATACGCGCCCATCGGTGGCGAAGCCTTGTTCGTGGCGCAGTGTAAAGTCGAGCGCTGCCACGTCATCGCCAAGCTCAAGCCGCTCGACGGAAAGCTGCAGCGTGCCGGCCCACTCGTCGCGTGCCAGCGGCATAGCACCGGCCAGCACATCCAGCAGTTCGCTCTCGTCAGAAGGAATTTCAGCTTCGGATGCGCTTTGGAAACGTTCCCACGTTTCACGATAGTCAAAAGCGGGTGCAACGCTTGCACCAGCAGACCGCGTCGATGCCGGAGCGCCGCCCATCTCTTCTGGCACGCCGAGGCCAAGCGCCGCCGCGAGCCGCGAGATGAAACCGCTAGGCTCCGACTGCGCGACGCTTGCGTTGTCTTCTGTCTCTTCGTCGTCGGGTTCGTCCGACGTGGTCTTGGTGCGCAGCCGATTGTAGGCGTGCTCCAACAGTCGGCGTGTCGAAAGACCGGCGAATTCCTCGTAGAACTGCGGGCCGAAGTATGCCGACGGATCGGAATAATGGGTGCCCTGCTCAGCGGCTTCGGCGATGTGCGCCAGCCGCTTCGCAATGATCAGGCGCGCTTCCTCCGGCGTGCGGCTTTCCAGCAGCGCCACCGGCCCCGACTTCTCAATGCGGTCAATGTAGGATTGTGCGAGAACGCCGCGCACCTGGCCGTAAAAATCTTCCAGGCACGAGATGATGAGGATGGCGTTCGGCACCCGGTTGGCCATCTGGATGAGGTCGCGCACCGCGCGCTGGAAGCGTTCTTCAGCGTCGGAAAAGAAGCGCAAGTCCTCGACCTGATCGACGCAGAACACCAGTGCCGCGCGATCGATGCTCCACATCAGCCCGCCGAGCGCGGCGATGATCTCGAATGCGCGATCTTCGCCGTCATTGGGGTCGAGCGCAGCAACAGCCTGATGGGCAAGCTCCGTCAACGGGCGGCCATGCAGATACTGGCGCACACGCTGATCGATGCGCGGATCGCGGCGCTCGAGATACAGCAGCGCGCGGACGACGTTGATGTCGAGTTCGAGCTCGGCATAGCGGGGCGAAGCTAAAATGTCGTCGGCCATCTTCAGCACGAGCTGCGCCAGCCGCGTTTCATCAAGGCTTGCTTCGCGCAGGTTCTGCAGATCCTTGGGATCGACATCGGCGTTGTCGATCATGCGGCTCGTCAGGCGTGCCAGAGCGCTCTCGCCGGAAGCATCCGGGTCGTAGGTTTTTTCCAGCGAGTGCACGAGACGGCGCAGATAATAATCGGCGTAGTTGGCGACATCCGGCGTCATCTGCGCATAGCCGAAATAGGCGCGGCCTTCCCGATGCGCAGAAGTGCGCAGCGCACGCAGAAGATGCGTCTTGCCAGCGCCAGATTGGCCGTGAAACAGCAGAATGCGATCCTGCGTGCCGGGGCCGCGACCGGAAACGATGCCGGAAAGCAGCTCGGAAAACTTGCGGCGTGCCTTGGCGTGAACCTCGACAACATCGACGGGATCAGCCCGCCAGATATCGTCCTCCCACGTGATGGAGTGTTCGAACGCTGAGAACAGCCGGTCGGAAGCTGGCTGTGGGGAAGCTTGATTAAGCTGCATCAGTCGACGGTCCTCGACGTCCTAGTCTTCGACGCGCACGTAGTGCCAGACGGTGTTCTTGTAGAGGATCGCTGAATCCTCAAACTCCTTGATGTTTTGTTTGTCTTTGAGGTCTGCGCCGGCCAGCACAAGTTGGCCTGCCCGGTGAGCCCCGGCCAGCATGTCTTTGAACTCGATCTCGGAAAGCCCCCATTCGGGGTGCGAGGTGCGAATCGCGTCCCACACCTTTGAGA
This sequence comes from Hyphomicrobium sulfonivorans, assembly GCF_013306565.1. Classification (GTDB taxonomy): domain Bacteria; phylum Pseudomonadota; class Alphaproteobacteria; order Rhizobiales; family Hyphomicrobiaceae; genus Hyphomicrobium_A; species Hyphomicrobium_A sulfonivorans. Next base: position 602,421 of record NZ_PZPO01000001.1, on the reverse strand, counting down.
TAAACGCCTTCCGGGCCCCTGGCCAGCCCTCGGCGTTGCTCCGTGCCGCCCGGAGCACACCGGCAGAAAATTGCGCCAATCCAGGGCGCTGCGGCGCTTCTTCCGGTTGCGGTGTGAACTGGAGGACGCTTTGCGAAAGCGATTCGCTTGGCGGCGGCAAGGGGGTTCTGTCGGCAATGCGCGAAAGTTTCGACACCTCAGCGGATGCCAATTTGCGCAATACCGCCAGACGAAGGCTTTCGACGTCGTAACGGATGCTGCCGGCCTGATCGGCGCACAGCGCAGTGATCAGGCGCGCATCAGTCGGCAGTTCGCGCGGTTTTTTTAGCAGTTGCCCGGCGAGTACGCGCCCCGCCTTGGCGGAAAGCGGTGAGCCTTTGCCGAGGCCGTCTTTCACGTTGTCGCCAAACGCACGCTCAAGTGCCAGCAACGCAAGTGCGGCGCGCAGCTTTGATGGCGAAAGCGCCTGACGGACCGACAGCCCAAACGTATGCTGCACCACCAGCGCGCTGAGGCCATCTTTGCGTGAAAGCGCCGAACGCAGCGCCGATTTGCGAGGATCGACGCCAAGTGCCTTGGCCGTCAGCCACACATCGCGCTGTTCGTTCCAGGTGCGGTTGTGAGCTTCCCTTTCGCCGAAGTATCGGGCGACGGTCTCTTCGCCGCTTTCAGTCAGCTTCAGTTTGCTGCGCGCTTCAGTGATGAAGCCGCCAAGCATCAGCTTCGTCAGTGCGGTGTCGGCTTTCGAGCGCCAACGGGTAGACGGCACCTTGGGTGTGAAAAGCGGGGCAAGGTCGCGAATGACCTGCGCGCGGCTGGCACCGCCTGCGCACGCTGCCCGCACAAGAATGAGATGCTCGATAGGGCTAGCTGCGTCCTGCTTCGGTCCACTGCCGTTCACCGGCAGCGCCTGCGCGCTCAAGCTCGGCGCCGACATACAAGGCTTCTCCTTCGTAGACCTTCGGCCGAACGCGCGAATCAGCAGCCACTGAAATTGGATTGTGTTTGAAGTCCCCGATGCATCAAGGGGCTGAGGAAGTTACTGACACCAAATGTTGCATCGCCCGCTGCGGGCTTTTGTCTGATTGGTGCCGGGGTTTGGCCTCAACTGGGCCAAATTGGCGTCGTCATAATGTTAGGCGCGCTTTGGCTCCGAAACGCTGCTGGAGCCTGCGGAGAGTAGGGAAGCCCTTCAAATCATGGCTGGATTGGGCGGTGGTCCGGATCTGCACATATGGTTCCGGGCTGTTAGCATTAACGGCGAGTTAACGGGTTATCGCGATGATTGATCAATGTACCGCAATCATCCACGCGGGAGTGGTTCGTATGTATCGCGTCGCGCTTTGCGCAATTGCAGCCATTGCATTGGCTGCATGCAGTCTCGGCTCTTCCAACTCCACCATTTCGTCCGGTTATGCTCAGCCTGACACAACGGGGTCGATAACTTCGTCGCCGAACATGCAGAGTGTTGCTCTGGGCGGTGATCCCGGTGCGCCGCGCGGTCGAAAGACAGCGGTAGCCGGACAGCAGTACGCCAGCCTGGGCGATCAGGCGCCGAAGGGCTCCTACGAGAAGGCGACAACCGGCGCGCTTTCCGATCGCGATTATTCGCACACGGCGCTCGATCCCGAAAAAGCTCGCGACGTGATCAATCAGTATCGCCGCGACAAGGGGCTGAAGCCGCTGCGCCTGAACGCCGAGCTATCGGAGGCTGCCAAGGGCCATTCGCGCGATCTCGCCAAGTGGGACCGCATTTCGCACTACGGCTCGGATGGCTCCAATCCATGGGATCGCGTCAAGCGCACCGGCTTCAACGCGAAGCTAGCAGCGGAGAACGTCGGCACCGGTCAGGTGGATTTTCTTGAGGTGATGCGCGGCTGGAAGGATAGCCCCGGCCACAACAAGAACCTGCTGCTAAAGGATGCGACCCACATGGGCATCGCGCTGGTGCAGGATCCGCGCACCGAGTTCAAGTCATTCTGGACGCTGGTGATCGGCACGCCGATGTAGGTTTTCGCGGCCCGCGCAAAAGGCGCGTGGGCACTGAGCACCGCCTGAAAATTCAAATGCCGCCCGGCTTTATGGCTTAGGCGGCATTTTTTATTTTGTAACCCAGCACCGGCGGCCGGCTCCCCGCAGGGGAGTCGCCGGTGCTAACTAGACTCTAGTGGCGGAAGATGTTGCGCCAGATCGCAACCTCGATGCCCAGCGAACGGCTGACGACGATGCTGTTCAGCAGCGCGCCGGTTGCCAGCGCGATCGATGTTGCGGTCGCCGCACCGATCAAGCCGTACAGCGGCACCAGTATCAGATTGAGCACAATCGTCAGCACCGCCATCGTCACCTGAACGGCGGCACTGATTTTCTGCTTGCCCAGCATGTTGAGCAGGAATTCAGCCGGGCCCATCGCGGAGCGGAACAGGAAGCCGATGATGAGGATCAGCATCACCGGATAGCCTGAGGTGAACTGGGGGCCGAACAGCCAGAGCAGCGGCATGCCCATCGCCAGCAGCACAACACCTGCGGCCAGAGACGGCCAGAAGGTCCAGTGCGAGGCTTCGCGCGCGAATCTGTCGAGTTCGCTATGATCGCCGCGTGCATAGAGCGCTGCAAACTGGTTCGCCACCGAACTGCCGACCGCGTAATGCACGAACAGGATGAGCGACATCGTCTTGGCTGCAGCGAAGTAGATCGCAACGTCGGTCGGGTTCATGTAGTGCGATACGATGAGTACGTCGGCGCTCTGCAAAGCGAACTCGCTGGCGTTGATGACCAGCAGCGGCCAGCTCACCTTCAGCCACAGCGGAAAATTGTAACGCCGCACGCCCGCGCCGATGGTGGCCTTGATGCGGCGATCCATCAGCACCGTTTGCACAACGCCCGTGATCCATGTGGCGACGATGGCTGCAGCGACGGCGGTATTTGCATCCATCGGCAGTGCAGCTTCGTGCGCGGCGACCATGGCTGCAAGCAGTAGCGCCGGGCGCAGAATATAGGGCGGAACAAGCGACAGCCCCATCCACGCGAAGGCTTTGCCGATGCCATCCTGAACCCAGGTCAGCGTGTATAGCGGGATGCAGACCAGCGCGAGATACGCCGGCACCATGTAATGGCTGTCGAGCGGCTCGAAGAGATAAAGCCCGGCCAAGCCCGCAAGCATGATGAGCGTCGCAACGCCGACCGAAAGCCAGCGTGAACCGCGGACCACGCCGCGCACCAGATCGGTTTCGCCGGTTTCGCGATAGCCAGGAATGAAGCGGATCGTGGCGACGCCGAGCCCGAGATCGGCCAGACCGCCAAGCACCATCACCCACGTCCAAACGAAAACGTAGATGCCGTACTCGTAGCTGCCCATCCACCGCGCCAGCGCGATCTGCGACAGATACATCAATGCGGCGCTGGCGCAGCGAACGGAGAACGCAGTCATCGCGTCCCGCTGTGCACGGTGACGGTCAGTCTCGCCGCGCAGAATGGTCAGGATCTGTGCCGGAAAAACGCGAATGACGTTTTTGATGCGATTTAAGGGGGAAGCCCTGAGAGTATCGGTTGTGCTCTGAGCCATGGTTTCCCGTTCAGCGCCACTTTTAGTCAAGCAGCCGCTCGTTTTCGCGCTCGCGCAAACGCTCGGCGACGTCGGCCCAGGCATCGGATCTGTCTCGGTCGCCATTTTTGAAGTGCACCGCTGAGAAGAAATCCGCCACCTCGGCCGCAAACTGGCCGTGCTTGGCCTCCAACACGATCGCCATGGCGTCGAATTCAGGCTCGTCTATGGACGGCTTGTGTTGCCAGACATTTGACATCGTCTTGGAATCCCGTGTGGTGCATCTTGCGGTAGGGATAGCAAGAAGCACGCCAGCCCGAGTTGCCCCGTTTTGAAACTGTGAAAGCCAACCCGTGCGCTCCGTGATAATCTCGCGTTGGCGTTTGTTCGGGGTGAATGGACAGCGAGGTGTACCCATGTCCCTATCGTTGCGGTTAACCATCCGTTGCGCTGCCGTTGTGATGGCTTTCGGGATTGCAGGATCTGCACTGGCTGAAGAAGCCGGAGCGCCGCAAGGCAGCGGGTCGGAAGATCGACAGCTGGAGCAGCCCGCGCCTGCGGATAACGCGCCGCCGCGGCGCGATCCGAATGTGAAGCCGTTGATCGACGTTCCCGCGGGCTGCCCATATTGGGGCAATGACAAGCTGGAACTCATCGCCTGATGGCGATTGCTCGCAGCGCAGCTGACTGAGCTCACCATTGCGTCGATTGGAGCAGGCGAGATTTTATAGCGCCCGCTCGGACCAGTGCCGGGCAAATTACTTCAGCCGGCCTGACGTTGGACGGACGGCATCCGCTCACACGCGCCGTTCCATCAAAGCTGACGCGGTTGGTTAGTGCGGCGCCTGGAAAGCTGCTGCCGGTGGTGGCATCGTGCCGCGAAGCTGGATCGCCGATGTGTCGCCGCTGCCGGTTTCAACCTCAACGGTCACCGGAGCGGGGCGTGGCTCGCCCCCATCGCCGCGCGGGGCGCGTTTGGCTTCTTTCTTTTTGCCGTCGTCCTTGGCCTTCACCGTCGCCGGTTTAGGTTTGCGCTTTTTGGCGGGCGGCGGATTACAGCCCCAGGACGTCACATCCTTGCGCACGCTGCGCACCGGAACGGCGGGCGCCAACGGCATGTTGTCGATGGTGGTTGAATTGAAAAGCTGCTTCCAGCCCGGCTGTTGAAAGCCATGTTCCAGCAGGCTGGCGGCGCGGATGTTGCGCTCCGCGCTGGTCACGTCACCCAGAACGACAGCAATGATGCGACGGCCGTCGCGGGTAGCCGAGGCAACAACGTTGAAGCCGGAATCACAGATGAAGCCGGTTTTGAAGCCATCGGCGCCATCAAACGACCGCAGCAGGCCATTGTGCGATGTAAGCCGCTGCTTGCCGAGGCGCATCTCCGACATACCCCAGTAATGGGCGTGCTCCGGGAATTCGTCGATGACCGCCCGCGTGAGCTTGGCAAGATCGCGCGCTGTCGTCACCTGCCCCGGAGCGGGCAGTCCGTTCGGGTTGACGAACACGGTGCGGCTCATGCCGAGGCGATGGGCTGTGGCGTTCATCTTGGCGACGAAGGCAACGGTGCTGCCGGCGACCGCTTCGGCCAGCATCACGGCGACATCGTTGGCAGATTTTACTATCAGGGATTCAAGCGCTTTATCGACGGTGAGCTGTCCGCCAACGGCGAGCCCGATCTTGCTGGGCGGTTGGGTGTGGGCATCGTCCGAGCAGGTCACCCTGGATTTAAGGGTCAGCTTGCCTTCCTTGATCGCGCCGAACACCAGATAGGCGGTCATGATCTTGGTGAGGGAAGCGGGATGCCAGAGGTCGTCGGCAGCTTCGGCGTACAGCACTTTGCTGTTCGTGTGCTCAACAACGAGGGCAGGGGCTGCGGTGGCCGGCCGCGATGCAAACATCGCGATCAGCATCAGGGCAACGAATGCGGTGCCGCTGCGCATGCAACTCCCCCAACTGCTCATGCTCGGCGGATACCATATCCTGTGCTGCGGCCGCAACGCGCGGCCGGGCCCTTTGTTGTGCACTGTGTCAGTAGGCGCACACAGAGACGCCAAATGAGGCAACCGTGCGATCAGTGCGCAGGGGGGAACATACGCTCCTTCGCGACGGCTGCCTTATTCCGGTGCAGGGCTCAGTTTGTCAGCGTGCGATAGGCATGTACGCTGGCCAGTATAGCGATGGGCAGGGCCACGAATACACCCACGCCAAGCGCGAGCAGGCCAAGGATGACGATGCCGAGCAGCGCAAGCATCAGCAGCGCAAGCTGCCACTTGTTGCCCTTGGTGATACGCCAGCTTTCCTTGATGGCTGCCACCGGCCCAAGCCCGCGTTCCACCACGAGATAGGGCACGAACATCAATCCGAGCCCGATGATAATGCCGGGTACGATGAAGGCCATGAGCCCCAGGGTGACGGCGATGCCGGTGAGGATGTGCGCGCCAAGAAAGCGCCAGAACGGGCCGGGATTCCAGAAGTCGGTGAGCTGTACGCCCATGACGTTGTCGTGCGCGCGCAGATAGAACGTCACGATTCCGCAGGCCGCCAGCGTTGAAACGATGATGCTGGCCAGCAGGGCGATGAGGCTTATGGCGGTGACGGGTTCGGGAATGAATTCGCCATCAGGGTCAATGTCCGGAAGGTCCGGGCCGAAGGAGCCGGGGATGGAGGTGATGATCAACACGAGCAGAAGCGTGCCGATGAGGAACCAGGGCCGCTTTTTAAAGGTCTCCCAGCCGAAGCTGATGCAGTCGCCGACGGATAATTTGCGCATGTTGCTGTCCCGCGGATTGATGAGGCGGGCAGTTTCGCACGAAGGCCTTAACAGGCCGCAGACGGGCTTGGGGGCGGCGGAGGTGCGATCGCTGGGCCGCACTCGCTTGGCGCCACATACGATGCGCGAAAATATGTATGGCCCGGCTTGAGCGGGCGCAGCTTTGCCGATCAGAGATTTTGAGAGTTCCGCGCTGTGGTGCCCGAGGTCGGACTTGAACCGACATACCCTTGCGGATGCGGGATTTTGAGTCCCGTGCGTCTACCAGTTCCACCACTCGGGCGTACCACTGCGGAGAGCTTTTGCTACAGCTTTTGTCCGGCGAAGGGAAGCGTCTCGAATCCTGTTTCCGTGCGGCACACTGGGCGGCGCCACATGGGATATGGCGAAGGTGGGCTCTCGACGGACCACACGCCGGAAAAGGTGATGCAACCTGGTGAAATCCAGCTGAGTTATTGCGGCCGGTGAGCGGTTCCGTAACGCTCCGGTGAGATCCTCCTCCCACCAGATGGCAGGGACCGACGCCCAGGGCTTGGGCGTCCGGTCTCTGGTGCGGCCTGTTCCCATGGGAGATGACCAACTTGCTGACCCCTTCGTCGGTGCTGAGCGAAGCTCAATTCATCCGCCGCGTGCTTATTGTCGTCGGCATCCTGGCGCTGGCCGCCGCGCTTTATGTGCTCTCGGACATTCTGCTGCTGATCTTCGGAGCGGTGCTGGTGGCTGTGGTGCTGCATGCCATCGCGGCTCCGGTACGCAGGCTCACCGGTTGGGGTGAGCGGACGTCGCTGGCGGTGGCGGGGTTCGGAACCGCGACGCTGATCGGACTGGTGGTTTATCTGTTCGGCGCCGAAATCGCCGATCAGCTTTATGCGCTGATTGAGAAACTGCCGGAAGCGGTATCCAGCCTGTCGCGGGCAGAGCCGTTCCTGTCGGTTTCGGATATCGTGAAGGGATCGTCCGTTGGCAATCTGATCATGAATGCGGTGTCGTGGGGATCGACCATATTCGGCGCGTTTGCCACGTTCATCGTGGTGCTGATTGCCGGCATCTACATCGCAATCGAGCCGAAGATCTATCGCGACGGGCTGCTGAAGCTGTTTCCAAAGTCGGCGCAGGAACGGGTCAGTGCAACGCTGAGCGATGCCTTTGACGCGCTGCGCATGTGGCTGGGGGCTCAGCTTGTTGCGATGATCCTGGTGGGCGTTCTGATTGCCATCGGGCTTGCAATTATCGGCGCGCCTTCAGCGTTGGCATTAGGGTTGATCGCCGGCGTGCTGGAGTTCGTTCCCATTGTCGGCCCGGTTATAGCGGCGATTCCCGCGCTGCTGCTGGCGTCGGCCGATGGTTGGAATCTCGTCTGGTGGACGCTCGGCGTGTTCGTGGTCGTGCAGCAGATCGAGAGCAACATCATCATGCCGCTGCTGTCGGGCAAGGCGGTCGACCTGCCCCCGGCGGTTGGACTGTTTGCCGTTGTGGCGCTGGGCATCCTGTTCGGCCCGCTGGGCCTGCTGCTCGGTTATCCGCTGGCCATTGTCATCGATGTCGCCGTGCGGCGCCTCTACGTGCATGAGACGCTTGGCGAAGAGGTCACGATTGCCGGCGAGAAGGTTGACGACGAAGCTTGAGCGGGCGGAGGCCCGGCCGCCTGAGCCGTCCAGTCCCAGTTCATGGGCTGGATCTCAGGCTAAACTACGCGCGCGATGTCTGGCGTCGGCCGAAAGTGCCTGACTGGCGGATGTCCTGCGCCGACGGCCATGTGCCCCGGTCGGTAAAGCGAACGCCGATGGTGAGATGATCGCGCCATGCCACGGTGCACTTGCGCGCAGCTCCGGTCATCACATCGCGCAACTCGAATGAATTGCCAACGCTGCGGGCTGAGGGGATCTCCAGCTTTGCCCCAGTATGCGACAGGTCGCAAATCGAACACGGCACGGAATCGTTGCCGCCGAGCGAAATGCGCCCCGGACGCCGCACGGATTGGCGGTGATTAATTCTGCGTTCCATAGCCTTGCTCTCCATGGCGGAAACATATGCAGGCTGTGGGCCGGAAAAGAGGTCAGTCAGATTTGATTTGCGGCGGTGGTTAAGCATTGGTGACCAAGCGCCCGACAGGAATAATCGGGCGCTGCGGTCGCCGCGTGCTGAATGCAGCCGAGCTCGAAACCCGTCACTTCCAGGAATAGGTGATGCGGCCGGTTCCGTGGTGGTGCTCGGTGATTTCGACATGATCGCCGACGTGGGGCGAACTGGTCTTGAGGGCGATGACGTTAACGTGGCGCCCATCGTTCAGCAGCATGTCTACGGTCAGGCCGTCTTCGATCATCCGCGTGCTTTTCACGTTTAGCGGTGTGATCGCGGCGACGGTGGCCGGGACGCGCACGTTTTCGATGCGCGCGTCCAGATCCTCATAAACGAAGTAGGCACCGATCGCGACCAGCGCCATGGCGCCGATCCCGATCCGTTTCAGCCGCTGGACCCGGATAACGCGGTCCAGCTTGCGACGTGTCTCTTCACGCATTGCCATTTTTTATCGGGCCTTCAGCCCTGTTTTGGCGGCGGTGCGTCGGGTCAGGCAGCCAGAGACTGGGTGCCGACGAGGCGCACGATGTCGCTCATGATGTCGTTGAGCTGGAAGTTCTTCGGCGTGTAGATGGCTGCGACGCCGAACGCTTTCAACTTCGCCTCGTCCTCGGGCGGAATGATGCCGCCGACGACGACCGGAACGTCGCTGATGCCTTCCTTGTGCAGCCGCTCCATCACTTCCTGAACCAGCGGCACGTGGCTGCCGGAAAGGATCGACAGGCCGATCACGTGTACGCTTTCATCCACCGCAGCACGCACGATCTGCGTCGGCGTCAGTCGGATGCCCTCATAAACAACTTCCATGCCGACATCGCGGGCGCGCACGGCGATCTGCTCGGCGCCATTTGAGTGGCCATCGAGACCGGGCTTGCCGACCAGGAACTTCAGGCGGCGGCCAAGCTTGTCGGAGAGGTCGTCCACTTCGGCGCGGACCGCATCGAGCGCGCCGCTGTCGCGGACAACAGCTGCCTGAGCAACGCCGGTCGGGGCGCGATATTCGCCGAACACGCGGCGCAACGTGGTGCCCCATTCGCCGGTGGTGACGCCTGCGCGTGCCGCCGCGATGGAGGACTCCATGATGTTACGGCCTTCCTTGGCCGCGCGCTCAACTTCGGCAATCGCCTTTTCGACCGCTTTGTTGTCACGCGAAGCGCGCCAAGCCTTCAGGCGTTCGATCTGCTCCGCCTCGACGGCCGGATCGACGACCATGATGGCGCCTTCTCCGGCGGTGAGCGGTGAAGGCTCCGTTTCCGTCCACTTGTTGACGCCAACAACGATCTGCGCGCCGCTCTCGATGTTGGAAAGGCGCGCCGTGTTGCTCTCAACCAGACGTCGCTTCATGTAATCGATGGCAGCAACGGCGCCGCCCATGGCTTCAATGGCGGCTAGTTCGCTCAGGGCCTGCTCTTTCAGCTCTTCGACCTTGCGCGTGATTTCCTTCGAGCCATCGAAGATGTCGCCGTATTCAAGCAGGTCGGTCTCGTAAGCAACGATCTGCTGCATGCGTAGTGACCACTGCTGATCCCACGGGCGCGGCAGGCCGAGCGCTTCGTTCCAGGCGGGAAGCTGCACGGCGCGGGCGCGGGCGCGCTTCGACAGCGTCACACCCAGCATTTCCAGCAGAATACGATAGACGTTGTTCTCAGGCTGCGGCTCGGTGAGGCCGAGGCTGTTCACCTGCACACCGTAACGGAACATGCGTTCCTTGGGATTGGTCACGCCATAGCGGTTGAGGGTGATATCCTCCCACAACTCGTTGAAGGCGCGCATCTTGCAGATCTCAGTGACGAAGCGCATGCCGGCGTTGACGAAGAACGACACGCGACCGACCACCAGGCCGAAGTTTTCTTCCGGCACCTCGCCCGAAGCTTTCACTGTGTCGAGCACGGCGAGGGCGGTGGCTAGCGCGAAGGCTAGCTCCTGTACCGGCGTCGCGCCTGCTTCCTGCAGATGGTAGGAGCAGACGTTGGTCGGGTTCCACTTCGGCACGTTCTGGTACGAGAACACGATCGTGTCCTTGATCAGCCGGAGCGAGGGCTCGGGCGGGAACACGTAGGTGCCGCGCGAAAGATATTCCTTGATGATGTCGTTCTGGATGGTGCCGGTGAGCTTGTCACGCGAGGCGCCCTGCTCGTCTGCGAAAGCGACATACAGAGACAGCAGCCACGCCGCGGTGGCGTTGATAGTCATCGAGGTGTTCATCTGGTCGAGCGGAATGCCGTCCAGCAGAGTGCGCATGTCGCCGAGATGCGACACCGGCACGCCAACCTTGCCCACCTCACCACGCGCCAGCTCGTTGTCGCTGTCGTAGCCGGTCTGTGTCGGCAGATCGAAAGCGATCGACAGGCCCGTCTGACCCTTGGAGAGGTTACGACGATAAAGTTCGTTCGACTTGGCGGCCGTCGAGTGGCCGGCGTAAGTGCGCAGCAACCATGGGCGGTCGGGAGCCCGCTTCTCGGCCCCGCTCTTGCCTTCGCTCATAAAATTCAACCTCGATTGGGTTCAGGCGTTTTGCCCTAAAGTACCCTTAACACCTCGCGCAAGGCAAAATGATCTTTGCCGCAACGTGGACAGGCAAATTTAAGGGGCTGGGTCGCTTAGACGCGGCGGATCTGACGCCCATAGGGCGAGGGTGCCTGCACCATGTCGCTCTTGAAGGCGTAATTCTGCAAAAAGAGCGTCGAAACAATAGCCATCAGCCGAAGGCTTACCAGCAACACGAGCAGTGCCGCGATCAGGCCCAGCGTGCAGGCGATGACGACGTTCACCTCCCGATCGGGGGTGGGATAAAAATGGTAGGCGTTGAAAAGGTAATTGGCCGTCAGAGCGCCAAAAACCAGGCCGGGGACAAAAATCAAGGCCAGCATTGTGCGGGACAGCACCTGCATGGTGAGTACGCCACCCCAACCCGAAAGCAGGGCAACAACTACCAGAGTATAAGTGTCGACGGTGATGGCCTGATGGAGAAAATCCGACATGCGCTACCCTGAACTCTCGCGGCCACCTCTACCCGGACTTCATTAATCCAGAGTTGGGTTTGACGGGGTTTTTTACGACCGTTCAGATTAAAGGTTCGTTGACACGATTACATAGCGGCGCAACAGCCTCTTCATTGCAGCGCGAAATCGTGCTTGAAACGCCATCTGACTTTGCGGCCCCTGACCCTCGGGACGCCGCGGTCGAATTCTTCAGCCGGCCGCAGGCCGGCGTTTCATCCACGGACGGGAGCCAAGAATGACGAGCCAAAGCGCCGCCAGGCCGGAAATCGCCATGGGCGCACCGGTGACGACCGAGAAAAAGGATCTCTACGAAATCGGCGAGATCCCGCCACTCGGCCACGTCCCGAAGAATATGTATGCCTGGGCCATTCGCAAGGAGCGCCAGGGCGAGCCCGACACTGCCATGCAGGTTGAGGTGGTGCCGACCTGGGAGCTCGACAGCCACGACGTGCTCGTCCTCGTGATGGCCGCCGGCGTCAACTACAACGGCGTCTGGGCCTCGCTCGGCACGCCGATCTCAATGTTCGACGTCCACAAGCAGCCTTTCCACGTCGCAGGGTCGGACGCGTCCGGCATCGTTTACGCCGTTGGCTCTAAGGTGAAGCGCTGGAAAGTTGGCGACGAAGTCGTCATCCACTGCAACCAGGACGACGGCGACGACGAGGAGTGCAACGGCGGCGATCCGATGTTCTCCACCAGCCAGCGCATCTGGGGTTATGAGACGCCGGATGGCTCGTTCGCGCAGTTCTGCCGCGTGCAGGACCGCCAGCTTCTGGAGCGTCCGCGCCATCTGACCTGGGAAGAGAGCGCCTGCTACACGCTCACGCTCGCCACCGCCTACCGCATGCTGTTCGGTCACCGTCCGCACGTGCTGCGTCCGGGCCATAACGTGCTGGTTTGGGGTGCAGCCGGCGGCCTCGGCGCGTTCGCCGTGCAGCTCTGCGCGACGTCGGGCGCCAACGCCATTGGCGTTGTCTCTGAGGACGATAAGCGCGATTTCGTCATGCAGCTCGGCGCTAAGGGCGTCATCAACCGCAAGAACTTCAACTGTTGGGGCCAGCTGCCGAAGGTGAACTCGCCTGAGTATCACGAATGGCTCAAGGAGATGCGCAGCTTCGGCAAGGCGATCTGGGACATCACCGGCAAGGGCGTCAACGTCGACTGCGTGTTCGAGCACCCGGGCGAGTCGACAATCCCGGTCTCAGTGCAGGTGGTGAAGCGCGGCGGCATGGTTGTGATTTGCGCCGGCACCACTGGCTACAACCTGACGATGGATGCGCGCTACCTCTGGATGCATCAGAAGCGTGTTCAGGGTTCGCACTTCGCCAACCTGATGCAGGCCGCTCAGGCCAACAAGCTGGTCGTCGAGCGACGCATCGATCCGTGCATGTCGGAAGTGTTCCCGTGGGAGCAGATCCCGAAGGCGCACATGCGCATGATGCGCAACGAGCATAAGCCGGGCAACATGGCGGTGCTGGTTTCGGCTCCGACGACCGGCCTGCGCACGTTTGAAGACGCCATTGAGGCCAGCGAGCGCATTCACGGCCCCAAATAAGGGCTGCTGCTAGCTGAGCTACATGAGATGAATGGGCGGGTTACCGATATCGGTGGCCCGCCTTTCTTTTTGTCGATCGCGATCCGGCGACTGCCGCTTGTGCGTTACACGCCTGATGATAGGGGGGATCAGCGTGTGCGATGGGCCTGCGGCGGCGACACCGCGCCCAAGCCTACGGCGCCCATGCGTTTGAACTCGAAGATGCCGCGATTAAGTTCTGCTCCGAGGATGACGATGACGGCTGTCATCTGGAAGAAGATCATCGCCACCATGAGCTGCGACAGGCCGGCATAGAAACGCGTGTAGTCGGACAGGTTGAGATAATAGGAATAGAGGCTGGCCAGCAAAATCCAGAGCGCGGTCGAAAGCAGTACGCCGGGCCAGACGTCTTTGATGCGGCGCTCTCCCGCGGCAAGCCACAGATGGAACGCGAAGAGCTGCGCGGCGATAAGGCAACCGGCCGAAACGTAGCGCATGGTGGCGCCCAGCCACGTCGACCGCATCAGGGTGAAAGACTGCGTGAGCGTCGGGTCGAAGCTTTCCGCCAGCGCCGGGCCGACCACGACGACCCATGTGAGCAGGAGCATCGACGCGGCCGACGCGAGCACGAAGCCCATGCTGCGCACGAGGCAGTAAAGATACGGCCGCTTCTCGACCACGCGATAGGCGCCGTTGAGGGCAGTGCGCAGGGTTTCGATGGCGTTGGTGGCGAAGAACAGTGACAGGCCAGCGCTGACCGTGAGCAGGTCGATACGGGTTCGGCCCATGATGGCTTCAACCTGAGGGGCGAGGCCGGCCGCAACGCCGCTGGGCAGAATCTCGAACAACTGCTCGATGGCGTGATTGGCCAGTTCGCGACCGCCGAAGATGCCGGCCAGTGCGCCTAGAAAGATGCAGAACGGGAACAGCGAGACCACGAATGAGAATGCCACCGCGCCGGCCATGGCAAAGCCGCTGTGCTCATAGAGGCGATAGATTGCCTCGAGCAATGTGCGGTAGCGCTGCATTCGTTTCTCCCGGAACGTTAAAAATTTTGGCCGGAACCTAACGGCGCAAGGCGTGCCGGTCTATGCCCGGCGATGCCGCGCCATTGGATTGCCGCAGGTTCTGGGGATTTACGCCCAGTTAGACGGCATTTCGGGCTGCGGTTACTGGTGAACATAGGCGGATGGCTGGTTCAGCGTTGGGCGCTGGCAAGGCGCTCGTGGACGCAATAGTGGCCGCCGTCTAGAATGCTGTGGCCCCGCAGGGACGCGTTTGGAGTAGGTACGGGCAGGTCAATGGAGCGTGAGTGGAAGCGTGACGCGGAAGGTGCTGGCCGGCCGGAGGCCCGGCAGTCGGCGGCCGGCTATGCTGTGCCGCAACAGCCGCCACCGGTTCCATCGCCCGTTGAATTTGATCCGGATGGCTTCGGCAGCGACGACGAGGATGGGCTGAGAATGCTTGCCGCGCTGGGGGCAATGACCAGCCTTGAGCCCGACTATTCGTCTGAATCCGCTGATGATTTTTCCGGTGAAGCGTCGGTGACGATCATCGAGGCGACGGTGATGCCGGCTCCTGCACGGCCATTCGGGGCCGCTCAGCGTGAGGGGCAGCCCTCGGCGTCATTATCAGTGCGGGATGGTTATCCGTCGATGGTCGTCGAGCCTGCAGAGCCGGACGCTGTGGCCGACAGCGATGAGGTTGGCGTGCTCAGCGCTCTGCGCGAGGAAGCCGAAGTTGAAATTATCTATCCCGATCAATCCGTTCCGGAGTTGCTCGGTGCGACGCCCACTCGGGCTGAGAAGCCCGCATCGCTGTCGGAGCGCATCGCGGCGGTGGCAGGGCGTAGCGCCGGAAGCCGCTTTATAAAGGCGCTTTCTGGAAAATGATGGGGCCTGCGGCACCGATTGCCTTGACGAGCGGGCCATTTACCCGCAACGCAGTCGGCCAGCAATTGTGAATTCAAAGTTTGCAAATTAGCGGCGCCGCTAAGGTGTTCCCGCTGCCAAATTCCCAGGGAGGTCAAGGATGACGACGTCGGTGATGACGGCCGAGCAGGATTTGCTTGCGGCGGGCCCGGGCGCGCTGCTGGAGCGCGCGGAACGTGCGGTGGCTTCAGCCGATCGCGTGCTTGATGCCGCCAAGGTGGGCGTCAAGGCCATCGTTGCCGAAGCCGGCGTCGATAATGTCCAGCACACGGCTCATGGCCTGGCATGGCTTGCGACCGCTGTTGAAGGTCTGCGCCAGTTGCAGGTCTGGGGCACCAACCTTTCTGCGGAAGGCCGTTTCAGCGAGTTCGAGCAGCTCATTCTGCTGATCGGCTTTGGCGAGTATCTGGCGCAGATTTCCGGCGGCGTGCCGATGAGCCAGCTTGAGTTCGTGCGTCCCGAGCAGCTTGGCGTCGCTCGCTCGATCATCCGCGCCTATGAGGACGAAGTGGCGGACATGATCGCCGCCGGCTCGACGCAGGCAGTGAAGCAGAAGCTGGCCGATCTTATTTCGGCGCAGCCCAACGCGGCCACGTTCGGCGATCCTGGCCTCGATGAGACGCATGCCGCCATCCTCGATCAGATGCACACCTTCTCCGAGGCGGAGGTTGTTCCGTTCGCCCACGAATGGCATCTGGCCAACGAGTACATCCCGCTGGAAGTGATCCAGAAGGTTGCCGAGCTTGGCGTGTTCGGCCTGACGATGCCGGAAGAATTCGGCGGCATGGGCCTCGGCAAGGAGAGCATGTGCATCGTCTCTGAGGAGCTGTCGCGCGGTTATATCGGCGTCGGCTCGCTTGGCACCCGCGCCGAGATCGCGGGCGAACTGATCCTCAACAACGGCACCGACGAGCAGAAGGCAAAGTATCTGCCGAAGATTGCTTCCGGTGAGCTGCTGCCGACAGCGGTATTCACCGAGCCGAACACCGGTTCGGATCTGGCCTCGCTGAAGACGCGCGCGGTGAAGGAAGGCGACACCTATAAGGTGACGGGCCAGAAGACCTGGATCACGCATCCGGTTCGCGCTGACCTGATGACGCTGCTGGTGCGCACCAATCCGGACGAGCCGGGCTATCGCGGGCTTTCGATGCTGCTGGCTGAGAAGCCGCGCGGCGATGACGCCAATCCGTTCCCTGCCGATGGCATGAGCGGTGGCGAGATTGAAGTGCTCGGCTATCGCGGCATGAAGGAATACGACATTTCCTTCGATGGCTTCGAGGTTCCGGCCGATCAGCTTCTGGGCGGCAAGGAAGGCCAGGGCTTCAAGCAGCTGATGAACACGTTCGAAGCGGCGCGCATCCAGACGGCGGCGCGCGCTGTCGGTGTTGCGCAGGCGGCGATGGATCTTGGCCTCAAGTATGCGCTGGAGCGTATCCAGTTCGGCAAGCCGATCTATTCGTTCCCGCGCATCTACAACAAGATCGTGATGATGGCGGTGGAAACGATGATCGCCCGTCAGCTCACGCTGTTCTCGGCGCGCCAGAAGGACCAGGGCCACCGTTGTGATCTTGAGGCGGGCATGGCGAAGCTGCTGGGCGCGCGCGTTGCGTGGGCGAATGCCGACTGCGCGCTGCAGATCCACGGCGGCAATGGCTTCGCGCTGGAGTATCCGATCAGCCGCGTTCTGTGCGACTCGCGCATTCTGAACATCTTCGAGGGTGCAGCGGAAATTCAGGCGCAGGTGATCGCGCGCCGCCTGCTGGAAGACAAGTAAGCCAGCGGCTGACGGCGCTGCCGTCAGAAGTCAGGTCGATAGGAGAACCCGGTGCCAGCATTGGCGCCGGGTTTTTTCTTGTCCGGTAAGCGCGGAGAACAACTGCTCCGGTTCGCCTGGGTGATGATGATTTACTTGGCGCGCGCAATGCTTTGGAAACCAGCCGACGCGGATTCCAGCGCGGGGCGTGTTTTGATGCGGCTTCATCAAGCGTGTGGCAGCATCTGTGGGTGAGCGTGATCTGCGGCGGGCAGTTTCAGCGCTGGGTCTTGCGAACCGTTTGCTGCCTGATCATCTTAAGCGTGAAGACGCCGCGTGTGCGGCGCAGCCGGTGTTTGAAAACCAGCTTTTGGAGGCGACAGACGAAACCATGACCAAGAAGAAGCCAAACCTTCGCGTCGTTTCGCTGATCGCCAGTTCCACCGAAATCCTCAACGCGCTTGGCGCCGGCAAACTGCAGGTTGGGCGATCGCATGAATGCGATTATCCGCCGTCGGTTCTCGATCTGCCGGCTATCACACGGCCGAAGTTCAGTGTGCGTGGCGGCAGTGCCGAAATCGACAGGCGCGTTCGCACGCTGGTTGAAAAGGGGCTGTCGGTTTACGAGGTCGACGCCGATGCGCTTGAAGCGCTGCACCCCGATGTGATCCTGACCCAGGACCAGTGTCAGGTGTGTGCTGTTTCGCTGCGCGATGTCGAGAAGGCGGTCTGCAAGCTGCTGCACGCCGATCCGCGCATCGTTTCGCTGCATCCGCATACGCTGGATGATATTTATCACGATATCGGGGCGATTGCCGATGCGATCGACGATCCGCAGGCGGGCAAGAAGCTCGTGGCATCGATGAAGAAGCGCTTCGCAGCGATTCGCGACAAGGTCGCCGATCAGCCGCGCAAACGCCTGGCATTCATTGAGTGGGTTGATCCGCCGATGTCGGGCGGGCACTGGATGCCGGAACTGATCGACATTGCCGGCGGTGAAAGCGTGTTCGGGACGACGGGGCAGCCTTCGCCCTGGATCACGTTGAAAGACGTTGCGGCGGCCGATCCGGATGTGATCGTGATAGCGCCGTGCGGCTACGATCTTGAAATTACGCAGCGCGAGGTGCGGCCGCTGGCGCGTTATGCCATCTGGCAGCAGATGCGTGCGGTGCGCGAGGGCAATGTGTTTCTTGCTGACGGCAATGCATTCTTCAATCGGCCGGGGCCTCGCCTGGTGGAAAGCTGCGAGATCCTGGCTGAGATCATGCATCCCGACGTGTGCGATTTTGGTCTGCGCGGCGAAGCCTACGTGAAATACAAGATGGCGCGCGCGGGCGTGATCGAGAAGGTGGCCTGACCGGGCCCGAGCAACGTCGCGGCTGCTCAGGCGATCATGGCGAATGTGATCGCGGCGGTGGCGGAAACGATTGCACCGGCCGAAAAGCCGAGCATCAACGCCGAGAAAAATGTGGTCGAGCTGGGCGCTGTGCGCGACCACGCAATTTCACTTACTGCATCATGCAGGGCACGGCGAAGTTCCGGGCCGCTGAGGGTATCGATGGGCCGATTGCGCCAGGTGATGCTGTTGCTGACGATGCTACGCGATGATGCCATGGGTGCTACGCTACATTTTACGCAAACTGTTTAGGTCTCCTTCAGCAATCGGCGTGCCAATGCCTGTGGTGGCTGTGAGCCATCGCGTTAACGTTTCAGCTTGGGATGATTGAGCTGGCTCAGAAGCTCGCGCGATAAAATTCCTGGCAGCCAGCGCCAGAGTAAACAGGATGCACCTTCACGTCGCGAATCTCCTGCTTGTCGATGAGAATCGCCGTGTAATAGAGCGCGTTGCGCCCTTCATCGCGACCATATGAGTCGCGGCAGTACTGCCAGACTTCGGCAGCGCCGTTGGAGCGCACGTAGTCCGGGCCGCCGATCAATGAGACGAGTTCGGCGGTTTTCATGCCGGGCCGTACAGCGCTCCAGGCTTCAGGCGGGATCTCAGTGGCACATCCTGCAACGCCGATGGCTGATGCAACCATTGCTGACAGTGCCAAAATGGGGCGGATGCATCCGCGTATGCCTGACGGTGTGTGTGATGGGAGGTGTCCGCTGGCGCGAGCGGTGCGAGTTGGGGTTCTGACAGCGGTGGCCGAAGCGACTGCTCCGGTGTGCTGCATGTGAAGCGGAGCAGGGTATGTCGCCTGCATCGCATTTAACGTCTGCTGCCACAGTGCGGCGTCAGCATGGGCCTGATGGCGGTCGCGTCGCTGTTGTCGTTGGCGCTCTTCAAGATCCGGCAGCGATCCAAGCCAGATCAGCAACGCAACTGGCCCGCCGATCATCAATGCAAATGTGCAAAGCACTACGGCAACCTTGGCGCCGCCAATTAGAATGCATGCATGCACGAGCAACACGATGATCGCAGCGGCGAGAAGAAATGGCGATCCCTTGTGCAGCATCGGTGTGTCGGCCCCAGTCATCCAATCGTGGACTTTCTAGGGCGTACAGCCTGCGCCAAGCTTGCGTGGCTATGAATTCGCCTTGAAACCGCATGCGCAACTATAGGTGCGATAGTGCATCACCCTTTGAACTCAATAATTTAAAGGATGACTGATCGCGAAAGTAAGATGTTGTGCATAACTTAAAGGATGAGATGATCGCCGTGTGATTCGGGGGGCAGCGATGATCATCATTGTGGACGATTGTGATGCGTTGGAGCGTGCGGACACTCTCGGGTTTGGTCGCGAGGGCATCTCGACCGAAGGCTTAGCCGCTAGCGATTTCAAGGAATGGGTGCGGACCGCGCCTGAGCCGGAGCTTGCAGCAGTCGAAGCATTCGTGCTGGGCCAGTTTGATGATCGGCGCTTCTTTCCGAAGATCATCAAGCAGCGCACGCATGCGCCTGTGCTGGCGCTGAACGGCGGTCGCTCGCTGCAGGAGACGCTGGATCTTTTTGCTTCTGGCGTCGACGACGTCATTGCTGATCCAACGCACATCCATGAAATTCTTGCGCGGATCAAAGCGATCAAGCGTCGCGCGGGCTCTGAGCCTGCAGGCGAAGTGAGCGGCCAGATTCTCGTGTTTGGTGACGGTCGCGATCCTGAGGTCGGCGGAGAGCCGCTGCATTTGCCTCGCCGTGAGCGTCGCATTCTCGAATACCTTGTGAGCAACAAGGGACGTCGCGTCACCAAGGGGCAGATCTTCAATTTTGTGTACGGACTGTTCTCTGAGGACATCGACGAGAACGTGATCGAGAGCCACATCAGCAAGCTGCGTAAGCGTCTGCGGCATCGGCTGGGCCACGATCCGATCGATTCACAGCGGTATTTAGGATACCGCCTGAACGACTGCTGAGAAACTGTATCAAAGCACGCGCGCCTATTCAGTTTCGCGCAAGGCGTGAATGTTCCAATCGGCCGCACTAGGCATGACGAGGGAGCATTAGCCGATGGGTCTTTATAGTACGATGCGGACGAGCGCATCCGGTATGGCTGCGCAGGCCAATCGGTTGGGTGCGGTTTCCGATAATATCGCGAACGCTACGACGGCGGGTTACAAGCGCTCGACGATCGAGTTTTCGTCGTTGGTTCTGGATGGCGGCGGCTCCGAGTATGTCTCGGGCAGCGTTGAATCGCACACGCGCTACATGATCAGCGAGCAGGGTGCGCGAAGCTTTACGACATCCGGCACCGATCTGGCCGTGAAGGGCAATGGCTTCTTCATCGTCAGCAACGAGAACGGCCAGACGTTCATGACCCGCGCCGGCTCGTTCGTACCGAACGGCAATGGCGAATTGATCAATGCTGCCGGCTTCAAGCTTATGGGCTACAGCGTTCTCAACGGTCCGCCGAGCATTGTTGCGAACGGAACGGCCGGACTGGAAGTGGTCTCGATCGGCAAGCTTGGCCTGCAGGCTAACGCTTCGACCGAAGGCCGGTTGAAGGTCAACATGCCGTTGAATGCCGCTGTTGTGCCGGCCGCTAATCTGCCGTCGGCAAATGCGGCGAATGCACAACACACGGCGATGACCTCGCTTACAGCATACGACAATCTCGGTAACCAGCTTACGCTCGACGTCTATTCGACGAATCTTGGCGGCGGCAATTGGGAAGTCTCCGTGTTTAATCGTGCGGATGCGGCTCCTGGTGGCGGGTTCCCGTATGCTGGCGGTGCAATGGCAACCGAGACGCTGGTGTTCGATACGACCAACGGTAAGTTTACATCGACCAGCCCAACGGCCGTCAGCGTAGCAGTTCCGAACGGTGCAACCCTGTCGATCGATATGTCGGGTAGCACTAACCTGGCCGGCGATTATCAGTTGCTGGATGCGACGGTCGTCAACGGCAACGCACCGGAAGACGTGGATCGCATCGAGATCGCCGAAGATGGCACGATGTATTCCGTATTCGGCAGCGGCACGCGCATTGCGACCTACAAGATTCCACTCGGCGGCGTAGCGAGCCCTGACAACCTGCAGCCAATGGCAGGCAACGTTTTCGTTGCAACGTCAAAGTCAGGCGAAATGCAGATCGGGTTCCCCGGTGAGAGTGGCTTCGGCACGATGATTGCCGGCGCGCTGGAGCAATCCACCGTCGATCTGGCATCGGAGCTGACCACGATGATTGAGGCGGAGCGTAACTACACCGCCAACTCCAAAGTGTTCCAGACCGGCGCCGAACTAATGGACGTACTGGTCAACCTAAAGCGCTAATAGCAGCGCTTTAGCACTCTAAGACGCGGAATTATCGGATGTCACTTTCTGCCAGTCTCAATACTGCAGTATCCAGCCTAGCTACTCTGGCGGAGCAGACATCCGTGCTTTCCCGCAACGTCGCTCGTGCGGGAGATCCGACCGCGTCGAGGAAGACGGCGCAGATCATCACGGTTCCGGGTTACGGTGTGCGTATGGCCGCCGTAACCCGTGTCGTGAACGATGCGCTGTTCACGAGTGTTTTGAATAACTCATCCAGCGCCGCAGGTCAGCGCGCGCTGGTTGAGGCGCTGGACAAGCTTGAAGCGACTATAAACGATACCGAGCTTAATTTTTCACCGGCTGCGCTGGTGCAGAAGCTGAACAACGCGCTGCAGCAGTACTCATCGTCGCCGGAAAGCGCGGCGTTCGCTCAATCGGCAGTGGCTGCCGCGCGTGATCTTGCCAACGCGCTGAACAGCGCCACTACGCTCGTGCAGGATGTACGCAGCCAGGCAGACGCCGAAATTTCCAGCGCGGTTAGTTCTCTCAACACGCTTCTGTCGCGCTTCGAGACCGTCAACAAGCAGATCGTCAAAGGCACGATCAACGGCAGCGACGTGACCGACTATCAGGATCAACGCGATGCGTTGCTGCTGGAGATATCGCAGGAAATCGGCATTCGTACGGTGGCACGTGCAGACGGCGGTATGAACATTTATACGGAAAGCGGCGTGACGCTTTTCGATGTCGTTCCGCGTCAGGTTACGTTCCAGCCAACGCCGATGCTGGCGCCGGGCGTGGCCGGTAACATCGTTTATGCAGACGGCGTGCCGATCACAGGCAGCACAGCAACGATGGGTGTCAGCAATGGACGTATCACGGGGCTTGTGCAGGTTCGTGATGATGTCGGCATAACCTATCAAAATCAGCTTGATGAACTTGCGCGCGGATTGATCGTCGCGTTTTCTGAAAGCGATCAAAGCGCGACGCCAGCACTGGCTGATGTAGCGGGCTTGTTCAGCTGGAATGGCGGTCCCGGATTACCACCTTCGGGTTCGATCACGTCGGGGCTGGCCGGCACAATTCGTCTCAATGCGGCGGTCGACCCAGATCAGGGCGGCGACGTGAAACGGCTGCGTGATGGCGGCATGAACGGCGCTGCGTACGTCTACAACTCGGACGGAGTTGCTGGCTATACCGGACGCCTGGATGCGCTCGTAGACCAGATGCGTGCAACACAGACTTATTCCTCCGACTCCAAGATCGCCACCGTGGCTACGCTGGTTGGCTTCGCTTCCAATTCCGCTGCGTGGCTGGAAGAAGCGCGCCGGTCTTCGAACAGCGAGTACGCGTATCGCGAAACCGTTTTGGGGCGTGCGTCGGAGTCGCTGAATAAAATCACCGGCGTGAACCTTGACGAAGAAATGGCGCTGATGCTCGAGCTGGAGCGTTCATTTCAGGCATCGAGCAAAGTCATAACAACAATCGATTCGATGCTGGCGTCGCTGCTGGCAGCGGTGAGGTAAGCTGTGAAGACAACATTCATCTCCACAAATTCCATGTCGGCCGCTACGCGCCAGGCTTTGGCGAAGGTGCAGCAGCAGCTTGCCGATGCGCACCTGGAAATGACGACCAGCCGGTATGCGGATGTCGGCAAAACGCTTGGTTACAAAGCGGGCGATACGATCTCGTTGCGGCAGGAGTTTGCCCGCCTCAACACCATAATCGATACCAACAGCACAGTAACCTCACGCCTTAAATCGTCTCAGTCGGTTCTTCAGAACCTCGTTGATACGGGGCGCGATTTCGTCGGTCAGCTACTCGGTTCGCGTGTGGGTGGGGCAAGCGCCCTGAACGTCAAAGCGGAGGCCCAGTCGCGCCTCGACGGCTTCATCGACGCCATGAACATGGCATTTGGCGACGGCTACCTGTTTGCCGGCGTCAATTCGGACGTGAAGCCGATGGCCGATTACTTCAGCACACCGGCCAGCGCGAGCAAGCAGAGCGTTGCGAACGCCTTCTTTGCCGAGTTCGGAATCTATCAAGATGATCCTGCTGCGGCTAACATCAGCGCCGCAGACATGCAGACGTTCCTGGACACGACGTTCTCGGATTTGTTTGCCGATCCCGCATGGACGTCCGATTGGTCGTCGGCATCGTCGCAAAATGCTCGCAGTCGAATTTCAAGTTCAGAGCTGCTTGAGACATCAACCAACGCCAATGAGTCAGCCTTCCGCAAGTTTGCTCAGGCATACACGATGATTGCCGATCTTGGTGTGGAGAACCTCGGGCAGCCGGCGTTCGAAGCCATCATCGACAAAGCCACCCAGCTTGTGAACGAAGCGATTCAGGAGGTGGGCGATCTGCAGGCGCGGCTCGGCATATCTGAGCAGCGCGTCGGTGACGCAAGTGAGCGCATGAAGCTGCAAGTCGATATTCTCACGCGCCAGGTGAAAACCCTGGAAGAAGTTGATCCTAACGAGGCAGCCGTCCGAATTAATCAGATGCTGACTCAGATGGAAATTTCGTACGCACTAACGTCACGTATCATGGGGCTTAGCCTGCTGAAGTATATCTGACGTGCGTAGAGTGTCAGCGCGTAGCAATTCGTAAGTGAGATGGAACAATGTATCAATTCTCCTATGCCGATGTGCTTGAGACCAGCCCGAAGGTTGCGCGCGAGCGTGAGCGGCAGGTTTTTGAGCGCAGCATCGAATTGCTGAAAGCCGCTGACGAAAAGGGACCAAACTCCATAGAGGCGGTCGAAGCGCTGACGTTCAGTCGACGCATGTGGGCTGCGCTTTTGGAAGATCTGGCAAGCCCAGACAACGCGCTTCCCGATGAGCTGCGCGCGCAAATCATATCCATTGGCATTTGGGCTGTGCGTGAAGCCGAGAATATCCGACTGGGTAAAACCGCGGATTTCAAACCGCTGATCGACATCACAACGGCGCTGTATGAAGGTCTGCAATGAAAAAGCTGCAGATATCGCTGAAGCCGGGCGGCCGCATTTATGTCAACGGCGCGGTACTCAAGGTTGATCGCAAGGTTTCGATCGAGTTTCTGAATGACGTGACGTTCCTGCTGGAGCATCACGTGCTGCAGCCTGGCGACACGCACACACCGCTGCGGCAGCTCTATTTCATCATTCAGACGGTGCTTATCGATCCGGCTAACAGCGAAGACGCACGCTCCATGTTCCACTCCGCCCATGCGGCGTTGCTGGCATCGTTCAAGAATTCGACAATCATCAACGGTCTGGTTGAAGTGGGAGATGCGTTCGAGCGGGGCCGACCCTTCGATGCACTCAAGATTCTCCGTCCGCTGTTTGTCATCGAAGATGAGATCATCGCGCAGGGCATGCGCCCTGAGCGCACGGAAATCCAGCATGAATGCGAGGCCCGCTGATGTACGTTCCTGCAACAACAGGCACTGAAAGCACGCAGCAGAAAAGCAGCACCCAAAGCAGCACCCAAAGCAGCACGCAGGCAGGCACCGGCGCAACTATTGACTACAACACCTTCTTGCGCCTTCTGATTGCGCAGATGAAGAACCAGGATCCGACCAACCCGACGGATCCGGCGCAGTGGATTGGTCAGCTTGCGTCGTTCTCCGGCGTTGAGCAGAGCATGCAGACCAACGCGAAGCTTGATTCGCTGATGACGTCGATGGCGTTATCGCAAGCTGACAGCCTGGTCGGGCGTAATCTCACGCTGCTTGAGGATGGTTTTAGCGGCAAGATTGAATCGGTGCGCATTATTACCGGTGGCACCGTCGCGGTGCTTGAGGATGGCACCGAGATTCTGCTGGGCGCGGGCGTGGAAATTTCCTGATGAACCAAGCTGACGCTCTGGATCTCGTGCAGGCGGCTATCTGGACCATTATTGTTGCGTCCAGCCCCGCCGTTGTTGTCGCGATGCTGGTGGGCGTCGTCATTGCCCTGTTGCAGGCGTTGACGCAGGTGCAGGAAATCACGCTCACCTTCATTCCCAAGATCGTTGCCACATTGCTGGTGGCATCGCTGATGGCGCCGTTTATCGGAACCGTGATTTACACGTTTGCCGAGCAGATTTACGGCCGCATAGAGCAAGGTTTCTAACAGCCTCCGTTGCGGGCGACCTTCGCGCAAGCTTCGGCATCTATCTCTTTCGCGTCTAAGTGGGGGAGAGCATGGCCGAAAGCGTTGTTGCAGCAGGGGCGGTACCGCGCAAGCGTGGCGGAAACCACGACGTAAGCCTCGCCATCGGTATCGTTCTGATTCTGGCGGTGCTGTTTTTGCCGCTGCCTGCGGCCATCATTGATATTGGCCTCGCCTTCTCCATTGCGCTGGCTGTTCTTGTTCTGATGGTTGCGCTGTGGATTCAGCGTCCGCTGGACTTCTCCGCTTTCCCCACGGTCCTGCTGATTGCAACGATATTGCGATTGGCACTGAATATCGCCACGACGCGTCTTATCCTTTCCAATGGTGCAGGAGGACACGACGCTGCGGGACACGTCATTGCCGGTTTCTCCAGCTTCGTGATGAGCGGCGATTTCATTATCGGAACCATCGTGTTCCTGATTCTGATTACCGTGAACTTCATCGTCATCACCAAGGGTGCGACGCGTATCGCCGAAGTGGGTGCGCGCTTCACCCTTGATGCCATTCCCGGCAAGCAGATGGCGATCGATGCCGATCTTTCGGCAGGCCTCATCGATGAAAAAGAGGCCATGCACCGCCGGCGTGAGCTCGAAGAAGAAAGCTCGTTCTTCGGCTCCATGGACGGTGCGTCGAAGTTTGTGCGCGGTGATGCGATCGCCGGTCTCATCATCACCGCGATCAACATCTTTGGCGGCATCATCATCGGCGTTACGCGACATGATATGTCGGTGTCGGCCGCAGTTGATGTGTTCACCAAGCTTTCGGTGGGTGACGGTCTCGTAACGCAGATTCCGGCGCTGATCATTGCGCTTGCGGCCGGCCTTCTTGTTTCAAAAGGTGGCACCCGGGGAAGCGCGGACAAGGCAGTGTTCGGCCAGCTCGGCAATCATCCGAGAGCCCTGTCGCTGGCGGCTGTCGTTATGTTCGTGCTTGCAGTTGCGCCGGGTCTGCCGTTCCTGCCGTTCGCGGTTCTTGGCAGCGCAATGGGCTTCGTAGCCTATGCAATTCCGCGCCGTGCCGCCGCAGCGAAGGCGCACGAAGAAGCGCTTGAGCTTGAGGCCAGGAACCAGGCAGAGGAAGAAGTTCGCCAGTCGGTCAAGGAATCGCTCAAGACTGTTGAGCTGGAGCTTTGCCTCGGCAAGCAGATTTCGGGCACGTTGTTATCGGCGCATAACGAGCTCGCGCAGCGCGTCAGCAAAATGCGCCACAAGTTTGCGCGCCAGTATGGCTTTGTCGTGCCGGAGATTCGTCTCACCGACGACCTGTCGATTCCGCCCAAGAGCTATCAGATCAAAATACATGGCACGGTGGTGGCCAGTGAAGAGCTGCGCATCGGCGATGTGATGGTCATCGTTGGCGATGGGCCAGCACCGGATGTTCCGGGCGATGAAGCGCGCGAGCCGGCGTTCGGCATGAAGGCCATGTGGACGTCGGAAATGTTCATGGGGTCCTTGCAGCGCGATGGCTTTACCGCCGTTGACAACATGTCGGTGCTGCTGACGCATCTGGGCGAGGTCATCCGCAACAATCTGGCGCAGCTGCTGTCGTACAAGGATATGCGGACGCTGCTGGATCGGCTTGAGCCAGAATATCGTCGTCTCATCGAAGAGATCATCCCGTCGCGCATATCGTATTCAGGTCTGCAGGCTGTATTGAAGCTGTTGCTGGCCGAACGTATATCGATCCGCAACCTGCATCTCATCCTTGAAGCGATTGCGGAGATCGCGCCGCATGCATCGCGCGCCGAGCAGATTGCAGAGCACGTACGCCTGCGTATGGCGCAGCAGATCTGCGGCGAGTCATCGGAAGGTGGCGAACTTAAAGTGCTGCGTCTCGGCAATCGGTGGGAGTTGGCTTTCCACCAGGCCTTGCGCCGCGACCCCAAAGGTGAGGTGGTTGAGTTCGACATCGATCCCAAGCAGATTGAGCAGTTCAGCACTGAGGCGACGACGGCAATCCGCAAGCTCATGGATCAACGCCACAAGTTCGTTCTGGTCGCCGCGCCTGATGCACGACCGTATGTGCGCATGATTACGGAGCGTCTGTTCGCAACATTGCCGGTGCTGTCGCATCTAGAAATTGCGCGGGGCGTACAGATAAAATCCCTCGGTACGATCTCGTGACGGCGATTGGCCCGACGACAGTACTGGCCACGTTTCTGATTTTCTGCCGGGTCGGCACTTGTCTCATGCTGATGCCGGGGTTTGGTGCGCAGCGCGTGCCTATGCGCGTTCGCCTGTTTATAGCGTTGTCGTTGACGTTTGCGCTGGCACCGCTGCTGGTTCCGGCGGTGGAGCCGGCAACGACGGGCAACATTACGCCGGTTGCGTTGCTGGGCTTGATCGCATCGGAAGCGCTTGTCGGCGCGATCCTCGGCCTGATGGCGCGCATGTTCCTGCTGTCGCTGCAGTTCGCCGGTGCGGCGATCGGAATGCTAATCGGCCTTTCCAATACGCCAGATACGATGATTGACGAGGACGAGCCCGCTGCCAGTCTGACGACGCTGATAACGCTGACGGCCACGGTGCTGATATTCCTGACGGAGCTGCACTGGGAAATGTTGCGCGCTGTGGTCGATTCGTACGGAACCGTTCCGGTGCCGCATCAGATGGCGGCGAATTTCGGCCTGGTGAAGCTGGTCGACGCCGTGACCGATGGCTTCATGCTGGCGCTGCGGATCTGCTCGCCGTTTATCGTCTATTCGCTGCTCGTCAATCTGCTGTTCGGTATTCTGGGAAAGCTCACGCCGCAGATTCCGGTCTACTTTATTTCGATCCCGTTCGTGCTCGCGGGCGGCGGGTTCATTTTGTATTTCACGTCGGCTGAGTTCCTGCAGATTTTCATTGTGACATTCTCCCAGTGGCTTCAGAGGCTGTAGGCGATGACGCGGATACGCTTGGAGAAGGCGCAGCGACTGCTGAAGCTCAATCGAGAAATGCAGAAGCTTGAGGAAGAAAAGCTGGTGTCGGCGCGCGGACAGCAGGCCGAACTGCGCGAGGAGCAGGACAATCTTATCGATACGTTGAGCGGTGTTTCTGACATGCAGGCACTGCCGACTCCGATGGTGCTGCAACGGCTTCGCAAGCTGGAAGATCGACAGCGTGCTTTGGAAACCGAAATTACCGCGCGATCGACGTCGCTACGCACTGTTGCGACGCGCGCGAAGTTCTCAGAACGCCTGACAAAGGAATATGAACTGCAACATAAGCGTGCGGTTGAAGAAAAAGCGCTGCACGAGGTGATCGAGCGTGTGCTGAGGAAGAGTGACGCAAGCCTCCCATAAGCTATTTAGGCGACCATGTTGTTACACCTTTCATGGACCGCCCAAGGATAGTTGCAGGGTATGATAATCGGCTCCGATCTCGTTCTCGGCGTCGCCAACGCCGCCGATGCCGTCAGGCAGCGTGAGGCAATGGCTAAGCTTCAAAAACTGAACAACGGCAAGTCGGAGCTGGCGACCGCTGCAAGTTCTTCCGCTGCCAGGCAGTCGGATAGCTCCGCAGGTGTCGCTGCCGATACTTGGTCTGCGCTAGTCAGCGAATCCGGTTCGCATGGTGCGAAGACGCAGACGGTGGCGCACACGCCGCGCACGCGTGTGATTGAAAACTCCGGCAGCGAAACGGATGTCTACACGCAGTTCGAGGCGGTGTTGCTGCAGAACATGGTCGAGGAAATGATGCCAAAAGACAGCCAGGCGATGTTTGGCAGCGGTACGGCTGGCAATATGTGGAAGTCCATGTTGGCTGAAAAGATTGCTGAGCAGATCGCAAAGTCGGGAGCGCTTGGCATCGCAGAACAAATTGCAGCGGGTCAGGAAGCATTGACGTCCGCCCGCGCCGCGGCAAACACGAAAACCGGTGACGCATGATGGCTAATGAAGCAGGAGTGGAGCGCAAGCGGCGGGCGCTGATGAACTCAATGACCACCACCATGCGGCGCATAGAGCTGCTGGTGGATCAGGAAACAGAAGCGTTGCGGTCAAGAAGCGAGATTGACCTCAAGGACACGAACAATCGCAAAAGTCAGGCGCTGCTGGAGTTGGGGCTGGCGGCCCGCGCGCTTGAAGGCGGCGTGTTGGACGAGGACATTGCGGAGCGTTTGCGCGGACTGCGTGGCAAGCTGGAGCGCAATCAGGCCATGCTGCAGCTCCATCTGGAAGCTGTGCGGGAAGTTGCCACCATCGTAGCGGATACAATCCGCGACAGGGATTGGGATGGCACCTATTCGGAGCATCTTGGAAGCGGCGGTGCTCAACGATGATCCGCCTGATTGCCACAGGGCTTTGGATCTGTCTGGTGACGGCACTTTCCACTTACGCGGCGACGATGTGGGAATCCAAGACCACACCGGCGACGGAAGTGGATCAGCTTTTCGGCGGTTTGCGGTCGATGCAGACAAGCACGATCAGCGTGCCCGTCATCGATAACGGCGGCGTGCAGGGATACGTGCTGGCGCAGTTCACGTTCACGATGAATTCCGAGATTGTTAATCGGATGTCGATCACGCCAGACGTGTTTCTGCTGGATGCTGCATTCCGCACGATCTATGCAACCGATGCGGAGACGCTGAGCGGCTCCAAAAAGCAGGATTTCCAGAAACTGACGTCAGCGATCAAGAAGCGCGTGAATGAGCGCTTCGGCCATGATTTCGTGGCGGATGTGTTGATCGAGAAATTTAATTTCGTCTCCAAAGACCAGACCCGACAGGGCATGGAGCAGGTCAAGGCGCGCCCCGAATTCTAGCGCGCGCCTTAGGCGAATCTTCAACTGGTGGATGTTTGCAATTCGTCAACGCAGGCGCGGATGTGTGCGCGCGTTGCTGTGGCAGCTGCACATTGTTTGGCTTTATTGCGACTGCTGTTGCGGTGGTGGCGCACCCGCGGCCGCAGCAGCATTTTGCAGAGCGCGGGCAACTTCCTGAAATGCGTCGGTGCTTTGCGGGTCTGGCGGAGATTGCTTGAGCGCATCGAACAAGCGCGGCACGATCTCAATCGCCTTATCCAGTTCTGCGTCCGAACCTGCGCGGTAGCCGCCCATCAAACGCAGATCCCGGGTATCTTCAAAGCGAGCGATCAGCGACCGCAGCTTGCCAATCAGAGTTGTCTCTTCGGGCGTCCATGCGTGTTGAGCCAGACGCGAAATTGACGTCATGACATTGATCGCGGGATAGCGCGCCTGATCGGCAATGCTGCGCTCAAGCACGATATGACCGTCGAGCGTACCGCGGATGCTGTCGGCGATCGGATCGTTGTGGTCATCGCCATCGACAAGCACGGAATATATGCCGGTGATGGAGCCCGTTCCGATTTCACCGGGGCCAGCGCGCTCAAGTAGATTGGGCAGATTGCTGAACACGCTTGGCGTATAACCGCGCGCGACCGGAGGTTCGCCAGCGGCAAGCGCAACCTCGCGCGCGGCGTGGGCAAAGCGGGTTATGGAATCGACGATCAGCAGAACCTTGTCGCCGCGATCGCGAAAATATTCAGCAATGCAGGTTGCCGTTTTGGGCGCCAGGCGCCGCATCATCGGGCTTTCATCGCCGGTGGATACGACGGCAATGACCCGCTCGCGGCTTTCGCCAAGCGTATCTTCCAGAAACTCGCGCACTTCCCGGCCGCGTTCGCCGACAAGCGCGATGACGACAGTGTCAAATCCCTGCGCGCGTGAAAGCATGGCCAGCAGTGTGGATTTGCCGACGCCGGAGCCGGCGAAAATGCCGATGCGCTGTCCAAGGCAAATTGGCGTGAAGAGATCGACTGCGCGCACGCCGGTTTTGATGGGGGCGTTTATGCGCTGACGGCGCAGAGCAGAGGGAGCATTGCGATCGGGGAATGCGGGCTGGTCGCCGTGCGCAAGGGAAACGTTCTCGCCGATTGGAATGCCGAGTGCGTTGAACACGTGTCCCTTCCAGGACGGATGCGGATAGATGGCGGCCTGACCCATCTTCCACGCTTTGGCACCCAGCCCGGCGGTGATCGGCTCCTGGAAAGTCTTGATCGTTACCTGTGACTCTTCAAGCCGGATCACTTCACCTAGCTGCGAAGCGCCGTGCTCGCTGCCTATCGTGACGCGGTCACCCAGCTTAACAAATGGCGACAGGCCGGAGGCATTGCAGAATGCCGGCGTTACCTGGGTGATCGTTCCGCCGGCAAGCACCAGAGGCTGTGTCGCTGCAGCGGCGGACACACGGGTAGCCAGCCTGGATAATGCCGATGGCGGCAGGGTATCGATTGTCAATGCAGCGCTCTGTTACGAAGTCGGCGATAGCGATTTAATAGCTTCGCGCATTGTGTCGTCTGATTGGTTCATCGCGTTCGACACCATGTCGTAGTGTCGTGACGCCATGATCAGTTGCGACATTTCCCACATCGGGTTGACGTTCGAGCCTTCGATATGGCCCTGCGTTACGCCGACGCGATTGAAATCGAGTGCCGGGATCGCTGCGAGATCGGGAATGACGGCTGAATTGTCGAAGCGACTCAGCTTTGCTTGTGGGTCGATAGTGAACAACCCGACCGCGCCAAGCTGATTGTTGTCCTGTGTGACCATGCCATCGTTGCCGATCGTGATCGGACCGCCGTTCGGATTGATCTGGAGTGGTGCGCCGCCAACATCGAGTATCGGATAGCCGGCAATTGAATGTAGCTCGCCCTCAGCGGTTATCTGCATGCGGCCATCGCGGGTGTACGCAGTGCCCGCAGGGGTTTGAATTGCAAACCAGGCATCGCCTTCAACCGCCATATCCAATGGATTGCCGGTTGGAGTGACCTGGGCTGCGTCGCGCTTGATGAACGAAGCACCATCGGAAGCGAATGCGACCGGTTCCGTCGACGATTGGCTCAGCAGCGTTTCAAACTTTATCTCCTCGCGGCGGAAGCCGGGAGTTGAGGTGTTTGCGACGTTGTTGGCGATGGTTTCCAAGCGCCGCTGAAGTGACATCTGCGACGAGAGTGTAACGTAGAGTGCTGGCTGCATTAGGCTCCGCCCAACCTTAGATTCTGGATGTTGGTCAGCAAGCTTGTGCTGATACTCGCTTCAAGAGGTTGGCCGATAAGAATGCTGGCCGCCGACTGACTAGCCGTCGAGTTGTCCATTTCCCATGCGGCAGTGAAGCGGGTGAGGAACGCCTGTACTTTGCTTGGATCCTTGAAGTCTTTGACATCAAGGGCTTTTGAAATCATGTCTGCCTGACGGTCGATATCGAGCAGCGACATCTGCGTCGGCAATCTCAGTGCGGTCTGCACAACCTGAAGCAGGGCCTTGTCGGCAAGGATCGAGTACGGCGACGTGATTGACGAAGCCTTGCGGTCAAAATAGAGCGCAAGTCGCACGCCTTCGTTCTCGTTGCCGGCATCCTCTTCAACGGCCTGGCGGTAGTAGAGCGCGCGCGTCCGCATGATGTCGGGCTTGCTTTGCGCAACACCAAGCTCTGCTCTGCGAACGGAGCCGTCAGTGTCAAACTTGAAGTCAGCGGCCAGGGCTTTGTAGGCCTCGTTGCCCGACTTGTTTACAAAGCTGCGTTCGTCGAGAAGGTCGCTGGTCAATATCTTGCGCAGCGTGTCGTTGGTTGCGTCCTTAAGGCCGTAAGCCTTGACGATGAAGCTCTTCAGGCGGTCGTTTTTAAGCAGCTGGTCGACCGACGAGAGTGTGAGAATGGTGCGATCATAATACTGCGCTTCGGCGTTGCCGAGCGTCTGCGCCGATGAGGAATCGCCCAGCGTCGCCTTGTAGAGCGCTATCGCGTTCTTGGCGCCGTCTGCTGTTTGAACCTGCCGGGCGCCAAGGGCGAAGCCATCGGAATCGAAATTGAAGGCTGCGGCAAGGTCTTTGAAGCGCGAATCCTGCAGCAGATTGGCATAGCTTGTGGGGCTTGAAGGATCGCTGAGAAGGATGCGCTTGATTTTTGTTTTCGAGACGTCGTCCGGATTGATGTGGAAGGATGACAGGATGAAGTTATAGAGCTTGCTGTCCGACAGAAGCGTATCAACATGCTGAATGGATTTCATCGCGTTCCGATAATAATCGGTGCTTGCCTGCTCCGCGCTGATGGAATCGCCATCGTGATACTTGGTGAAGAGATCGCTTAGCGCTTTTGCCTGGACGGTGTCTTGTGCAGCTACGCCGCTGTCGAGCGAACCGTCCGTGTTGAAGTTGAAGGTTGCGGCAACGGCTTTGTGCAGCGCGCTCTGGTTGGCGATGCTGTCTGGATCATCAAGGTCGCTGACGAGGATGCCCCGGATCGTTGCAGCGGTTGTGTACAACGGATTGAGTCCGGCGGCGGTGGCAACGAAATCGCGCAGGAAGCTGTTGTTGACCAGGTCGTCAACGTTGCTGACGCTGGCCATAGCCTGATTGAAATAGGCGGATTTGAATGCTGCAGCGGCGGGTGACTGATCGCTATCGGTCGCCTCATAGTACGCAAGCATCATCTGCTTGGTCTGCTGATCGGTCTGTGCGACGTTGCCCGGCGCTACCGATCCATCAGGGGCAAACGAAAACGCACCTGCAAGCTTCTGGTACTTCTCGCCATAGACGTTGGCGACGCTGTTCGGATCGTTGAGATCGCTCGTCAGAACATTGCGAATGGCCGATACGGACGCAAGCTTGGCGTCGAGACCCTGGGATGTCAGCGCAAAGTTGAACAGCCGCTCATTGGCGAGCAGGTCATCAACCGAGGTAATGCTGCCGATATTGTCCGAGAAGTATTTGGCTTCGGCGGCCGCAGTTTCACCTTTGCTGATGCGCTGCTGCGTGTAGAGGCCAATCATGGCGTCTTCACTGCCCGAATCCTGAGCGCGGAGGGTGCCTAGCTCGACGTCGCCGGTGGGCAGAAAATTGAAGGCCTTGGCAAATTCCAGGTAACGCTTGTCGGTAAGTTTGTTCGCGAAGCTGGAGCTGTCGTTAAGGTCGCTTTCAAGCACCTTTCGCATGAAGGCCTTGGCGTAGTTCATTTCCTCCAGCCCCCAAGCCTTCATGGCGTATTTGAAGACGCGGTCGTTGGCGAGGAA
Source organism: Hyphomicrobium sulfonivorans (assembly GCF_013306565.1). Classification (GTDB taxonomy): domain Bacteria; phylum Pseudomonadota; class Alphaproteobacteria; order Rhizobiales; family Hyphomicrobiaceae; genus Hyphomicrobium_A; species Hyphomicrobium_A sulfonivorans. The sequence continues at coordinate 567,967 of NZ_PZPO01000001.1, read as the reverse complement.
ATCGTCGACAGATTTTACGTTGCCGATGTTGGCCAGATAGTACTCAGTTTCCCGTGCAACCATCGGCTTGTTGGCCGTCGTGGTCAGCGTGCGCTGCAGGTTGCTATTGATGAGATAGAAGCTGGCGAGGGTGGTGGTCACGGCACGGGTTCCTAGGGTAAGCGGCGGCGCAGAGGTTGCACGTGTTGGCTTTCCCGAAGCTGGTGCCAGAACCGCCACCGGTTCGCCCGCGGCCTACAGCTTCACGCAAGGATGTGATGCTTCAACTCCAGACAGGATAAAATCATTCGGATTCCGTCACGTGACCATTGCCCTAGGTCTATTCGTTACCATGGTGTGCATGCTCGGCGGCTTTGTCGCCATGGGCGGCCATGTCGCCGTCATATGGCAACCGTGGGAATACGTGATCATCGGCGGCGCCGCGCTTGGAACATTCATCGTCGCGAACCCTGTGAAAACGATAAAGGATACAGGTAAGGGCATTAAGGAAGCTTTTACGGGTGATGCGCCGGGGCGGCAGGAATACCTGGAGGTGCTTGGCATCCTCTACTTCGTGATGCGCGAATTGAGGAGCAAGCCGCGCAATGAGGTTGAAGAGCATATTGACAGTCCGGACGAATCGCCTCTGTTCCAGCGCTTTCCATCGGTTGCAGCCAACCGGGATCTCACGACCTTCATCTGCGATTACTGCCGCCTGATCATTATCGGCAATGCACGTACGCATGAGATTGAGTCGTTGATGGATGAAGAGATTCAAACCGCGCGCACCGACAAGATGAAGCCCTATCATGCGCTGGTCAGCGTCGGCGAAGGCTTGCCGGCGTTGGGAATCGTTGCTGCGGTTCTGGGTGTCGTGAAGGCTATGGGCGCGCTGGACGAGCCGCCGGAAGTGCTTGGCGGACTTATCGGTGCGGCACTGGTTGGCACGTTCGCCGGCATTTTCCTGTCTTATGCAGTGGTTTCTCCCGTCGCCACCAAGATCAAGACATTGCGTGACAAGCAGCTTCGGGCTTACGTCATCGTGAAGCAAACGCTGCTGGCTTTCATGAACGGTGCGATGCCGCAGGTCGCGCTTGAACACGGTCGCAAGACGATCTCCCTCAACGAGCGTCCCTCGATTGATGATGTCGAGCAAATCGCGCTCAGCTCCTCAAATGTCGGCGGAGACGCAGCAGCCGCGGAGGCCGCTTAAGGTATGGTGCAGGCGAGTACCCAGACACGTGGCAAGAGCGATGGCCTGTTCGCCGGTCCGCAGGATTTGGTCGAGCGCATGCCGATGCTGCGCACCATTCTGCAAAAGGTTGCGTCTTCCTGGAGCGAGCAGATCCGCAGCATTTCCTCAACTACGCCTGAGGTCGTGCTAGTTGGGGTAGAAAGCGGCCCGCCCAACGCGGTCATGCCGTCCAGTGCGACACAGGCGGTTGCATGCGTGGTTGAAGCGCCGAACTGGAATGCGCGTCTCATCCTGTGCGCAGAGCACGAGTTTGTGTTCACGCTGGTGGAGATGCTGCTCGGCGGCGACGGTTCTGAGCCTGCAGCGTCGGCCGACCGCGAGCTGACGCGCACCGAACTGGGGCTTGCACAACTCGCCTTCAATCAGTTCGCGAGTGCGCTGGAGCTTGCGTTTGCCAGCGTTGCGCCGACGAATTTCACCGTCGGCCCAACGGAGCACAGCGTCAGCTATGATGTGCTGGGGCGAATGAATGTTCCGGTTGTGGTGGCCAAGTTCCACATGTTTGCGCATGGCTTTGGCGGCGCTGTCACACTGATGCTGTCTCAATCTGTACTCAGTCCGATGCGGAATGAGCTTTCGCGTACCGTTGGCCCCGAATCAGTTCGTCCCGATCCGGCCTGGAGCCAGAAAATCCAGAGCGAGGTGTCGCGCGCCAATGTTGATCTTGTGGCAGTGCTCGATGAGCAGGAGCTGACGCTGGCGGATGTGGCGCGCTTTGCCGTGGGTAAGGTCATCAGATTGGGTGCTACGCCGGACAGCGTTCTGCGAGTCGAGTGTAATGGTGAGCGGTTGATCAATTGCGAGATCGGGAAGTCGAACGGCGCTTACGCGCTGCGTATTCGCGATTTCATCGATCAGGAGCAGGAATTCATGAACGATATCCTTGCCAGCTAACGAGCAGGCCGGGATACGCGCGCACGTTGAGGAAATAGAATGTCGGACTTCGACCCATTGAATCTGCAAACGGAGGGTGCGCCGGATGAACCGCAGCTCTACGATCAGATCCCCAACGCTGCCGCGGCCGCAGCGGCCTCCGAGGGGTTGAGCCTCGATACCATCATGCGCATCCCGGTGACGGTGAAAATCGTGCTGGGTTCGGCATCGATGCCTGTTGCGGCCTTGATGAAACTTGGGAGAGGCGCGCTCATCCCTCTTGATCGCAAGCTTGGTGAGCCCGTAGATGTGATCGTGAATGGGCGTGTCGTTGCGCGCGGCGAAGTGGTCGTCATGGATGATGATCCGTCGCGCCTGGGTATTTCGCTGACTGAAGTGGTGGGCCCGTCCGGGGCTGAAACTCTGGCATAAGATCCTGAATGGTCGCCTCTCACCAGCATCGCAGCGGCGGAAAGCGCCATGCTCTGACCGGCCCTGAAAAGGTCGGCATACTTCTGCTTGCGCTGGGTAAGACGAAGGCGGCCAAGCTTTTGCGCCGGCTCGATCCCGACGAGCTGCGAATGTTGACGCGCTCCAGTTCGAAGCTGCGCCCGGTGAGCTCCGATGAAGTTGAGGAGCTCATTGAGGAATTCGCCGAGAGCTTCACCGGCGGCATCAATTTCGCGGGGACGGCGGAAGAGGTTAAAAGCCTGCTCACCGATGTGATGAGCGAGGACGAGATTGCTCAGTATATGAGCGATCAGCCTGATGATTCGCAGCCCGTGTGGGAGCGTCTGGTCCCGCTGCGCGATAACGTATTGCAGCCGTTGATCCTGAAGGAACATCCGCAGACGATTGCGGTGATACTCTCGCGCCTCGATTCAAACGTCGGCGCACGGTTGCTGCGCACGCTCGAACCTGAAGCTCGCCATTCGCTGTTGCGGCGCATGCTTGGTCTTAAGGGCATTTCGGCAGCGGCGATGGCAGCCATTGAGACCGGAATCCGCGAGGATTTGATGGCTACGATGATGTCGGCGCCAAATCCGGAAACGCGCAAAACGATCGCTGGTATCATCAACAAGCTGGACGGTTCTCAGGCGAACGAGATTCTGAAAAGCATCGCCGCAACGCGGCCCGATGATGCGAACGAACTCAAGAGCATGCTGTTCTCGTTTGCCGATATCGCGAACCTCAAGTCGAGGGCGCGGGCGCTTGTCATCGAGAAGGTGCCGACGGAGCAGGTCGTGCTGGCGATGAATGGCGCTGATTCGGATCTGCAGGAAGCCATTCTGCAAACCATGACGGCCCGTCAGCGCCGTATGGTCGAGGCCGAGCTGGAGGCAGCGCCGCCGGCCCGTGCGCGGGATATCGATGAAGCTCGCCGTGCCATTGTGGCTACCGTGCTTGCATTGATGGGGCGCGGTGAGATTACGATGGAAGATCGTATAACCGACGACAGTCCCGATTGATCGTGAATGTCCGAGAACACCGATAAGGACAGCAAGACAGAAGAGGCGACCGACAAGAAAGTTCGGGACGCCTTGGAAAAGGGCAACGTCCCCTTCTCGAAAGAGCTGCCGGTCTTTGGCTCGCTCGCTGCCTTGATTGTCATCACTGCATTTTTCATTGTCGGTAGTGCAATCGAGCTTGCGGCTTCGCTGAAGGGGTTTCTCGATAACCCCGGCAAGTGGCAGTTAGAAAACACTGCCGACGTGGTGCAGGTTTTCGGTGCCGTGAACCTTGATGCAGCCAAGCTGGTGCTGCCCGTCGTTCTCATTCTTGCCGCAGCCGGATTGGGCAGCTCGCTGATCCAGAATCAGCCGCGCATGGTGATCGACCGTGTGCAACCGAAGCTGTCGCGTATCTCTCTGAAGTCCGGATGGAAGCGCCTATTCGGTGTTCAGGGCTGGATTGAATTCCTCAAGGGCACGTCGAAGTTCATTATTCTTGCGTGTCTCGCTTACGTCATCATGCGCGCGGCACGTTATGACGTTTTCAACTCGATGTTCATGTCGCCTTATGCTCTGCCCGGACTGTTGCAGGGCATGATCATCTGGCTGTTTGCGTCAGTGGTCGTTGGCATCATGCTGCTCGTCATTCTGGATCTGCTCTGGTCGCGCTTCTATTGGCGGCGCGAATTGCGGATGACCAAGCAGGAAGTCAAAGACGAGCACAAGCAATCCGACGGCGATCCGATCGTCAAATCGCGCATGCGATCACTGGCGCGGGATCGGGCACGCAAGCGCATGATCGCACGCGTGCCTGAAGCGACTGTCGTGATAGTAAATCCGACGCACTATGCGATTGCGCTGCGTTACGTCCGCACGGAAAATCAGGCCCCCGTCGTTGTCGCAAAGGGCCTGGATATCATTGCGCTGAAAATTCGATCGATCGCAGAAGAACACGACATTCCTGTTGTCGAAGACAAGCTTCTGGCAAGGTCGCTGTACGATAAAGTGGAGATTGATCAGCTTATTCCGCCAGAGTTCTACAGGGCTGTGGCCAACGTGATCCTGTATCTTATGTCGCGCGGAAAGCCGGTCCCCTCCAGCGGGTCGACTAAATGAAGAGCAACGGCGATAGATTCACCTACGATCGCGAACGGGCATTAGGTCTCGGCATCCGAGAATTGGCTTCCGACCTTCGGTTGGTTGAGCCGGCGGATTACATTACGTTTGTCCGAACTGAGCGCTTCGCCAACATTGCCAATCTTGTTGCTTCGTCGGCCGAGCTGTTCTTCAAGCCCGGCACCATCGCATTCGGTCAATCTGGCGACGTTGAGCTGTCTTGGGATCGTCAGCCTGCGATCGCGCTTGATATGGAATTTCGACACCGCAGCGTCAGCGTCTATTTCCGGCTGATCCTCGAAGCCGAACAGGCTGGCGTCGAAATTACCTATCTGACATTCGAAGGCGCTGCTGATTCGCCAGACGAGAATACGCGGCGGCTGGTTGAGGCTCTCGCCGATGCGCGCCTCGACCCTGTGGCCGATTTCACCGAGCTGGCTTTGTGGAAAGCGGCTGATCAGGCTGCGACAAGCCTGGGACAAGCTTAGGCCGGTATTCAGCTACGCAGACATAAAGCGCGGCTATCGGCATGAACTCAATATATCTTTTCGGCATCGCTTCTCAGCGCAACACCTGGCTATCGGTGCGGCAGGAAACGATCACCAGCAACATCGCGCACGCCAACACGCCTGGCTACAGAGCGCGCGACGTGCAGCCGTTTGCGGAAGTTCTGCAGGCCGTTCGTCCTGATCTTGCGGCCAGCGATCCGGGCCATTTGCGCGATACGAGCACTTACGGTGGCGGTGATGCCGTGACCAATGAGGCCGCCTGGCACACCACTGAATCGGGAAACTCCGTAAGCATTGAACGTGAGTTGGTGAAGTCGGGAGAAGTCAACGCTGCGTTCTCCCTGAATAACGGCGTGATCAAAGCGTTTCATCGCATGCTGCTAACGAGCACGAAGGTCTGACCGTGTTTGATCCACTCAACGTATCTCAAAAGATCTCCGCGGCGGGCCTCGATGCTCAGTCTCGCCGCATGCGTGTCATCGCCGAAAACATGGCGAACGCGCATTCGACCGCCAATACACCTGGTGGCGATCCGTATGCCCGCAAAACCGTAAATTTCGTCAACCGGTTTGACGATGTTCTTGGCGCGAGCGTGATCGCGGTCGATCAGATTGGAACCGATCAGGCGCCATTCCGCATCGAACGCAATCCGAACCATCCCGCTGCCGACGAGGATGGCAACGTGAAATATCCCAACGTCAACATGCTGGTTGAAATGGCCGACATGCGCGAGGCCAATCGCTCCTACGAAGCGAACCTGCAGATGATGAAGCAGTCCCGCGCCATGGTCATGATGACCGTCGACCTGTTGAGGAGCACGTAATGCTGGATCAGATGATCACCGGCGTATCCGGAGTATCGCAGAGTGCGCCTGTTCAGAGCAGCACGTCGATCCGGAAGAGTGATGCTACGCAGGAAGCGTCCAGCGACTTCGGATCGATGCTGACGCGGATGGCTTCTGACGCGATGGAAACGCTCAAGACTGCCGAGGCCGTTTCCATCTCGGGCGTGCAGGACAAGGCGTCGGTGCAAAAGGTGGTCGAGTCCGTGATGGCCGCCGAACAGCAACTCCAGGCTGCGGTAGCGGTACGCGACAAGGTTGTCGCGGCGTACCTGGAAGTCAGCCGCATGACAATTTGAGGAATAGATCATGAGAGCGCTCGCCATCGCCGCTACCGGCATGAACGCCCAGCAGTTGAACGTTGAAGTGATCGCGAACAACATCGCGAACATCAACACCACTTCGTTCAAACGCTCGCGCGCAGAGTTCACCGATCTTCTGTATCAGACCGAGCGTTCTGCCGGCGTGCCGAACCGTGGCAACCAGACGCCTATTCCGGAAGGTGCGCACGTAGGTCTCGGTGTGCGGAATGCGGCGATCCGCAATCTGCACAGCCAGGGCGCGCTGAGCAGCACCAATAACAAGCTAGACGTGGCCATCAACGGCCGTGGCTGGTTCCAGATCGAAGCAGCGAATGGCGAGACTTATTACACGCGCGCTGGTGCGTTCAACAAGAACGCTGAAGGCCAGCTTGTGACGATGGATGGCTATCTCATTCAGCCGCAGATTACGTTTCCGCAGGACACCGTCGAGGTTGTGATCAACCAGACCGGCGAAGTGTTTGCGCGTATCGGCACGCAGACTGAGTTGCAGTCGCTGGGTCAGTTGACGTTGGCAAACTTCGCCAACGATGCGGGCCTGTCGCCCATGGGTGGCAATCTTTATCGCGAGACGCCAGCCTCGGGCACGGCTGTTGTCGGTGTGCCGGGCGATCCGAGCTTCGGTACAATCGAGCAGGGCTACCTTGAGCTGTCGAATGTTGATCCGGTGAAGGAAATCACCGAGCTGATCACCGCGCAGCGTTCCTATGAGATGAACTCAAAGGTCATCCAGGCAGTGGATGAAATGTACAGCACGGTTGCACGGAGATAGCCGTGAAAACTCATTCTTTCGGAACCCGTTTGCTTGAGATAGCGATCGTCATGTTCGCGACGGCGTTTGTCAGCGTTGCGCCAGCGCCTGCGCAGCCGACGATGCTGCCGGTGCCACGCGTTACGATCTATCCAGGTCAGGTGATCGAGAGCAACATGCTCGTCGACCGCGCCTTCCGTCTGAATGGTGACACCTCGGTAACGACGGACCGGGAAGCTCTGCTTGGCAAGATCTCCCGTCTCACATTGCTGCCGGGCAAGCCGATTGCACACGCCGCTGTCCGCGAGCCTCATGCAGTAAAGCAAGGCCAGTCTACGTTGGTTGTGTTCAAGGCAGGCGCTCTGACCATCACCGCGAATGCAATCGCGCTGCAGAACGGCGGCTCCGGTGATGTTATTTCGGTTCGCAATCCTGACAGCGGGCGGATCATTCATGGCCGGATCGGTCCGGACGGATCTGTGCATGTGGGGGATCAATGACGCGAGCGTTGGCACTGGCGAGCCTGCTGTGCGCCATCTTTCTGCTGGGCTCCGGCGGCACCTACAGTGCTGATGTCGGTGGCCAGTTTTATGGTGATATGGGCCCGTCCGGGTTGCCTAAGGTCGGATCGCCGACGCGCCTGAAAAACATCGTCAGTGTTCAGGGCGTGCGGCCGAACCAGCTTGTTGGTTATGGCTTGGTGATCGGCCTCAACGGAACGGGCGACAGCCTGCGCAATTCGCCGTTCACGCAACAGTCGATGCAAGCGATGCTGGATCGGCTTGGCGTAAACATCCGGCGGCAGAACACGCGCACGCGCAACACTGCCGCCGTGGTGGTGACGGCAGAACTGCCGGCGTTCGCGCAAACCGGAACCACTATTGACGTTACAGTTTCATCGCTTGGCGATGCGACATCGCTGCTGGGCGGCACGCTGATCATGACAGCGCTGCATGGCGCGGATAATCTGGTCTATGCGGTAGCACAGGGACAGCTGACAGTTTCCGGGTATCAAATCACGGGCGCTGCCCAGACGATGACGCAGAACGTGCCGACCTCGGCGCGCATTCCCAACGGCGCGCTGGTCGAGCGCGAGGCACCGGGCCAGTTCCTGGAAGTCGAGTTTCTGGGCCTTGAACTGCGCAACCCGGATTTTGCAACGGCTATTCGCATCTCCGATGCCATCAATGCCTATGGCCTCGATCGGTTCGGAATGGAACTTGCGCGCGCCGCCGATCTGCGCAGCGTTGCAGTGAAGCGTCCACCCAACATGTCGCCAACGCGTTTGATGGCGGAAATAGGTGAATTGATAGTCGAGCCGGATGTGCCGGCGATCGTGGTCGTTGACGAACGCACAGGCACGATCGTTATCGGTCGCGACGTGACCATTTCGACCGTCGCAGTCAGTCACGGAAATCTGACCGTGACCGTGACGGAAACTCCGCAGGTGTCGCAACCGTTGCCGTTCTCCGAAGGCCAGACAGTCGTGACGCCGGAAACCAACATATCGTCATTCGAGCAGGGCGGCGCCTTGCGCATCGTTCAAGGTACAAACCTGAATGTGCTGGTGCTCGGCCTGAATCGAATGGGTCTCAAGCCGCAGGGCGTTATCGCGGTGCTTCAGGCAATCAAATCAGCCGGCGCGCTGCAAGCTGACCTCGTGGTGCAATGATGATGAGCGCTGTTGATCGATATGCTGCATGCGCGGCGCTGACGGTGCTCTGGATCGCATTGGTCGGCACCGTGTCGCCGTCGTCGGCGCAAATGGGATGGGCAGCGTCGGTTGATGAAGCGCCGACGGATGCCGCCACGGGGAGGTTGTCTCCGTCTAGCGCGCTCGCCCGTGCCGCTCGCTCTATTCCAGCGCCCAGGCCGGCAGCTTCGCCGCCATTGCCGAAGATGAAACCGCAGCCGCCGGTTGCCGCAGCTGCGCCTGTCAGCGGTAAAGCTGAGCCGATCGATGAGTTCGACGAAATCGTCACGGGATCGATTCCCAGCAGCGGCGCGCGTGTTCCACCACCGTTGGAAGAAAGCGCGCGGCTGTTCAACGATGATGGGCAGATGGTCGGCGATCCGATCGTGACCGGCTCGGTCGACGATGCAAATTCCGATCTTGCGAAGGGATACTGCGTTGCCATTTCCAGCGCAGCGGCGGACGCGCGCATTGCCGTGCAGCGCTCGAAGCTGACGGAAATGGAGCAGCAGGTCGCGCAGCGGATTGCGACGCTGGAACAGAAGACGCAGGAGTTGCGCAGCTGGGTGGAACGTCGCGATGCGTTCCTGCTGCGCGCCAATGCTTCGCTGGTGAACATCTACGCGCAGATGGAGCCGGATTCCGCGGCGCCACAGCTGGTCGAGATGGATGAAGAAACCGCGGCGTCTCTGCTGCTGAAGCTGGAGCCGCAGAATGCCAGCGCGATTCTGAACGAGATGGCACCGGAAAAAGCTGCACGTCTTGCCGGCACGATTGCTGGCTCCGTCCGCAGACCTAAAGCCGTCGCAGCGCCGCGTCGGCCGACATCCTCCACTCCGACGCCGGGTGTTGCGCAGCCGGTAGATGAAATGCCAGCGCAAGCCTACCCAGGCGGGGGAAGATCATGATCGCAAGGCTTGCAGTGCTCTTGATTGTCGCGCCCATCATGGGCGCGTGCGCTGTTGATGTGCGTGACTTCAATCGCGAGCCGCACATGACGCCGGTCGGCAGCGGCATGGTGCCCAAGCGCGTCTCCATGATCACGGAAGCTGCGCCGCAGAATGTTTATCGAGGCAACTCGTCTATCTGGCAGGATTCGCGCGCGGACCTGTTCTCGGATCTGCGTGCGCGGCGTATCGGCGACACCGTAACAGTGCGAATTTCGATCAAGGACAAGGCGTCGATAGCCAACGATTCTGAACGTAAGCGCGATGCTTCGAATGAGCTCGGCTTCGACTATTCCTACGATTTCGCATCAACGGGTGGTGCAGTAGGCGGTCAAGGCGCGTTTGATATCGGCACTGGCTCGAAGACGCGGACGAAAAGCGAAGGCGGCATCGAGCGGTCTGAAAAGATCGAGCTGCTGGTTGCGGCCGTGGTCTCCGATGTGCTGCCAAACGGCAATCTCGTGATTAGCGGCTCGCAGGAGGTGCGCGTCAATTTCGAGATGCGTATTCTGAATGTTGCGGGCATCATCCGGCCGTTGGATATCTCGGCGGACAATTCGATCGCCTATGAGAAAATTGCCGAAGCGCGTATCGCTTATGGCGGCCGCGGACGTCTGATGGAAGTGCAGCAGCCCCCGTGGGGTCAGCAGCTCGTCGACAATATCTCTCCGTTCTAACCGGTTGGGAAATGACAGCAGCAGCCATGGATGAAACGATTTCCGAAAACGACCAGAAGTCGTCTTCGCTTTCGACCGGATACTTCCTGTTGGCTGTCGTTGTGTTGACGCTGGCTGCGGCGGGTGTTGGATTCGTTTTAGGTCAGCAGCTGCTGTTGCGCGGAGCGGGGACCGAGGTTGTCGAGCAAGCCAAGCCAGCCGGTTATCTGGGCGAGCGACTGAAGATGGAAAGTTCCAAGCTGCGGCCGCTCACGCCCATCGTCACCAATCTCGCCGGCTCCAGTTCGACGTGGATCAGGATTGAAGCATCGCTGGTGTTCGACGTGGTGCCTGATGACGCTGACGCGCTGGTGGCCCGCATCACGGAGGACATCGTTGCCTTTCTGCGCACAGTGCCGATTGAACGCATTCAAGGTGCGTCCGGCTTTCAGCATCTCAGTGAGGATCTGAATGATCGGGTGCGGGCGCGCAGTGATGGCAACGTCCGTGAAATCATTATCCAGGGGCTCATAGTCGAATGAAGCGAGCCCTTCTGATTGTGCTGTTGCTCGGTCTTGGGACTGTTCACGCAGCGGCGCAAACACTGCCGAGCCTGGAGGAGCTGTTGCCGCAGGGCGATGCCTCTGCCGCGGGCCGCATCATTCAGTTCGTGATGCTGATCACGGTGCTGTCGATAGCGCCTGGCATTTTGGTGATGGTGACCTGCTTTACCCGGTTCGTTGTAGCGCTTTCCTTTCTGCGCTCGGGTATCGGTCTGCAAACAACACCGGCCAACCTGATCCTGATCAGCCTGGCGCTGTTCATGACGCTGTATGTAATGACGCCGACATTCGACAAGGCCTGGAAAAACGGTGTTGCTCCGCTCATTGAAAATAAGATCAGCGAAGAGGAAGCCTTTACGCAAATCGTAGCGCCGTTTCGATCATTCATGCTGGCGAACGTGCGCGACAAAGATTTGAAGCTGTTCTACGATCTGGCGCACGAACGGCTGTGGCCCCGTCAAAATGGATCGCAAGGCGAGCAGACTGAAACGCCGCCCCCGCCACCTCCGCCGCAAACGGATGAAAACATCGAGCTGCGGATTCTGATCCCGGCCTTCATGATCTCTGAACTGCGGCGCGGTTTTGAGATCGGGTTTCTGATGGTTCTGCCGTTTCTCGTGATCGACATGATCGTTGCAACTTTGACCATGTCGATGGGCATGATGATGTTGCCGCCAACGATCATATCGTTGCCGTTCAAGATCCTGTTTTTTGTTCTGATCGATGGCTGGAATTTGCTCGTCGGCGGTCTGATTCGCTCCTATGTGTAGCTTTTTTGAGCGAATGGTTGCGTTTCGTTAACCAGTTCTTCAGCGGTAGATGGTTGAGTAGCGTCACACGGCGGGTTGGGCGGTTTCCGCTCAAGGGCATGATGCCGAGCCGCCGTGCCGGAATGGTGATCCGGCATGTCCCATAAGCAACACTAACTCCTCGGGACAGGCTTCCAAAATGGCTAGTATCAATACGAACATCGCAGCAATGACAGCGCTGCGCTCTCTGACATCAACCAACGATGCACTCACGCGCACGCAGGATCGTATTTCGACCGGTCTGCGCGTCAGCACGGCTGCTGATAACGCGGCTTACTGGTCGATCGCTACGACCATGAAGTCGGACACGTCAGCGCTTTCGACGGTGCAGGATGCCCTGGGTCTCGGTGCAGCCACCATCGATGTCGCCTATACGGCGCTTGATGAGGCGAAGAACCTCGTAATCAAGATCAAGGACAAGCTGGTCGCTGCTGCACAGCCCGGTCTTGATCGCGAAAAGATTCAGACGGAAATCACCGAGCTGCAGTCGCAGTTGAAGGGCATCGCCGACGCAGCGAGCCTGCAAGGCCAGAACTGGCTTTCGGTGGATTCGTCCGCGGCCGGCTACACTGCAACCAAGCAGGTGGTTTCGTCGATTGCGCGCGCCGCAGGCACCATTTCGGTGCAGACCATTTCCATCAACACTGCTGGCATGGTTCTGTACGACAACAGCGCTACGGCTGCCGGCATTCTCGATTCGATGCGCGATGCAGCTACCGGCGTAGTCGATCCGGCAGGTACGTTCAACATTGCAACGTTGAACATCTCGGCGTTGACGGACAGCACCGCGCATATGGCCATCCTCGATGGCTACATTAAGGGTGCCGATCGCGCGATTACCGATCTGGCTGCAGGCGCGACGACACTGGGCGCTGCCAAGGCACGCATCGACATTCAGCAGACCTTCGTGGCCAGCCTGAAGGACGCGCTTGAGGGCGGTATCAGCCAGCTCGTCGACGCTGACATGAATGAAGAGTCGACCCGCTTGCAGGCGCTGCAGGTGAAGCAGCAGCTTGGCATCCAGGCGCTGTCGATCGCCAACAGCTCCAGCCAGAGCATCCTGAGCCTGTTCAAGTAACAGGATCGGCAAGGTTAGCCTTGGCGCTGATTTATTGCGTGCGCCAAGGTAATTATCGAAGGCTTTTTGTATTTCGTATCAGCGACGATTCTTGTGATCGGTTGCTAGGCCTGTAATGCAACGGCGGGTTGGGCGGTTTTCGCCCAAGGGCATGATGCCGATACGCCGTGCCGGAATTGATCCGGCATGTCCCCATGAGCAACAATTTTTCTAAGGGACAGGCCACCAATGGCTAGTATCAACACGAACATTGCAGCGATGACCGCGCTGCGCTCTCTGACTTCAACTAACGACGCCCTCACGCGCACACAGGATCGTATTTCGACCGGTCTGCGCGTTAACACGGCGGCCGACAATGCAGCTTACTGGTCGATCGCCACGACCATGAAGTCCGACACGTCGGCGCTTTCGACGGTGCAGGACGCTCTCGGCCTCGGCGCTGCGACGGTTGACGTGGCGTATACGGCGCTTGATGAGGCGAAGAACCTTGTCATCAAGATCAAGGACAAGCTGGTTGCTGCTGCGCAGCCTGGTCTTGATCGCGCGAAGATCCAGACTGAAATCACCGAGCTGCAGGCGCAGCTGAAGGGCATGGCTGACGCTGCAACTCTGCAGGGCCAGAACTGGCTTTCAGTGGATTCGTCAGCGCCCGGATATAACGCATCGAAGAATATCGTTTCGTCGATTGCGCGTGCTGCCGGCACGATCTCGGTGCAGACGATCACGATCGACACGTCGTCGATGGTGTTGTTTGACTCGAACGCGGCTGTTGCAGGCGTCGGCATTCTCGATGCATACCGCAACGCTACCACCGGTATTCGTTATCCAACCCAGCCGGCCACGCCTGCCGCTACCGACTTCAACATCGTCGGCATCAACATCTCTGCGCTGACCGACAGCACGGCCGATCTTGCGACGCTCGATGGCTACATCAAGGGTGCGGATCGCGCGATCACTGAACTCGCAGCCGGTGCAACCGCACTGGGTGCCGCCAAGGCGCGCATCGACATTCAGCAGACCTTCGTGTCGAGCCTGAAGGATGCGCTTGAGGGCGGTATCAGCCAGCTCGTCGACGCTGACATGAACGAAGAGTCGACCCGCTTGCAGGCGCTGCAGGTGAAGCAGCAGCTTGGCATCCAGGCGCTGTCGATCGCCAACAGCTCCAGCCAGAGCATCCTGAGCCTGTTCCGCTAAAACACGCTCAACGAACATTATTGAAAGGGCCGGATCCTTGAGAGGTCTGGCCCTTTTCGTATTTGGACGTCCGTTTATGTCTCGTTCAGTACGTTTTGTGAGCGTTAATGCCGCACGGTCGAAACATCGGTCAAGCGACGCCGCGTTAGTTAGAATGCAAGGTATTCATCATTAAGCATTGGCTATGACAGGTTGGGCCACGAACCCAAGGGCATGATGCCGAACTGTTGTGCCGGTGAGACCGGCATGTCCCGATTGTAAACAGGTCATCCCAAGGGACACTCTAATGGCGAGTATCAATACCAACGTTGCCGCTATGACGGCGCTGCGCTCTCTTACCTCCACGAACTCTGCGCTTGAGCAGACGCAAAACCGCATTTCTACCGGCCTGCGCGTCAACACCGCCGCCGACAACGCCGCGTACTGGTCGATCGCGACCACGCTTCGCTCGGATAGCTCGTCGCTTTCGACGGTGCAGGACGCGCTCGGTCTCGGCGCAGCTTTCGTCGATGTCGCCTATACGGCGATGGACGAAGCCAAGAACATCATGACCAAGATCAAGGACAAGCTGGTCGCTGCCGCTCAGCCGGGCCTTGACCGCGCGAAGATCCAGACCGAAATCACCGAACTGCAGTCTCAGTTGAAGGGCATCGGCGACGCTGCCAGTCTGCAGGGCCAGAACTGGCTTTCGGTTGACTCGTCTGCAGCAGGCTATAACGCGTCGAAGCAGGTTGTTTCGTCGATCGCGCGTTCTGGTGGCACCATCAATGTGCAGTCGATTTCGATCAATACCAGCTCGATGATCATGTTCGACTCCAACGCGGCTGTCGCCGGAGTTGGCATCATCGACGCATATCGCGACGGCACCACCGGCGTGCGCTATGCCACCCAGCCTGCTACCCCGGCTGCGACGGACTTCCGTCTGTCGGACATCAATATCTCGACGCTGACCGACAGCACTGCGGATCAGGCAACGCTCGACGGCTTCATCAAGGGCGCTGATCGCGCAATCACTGAGATGACCGCCGGCGCGACAACGCTAGGTGCTGCCAAGGCACGCATCGACATTCAGCAGTCATTTGTTTCCAGCTTGAAGGACTCGATCGAGAGCGGCATCAGCCAGCTGGTCGACGCTGATATGAATGCAGAGTCGACCCGCTTGCAGGCACTGCAGGTCAAGCAGCAGCTTGGCATCCAGGCGCTGTCGATCGCCAACAGCTCCAGCCAGAGCATCCTGAGCCTGTTCCGTTAATCCGGACAGCAGATGCCTGCCTATTGAAAGCCAAGCTCCTCCCAGGGCTTGGCTTTCTTTTTAATTGTTTTTTCATCAGCCCGCGTCGGCGACGGTTGTTTCAGGCAGATAGATAAGAGTTGAAGAGTTTCTTTAGGCGGCTTGCAAACGCTCAAAGCTAAATGTTCGTGCATGACAGGTTGGGTCAAACGAACCCAAGGGCATGATGCCGGACTGTCATGCCGGTCATGACCCGGTATGTCCCGCAAGTATTGCGTTTGAAGGGACAGCCTGATGGCAAGTATCAATACCAACGTCGCCGCGATGACGGCGCTGCGTGCTCTCACCGCGACCAATTCTTCTCTTGTTCAGACACAAAGTCGTATTTCGACAGGCATGCGCGTCAACACTGCTGCTGACAACGCAGCTTACTGGTCGATTGCAACCACACTGCGCTCCGACAGCTCGTCGCTTTCGACGGTGCAGGACGCGCTCGGTCTCGGCGCAGCTTTCGTCGATGTCGCCTATACGGCGATGGACGAAGCCAAGAACATCATGACCAAGATCAAGGACAAGCTGGTCGCTGCCGCCCAGCCCGGACTTGATCGTGGAAAAATCCAGACTGAAATCACCGAACTGCAGTCACAGCTCAAGGGCATGTCTGACGCTGCAACGCTGCAGGGCCAGAACTGGCTGTCGGTTGACTCCGAGGCGGCCGGTTACAACGCAACGAAGAAGATCGTGTCTTCGATTGCGCGGTCTGGCGGCAGCATTTCGGTGCAGTCGATCTCTATCGATACGTCTTCGATGGTGCTGTTTGACGCCAGCACGCAAGACGATGGCGTGGGCATTATCGACGCGTATCGTGATGGAACGACCGGTGAACGACACGCAACGCAGCCGGGTACACCAGCTGCGACGGATTTCCGTCTGTCGACAATGAACATCTCTACGTTGACGGATAGCGCCGCCCATCTTGCGACGCTCGATGGTTATATCAAAGCCGCCGATCTCGCGATCAGCGAAATGGCTGCAGGCGCCACCACGCTAGGTGCAGCTAAAGCGCGAATTGATATTCAGCAGTCGTTTGTGTCGAGCCTCAAAAACTCGATCGAAAGCGGCATCAGCCAGCTTGTGGACGCTGACATGAATGCTGAGTCTACACGCTTGCAAGCACTGCAGGTGAAGCAGCAGCTTGGCATTCAGGCACTGGCGATTGCTAACAGCTCAAGCCAGAGCATCCTGAGTTTGTTCCGTTAAACTTACGTCGCTTACACGTTTCAGACGCCTAACTTCTGAAGGTCGAGCTCCTCCAGGGCTTGGCCTTCTTTTTTGTTTGCGTGTGAACTGATTTGAAGCGCTGCTGCATGTTTGGTGCGCCGCCGCGAATAATCGTGTTGCGATATCATTAGGCACATTATCAGCGGAGTATTTGACGCATCGATTGTATGCACGTTGCGACCTGGTCGTTAGGGCGCGCGCAAGAGTTCATCGGATATGTGTTGTGTGATGACAGGTTGGGTATCGTGAACCCAAAGGCATGATGCCGAACTGTCATACCGGCTGGTCCGGTATGTCCCCCCAGTATCTCGTTCGCAGGGACACACAATGGCGAGTATCAATACCAACGTTGCCGCGATGACGGCGCTCCGCTCTCTCACGTCCACTAACTCTGCATTGACGCAGACGCAGAGCCGTATTTCTACCGGCATGCGCGTCAACACTGCAGCCGATAACGCTGCTTACTGGTCGATCGCAACCACGCTGCGTTCGGACAACTCTTCCCTCTCGACGGTGCAGGACGCGCTCGGCCTTGGCGCAGCTTTCGTCGACGTTGCTTACACGGCAATGGACGAAGCCAAGAACATCGTATCGAAGATCAAGGACAAGCTGGTTGCTGCCGCTCAGCCCGGTCTTGATCGTGGCAAGATCCAGACCGAAATCACCGAACTTCAGTCGCAGCTCAAGGGCATGGCCGACGCTGCCACGCTGCAGGGCCAGAACTGGCTTTCGGTCGATTCTTCCGCTGCCGGCTATAACTCGACCAAGAAAGTTGTGTCGTCGATTGCCCGTACGGGCGGTTCGATCTCGGTTCAGTCGATCTCGATCGAGACGAGTTCGATGAAGCTGTTCGATTCCGCTGCCGGTGCGAAGGGCATTCTGGACACGAACCGTAACGCCACGACCGGCGCGGTTGATGCCGCCGGCACGTTCTCGATCGCTAACATCAATATCTCGGCGCTGACCGACAGCACGGCTGACCTTGCAACGCTTGATGGCTACATCAAGGGTTCGGACCGTGCGATCACCGAGATGGCTGCCGGCGCCACCACTCTGGGTGCTGCCAAGGCGCGTATCGACATCCAGCAGTCGTTCGTTTCGAGCCTCAAGAACTCGATCGAAAGCGGCATCAGCCAGCTCGTTGACGCTGACATGAATGCCGAATCAACCCGTTTGCAGGCGCTGCAGGTGAAGCAGCAACTTGGCATTCAGGCGCTGTCGATCGCCAACAGCTCCAGCCAGAGCATCCTGAGCCTGTTCCGGTAAGGCCACAACTGGCATGAATTGAATGAGCCAGCTTCCGGAAACGGGGCTGGCTCACTCATTGGAACGTCTCGCGCAAGGTTCCCCCCGAAAGGTTACGACGGCAAATCATAGGCCGGATTCGTAACCGCCGGGGAAGCAATGAACTGGAGCGAACAGCTCAAGCAACTGCGCGACAACCTTTTGGCTCTCGGCCCACGGCGCCTTGCGGTGCTGGGCCTGGTAGGGCTGGCTGTATTCAGCGCCGTTGGACTTAGCAGCTACTATCTCAGCCGTCCTGACTTCGAGACGCTGTATGCGGGACTTGAGCCGCAGGATGCCGCCCGCATCGGTGCAGCGCTGCAGGAAAGCGGCATTTCATTCGATGTGAATCCTGAAGGCACGGCTGTGCTTGTCCATCCGGGACAGGCTTCTCGTGCGCGCATGCTGCTGGCGGAAAAAGGTCTGCCGAGCAGCGCCAGCGCGGGCTATGAGCTGTTCGACAAGATGGGCGCGATCGGCCTGACATCGTTCATGCAGGAGATCACGCGTGTCCGTGCGCTGGAGGGCGAGATTAGTCGCACCATTCAGGGCATGAAGGGTGTGCGCGCGGCGCGTGTGCACATCGTGATGGCGGATACAGGTTCGTTCCGGCGCAGCACGCAGAAGCCTTCTGCATCGGTGGTGATCCGGGCCGATTCCACTTCAGAGTTCAACTCATCCCAGGCCATTCGTCATCTGGTGGCGGCTGCGGTACCGGGCCTGACCGTTGACCAGGTTCGCGTGTTGAGCACGGACGGCACGGTGCTGGCCGGCGGAGAAGGTGCCTTCAATGCGGCGCCGACGAAGATGCTGGAGCTTGAGCGTACGGTTGCGAACGAGCTGAAGCAGAATGTCAGCCAGACGTTGGCGCCTTATATCGGCATCGACAACTTTCAGATCAGCGTTGCTGCGCGTCTCAACATCGACAAGCGCCAGATCAACGAAACAACGTACGATCCGAATTCGCGCTTTGAACGCTCGCGTCGCACGATCAAGGAAAAGAGCAACGCGCGGGATGCAGGCAATT
Organism: Hyphomicrobium sulfonivorans; assembly: GCF_013306565.1. Classification (GTDB taxonomy): domain Bacteria; phylum Pseudomonadota; class Alphaproteobacteria; order Rhizobiales; family Hyphomicrobiaceae; genus Hyphomicrobium_A; species Hyphomicrobium_A sulfonivorans. The sequence continues at coordinate 549,109 of NZ_PZPO01000001.1, read as the reverse complement.
CGCAGCCTGTCGGCGTGGAGCAGAACATTCCGGCAGAGCAGCCGCAGACAGGTGGCGACAGCAGCTCTGCCCGCGCCAGCGAGCGCAAGGAAGAGCTGAAGAACTACGAGGCCAACTCGAAGGTGATGTCGACCGTCAGTGATGGATATCGCATCGACGCGTTGACAGTTGCGGTGGTCTTGAACCGCAAGCGTCTGGAAATGTTGCTCGGCGAAGGCGCGGCGCCGGACGCCATCGCTGCCAAGCTGAAGGAAGTTGAGAACATCGTCGCTTCCGCAACCGGCGCTGATACCGAACGCGGTGATCGCATCACGGTGGCGGCGGTTGAGTTCATGCCGCATGGCGAGATGCTTGAGCCGCTGCCGGGTCCGGGGGTGACGGACTTCCTGATGGGTGAGATGGGCACCTTCATCAAGGCGCTGGCGGTGCTTGGTGCGGCGATGATTTTGGTGTGGTTCGGTCTGCGTCCGGCAACGCGGATGCTACTGGAGTATCAGCCGATCGCAGCACCGGCTGCTGTTGCCTCCGTGACGAGCGACCTGCCGTTCGAGCCGCAGATTGCGCCGGCATTTTCACCGTCGTTCGGTGGGGGTGATATGGCGTTTGCAGGCGGGGGCATGCCGTTTGCGATGGACGATGGCGAGCCGGATCTGATCGGAGACCTCACCAGCAAGATCAATCGCAATCCGCAGAAGCGCCTCGAACAGATTATCGAGTATGACGAGGATCAGGCCGTTACGATCCTTAAGCAGTGGCTGCGCGGGAGCGTGACGACGTGAGTGCTGTCCCGATAGCCAACTTCCTTGTCGAGTTCGCGAGCGAACTTCCGCAACCGGTGGCGAGCCCTGTGCTCGCCCCGGTTATGTCGGTTGTTGATGAGCTTGATTGGGAGGCGAAGCTTGATGAGGCCTATGCCAGGGGGCTTGTCGAGGGGCGCCAGGCTGTCGAAGCGACGGCCGATGCACGCATGGAACAGCAGCGCACAGAGTTTGAAGCTTCTTTGGCAGCGGCGCGCGCGGAGTGGTGCGAAGAAACTTCGGCGCTGTCGGCAAAGTTCGCCGATGCTTTGCAGCAGTACGGTCAGCAGGTCGGGGATGCGGTTGCACAGGTGCTGCGGCCATTCCTGGCTGAAGCGGTTTTGATGCGCGCCGTAAGCGAAATATGCACTACCGTCAGAGAGCTTGCCGCGGCAAATCCGGGTTTGAAAATCGAGATTGCCGGACCAGCCGATACGTTTGAAGCGGTGCGCAACGGGCTGCCGCAGGCCATTGCCGAAGCGCTGGTCTTTACGCCAGCCGATAGCATCGAGCTTACAGTGAAGGCTGGCACGTCGGTGCTGGAAACGCGCATAGCGACATGGCTTGAAGAAGTTCTGGTGTCGACAGAATGAATGGTAGCCAGGCAGACGGACAGGACGATACCACCCAGCAAGAGCTTGTGATCATCAAGCGGCGGGGCGGCGACCACGACGAGCCACACAAGGGCGGCGTGTGGAAAATTGCGCACGCCGACTTCATGACGGCGCTGATGGCCTTCTTTCTGGTCATGTGGCTGATCGGCATTTCCGACGAGAAGACGATTAGCGGCGTCGCGAACTATTTCAATCCGATGCGGATGAGCGATGCTTCAACCAAGCCGAAAGGCGTTTTCACGATGCAGCCGGAAGGCGCACGCGAGCGCGGTTCGGGGACACCGTCGGACACCGACGTAAAAGGCGAATCGCGCGTAAGCGAGGCGGAAGAGACCAAGAACGGCGAGATAACGCTGCTCGGCAACCCGTACGAAGTACTCGAAGAGATCGCCAAATCCGTAGACGCACGCAAAGAGGGCAACACGTCTCTGCACGGGAATGCTTCGGGCGATCGTTCCGCAATGGGTTTTCGCGATCCATTCGAGCCCGATCCGGGCCTTGAAGCATCGGCGCGTGCAACTCCTGAACGGCAATCGCCGATGGTGGATGCGGCTGAGGCAGCCCGCGGCGGACCTGATGGCAGCGGACGAGGCGCGCGCGCCGGTAATCAAAGTAGCGATGCAGGCACGCAGGAAGGCGCAGCGGCTTCGGCAGATGGCGGTGAAGCTGCACTCAGCTCCGCTCAGATGCAGGAAGCGGCACGCACCGGTAACCCTCAGCAGCTTGCACGCCTGATCGAGAAAACTGTCGACGACGCAGGGTTTCCGTCCATTCCGGGAATACAGGTCACCGAAACACCGGAAGGCGTGCTGATCAACATCAGCGACAATGCCGAATTTGAAATGTTCGGCGTGTCGTCGGTGCGGCCGACCCCGGAACTAGTTGTGCTGCTGGAGCGCATTGGCACGCTGCTGCAGGCGCGCGCTGAGCCGATCGTCATTCGCGGTCACACCGACAGCCTGCAGTTTCGCTCGGATCGCAACGACAATTGGCGGCTTTCAACTGCGCGCGCACAGATGGCGTATTACATGCTGACGCGTGGTGGTGTGCCCGATGACCGCTTCCGGCGGATCGAGGGTCACGCGGATAATGACCTGAAGAACGCGGCTGATCCGACCGCGGGCGAAAATCGCCGCGTCGAGATACTGCTGCTCAAGGGAGACCGCTGATGCGTGGTCGCCTGCTCCGGTCGGTTGCGTTGACTGCCATACTGTTGCCGCTGATGGGTTTTTCGGCGCAGGCGATGGCAGCGCAACGACAGCCCTATGAGCTGGTGCGTGAGCTGCAGAATGTACAGAACAGCTCAGCAACCGATGGACAGACGTCGCGCATTGAACAGCGCAAGCGCATGGCTGAACTGGCCGAAGCGCTGAACAGTGTAGACACTGCTGTCTGGTCGCAGGAGCGCAATCTGCGCGCTGCCGTGATCTATGTTTTGAGTGGCGGCGATCCGACCATCCTGCGTCGACTTATTGAAACGAAGGTCGATCTGGCGGGGCTGGATCGTCTCGTTCGGGGTGCGCTGGCATACAGCGACCGGGCGGACAAGGAAGCGCTGGAGCTTCTTTCAGGTGTAGATGTCGAAGGGCTTGATCGCACGATCGGCGGTCACGTTGCCTTGGTTCGCGCTGTGCTTACAGTGAGCGAAGATCAGAGTAAGGCGTTTGCGCTGTTTGATCGCGCGCGCGTTATTGCGCCGGGCACAATCGTGGAAGAGTCGGCTTTGCGGCGGCAAGCGATCCTGGCCGCGCGCATGAATGAGCTCGCTATCTTTGAGGTTCTCTCGTCGCAGTACTTCCGTCGCTTCGGCAACTCCATATTCGCGCGCACATTCGAACGTCAGTTTGCCGCCGAGGTCGTTGGGCGCGGCTATCCTGTCAATGAGCAGCGACTGTCAGTGATTGAGGAAATGCTGCGCGATTTGCCGGATGAAGTGCGCACGCATACCTGTCTCGCGCTGGCCGAGGAAGGCATTGTCCGCGCCAACGTGGAAATCGTGCGTTTTGCAGCTCGGCTTGCCGCGATAGATGCGCAGACGCATCCGATGTTTGCGACCCGGATGCGTCTGTTCGAAGCGTCAGCGCTGCTGGTAACAGATCAGCATGACGAAGGTGCGCGCGCGCTCTGGTCGATCGATCGTTCGAAGCTGGGTGTGCGCGAAGAAGCGTTGCTTAATGCGGCATTCGCCGTTGCGCGCGCAATTGCCAAGTCGCCGACCGTAGCGCAGGCTCAAGCTGCACAGCCGCAGCCCGCATCGGACGCCGCTGACAACGGGCAGCCGGTTGAGGAGCTGCCGATTGTCGGCAATGCTGAAGCCGCGATGGCGCGCGCGGACGAGCTGTTGAATGGGACTCCATAATGACAACACCAGGTAACGTTGCATCCAGCTCGGCCGGCGCAGCAACGGCGAATGCGGTTTCTGCTGTGCGGGGAAACAGCGCCAAGGGCGGCGAGCAGTCGGCCAGCGGGGGATTCGGCGACGTGCTGTCAGATGTTCAAAACGGCAACGGCAAAGGTGAAAAATCTGGCGCTGGCGCAGCGGACGCGGGCAAGCGATCGAATGCTGCAACGGGTGCAGGCGCTCGGGGCGGGATTGCGCCGACTGCAGCAGCTGGCAGCGGCGATGCGACCCGACAGTTTTTAGCGCAGATTGAAGATGCGCTGGAGAATGTCGTTGCCGATGGCGTAGCAGGAGGTCAGCCCGACTATCAGCAACCCTTGGCTGGCGGTTCTCAGACCGCGCTTGCCGCGGCCGCAAGTGAGCTGGCGGCCGTTATTGCCGCCGCGCAGAGCGGACAGGCCAACCGGGCTGCAAATTCTAGCGATGGCGACGGCACGGATAGCGGAGCAAGACCGACGGACGTAGCCGCCAGACAGGGCGCGCAGGCGGCATTGGCTCGTATTGCGAGTGTGTTCAATAACAGCGGCGGCTCTGCGGTCACATCCGATCTTGGCACTGAAGCTGGCGCGGATGTGGATGCTGCGCGGTTGGGAGCCGGAAATTTTGCAATCGGTGGTCGGAACAAGTCCGGCGCGGCGGAAGCAGTCGCCATGCCGGGGGCGGTAGCAGATAGTCCGCTTGATGCCGCCGCCGTAGCACCGGAAGCCGTTGCGGAAACTGCACTCGCTCCGCGACAGGCATTGCGCGCTGAGGTGATGCGGCAGGAAGCACACTTCCCGCCCGTTATGCCGCAAGCGCCGGAGGGCGATGGCGCTGTTGATGCTTCCGCCACTGGCGCACTTGAAGGCGTTCTGCCTGTTGTCGATGAACTCGCAACGGCTGGGATGCGGCCTGCGCAACAGGTGGCCGATCGTATCGGCGCAGGCATCGCGGCTGATCCGGTGTTTTCCAGACATATGGCCGGTGAAGCAGATCCCGCAACGCCAAAGCCGGTGCTGAAGGTGCTGCAGATCCAGCTCCAGCCCGCCGATATGGGAACCGTTACGGTTCGCATGGAGCTGAAGAACGAGGGGCTGACGGTGCATGTCGAGGCATCGCGCAGCGACACGGCGGAGCTGATCCGTAACGATCAGGACACGTTGTCGAAGCTGCTGCGCTCGGCTGGATATGCCGTTGACGCAACATCGATCCGGGTTGTGGAAGGCGATCGCAATGGGACGTCGCAACAGTTTGGCCAGCAGAGCGGCGGACAACCGCAATCGCAATCTTCCTGGCAATCCCAATCGGGTGCTTCGGAACATCAGCGCCAATCGGGGCGTGGTGACTCCTGGGATGAGGCAGGCAACCAAGGCGGACAGGCAAATCGGAATGATGGCAATGAGGCTTCCGCTCATCGCTCTTCTGGCGGGCTTTATCTTTAACACGGCAGCGCTGGCTGATGGCTCGCCTATGAACGTTTGCGAGCAGGAGCTGGTGCGCGCGGCGGCGCTGCATAACGTGCCGCTGGGAATGCTTTATGCTGTCGGTTTGACGGAGTCCGGCCAGAACGGGAGGCTGACGCCGTATGCGATCAACGTCGACGGTCGCGCGCTCTACAACCTGAGTAAGGCTGAAGCGCTCGCGGCCATTGAGAAGGCGCAGGGGCAGGGCGCGCGTTATATCGATGTTGGCTGCATGCAGATCAATCACCGGTATCACGGTCGCAAGTTTGACTCGCTGGAAGAGATGTTCGATCCGGAAAAGAACGTAGCTTATGCGGCGCGGTTTCTCAGCGAGTTGAAAGAGCGCGAAGGAACGTGGACGATGGCCATCGCGCGTTATCACGCCGGGCCGAAGAATTTTCCGGCGCAAAAGGCCTATGTGTGCCGGGTTATCAAGCGCATGGTGACGACGGGTTTTGGCGAGTGGACGGATGAAGCGCGCCAGTTTTGCGCGGGCTGAAGCGAAGTGATGGTGCGCATCTTTGCGGAACGAGATCAGGGGCAGACGTGATGGCAGGAAAGATGGGGCTGTTGGGCCCTTACCGGCTTAGCTTCGAAGGCATCGATGGTGCTGTTGCGCGCCGGTCCGCGGGTGTCTACGCGTTGGGACGCATGGACCGCATGGGCAACTTTCAGGTTAGGCATATCGGCCGATCGGACAGCGATGTGGCAAGCAAGTTGCGCGAGTGCATCGGTTCGGACGCGATGTTCAAGTTCACATTCTTCGGAACGGCGCAGGCGGCATTCGAGAAAGAATGCGAGTTGTTCCACGACTTCAGCCCGCCGGGCAATCGCATCCATCCCGGACGATGCAAGGGCACGCGCTGGGAATGCCCGCGCTGCCGGATCTTCAGCGTGTGAGAAGCTTCAGCACATCGTCGATTGCTGCTTGATAACCGTGATGCCAATAGGCTCGCTCGGAGCTGCCGGAATCGAGATGCTTCTGGTCAGCGTCGGCGTTTTCTGGCTGCTCCGATAGCCACTCGCGAATACGGTCGCGACGCTCTGCAAGGAGCGCAATATTTCCATCGGCGGCCATCGTTGATTGAACCTTTGACTCTTACGCTTTGATTTGCCCCCGATCATATTGAAGAGGTGTTGGGTTTGCCTCAAATCGATCGTTCAAATTTTCTGTATTTCGGTGGCAGGCGCTGCATGTAGTGTCGCAGCGTGTAAATGCGCTCAGCGCGTTGCGCGCTTCTTCATGGCATCGTCGATCAGTTCATTGGCAATCATCATGCGGCGCGTTGCAATCTCACGTTCGGTCTCAGCCAGCCGATCGGGGTGATTGGCGAGCGCAAATGTACGGCGCAGACGCGTCAGATCCGTTACGGACATGCGGGTTGTGATGCGCAATTCCCGCGCAACAATTTTCGGATCGATGCTGCGCGCAGGTGTAACGCTGGCGGCGCGTCGTCCGTCCTGATGCTGCAGATATTCATGGATGTGATACGAGGGAGAAGCGAAGCGCTCCATCGTTTCGGCGTCGAACTTAGTACCGGCAGCGTGATGGGAAGCATTGGCGCGGCGATGGGTGCCGGCTGCGTTCTGATGCGGCTGCCAGTCCGACAAACGATTGAAGGTTGCGGCTGCGCGCCTGAAGACAGAGCGCGGGCCTTTCTCGCTGTCGCCAAGATCGATGCCAGCGGCGCGTGAGACGCTTTCAAGTACTTCCGTGAAGGAATGAGGGCGCGAGCCGCGGCTCAGAAAAACTCGCATTCGTCACCCCCGGCGTGCACCTTGCGGGGCTGAGACGGTTGCTTGAGGCGCTCACACAGGGAAGCCAGCAGGACGACATCGCATGCTGCGCGGGTGTCGATCTGCCATGCGGGCGGAGCGGATTCCGCCACCGTTTTCAGGAAGTCGGCAAGCCCCGCCAGATTCTGGGTGATGTGATCGATGCCCTGCAGAACATTGAAGCACTGGGCCTGGCGCAGTGAATCGCGCACGCCGGGCAGCTCTACGATGTCGTGCAGGCGCTCAACATCGGTGGCGAGAAAATTCAATTCATCGCTGACGACGCTCAACAGCGTCGGGATGGAGGTTGGCTCGCTTGGCGCGGTGTTCTCGTTTTTCATTTCACTCACACACAGGGCCCGTTTGCGGCCCGCCTTTCAGAACAGCTCCAGATCACCATCGGGCATCGGCGGAGCAACAGGTGCAGGACGCGGCGCCAATGGAACGGCATCGCCAACAAAGTTTTGCCGTGCGCGCCCGCTGACGGGCCAATATTCAAGTCGGCGACCGCTTGACCCACCGAGACTCTTGCCGACCAGGCTAATGCCTTCAGTCTTCAAAAAGCGTTGAGCAAATTCGGCATTCATCGCGCCAATATCGGAGCTTTTGAAAATTGTGCGCGCGCCGCCGAACAACTTGGCTTCCAGCCGGTTGCGCTGTGCCCCTCGGGCCATCAGTCCGTTTACGAGCAGCTCCATAAGATGCACCCCGTAACGCTCGGCATCGCGCGATTGCAGCCGATCGGCATCGCCAGGCAGAAGAAAATGATTCATGCCTCCGATGCGCGCCACGGGATCGCGCACGCAAGCGGCCACGCAAGAACCGAGCACCGTGGTCAGGACGAGATTAGGATCGTCCGAGACGTGGAACTGGCCTTCCATGACATGCTTGCGGGCGCAGAGCGTGTTCGTCATGACAGCTTTCCGACCACTGCCTCAAGGGCGCCCTTCAGTGCTGGTACGGTGAACGGCTTGGTCAGGTAGTTGTTGATGCCGAACTGAATGGCTTTCTGGACAAGTTCCTTGTCGCCCTTGCCGGTCAGCATGATGAACGGCGTCTTCTGGATCGGACCGTGCTGACGGATTGCGCGCAGCAGACCCAGGCCATCAAGCTTCGGCATGTTGAAGTCGGAAATGACCAGATGCGTCTGCTGGGTCATGACGTGCTTCAGGCCCTGCTCGCCATCGGATGCGAACGAGATGTTCTTGATGCCGATCTCCTGCAAGCCGTCACGCACCAGCATGCGGCTTGTAGTTGTGTCATCGACGATGAGGATCTTCAGTTGGTCTGCGAGTGACATTTTTAGTTCTCCCTACCTTGGCGACCGCGCAGGTTGGTCATGACGAGAGCTGCGTTTGCGATGCGATCTAGGGGTAACTGGCGTTCGACAGCACCGATTTCGAAAGCCGCACGGGGCATGCCGTAGATCAGGCTTGAAGCCTCATCCTGGCCGATGGTTCGCGCTCCGGCGTCGCGCATTTCAAGCAGGCCCTGGGCACCATCACGCCCCATGCCGGTGAGAATGATGCCGATGGCATCGCCCTTGACGGTCTGCGCGACCGATTTGAACAGCACATCCGCCGATGGCGAGTGACCGTTCACCGGTCCGCCACCGACAAGATGGCAGCGCAACCCGGATCGATCCTGTAATTCGAGATGCTTCGGGCCGCCGGGAGCAATGTAGACATGCCCAACTTCAATCGGCATGCCGTCCTTTGCCTCGACAACCTTGGGCGCATAAAGGCGATCCAGGCGTGTGGCGAGGCTGGCGGTGAAATCGGGCGGCATGTGCTGCACGATCATGATCGGCGGGCAGTTCTCGGGAAGCTGAGCAATCAGTGTCGAAAGCGCTTCGACGCCCCCCGTTGACGAGCCGATGGCAATGACGCGACCGTCCGGCTCATAGGATGCCAGCATCGGGCGACGGCGCTCACCGGTCGCGGAGGACTTGCTTTCGGCTGCGGTGCCAGCCGCACGCGGACGCACGCGCACGCCTGCGGCAGCTTTCACCTTGCCGGGCAGTTCCGCGAACGGCTGCACATCACCGGGCTGCGGTTTGGCGATGCAATCCACAGCGCCAATCTGCATCGCCTCGATGGCTGTTTCGGTTCCTTCACCGGTAAGATTCGAAACCATGATGACGGGCATCGGGCGCAGACGAACGATTTTCTCCAGAAACTCCAGACCGTTCATGCCCGGCATTTCGACGTCGAGCGTGATGACGTCAGGATTATGCGCCTTGATCGCGTCACGCGCGGTCATGGGATTGCTGGCAGTGCCAACAACTTCGATCTCGGGATCACGCCGCAGCGCGAGCGAGATCAAACCACGCATGGTGGCGGAATCATCGACAACGAGAACGCGGACGGGGCTCATGGCGTGGCGGCCTCCGCAAGACGATACGTTGTGATGGCTTCGTTGACGTAGTACGGCGCGGCTTCGCCGAAGAGACGCTCGGAGTGGCCGATGTAAAGGTAAGCGCCCGGCGCAAGCAGCGGCACGAAGCGGCACCAGATGTCGACCTGCGTATCTTCCTTGAAATAGATGAGCGCGTTGCGGCAGAAGATGGCGTCGAACGGGCCGCGCATCGGCCATTGGCCGATGAGGTTGAGCTTTTTGAAAGTAACGATCTTGCGCAGCTCCGGCCCTGCGCTCCACGCGCGGTTGCCTGCTGCATCTGTGGTAGGGCTGAACCAGCGATTGCGCGCTTCCTTGGGCACCGACGCCATGGCGGAGTCGCTGTAAATGCCCGTGTCGCCCTTGTGCAGCACGTTCGGATCGATATCCGTCGCCAGCACGCGCACGTTGTGCGAAGCCGCATCGGGCATGGCCGCAAGGATTGAAAGCGCGATAGAGTAAGGCTCTTCACCGCTGGAACACGCGGCTGACCAGATGCGCATCGGCTTGCCGGCACGCACCGACTTGACGAGGTTCGGCAGCACCTGCGTTCTCAGGTGTTCGAAGTGATGCGGCTCGCGGAAGAAGCGCGTGACGTTGGTGGTGAGAGCAGCCACCATCTGCTGGCGTTCCTCGCGGCCTTCGTCGCGTGACAGCAGCGCGCAGTAATTGCGGAAGCTCTCAAGCTGCAGCGTGCGCAGACGCTTGGCGAGCCGCGAATAGACAAGACTGGCCTTCGAGTCACCGAGGTCGATGCCCGCGTCATTGTAGGCGATGTCCGCAATCTGGCGGTAATCGTCCTGCGTGAACGCGAACTCGCCATCGATCAGACTGGCTTCCCGACGCAAGGATGAGCGTGCCACTGCCGGCTTCATGCCGCTTCTCCGTCCTCGCGCTCAGGCAGCACGTTTTCAACTGACAGAATGCTGATCATCCGTCCGTCTATGCCAAGCAGGCCGCACACGAAATGCTTGGCCATGTCCGACGCGACATCCGGCGGCGGCAGCATTTCGGCATCCGTAACGGTGAGAATGTCCGATACTGCATCGACGAGCAGGCCGACGACCTGGCTGCGCACCTTGACGACGATGATGACGTGCCGCCCCATCGCGTCGACAGGCGGGAAGCCGAGCCGCACCGCCAGATCGATGATGGGCAGAACGGCGCCACGCAGATTGATGACACCGCGAACGTAGGACTGCGAGTGCGGCAGTACCGTTGCCGGCGTCCAGCCGCGGATTTCACGCACCGCCATGACGTCGATGCAGAACTCCTGCTGGCCGACGGCGAACGCGATGAGTTCGCGAGCAGGGCCGGTGTGCTTTTCCTGGACAAGAGCAGCGCTGAAAGCGTTCATAGGACTAACCTGCAAGGGCAAAGGCGGTTTCTGAATTGCTGGCTCCCGTGCGGGAAGCAGCGACGATTGCATCGACGTCAAGGATCAGCGCCACGCGACCATCGCCAAGAATGGTTGCGGCGGCGACGCCTGGAACGCGGCCGTAATTTTCTTCAAGGCTTTTGATGACGATCTGGCGTTGGCCCTGAATGGCATCGACCATCAGAGCGCTGTGGGCGCCGCCATCGGATTCGACCAGCAATGCAACACCAGCGCCTGGATCGGCAGGCTGGCTGCGATAGCCAAGCTCGCGCCCAACGTCGATCAGCGGCAGGAAGTTGTTGCGCATCGAGATGACGCGGGAGTCGCCGCCGAAGCCGTGAATGTCGCCTGCCTTGGGTTTCAGCGTTTCAACGATGGAGGTCAGCGGTACGACCAGCGTCTGCTCCGCTACGGTGACGACCATTCCGTACAGAACCGCAAGCGTTAGCGGCAGGCTGAGCGTGAAGGTTGATCCTTCGCCGGGGCGGGATGTGATCGAGACGCGACCGCCGAGTGCCTGAATGGACTTTTTGACAACGTCCATGCCGACACCGCGTCCGGAAATGTCCGAAACGGTTGATGCAGTCGAGAAGCCCGGCAGGAAGATGAGGTTGTCGACTTCCTCATCGGTGAGCTGAGCGTTGGGCTGAATGAGCCCCTTCTCTTCGGCGATCGCGCGCACACGCTGGCGATTGATGCCGGCGCCGTCGTCGGCGATGTCGATGACGATACGGCCGGAGCGATGGCTGGCGGAAAGACGCACCAGACCTTCTTCGCGCTTGCCGGCGGCGAGGCGCTTCTCGGGTGATTCCAGGCCGTGGTCGATCGCGTTGCGGATCATGTGCGTCAGCGGATCGGCCAGCCGTTCGATAACGGTTTTGTCGACCTCTGTGTCTTCGCCTTCCGTGACCAGGCGCACCTTCTTGCCGGTGATGGCGGCCACTTCGCGCACGAGGCGCGGCATGCGCTGGAACACCGATTTAACCGGCTGCGCGCGGATGGCCATCACGCCTTCCTGAATGTCGTGCGTAAGCTGCTCGAATTCATCGAGGCCGGTTGCAAATTCGGAGTCGCGGGCCAGCCCGGCGTCGGTCAGGCGCTGGGAAAGCATCGCCTGATTGATCACGAGTTCGCCGACGAGGTTCATCAGGCGATCGACGCGATCGAGATCAACGCGAATGGTCTGGTTCGTAGACGGTGCCTCCGAGCCAGCGGCTTTTTCGGCCTTGGCAGGGGGCGGTGTCTTGGCTGCTTCCGGCGTCGGCTTGGCTGCTTCAGCTTCAATGATTGGCGTGCTTGGGATTGCTGCAGCTGCGGTTTCAGCCGTTGCGCTGCCGGCTAAGCCTACGACGACGTCTGCGGCAGATGCTGCTGGAGAGGCGCTTTCGTCGACCGGTTCGGTGAACTCACCGCGCACGCGGGCCAGCAGAGCGGCGATATCATCATCGACGCCAGCGGGTTCGTCATTGCTGCTTGCGGCATTGCCGGTGATGATTTCAAGATCGCAATCGCCATCGACAAACTCGAAGATCGAGCGGACGTCGTCTTCTTCGTGCGTCGTCGTCAGCGTGATTGTCCAGGCGAGATACGATCCCTCGGCCTCAAGTTCTTCCAGCGTCGGAATGGTGCTAGTGTCGCAAACGATCTGCGCATCGCCGAGGCGCGAAAGCTCGCGCAGAAGCACGACAGGTTCGTTGGCGTTGGTGTAGAGGCCGGGGTGAGGACGGAAGGAGATGGTGTAGGTCGTTGCGTCAGGCTCTGCTTCGGCTTCGACGGAGACAGTATCGACGACAGCGATGTCATCAAACACCGGGAAATCCATCGCGACCGGCGTGAACCCGAAATCTTCGAAGCTGACTTCTTCTTCCGGCTCGGCGTTTGCGCCAATAGGTGCACCAGACAGCGCGGCCAGCTCATCGGCCGAAGTGTGAATGCGCTCCTCATTCACGTTGCCGCCATCCCGTGCAACGCGCACGAGGTCAGCCAGTACGTCAGCCGCTCGCAGCAAGGTTTCCGTCACCGGTGATGCGGTGCTGAGGCGGCCCTTGCGCACTTCATCGAGAACGGTCTCGAAGACGTGTGCGAAGCGCACCAGATCCTCAAGAGCGAACGCACCTGCGCCGCCCTTGATTGAGTGCACCGCACGGAAAACGGCGTTGACGATCTCAGGATCTTCGCTGCCGCCCTCGATTTCGAGCAGTCCCGATTCCAGTTCGGCGAGCTGTTCCTCGCATTCCTGGAAGAATATTTGTCGAAGCGAATCCATATCGCTGCTGCCTCGAAGTCAGAAGTTTATCAGGCCGAAACGCGACGGATGGCGTCGACGAGCTTGACCGGATGGAAAGGCTTCACGATCCAGCCCGTGGCACCTGCACTGCGTGCGCGGCTCTTTTTCTCGGCGTCGCTTTCAGTGGTGAGCACGAGAATGGGGACGGCACGATGCGTTGAATCACGGCGCACATGTTCGATGAAGCCGAAGCCATCCAGACGCGGCATGTTGATGTCGGTGATGATGACATCGGCCTGGCGGTCCTTCAGAACCTCCAGCCCCATCATGCCGTCTTCCGCCTGCAGCACGTTGAAACCCGCTTCCTGCAATGCAAGCAGCAGCATTTCACGCATGGTGCGGGAATCATCGACGGTGAGAATTGTTTTTGTCATCAAACCGGCTCCCCTACTGCCAGGTCGTCTTCAAGTCGGAGTCCTAGAAGGTGTGACCCTTCCAGGAATTCTTCCGTTGGCTTTTCCAGACTCAGTTTCTTGCCGTCAGTCTTCCAGGTGGTGGCAGCGGCAAGCAGAACCTGCATGCACTGCGCACCAACCCGGCGAACCTGACTGGCGTCGATGGTGAGATCGGCGCCACGGCGAGTGATGAAGGACTGGGCCAGAGGGGCTGCTGCCGTCAGATCGAGAACTTCCGGGAGCTGCAGCCGCTTCTTGGCTGTCCTTCTCGTTCCAGTTCTAGAACTCTTCCCAGTCCTGCTCATTGGCAATGGCCTCCAGCTTGCGCACGGCTGCGGGGACGCCGCGAACCGAAACAGTCTTCAGTGCTGTGTGGGTCTTCTGAGCCGGGCGGGAATCCCGTGCAGGCCGATCCATATTGAGATCCTGCCCCGTCTCGAAGCGACCAACGAGGTCCATCAGCTTTTCGATCTCACGCGATAGACCGTGGCTGGCGGCAGTTGTCTCTTCGACGATGGCAGCGTTCTGCTGGGTGACCTGATCCATCTGGCCGACGCCAGTGTTGATCTCCTGAAGGCCGACAGCCTGCTCCTTGGCACCGGCCGCGATTTCGGAGACGATCGTGTTGATCTCCGTAACCTCGGTCATGATGCGTTCGAGCGCCTGGCCCATCTGGCCGACGAGGTCCACACCCTGCTCGACCTGCTTGGTCGAAGCGGAGATGAGGCCCTTGATCTCCTTGGCAGCTTCCGCGGAGCGCTGTGCCAGTGCTCGCACTTCCGATGCAACGACCGCAAAACCGCGTCCAGCTTCACCGGCACGGGCAGCTTCAACGCCCGCGTTCAGTGCGAGAAGATTGGTCTGGAAGGCAATCTCGTCGATGACGCCGATGATGTGGCTGATCTGCTGCGAAGAACGCTCGATGTCGCCCATCGAAGAAATCGCCTTGCGAACGACTTCATCGCTCTTCTCAGCGTCCGACTTCGCGGAAGCCACCACTTCACGGGCGTGGCCTGCGCCTTCAGCCGTCTTGTTCACCGTTGCAGTGATCTGGTCGAGAGCGGCAGCGGTCTCTTCAAGGCTGGCAGCCTGCTGAGCCGTGCGACGCGACTGATCGTCGGCAGCGGTAGAGATTTCGTTGGTGGCAAAGCGGATCGCCTGGGTGCTGGATGCAATCGTGAGGACTGCTTCCTGCAGGCTGGATGCCGTCGTGTTGAAGTCGTGACGGATCTTCTCGTAGTCCTCAGTGAAGGGCGTGTTGAGACGGAAGGTCAGGTCACCCTTAGAGAGGCGCTCAAGCGCATTCGAGAAGTCGCGCATGAACGTGTTGTGCGCGTCCACATAGAACTGGCTCTCGGCTTCCTGCTTCACGCGCGCTTCTTCGGCGGCAGCAGCAGCAGCAGCGGTTTCATCCTCAAGGCGCTTCTTTTCGATCGCAGCGCGCTTGAAGCTTTCCACCGCCGTGGCCATCAGGCCGATTTCGTCGGTGCGGTTAAGTTCAGGAACCTGAACATTGTTGTTGCCCGCAGCAAGTCCGGTGACGGCGCCCGTGATCTGACCGATCGGATGCGCAATCATGCGTGACATCCACCAGCCAGAAACGAGAGCCATGGCGATGGCCAGCAGGCTGCCGATCATCTGAGTGGCGCGCGAATAGTAAAGTGCTTCGCTGAGGTTCGCCTGGGCGTTGTCGAGCCACACATTGGCATCGTTTTTCGCTGCTTCCGAAGAGGCTCGCGCACTAGCGAACGCTGAAATGGCGCTGCTGTTTGTGTAGTCGCCCATGCCGGCCAAGCGACGCCAGCTGGCAACATTCTTGTCCATCGCATCGATGTCAGCCGCGATGGCTGCATGCGCCGGATTGTGAGCGATGATGTTGCGCGCGGAGATCAACTGTTCGCTGAAGCGCTGGCCAGCGGCCTGCATTGCAGCTGAGCCGGCATTGTCCATGATGGCCTGTTGCTCATCATAGATAGCGGCAGTTGCCGAAACGAGGTGCTTGCTAAGGCTTGAGGCCGAAGTCACTTCCTCGTTTGCGCGTTCAATAGAAAGAAGGGTGAAAAAGAATGCGGTCCCCGTGACGGCAAAAGCGACGAGAACACACATCAGCCCCACCGCCAGTTTGCGGGAGACTTTCAAATTGGCGAGCACCATGTGCGGGCGGCCCCTTGTTCGCGGATTAGCGGACAACATACCGGGCTCGCACCGGCATAACGGGGGTGGCATCATGCCAATTGATGGCGCCAGCAGCGCTGATCAATCCGTCATGTGTTGGACTATAGGATGCTAATGCTAACAATGAATTATCCCGTCATGCTTAGACAGATAATCAAGCTTGATTGGCGTGCAGATGAATAAACTCACAGTGCAAACGATTGGTGCGGAGCGCTGCAACGCCGGGTAATTCAATGGATATTGGATATGGCCTGCGCAAAAAAAAAATGCGCAGAAAGAACGCCCGTTGATGCGGGCGGACCTTCTGCGCGAGGGAGGACTATCGTCCGTCCTTGGCGTCGGCAGTGATTAAGAAGTGTTAGCGGTTGTGTGCGCAGTCGTTGAATAGGCGCCACATATCGGGGGTGCCAGCTTCGATTGCGCGCGCATAAAGATAGTTGCAGTCGTTGGGGAGGCGCGAGCCAGTATTGTTCGGCGGCGTTTGCAGCAGGTCATTATAATCCATGCTGATGAACGGCACTGCGCCCATCGCATAGGGATTGCGGCGACCGGGAACGGGGCCGTAGCCAGGACCACCGGGGCGATAGCCGCGTTCGACACCGCCGGGACCAACCGGACCATAACCGCCGCCGCCAGGGCGCGGTTCAAATCCGCCGGCATGGGGGCCGTTGAAACCACCACTAAAGCCGCCGTGTCCGCCACCGAAGCCACCGCCGCCGCGGCCCTCGGCAGTCATTGTAAGTGCTGCAACAGCGAGCGCCGCGCCGCAGCAGGCCGACAGCGCAGTGTAAAATTTCGCCATGGCATTCCCTCCGAAGTCAGATGTCGGCTAACGTGCCGAGGCTGTATGACCACAGTCGCCGAAAGCCATGAAACTTCGATAAAATGGATTGTTCGGGGTATCCGACGCAAAGTTAGATTGTGTTAATCAGTGACTTTCGCAGCCACTCCTTGCGAAAGAAAATGCCGGATTTTCAACGGCATTGGCGCGCAGTCATTCGCGCATGCAGAGTTGTACGCATGCGGAAAAATTTGTTGCACGGCGCTTGGTGCGGCATTGGATGCCGGCTCGTTTGGCATCGTCGCGTTCAGCTGCGATGATAGGGGTGGCCGGCCAGAATGGTCGCGACACGATAGAGCTGCTCGACAAGAACAGCCCGCGCCAGCCCGTGCGGCAGGGTCATTGGCCCGAGCGAGAGCTTCAAGGCGGCGCCGGTAAGGGTCTCGCTGCCGTGCCCGTCGGGCCCACCAATTAGGAAGGCCAGCGTCTTGCAGCCGCCATCGCGCTGCTGTCCGATCCAGGCTGCGAACGCTTCGCTGGATAGCGTTTTGCCATGCTCATCAAGAACGACGCGGGGCGTGGTCGGACCGGCGACTTTCAGCAGTCGGGTGGCTTCGTCCGCCTTGCGCGCGTCAGCCGAGCCGGCGCGGCTTTCGTTCAATTCGTGGATGGTCAGCGGGCCGAGCCCGAGTGGGCGCGCGGTGGGGTCGAAGCGCTTCGCATAACGCTCGACGAGTTCGCGTTCGGCATCTTTAAGCCGTCCGACAGCGGCAACGGTCAGTCGCATAATAGCAGAGGGCCTAACTAGGGAGATGGGCCGGCGCGGGCGGAGCGTGACATGCTTCACCGCAATCAGTTCGTCGCTGGGCATCGCCTGCCCGTAGATGAAACGCCGCCGAAGTAGACGCAACTCTTGTCGTCGCGCATCCGGTGTGATTGGCGACAGAGCCGTAGCCGGTGGCTGCGCAGGCCAAACAAAAAAGGGGCGTTTCCGCCCCTTGTCGCATCAGTGCGCCGTTTTCGGCTCTTCCGGCCGATCGGCTGACCACATTTTTTCCAGGTTGTAGAACTCGCGCACTTCCTGACGGAAGATGTGGACGATGATGTCACCGGTATCGACCAGAACCCAATCGCTGGTTTGACGCCCTTCGGTGCGCACGCTAGCGCTGCCGCCTTCTTTCAGCTTGCGGGAAAGCTGTTCGGAGATGGCGCTAACATGACGATCTGATCCGCCAGTGGCGACGACCATAAAATCACCGATTGAAGACTTTCCTGCCAGATCGATGGTTACGATGTTCTCGGCCTTGGCCTCATCGAGCCAGAAAACGATCTGTTTCAGCAGGTCTGCCGCATCCCGCCCGTCAGGGAGGGGATCGGCATGAGGCGGGCCACTGTGGGCTCCCTCAAGCGCGGTTCGCATCGTGTGCCAGTCATCCCTTTCTCGTGGCGCTCCAACCGGGAGCTTGCGCTACGGAGCGCTATTCAACTCTCACAGATAGTGCGCCGTATACGCTCTTCAACGGTCAGCATCTGCCAGCCGCTATGTGGAGCATACGGTGCGATCAGCGGTTTCAGCAATAGTTAATGGATGTAAAGGTTCTGGTACGGTTAGGGTCGGTTCGACGAAAACATTTTTAATTCATGGCGTTGCGTCATCGGAAGGGGTGCGCAGCGAGGTTGAGGACAGCTCCGAAAGGCGCGTCGTCAGGAAGGCCCACGAGGGCGGATCTGCCATCGGCAGCAGGGCGGCGCGGGATTCGGGCAGGCGAAAACGGGCGAGTGCACGGGCGGCGGGCGAGGCGAGTGCCGCGTGTCGCCAGCCCGGCCGATCAACGATCGCGATCGGCACCAGATTTGCGATGCCGCGCCAGTTCTGCCAGCGGTTGAAGCCGACCAGATTGTCAGCGCCCATAATCCAGACGAAGCGCACGCCCGGCATGTGCTGCTTGAGATAGCGCAGGGTGCTGAACGTATAGCGCGCAGAAAGGCCTTGCTCGAATCCGGTGACGACGATGCGCGGATCGTTGCGGGTGAGGCTGCGGCTGGCGGCGATGCGCTGCTCAAGTGTTGGCAGGCCATCGTTCTGCTTGAGCGGATTGCCCGGCGTCACCATCCACCACAGGCGATTGAGCTGCAGTCTGCGCAGGGCCGTCTCAGCGCACGCCAGATGGCCTTCATGGGGTGGATTGAACGTGCCGCCCATCAGCCCGATGCGCTCACCGGCAAAGGCAAGCGGTGGGACGATGGAGCGGTTGGTTGCGTGCGGGGCTGGATACGACATTCAGGTGGGCTGCATGGGCGAATTTCGATCGGGCTTCGGGGAAAGCGGCCGTCATGGTTTGCATGAAGCGGAGCCGTGCCGGCACTGTAGCCTGTTTTGCGGCTTTAGCGATTGAAAGAGTTGAACGATGAGCAAAGCCACCCGGACGATGTTGGTTCCAAACTGCCGCAAATTAAGCGCTTTTCATCGCCTCCGCTCTCGGCGGTGTATGCGCGCATTCGCCATGCAACTTCGGTAACGGCCCGGTGACAATTGCTCTGTCATTGCTCTTGCTGCGCGCGCATTGCGCTGCGCGTTCGGGAGGAAACAAATGCGCAGGCGCCAGTTCCTGGGTTCGGCGGTGGGTGCGGCTGCTATTGCAGCGCTTTCTGACAAGGGAGCGTCTGCGGCATCGGTGGTCGGCAGTGCCGGCGGTGGCGCCATCCCGCGTGTGCTGGCGCCATTTCTGGCTCTCCCCGGCGTGAAGGGCGCGCAGATCGATGTGGATCATGCTGACCAGCCATGGCGTGCATCATACAACGCCGATGCAGCGCTGTTCTGCGGCAGTTGCTTCAAGACCTTTGTGCTTGCGGCATACCTGCAAGAACTGGAAGCTGGCCGGCAGGATGAGGCTGAGCAGCTTGCTATTGATGACAGCAATCGCGCGTTGAGCGGCCCTGTCTATGAACATGTCTCAGGAACCATCGCGGCACGATATGTGCTGGAGGCGATGATCGCACACAGCGACAACACCGCGACGGACGCCATCATGAATCGCGTTGGCGCCGAGCGCGTACGCAAATTCATTGCGGACGCGGGGCTGAAGGATGTGCGCATCCCTGATTCAACGCGGAAGTTTTTCTCGTATCTCACCGGATCGCAGCCAGGTGTCGATCTGGGCTGGAAGGCGCTGAGTGAAATCGTTCAAAACGACAAGGCAGATACCTCGAAATATCGCCCGGCGTTGAATGACGTTTCGACGATGGCGACGCCGGCTTCGCAACTGGTCGACTACTATAAGCGCGCTTTGAGCGGCGCGTTTTTCAAGCAGCCCGAGACGCTGGCCGAATTCCGTCGCATTTCAGCAATGGCCGATGGCATCGTTGCATCCGTGCCTGCGGGAACGGCGGCGTATGGCAAGGGCGGTTCCATTGACTGGAACGGCTTCCACTGCATGGCCATCGGCGGCCAGATGATGGTGCGCACGGTGCCGGTGACATTCTCGTTCATTGTGAACTGGAACGATGCCGACGGACCACAGGACAAGACCGTGGCCGCATATGTCAAAAGCGTTTCAAGCGTGCTGACCAAGGTTCATGACAAAATCACACAGGCGCAAAGTTGAAATGAAAAAGAAACGCGCACGGCGGTCGATCGTGGGAATGTTGGCATCCATGTTGTTGGCGGTGCCAGTGATGGCAGAGCCGAAACTAGATGGCGAAGAGGAAGTGAACGCCGCGCTGACGCAATGGACGCGCGACTTCAATGCGGGAAAAGCGGACGCCGTGTGCGATTTGTTCTCGACCGATCTGAAGTATGATTTTCGCGGTTATCCGGAGCGGGATTACGCGGACATATGCGACCGGCTCAAGCGTTCGCTGTCAGATAGCGGGCGCCGATATTCATACGGACTGAACATCCGCGAAGTGATCGTTGAGGGAGACATGGCGGTTGTCCGGCTCACATGGACGCTGACGGTGACGCTGCCGAACGGGCAGACGGTGACGTCGGTGGAGCCGGGCATGGATGTGATGCGCAAGGGGGCAGACGGTAAATGGAAAATCGTTCGCTACATTGCCTATGAGGCGCCTGGGCGCGTAACAAGCGACGAGTAAAGAAACGAATGGCGCCTGAACGCGTTGTGACTGTTGATAGTTGAGTTCAGGAGTAGTCAGATGAAAGCAGGAATTAGCACGCTGGCAGTGCTTGCCCTAATGGCAGCGCCTGCGTTTGCGCAGGATGCACCGTCCCAGACAACCGAGCCTTCAGGCACGCAGACTGATCGGATGGCGCCACCACCATCAACAACGCCATCGGCTTCCGATCGGGGCGCTACAACAACTCCTTCCACAACATCTCCTTCAATGGGATCGCAAGCAGCGGCCCCTGCATCTGGTATGCGCGAAGCTGAAAACGATGACATGATCGTGCCGCAGCTCAACGCATCGGTCGATGATGTCGAAGACATGGACATCTACGACAGCACCGGCCGCAAGATTGCGGAGGTTGAAGCTGTCGTGATCGATGGAACGGGCACTGTGCGCGGGCTTGTGATCGAGCATGGCGGTCTTCTCGGCATCGGTAGCCGTGAGGCCATTCTGGAAATTGGCGATGTGCAGCTGAAGGACGGCCGACTCGTCGTCAATATGACGGAAGAGCAATTGCCGTCGCTGCCTGAGTGGCGGAAGTAACGGCTGCATCTGAATGCATAAAACGCGCGACGGGAAACCGCCGCGCGTTTTTGTGTGCGAGCTGCTGGTGCGGCGCTGAGCTCACATGTCGAGCACGACGCGGTAGCGCGCCTTGCCGGCGACCAGATGTTCGATGGCGTCGTTCACGCGCGCAATCGGGAAATGTTCGGTTTGAGGAAGGATGTTGTGGCGCGCCGCGAATTCCAGCATGTCGCTGATCGTGACGGGGGAGCCAGTGGGCGAGCCGGATACGCTTTTTTGCTGCGAGATCAGATCGAACGCCATCACCGGGATCGGCTTGAGAACCGCACCGACGACATGCAGACGGCCTTTCGGGCCGAGAGTGCCGAGCATTGCGCGCCAGTCCAGCGGCACGTTTACGGTGACGATGAGCAGATCGAGTTTGCCGGCCAGACTTTTCAGATCGTCGGCATTGCGCGTGTTGACGACGTTGTGTGCGCCGAAGCTGCGCGCTTCATCCGCCTTAGAGTCCGTTGATGTGAAGGCCGTAACCTCGCAGCCCCAGGCGTTGGCGAACTTCACCGCAAGGTGGCCAAGCCCACCGATGCCGACAACGCCAACGCGCGATGTGGGCTTGATGTCGAATTCTGACAGTGGTGCAAATACGGTGATGCCGCCGCACATCAACGGGCCGGCATCGGCGGCGGAAAGCCCGTCTGGAATTTTGACGACCCATGGCCACTGCGCGCGCACGCGATCGGCAAAGCCACCATGGTGGCCGACGATGGTCGGCACGACTTCGGCGCAGAGATGCTGATCGCCATCAAGGCAGGGGTGGCAGTGGAGACAGCTTTGCGCGCTCCAGCCGAGGCCGACACGGTCGCCAACCTTGACGCCCTTTGCCTGCGGTCCGACAGCGACGACGCGGCCGATGACTTCATGACCGGGCACGACCGGAAATGAGGTAATGCCCCACTCATTGTTGATGACCGAAAGATCGGAATGACACAGGCCGCAGTGCTCAACCGCGATCTCCACTTCCTCGGCGCCGATGGGTCCGGGATCGTAGCTGAAGGGCTCAAGCTTCTGCTTTGCGGCCGTTGCGGCCCATGCGTTGATCATGGCGTGCCTCGGGGTTGCTTCGATGTTGGATGGGATGGTCAGCGGCGACCGCGCCGTGAGGTGGCGCGATCCCATGCGCGCTGCTGGGATGGCGTGCACCATGGGTTGCCGTAATAGCCAGAGCGACCGTTGATGCGCGTGCAATCCTTCACCGGCGGCGCGTGATTGCGCACGGCCTTTTGGGGGCGCGCGTCAGCGTTGACGGTAAGTGCGGGGGCAGCAATCAGCGCAGCAATCATGAGGCTCAAAGAACGCAGCATTGCACCTTGTTCCTTTTGTATTGGTTTTGCCAATGGCCTTCGGTTCGCAGCGCTGGGGGCCTGACGTGCTTATGAAGGACGCGTCTGGCCGTTACCCATTACCACGTATTTGAAGCTTGTAAGCTGCTCAACGCCGACCGGACCCCGTGCATGCATCTTGCCGGTGGCGATGCCGATTTCACCGCCGAAGCCAAACTCGCCGCCGTCGGCAAACTGCGTTGAAGCGTTGTGCACGACGATGGCGGAATCCACTTCACGCTGGAAACGCGCTGCGGTGTCGGCGTCGTTGGTGACGATGGCGTCGGTGTGCTGCGTGCTGTAACGGGCGATGTGCGCCAGCGCGCCATCGATGCCGTCAACCTCGCGGGCGGAGATGATGGCGTCGAGGTATTCGGTGGACCAATCAGCATCGGCGGCGGGCTTCACGCGGGCGTCAGCCTGCTGTGTTGCGGTGTCGCCGCGCACTTCGCAGCCTGCATCCAGCAGCGCCTTCACCAGCGTGGGCATGAACGCGGCCGGTGCGCCGCTGTCGACCAGCAGCGTTTCGGTGGCGCCGCAAACGCCGGTGCGCCGCATCTTGGCGTTCAGCACGATATCGACGGCCATCGCCAGATCGGCGTTGCGATCGACGTAGGTGTGACACAGGCCTTCCAGATGCGCGAACACGGGCACGCGCGCTTCATTCTGCACGCGCTCGACAAGGCTTTTGCCGCCGCGCGGAACGATGACGTCAACGGTGCCGTTGAGGCCGGTCAGCATCATGCCGACAGCGGCGCGATCGGGCGTCGGTACCAGCGAGATGGCCGCTTCCGGCAGGCCAGCTGTCTTGAGGCCAGCAACCAGCGCCGCATGGATGACGCGCGAGGAGTGAATGCTTTCCGAACCGCCACGCAGAATGGCAGCGTTGCCGGCCTTGAGCGCCAGCGCGCCCGCATCAGCGGTTACGTTCGGACGGCTCTCGTAAATGATGCCGATGACGCCAAGCGGCACGCGCACGCGCTGGAAGCGCAGGCCGTTGGGACGCTGCCATTCGGCCAGCACGGTGCCGATCGGATCGGCCAGCTTGGCGATCTCGGCGATGCCGTCGGCCATGGCGTTGATGCGCTTTTCGTTCAGCAGCAGGCGATCGATGAAGGATTCCGGGCGGCCAGCAGCGCGCGCGGCTTCAATGTCCTTCACGTTGGCGGCAAGGATTTCCGGCGTGGCGGCGCGCAGCGCTTCGGCGGCGGCGATGAGGGCGTTGTTCTTGGCTTCCGGGCTGGCGAGAGACAGCAGGTGCGCGGCAGCGCGGGCACGGCGCCCCAACTCCAGCATCGCGTCTTCAGTGGCAGTATCCATGCGCTCGGGCTTGTTCATTGTCGTGTTCAATCCGGTCTGGTGCATCCATCAGGTGCGATGCAAGGCCATGTCGTCGCGGTGGATCAGCTCATCGCAGCGCGACACCCCTAATATAGTGGCGATCTCCGCACTTTTCTTGCCAATGATCTGTTCGGCGTCCGGGCGGGCGTATGACACCAGCCCACGGCCCAGTTCGCGGCCATCGGGTGCACGGATGATAACAGCGTCGCCGCGGTCGAAGTTGCCGTCAATTCGTACCACGCCCGCCGGAAGCAGGCTTTTGCCGGCTGCCAGCGCCTGCTCGGCACCGGCATCGACATGCACCTGGCCTTTCGGTTCGAGCTGTCCGGCGATCCAGCGCTTGCGGGCGGTTCTCGGATCGGAGTGGGCGAGGAACCATGTGCACGGCGCGCCTTCGGAGATGGAGCGCAGTGGGTGCAGCACCTTTCCGCTGGCGATGACCATGTGCGTGCCAGCGCCGAGGGCGATCTTGCCAGCCTCGACCTTGGTGCGCATACCGCCCTTGGAAAGCTCGGTGCCGGCATCGCCCGCCATGGCCTCGATGTCGGCCGTGATGGCAGTGACAACATCCAGCCGCACCGCGTTCGCGTTTTGCTGCGGCGGAGCGGTATAAAGGCCGTCGATGTCCGACAGCAGCACAAGGCAGTCAGCCGACACCATCGATGCCACGCGCGCCGACAGGCGATCATTGTCGCCATAGCGGATCTCGGTGGTGGCGACGGTGTCGTTCTCGTTCACCACCGGCAGCGCCTTCAGCTCCAGCAGTGTTTCGATAGTGCGGCGCGCGTTCAAGTAGCGGCGGCGTTCTTCGGTGTCGCCCAGCGTGAGCAGGATTTGCGCGGCGATCAATCCACGCGCGCGCGCCATGTCCTGATAGGCATGCGCCAGACTGATCTGGCCCACGGCGGCGGCGGCCTGGCTCTGTTCCAGCTCCAGCGCGCCCTTGGGCAGCTTCAGGGTGTGGCGGCCCTGGGCGATGGCGCCGGACGAGACCAGAACCACCTCTTTGCCCTGGGCAGTCAGCTCGGCGACGTCATCGAGCATGGATGACAGCCATTCGGCCTTCAGCGCACCGGTGTCGCGATCGGTCAGAAGGGCTGAGCCGATCTTCACAACGATGCGGCGCGCGGCCGTCCATTCGCTGCGTACCGGAATTGCGTTGGCTTGTTCTTTGTGTGCCATGTTTTGCGCGGCCATCCGCCGTATCAGGGGTTCCGGCACGCCTGATAGCCCAGTCGGGGCCTGAGCGGTAGTCTCCGCACGCCAGATAGCCCTCCCAGCACCCTAATTGTGCCGGACCGTCGCGGTAGTTGCAGCCCGGCTCAATGCCCGGAAAACGGTCAGGGGCGGGGGTGAGCGCCGGAAAAGGACGGCCCCAGGGAAAACCGGAAACAGAGGGGCGGACGATGGCTGAGGTTCTGGACATCTATGAGGCCAATGCGCAGGCGTGGGACATGGACCGCGGCCGGGCGGGCGAGCGGCTGATGGAGCGGCCGTATCTCGATCGGCTGATCGCCGGCCTCGAAGCAACAGCGCCCCACGTGTTGGATGTCGGCTGCGGTTCGGGCGATCCGATCGCGCGTTACCTGATCGAGCGCGGCTGCCGCTTGACGGGCGTCGATGGTGCGGAGGCGATGGTGCAGATCTGTGCCGACAAGTTTCCGCAGATGAATTGGATCGTCGCCGATATGCGCACGCTGGATCTTGGCCAGCGCTTCGATGCTATCATTGCGTGGGATAGTTTCTTCCATCTGGAAGCGGACGCGCAGCGGGCGATGTTTCCGATTTTCGCGCAGCATATCGCGCCGCGCGGACTGCTGCTTTACACGTCCGGTCCGTCACATGGTGAAGCGATCGGTGAGATTTACGGCCGCTCGCTGTATCACGCGAGTCTTGCGGCGGAGGTATATCGCAGCCTGCTAAGCGCGAACGGCTTCACGGTGCTGGTGCATACGGAAAATGATCCGCAGTGCGGCGGCCATACGGTGTGGCTCGCGCAGGCGGATTGAGCAAAATACGGGATGGTTGGCGGGCGGCACGCGCGTAAATCTGCGCGCGCCGCTTATCGTGTGTCAGTCTGCGGAACGGCGGACTTCAAGAGCCAGCAGAGTGAGGCTGACGCCCTGCAGCAGCAATGCTGCGCCAACGATGGTGCCGAGCGTCCAGCCCGCGGACGACGGCAGATCGAACAGGATCAGCAGGCCGGCAACGATGGAAATCACGGCTGACAGGATCAACCAGCGGCGGCTGCCTACGTTCGTCATGCCGCCGCCCACCATCAGCGAGGTGATGCCCTGCGCCACCAGCGTCGCGGCGACGATCATGGTCAGCGAAAGCAGGCCGAGCGTCGGATAGACGAAAATCAGGATACCGCCGAGAATGAAGATGGCGCCGCCCAGCATCTGCCAGGGAGCATGGCTCCAGTCACCGGAACGCAGGCCATGCATCAACTGGAACACACCGGCCGCAACCATCGCCGCAGCGATCCAGATCTCGGTTGTGAGTGAGGCTGTCACAACGCCCATCGGCGTCGTGAGAATAAGAAAGCCGAACAGCGTCAGCACTAGGCCTAAGGCCAGAAGCCAGCCCCAGCTCTGATGCAGCTTTGAGCGCAATCCGGGGGTGTTTGCCATGTCTTTGTCCTGCATTCGCGGTTGTTGGCGCGGCCCAAATGGCGAGCCGATGGTGACGCGGATGCAGGTGGGCGGATAAATTCGCCAACGTCCTCGGAGATCATCCGGGTCGAGGGCGATCTAACACGCGACATCCCTATTTTTTGCTAACCGATAGGGCGGCGAGCGCCTGTCTGGCCGCGGTTGCGCCACTCCAGATCGCGCCGCTGTAGCCGCCGTAGCCACCGTAGGCAGAACTGAGAAACAGCCGGTCGATGGCCGTGCGCGGGGTGCGCGCCGACCCGTGCCAGATCGGCGTTGATGGCGGCAGCGGCGCGAAGCCATAGACAGCGCCTTGCGGAGCGCCGAGATAGGAATTGATGGAAGCAGCGGTGTTGAACACCGACGTTTCAACGGCGCTGGCGAAGCCGGGGTAGGTGCGGTCGAGCGACTGGATGATCGCCTGTTTCCATGCTGCGCGCTTGGCCTCGTAGCTTTCAGCATCGAGTCCGTGCCAGTTGGCCATGCGATCCACGCCAATGACCGACAGCGAATACGGCGGACCGCCGAGGCCACTGTCGATGGCGGAATAGTTTGCAATCGCCAGCGGCGGCATGGCCTCGCCTGGCATGGCGGCCAGAAGATCCGCACTGCGGCGATAATCGGCGAGCGATCGCATCCATTCCGGCAGCAACATGGTTGTGTAGGAGCCGAGCCCGAAATGGGCGGGCGGCTGCGCCATGCCGAAGGTTGCGGTGAACAGCGAGATCGACAACGGCGAACTGGCATACGGCGCCATGAAGCGCTCGCGTGTGCCGTTGGGCAGCATGGGTGCCATGATGGACGGCGCAACGCCGCTGACGACGATTGGCGCGCGTACCTCGACGGGATCACCGCCCTGCTTGCCTTCGTGGACAACGCCGACCGGCGCGCCGCTGTCGTCGAACAGGATCTGCGTCACCGTCCGACGCAGCAGAAGCTGTCCGCCTGCGCCGCGCATGGATTTAGCCAGCGCGTTGCTGAGCCGCTGCGAGCCGCCATGCACGAAGCGGATGCCGGAGGCGATGTTGCCGCCCTGAGCGAGCGCGAACAGAATCCACCACAGACTGTCCGGATCATCGTGCCAAAAAAGCATGTTGGCGGCGATGGCACACTTGGCGGCTTCGTTGTCGCCAAGTGTGCGTTGAAGCTGCTGCGACAGCGAACGTCGCCAACCCGTAACAGCGGGACCAAGATCCTTCAGCGCATCGATGGTGAGCAGCGGATCTGACAGCGCGCCTTGATGCTGGCTCAAGGTGCCGATGCTGGTGGTGATGCGCTCCATGTCGCCGAGCAGGTCAGTGATGCCGACGCGGAGTGAAGGGAAGCGGTCGACGAGTGCATCGCGTGCAGCGCTGATGCCTGTTGGCAGAACGAACGACGGGCCAATCGGGCCACCGCGCACATCGTAGATCGATCCGGCAGCGATCCATTGCACTTTGTCGGTGACGTCGAGCGCCGCCAGCGCGGCGTGCTTGGGATCGATCGGCGAATGGGGATCAGTCGTCTCGTGCAGCGATGCTTCAATTGTCACGTCGCCGGCTTTATACGTGGAAGCAGCGCCGCCGACACCATAGTTGCGCTCAATCAGGAGCGTGCGGCACCCTGCTTTCGCAAGCGTGGCGGCGGCGGTCAATCCGCCCAAACCCGCACCGATGACAATGGCGTCGTACTGATTGCTCATGCTTGGTGGTGTCCTTGCCTCAACGCCAGCGGCGTCGGTCATGGCTTATTCGAGCCGAACGTCTGAATATAGCCTTATGGGGACGGCTGCGACGCAAACGCGCGTCAACTCGCGACGGCGTTCTTCTGCGCGTGATCGGCCAGGAATGCTGTCATTTCGTCAGCGGTGATCGGGCGTGAGAACAGATAGCCCTGGAGCTGATGACAGCCGGAATGCTGCAGCCAACGGCGCTGCTGTTCGGTTTCAACGCCTTCCGCCGTGATGGTCAGATCCAGATCCTGACCGAGCTTGATGATTGAAGCGAGAATGACGGTACTATCCTGCGGCGCGCCGGCGCTTTCAATGAAGCTGCGGTCGATCTTTAATTTGTCAAATCCGAAACGGCGCAGATAGGAGAGGCTTGAATAGCCGGTGCCGAAATCGTCGAGGGCCACTTTGACGCCCAGATTTTGCAGCCCTCGCATTTGTTCGTTGGCGCGCTTTTCGTCGGCCAGCAGCACGCTCTCGGTCAGTTCGATCTCAAGCCGTTGAGCTGGGAACTGAGTTTCATTGAGAACGTCCCGTACAACTTCGACGACGTCGCCGTGGTGGATCTGCGAAGCCGATACGTTGACGGCGACGTTTATGTGCGGCCACATTTTGCCGTCTTGCAGCGCGCTGCGCAGCACGTGTTTGCCGATTTCCTGGATCACACCGGTTTCTTCGGCCAGCGGAATGAATATTTCCGGCGACACAGGGCCGAGTGTTGGATCAGACCACCGCGCCAGCGCCTCGACGCCGAGTACGTGGTGCCCGGATGCGTCCATCAACGGCTGATAGAGCACGCTGATCGTTCCGTCCGCCACCGCATCGCGCAGGGCCATCTCAAGCATGTGCCGATAGGTAGCCTCGGCATCCATCTCGGGCGTGAATGCCAATGCACGCTCAACGCCGGCCTGCTTTGATTTGTCGAGTGCCAGATTGGCCCGGCGCAGCAGTTCATCGCCGCCGCGACCGTCCGTCGGACCGATCGCATAGCCGGCTGATGCCGTGGCGAAGACTCGGGTGCCACCCTCCAGAATGTAGGGCTCGGCAATCGCAGCGATTGCATCGTTGGCCAGTTTATGGGCCTGATCCGGGCCTAGTCCGGGCGCAACAATCACGAAGGTTGCCCCGTCCAGACGGGCGATTAACGATTTGTCCGGTAGCAGTTTTGCAAGGCGACGACTGGTTGCAATCAACACCGCGTCACCGATAACGCTGCCAAAGGCATCGTTGATGGCCTTGAACTGATTGATGTCGATTTCCAGGACGGCCAACGTGTTTCGGTCATTCTGGGTGAGACGCAACATCCGAGGCAGACGTTCGCGCAGGGCCATGCGGTTGGGAAGTTGCGTCAGGCCGTCGGTGCGCGCGGCAAGCTTTGCATGCTCTTCGCTTTGAAGCAGCGTGTGCGCATGGCGGCGGCCCCACGAAATCAGCAAATACGTAAGCAAACTGATCATCACCAGAGCCAGAAGAAGCCCTGGAATCACGCGGCGGATAAATTCAGCGCTGGGACGCTTGTTAAGCCACAGCAGTTTTCCGACTGTTGCCCCTTCGCGGGTGAAGATGTCCTGACTTGTCGTGTTTTCGGCGCCAAGCGTTGCTGCAGGCATGACGCCGGCGGAGGCTCCTTCCCATCGCATGCTCTCGTAGCCGAACGCTTTGCCCAGTTCCGCAGTGAAAATCTTGTCCAGATTTTCCACCGCAACAAGCAGCATCGGCGGTTCGCCGTCCTGCATTTCCACCACGCGCCCTTTGTCGGGCATCACAGTGGAGACAACGACGGTTGACGGCCGCCCATCGATGTTCCGGGTGTCCGCCACGGCGACGTGCTCGGCGGATTTGCCATTTCCAAGCGTGATCCTGGTGACGATTGGGTTGTATTCCGCCATCTGTTGCGGCGCGCGCGCGGCACGCACAAGGTCATCCAACTGACCACCAATATCGGCGAAGTTCAGGCTGCCCTGCGCCTCTGGATCATAGCCAAAGATCGGAGCATCTTTTTCATCCAGCACGTACAGGCGATCGTAGCCCAACAGGCGGCCTAGATAGCTGCCGTAAAAGTTCTGCATCCAGGCCGTGTCGCGGGCCTTCGTCCTTTCAAACGCGTCGGTCCAGATCGTCTGCGGACGTAATTCGCGTGCGAGGCTGTGTCCGTGTTGCCTGATGGCATGCTGGATCGTCTCGCGCTGGCGCAGCAAGGCTATGTTGTCAGCTTCCCGCGCACCGATAAGCAGCGATGCCATGACCACAGCAAGCGACGCGACCGCCAGGGCGACGATCGGAAAGGTCACGAAAGCGGTACTTCGATGCGACAACTGCTCGGTCCTGCGATGGCTCGCAAATTCCATATTCCGGCATTATTGCTGCCGGAGTTGAACAAGCGGTAATTCTACGCCTGGGCGGAGGTATCGCGGTGAGCGCTTTGTTAATGTGGGGCGATAAATCAACGGACATGTCGCCGATGGCTGATGCAACCCTATGGGGTTGTCAGCCTCAGCATGATCCGACATGCAACGTTTGCCGGCTCATGATCTGAATGCGATATTTTTTGCAGGTCGCGCGGGCGGGCGAGCCATTGCGCACGGCGGTTAGCGCTTGGCTTGGCTAGGGCTGCGACTCTTCTAGGGCTTCCAGGGCCCCTTCTCCGGTTCGCTGGCTTCCTTTTCCTCCGCTTTTGAGCGGCGGATCTCTCGCACCAGAGCAAACAGCGCATCGCGCACGCCGTCGCGAGAAACAGACGAAATCATCATCGGCGTTTTCCGGGAGGCCTTTTTGAGTGCCGCAAACCGCTCCTCGAGCGTCTCCTTGTCGATCGCGTCGCACTTGGACAGCGCGACCAGCTCCTTCTTTTCGTCGAGGTCTGCGCCGTAGGCTT
This sequence comes from Hyphomicrobium sulfonivorans, assembly GCF_013306565.1. GTDB lineage: Bacteria > Pseudomonadota > Alphaproteobacteria > Rhizobiales > Hyphomicrobiaceae > Hyphomicrobium_A > Hyphomicrobium_A sulfonivorans. The sequence goes on along the minus strand of NZ_PZPO01000001.1, from coordinate 518,056 downwards.
TCAGTTCGTCGCGTACGGTATGATAGGCCGTTGCTACGTCATCTTCGGTGGCATCGACCAGATGCAGCAGAACCTTGGTGCGTTCTACATGGCCAAGGAAACGCGTACCCAAGCCCGCGCCCTCGCTGGCGCCTTCGATCAGTCCGGGAATGTCGGCCAGCACGAAATCGGCATCACCAACCTCCACCACACCCAGGTTGGGATGCAGCGACGTGAACGGATAGGATGCGATCTTCGGCTTTGCGGCGCTCACGGCAGCGAGGAACGTCGACTTGCCAGCGTTCGGCATGCCGATGACGCCCGCGTCGGCGATCAGTTTCAGACGCAGCCAGATGGTGAGTTCTTCACCGGGCTGCCCCGGATTGACCCGGCGTGGCGCCTGATTGGTGGCCGACTTGAAGTGAGCGTTGCCGAAGCCGCCATTGCCGCCGCGGGCCAGCAGCGCGCGGTCGCCCGGCTGCTCCAGATCGGCAAGCATTGTCTCCTGATCTTCAGCGAAAATCTGAGTTCCAGGCGGCACTCGCAGGATGCAGTCCTCGCCGTTGGCGCCGGAGCGATTGCGCCCCGCGCCGTGGCCACCCTTCTTGGCCTTGAAGTGCTGCTGATAGCGGTAGTCGATGAGGGTGTTGAGATTGTCGACGCATTCGGCCCACACGTCGCCACCCTTGCCGCCGTCGCCGCCGTCGGGTCCGCCGAACTCGATGAACTTTTCGCGCCGGAACGACAGCGAGCCGTTTCCGCCCGCGCCCGATGCGATGTAGATTTTTGCTTGATCGAGAAACTTCATCGCATTTGGCTCCGCCAGCGGCCAAGCAGTTGTTTCCAGAAACCGCGTCCGCGCGTGTACAATATCATTTCAACCGTGCACTGACGTGCAACGCTCCACAGGGCACCGGTCCCTGTGGGCCGGAAGCCGAGTTTGCGGATGACACGTGCAGAGGCTGCGTTGTCGACGAAGTGACCACAGGTCAATCGCTCAAACCCGGCTTCCTCGAAGCAATGCGCCATCAGTGCGGATGCAGCTTCCGTTGCGTAACCGTTGCCCCACCAGGGCTTACCAATCCAATAACCGATTTCCGCCTCGCCGCTATCATGATGGATGTAGCCGACAGCGCCAATCAGTTCGCCATTCAACTCAACCACCCGCACGAATTCATCCGCTTCGAGGGATGCAATCCAGAGATCAGCCTCAACGAGGGAATATGGGTGCGGAATGCGCGATGTCATCCGCGCAATATCCCAGTCTCCGGCGTATTCGGCGACGCGGGCTGCATCGCGTGACGTGATCGGGCGATAGGTGAGGCGCGGCGAGCGCATAGGGGCGCTCCGAGGATGAACGTGGCGTACCAGCTGGAGTGCCACGGTGACGAATGGAAACGGATGTCCAGTTGAGCAAAAAGGGGGACGCAGCGCATCCCCCTTCGTAAAGCTCAGCAATCGGCGCGGATTTTACTCCGCAGCCTCAGCAACAATCTCGCGCACCGAGATGTAGGTGCGGCCGTTGCTCTTGGTCTTGAACTCGACGCTGCCTTCGACAACGGCGAAGATCGTGTGATCCGTGCCCATTCCAACGCCGTTGCCGGGGTGCCACTTGGTGCCACGCTGGCGGCAAAGGATGTTACCGGGAATGACGTGCTCGCCGCCGTAGCGCTTTACGCCAAGGCGTTTGGAGTGTGAGTCGCGGCCGTTCCTAGTTGAACCGCCTGCTTTCTTTTGTGCCATCGTTCAAATCCTCAAATTCCGAGCGGCTGCCTCAGGCGCCGATGATGCTCTTGATGCGGATCTTGACGAGATCCTGGCGGTGGCCGCGCTTGCGGCGGGAATTCTTGCGGCGGCGCTTCTTGAAGGAGATGACCTTCGGGCCGCGGGTTTCTTCAACGAACTCGGCAACGACCTTGGCGCCGGAAACCAGCGGGGTGCCGATCTTGGGGTTGTCGCCACCGATGAGCAGAACCTCGGTGAACTCGACATCCGAACCGGCCTCGCCGGCGATCTTCTCGATTTTGATGACGTCGTCAGCAGCAACACGGTACTGCTTGCCGCCCGTCTTGATGACAGCGTACATAGCTATTCCTTCAGCATTTTCCGCGCCCTATGGCGCCGCAGGCTAGCTGCGGTCTTTATAAGATCGCCTCGAAAGACGGGCGAACAGGCCTCGGGCAGCGCGTTGCGCGCCCCCGGTTAAGGGTGCGCGAGAAGGCGGGTTTATCCTAGAATATGAGCTAGTTGTCAATCGGTTCCAAAGTGAACGGATCGATCCGCCTCGCTTGGTGCCGGGCGGCCGGTTGCAGCGAAGCCGGTCGCGCCCAAATATAGTACCGTCCTGATCTGCGATAGCGATAATTGCTCAGAAGTTCAAAAGGTTGGTTGATGCAACCGTTAGCCGCTGCCGATTGGGGCGCTCGATGAATGCATTCGAGGGGAGGGTGGGACTGCCGGGGATCCCGGTCGTGCAGGCGGGCACGGCCTTTCCACTTGAGACGCTGCAGCAGCATGAGGCGCGGGCGCATGCGCTGATGGACTGCGCAACCGCGGGCGTGTCGCAACGCACGCTGCGGGCGCTGGATGCCGTATCCCGCCGCTGGCTGGTGAAACAGGGCAACGCGCTGCTGCCGGAAATCGACGCTATCGCCGAACGATTGGGGCGGCCCGGCGCCTATTTTCTCTCGGTCAATTATGAGTGGGGCTGCACGTGCCGCGTGGCCCCTTCGCCAGATGGGCGCAGCGCCCGGCTTGTGCGGGTGCTCGACTGGGTTACAGGTGGCCTCGGCCGGTATGTGCTCGCGGCCCACGTGGTGGGCGGCAGCGTCGGGCCGTTCGTGGCGCTGACCTGGCCGGGCTACACCGGCGTGCTGCAGGCGATGGCGCCGGGGCGTTTTTCAGCAGCGCTCAATCAGGCGCCGATGCGCCAGCACACAGGGCTGTTCCATCTCGATTGGGCGCTGGGGCGAGCGCGAGTATGGCGGCTGAACCATCCCACGCCGGCGCAGCTGCTGCGGCGCGTGTTCGAGACGGCCGCGGATTTCGCAGAAGCCAAACGGCTGCTGGCTGAAAGCCCCATCTGCGCGCCGGCCATCTTTTCAATCGCGGGCATCAACGCGCACGAAACGGCGGTGATTGAACGCACCGAAACCGATGCGCGCGTGCATGAGGGAAACACCACAGCGGCCAACCATTGGCAGGCACCCGGCTGGCGCGGGTTAGCGCGCGGCAATGACAGTCCGGGGCGAGCGTGTGGGATGCACGGTGTGAGCACCGAGATGGATACGCGGTTCGCGTGGCTGCGTCCGCCGATCCTCAACTGGAATACGCGGCTGGTGATGATCGCGGATGCGCGGCAGGGCCGGCTTGTTGCGCAAGGGTTCGAGCCGCAGGCCGATACGGTGTTGCCTGCCACCGCGCCGCTGGAACTTGCAGTCTGAAGGCCGCACGGCTGACTGCTGCGCGGCCTTCCGGTGGATTGGTCTAGGGTTGCGCCGGTGACGCCGTGATCGCCTTCGATGCAGCGCCGGACCAATCGACTTTCAGCGTTGCGAACATGACCGTTGCCAGGATGACGAAGCCTGCGATCGCTCCGGCCAGCAGCGCATAGTCCTCAAGCTGCAGGATGAGATACAGCAGCCCATAAATGCCCAGGAACACGCCGCCCATGAGGAGTCCTTTGCTCATGCTGTTCTGCACGCGTGCAACATAGGCACTGAGCAGTCCTCCGGTGGCGAGCGATGCGGCGATGTAGGCTTTCAGGAAGCCGATGTGTTCCGCCAGCGATAACAGCAGCACATAGAAAAACACCATCGACAGGCCAACGAACAGATATTGCACCGGATGCACCTGCCGCCTGGAACGCAACTCCAGCAGAAACACGGCCATGAAAGCGGTGCCGAGAAACATGGTGGCGTATTTCAGCGCGCGGCTGATGACCTGATAGAAATCGACCGGCACCATGAAGCGCACACCGAACGCGTAGGGCTTCATACGCTCGAACTCATGGTCATTGAGGCTCCAGGCCTGCGGTACGCTGCGCGCAAGATGTGGCACCTGCCATTCGGCCGAGAAGCCATCGGCGCTGATGTGCCGCTCGGTGGGCAGAAAGCCGCCGGTGAAGCTTGGGTCGCGCCAATCGGATTTGATCGCGACGGTTGTTTCCTGAGCCAGCGGAGCAAACTTCAGCTCGGATGAGCCGTTGAGCGTGAGCGCAAACTTGAAGCTGAACGGTTTGATGCCGCTGGCATGGCCGTTAGCGACTGCTGCGCCGTCGAACAGCCCCGATACATCGGCAAGGCGCACATGGATGCCGCCACCCATCATTCTTGGGATGCCGATGCTGGGTTCAAAGTCCAGTTTGTCGCTGTTGTTGATGATCAGCGATGCGGCATCCTTCAGGCCGGAAACATCCCTGACGGCAACGGCCAGAATGGCATCGCGCCAGCGGACTTCCAGCGCTTCGCTTGTCGCTTCGGCGATCTCCGGCGCGGAGAATGCGCCGGTGAAATTCAACACGCTTGAATAGACGGCGACGTCGTAGATCGATCGGTGCAGAGTTTTGGTGGATGTGTCGCCGGTGATCGCCAGTGATTTGGGCAGGAAGATCGCGCGCCGCTCGACGATTTCCTCGATACGCTTGTCGCCTTCGCCGGTCACGCGCTTCATTGTGTAAGGAACGACCAGCAACGGGCCGTCGATGTATTGAGAGTCGCCCCATTCCTGCGCCACCGTGCGACGGACCTCCGCCGCGCGTTGCTCGCGTTCGCTGGTGAGGCCCCACACGATCAGCAGCGGAATTCCCAGCAGCAATATCAGGCCGCAAATCAGAAAGAACTTGAAGCCCGGACTGGCTAGCAATCGCCCGATTGCGGCAAGCAACGCGTCCACATTCGTCTCCGTCGATCAATCGTTCCGGCGGAGCAAAGAACGCAGGCAGATGGCGCGAACAAGACCACGGCAAGCCTTTTGGGTGACCAACCGGCGGCGTTTCGCGGAGCACATCGGGGCAACTAGGATGTCGGCAGCCAGGCGATACTGAGGCCGGCCTGGGTGCCTGGCAAAGAAGGGTTGCGTGCAGCGCAGGCCTGAGCCCATTGACGGCAGTTCTTTTGTGTCGCAAATTTCTGTCATGACAGAAATTAACGAAACAAGCGGTGGTGTATCCGGTCCGGTGGAGCGCTTCGTTCTGCACTGGGGCGAGATGGGAACGGCCTGGGGTGTGAACCGGTCCGTCGCTCAGATCCATGCGCTGCTCTATCTCAGCGACGATCCGCTGACCGCCGAGGAAATAGCCGAGCGGCTCGCCATGGCCCGTTCGAACGTCTCGAACAGTCTGCGTGAGCTGTTGGGGTGGAATCTCATACGGCGCGTGCATGTGATGGGGGATCGGCGCGATCACTACGAGGCGGAAGTCGACATGTTCGAAATGGTCCGCCGCATTGCGCTGGGCCGCAAGGCCAGGGAGCTCGATCCCGCGCTGGACGTGCTGCGCAACTGCATGAGCGACGCAGAGGCTGACACTTCGATTTCGCCGACCGTGCGCAAGCGCCTGGCGGCGATGCATGACTTCGCTGAGACGGTGGATCGCGGCTTCAACGAGATCATCCGTCTGCCGGGGCCAACGCTGTTGAAGCTTATACGCATGGGCGGAGCCATCGCGCGCTTCGTCGGTGGCAAGGACGCTAAAAAGCCGGAGCGCCGCGCGCGCAGGACTTAATCGGGAGGGGATCGCCATGCAGCGGATTGTTGGGTCGGAGGCACAGCCACAGATGCCGAAGTCCGCGCTGCTGCACGGTGTGTCGGTGTCGCTGCCGATCGCGCCCGCAGTAGTCAAGCGCGCTGCGGGGCCGTTCGCCGGTTCTGCTCCCGCCGCCTCTCCGACGCCGCCAGTTGTTGGCGAAGCTGTCGGGCCAGCCGGCGATCCGCGTTTCCGGCAGCTGGTGGGCGACGCTGCGTGGAGCGAATTGCCGGCCGCTGTACAGCGCAGGTTCTCCAAGCGGCTCGGGGCCGATGAAACGGCGATCTATCGCGGGCAAGTGCTGTCGACGCGGCTTTCGCGGGCGGGGCGCGTGCTGGCGTGGATGGCGCGGTTGATTGGTGCGCCGCTGCCGCTGGTTGACGGCGCGACCGGTCCGGCGGCGGTTGTCGTCAGCGAGAACCCGCTGCTGGGTGGCCAGACCTGGCTGCGGATCTACAACCGTCCAGGCAGCTTTCCGCAGGCGATCCACTCCGCCAAGCGTTTTCAGGGGCCGACCGGGCTGGAGGAATATGTCGGCTGCGGCATTGGCATGACTTTGCGCGTGACCGTGGAAGATCGGGCGCTGGTGTTCCGATCGGCTGACTACTTTCTGGAGGCTGGTCGCTGGCGGTTCACGCTGCCGAAGTTTCTGCAGCCGGGGCGGATGTGCATCGTGCATCGCGATCGCGGCGACGGCAGTTTCGATTTCGGACTGCAGCTTTGTCACCCTCTGTTGGGGCGGCTGGTTGTACAGGATGCTGTGTTCCGCGACGTGTAAACATTTGTGATGCACGGCGGCCATCGCGGATCATGGTGCGGTGCGCTATAGTGTCGGCATGACGCGCCGCACCGTGAGATTGTTTTGGGGGATGACCGGCCTGTGCCTTGTGGCCGGTGTTATAGCGAGTGCAGCCATCTGGCTGGGCGCGCCCGATCAGCCGTGGCAGCGCGCGGTGCAGGAGCTTTCTACGCTGCTGGACGTGCTGGCCCTGCTGTTGTGGATGGGGATTTTCGCCATCTACTGGTCGCGCAAGCGCCGCTCTAGCTAGCCGTTCAAGCCGACAGTCCGACAATGTCCGCCAGTTTGGCAGTTTGGGTAACGCCGGACCCGGTCGGGTTTGAGGCTAGCTGTCTGGCAGGCAGCCTTTCCAAAATGCGCAACGCGCCGGAGTCACCCCGCTAAGGCTCCGACGCGCTCCGCTGTTCGCAATCCCCGAGAGACCGGAAGGATCGCGATCGTCAATCGGCTGGAAATGCCACCTGGAAGCCAACCATGTCCGGGGAGGCCGCCGCCGGGTTTTCGTCGGCGAACGAGCGGACCCGGCGCGTGTAGTCGACTTCGCAAACCTCGACCGTGGCGGTTTCAGACATTTCGGCCTGGTTCGAGGTATGCTGAACGCTCCAGATCCAGGGCATGGCGGCGTTTACCTGTGAGCCGGCAGCAGCCAGATCGGGCTCAGCCTCAACCTGCTCGACCACACAGGTCACGTGGAGGTCATAGCGGATGCGGGAAACGCGCGTTGCGTTGGCGTTCGCGTCCCGCAGGATGCGGGCGGTTTCAGCGCGCATCTGCGCCATAGCTGCCTGTGCTGGCGCGCTTTTCTGTGGGCCGGCTGATGCCGACACTGGTCCGTAATCGTTGGTTGCAGGGCTCTCGGCATCGGTCCAGTGGAAACTGCCCGGTTGAGCCAATTCTATTTCGCTTGCACGCGACGCATTACCAGTTTGCGGCAATTCATGAGCTGCTGCCGGAAGTGATCCCAGAGCAATTACAAAAACAAGACAATACGCTTTCAATTTACCACCTCATCCCATTTCGAGCGGTGACGCCTGATTTTGGTAGCACGCCGAAATGTCGTCACCAATCCGCCCCTTTTCGTTTTGCCCGCTATGCACATGGTGGCGTTGGCCTGTGCATTACTTGCGGTTGGCGTGGTGTGATTAGCCGGCGCATATGCATCACAAGATGCAATTGATGCCCGCGAACAAATCACGTATTTGCAAGGTGTTAACCTTATCGGTTAATAATTGACTTCGCATTGCTGGAGGGCAGGGAAATGGCGGAAGCGTTGAAAGCGATGGCGCTCGACGGCGCAATGAGCGGCTATACAAAAGTGCGCGATGTGGTCGGCGCGCATGATCGCAACTGGTGGGCCGGCGTTGGTCTCTATCTTTGGACGGCGTTTCTGTTCGGAAATGTCGTTGGTGAAGTGTGGGGCGTCTTTGGGCTGCCAATGGCCTGATTTGCGGTCGACTGGTTTTGCCAAAACGTCGGCATTTCCATTGATTGTTTCCGCCGATTAAAGCGAAGGGGCTGATGGCCCCTGTCGCGCGGACGGCTGTCAATGCTGCGGTGAGCGCAGGCGCCCCTATATCGTCGGCACGGGGTCGGCAGGACCTGAGGCCATCGGCTTGATGGCATTCCCACGCCCGGATGCAGTTAGAGGCTTGTCAGGGGCGTGCGTTTCTCTTAAGAGCACCGTTCCGATCTCCGGGGTGCTCTGATGCGGCGGCCATGCTGTCCATCATTTCAGCGCCCCCCAAGGTCAGGAGAGGTGGCTGAGTGGCTGAAAGCACCGCACTCGAAATGCGGCATACTCGCAAGGGTATCGTGGGTTCAAATCCCACCCTCTCCGCCAGATCGGCTTAGCCCACCACTTTTCACGACATCCCAGAACGCCTCAAAATCCTTGTAAAACTACGGGGTTAGACCTTCCTGCATGTGTGCAGAAGGGTGCGGGACGGCTTGCAAAATCCCACATCGGCGCAACAATAAAGGGGACGCTGAATCCCGGCGTCAGTGCCTCCGCCGCTCAGCCTGAATCTGTGATGCGCGCGCAACACCGGGCGAGAGGAATGCAATCGGCGTTCGCGCCGCCGCTGCCGAGCCAAACACCGCGCAACTCAGCAAATACGCCGAAACATGACGATTAACGTCCAGTTTCCGGCAACGCAGGGGCAAGCCTTTAGAGCGGGTCTAAATCATCGCCGTTGAGCACAGCGAGCTGGGGCGTTAGGGGATTTTATACGCCACGCTTGGCCGCGGCGCGCTTCAACGCAGTCCGACTAGTGTCAGTGTCCAGTGTTATGACCTTGCAGCCAGCCGCCAACGATTTTGATCGCCTGTTTCGGCTCTATCATCGCGATCTCGGCGCGTTCGCGTACGGTCGGCTGCGTGACAGCGAAGCTTCTTCCGACGTGGTGCAGGATGCGTTCGTGCGTTACATCGCGCACACACGCACGGCGCGTGAGGCACCGGAAGCGCCGCGCTTTTTCCTGTGGCGCATCGCCAGCAATCTCATTTTGGATCTGGGGCGGCGTGATCGCCGTCGCGGCCGCATGGCATCGTTGGACGATGTAGCGGCTGAACTGGCCGACCCGACGCCATCGGTGGAGCATCAGCTTTCGGCGCGCGAAGAGTATCGCATTTTCATGCAGGCGCTGAACGAGCTGCCGAAGAACCAGCGGCTGGCGCTAGTGCTCAACCGCGTGGAGCAGATGACCCACGCTGAAATTGCGCGCAGGCTCGATGTCTCGCCCAGCATGGTCAACAAGTACATCATGAAGGCGCTCAGCCATTGCGCCATCAGGCTGATGCAGGCGGGACGCTGATTTTGTCGCGCCCACGCTGTCAACTCTCGTCGCTGCAACGTCTTGAAAGATAGATGACGCATGCGGCAGCAAACCCGAATGACTGATCAAGGCGCAGGCTCGCTCGATGCTCTCACCGAGGAGGCGCTGGCATGGCTGGTGCGTTTGCATTCGGGCGAAGAGACCGACCAGGACTGGCACCTTTATCACGACTGGAAGGCGGCCAGTGCTGAGCAGCGCGCTGCGGCTGAGCGCGCCGAGGCGATGTGGAGCCGGCTCGGTCCAGCGCTGGCGGGCAAGAAATCGCGCAAGATTTCTGGCGCGCTGGTGTTGATGGTCGCCCTGCTCGGCACCGCAGCCTATTCGGGTATGCTGGGCCGCTCCAATCAGTGGCTGGCGGATGAAGCCACCGGGATAGGCGAGCGCCGCACAGTGCATCTGGCGGATGGCAGCGCCGTGGTGCTCGATTCCGTCACCAGTTTCGACGTTGAGTTTTCGAATGACGAACGCCGCATCAAGCTGCGCGATGGCCAGATTTACGTAACCGTGGCGCCAAATCCTGCCCGTCCGTTCGTCGTTGAGGCGCAGGGCGGCGACGTGCAGGCGCTGGGCACCGCGTTCAACGTGCGTATCGATGAGGCCGATGTAAGCGTTGCTGTGACCGAGCATGCGGTGCGCGTCGGCATGATGAACGCGCAGAGCGTGGATGTGTCGGTCGGCTATGGCGTCGATTACAGCCGGGCAGATGGGCTGGGGAAGGTCGCTGCGGTCGATACCGCTTCGATCACCGCCTGGCAGCGGGGCGAACTGGTGTTCGACAATCGCCCGTTGGGCGACGTTCTGGAAGACATGGAGCGTTATGAGCACGGTGCGGTGATCTTCACCGATGCGGAGCTGAAGCAGCTGCCGGTGACGGGTGTGTTCAGCACGGACGATCTCGGCGCATTCTTCGATGCGCTGGAGCACGCGCTGCCGGTGCGTGTGACGCGGCTGCCGCTGGTGACGGTGATTTCCCGCGCTGAATGAAAATCAGAGCCGAAAAATCTATTCGATCGGTGTCAGGTTTTTTGAGTCCAGCGTCTTTCCCTTTGTAGGCCGGATCGTACCGGCGCGTGGGGGACAGTATGAGTATGCGTATTGCCGAGCGATCGGCATTGATGAACGTATTGCGTGCGGCGTTGCTCGGATGCTGCGCGGCGACGGCGGTGGTGGCAACGGCGCCGGGGGCGCAGGCGCAGACCGCGTCCAATTCGGTTTCTTACAACATTCCGGCGGGCAGCCTCGGGTCGGCGCTGACAAAGTGGGCGCAGGCATCGGGGTTGAAGCTGCTTGCATCGGGCGGCGTGCTGCAGGGGCGCTCAACGGGCGGACTGTCGGGCGCCTATGAGCCCTATCAGGCTTTGGGCATGTTGCTGGCGGGCAGCGGTCTGACATATTCCAGCAGCGGCACAACAGTAACGATCGCCGATCCCAATGCAGGCGGCAATCAGGCCGGTGCAAGCGTTGATGGCGCGATTGCTCTTGATACGATCGATGTGAGCGGTGGGCAGAGCAATTCGTGGGAAGGCAATCCAGATCAGGTTTACGCAACGCCGGCGGGTGTCAGCGTTGTAACCGGCCAGGACATCGCCGAGAAGTTTGGCGGCAACGTTGACAACGCGCTGCGTTCAACCCCCGGCGCGTTCACGCGCATGGCGGAATCTTCAGCCGGTATTGCCGTGAATATCCGCGGATTTGAAGGCTTCAACCGCGTCAACATGATGATCGATGGCGTCCGGCAGAACTTCCGCGTTTTCGGGCATGGAATGAATGGCGGCAACGCGTTTGTCGATCCATCGCTGCTGGCTGGCGTGGACATTGCGCGTGGCTCTGTTATCGGCGCTTCGGGTGTTGGTGCGCTGGCCGGATCGGCCAATTTCCGCACGCTCGATGTAGATGACATTCTTATGCCGGGCCGCGACTGGGGTCTGTTGGAAACGATCCGCGTCGGAACCAACGGCTACAACGCTTCCGTTATGTCGGCGGGCGCTATACGGCGTGAAAATACCAGCGCCAGCATCGCTGTCAGCCATCGTGGATCGAATGATTATCGTGACGGTGACGGCAAGGTGGCCAACGGTACGGCGGAAGATCTGACGTCAGGCGTTGCCAAGCTCAACTTTGGTGAGAACCAGCCGCATCGGCTTAGCCTTGGCGCGGTCTGGTATGACAACGACACCACCCTGACCGGGGCAAGTTTCCCGATCGAAAATCAGACCTACACGGCGAAGTATCGGTTTGTTCCGAACAGCGATCTCGTGGATCTGCGCGTCAACGCCTACTACAACGTGACTGAGGCCACCTTCACATCGAACATCAACGGCCAAAACGCGCCGGTGCAGAACAAGGGCCTGGGTGTTGATGTTACGAACACCAGCCGTGTCGCGCTTTCCGATGCCGCGGCGGTCACGTTCGATTACGGCGCCGCCTACTATCGCGATGAGGTCGACAATGGCGGCAGCGTGCTGCTCAGCGTTGCTCCCGGCCAGCAGGATGTAGCCGGTGCATTCGCTTCGGCGCGCCTGAACTGGAAGATGCTGGAGGTCATTGGTGGTCTGAAATACGACTATTACGCCATTACCGGAACGAGCGAGGCGTTTCTGTTTCCTGCTGCGCCCGGCGTCGAAATCGAAAACAGCGCAAGCGCCTGGAGCCCGAAGCTGACCGTCGCGGTAACCCCGTTGGACTGGCTGCAGCTCTATGGCACGTATGAACATTCGTTCCGGCCGCCGAGTGTATCCGAAACGATGTTCCCCGGCGCACACGGCACCAGAAACGGCGCTCACGCCAACCCAAATCTAAGGGGCGAGCGCAGCAAGGGCTGGGAAGCGGGCGTCAATATCCGCAAGGATGGATTGCTGCTGGCGGATGATAGTTTCCGCTTCAAAGCGAACTATTTCCAGAGCGATATTCGTGATTACGTCGCGTTCGACATCACCGACTTCAACACATTTCGCATCCAGTTCACGAACCTTCCCGGTGTGACGCCGATATCCGGCGTTGAGCTGCAGGGCAGTTATGATGTGGGCGTTGCCTATGCGAATGTCTCGTACACGACCACTGACATTCTGCTTCCGCAAGGCATCTATACGGGCTCGGGTGCCGGCGATCTCGGTTTGCTCCCGGAAGATTATCTGACCGTAGATCTGGGCGTGCGTCTCTTCGACAAGAAGCTGACACTTGGCGGCCAGATGCGTTGGATCGGTGAATCGCTGCGCACGAATATTCTGAGTTTCCCGATCCGTCCGCCGCTCACCGTCGACGCCTACAAGCTGTTTGACGTCTACGCCAACTATCAGGCGAACGAGAACGTCAACTTGTTCGTCAACGCCGAGAACGTGACTGACGTCATGTATCATCCGGCGTTGAAATCGCACACCGGAGATGCCGGGCCTGGCCGACGCGTGGTGGGCGGCATCAGTCTCAGGTTTTGAGGCGATGCACTGACGATATAGCATCGATAGGAACTGGAAAATTTCAGGGGTGCGCGGGTAAATCTCGCGCACCCTTTTTGTATGTGGGGAGTTTGAGCTAACAGCGCATGCATCGCGCCAGCGTTGGTCAGACGAAGCAAGGCAAGCAGGAGGCAGCAGCCGCGTGCGACGGAACTGCGCCGACGGCGAGAGCGCTTCTATGCTGAATCGGTCGGTCACCGTTGTGCTTCGACACAGCAGGATGAGCCGGTTGGGATTGCGTGTGAGGAGAAGACAAATTTCCGGGGCGTGCCGACGGGTAGCCCCGGATTGCGAAATAGTTTCGGTGCTTAAAAGTTATTCGATCTGAAATTCGATGTGACTTGTTCGTTGCAGGCTGGTCAGGAAGGTAAGCGACGTTCTTGTCTGTGCTGTAACGGTCAGTTCGAAAAGCGAATGGGAACCGTCAGGAATAGGGTTTTGCCGGTCACATCGGCGGGCGGTGGCGGCACAGGGCTGGCGCGCTTCGTCAGCGCCATGGCTTCGGCATCAAGCGCTTTGTTGCCGGAGCTTTTGACGACCTGCGTGGAGAGCACCTTCCCGCTGCGATCGATCTTGAATGCGACCGAAGCAGTGCCCGCGCCACCGGCGAAGCCGCGCTTGTGGCTGTTGATGTGCGTGAGCAGCTTCTGGCGCCATGGCGCGAGCGACTTTGGCGCGGCGGCGGCCTTCTTGGGCGCATTTGCCTTTGGTGTCGTTGTAAGCAGCGGCGCAGGTGCATCGCCGGCCATCGGCGGTGGTTCGCCTTCCTGTGCGCGGGCTGGCGCATAATGTGCAAGCACGGCAAGGGCGAGTGCCGCGGCCAGCGGCAGGGCGGCCAACGCCTGCAGTTTCCAGGGCAGCGCTGTCAGCAGCGGTGCAGGTGTCTGAGGCGTTAGGATAAGTGCGTGCGAGGAGCGCAGGGTAGCGGTATCTGCGGCAGCAGGAGCGCGCCCGGATGCATAAGCCGGGGCGCTGGAGTGCATGTGGAACGGCGCAGGTGCGCCGACGGGCGGAAGCGCGTGATTACGCGGCGCTCCTTTTAATGATCGTGAAGCGATATAATTTGACATGACGCATACTCCTACAACTTAAACTTACGCAGGTTTCGAAGAAGGCAGGTGGGTGAGGGGTGATGCCGGATGCTGGCCGTCAAGTTTGCGAGTCGCACCGTTTCCCGCTTCCAGCGATCAACATTCGGAAATTTCTAGTCGCGCCGACGCGTCATCTCCCGATGCGTACTGGAGCGGTCATCAGCAGTGAATTGCCTGGCACGTTGGCTGGCGGCCGTGGCACCGGGTTTGCGCGGCGGACAAGCGCGAGTGCCTCCTTGTCGAGAGCAGAGTTGCCCGACGAACGCACCAGACGCGCCGACTTTACGGTGCCGTTGCGATCGATACTGAACGCAACAGTCGCTGTGCCTCGGGCGCCGCCGGGTGAGCGCTTCAGGCGATTGAGATGCGCGATTACCGTGCCGCGCCACGTCGCAATCGACGCTGAAGATGCCGTGCCGGACGAAGGCGCAGCGTTGACCTTGGCGTTTTTCTTATCCGAAGGCTTCGGAGCTGTCGGGACTGTCGGTGACTGCTGCGGCTTGGGTTTCGGCTTGGGCTTCTTCTTCGGCGGCTCGGGCTTTTCCTCTTTTTCCGGTTCTTTCTCTTCCGGCTTTTCCTTCGGCTCTTCCTGCTCGGGTTGCGGCTTTGCCGGCGCTTCCAGAATAGCTTCAGCCTTGTCGTTTTCGACCAGCTCGGGGTTGTCGTTCTCGGGCTTGACCTCTTCGATTACCGGCTCTTCGATTGGCTCCGGCGGGGGCTCCGTCTTTTCCGGTTCCTTGACCGGCTCCTCAAGCTTGGTTTCTTCGATCGGTTCTTTGACGTCCTCTGTCGGATCGCTCGGTTGCTGGACGTTGTCCTGCGGGATGCCGACTGCGACGTCTTGTTCTGGAACGTCCGGCGCCACGGCCTCCGGTGCCAGTTCGACCATTACGGCTGCAGGCGGCTCACCTGCCGGTGCCTGTTCGCGCGGCCAATACACAACGGCATAGACGGTGCCAGCGTGCAGCATGCCGACGCACAGCATAGATGCGGTCCAGCGCATCAGCAGCTTGCGACGCGTCTCGTGGTCGCCGGGCAGGCCAGCCTCTTCTTCGTCATCGCCGAGGGCTTCGAATAGCTCGGGATGCCCGTCGTCGGCGGTATAGATGCCTGCCTGGGGATGAGAACCCCATGGAGAAGTGAAACGCGACAATGCCATCAAGGTGAATCCGATGCTGGCGCAGACGCTGGAACTGATGCGGGTGTGGCTTGGGAGGCTGGTGCTGCCGGAGCCTCGCTGGCAGGTGTAGGTGTCGAGACGCTGAGCGGATTGCTGCCGGCTGCTGCTGCCGCCGGATTTGTCGGTGCCGGTGCGGCACCGGGCAGCGCTTCGAGACCGACGAGGCCGATCTTGAGATAACCCGCCGCGCGCAGCTCGTTCATCACCTCCATCAAGTCGCCGAAGTCGACCGTCTTATCGGCGCGCACGTAAATGCGCTCATCCGTGTTGCCGCTGGTTCTGGTGTCGAGCGCACTTTTGAGCGCGGTCCGTGTGACTGGATCGTTGCCGAACGCAAGCGTCAGGTCCGATTTCACCGTCACGAAAATGGGCTCGTTGGGGCGCGGTGTCGGCTGCGCGTTAGAGGCAGGCAGATCGACTGCCACGTCAACGGTCGAGAGCGGTGCCGCCACCATGAAGATGATCAGCAGCACCAGCATCACGTCGATGAACGGCGTGACGTTGATCTCGTGATTGACGTCGAGTTCGTCGCTGTCATCGCGCGCGTTAAGACTGCCAGCCATGGATGATTACTCCGCAGCAAAAGCTGTTCCAGCGCCGGAGCCCGACACTGGTGCTCCGAGGTTGCCAGGGGTGGCATGGGGAGCAGCGCCAGCGTTGATGGCCTGAGCGGTGCTGGAAGAGGAATAACCGGTAGCCGCAGCTTGCTGGTGCTCGCGCTGCATACGGTTGAAGTCGAGGTCGCGGCTAACCAGCCGTTCGATCAACGCGGATGTGTTCGCCAACTGCAGCCGATAGCCGGCAATCGAGCGGGCAAAGTTGTTGTAAATGATGACGGCGGGAATGGCCGCCACCAGACCGATGGCGGTTGCGAGCAGAGCTTCGGCGATGCCCGGTGCAACGACGGCCAGATTGGTCGTCTTGGTTTCCGCGATGCCGATGAACGAATTCATGATGCCCCACACGGTGCCGAACAGACCTACGAAGGGAGCTGTGGCACCGATGGTTGCCAGCAGGCCTGTGCCGCGCGTGAGACGGCGACCGGCATCGGCCTCGACGCGCGAAAGCCGCGAGGTGACGCGCTCCTTGATGCCGTCGGCACCCTCGCCGTAGTCGATCAGTGCTTGCGATGCGCGCATTTCCTCGGCGGCTTCCCGGACGAGATAGGCCCCGGTGCCCCGCGTACGACGAACGAAGTCCAGTGCTTCGCTCAGCGACGCTGCAGAGCGCAGGCGCTTGAACGTGCGGCGGACGCGGCGCTTGGCAACCGAGAGTTCGAATGCCTTGGCCAACCAAACGGTCCAGGTGGCGAAGGATGCGATAGCCAGGCCAATCATCACCGCCTTAACGACGATGTCGGCGGCCATGAACATGCCCCATGGCGACAGATTGTGGGGCAAGACTGGATTGTTGGCAGCTTGGCTAGCGGGTGTGGGCAAGGCGCTGTCAGCGGGCTGGCTTGCGCCGACGGTGCCGAGACCTTCGCCGGCAGCGGTCGAGAGACCGGGTTGCGCGCCGTCTGGTGTGGGCTGTGCATCCGCACCAGCGGATTCAGCGCTGGCTTCAGGCGGCGAGGACGGCGACAGCGCAGTTGCTGGCCCATCTGTTGCGGCTGGAACCGGCTGCACAGCTTCAGCGCCGTAGGACGGCGCACTCTCCTGCGCGCGCGCTGTGTCAATGGCGATGCTGCCGACGAAACCGCAGGCGAGCAGGCACAGGAATGCTGCCGTCAAGCTTTTACGGGGGGCGCGGCGTGGTGACGTGTTGCCGTTAGCCATGGAGGTGGGCTGCATGAGCTTCGAGACTCTCGGTTGACAGAGCGACGGGGGAGGCTGCCTTGGACAGGCGGCAATCTTGGCAGGCGAGGCGCAGCGGCGGCTGCTCAACCAGCAGGTCGGCAATCGTGAAGCGGTTCATCAGGCTGATGAAGCTGGCCCAGCCGGTTTCAATGATGCTGGCGAGGGCAGTCGCACCGGTACCATCAAAACCCGCTTCGTTCGGGCCGCCGAGAACGTCCTGGCGGTCGACGCGCGAAATTTCCGGCTGTGTATGGCGCAGCACCTCGCCAATCGAGATCTGGCGCGCGGGCCGGGCAAGGCCGATGCCGCCGTTGCGGCCGCGCACCGAAGTGACGAATCCGGCGCGGCGCAGCAGGTGCGCGATCTTGGCCGCGTGCTCTTTGCTGGCTCCGGTTCCCGATGCCGCTTCGAAAGTCAGCAGATAACGGTCAGCAGAGCGCGCGCAGGCAACAAGGATGCCGATCGCGATCTGCGATTGCCGAGTTAGCAGCATGGGAGATTGTCCTTCGTTTGATCGAGGGCAAATTTTGCGGGTGTCGGCCGTGAAACGACGTACGCGGCCGATGCGATAAAGAAGCCCGCGACACACAGCGCCAACCAGAGATCCGGATGGGCGCCAACGAGAAATACAGCGAAGCCGACCGCCATGCCGACGCAGGCCATGGCCTTTGCGCCGACGGGAATGGCGCCGCTTTCGTTCCACGCGCGCAGGGTGGAGCCGAAACGGGGGTGGTTGTGCAGCCAGGCTTCAAGCCGCGGTGACGAGCGGGCGAAAAACCAGCTGGCGAGGATCAGGAATACGGTCGTCGGCATCAGCGGCAGAAAGACGCCAATGACGCCAAAGGCGACCATCAACCAGCCGAGACAGAGGTATGGAATTCGCGTCATGCCTGCCGATGCCTGAAGTTCGATTGCCGTATGCCGTGCCGCTGCTGCTGATTGTTCAGGACAGGGCACGCTGCGGTGCAGTGGTTGGTGTTGTGTTGTCGATGCAGGAAACAGTTGCTTTTGCGGAGGCGCGCAGATGGGGCAGAAATCCCGCATCCATCAGGCCGATCACTGTTTCCTTGCCGTCGCGGATATCCGCGCGCGTCATCGCCAGATTGAGATTGTCGGCAATGATGGCGCCGAAACGTCCGTCATCGCAGCGCGTAAGGAAAATGGTGCCACGGGCGCCAAGGCGCGCGATTTCGTCATTGAGAAGCAATGTCGTTTCGTCCAGCAATCGCCGCGCGTGCAGCCCGTTGCTGCGGGGCGATGCGCTCAGCCCTGATAGATCTGCCTGGGCCTTTGCAGGCGGCAAATAGCTCGACAGGATGCTCTTGATGCCGATGCGCATTACATTGCTCCGAACGCAGACGATTGCGAAAAAACGGTAGTCCTGTTCTGAGGGAAGCGCGTGCGGTTGCGCTTCCCCCGTATTTCTGGAGTGGCCGCAGCGCTCCCCACGCCAAACCCCATCGATTGCCGCGCAGGCTGTGTTGCCGGCGTGGTTTGATGGATGGGTGATTTGGACATGGTCGACATCATGCGGTGCAGCCCGGCCTCCTGAGCTCAGGCCGCTTCCGGCAGCGGCATAAGATCGTCGACGAGGCCACGCACGCGGTCGAATGCGGCGACGGCGTTGGCGATCACGCGCTCATTCTCTGCGTCCGACAGCGTGACGGCGTCGAGCGCGGCGGTGAAAGTGCGCCAGTGCAGGCCGCGCCCTTCCGGAGCACCAGCCAGATGGCGGGCGCCGAAGCCTTCGTTGAGTTCCAGCTTCACTGCTTCCTTCAGCAGGAAAGCGGCACCGAGATTGGAACCCTCTGCAACATAAAGCCAGCCGAGAGCTGAAGGCAGATCCACATCCGCGCCGGCAGCAAAGTGCGGCTCAGTGTCGATGGCAGGAATGGCGATGCCGAGATCAGTGAGGTCCGTCTGGATCTGGCCAAGGCGACGGCGCCCAGGTAGATCGGGCAGCAGGCCATCGAGCATCGTGTTGTCATAGAGAGCGTCGATGTCGCGATGAAACGCGTGCTGCACCAGCAGGAAACGACCGTAGCGGGCGCGATCAGCGAATGGCGCGGCGGCCATGATGCGCTTGTCTAGCCGGTCGTGGGCACCGTGGGTGGCTGCCCGCAGGTCCTTGGCCCTGCTTGGCGTTTCTGCCTTCGGTGCGTCAGTCAAAGTCGTCGTCATCGTGTGTCTCGTTTCCCTGTTCGAAAAGACGGCCTGCATTTGGAAAAGCGGGCCGCCTCGTGGCCCCTCTATTGAATAAGACGTTCGAGACAGCCGGATTTTCAGCTCCGCAGCCCGGAAAGACGAAAAAAATTACGAGGGTAGTATTGAAATCGGAGGTTGTGGCTTGCCGGCATCATTGTGCGCAGTGGCGCATGCGTATGCAGGATGGCGCTTGGCCCGCACGCGAGTGGCCGGAGCGGCTTACGCAGGCATAGGTGGTAATACCGCTGGCAGGATGCGGCGCAGGACGGGCCAAGTGGGCCAGTAGTCCGCCGGAACGCGCAATGGCGATCAGCACAATTGCGCGCTTGAGCGGAGTAACGACGGCGGCTTAGTAGCCGCCGCCGGTCGTTAGCGGGCTCAGAACTTCGCAGTCATGCCGAGACGCACGGTGCGCCCTGGTGAAGGCATCCAGCCGTTAAGTGCGTCGACGTAATAACGGTTGGTCAGATTTTCGACGTTCAGCGAGAAGGTCGTATTGTCATTGAACTCGTATGAGGCAAATCCGTCATACACAGTGTAGGGGACCCAGAAGTTGGTTTGTTGAGCGCTGACCGGCAACGGTCCCATGCGTTTGCCTACGTCAATGACGCGGCCGCCGACAACGAGCTTTTCATCGAACAACCGCACGCCGAGTGTAAGGCTGCGTGAGATCTCCGGTGGCAGGTGATTAGCCGCATAGTCATTGGGCAGATTGGCGGATGCACAGATCGACTTGGTTTTGCAGAACTCAAAGTCTGTGTAGTAGGTGAGCGATGCCTGCGCGAAGAAGTAGCCGATGTCATACTCCGCCATGGCCTCAAAGCCGTTGAAGCGCGCGGTTGCGATGTTGTCGACGCTGTAGAACGGCAGCCCTGGGCCAATGTTGGGATTTGGGACGCGGGCGATATAGTTTTCGTAGCTGTTGCGGAAGTAGGCGAACTTGAAGCGGGTTTTGTCGTTGTCGGCCAGCAGACCATCCTTCAGGTAGTTGACGCCGAACTCCCAATTCTTCGCCAGCTCGGGCTCCAATGCCGGATTGGGTGCGAGGGTGGAATCGCTGCCGATGGTTTCCCGCAGGCTGGGTGGACGGAACCCTTCTTCGTATTGGGCATAAAACTGAAGACCATCTAGCGGCGTTACGGTAACGCTTGCCATCGGGTTCAGGCGGCTACCGCTTTTGTCGGCGTACACCGCGGTGTGCACATTGTTGCCGCTTCCCCAGACGCGCGTCCCGCCTTTGTCTTCGATGCTGAAGTAGTCATAGCGCAGACCGCCATTGAACTTCAGCCATTCGCTTGCTTTCCACTCGCCGTCCAGAAACGCGCGGGCTACTTCTCTGGTGCCGACACTGCCCTGCAGCGGAACACCAATTTCGGTCGCGTATCCTCGCGCGCTTAGGTATGGCCTGCCTTTGGTATCCTCCAGCGTGTAGGCGGCTCCGTAACCGAGTTTGAGATTGCCGATTGCGGTATCAAGAAGGCTCGTATTGGAGATATCGGCGCCGTAGGTCCAGGTCTCCGAGTATCGGGTGTCGCGTGCGGGTGGTCTCATCTCTGGAGTGAGGAATGGAGGCACATAGACAGCAGGTCCGACAGATACGGTTCTCGACTGCACGTCAGTAGCCCAGGCGTTTGCGCGCAGATCAATCAGGTCGCTTTGCGGATTCCAGCGATATCGCGCTGTGTATGTGTCAACTTCCGCATGGGCGAGTGGCAGCTGCCGGAACACATGGTCGCCCGTTACCAGCATGCTGCCGATCGTTTCGCCAAACATGCTTGAGAATCGCTGGTAGCCGATATCGAGAGTTTGTTCTTCATCCAGTCGAATGGTTGCTTTGGCCAGTGCCGAAAACGATTCCTCAGAGCTGTTGAACACCTCTTCGCCGGGCTTGGTGTATGAGAGTGGGGAAGCCCAACCATCGAAGGTGCGGTATTCGGTTGGGCCGTTTTTGCCGGCGAAATAATTGCCGCGCTTTCTTTTCGCGACCGCGACAAGAACATCGAAATTCTCGCGCGTGGCGGCAAAGGCTGCACTTCCGGTCTTGTTCTCGAAATCAAGCAGCCCGGGTGCGTCGGTGCTCTGATCGAACGCATTCTCGCGAATGTTGCTGGTTGCGTTGTCGTTGGTGCCCATGCGCAGGCGAACACCTTCAGTTTTTCCCGGCAGCAGAATATCATTGACGCCAATGGTGCTGAACTCGACAACGCCGGCGTTCGCGCCTGCGCCTGCCGCGCCACCTGCAGGTCCCTTTTCGATGCTCACGCCGCTGATGAAGTCAGGGTCAACATAGGTGCGATCGTCGGCGCCAAGGTATCCACGCCATGTCGAGGTGGTCTGCTGCGTACCATCGATCGTTACCTTCACACGGTTCATGCCTTGCATGCCGCGAATGTTGACGTCGATAGACGAACCGTTGTGGTTCATCGCAGAGATAACGCCGGGCGTGTTCTTGAAGATGTCGCCGGCTGTTGTGCTGGGAAAGCGCTCGATCTGCGAGGATGTGATGAATGAGGTTGAGCCCGGCGTTTCATAGGGCGTGTCGGCGTTGGCTGCCGAGCTCTGTCCACCGCCTACATCGATTGTGTCGAGAGCAATCGCGCCATCGATATTGGCGCCGGTGTTGGTCGAGCCGGGACCATCAAGCGTGATGGTCGACTGGCCGGTGTAGCGATAGGTGATGCCGGTGCCAGCGAGAATGTTCGACAGCGCCTGATTGGGCGTAAGCGATCCTGAAGCGCCAGTCGTGGACTTGCCATTGGCAAGGCTGGCGTCGAACAGGATTTGCAGGCCCGATTGTGCCGCAAACGAATTCAGCGCGCTTGTCAGTGAGCCGGCAGGAATGGAAAAGCTTTTGGTGGTGCTCTGTGTGGACTGAGCCATTGCAGGCGTCACTGCGCCGGGCGCACCTGCTAGCAAAGCGGCAGACAGACACAAAATCGCACGGTGATGGAAATAACCTGCAGCCCCGCTGACTGCGGGCCGCAATTTACGCCTCGACATACTACGCTACCCTTACGCAACTCACACAATGTGATGCGCCCCCCAAAGGCGCTCACTGGGTAGACGAACAAGGGTCGTCCAAAAGGACTCAAAAAGTAGCGAAAAAATTCATGCCTCGTGTTGCGACATTTTTTGTCGGCATTCGCGGCGTGGTTGCGTGGTGGGATTTATCAGCCGCGTACGATCACTACCGGGCCAAGGCGTGTAATCGTGATGCCGAGCGAAGCACCGATAAGATCCAGCGCCATGTCGGGATCGGCGATGGCAAATGTTCCGCTGACACGGCGTTGGGCCAGTTCGTCCGAGGCAATGATGATGCTGCCGGAGAAATGACGTCGGATTTCGTCGATAACCGCTTGCAGCGTTACGTTGTCGACAACGAGCTGTCCGCGTCGCCATGCCAGCGCGACGGCGGGATCGACCGTGCGGACTTTTCCTGCGCGCCCGTTGGTGCAGCAGACCACTTCTTCTCCCGCACTGACGCGCACTTTCGGCGTTTCCGACATAAGCGATGCAACTTCCACCGCGTGCTCGGTGACGATCACCTGCGTATCTGCAGCCAAACGGACATTGAAGGCGGTGCCAAGCGCGCGCGCTCTGGTGTTGATTGTCTCGACGGTGAAGGGACGACGCTTGGCATCCT
The DNA here is from genome assembly GCF_013306565.1 of Hyphomicrobium sulfonivorans. Taxonomy (GTDB): domain Bacteria; phylum Pseudomonadota; class Alphaproteobacteria; order Rhizobiales; family Hyphomicrobiaceae; genus Hyphomicrobium_A; species Hyphomicrobium_A sulfonivorans. Next base: position 495,331 of record NZ_PZPO01000001.1, on the reverse strand, counting down.
TTGCGACGTCAAAATACGCTTCGCCACGCAGCAGATGAACGATGCGTTCGTGTTCGCCGAATTCGAAGCTGACGGCAGAGTTGGCGTTCAGCTGCATGGTTGAACCGTCCGCCAGCGTGATGGTCGGCATTTCTCCGGTGCCGCTCATCAGATCGGCTTGCATGCGGATCGGCCCGTCGAGAGTGTAGAAGGCGACGGTCGCGGTGCCGATCAGCATCGCAAGTGCGGCTGTCTTGGTGCGTGCGGAACTGCGCTTTTTTGGCTTCAGCGCGGTCAGCTTCGGATCAGAGAGAATGGCGGAGCGGGCCTCGCCCATCAGTGCGCGCACCTCTTCATAGACCTCGGCGTTCAGGGACGAACGGGCGACCCAGGCTTCAAGCGCCTTATGCGCCGCCGTTGCCTGGTCGGGATCCTGGGTGCGCAAATGCAGATCGATGGCCTTCTCGCGGCGTTTCCGCTGGGCCTGAGCATCGTCGGTGGGTGCCATTGTTATCTCGATCTTCGACCGCTTCTAAAGTGAAGACGATTGAAGCGGCCAAATCGGCGCGTCCGTCAGTCAGATTCTGTTACACGTTCCAGACAGTGCAACAAAGCGGCACGCAGATGGCGATCCACTGTGACGCGGGTAATGCCCAGTTTTCGCGCAATGGCATCGGGGGGCAACTGGTGCAGGCGGTGTAGGACGAAAATGGCGCGGCGGGTGCGCGGCAGCTCACCGATCGCGTCTTTTAGCCGGCGCAGCCGGTCCGTGACCTCGAGCATGAAGTCCGGCGCCGGGGTGGATGCCGGAACAGCCAGTCCTTCAGCCTCGCTGCCAGAAAAAATGCGTTGTTCCAATCCGTTACGCCGGGCGCGGTCGATGCCGAGATTGACAGCGGCGCGGGAAAGGAAGGCGCGGATCGAATGGGCGCGGCCAAGTTTCTCGGGCTGTTCGGCAAAGCGAATATAGAGCTCGTGGATGATGTCGGCGGCGTCGCTGCCATGCCCGCGCCGGCGCAGCGTGGCCTTCATCTCCTCGTAGTGCTCTTCGATCGCTCGATTGAGCAACCCGAGACTGTCGATTTCAATGGGGTGGGCCACGTGTAAACCGCGATCTGCAACAGGATGGATGACGGTTGGAATGCGGATCTGCAGCGGCGGATAGCCAATGTCACGCAAACCATTCGACCGCATAGAGCCATTTCTTGACATGTCTAGTCAACATAGTAGCGCAAGGATTCGCGTCATGCCCACTTGGGTCGTGGCCATCGCGCCACGTTTTGGATCTGTTCCAGCATGTGTCGGACACTGTAAGGCCCCCCGGCGCGCGCGATGCCGCATCGGTGGTTTGCTAAATTTGCATCCGGCGGTGTGCCGCTGCCGGCCGGCGTGGGGGGAGCGGTGTAAAACGGGCGTTTCCGCTTGCGAATGACGCCTGCATTGCTGCGTATCGCGGCTTCGCGCGGCCTTTTTGTCGGTGTCGGCGAGTTGCCGTCGCGCGCCGAGTGATATAGCGAGTAGCCGCATAACCGCATTCCCTTCCACTCAAAATTGCGAGCGCCGACCCCATGAAGCTTGTGCGTTTTGGCCAGCCCGGTAGCGAAAAGCCGGGTCTCATCGATAGCCAGGGCAATATCCGCGATCTTTCCGCCCACGTTGACGATTTCACCGGCGCGAACCTTTCGCCGGCGACGCTCGACAAGCTGCGTGCCATCGATCCGGCGAGCCTGCCGGAAGTGCCCGCCGGCACGCGCCTCGGCGCACCGGTCGCAGGCACGCGCAACTTCATCGCCATCGGCCTCAACTACGTCGATCACGCGAAGGAAACGGGCCAGGAAATCCCGGCCGAACCGATCCTGTTCAACAAGGCGCCAAGCTGCATCTGTGGGCCCAACGACGACATCATGTATCCGAAGAACTCGGAGCACATGGACTGGGAAGTTGAGATCGCGTTCGTGATCGGCAGCCGCGCTCGCTACGTCGAGGAAAAGGACGCGCTGGCGCACATCGCTGGCTACTGCCTTTGCAACGACGTTTCGGAGCGCAGCTTCCAGGTCAAGCGCGCGGGTCAGTGGGTGAAGGGAAAGTCGGCTGAAACGTTCGGCCCGCTGGGTCCGTGGCTGGTGACGCCGGACGACATCGCCGATGTGCAAAATCTCGCGCTCACGCTCGATGTAAACGGCGAGCGCAAGCAGACCGGTAATACCTCGACGATGATCTTCACCATCGCGCAGCTGCTCTCCTACATCAGCCAGTTCATGGTGCTTGAACCCGGCGATGTGGTGACGACGGGCACGCCTCCGGGTGTTGGTTCGGCGCGCAAGCCACGTGAATACCTGAAGGCTGGCGACGAAGTGGTGCTTCGCATCGACGGACTGGGCGAGCAGCGTGCCAAGATCGTGCCGTTCAAGCTTTGATCTGTTGCGCTTCGAGAAGTCGAGGCGACCTAACTGAGATTAAAATAGCGCCGTCCGGTGAATGCCGGACGGCGCTATTGTTTTGCAGGACGTATAACAACAGGAGGCGGCTGGCGATCAATAAGCCTGCTGTACTTTTGCCTTGTGCTGGTCGTGGCGCATCATCTTGCGCGTGCGATCCCACGATCCGGCATCGAGATTGCTCGCTGCGTCGCGGCTTTTGCTCTCCATGTCGTTGAGCTTGCTGATCGCCGCCGTGGATGCCGGCGTGCTGCCGGATGAATAGTAATCGCGCGAGCTGCGAATGTAGGCGGCGTTATCTTCCAGCGTCTTCTTGGCGGCGGCGAGATCGCCCTTGTCGCGCAGATCCACAGCGCGCTCAGTGTTTTCGGTCGCGATCTGTTCGGTCACCTGGCTCATGACTGACTTGTTGATGCCGCGCTCAACCGCTTTCGCATCGGCTGAAAACTCGATGCTCGCTTTGGAATTAACGTTCGCCTGCCGGCCACCATCGACGAGATCGGCGTAGCTGATGGAAATGTCAGCCACGTCGGCGGCGCCGGTTGCGCGGCCTGACGGCGCGTCCAGCTCAACAATCACATAACGCTCATTGTCGGCCTGAAGCTGATTGAGCTTCAGCGTTACGCGCTGGCCCTCGATGTCACCGTCGCGGCCCAGGATACGTTTGGGCGTGAAGCCGGAGCGGCATTCGATGGTGATGGTGATGTCGCGTGCTGCAACCGACAGCGCATCACCGAACTCACGATCGAAGATTTCGGCCAGATCGCTCGGGCGTTCGACGAAGACGTGATTGCCGTCAGAGGCCGCGGCGAGGCGCTGCATCAGGTCTTCGTTGTAGTCGAGACCAAGGCCGATGGTGGAAACGGTGATGCCTTTCGATGCCAGCTTGCGTCCAAGTTGCGCAAGGTCGTGTGGCTGAGACGGCCCAACATTGGCGAGGCCGTCGGAAAGCAGGATGACGCGATTGACGTTGTTGTCGGAGATATATTTCTCGACCTGTCGACCGCCCTCCTGCACGCCGCCGTATAGCGCGGTGGTGCCGCCAGCCTGCAATCCGTCTATGGCCTTCTCCAGACGTTCGCGCGAGCTGCGCAACGGAGCAGAGGCGCTGAGGATGTTGACGTTATGATCGTAGGCCACGAGCGCAACGGTGTCGTCGGCGGAGAGGCGCTCCAGCGCAACGCGTGCGCCTTGCTTTGCGGCAGCGATGCGGTCGCCGTCCATCGAGCCGGATTTATCGATAACAATCGCCACGTTGATCGGCGCGCGCCGTGCAGCGTTTTTATTGGCTGCACTCTTCAGATTGAGCCGCAGATAAACACTGCCTGCTTTGGATGTGTTGACGACCGTGTTGCCGAGATCGGCTTCCAGCTTGAGGGTTTGTGCCGATGCCGGCGGTGCAATGCTGAAAGCAGCAAGTAGCGCTGTGCCGGCGAGCGTGGTTACGTGCACCGCGCGCGAGAACATGGTCATCGCAAATCTCCATGTTGAAATGTGCGCGAAGGTTAACGGCTGTCCGCGGCGGAAGCGGGATCGCGGCGTGGCGAAACAGCGTCCATTGCAAGGCGCAACAACTTTGCGCCGGGACAAAAACAAAAAGCCCCGCAGGCAGGTGCCAAGCGGGGCTTGACTGGCGCTAAGCGCCGGATGTCAGTTCATCAAAGTGCGTCCATCGTCGGACGACAGCCGCGCTTCAGCATGGGGCATGTCTTCCAGGAACAGCTGCAGATGCCGCCAGGATGTTTCGTTGGCGCGGTTGTTGGCGCGGAATGCCTGCAGCATCGTGCGTGTGATGTCGAACAGCGCTTGCTGTTCGCCGGTGAGGCGTCCGTCGCCTGCGTCAGCTTCCAGATCCTCGACCATATCGCGCAGCACGGTTTCGAACGGGCCGTTGGGCAGCATCATCAGCACCGGCCAGCTCTGCGCCAGATCATGATACGCATCGTCCAGCATCTGCCTGTCCCAACCGGCCTGCGGACCGTGCAGCTTGCCTTTCATCAGCGTGTAAGCTTCGTCGAACGATGTGCGGGCCTCGTCTTCGCGCTGGCGCATGGCGCTGTCGAGCGCGGTATTGATGCGCCGCGCCCGCACGAACGCTTCGTTGGCGGCGATGGCGGTCACCAGAGCATTGCCGGGCGTGCGGTTCCAGGCCGCCGGCTCTATGCGCATGGCGGTCAGCAGCCGGGTGACGAAGCCTTCACGGATTTCGGTTGGCGAAAACTCATCGTCGGGCAACATGTGTTCGATAGCGGGCGCGCGCTGCGTAAGTGATCCGCCGAAGTGTTGACCCTGCTGCGCAATCGCAGCGGGTGCATCGGCCTGAGCAAGTCGCGGCTGTGCGATGTTAGCTGACAGCGTGCGGGCGCGGATGCGTGCCAGCGTCTTATAGAGATCGCGGTGGATGTAGTAATAGCCGGTGTCTTTGCCCGCCCGTTGCACGCGGCCGAGTGTAGCGCCGGCATTAAGCGTTGAGCGCACGATGCGGCGATCTTCGTCCAGCACTTCGGCCAGATTGATTTCTGCGGTGAAGCCTTTTTCCGGATCGATCGGCTGCATATACGACAGCACGATTTCAGCGTTGCGGTTGAGATCCGGCAGCAGTGCCACGCCGACAATCTTCTCCAGCTCGGCCAGATCGACGTTGTCGCGATTGGCTTCGAACGAGCGCTTGGCAACGATGGACAGGAACTCGAACAGCTCCGAGCGCACCAGATAGCGATTGGTGGCGGCATCTACCGCAACTGCGCTGATGGTGGCGCCTGCGTTCAGCACATTCATCACCTGATGGCGCGTGTGTGGTTCCAGCAGCTCCGGGCGCACCTCGGCCATGTAGCCGTCGGCGTTGGTGATTGGCCGCATGGCATCCAGCGCGGCGCGAGCATTGTCGAAGGTATCCGGCAGCAGCGCGTTCTCGATGATCGCTTCAAGCTGCTGCGAGTTGCGGCCCTTGCTGGTGGGCACGTCAGCCAGCGGCGAGCGCACAGCGTTGGCGCCGAAAAGACCGGTCATGAAGATGAGCGAGTCGATGCCAATGGCGATCGCGAGGGCAAGGTAGGCGAGGCGGTTGCCATCCTGAAACGCGTTCCACGAAACAACGAAGCGATGCGCGCGGTCGTCGCGGTTCATTTCGGCGAACGCAATCGTGCCGCGCAGCTCGTCGGTTTTCTGGCTGGGCAGGCCGCTGTCGGAAAGACACTTCACCGCGAAGCCGAACAGCGCATCGGTGGAGCGCTGGGCAGCCAGCTTGTCGCCACCGACGCAGTTGGCGTTGAAGGTTTTCACGCCGGCCTGCAGGGTGAACAGCGCGGCTGCTGCTTCGCTCGCCTGCTTGGGATCGCAATCGATGCCGGCCACCTTCTGCTTGGTGACGTCAGCGGCATACATCGCGCTGTAAAGCTGGGTGCAGCGTTGCTGCACCAGAGCAAGACGCTCGGCGGCGGGCGACTGGCGGAACTCGGCGCGTGCTGTTTCGAACGCGGGCAGCACCCGGCCGGGATCGACGCGCGGGGCTGCGTCTTCACCGCCGGTGTCGGTCTGCATCATGCCGATGCGCTGGGACGCAGTTTCCTGCTCGCCCTTATACTTCGCCAGTTCACCGTCGATGGACGCCAGCTCGCGCTTGATCTGCGCGATGCGCGTGTCGGCGGTGTCGAGCCGCTTCTTGGCGTCCTTAACGCGATCGTCCTGAATTTTGTATGCGGCCTGCATGCGCGATAGATCGCCCATCAGCTGGCGATATACCGGCCCGCGGCCTTCCTTCAGCGTGCCTTCGACACCTTTGCTCTCGGCCATAGCCTCGACGCGCTTGGCATCGATCGCCTTGGCGCGCGTATCGAGCTCGGTCTTTGCGGCCGAATGATCGGCGGCGAGTGTGGAGCGGTCGCTCTCAAGGCGCGCAAGTTCGTCCGTGATGCTGGTCTTCTTGCTGCTCAGGCCTGCCTGTCCGCTCTGTGCGGTGGCGATACGCTCCTGCTGCTCCATGATGGAGCGGTTGCGGGTCTCGATCTGATCGTTGAAGTAACGCTCGATCTCGCCTGAGGAATCCTGCGCAATCGATGCCAGCCGGTCGAGCTGGTCTTCATACTTGTGCCAGCCTTCGCTCTGGAACAGCGACGATGTTTGCACCTGCTCTTCGTTGGCGATGGTAGCGCCAATATCGGCGATGATGGCGGATACCTGATTGGTAGCACGCAACTCGGAAACGCGCTCGCGCTGGTCCTGCGGGAACACGACGTTGAAGCGGCTGTCGAACGAGAAGAACACCGATGTCGCCATGGTGGCGAGAAACATCACCCACAGCATCGAGTTCTTGGCCATGATGCGCAGCGCCTGTGCGTACGGTGCGACGACATCGGTGCGCGCGAACACAACGATGAGGCCGAGCACGCACAACACCGCTCCGCCCGCCAGCAGCGTGTTGATGACGTAGCCGGTATCAAGGCCGTAATTGTATTGATAAACGGCGATGCCCGCGATCAGCAGCGCGGCACCCAGTATTAGAATGACGATGAGCGGAGCGGTGACGCGGGCAAGGCCCGAGCGCGCAACGGTGTTCATGCCGGTGGCGAAGGTTTCGCCGATCAGCCAGGCGCTGATCAGCATCACGCAGTGAATGCCGAAGGTGAACATCAGCGACAGCACCGGTTCGCCGGTGAAGTTCGTCATGCCGTCCCATGTGGTCCAGCCGCCCGCCAGCGAAAGCGCGATCGCGGCTGAGCCCAGCATCGCGAGCTGCCAGTTGGTGAAGAACACGTCCTCGATCACGCGCCAAAGCCGCGGTCCAACCTTGAACATGGCGACCGTCGCGGCGATCACCAGCACGGCAATCAAAACATATCTGGCGTACCCGGCCGGGTTCGCCATCACGGCATCAACTGCCTGACTGAAGTCCATCGGTTTCCTGTCCCATCGGGCGGCCGCAGTACGTGCCCTCTGCTGCTTTTATCACAGCGGCGCAAAGGTCACGCGATGCAGGATAGGTACAGCACCGGACCACTTATTGGCAGGAATTGGGCGATCAAGGTTTCATGGAGAGCTTTTAATGTCGTTCCGGCTGGTGAATCCGCAGCATCGGCCGGGCACAGAAGATGCTTTCAAGGCACAAAATGCGGCCGGCAAGAATATCGGTCGACGTATTATTCGTCAGGTCTTTGAGACATGTAGCAAATGACGTTGCCGCGGCAGGATAACGCGGCATGCCCTGCAAAATACTGGCGCGCTCTCCTCAGACTGCCTCGAACAGTGCGGCAAGTCCCATGCCGCCAGCAACACCAAGCGCGGCCACACCGAGCGAGCCGCCTCGGCTTTCCCCGCGTGCCATGCGGGTGAAAAGTCGCGTGACGAGCACCGAGCTCGCCGCGCCCAGGGGATGACCACGGGCGATAGCGCCGCCGTCGGCGTTCAACAGGTCTTCGTCAAGCTCAAGGCTGCGGGCGAAAGCGATGGCCTGCGCGGCCGAAGTTTCATTCAGCTCTATGCAACCCAGATCAGCAACGCTGAACGGGCGTGGGCCGCCCGCGAGGCGTTGCATCACCTCAATCGGCGCTGACGCTTCATGTTCAGGGGAAACGCCGCGCGCAGCATGGCTGAGAAAGCGTAGGCCACGTGGCTTGCCGAGCGACGCCCACACATCCTGCGAGACGACGATCGCCACTGACGCGCCATCGTGCAGGGAAGCGGTGTTGGCTGGCGTCAATGTGCCGTCCGGCAGAAAGGGCGCCTGCTGGGCGAGGTCTTTGAAGTCGGGCGCGATGGAACTCTGGTCGCGCGCTTCCTCAGGATTGGAGCGCAGTGGCGATATTTCGCCGACAAACCGCTTTGCTTCCCGGGCCTGCTCGGCCTTGAGATGCGAACGTAACGCGTAGGCGTCCTGCTCTGCCCGGCCGATGCCGAACTTTGCTGCCAGCGCTTCGGTGGATTCCAGATGGGCGGGGCCGTCCCGCTCCTCACCCGAGCCCGGTTCCGGGCTGAGAAAACGCGGCAGTTGCGTCAGGTTGCGGGGCTTTGCGACCCGCCACGGCGCGGTGGAGATGGCTTCAACTCCGGCGGCAACGACGGCGTTGACCTCGCCGAGCGATATGGCTCGCACTGCGGCCAGGATCGCATCGAGCCCTGACGCGCATTGCCGGTCTAGCGTGGCGGCAGGCACGTGCTCGGGCAGGCCAGCCGCAAGCGCGATCAGACGGGCCGGGTTGCCGCCTTCGGTGGTGTTGCCGACAATGAACTCGTCGATGCTGCCGGCCTCAAGTCCGCTGTCGCTCAGCGCGACTTCGACCAGAGGCGCGCACAAATCTTCAGCGCGACGGTTCTTGTGCAGTCCGGCAATGCGGCCTATGGCGGTGCGCCGCGCCGCAACGATGTACGCCGATGGAGAATGCATATGCGCGTTGTCGTTCTCGAATAATCAATACGCTAGGGAGCGGGGCAAGACATTCGCCAGGCCTGCCCGGTGCCTGCCGCCGTTGTTCTGTTTCTGCAATCAGTTAGCAAACACACGATGGTGGCGGAAAAGGGATGCTCTGAAGGAGGGATTCTGCGGGCGGTGTCGCGGCTATGCCCCGGCGGCCCGGTGGTATAAAGTAACGTTTCCGAATTTGCCCGGAGCAATTGGGAAGTCGCGATGACCGAGGCGCAAGCCAAGCCGAACGGGCCTATGCCGTCCGCTCAGATGGAGCGGAAGCTGGCTAAGGCGGTCGAACGGGCCCAACAGGCATTCATGGAAAAGAACTTGCGTTTCACGCAGCTGCGCCAGGACGTTTTCGCGGAGATTGCGGCCACCCACGCGTCGATCGGCGCATACGATATTCTTGCGCGGCTGGCAGAGAAGGGTACGCGGCTGGCGCCGATCTCGGTTTATCGTGCGATAGATGCGCTGCTGGAAGCTGGTGTCATTCACCGGCTGGAAAGCAAGAACGCTTTCTTTGCCTGCCGTCGCATCGAACACCGCACTGGGCGTCGTCCCATCTTCCTGGCCTGTGAGAACTGCAATGGAGTGCAGGAAGTGGACTCGGACGGTATTTTTGAAACGATCGACCGGCTGTCCGCTGCAGCATCCTTTCAGCCGCGCGTGAAGTTCGTCGAGGTCTCGGGCCTATGCGAAGCGTGCCGGCCGGGTAAGGACTGACGCACATGGCCGGCACGGATACAAACCTGACAGCCGCAGCGGCGGCTCCGAACGCGTGCGGTCACGCGTCCAGCCACGGATGCGCGCACGCCCAGGCCGATCATAACTGTGCCGGAGAGACGCCCGCGTTCAATCCCGACGCGCTCATTTCCGCCCGTGGGGTTAGCGTAACGCGCGGCGGGCGCGACCAGCTCATCGACGTGAACCTCGACATCAACGAGCGCGAGATCGTTACGCTGATCGGCCCCAACGGTGCGGGCAAGTCGACGCTGGTGCGCGTATTGCTGGGCCTGGAGAAGCCGACGCGCGGTGAGGTGCATCGGCGGGCCGATCTGCGCATCGGTTATGTGCCGCAGCGCTTCGACAGCGATGTATCCGTGCCGATGACGGTCGAGCGGTTCCTGACGCTTGGCCTTGGCCGCAACGGTGGTCGGGTTGAGGATCTGCTGCGGCAGGTGGATGCTGCATCGGTGGCGCAGCAGCAGCTCGGCCAGCTTTCCGGCGGCGAGTTGCAGCGCGTTTTGCTGGCCCGTGCGCTGCTGCGTAAGCCGAACCTGCTTGTGCTTGATGAGCCAGCGCAGGGCGTCGATTACAGCGGCGAAGCCGATCTCTACAACCTGATCGGGCGTCTGCGCGATGAAGCCGGTTTTGGCGTGCTTCTGGTTTCGCACGATCTGCATATCGTGATGGCGCGCTCTGACCGCGTGGTCTGCCTCAATCGCCATGTGTGCTGCTCGGGGGTGCCGCAGGCGGTGGCGCAGCATCCGGCCTATGGTCGTCTGTTCGGCCCGCAGGCGGCGCGGGCGTTCGGCATCTATCGGCATGAACACGATCACCACCATGACCTGGCCGGGATGCCCCATCCCGCCTCGGGCGACAACGATAGCGACAGCCCGGAGGGCGGCAGCGCGTGCTGATATTTGAACCCTTCTTTCTGCGGGCGCTGCTGGCCGGTATCGGTTTGGCAATCGTCGCGGCTCCGCTCGGATGCTTCGTCGTGTGGCAGCGTCTTGCCTACTTTGGCGAGACGGTTGCGCAGGCCGGGCTGATCGGCGTCGCGCTGGGCCTTGCGCTGCATATGGATGTCACCTGGGGCGTGCTGGTGGTTGCTTTGCTGGTGGCGGCGCTGCTGCTGTGGTTCGGCCGCCAGAAACTGGTCGGCCTCGATTCCGTGCTGGGCCTTCTGCACCATGCCGCGCTTGCCGCTGGCGTCATCGCAACCTCGATGCTGGATGGACCGCCGGTCGATCTCGCCGGGTTTCTGTTTGGCGACGTATTCGCGGTCAGCTCGACTGATGTGACGATCATTTATGTCGGCGGGGCCATCGTGCTGGCTGGCATCCTGCTGCTGTGGCAACCGCTGCTGCGACTGGCGGTACACGAGGAGCTGGCTGCGGCCGAGGGCGTGAAGCGCGACAGGATCCGCGCCGCGTTCATATTCCTGCTGGCGGTGACGATCGCCGTCGCGATGAAGATCGTCGGCATCCTGCTGGTCATGGCCTTTCTGGTGGTGCCAGCCGTGGCGGCGCGTCCCCTTGCCGGCACGCCGGAGCGGATGGTGCTGCTGACGGCTCTGATTGCGGTCGCCAGTGTGGTGGTGGGGCTATGGCTGTCGTTTGCCTTCGACGCCTCCGGTGGCCCCTCGATCGTGATCGTAATGTCGCTTGTGGCCGCGCTTTCTCTGAGCTGGGCGGCGCTGGGTCGCGGCAGCGGGGCCACGCGATAAAGGATTAACCGACGCCAGCCGATGCCAGCCCTCTGGCCAATCGGTGGCAGCTGCATTAGACCATGATCGCTGCGGACCCTGTCAGCCCGCAGCGTGAATCATCGGTCTCATAACGACGAGAGCCACATCGCGGTTTAAAGAAACGGGATCGTGCTCTAGTTAGACCCTTGGTGCCAATGGCGGATATGCAAGCCATGCAGGCTACGGCCACTCTCTTGATTGCTCCCCGGCGCTCCTCCCATTCCGTCCGCGTCTCGGGCGTTACTGTGGGGGGCGGCGCCCCCGTCGTCGTGCAATCGATGACCAACACCGACACCGCCGATATCGAATCCACCGTGACGCAGGTTGCGGCGCTGTCCCGGGCCGGGTCGGAGCTGGTGCGGCTGACGGTGGACCGTGACGAGGCGGCGAAGGCTGTGCCGCACATCCGCGACCGGCTGGCGAAGCAGGGCGTTTCGGTGCCGCTGATCGGCGACTTCCACTACAACGGCCACACGTTGCTGGCGGACAATCCAGCCGCAGCGGAAGCGCTAGCGAAATATCGCATCAATCCGGGCAACGTCGGCTTCAAGGACAAGAAGGACCGCCAGTTCGCCGCCATCATAGACACGGCGCTGCACTGGAAAAAGCCGGTGCGTATCGGCGTCAACTGGGGCTCGCTGGATCAGGAACTTCTGACGCGGCTGATGGATGAGAACGCACGCGCGGCAGAGCCTAGGGATGCGCGCGCGGTGATGCACGAAGCCATCGTGCAATCGGCATTGATTTCAGCGGCGCGTGCCGAAGAACTCGGCATGACCGCTAACGACATCATCCTGTCGGCGAAGGTGTCGGCGGTGCAGGATCTCGTCAGCGTTTACACCATGCTGGCGGCGCGCAGTGAATACGCGCTGCACGTCGGCCTGACGGAAGCGGGCATGGGCTCGAAGGGCATTGTCGCCTCCACGGCCGGCATCGGCATTCTGCTGCAGGCGGGCATTGGCGACACGATCCGCGTATCGCTGACGCCGGAGCCGGGTGGCGCGCGCACGCTGGAAGTGCGAGTGGCGCAGGAAATCCTGCAGTCGATGGGGTTGCGCTCGTTCATGCCGGTGGTGACGGCCTGTCCCGGTTGCGGCCGCACCACGTCCACCGTGTTCCAGGAACTTGCCCGCAACGTGCAGGACATGATCACCGACCGGATGCCGGACTGGCGCCGGCGTTATCCGGGCGTCGAGACCCTGAATTTCGCCGTCATGGGCTGCATTGTGAACGGGCCGGGCGAATCCAAGCAGGCTGACATCGGCATTTCGCTGCCGGGCACGGGCGAGACGCCGTCCGCGCCGGTGTTCATCGACGGCGAGAAGGCCATGACATTGCGTGGCCCGAACATCGCGGCGGACTTCCAGAAAATCGTGGAGGACTACATCGAACGCCGGTTTGGGAACTCCAAGGCTGTTGATGTGGAGACGCAGGAGCGCCATACGGCATAGGGCGCTGCCGCAACCCGTGGGGGAATACGAATGACAACAACAATCAAAACGCCCACGGTGCGCCTCGGCTCGCGGACAATCCTGACGGCTGCGGCGCTGGGTGCGGCGGTTGTCGCTCTTGGCGGATGCTCCGGCTCAAGCCTTCCCGATACCGACCGCGTGTTTCTCTCCGCCGCTGGCGGCTGGGACCGTAACCGCGACGGCGTGGTGACGTGCGAGGAGTGGAAGGAATACGCCACCGAGCTGTTTAACGCCGCCGACGGCAACGGCGATGGCAGCCTGGACCGCACGGAATACGCCAAGATCATCTCCACCGATCGCATGTTCCAGACCGTGGACTTCAGCTACTACGACGCCAACGGCGACGGCAAAGTTGATCGCACCGAATTCGTCGATAAGCCCAATCGCGCGTTCGCGCTTCTGGACAAGGACAATTCGTGCCGTCTGACCGCTAATCAGGTCGCTGGCGCGCGCGCTAACGCCGAACAGATCTTCGAGCACAAGAAGGCAGAGTCCGGCGACCCGCGTGAATCGCAGAAGGGTGGACCTGGCGTCGGCGGCGGCATGTAACCGGGGGGCGACACGCCCTCCGCACCCTTCCGCAGTGGCCCCGAATACCCCGCCGCATTCTTAGCCGATTGTTAGGGCTGATGCCGCTATCTGAGCGGCGCGTTGTGGCCACATTCATCCCGGAAATGGGGCAGCTTCGCCACGTCCCTGCCAAGCTCACGCCATTGGCAAATCCTAAGCTCGAAGCGACGTCATCGAATTGGTTAATTCGATGAACTTTTTTGCTGCCGGAGCGTTAACGCGTGGCTTCAAAACGAACAAACATCCGCAAAAATCAGGAACCCCTCGCCATGAACAGATTGCTGCTTGCAGGCGTTGCCGCCGCTGCGTGGTCCAGTGGCGCGCTAGCCGCCGATCTTGGCCCCTATAATCCGCCGCGTGCCGAGCCTTACTACGAGCCGGCCTATGTGCCGGTGCAAAGTGGCGTATGGAACTGGCAAGGCCTCTACATGGGCGTCAACGCCGGTTATGGCTGGGGCAACGATAACGCCGTTTCCTTCAACGGTATCGGCGGCGGCGTTGGCAACACCAATCCGGACGGTTGGTTCGGCGGCGGCCAGATCGGCTACAACGCGCAATTTAATTCGCTGGTGCTTGGCGTCGAATGGGATATTCAGAGTGCTGATCTCAGCGATTCAACCGTGCTCAGCAGCGGCTTCACCGGTGTGACGAGTGACGTCGACTGGTTCTCAACGTTGCGCGGCCGTATCGGTTATGCAGCCGGTCCGGCACTGCTCTATGTAACCGGCGGTCTCGCCTTCGCCGATGTGCAGTTCAACGGTATGTCGCCGACCACCAGCATTTCCAGCAGCGAAATCCAGACCGGTTACACGGTTGGCGGTGGTATCGAGTGGGCGTTTGCGCCGAACTGGTCGCTGAAGAGCGAATATCTCTATGTCGATCTCGGCAGCGAGACGTTCTCGACGCCATCCGGCACTTACACGACCGAGACCGATTTCCATAGTGCGCGCGTGGGTCTCAACTACCGCTTCTGAATCCAGCGCTGAGGCTGTAAAGCGCAGCGCGCCGCGATCGCACCACATTGCAAAAGGCGCTCTTCGGAGCGCCTTTTTTGTTTGCGGTCAGTGCTCGCGTTTAGCCGCGAAGTGTGCCGCCTGAATGAGAGGTGAGGCGCGTTCGCCAAACTGTGCCAGCGCTGCTTCAGCGCAGCGTACTGCTTCAGAAAGCTGCGCGCGTGCATTGTCGATGCCGATGAGATCGACAAGCGTTGCCTTGCCTGCCGCTGCGTCCTTGCCCGCAGCCTTGCCCATGGTTGCGGCGTCGCCTTCGGCATCGAGCAGGTCGTCAGCAATCTGAAACGCCAGCCCCAGATTTTCGCCGTAGGTGCGCAACGCGTCACGCTGGACGGGCGAGGCTGCGCCCAGCACTGCACCGGCTTCGCATGCCGAAGCAATCAGCGCGCCGGTTTTCAGCGCTTGCAGATGGCGGATGTGATCAGCGCTCGGCCGTGCAGGTTCGTTACGTTTTTCCGCTTCAAGATCGAGCATCTGTCCCAGCACCATGCCGCGACCGCCAGCGGCCTTCGCCAGCAGGGCCACCATCTGTGCACGAACCACCGGATCTGCGTGTGCGCTCTCGCTTGCCATGATCTCGAACGCCAATGTCAGCAATGCATCGCCGGCAAGAATGGCGGTCCATTCGTCGAAGGCCTTGTGAACCGTGGGACGCCCCCGGCGCAGATCATCGTTGTCCATCGACGGCAGGTCGTCATGGGCAAGCGAATAGCAATGAACGCACTCGAATGCGGCAGCCGCATCAAGCGCGCTCTCGGTCGGAACGCCGAACAGCGCCGCGCTCTCGATCACCAGAAACGGGCGGAACCGCTTGCCACCGCCCAGCAGCGCATGGCCCATGGCAGCGTTCAGTCGGCTGCCTTTTTGCGGCCCGTATTTTGCAAGCATTTCCGCGAGGTGCTGTTCGATCCGCTCCGCCCCGGTGGCGAGCCTTTGCACAAAGGTCATTTTTGGCTACCTAACTGCGATCGGACCAGCGCGCCAGAAGCGGATGGGCGCTAGAGTGCTTCCGGAAAATGGGAACCGATTTTCCAAAAAGCGCGATGGAAAAACTGGCTAGAGCTGTTTCCTGATTCCATCAGGAGCGGAACGGCCCTAGAGCGGTGAGACAAGCCGCGCATATAGCATCGGAGCGACGCAAACACAGTATGGAAAGGTCCGATCCTCCACGGCCGCCCGCCAAGGCCTTTCCCGCGTCCCCGGATGGGCAGTCTAAGCCATCGGATCAGGATGGGACTGTCGCTGGCGTTGAGGCGTATGCAGCGCCGCAGCCGCCCTTGGGAACAGCCGAGGGGCCGGCGGGCGAGGGGCCATTCTTAGGCTTCAGCAGCATGATCGGCCCGAATGCGGATAGCCAGCCCAGCGAAGCTGCTGCAGCGGCCGCCGGTGACGAGCTGGACCATGTGGGGCACCCCGCCGAACCTGCGCCGAGCCAAGTGCCTGAGCCTGCTCCTGAGCTTTCCTTGCCGCCGGCACCGATCTCAATCGCCCCGCAGCCGGACGTGTTTTCTGATGGAGCGGATGGGACGAGCAATCCGCAGGTGGTCCAGTCGCCGATCGTGCCGGACGAAGCCGCATTAGTGGATCACGCCGCGCCAGCGCCAGAAGCCGAAGGCGTTCCTGCATTGGAGCCATGGCCCGATCCCCTGGAAACGGCACAATCTGATGGCGCCCCGGAAGCCTCGCAAATGGTGGCGGCTGATGAAAATTTCGGTTCGCAGGCCGCAGCAAACTTTGCTGATGTTGTGAAGGCCGGCAATCCTGCGAATGAGGCCCCGGAGCCAACGCCAGCGGGCGCTGCTGTGGCGGGCTTTGCGGCAGGCGATAACGACGACGAGGCCGTAGAGAGCGCTGCGGAGCCTGTGGCGCGCAATGCATCGCCTGCATTGGTTGCGGCTGAGGCAACGGCCAGCAGCAACGATGCAGACGCTGTGTTCGGCTTTGCGCCGGCCGATGCCAATACCGCCGATGATGCGGCACCGTTCCTGCCCGAGATGTCCGAGCCTGTAACGGGGCCTGATATCGGTTCCTGGCGGGCGCCGGAGCCGGCGCTGCCCTCGCTGGATGCGCCGATAAACCCTCCGGCATCGAAGCTGTCGCTCCACCCGGATTCACATAGCGATTGGACGCCGAGCATAGAGGCGGCTCCGGCGCCGGCAGCCGCTGCGCCAGAGCCCGACTTCACAGAGCCCGACTTCAGCCGCATGTGGTCGGAGCCGCAGGCGGCAGCGATGGCGGCTCCTGCGTTTGCGTCTGCGGCCCATGCAGCTGATATCAGTTGGCAGAGCCCATCCTCCGCAGCGCCAGCCGCCGGGCAACCGGGGCGACGGGGCTGGAAGGCCTTTACCTACCGAGTGGCGCGCATCGGCTTCTTTGTGCTGGTGGGCTGGTTTGCGTTCGTGCTGGCGTTGGTGGTTCTATATCGCTTTGTAAATCCACCGTTTTCCATGCTGATGGCGCAGCAGTGGCTGACCGGAACTTCGATCCAGAAGCAGTGGGTGCCGCTGGAGCAGATTTCGCCCAACCTGCAGCGCGCGGTTGTCGTGTCGGAGGATTCGCGCTTCTGCCAGCACTGGGGCATTGATCTTGAGGAGATGGCCAACGCCATCCGGCGGTCGGGCGGCGGCTATCCGCGCGGCGCCAGCACCATAACCATGCAGTTGGCGAAAAACCTGTTTCTGCTGCCGACGAAGAGCTACCTGCGCAAGATGGTCGAAGTGCCGCTGACCGTGGCCATCGAGCTAACCTGGCCCAAGGCGCGGATACTGGAAGTCTATCTGAATGTCGTCGAATGGGGGCCGGGGGTGTTCGGGGCCGAGGCGGCATCGCGCACCCATTTCAAGCGCCCCGCTTCCGAGCTTACGGCCCGTCAGGCGGCGCAATTGGCGGTCTCGCTGCCGAACCCGATTGTGCGCAATGCCGGCCGCCCGGGGCCGCTGGTGCGCAAGCGCGCTGGCGTCATTCAGCAGCGTGCGGCGGGTGCCCGTGGCGTGCTTTCGTGCATTAGCCAAGGGCGTTAACGCTTTGTGAGGTGGTGCGGCTGTCTTCCATGACAACGCCAGACCACTGGAACTCGGCGAAGAATGTAGTATAAGGCGCCCCAACAGGCTTCCCGCTGGCTTTGCCGCCGAGGGGCGCTTAGTGGATATTCGCTTTCACAGTCGGGATTTGCAGGGCCCGAAAGGCCCGGCAGCGGTGTCTTTGGCTCCGCGCCAGCCCGACTTTCACCTCGGAGTTTACTCAAATGGCCGTTCCGCGCAAAAAAGTATCGCCCATGAAGAAGGGCCAGCGCCGTTCTCATCACGCAATCGCTAACCCGTCCTATGTCGAAGACAAGGATTCGGGCGAGCTGCGCCGTCCGCACCACATCGATCTGAAGACCGGCAAGTATCGCGGTCGCCAGATTCTTGAGCCCAAGGCTGACGTCTGATCCTTTTTTGGTGCCCGGAATCATGTTCCGGGCGCAAAAAATTGTGGGTTGACGCATTGAGACAGCGTGCCGCATCTGTGGTGCGCTGCAATGTCATGCCGAATTCAGGGCGTTGCGCGAAAAAATTCTGCCGCTCCGGAAATGGCCAGAAATCGGCGTAATGTCGGGGCAGAAGTAGGCATCTGAAACCGCTGGCGGGCAATTTTCGCCCGTTGTGCTCGTGCTCCGGCCAGTGCTGGCCAATAGGGGGAATGCGTTATGTCGCTCCGGTCCATCCCGTCGATCGTCTTTGCTCTGATCATCTACAACGCCGTTGTGTTCGTTTCCGGCGGCACTGAGGTTCTGGGCAATTCGCTGTTTGAACTGCCGATGCTGAGCGGTGGACACTGGAGCTTCAAGGTTGGCGACGCGATCATTCTGCTGACGCTGTTCCTGCTGTTCGCTGAGCTCATCAAGTCGACCTACACGTCCACGTCGTCGCTCGTCGATCACGGCCTGTCGATGGTGCTGTTCGTCGTCTGCCTCATCGAGTTCCTGCTTGCTCCGCTGGCGGCTACGTCGACGTTCTTCCTCATCACCGTTGCGACGGCTATCGACGTCATCGCCGGCTTCACCATCGGCATCCGCGTTGCGCGCCGCGACCTTGCCATCGGTGGCATGGAGCATTGACGCTGGCTGACGTGCGAACGCCAATCATTCAGCGAGCGCACGAACTGCAACGCTGCAAATAAAGAAAAACCCCGCGGGCCTGGCCAGCGGGGTTTTTCTTTGTGTCGAGATGTGCTGATCAGCAGGAAGCTAACGCCGCAGCAGCGCCGGAAATGCGCTGTTTTAGGCGCTAGTCGCGATCCTGCGAAAGCTTGTCCAGCTTCTGCTGCATGCTGGCGAGCTGTGCCTTCAGGTCGTCAATATCAGAGCCGGACTCCGCCGATGTTTTTGCTGCGGCGGGAGCTGGAGCAGGCTGGGGCCGTGCCTGTGGTGGCTGCGCACCCGGAGGCTTGGGCGCGCCGGGCATGCCCTGCGTGAATGGATTGCTCCACATCGAGACCGCCTGCTCGAACATCTGCATGTTCTTGCGCGCGAGGTCCTGATAAACCTCGAATGCAGCTGTCGGATTGGAGAATGCGGAAGTGAACTGCGAGCGCAGCTTCTCCTGATCCTTGACCAGATTCTCCATGCTGAACTGGAGATATCCCGGCACCATCCGACCGATGCTGTCGTCATAGAAACGAATGAGCTGACGCAGGAACGGCACGGGAAGCAGGGTCTGACCGCCGACGCGGTTCTCCTGCTCAACGATGATCTGTGTCAGGACGGAGTGCGTGAGATCGTCGCCGGACTTGGCGTCGTAAACGACGAAGTCGCGGTCGGATCGAACCATCGCAGCCAGATCCTCGAGCGTCACGTAGGTGCTCGTTTCTGTATTGTAGAGCCGGCGGTTGGCATATTTCTTTATGACAACCGCTTCTTTCTTTTCGGCAGAGGGGTCGGGTTTGTTCAACATTCCTGAGAGCCGCCAGACGTATTTTGCACCGCGGCAGCGTAACACACCCCGGACCGCATGGGCCAGCCGTTTGTGTTGACCGTTGCAGCCAGATGGCGCATTAGCTGGCGGCAAGCCTAAGCTTTGGTAATTCGTGGTTTACGCCACGGCCGGGCCGGCCCCCAGTTTTAACGGGTGCTGCCCGCCTTGGGCGTGGCGCCCCAATTCGCAAACTCCACATTCTTCACAAAAGGAGCCTTCCCGAATGAGCGACGACAATACAACCATCGTCATTGCGAGCGCGGCGCGCACTCCAGTTGGCTCATTCAATGGTTCCCTCGCGACTGTGGCCGGCCATGACCTCGGCACGATCGCGATCAAGGCCGCGCTCGAGCGGGCCAAGGTTGAGCCGGGTGACGTGTCGGAAGTGATCCTCGGCCAGGTGCTGACCGGCGCCCAGGGCCAGAACCCGGCCCGTCAGGCTTCGATTGGCGCCGGTATCCCGGTCGACAGCCCGGCCTTCACGGTCAATCAGGTTTGCGGCTCGGGCCTGCGCGCTGTCGCCCTCGGTGCCCAGCAGATCCTTGCAGGCGATGCCAGCATCGTCGTTGCAGGCGGTCAGGAGAACATGAGCCAGTCGGTGCATGCTTCTCACATGCGCAACGGCACCAAGATGGGCGACGTCAAGTTCGTCGACACGATGATCAAGGACGGCCTGTGGGACGCGTTCAATAACTACCACATGGGCACCACCGCCGAGAACGTTGCTCGCCAGTGGCAGATCTCGCGCGAAGATCAGGACAACTTCGCCGTCGCTTCGCAGAACAAGGCTGAAGCCGCGAAGAAGGCCGGCAAGTTCAAGGATGAAATCGTCGGCGTCACCGTCAAGGGCCGCAAGGGCGACGTCATCGTCGAAGAGGACGAGTACATTCGCGACGGCGCCACGCTGGATAGCGTTGCGAAGCTGCGTCCGGCTTTCGACAAGGCTGGTACTGTCACCGCCGGTAACGCATCGGGCATCAACGACGGTGCCGCTGCGCTGGTGCTGATGACTGCCGCCGAAGCCAAGAAGCGCGGTATCGAGCCGCTCGCACGCATCGTTTCGTGGGCGCAGGCCGGCGTTGATCCGTCGATCATGGGCACGGGCCCGATCCCGGCTTCCAAGAAGGCTCTGGAGAAGGCCGGTTGGGATGCCAAGGATCTCGACCTCGTCGAAGCCAACGAAGCGTTCGCTGCGCAGGCCTGCGCAGTCAACAAGGGCGTTGGCTGGGACACGGACAAGGTCAACGTCAATGGCGGCGCGATTGCCATCGGTCATCCGATCGGTGCTTCCGGCGCCCGCGTGCTGACCACGCTGGTGCATGAAATGAAGCGTCGCGGCGCCAAGAAGGGCCTTGCCACGCTTTGCATCGGCGGCGGCATGGGTATCGCCATGTGCGTTGCACGCGACTGATTTAAAGAACGGGGCTTTGACGCTTAGCGTCGGGCCCCGTTTTTTATCGCATCACTGAAATCGTCATTATCCAAATCAAGAGACCAATCGAGGGAGGTTCTTCATGGCTCGTGTTGCCCTGGTGACGGGTGGTACGCGTGGTATTGGCCACGCAATTTCCGTCGCCCTGAAGAATGCGGGCTACCGCGTCGCCGCCAACTATGCTGGCAATGACGCCGCCGCGCAGCAGTTCCAGGCCGAAACCGGCATTCCTGTTTTCAAGTGGAACGTTGGCGACTATGACGCCTGCGCCGCTGGTATCGAGCAGGTGACGAAGGAAGTTGGCCCGGTTGACATTCTCGTCAACAACGCCGGCATCACGCGCGACGCCATGCTTCACCGCATGACGAAGGAGCAGTGGAACGAGGTCATCAACGTCGATCTCGACAGCCTGTTCAACATGTCGCGTCCGGTGATCGACGGCATGCGCGCGCGCAACTTCGGCCGCATCATCAACGTTTCGTCCATCAACGGCCGCAAGGGTCAGATGGGCCAGACGAACTATTCGGCCGCCAAGGCTGGTGCACACGGCTTCACGAAGGCTCTGGCCGCGGAGAGCGCTGCCAAGGGCATCACCGTCAACACCATCGCTCCGGGCTACATCGCCACTGAGATGGTTGCAGCGGTGCCGAAGGAAGTGCTCGACACCAAGATCATTCCGCAGATTCCGGCCGGCCGTCTGGGCGAAGCCGACGAAATCGCGCGCGCCGTGGTGTTCCTTGCTGCCGACAGCGCCGGCTTCATCACCGGTGCCTGCTTCGACATCAACGGCGGCCACTACATGGCTACCTAAGTGCTTCCGGAAAAGTGGGAACCGGTTTTCCGACAAGAAGCACGACCAAACAAACAGCTAGAGCCTTTCGGCGATTCAACGAAACGCTGAAAGGCTCCAAGCCAGCAGCCAAGATCTGTTTTTGGAAATGGCCGGGCTTCTGTCCGGCCATTTTTTTTGGCCAGTTGTGTTTAGTGTGGCGTGCACTCAGGCGCAGGGGCGGCGACGTTTTCGGAGTGCTTGAATGCGCCGATGCCCGCAGCCCAAAAGAAAACGGCCGGGGAAGCCCCGACCGTTGAAGTGATCTTGAAGTTTATGCGTCTCTTATCCGCGCAGACGGGTACGGATGATGCGAGGGAAGTCGTCTCCACCCGTTCCGGTCGCCTGTCCGGTATCTTCATTGCCCCACCAACGCTGGTTTGGGTCGCCCTGCTGGCCTGACGGATCCATCATGCCTGTCTGCGATGGCTGGGCCATGCCGGGCTGCTGCTGCCACGTCGGCGCGTAGCCATCCTGCTGTTGCGGAGCGCGCTGACGCTGCTGCGGCTGGGCTGCTGCCACGGGTGCAGCAAACCATGCTTCGATGAGATCCAACTCGTCAGCGGAAAGATTGAGCCCCTGTCCACGGCAACGCGCGACGACGAAGTTGCGGAACCGTGATGCAAACAGGCTGGGCGATGCACCCTGATCGAACCAGGGATCAGCCTCGCTCACCACATCGAGAACAAAGCGGACGTCATCACGGCGCACGCCGATGCCAACGCTCTCAGCGCGCTTCACGATGTTCGCCAGCGTTTGCTGACCTGCCAGACCATTGGCAGAAATTTCCTGCGCCATCACATCAAACAGCGTGCGGTAGTCCTGCGGTGACAGCGTCGGGGCCTGGCTGGCCTCGTGAATGCGAGCGATCGACTGCTGGATCGAAGCAGCACCCTGTGCGGTCCGCGGCGACATCGGCGCATGCTGTGCAGGGGCCTGCTGCGGCTGAGGCACGTGCTGGGGCTGCAGCGGCTGGCGGAACGCCCCCGGCTGGCCCGTGAGGGTCTCGGGCTGAGCCGGGGTCATCGGCTGATGCTGCTCCATCGGATTGGGGTAATCGTTGGGTGCAGCGATTTGCCGGTGATTGGGATTGGATTGCTGTGGGCCAAAGAAAGGCGCCAGCGAACGCTGTGACATCAACCCTTCAGCGCGCGAGGGATCGGCAACGGGCATCTCGGCCCGTGGTGCCACGCGCGCGTCCATGCGCGGCTGCTGTGCCGGCACCGGCATTTCTGCGCGGGGCTGCATCTCAGCGCGCGGCTGCTCCATCACGCGGTTTTCAATGCGCGGAGCACTCGCCTGCGCCGCGCGGTTGGCGTCGTAGACAAAGTACGGCGGCTGGGCCGTGAGCCGGATATCTTCCGGCAGACCGCGCAAAAGCAGGTCGCGGAAGCTTCCGGTGCCACCCCATGCCGAACCTGCGGTCTTTTCGTGCCCAAGAACGCGCACACAGCGGTCGGCGAGCGCTTCAAGCGGCACCGGCTGGTCGGCCGTGCGCACGATGTTTGCAACTTCGGTCAGGATTTCCTTGCGCACGGCTTCGATGGAAGCTGCGCTCGGCAGCGCCTGCTGCTGACCGCTACGCTGCTGCGCTTCCGACTGGTCGGCAATCTTGTTGCTGCCATCCGTCAGCAGCGCCAGGAAATTGGCTTCGCGGATTTCAGCATCGCAGATGGCGGTGTAGGGCGCAGCGGTGTGATCGTTCGAATAGATCACCGTGCGGCGTGCGTGGGAACGCAGACGGTGCAGAACGGGCGTGAAGTCGGCATCGGCGGAGAGGATAACGAACTCGTCGAAGCGGGTGTCGTGCGTGAGGATATCGCGCACATCCATGACCATGCGGATGTCGGCCGAATTCTTGAGCTGGGCAGTCAGCGGTGGGCAGTCGACCACTTCGAACCCGGCGCGCAGGAAGTGATGGCGCACGAACGGGAACGAGCTCATGTCGGTGGAGTTGTCGTTCTGATTGCGGCGGGGAACCGGATTGCCGTAGCAGCGGCAAATAACCAGACGCCGCTCAGCATCGGCCTTCGGCGCGTTGGTCGCCGTCATCAGAGATCCGTTGATGATCTCTTTGAGCCACGCGCCAGCATCCTTGGAGAACCGCTTCGCAGCGTCCTCACTCTTGCGCTTCAACGACAGATAGACGTTGTCGTAGTCGACAAACACCGCTGTCAGAATTGGCCCTGACGACTCGCGTTTCATAACCCACATCCCCCCGCATGGCCGTAGCAATCACGTTGCGAGAACCATTTGGTGAGTCGCATATGCGCGGCAACCGTCTGACAGCCAACAAGGCTGGAAAACTGTGTGCGAACGGTGGGTTAGAGATGATCAGCGTTGGTCGTTAGCGGTGGAAAACGCGATTCTGATGTTTCGATGCAACATAAGGGCTGTCTGGATGGCCACAAGCTGGCGCGCCGTGCAGTTCAATGTTTGGTCACGTGCGTGGCGGTGAAAAATCCGGCGGCCCGAGTTCAAACTTCTCGAACAGAAATCCCGGCGCTACCGTGCAGCTAACCAGCGTCCAAGCGCCCAGACTGCGCGCACTCTGCCAGTATCCCGGCGGAACAATGCCTTGCGGGCGCTCTCCTTCGACGAGATCGGAACCGACAATCAGATCGGTGATCGTTCCATCCGGCGGCGCGATGGAGAGCTGCAGTGGGGCGCCGGCATGCCAATGCCAGATTTCCACCGCGTCAACGCGATGCCAGTGCGATACCTCGCCCTGGCCCAGCAGAAAATAAATCGCTGTCGATGCGGCGCGCGCTCCGCCGTCGTCGGTCGCGATAGTGTTTTCGTCGCGAAAGGTTTCGCGGAAATGGCCGCCTTCGGGATGCGGCTTCAGATCGAGCATCCGGATGATGTCGGCGGCGGAGAGTTCGCTCATTGTGTCAGCTTCTGTTTTTCAGTTCGCGCACAGCCGCGAACACTTCCCAGTCCGCTGCATCCTTCAAGCCCAGCAGCGATCGTATCGCGTCCGAATGCGGACGCAGAAACGGATTGGCTTCCATTTCGAGGTCAAGCCGTGTCGGCAGCGTTGGCAGATTGTGATCGCGGAGCTGCTCGACGCGAGCGGCGAAATTGATGAGCGCCTGATTGTCGGGTTCCAGCGCCAGTGCAAAGCGCGCGTTGGATTGGGTGTATTCGTGACCGCAGTAAATTTGGGTGTCGGGCGGCAGACGCATGATTTTCTGCAGCGACTGCCACATCCCTTTCGGCGTGCCTTCAAAGATGCGTCCGGCGCCGAGAGAAAATAGCGCATCACCGGCAAACAGCACTTTCGCAGCCGGAAACCAGTAGGCGATGTGGCCAATCGTGTGGCCGGGGGTTTCCAGAACCTCGATATCGAAATTGCCAAAGCGCAGCGTGTCGCCTTCGCCGACGGCTTTGTCGATGCCGGGAATGCGATTGGCTTCACCGCGCGGGCCGCTGACTGTGCAACCTGTCGCCTGCTTCAGTTTCAGAATGCCGCCGGTGTGATCGTTGTGGTGATGGGTGACGAATATGTGTGTCAGCTTCCAGCCCTTGACGGCCAGCTGCGCCAGCACCTCTTCGGCGTCGGGCGCATCGATCGAGGCCGTTACACCTGCATCGGCATCGTGGATCAGCACGCCATAATTGTCGGACAGACAAGGAAACTGCTCGATTTCGAGCTTCGGTGTCATGCGGAGCGGCACCCTGACGAGTTCTGATGGAAAATTGAATGAAGCAAAGGGTAACCGTGCTGCGCAGGTATGACAACGTCATCGCGCCGAAGGCTTGAATTGGCGGGCGAAGCGGTCAGAGTGGCGGCTGAAGCAACTGGACGGACATACGGGTGCAGTCACACGCAGACGAATTGCAGGCTTTTTATGCAACGCCGCTGGGGCAGACGGTGCGCCGCATGCTGGCGCATCGCATCCGCGCGCGCTGGCGCGGCCTCAGTGGCATGACGCTGGTGGGATTGGGTTACACGTCGCCGTTTCTGGGCGCGTTTCGCGGTGAAGTCAGCCATCTCGGATCGCTGGTGCCCGACAGCATGGGCGGATGTGCGCGCTGGCCGACAAAAGGGCCGTCGCAAGCGGTTCTTGTCGACGACAATCGACTGCCGCTGGCGGATGGTTCGGTTGATCGCCTGCTGGGCGTACATTGCCTGGAGGTGGCCGATCACACCCGACACCTGCTGCGCGAGATGTGGCGCGTGCTGGCACCGGAAGGGCGGATGATACTTGTGGTGCCGAACCGCCGTGGCGTGTGGGCACGTCTCGATAAAACGCCGTTCGGCCACGGGCGACCCTATAGCCGGCAGCAGCTGACGCAGCTTCTGGAAGGCGCAATGTTCACGCCGATGGATTGCAATGGCGCGCTGTTTTTCCCGCCGTTCGGATGGCGTGTCATGCTGCGCTCATCGACGGCATGGGAGCGCGTGGGCGCAAATCTTTCGCCTGCGTTTTCCGGCGTGCTGATCGTTGAGGTTGCCAAGGAGCTGATGGCGCCGATCGGCGGCAAACCGCAGAAGGTCCGGCGGGCAAGGCAGCTCGCAACCGTCACCAATCCGGCGGCACGGCGCGAGGTTTCGACGCCGCATGAGAGAAAAGCAAAGGAAGCGAAGGATCAGCCTGCTTCGCGATAACGCTGCGCGGTTTGCAGATCGACCGATACGAGCTGCGAGATACCCTTCTCCGCCATCGTGACGCCGAACAGACGGCTCATACGCGACATCGTCATCGGGTGATGGGTGATGACGAGGAATCGCGTTGCGGTTTCCTCGGCCATGTTCTCCAGCAGGCGGCAGAAGCGATCGACGTTGGCATCGTCGAGCGGCGCATCCACTTCGTCCAGCACGCAGATGGGTGACGGGTTGGTGAGGAACACGGCGAAGATCAGCGACATCGCGGTGAGCGACTGTTCGCCACCCGAAAGCAGCGAAAGCGTTGCCGGCTTCTTGCCCGGTGGCTTGGCTATGATCTCAAGGCCGCCTTGCAACGGGTCTTCGCCAGCAACCATTTCAAGCCGCGCTTCGCCGCCGCCAAACAGCGTTGTGAACAGCCGCCCGAAGTGCGCGTTCACCGCTTCGAATGCTTCATTCAGGCGCTTGTGGGCTTCGCGGTTGAGTTGGCCGATGCCGCCGCGCAGCTTGGCGATGGCGCTTTCAATGTCGGCTTTCTCAGTCTCCATCGTATTGGTTTGTGCGCTGAGCGTTTCCAGTTCCTGATCGGCAGCCAGGTTGACGCCGCCAAGGCGCTCGCGATCACCACGCAGACTGTTCAGCTTGCGTTCGACCTGTGAAAGCTCGGGCAACGGCGCACCCGGTTCCGGCTCAGCCAGCGCCAGACAGTTCTCCGGCGCAACGTCCAGTTCCTCGCGGATCTGGCGCGAAACATCCTGGCGGCGTGTGCGCGCGGCCTCAAGCCGGGCCTCGGTGCGGGCGCGGCCTTCGCGTGCTTCGGCGACGGCGCCCTGCGCCGCCCGCAGCGTCAGCACTGCGGCCTTGGCTGAGGTATCGGCTTCTGCGACGGCATCCGCCGCTTGCTGGCGCGCCGCTTCCGCTTCCGACAGTGCGGTTAGCAGTTTGCCGCGCTTCTCGTCGATTGCTGCGGGAATGTTGGCCAGCGTTTCCAGCTCCGCGCTTGCTTCAGCAAGCCTCGCCTTCAGGGCTTCGATCTGTTTGTCCGCACCGGCCGAGCGTGCCGTCCAGCGCTCGCGGTCAACGTTGATGGCGGAGCGGCGGTTGGCGCGCATGCGCCGGTCGCGCTCGATATTCGCCAGCGCACTGCGGGCGTCGGCCAGTTCCATGCGGCGCGCTTCTGCTTTGGTTTTAGCTTCAGCGAGCGGTGTTTCGAGGTCGTCGGCGGCGGCAAGACCAGCGGCGGCCTGCTCAGCTTCTGCCAGCAGAGATTGCGCCAACGCGAGTTCTTCTTCAGCGCGGCTGCGCGCGCCGGTAACGCTTGCCAGCTTGCTTTCAGTTTCGCGCGCGGCGCGCTCAATCGCGGTGAGATTATCACGCGTTTTCGCCAGCATGGTCTGCGCTTCGCGTCCAAGCTGACGCAAGCGTTGCTCTTCGGTGCGGGCGGCGGTGAGTGCTTCCGAGGCATGGCGCTCGGCCGCTTCAGCGGTAGCGACTGCGGTACGCGCTTCCGCTTCCTCCAGTTCGATGGACGACAGGCGATTGCGCTCGGCAAGGCGCTGCGCTGCGGGTGTCGCGCCCTCGGCCGCAGCGGTGAAGCCATCCCAACGCCACAGATCGCCAGCGCGCGTAACGAGGCGCTGGCCGGGCTTTAACTTCGCTTGCAACGCGCGGCCCTGCTCAACGTCATCGACGATGCCGGTCTGGCGCAGGCGGCGATCAAGCTCCGGCGGCGCCTTGACGTGCGCAGACAGCGATTTGACGCTGGCGGGCAACGCAGGGTCGGACGCGGCCGCAGGCACATTGCGCCAATGGACAGCCGCCTGCTCCGCTGCCGGGGCTTCGAGGTCGTCGCCAAGCGCGGCGCCGAGTGCGGTTTCATATCCGGCCGCGACGCGCAGGCGATCCACAATCGGCGGATAGTCGGCCTGGCGCGTGCCGATCAGCAGCTTCACCAGCGTTTCACGTTCTGCCCGCAGCGTTGCAAGCCGCAGCCGCGCCGCTGCACCGCCCTCGCGCGCAGCATCGTTGCTGACGATCAGCGCCCGCGCATGATCCTCGGCGGCCAGCGCCTGAACTTCCAGCTTGGCGATTTTTTCCGCGAGCTGTTTTCCAGCGTCGGTAATCTGCTGCAGCTTCTGCGCGTCCGGAGCACGGCTGGTGATTTCCTGCGTCTGCGCATGCAGTTCGTCGAGCTGGCGCCTCAGCTTGGCGATGCGCCCCTGCCGCTCAGACAGATTGGCTTCGATGGTCTGACGGTGTGCGCGCTGTTCAGCGAACTTGGTGGTGAGGTCGGCAAGGCGCGCTTCCGCGAGGCGCTGATTGTCCTGCGTTTCCTCCAGACGTTCGTGGGCGCGGTCTTTTGTTTCCTCGGCCTGTACATCGTCGAGCGCCAGTGTTTCCAGCTCGGCTGCGAGGTTGGCCAGGATCTCACGCGCTTCGGTAATCACATCCTCTTCGCGGGCGATGTCGGCGGTGAAGTGCTCCGCGCGGGCGCGCATTTCCTGCTCGCGGTCGGCGGCGCGTTTGGCTTCCTGCTCCAGATTTTCCTGCTCGATGCGCAGGCGTCCTACGGCTGCGGCGCGCCGGGCTTCCTCCTCGCGCAGCGGGTTCATCGTCTCGGCGATGCGCGCTTCTTCGGCCAGCGCACGCGCTTCTTCTTCGGTTGCTGTGCCGAGCAGCGCCAGCGCGTTGCGCAGATTTGTTTCTTCCGTGTCGACGTGCGTCTGCGCATCCACCCATGTCAGATGCATCAGTAGCGCTTCGGCACGGCGGATGGCGTCGGATATTTCCTTGTAGCGCCGGGCCGCGCGCGCCTGCCGCTTCAGGCCTTCAACCTGCGTGTTGAGCTGACCGAGAACGTCGGTGAGGCGTTCAAGGTTGGCTTCGGCAGCCTTAAGGCGCAACTCGGCTTCGTGGCGACGACTGTGCAGGCCGGCGACGCCCGCTGCATCCTCAAGAATGCGGCGACGCTGCTCCGGCTTGGCGTTGACGATTTCGGCGATCTGTCCCTGCCGCACCAGCGCGGGCGAACGCGCTCCGGTGGCGGCATCCTCGAACAGAATTTTGATGTCGCGGGCGCGCGCTTCACGGCCATTGATGCGATAGGCGGAACCGGCCTCGCGTTCAATGCGGCGGGTGATTTCCAGATGATCGGAGTTGTTGAACTCGGCTGGCGCCAGCCGTGCACTGTTGTCGAGGAAGATCGTCACCTCGGCGCTGTTGCGCGGTGGGCGGCCGGTAGTGCCGGCGAAGATCACATCGTCCATGGCGGCCGCGCGCATGCTCTTGTGCGAGGTTTCACCCATCACCCAACGCAGCGCTTCGAGCAGATTGGATTTGCCGCAGCCGTTGGGGCCGACAACACCCGTCAAGCCGGGCTCGATGACAAGCTCGGTCGGCTCGACGAACGATTTGAAACCCAGCAATCTGAGGCGCGT
This sequence comes from Hyphomicrobium sulfonivorans, assembly GCF_013306565.1. Taxonomy (GTDB): domain Bacteria; phylum Pseudomonadota; class Alphaproteobacteria; order Rhizobiales; family Hyphomicrobiaceae; genus Hyphomicrobium_A; species Hyphomicrobium_A sulfonivorans. Next base: position 465,724 of record NZ_PZPO01000001.1, on the reverse strand, counting down.
GATCTTCATCGCGGTTCCCAAACGGCAGCCAACGTGTCCGCGGCGCGGATCACGCAACCTTCATCAGCACCGGGCGCGGGCGGAAAACTCCGCGCCAATACGATGCCGTTGCTCAGTTCGGGACGGTGGTCGCCGACGCGGTCTGGCCTGCAAGCTGCGGGTCGACCATCGCCCGGATGTCTTCCATCGTCAGCTCTTTCTTTACGAGCCGGTTGCCGACGAAGAAGTTGGGGGTGCCGATAACGCCAAGCTTGCGCCCGCGGTCCTTCACCCACTTGAGCCCATTGATCATGGCTTGATTCTTCAGGCACGCATCAAACTGGTCGCGCGTCATCCCCACCTGAGCTGCAACCTTGAATATGGGGTCGAGGCGCACTTCCTGCGAGACCCAACTGGATTGTTGCTCAAGAAATTTTCCATGCAACGCCAGATATTTATCCGGTGGGGCGCAGCGCAGCGCGATGGTGGCGTTGCCCGAGGTCTTGCCGATCGGGAACTCGCGCAGGATCAGGCGCACCTTGCCGGTGTCGATATATTCGCGCTTCAGCTGCGGAAACGTGTTCAGGTGGAAGTGGCGGCAGTGCTGGCAGGTGAGCGAGGCGTATTCGACAATCGTCACCGGCGCATCGGCCCGGCCGATCGACATTTCCGGCAGCGAGCCGGTCAGCATCACATCTTCGATCGTTGGGTCCTTGATGACCTCGCGACCGCCTGACGGCTTGGCGGTCGGATCAGCGAACGGATGGAACCGCTCCGGTCCGCTGGAGGCAACATCCTCAGCGGTCGGGAAGGGGCTGTTGTCGTCGGCTGTGGTCTGCTCCGGCGACAACGATGCTGTGCTGGTCAGCGCGCTACCGCCGCATCCCGCGACCAAGGCGGACAACAGCAATGCGGCGGCGAGTGCGGCTGATTTCATCACGGGTGCGATGCTCAGTTCTTTTCGAGCAGCGGTTCGATGGCGGCGTCGAACTTGTCCATCGTGTTGCCGCCCTCAAGCTTCTTACCGTTGACGTAGAACGTCGGCGTGGCCGAAACTCCGAACACTTCCGAAGCGCGCGTGCGGCCGGCGGTGATGTCGTCCAGCAGTTTCTGATCGGTCAGACACTTGTCGAACGATTCCTGCGTGAAACCGGCCTGCTTGGCGATCTCGAACAGGCGCGGTACGGGGTTGCCTTCGCCGAATGCCCACTCGTTCTGCTTCTCGAACAGCACTTCGATCATCGGCAGCGCCTTGTCGTTGCCGGCGCAGCGGGCCAGCATCGATGCGGCAGCAGCCAGATTGTCGAGCGGGAATTCGCGGAACACGTAACGCACCTTGCCGGTGTCGATGTACTTCTTCTTGAAGTCCGGCCAGACGTTGTTGGTGAAGGTGGCGCAGTGACCGCAGGTCATGGAGGCGTATTCGACAACCGTCACCTTGGCGTCATCGGGACCGATAGCCAGATCCGGCAGGCCGACCGGCTTCATGAGTTCCGCGACCGGAACTTCGCTCGGACCGCGCGACTGGGCGGCAAGCGGCAGGGCAAGGGCAGCGCCAAGCGCGGTGGCGCAGGCGGCGGTGAGCACGGCACGCCGAGCGATCATATAGCGGCCGGATGAAATCTTGGATGCGGACACGTGCATGGCTCCTTGGGAGTAGGAATTATTGGGCGTTGTTTGTTGGCGCACCGCCCATGCCGTCAATCTTTTCGATAGGGCCGGGTTAGCACGCTATAGAGCGATGGAATAAGGCAAAACGGCCTTTGCTCCAAGCCGGTCAAGCTTAAGCCGCGCTTAAGCAAAGCTAGCTCAGCGGCTTTTGGGGGCGGCCCATCAGGCCGGTTTTCAGTCGGGTCAGGGCTTGCCGCAGGTGTTCGTCGGCAATATCGGCCAGTTCCGGCGCCGGTACGGGCTGGGCTGGGGGCAGGGTAGCGGAGGCGTCCTCCCGCTCCGGCAGTGGGGCCTGCAGGATGCGCAGCTCGGCCACGGCGCGATAGCCGAAATGGGCGTTGATGCGCTCGATAAGCTGTTGGCCCTTGTACTGAATGTCGAGCGCCCGGGCAGGGTCTACACGCAGGATCAGTGTGCCCCCAGGGCGGCTGGAAGCGGTTTCATCGGGATCAGAGTAGTCGACGCCACGCGGCCACTTCAGGCGCTCCGGCGCGGTATAGGCGGCAACGTCGCGACCGACGATCGTGGCCCATTCCAGAATGAGGGTGGCGGCAGCAAAGCCATATTTTTCAAAGGCTTTGTGGGTCAGCTTGGGCACGAAAGCGCCAACTGCGCGGGCCGAGATGTAGTCGCGCGACGAGCGCATCGGCTGATATGAGCCGGTCGGCGCTGCCGGATTGCGCTGGGTAGTCGAGCGCATCATCGGCCGGGAGCGTGGCAACGTGGCGTTGCTAGCCATGGGGATTGTCACCTTAGAACGTTTGCAGCCCGCTATGCGATGCTTACCATCAAGGTCATCGATTCGCCGGCGCCGGGAGAACATCCCCTTGACTGCTGTTGCGCGAAAGCAACTTCCGCTTAGGCCCGCTGGGCCGGACACGGTGGACGCGTTGCTTGCCTGGTACGACGAGGAGCGGCGGGAGCTGCCCTGGCGCGTAGCGCCGGGAAAGCGTGCCAATCCCTATCGGGTATGGCTAAGCGAAATTATGCTGCAACAGACCACCGTGAAGGCGGTCATCCCCTACTATCAGCGTTTTCTCCACCGTTGGCCGACGGTGAAGGCTCTGGCCGCCGCGCCGCTTGACGACGTGCTCGCGGCGTGGGCCGGCCTTGGCTACTACAGCCGCGCGCGCAACCTGCATAAGTGCGCCATCGCGGTAGTCGAGCAGTTTGGCGGCAAGTTCCCTTCAACGGTTGGGGAACTTCAGAAGCTGCCGGGCATCGGCCCTTACACCGCCAACGCCATCGCTGCGATTGCCTTCGGCGAAGCTGCAACGCCGGTCGACGGCAACGTGGAGCGCGTCGTGGCGCGGCTGTTCTCGGTGCGCCAGCCGCTGCCAACCGCCAAGACAGAGCTGAAGCGCCTTGCTGCCACGCTGACACCGGATCGGCGCGCGGGTGATTTCGCACAGGCGATGATGGATCTGGGCGCGGGCATCTGCACGCCGCGCCGGCCGTCGTGCCTCGTTTGTCCCGTGCAGAGCGATTGTGCCGCTGCCGCGCACGGCATGGCCGAGACGCTGCCGATGAAACTGGGCAAGGCCGAGCGGCCCAATCGCGTCGGTTTCGCCTTCGTGGCGCTGAGCGAGGATGGCCGCGTGTTGCTGCGCCGTCGCCCAGAAGCTGGATTGCTGGGCGGCATGCTGGAGGTGCCGGGGCCGGCCTGGGGAGATGAGCTGCCGCCGCGCAAGGATGCGTTGCGTTCAGCGCCGGTGCGCGGCGACTGGTGGGAGGTGCCGGGCACAGTGGTGCACGTGTTCACGCACTTCCGGCTGGAGGTGATTGTTTTCCGCGCGCTTGTTCCTGCCGATGCGTCGCTGACGTTCTGGGCCGAGCCCGACCGCTGCCAGTGGGTCGCGCGCCGCGATCTGCACGCCGCCGCACTGCCCAGCGTCATGCGCAAGATCATCGCCCACGCCCTGAGCGAGAACTAGCGCCGTACCGTCGATTGCTAACCCCTTGGTGGGCGGCGGCGCTCTGTGTTCGGCGACGAGCCCGGTCAGAATATTTCGCCGATTTTTCCCTTGCGGCTCTGAGCCCGCATGTCGGTGAGAGCCCAGGCTTCGATAGCTGCCAACGCTTCCTTACCACTGCGGAACTTTGCCTCGAAGCCGCGGAACCTGTTGGCGATGGCCTTGGTCTCAGGCACCTTGACCGACTTCATGTTTTGCAAAATGGCCGCGACAGCTTCAGGCGTCTGAGCGCTGCGCAGTTCTTGTACGTATTTGATGACAGCCGCTTCATCCAAGTTTGCTGGTTTTTTCGGCGCTTTTGGAGTTCCATTCTTTGCAGCCTTGGTTTTCGGCTTTGCTTTTTTGAGCGCCTCAAGAACTGCTGTCAGATCGTGGTCATCAAACTCGGCAATAGAATTTAAAAACGCTCTGAGATCATCCTCTTCGGCGCGCGGAAGCGATCGGCGTGACGCTTGCAGCGTATCCAATACCAGCATCCGGAGTTGGCCTATCTTCATTGGGGAAGATCCTTGCACTTATCTTGTCGCCGAGTGCGATGAACATGTCGCGCACGTCATTATCGGTACTGAAAGCGAGGCCATTGCCGGCAATTCTCGAAATTGCAGCCTTCCTGCAAATCCAGGCATCCGAGATGATTTCGGGGAAGGGTGCCTTTTTCCAGTACGATGGTATCAACTGGCGTAATTGCTCCAGCGCTTCGGTTTCGTTTGCGGAAAGCCGCTGAGATTGTGCGACGAAGGTAGGGAGCACTCCGACTATCTCCAGAGCAGGATTAAGCTCGGCCTTCAGCTCATGGAATACGCCCAATGTATTGATTGTGGCGTTGGTGCACAGGCCGTCCAGCATCGTCGGAATAAGAACATGTGTGCTGGCGCAAGCTGCATTGATGGTAGCTGTCATCAATCGCGGAGCGGCGTCGATAATCACAACGTCGAAGTTCCGTTGAACGATCGGATCAGACAGATAGTTGTGCGTGTTGAAGCGTATTTCAGGGGCGTTAGGCTGGGTGAGCCAGCGCAGCAAAACCTGATTTTCTACTTTGTTGAAGCCATAGAAGCACGGGAAGAATCGGCTCTGTGGCAGCTCTGGATGCAGGCTGTACGACTTCGCCAAAACCGCTTCTGGCGCATGCTGCCCTGAGATCAGGCCTATTGCGGAAGCCTCTAGCTTCGCCTGCTTGGAGGCTGCCATGAGGATTTCGGTCAACGATCCCTGATAGTCGAAATCGATCAGCAAAACGCGCTTGTTGAGATGGAGCTCAAAGTAAGCTGCGAGATTGGCGGAGACGGTGGTTTTTCCAACACCGCCCTTGAAATTTGCGACGGTGAGAATCGGAATGCTCTTGTGCAGCTGTTTGTAGTGCTGGCCAACATCATGGCTTGTTGGACGCAGCCAGATATTGACTGACCCGTCCAAAACATCCTGAACCTGCTGGAAGTGCGTCTCCAGCGCATCTGCGCGCTGCTTGTCTTGCAAGGCAGCTTCCGCAGCCTGCTCAAGCTTTTCGTCTATCGACTTTTGCGACAGGTTTTTTCCAAGGCGCATGCCCCCAAGAAAAATCGTAACTCCAGTTCCGAGCGCGGCGAATATTGCGCCAAAAATCGTGAGCTCGGTTACGAGCGAGGTCAAATCCCCCAGCACAACGCCACCCCATTACTCTTACGCGTAATATGAGGCCGAGGATGCCGCGCAGTTGTGCTCGGCGCAACTACTTTGTTAACGTATATTAACCCCTTGGTGGGCGGCGGCGCTCGGAGAACCACTCGCGGTATTCGGTCATTTTCTGGCGCTGCGTTCCGGGTGCGCGGCGCTTGCAGGTGGCGGCTTCGTCGCTGTCCGCCGATGCGCCCCAACGCAGTTCCACGCAGTCGTTGATGTTGTAAGCCATCTCCAGATTCGGCGTGCGCTCCACCACATCCTGCAGCGTCAGCTTCCACGGCGAGCCATCGGTGCGCGTATAAGTGAAACTGCGCGCCTTCAGCTCCGTCGCCAGTACATTTTCAAGCTCGGCTTTCACATCGGCCGCGGTTTTACCGGCCGGCATGGCGTAACGCTCCGGACGCCGGGCCACGCGCTCGGGGAATTTGCGCACGACATCGATCGCGATCAGCAACCGCAGATCGCGCGACGGGGTGGCGAAGTCTTCCCACGGTCCGGTGGTCTCGAAGATCGAAGCCCCATCCGGCATCGCCACCTCGCGGCCGCCGCCCACCTGATATTTGCGCCCGTTCTCAACCGACGTAACGCGCGCGTTGACCTGCTCGTCGAGCGCCGTGATCGCCTCCTGCATGGCGCGCAGCGGATCGAGCGGCCGTGGCGACATCAACTCGTCCATGCGGTCGTAAAAGGCTTCGAGATCAAGATCGGATTGCTCAAGCGAGAAATCGCCATAGTCAGCGTGCGCAGCAATTTCCTTGTTCGTCAGACGGCGCAGGGTGCCATCGCGCGACATGACGACCGGACGGAAACGCTTGAAGCCGGGGCTGCCGAGGGCGGGGTCTTGTGCGAACAGGAAGTTGCCGCGCCAGAAGCGTTTGCGCGCAATGGTTCCGTCCGGCTGGCCGTCTACTGCCAGGAACACACCCGCGCCGTCTTCGGTTTGCGGCACGCGCTTGGTGATGACGAGCAGATGTCCGTATGGGTCGGCGTAAACCGTGCCGGGACGCAGCGTGTCTTCCTTCAGGGGCACCGGATAGTAATCGGTGCGGTCGTCGGTGTTCGCTGTGCGGCCGGAGCCGGAATGAACGCCGTTGGCGACGGTTGTGCGCAGATAGTAGCCGAACGACGGTACCAGCCCCGGTGGACGCAGTGATTGCTTCACTTGCTCAGGCTTTTTCGGCGTCGATCCGGTGAACAGCGAGAAGAAGTCGGCTGCAGGCGGCGGAGTTTTCGGTGCGGGCGGCTCCGGCGGCGGTTCTTCGTTCTTGATGTTCCACCACGCGTGGCATTGCGGTGCCTTGCCGCCACCACCGCGATTGCATTTTGCATAGCCGAATGGCAGACCAAGCTTGAAAGCAAAGTAGGCGCGCAGGAAGTAGGGCAGGTCGGCGCAATCGGGGCGGATGAAAAGCTTCTGCTGGTCTTCGCGCAGGCCGAGATGGTCGAACAACACGTTGCGCTGGCGGTCGCGCAGCACGTCATGCAGCGCCTTCCACGACGGCTGCTCGTCGAGCGGCGCATCGAACAGCTTCTCGATCCAGGCGGAATAGAGGTTTTCGGTCGGACGATCCCATGCGGCGCGGATAGGCCAGACGCTGTCCTGTGTCTGGCGTGGTGACGCGCTGGCCTTGGCCCGCACGGTGATCGGATGAATGATGGTCGAACAGTCGCCCTCGACGTTGGTGCGCAGCAGCTTTGCTTTCCATTCGCCTGCCGCCGGAGCGGGGACCTCAGCAAACCAGACGTATGGCGGGCCACCGAGGCGTGCGTCGGATTTCGCGGCCACCTTGCCATTGGGGGCGATGAGCGACAGCTCGCCCTGCAGCGGCGCTTCAGTGGAGAACAGGACGCGGAGTGGAGCGCCTTTCCATGGCGCGTGCGGTGACGCCAGCACGGCGACGCCTACATCTTCGCAATGGCCGTTCGCAGTTTCCGCTGTCGCTGGGACAGCGGCTAGCAGAGTGGCGATTGCGAATGACAACGTCGCGATCACACTGGCCCTGCTCGGATTATGTGGAGCGGAGCGATAACGCGACCGTTGGCACCAAACCTGGAGCTGGCGCAAAGCCTGAATCTGGCACCGACCCTGAAACTTGAAAGCCATTTCAGCCTCCCCCGCAATCTTCCGATGGCTGTCCATCGGCCATAGTGGCGAAAGTTTGGCTGAAATAAAGGCGCAGCCTTGAGCTGAGGCGCGGAGCAGGTGGGTTATCCGCTTTAATCAAGCGTCAGTGCGGTGCGCCGTTCCTGAAATGGCTGATATGCGGGAAATGTGCTTGTCGGGTGCCGGTAGCTGGGGCGGAGCTGTCAGGCCGCCCGTGCTTTCCGTTTCCAGATTGGATTGTCGTCGGCCAGCAGCTTGCGCATGGCAGCGATGTTGACCGGCGGCGAGATGCCGTAACCCTGGACGAATTCAACCATTCCCGTTGAGCGCAGCAGTTCCAGCCTTGCCTGGGTTTCGACGCCTTCAACGATGATCGAGCGGTCGGAGAGCTTCACCATCTCGATCACCTGCACCAGCATGCGCCCCATGATGCTGTCGGGCGGTGACATGGCGAACGAGCGGTCAAGCTTCACGCCATCAACGGCAAGCCGCGCCACCCTTTCAATGCTGGAATAACCGGTGCCGAAGTCATCGATGTAGGTTCTTACACCGTGAGCGGAGAGTGCCTCGATAGTGGCCTGAGCCTTGTCGAAATCGATCTCGTGGAACTCGATCAGTTCGATGGCGAGGCAGAAACGGTCGGATTGCTCAAGAAACTTGCTGAAGATCTTCAATATGCGTTGGCAATCGAAGTCGCAGGCGAAAACGTTGAAGTTGATCTCCAGCACATCGTCGCTCAACGGCTCGCGCATGAGTTCGTCAAAGGCGCGGTCCGCGATCAGTTGCGTGAATTCTGCGGTGCGGCCTGATTTGGCAACGATGTCGATGAACTTCGCCGGGCTGACAAGCGTGTCATCGACGTCCTTCCAGCGGGCCAGAACTTCAATTGCGGTGATCTTGTCGGACTTCAGATCGATGATCGGCTGGTATAGAGCGGCGATCGTTTCAGCATTCAGGCAGCGCAGAAAGCGCGCTTCGAACGACCAGTAGTTACGCAGCCAGGAAAGAATATTGTTCGCCAGTATCCATGCGAACAGCGCCGTCAGGACCACGGTGGAAGCGAGAATGGTGATGGCGCTGTTGGCCCAACCGAACAGGTCTGCCTTCGAGGCCACGCAATGCAGTCCGTATTCGTCGCAGGTTTCGGACGACAGCGTACTCAGGCGGGCGTTCCAGGTCTGCGGTTTTGGATCTTTGAAGCCGGCGTAAAGACCCCGCTTGCCGGCCAGGTGCCAACTTTTATCTGCGGAGACAGCCACAAGTTCCGATTTCAGCCAGGGCAGATCCTGAGCCTTTTTCGCATAGGGTGGGATGGCTACGGCGTAGTTGCCGAGTTGAGCGATGCTTCCGATCGCGCCTGATAGCCCTATCGGTTCCAGGTTTCGTTGAATGCGCCAGCTTATATGGTTGGGGCCGGGAATAACGACATCGGTCTGTCCCAGGGAGATTGGCGGATTGAAAGCAATCTGGCTGGTTGAACACTGAACGCGCCCATCGGGCGCATAGAGGAATTCATTCAGGCCATCCGGCAGGAATGCAACGCGCAGCATTTGCATGCGGAATTGCTGCGAACACGGAATGCCGGTCACGTTGTCGTTCAGCAAACGCAATGTGCGTATCGCGTTTTGGTGCACCGCCGACGTGCGCTGTAACTCTTCCTGCTGCCGCTGGTGCATCAGGCTCGACACCTGCCACAGGATAAAACCATAACCGACCAGCAGCATGGCACCGAAGATGCCACACCACAGCAGAAAGCGGAGCAGTCGTTGATGGTGCCCGGAAACGAGGGCGCGTGCGATCGCAGACATGGCGGCTTGTTTTTGTTTGTTGCAGCGCAGCGGGTTGAGCCGTCATAGTGCCTGATAAACTGTGAATATTATGTATGGCTGTCAAAACTATTTCGCCGGTTGCGCAGGTAATCCAATTGTTCGTCGTCTGACCGCTAAAACATGCTTCAAAATGAAAACGCCCTCCGGCGGGGGAAGCCGAAGGGCGTTGCTCGGTCAAGGGCATCTGTCTCAGCAAATGCGCTGTGTCGGGTTGATGATCGCGATCACGGCCCGGGCATTTGCTGAAGGGCACGCGTTGCGCGCGGCCAGACAGAAGCTTAGTGGCGAACGCCGCGGCGTCCGTCGCCCTTCTTGACAACCGAGAGGTGGACCTTCTGCAGGCCCGAGAAGCCAAGCGCGTTAGCAGCGCCCTTGGAGAGATCGATGATGCGACCCTTGATGAACGGGCCACGGTCCACGATGGTCACGACCACGGAACGGCCGTTGCGGACATTCTTCACGCGCAGCTTGGTGCCAAACGGCAGGCTGCGGTGTGCAGCGACCATATCACCGGCGCTGTAGGAGCGACCGCTCGCGGTCACTTTCAGGTTGGAATAGTGTGATGCGATGCCGGTCTGCGCGTTGGCGTTCGAGGCCGGCAGCAGGGCGACGGCTGTAGCAATTGCAATCAATCCAGAAAATAGAGCTTGCATGGGACCTCCCGGGGTTGCTTCGACGGGAGGCTCTTTTGCATGAACAACTGGGCAGGGGAATGGTTGCGCCAATCAAAGAAATGCAACTTGCTGCAATATACTTTTCATTAAACCTCTAGTTGCCCGTATTACATGTAAGCTTTCAATTTTACGCGGTGATCAGCGGATGCGTTTTGTCGCGACGTATTAACTCTCTTGGCGAAGCAATTTTCGGCTTTCACCCGATTTGAGCACTGTTCCGACGCGCGTTTGAAGCTGCGCTTCGCGGGATCGAACACGGCGGATTGCTCCGTGCGATTGAATGCGATCCGAGCGCTGCAGAGGCTCAGGCTCGCTTTTTGGTCGTGCGTTTGGTGGTAGTCGATGCAGCACGCCGGGCCGGCGTCGATCGGGCCGATGTCTTGGCTTTCGGCGAACTTTCACCACCACCGCCGCGGCCTTTGGCAGAGCCGCCCTCGCCGATTGATTTGCGCAGCGCCGACATCAGATCGATGACCTTCGCGCTGCCAGGCGGCGGCTCCTCATGCGGGGCCACGATCTTCTGGCCTTTGAGCTTTTTGTTGATCAACTCACGCAGGGCCGCCGCGTAATGGTTTTCAAATTCCTTGGGTTTGAACGTGCCGGATTTACGGCCGATGAGTTCAATCGCCAGGTCGATCATTTCCTTGTCAGGCTTGATGTCGGGCACTTCGGCGAAAAACTGGGGCGCCTCTTTTAACTCATCTGCATAGCGCAGCATTTCCATCAGCAGCCCGTCTTCCAGCGCCGAGATAGCCACGAGCCATTCGCGCCCGCCGATGGTGAGCTGAGCCAGGCCGGTCTTTTCGGTCTTCCGCAGCGCATCTCGAATGACGACATAGCCTTCGGCGGCATGCTGATCAGCGGGGGCGATGTAATATGGCCGCTCAAAAAAGCGCGGGTCGATTTCTGAACTGTCGACGAATTTGACGAGGTCTATCGTCTTTTTGCTTTCAAGTTTTACGGCGTCGATCTCGTCCGGATCGAGCACGACGTAAGTATCCGCGTCGACCTCATAGCCTTTCACGATGTCGGCGTTCTGGATTTCGCCAACGCCCTGCACCGTCTTGGTGTAATTGACGCGCTTGCCGGAGGGCTTGTGGATTTGCCGGAACGAGATCTCGGATTTGCTCTCGACCGCGTTGTAAATTTCAACGGCTATCGACACCAGCGATAGCCGCAGGAAGCCCTTCCAATATGCACGCGCGGCCATCGTCTACTCCGCAAACTCAAGGTGGTGGCCTCCACCTTATGACGTCAATGATGAGAAAAAGGTTCCGTCCCGATCGATGCCGTGCAGCGCCCTGATCTGTTGATCCGCCCCTTCGTCGAAGGGGATGCGCCGGGGGCGTGGCGTGTTCTGGAGCCGATCATCCGCGCGGGCGAGACCTACGCGCTGCCTCGCGACATGCCGGAGCGGGAGGCTCTGGCCTATTGGACCGGCGCCGATCGTCGGACGTTCGTGGTCGAGAAGGACGGTGAGATCGTCGGCACCTATTATCTGCGCGCCAACCAGGCGGGCGGCGGCGCGCACGTGGCCAATTGCGGCTATGCAACCTCAGGGGCGCACCGAGGCCAGGGGATTGCGCGGAAAATGGCCGAGCATTCTTTGGATGCTGCCCGCGCCGGGGGCTTCAGGGCGGTTCAGTTCAATTTCGTCGTTGAGGCCAATGCGCCAGCCGTCCATCTCTGGCGTTCGCTGGGCATTCTGGAGGTTGGCCGGTTGCCGGAGGCGTTTCACCATCCGGCCGCGGGCTATGTCGATGCATTGGTGATGTTCCGGTGGCTTTAAATGCCGGCGGTTCTGCGGTGGCGGGCGTAGGCTCAGCCTGGAAAGCGCCAAATGCGACGGCCGATCCGATTCGCATTGATCGGCGGGCGTTGCATTGCAGTCACCCTTAGTTAAGCAAGGGTTGTTACTTTCCCAAAATGAGGCGCGGGGGGAGGTTGTGTTCCGTAGTCCTCTATTGCTGATACGAGGATGACCATGCGGATCACGTTCGCTCTCGCTCTGGCGGCATTCGCCGCTTTGGCCGTTTTCACGGTCCCCCAGTCGGATGCTCGCGCCGAATTTTACCGGACCCCGTCCGGTGAGGTGAAATGGCGCCGCCTGCCCCAGGATTACCAGGGCCCCTATTTCTTCTACTACAAGGGCTATGCTTATCCGTACTATCCGGGCCTCGCCTACCGCGAGCGTACCGGTGAGGTGCGCCCCTCGGATGCACCCTATCGTGAGCGCGTCCGTCGCCAGTAGGCTGCGCTACGCCTTAGCTGCATAGAATTATCGAGGCCGGTCCGTTTCGCGCGGGCCGGCTCTTGCTGTTCCAGGTTGGCGTCGCGTAAGGCGGCTGGCTGCGGTGAGCCCAGCCAATGGCTGCGAGTGGCCAGCAACGCCTATTGGTTCACGGCGACGGGGCCGTTTTCGTCCCCCACAAACTCATACAACGACGGATCGAACGGTGGCCGGGGCTTAGTCTCGGCGATTTTTTGCGCCTGCTTCTTGAACATCCAGAGCGTCCAGTTGGCCAGATGGATTTCGCGTCGTGCCGCGCCCGGATCGATCAGCGGCGTGGTCGGCAGGCGCATGCCCTGCTCCTTCAGGACGTAACCGATCGGCAGCTCGATCTCGTCTTGCATCTCGATCAGTTCGGCGAACAGCTTTGCGGCCGGCGCGACAAGGCTTCCGAAGCCGTTACGCGGCTGGGCCGCGCCGATGACGTAGAGGTTTTTGACCGCGTGGGAGAAGGCGCCGCCGTAAAGCTGCGGGACGTTATTTTCCATGGCGACCAGCCCCTTCGGCAGGAACGGGATGGAATTGTTGAAGCCGGTGGCGGCGACGACGAGATCATATTCGCCCACGCTGCCATCGGTGAAATGCACGCGCGTGCCGGAAAACCGCGCAATATCTGCGCGCGGGCGAATGCGGCCCTGGCGCAGATAGTTCAACACATCGGTGCCGAAAGCCGGGTGACGTTCGAACAGCTTGTGGTCGGGCTTCTGCAATCCGTAACGACGATAGTCGCCGATGAAGACAGAGATGAGCGCGCGCAGGATGATGCGCTGCATCAAGACCGGCAGGTTCCAGATCGGCAGATCGGTCAGCGGGCGCCCGAATGCGGTTTTGGGCAGGAACCAATAGCCCGAGCGCAGGCTCCAGTCGCATGAAGCGCCGACGCGAGCGGCTTCGCACGCAATATCGCAGCCGGAGTTGCCGCCGCCGATCGCCAGCACGCGTTGGCCCTGAAGCTGTTTGGGTTCGCGGTAATCAGCGGAATGGATGAACCCACCGGTGAAGCGGCCCGGGTAACGCGGCATGCGCCGATCCCAGTGGTGGCCGTTGCACACGACGATGCCGCGATAGGTGCGTTCCTCGCCGTCATCAAAACGTACCTGCCAGCTTTCGTCGGCGAGCGGCTGGGCGCGCACCACCTTGCGCTGCAATTCAATGTGTGGGCCGAGATCGCGATCGTGCGCAAAGTTTTCCAGATAGCGCAGAACCTGCGTGCTGCTGGGAAAATCCGGATAATGCGCCGGCATCGGATAGTGCGTGTACGCGGTCGATTTTTTTGATGAAACGATGTGTACGCCTTGATAGACGCCGTGGCGCCATAGGCCACCGACGCCGTCGCTGGCGTCAATCAGGTCGAAGGCAACGCCGCGCTGCTTCAGCGCATCCGCCATCGCCAGACCTACCGGGCCTGCACCGATGACAAGCAGGCGATCGGTTCTCAGCGAAATACGACGCATTCACCCGCCCCATTCATTCATAACGATATGAACAGAACTGGATTAGACCCGTGCAGCGCAGTCGTCTACTGCGGCGAGATTCAACTAACATCTCGGCAGTTGACAACATCCGGCAACTGCGGCCTGCGCTATGCGCCGGGAGGTCTGCCCCGGCGCAATTGTCGCAAGAATGGTACGTTTGCTGACTTACTCGGCAGCAACCAGGGTGGGAGTGCTGCTAAGCCCAAGCTGGCGCTTTGCTTCTTCGCGCAGAAGATCGATCGGCTTCAACTTGCCTTCCGCTTCGAAGTGCCAGTAAGTCCAGCCATTGCAAGCACTTTTGCCCTGCGCAATGGCGCCAAGACGGTGAATCGAGCCCTGATTGCCGCCCCAGGCGAGCGTGCCGTCGGCCTTCACCTCAGCCTTGATGCGCTTGCGCGAGTCGAGCAGCGTTGCGCCCGGCGTTAGCAGTTTCATTTCTACGATCTGACCAAAAGGCACGCGCGGTTCAGCGCGCTTGCTGCGCACCGTTTCCAGCGCGGTCAGAGGCAGAGGCGTGACGCGGGCAATGCGCTCTTCGGCGGCCTTGGCATAATCGGGGTCGCGCTCGATGCCGATGAAGCTGCGGCCAAGCTGCTTTGCCACCGCGCCGGTTGTGCCGGTGCCGAAGAACGGATCAAGCACCACGTCGCCCGGCTTGCTCGTTGCCAGCAGCACGCGCTGCAGCAGCGCCTCCGGCTTCTGCGTCGGGTGCGCCTTGCGGCCGCCGTCGTCCTTCAGCCGCTCCGGTCCGGAGCAGATGGGGATGAGCCAGTCGGAGCGCATCTGCAGGTCGTCGTTCAGCGCCTTCAGGCTTTCATAGTTGAATGTCGCGCGCGAACGCTGGTCGCGCGTGGCCCAGATGAGCGTCTCGTGCGCGTTGGTGAAGCGCTTGCCGCGGAAATTCGGCATCGGGTTCACCTTGCGCCAGATCACGTCGTTCTGAATCCAGAAGCCGAGATCCTGCAGGCTGACGCCGAGGCGGAAGATGTTGTGATAGGAGCCGATCACCCAGATTGCGCCGTCGGGCTTCAGCACGCGGCGGCACTCGGCCAGCCAGGCATTCGAGAAGCGATCGTAAACGGCGAAGCTGTCGAACTTGTCCCACTCGTTATCGACGCCATCGACGCGCGTATTGTTCGGGCGCATCAGATCGCTGGCGAGCTGCAGATTGTAGGGTGGGTCGGCGAAGACGAGGTCGACGGAAGCGTCGGGAAGCTTCTTCAGGGCAGCAATGCAATCACCGACGATGATGCGATTGGCCGAAGCGGCCTTGGACGAACGACGCATAACCATGAAACGCAACTCTCACGTAAGGGGAACAGCACACCCGGCAGCGGCCGGAACTGGCTGGATTCTAACTGTGGAAAGTTGCGCTTGGCCAGCAATTTATCTGTTGCCGATGCAGGCGAAATGGTGAAGGCGAGTCGGATCAAGCGCTTGGAGTCGTTTCGGAATCTATACAACTTCCTCGTCTTCCAGCAGGCCGAGCGCGAGTTGCACTGTGCGGAACGAGCGGCGGTGATGGATGGTGACGCCAAGACGCTTGATGGCATCCTGATGCTCGGCGGTGCCGTAGCCCTTGTGACGCTCGAAGCCGTAGCCCGGATGTTGTGACGCGAGCTGCACCATCAATCGATCGCGCGTGACCTTGGCGACGATCGAGGCAGCCGCAATCGACAGGCATCGCGCATCGCCCTTTACAACGGTGCGAGACTGGCAGTTGAGCGTCGGCGCGCGATTGCCGTCGATCACCGCAAGCTTTGGCCGTTGCGGAAGCTGCTTCACCGCCTGTGCCATCGCCCACATGGTGGCGTGCAGAATGTTGAGCTTGTCGATCTGCTCAACGGTGGCGATGCCAACGCCGACGATTGCAGTGGCGTGGATACGGCCATAGAGGAATTCGCGCGTATCGGGATCGAGCACCTTGGAATCGTTGATGCCGTCAGGGATGCGCTCGGGATCGAGAATTACCGCAGCGGCGACCACAGGCCCCGCCAGCGGACCACGTCCGGCCTCGTCAACCCCGGCCACCGGACCGCCATGTAATTGCAGCTCCGCAGCTTCCAGCTCGAAGGTCGGGCGCAGTTTTGGCTCGGCGGCAGTGTTCCCCATGGGGAGGGAAGTTCGGCCCACCAGCTTGCAGAGTCAAAGCACATCCGCTCATAGCCTGAGGAAAACACTCAGAATAGCGCCATTTGTTGCCCTTTGAGCACGGGGTGGCGAAACAGGTCAGTGCGCAGCTGCTTGCGTTCGGCATTAAGGCCGAGGCGTCGCACCGCCAGACGGAAGCGGGCCGCGATCTGATCGGCATAGGGGCCGGTGCCGCGCTGGCGGATGCTGAATTCGGCGGTGTAATCGCGGCCGCCGTGCATCGATTGCAGCAGATGCATGACCCGGTCGGCGCGGTTAGGGAATTCCGACGCCAGCCATTCGCGGAACAGCGTGCTGATTTCCAGCGGCAGCCGCAGCATGACGTATCCGGCCTGCGTTGCTCCGGCCTCGTGCGCGGCTTCCAGAATGCTTTCTATCTCCGGATCGGTGAGGCCGGGAATGATCGGCGCGACCATCACCGTTGTGGGAATACCTGCGGCAGCGAGCTGCTTCACGGCTTCCAGCCGCCGGCGCGGCGTCGGGGCGCGGGGCTCCATCGCGCGCGCAATCTTGGGATCGAGCGTCGTTATAGATAGCGCCGCCCGCGCCAGGCCGCGCTCCGCCATGCGGGCGAGGATATCGATGTCGCGCGTGATGAGCGCCGACTTGGTGACGATGCCGACCGGATGGTTGGTGCGCTCCAGCACTTCCAGCACCGAACGCATTATGCGCCGTTCGCGCTCGATCGGCTGATAGGGATCTGTGTTGGTGCCGATCGCCATGCAGGCGGGCTGATAGCGCGGGTTGGAGAGTTCTCGCTCGAGCAGTTGCGCTGCGTTGGTGCGCGCATAGAGCTTGGTTTCAAAATCGAGCCCGGCTGAATGGCCGAGATAGCAGTGGGTTGGCCGGGCGAAGCAATAGATGCAGCCGTGCTCGCAACCGCGATAGGGGTTGATGGAGCGATCGAATGAAATGTCCGGGCTGTCGTTGCGGGTGATGATGGTGCGCGCGGGATCGTCAAAAACGGTTGTCTTGAAGGCGTCCAGCTCCGCAAGGCCATCCCAGCCGTCATCAAACGTCTCGCGCCGTTCGGTTTCGAAGCGGCCGGTGTGATTGGACTGCGCGCCGCGTCCGCGCCTGCGTTCCTCATCAACGAGGCCACCGGGCGATGCTTCCGGCTTTGGCTGGCGGCGAAACTGTTGCACGCAAATGCTCCGAGTTCAGGCTGGACGGTGCCCTCTGCTGCCGCTGTATTGGGCGCAAACGGCCGCCACCCGGAAGGTATGGTAGCGACTCATACAAAGCAAGAACAAAAATGGAACAATTCGGATTGAGTTCGCGGCGGCGGTGAGCAAATTACGGGGCCGGGATGCCAGAGCCCTCGAATTAATGGCGGCGGTTGGATTTCGCTAACGAGCATAGCTGAATGGCAGGCCCGGATCGGCTGCTCGGCTTGGCCGCGGCTCCGCACCACTCCGTCGCAGGCCTAGCGGCGAAGCTCAGCCACGAAGAGATGAGTGGTGCGACCTACAGTAATCTGGCTGATCTGCAATTCGGAGGGCTCCGGTGAGAGCTGAAGCTGCGCCCCAATATCCGGGGCCAATGCGGCCATCTAAGCCAATCCAGCGTGCGGCGGTGCGTGTGCTTCTGACAATCGTAGCGGCTGCTTGATGCGGCTTCGCTTGGGCGCCACATATGCGCGCGATCACATTGCGTGCGCGGCTCGGTCGCGGAGCGTCGAGGCGCACGGCGCATGCCGCTGCTGACGTGCCCAGCGTGTGCCGGACGGACCGCGCGCATTGGCGGTTGAAATCCTTTGTTGGTCCTAATTTCGCCGCGAGATTTCGATGCTCTGATGGCGGATCAGCGCTTCGGGGTGAAGCGGCCAACATGCACAGCCGTCGCAAATCTTACGTTGCAGCGATGCCGCGCATGGAGTTCGCAAGGCGTCACCCGTGCGTTGTGGTGCTGTGTGATCGACGCCTGAATCTGATGCGCAGCGTCGAGATCGGTCGCTGCAAAGCTTAGAAGAATTTCAAGTAACGCAGCCGGATCGTGCTGCATGCAACGGCGTTAGTTACGTTTGTCGGTTTCCGGAATTGCGCGCGCTGGGTGGGCGGACAATTCTGGTTGACAGTGGTAGTGGTGCATCGCGTGTGAGTTTAGTGTCGAGGGGGAACGGTGATGGCGCAGACACAAGTGCAATTCACCTCCGTACAGGTTTTGCAGGCTGCGAAGCGTGCCGAAGCCGAGGGCAAGATGGACTATGCCCTCCAGTTCTATCGTCATCTTGTTGAGCAGCACGGCAACACGCCTGAAGCGCAGGAAGCGCGTGAAGGATTGTTTCGCATCGCTGAATGGCGTTGGGGCGAAGCGCGCGTTACGCATGGCCGCGACGGTGGCGGCGAAAGTGCAAGCGCTCAATCCGGTGACGCCGCGCCTGCAAGCGAACATGGACACAACCAGCGCAGCGAGCGCGCTCAGACGCCGCCTGCTCCGCCGCCGGTTCGTCAGCATGGGCACAATAATCGCGCCAATCCCGCTAACGACACATCTGCAGACTTTCGCTCTGAAGCTGCCGCCGCTACGTTGCCGCAGATTGTTTCGCGCCGCCGCAACGAGGCTGAGGGCGAGGTGGATTATTTTGAAGAGCGTTTCAGGCTTGCACGGATCGTTGCGCACACGCTGAGCGCTGTCGGCTGGATGATGATCGCCGCAGGCGTTGTAGGTTTTGTTGGCGGCGTAGCCGATCTCGTCGCTGAGCTTGCCATGCCGGCGCTATTGGGCCTGCCGATTGGCGTTCTTGTGGGTGTGCCCACGGCCGTGTTCGGGCTGTGCTTTGTCGTGGCTGGGCAGATTGCGGTGGCAATTTTCGATAGCACTAACGCTGCGCTTGAAACCGCAGCGATGGAGCGCGCGCCGAAGGGCTACTGAGCTACCGCCCCTTTAAGTG
Organism: Hyphomicrobium sulfonivorans; assembly: GCF_013306565.1. GTDB lineage: Bacteria > Pseudomonadota > Alphaproteobacteria > Rhizobiales > Hyphomicrobiaceae > Hyphomicrobium_A > Hyphomicrobium_A sulfonivorans. Next base: position 447,026 of record NZ_PZPO01000001.1, on the reverse strand, counting down.
AGCCGGCAGGCGGGCTCGACCAAAAGCAGCAGCTTGTCAGCCCTTTCGCTCCGTCAGGCGGGGCTGGATGTCGGCCAGATTGCAGGGCTTGTGGCGGCTGTCGAGCTGCCATTTCAAAATTCCGTTCCAGGCATCCTTGCAGGCGCCAGGGGAGCCCGGCAGGCAGAAGATATAGGTGCCATTCGCCGTGCCGCCGCAGGCGCGGGACTGAATGGTCGAAGTGCCCACGCTCTGGAACGAGAGCATGTGGAACACCACCGAAAATCCTTCGATTTCCTTTTCGAACAGCGGCTTCACCGCGTCGGGGGTGATGTCGCGTCCGGTGAAGCCGGTGCCGCCGGTGGTCAGGATGACATCAACGGCCGGGTCGGCGATCCACGCTTCGACCTGAGCGCGAATAGCGGTGATGTCGTCGGTGACGATTTCGCGCCGGCCAAGGTGATGGCCTGCTTCCGTGATCAGAGCTTCCAGCGTGTCGCCGGAGCGGTCGGTTGACCGGTCCCGGGTGTCGGAAACAGTGAGCACCGCTATCCGCAACGGCCGGAAGGCAAGGCTTTCGTCGATTTTGGAAATGGACATTCGGCGGCATCCGATCTTGGGCGGCTGGATGTTGGTGGGCGTGGGACGCGCGATGGAGCTTGCGCTGGCCCGAGGTTCAGCTTTTCAACGCAGCTTTCACATTCAGCAAATCGCGCCAGGCCATGTTTTTTGCAGCCGGAGTGCGCAGCAGATAGGCTGGATGCAGTGTTGCCATGGATTTGTATTCCTGGCCGCTGACAGCGAACGGTCGCCACTTGCCGCGCAGGCGCATGATGCCGTCAGCAACATCAAACAGCTGCTTGGCTGCGGCGCCTCCGAGGGCGAGCACGATCCTGGGAGCCACGAGCGCAATCTGCTTTTCGAGGAACGGGCGGCAGGCAATGGCCTCTTGCGGTGTCGGTGTGCGGTTGCCCGGCGGGCGCCAATAGACGATGTTGGTGATGTGGACGTTTGTTTCGTCGACGTCGATGGCGGCCAGCATGCGGTCGAGCAACTGGCCTGCTCGGCCGACGAACGGCTTGCCGGCCAGATCTTCATCGCGGCCCGGCGCTTCACCGATGATCATCAGCGGCGCGCGCTCTGCTCCGCGATAGAAGCACAGGTTCTTGGCGGTCGCCTTTAATCCACAGCCGTCGAACGATGCGAGGGCGCTGCCCAGATCGGCCAGCGTGTTGATATTCGCAAGATCGACAAACGGAGCGACGTCAGCGGGTGCGGCTGCTGGGCGCACCGAGAACTGGCGCGCAGGCTGTGCCGGGGCGGCAGCTCCGGCATAGGGCGGGCGCTGCGGCACTCCGGTAGGCAACGGCCGCGCGGGTGCACCCGGCCCCCGGGCAGCAATGTTCCCTTGGGAAAAAGCCTGTGCGCCTTGAGGCGCTTGGCCAGCGTCGGCGAGCAGCCTAAATCCTTGTCCTGGGGCCTGTTCACCCCGCGCCAGCCAGTCGACAGTGGTGTCAGAAATTGCTGCGTCGACGCCCATGGCCGCATACCACGCAAGGATGCGTCCGGCGGCGCGCTGGGCCTCAATGTCGCGATTGCTGTCAGAGCTCATGGGGCTACCTTATCGCGGTGCAGCGTGCTCTCCTAGCGTTGTAGCTTTTCCCTCGCAGCCGCGTGTTGTGAAAATTGCGGCCCCGGGGCGCTTGACGCTGCGGGGCAGAGGGACCTACGACCACCTTAGAGACATTAGAAGTTTGCAGAAGTTTGCAGACGCTTGCCGCCACGCGAGGTGATACCGAATATGGCCGAGACCGCTCCCGAGCTGCCGCCCAGAGAAGGGATGGAATTCGACGTCGTTATCGTCGGAGCTGGTCCTGCCGGGCTCAGTGCCGCCATTCGACTGAAGCAGCTCGCCGCAGAGGCCGAAACCGAGCTGTCAGTGGTCGTGGTCGAGAAGGGTTCGGAGGTTGGCGCTCATATTCTTTCCGGCGCTGTGATCGATCCCAAGGGTATCAACCGCCTCATTCCGGACTGGAAGGAGAAGGGCGCACCGATCGATACTGAAGTGAAGGACGACCGCTTCTACTTCCTGACGGCGACCAAGTCGCTGCGGCTGCCCAACTTCTTGATGCCGCCGCTGATGAACAATCACGGCAATTATATCGTCAGCCTCGGCGCGCTGTGTGCATGGCTGGGCGAGCAGGCGACGGAGCTGGGCGTCGAGATCTATCCGGGCTTTGCGGCCAGCGAGGTTCTCTACGACGAGAACGGCGCCGTTGTCGGCATCGCGACCGGTGACATGGGCATCGGCCGCGACGGCCAGCCCACCGACAACTTCGTGCGCGGCATGGAACTGCGCGGCAAATACACGTTCTTTGCCGAGGGCGCCCGCGGCTCGCTGAGCAAGCAGCTGATTGAGCAGTTCAAGCTGACGGAAGGCCGTGAAGGCCAGAAATTCGGTATTGGCCTCAAGGAGTTGTGGCGGATCGCGCCGGAGAAGCACAAGCCCGGTCTGGTGCAGCACTCATTTGGCTGGCCGCTGGACAGCCGCACCGGCGGTGGCTCGTTCCTTTATCACTACGGCGACAACCTCGTTTCGGTCGGCTTCGTGCTGCACCTGAACTACGAAAATCCGTATCTTTCGCCGTACGAGGAGTTCCAGCGCTTCAAGACCCACCCCGCCATTCGCGACACCTTCGAGGGCGGCAAGCGCATGGGCTACGGCGCGCGCGCGCTGACCGAGGGTGGCTGGCAGTCGGTGCCGAAGCTCACATTCCCCGGTGGCGCGCTGCTCGGGTGCTCGGCTGGCTTCATGAATCTGCCGCGCATCAAGGGCAGCCACAACGCCATGCTTTCCGGTATGGCAGCGGCGGAAGCGGCGTTCGCCGCCATGGCCGAGGGCCGGCAGCAGGATGAGCTGACCGCTTATTCCGAAGCGGTTGAAAACGGAGATATCGCCAAGGATCTGAAGCCGGTACGCAACGTAAAGCCGCTGTGGTCGCGCTTTGGCACCTTCATTGGCTTCCCGTTCGCCGGCCTCGATATGTGGCTGAACACGCTGATCCCGGGCGGGCTGCGCTTCACGCTCAGCCACCGCAAGCCGGACTATGCAACGCTGAAGCGGGCTGAGAAGGCCAAGCCGATCGACTATCCCAAGCCCGACGGCGTGCTGACCTTCGACCGCCTGACGAACGTGTCGTTCTCGGGCACCAATCACGAGGAAGAGCAGCCGGTTCACCTCAAGCTGACCGATCCGGCCGTGCCAGTTTCTATTAACCTGCCGGAATTTGCCGAGCCGGCGCAGCGTTATTGCCCGGCTGGCGTCTATGAGATCGTGGTTGAAGCCGACGGCGAGCCGCGCTTCCAGATCAACGCGCAGAACTGCGTCCACTGCAAAACCTGCGATATCAAGGATCCGAGCCAAAACATCACCTGGGTGTGCCCGGAGGGTGGCGGAGGCCCGAACTACGCGGGTATGTGACGCCGCGTTGAGGCCCAGAAGCCAAGCAGTAAAACCTGCTTCGGCATATTTCGGCATTTGCCGGCCACAATTGAGTCGGCAAATGCCCCCGGTGCCATCGCAGGACCGCAATTCACCTCAACTGTGGAAGGCTGGCCCTAAACGCATGAGGGGTGTGGGCTTTTCCCGTAAGATTTGCAGATTCAACGTTACTCAAGCCCGGTGTCGCCAAATCATCGGGTTGTTTGCTAGTCTGTCATCTGCGGGAATCGGCCCACAGCCTCCAAAGGATGAGTTTGAATGCCGTCCAGCCTTCGCAAGCTGTTGCACGCCACGACCTTTGCCGGTTGTGCGTTTGTCGTAACCCTCAGCGCCGCGCAGGCCGCGACCGGGTTCTCTACGAAAGTCACTTCGCACTCGCTGCTGGGCAGCTATCTGGCCGCCAACATGGCCAGGAATGCCAACGAAACTTCCAATGCCGCGAGCTTTTATCAGAGCGCCCTGGCGCTCGATCCCAACAATCCTGTCCTGATCGAGCAGGCGTTCCAGATCGAGACCGCCGCAGGCAATTGGGAGCGTGCGGCGCCGCTGGCGCGCAAGCTGCTGGAGAAGGACGAAGACAATCGCATGGCCCATCTGCTGCTGGGCATCGATAGCTTCAAGCGCGGCGACTACAAGAAGGCCGATGTGTCGTTGCTCCGGGCCAGCGATGGGCCGATTGGTGAACTGACAAGCACGCTGGCGCGCGCATGGGCTGCTGCCGCCTCTGGCAATGAGCAGCGCGCCATCAAGCTGCTGTCGAAGCCGCGTCAGGCTGAGTGGGCGCAGTTCTATCTGAATTATCACAAGGCACTGATCGCCGATGTGCTTGGCGATACGAAAGAAGCTGCCACCGCCTACGAGCATTCAGTGCGCCAGGACGCGAGCACGCTGCGCATCGCATTGGCCTACGCCCGCCACGCTGCACACCACGGCGATGTGAAGCGCGCCAACGAGATCCTCGATACCTATGCCGATCGTGGCCAGCCGGAACCGCACATTCTGGTGCGTGAGCTGCGCGACGAACTGAAGAACGACAAGGCCAAGGTGCCGCTGATTGCGAGCACCGCCAACGAAGGCATGGCTGAGGTATTCTATGGTTTGGGTGAAGCGCTGACGAGCGAAGGCGGCGTCGGCATGGGCATTCTGTATTTGCAGCTTGCGCTCTATGCCGACCCCAACCACGCGTTTGCGCTTGCTGCACTGGCTAGCGCCTACGAGAACGCGCAGCGCTATCAGGACGCCATCGACGCCTACGATCGCATTCCGCAGAACACCGCGTTGCAGAGCGCTATCGATATCCGCAAGGCGTTCGATCTCAATTCGCTGGAGCGGCCAGACGAAGCCATTGCGATTCTTGAGAAGCTTTCCGCAAAGTATCCCGATGACCTCAAGCCGCTCGATGCGCTGGGCAGCATTCTGCGCGCGCGCAAACGTTACGATGAAGCCGCGGAAGTTTATACGCGCGCCATCAAGCTCATTCCCGAGCCGGACCGGCGCCACTGGAACATCTTCTATGCCCGCGGCACCTGCTACGAGCGCTTGAAGAAGTGGTCGCAGGCCGAAGTCGATCTCAAGAAGGCGCTCGAGCTTTATCCCGATCAGCCGCTGACGCTGAACTATCTCGGCTATAGCTGGATCGACCAGAACATGAACCTCAAGGAGGGCATGGATCTGATCGAGAAGGCCGTCGCGCTGAAGCCGGATGATGGCTACATCGTCGATAGTCTCGGCTGGGCGCATTACAAGCTGGGCAACTTCGCTGAGGCGGTACGCTTCCTTGAGCGCGCGGTTGAGCTGAAGCCGCAGGACCCGGTGCTCAATGATCATCTGGGCGATGCGCTTTGGCAGGTTGGCCGCGAGCGCGAGGCTCGCTTCCAGTGGGATCAGGCGCTGACGCTTGAGCCGGAGCCGGAAGAGATCGACAAGATCAAGAAGAAGCTGGCGGAAGGTATGCCCGCCAGCGTGCAGCTTGGTGTTGGTCAGCGCGAGACCAAAAAGAAGGACAGCGCTGACCCGCAGAAGCAGACCAAGCTCAGCCCGGGCATGGTGGAGTGATCCGGCGCGGTTGCGGGTTGTTGCGATCCCTCGTCACGCACTGAAATGCAAAGAGCCTCCGATCAGATCGGGGGCTCTTTGCATTTCGGCGTTCGCCGCCTATGCAGGCAGGCATCCGGCCGGTGGCTGGTTGTTAAAGGCCGATGGATGCAAGTTGCAAACAGAGGCTGCGAGCTGGCCTCAGCTTCGACAGCCACGGCGGCAACGATGGGTGATCCGACATGACCATCACGGAACGCGCTCGCGCCAAGATCAACCTGACGCTGCGGGTTCTGGGGCGCCGTGCGGATGGCTATCACACGCTGGAAAGCCTGATCGTGTTCGCCGACGTGGGCGATGACGTGCGCTTTCATTCGGGCGAACCGACAGCAGTGCGTATGCACGGGGCGTTTGCCGAAGCGATAGCGGGTGGCAACCTGATCGACACGACATTGGCGCGCCTTGCCGCTGCCGATCCGGGGCTGACGCTGGGCAGTGTTGAGGTTGAAAAGCTGTTGCCGATTGCGGCCGGCATCGGTGGCGGTTCGGCCGATGCCGCCGCGGTGCTGCGCGCGGTCCGGTGCGTCAATCCCGCGAGCGCGGCGCCTTGGGATGATATCGCCGCGTGCCTCGGTGCCGATGTCACCGTTTGTCTGGCAAACCGCTCTTCATTCGTGTGGGGTGTGGGCGAGCATATCGCTTCGGTGTCAGGCCTTCCGCTTTTGCACGCGGTGTTGGTGTGCCCGATGGGGGCTGCGCCAATGGGCAAGACGCGCGCGGTGTTCGCTCAGCTTTCGCTGCCGCCTTCCGGGCCGACTGTTGATCCCGCGCCGCTGCCGCCATTCGCCGATGTGGCGGAGCTGCTGGAATATATGCGTTCTGTCGGCAACGATCTGAATGCGCCAGCGCTTGCGGTGATGCCTGTGTGTGCTGAGGTTGAAGCCGCGCTCACTGCGGTGACAGGTTGTCTTTATGTGGCGCTGTCGGGCGCCGGGCCGACCAGCTTCGGCATATTCGCCGATGCAGATAGCGCACGGGCGGCTGCCGCGTCGCTGCAGGCGCAGCATCCCGAATGGTGGGTTGCGCCGGTGATATTGGGTGAGTGATCAGCGCTGCAGGATTGGTCAATGCCGCTCCCCGCCAGCTAAAACGTTTTTACTCCGATCAGCAGAAGAAGCAGTTGCGGCAGGCGGTGGCAGCTTCGTTGATCTGGCCGCTCATGATCTTGGAGTATTCGGTCAGCTTCGTTTTGAAGCGATCACAGATCGTTTTCTTGGCTTCTTCCTCGCCGTGCAGCGTTTGCCACTGCTTCAGGTATTCGCCCTTCTTGGAGCGGAACTTGGAGAATACCTTTTTCAGCGACGCCGCTTCGACACACGAGCCGACGGCGTTCAGGGCCCGCCGCTGCAGGTTCAGCTTGATGCCGCAAAATTCCTGCAAGGCATCGACGGTCGCGTATTCATCCACCAGCTTCCAGAGATTGGCCTGCTCCTTGGCGCTCATGTCGCCGATGCCAAGCTTGGCCAGCGTGAAAAGCGGCGTCTGAGCCGATGCAATCTGGCGCGGCGCCAGCAGCGCGCCGGGAGAAGACACCGCCTTGGCTGCGGCCGCGCCTGCCACTGCGAAGCAGATCAAGGCCAACAGCCAGCCGCCTGGTTTGAGCATGCGCGCAACGTGGTGCTGAAGCGACGACACAGCCATTTTCCTCACGAATTCTCCGAAAGCGGATCGACTCTAGGATGCCGCCGCAGGGTGAGCAATATCGGCCCGGCCGGTCGGATGATTTTTCAGTGCGAGCGATGCAGACAGAACGCGATGACTTCCTGCATGGCTGCTTTCTCCAGACGGTCGGAAAAAATGCCAAGAGCGTCATGCGCAATGGCGCCATAGGAACGGGCGCGCTCCATCGTGGCTTCCAGCGCCTTGTGCTGCTTCATCAGCCCGATGGCGTGCTCAAGGTCGCCGTCCTTGATCTGGCCTTCAGCTATGGTGCGCTTCCAGAACTGGCGCTCTTCCTCGTTGCCACGGCGGAACGACAGGATGACCGGCAGTGTGATCTTGCCTTCGCGGAAATCGTCGCCGGTTGACTTGCCCAGATTGGCGCTGTCGCCGGAATAGTCGAGCGCGTCGTCGACAAGCTGGAATGCAAGGCCAAGGTTGCGGCCATAGGCGCGCAGGGCCATCTGCTCGGCTACCGGGCGGCTCGAAATTGCAGCGCCCACTTCGGCGGCGGCTGAGAACAGAGCGGCCGTCTTGGCATTGATGATCGCGAGGTATTCGTCCTCGGTGGTGGCGGTGTTGTTGGCGGCGGCGAGCTGCATAACCTCGCCTTCAGCAATCACGGCGGCGGCGTTGGAGAGAATTTTCAGCACCGGCAGCGAGCCGACATCGACCAGCATGCGGAAAGCCTGGCCGAGCAGGAAATCGCCCACCAGCACGCTGGCCTGATTGCCCCACAGCATGCGCGCGGTCTTCTTGCCCCGGCGCAGGCCGCTTTCATCGACGACATCGTCGTGCAGCAACGTGGCCGTGTGCATGAACTCGATAGCACTCGCAACGCGAACATGCCCGGCACCGTCGTAGTCGCAGAGCTTGCAGGCAGCCAGCGCCAGCATCGGCCGCAGCCGCTTGCCACCGGAATCGATGAGATGGTGGGCCAGCTCAGGTATCAGCTCGACGTCTGAAACCTGTTTGTCCAGAATGATGCGGTTGATGGCCTCCATGTCGCTGGCCACCAGGTCGAACAGCGGTTGCAAGCTGGCCGGTGGGGTGCGAGCGGCATCGAGGGGAATGATCTGTGCCAAGGGCCTGTTTCCGAGCAGGTTTTATTGCAGTTGGTATAGCGTCTGGCAGCCCGCAAGCACACATGAAGTTTGCCGCAAGGCGCAGTTGGTTTTATCTTACCCCAATGCGCGATCTCGTGGCGACTAACGACCCCATACTTTTGAGTTACCTGTTGGCGATATTACGCGAAGCCGGCATTGATGCCTTTGTTTTTGACCGCAACATGAGCTCCGTCCAGGGCAGCCTTGGCGCAGTTACGCAGCGGGTTTCGGTCCCCGAGGACCACTGGGAAGCAGCAAAAAGGCTGCTGATCGAGGCGGATCTCGGCCAATGGATACTCGAAACCTGACGTAACGCCTTGGCCGGCGGGGGTGTGGGAAACTTGGCGCAGGGCGGCCGGTTGCCCATTTCGGCGTGACAATACGCATCAATGGCTGGCGGGCGCGGCCTGGCGGCGAATAGCGGGTTTCGAGGATCGCGGGATGGCAATTGAAGTCAGCGATGGCGAAGCGGCGTCTCGCCTGAGCGGGGCGGCAGATGCTCCGGAGTTCGACCGGGATCTGACCGACGACGCTTTTCTCGGCGGCGCGCTCAACCTCCTGCAAATGCGCTCTGGCTACCGGGCCGGACTGGACGCGGTGATGCTAGCGGCGGGGGTTGCGCCTGCGGGCGACGGTGCGTTGCGCGTTCTGGATGTCGGCGCCGGTGTTGGCACGGCCGGGCTGTGTGTGGCGCGGCGTCTGCCCATGGCGGAAGTCGCGTTGCTGGAGCGCGAGCCTGAACTCGCTGAACTGGCTGCGCGCAATATCGAACGCAATGATTTGGGGCGGCGGGTTCGTGCCATGGCCGGATCGGTGGGGGCAGCGGTGGCGGACCTGCGCGCGCTCGGCCTTCAGGACGAGAGCTTTTCGCATGTCATTGCCAACCCGCCCTATTACGACGTCAGCGCTGGCACCCTCGCTCCCGACAGGCTTAAAGCCGGGGCGCATGCCATGGACGGCGACGGATTGGAGCGTTGGGCGCGTTTTATGGCTCGGATGGCGCGTCCATTGGGGGTCGCTCTTGTGGTGCACCGGGCGGATGCGCTGCCGCAGTTGTTGCAGGCGTTTGGGCAGCGTTTCGGCGCGCTCACGCTCCTGCCGCTGCATCCGCGAGAGGGCGAACCGGCCAGTCGGGTGCTGATGCGCGGCGTGAAGGGCAGCCGCGCGCCGCTGCGCATATTGCCGGGCTTTGTCCTGCATGGAGAGGGAAACGCATTTACGCCTGAAGCTCAGGAAATACTCCGCAACGGCGGCCCTCTGTTGCCGCTGATGGGGAAGTGATCGGCCAACCGGGAGCGACTGCCTTGCGTGTCGCGCAGCGCGCATGCTGGAGCTGCAACTCAAATTCGATAACGGTTCTTTCGGTGCGCGCGCCTCAGAGTGCTTCCGGAAAAGTGGGAACCGGTTTTCCGACAAGAAGCACGGCACAACAGACATCTAGAAGCCTTTCCGTGATTCAACGAAATGCTGAAAGATTCTAGATCTTTGCGCGCACCCAGTTTCAAACATGCCAGGAGGCAGCAAGGGATGTGGTTTCTTCGCCAGAATACAGTTGTTCCGGTGCTGCGGTTTTCAGGCCCAATCGGAATGGCGACACCGCTGCGTCCGGGGCTATCCATCGGCACGGCGGCATCGGCGATTGAAAAGGCGTTCGAGCTGTCGAAGTGCCCCGCGGTTGCGATTGTCATCAATTCGCCGGGCGGCTCGGCGGTGCAGTCGAGCCTGATCTTCAAGCGCATCCGCCAGCTCGCCGACGAGAAGAAGAAAACCGTCTACGTGTTCTGCGAAGATGCGGCCGCGTCAGGTGGCTATTATCTCGCTGTTGCGGGCGATGAGATCTATGCCGACGCGTCATCCATCGTCGGTTCTATCGGCGTGATTTCGGCCGGCTTCGGTTTCGAAAAGGCGATTGAGAAACTCGGCATCGAGCGGCGCGTATATACCGCTGGCGAGATGAAGGACACGCTTGATCCGTTCCTGCCCGAGCGCGCGCAGGATGTGGCGCGCATCAAGGCGCTGCAGCAGGATGTGCACGATGCTTTCATTGGCGTGGTGAAGCAGCGCCGCGCCGGCAAGTTAAAGGCGGAGGATGGCGAGCTGTTCACCGGAGCGTTCTGGTCGGGGCAGAAGGCCGTTGACCTTGGGCTCATCGACGGCATTGCCGACGTTCGTTCAAAGATGCGTGAGCTTTACGGTGAAAAGGTTCGATTGAAACCAGTTCCGCTGGATCGTGGTGGTCTTTTGTCAAGGCTGCGGCGATCTCCCGCTGCCACAGGTTACGGGGAATTAACTGGCGGGCGGTTTGCTTTTGCCGACGATATAATTTCCGCCATTGAGGCTCGCGGCTTGTGGGCGCGCTTCGGCCTCTAGGTGGACGTCCGATCGCTCTGTTGAGGGAGTTCAGCCAATGCCGCATTTGATCGCTGTTGTGCTCATTGGCGCCGGTATCGTGGCTGGCGTTAAATGGATTGCGCGTGAAGTCGCTCGCGCCACCGGAGTCGATGCTTCGCAGGAAGAAATGGTGAGTAATGATCCGCTCGCCACCGTTCCGAAGGATCTTGGTGCGCTGGTATGGGATGCCGACGCCGGCGTTTATCGCCCTGCGGTCCGTCGCACCGGTCCATTCGCCTGAGCTGCGCGCGCGCTATGCGCTTAACGTTGCTTAACACTGTCGCCGTACATTCATCTGCGCGCAGACTTGTCGGCTGCGCGCGCTGCTGCAGTCTAAAGCTTCGCGAGGTTTTCAATGGCTGATGTCGATCCTGATGTGCTGGCCGATATCGACGGCCGCATTGCCATCATCCGCGATAACCTGCGTGAGCTGGTGGAGCAGGCCGCAGGATATTCCGGCGCCGCGAATGAAGAGCTGACGGCCGACCGCATTTCCGATCAGCAGGCCAAGCTTGATGCGCTGCTTGCCGAGCGAGACCGTCTGACCGCAGGTTAAGGCGGCCAGTTCGGCCGTCGCACGTCGCATCGCGTTTGCGATCTGCGCGCTCAGCTTTATGCGTTGGATGAATACTTCATCAGCACGATGCCACTGACGATAAGACCGGCGGCCAGCATGCGCATGGCGCTGGCGTCCTCGCCCAGCACGACAATGCCGACGATGAACGCACCTACCGCGCCGATGCCGGTCCAGACCGTATAGGCTGTGCCAAGCGGCAGCAGGCGCATGGCGTATGCCAGCAAGGCAAACGACGCGAACATTGCAATAAAGGTGATGATTGACGGCGTAAGCCGGGTGAAGCCGTCCGACTGCTTCATGAAGAAGGCCCAGACGACCTCCAGTACGCCGGCGATGAAAAGCGAAATCCAGGCCATGATCGGCCCTCCTCTTTTGAGAGCCGGGCCGTCCCGACGTGGAAACCCGTAAACGCTTGTTTGCGGGGCGAGGACGTTGCCTCACGCATAAATCTAGCGCGGTTGTCGGGCGGGTCAATCGGGCGCCAACGCGCAGCGGCCAGATGTCTCCAGCCGCTGCGCCGTTGCATGGTAATCGCAGGGTTAAGCGCGCGGCAGCATCAGGCGCGTGGATCGTCCGGGCTGTTAGGCTCGCTGAAACGCAGCCTGTTGCCGAACGGGTCGGACACTTGCATCATTTGCGCGTCCCATACCGCCTCTTCGAGCCCCGGCCGATAGTATTTGTAGTTCTTGCCGAGCAGCTCCTGATGATAGGCGGCGATGCCGCGCATCCAGATGAACACGGTTGAACCGGGGCTGGCGTCGCCGTGATGCTCGGAAAGATGCAGCTTTATGCCAGCACGCGAGACTTGCGCGTAGAGCGGGAAGTTGTCGCCGAACCGGTGCTCCCAATCGATCATGAAGCCGAGAAAATCGACATAGAACTCCATCGCCTTCTCGACCGAGAAGATGCGCAGGATTGGGATTGTCGAGCTGAACCGTATTGTGCTTGCGGACGCAGCGGTGACGGAAGCTGTGTGCTCCGCCGCTGCAATCTTAGCCGCCAGCACGTTCCAGTCCGGCAAGCCGAACTGTCTGGCGACGATCTCCAGGCATTCGCTGTGGGTTAGGTCGGCGGTCTGGCGATCTGCCATCGCATCGCGCAGAGCGCGCGCCATGGCTTTGGCGTCCATGAAAGTACGCATCGTTGATCCTTTCGCGTTGCGTGCGAACGGAAGCGATCAGCGCCTGCATTGCCGATCCGTTCGCAGCAAAAGCCGAATGGATCATTGCCGTATCTCGATGCTTTCACCGTACCCTTGCGGGTGCAGGCGGCAGGCTGCATCGGCCCACCGCCAGCTAATCCAACGCATAGGTGCTCGTCAATCGCCCGCGCGATCAAGGCGTGTTGAGCTGATAGGTATGCGCCAACCAGCGGTAGCCGCCAGCCGGATCGCGAACAACATATCCAACCGACGGGAACGGCATGTGATAACCGGCGACGGCGATTTTCTCCGTCGCGGCCATGTCGAACACGCGCTTGCGTGTCTTGGCTGCCTGTTCGCGATCGGCGTCGAACACGCAGTGCCAGTCCGGGCGAGCGAGGGATGCCACCTGATGGTGCGCACAGTCGCCCCACAGCAGCAGGCGATTGCCGTTGCTCTCGATATGGAAGGCCAGATGGCCCGGCGTGTGGCCATAGGCTTCGATAGCGCGAACGCCGGCAACAACATCATCGCCGGGCTTGATGAAGCTGATGCGCTCGGCCAGCGGAACGACGTTGGAGCGGAACACGGCGGCCATCGTTTCTGCATCGCCGGAGTGCTTTCCGGCCGGTGCCCAGAAATCATATTCGGTTGCCGACATGACGTAACGCGCGTTCGGGAACGCCGGTTTGCCGTTTTCCAGCAGGCCGCCGACATGGTCGGAATGGCCGTGCGTGAGGACAACCACGTCGATCTGTTCGGGCTTGTATCCGGCCGCCGCCAGATTGTTCGCCATCCAGCCGCCGTTGGGCCGCGCCACGAAGCCGTTGCCGCCATTGCCGGCGTCGAACAGCACCAGTTCCTTGCCGGTGTTGAGCAGCGTTGGCGTGAAACCGGGCTGATACTTGTTGGGCGGCAGCAGATTGTCGCCCATCAGCTTGGCGACCTCATCAGCGGTCGCGTTGCCGCCGATCAGCGGAAACGGTCCGTCGATGAAGATGTCGCTGTCGGCCAGCGTGGTGAATTCGAACGCGCCGAGCTTGAAGCGGGCCCAGTCGGGCTTGCGCAGTCCGAGGTGCGGGGCAGCGGCATGGGCGGCGCTGGAGAGCAGGCCGCCCAGCGGCATGGCGCCAGCAACCAGCGGCAGCGCGCAGGCGCCCGCCCCGGTCAGCAAGCCCCTTCGGCTGACCATTCCGGAATTTTCTTTATTATCAATCGTTGCCACGCTGTTCGTCCTCTGCAACCTTGCGGGTGTTTGGGCCGCACAATAGGAAAGGCGGGCAGTTTGCGCTTGAACAAACGTGCTGCGGAGCAATGGCCGATGGATCGTGTTTCAAAGGGGCTGGGGAGCAATTCGGCCGGTGTCCGTGTGGGTCGTTCCGATGCGTTGTGGCATGTCGATGATGGCTGGGCGATGTTCGCCGGTCCGCTCAATCGCAATGCGCCGCACGTGCACTCGACAGCGGTTTATCTGGCGGGTCTTTACGGCACCTTCCGGCTGCGCATTGGTGGCGGTGAATGGTTCTCCTGCCGCAGCGCCGTCATCCGCCCCGGCACCATTTACGAGTTCGATGTCGGCGGCGATCCGCTGGGCGTGATGTATCTGGAGCCCAATCTCGCCGGGCCTGATGCGCTGGCCGCTTTCAGCAAAACGGGCCACGAAATCGGTGGCGCGCTTGTCGGTCGGATCGACCATTCGATCATGCGCCCGTGCTTTGAGGCACGGCGAACTACACCGGAAGTGGCCTCCAGCGTCAGTGATCTGGTTCGGCATGCCGAGGGGCGGGCCTATCGCCGGATGGATGATCGGATCGTCCGCGCTGTCGCCGCATTGCAGTTCGATCTCGCGGCCGCGCCTTCAGTCTCGATAGCGGCTGCGGCTGCCGGGATTTCAGCCACGCGGTTCCAGCATCTCTTTACCCGCGAAGTGGGGGTTCCATTCCGGCGTTACCGGCAATGGCAACGACTGCGCATGGCGATCCGCTCCGCTGCGGCTGGCGCGAGCTTAACCGATGCCGCCCACACCGCAGGCTTTGCCGATCAGGCGCATTTTTCGCGGGTGTTCAAGGCAACGTTCGGTGCGCCACCCTCGCGAGGGGGCTCTAGCTGATACAGGACTGTGTGTAACTTGTGCGCAACACGTGCATAACCTGTGCGGAGCAATTCGTTTGAAAACGGATGTTCAGGTGCCGCGAATCAATTGATTAACGAATCCTTAACAGGGCCGATCGCTGATTTCGTGTGCTGACCGCGAAGGCTTTGTCGATAGACAAAAGCTTTTTTGAGGTCATTTCATGCACTGCATTTCCGGGAGCCGCCGGGCTCCGCTTGTGATAGCGGCTTTGGCCGCCGTCTTTGCCGCCAGTTTCACACCGGCCGCGCATGCAGCCCCTCCGTCTAACGGGGGCTGTGCTGACGTCAATTCTGGCCTCTTCAACCTGAACGCTTACACGCCTGGCGGTTCAGGAATTCTTGCTACGATTGCGGGGTTTCAGGTCGGCGATGTGATCACTTTCAGCGTCTCCGGCTTGCCGGGGAGTAGCTTTGAACTCATCAATGGCGCCTTGAACACGGTGTTGCTGTCCAGTCAGCTCACGCCTGGCCCGGCAACCGTCAACTACACCGTCACTGGCGCAAACGACGACACCACACTCAACACCTACATGCTCGTTCAAGCGATTCCGTATGAGATCACGATCGCGGCAACCTGCGTGGGATCGCCTTCACCGCCCGGTCCGAGCGGATCGAATCCCGCTTCCGCACTGGTGACAGGATTTCTGTCTTCGCGCATCAACGGCACCCTGATGAGTGCCCCGACTGGTGCCAGCATCATGAACCGCGGCGTGCAGTCTGGCCCGATTGGCGGCGGGACTACGAACGTCGCGTCTGTTCCTGGCTTTGCGCCGCCGATGGCGCTGGGCGCCGGAGCGGGATCGAACGCTGCAATCGGACGTGGTGCCAGCCGCTTTGACGATGCCGACGAAAGCACGCTCGGCAGCAGGAACGTCCAGTTCCGCAATTCGCTGTCGCAGATGCGGCGTGATGCAAGCGCGGCGCAGATGGAAAAGCACCGCATGGCGCTCGGTGCCGGTGATGGTGGCGCGCTGCCGCTGGCCTATGAAACAGCTTCGCCGTGGGACATCTGGGTCGAGGGCCGTTACTCCGCTTTCGACGATGATACCGCCAACTTCAACCGCAGCGGTCATGTCGGTCTGCTCTATGTCGGCGGCGACTATCGCGTGACCGAGAACATGATCGTCGGTGTGCTGGCGCAGTTCGACTGGGCGAAGGACGATATCGGTGCTTTGCAGTCGAAGATCGACGGCAACGGCTGGATGATCGGTCCTTACATGTCGGCACGTGTGCACCAGAACATCTATCTCGATGTCCGTGCCGCCTGGGGTCGTTCATCGAACGACCTTGCTCTGGCCGGTGCCACCGGCGCGTTCGACACCTCGCGCTGGCTAGTTCAGGGCACGCTGGCGGGTAACTGGGAATATGACGCCTGGCGCATCACGCCATCGGCCGATCTGGCCTACGCCTCTGAAAACGCCGATGGCTTCACGGACTCAACGGGCACGTTCATTGCGGGCCAGAAGGTGTCGCTGGGGCGGCTGCAGTTCGGCCCTGAGATCGGCTATCGTATCCGTAAGACCGCCGACGCCTTCATCGAGCCGTTCGCCGCCATCAAGGGCGTGTGGGACTTCGACTATACGCGGGCTGCATTCGTCAACGGCGTTGTTGTCGGCCCGGGCGAGTTCTGGGGACGCTTGCAGGGCGGTCTCAATGTCGTGACGGCCGGCGGCGTTTACGTGCGCGGCATGGCGTCGTGGGATGGCATGGGCGCTGGCGACTACAACGGCTACACGCTGCAGGGCACGGTCAACGTGCCGCTGAACTGACCGAGCCGAGATTTGGGATGCTGGATGCGCGGGTTCCGGAAGGGCCCGCGCATTTTGCTTTCCCGTGCCTTCCGACGCGCGGCCATTTCGCCCGTGGGATAGCCCGCGAAGTGTTCCTATATCAGCGGCAACGCTTTTGAATTTTCGTCAGGTTCCGCCGTGTCGCCCACGTTCACCGTTCTCACATCAGGCAACGATCCGCGCTTCGATGCCGCCATGCGCATCTACCGCGAGGCCATCGACCCGTCAGAGCAGAAGCCGGAGGAGCGTCTGCGGACGCTGGTGAGCAATAGTCGTTACAGCTTTCTGATCGCGGAAATCGCTGGTGAAGTCGTCGGTTTCGCCAGCGTTTACATCCCGCCGACGCGTGAGTTCTGGCTGTTGGAATATCTGGCCGTTGATGCGGGGCTACGTTCGTCCGGGCTTGGGTCGAAGCTGTTCGCGACGACAATTGCGTTTGCCGACGAGCGCACGGGCGATGCCCCTGGCATCCTCGAAGTGGAGAAGCCCGGTGCGGGTATCGGCGCTGATGATCCGATGCTGCGTCGGCTCGCGTTCTACAATCGCACCGGCTGCCGCCTGATGACCGGGCTCGACTACATTTTGCCGCCGCAGCAGGGGGAAATACCGCCGCCGATGCTGCTCTTGGTCCACGGCGCGCCGCAACTGGCCACCGTTGAACGATCTGCTCTGCACCGCTGGCTGATCGCCATTTATGGCGATGTCTATGAACTGCCGCCCGAGGATGCTCGCATAGCACGGATGCTGGCGGCGCTGCCGGAGCGGGTTCCGCTTGTTGGCTTGGCGGCATTACTTTAGTCGCGCTCGGTCCAGGCGTGACAGCGCGCCCGTGGTGCGTATAGTGCGGCCAACTCAGCCAGGGCCACATCATGCCGAACAGCCAGTCTACCCCTGCCGTCGATAGCGCGCCCGGCCTTCCGGTTGCGCCGCTGCATCCGGCTAACTCCTTTCAAGATCTGATTTTTGCGCTCCAGCGTTTCTGGGCGGAGCAGGGATGCGTGATCCTGCAGCCGTACGACATGGAAGTAGGCGCGGGCACGTTCCATCCGGCCACCACACTGCGCACGCTCGGTCCCAAGCCGTGGAACGCCTGCTATGTGCAGCCCTCGCGCCGCCCCAAGGATGGCCGCTACGGCGAGAACCCCAATCGCTTGCAGCACTATTATCAGTTGCAGGCGATCATGAAGCCGGCGCCCGACAACATCCAGGAACTCTACCTTGAGAGCCTGCGTCGCATCGGGCTGGTGCCGGAACTGCACGACATCCGTTTCGTCGAGGACGACTGGGAAAGCCCGACGCTGGGTGCCTGGGGGCTCGGCTGGGAGGTCTGGTGCGACGGCATGGAGGTGACACAGTTCACCTATTTCCAGCAGGTCGGCGGATTTGACTGCGAAGTAGTCGCTGCTGAAATCACCTATGGTCTGGAGCGGCTTGCCATGTACGTGCAGGGCGTTGACCGCGTGTTCGACCTCTCCTTCAACGGTCGCACCGATGCGCGCGCGCTGTCCTATGGCGATGTGTTCCTGCAAGCGGAGCAGGAATTTTCGCGCTTCAATTTCGAGCACGCCGACACCGCGCTGCTCTTGCAGCACTTCAACGACGCCGAGCGCGAGTGCAAGTCATTGCTGCAAAAGGGCGAGACGCCCGAGGGGCGGCATCTGATGGCGCTGCCGGCCTATGATCAGTGCATCAAGGCCTCGCACGTTTTCAATCTGCTGGATGCACGCGGGGTTATTTCCGTCACCGAACGGCAGAGCTATATTCTTCGCGTTCGCGAGCTGGCGAAGGCCTGCTGCGCGGCATGGCTCAAGACCGCTGGAGGTGGTGCATGATCCCGTCGGCTGTACTCGGTGCTCTCATTCTGGGTGTGCCCGCGACACTGATTGCTTACTGGGCGCTTTATCGGCAGCCGCGTGGGATTTTCTGGTTTGCCTTCGCGCTCATTCTGGTTGGGCTCGGCTATCTAGGTGGCACGGGCGCGCTGTCGGACATCGCCAATACGGTGGCAGGTGAGACCGGGTTGGCCGTGGCGCCGGGCGAGCCTTCCATCATCGAGCCTTAGATCCCGACGCGCGCAACTGGCGGGTGGAGCCTCCGATGACGCTGGTGCCCTATGCTGGATCGAGCGCTCCGGCGAGCGCTTCAGTCGCGGAGCTCCGGCCGCGTCCGAAATCGTATGTTTCCCGTATCTGGCGGCATGGCCCGAATGACGGCGTGCCGCTGTTCCGGATCGATGCTGCGATTGATCCGGCGACGATAGAGGATCGCGCGCTCAGCGCTGCGCTCGCGCCATTCGCCGCGCAACTGCAGGATCTGTCGATCTATGTACTGCACGCCGAGGAAGTGAAACCGTTGGCGCCGTGGGCCGTCGGGCGTCTGGATGTGGACGAAAAGAGCGCCCACGTCTTTCTGCACGACTACCTTGCCGCTCCCAACGGTATGCTGATGCTCAATCTGTTTCAGGCTCCGGGCGCTGTCGCCGATATTGTCATGGGGGTTGCGCCTATGGTGGTCGAGCCGCGACGCATCCATTTTGCCATCACCGATTACGACATCGGCATACGGGCCTCGATCGGCTGACAGCGGCCGGTGGCGAAATGTAAGCTTCAACAGCGGGCCTGGCCTGACGCATGTGCCCATGCGGGATGACAGCACTGCGCCGATCACGTATGAGTGCGGCAAGCCATTTACCGCCAAAAATATCCGGAAAAACCAATGTCTGAGCTGCTGCTTGAGCTGTTCTGTGAAGAGATCCCCGCCCGCTTGCAGGTTCGCGCGGCGGATGATCTGCGCCGGCTCGTGGTCGATGGCCTGAAGGCGCGCGGTCTGGATGTGGGCGCGGCGCGCAGCTACGTGACGCCCCGTCGGATGACACTTGTCATCGCCGACGTGCCGGAGATGTCGCCGGCCATTTCCGATGAGCGCAAGGGGCCGCGCGTCGATGCACCGGAAAAGGCGCTGCAAGGCTTTCTGAAGGCGGCCGGGTTGGCGTCTGTCGATGAAGCGGAAGTCGTCAAGGACGAGAAAAAGGGCGACTACTATGTCGCGCGCATCGAGAAGCCTGGCCGTCCGGCGGCTGAGATCATCGCCGAGGCGCTGCGCGAAACGATCCTGAATTTCCCGTGGCCCAAGGCCATGCGCTTCAACGCCAAACTGGCCGGCGGTGGCGAGCTGCGCTGGATCCGTCCGCTGCACTCCGTCGTACTGCTGCTCGACGGCGCAGTGGTTCCGTTCGAGATCGCAGGCATTGCAAGCGGCAACGTCACGCGCGGCCATCGCTTCATGGGTGGCGAGCCGTTCACGGTCACGGGCTTTGACGATTACGTCGCCAAGCTGCGCGACCGTAAGGTCATCCTTGATTTCGCCGAGCGCGTTGCTGTCATCAACGAAGGTGCCAATGCTCTCGCCAAGGATGCAAAGCTGTCGCTGGTCGAGGATGAAGGGCTAGCCGCGGAGAATGCGGGCCTGACCGAGTGGCCGACGGTGCTGATGGGCACGTTCGACAAGTCGTTTCTAGATGTGCCGGCCGAGTGTCTGACCAGTGCCATGCGCATGCATCAGAAATGCTTCTCGCTGCGTCATGGCAAGAAGCTCGCCAACCGTTTTCTGCTGGTGACGAACCTTGAGGCCGAGGATGGTGGCAAGGTCATCGTCGCGGGTAATGAGAAGGTGATCGCCGCGCGCCTTTCGGATGCGAAGTTCTTCTGGGAGACCGATCTCAAGAAGACGCTGGACGACATGCGCGACGAGCTGAAGGGCATCACCTTCCACGAAAAGCTCGGCACGCAGTTCGAGCGCACTGAGCGCATCAAGGAGCTGGCCGACACCATAGCCGAGGAGCAGGAGCTGTGCGAGGCGGCGTTGGCGCTGCGCGCGGGCGAGCTTTCGAAGGCCGATCTTGTCTCCGGCATGGTGGGTGAGTTCCCCGAATTGCAGGGCCTGATGGGGCGCTATTACGCTGAAGCGGAGCGCATGAATCCTGAGATCGCGCGCGCCATCGAGCTGCATTACAAGCCGAAGGGGCCGACGGATTCTGTGCCGCTGGAAAGCGAGGGCGATGGCGCCGCTGTTGCCGTGGCGCTGGCCGACAAGCTCGACATGCTGGTCGGTTTCTGGACCATCGGTGAAAAGCCGACCGGTTCGGGCGATCCCTATCAGCTTCGCCGCGCGGCGCTGGGCGTGATCCGGCTCGTGCTTGAGAACGATCTGCGCTTGCCGCTGTTGCGCTACACGGTGCCTGCGCTTGCGTTCATGCATGGCAACATCGGCGGACGTAACGCTTCGAAGGAACGCGCCGACATTCAGGAACAGTTGCTTGCTTCGCCGGTGTCGATCGCCACCAAGCTGCAGGTGGTCAGCGAGTTGGGACAGATGAATGCGCCATCGCAGAGCGTTGTCGAGCAGATCGTTTATGAGGCGCACACAAAGGCCGTCGACCTTCTCAGCTTCTTCGCCGACCGGCTGAAAGTTTATCTGCGCGACAAGGGTGCGCGGCACGATCTTATCGACGCGATCTTCTCGCTGCCGGGGCAGGATGATCTGGCGCTGATCGTGAAGCGTGTCGAGGCGTTGAGCGAACTGCTGGCGACGGACGACGGTGTCAATCTGCTGGCGGGCGTCAAGCGCGCGCAGAACATTCTCTCCATCGAGGAGAAGAAGGACAAGACCAGCCACGCGGGCGACTATGACGCTGCGTTGCTGCAGGCGGATGAAGAGAAGGTGCTCGCTGCAGCCATCGACAAGGTGAAGGACGACACCGCGGCGGCACTTGGTGTTGAGAATTTCGCCGGAGCGATGCGTGCACTGGCGGAGCTGCGGGCGCCGGTCGATGCGTTCTTCGACAAGGTGACAGTGAACGCCGACGATCCGGCGCTGCGCCAGAACCGGCTGCATCTGCTGTCGCAGATCCGCGCTGCAACTCTGAACGTCGCCGACTTCAGCAAGATTGGTTCTTGATTTGCTGCGCCTTGCGACTCCGCTACGCGGAGCCGGCCGGCAGACGCGAGAACGTGCGCTGACGAAACGCTAACCGGGTTGTGTTAGACCGGAGCGCATGAGCGCACCCGATACCCGCTATCTGTTTGTCTATGGCACGCTAATGAGTGGCGCACGCACGCGCCTCGGAGCGGCTGAACGTCTGCGTCTCGCCGAGCAGTCCGACAGCCTCGGTCCCGCATCGCTACCGCACGCGAAACTCTATGATCTTGGCCGCTATCCCGGCATCGATTGCACCGGCGGACTGGATGACATCGTGCATGGCGAAGCGGTATTGCTCGCCGACGCTGCAGCAACATTCGCTTGGCTCGATGTCTATGAAGACTGCGCGCCCGTAGGCCAAAGCTCGGAGACAAGCGCCGCGGTGTACGAGCGCGTTGTGCAGCAGGTTCGGCTTGCCGGTGGCGAGACGTTCGATGCGTGGGTTTATGTGTTGTGTCGTGTGCCGAAAGATGCGCGCCGCATCGACAGTGGGCGCTGGAACGACGGCACCGCCTGAGCAGACAGCGCACGCAAGAGCGCAATCATGCAACGTGCAAACTGCATCGCGCTCAGCATCAAATTGAAATGTGATGTATGTTGAGAGCTGGCTCGCGACCCTGCTTGGCCCTCACCTCGCAGGCACAGTTCCCGCTAAAGACTGTGGCGGCCAGCTCCCAGACACCTGTTCATACACCGGCCACGCTTCGACCACTATTAGGGCAGTCGAAAACAATTTTAATGTGCATATCGCGTCGATTTAAGTTGATGCGCAATCGCTGCGTGATTGCAGGGCTTTAGCAGGAACTATGCATTGCACATCGTTTTTTGTGTGCAGCGCGAAGCAAAATAAATTTCTTGCATCAGTTCTAAGCTTGCGCATCGCGCAC
This sequence comes from Hyphomicrobium sulfonivorans, assembly GCF_013306565.1. GTDB lineage: Bacteria > Pseudomonadota > Alphaproteobacteria > Rhizobiales > Hyphomicrobiaceae > Hyphomicrobium_A > Hyphomicrobium_A sulfonivorans. Next base: position 424,790 of record NZ_PZPO01000001.1, on the reverse strand, counting down.
ATTAGATGCGTGCGCAGCGTGATGCAGAACGTGCATCACTCATGCTTCCGCTTCGTCTTCTGCTGCTGCGCTTGCTGTTTCGTAAGCTTCACTCGCAAGCAGCCATTCTTCTTCCGCTTCCGCGAGACGCTTCGCGCACAAGCCGCGCTCAATCGATGCATTCTGTGCAGCTTGCGGATCGCGCGTATAGATTTCCGTGTCTTCGAGCAGCTTGTCGAGGCGCGCTATATCCGCACTTATCTTGTCAACTTTTCGTTCCGCAACCTGCATCGCCTTTTTCAACGGAGCCAATGCTGCGCGTCGATCAGCTGCTGCGCGGCGTTGATCTGCGCGCGCGGCGCGTGGTGCTTCCGTCTTTGCGATTGCAGCGGCTTTCGCGCGCACACTTGCACCGCGTTCTGCGAGCAGATCAGCGCGATAGGAATCCATATCGCCGTCATAGGATTTGACCGTGCCACCGCGCACGATCCAAAGCCGGTCGGCGCACGCTTCAATCAGATGGCGATCATGGCTGATGAGGATCACCGCGCCTTCAAACTCTGCCAGCGCCTGCACCAACGCCTGCCGACTGTCGATGTCGAGATGGTTCGTCGGCTCGTCGAGTATGAGAAGATGCGGCGCATGAAACGCAGCAAGCGCCAGCAGCAGACGCGCCTTCTCGCCGCCGGAAAGGTTATCGCATTTGGTATCGGCCTTGTCGGCCGAGAACCCATAGGTGCCGAGGCGCGTGCGGCGCTGCGCTTCGGTCGCGTCGGGCATCAGATCGTGGATGTGGTCGTAAGGCGATTTGCCGGATGCAAGCTCGTCAAGCTGATGCTGTGCGAAGTAGCCCACGTCGACTTTCTTGGCGCCGGCCACGTTGCCCGTCAGCGGCGCCAGTTTGCCGGCGATGAGCTTTGCAAACGTCGATTTGCCGTTGCCGTTCTGGCCTAGCAGCGCGATGCGGTCATCCTGATCGATACGCAGGTTCAGGCCGGTCAGCACCGGAGTGTCGGGCGCGTATCCGATCGAGACATTTTCAAATCGCATCAGCGGTGATGCCAGCGCCTTCTGCGGGTTGGGCAAGTGGAATGGGCTCACCCGGTCATCGAGTTGCGCGGCGATCGGTTTCATCTTGGCCAGCGCCTTGACGCGGCTCTGTGCCTGCTTGGCCTTGGTGGCCTTGGCCTTGAAGCGATCGATAAACGCCTGGATGCGTCGGCGCTCGTCGTCCTGCTTTTTCTTCAGCTTCAGTTCGAGCTGTTGCTTCTCGCGCCGTGTGTCCTCGAAATCGTCATAGCCACCGGAATAGAAAACCAGCCTGCCGCGGTCGAGATGCAGGATCGCCGTTACTGCCCGATTGAGCAGGTCGCGATCGTGACTGACGATGATGACCGTGTGCGGATAGCTGCGCAGATAGTTCTCAAGCCACAGTGCGCCTTCGAGATCGAGGTAGTTCGTCGGCTCGTCGAGCAGCAGTATTTCCGGTTCGAGAAACAGTACTGCCGCCAACGCAACACGCATGCGCCAGCCGCCAGACAGCGATCCGCATGGGCGCTGCCGTGCATCCTCATCGAAGCCGAGGCCGGAAAGAATTTGTGCCGCGCGGGCGGGCGCCGAATGGGCGTTGATGTCGGCCAGGCGTTCGTGAATCTCGCCGATGCGGTGCGGGTCGGTTGCCGTTTCGGCTTCGGCCAGCAGTTGCGCGCGTTCGGTATCGGCGGCCAGAACCCAGTCGACAATGGATTCCTTGCCGCCAGGCGCTTCCTGCGCGACATGGCCGATCCGGGCCGTGCGCGGCATTGTGATCGTGCCCATGTCCGGAGCAAGTTCGCCGGAGAGGATCTTCAGCAGTGTGGTTTTGCCCGCACCGTTGCGGCCGACCAGGCCAACCTTGTGGCCGGTGGGAATGGCGGCGGTTGCGCCCTCGAATATCGGGCGTCCCTCGATGCGATAGCTCAGGTCATTGATGTGCAGCATGACGTCAGCACATAGCTGCTTGCAGGCACGCTGTCACCGGCCGCGATGGTGGGCCCGCGAGGGGGGGGCATTTCAACTTCCCCTCAAAGCCAACGGGCAGGCCGCGTTTTGCAGCCTGCCCGATACTTGCATCGTTAAGCTTGAACCGACGGGACGTCGATCAGCCGGAAACCACGGGCTTCAGGGTTTCGACCAGCAGCCGTTCCTGAACTGCCGCGTCGGGCACGGACAGATGCGCCAGGAACCAGTCCTGCACCATCTGGCAGACCCGCTGCGGCGGCTCCTTGCCCAGCAGCGAAGGATTGGAGAACACCTGCAGGTCGTTGGGCTGCCAGCCCAGCTTGGTCAGCTCCTGCACCAGCACGTCGTAGTCTTCCTTGACGGCCTTGTCGTGCGCGGTCGGCGAGCGGCGGCCATCGGCAATCGCCTCGAAGATGGAGGCAACCTGCGCCTGCACCGGCGCGCCCGCCTCCGGCGACTGCAACACTTCCAGCACTGCAGCCGATGTTTCACCCTGCGATATGAAGCTGTAGCAGGCGTCCATGCTCTTTTCGGACAGTGCCTTCAGGTTCTGCAGGAATGCCGTTGCAACCTGCTTCAGATGCGGCGTGCTTGAGGCCAGAGCATCGTTGGCGTGTTCGCGACGCAACGCCACCAGCGATTCAGCGAAGAACTGATCGATCTCGGCTTCGGTCTTGTTCTCGGCCTTCAGATTGGCGGCTTCATTGAGCTTCTGCGCATACCAGTCAGGGAACTCGCGCTTCACGACAACCCAGGCGGCCAACTGTCCGATTTTTGCGTCGAGTTCCTGCGCGCTGGCGTTCAGCTCAGCAGCGGGTGCTGCGTTCTGGGCCGACAGCGGAGTGTCTGGAGTTGAGGCGTCCGGTGCGTGGACTGTTGGAACTTCGCCATCTGCGGAAGAGATGCTGTCCTGCAGTGAGCTGACGGCGCCGCTATGCCAGAAGTACCAGCCACCGCCGCCGAGCAGCGCAATCAAGGTCAGCGCGCCGACGATGCGGCGCAGATTGGAGCCGCGTCCTTCGTCGAAGCCATCCGTTGTCCGGATGCGTTCAGGGTCGAACGATGGCTGGCTGTCGCCACCATAGGATTCGCCCATGCCGCCCTGGTGGCCACCAGCGCCGCCGTAGTTCTGCGCATGCTGAGATGGACCCGATTCGGGCCAGCGTGCAGCCGGGGCAGCAGGCGCGGCCGGTGGAGGTGGCGGCGCCGCATCGGGCTGCGGAAATGGAAACACTGCCGGCGCTGGTCGCCAGTCGGCAAACCCTGCGCGCCAGATAAGATCGGTGGGCTTCAGGTGTCCCTGCGCCACGAAGGTGCGCATCTCCGCATCGGAGAGAGGACCGTGCTGTTTGCCCTCACGGGCGATATACCACTGAATATCAGCCTGCTGGCCAGTCATATAGAGGTCTCATGTCGTTGTAGGGCGACGAACCGGAATTGGGATGGCATAGCCGTAAGACTGGCCGTTTTGCGTGGCGCCAATGTGGTTCTCCGTGCCGTCACTCGTCAATTGGCCGCACTATCGCATGTGTAGATAGTCCACCGTACGCACTTGTTTTCTTGCTGCGCCTACGTTGCCCCGCTATGAAGGCGCGGAAATCCATACAATTCCTATCCGAGATTCAGAGATCTAGGTATGACCATCGAGAGAACTTTCTCCATTATCAAACCGGATGCAACCGCACGCAACCTCACCGGCGCAATCAATACCCTGATTGAGAACGCTGGCCTGCGTATTGTTGCACAGAAGCGCGTGCGCTGGACCAAGACCCAGGCCCGCGAATTCTATGCCGAGCACAAGGCGCGTCCTTTTTTCGCTGAGCTTGTCGAGACCATGACGTCCGGTCCGATCGTTGTTCAGGTGCTTGAGGGCGAAGATGCGATCGCGAGCTATCGTGCTCTGATGGGCGCGACTGACCCGGCAGAAGCAAAGCGCGGCACGCTGCGCAAGCGTTTCGCTGAATCCAAGGGCCAGAACTCGGTTCACGGTTCGGACAGCGCCGCTTCGGCCAAGCGCGAAATTGCGCTGAACTTCACGACCAAGGAAATCGTGGGCTGATCTTCCAGTCCACCTGAGCGCCGCCCTTAACCGGGCGTGCGCTTTCGGTGGTGAGCCGTGTCCAGAACCCGCTCACCACATCTAAAGAATGCGCTCTTCCAGAGCCGCTCGCCCCAAATACTCCCACCTCCCTCACTCTGCATCGCCAACCCTGCGGACATGCGCCCCCGGCGTAGTGCCGGCTGCTGGGCGATGGCGTTCACCATTTTCGCGCGCCGTAGCGGCCGGGTTCGGGCATACTGTCCGACGGTTTCTACTTGCGGGGCTGGGACTGGGGGGCGAGGGGATGTCGCGCGTCAGGCTTTATGTTGCCACCAGCATCGATGGCTTCATCGCTGATCGCGACGGCAGCGTGGACTGGCTCGCGCCCTTTGATGCCCGCCAATACGGCTACGGCAATTTCATTTCGCAGATTGGCGCGCTCATCATGGGGCGGCGCACCTTTGACGCTATCGACGCACTTGGCGATGGATGGCCGTATGCGGGCAAGCATGTCTTCGTACTGTCGTCCACATCGCCCGGAGATGTTCCGAACGGCGTCGCCATCGTGCCGCGCGGGCTGGAGGCTGCGCTCGAACGGGCGCGCCACGCGGTTTTGAGCACGTCTCATAAGGATATCTGGATCGTCGGCGGAGCCGTTACGGCGCAATCGGCGCTTGAAGCAGGTGTCGTCGATCTGATCGAAGTGTTTCTGGTGCCGGTGCTGCTGGGCTCGGGATTGAACCTGCTCAACGATTTGCGCGCCCACCAGAACCTTACGCTGGAAGGTGCTGAGACCTATCCCGATGGCGTGGTGCGGCTGCAGTATTTGGTTCAGCGCTAGTGGATGCCCGGCTGCCGAGGCCGGGATGGGAGGCTGCAGGCCAGCGTTTGGGGATCCTTAGCGCCGGTTCTTGAGCGACATGATGTAGGCCGCGACGTTGTTCACCTCCTCGCGCGAGAGGTTGGTGTTCGGCATCGGCGGATGCGGAATGAGGATGGCGCCAACAACAGTATCGGCGGTCTGCCCGGGGCGATTGGCGATGGTCTGAAACGCCGGAATGTCCGCTGATACAGTGGAGTTCGGCGGGTTCGGCATCACGATGTGGCAACCGACGCAGAGCTTCTCAGCGACCTGACGGCCTGCTTTGACGTTGGGCGGCATCTGGGCAGAGGCCGGCGCAAGCGAGGCGGCTGCGATAACGGATGCGGTTGCGAGCATCAGACAGATCGAACGGCTGGATGGCATCAGCGGCATCGGCGGTCTCCATGGCACCCGCAGAGTAGAACCGATAAAAAGTATACCGACTTTGCGCGTGGTCAACGGCGTGCAATTTTTCAAACAGCGCATTTGCGGATGAGATCTGGCGGTGGAGCAGCTTTATAAAAATTATTGGGCCGATGAGACGTGCCTTAGTTCAGCACTGCAGGTGATGGGCCTTTCCGCGTTGATTTTCGCCGCTGTGCTGGGCCTGCTCGGGGTGCTGAGCTGGCTCATGGTGCGGCGTCAGACGGAGGCGGAGCGGCGTGCAACGGTGCGCGTGCTGCAGCTGGTGGCGGCTGGAACGATACCATTGCTACTGGCGGCTGCCGCCTACGCCACCTTCTTCACCACGTCGCTACGCAGCATCCATATCGCGGATGGTGGCTTCATTGTCCGCATGTGCCAGGGGCCGCGTGAAGTGGCGCTGGATCTTGCTTCGATCGATGTCACGGGCATCGATTACCGCTGGCGCCGGGCGGGCGGCAAAAGCAATGAACCGGTCGATGAGATGGTGATCTCGCGCATCGGTGGCGAGCCAATTGTGATGCCGCTGTCGACCGATCCGCAGGCGCTGAACTTTCCGTTGCTGAAGAAGGCCGTGCCGCACCGGGTTATTGCGCAGTGGATCGCGGAGCGCCGCAAGCGCGGATGGAACATCCCGCCCGAACTCGCCGCAATCGAATAGAAGCTGGTTCCCACGCGCTCGGCCGCCTGCGCCTTGCGGCCAGCTCCGCGCAGCGGAGTCGCAAGGCGCCACAAAAAAGCTCGGCGGCCGGCTCCCTGAAAGGGCGCCCCGGGACGCAACCAAGAAACTTCTCGCGTCTGGCGGCCGGCTGCTCGTAAGAGCAGTCGCCAGACGCAACTAAAACTGCTCGGCGGCCGGCTCCCCGAAAGGGGAGTCGCCGAGCAGAATTATCAAGACAATTCTCTGATCTTGAAGTGCAGGCCGCCCTTTGGCGTCAGCGTCACGGTGGCGTTGATGCCAGCGGGATCGGAGCCAACGTATTCCGGACGGAAGCGGCGCAGCAACAGCGAAAGCGCCAGCGTGTTCTCGACCTGGCTCATGGCGCCGCCGATGCACGAACGCTTGCCACCGCCAAACGGCAGGTAGGAATACTTGACCTGCTTCTTGGCGGCACCCGCCATCCAGCGTTCGGGGCGGAACTCTTCCGGGGCTTCCCAGAAGCGCGGATTGTGATGCGCGCCATAGGAGAAGATGACGACGCGGTCGCCGGGACGAATAGCCTTGCCAGCGATCTCGTCGTGCTCGGTGGCAACGCGGATGAGGCCCCAGACCGGCGGATAGAGACGCATCGTCTCCTGAATGATGGCGCGGGTGTAGGCCAGCGCCGAATAATCGGCGGCGGTCGGCTCGCGATCACCATAGACGGCTTCGCCTTCCTTGCGGATGCGCTCGGCAGCTTCGGGATTGCGGGCAGTTTCATACAGCGCCCAGGCCAGCGTCAGTGCGGTCGTCTCGGTGCCGGCCCACAGATACTGCTTGATCTCGTCAATCGCCTGCTGCTGGTCGAACTCCGGCATGTTGGGATCGGCAACGGCTGCTTCGATCATCTTCAGCAGCGTGCGCTCACGTTCCTCACGCGGGTTGGCGGCCATGACGAGCGGGGGAACCGAAGCCCATGCTTCCATGGCCTTCGCGGGATCTTCCTCCGAGACCTCAAAGAGCTCACCGGCCTGCTTCTTGAGGCGGATCTCCTTGTGGTTCATCACGTCGGTGTAGGTCTTCACGCACTTGAAAACGAAGTGCGGATTGAACGGCATGTCGCGATCGAACAGCGCCTTGCAGATCATGTCGGCGGCCAGCGTCCAGGTCTGCTCGACCATCTCGACGCTTTCGCCCGACTTCGCGATGTCGGACCAGATGTCCATCTTGGTGCGGATCGCGGCCAGGAAGTACGGGATGTATTCGGCGAACATATCCGGGTGGAACGCCGGCTGTTGCGGCATCCGGATCTTCTGCCAGAGCGCGCCGTCGTTGGTGATCATCGACTTGCCGAAGATCGGCTTCAGGCCGTCGAAATACTTAATGTAGGAATCGGCCTTGTTGACGAGCACATATTTAAAGTGCTCCGGCTCGGACAGCAGCACGATGCGCTGATTGGCAAGATTGATAGGAATGACCGGGCCGTAGCGTTCCGCCATCTCCATCAGAAGATGCATCGGGTTATCGCGCTTGCCTTTCAGCAGCGGCGATAGCTGGAACCAGATGCTGGATTCATCGCCTAGCCCCTGAGCGTGGGCTGGCGCTTCCACTTCCGAAGTTGGCGTGGGCTGTTTTGCCGTCGCGGTCATGACGTCTCTCCCGGCGAGAAGGCCGTTGGAAAAGCACTTCTAAGCCTAATCGGGCCAACGGGTTGTAAACTGGGCGCGAGACTAGCCCGCGTATGCTTCTGTCCGGCCAAGCCAGACAGCCCCCTTAAGCCGCAGAATGAGTACCACCCGTTAATCGCAAGTGTCCATGCGACCACGCGTTTCCGCTTCATTTTGGCGCCCGGCCGCTGATCCGCGGCAACGGTTGGCACCTAATCAAGCGGCGGCCAGAACAATGGATCGGCCGGGTTAACTAAGCCTTGATCCGCCTCAACCCGCTCGCCGGAAATGACTGCGCCGCCCGAAGCGAACAGTTTGAGGGCGTGCGGGTAGAGCCGATGCTCAGCAGCTAACACCCTGGCAGCCAAAGATTCTTCCGTATCGCCATCCAGCACCGGCACCGCTGCCTGGGCAACGATCGGCCCAGAGTCCAGCTCCGGTCGAACAACGTGCACAGTGCATCCTGCAACCTTCACCCCGACCGCCAATGCGCGGGCATGTGTATCCAGTCCCTTGAACGAAGGTAGAAGGGAAGGATGGATATTCAACATGGCGTCGCGCCAGCTTTCCACGAAGCCAGCCGTCATTTTGCGCATGAAGCCGGCGCAGACAACGAGCTCAACGCCCGCCCCGCGTAACGCAGCGTCCAACTCGGCCTCGAAGGCTTCGCGGCTGGGAAACAGCTTGTGATCGATGGCGATGGCGGGAATGCCCTCGGCGCGCGCGCGGTCCAGCCCCGCCGCATCCGGCCGGTTGGAAACCACGCAAGCGATCTCAACCGGATAGTCAGGGAGGCGAGCAGCCTCGATCAGCGACACCATATTGGAGCCGCGGCCCGAGATAAGAATGCCTATGCGTTTTTTCGCTGCCATGATTTGGGGTGATCCGCGCGCCGTTGCTGCTGCCTGTGCCTGCAATACATAGGCGCTTCCTTCGCTTCAATGGCTGTCGAGATTGAAAGAGCGGGCTGAAGCTGTCGCCAACGTGAAGGTTAGTTTGTGGCGGTTCATCTCAAAGCGCGTTAAGCTTTTCAGCGTCGATAATAACAACGCCGCAGATCGTCTGCTCCGCAGCGCGCTTTGCCGGGAAGCTGGAGGCCACCAATGTCCGGATGCTCTCATCCCCATCATGCCAACCATTCTCACCAGCATGGACCTCAATGCGGTCACACGGCGGTTCGCCATGGCGACCATGTCGACTATCTGCACGATGGTCATCTGCATCACCCGCATGGCGACCACGTCGATGAGCATGTGATTGAGGTGTCAGAGAAGAACCCGAGCGCCTGCACGCCTGCGCACAAGTGCACCGGGCATGAGCCGGGCCACGTTCACGGTCCCGGATGCGGCCATGAAGCCGTGCCCCACGGTGACCACGTGGATTATCTGGTGGACGGCCATCTGCATCACCCGCACGGTGACCATTGCGATGACCATGGACCGATTGAATTGGTTTCAGCCGGAGAGCGGTAAGCGCCGATAAGCGTTTGCCGGTCCGTCGAATACAAAAGCGGCGCCTGACGTTTCCGTCGGCGCCGTTTTTTATTGCCTGCGAACGTGGCTCGAAGGCAGCGTCTTCTTAATAGGTCAGCGCGCCGGTGTACTGGACGGCCCAGGCGTTGCCGCGCCCCTTGGCTTCCGAACGCTCGCCGCCCGGCGGTATAACTTCGCCGATGCGGGTTGGGTGTTCGCCAGCAGCTTCGAGCGCAGCCGTCACCGCATCAGCATCCGCCGCCGCGACGACAATCACCATGCCGACGCCGCAGTTGAAGGTTTTCAGCATCTCGGCGTCGTCGAGGCGGCCAATATTCGCCATCCAGCCAAATACGGGGGGCACGGAAATGGCGCTGAGGTCGATGCGGGCAGCGACGTTTTCCGGCAGCACGCGGGGTACGTTTTCAGACAGGCCACCGCCGGTAATGTGCGACAGCGCCTTGATCGCACCGTCCTTGGCGCCGCCGGTCGCGCGGATGGCAGCCAGCAGCGGCTTCACATAAATGCGGGTCGGCGCCAGCAAAGCTTCGGCCAATGTCTTGCCCGGAGCGAACGGCGCGGGTGCTTCCCACGAAAGGCCGCTTTCCTTCACCAGGCGGCGCACCAGCGAATAGCCGTTGGAGTGCACGCCCGAGGAACTCAGGCCGATCAGCACGTCGCCCACGGCGATATCGCCACGCGGCAGGATCTGCCCACGCTCGGCCGCGCCGACCGAGAAGCCGGCCAGATCGTAGTCGCCGGGCTGATACATCCCAGGCATCTCGGCGGTTTCGCCGCCGATCAGGGCGCAGCCAGCCTGCTTGCAGCCGTCGGCGATGCCGCCGACGACCGCTTCGGCGGTGTCGACCTCAAGCTTCCCGCAGGCGAAATAATCAAGGAAAAACAGTGGTTCAGCGCCCTGCACGATCAGGTCGTTGACGCACATGGCGACGAGGTCGATGCCGATGGTGCTGTGCAGCCCGGTATCGATGGCGATTTTGAGCTTGGTGCCCACGCCATCGGTGGCTGACACCAGCACGGGATCGTTGAACCCCGCGCCCTTGAGATCGAATAGACCACCGAACCCGCCAAGATCACTATACGCGCCCGCACGCCGGGTTGCGCGGGCCAAAGGCTTGATCCGCTCAACGAGGCGATTTCCCGCGTCGATGTCGACGCCGGCGTCGCGATAGGTGATGGCCGGGTTGCGTTCGCGATCAGGCTCTGTCATTTGACCTTGGAACCCAACTTCTGCCTGTTTGAATGAAAAAGATGGCGCGTCCCTAGCAGCTTATGCAGGTGATGGGCAACTCGCGGTTTCACCGCGCCCTGGACAAAACCCGGGGAATCCGGGGGTAGGAGAATGCGCGTGCGGCTGTTTGGACGGGAATTTTCAGGTTTTCTGGGGCGCTGCCTCGCCGTTACGGCCGCGCTGGTCATGGTTGCCGGAGCGGCCTCCGCAGCCAATGACGGGGTTTTCACCATCGGCAATTATCCCGTCGATGCAACGGCCGAAAACGCTGTAACCGCTAAACAAAAGGCTATGGCGGACGGGCAGGAGGCAGCGCTGAAATCGCTGCTTAAGCGTCTGGTGTCCGTCAACGATTATGGCCGCCTCAAGCGTCTCTCGGGGCTAAAGGCTTCGGATTTTCTCGAGGGCGTTTCGGTCCGGTCGGAGCGCAACTCCAGAACCCGCTATATCGCCAGCCTCGATTTTTCCTTCCGTCCCGAAAGCGTGCGCTCGGTGCTGCAGCAGGAAGGCATCCCCTTCGTCGAGGATCAGGCGCGGGAAATCATCGTGGTCCCGGTGGTGCGCAAGCCGGATGGCTCGCTTGAAAAGGGCACTGCCGCCAAGGTGTGGTCGGACACCTGGAAAAGCCTTGATCTTGAACATTCGCTGACGCCGTTCTCCGTGCAACCGCTTAAGGAGGCGATCCCCGCCGATGCGGTGACGCGCGCAGCCGAAGGCGGCAGCGGCGCGGAGCGGGTGCTGGCGGGCGAATATGGTTCTCCCTACGTCGTGCTCGCTATCGCCGAGCCGGATCAGACCGCGAAGAAGCTGGGCGTGACGCTCGCCGGCATCGATGCCGTCGGCGACATCAGCCTGAAGCGCAGCTACAAGGTTTTCGACGGCGACATGGCCTACTCGCTGGAGCTGGCGGCGGTCATCGGGCTGGGCGTGCTGGAAGGCCGCTGGAAGGCGCGCAAACTGCCTGCTCGCGGTGGTGGCAGCTCGGTCTATGCAGCGCCGGCCTACGCCACCACGTCGTCCGGCATGGGCACGCCGGTGGCGCTGCGGGCGCAATACGGCAGCCTTGGCGAATGGACCGAGATGCGGCGCCAGCTGCTCAGCCTGCCGGGTGTTGAAAACCTGCAGATCGAGGCCGAGTCGGCACGCGGAGCTGATCTCAGCATGAGTTATCCGGGGGGAGCGGAGGCTCTGTCCAGCGCGCTCTATGGCCGGGGTCTCATGCTGGAAAGCGGTGGAAACCGGCTGATTTTGCGCTCGGGCAATTAGCCGTTATTGAATGACGCCCGCCCCAGGCGCACGCTTGGGCACGGCCCAGCTTTTCTTCGGGCTGGTGCAGCAGATCCGTGCCAGATCAAATACGGCATGACAGAAAATGGCCGTCGCCCGAAACGCGGCGCCGGATGGGAACACGCTTGGACCGCGCTTTAAACCTCCCCAACCTGATTACGCTGATGCGGGTGATCCTCGTGCCGGTGGTCTTCTGGTTGCTGATTACCGACGAAACCCAGATCGCTTTCATGCTGTTCATCGTTGCCGGTGTATCCGACGCGGTAGACGGCTATCTGGCCAAAACCTTTGGCTGGCAGACCGAGCTTGGCGCCTATCTCGATCCGTTGGCCGACAAGCTTTTGATTGTCAGTATTTTTCTGGCGCTGGGCGTCGATGGCAAGCTGCCGCTCTGGCTGGTGGTTGCGGTGGTCTCACGCGATATTCTCATCATCATGGCGGTGATGCTGTCGTGGGTGCTTAGCAATCCCGTGCGCATCAAGCCGCTGGTCGTATCCAAGGCCAACACCGTGGCACAGATCGTGCTGGCGGCCACCGTGCTGGCCGACGAAGGGTTCGGGCTGGGGCTTGGCTGGGCGCGGTTCGCGCTGATCTGGATAACCGGTGCGCTAACCGTCGCGTCGCTGGCTGCCTACCTGCACAGTTGGCTGCAACATATGTCCGGCCACGATATTTCAGGTCAGGACAGCAGCGCCTGAACCGTTCTTGAGCGTTTTGACTGGTCGCATTTTCTTGCGACGAACCGGTGCCCACTTCGTCGGAAAATGCTCTAGCATGGCGGACCATTGATGCAGCCGGGGGGCTTGAAGCATGCGCGTCGAACGTCAGGTGTTGTTCTGGCTCGCTGCGGCCATCGTTCTGATACTGCTGATCGCGCTGTTGCGCGGCGTCATCCTGCCGTTCGTTGCTGGCATCGTGATCGCCTACTTTCTCAATCCGCTGGCGGATCGGCTCACCCAGTGGGGGCTGCCGCGTGGAATAGCAGCAACGCTGATCGTCGCCGCCTTTGCCTGCGTGCTTGTCGCCGCCATCATCTTTCTGGTGCCGCTGCTGGTCAGCCAGGCGCAGCAGTTTGCGGCGGCGTTGCCCGATGAGATTCGCCGCCTGCGCGCCCTGATCGAAACCTGGGCGCGGGAGCAGCTTGGCTCCAGCTATCCGGAATTCGAGGCCGGCATGGATCGCTCCGCGCAGGCGCTGACGGAAAACATGTCCAGCTTTGCGGGCTACATCGCGTCGTCGCTGTGGAGCCAGGGCCGGGCGCTGTTCGATTTCCTCTCGCTGCTGCTGGTGACGCCGCTGGTGGTTTTCTATGTGCTGATCGACTGGCATCCGATGCTGGCAAAGCTCGATTCCTGGCTGCCGCGCGCCCATGCGTCCACCATTCGCAAGCTCGCCAGTGAAGTGAACGGGGCCGTTTCCGCTTTCATTCGCGGCCAAGGCACCGTTTGTCTCGTGCTGGCGGTCTATTATGCGGTGGCGCTGGCCGGCATGGGGCTGCGCTACGGTTTGCTGGTTGGTCTCGTCACCGGTCTGATGAGCTTTGTGCCGTTCGTCGGCTGGGCGCTGGGCCTCATCACCGCGACAACGATCGCGTTCGTGCAGTTCTGGCCGGAGACGGTGCCGATCCTCACCGTGGTGGCGATCTTCGGTTTCGCCCAGGTGCTGGATGCCGGGTTTCTGGGGCCGAAGATCGTTGGCTCCAAGATTGGCCTGCATCCGGTCTGGCTGATCTTCTCGCTGTTTGTGTTCAGCTATCTGTTTGGCTTCGTTGGTGTGTTGGTCGCGGTGCCAATCGCCGCAGCGACGGGTGTGCTGGTGCGTTTTGCGCTGCAGCTTTACCTCGCCAGCCCTGTGTATAGCGGGGTTGATTCCCCGGCCCCACTTGCGGGCAGCGGCGCTATCCCGGCATCTGCACAACAAGCTTCTGTGTCGAAAACAGTTTCGCCGTAATCATCCGCAATCACACGCCGGTATGAACGCCTATCCAAGTCAGCTCGTATTCGATCTTTCGCACCGGCAGGCGCTGGGCGCGGAGGATTTTCTTGTCAGTCGCTCCAACGAGGCTGCGGTCGAAACCATCGATCGCTGGCCCGACTGGCCGCATCCAGCTTCACTGGTTGTTGGGCCGGAGGGGGCGGGAAAAAGCCATCTCGCCAACGTGTGGCGGCTGCGTTCGGGCGCATCTGTCATCGCTGCGGCGGAACTGCACGATGACGCCGTAGCGGCGCTGCCGGACGGCGGAGCAATCGTCGTTGAGGACATCGATCGCGGCATTGCGGATGAAAAGGCATTTTTCCATCTGCTCAATCGCGCTCGCGAAAGCAAACTGGCGGTGCTGATCACGTCGCGGAAAGCGCCGGGCGAGCTGGAATTCAGCGTGCCGGATCTCAGGTCGCGCCTGCGCGCGCTGCCGATGGCTGAGCTGCAACCGCCGGATGAAGCGCTACTGAAGGCTGTGCTTGTAAAGCTGTTCTCCGATCGCCAACTCAACGTCGAGCCGCCGGTTATTGATTACCTGAGCGTTCGGATGGAGCGATCCATGGCTGCGGCAAATGCGATTGTTGCTGCCGTTGATCGTCTGGCGCTTGCGAAGCACCGTAAGGTTACCAGGCCCCTGGCAGCCGAGGTGCTGGTCGGTTTCGGCGAAAGCCATGAGTAATTTCGTTTCCGTTTCGAAGCGTTTCCAGCGTGTCACATTTGTGACGTAGGGTGTCGTGCGGCGGGTGCGCGACGGAGAAGGACTGATATGGCGAGCGCGAGAAACAGGGTGCGCGAGAAGGCTGTTGCAGAGGAACAGACGGATATGTCGCCGCCGGTGGGACCGGATCGGTTCTATAATCGCGAATTGTCGTGGCTGCAGTTCAATCGCCGCGTTTTGGAAGAAGCGCGCAACGAGAACCATCCGTTGCTGGAGCGGCTCCGCTTCCTGTCGATTTCGGCATCGAACCTCGATGAATTTTACATGGTGCGCGTCGCCGGCATTTACGGCCAGGTAGCCGCGCGCGTGCAGACCCTTTCACAGGATGGCGCCACGCCCGGGCAGCAGCTTCGCGCGATCAATCGCTTTGTGGCCGGCCTGGTCGAAGAGAAGCAGGCCATCTGGCGCACGCTCAAGGATGAGATGGCGGCTGCTGGCATCCATATATTGGGCGGGAGCGATCTTACCGCTGCCGACAAGACGTGGCTGCAGCGCCTGTTCCTGACGCATATCTTCCCCATCCTGACGCCGATAGCGGCCGATCCTGCGCATCCGTTTCCGTTCATCCTCAACAAGGGCCTCACCATCGCCGTTGAGATGCAGCGCGAGAGCGATCAGAAGGCGATGAACGGCCTCATCCCCATTCCGGGCCAGCTCGAGCGTTTCATCAGGCTCAGCGCGCAAAGCTCCGATGAAAAGGAACAGCGCTTCATCCGGCTGGAAACGGTGATCGGCCTCTTTATATCGGAGCTGTTCCCCGGTTTTCAGATCAACGCGCATGGCGCTTTCCGCGTGCTGCGCGACAGCGACATCGAAATCCAGGAAGAGGCTGAAGATCTCGTCCGGTCATATGAAACGGCGCTGAAGAAGCGTCGTCGCGGCCATGTGATCCGGCTTGAGCTTGAAGCGGCGATGCCGAACCGGCTGAAGAAGTTCGTCATCGAAGAGCTTGAGGTGGGCGAAGACTCCGTCTTCATCAAGGATGGTGTGCTGGCGCTGGCCGATACATCGCAGCTGATCAACAACGACCGGCCCGATCTGCTTTTCAAGCCGTTCAACGGGCGCTTCCCTGAGCGCATCCGCGAATTCAGCGGCGACTGTTTTGCAGCGATCCGCAAGAAGGATCTGGTGGTTCATCACCCGTATGAATCCTTCGACGTGGTGGTGAAGTTCCTGCGTCAGGCTGTGGCCGATCCCAATGTGATGGCGATCAAGTGGACGCTGTATCGCACCTCGCGTGACAGCCCGATCGTGCAGGCGCTGAAAGAGGCCGTTGAAGCGGGCAAGTCCGTCACCGCTGTCGTCGAGCTCAAGGCGCGTTTCGATGAAGCTGCCAACATTCGCTGG
Source organism: Hyphomicrobium sulfonivorans (assembly GCF_013306565.1). Taxonomy (GTDB): domain Bacteria; phylum Pseudomonadota; class Alphaproteobacteria; order Rhizobiales; family Hyphomicrobiaceae; genus Hyphomicrobium_A; species Hyphomicrobium_A sulfonivorans. Next base: position 409,121 of record NZ_PZPO01000001.1, on the reverse strand, counting down.
GCGCGCGATCTGGAAAACGCCGGCGTGCATGTCGTCTATGGCTTCATCGAGCTGAAGACGCACGCCAAGCTCGGCATGGTCGTGCGCCGTGAAGGCAGCGAGCTGACCAGCTACTGCCATATCGGCACCGGCAACTATCATCCGCAGACCGCGCGCGTTTACACCGACCTGTCGCTGTTCACGACCGATCCGGCGATCGCCCGCGATGTGACGCGCATCATGAATTTCGTCACCGGCTACGGCGAGCCTGCCGAGCTGGAGGCGATGGCGGCCAGCCCGCATGGCATCCGCCAGCGAATCGTTGCGCACATCCGCGAGGAGATGGAGCACGTGAAGGCGGGTCGCCCCGGCGCCATCTGGATGAAGATGAACGCCCTTGTGGATGGCCCGATCATCGAGGCGCTTTACGAGGCCAGCCAGGCAGGCGTCCAGATTGACCTAATCGTGCGCGGCGTGTGCTGCCTGAAGCCCGGAATTCCTGGCTTTTCGGAAAATATTCGCGTGAAGAGCATCGTCGGGCGCTTCCTGGAACACGCCCGAATTTACTGTTTTGGACGCGGTCGGGGGTTGCCATCCCCGAAGGCCGCCGTCTACATCAGCTCTGCCGACATGATGCCAAGGAATCTCGACCGCCGGGTTGAGGCCATGGTGCCGATCATGAATCCAACCGTGCACGAACAGGTGCTCGATCAGATCATGGTTGCCAACCTCAAGGACAACCAGCAGAGCTGGAGCATAAAGCCGGATGGTTCGTCAGAGCGGATCGGCCCGGCCAAGGGAGAAGAGCCCTTTAACGCGCATCAGTACTTCCTCACCAACCCGTCGTTGTCGGGAAGAGGACAGGCGCTAAAGGAAAACTTCCCTCCCCGCTTTAGTCTGCTCAGCAAAGACTGACGTCTGGAGCAGGTGCAGCTTTGACGAGCTTGGAGCGCCTTTTTGGCACAAATCGCCGTGCTCGCGAGACCGAGCCGGTCGGTGTCGTCGACATCGGATCGAACTCGGTTCGGCTCGTCGTCTATGAGGGTGCGGTGCGCTCTCCCACGCCGGTATGCAACGAAAAGGTGCTATGCGGCCTGGGCCGTTCGATCGCCTCGACCGGCCGTCTCGGAACCGAGGCCGTCGAGCGCACGATTGCGGCGCTCGGTCGGTTCCGCGCCATTGCTCGCTTGCTGGGCGTCAAGCACCTGCACGCCTTCGCCACCGCCGCGGTGCGTGAGGCTGAAGACGGCAAAGACTTCATCACACGGGCCGAAAAAACACTCGGCACATCCATTGAAGTGATCTCCGGCGAGCGTGAGGCTCGGCTGGTGGCGCAAGGTATCATCATGGGGTTCACCAACCCCGATGGTATTGCCGGCGACCTCGGCGGCGGTAGCCTCGAGCTGATCGATATCTCGGCTGAAGAGCTCAAACACGCGTCCACGCTGCCGATTGGTGGCTTGCGGCTGATCGATGCGACCGGCAACAAGATCGAGAAAGCCCAGCCGCTGATCGATGCCGCAATCGCCGAGGTTCCGTGGCTGGCGGTTGGTGCGGGCCGTACCTTCTTCCCCGTGGGCGGAAGCTGGCGCGCCATTGCCCGCCTGCACATGGAGCAGACGCGTTATCCGCTGCACGTCACGCACGGCTATTCCATCCCCACTGCCGAAGCGATCGCGTTCTGTGAGTTTCTGCGCAAAACCAAAAAGCTGACTGGTCTGGCCGGTTTCAGCCTGCTGCCGAAGATCCGGCGGGAAGTGTTGCCGTTCGCAGCGTTTGCCCTGGAGCGGCTGCTGCGCACGCTTAATCCCAGCGAAGTGATGTTTTCTGCCTTCGGCGTGCGCGAAGGCCTGATTTATTCGCTGCTGCCAGCACATGAGCGCCAGCTCGATCCGCTGCTGTCGTTCTGCGCCGAATACGCCGGGCTGCGCTCGCGTTCGGTGGAGCAGGCGTGGGAGCTGTGCAAGTGGACCGATCCGCTGTTCGATCCGCCCGGTCCCAAGGAAACGCCGGAGGAGCGACGCCTGCGCTATGCCGCGTGCCTGATCTCGGACATCGCCTGGCGCGAGCATCCCGATTATCGCGGCGAGCAAAGCCTCAATCTGCTTGCGCACGCCGGCCTCTCGGGCATCGATCATCAGGGCCGCGTATTCATGGCGCTGGCGATTTTCTTCCGCCATGTCGGCGCCAGCCAGGAACACGCTGCCGATCTGTCGGAGCGGCTCAAGGCGCTGGCCAGCAAGCGCTCATTGAAGCGTGCGCGCATCGTGGCGGCGGCGATCCGCACCGCCCATACGCTGTCGATTGGCACGCCGGGCGTTATAGATAAGACATCGCTGGCCTATGAGGGCGACAAGCTGGTGCTAACGATTCCGAAATCCTATGCCGCTCTTGATGGCGAGCGGCTGCGGCGGCGATTTGAGATTCTGGCCCAGCTCGTTGAGAAACAGCCCGAAATCCGCTTAAAGTGACGCGGCGGCCTGATCGGGGTGCTATCTGGAGCCCGGGTTCGGGGGCCAGATCGGGCTTGCGGGCTCGCCCGGGCGGCAATTCTCCGCACGCAAAGACGGCGCTTTGAAGTGGGCAACGCTTGCCTGCGGCCTGCCGCCGCCATATTTCCTGCTAAACTTTAGCACCCGGCCCGATGGGGCCGCGATTGGGGACAGGACGCTCGCGAATGGCCGATGATCCTTATGTCACCCTGGGCGTATCCAAGGGCGCCTCGGACGATGAGGTCAGGCGCGCTTTCCGCAAGCTCGCCAAAGAGCTGCATCCTGATATTTCCAAAGGCACCGAAGAGCGCTTCAAGCAGGTAACCTCCGCCTACGAAATTCTGGGCGATCCAGAAAAGCGCAAGGCCTTCGACCGCGGCGAGATCAACGCCCGCGGCGAACCTCGCCATTCAGGCTATCGCCAGTATGCTCGCGGTGCGCGCGCCAACGCCGGTGCAGGCGCTGGCCCCAATGGCGGCTTTGATGAGTTTGGCTTCAGCGACATCTTCTCCGATTTCTTCTCTTCCGGTGCCGCTCGCGGCGGTGCGCGATCCTCGAACTTTTCCGCCCGTGGGCAGGACGTTCGCTACACGCTGGAAGTCGATTTTCTTGAAGCGGCCCTGGGCGCCACCAAGCGCGTGACGTTGCCCGGCGGTGGCACGCTGGATCTCACCGTGCCAGCTGGCGTGGGCGATCTGCAGGTGCTGCGCCTGAAGGGCAAAGGCCAGCGTGGCGTCGGTGCGGGCGAGTCGGGCGATGCGCTGGTGGAAGTTCGCGTGCGTCCGCATCCGTTTTTCCGCCGCGAAGGTGAAGACATCATGCTCGAAGTGCCCATCGGCATCGATGAGGCGGTTCTGGGCGCGAAGGTTGAGGTGCCGACGATCAGCGGCCGGGTACAGATCACCGTTCCCAAGGGCACCAGTTCGGGCCGCGTGTTCCGCCTGCGCGGCAAGGGCATCAAGCCATCGGGTAAGCAGGAAGCTGGCGATCAACTCGTGACGGTGCGCATCGTGCTGCCGGAAAAGATCGACGACACGCTGGCCTATTTCTTTTCGGAATGGCGCCAGAAGAACAGTTACGATCCCGGCCGCAAGTGATTGCATTGCCCTACGCGCTCGGCGGCCGGCTCCCGGAACGGGAGTCGCCGAGCGCAGGTAAAGTCCACTCGGCGGCCGGCTCCCGGAACGGGAGTCGCCGGGCGCAGGTAAAGGCCACTCGGCGGCCGGCTCCCGGAACGGGAGTCGCCGGGTGCAGGTAAAAAGCCGCTCAACGACCGGTGGCTCTATTTTCCCAAACGTGCGTCGGGATGGCGTTGAAAAGATGCATGCGTCTGCGCGCTATCGCACGCGGCAAGCCTCTTGTGCCCGAGCCGTCGCCAGCCTAGCGTTGCTGATTACTGTGCTGCTTTGCCGGTTGCGATCGGCACCACTTCGCTGCCGGACAGCGTGAGAGCAATCTCGCCGCGCTTCAGGCGCAGCGCATCTTCGCCGAACAGACGGCGGCGCCAGCCTTTCAGCGCCGGAATATCCGGTTCGGCTTCAACCGCGATGCGCTCCAGATCTTCCGAACCGGCGATCATCTTCGGGGCCACGCGATGGCGTGCGGCCGATGCCTTCAGCAGTACACGGAGAAGTTCGATCAGTGCCGTCGACTCGGCTGAAAGCTGAGTTCCGCGATTGACCGGCGGCACACTTTTGACGTCCCGAGCCAGACCAAGCTTCACCGCCTCGATAATCTCCCGCGCGCGCGACGAGCGCGAGAAGCCCTCGCTCAGCGTGCGCAGATGGCTGAGCTGCTCTGAAGTGGTCGGTGCCTGATTGGCAATGTCGTAAAGTGCTTCATCGCGCAGGATGCGCGAGCGCGGCACGTCCTGCGCCTGCGCCAGCCGTTCCCGCCAGGCAGCAAGTTCCATCAGGACCGCAAGCGCCTTGCGGTTCTTGACGCGCAGCTTCAGCCGCTGCCACGCCTCGTCCGGATTGGAGGCATAGGTGCGCGGATCCGTCAGGATGCCCATCTCTTCGCTGAGCCAGTCCGACCGGCCGGCCTTGTCAATGTCAGCCTTCAGATGCCGATAAACGTCGCGCAGGTGCGTGACGTCACCCAGTGCATATTCAAGCTGGCGGTCGGAAAGCGGACGGCGGCTCCAGTCGGTGAAGCGCGATGACTTGTCGATGTCCGCGCCGGTCACATTCTTGACGAGGTTAACGTAGGAGACGCTTTCGCCGAAACCGCAGACCATCGCCGCCACTTGCGTGTCAAACACGGGGCGCGGCACCAGGCCGGCGCGGGCGTACACGATTTCGATGTCCTGGCGGGCAGCGTGGAAGACCTTGGTCACCCGCTCATCGCCCATCAGCCCCCAGAACGGAGCGAGGTCGATACCCGGTGCCATGGGATCGATAATCATTGCCTCGTCAGGCGAGGCGATCTGGATCAGGCAAAGCTGCGGCCAGAAGGTCGATTCCCGCAAAAATTCCGTGTCGACAGTCACGAAATCGCTGGCTGAAAGGCGCCCTACGGCTTGGCTGAGTTCTTCGGAGGCGGTGACAATGCGCATGAGGCGCGCGGTATAGCGCATTCGATGGAATTTGTCGCGGGGGTTGCGACCGCAAAATAGCGCCCCTATGGCCGCACCGACCCGTTCGGGTTGGCTGGCATCATAGCTTGGTGCGAACGCCGGCGATGCTGCGGTTGCGAATTGTCATTGATCCATCTGGCGAAAATTCGGCTTCGGCTGATGTGCAACTTCAAAAGCTTGGCCGCAAAAACGCTTTCACCTTTTTTGGACGTCAAGCGGCCGAGCCGGCGATCATCGCTGCAAGAAAAGCGCTTCGATCAGCGGCAGAAACGCACAAATGTGCCGTTTTGATCCGCGAATTGGTCTCAACTTATCCCTTTATTGTCCTGAATTTTAAGCAAAATATCTTCAATTTGATCGGGTCTTTTAGCGCGCCTTCAGCCGCTCCCAGCTTTTGAGGCCCCGTCATGCGTATGCGCACTTTTCTGCCGTTGTTAATGGCTCCTCTCGCCTGGCCTGGTGCCGCTGCCGCCGAAACCGGTGTCTGCGCCAATGCCGCTGACCGTATTGGTTGCCTGATGGCGTCAGTGGACGCCGCATTCGAGCGGCATGTCCGTCCGGCAAAATCCAACAGCTCGATTTCGGTCGCGATGGCCCGCCAGGCCCGCGATCTGGCATTGAGCACCAGCTACTGCTCTGCTGAAACCGCTACCGCCTCGACGCCGCTGTGCGATCTGACGCGTGCGGACAGTTTCGCTGCGTATCAGGAAGTCCTGGCGAATGACACCGTAGCGCGGGCCGACAAGATCCGCGCGCTCGATGCTTCGCGCACAGCCGAACAGATCGCCATCATCGCTTCGTCCGCGATCGAATATCAGCCGCAGCTGGAAACGGCTCATCGGGTGTGGATCAAGGATGCGCTTGTTGCTGCCGCCAAGGAGCGCGTTCGTCGCTTCGCCATGCAGCAGAACGAACTGACCAAGCTGTCGATGGCGCGCATTGATGCGGAGCTTGATCGCCAGCGTGAAGCACGCATGTCGCCGTGCAATGTCAGCAACGACACGCGCCAGCGCTGCGTCGAGCAGTATCAGCACAATCACATGGAACAGCGGGTTGCTGCGCTTGATGTAGCAACAGGATCCGTTGTCGGTCTGCATCCGGCAAAAGCGCATCGCGACATCACTGCAGTGCTGGAGCAGTGCCGCACGGCTGGCTATTCCAGCTCGGGCTGCAATCTGAACGGCGCTGACATTGCCTATTATGCGACGCGCGCCACGCACGCTGCGTCGATCGTCGAGGTCTGCCGGACCGCCGGTTACTCTGCTTCCGGTTGCCGTTTCGATGCAGCCGATCAGAACTTCGTCGTCGCCGGCGTGCTGGCAGCGGATCGCGCACACATCGCATCAGGATCGCGTAATTCGGTTACCGTGATCGCAAGCTTTGATCCGTGCCGCACGGTGGGCTACTCGCAGTTTAATTGCCGCGTCGAACCTCGCGCTCAGCATCTGATTGCGGAGGTCAACACCAACGCCAACAGCGCCCGCGAAATTGCACGCGGTGCTTACATGCTACCGCCGTCGAATACGCCGTCGATTGAGACCGGTGCCATCTCCGTGCCGCAGCTGCAGTCGCCGCCGGCTTTTATCGAGCCCAACAATGGCCTGCGCGAAATCTCTGATGATGGTTGCGATCTGTCGGGCAAGCCATTCGGACCACTGCATTTCGCTCGCGGTGTTGCGATCGATCCCCAGATGCATGACGAATTGGATCGCCTTGCCGCCTTGGCCAAGTCCTGCCCCGGCATGCGCATTGAGATCCATGGTTTTTCGGATCGGACCGGAGCTTCGGCAGCGGTTCAGACTTCGCAGGCTCGCGCTCAGTCCGTTGCCGACTATCTGATCGATAAGGGGCTTGCGCCTAGCCGTCTGGCTGCCGTTGGCCGCAGCACCGGCGCCAAGCACAACGCCGTCTGGCATCACCGTGGCCAGAGCATCCGGCTCGCCGATGACCGCCGTGTCGAGTTTGTGATTCGCGATCCGTCGATGGATGAAGTTGCCCGCCGGATCATGTGGGAGCTGGCCGATCTGCTCGACCCCACCTACATTCCGCCGATGGCCGGCCTCAGCCCGTGATCCGGGCGATTGAGGCAAGCTGAAGGCAACACGAATTGGAAGGCCCCCGTTTGTGGGGGCCTTTTTGCGTTGGAGCCCCGAAACTTGGTATCGGACATCCATGCGACCTGCGCGCTGTTGAAAATGGCTGGATCGCATGGACAACTAGCTCGCCGGGCGTCAAATCATGGGCGTGGCGGATACAAATGGGCAACCCGGGACAGGCGGGCAAATGCACGCTGGAGAGACCGTGCAGGAAACGCCCGGCATAACAGTGCCGGAGCGAGATCGCGCGCCTTTGCTGCATCCGCAACGGGAGCGGGCGTTCTGGCTTGGGCTGTTTGTGGCGCTGATGGCCCATTCGGCGTTGATGCTGGCGCTGACCTCTGCCGCTGAACACGAACAGCGCCGGGTTGGCGTTGACGGTGGCGCTGAGGATTCCATCGCGGTTGAGATCGTCGATGCCGCAACGCTGCGCGATAGCATGGAGCCGCCCGCGCCTCCCTCTCCGCCGCCGGCAATGCAACCGCAACAACCGATGGCACAGCCGGCGCAACAGCCGCAGCAGGCCGAGCCACCTGCTCCCCAGGAGGAGCAGCAGACGGCGATGGCCGAGCCCGAGCCGCCTCAGCCGCCGCCGCCGCAGACCGAAGTTTCCGATCCGGTTGTTGAACCGCCGCCCGCGCCTGAGCCGCCGGCAGAGCAACAGCAGAACACGCAGGCTTTGAAGCCGGCGCTCGATGCTGCGCCGCCCGATCCTGTCGAGAAGGCGTTGGAGGATGCTCCGGCGCTGGCGGAAGCGGCCGAAGCTGAGAAGGCCGAGGAAGCAAAAGAGGCGCCGGAAGAAGCCAAGAAGGAAGAAGTCAAGCCAGCCGAGAAACCAAAGGAAGCGCCCAAGGCGGAAGCGAAGCCGCCCGAGGTGAAGAAGGAAGCGCAGAAGCAGAAACCGCCGACGAAGCAGCAGCCCAAGAAGCGCAGCCAGCGCACGGCTGCGCTTGATCTCAGCATGCCTTCGGAAATGGGAGAGAGTTCATCGGATGCCGGCGGCGCGTCTTCGATGGTGCAACGGCCGCCGGGGATCACCCGTTCGGGCGAAAACGATGCATTTGCGCTCGATGTCATCCGTGCGTTGCGGCGTTCAATGCCACCGGCGACGGCGCGCGGGCGCGTTACGGTTCGTATTGTGCTGTCCGAGAACGGCTCGCGCGCAGACGTGAAGGTGGTGAACAGCGGCGGCAACCCGGACATGGACTTCAACATCGTGTTCGCGGCGCGTCAGACTGCCTATCCGTTCCCGCCGAAAAATTCGACCGTTGCCGATCGCACCTTCACGGTGACGTACATCTATCGCTGATCCCACAAATTGTTGCTGTGAGCGTGCCAATCGATTGCAGATGGCTGCATCTTTAAACGTTGGTCATGCTTGATGGTGATGATGTCGAACGTGCGCTGAGCCTGGATTTGCTCGCATGTGCACGGGACAACGATTGAGGCCGCTAAATGGATTATTCGCTGCAAAACATGCTGGTTGCGCTGGGGCAGCTTTTGCTTGGTGGCCTGTTTGTTTTCACCGGGCTCAATAATTTTGGCCCACTCGGCGACAGGGCTGCGGCAGGCTTGAAAGCGCGTGGGATCCCGTCACCGCGTGAAGTGCTGAAGGTAGCGAGCGCATTCGAGGTGGTTGCTGGCGCGTGCCTTATGCTGGGCGCGATGGTCGCCCCCGCTGCGCTGGCTCTGGCGCTCTACACGGTGGTGGCGTCGTATGTGCTGTCGAACTTCTGGCAGCAGCCATTGGGCGAAACGCGTGAAGTCATGCATCGCACATTTATCGCCAACATTGCGATTGTTGGCGGATTGCTGCTGGCCGCTGCGCAGGCATTGTGATGCTGCGGCGGTGACGCATCGAGGGCCGATCCGTCACGTATAGCGGGCTGCGTCGAGAGGGTGCATCACAGCGCCGGGATCTGTGCCGGCCGATTGAGCTCGTCGGCCCAGATAAACAGCCCGAAATAGATAACGAGCGCGGCAAACCACAGCCCTGTCACCCAATACACGCGATGCTGCATCTTGCGGGCATGATCGCCGTAGCGGCCCTGTTCGATGGCTTTGCCAAGCGACAAACCGGTTGCAAATCCGGACAGCGAGCCAACGATTGGCGGAGTTAGCGCCTGCTGTCCCATCAGCCGGCGGCCGCCCTCAGTTTTTTTGATGTTGCGGTGATACCAGACGCTGAGCGCTATCATCGGCAGGATCAATATTGCCATGCCTATGGTTAGCAGTATGGCGTGGGCGGTGGGGTCTCTCAGCAATTCGGCGAGAACGTGCAAAGACATTTCCTCGAATAAATAGGCGAAAAGAAAAATCGGCAGCGGCGAGAATATCGCAAGCTGTGGCCGGCGAAAGGCCATTCATTCCGGTTCGATCCGGCATTGAACGGCCGGTTTGACCGCTATTGTGGGCGCCAAATTCCGTATTTTGTGCAACAGGTTGCCCCGGGGCAGTCAATTTGCCCAAACGACATCTCTGGATGGTTGCGGTATTCATTTTGGGCACAGGGTGATGCAATTCTGCGGGAAAGGCCGTTGCAGCCCTTGTTCGGCTGTACGGTTCAATTCACGATAAAGGCAGGCGCTTGACTATGGCGGCCGTAGCCTTGGGGGCGGCGATGAAAACTTTTCGAGCGACGGCGCTCACGGATACTGCAGTTTCGGAAGATCGACGCCGGGTTGAGTTTTCCTTCCGCGATGCGGACGGTCAGGAATATGCGATCAGCCTGCCAACGGCGATTGCAGCAAACTTGGTTCCCGTGCTGGAAACTCTGACGTCGGCCCATCCGCAGGCGGGCGAACTGACCCGGCTTCCGCGGACGTTTGCTGTCGGTCACGCCAGCGGTGAACGTCTGGTTCTACTCCGCTTCGATGACGAAGCTCCGTATGCCATCGAGATGGAAATGGCCGAAGCGCTTGCCGAGCAGCTCCAGGAACAGAGCGAAGAAGTCAGCGATATCGCGCGCCCGGCGCTACACTGATCCGATCAAGTTAGCATCGCACGCTCGCGCGACGGCAATCGCTGCGCTGAGCAATGCAAGTATTTGCCAACAGGCCTGCGCCGCGTCACGGCGTGCGTGACAATTGCAGTTGAGGCCATGGCAGCCGAGCCTTGATGCTCGGCGCCGTTCTCCTGCATCGCCACCATAAATTAACGCCCCAGTGGGACGACTAGTGCAACGCCGTCGCGCGCCTTTGCGCGTGCCGCGAAACGCTGAGCCGTTTTCCTTGCGAAGCTGAGAGCGGCTCCAGCCATCTGCTTTGAAGGGGAAGACGATGTGCACGTCGCTGATCTATCGCGATACAGCCGGCCGGGTTTATTTCGGACGCACGCTCGAGCTCACGATGAACCTGCCGTATCGGGTGGTGTTCTTTCCAGTCGGCTTTGAAAACACGTCTCAGATCAAAGGCGAGACGCCGCTGACCTACACCGCCAAGCACGCATTTTTCGCCATCACGATGCCGGTGGTGTTGCCTGCTCCGGGTGCCCGCCCCACGGCCTCGGAACTGAAGCCTCTGGAAGGTCTGAACGACAAGGGGCTAACCTTCAGCCTGCTGTCGTATCCGAATGCCAGCGGCAAGCAGCCGCCAGCACCGGCCAGTAAGGGCGTGCTTTCCGCGATCGATCTGGGCAGCTGGGCGCTGGGTCAGTTCGCAACCGTTGCTGAGGTGAAGGCGGCGCTGCAAAGCCAGCCGGTGATGCTGGAGGCGCTGCCAATCCTCGGTGGTGCCGTCGCGCCGTTCCACTATGTGGTGCACGATGCCACCGGAGCTTCGCTGGTGATCGAGTTCCACAACGGTGAAATGCACCTCTATGACAATCCGGTTGGCGTAATGACCAACGGGCCGGAATTCAGTTGGCACCTGACCAATCTCGACAACTATACCTACCTCAGCAACGTCGACCGTTCGGTGTCGTCGTTCGGCGGTTTGAAGGTGATGCAACCCGACAGCGGCATCGCGACGGAAGGGCTGCCGGCCTCCAACACGTCGGTGGGTCGTTTCGTGCGCGCGGTTTATTATGCCCAGTTCGCCGAGAAGGCAGCGTCGCCGGATCATGCGGTGACGACGCTGGGGCACATCATGAACAATTTCGACCGCCCGCGCGGCATCACCATCGATTATCCCGAAAGCGGCGGCGCGCAAATGGAAGTGCCGGGGCTGGATGACCGCAGCGGTCAGGCTTACGCGACCGAGTTTTCATGCTGGACCAGTCTGGCCGACCTCGACCGCCGGCTGATGTTCCTGCGCGACTATCGCAGCCTGAATTACGCGCGGCTGGATCTGGCGGCGTTTGCCGGTGTGCGCGAGCCCAGGGTGATGTTGCTGGACGGGCTGACGGGGGCGGCGCTGGAGGGCACGCCAGTGTTAATGAACAGCCGCGCTGCGTGAACGGCGCGGCGGCCGGTATGCGCGCGCCAGCGCCTTACGACCCATAGCGCGCATACCGTTGGGGGCGATGGCCGCTGAAACAGCGCCCCCATCGGCAATTATCTACGGAGTTCACCGGCGCAGCCGGTAACGCGCCCCGTTGCCAGTTGACAACCCAGGGGGGGCATGCGCTTTTCCCGGCAAAATCGAAGCAGCAAGCGCTTTGCGAAGCCCCGCAGTCGGGGTGCTGGAGATGCACGATTGTCCGCCACTTGCCGGCAATCGGGCGCAACTCCGACAGTCTGGGCGCTGGACGACGACGGGACCGAAAATGGCTGAACTGCACCGCTATCGCTCGCACACCTGCGGGGCCTTGCGCGCCGCCGACATTGGCAACAACGTGCGCCTTTCGGGCTGGGTGCACCGCGTGCGCGATCACGGCGGTGTGCTGTTTATCGATCTGCGCGACCATTATGGCATCACGCAGGTTGTGGCCGATCCTGATAGCCCCGCGTTCAAGAATGCCGAGGCTGTGCGTTCCGAATGGGTGATCCGCATCGACGGCACTGTGCGCAAGCGCCCGGATGGCACGACGAACGCCGATCTGCCAACGGGCGAGATCGAGCTGTTTGCCACCGAGATCGAAGTGCTGTCGCAGGCAAAGGAACTGCCGGTGCCAGTGTTCGGCGAGCCGGACTATCCGGAAGACCTGCGCCTTCAATATCGCTTCCTTGATCTCCGCCGCGAGACGCTGCACCGGAACATCATGCAGCGCATGGCGATCATCGCATCCATTCGCAAGCGCATGACGGAAGGTGGCTTCTTCGAGTTCTCGACGCCGATCCTGACTGCTTCTTCGCCGGAAGGCGCGCGCGACTTCCTGGTGCCTTCGCGCATCCATGCCGGCAAGTTCTACGCGCTGCCGCAGGCACCGCAGCAGTACAAGCAGCTGCTGATGGTGTCGGGCTTCGACCGCTACTTCCAGATCGCGCCGTGCTTCCGCGATGAAGATCCGCGCGCTGATCGCCTGCCGGGCGAGTTCTATCAGCTCGACGTCGAGATGAGCTTCGTCACGCAGGACGACGTGTTCAACAAGATGGAACCCGTCATCACCGGCGTGTTCGAGGAATTCGCGGCCATCACCGGCAGCGAGAAGTCCGTCACCAACGGCTGGCCGCGCATCCCTTACAGCGAAGCCATCGCCAAGTACGGCAGCGACAAGCCCGACCTGCGTAACCCGATCGAGATGCAGGATGTGACGGAGCTCTTCCGTGGCTCCGGCTTCAAGATTTTCGCCGGCATGATCGACAAGGATCCGAAGGTGCGCGTGTGGGCCATTCCCGCACCGGGCGGCGGATCGCGCGCATTCTGCGACCGCATGAACTCGTGGGCGCAGGGCGAAGGCCAGCCGGGCCTCGCCTACATCTTCTTCCGCGAGGGTGAGGCGGCCGGCCCGGTCGGCAAGAACCTCGGTCCGGAACGCGCGGACGCAATCCGCGAGCAGATGGGCCTGAAGGAAGGCGATGCTGTATTCTTCACAGCGGGCAACCCGGCGCGGTTCCATCGCTTCGCGGGCGATGCACGCACGCGCATCGGCGAAGAGCTGAAGCTGATCGACGAGAGCAAGTTCGCGCTCGCCTGGATTGTCGACTTCCCATTCTATGAGTGGAACGACGACGACAAGAAAATCGACTTCTCGCACAATCCGTTCTCGATGCCGCAGGGCGGGCTTGAGGCGCTTGAAGGCGCTGCCAGCGATGATGAGCGCCTGAACATCAAGGCGTATCAGTACGACATCGTCTGCAACGGCTTTGAGATTGCGTCCGGCTCGATCCGTAATCATCGCCCTGACACGATGGTGAAGGCGTTCGAGATCACCGGCCTGACGCAGGCCGATGTCGAGGCGCGCTTCGGAGGTCTTTATCGCGCGTTCCAGTATGGCGCGCCGCCCCACGGCGGCATGGCAGCGGGCATCGACCGCATCGTGATGCTGCTCGTCGGCGCCAAGAATCTGCGCGAGATCTCGCTGTTCCCGATGAACCAGCAGGCCAACGATCTGCTGATGGGTGCGCCGTCGGACGTCGCGCCGAAGCAGCTTCGCGAACTGCATATCCGTGTGGTTGCGCCGGAGAAGCAACAAAGCTAAAGGTAGAGCGCGCGCGAGGCTCTGAGTGTGAGGCCCGGTGGTAATGCATACGGGCCTTCTCTCCATCCAGGGCACTGCGATTGTTCGGGTTGAGCCGGACCTTGCCTTGATAAGGCTTGCGGTTTCGCGCACGGCGCCCGCACTGGCGGATGCATTTTCACGTGTGCGCACCGCCGCGCAGAACGTCCGCGCATTTTTGATCGCGTCGGGCAATGGCGAAATCCGATCGTCCCGCATCGCGCTGCATCAGAGTGGTATCCGGCCTCCGCCCTACGCGATGGAGGGCGGGTACGTGGCCACCGTCAATTTCTCGTGCGTGGTCATCGACCTTGAGGCGGTCGAGAGCGTGCTGACGGGCGTTGTGTCGTCCGGCGCCAACCGCCTTACAGCGATCGAGTTTCTCACATCTAACCTGCAGGCCGCGCGCATCGAGGCGCGCAGACGTGCCGTGCTGGTCGCCCAAGAAAAAGCAAACTTCTATTGCGAGGCTCTTGGCGCCCGATTGGGCGAGGTGGTCAACATCAGCGAGGGCGACTTTGATGCCTCGCCGCGGCAGTCAGAGCATGGCCAGTCGACAGCGGCTGCAGCCGACAGCGACGAAAAGCTTGGAACGTTCTCGCCCAGTAGCATACCTGTCGGGGCAACGGTAAACCTGCAGTTCAGGCTTCTCTAAAACAAGCGCTCCGTCTTCAGGTGTCAGCCGATGGAGCCATGGCCCACGGGTGCGCGATGGACTGGCAGCAGAAAATCTTCCGCTATTGCGAGCGCGGCGGCGATGCCGGTTTCTGGGCTGAACCGCTCAACGCGATTTCCAATGGCGCTTTCACGATTGCGGCGGTCATCGCTGCGGTGCTGCTGTTGCGCCGGCCGGTGGGTGAACGTGGCGGCATAGCGGAATGGCTGCTGATTGCGCTCACGTTTATCATCGGCGTCGGCAGTTTCCTGTTCCATACCTATGCAACGCTGTGGGCGGCGCGCGCTGATACAATCCCGATCGGCATCTTCATGTTTGCCTATGTGGCGTATGCGTTGCGACGCTATCTGGCGCTGCATTGGATTTTTGTTCTGCTGGGATTGGGGCTGTTCTGGTTGAGCCTCCAGTTCGCGGGCAGCATTCAGTGCCGTGCCGGATTGTTTGCCGTTACAGGCAATGCGCGCCACTGCCTCAACGGCACGATGACCTATGCACCCGCGCTGGTTGCCATGATCGTGATCGGCGCGTTTGCCGCGTTTCGCCGCCAAGGCGCGGCGCCATATCTGTTCGCGGCCGCCGGTGTGTTTTTCATCTCGATGCTGTTCCGCACCGTGGATTGGGAAACGTGTTCGCGCTCGATCGTCGCCGGTCGCACGCTGGGCACGCATTTCCTGTGGCACGTGTTTAACGGGTTGGCGCTGTTCATCCTGCTGCTGGCTGCGATCCGGCACGGGCAGGTGCGGCCTAAGGCCAATGGCGGTGTGTCGGACAGCGGTTCGCGTTAGCTGTGGCAAAAACATGCCGATGACCGATTGCGTGCAAGGCTTACTCGGCCCATAAACAGCCGATTGCGGGCGTGGCGGAACGGTAGACGCCAGAGACTTAAAATCTCTTGTCCTTCATGGACGTGCCGGTTCGAGTCCGGCCGCCCGCACCACTCTTTTTGGCGCGCAGCCGCCATACCATCTCTGCGCGCTGTGGTTCGGTTCGCAACGGGTGTCGGTTCAGGCGGGCGCTGGCTGGAACACGCTCTGCGCATTCTGCTCCAGCCAGCATGCATCATCCTCACCAGTTCGTTGTGATCTTCGCCACCGCGCGCCGGGGCTCGCCGTAAAAGCCGCGCACATCCGGATAGGGCAGATAAACAGTGTCGAAAATGTTCGTCACGTTGATCGACAATTCACTGCGCTCATCCAGCTTGAAGCCGAGCCGGCCATCGACAACCGCATAAGCGGGTTGCGAGACGGTTGCCGGGTAAGGGCTTGCGAACGACGTTGAGCTTTCGCTGTACGCACGAACACCCAACCCCAACGAGGTGCCGGCAAGCATGCCATCGGCGAACGTGTAGTTGGACCAGAACTTGAACGTGTGTTTGGGGAAGAACGAATTGAAGCGGGTGCCCACTTCCGCCGGTTGGCCGGCGACGAAGGTTGTGTCGGTGTAAGTGTAACCGCCGGTGAATTCCCAACCCGGCAACGGCCGAGCAGCCAGTTCCATGTCGACGCCTTCCGACAACACCTCGCCCGCAGCAATGTAATAGCCAGAGTTCAGCGGATCACGGAGCGCGCGACCGGTATCGCTGGCGCGGAACAGCGCGAGGCTTGGCAGCAGGCGCCCATCGAACAGCGAGCCCTTCACGCCAACTTCGTATTGCTCACCGACGATCGGCGGTAGCGTAGCGTCGGATGCGTCCGTGGTTGTGATCGATTGCGGTCGGAAAATATCCGCGTAGCTCGCATAGACGGCCCAGTCGCGCGTAACGTCGACAACCACGCCGCCATAGGGCGTGAACACGTTGTCTTCGTCATAGAGCACAGTGGTGACGCCGGTGGCGCTGGCGCGGGATTGCGATTTGTAATTGCTCAGTCGGGCGCCCGCGTGGAGGTGCAGCCACGACATGATCTCAAAGCGCCCCTGTGCGTAAAGCCCTTGCTGCGTAACGTCAGATATTGTCGATGCAGCCTTGCTCAGCTCCACATAGGGCACATCCGGATTGCCCGCAGGCCAAAGTCCGACCGATGGCGCATTGCGTATCCACCGTTCGTGGCCGAAATCCTCGAAGTTCGCGCCGGCAACGATCTCGTGTTTGCGGCCAAGAAAGTTCAGGCGGCCTTTCACGTGCATGTCGCCGGTCCAATGTTCGCCTTCAAACCATGTGGCGCGGTTCAGCAGCGCCGACGTGCCGGTCTGATGAAAGTTTGGGTGCGGGTTGTGGAACGCGAAGCGCTTGTGGTCGTCATAGTCGCGATGCGATAAATTGACGTTCAACGACCAGTCTTCGTTGAAGCGATGCGCAAGCTCGGCTATCAGTTCGTTGCGCCGATAGTTGAACTCGCTCCAGCCTGCGCCGAGGAACATTTTGCGCGGCGTGTAGCTGTTGGTGCCGCGGATATGCATGGCGCCGAAGTATGGGTTCACCGTGCTCTGCTGTGACAGCACGCTCACGGTTAGTGTCGTCTGGTCGGTAAGGTCGAACGCCAGACTGCCGAAGCCCAGCAGCTTTTCGGTGCCTGCGTAGTCGACGAAGGAGTCGCGGGTTTCGGCCTGCACGACGAAGCGCCCGCGCACGGCCCCGGACGCAAGCAAGGGCGTCGATACGTCGATCAGGCCGCGAAACGCGTCCCACTGCCCCGCCGAAATCTCAGTTTTGACCTGACGCTGAGCCAGTGGCGCTTTGCGGACCAGATTTATCGAACCGCCGAGCTGCCCTTGACCCTGCGTCAGGCCATCGGGGCCGCGAATGATCTCGACGCGATCGTAGATCGCGGTGTCGAACCCGGATCCGTAGTAAGTCGTATCGAGCGGCACGCCGTTTTCGGACACGGACATGAGAAAGCCGCGTGCATAGAAGAACGGTCCGTCGTTCAGGTCGCCCTGATTGCGTACATAAACGCCCGGAGCACGCGTGGCGGCCTCTTCCACGGTCGTCACATTTTCATCGTCCAGCCGTTTGCGCGTCAGCACTGAAATGGAACGCGGCGTTTCCTTGACCGGCAGAGCCAGCTTGCCGCCGATGGTGCTGACGGTTGGAATATAACTGCCGCTGTTTTCCGTTGCCGCGGCATCCAAATTGACGCTGTCGGTTGCCTGCAACACCGTTGCAGCAGGTGGCGGCGGAGCAGCACCGACGCTGCCGGATTTCGCCTGCTTGGGTTTTGGCTTCGCCTTGGGCTTTTTCTTTTTTGCGCCGTCGACGACGAGTGCATCGAGCTCCGTTGTCGGCTCGCTGCTGGCGGCGTTTCCGCCGGATTCTTGCGCGGCCGCCCATTGCGGCAACACCACCGATGTGGCCAGCACGCACGCAATCGTGCCCAGAGATACGCGAGCAAACATACACAACTCCACTTTACGCAACCGCTTACGCGCCTCGACCGGCGCCAACGCCCCACAATCTGGATGTTATAACATCCAGATTGGGTCGGTTAACATCGACCGTCGCTGTCGCGCAATCCGTGCTGCTGTCATCGCAACTGTTCTTCGTCACGCTGTATCGTTGCGGCAACGGTCAGGCTGGGGCGCAGGAGGTGCGGGGGCATGCAGGACAATCGGCGTAGCGAGGTGCAGCGCGGCCGTGCTTGCACGCACTCATCAATCGCTGCGCGTCGCGCTGAGTTGTCATGCTGGCGTCGCTGTGTATAACGGCGCCTAGGGTGTCACGCTGCACAGTGCGGTGGGCAGGAATGCGATGGTCGGGCCGCCACGCGGAGCACGCGCACCCGATGCAGCAACAGTCCCATTCTGACCGCCAGCCATCCGCAATCCGTGAAATTCCGCGCGCACAGTTATTGGCTCAGCGGGCATTCGATCGTCTCGAACGCTTTCTCCATATCGAAGCTGTTAGCGGCGTTGTGTTGCTGATTGCGGCCACGGTCGCGCTGATCTGGGCGAACTCGCAGTTCGCCGAAAGCTACCACCACCTTTGGCATATGCCGCTGTCGTTCGGGCTGGGCGAGTTCGTATTCTCTCGCTCGCTTCACTTCTGGATCAACGACGGGCTGATGACCGTGTTCTTCCTTGTGGTCGGCATGGAAATCCGGCGCGAGATTCATGAAGGCGCGCTGAGCAAGTTCGATCAGGCAATTCTGCCGGTGGTTGCGGCAGCGGGCGGTGTGATTGTGCCGGCGTTGATCTATCTGGCTTTCAACGCTGATCCTCTGCGCGCGCACGGGTGGGCGGTGCCAACCGCGACGGACATCGCATTCGCGGTCGGTGTGCTGGCGCTATTGGGCCGCTCCATTCCGTCGAACGTGCGCGTCTTTCTGCTGGCGCTCGCCATCATCGATGACGTCATCGCGGTGCTCATCATCGCGTTCTTTTATTCCGGCGGTCTGGACATCACCGGCTTCTGGGTCGCGGGCGGCGGCATTTTGATGGTGCTGGCATTGCAGCGGATCGGCATCGGCGCGGCTTACGCCTATGTGTTGCCCGGCGCGATCATCTGGACGGGGCTGTTGATGACGGGCGCGCACCCGACGCTGGCGGGTGTGGTGCTGGGGCTGATGACGCCTGTGCTGGCCGCGCCATCGCGTGAAAGTCCGGTCGAGGTCATGGCGCGCATTGCAGGCCAGTTGCGCGATGGCGGTGCCGATAGTGTGAAAGACGCGCATGGTTTGCAGCGGCCTTTGCGGCAGATCCGGCTGGCGCGGCGTGATCTGTTGCCGCCCGTTGTGCGCGTGCAGATGGCGCTGCACCCCTGGGTCGCGTTCGGCATCATGCCGTTGTTTGCCCTTGCCAATGCTGGCGTCACGCTGGGTGGCGTCGATCTCAATGCCAACGGTGCCGCAGCGGTGATGCTTGGCGTCGCGATTGCGTTGGTATTGGGCAAGCCGCTGGGTGTGGTCAGCGCTACCTGGGTGATGGTGCGCATGGGCTGGGCGAAGCTGCCGCCGGGCGTAACCTGGGGTTCTTTGGTGCTGATCGGCCTTCTGGCAGGCATCGGTTTCACGATGTCGATCTTCATTGCGATGCTTGCCTTCGCCGACGAGAACCTGCTGGCAGCGGCCAAGCTTGGCGTGCTGCTTGGGTCGGTTATTGCCGCCGTTCTCGGGCTTGCGTTTGGTGCGGTGATCATCCGTCGTCGACGGCATAATCCGCAGTCGAGCTGAGCCATGCTTTGACGGTGTCCTATCGCGTTGCGGTGGCGAGTACCCGCATCGCACGGCTAAGCGGAGCGCGCGTCGATGCGTTGGCGCGCGCATTGTGATTCCCTGCCAGATGCTGGGCCAGGTGGCGCGTGTTGAACTTGAGGCGGCCGATTTTACATATCGCTTAGGCAGTCGAGATCGACGCGCAACCTGAGCGCAGAATTGTCAGGGAAAGCAGCTGGAATTTAGAGCCAGTAAAATTGCTGCGTGTGCACACATCAAAGGGCCAGGCAATCCGCACTCCATCGCTTGAAAATGCTGCGCTGCACGCGTTCTGGGAGGCCGTTTTTCCTAATAATTCCCGGCAATTGGCTCTGCGGCCATCTGTCTTGATCGACGGAGCTTAATTGACGTCATTGGCATCGGCTGCGTAGCATGGCCAAATGCGGTCCATGAGGTACAAAAGCGCAGTCTGTCTGATGCTCGCCGCCCTTTACGGGCTAGCGATGATGACGCTGCCGCTTGCGCACGTGCCTATGAAGCCGACGCCGGACCTAACGGCGTTCGCGCTGCCGGATGGCACAGTTCCGCACCTATGCGCCAAGGCGTCGATCAACGGCTCAGCCGAAGTCAAAAGCGCAATCTGCGAAGCTTGCCTGCTCGGTCCAGCCATTTGCCCGTTGCCGGAATTTGCGCTGGTTGTTCCCGACTTCCTGTTGCCTGTGCGGCTCTCGTTCGCACTCAAGGTTCCTGAACTACCATCTCGGTTTGAAGCACCTGCTCAGCCGCGCGGACCACCGCTCAACCTCGCCTAATCGAAACATCATCCAACGGAAGACACCGGCCTTTCCTGCGTGGACGGCTGGGCAAGATTTGGCGAGATCTTATCAATGACGAAAATGGACACTGCTGCGCGGATCATGTCCGCGCGCGCTGGCGATGCTGGCCATATGCCTCACCGCACGGCAACTGTGCTTAACCCCGCTGCGCTGCGAGGCCTTGGCGACAAGGCAACAACCGTTGTCTACTCCAAGGGGCGCAAGGTTTTCGAGCAGGGGCAACCGGCAGACGTCGTCTATAAGGTTGTTTCCGGTGCGGTTGTTCTTTCCGCGCAGAACGATGTCGGCCATCGGCAGGCGATGGAAGTGGCCGGCGCCGGCTCGTTCCTGGGCTTCTCCTCCGCCGAGACATATCAATCGTCTGCGGAGGCAATCTCGCGGACGATGCTCATGCGCATCAGCCGCGATGCCATAGAGCAGTCACCGGCGCTGCAGCGCATGATTGGCGACGCTCTCACCAGCAAACTTGAAAAGCTGCAGCGGGAGGCCAGTGCACGCCTGCGCACCAATGCGGCTGGAGCGCTGGCTGGCTTCATCCTTTCGTTGCCCAAGGCCGATGGCAATGGCGATTCCGGTGAGCTGCGGATCGTGCCCGCGCAGCAGGATATCGCCTGCTGTCTGGGACTGGCGGCGGCGACTGTGGGCCGGGTGCTGCGGCGGCTACGGACTGCTGGCGCGATCATGCCGTTGAGCAAAGATCGCATCGCTATTCTCGACCGCGACCTGATGGAGAAGATCTGCGTGGGTGAAGCGGCTGGCTTTTAAGCCGCCCGAGCATCGCCCCCGAAAGTAGAGCAAAAGCAGCCCGGTCTCATCGTTGTGCCGGGCTGCTTTTTTTGCACCTGCGTACAGGATGAAAGCGGCTGGTCGCGCCGCGAATATGTAAGGAAGATGTAAAGGAAGGGGGGAGGCCAAACGGCATCCTGCCGCCATATGCTGCCCGGCTGTGGGATCCGTCTCGGATGGCCGGCGAGATGTGTTGCTTACATCGTCATGGCTACCGGACAGGATCGCAATTCCTGCAAGTCTGGTGACGATATGAAAGCTGAAACGGTCGCGCGTGGGGGCGCGGAACAAAACAACTGGAAACGGAGGATTGGCGTCATCATCCTGCCGGCGCTGGCGGTGCTGACCGCGCCGCTTTTCCTCAACGTTCCCACGTCTGCCAGCCAGAACGTGCAGCTGAAGCCGATTGAACAGCTTGGCGCCCGCCTGTTCTTCGATACGAACCTGTCAAAGAATCGCACGCAGTCCTGCGCGACCTGCCACAATCCGGAATACGCATTCACCGATCCGCGTGAATCAGCTGCCGGGCGCGCCGTATCGATGGGCGACGAAGCGGGTGCGATGGGCGATCGCAATACGCCGACGCTCATGTATTCGCATATGACGCCGCCGCTGACGAAGCACGAGAACGGCAAGATTACGGGCGGACTGTTCTGGGATGGTCGAGCCGACAATCTGCAGGAGCAGGCCAAGGGGCCGATGCTCAATCCGCTTGAGATGAACATGCCGGACGGCGCATCCGTGGCGGAGCGTATCCGCGAGAACGCCGACTATGCCGTGCTGTTCAAGCAGCTCTTCGGTGATGATGTTTTCTCAGATCCCGAGAAGGTGTTTGACGCCGCTGCTCAGGCGCTGGCGGCATATCAAAGCACGGCAGAATTTTCGCCGTTCGATTCAAAGTACGATCGCGTCCTGCGCGGCGAGGAGAAGTTCACGTCGCTGGAGGACTTTGGCCGTCAGGTGTTTCTGACATGGAACTGTCAGCTGTGCCATCGGCCGATACGCAGCGGTGGCGATCTCTCGACCGAGCTGTTCACGAGCTTCGAGTATCACAACATCGGCTTGCCGGTGAACCCGAAGGCGCGTGAATTGAGCGGCAAGGGCAGCGACTATGTCGACACCGGATTGAACAGCGGCACGCACGTTGCCGATCCGGCGCAGGCCGGAAAATTCAAGGTGGCGACGCTGCGCAACGTGGCTGTAACCGGGCCTTACATGCACAACGGTGTCTTCGACAAGCTGCGTACATCGATCGAGTTTTACAACAAGTACACCAGCTTGCAGCCAGCGGCCCAGATCAACCCGGAAACGGGCAAGCCTTGGGGCGATGCTGAGGTGCCGGAGAACCTTTCCACGTTCCAGCTCAAGACCGGACTGGCACTGAGCGACTATCGCATCAAGGCGCTGGAAGCGTTTCTCAGAACGCTGACGGACAAGCGCTACGAGCATCTGATGCCGGAGATGGGACAGTAGGTCAGTGTGTGATGTTAATCCCGGCGTGCGAGCTGCATAGCTGGCGCGCCGGGGCTCCCGATCAGAGGGTGGGCAGCAGATAAGTCAGCGCGCCGTGAAACTGCTGCTGGCGGCGCTCGCCCGGCCGGTTCTCGGGGAACTGCACATCCGAATATATGAACATCAGGTGCGTGTCGGCGAATGGGCCAGACTTCGGCAGGTACTCAAGCTTGATGTCGAGTTCTCGTTGATCGGAACGCGGTGCTCCGGTTGCCGGATCGATTATCCCGTACGCATTGCCGTACAGAACGGCAAACTTCAGCCCATCGGCGACAAGTTCCGAAAAGTCATATGAGATGCCGCCGACAATCGCTGTTTGGCCAGCTTCGTTGAAGTGCATCTGGTCCATGTTGGTATAGGCAGGAAAGCTGCCGAACGGGTTGACCAGATCGTCGCTCTTACCGTTGTTTGAGAACGCAACATAGCCGGTTGCGTTGGCGTAGCTTGCTGCGGCCCGCGCGGAAATCTGTGATGCAGAGAAATCACCGCCGCGCATCAGCCTGGAGCCGACCGATTGCTGGTTGGTGTAATTCACGCTGAGGCGGAAATCGACCTCATGAATGATCGTCGGTAGAAGCCAGTCGGCCTCAGCAAATGCGGTGTTGAGTACGTCTGGAATGAGATAGTTGAAGCCGCCGATGGTTAGACCATCGACGGGTGTCAGCTTGAGTCCGCCGAACAGCATGCCTCGGTCTTCGTGGATGCCAAGTTCGTTCGAGAACGAAACGAAATAGCTGGAATCGCGCGCCTTGAATCCCCACAGATAGCCGCCGCCATAATCAAGCCAGCTCGACTTATCGCGCTGCCGTGTGAGTACGACGCCTTCAACCGTGTTCGGGATCATGCGCGTGTCATACGGGTTGACATATGGCGTCTTCAAAAGCTGTCGACCGGTTGTGAGCTCCTGTCCCAGAAATCGCATTCTGGCGTTGGCAACCGAGAGCGCACTGACTTCCGCCTGTTGCTCAGTCAGCAGCAGTGTGCCGCCTTCGCCGGAAGGCGCGTAGAGCGGCTGCGAAGTAGCGCCAACAATCTCAAATTGCAGGAAGTCGCGATAGAAGCCGGTTCGCAGCGACACCGCGCCGCCGCCGGCCCATGCCTGCTGGCGTGACAGGTTCGCATTGTCCTGCCGCAAGTAATGGGTGCGCGCGTAAAGGTCGACCACCATGTCGCGGAAGAACGGGTCGGAATATTGCAACCGCTGTTTCAGGTTCTGCATCAGCACCGGATGTGAATGACTGTCGTCATCTGCATCGCCACCGGTGCCGCGTGGATTTTGATGTGGTCCGCCGGGAAGTGCAGCCTGCGGCTCGAACGATCTTTGCGATGGGCTGTAAAGATCGCGTGCGCTTGACGGAATCCGCTGCGCGGAGTCGTCTTCATCGGCAAGCAAAGGGGAGGTTGCCAGGTGGAGCGCAACCGACGCCAGAAGCAATGTCCTGATGCGAAGAGCAGCGCTGTTCGAACTGGATAGCGACTGCATCGTGCCCGTCACCTCGAATCAGATTGCGATTCACAATACTTCGGCGGTACCAAACCATCCAAAATTCGGCAACGACTGGTTGCAGAAGGGCGCGCGGCAACGGGAGCGGATGAAACAAAAATGGCGATGCCAATGTGGCACCGCCATTCCACTGTCGTTTGCAGGCTGAATGACTACTTCACGACCGGCTGATACGAGCGGCGCAACGCACCCATCACTTTCTCGTTCAGGTTCAGCGTGCCCTTGACCATCTCCGGCGGTGTAAGCGCCATCCACTGGTTCAGTGAGATGTCGCGGTAATCCCTTGAGTTGAACACGTTGATGACCTGCAACGGCTCAGTGCCCGTATTCTCGATGTAGTGGCCAAGTGTTTTCGGAACACATCCGACATCGCCAGCCTGGAAATCGAAAGTGCGTGCGTTTGACGTTGCATCGAACACCGTCATGCGCCCCTTGCCCTTGGTGTAATACTGCAGCTCGTCGGCGTCAGGATGCCAATGAATTTCACGCAGCGCACCGGGTTCAAGGTCGATGATCAACGCGGCAAGCGTCGTTTCAGGGAAGTGTCGCGCGTCAATAATCTTGGTCGAGCCACCGTCAAACTTTGTCGCTGGCACCTTTGAGGCGTGGAACACATAGGGCTGGGGTGCTGGCACTTCGGTCAATTGCTTGCGCACGACGTCAAGCGGCGGCGGCACCGGCAACGGGAAGATGTACTTCTGGTGCTTCGGCAAACTGTCGAAGTCTGCTTCGGGCAGCCCGAAGTTTTTGGATACAACCTCGCGCGGCATGTGGGCCAGAAACTCGGTGATCAGCAGCGTCTGGTTTTCAGAAAACTGGGCGTCGTCAAACACCAGAACAAACTCGGTGCCTTCTTCCAGCCCCTGAATGGAGTGCGGTACGCCGGAGGGAATGAGCCACACGTCGCCGGGTTCGAGGTCGTCCACATACGCGTGCCGATCTGCATCGACTACGGTAAGACGCGCCTTTCCAGCCGTGATGTAGGCCCACTCGGCTTCCTTGTGCCAATGCAGTTCGCGAACCACGCCAGGCCCAAGCCGCATGTTGACGATAGCCATGGACGTGAGAGCAGGCAGTTCGCGCGCTGTGATTTCGCGGGCCCATCCGCCTTCTTCAAGACGGTTATGCGCGAACGCGAACGGAAAATGCATGTTGGGAAGCGAGCCGGAATCCGTTGGCGGCGGAGCAAATAGATCCGGTGCCATTAGCTCAAGCTCAACGTTGCGCGGGCCTGCTATTGTAGCACCACGCTTGCCCTCGATCGGCTCCGGCGGACTTGTGTTTGGAACGCGCTCTTGCATAAATGAAAGCTCCTGAACAGATAACTGAATAACGCCCCCAGCTTTGCTTGCTGAGTACATCCCGACGAATAATTTGCCTCGGGATAATGTCTGTTCAGCTCTAACGGTCGCGTGAATTTCGCCATTTCAATTTAGAGCTTCTATTTCGCGCATGTTGCGCCTCAAGGTTATGCCTCACTCAGGATAACCCGTTCACCACGTTGACGTTGGGGAATGTTGCAGCCGTAATTGGAACGTTGTGGTGCTGCGGGCTGAAACAGGACGGGTGCGGAATGACTGCGATTATCCAGGATATTGCATCAATATTTTTCGTTCTGGCGTTGGGGTATTTTTCGGGCAAGCGCAATTCGTTCTCTCAGGTTCAGGCGGCGGGTTTCAATCACCTGGTGCTGAACTATGCGTTGCCGGCAACGCTGTTTGTGTCGATCGCCAATTCAACGCGTGAGGAGCTGTTCTCAGACACGCGATCGTTGCTGGTATCAACGGTCGTTCTGGTCGGCTGGTATGTCATCTCGTTTCTGGTGGCGATGTTCGGGTTCAGGCACAATAAGCAGGAATCGGGCATCGCGGGCTTGAGTGCCGCCGCGCCAACGGTTGGATTTCTGGGCATGGCGGTGTTGTCGCCATTATTCGGCGGGCAGGCTGCGCTCAGCGTTGCGATCGTGGCGCTGGTGGTGAACGTACTGCAGGTGCCGCTGGCCGTTTTCTTTGTCGCGCCGGGCGGAACCAATCCGGTCAGCTCGCTGATCAACGCCTTGAAGCAGCCTGTGGTGCTGGCTCCTTTGATCGCCGTGATCATCGTGGCGTTGGGTCTGCGTTTTCCGCCACTGGCCGATCCACCGCTCGAATTGATCGGACATGCAACGTCGGGCGTTGCAGTGTTTGCCGCCGGCTTGGTTTTGTCCGCGCACAAGTTCCATCTCAATCTGGAAGTGATCTGGAACACGATTGTGAAGCTGGTTTTTGTGCCGGCCTGCATGTTGGGCGGTGCGATGTGGCTCGGCATTTCCGGCATCAAGCTTGAGGAACTTGTGCTGCTGGCAACGCTGCCGCCCGCGTTTACCGGCATCGTGCTGGCTGGCCGATATCAAACGTATGTCGGCCTTGCCTCGTCTACGCTGATTGTCACGTCGTTCATGTTCGCGATCGCCGCGCCGGCATGGATTGCACTGGTGCGCTATCTCGCGGCCAACTGACGATTTCACACTGCCGCTGCGGCTCGAAGGCAATTTGCTTTCGGGCCGCGTTGCATTTTATCGGCGCTGTCGGTGTGCGTGATGCAGAAATTGCCCCGGACCAGAGGTCCGGGGCTCGGCTGCCAAGGGGAGGGCGCCCATCGGCAAACCGGGATGAAGCCGCGGGGGGATCGGCTTCGTCATCCAATAACGTCGCTCACTGATGAGCGTTCCAATTTTAGGGTGACGTGTGCGCCCGTGCCCAGTTTGGGGAGGGGCAATCGCTTTTTTGGCAAATGGGCCGTTTAATCGGCTGCCCGAATTTGCTCCAGCGAATCAGGTATTTGCTGGCCAATGCTCGAAAGACTGCAAAGCATCGATATCAATGAGGTTCGGCAGGCGCTGGAAAACGCCCTGGCCGATGTGCCGCAGGTTGCATTTTATGCAATTGGCGGCGCGATCGCATTTGGCGCGCTGGTGCTGCTGCTGCGCGCCATGGAACGCAGCAATCGGGCTAGAACCGACGCGGCTCATGCCGCCTCGCAGGAAGCCGCCCAGGTGGAGTTTGCCGAACTGAAGGGCCGCCTGTCCGCGATAGCCGAATTCACCGCGCAGCAAAACGCGGAGCAGGTGCGCGCTTTGAACGATCGGCTGGATGGCATGGCCCGCCATCTGGCACAAACGCTGGATGTGACTTCGGCGCGGCTGGGTGACAACCTCAACGAAGCCGGGCGCCGTACATCTGAAAGTCTTTCAACCCTGAACGAGCGTCTGGCGCTTATCGATCAGGCGAACCGCAGTCTTGCCGACCTATCAAGCGAGGTCGTGTCGCTGCAAAGCGTGCTAGCGAACAAGCAGGCGCGTGGTGCGTTCGGTCAGATGCGCATGGAAACGATCGTGCGTGATGCGCTGCCGGCCCGCGCCTACGATTTCCAGCCCACGCTTTCCAACGGCAAGCGTCCCGATTGCGTCATCCGGTTGCCGAATGCCGAAGCGCTGGTGGTCGATTCAAAATTTCCGCTGGAGGGGTTTGAGGCGTTGCGCGTGGCGCAATCGGCCGAGCAGAAGCGCCGGGCCTATGCCGCCATTCGCGAGGCAGTGGGGCGGCACATCGCGGCGATTTCCGAGAAGTATCTGATCCCGGGCGAGACGCAGGAAACTGCCCTGATGTTCGTGCCATCGGAATCCATCTGCGCCGAGCTGTTCGAAAAGTTTCCCGATCTCGTGCAGGGGGCGCATCGCGCGCGCATCATGATTGTTGCGCCGAACACGCTGATGCTGGCGGTGCAGACCGTGCAGGCGCTGCTGAAGGACGCCAAGATGCGTGACCACGCCGATGTCATCCAGCGTGAGGTTGGCCTGTTGCTGACGGATGTGGGGCAACTGGTGGAGCGGGTGTCGGATCTGGAGCGGCACTTCACGCTGTCACGCAAGTCTCTCGACAAGGTGACTGCGGCAACGTCGAAAATTCTTGGACGTCGGGAGCGGCTGTCATCGCTCGATCTGGAGGCGATGGAGGGCAGCGGCGGCAACGGCGCGGCGATGCCGGAGTTACAGACGGCGACGGTTGTGTCGGCAGCGGATACCTCGACAGGTAATCATTGAATGCCTCGGCGCACCGGCGACCTGACGGACGGGCGCGTGTAAATTAGCCGACAGCGATGTTCAAGCCGGACGCATGCCATCGGCGTTGCGCGGGCCGAATGTCATCAGCAGCGCAAGAGCCAGCACAAAGCCGCCGATCACGTCGGTGGGGTAATGGACGCCCTGATAGATCCGCGCCAGACCGATGCCTGCAATCAACGCGATGAATGGCGTCAGCGCCACCGCGCGCATCCAGGCATCGGGCATTCGCGCCGTGACGAGCATGCCGATGAAGCCGAAGAAACACGCAGCCATCAGCGCATGACCGCTGGGAAAGCTAAAGCTCTCGGGGGCCTCACCGAACACCGGAACGGGCCGCGCCCGCGCCATCAGGTACTTTACGAACAGGTTAGCGAGAAACGCAGCGCCCATCAGCAACGCCAGATTGATCGCCAGCAGCCTGTGACTGAGCAGCAGCAACGCCACCGCGATGACGGCCGCCATGCCGTAGATCACCGGCGCCGATCCGATGTTGTTGAGCGTGTTAGCCAGCTCCGTCAGCCCCGGCGTTGCCCAGCTCTGCACAGCAAGCAGACCGGCGCGGTCGAACTCTTCCGTCAAGCCGATGAAAATGGCGACGGCCAGCACGAAGAAAATGTTGAACCCCATGCGCGCGCCGGCAAGTGCGCTGCGTTTCGTAAGTGGCTGCTGCTTGATTTGCGTCACTTCGCTTCCCCGCACACGGTGCCGATGCCCTCTGAACACGTCTATGCACCATCGATCAGCGTGCGCATAGACATTGCCGTCGAGGCAGTAAAAATGCGGGCGACGAGAAAAGCGATGTACCTATCCAAGTTGGTGCAGCGTTATTCCTTGATCCAGTCGCTGCACTTCACCGGCTCGGTGGCACCCCACGGGCTGATCGGAACTGCGGCGGTGGCGCTTTCCGGACTGCCCTCGATCGGGCGATCGGTGTAGGCGAGATAGACCAGCACGTTGCGCTTGGCATCGCAGCCGCGCACGATCTGCATGCGCTTGAATATCAGCGAGCGGCGCTGGCTGAAGGCTTCATCGCCCTGCTTCAGTTTACCCGCGAACTTGATTGGCCCGACCTGCTGACACGCCAGAGACGCCTTCGGCAGCTCCTCGGCCAGCCCCAGCCATCCACTCCAGCCGCCCTTTTCCGGCACGGTGAAGTAGCAGGTGACGCCTTCGACATCGGGATCGTCGATGGCGTAGGTCGCCAGCTTGTGGTCGGGCGAGAAGAACTGCCAGACGGTTGTTTTCTTGAAAATGAGGTCCGGATCCTTCGCCAGAGCAGCCACCGCCGAGAGCGTTACAAGACCGAGGCAGAGGGCAAGCGCGCGCATTCCGATATTCTCCCGATTGACGCCGACGGATCGGCGATTGCAGATGGCGATAGCGGCGGCGGGCTGCAATGGTCGGTGGTTCACCCGAGGCCGGCCACAGTAGCGGGCGGTTTTCTCCGTAAACGGCTTCCCGGCAATTCTGGAGAACGCAATTGGCACGGCAACCGATCAGCGTCGCGGCGAAAGTTTTTGCGGTGGTCTGCGGGCTAGGGCCGCCCATCGGTGGCCTGGTCGGCTTGGTGCTGTTGGAGAGCTTCCGGTGGTCGACGAATTTTTACGACGGCTCGCGAACCGCCATGGACGTGCTGAACACCGCTTTTGGCTGGCTGCAGATTTCATACTTTATCGGGGCTGTTCCGGCGGCGATCTGTGGGTTGGCGCTGGCGGCTTGGGTCGCGTGGGGGCGGCCGATCACGGTATCGGCCTGCTTGGCGGCGTCGCTGATCTATCCGGCGGTACTGGCACTGACGGCTTTTTTTGCAAGGGATTCGATGGGAAGGAGCGTGGTGTTCTTCCATGCTGCCATCGTGGGCGGCTTTTCGCTTGCGGCCGCGCTTGGGTGCTATCTGTTGCTGCGCGCCTTCGGTCTCGTACGCATCACCAATGCCGCAGGTGGGTGACGGCGCGGTGGGATGTGCTAAAAGCCCGCCATGAGCACGCCCCGCAAAACGCGCAAATCGATGCAAAATCAAGAGGCTCCCGGATACCGTCCGTTCTGGGAGGTGAAGAACCTTGATGAGATGTCGCGCGGTGAATGGGAGATGCTGTGCGACCGGTGCGGGCTGTGCTGCCTGCTGAAGGTCGAGGACGAAGATACCGGCGATATTTATCTCACCCGCCTTGCCTGCAAGCTGCTGGATACGCAGAGCTGCTCCTGCAAGGATTATGAGAACCGCAAGAAGAAGGTGCCGGACTGCATCCGCATCACGCCGGATATGATCGACGCACTGCCGTGGCTGCCATACTCGTGTGCCTACCGCGCATTGGCTGAGGGCCGCCCGCTGGAATGGTGGCACCCGCTGGTTTCCGGCGATCCGGAAACGGTGCACAGCGCAGGTATATCGGGGCAGGGCTGGATCCGCAGCGAGAAGGGCGTGAAGGAGACTGACATCGCCCGCTACATAATTGGCCAGGCAACTTGATTTTTTCTCGCACCGGCGACTCCCCTCCGGGGAGCCGGCCGCCGGTGCGAACCGAAGAAGCGTGATCGTGCGCCGGCTTCTGTGCTATGGCGCCCGCATGGGCGGCGCTTTCAGGCTGCCGATCAGCCGTTCCCTCATCAGCGAGACGAAATCAAAAAATGGCGCCACCGCTTCTGCAGCTCAGCGACATCGCGCTTACCTTCGGCGGCCATCCGCTGCTCGATGGTGTCGAGCTTTCCGTTTCGGCCGGAGAGCGCGTGTGTCTTGTCGGGCGTAACGGCTCGGGCAAATCCACGCTGCTGAAGATCGTCGCGGGGCTGGTCGAGCCGGACCGTGGCGAACGCTTCATCCAGCCCGGCGCGGTTATCCGCTATCTGCCGCAGGAGCCGGATTTCGCCGGCCATGCGACGACGCTCTCCTATGTCGAGGCCGGTCTGACTGCCAGCGATGATGCCCATCAGGCGCGCTATCTGCTGCAGCAGCTGGGCATGACCGGAGAAGAAGACCCCACGAACCTTTCCGGTGGCGAAGCGCGCCGTGTGGCCTTGGCGCGGGTGCTGGCGCCACAGCCCGATATCCTGCTGCTAGACGAGCCCACCAATCACCTCGACATGCCAACCATCGAATGGCTGGAGGGGACGCTCGCCGGTCAGCGCGGTGCGCTGGTGATCATCAGCCATGACCGACGGTTTCTGGAGTCGCTCTCGCGCGCAACGCTGTGGCTGGATCGCGGACAGGCGCGTCGTGTCGAGGTGGGCTTCAAGGATTTCGAGGCCTGGCGCGATCAGCAGCTTGCTGAGGAAGAGGTGCAGCAACACAAGCTCGACCGCAAGATCGTGCGTGAGGAGCACTGGGTTCGTTACGGCGTAACAGCGCGCCGCAAGCGCAACGTGCGCCGCATGGCCGAACTGGCGGGGTTGCGCCAGCAGCGCAGTGACCATCGCCGGGCGACAGGTAAGGCTGTTATCGAGGCAGCGGAGGCTGACAAATCCGGTGCGCTTGTGTTCGAGGTCAAGAACATCGCCAAGCACTATGGCGATCGCCCGATCGTTGACGGCTTTTCGGCCCGCATCATGCGCGGAGATCGCATCGGCATTGTCGGCCCCAACGGCTCGGGCAAGACAACGCTGGTCAACATGCTGATTGGCGAGCTGGCGCCGGACAGCGGCGAGGTGCGCATCGGTGCCGGCATCGAGATGGCATCGCTGGAGCAGGATCGCGACAGTCTCGATCCGAACTGGACACTGGCCGAAGCGCTGACGCGCGGCCGTGGCGATCAGGTGTCGGTCGGCGGCAAGACGAAGCACGTCGTGAGCTACATGAAGGACTTTCTGTTTCAGCCGGAGCAGGCGCGCACCCCGCTGCGTGTGCTATCCGGCGGTGAGCGTGGACGCCTCATGCTGGCGCGCGCGCTGGCCAAGCCGTCCAACGTGCTTGTGCTTGACGAGCCGACCAACGATCTCGATCTGGAAACGCTCGACGTTCTGGAAGAGATGCTGGCGGATTATTCCGGCACCGTCGTTCTCATCAGCCATGATCGCGACTTTCTCGATCGCGTCGTGCATTCGGTGATCGTGCCGGAAGGTAACGGCCGCTGGAGCGAGTATGAGGGCGGTTATTCCGACATGCTGGGGCAGCGCGGCAGCGATCTCTCCGGCCGGGCGACAGGTAAATCAAAGGCTGCGAAAAACGCTGGCGGATCAGAGGCGGCGGCGGAGAAAGCCGCTAAGCAGGCCGCGTCCGCTCCGGCGTCGAAACGCAAGTTGAGCTTCAAGGAAAAGCATGCGCTCGAAACGCTGCCGAAGCAGATGGCCGCGCTGCAGACCGAAGCGAAGCAACTCGGCGCGGCGCTAGCCGATCCGAAACTCTACACACGCGATCCCAATGCGTTTGCCGAAAAGTCAGCCCGTCTGGCGGCGGTTGAGGCAGAGCTTTCAAGCGCTGAAGATCAGTGGCTTGAGCTGGAAATGCTGCGTGAGGAAATCGAGGGCGGCTGATCGGGTGATCGAGCGGCCTTTCGCCGATGTCACTTTATGTTGCGCGTTGCGACGTTGGGTTTGCATTGCGCTGTTGCAGCCAATCTAATGCGCCGTGCGCGGCCCATGCTCCGGTTGCGAAGCACGCTTGCAGCAGATAGCCGCCGGTCGGCGCTTCCCAGTCCAGCATCTCACCGGCGATGAATACACCCGGTTTGCGCTTCAGCATTAGGTGCGCGTCGACCTCGCCCCACTTCACGCCGCCCGCACTTGAAATGGCAGTTGCGAGCGGTGCTACACCGGTAAGACGCAGCGGCAGTTGCTTGATGAGTTCAGCCAGCTCTTGCGCGTCGAGTTCGGACAACGGCCGGGATGCGCATTCATGCAGCAGCGAAATTTCCACCGGTGAAAGTGCTGCGGCTTTGCGCAGAAACGTCGCCAGTGATTGCTTGCCGCGCGGCTTGGCGAGACGTGCAGCCAGATCATCCATTGTAATGTCCGGCCTGAGATCGAGCCATAGCAGCGCCGAACCCTTCGCCAGGATGTGATGGCGGATGTCGGTGGACAGCGCATAGATCGCGCCGCCTTCAATGCCCCGCGCGGTTATCAGCGCTTCGCCGCGCACCGTTTCAGCGTTGAACGTTACCGCGATGCGTTTCAGCGGTTTTCCTTCGCAGCGGGATTTGAAAACATCCGACCATTCAGCCAGAAATCCGCAGTTCGCAGGCAATAGCGGCGCCACTTCGGTTCCAGTGTTTTCGAGCGGAGCGATCCAGTCGCCGGTCGAGCCGAGACGCGGCCAGCTTGCCCCGCCAAGCGCGAGTATGGTGGCGTCTGCCTTGATGGCTTGCGGCCCTGACGGCCCTTCCATCAGCAGCGCGCCGTCATCATCCCAGCCGCGCCAGTTGTGGCGCATGTGGAACGAAACGCCGGCCGCTGTCAGGCGCGCGATCCATGCCCGCAACAGTGGTGAAGCCTTCATTACTTGCGGAAAAACGCGGCCGCTGGAGCCGACAAATGTTTGTTGGCCGAGCTCCTCGCACCAGCGTCGTACCGCGTCCGGCGGCAGAGCGTCGATCATCGGTCGGAGCTGTTCCTCGCTGGCGCCGTAGCGGGTCAGGAAGCGGGACAGGTCTTCACTGTGCGTCAGGTTCAGGCCGCCGCGGCCCGCCATCAGAAACTTCCGTGCCGGCGAGGGCATGCGGTCATATACAGCAACACGCGCCCCGCCGGCGGCCAGCACTTCCGCTGCCATCAATCCAGCCGGGCCGCCACCGATAACGACTGCAGTGCCGATGCTACCTGTCTGCACGATGTTTCCTAAAACGTTGGGGTGTTTCAATCACACCTAACCTAATAGCTATGTCTTTGGAATGCTGAAGGGAAAATCCGGCCGCGTCGAAGGTGCCATGGTGCGGCATGGCATCTGTGCCGTATTAAGCGCGGAACGACTTTCTCTGTCGTTTTGGAATTGCTTCCTCTGCACCGGTCACGGCTTCCCTAGGCGGCGGCAGCGCCGCACGATAAGTTGGGCAATGAAGGCATCAGATCCGGCGTGATGTCTGGTGGCTCCAGCGAAGCCATAATTTCACTTGGCGCGGATCACCACGCTCGGGGCCCCTCGGTATGAAGATTCTGCTTGTCGACGATCATATCGTGGTGCGAGAGGGCATCCGCAGGCTGCTTGCCGACCTCGGCGAAATGGAGTTGCACGAGGCTTCGTCCGGAGAAGAGGCGTTGGCGTCGTTTCGCACGTTGGCGCCTGATCTGATCGTCCTGGATCTGAACCTTGCCGGCATCGGCGGCCTTGAACTTCTGCGTCGCCTTATGACCGAGGACGACAAGGCACGGGTGGTGGTGTTCTCCATGCACGCCGAGCCGTTGTACGCGGCACGGGCATTACGTCTCGGGGCACGGGGCTACGTAAGCAAAAGTGCGGGGGCGGATGAGCTTATCACCGCCGTGATGCGCGTGGGCGAAGGGGGACGCTACGTCGAACGCGAAATCGCGAGCGCACTGGCCTTCACGCAGCTTTCTGCGGAAGATCCTCTGCAGCAATTGACCATGCGCGAGATTGAAATCCTGCGGCTCCTGGGCGAGGGCAACAGCCTCGCAGAGATCGCGCAGACTATTGGAATAGCGTACAAAACCGTAGCCAACACCTGTTCCATTATTAAGAACAAACTCGGGGTCGGCCGCACTGCGGATCTCATCCGGGTATCTATGGAAATGAAGTAGCCGAGCTCCCACATCCATTGGGTGGGTTTAGTTTGGCTCGACATTCGCGCTTGGCGCGATTGATGCGACACATATCAGCGGCGCTGCGGCTTTTTCCCTCGGAAAGCATTTCGGCGCTTGCAATTCGTCAGCATGCACCATATCCGTTGCGCAAAAATCAGAAAAATGGATCGACACGCACGCAATGCCCCGCGTTATTATTTTTCAGCATTCGCCTAGCTGTAGTGCGGGTACCATCGCGGGTCACCTGAAGGCCGACGGGGCCGAGCCCACCATCATAAAATTTTATGCAGGCGATCAGATCCCGGATCTGGATCAATTCAATATTATGATCGTCCTGGGCGGCACTATGGATGTGTGGGAAGAGGACGCTTACCCCTGGTTGCGAGCTGAGAAAGCAGCAATCCGCCGTTGGGTAAAAGACTTGGATCGCCCGTATTTTGGCGTCTGTCTTGGGCATCAGTTGTTGGCAGATAGTTTGGGTGGTGAGGTTGGCCCCGCGACTGCGTGCGAATTCGATCTGGCGGAAATATCGTTGTCCGATGAGGGGATGTGCCATCGCCTGTTTGAAGGGGTGGAGCCGCTGTTTCGCGGTGTTCAATGGCACTGCGCAGAAGTCAAACGCCTGCCCGATGGTGCGACCTGTCTTGCTTCCAGCCCGCAATGCCGCGTGGCGGCCATGAGCTACGGATCGGCAGCCTTCGGGCTGCAGTATCACATCGAAGCGAGCGAGCAATCGATCCGTGAATGGGCAGACTCGGATGCAAGTCGAGCTGCATTAGCGCGGCAATATCCGCCTAACTACGCCGTTGGCGTACAGCGCCGCGTTTCTGAGTCTTTTGCCGACATTCTGAAAAACTCGCGGCGCATCTACGACAACTTCATGCATGTCGCCATTGAGCAGATGCAGGACTAGGTCGCTCGCCAGCCGTAAAGCCAATCGTATTGCCGCATCAAATGTTGCGGCGGGGCAATGCGCAGCACAGCGTTCCGTGCCAGCGCAACTGCGCCGTCGAGATGATAGATGCGGCCATTGCGCTGCGACGCTGCCACGACGCGAGCAACACGGGCGCGGCGCTTGCTGGCATAATCCGCCAGCAGCCCGCCAGTTGTTTTCTGCTTTGACCCGAGCGTTGCGGCCAGAACTGCTGCGTCTTCCAGCGCCATAACTCCGCCCTGAGCAAAGAACGGTAGCATCGGATGGGCTGCATCTCCGGCCAGTGCGACGTTGCCGATTGCGAGTTGAGCGGGCACCGGCAGCGTGCGCAAAGTCCAGCGCTTCCAGTCGTGTGTCTGCATGATCAGCTTACGCAGCGCGGGGGCGGATGCGCTCAGCGCCTGCTCTATTTCACCGACCGGAACCGGCTCGTTCCAGCTGTCGCTCAGGTGCGTGTCGTCCAGCACCACCACCATTGCCAGTTCCTGGCCTCCGGAAACCGGATAATGCACGACGTGCGCATCGGGCAGCAGCCAGATCGTTACAATCTGCCGCCGCAACTGTTCGGGTGC
The DNA here is from genome assembly GCF_013306565.1 of Hyphomicrobium sulfonivorans. Lineage (GTDB taxonomy): Bacteria > Pseudomonadota > Alphaproteobacteria > Rhizobiales > Hyphomicrobiaceae > Hyphomicrobium_A > Hyphomicrobium_A sulfonivorans. Next base: position 372,743 of record NZ_PZPO01000001.1, on the reverse strand, counting down.
AGCGGCGATGGGGATGACGCTGCGCGCGGCGCTCTTGCCGTACGGCGTTGGTTGTGCGGCATCGAACAGCGAGGTGCGTACGGTCGAGCCGATGCCATCCGCTGCAATGAGGGCGAAGCCGCTTGCGCTTCTGCCGGCGGTCGTTGCGACGCTCACGCCTGCATCGTCGGAGGTGATCGAAGCAGCGGTATCGCCCAGCGTGATGGTAATGCGCGGTTCGGCTTCAGCCGCAGCCAGCAGAGCTGAGTGCAGGTCGCGTCGGTGCGCAGTCCAATAGGGTGCGCCGTGCCGTTGCGCGATCCAGTCTCCGAGTGGCAATAGAGCAAGCTGCGCACCGGAGCGCCCGTCGCGCACGCTCAGCGCTTCCGGAGTGCCAACCAATGGCTGCAGCCGTTCCGCTACGCCAAGCTGCTGCAGAATGCGCGTCCCGTTGGGGCCGATCTGAATGCCGGCGCCTTCCTCGCTGTAGTTGGCGCGCTTTTCCAGGATGTGCGAGGCGATGCCCTGTCGGGCAAATGCAAGCGCGCTCGCCAGCCCGGCGATGCCGCCACCGAGAATAAGCGCCGGCGCATTCGCAATGGGGCTGGCGGCTGGATCAGTCATGACTCGATCAGGCACAGCGTGGCAGGGCTAGCCGGTGGTGGTGCCACCAGATGCAGGGCCGGCGTATCAGGCAGCTTCTTCAACAGGCGAGGTCAGGCAACCCGGTGGGTCCGTCTCATCGGCGGCCAGGCGCGGATCGTACAGATAGAGGGTTGAGCAGTAGGGGCACAGGATCTGCCCGTCGCTGCCCATGTCGAGAAAGACATGGGGGTGATCGAACGGCGGCCGCGCGCCCATGCAGTTCAACTCGCGCACACCGACGAAAATTTTCTCAACGCCATCGTCGTTGGCGAGATGGGGAACGAGACTCGAAGCCATCGAATTACCCTGCATTATCTGATCCGTATGGGCGGACCATAGCCGCATGGAAAGTCAAATGATAGGGGTACGGCGGTCGCGTTTTAAGCAACGCCCACCGTCCGTGGAAAGGATCGCTCCCGTGCGCACGTTCAGCTCCGACGGCACCGAGATTGCCTTTCTTGATCAAGGGGAAGGCGAGCCGGTTCTGCTGATTCACGGGTTCGCATCGAACATAGTCACCAACTGGATCGACACTGGCTGGGTCAGGACGCTGACCGAGGCCGGATACCGCGTCATTGCCTATGACAATCGCGGGCACGGCCGCAGCGAGAAGCTCTATCGGCTGGAAGATTACGGCGCCCCGCTCATGGCGGAGGACGCGTGCAGGCTGCTGGATCACCTGGGCATCGAGCGCGCCCATGTGCTCGGCTATTCGATGGGCGCGCGCATCTCGGCGTTTCTCGGGTTGGCGCATCCTGATCGCGTGCGCAGCTTGGTGTTCGGCGGGCTGGGTATCAACATGGTGCGCGGATTGGCTGGCACGGCGCCGATCGCCCATGCGCTGGAAGCCGCCAGCATTGATGACGTGACCAACCCCACCGCGCGGACATTCCGTTCGTTCGCCGAACAGACCGGAAGCGATCTCAAGGCGTTGGCTGTCTGTATCCGTTCAGCACGCGCGCCTCTGACGGCGGATGCGGTAGCAACGCTGAAGCGTCCGGTGTTGGTCGTTGTCGGGGACCGCGACGTGATCGGCGGCTCAGCGGATGAATTGGCGGCGCTGATCCCTGGGGCTCAGGCCGTAACGCTCGCAAATCGCGATCACATGAAGGCTGTGGGCGATCGCAAATTCAAAGCGGCGGTGCTGGATTTCTTCGCCGCCGTGGACGCGGGCTGACAAACGGGGCGCGGCTGTTGGCAGCAGGCGCTGCCCTCGCGGGGGCCTTAAGAAACACTGCCTCTGAAATACGAGGCCCCGGCCAATCGGCGCTTACATCCCAAAAGACAAACGCGGGGTTGTCAGGGACATAGCAGCCGACCAAAAAGCCGGGGCCAAGACGCAATACACACTCGAACGCAGCACATACGCACAACGAACTGGCCGCCGCCGAGGGTCTGGAAGCTCCAGACAATCCAGTCATATCAAGATCGTGGCGTGCGGTCTTGTGCTTCCATTGCGATCGCGACATTTGTGCTGTGGAAAACTCTGCTGTGTGGTTGTTTTGCGCGTCGATATCTGGGTTGCGCCGTTTTTGAGTCGCACTGCCGCCGGATTGGCCTGCTCATCTTCGTCCCGGGAAAGATGGCACGTTTACAGTCCATTAGGGTTACTGCGGTTAGCGTCTCGCATCATGCCATCTGTCCGTATCTGCGTCCTCTTTGGCATTATTAGCCTCCCGTGGCTGCTCAGCGGCTGCGGCGGCAGTGCCACACAATCTTTCATCGCCAAGGACGAGCCGTGGCGCTCGTCAGAAGAGCGCGCCTGCCTTGCGGCCGGCGTCGTGCGCGAAAGCCCTTATATCAAGACCAAGCTTTCGCTCGGCGGCCCAGGTGCCTGCGGTGCGGAGCAGCCCTTCGAGCTGGCGGCCGTGCGTAATGGCAATGTGACGCTGAAGCCGGTAGCATATCTGAGATGCCCGATGATCCCGCAGGTGAACCTGTGGGTCCGGGAGGTGATCGAGCCCGCGGCATTGCGCTATTACAACTCGCCGCTGACGGAGCTGCGCATCGCCGGCTCCTATTCCTGTCGCCCGATCAATCACGCGTTCGGAGCGGTGCTGTCCGAGCACGGCCACGCCAACGCGCTGGATGTTTCCGGATTTGTGCTGGCGAACGGCAAGACGGTTTCGGTGAAAAAAGGCTGGCGCGGCGACAAGCGCGATCAGGCTTTTCTGCGCGAGGTGCGTGCCGGGGCCTGCCATCATTTCACGACGGTGCTCAGCCCCAACTATGATCGCAACCATCACGACCACTTCCATGTCGATCTGGCGCGGCGCGGCAAGGACGGTTTGCGGACTGTCTGCAAGTAGCTGCGGCCTAGAGCCTGTCAGCGTTTCGTTGAACCGCGGACAGCTCTGGCTCGTGCTTCTTGGCGGAAAACCGGTTCTCACTTTTCTGGAAGCACGCTCTAGTCGTCGTCCTCATCGCAGGCGACGGGGAACTCAGCGCTTGGATCCAGACATACAAGGTCCGGCTGCAACCGGCTGGCGCTGGGCGGCGAGGGATGCCGGGCTGCAAGAGCGGTGTGCGCGATAACAATCCATCCGAAGACGATCAGGCATAAGGGGGCGCGGTGCATGGGCGATATCCCGACAGCAAGCCGCAATTATACTGCGCCGAAGGCCGCGCGAAAATACCGACCGGCTTGGAGCGTCGATCATTGCCATTGCGCGGCGCCGTGATCGCACTGACGCACTGAGTTTTAGGTGTTCAGTCGCTTACTGCTGATCGCGCTCAGCGAATGATGGCGTGTCGCCATCTTCGGCCTTGGCCGACATCTGCTCGCGCTTGGCGGCGAAATAGTCCTGCGCGGCATCCATATCCATCGCAGCCATCTCGCGCACCGCACGCTCACGCAACGCGCGCATGGCTTCAACATCCATATCGTCGATGTTGATGTGCTGGGCATACTGCATGGCGATCAGGCCGGGGCCATCATCGGCGGGAGTATAACGGAACACGTTGAACTCCATCACCTCGCTGCCTTCAGCCCAGGTAAGGAAATCGATGATGGCTTCCTTTTCGTTGCTGACGTCGATGGCGTAGTTGGCGTCGGGATTTGTTTCCTTCACCACCTTGCCCACGGCCTCAACTGCAGCCGTGGGGTCAGTGCCCATCTGCGGATAGGCATAGAAAGCAAACAGCTTCGACCAGTTCTCGACGGTTTCACCCTTGAGGGTGAATTCAGCCAGAGCATTACCCATCGAGCCATCAGGCAGCGCTGCCTGATCTTCGAAGTTTAGCGTGAAGCGCTGTCCATCGAATTCCACCGCGAGAGGATCAGCCGCTTTCGGATCGGCATAGACCATGCCGCTGAGCGACATGGTGGAGACCACGGCAGCTAGGACGATTGGCAGAACGCGCATCGGTGCTTGACCTTAGTTATGTAGCGAAAATGACCGGTTAAAAATCACGGATGTCGCGTTCGGAAACGATACGGTCGAAAGGCTCGTCATCGTGGCGCACCCGATAGAGCTGCGCTCCTTCTTTGAGCTGGAGGAGCTGCTCAATCCGATACGAGGCATCAGCGACCATAAGGCCGATTTCAAGGCCCGTCAGCTGCACGATAGCACCCACTTCCAGCTCACGATCCGCCATCGCCTGAACTCCTTAGCTTCCGGCCGCAACAATAAGCAGCGCCGGCAACAGCGCTATCTAACCTCTGCAGCCTGAAGGATGCGTGATGCCGTTGTCTAAAAATCGAAGGATCGAAATATTTCGACGTTCCGCCGTGACTTGGTGGTTCGTCTATCAAGTGCGTCGATGAAATCGGAGTAATGGAGAAACCGATGCCTCTGCAAATCGTTAGGGCTTTTAAGCATCGAATTTAGTCGGTGCACCCGCTGAGATAAATTCGAGGTTTCCGTGCTTTCTTCTGCTGTCGACCGTTCCGCCGCTACCGTCGCCGAAGAACTTTCTGACCGTTTGCGCCTGTTGCACAGGCTCAAATCAAGCCGGCGACTGTCGCAACTGCTAGCGGCGCCGCTGAGCGATGAAGATCAGGTCGTGCAGCCCATGGACGACGCTAGCCCGACGAAGTGGCATCTGGCGCACACGACGTGGTTCTACGAGACATTTCTGCTGAAGCCGCATTTGCCAGATTATCGCGAATACTCGCCGGATTTCGCTTACTGCTTCAACTCGTATTACGAGAGTCACGGCAAGCGTCAGGCGCGCAGCCAGCGTGGCCTGCTGACGCGACCGTCAGTGGATGAGGTGCGCGGCTATCGTGCCCACGTCGATGCGGCGCTGGAGCAAATGTTCGTCAGCGGTTTTATCAATGATGGCTTGGATGGGCTGGCCGCTATCGTTGAGCTTGGCATCAACCACGAGCAACAGCATCAGGAGTTGCTGTTGACGGATATACTCAGCCTTTTCGACGCCCAGCCATTACATCCGGCATATCGTACGCCAGCGCCGTATCGCGATCAGCCCCGTCGTGACGGGGACGCGACTTTCATTGAATTTCCCGGCGGTATTTTTCCCGTCGGGTTTTCCGGAACCGGCTTCTGCTACGACAACGAAGAGCCGCGTCACGATGCGCTTCTGCAACCCTTTCGCCTTGCGCACCGTTGCGTGACAAATGCCGAATGGTTGGCATTCATGGACGACGGCGGCTATCGCGATCCGCTGCTGTGGCTGGCGGACGGATGGAGCGCGATCAACGCCAACGGATGGGATGCGCCCGGATATTGGCATCAGCGCGATGGCGTTTGGCATCAGATGACACTTGAAGGTCTGGTGCCGGTGAATCTGGCGGCTCCGGTTGCGCACGTTAGTTATTACGAAGCCAATGCCTTCGCCAACTGGGCTGGCAAGCGGCTTCCGACCGAGTTCGAGTGGGAGATTGCAAGCACAGGGATAGCCGCGGCGGGCAACGACCTCGGCACCGGGCTCATGCGGCCCCAACCTGCTGCTGACGGATCTGATGGCGAACTCACCCAGATGTTTGGCGATGTGTGGGAGTGGACGTCGAGCGCGTATCTTCCCTATCCGGGCTATCGCGCCGCGCCGGGTGCACTGGGCGAATACAACGGCAAGTTCATGGTCAGTCAGAACGTGCTGCGCGGCGGCTCCTGCGTGACGCCGCCGGGTCACATCCGCCGGACATACCGGAACTTCTTTTATCCGCATCAGAGATGGCAGTTCAGCGGGGTTCGTTTGGCGGAGGACGCGGCATGAGCGAAGTAAGTAAGAAATCAGCAGCAAGACGCGCCCCGGATTTCAACCGAGACAGGTCGGCACCGTCATTACCCGAGCAGAGTTTTTTTGGCGCGTGGTTCACCTCGGAGCGCGACAGGGCAGGACGGAGCAGTCGCAGCGGATCGCGCTCAGCTTTTTGCGGTTCCATGGAGCAAAGTGCACGACCTCACGGCCGAGCTGACCCTGCTGCCATCGGTTCCGACTTTTCCGAGGCGTTGATTGCCGGACTTTCAGCGCCGCAAAAATCTATTCCGAGCCGATTTTTATATGATGCGGCGGGCAGTGCTCTGTTCGAGAAGATAACGACGCTGCCGGAATACTATCCGACCCGCACCGAGACAGATATTTTACGGCATCAGGCGGAGGAGATCGCGGCCATCGTTCCCGCAGGCGCGGTGCTGGTTGAGTTTGGTTCAGGCTCCAGCACCAAGACCGAACTTCTGTTGGAACGCATGGATAAGTTGCACGCCTACGTTCCAATAGACATCAGCTCCGCTGCCTTGCGGGATGCAAAGGCGCGCATCGCGGAGCGGTTTCCCGAGTTGCTCGTGATGCCGATCGAGGCTGATTTCGCGCAACCGATAGTCATGCCGCCGGAATTTTCTGCAAGGCCGCTGTTTGGCTTCTTTCCTGGCTCGACGATTGGGAACTTGCGTCCAGTCGATGCTGTTGCGCTGCTGGCCAGCATGCGCCGGACATTAGGTCCGGACGCGCACCTGATTATCGGAGCCGATCTGAAGAAGAATGTCCGCCGGCTCCTTGCCGCCTATGACGACGCGGATGGTGTTACGGCTGCTTTCAATCTCAATCTGCTGGTGCGTGCCAATCGCGAGCGGGGCGCCAATTTCAAGCTCGATCAGTTCAAGCATTCGGCCACCTACGATATGCGCAACGGCAGGATCGATATGCATCTCGTCAGTCTGCGGGAGCAGTGGGTGGACGTCGGCGGGCATCGCTTCCATTTCGATGCCGGCGAGCAGATTCACACCGAGCATTCGCATAAGTACGAGATCGAAGGCTTCCATACGCTTGTCAGTGAGGCAGGCTGGCGACCGCAGGTGGTGTGGACCGATGCCGAGCGCCTGTTCAGTGTTCATGTGCTGATTGCGGACGTGTGAAAGATAGCCGTCGCCTTGCGAATTGGGCTACAAGCGCGTCATGGCATGGCAAAAGGGCGGCCCCGGCGCGCGGCGCGGATACCATCACGGGAATCTGCGTGAAGCATTGATCGCCGCGGCACTTGAATTGATCTCCAAGAAAGGGCCGGCGGGCTTCACGTTCGCCGATGCCGCGCGTGCGGCCGGCGTCAGCCCCGCAGCACCCTACCGCCATTACCGCGATCGCGATGCACTGCTGGCCGACATCGCTCGCCGTGGCTTCGATGCATTTGCGGATGCGCTGGCGAAAGCCTGGAATGACGGCAAACCCACGCCCAGAGCAGCCTTTGAGCGTGTCGGGCGGGCGTATCTGGACTTTGCAGCCAAGGAGCCGGCGCAGTTTTCCGCGATGTTCGAATCCGGTTTGCCTATGGGCGATCATCCGGAGGTGCGAGAGGCGGGCGAGCGCGCGTTCGCCGTGTTGCGTCAGGCTTGCGATGCATTGGCTGCAACGTTGCCGCCTGCCAAGCGGCCGCCGTCGCTGATGATGGCGCTGCACATCTGGTCGCTCAGTCACGGCATCGCTGCGCTGTTCAGTCGTGGCGATGCTGCGCGTCGTCCGATACCGATGTCGGCGGAAGATCTTCTTGAAGCTGCTGTGCTGATCTATCTCGATGGTCTCGGCGTCACGTCGGACAAGTAGTGCGTTGCGCGTTGTTCGAGTGCGCATTCATCGTGCGTTGCGTGTGTTGTGCGCGATGAGTTTGCGCACAGCATGCAAACGCTTAATGCATAGCTGTTGAAACCGATGTATACGTGAGGCGGCATCGCGCGCGAGTAGTGGTGCGCATGTAGTTAGCAAAGACGGGTTTCAATCATGGCAGCGAACGAGAAGACCTCACCGGCAGTTGCGCGTATTGCAGCGAAGGGCATCAAGGCTCCCGGTACTCTCACACACAGCGAGATCAAGAAGCTTGCGGCTTCAGCTCTCACGCAGGCAGCGGATGCTCCGAAGAAAGAGCCGGCCAAGAAGAAGGCCGTGCGCAAGGTTGCTTCCAAGCCGATCAAGGCCAAGCCTGTGAAGGCGAAGGCAGTGGCAGCAAAGACGACTGCTACGGCGAAGAAGGGTGCAGCCAAGAAGGCTGTGAAGAAGCGCGTCCCGGCAAAGAAGCGCTGACGCGCCGAGACGAATGTTCAGCGTTCGTCGTGCGGTACTGATCCGGTTACCGCGATCTCATGCATCCGACGGGCGAGATTAGCCCTCACGACGTTTCTCCCGTCGGTCGCATGGCGCAGCTAGGGTGATCATCCTAAGTCACGAGCGCTGAGCCACGAGCCGGATGGGTGTCGCCGCCGCAAGTTGGGAAGGCGTCGCGGCTGGCAAGTGTGGTCGCCAGTCCTCGCAGGACTTCAGTGCGGCCACGGCCTAGTTCGGCAGAAAATTGCTGCCAGCGTTTCAATGCGCGCGCGCTGTTGAAGTGTCGACGCCCGCTCAGACGTGCGATCCGCCATTCGCGCCGCGTCACGGTCGGGCATGAATGCGCATTGATGCGGTGCGCATCGACTTTATTTCGCGAAAATTCCACCTACATCTTAGCTGAGTGCGGATCGCCCTTCGCCGTTCTGCGCGTGCAGAGCTGCGGTTAATCGGATGCGGGCAGCCCGCGTGGCTGCATGTGTGGCGCTGCAATCAACTGTGCGGCGTGTCCGCGCAGCCCTACTAGCGCGTGAAAAGTCTGTGCGATCAGCGTTCGGATTTTCCCGGTCCACCTCTTGACGGCTGCCGATCAGAATGCCACGTATGTAAATGTGATAAACATTCACATACGGAGTGACCTGCTATGAATGGGCTTGTTGCGACGCTCGACGACTACGGCAAACCGGCATGGATTGGGGCCATGGTTGTGGGCTTCATCGTGTTCTGGCCCGTGGGTCTCGCAATTCTCGCCTACCTATACTGGAGTGGACGCATGGGATGTGGTGGACGGATGAGCGGCTTCGGCCGTTGGCGGCGTGGCACCGGCGATCGCTGGGACCGCACTGTTGAGCGCTGGGGCCAGGAGCTGCGCGGCGCCCCTTCGAGCGGCAATGCCGCGTTCGATGAGTATCGCGAGGAAACGATCCGCCGGCTGCAGGACGAGCAGCGCGAGTTTCAGGAGTTTCTGGAGCGGCTGCGCAAGGCGAAGGACAAGGCCGAGTTCGATCAGTTCATGTCCGAACGGCGCGCGCGCCCCGCTTCCGGTGCTACGGGTGAAGGCCCGGTCGCAACCGCCTGACGTAATCGTTCATCGCGCCTTCTGCGCTCACGAGCAAACATTGAAGCCAGGGCATGTGCCCTGGCTTTTTGTTTTGGCACCACGCACCGCGCAGTGCGTGGGTTGCTCCGTCGTCATGGCGTGCCGAAACCACCGCCAGTCGGCGTAGAAATGATGATGGCCTCGCCCGGCTCCAGCACGGTTTCCGCGCAACCGCCGATGTCTTCCATGCTGCCATCGTCGCGACGCACCGCGTTGCTGCCACGCGCTCCCGCTGCGCCACCATCAAGTCCGAACGGGTGCACTTTGCGATAGCCGGAAAGGATGGCGCAATGCATCCGCTCCAGAAATCGAATAACGCGCCGGGTGCCATCGCCGCTGTGCCATCGACCTTTGCCGCCTGACCCGCGCCGGATGGAAAACTCCTCCAGCAGCACGGGATAGCGCAGCTCCAGAATTTCCGGATCGGTCAGCCGCGTGTTGGTCATGTGGACGTGCACCGCGGCCGCACCGTCGAAGCCTGGTCCGGCAGGGGCACCCGAGCAGAGCGTCTCATAATACTGCACGCGGTCGTTACCAAAGGTCAGATTATTCATTGTCCCTTGCGATGAGCCGAGTGCGTTCAGCGCGCCGAACAGCGCATTGGTTACGATCTGGCTGGTCTCGACGTTGCCCGCGACGACTGCAGCGGGATAGATCGGCCTCAGCATCGAGCCTTCGGGAATGATAATCTTGATCGGCTTCAAGCATCCCGCGTTCATCGGTATTGGTTCGTCCACCATCACGCGGAAGGTGTAAAGCACAGCCGCGCGCGTCACCGGTTCAGGCGCGTTGAAGTTGTTGGGCTGCTGCGCGCTGGTGCCGGTGAAGTCCACCGTGGCGCTGCGGCTTTCGCGGTCGACGGTTATGCGCACTTCCACCGCTGTTCCCTGATCGGTATCGACGCGGAAGTGGCCATCGTCCAGCTTCGCGAGCAGTCGGCGCACCGCTTCTTCGGCGTTGTCCTGCACATGGCGCATGTAGGCGCTCACGACATCCAGACCGAAGTGCTTCACCATCCGCCGCAGTTCCGCCTCGCCCTTGGCATTGGCGGCGATCTGAGCCTTCAGGTCGGCGATGTTTTTGTCCGGTCTGCGCGCGGGATATTTGCCGCCGGATAGCAGTGCGCGCGTTTCATCCTCCAGGAACCGCCCGCGATCGACCAGATGGAAGTTGTCGATCAGCACGCCCTCTTCTTGGATGGTGGTGGCACGCGGCGTCATCGATCCCGGTGTCAGTCCGCCAATATCCTCATGGTGACCGCGACTGGCGACGTAGAACACCACACGCGTGCCGGCCTCATCGAACACCGGCGTGATGACGGTAATGTCGGGCAGATGCGTGCCGCCATTATAAGGCGCGTTGAGCATGTAGGCATCGCCGGGGCGCATCTCGCCGGAGCGCGCGCGGATGATGGTTTCAACCGAGCGATCCATCGACCCCAGATGCACCGGCAGATGCGGTGCGTTGGCCACCAGTGCGCCATTGGCGTCAAACACCGCGCACGAGAAATCCAGCCGCTCCTTGATGTTCACCGACTGGGCGGTGTTTCGCAGCGCTTCGCCCATCTGCTCGGCAATCGCCATGAACAGATTGTTGAACACTTCAAGCAGGATCGGATCAGCCTTGTCGCTCAGCATTTCGCGGTTGCGTGGCTCGATGCGCGTCAACACGATGTCGTTATCGCCGCTGATCCACAGGCTCCAGCCCGCCTCTACAACCACGGTCTGGTTCGGCTCGATTACCAGCGCCGGGCCATCAATCGTATGTCCGGGAGCCAGATCACCGCGCATGTAAACCGGCGCATCGTGCCACTGCGTGCGCGAATAAAAGCGCGTTGTCTCGCGGGGCTGGGGCACGCGGCGATCGGTTCCCGGCTTCAAGTTAGCGTCATTGGAAACTGATGGCGCAACCGCCATTGTTTCATCGGTGCCGGTTGCGGCCACTTCGATCGCCGCAACGAAAATCGGCTTCTCGGGCGATACGAATCCGAAGCGCTGGCGGTGCAGGGCTTCGAAATCGCGGAGCATGAAGCCGGGCTCGGAAAGCTGAACGGCCAGCGCAGTATCGGTGCCCTGATAGCGCAGATGGACAAAGCTATCGATGGCTATGGCGTCGTGCTCGACACCTTCATCGAGCAGTTCTTCGGTTGCCGCGCTGCCGAGTTCGTAGGCGAGATTTTCCAGCCGATGCATGGTCTCGCTGTTGAGCGGCGCCTCAATTGACTGCTCGCGGCTTGCCCGCTGCGGTGCCAGACCCATGCCGTATGCGGAAAGCAGGCCGGATAGCGGATGGATCAGCACCGTATCGATGCCGAGCGTGTCCGCGATCAGACATGCATGTTGCCCGCCCGCCGATCCGAAACAGTTGAGCGCGTATTCCGTCACATCGTAGCCGCGCTCCACCGAGATCTTCTTGATCGCGTTGGCCATGTTCTCGACCGCTATGCGGATAGCGCCGTCGGCAATTTCTTCGGCGCTGCAGCCATCGCCAACCTCGCGCGCCAGTTCGCTGAAGGCTGCGCGCACCGCGTCCGTTGCAAGCGGCTGGTCGCTGTCGGGGCCGAAGATGGCGGGGAAGAACTGCGGGTTGAGCTTGCCCAACATCACGTTGGCGTCCGTGACGGTCAGCGGACCGCCGCGCCGATAGCACTTGGGGCCGGGATTGGCGCCGGCGCTTTCGGGACCGACGCGAAAGCGCATGCCATCAAACGAGATGATCGATCCGCCGCCTGCCGCCACCGTATGCACGCGTAGCATCGGCACCGAAAGACGCACGCCCGCGATCTGGGTTTCGAATGTGCGCTCATAGTCACCGGCAAAGTGCGCGACGTCCGTAGACGTGCCGCCCATGTCAAAGCCGATAAGTTTTTCGAAGTTCGCGCGCCGTCCGGTTTCCGCCATGCCAACGACGCCGCCAGCGGGGCCGGACAGAATGGCGTCGCGGCCGCGAAATGTTTCCGCAGCCTTCAGTCCGCCGGAAGAGGCCATGAACAAAACGCGCGGAGCTTCGTTAAGCGCGCCGGAATTTCCGCCCGTGAGCGCGCCTGCAACGCGATCAACGTAACGTCGCAGAACCGGCGAAAGATAAGCGTCCGCCACCGTCGTGTCGCCGCGCGGAACAATCTTGATGAGCGGCGCAATTTCGTGACTGACGGAAACCTGGCCGAACCCAAGTTCACGCGCCAGCTTGGCGGCCTGCTGTTCGTGCTCGGGATGCGCATAGGCATGCATGAGCACGATGGCGACAGAGTCGATGCCGTCAGCCCTCGCTTGCGACAGCGAGTGCAGTAGCGCTTCAGCGTCCAGCGGACGTTCGACCGTGCCATCGGCCCGCACGCGCTCGTCGGCTTCGATAACGCGAGTATAGAGCATCTCCGGCTTTACGATCTGGCGGGCGAAAATGTCGGGCCGCGCCTGCGTGCCGATTTCAAGCTGGTCGGCCAGACCGCGCGTGATCACCAGCACAGTCGCATCGCCTTTGCGTTCCAGCAGCGCGTTGGTCGCCACAGTGGTGCCCATCTTCACCGCGCCGATGCGCTGGGTGGGCAGAGGAGCACCGGGCGTGACGTCAAGAAAGCGCCGGATCGCTTCAAGCGCGGCGTCTTCGTAAGCTTCCGGGTTCTCGGACAGCAACTTCAGCGCCTTAAGGTTGCCATCAGGTGAGCGGGCGACCACGTCCGTGAATGTACCACCACGGTCGATGAAGAAATGCCACTTGCCGCCGCCTATTTGCCCCGCCATGCGCCTTCCATCCGGTTGTGTTCCTGTCTGAGCTATCGACCGCGCAGGGGTGCGTCAACCGTGCACGTTCACGGGGCTTTGACCACGTAAACTTCCGCTAAATGCCGCACGTTCACCTTAGCTGCCGCTGCGAAGACATCGGCGTGCTTCAAGTGGCGTGCGAATGCCGATAAGGAAATGCCATGCCTTGGAAAGCGATATCGCACGCGATTGGTTTTGACACGGGCCGCACCTCGGTGCTGGACGCCATCGGCGCGTGGTGGGAACGGCTGCGCCGCGAGCTGGCCGCGCACCGCACGCCGGGTTATCGCACCGTTGCATTCACGATCGCGGTGACCACGCTGGCCGCGAAGATGGCGAAGGCGGATGGCGTTGCTCTGCCGATTGAGGAGCGCGCGTTTGAGCGGGTGTTCGACATCCCCAAGGGCGAAGAGGAAAACTTCCGCCGTCTGTATGATCTCGCCGCTCAAGACATCGCCGGGTTTGAAGTGTACGCCAGCAAGATCGCGTCGCTGCTGGCTGACGAGCCGGAGATGCTGAATGCGCTGCTTGAGTGCCTGTTCCATGTGGCGGCGGCGGACGGCATCCTGCATCCCGATGAAGATCTGTTTCTACGGATCGTGGCTGATAAGTTCGGCCTCAGCCGGGCGGAGTTTCTTTCCATTCGCGCCGGGTTCATCAATGACCCGTGCAGCCCGTATCAGATCCTGGGCGTGATGCCTTCGTTGTCCGATGAAGATCTCAAGCTGCGCCACCGTGAGTTGGTGCGCGAGCATCACCCTGACAAGCTGGCGATGACGGGCGTGCCGCCGGAATTGCGTTGCGCCGCCACGCGCCGGCTGGCCGCCATCAATGCCGCGTATGATCAGATCAAGGCTGAACGGGCGACGGAGCGGCAGAGGTTGGGTCGACTGAATGAAGCTTGAGGCGAAACTTGAGCCGGATTCCGCTTTGGTGCACGCGGTGCATGCATCGCCCAATTTTGAGGAGCGCCGCAACGGCTGGCCGCCGAGCATGGTCATCCTGCACTACACGGGCATGACTTCCGCGGAGGGCGCAATCGACTGGCTGGCCAATCCTGAGAGCGGCGTATCGTGTCATTACGTCGTCGATGAAGCCGGCATCATTACACAGATGGTGGCAGAGCATGCCCGCGCCTGGCACGCGGGGGCGTCCCGCTGGTACGGCGAATGCGATGTCAATTCGATGTCCATCGGCATCGAGATCCAGAACCCCGGCCACGAACGCGGCTATCCTGATTTTCCACCACCGCAGATGCATGCAGTGGCGGCGCTGTGCCGGGATATCAGCAGCCGCAATCGCATTGTGCCGCAGCGTTTCCTGGGCCATTCCGACATCGCCCCCGGCCGCAAGATTGATCCGGGCGAGAAGTTCGACTGGGCGTATCTGGCGCGCGGTGGCGTTGGCCACTGGGTGACGCCGTCGCTGGATTTAAGTGCGCCGTGCAGCGGTGACGAAGCTGCAATGCTGGCAGAAGCGTTGGAGCTGCTGCGTGCGTATGGCTATGGCATCGACAATCCGGGCCGTGAGGATTGGCCGAAAGTGTTGATCCGCTCTTTCCAGATGCACTTCCGCCCCGCGCGCGCCGATGGACTGATCGATGCGGGCACTCTCGACACGTTGCGCCGCCTCGTTGACGCGCTACCTGAACCGGTCATCGCCTGACGCTCGTCGCCACTGATCGCCTATAAATTGATTTCAGATTCCACCGTTCGCTGAATGTTAGCGGGCCGCGTCAGCAAGGGCACGCGAATCGGCTAGGGATGTCCCATCCTAGGTTGCATATATTCTTTGGGGCGGTTCCGAGCACTGGTCGCCGCGCGGCACCAATCCACCAGCGTGGGTTAGGCATCGTTTACCCGGGTGCATTATTGAAACGGTATGCCGCTCAGCGCGTTCTCAGGTGGGAAGCGATGTGCGCGCCGGGTGCGATGCGCCATCGCGCCGTTGGAAATGAAATCAGGAGAAGTAGTCTATGCAGCGTTCCCTCACGCTCGCAGCCGCAGCTGTTATCGGTCTCGTTTCGGCCGGCACGGTGGCAACCGCCGCCGACTTCGGACGCGCGCCGCCGCCGGAATACTATGCGCAGGCCCCGGAATATTACGCGCCGGCTCCCGCTGAATACGTAGTGGTGCCGCAGATCAGCCCGCGCTGCATGCGCTGGACCAACCGTTGCGATCGTCGCTGGGGCATGGGCTCGCCGCGCTTTGCCCGCTGCATGTGGCGCCACGGCTGTTGATATCTCTGTTCCGGCAGGATCAACGCAACGGGCGATCGCGATGGGAGCCAACTAGGCCCTCATTTTGCGATCGCCCGTTGTTTTTTTAGACGTCGCTCGCATTGCCGATCGCAACGCTGCGCTTGTATCAAGCGCGCTCGGCGGCAGTCGCTTTCGGTCAGCCTGACTTGCGCAGAAATTTGCGGAACGCTTCCAGCGTCGGCTCGCTCACATGGTGCTCGATGCCCTCGGAGTCGGCTTCGGCGGTATCGGCATCGACCCCCAATGCGAGCAGGAAATCACGCACGGTGTGATGCCGCTCGCGGGACGTCTCAGCCAGCGTACGGCCTTTTTCCGTAAGAAATATCGAACGGTAGGGCTGACTGGTCACCAGTCCGTCGCGCTGCAGGCGCTGGATGGTGTTGTTCACCGTCGCTTTTGTGACGCCTAGCCGCTCGGATAAATCCACGACCCTTGCCTCGCCGGTCTCTTCGATCAGATCCGCGACGAGCTCAACGTAATCCTCCGCGACCTCCGTCTGATGCGCATCGCGCACGCGTCTGAATTGCTCAGCGCGGCGCTGGGCATCGCGCGCCCGGCCCCTGGCGGTGTCCATCTCGTCTCCCATCCGCTGCCCTCGACGCGGATCCTACCTCAAGCCTCCGTTGACATCAAAGTTAGTCGCGGCTAACTAAAAGTTAGTAGAAGCTAAATTTGTACCGTGTGGCCAACTAAGTCAGCCAAAATTTAGGCTGAATCAACGGGGGACGAGCGACGATGAGAAAAGCTGTGTTCTGTTTTGTTGTTGCATTGGGAAGCGCGGGTATCAGTGAGGGAGCCGCCGCTGACGACAAAAGCGGCTACAACCTTTTCAACCCGACGCCGACGCGTTTGATGCGTGACATGACAACCGATCGGCCGGACATGACGGAAACCCCGTTCACGGTCGATGCCGGTCACGTCCAGATCGAAACCACCCTTTTTGGATTCGGCCGCTCGCATGCCGATGAGACCGGTGGTGAGATGGATACCTACGAGTTTTTCAACGCCAACGTGCGCATCGGCCTCTCGAATAGCACGGAGATAAACTTCGTCTGGCAGCCGCACGGCAAAACCCATTATCGGCAGCCGGGCCTTGCAACCGAGCGCGCATCCGGCGTTGGCGGCTTCGATATTCGCGGCAAGGTCAATCTGTGGGGCAACGACAACGCTGCGGAAATCGGATCGGCGCTCGCTCTGTTGCCGTACATCACACTGCCGACCAACGATAACAACGGCATCAGCCCGAAGCACGTTGAGGGCGGCCTCATCGTTCCGCTGGCTATCGAGCTGCCGAACAATTTCGGTCTCGGCATCAACGGCGGCGTATCCTGGGTGCGCGGAGACATCAGCGGCAAATACGAAGCCGGCTATGTCACCACTGCTGCGCTGGCGTATGAATGGACCGAGAAGTTCGGCACCTACTACGAGATCGCGGCGAGCTTCGGCGCTTTGGCGCCCGGCGGCACGGCGCTCGTGCTCGCCACCGGTCTCACGTATGCGATAAACGGCAATCTGCAGCTCGATGCCGGCATAAACGTCGGCGTCACGGATACGGCGGATCGTTTCAATCCATTTATCGGTTTATCGCAGCGCTTCTGAAACGTCAGTCGCGTTGCGGCCAACAGCTGCACACGGATTGCATCCGTCAACGGTCTGGGCATTCTCAATCGACGGTAAATTTGGCCATCGGAGCGTGCAGTAACGCGGATTAAGCGGCTGGCTGAAGCGGCTTGAACGGGTAGACGTTTGCCAGCCCGCTTAAGAAGGTTCGCGGATGGCAAGCACCGAGCCGATCCGGTGCCCTTCCAGCTCCAGAACTTCAAAGCGCCAGCCTTCCCAGTTGAAGCTTTCGCCCACCTCCGGAATGGTGCCGACCTTCGCCAGCACGAAGCCGCCAAGCGTGGTGTAGTCCTCCGCCTCCGCCTGCATGCCAATCACGTCCAGCGTGCGCTCGGCGTCATCGATGGAAAGACGGCCGTCGAGCACCCAGGCACCATCGGCGCGCTGGCGGGCCTTGAGCGCGTCATTGCCAACGGTGTCCGGCAGGCCGCCGGCAATCATCGCCAGAATGTCGGTCGGCGTGACGATGCCTTCGAAGGTGCCGTATTCGTCGACCAGGATCGCCATGTGCACGGGCGAGGTCTTGAAGTGCTCCAGCAGCTTCAGCACCGGCATGTCTTCCGACACATAGACCGGTTCCTTCGTCACGGCGGCGATATCGAAGGCGGCAGGGTCCTTCGCCACCTGCAACAGCAGATCCTTCGAATGCACGACACCGACGATGGTGTCGACATCCTCACGGCAGACCGGAAATTTCGAGCGGTCGCTCTGCTTGATCTCGGCGAGGATGGTGTCAGGGCTGTCGTTTGCGTCCAGCCAGACAACATCGACGCGGGGCACCATGATGGATCGCACCGGCCGTTGCGCGACGGTGAGCACGCGTTCGATCATCACGCGCTCTTCCGAGCTGAACACCGTCTCGTCGCCAGCCGTGGAAATGATGGCAGCAACTTCTTCCGATGCCTGCGGGTCGCCGCCGCCGCGTAGAATGCGCACCACAGCCTGCGCAGTGCGCACGCGCAGGTCGGTCGTCGTTACGCGTTTCACGACGTTGCGGCGGCCAACCTGATTGGCGGCCTCGATGAGGATCGAGAAGCCAATCGCGGCGTAGAGATAACCCTTCGGAATGTGAATGCCGAAGCCTTCGACGATCAGGCTGAAGCCGATCATCAGCAGGAAGCCGAGGCAGAGGATCACCACGGTGGGGTGACGATTGACGAAGCGCGTCAGCGGACCGCTGGCTAGCATCATCACGCCAATGGCGATCGTCACCGCGATCACCATAACGGCGATCTCGTTGACCATGCCGACGGCGGTGATGACGCTGTCGATCGAGAACACCGCGTCGAGCACGACGATCTGTGCGATGACGTGCCAGAAAATGGCGTACTGGCCGGTGCTGACCTTCTCGGCGTGGCCGCCCTCAAGCCGCTCGTGCAGCTCCATCGTGCCTTTGAACAGCAGGAACGTGCCGCCGAGTATCAGGATGATGTCGCGCCAGGATATTTCAGCGCCGAGCACGGTGAACAGCGGATAGGTGAGCGTGACGATCCACGCGACCGACCCTAGCAGGGCGAGGCGCATCACCAGTGCCAGCGACAGGCCGATAATGCGCGCGCGTTCGCGCTGCTCGGGCGGCAGCTTATCGGCCAGGATGGCGATGAAGACGAGGTTATCTATTCCAAGGATGATTTCGAGCAGTACGAGCGTAGCAAGGCCTGCCCAGGCGGCAGGGTCGAGCATCCATTCGAAAAACACATCCATTCGACGGCCTCAGGGTGCCGCCGCCTTCTGATCAATTCGGGGAGGTGATTCCTGAACGCTCAGCAGCTCAATGTCGAGAAATTCTTTGAGGTGGCGCCCGGCGGATGGGGCGGGGCGATGCTGCAATAGCCGGCAGCTATTCACCTTGAGCGCGAGTGGTGCTCCTGCCGAGCGCCTTGAGGCGCGTGAGCGAAAAGAGCTGGTGCAGTAAAGTTGAAGTTGTCCTTAGCCCAAAGGGCTCAGGGAGCAAGGCGACCCGGCGCTTAGCGCCGCCCAAGCGGAGTGCCTTGAGGCGCGTGAGCTACGCTGGGTTGGTGTGGCGGCTGTGCGCAAGGAAAAAATGGTGGAGCCAAGCGGGATCGAACCGCTGACCTCTTGCATGCCATGCAAGCGCTCTCCCAGCTGAGCTATGGCCCCTTACCTTGGGAAGAACGGGAAAGAGTGTTTCCCGTTCGAGGGCGCTTCTCTAGGGCCTCTGTGCGAAACTTGCAAGAGACTATTTGGCGCCGTGTGGGTATCGCGTGAATTTGCGGCGAATCCAGTGTGATTTCGCCGCAAAGGAGCCCTCAGGACTCCTCTTCGCCGTCGACTGCGGCGCCGATAATGCCGGAAACGTCGCCGCCGTCTTCCTCTTCTTCTTCAAGGAAGGTCTCGTCAGCCACGTCATCGACTGCCTCATCGGCGTCGTCGGTATCGACATCCGCCAGTTCGTCGTCGGCATCGGCCTCAGTATCAGCCTCAAACTCGGCCTTCTTCACTTTGCGCTTCTCCTCCGGAACAACGGACGAGATGGGCACCGAAGAATGGGCGATCAGATACTTGGAACCGCAGATCGGGCAGACAATCGGGCTGCGATTGAGGTCGTAAAAGCGGGCGCTACAGTCGCCATTTTGGCAGGTGCGCTTGGTCCCGCGTTCTTTATTGGTCGCCATTGGAGCCAACCTTTGTGTGGGGGGATTTTTTCGCGGCATGCCACAGCCCTCCCCGGTTGTCAAAAGCAATCCGAGCTTGGCGGGCGGATGGCGTTGACACAAAGGCCGGCGGGCGGCTCTATCGCGGCGAGCTAACGTGCTTTTTCACCCCTTTCCGGAGCGCCGCCCGCTGTGACATCCCACGCCTCTTTAACGCCGCGTCCACTTACCGCGCATGTCGCTGGCCCCCTTAAGGGCTTGGTCAAGGTGCCGGGCGACAAGTCGATCTCCCATCGCGCGCTTATGTTCGGGGCACTGGCCCGAGGTGTCACGCGCATCCGTGGCCTGCTGGAATCGGAGGATGTGATCAACACCGCCAAGGCGCTGCAGGCGCTGGGCGCGCCGGTCGAGCAGGTGGGCGATGAGTGGCACGTCACCGGGCGCGGCATCGGTGGTCTCAGCCAGCCTGAAGGCCCGCTGGATTTCGGCAACTCTGGCACCGGCGCGCGGTTGATGCTGGGCATCATCGCCGGCAATGCCGTCACTGTGCAGATGGTGGGCGATCCGTCGCTCAGCAGCCGGCCGATGGGGCGGGTGCTGAAGCCGCTGGCGCAGATGGGCCTTGAGGTGGATGACGGTCGCGATCGCCTGCCGCTGACCGCGCACGGATCGGCGGAGCTGGTGCCGATTGAATACGTGCTGCCGGTGCCATCAGCGCAGGTGAAAAGCGCCGTGCTGCTGGCCGGTCTGCACACTGCCGGTGCAACGACGGTGGTGGAGAGCGAACCGACGCGCGATCACACCGAGCGCATGCTGGGTTATTTCGGTGCCGCGCCGGAAATCACCGACAAGGATGGCAAGCGTTACATCACGGTGCAGGGCGAGCCAGACCTTGCCGCGCGAGATCTCAGCGTGCCGGTTGACCCCAGTTCTGCCGCGTTTCTGGCCGCTGCGGCTGCGATCGTTCCGGGCTCTGACATCACGATCGAAGGATTGCTGATGAACCCCACACGCATCGGTTTCTATGAAACGCTGCGCGAAATGGGGGCTGATGTCACCTTCAGCAATCACCGCGATGAATGCGGCGAGGACGTCGCCGACATGCGCGTTCGTCATGCGCCGCTGCAGGGCATCAACGTGCCGGGCGAGCGTGCGCCGAGCATGATCGATGAGTATCCGATTCTGGCCGTTGTGGCGGCGTTCGCGGATGGCCGGACGGTGATGGAAGGGCTGGGCGAACTGAAGGTGAAGGAAAGCGATCGGCTGGCCGCGACCGTAGCGGGGCTGGTGGTCAACGGTGTCGATGCCGTGGCTGATGGCGATACGCTAATCGTTACAGGTGGTGACGGCGTGAAGGGCGGCGGCACCGTCAAAACTCATCTCGATCACCGCATGGCGATGGCATTTCTCACCATGGGCCTGGCCAGCCGCGAGCCGGTGACGGTCGACGACACAACGATGGTTGCCACAAGCTTTCCCGCTTTCATGCCGCTGATGCGCGGACTGGGTGCACGCTTTTCCGGCGAAGGGGCAGAGGCCTGATGATCATCGCCATTGATGGCCCGGCTGCGTCGGGCAAGGGGACGCTGGCGCGCCGTATCGCTGCCCATTGGGTGCTGCCATGCCTCGATACCGGGCTCTTATACCGGGCGGTGGCACGGGACGTGGTGGCGGCTTCATTCCGGCCTGCTGACCCGTGGGCAGCGCTTGCGGCGGCCCGGGGGCTCGATCTTGCAGGGCTTTCCGACCCTGATCTGCGCACGCCTGCGGCCGGCGATCTGGCGTCGATCGTGGCGCGCATCCCTCAGGTTCGCGCCGCATTGCTCTCCTATCAGCGCAATTTTGCCGCCCAGCCGGGTGGCGCGGTGCTGGATGGGCGGGACATCGGTACGGTGGTCTGTCCGGAAGCCGACGTTAAGATTTACGTAACCGCCTCCGCCGAGGTGCGGGCCGACCGGCGGCTTCGCGAATGTCTGGCGCGCGGCGAAAATGTCAGCTTTGAACATATCCTGGCGGATATTCTGCGCCGGGATGAGCGGGATTCGTCGCGGGATAATGCGCCAATGCGTCCGGCGCACGACGCCGACTTGCTCGATACTTCAGACTTAGATATAGAGGCGGCATTCGACGCCGCTGTCGGATTGATCAAGAGGAAGATCGGCCAGCAGGGTGCCTGAAACAGGCATCCAATTCTAAGCTGGCAGGGCATTGGCCCATCACAGCGGACCGGAAATCAAAAACAGCACCGGCAGGAGAACTGTCCGCTCGCGCACCGCGCGGGGGAGTTCTTTGGCCGTTTCGTCATCCGCGAGATGCATCGCCTGCGTCTCAACAGAATTTTATCAGGAGCCCTAAACGTATGTCCGAAGCCGTTTCCAAAGACCTCAACCCAACGCACGACGAGTTCGCGGCGCTGCTGGCTGAAAGCCTCGCGAAGGAAGATCTGTTTGAAGGCAGCGTCGTCAAGGGACGCATCGTTGGCATCGAGAAGGATCTCGCAGTCATCGACGTCGGCCTGAAGACCGAAGGCCGCGTGGCGCTGCGCGAGTTCTCGGTTGGCGGCAAGCCCGAGCTGAAGATCGGCGATGAGGTCGAGGTTTACCTGGAGCGCGTCGAGAATGCGCTCGGTGAAGCTGTCCTGTCGCGCGACAAGGCTCGCCGCGAGGAAAGCTGGACCCGCCTTGAGAAGCAGTTCGAGAAGAACGAGAAGGTTACGGGCGTCATCTTCAACAAGGTCAAGGGTGGCTTCACAGTCGACCTCGACGGCGCCGTTGCGTTCCTTCCGGGCTCGCAGGTCGACATCCGTCCGGTGCGCGACATCGGCCCGCTGATGCATCAGCCGCAGTCCTTCCAGATCCTGAAGATGGACCGCCGTCGCGGCAACATCGTCGTTTCGCGCCGCTCGGTGCTCGAAGAGACGCGTGCCGAACAGCGCGCCGACATCGTGGCCCGTCTGGAAGAAGGCCAGGTCATCGACGGTCTGGTCAAGAACATCACCGACTACGGTGCGTTCATCGACCTGGGCGGCATCGACGGCCTGCTGCACGTCACCGACATGGCATGGCGCCGTGTGAACCACCCGTCCGAGATCCTCAACGTTGGCGACACGGTGAAGGTGCAGATCATCCGCATCAACCCGGAAACGCAGCGTATCTCGCTGGGCATGAAGCAGCTGCAGGCTGATCCGTGGCTGGCCATCGAAGCCAAGTATCCGGTTGGCGCACGCGTCAACGGCACGGTGACGAACATCGCTGATTACGGTGCGTTCGTTGAGCTGGAGCCGGGCGTTGAAGGCCTGATCCACGTCTCGGAAATGAGCTGGACCAAGAAGAACATCCACCCAGGCAAGATCGTTTCGACGAGCCAGCAGGTGGACGTGCAGGTGCTTGAGGTCGACGCCAACAAGCGCCGTATCTCGCTTGGCCTGAAGCAGACCCAGGACAATCCGTGGGAAACCTTCCTGGCTGCCCATCCGAAGGGTTCGGAAGTTGAAGGCCCGATCCGCAACATCACCGAGTTCGGCCTGTTCATCGGCCTCGACGGTGGCGTTGACGGCATGGTCCATCTGTCCGACCTCGACTGGGCCAAGCCCGGCGATGAAGTCATCAAGGACTACAAAAAGGGCGACACCGTTAAGGCCATCGTGCTTGACGTTGACAGCCAGAAGGAGCGCATCTCGCTTGGCATCAAGCAGCTCGGCGGCGATCCGGTTGACGAGGTCTCCAAGTACAAGAAGGGCGACACCGTCACCTGTGAAGTTGTCGCTGTGCAGGAGAACGGCATCGAGGTGAAGACCGCCGATGGCGAACTGACCGCGTTCATCAAGCGCTCTGACCTGTCGCGTGACCGCTCCGAGCAGCGCCCTGAGCGCTTCAACGTTGGCGACAAGATCGACGCCTTCGTCACCAGCGCTGATAAGGCTGCACGCCGTCTGTCGCTGTCGATCAAGGCGCTCGAAATCGCTGAAGAGAAGCAGGCTGTGGCTCAGTACGGTTCGTCCGACTCGGGCGCTTCGCTGGGCGACATCTTCAAGGCTGCGATCCGCAAGCGTGAAGAGTCGGAAGAGGGCGACGAGGAAGAGACCAAGGAGTAATCCTTCTGTCTCTGGACCAGGAGAGGCGCCGCCGGCGCCTTTCAATGGCTCGCTACAACTCTTAATTTCGGTGCGGCGGGGGCTCAGGCTCCCGCCGTACTCGTATTTTGGCAAGGCTTATCGCGCGGATAGCTTGTCCGCGCCGTGATCCTTGCATAACGTCCCCGGCGAACAGCCAGAATGTATGCGGAGACCACTATGACGGCAGAGATCGACACAGTGCTGGACCGGCGCCGGATGCGCCGCCGTCTCACCCTGTGGCGGACGTTGGCAGTGGTGGGGCTGGTAGCGGCGCTGTTTGCATTCGTGGCGCGGAACGATCAGCTGGGACAGTTCGGGCCCAAGCAGATCGCGCGGATCGATATCTCGGGTACGATCACCGAGGATCGCGATCAGTTGAAGCTGCTGAAGCGTATCGCCGATTCCGACAACGCGGCGGCGCTGCTGGTTTATGTGAACAGCCCGGGCGGTACGACCACCGGCGGCGAAGCGTTGTTCGAGGCGCTGCGCGAGGTGGCCAAGAAAAAGCCCGTGGTGGCGCAGTTCGGCACCGTGGCCGCTTCGGCGGGTTATATCGTCGGGCTTGGGGCGGACCATATCGTCACCCGTGCCAATACCATCACCGGCTCGGTTGGCGTGCTGATCCAGTGGCCGGAAGTCAGCCAGATGCTCGACAAGATTGGTGTGAAGTACAACGAGATCAAAAGCGGTGACCTGAAGGCGGTGCCGTCGCCCTTCGAACCGCTGAATGCCGAGGGCGAGAAGGTTACGCGCTCCATGATCGACGAGGGCTTCCACTGGTTCCTCGGCCTGGTGGAGCAGCGCCGGGGCATCAAACCTCAGGATATTCCGGGGCTTACCCAGGGCCGCGTGTTCACCGGCCGCGAGGCGGTACAACTTAAGCTTGCGGATTCCATCGGCGGTGAGGACGAGGCTGTGGCCTGGCTGCGGGCCAACCATAATCTCGCCGAAGACGTGAAAGTCGTTGATTGGAAAACGCAAACCGCATCCGGGCTGGGGCTGTTCAGCTCGCTTGGCGTGGCCGCAGCGAGCTTTTTCAACCACACCTCTTTAGGCCAAATGCTGGCCCAGGACCGCTCCATGGCCGCACTTGGTCTTGACGGGCTGATCTCGGTTTGGCACCCTTCAGAAAAGCAATAAATTCATATGTTTGCGGCGGGGCGTACGATGATAAAGTCGGAATTGATCCATAAGATTGCCAGCACCAATCCTCATCTTTACCACCGGGACGTCGAGCGCATCGTGAAGGTTGTGTTCGACGAAATCGTCGAAGCGCTGTCGCGTGGCGACCGGGTGGAACTACGCGGCTTTGGCGCCTTCACCGTGAAGCATCGCGCGGCGCGTCAGGGCCGTAATCCGCGCACCGGCAAATCGGTGAACGTTGCCGAAAAATTCGTGCCGTTCTTCAAGACCGGTAAAGAGCTGCGCGATAGGCTGAACGACGGCAAGGAAAGCCACTAGAGCGCGGCTGGCTTGTTTCCATCACGTTCGCGCCCTAGCTTTTTATAATCCGGACCGACAATGCCTGCTGCCTTTGGCATCCGCCTGAGTTGAAGCGGCTTTGAGGTTCATCGCTTTTGCGAGGCTGTGCACGTGCTGAGACGGATTGTCTGGCTGCTCATTGCATTCCCTGTCGGCGTGTTTCTGGTCACGCTGGCCGTGGTCAATCGTCATCAGGTTCAGCTTGTGCTGGATCCGTTCAATCCTGAGACGCCGGTGGTGGCATTGTCGATGCCGTTCTACGCGTTTCTGTTTATCTCGCTGCTGCTGGGTGTTCTGCTCGGTGGAACGGCGACGTGGCTCAGCCAGTCGCGATGGCGCCGCGATGCCCGCGTGAAGGGGCGCGACGCTGCGCGTTGGCACGCTGAGGCCGATCGCCTGTCGCGCGAGCGCGATGCCGCAACGCAGGCCGCCAAAGCTTCGAGTTCGCGGCCGCGTCTGGCTGCTGCCGGCAATTAATTCGCTGCTGAATCTGGATGACCGGTTAGCCATCAGCGGCGCGCAGCAAAGCGTGACGCCGAGCGCTTCTGATCCAATCGCACGCTGAAGCACGACAGAGTTGGCTGAGTGCGCAGAGTGGCGTGCTGGCGAGGCTTCTCGGGCGTGGTGTGCCAGACAGTCGGCGCTGACGTTCCGGCATCAGCATACTGAGCCAGCACCGTTCGCGCAGGTTCGCGATTGGACCAGCGACCACGCCGCTGCAAGCCTCATCGGGCCATGTTTCAGTGCATGTCGGCGGTTTCGGCTTGTAGGAATTGCCGCCTTGTCCGCTTGCGCCTGTATGGCACCATGTACAAAGTGGCCCCGACATAATCGGCATGGACGCGTGCGGCGCGTTGGTTCGATTTGATGCGGCAGGCGCAGCGGCACTACCGCAAACAGTTGGTCCGGTGAAGTTGAGCGATGACGACTGAAGTCAAAATCTGCGGCATCAATTCTGCTGAAGCGATGCAGTCGACGCTCGATGCCGGCGCTGACTATGTCGGGCTGGTGTTTTTCGAGCGCAGCCCGCGCAATGTCGATCTGGCGACGGCACGCGCGCTTGCCGATATGGCGCGTGATCGGCTGCAGGTGATCGCGCTGGTCGTTGATGCCGATGATGCGTTGCTTGAGGCCATCGCGCGTGAAGTGGCACCGCATCTCATTCAGCTGCACGGCAAGGAAACCCCGAAGCGTGCCAACGATGTGCGCCGGCAATTCGGCATTCCGGTGATGAAGGCGGTGAGTGTCGCCGGGCCGGACGATGTGCGCGGCGCGCTGGCCTATGATGGTTTCGTCGATCGCCTGTTGTTCGATGCCAAGCCACGCGCCGATGAACCCGGCGCGTTGCCCGGCGGCAATGGCGTGGCCTTCGACTGGGAGGCTCTGGCCGCCGTCGAACGCGATGCCAATGATCTGCTGGCAGATTGCATTCTGGCGGGTGGATTAACGCCTGAAAACGTCGCTGAAGCGGTGCGTTTGACCGGCGTGCGGGCAGTCGATGTTTCCTCGGGCGTCGAAAGCAGCCCCGGCGTGAAAGACGCTGAACGCATCCGCCGCTTTATTAGCGCGGCAAAGACGGCTAATCAGACCCCCTGAAGGTCCGGATGCTGCCGGGACGATTGGCGGCCGATGGGATGACCACAAAGGATTGAGAATGTCGACGGCGACAGATCAGGCGCAGGGCGCCAAGCTCAACACATATCGCGGCGGCCCCGACGAGCGCGGCCACTTCGGCATTTTTGGCGGCCGGTTTGTTGCTGAAACCCTGATGCCGCTGATCCTCGATCTGGAGAAGGCTTACAACGACGCCAAGGCTGATCCGGCATTCCATGCCGAGCTATCGCATCTCAACGCGCACTATTCCGGTCGCCCAAGCCCTCTTTATTACGCCGAGCGCCTGACCGAGCATCTGCGCGGTGTCGCGGCTGCAAACGGCGGCGATGGCGGCGCGAAAATCTATTTCAAGCGCGATGAGCTGAACCACACCGGCAGCCACAAGATCAATAACTGCCTTGGCCAGATTTTGCTGGCAAAGCGCATGGGCAAGACGCGCATCATCGCCGAGACCGGCGCAGGGCAGCACGGCGTTGCGGTCGCCACCGTGTGCGCGCGCTTTGGTTTGCCGTGCGAGATCTTCATGGGCGCAACGGACGTCGAGCGGCAGAAGCCGAACGTCGCGCGCATGCATATGCTGAAGGCGAAGATCAATCCCGTCACCAGCGGCGCCGGCACGCTGAAAGACGCGATGAATGAAGCGCTGCGCGACTGGGTGACCAACGTCGACAACACGTATTACATCATCGGCACTGCGGCGGGTCCGCATCCGTACCCGGAGCTGGTGCGCGATTTTCAGTCGATCATCGGCAAGGAAGTGCGCGAGCAGATGCAAGCGGCCGAGGGCCGTTTGCCTGACACGCTGGTGGCGTGCATCGGCGGCGGTTCCAACGCGATCGGCTTGTTCCATCCGTTCCTCGATGACGACAGCGTCAAGATTTATGGCGTTGAAGCGGGCGGTCACGGCATCGAGGTTGAGAACGGCCACGCTGCATCGATGACGGGCGGAACGCCGGGCGTTCTGCACGGCAACCGCACGTTCCTGCTGCAGGATAGCGAAGGCCAGATTCTGGAAGGCCATTCGATTTCGGCTGGTCTCGATTATCCGGGCGTCGGACCGGAGCACGCCTGGCTGAAGGATACCGGGCGCGTCAATTATGTGCCCGCGACCGACAGCGAGGCGCTGCAGGCGTTCCAGCTCTGCGCGCAGCTTGAAGGCATCATTCCGGCGCTGGAGCCTTCGCACGCGTTGGCGTTCGTGACCAAGCTTGCTCCGACATTGCCGAAGGACAATCTGCTGGTCATGAACATGTGCGGACGCGGCGACAAGGACGTGTTTGCGGTTGCCGGTTATCTCGGCATTGACATCTGATGAAGGGGAACGGGCGCCGGGCATCGGCTCCGCGGGTTGGCTTCACCATCTCGCCGCTGCTGCCAACGTCCGCTGAGGCATGAGCACACAAACGCGCATCGACCGTCGTTTCGCTGAACTGAAACGTGAGGGCCGTCCCGGTCTCGTCACCTTCATCACGGCAGGCGATCCGGATCTTGAAACCTCCAAGCAGATCCTGTTCGGCCTGCCCGCTGCGGGTGCCGACGTGATCGAGCTTGGCATGCCGTTCTCCGATCCGATGGCGGACGGTCCGGCCATTCAGGCATCGTCGCTGCGCGCGCTGACGGCCGGGCAGAAGATGCGCGACACGCTGGATATGGTCGCCGAGTTCCGCAAGCAGGATCAGGATACGCCGATCGTTCTGATGGGTTATTACAACCCGATCTATGTCTATCCGAACGACAAATTCCTGGTCGAAGCCAGGGAAGCGGGCGTCGATGGCCTGATCGTTGTCGACCTGCCGCCGGAGACGGACGACGAGCTTTGCATCCCGGCGGCGGAGGCCGGGCTCAATTTCATCCGGCTGGTGACGCCCACCACCGATGAAAAGCGTCTGCCCAAGGTGCTGCAGAACACCTCAGGCTTTCTGTATTATGTCTCGATTACCGGCATCACGGGCACCGCGGCACCGGACGTTAACAAAGTTCACAAGCGCATTGAGCTGATTAAGCAATCGACGGCTCTTCCCGTGGCGGTCGGTTTCGGCGTAAAAAGTGCGGAGCAGGCCAAGGCGCTCGGCGCGGTGGCAGATGCGGTTGTGGTCGGTTCAGCCCTTGTTGGGGCTATCGCCCAAAACCTGAATGAAGATGGCACCTCCACTAGCAAGACGGTGCCTGCTGTTTTAGATTTGGTGGGCTCCCTGGCGGCTGCGCTTAGGGCAGTCTGAGCATATCAAAGGCACGTCGGGGTAATTAGGTTGAAGCGGCTGTTAACCGCTCCAATTGCCGCAGTGCGGCATGGCGCTGAAAAACGCCATATAAGCGGGGCTATCGGTCCGATGGGGGGCCGGGTTCCGAGCCTGAGGAGGCAGCAATTGCCGACCGGTCCGGCCAAGCGTTGAGAGGCCAAGAGCGTGAACTGGATCAATAACGTTGTCCGGCCGAAGATCCGCAGCTTCCTGACGACGAAGCGCGACGTGCCCGACAATCTCTGGATCAAATGCCCCGAGTCCGGGCAGATGGTCTTTTACAAAGACCTGGAGGCAAATCAGTTTGTCGTTCCGGGGTCGAACCATCACATGCGCATGGCATCCGACCTGCGCCTGCAACTGCTGTTTGATGACGGCAGATTTGAGCAGGTGCCGGTGCCGACCGTGGCTGTCGATCCGCTGAAATTCCGCGATGGCAAGAAGCGCTATACGGAACGTCTGCGTGATGCGAAGGCCGATACAAACCTTGAGGACGCCGTTCTCATCGGCGAAGGCAAGCTCGACGGTCTGACCACCGTCGCCGCTGCGCAGGACTTCCGCTTCATGGCGGGTTCGCTTGGCATGGCGGCCGGTGAAGGCGTGATTGCCGGCATGACGCGCGCACTCGAGAAGAACGCGCCGTTCATCCTGTTCGCGGCCTCCGGCGGTGCGCGCATGCAGGAAGGCATCCTGTCGCTGATGCAGATGCCGCGCACCACCATTGCCGTGCAGCGCCTGCGCGAAGCCAAGCTGCCCTACATCGTCGTGCTGACCGACCCGACCACCGGCGGCGTGACCGCATCTTACGCTATGCTGGGCGATGTCCACATCGCGGAGCCGGGCGCGCTGATCTGCTTTGCCGGTCCGCGTGTCATTCAGCAGACCATCCGCGAGCAGTTGCCGGAAGGCTTCCAGCGCGCGGAGTACCTGCTGGCGCACGGCATGATCGATATGGTTGTGCACCGTCATCAGATGCGGGAAACGCTGAGCCGGCTTTGCCATGTGCTGATGGGTATTGAGCCGGCGAAGCATGTCGACAAGACGCGGCTGAATGGCAAGAGCCACACGAACGGCAGCGGCAGCGCGATCGAGGCCCACACCGGAACGACGGTTGAGCCTGAGATTCTGGAGCCAGAGCAGCGTTTCGATCCTGCCCGGATCGAGCACCGTGATCCGAGCGTTGCTGACGCCGAGGCGGTTACATCGCGCCCATCACCAACCGACAGGCAGCATTGATGCTTTGCCTGCATCCGCAGCCGGTTTTGCGGTCTGGCTTGCTAAAGCCGGGCCGCACAGGCCTGCGGATGTTGCCGTCGTTTCAAGATCAAAGTTAGCGGCGGGAGAGCCGTATGCCCACGAGCGCAAAGCTCCTCGCCGAACTGAAGCTATTGCATCCGCTGCTGATCGATCTTTCGCTCGGCCGCGTTGAGCGCCTGCTGGCAAAGCTCGGCAATCCGCACCACCGTCTGCCGCCGGTTGTCCACGTCGCGGGCACCAACGGCAAAGGTTCCGTCACCGCATACCTGAAGGCGATACTGGAAGCGGCCGGTGCGCGCGTTCACGTTTATACCTCGCCGCATCTGGTGCGGTTCCACGAGCGTATTGCGCTTGCCGGTCCCGATGGCCGTGCTGCGCCGATCGGCGAGGAGCAACTCGTCGATGTGCTGACGCGCGCGCAGGCGTTGAACGGCGCCGACGACGTTACGCAGTTCGAGATCACCACCGCGGCGGCGTTCCTCGCGTTCGCCGAAAATCCGGCCGACGTGCTGCTGCTCGAAGTTGGCCTTGGCGGCCGGCTCGATGCAACGAACGTGGTCGAGAAGCCGGTGCTCGACGTCATCATGCCGATCTCGCTCGATCACTCCGACAAGCTCGGCTCAACGCTGGCGCAGATCACCGGCGAGAAGGCCGGCATTCTGCGGCCGGGTGTTCCCGCCGTCATCTCGCAGCAGGAGCCTGTTGCGGAAGATGTGATCCGCGCCGTGGCGCTGCGTCAGGGCGCGCCGCTGTCGGTGTGGGGCGAGCATTTCGACGCTTACGAACAGCGTGGCCGTCTGGTGGTGCAGCTTGAAGATCTGCTGCTCGATCTGCCGCTTCCGGCCCTGGTCGGCAGCCATCAGATCACCAACGCTGGCACTGCTGTCGCAGCGGCTCTGCGTCTTGCCGAAGCGCTGCCGCATCTTGGCATCGGCGAGCAGGCGATTGAGCAGGGCCTGCTGAACGTGCGCTGGCCGGCCCGCATGCAACGTCTCGATGCCGGGCCGCTGCCATCGATGCTGGGAGCCCACGCTGAACTCTGGCTCGACGGCGGACACAATCCCGCGGCAGGCCGCGCGCTGGCGCAAACGCTGGCTGACCTGGAAGAGCGCTCACCCAAGCCGCTGCATCTCGTCGTTGGCATGATGGGCCTGAAGGACGCGGCCAATTTCCTGGCGCCGTTCCGTGGGCTCGCGGCCCATGTTGTGACGGTGCCGATCCCGGGCGCGCATGAGGCGACGTTCACGCCGGAAGCGCTGGCCGAAGTTGCGCGCGAGGTTGGTCTGCGAGCTGAAAGCGCGACTGACGTCATTACAGCGCTGAAGCGCACGGATGCCGAAGCGCTGGGCCAGAAACGCATTCTCATTTGCGGTTCGCTTTATCTCGCGGGCCATGTGCTCGGTCTGCAGGAAGGCGTCGAGCCGCAGAGTAATTAGCTTTACGTGACACAAGCTGAGAGAAGCATTGATTGCGGCTGCTGACTCGCCTGCTGATGTCCGGCGCACGCGCCGGGCGCCGTTGGCGCCTTGCCGCTTCGCGGCGGTTTATATTTTAGTTGTGTTTGGCGTCTCCGCTGCGCGGAGCCGGCCGCCAGGCACGTGAGACGCGCACGGATGCCTGGTGCTGGCGCTCCGCTGCTGCACACGAACTCACCTCAGACAGACAGAACAGCAGGACACCGTATGACGATTGCAGGCGAGGAAGAACTTGAGCGCCTGAAGGAGATCGGTCGCATCGTTGCCAACACGCTGGCGGCTATGGGCGCCGCCATCGAGCCCGGCATGACGACGGCGGAACTGGACGACATCGGCCGCCGCCTGCTGGAGCTGGAGGGCGCGCAGTCCGCGCCGGAGCTTTGCTACGGCTTTCCGGGTGCGACCTGCATCAGCGTCAACGAAGAGATCGCGCACGGCATTCCGGGTGAGCGTATAATTGCTGCCGGTGATCTGGTGAACATCGACGTTTCCGCGGAGAAAAACGGCCTGTTCGCTGACACCGGCGCATCGTTCGCGGTGCCGCCGGTGTCAAAGGCAATTGACCGCCTGTGCCGTGATGGCCGCCGCGCTATGTGGACCGGCATTCGTCAGGTCGGCGCCGATAAACCGCTGAGCGGCATCGGCAACGCCATCGGCGAGTTCGCGCGTCGCAACCGCTATACGCTCATCCGTAATCTCGCCAGCCACGGCGTCGGGCGCTCGCTGCACGAGGAGCCGGGGGAAATCGCAACCTGGCCCGACAAATCAGAACGGCGCATCATCAACGAAGGGCTTGTGTTCACGGTCGAGCCGTTCCTGTCGATGGGCGGAGAACTAGCTGAAGACGGTGGACTGGGCGGCGATGAGTGGACGCTTTTCAGCAGTCCGCGTGCGCCCACCGTGCAGTACGAGCACACCATCGTCGCAACGCGCAACGGCGCGCTTGTGGTAACGATGCCGGGTTAGCCCTCATTGACGGACTTTGACGGCTTAAAGCCATCCGGCGGGATACAGGCTGAAGCAAACAGACGACCAAAGTCCGTGAGCATCATAGTGCTAAATCGCCGGATGCCGGTTTGCTTTTCACCTGCCATAATTAGCTCTTGCTTGTTTACAGGCCAAATTACAAGGCTGAGAGATTCCAAGTGGGCATAATAAAGGTCCAACTGCGAAGGCAATTGCAGTTCGTCGATAGGGAGTTCGCTACTTTCGAATTTCCTATTTTCGAAGCGATTCTCCACAAGATCCAAAATGTCGACAACGTTGAAGCTCTTGTCACGCAAGCGATAGATCATCCAGGCTTCATCGCGACTGAGCTGAGAAATGATGGTCGGGAAGGATGGGTGAACCTGTACGACTTCAGATTTATCTACTGACTTCGTGAGAATTTCTTCAAACATAGTCCAGAGTTCGCTCTCATCTGGAAGGTAGCGCATTCGTTCGAGTGCTGGTCCGACAACTTCTGGTGGTGCTTCAATTCTGCGCTCGTCAGGAACGCGTTTGCGGATGCGTTCAAGCATCGGCTCCAATCGATCTTGTAAAGCGCCTAGAACTTGAATTGGTGCCAGCAATAAGCGGAGCGTTTTCCCAACGTCACCGCCAAGCTTCCCAAGTTCTTTTGCTGGAGCAGAAACAGCGTCGGCGTAAAATTTATCGATCGTTTCTTTCGGAATAATTTTGCCTATCTGGTCTATATCCATTCCGAACCTCTATCCCTTGCTCAGGCGCGGTCGACGAAGGTGTCCACAACGCGCTTGCGCTCCCCACTGTCGAACTCGATGGTCAGCTTGTTGCCGTCGACATCGGTAACGGTGCCGAGGCCGAACTTCTGATGCAACACCCGCTCACCGCGTCGATAGCTGGAGCTGTCGCTCGACGATGCAATCAGCTCGCCCTCGATCATCAGCGGCCCGCGCTTGCGGCGTTGATCGGATGGGCTCCACTTGCGCTTCACCGATGATGACGAGGACGCAGAACTCTGATCGCGGGTGTGCTGCTGTGCGCGCTGCCAGCCGGGTGTGCCGTAGTGACCTTCAAACGGCTGCGTCTGCACGTCGTCAAAACGGCTCTGCCCGTAGCTCGATCGGCCGAACGTGCCGCCGAAGTTCTGATAGGCGCCGCCGAACGGCTTCTTGGTTTCGATGATCTCGACATGATCTTCGGGCAGTTCGTCGACGAAGCGCGACGGCAGCGCCGATTGATAGAGCCCGCGTGTGCGGCGGTTCTGCGCAAAGGAGATCTTGGCGAGACGCTTGGCGCGCGTGATGCCAACGTAGGCAAGGCGGCGTTCTTCTTCGAGGCCGGATTGACCGGTTTCATCCAGCGCGCGCTGATGCGGAAACAGCCCCTCCTCCCAGCCGGGAAGATAGACGTTGTCGAACTCCAGCCCCTTGGCGGCATGCAGCGTCATGACGGAGACGCGGTCGCCATCGCCGGCCTGCTCGGTGTCCATCACCAGCGTGATGTGCTCCAGAAAACCTTCCAGCGTTTCGAACTCGTGCATGAAGCGCACGAGCTCCTTCAGGTTTTCCAGTCGCGTTTGTGCCTGCGGGCTTTTATCCGCCTGCCACATCGCGGTGTAGCCGGATTCATCCAAGATCAGCTCGGCCAGCTCGGTGTGCTTGATGTGACCGAGGCGCGAACGCCAGCGATCGAAACTGCGGATCAGATCCGACAGCGCTTTGCGCGCCTTGCCGCCCAACTCTTCCGTTTCGACGATCATCTTCGCCGCCTGGTACATCGGAATGCCGCGTGCGCGCGCCAGCTCGTGTACCCGCTTCACCGATGTGTCGCCGAGCCCGCGCTTGGGCACATTGACGATGCGCTCGAATTTCAGATCGTTCGTCGGGTTGGCCGTAACTTCCAGATACGCAATCGCGTCCTTGATTTCCTGTCGCTCATAGAAGCGCGGACCGCCGATGACGCGATACGGCAGACCCATGCTGATGAAGCGGTCTTCGAATGCGCGCATCTGGAACGAGGCGCGTACGAGAATTGCAACCTCGTTGAGTTTCTGGCCGTTCTTGTGCATGCGCTCGATGTCGTCACCGATCGAGCGGGCCTCTTCCTCGTCGTCCCACACCGCCGAGACAGCAACCTTGTTGCCGTCTTCGCCATCGGTGAACAGCGTCTTGCCCAGGCGGTCGCGGTTGCTGGCGATGAGGCCGGATGCAGCGCCCAGAATGTGCCCGGTCGAGCGATAGTTGCGCTCCAGCCGGATG
The DNA here is from genome assembly GCF_013306565.1 of Hyphomicrobium sulfonivorans. Taxonomy (GTDB): domain Bacteria; phylum Pseudomonadota; class Alphaproteobacteria; order Rhizobiales; family Hyphomicrobiaceae; genus Hyphomicrobium_A; species Hyphomicrobium_A sulfonivorans. Next base: position 337,864 of record NZ_PZPO01000001.1, on the reverse strand, counting down.
ACGTGAGCGCCGGGGAAATCCTTGTCGAAGCGCAGGATGTTGTCCACTTCCGCGCCGCGCCAGCCGTAGATCGACTGGTCGTCGTCGCCGACACAGCAGACGTTGGGCGAGCCCTTCGCCAACAGCCGCAGCCACAGATACTGCGCGACGTTGGTGTCCTGATATTCATCGACCAGCAGATAGCGGAAGCGGCGCTGGTAATCGGCCAGCACATCCGGATGTTCCATGAACAGGCGCAGATTTTCGAGCAGCAGATCGCCGAAATCGCAGGCGTTCAGCTCCTTCAGGCGCTGCTGATAGGCGGCATAAAGCTCAACGCCCTTGCCGGCCGCAAAATTGTAGGCTTCGCCCGCAGGCACCTTGTCAGGCGTCAGGCCGCGGTTCTTCCAGCCGTCGATCACGCCGGCAAGCTGGCGCGCGGGCCAGCGGTCCTTGTCCAGCCTTGCAGCTTCGATCACCTGCTTCATCAGGCGAAGCTGGTCATCCGGATCCAGAATGGTGAAGCTGGATTTGAGCCCGACCAGTTCGGCATGGCGGCGCAGGATCTTCACGCCGATGGAGTGGAACGTGCCGAGCCACGGCATGCCTTCCACCGCGCCACCAACAAGGCTGCCGATGCGCTCCTTCATTTCGCGCGCGGCCTTGTTGGTGAAGGTGACGGCGAGAACCTGACTGGGATAGGCGCGGCCGGTTGCCAGAATGTGAGCGATGCGCGTTGTCAGCACGCGCGTTTTGCCGGTGCCTGCACCCGCAAGAACCAGCACCGGACCGTCGAGGTGTTCAACGGCTTCGCGCTGCTCGGGATTGAGCCCCTGGAGATAGGGTGTCTGCTCCGCACGCGGTGACGCAGAGCCTTGCAGCGCACGGGCGGAAAGCGACAGCCGTTTGCCGCCATCACCGGGCGCGTCCGCCTGCTGCGACGGTGCATGATCCGGCTCTGGCTGCTGTTGCCGAGGAGACTGCGCGCTACGCGGCGCTGCGGGCAGATCGAACGGCGGCTCATCGTCATCGGCTGCAGAAGCTGCGCCGGTTGCTGTGGCCCCGCGCGGCGGCAGATCAAACGGGAGCTCGTCCGCGCCATCCACGGCAGCCGCGTTCGCGAAATGTTTTCCTGTGTGCGCCATGCTTCCGAACTATATCACCCGGCTTGGTGCGGCAACGCCTGTGCGCCCTTCGCCCACACCTGATGTGGGGAGCGGGCACTGCGACGATAAGGTTGTGGGAAATTTGGCCGCTGCCCACGCCCGCCCGATTGCATCAAATCCGTGCAAACGCCGGCACTTTCCATTGGTGAGCGGTGCCGTTTTCCACCAAAGCGGGGCCAGACACAGACATGCCATGCCGAATAGGCTAGACTATGTCTCAACCGCAGCCGGTGGCCTCCGTGAGACCTGCGCACGAAATGTCATTGGCGAGATATTGAACCCTGGCCTCTCTGCCTGGTAGCCGCCGCCACCAGGATGTTTTTGCGTTGTCTGTAGGGACGGTCGAATGCCTATCGGGATTCTGAACGGCTAGATGAGCAACGGGCTTCTTTATATCGCGGGGCTGATCTCGCTTGCCCTCGCGGCGCTGTTTGCCGTTCCCTATTTCGTGGACTGGAATGGCTATCGCGGTGTCTTCGAAGAGGAGGCAACGCGCATCCTCGGCCGCGAGGTGCGTGTCGGCGGCAACGTCAATGTTCGCCTGTTGCCGCAGCCCTATGTCAGCTTTGAGAAGCTGCGCATCGCCGATCCCACTGGCGCAACGGGGGAGCCGCTGTTCCGGGCGGAAAGCTTCACCATGCGGCTTTCGGTGCCGCCGCTGCTGAAGGGCATCATTGAAGCCAACGAAGTGGTGCTGGAGAAGCCGGAGCTGCGGCTTGCGGTGGATGCGGAAGGCGCAGGCAACTGGCGCGACTTCAGCATCGCCCCGGGATCTTTGCCGTTCGTGCCGGCCGGCGTGTCGTTGCAGTCGGTGATGGTCAATGACGGCAGCGTTGCGTTGTTCGGGCCGCGCGGCATCAACTTCGCGGATCTCACCGGCATCAATGGCGAGCTGAAAGCAGATTCGTTTTCAGGTCCGTTCGGGTTCAAGGGCACAACGCATTGGCGCGAAGGTACGCGCGAGGTGCGCCTCGTAACCGGCGCGACAGAGGCTGATGGCAGCCTGCGCTTCAAGGCGACGGTGCGTGACGAAGGTGATCACCTGAGTTCGTATTCCGTTGATGGTCGGATTGACGACATCAAAAACGTGCCGCGGATCAGTGGCGATCTGACGGCAAAGCTGGCGCTTGCATCGGGTGCGCTCGCGCAGGCGAACCGTGCGGGCGCGGCGTCGGGCAACAAAAAGCTGCCGCCTGTCATCGATTTTCGCGCCAAGATTGACGGCAATGCGACCGGCATGCGTGTCGACGATATCGCCATGACGTTCGAAAACGTTGGCCAGCCGCAGCTCATTTCCGGCGCCGCCACCGCGCGCTGGGAAGAGGCTCTCAGCGTCGATATGGGGCTGACGTCGCGCTGGCTCGATCTCGATCTGCTGGCGATGACTGAAGACGGCGCCGACAATCCGATTGCTACGGCGCGCAATTTCATCGGCGCCGTGATGGCTGCGTTGCCGAAGAATGCCGACAGCAAGGTGACGCTGGATCTCGATCAGGCAAACCTCGGCGGCGAGCCTGTCAGCGGCACACGGCTGGAACTGGCCCGTACGGACGGCGTGCTGCATCTGGATCGCCTGCGTGCCGGCCTTCCGGGCGGGACACGGCTTGCGCTCGATGGAGCGGTTGCGGAGCAGGCCAGTGGCCAGTCGTTCCGTGGCGACGTGACGTTGCATGGCACCAGTCTGGCGCGCTTCCTCGATTGGTCGGCGAAGGGCCGAGCGCTGGCTGAGGCGCTGCGCAACGACGGAGCGTTCTCGCTGCAGGGCCAGCTTGCCATGAGCGATGGCGGTATTCGCCTCACCGAAGCCGGTGTCGAAGTTGCTGGGCGTCCGCTGACGGGAGAGTTCCATTTGCTGCGTGGCGAACGTCCGCGTGTGCAACTGGTGCTGGAAGGCGCGGAAGTGGACGCGGGCCAGTTCTGGCAGGCGGGTATCGGCGCATTCAAGCGCGTGGTCAGTCGTAACGGAACTGATGCTGCAGCCGCGCCGGGATCGGAGAAATTTGCCTGGTTCGATCCGCAGACGATGGACTTCGACGTGCGTCTGCGTGCTGGCCAGTTTCTCGCCGGCGAGCAGAAGCTGCGCAACGTGTCGTTGGACGTTGGCGTTGACGGCGGAAAACTCGCCATCCGCACATGCCGGTTCGACACCGCCGATGGATTGAAGTTCGATCTTGAGGGCGACGTTCGGGATGCCGCTTCGACGCCTCAGGGTGCGTTGCGCTGGGCAATGAAGGTGCCCTCAGCGGCCGCCTATTCGACGCTGGTTTCGCTGCTGGATCCGCCGCAGGAGTTGCGCGATCAGGCGGCGATTTTCTCGACGCTGGCGCCGATGAGTGTCGCTGGCAGCATTGGCCTTGGCGCACGCAATTCCGGTTCGGCTGACATCACCGCCGATGGCGCGGTGCAGGGTTCCGGACGCCTGATCGCTACTGCTCTGCTGGATGGCGGTCTGGGTAACTGGCGCGCGGCTCCCGCCGATATCACGCTGACCATCAACTCCAGTCCCGACGTCGCGCGTATTCTGGCCAGCCTTGGCGCGCGCGATCAGGCGCAGCTGCCCGCATCGGCGACGCCGAAGACCGGTGAGGTGTTCATCAAGGCCGTCGGTGTTCCGGCGCAGGCCATGGCGGTTTCCGCGTTGGCGCAGGGGCCGCAGCTGTTCCTGGGTTATGACGGTCGCGCCGTGCTGCCCGCCGCTAGCGGTAGCACCCTTGATGGCGAATTGCGGTTGTCTGCTCGCGGACTGGGCGAGGTGATGTCCGTCGCAGGGCTCGGCGGCGGAGTTACGCTCAGCGAAACGCCCGTAGTCGGTACGGTGCGGGTGAAGTCGGCAAGTCACGCCACGGAGCTTGATCTGCACGATCTGCGTGTGGGGGACAGTAAAGTCAGCGGAACGCTGGCGCTTGCGTATCCAAGCGAAGGCCCGGCCATCGTCACCGGCGAACTGGATGTCGATGCTGCAACCGTTCCCGGGCTTCTCGCTCTGGTGACGGACCATAAGACGATAACGGTTGATGGCGCGGATACTGCCGAGCCTCTGACTGCGGGGCGGTCAATCTGGCCCGAACGCGCGTTCGATTTTTCCGCGCTCGATGGTGTCGAAGGCAAGCTTGGCGTCGACTTCGGATCGCTGTCGGTGATTGAAGGAATGGCGATTGCCAAGGCGCGCGTGGAAATTGCGCTGACGCCGGGCAAGGTTGAGGTGAGCAAGCTGGAAGGCCGCTTGCTTGGCGGTGAGCTGACATCGCGCGTAGTGCTGGAGAAAGCCGCAGGCGGCGCTGCGCTCGACGCTGTGGTGAACGTCAGCGATATGCGCGTTCGCAAGACTGACAATGCCGAGATGGCTGAGCAGCAGGCCAGCCTTGCGCTTGATATCAAGGCGCGCGCTTCGACGCCGGGCACGATGGTGTCGGTGGCAACGGGTGCGGGTGAGCTTCGGCTTGGCAATCTGTTGATGCGCGTGCCCACACCGCAGGCTGTCGTCAGCACTGCGCGGGCGGCGCTGACGGGCGAGGCTGGTGCCAGCGGCGAGGAGCTGGCTGAAGCGCTCCGTACGGCGTTCACATCGCGTGAGGTCATGGTCGGCCAGCGCATCATTCCGATCGAAATCGGCGATGGCGCCGCGAAGTTGGCTTCATTTACGCTCGATTCCGATGCCGGCTCGACCAAGGTTGATACGACTGTCGATCTCGCATCGATGATGTTCGACAGCTCCTGGCTGGTGCAGTCAGCGCCGAATGCGCTGTCGGGTCAGCCGGCAGAGCCCGCTGCCTCCGCTGACAGCGACGCAGATGCTGGCGATGATAACGCCGGTCAGCCATTGGCAGCTCCGGCGCCAACGCCAGCGGCGCGCGTTGCAACCCTGCCGCCGATCAGCGTTGTCTACACCGGTCGCTTGCCGGATGCGTGGACGCCTTCGACGCGTATTGCCCATGAACCGCTGGAGCGTGAGCTTGCGATCCGCAAGCTTGAACTCGACGCCGATCAGCTTGAGCGTCTGCATCAGGCCGACGCTGAGCGTGTGAAGCGTCAGGACGAGCGTCGCCGTGCACGCGAGGCGGATGAAGACGAGGCCGCTCCGGTTCCATTGCCGTCACCGGCTCCAGCGCCGACTGCCGCGCCGCTTGGGTTTGACCGCAGCGGAGCAACGTCCGCCAACGGTGCGGCGCCGGCCTTGCCGCCTTCCAGTGCCAGCGCGTTGGGCGTTGTTGTCCCGCAGGTGCCTGGGCAGGAAATCGTTACGTTCGGCGCATCGCCTATCGATCCTGCGGTTGTCGCGCCGACGGAAGCGGGCAGCATTCCCCAACAGCCGGCTGCTACAACCACATCGTCATCTGCTGGTAGCAACGGTAACGGACGTCCACGGCGTCCGGCGGCGCAGAAGCAGATCGGCCCTGCGGAGCAAATCCTGCGCAACCTTCAGAACTGGTAAGCGGAGGCGCGGGTGGCACGATGCGGCCCCCGCGCGTTTTCCATTGCCCAGCGGCAATCCGGATTGACGGCAAACGGTCAATTGCTGCGCGGCAAGGCTCGGCTGCGATAGTATTCCAGCACCCAGATGCGCACCGCGCTCGAAAGGCCAGCTTCGCCGCGGGTGGCGTCGATGCTCGCGACTAGGCCTGCGAGCGTACTCGCTTGCTCCGCCGCGATTTCCTGCAATGCGGTCCAGAAAGCTGCTTCCAGTGAAATGGAGGTGCGGTGTCCCTTGATGGAGAATGAGCGCTTCACCGGGCGCGTCGGAGCCGCAGCGGTTGAAGGTTCCGCGTCTGTATCGCGAGCGTCATCGTGCGCGCGAGTTTCGTCATCGGCGGATGTCGCGGGCGCGTCGATCACTGGCTCGGCCCGTTGGCAGGATCCTCATCGGGCGTCGGCTCTTGGGGCGCAGGAGCATCGCGCTCGGGGCTGTCGCCGGTGCTCGCGCTACGCTCCAGCAGCAGGCCATTCAGCTTGTGGGCTTCCAACGCATTCGCAGCGTCCGTCGCCTGACGTTCCGCCTTGGTGCGGCCGAAAGCGATGCGGTTTTCCTCTGCGCGAGCCTCTGCCTCGCGCCGGTTCTTCGCTTTGCGCGCGCGACGTAGGTTGATGATCTCAGCAGCCATGTCAGAACCCGAGAAAAAGCATGTCGAGCGCTGCGATGATGTCGTCCCGATGGCGTTCGAGATTTCCGCTTCGGTGCCGAAGATGATGGCGACCGATCGCGCTAAGCTCATTGGTCGACAGTACGAGGTGACGTGCACCGACCTTCAAGTGTGGAAAAAGCTTGGATGTAGCAGGCAGTCTGTCTGGCAGCACCAGCGGAGCCACGATGACGGTCGTTTCAGTTATCGTCAATGACGACTGCAGAACCAAAACAAGTGGCGCGTGTTTTGCCGAATTCTTACTGGGGTTACGGAACACATCAAACTGGCGCATCTACCACGTCCGGAATTCCTCGGACCAAAGACCGTCCTTCCGGATGTGATCGTCATATGCATCCAGGGCTTCTTTATTAGCCTTGCGCCAATTGTCTTCGCGCTGCCCCTTTAGCTGTTCTCTCAGCGCATGTTCAAGCAGGGTCGATAGGTTAGTCCCCGCCTCTTTGGCCTCGGCCAGCAGCTTGGCGTCGATCGATAGGTTGACGGCCTTCTTGCGCCGTTTGACAGCTTCCTGCATGGCCTGTCCTCGCACAGCATTATTCATGCGCATAATGCCTGCGCAGGCGAATGCGGTCAAACGGGTACCGAGGGGCTGGAACTCGTTCACGCACCAGCCCCGTCCCCGCAGATATCAATCCGGCGCCAGCATCTTGCGCGGATCGACGATCTCGTCGAATTCGGCGTCGGTCACGTAGCCACCGCCGACCGCTTCCTCGCGCAACGTGGTGCCGTTCTTGTGGGCGGTCTTGGCGATCTTGGCCGCCGCGTCGTAACCGATCTTGGGCGCCAGCGCGGTGACCAACATCAGCGAGCGGTCGAGACCGGCCTTGATGTTATCGACACGCGGCTCAATGCCGACGACACAGTTTTCGGTGAACGAAACCGCTGCGTCTGCCATCAGCCGCACCGACTGCAGGAAATTATAGGCCATCACCGGATTGAATACGTTCAGTTCGAAATGGCCCTGGCTGCCTGCGAACGTGATGGCAGCATTGTTGCCGAAGATCTGTACACAAACCTGCGTCATCGCCTCGCACTGCGTCGGGTTAACCTTGCCCGGCATGATCGACGAACCCGGCTCGTTCTCCGGCAGCGACAGCTCGCCAAGGCCGGAGCGCGGGCCCGAGCCAAGGAAGCGGATGTCGTTGGCGATCTTGAACAGCGATGCGGCCAGCGTATTGATCGCGCCGTGGCTCATCACCATGGCGTCGTGCGCGGCCAGTGCTTCAAACTTGTTCGGCGCCGACGTGAACGGCAGCTGGGTGATGGCAGCGACGCGTTCAGCCACCTTTTCCGCAAAGCCCTTCGGCGCGTTGAGGCCGGTGCCGACAGCGGTGCCGCCCTGCGCCAGCTCCATCAATGATGGCAGCGTCTGCTCAACACGCTTGATGCCGTTTTCCACCTGCTGGGTGTAGCCGGAGAACTCCTGACCCAGCGTCAGCGGCGTTGCATCCTGCGTATGGGTGCGGCCGATCTTGACGATGTCTTTCCAGGCATGGGCCTTGTCGTTGAGGGCGTTGCGCAGCTGCTGCAGCGCCGGCAGCAGGCGGTGCACGATTTCCTCGGCGCACGCGATGTGCATGGCTGTCGGGAACGTATCGTTCGACGACTGGCTCATGTTCACATGATCGTTCGGATGCACCGGCTTCTTCGAGCCCTTCTCGCCGCCCATCATCTCGATGGCGCGGTTCGAAATCACCTCGTTCGCGTTCATGTTCGACTGCGTGCCCGAACCGGTCTGCCAGACCACAAGCGGGAAATGATCGTCGAGCTTGCCCTCGATCACTTCCTGTGCCGCCTTTACGACAGCATCGCCGATGGTCTGATCGAGGCGGCCAAGCGCCATGTTGGTTTCCGCAGCGGCGCGCTTGACGATGCCCAGAGCACGCACGATCGGCAGCGGCTGCTTCTCCCAGCCGATCTTGAAGTTGCCCAGCGAGCGCTGTGCCTGTGCGCCCCAATAACGGTCAGCGGCAACTTCGATGGGGCCGAAGGTGTCGGTTTCGGTGCGGGTCTTGTTGTCTTGCGTGCTCATGCGAGGGCCCCAATTGCGGAAAAATCTGAGGCATGCCGCTTATCACAGCAGCAGCTATTTCACCAAGTTGGCCGCTTGGGTGACACCTGCGCCGCCGCCTCGGCGATAAAATCTCAGGATAAACGTTCTGGCTCAATGCGAAGGCAGCGAATGTCTCTTCATGCGGCAGTCACAACCGGGGCATACAGGCACAAGGCGCACCGCTGTTACCAACGCTCCGGGCTTTGAGATGCGGCGGGTGCTGCGGATCGCGTCCAGCGGGCCCGGGCGCAATCGCGACGTCAGGCCGCATCGATGCGCAATCTTCGCCGGTTGGCGCAGGGACACGTTGGACAATGGCACAGCGGGCGGAATGGGATTAGTTAACTGGCGGTCGTCGGCAAAGGCGCTGCAGACCGAGTCTGCAACGCCATTCGTGCGTTGGGCGATGCGTTGGAATGTGAGCGACAGCCGGTGTGCCTGATGGGCTGCGTTGAGTCTAATATTCGGGTGATCTTGTTCAAGCGAAGGGAGGCGAGGGGAGTTTGGCCAATCACGGGCCAGCGGACCTCGCGGTGGGATAGATGAACATTTGCATGATCGGCGCCGGCTACGTTGGGCTTGTGTCCGCGGCCTGTTTTTCCGAATTCGGCTGGAACGTGACCTGCGTCGACAAGGACCCGCAGCGGCTTGAAGAGTTGAACGCCGGCAAGTCGCCGATCTATGAGCCCGGGCTCGATGATCTTCTGCAGCGGAACATGCAGGCGGGACGTCTGCGCTTTACCAATGAGCTGGGTCCGGCAGCAAAGGCAGCCGATGTTATCCTGCTCGCCGTCGGCACGCCGATGCGCCGTGGCGATGGCTACGCCGATCTCTCATATGTGTATGCGGCGGTGGAAGAGCTCGCGCCGCACATTGAGGGCTTCACCGTTATCGTCACCAAGTCCACGGTACCGGTGGGCACCAGTCGCGAGATCGAAGAGCGCTTGCGTGCGGCGCGTCCCGATGCCGAGTTTGCCGTTTGCTCCAACCCGGAATTTCTGCGCGAAGGTTCGGCCATCGGCGATTTCATGCATCCCGACCGCGTGCTGGTGGGCGTCGATGACGACCGCGGCCGCGCCGTGATGAACCGCCTTTATAAGCCACTGGCGCTGCGCAATGCGCCGGTGATGTTCGTCGGGCGCGAGTCGGCGGAGCTGGCGAAGTATGCCGCCAATGCCTTCCTGGCGATGAAGATCAGCTTCATTAACGAAATCGCCGATCTGTGCGAGGTCGTGGGCGCTGGCGTGCAGGAAGTTGCCTCCGCCATCGGTAAGGATCGCCGCATCGGCGACAAGTTCCTGCATCCGGGGCCGGGCTACGGCGGTTCGTGCTTCCCAAAGGATGTGTCGGCGCTGATCCGCACCGCGCGGGAGAACAAGTCGCCCGTCAGCATCATCGAGCAGGTGCAGCGCGTGAATGACGAGCGCAAGATCGCCATGGCGCACCGCATCGAGGCGGCGGCGGGCGGTTCGGTGCGTGGGCTAACCGTTGGGCTGCTGGGCGTCACCTTCAAGCCGAACACCGATGATATGCGCGACGCGCCAAGCCTCACCATCGTGCCGATGCTGCAGGAGCGGGGCGCAACGGTGCGGGTGGTTGATCCGCAGGGTCGCAAGCAGGCCGATCCGCTGTTGCCCGGCGTGATCTGGTGCGACAGCGCGCTGGAGGCGGCTGAAGGTGCCGACGTGCTGGTGACGGTGACCGAGTGGAACGAGTTCCGCGGGCTTGATCTCGCGGCGGCCAAGGCCCGGATGCGGGGCGACGTGCTGGTTGACCTGCGCAACGTGTTCTCGGCTGAGCTCGCCCATGCCGCGGGCCTGCGTTACACGGCGGTGGGCCGCAAGCCGGATGAGAGCGATCTGGCTCCGGCGCGTGCGGCGCTGCGCGCGGTTTGATGCGTTAAGGCCGTGACGGCTGCAAAAATTCAGGCCGCGCCCCGGATAGGGTCGCGGCCTTTTTTATTGGCTGATGGCACTGATTTCTGTGCCGGATCGGAGTGCCGGATTGGGCGTTCTGCGTTGCTGCAGGTCAGCGCCGCACCCTGCATGAAATGGGCTTTCGCGCTGTAGAAGCAGGGCGCCTCCCCCGCGACAGGCGGCCCAGCATCCGTGCCGCAATAGACTGACGGCGCCTGCTCCGACGGGATGAAACGGCACGATTAACACCAGCCGGTGCGGCGTAGCGCGGTGTTTTCTGGTCGGCTTCCGAGCGACGCGCATCCGTGATCAACGGGGCCAGCGCCTGGCGCTTGATCTGGAAAGAGATGGTAAAGCGGCGCGCCTGTTGAAGGCGGCTGTGGGCTCTGCGCTGGGGGCCGGAGCGAACATGGCCGCGCTGAAGATGGCACCGACGAAAGCGTCGAAGCTGCAGCGTCGGCGTTGAACGCAGACCGCACGGTTCAGGTTTGTTAGCAGTGCGGCCGTTTCGTTGCGTCGCGTTGGAGTGACGATAACGAACGGTTGCTCGCCTGCGTGCTTGACGTCGTCTTGCCATTGAGAGCGCGCGTGCAAATGGTGGTTCAGCTGTTTGGGGCATACGGTGCCTCATCTCACTGCTGATGTTGTAGCGGGAATTTTTTTGTTCGTCGATGTTTGCGTGCGTGAACGGTGCATCAATCGTGCGCAACTGTTCTGAGATGCACGTCTCGATGCTTGCTACGCATGACGTGATACGTTGCTGACGGCGTCGTTGATCGCGTTCTGCGCTACGCATCGGTGATGTGCGAGGCGGCGTGCATCGCAGTGTTGCGTGCAGCATCACGCACTTCGAAACACGCGCCGCAGCACCCCGCGCGATCACGCATCATTACGGCGCAATACTTCGCCAGCGCACACATCGATGTCCGGTTTTGCAGTGAAATAGGGCGTTTGCAGCACTTGTCGGCCGTGGATGAGCGCAGCGCGTCGCGTCGAGACGCCGATCGATAAAATTGTTCGGGTGCTGGCACGTCTCGCTCATGAATAGGGGTGTGCCGGTCCAGTTCACGGGACGTGCACATGGATGCAGCGCGCTTCGGTCCGTGCATATCGATATGCGCAATGGCGTCACCATGCAGATAATTCCCGCGCCCAAGTATCCGTCGCGGCCACGCCGCTCGTGTTCCTGAACGAACGACGCAACGGAATACGCGCTGCATCCGCAGGCGGCATTCAGCTTCGGATGAGTGTCGTGCGGCTCGCCGCAAAGCTGGGGACGATCGCCCGCATGCGGCGACACTCACGGTTAATGCGGCTCGATGTAGCGAGGCTGCTGGTCACGCAGGCGGGCGGAAATTGCGGTGTGGCGCAATGTGGATCGGTCGCAGCAGGGCGCCGTTAAGCGTCACGCACCCAGTTCAGCGCCGCGATGCGAGGATCGGCGGCGAATGTATCGCGCGGAAACTCAAGCGCTCCGACGGGAGCTTCGCACAGCGCCAGCACGCCGTGGGCGCTGAACCGCATGCGCCATGTCTCTTGATCGACAGGGGCCGACTTGGCGAACGCTGCACAGTTTAGAATGGCCACGTTGCAGCCCTTGTTAGGGTCGCGTGCGGAGAGGTAGCGGATGGCCTCAGCTCCGGCCGTGCGGGCTGCGTCGGCAAATGCCTGACAGCCGGTGTAGTCGGTCAGATCGGTCCAGACGTGGAAATCGGACACCAGCGGCGGCCGTGATAAATCCAGCAGCCGGTCGGATGCGACCTCGACACCGAACGCGGTGTATTCCGATGGATTGAGCGGCCAGGGTGTATCCGGGGATTCTGCAAAGAACAGGAGGCGATGAAACGCCAGTTCGGCAACCGCCGTCGACGACGTTTCGGCGGCGTAGAAGACGCCCGGTGTACGTCCCGCCCGTCGGAAGTGCGATCCTTTCGGGTAGACGGCGTCGTAGCGAAATGGTGTGGCCAATAGAAAATCGAGGTGCCTGCATTCCGGCGGGATGACCGGTTTGGTCTTCTCGATCAGTTCTTCAAGCAGGTATTGCTCGGCCAGCGTGTCAGTGAGCTTGAGTGTAGACACCTTGTGCTGAGCTTCGACGAGACGCCAGCAAGCCTTGTCATAGCGCTGGAACTCAGTTGATAGCGCGACGTGCGTCCAGGTAGGCGATGACATCGAAGAGGCCACTCACGGTTTGCATCTTTTCAACGGGGCGCGCATCGAGAGCCAGATTGGGGTTAGCGATCCATTTCGCAGCAACGGCATTGTCGCCACCGACAATCGCATCCAGCGACCGGAACAATCGGACGAACAGCACGCCGAGTTCGAAAGCTTTGCTTTGTGGCTCGAGGGCGAACTTGCCTCGCTTCATGCGCGATACAGTTGCCTCACTGACGCCGATGACGCCAGCCACGGTGCGAGCCGAAAGCCCTAGCTGATCCGCCGCGCGAACAACCGCCTTGGTGACCACAGGGCCAGCTTCAGGTTTCGCGATGGCAATCTGAGATCGGGCAGGCATATCACTCTCCGTTCCAGAGAAAGAATATGCGACATATCTTTCCATGGAAAGAGCTGTGAGAGCGATTCTTCTGGTGACCGAGGACGCGCACCCCGCATCGCCCCGACCTGGGACGGCCGGGCAGACAGGGCAGGCGTCGGCCGCCGGTTGCGTCGGTGCAACCGGATTGCTGAGACGCAAAGGTAAAGAGAATGAGCCGGGAGAGGGGGAAGCGAGGGGAAACGGGAAAAAGGCGCCGTTCAGCGCCTTCCCATTATTTCTTGCGGAAGGCGTCGAGGCTGACGATCTGAGCGCCGCTGCCGTTGCCGGTTGAAGCGGCGGCAGGCGTGTCAGCCGTCTTGCTCTCATCATCCTTGATGGAGACCGATTCAAACATCGGCGCGCCCTTCAGTTCCGGCTGCGAAGATGTGGTCGCAGCAGGTGTCGGCTGATCGATGCCGCCAGGAGCGTCGGATTTGGAACCGGAGCCAGACTTGCGTGGCACCCGAGGTTTCTTGGGAGCTGTTGAGCGCAAGGTAGCAGTCCGGCCGCCATTGGCCCGCTCGTCGGGATTGCCCGCCAGACGGGGCGTGAAGGCGTCGTCCTGGTCGAGCTCAGGCTCGCCGCCATCGGGGCCATCGAACTGCATGCCATAGCGCACGCTCGGGTCGAAGAAGACGCGAATGGCGCTGAAGGGCACAACAAGCCGCTCGGGAATGCCGTCGAAGGTCAGCTTCACCTCAAAGCCCGCGTCGGAGACCAGCAGATCCCAGAAGCGATGCTGAAGTACGATTGTCATCTCCGCGGGGTATTTGTCCCGCAGCCGTTTCGACAGCACGACGCCTGAGGCGGTGGTGTCGAAGGAGATATAGAAATGATGATCACCCGGCAGACCGTTTTTGGCCGCCTGGGCAAGGACCGTCCGCACGACGCCACGCATGGCGTCCTGGGTTAAGGTCTCGTAGTCGATCGTTGGCTCAGCCGCCATCGGTCTCGCTGTCAGTCCCCGGCTAACGCACCCCCGGCCGTATCCTATAAAGGCTGGCACGGCGCGAGTTATTGAATGGAGGGCTTCTGTTGCCCGGTGCCCTCCGGACCGCGCCTTACCCGGCTAAGGGCAAGGACTTAGTTTAGGCATTTCGCGCCGCATTACGCAGCGAGAGCAGCCTCAGCATAGTTGTCATTTGCAACTATTCTGAACGGCCCGATAACGGCGGAACCATGCCGAGCAAAAGCTAAGCCCTTTACACCTTCGTCGATCCTAGTTCGCCCCCATGGTTCCCTGCCGATAGCGGCCATTTTCCCCTGCGGGAGACGGTCGCACAGTGCGGCAGGGAGAAATTGGTGGAGGCGCCGGGTACCGCCCCCGGGTCCGAACGGCTTATTTCGACCGCGTTTATCGCCATAGCTGGACGAATCCAGCATTGTGAATATAGAGCCAGACGCGCCAGAAAAAAAGCCTGCTTCATCCGCGCAGTCTGCGGATATGACAACGCTGTATCTTCGCAAGCAATTGGTAAGCATGCGGGCGCCGATCAAAGGCCGGACAACGGGCCGAAAACGGCACGTGATCTTCATAGTTTCGACCGGGGGACGGGAAGCTGACAGTTCCATCTGAAAACACCGATCCGCCTGCGCATGCCGCTGCATCGGGCCCAGCCTACGTTCCGCGCACCGGATGGCCGGCATGGTCGGTGTTGCCGGCAGCCGGCGTCATCTTTGGCATCGCTGCGGTGTTTGCTGGGATGGTTTACGTCGTCGCCGATCAGGTGTTCGGCGCGGGAACCGGCCACTTTGGTTCACCGGAATTCGCGCTGGCTCTGCAGCTGATATTGCTGCAGGTCGGCGTTATCGTGCTGACGATTGTCGCCGCCGGCTTCTTCGGCTCCGATCGATGGGAGGTGCTGGCACTGCGTAAGCCGCGCGGCGGCTGGCGCGTGATGTGGCTGGCGCTCATTCCGATGTTCGCGGTCACCGGCATCTGGACCGCGCTGATCCTGTGGCTGGCGCCGGACGTGCTGATCGGCGATCTGCGCATCTTCAAGGAGTTGCTGGAGAGCGACGCGGCGCTGCTGGCGTTTATCGCCATCGCTATTGGCGCCCCGCTCTCTGAGGAACTGATGTTCCGCGGCTTCCTTTATTCCGGTCTGGCGAAATCTCAGCTCGGTCTGATCGGCACCGGTATTCTCACCGCACTGCTGTGGACGGCGCTGCATTTCGGCTATTCGGTCTTCGGGCTCATCGAGGTGCTGGTGATCGGCTTCTATTTCTCGTGGCTGCTGGTGCGCACGGGCAGCGCGTGGGTCACGATTTTCTGCCATGCCGTCTATAACGGAGTGATCGCGGTGGCTCTCTATTTCGTCACGCTGCCGCCAGCGGTTCAGGCCGGATGAGACCAAATACCCGTGCATGGGTCTGCGGGAGGGCAGCGCAGTGACTGCGTTGCTCCGGAATCGACCTATATAAAAGCCGATGCAACAATATCTCGATCTCATGCGCCGGGTGCGCGACCACGGCGTGCGCAAGGATGACCGCACCGGCACGGGCACGCTTTCCGTGTTCGGCCACCAGATGCGTTTCGACCTCGCCGACGGCTTCCCGCTGGTGACGACGAAGAAGCTGCACGTGCGCTCCATCATCCATGAGCTGATCTGGTTCCTTCGGGGCGATAGAGACATTCGCTATCTACGCGATAACAAGGTTCATATCTGGGATGAGTGGGTGCGGGAGGAATGGTCTTATTTCCCTGAAGACCCAATGCTGGGACCTGAGCAAAAAGTTGGACCTTTCGAGGGGTTGGGCCCCCTCTATGGCGCTCAATGGCGCTCATGGCAGGGTCCTGACGGACAAGTAATTGATCAGATTTCTGACGCGATCCGAACATTGAAATCGGACCCCGATAGTCGAAGAATAATTGTTACTGCTTGGAATCCGGCAGAGCTCGATAAAATGGCGCTGGCGCCGTGCCACTGCCTGTTCCAGTTCTATGTCGCGGACGGCAAGCTCTCGTGTCAGCTTTACCAGCGCTCGGCCGACATCTTCCTCGGCGTGCCATTCAACATCGCCTCATACGCGTTGCTGACGATGATGATGGCGCAGGTGACGGGTCTGAAGCCGGGTGAGTTCGTGCACACCTTCGGTGATGCGCACCTTTATCTGAACCATCTGGAGCAGACGGAGCAGCAGCTTTCGCGCGC
The DNA here is from genome assembly GCF_013306565.1 of Hyphomicrobium sulfonivorans. Taxonomy (GTDB): domain Bacteria; phylum Pseudomonadota; class Alphaproteobacteria; order Rhizobiales; family Hyphomicrobiaceae; genus Hyphomicrobium_A; species Hyphomicrobium_A sulfonivorans. The sequence goes on along the minus strand of NZ_PZPO01000001.1, from coordinate 321,921 downwards.
GCCGCGTCCGTTGCCGCAGATGAAGCTGAACCCAGATGTGAAATCGATCTTTGATTTCGAATTTTCGGATTTCGAACTGACGGGCTATGACCCGCATCCGCACATCAAGGGCGATGTGGCGGTATAGGAGTTTGCGCGCGGCATGGTTGTTTCAATCGTAGTGGCAATCGCTGAAAACGGCATCATTGGCCGCGATGGCACGCTGCCATGGCGCATTTCTTCGGATCTGAAAACGTTTCGTCGATTGACGATGGGCAAACCGCTCATCATGGGGCGGCGCACATTTCAATCGCTGAAGAAGCCGCTGGATGGGCGCGATAACATCGTGCTGTCGACCGATGCGGATTATCGTCCTGAGGGTGCGATCATGGCTGCGGATTTTGAAACCGCGCTGGCCATCGGCCGGGAATGTGCCGCGCGCCGTGGCGTCGACGAGATTGCCTCTATCGGCGGTACAGCCGTTTTCGCCGCCGCGCTGCCGATTGCCGACCGGATCTACCGCACCGATGTCCATGGCGCGCCAACGGGCGATGCTTATTTTCCGGCTACGGACTGGACGGGGTGGACCGAGAGCGCCCGTGAGGATCTGCCGGCGGGACCCAACGATGATTTTACCGCCACGCTGGTTGTTCTTGAACGGCGCCATTCTTGAGCGGCGTCAAGTTAATCGGTCGTCTTAATATTGAAACTATTGTCGTGAAATTCAGCTTGAACGACTGACCAGGGGCCCCAAATCTATTCGGCGCGTTTGCGATCCGGGGAAACCCTGTCATATAAGCGAGCACCCCCTGGCTTCCCGCGCAATCCCGGAAGCTTTCACCGGTGCCGGCTGGGCAATTCGGCCTGCGGCGCAGCGTTAAAGAATCGAAGGACACTTCTATATATGCCCTGGAATAATCAGAGTGGCGGCAGCGGCGGTGGCGGCGGCTGGAAAAGCGGCGGCGGTGGCGGCGGCAACGGTGGCAATGGCGGCGGTCCGTGGGGCCGTGGTCCGTCCGGTGGCGGCGATGGCCAACCCGATCTCGAAGAAATGATTAAGCGTGGCCAGGACAAGGTTAAACAGGTCATGCATGGCGGCGGCGTTCCCGGTCCGCTGCTGTTCCTCATCGCGGCGATAACCTGCGCCGTCATCGGCTGGCAGGCGTTCACGTTCCGCGTCAATCCGGATGAACTCGGCATCCAGATGCGCTTCGGCAAGTTCATCGAGAAGTATCCGCCGGGCCTGCACTTCCGTCTGCCTTACCCGATCGATGAAATCTATCTGCCGAAGGTGACGCGTCAGAACATCATCGAAATCGGCGTACGCTCCTCCGGCCGGGTTGCCACGGGTGATGAGCGCGCTGAAAGCCTGATGCTGACGGGTGACGAAAACATCGTCGATATCAGCTTCGTGGTTTACTGGCGCATCCGCGACGCCGAAAAGTATCTGTTCAACATCCAGCATCCTGACACCACGGTGAAGGAAGTGGCTGAGAGCGCAATGCGCGAGGTTGTTGGCCAGTCCAAGATTCAGCCGATCCTGACGCAGGAACGCCAGAAGACCGAAGAGGCCGTGCAAGCGCTGATGCAGCGCATGCTGGACAGCTACGGCGCCGGCATCCAGGTGGATCAGGTGCAGTTGCAGAAGGTCGATCCGCCGGCTGAAGTCATCGACGCTTTCCGTGACGTTCAGGCTGCACGCGCCGATCAGGAGCGTCTGCAGAACGAGGCTTACTCCTACTTCAATAAGGTGGTGCCGGAGGCTCGCGGTCAGGCTGATCGCATCCTGCAGGGTGCTGAGGGTTACAAGCAGCAGGTGGTGAACGACGCCACCGGTCAGACTTCGCGCTTCACGCAGGTCTATGATCAGTACAAGAACGCGCCGGAAGTTACCCGTCGCCGTATGTTCCTGGAGACGATGGAAAGAGTGCTGGGCGGAACCGACAAGATCATTCTCGATAGCAAGGGTGCGGGAGCGGGTGTGGTGCCCTATCTGCCGCTCGACAGCTTGCAGAATCGAACCCCCAAAAGCGATGAATCCAACGAGGGAGGCAACTGATCATGCGCGCGTTCCTCGCCATTATCGTCATCGCCCTCGGCCTGGCGGCCGTCGGCATCTACACCTCAGCGTTTATCGTGCACCAGAACGAGCAGGCACTTGTGCTGCGCTTCGGTGAGCATAAGCGCGTCGTTACCCAGCCTGGCCTGAACTGGAAGCTGCCGCTGATCGACACCGTTGAAGTGTTCGACAAGCGCATCCTGGATCTGGACAGCCAGCCGCAGGAAGTGACCGCGTCGGACCAGAAGCGTCTCGTGGTGGATAGCTTTGCTCGCTATCGCATCGTCGATCCGCTGAAGTTCTACCAGACGCTGCGGTATCAGGAGGCTGTACGATCGCGCCTCGGCCCGATCGTTGAATCGGCTCTGCGGCGTGTGCTTGGCGGCGCAACCTTCCAGGATGTTGTTCGCGACAAGCGCGAAGAGCTGATGAAGCGCATCGCGCAGCAGGTGAACAAGGAGGGCGCCGACTTCGGTCTTGAAGTGGTTGACGTTCGCATCAAGCGGGCCGACCTGCCGAAGCAGAACTCCAACTCGGTGTTCGACCGCATGCGCGCTGAGCGCCAGCGGGAAGCTGCCGAGTTCCGCGCTCAGGGTACCGCTGAAGCAAACCGCATCCGCGCTACCGCCGACCGTGAGGCAACCGTGATCCGTGCCGAAGCCAGCCGTAAGGGCGAGGAAATTCGCGGTGCCGGTGACGCCGAGCGTAACCAGATTTATGCCGAGGCCTACAGCAAGGATCAGGAATTCTTTGAATTCTATCGCTCCATGCAGGCTTACGAGCAGGGTCTGAAGTCGTCGGATACGCGGCTGCTGATCTCGCCCGACAGCGAGTTCTTCAAGTACTTCGCTGATCCGCACGGCAAGAAGCCGACAGCCGCTGGCCAGTAATTAGGGCCAGTAGCTGGGCATGAGCGACCTTGTTGTCGGACTAGGACTGGTGTTGGTGATCGAGGGCCTCCTGTGGGCCCTCGTTCCCGATCTGGCCAACCGCATGCTCGAGGCTGTGGCGTCGCTTCCGCAGTCTACAGTGAAGACGGCGGGCTGGTGTTCAGTGCTCGGCGGGTTGGCCTTGGTATGGTTGATCCGCGGCTGACCGGCCGAAGCGTTTGCTAAGGCTGGGTGCGAAGTTTGCTCAATTGACTGCGCGCACGGCTCCGCGTCTTGTCCGCAGGTCTCGTTGACAGCCGGTCAGGCTTGCCATCCACTTGCCGCGACTGTTCCGTATTACTCTCGATGCAAGTGCTTCGCACCGGTTGAGGTTAGCGTTCTGGATTAAGGTGCGACCGGGCTTAGTCCGGTGCCGCGTGGCGGGACGAAAGAGTTTATCGATTGTGCTCAATCCGCCGCTTGCGCGGGCTACGGTGGCAAGTAAAAGGCCAATGAATCGGCCGGCACGGGACCGACGCCGGCGGGAGGCAGAGAGCATGAACCAGTTGGCGGTGCTTGGTCGTTGGTCGCTTGCAGCGCGGAGCGGACGCGAGCGGTTATTTGGCGGGCTGCCAGGGATGTTCGGTTCGCCCCGGCGGCGATCGCCGAGCGAGATGCCATGCCGCAAGGTTGGCGCGTTCACTTTCTTTGCCCTCACGCTGATCGCAAGCGGCGCTCTGTGCAGCGGATCGGCTGGCGCGCAGCAGCGTGGCCCGCAATCGGTCGCGCCGGTTGCCGAGCAGTTGATCGAGGCGGTGGTGAACATTTCCACCAGTCAGGCGATCAAAGGCCCTCAGGGGCTGCCGCTCCCAAGCGTGCCGAAGGGTTCCCCCTATCACGAATATTTTGATGAGTTCTTCGACAACCGCAACGGCCGCTCGGCTCAGGACCGCATGGTCTCCTCGCTTGGCAGCGGCTTCATTGTCGATGGCAAGGAAGGCATCATCGTCACTAATAACCATGTGATCGATGGCGCTGAGGAAATTCAGGTCAATCTGCACGATGGCTCGAAGCTGAAGGCCGAGCTGCTGGGCCGCGATACCAAGACCGACATCGCGGTGCTGAAAGTGAAGCCGAAGGCGCCGCTAAAGGCGGTGAAGTTCGGTTCGTCGGCCGCCATTCGCGTCGGTGACTGGGTGATGGCTATCGGCAATCCGTTCGGCCTCGGCGGCAGCGTCACGCTTGGCATCATTTCGGCCAAGGCGCGCAACATCAACTCCGGCCCGTACGACGACTATCTGCAAACCGACGCCTCTATCAACAAGGGCAACTCGGGCGGACCGCTGTTCAACATGGATGGCGAGGTCATCGGCGTGAATACGGCGATCATCTCGCCGACTGGCGGCTCTATCGGTATCGGCTTTGCGGTACCCGCTGACACAGTCGTGCCGGTGGTGCAGCAAATCACGCAATTTCGCGAAGTGCGTCGCGGCTGGCTGGGCGTGAAGATCCAGTCCGTATCCGAAGACATCGCCGCGTCGCTGAAAATTCCTGACAACGTCGGCGCTGTCATTGCGGCGCTGACACCGGGCGGCCCCGCAGAGGCTGCTGGCCTGATGCCGGGCGATGTCATCCTGCGTTTCGACAACGAGCAGGTGGCCGGCATGCGCAGCTTGCCGAAGCTGGTGGCACGTACGCCGATCGACAGGACTGTGCCGGTGGAAGTGCTGCGCAACGGCGAGCGCAAGATCCTGCAGGTCACTGTTGGTCGTCTGGCTGATGAATCCGATGCCGCTGCGCCAGCTGCCAATGGAGAAGGTGGCGCGGCGACTGCGGAAACAGAGCTGTTGGGAATGAAGCTTGCCGAGCTGACGGACGAGCTGCGCAAGAAGTTCGAGCTGGATGCGGATATCACTGGAGCGGTGGTTACCGCCGTTGACCCGAAGAGTTCTGTTCCCGGCGGCATTCGACCTGGCGACGTGATCGTTCAGGCTGCCAACGAGCCGGTTCGCAGCCCCAAGGATGTCGTGCGGCGGGTGCAGACCATCAAGAAAAAGGGCAACCGCTCAACCATCATGCTTGAGCTGGAAGATGCCAACGGTGCGCACCGTTTTGTGTCGGTGCCACTGGAATAGCCGTCGCCACAATAGCGTCAGGCAAAAGATTAACTCAGCGACCGTAGGGCGTACGCCGGTCGGCAAATGCATAGCTAGGAGCAGTTCGTGTCCAACAGACATGGTCTTATCGACACCATCATAGACAGCCTCGCGCCGGTGAACCGCGACGGTTACAAGTTCATCGCGATTGCGGCCGGTCTGGCGCTGGTGTTTTTCATGATCTGGGAGCCGCTGGGCTGGCTGTTCGTGATCGCCGCGCTCTACGTCGCCTATTTCTTCCGCGACCCTGATCGTGTCACACCGTTGCGCGAGGGCTTGATCATCGCGCCAGCTGACGGCCGCATCGCCGCCATCGAGACGGTGACGCCGCCGATCGAAATGGGGCTTGGCCCGGAGCCGCGCGTGCGTATCTCCACCTTCCTCAGCGTGCTCAACGTTCACATCACGCGCTCGCCGGTATCAGGCCGCATCGCCCGTTCGATCTATGTGCCGGGTGCATTTTTGAATGCGGCACTCGATAAGGCGAGCGAGGAAAACGAACGCCGCGTGATGATCATTCAGAAGCCGGATGGCGTTGAGATCGGTGTGGTTCAGATTGCAGGTCTGGTCGCGCGTCGCATCGTGCCGTTCACCCATGAGGGTGACAACGTAGCGGCGGGTGAGCGGCTGGGTCTGATCCGCTTTGGCTCGCGCGTGGATGTCTATCTGCCGCCGGGATACCATGCACTGGTTGCGATCGGGCAGACTGCAGTCGCGGGTGAGACGATCCTGGCTGATCTGCAGTCGGCTGAGCCCGAGCGCGTTGCACGTCGGAACTGATAAATATGCGTGCGGCAGATCCTGATCATTCCGGATCGGCCGCACGCAGCATAATTTCTCAGCAGGATGCGCGGTAGGAGGCGTTGTTGGGCATAGATCCGATCATTCCCCGGCTGGAGCGTGAAACACGCCGCCGCCGCCGCGCGTCGATGTTCCGGCAGCAGCGGGTGCCGGTGCGCATGCTGGTGCCAAACTTCTTCACGCTGCTGGGGCTTTGTGCGGGCCTGACCTCTATTCGCATGTCGATTGAGGGTCGCTACGAGCTGGCGCTGGGTCTGATCGTATTCGCCGCGCTGCTGGATGGCATCGATGGCCGCGTCGCGCGCCTGTTGAAGGCCTCGTCGCGTTTCGGCGCCGAGCTGGATAGCCTCGCCGATTTCGTGAACTTCGGTGTGGCGCCCGCCTTTCTGATTTTCACGTGGGGCTTGGGCGATCTTAAAAGTCTGGGCTGGATCTGCGTGATGATCTTCGCGCTGGCTTCCGCGCTCAGACTGGCGCGCTTCAACGTGGCGATAGATGACGACAAGCCGAAATGGCAGACAGCCTACTTCTCCGGCATGCCTACGCCCGCTGCCGCCATTGTGGTGCTGCTGCCGGTTTACATCGAGCACCTTGGCTTCGGAGAGATCCGCTCATCGCCGTATGTGCTGGACGTGGTGCTCGTCTATACGCTGACTATCGCCTTCATGATGGTGTCGACCATCCCGACATTCTCCGGCAAGCTGCTGGGCGAGCGTATTTCGCGCGAGTATGTGCTGCCGCTGTTTATTCTGGCGGTCGGCGTGGTGGCGCTGCTGGTCACGTATCCATTCGGAACTCTGACCGGTGCCAGCATCATCTATCTGTTGACCGTCCCGCTGAGCTGGCGGCGCTTCCGTCAGACGCTTGCCACAGCGCCTGCCGAGCCGGCTGATGCGCAGCCCGTGCCGCCGCATCGCATCGTGTCTATGCGCCAGGGCGATCCGCAGAAGCACGGCTGATAGACACAGCTCGCTGCAAATTCTGCGCGGCCGTCGGCGCGTCAGCGCTGCTGCCGCTGAATCAACCGCTCGCGCAACGATTTCAGCGTGGAGGGCTGTTCGCGTTGCTCGTCGGCTGGTGGCGCATTTTCCTGCGCGTCGGCTGGCGGTGTATTTTCCTTGCGCTGAGCAAACCCGGAGCGCGGTGCGGCAGCGGCCTGCTGGGCAAGTGTTGATAGCCGTGACGGCGCGTAGGCGGGCTGCCCGGCTAGTGGCGTGTCTCCGCCGGATGCGCGCGCGGCTTCAGCGGGCGCAGTGCGGGTGGGCGGAGCATCGCTCGACGGTGGTCGCCGCAACGATGGCTCCGGCGCAGCCGGCGACTGGAATTGTGCCGTTGCATCGGCGGAAGGCATCGTGGCCTCGGCCGGAGGCACGGCTGCGCGCGGCTGACGATAGGGATCACTTACACGCGGCGCAGCAGCGGCAGGCGATGGAGCGGGCGCGCTTGCAGCGCTGCTGAACGAGCCGGCATCCTCATCGGCCTCGTCATCGTCCGGCGTATATTCTTCAGCACTGAAGCTGGCCGATCCGGTGATATCGCCAACTGCGCTGATGTCGGATGACCGCCACCGCTCGACCACGTTTTCGAGGAAGCCATCGTCGCCAACCGATCGCTGCCAATGCTCGGTGAAGCGCGCCGTTGTCGAACGCGGCAGGCAGCCGACGGGAAGTTCGTCGAACTTGATGCGCACTGGCAGCGCAACGCCGTCACCGAATGCCAGAGCTTCGCGCTGGCCAAGCGACGGCAGGAATTCCAGCAGGCCCGAGCCGGTATCGCTGATGGCGGACGTCACGATCTCCTGGTCGCGGTCGTTCGACATGCGCAGCGCGAACACGGTGTTGCACTGGGAGAGAATGGTCGGATCAACCTCGGCCGGACGCTGCGAAACGATGCACAGCGAGACACCGTACTTGCGGCCTTCCTTGGCGATCTTGGCGATGGCGCGCTTGCACGGCTCAAAGCCCATGTGATCGGCGGCGGGCACGTAGCGATGCGCCTCTTCGCAAACAATGTTGAGCGGCACCTTGCCTTCGCTCCAGTGCGCAAAGTCGAAGGTCATGCGGGCAAGAACCGACACGACGACGTTGATGATTTCGGTCGGCAGGCCGGTCAGCTCGACGATGGTGATCGGCTTGTTGTTGACCGGCACGCGGAAGATGCGCGACAGCACCTGCGTCATGCCATCATAAACCGTCAGCGAGCCGAACATGAAGGCATAGCGCGCATCCTGTGAGATGGAGTCGATGCGCAGCTTCAACTGGCGATAGGGCGACAGATCCTTTTTGTTTTCGAGTTTGCCCATGCGCTCGTCGATCAGACCGGTAAGGTCTGAGATGCGGTAGGGCACAGGCGTGTCGACGGTGAAGCGCACCTGTTCCGGCACGCCAGCACGGCGCAGCGCTTCGCGTGAGCGGCCGGCGCTGTAGCGCGCCTTCGCAATCGGGATCAGCTCCTGCAGGATCTCGATTTCGGCCTTGCGAGACTGATCGGAAATCAGGACCTCGACGACTTCCTCGAAGTTGAGGAGCCAGAACGGAAGTTGCATGTTGCGCGGGCTGATAACCTCGGCCCATTCGGCAAACGCCGTCGCATATTCATTGTGCGGATCGAGCAGCACGATGTGCGCGGCCGGGTTGCGCTCAAGGATGGAGCGCAGGATCAACGCGGTTGTGCAAGATTTGCCAGTGCCGGTCGTGCCCAGAATTGCGAAGTGCTTGCCGAGCAGGTCATCGACGCGGATCATCGCGGGGATGGTGCTATCCTGGCGGATGCAACCGATGCGCACCGAGCGGTCGGGATCGCCGCAGAAGGCCGCGCTCAGTTCCGCCTTGGATGCAACGCGCACACGGTTACCAAGCGAAGGATAGGCCGTGACGCCGCGCGCGAAGATGGTGGCATTGCCTTCCTGATCGCGCCACAGTTCGCCGACAAGGCCGAGTTCTGCGATCCAGATTTCTGCTTCGTCCTCGCGCGTCGCCGGCACAGGAACGCTGAGCGCCGATACGATGGCAAGCACCACAGTGTTGGGCGTGTCGATGGCCAGCAGCGTGCCCATGTCGGGGCGGTCACGGAAGTTGACCACGCCGCCCGGCTGGCTGTCGAGCAGCACGATCGCCTTCGAGCCGGTAACCGACACGATGCGGCCGATTGATTTGTCAGCTGTGGGCATGCTTCGGCCCTCGCCTGGCGTGGCAAGCTGCATTGTTGCTGCGTCGCTCATGCTGCGCTTTCCCCGCGTCCCATGTCGGCAATCGGCAGCATCACTTTCACAGTGGTGCCGACGCCCTTTGTGCTTTCAATTTTGAGATCGCCACCGTGCAGCTTCACGAGCGCGCGGGCGATCGGCAGTCCAAGTCCGGTGCCTTCGCGCCAGCGGTTGTGGCTTGCTTCCACCTGCCCGAACGGGGTGAGCGCCACTGCGATTTCATCCTCGGTCATGCCGACGCCGGTGTCGTTGACGCTGACAATGGCAAATGGACCGCTGGCTGCAGTTGAGACTGTTACGGTGCCGCCGCTGGTGGTGAATTTCAGCGCGTTGGATATGAGGTTGGTGAACACCTGACGCAGGCGCACGCTGTCGCCCAGTACCGATGGCAGATCGCGGTCGATGTTTTCTCTCAGCGCTACGCCGGCATTCTCTGCGATGAGGCGCAAAGATGCGGCCGAAACGTGCAGAACTTCGCCGACATCGATGTCGCGCAGATCAATCGAAAACTTGCCGCTCTGGATCTTCGAGATGTCGAGGATGTTGTTGATGACGGCCAGCAGATGGTCGGCAGCGTCATGGATAAGCGCGCCATAGTCGGCGATATCGGCGTCGGAAAGCCGACGCTCGTTGTGTTCCGACATAAGCTTCGAGAAGCCAATGATGGCATTGAGCGGCGTGCGCAGCTCGTGGCTCATGTTGGCGATGAATTCGGATTTGACCTTGCTGGCAAGCTCGGCTTCAACACGCGCCGAGCGTTCAGCAACACGGGCGCGATGACGAAGGATCGCATCGCCGAGCAGCGACGCGTACTCGTTCATCAACGACGTATTTTTCTGCTTACCGATTGGACCCGTGAACATTGCCGCATTTGCCGCTGGTTAAGTTCGCACCCTACTGGGCGAGATAATAACGAGCGGTAAACCGACGTCTGGTCCTGGAACGAATAAAACATTTCGTGCCGTCTCGGCGCGGCACGGTCGGCGCGGCCTCTGACACGAGGCAATAGCCGATGCGAAGGGAAGGGCGGCCGTTTTTCCAGCCGCCCAAGTTTGTTCCGTCAGGTGCGTCCAGCCGCTTACTTTGAAATATCGACCTTGGTAAGCGAGCGGACCTTCAGACCTGCCAGGCAGGCGTTGACCGGGCCTTCGGCCGTGCGGCAGTCCAGGACGTCGTTGACGAGGAAGCTGCCGATGCCGTTGCAGTCTGTGCCTTCAAGGTCGAACAGCTTCACCGTGCGCTTGTCGGCGCGGACGGGGGCCAGATCCAGCGCCAGACGGCGGCCGATGACGCCATCGGTCTGGAACAGCACCAGATCGAGCTTGTAGGTGTCGAAGCTGGTGGACGTCGGGTTCGAGACGACGATATAGGCGCGGCAGCCCTTCTCGGATTTCTCAAGCTTGTTCAGTTCCAGCGTGATGTCTTCAGCGGCAGCGCTGTGCGCAGTTGCGAGGGCGCCGAGAAAGCTGAGGGCCGCAGCGGCGGCGAGGGCAGTTGAGAATTTCATATCACTCACAGGAGGCAACCGCGTTCATCGGTTTGCTTAGCTTGGGCTTCCTGCGGGCTGTAAGGAGCATTCCTGATTTTGCCCATTGAAAGCCGGATGATGGATCGCGGCCGGCAGCCGCGGAGACGGAATTGCAGTTCGCTTGTTGCGGCTGTTGTTACATGGCGTCGGTGCTCGGCATGGTCGTCAGTCCTCCCCCACAACGGTAGTCGGCGCTTGGCCGGTCCGCCGTTTCTCCTGCGATTATCGTTAAGTGCGCCGCCGGCCTGATGCAGGCTGTGAAGCGCCCTTTTTGGGCAGGTAACACCGTCAGTATGAGGCCTGTCAAACTCCGAAGACTGCTGAACAACCCCCGAGGCGGCATGAAGCCGTGATCCGCGAATTATTCCCTGTCCTGATGTGCTTCGGACACAGCCACGCTGCTGCATTGGGAGGAGTCCCGTGAGCCACGCGCAATTGCATTGCAGCGCAGCGAACGCAGGTGCCGCTCGCGTGCCTGCACAACGGCTTTGGATATTGCGCGCGCGGTCGGGGCGGATGTCAGCGGACAGACCGACGGATGAGGGAGCTACATCTGTGTGACGTAGGCGCGGCCTTCAATAACGTCGTAGCGGCAGATCGGCGTAGCGCGGTCATCCAGGGTCAGTACCACATGCGGATGGCGGAAGCGGGCCGGCCAGTGCTCGCTGTCGAGCTGCCAGATGTGGACATCGACATCCGTGCGTCCGATGACCAGATCCACCGATGCGGGCTGGGTCCATAATGGCATTGCGCTCGCGGATAATACTTCCGGCGGTGCGCTCTGGCAGGCAGCGATGGCGCGGTCACGATAGGCCTGCAGCAGCGCTTCTTCAGCGCCATCCCGATACAGGCGATCCTGCGCCCATAATTTCGCAACTGCGAGAACGGCCAGTACGGCGACGACGACTTTCAGCATTGGCGGGTGACCTTCACCCGTGGGGCGATCCGTACCGCCCGCACGCGCAGGTGCGGCATTTGCTGCATTCGCAGCATTTGCAGATTGGAGACCGGCAGAGTTTCACTATGCATGGTGAACAAAGCGTTGCTGTAGGGCATCGCCGCGCTTGTCAGAGCGGCCCCATTGCGGCATGGATCGCGCCAGCAACGATGCACTCATACCTTAGGGGGAGAACCCGTTCCCATGAGCAAGAAGAAAATCCTGATCACCTGGCCCCTGCCGCCCGCAGCCATGGAGCGCGCCCGCGCCACCTACGATGTGATCGCCCATGGCGATGATCCTAAGATCACCATCGAGGAGATGCTGGAGACCGCGAAGTCTGTCGACGCGATTCTTCTGACCCTGAACGAGAAGTGTCCCAAGGCGGTGATCGATCAGATCCCCGAGAACATCAAGTGCATCTCCACGTTCTCGATCGGCTTTGACCATATCGATCTGGAAGCTTGCAAGGCGCGCGGCATCAAGGTCGGCAACGCTCCACATGGCGTAACAGTCGCCACCGCTGAAATCGCCATGCTGCTGCTGCTGGGCGCGGCCCGCCGTGCATCGGAAGGCGAGCGCATGATCCGCACGCGTTCGTGGCCGGGCTGGCAGCCGCTGCAACTCGTCGGTCAGCGCCTCGACAACAAGAAGCTCGGCATCTACGGCTTCGGCAAGATCGGCCAGGCGCTGGCGCAGCGCGCGCGTGGCTTCGACATGGAAATCCATTACTTCGACATCTACCGCGCCAAGCCCGAGGTCGAGGCGAAGTACAACGCCGTCTATCACGACAGCCTCGACAGCCTGCTGAGCGTTTCGGAGTTCTTCTCCATCAACGCACCGTCGACGCCCGAGACGCGTTACTTCTTCAACAAGGACGTAATCGAGAAGCTGCCGCAGGGTGCCATCGTGGTGAACACCGCGCGCGGCGATCTGGTGAATGACGAAGACATGATCGCGGCGCTGAAGTCTGGCCGTCTGGCCTATGCCGGCCTCGACGTGTTCGCGGGCGAGCCGAAGATCAACGAGGGCTACTACGACCTGCCCAACACATTCCTGTTCCCGCATCTGGGTTCGGCCGCTATCGAAGCGCGCAACCAGATGGGCTTTGAAGCGCTCGACAACATCGACGCTTTCTTCGCCGGCAAGGACATGCCGTTCAAGCTGGCCTGATAAGGTTCAGAAGCGATGGCCCAGCTCAGCCGGATCATCCTTTATGTTCAAGACGTCGAGCGCCTCTCGGTATTTTACCGGGAGGCGTTTGGCTTCTTGCTGGGCCAGCACATCGAAGGCGAATGGGCGGTGCTGCAGGCGGGGCCGTGCGAGATCGGACTGCTAAAGGCCGGGGCCGGATATGTCGCTCCGCCGGGCGGTTGGCGCGGCGACAACAACAACGCCAAGCTCGTGTTCTCAGTCAGTGAGCCGATTGATGTCATGCGGGCGCGGCTGGTGGCGCTTGGTGTCGACATGGGCCCGGTCAAATCCTATCCGGGATTGACGGGGCCGCTGTGCGATGGCCGCGACCCGGAAGGGAACGTATTCCAGCTCATGGAAATTGTATCGGCGGGGAACTGATTTCCGGCCATTCGGTGGGTCGGCTAAGAAAACAGTAAGCACGCGGAGGGATGCTCGGGGCGCGTTGCGGGATCTGCAATGCAGTTGGGATCGATGCGATGAGGAGCACACCCGATGACCCAGATCGATCATTCGACTACGCAGCGCACCGACGCGCAGCGTTCAAGCTTCACGAACGGCACGACCTGGATGCGCGGCCTCTATATGGTTGTGCTGGCGCTTGGTTTTGGCGTCGGCCAGACGCTGCTGTCGCTGACGGCAATCGCGCAGTTTCTGTTTCTGCTGTTTTCCGGTGCGCCCAACGCGCAGCTTACGCGCTTCGGTGAAACGCTGGCCTTTTGGCTTGGCGACACGGCCAAGTTTCTGACCTGCGCGTCGGAGGAAAAACCGTTCCCGTGGGCCGCATGGCCAACGGCATCGCGAGCGCTGGTGGCGGAACGCGATAAGCCGACAGAGTTTTGATCACGCGCTCGGCGGCCGGCTCCCCGGAGGGGAGTCGCCGAGCGCCAAACAAAAACGAGCGCCAAAAAAATGGCCGGGATGGAAGCTCCACCCCGGCCTTTTATGTAAGTCATTATCCCGCAGCGATCAGCAGTAAGAGCAGCCTTCCTTGCGCAGCTCGCCGACATGGGCCGTAAGCTGTTCGAAAAGGTCGCCCGGAGCGCCCGGAATAGCGCGATCGCCAACCAGGAAGTGCGGTGTGCCGTTGACGCCCAGCTTCTTCGCCAGCTCTTCAGCCTTGGCGAGCTCAGCCAGCACTTCCGGCGAGTTCATGTCCTTCTTCAGCTTGTCGATGTCGAGGCCAAGCTTGGTGGCGAGCTGCAGCGCTGTAGCCTCGTTCAGCACGCCCTTGGCGTTCAGCATAGCCTGATGCAGTTCCCAGTATTTGCCCTGCTGGCCAGCAGCGAGTGCCACGCGGGAAGCTTCTTCCGAGCCCTTGGAAAGGATCGGCAGCTCTTTGAATACGACCCGCACCTTGGGGTCGGATTCAACCAGCTTGACGATGTCGCCCAAGCCGCGCTTGCAGTAGCCGCAGTTGTAATCGAAGAACTCGACCACGGTGATGTCGCCATCGGGATTGCCGGCGATGTCAGCCTTGGGATCGCGGTAGATGTCGCGCGCGTTCTCGGAGATGACCGACTTGAGACGAGCGGCCTGCTCCTTCTCCATCTTGGTTTCCAGCGCGGTCTGCACCTCAAGGAAAATCTCCGGGTGCGTGACCAGATAGTTCTTCACGATCGCTTCGATGTCACTGCGCTGCTGCGCCGAGAATGAACCCGATGCGGCTGCGGCTGGCGCGTCGGCCTGGGCGTTGGCGGCTGGCGATGACACCAGCGACTGACCGAGCAGAACCAGGCCGGCCAGTGCGGCTACGGCAGGAATGGCCAGCCAGGCTGCTGGCCTGTCAGCAAGCACACGCAGCAGCGGCGGACGGGGATTTGACATGCAGAATAGCCTTTCAAGGGATGTCGCAGCGCTAAAGCTAGATGGCAACGCAGAGCGCAGGCGAGCGATCAGGTTTGTGGTTTGTAGTTAATGATGTCGTCGTTCTTCAGCCACTCCGGCGTGCCCTGACGCAGCTTGGTCTGGGCGCGCTTGGCGAACAGTTGAGCCTGCTTGAGGTTGCCCTCGAGAAAGTAGGCCTGCGCGATCATGGCGTCGGCCTCAGGGCGTCGGCCCATCTTGTAATAGCTGTTGGCGAGCAGACGATAGGCACGCGGGTTCTCATCTTCGATAAGCGATTTGCGCAGCAGCGTAATGGATTCATTGACACCCTGTTCGCCCTGCGTCTCCTGCAATGCGCCAGCAAGCTGAACGCGGATCAGGCTGGCATTGGGGGCGAGCTTCAGAGCCTGACGCAGCGGCGCAATAGCATCGCTTGTACGGCCGGACCGCATCAGCAGATCGCCCTTCACCTCCCAGAAATAGGGATAGTCAGGCCGGGTTGCCAGTAGCCCATCCACTTGAGCCATCGCGGCATCCAGCGCCCCCGGTCCGCCCTGGAAGAAGCGGGCCAGCGCGCGCGCATAGCGTGCGGGCAGCGAATTGTCCGTGGCGGGATAGCGGTTGAACACCGTCTGCGGCTTTTCCAGATAGCCGGAGAGCTTGGCGCGCATCAGGTCGTGGCGCAGTTGCAGTTCGGCGCTGTCCTTGTTGCCGTAGTGGGGGCTGGTCTCGACCAGTTTGCGCAACCGCGCGAGACGATCAGTAGAAAGGGGATGGCTGCGCGCAAACGCTTCCTTCTGCGCGTCGGAGATATACTCCTGCGCGGCGAAGCGCTCGAACGTCGTCAGCATACCGCGGCCGGACTGCCGGGTTGCGTTCAGCAGCGTCAGGCCGGCCTGATCGGCAGCGGATTCCTGTTGCCGCCGTTCGGCCAGCAACGAACGCATGATCACTTCATTGCCGCCGAACATCACGCCCTGACCGGCGCCACCGAGGCTGTCAGAACCGGAAACACCGCCAGCCACCATCAGGCCAATGCCGAGAATTTGCGCCAGCAGCGCGCGGGTCTGGTCCTTGGCGATGCGCGCGCGCAAAGCAGCCATGTGGCCGCCGGTGATGTGGCCGGTTTCGTGCGCGATCACGCCGATCACTTCATTCGGCGTGTTGGCCTGCATCAGCGTGCCGGTGTGCACGAACACGTTCTTGCCATCGAGCACGAAAGCGTTGAACGCATCGCTCTGCACGATGCGCATGCGGATGCGACCGGCGCCGAAGCCCGCAGCCTTGAACAGCGGCTGCGCATAGTCGTTCAGCACGTTCTCGATTTCGGTGTCGCGGATGAGCGGCACGCCCTGAGCGGACGCATCCTGCGGGAGGCTTGCCACCAAGGCGCAGCAGAAAAGCCCGAAGAAGGCGGCGAACCGCGACCACTTTGTCTTGGTGATTGACAGCATCGTCGGCAGAACCCAGCTCTCCTGACAGGGAATTTACGGTCGGCTGCGAGCCTAGTAGTGGCCCTGAACGGCGTCAACGTAAGGCATGGATGGGGACGGTGCCACGGCCTATAAACCGCTTGTGTGACCGGATCTAAATACAGCCGTCCGGCACCCGCATTGCGCCGCGATGCGCATTCTGGATGGTCCGGTGGGCGGTTTTGGGGCGATGCGGATAAAACCCGAATATGCCCAATGACATCTGCGTGATGGAAAATCTATGACAGATCAACAGGTGAACCGACTGGCGGCGGCTTCCGCGGCTCTGGCAACCGCAACCGCAGACGCAGCGGGGCAGATTGCATCGCTGCGCAGTGATGTCCCCAGCTTTATCGTCATGGACGTCATGCGGGCGGCGCTGGAAGCTGAAAACGCCGGCCGGCACATCATCCACATGGAGGTGGGGCAGCCCGGCACACCCGCACCGCGCGTAGCGCGCGACGTCGCCGCCCGTTCGCTGCAGAATGATACGCTTGGCTACACAATGGCGTTGGGCAACGACGCATTGCGCGCCCGCATCGCGCGCCATTACGCAGACCAGCATGGCCTCAACGTTGCGCCCGAGCGCATAGCCGTCACGGCAGGATCGTCCGCAGCATTCGTGCTGACGTTTCTGTCGCTGTTCGATGCTGGCGATACTGTAGCGCTGCCGTCGCCGGGCTACCCTTGCTATCGGCACATCCTGTCGGCGCTGGGGCAGCGATCGGTGCTGCTTGAAACCGGGCCTTCAAATGACTGGATGCCTGATCCTGACGACGTGCTGCGTGCCATCAAGCGCGACGGCATCAAGGGGCTGCTGATCGCTAGCCCGGCCAATCCAACCGGCACGATGATTTCGCGGGAGCGGCTGTGCGCGCTGACTGATGTCTGTCAGCAGCACGGCGTGCGCTTCATCTCCGATGAGATCTATCACGGCCTGACGTACACACGCCCCGCCGACACCGCGCTTGCGTGCAGCGACGACACCATCGTCATCAATAGTTTCTCGAAGTATTTTTCGATGACGGGCTGGCGCATCGGCTGGATGGTTGTGCCGCAACGATTGATCCGCGCGGTCGAGCGCCTGACACAGAACCTTTACATTTCGCCGCCGTCGATCGCGCAGGCCGCCGCGCTCGGTGCATTCGATGCGCGCGAAGAGCTTGAAGCCAATCGCGACGTGTACGCTGCCAATCGCGAGCTGTTGCTGGCGGAGCTACCGAAAGCAGGCTTCACGCAGTTCGCCCCGGCGGATGGCGCATTTTATCTTTATTGTAACGTTGGCTCGTTTCTGCGTGACGCCGGCCCTCTGGATGCGGCGGCATTGGCGCGCACTCTGCTTGATGAAGCTGGCGTGGCCTTAACGCCGGGTAACGATTTCGATGCCCAGCGTGGCGGCCAGTTCCTGCGATTTTCCTATGCGGGGACCACCGCCGACATGGCGGAAGCGGCGCGTCGCCTGCAGGTGTGGGCGGGCGACAGAGCGTAGAATTCTTTCAAACTTTTTCGTCGGCGCGCGACGGATTGGAGATGCGACTGCGTTCTAAGGTTCAACAGCGGCAATCCCCCGGCTGCTGGTGAAAACGGATCAGGAGCAGAATCCATGAATAAACTGTCACGCGCGCTTGCCGTAACGCTGATGGCCGCGACTATCCCGGCCACCATCGTACTGGCACAGCAGCCGCCGGCTGATGGCCCAGCGGTTGAGCGCAGCGACAAGCATCGCGGCCCTTCGCCGGAAGTAATGGCCCGTTTGCTTGATGGAGACATCGCCAAGGCCAAGACTGCGCTGAACCTGACGCCGGAGCAGGAAAAGCTCTGGGCGCCGCTGGAAGAGCAGATCCGCGCCCGTGCTGCCGATCGCAAGCAGCAGCGCGACGAGTGGAAAAAGAAGTTTGAAGAGCGCCGCGCCGAGCGCAAGGAAGCCAAGGAAAAGGGCGAGAAGCGTGAGCGTCCAGACCTGCTTGAGCGCGTTGAGAAGCGCAGCGAAGGCATGACGAAGATGGCCGAGCGTATGACCAAGAGCGCGGCCAGCTCCAAGGAATTCGCAGCGACGCTGAAGCCGCTTTATGAATCGTTCAGCGATGAACAGAAGGAAGTGGCCGATCACGTCCTTGCACGCTTCACCGCCGGCCCGCATCACGCGGGCAAGCACCACGGCAAGAAGATGTGTGACAAGGGCAAGCGCGGTCACCACGGCAAGCACGGTGATCACGGCCCGCGTCATGGCGGCCCCGGCCCGCACGGTGGCCATGGACCTCAGCATGCCGATGCTGGCCCGGATGCCCCTGACGCTCCTGAAGCACCGGATGCAGACTGACCCTAACCATCGTCGCTTCCCTCGATGATTGAGAGTGCTTCCGGAAAAGTGGTAACCGGTTTTCCGACAAGCACGACACAACAAACACCTGGAGCCGCTGAAAGGCTCCAGGTCCGCAAAAGCGCGAGGCGTAACCTCTGGATGCCAGACATACAAAGTCGCCGATGCGCTCCTCTTATTACTTCGCGTTCCCCTCGACTCTTCCCCTCCCGTTAGCTTCCAGCGGATCGGACTTGCGTCCTTCCCCCCGCGTTAAATCCGCAGTCCGCTACGAAGAACAAAAAGGCCGGAGCATTTCTGCTCTGGCCTTTTTGTTTTTATGCGATGGGCGCTTTTCGGCGAGGTAACGCCCGGCGCAATTGTGCGCGCCGAGCTTTCGCGCCGTGTGCCGTCATTCGCCGCCGAGCTTGCGCTGCCACCAGCCCTTGCGTGCAGGGGCTGTGGGTGCGGCTTCCTCGGTGACGACTTCGACATCGCTCGACTGGCTGATCACGACACGCTCAAGACGCGGCTCGCCAGTGACATTGGATCGACGCGGCGATGCAGCCGGCTCGACCACCGCTTCAGCAGCGGGCGCAGAGGCGTGTTCGACATCGGCCGCGCCATTGCTGACGGTGGCAAGAGCCGGGGCACGTTCTGTGTCGCTATTGGCAGCGGCAGATTCGCTGTCGCTGGCAGCGTCCTTATCGGCATCGGCATCGGCCTCAGCCTCAGCGGCAGCTTTAGCGGCGGAGCGGGAAGCCCGTGAACGGCGCGGAGCCGGCGTGCTTTCCTTCTCTTCAGTCGCGTTGTCAGCCTCAGCTGCAGCCGTTGGCGTGGCTGCGTCAGACGATGGCTCGACGCTGCGATCAGCTTCAGCAGATGAAGCCGCGCTCTCGACAGTTGCTTCACTGTGCTGCGCGGGAGCAGCCTCAGCTACGACATCGGCTGCACGCTCGCTGACGCGCTCCGATGCGGTTTCGACACCGGCAACGTCGGCATGGTCATGCCGGTGGCCGGCGTCATCACCGTTGTCGCCAACGTAATCAGAGCCGTCGCCGACAGTCGTGTAATAGTCGGGCTGATCCGCGCTCACCGCGTAATCTTGCGGCCCATGATCGTCCGAAGCCTCGCCCTCAACGCGCTGAGCGTTGCGCTCACGACCACGCCGACCGCCCCTCCGGCCACGGCGCCGCCGACGGCCTCCCGAACGCTCGGAGCCGCCTTCGCCGTCGCCATTGCTGGCGTGCGCTTCGTCGTGATGTTCCGCGCTATCGCCGCCTTCCGACGCATATGCATCTTCCAGTCCGTCGAATTCCTGCGGAGCGTCGTCATGCTCATGCTCGGCGTTGTAATCGCCATTGTCGCTGGCGCTGTCGGCGGCATAGCCATTGCCGTTCTCGCGCTCGCCACGGCGTCCACCGCGACGGCGACGACGGCGGCGACGCGAGCCGCCCTCTTCCGACGAACCGTTGCGGTCGTGCTCACGCTCGCTATGGCTGTGGCTGTGACCTTGCGACGACTGGCTGTGGCTGTGCCCGTTCGCCTCGCGGCCTTCATAGACGCCGCCTTCGTCTTCGCTTTCGAAGCCGGTTTCCATGTTGACGACATTGCGTTCAGCACGGCGCGGCGCCTGCACCGGAGCGGCACCCTTTTCGATCGTGAAGTTGGCGCCGGCCAGCTTGTCAGAGCCCGTCACCATGATCGGCAGGCCCAGACGGGCTTCCATGTCGATGATGAATGGACGCTTGTTGTTGAGAATATAGAGCGCGACGCTGGGGGTGGTGGTCGCGATCAGTGAGGTGCGAGCCCCGGCCATGATCGCGTCTTCAAGCCCGCGCAGAACCGCCAGCGCAACGCTTTCGGTGGAGCGGATGATGCCGGTGCCCTGGCAGTGTGGGCACTGCGAGGTCGAGCCTTCCAGCACGCCGGTGCGCAACCGCTGGCGCGACATTTCCATCAGGCCGAAGTGGCTGATGTGGCCAACCTGAATGCGGGCACGGTCGAAGCGCAGCGCTTCCTTCAACCGGCGTTCGACCGCACGGTTGTTGCGCTTCTCCTCCATGTCGATGAAGTCGATGACGATGAGGCCCGCGAGATCGCGCAGCTTGAGCTGACGGGCAATCTCGTCGGCGGCCTCAAGGTTGGTGTGATAGGCGGTTTCCTCGATCGAGAATTCGCGCGTTGCCTTGCCGGAGTTGACGTCGATGGCCACCAGCGCTTCGGTCTGGTTGATGACCAGATAGCCGCCGGAGCGCAGCGTCACATATGGGCTGAACATCGCGTTGAGCTGACGCTCGATCTGGAAGCGCGTGAACAGCGGTTCCGGCTCCTGATACAGCGTCACGTTCTTGGCATGGCTCGGCATGAGCATGCGCATGAAGTCCTTGGCCTCGTGGTGGGCTTCATCGCCAGCCACGACGACTTCATCGATGTCCTTATTATAGAGATCGCGGATCGAGCGCTTGATGAGGTCGCCTTCCTCGTAGACGAGGTCGGGAGCCTGGCTCTCCAGCGTCAGGTCGCGCACGCTCTCCCACAGGCGCAGCAGGTATTCGAAGTCGCGCTTGATCTCCTGCTTGGTGCGCGCAGCACCGGCAGTGCGGATGATCAGGCCCATGCCTTCCGGCACTTCCAGCTCGGCAGCAATGGCCTTCAGGCGCTTTCTATCCTGCGGCTGGGTGATCTTGCGCGAGATGCCACCACCGCGGGCGGTGTTGGGCATCAGTACGGTGTAACGGCCAGCCAGCGACAGGTAGGTGGTGAGAGCAGCGCCCTTGTTGCCGCGCTCTTCCTTGACGACCTGCACCAGAATGACCTGGCGGCGCTTGATGACTTCCTGGATCTTGTAGCTGCGGGGACGGCGACGCGGGCGCGAGACCAGTTCTTCCAGCGCGTCTTCGCCGGTGGCGACGTGCTCAACCTCAGCGGCGGCGCTATCCTTGCCACTGCGCACGGCGACGGCGGTGCTGTCACCGGCATCGGTGGCGGCTGCGTCACCGGCGGAGGCATCAACCGGTTCTGCGGCAGGCACGTTGGAAAGCACCGAAAAGTCGACATCGACGTAGGTGTTTTCGTTGGCGGCCGAGGAGGTGTTGTCGCCGACGTTTTCAGTCAGGCGATCATCGGCGGTAACGGCCTCAGCCACCGTATAGCTGGCGCGCGGCGCATCGGACCCATCCGCGTCGGCGGCATGGTCGGCGTCGTCATCGTCGGAGTCGTCACCGGCGTGGGGCTCGATATCGATAATATCGACCACCTCGTCGCCATCATCGTGCGAGGCGTCGTCGTCATCGCTGTCATCTGCTCCGGAAGCAGCCTGACGGCGGGCCAGAGCTTCGGCGTGCGCGTCGACAGCCGCTTCCTCAGCAGCTTCCGCGGCGGCTTCTTCATCGAGAAGCGCCTGACGGTCGGCCATGGGGATCTGATAGTAATCCGGATGGATTTCGTTGAAGGCCAGGAAGCCGTGGCGATTACCGCCATATTCCACGAATGCCGCCTGCAGCGACGGCTCAACCCGGGTTACCTTTGCCAGATAGATGTTGCCACGCAGCAGCTTGCGGGCTGCGGATTCGAAGTCGAACTCCTCTACCCGGCCGTTCCGGAGCACCACGACCCGGGTCTCCTCCGGATGCGTGGCATCAATAAGCATCTTGTTGTTGGACATGCTGGGGGTTCCTTGGCGCGCGGGCTGGCCCCTCTGCCGCTTGCAGCCTCAATCCGCTGACTACGAATTGGGTGACGGACGGAGCGGCGCCAATCTGAGGCGCGCTTGATTTTGTTGGTTAGATGAAAAGTTGGGGATGGAGGCGCAGCACACAGCCGTCCGCAGCCGGACAGCGCCGGACGTTCTCCGCGGCGCCGACGGTAGCGCGCAGGAGCCTGCAGTTGGCTGGTACCGAAGTTCAGCATTGCGAAAAAATCTTTCACCATCGAACACGGAAGCGAGCGGTCACGCTGCCGCTGTAAGTTCCCCCATGTCGGAAGGGGTGGCCGGGCGGTACGCCGCCTGCTCCTCTCGCCAGCCTTTCACTGGCGATGTGGCGGAGCGCACGGGCGATGATTGCCGCGGAATCAGGCAGTTTACGTCACGCCGGGCGCAAGCTCGGCCCTGTTGGGCAAAGGCTCCATGATCAAAAAGACCCGGAGCGCAAGCATGCGGGCGCGGGAGCGAACCACTGATCCTAAGCTGCAGAGGCTCCGTCCCATGCGGAGAACGGCGAACCGGCGCGAACGAATTGAGCGGTTGCCCGTCCGACTCGTTCTTGCGGCGCACAAATGTCCAAGCAAGAGCGCCACTGCATCAACGACGTTGAAAGTACGGGTTCGCCGGTAGGCTTGCAAGCGTGTTATAAGTCACGGCGCGCGAGCTTTTCGACCAACCTCATGCAATTTGTAGGAAAATCGGAAAACGTTTGGTTAAAATGATTGCGCAGGGGGCCGCTGACCGGCGGGGGAGGATGCAGCAGCATCTGCAACATAATCATTGGGTTTTGCCGAGGGCGCGGTGGCATCGCGACCTTGAAACCCGCGCTGCGGCCGCTCCTGAACCTTTTTTCCGATTTCGAGGCGCATCCCTCTATGTAACGCGGCTGGTTTTGGCGGCTGTTGTTGTGCTCGCGTTGAATTTAACGGCGAGCCCTGATGCCGATGCCCAGACCGCCAGTGTCCACCGGAAGACCAAGGCCGCGCAGGCCAAGCATGCGGATCTGACCGGGGACCGCAAACAGACGACATTCCGGCTCGGCCTTTCAAACGGCGTGCGGGCCGAGATCTTTACGCTCGCCGATCCTTATCGCGTCGTCGTCGACCTCCCCGAGGTTGCGTTCCATCTGCCTGAAGGTTCAGGCGAAAAGGGCCACGGCCTGATTTCCGCATTCCGGTATGGACTGGTGTCGGAGGGCAAGGCGCGCATCGTCATGGATGCGAATGGCCCGGTTGTCATCAAGCACGCGGCGATGACCCCGAAGGATGGTCAGGCGGTTGAGCTGATCATTGAACTGGTCCCAACTTCGGCGCACGCCTTCGGGGCCGGAACGGGTGCGGGTGCTCAGGCACAGCCGTCACCTTCACCCACACCACCCGTGCCGCAGCGGGAAGTTGCCAAGAGTGCCTCTCCGCCATCGCCGGGATCGGCGGGCGTTGAGAGTGAGCGCGCCCCCAAGGTGACGCGTGCCAAGCCGCTGGTTGTGATCGATGCTGGCCACGGTGGCATCGATCCGGGGACGACAAGCGCCGGCAACGTAAAAGAAAAAACGGTTGTTCTGGCGGTTGCGCTCGCGCTCCGGTCGCAGCTTGCCTCCAGCGGCCGCTACGATGTGCGCATGACGCGCAAAACGGATGTGTTCGTTCCGCTCGATCGTCGGGTGCAGATGTCACGCGAACTGGACGCCGACCTCTTTATATCTCTCCACGCCGATGCCATCGCCCAGAAGGGGCTGGCAAAAAATGTTCGCGGCGCAACGGTTTACACCCTTTCTGAGGATGCCTCGGACGAGGAGGCGCGCCGCATGGCCGAGAAGGAAAACAACTCGGACGCCGTTGCCGGTTTGCAGACGTCAGCGTTTGAGGGCGAAGGGGATGTCCGCAACATTCTGATTGATCTGCTCAAGCGCGAGACTTCCAACTTCTCGGCCGATTTCTCAAACATCCTGGTGAAGCGCATGGGCCAAAGCATCTCGCTTTCCTCCCGTCCGCAGCGCTCGGCCGCATTCAAGGTGCTGCGTCAGGCAGATACACCGTCCGTTCTGGTTGAGCTCGGTTACATGAGCAACCCGAAGGACGAGGAGCTTTTGCAGTCGGCGGCGTGGCAGCGTCGTGTTGCCGCCTCGATTGGTTCGGCCGTTGATGCGTATTTCTCCCGACGTACGGCTACGGCGCGTTGAACCGTCTCAGCGTTATCTATTCTCCGCAGGGCGACGACTTGATGCCACATTCCGTGCTAATGTGCCTTGATCGCAGCGTTCGCCCTCCCGTGTCGAGGTCGCGCAGCAAACAAGCCAGACCCGCCGCCCCTGCACGGATCAACGGACCTAGAGGTTGATGCGCGAGCCGCCCCTATACCCGGACGAACCTATCTATCCGCCCGTCCAATCACCTCGTCGCAGGCAGCAACAGCCGCCGCCTCCGCGTCAGCAGCGTCCGCGTAAGCGGCGCAAGAGCCTGCTGCTGCGTTTTCTGGGCTTCGCATTCGCTGCCGGTGTGGTGGTGTTCCTCTGCGCCGCCGCTGGCGCTGGATACATCCTCTGGAAGACGTCGCAGGATCTGCCCGATTACGAAAGCCTGGCGAAGTACGAACCGCCGGTGATGACGCGTATCCACGCCAACAACGGCTCGCTCATTGCCGAGTACGCCCGCGAGCGGCGCATCTTCGTGCCGATCAACACCATTCCCAAGCGCGTCATCGCGGCGTTCCTGTCCGCTGAAGACAAGCGCTTCTACGAGCACAACGGCATCGACATTCAGGGCATCGGCCGCGCCGTGTTCAAAATCGTCGAGGCCAAGATGAGCGGCAGCGACCGGCGCGCCGAAGGTGGCTCCACGATCACGCAGCAGGTGGCGAAGAACTTCCTGTTGAGTTCGGAACGCTCGATGGAGCGCAAGCTCAAGGAAGCGATCCTCGCTGTCCGCATCGAGAGCGCCTATTCGAAGGACAAGATCCTCGAACTCTATCTCAACGAGATCTATTTCGGCATCGGTGCGTATGGCATCGCGGCAGCCAGCCTCAGCTACTTCAACAAGGAGCTGCACGACCTTTCCATCTCCGAGGTCGCGTATCTTGCAGCGTTGCCGAAGGGCCCGAACAACTATCATCCGTTCCGGCGCGAGAAGCAGGCTTTGATCCGGCGCGACTGGATCATCGGCCAGATGATGGAAAACGGCTATATCACCGCTGAAGAAGCGGCGGAGGAAAAGGCCAAGCCACTCGGCGTCAACCTGCGCCAGACCGGCCCGCACATTTTCGCGGCTGACTTCTTCGCCGAGGAAGTGCGCCGCACGCTGCTGTCGCAGTTCGGTGAAGACAAGCTCTACGGCGGCGGGCTTTCAGTTCGCACCACGCTCGATCCCAGTCTGCAGCAGTTCGCACGCAACGCGCTTGTCGATGGCCTGGTCGCGTTTGACCGCACCACCGGCTGGCGAGGGCCTGTCGAGCAGCTGGACATCAACGGCGATTGGGGCAAAGCGCTGGACGACGTGAAGACCCCGACGGGGCTGCTGCCCTGGCGCCTCGGTGTGGTTCTCAAGATTGAAGGTGGCAAGGCTGTTGTCGGCTTGCGTCCGGAGAAGCAGCAGGACGGATCGCTGGTCGGCAAGCGTGAAGCCGTCGAGCTGACCTTCGAAGAAGTGAAGTGGGCCCGGTCCGCCAAGACGAGAACTGCGCCGAAGACGATCAATGACGTCGTTGCGCTGGGCGATGTGATTTACGTTGCGCCGAAGAACCCTGAAAATCTGGCCGGCGTCTGGACGTTGATGCAGATCCCTCAGGTGGGTGGCGGCATCATCGCGCTCGATCCCAACACCGGCCGCGTGCTCGCCGATGTGGGCGGCTTCTCATTCTCGATCAGCCAGTTCGACCGCGCCATTCAGGCACGTCGTCAGCCCGGTTCTGTGTTCAAGCCATTCGTCTATGCGGCCGCGCTGGACAATGGCTACAAGCCGACGTCGATCATTCTCGATGCGCCGATCGAAATTGAGCAGGGGCCGGGGCAGGACATCTGGCGTCCGGAGAACTACGAGAAATCCCACTCAGCCGGTCCGTCGACGCTACGCTTCGGCATCGAGAAATCGCGCAACCAGATGACGGTGCGTCTGGCGCAGGATCTCGGCATGCCGCTCATCACCGATTACGCCAAGCGGTTCGGCATCTATGACGATCTGCTGCCGGTGCTGTCGATGTCGCTGGGTGCGGGTGAAACCACGCTGCTGCGCCTTGCCACCGCCTATTGTTCGATCGCCAATGGCGGCCATCAGGTGCGCCCCACGCTGATCGATCGCATTCAGGATCGCTGGGGACGCACGGTGTGGCGCCACGATCGGCGCGTCTGTGAGGGCTGCAACTCGGAAGCCTGGAACGGACAGGAAGAGCCGGAGATCTTTGACGACCGGCCGCAGATCATTGATCCGCACACCGCCTATCAGATGACTTCCATTCTCGAAGGCGTCATTCAGCGCGGCACAGCTCAGTCGCTGAAGAAACTGGACCGTCCGCTGGCGGGCAAGACCGGCACCACCAACGAAGAAAAAGACGCCTGGTTCGTCGGCTATTCGCCCGATCTCGTGGTCGGCGTTTTCATCGGTTACGATACGCCAAGGCCGATGGGCAAGGGCAACACCGGCGGCAAGCTGGCGGCGCCCGTATTCGCCGATTTCATCAAGGCCGCACTGGCTGACAAGCCGGCCGCTCCGTTCCGTGTTCCGCCGGGCATCCGGCTGGCGCGCGTCAACCTGCAGACCGGCCTGCGCGCGGGTGCGGAAGATCCCAACAGCTTCATGGAAGCCTTCAAGCCCGACGAAGAGCCGGACGACGCCTATTCCGTCATCGGTTTTTCCGATCAGGGCGGTGGTGGTGCTGGCTATAACCAGACCGGCGGCATCGAAGAGGAATATTACGAGCCCGCGCCGCGTCGGCGTGCGCCCACGTTCGGCTCCGGCGGCGGTCTTTGGTAAAATTGCGTCATGCCGGGCAGTCTGCGCGCAACGAATGATCGCTATGGCCAATTGGCCCGCGCAGTATCGTCCGCGTTTACAGTCTCGTTAGCGGCGACTATATCAAGCCGCACATCCTGAAATCGCACCCATCCCCCGGAGGGCAACTATGCGTGCCGAAGCGCAAAAGCTCGTCGATTCCATCAAGGAGGCTCTTGGCCTTCTGAGGAGGCATCTTTGACTGGGATACTGCCCCGCTACGCCTAGCCGAATTGAACAAGCGCGCCGAAGATCCAAGCATCTGGAACGACCCGAAGTTGGCGCAGAAGATCATGCGCCAGCGCCAGCAGCTTGAGCGTTCGATCGCGATTTATCAGGACATCGAGCGTGGTCTCGACGACGGCGTGACGCTGATCGAACTTGGCGAAGCCGAGGACGATGACGCGACGGTGGCCGAAGGCGAAGCCTCGCTCAAGAAGCTGGCCGCCGATGCCGAGCGGCGCAGCATCGAAGCGCTGTTGTCTGGCGAAGCCGACGGCAACGATAGCTATATCGAAGTGCATGCCGGCGCCGGCGGCACGGAGAGCCAGGACTGGGCCTCCATGCTGGCGCGCATGTATATGCGGTGGGCGGAACAGCGCGGCTACAAGGTTTCAACGCTGGAAGAGAGCCCCGGCGAAGAAGCTGGCATCAAATCCGTGACGATGGAAATCAAGGGCCAGGATGCCTATGGCTGGCTGAAGACGGAATCGGGCGTGCACCGCCTGGTGCGTATATCGCCTTACGATTCCAACGCGCGCCGTCACACCAGCTTCGCGTCGGTGTGGGTGTATCCGGTGGTCGATGACGACATCGACATACAGATCAACGAAAGCGATTGCCGGGTCGATACCTATCGCTCATCGGGTGCCGGTGGTCAGCACGTCAACACCACGGACTCAGCCGTCCGCATCACCCACATTCCGACCGGCATCGCAGTTGCCAGTCAGCAGGAGCGGTCGCAGATCAAGAACCGGGCGATTGCCTGGGGAATGCTGAAGGCGCGCCTTTACGAGCTGGAACTGAAGAAGCGCGAGGACAAGGCCAACGCTGAGGCGGCTTCAAAGACCGAGATCGGCTGGGGCCACCAGATCCGCTCGTATGTTCTGCAGCCCTATCAGCTGGTGAAGGATCTGCGCACCGGCTCGCAGAGCACCGATCCCGATGCGGTTCTCGATGGCGACATCGACCAGTTCATCGAAAGTGCGCTGGCACAGCGGATCAAGGGCGGCGGTCCGGTCGACGTTGCCGACCTCGACTAAGCTTCGCTTTTTTGCACCGGCGGACTCCCTGCGGGGAGCCGGCCGCCAGTGCTGATTGGGGGCTCCGCAAAGCGGAGTCGCCGAGCGCAACAAACAAAGCAAAGCGGCGCGCAGAGGTTCAAAAGCCTCTCGCACCGCGCTTTAAGCTTGCAACTTTTCGGGCTTACTCCGCGGCCGTCATGAAGCGTTCGACGGTGACAGCGAAGTGTCCGCACCAGTCGCGCGAATCAACGCGCGGCCAGACTGCGGGCTCGCCCGCATCCGCCTGAGCCATGGGCGGATTGAACCGGCACAGGCCGGAATCGCGGTTTTTTTGTCTCGTCATCTTGCCTTGCGTGTCGAAAAACTGGCAATTGCCGCATGCGCACGTTGTCATGGGATACCTCCATGCTGCTTACGCAGATTGAAGTGCAGCGGTGCTAGAACGCTGCACGTTAGAGCGATCCAGCATGCTGCGTTCCCACCTGAAGCGGAACATCCGTGTGCGGTTAATAGTGGTTTAGCCTAACGCGGTGCCAAGGAAGCCGACAGCAACTATGAAAACTTCGCACGAACCATCCGAGCTCCGGCATCTTGATCTCATCGAAACGGCAGGCTTTGGCGGCTATTCGCTGATCGACAGCGGTGCGGGGCGCAAGCTGGAGCGGTTTGGTTCGGTGGTGGTTGATCGCCCTGAACCGCAGGCATTGTGGACGCCGCGCGCGCCGGAAAGCCGTTGGCGTAGCGCCAATGCCGTGTTTGCCGGTGATGACGATGAAGACAAAGGACGCTGGCGCATCGACAAGCCGGTGCCGGAAAGCTGGCCGGTGCAGGTCGGTACGGCGACGATGATTTGCCGTCTGGCCAGTTTCCGCCACATGGGGCTTTTCCCCGAGCAAATGCCGCACTGGGAATGGATGCTGGAACGCATCGAGGAGCGCAAGCGCGCGGCGGGTGATGAGCCGGTGCGTGTGCTGAACCTGTTTGCCTACACCGGCGCGGCGTCTCTTATCGCAGCGGCAGCGGGCGCACACGTCACCCATGTCGACGCGTCGAAGAAGGCCATCAGTTGGGCCAAGGAAAATCAGTCTGCGTCGAAGCTCGGCGCGGCGCCGATCCGCTGGATACTGGATGATGCGGCGAAGTTCGTTGCGCGTGAAGTACGGCGCGGCAAAACCTATGACATCATTCTCGTCGATCCGCCGAAGTTTGGGCGTGGGCCTGAAGGCGAGGTGTGGGATCTGTTCACCAGCCTGCCGCCGCTGATGCGCGACTGCGCGGCGCTGCTGGCGCCCGCTGCCTCGCTGGTGCTGACAGTTTACGCCATCCGCGCGTCAACGATTGCGTTCGACCAGCTCTGCCGCGAAGTGCTGGCTGGACGCGGCGGTGCCTTCCAGACGGGCGAGCTTGCAATCCGCGAAGAGGGCGGTGCACCGGATGCGCGAGCGGTGCCGGCGTCGCTGTTCACACGCTGGACTGGCGCTGCCAATGCTTGAACCCAAACCCATTACCAGCCTGCAGAACGATCGCATCAAGGCCATCCGCGCGCTGGAGATGCGTAAGTCGCGCAAGGAAACCGGGCTGTTCGTGGCCGAAGGCACATCGCTGCTGATCACGGCGCGCGACAACGGCTTCACACCGCAGACGCTGGTGTTTCGTTCCGGCAGCGCGGGGTCGGGTGTTGCCAAGGGACTGGTTGCGTGGGCGCTGGCATCCGGCGTCGAGTGCCTTGAAGTTTCGGAAGCGGTGCTCGGCAAGCTGTCCTCGAAGGACAATCCGCAGAACATGCTCAGCGTGTTCCAGCAGCGCTGGCAGCCTCTTCCGAACGCAGTGAAGGTTTCTGATGGCGAAGTGTGGTTGGCGCTGGAAGAAGTGCGCGATCCCGGTAACCTCGGCACCATCATCCGCACCGCAGATGCCGTTGGCGCAGCGGGCATCATGCTGATCGGCAATTGCTGCGATCCCTATTCGCACGAATGCGTGCGCGCGACGATGGGATCGGTGTTTGCTGTGCCGCTGGTGCGCACCGAACGTGCTGCCTTCATCGATTGGCTCGGCGGCTGGCGTGGCGACATCGTCGGCACGCATCTGGAAGGCGCGGAGGATTTCCGCACCGTTTCCTATCGCGCACCGGTTCTGCTGACGATGGGAAGCGAAGGCCCCGGCCTGTCACCGCAGTTGACCGCAGCCTGCACACGCCTCGTCAAAATTCCGATGGCGGGGCAACTCGACTCTCTCAACCTCGCCGTTGCAACCGCCCTCGTTCTATATCAGATCCGCGGCCCCAACCTGAGCCTTTGACATGCGCATTGAATATCACCGTACGCTGATCGCGGACCGTCCGCGCAATGAAGCGTTCCAGAAGGCGCTGGCATCCGTAATCCGCAAGGGCGAAACGACTGTCGCGGACATCGGCACTGGAACCGGCCTGCTGGCGCTGATGGCAGCCAAACTCGGCGCGCGCGATGTCTATCTTTACGAGGTTGCCGAAGTCGGCGCGGTGGCGGAAGCACTGATCGAGGCCAACGGCGCGCAGAACTGTCATCTCATTCCGTGCCATTCCACCGAGATGGTAGATCCACCGCAGGTCGATGTGATCGTCTCGGAAACGCTCGGCAACTACGCGTTGGAAGAGCACATCATCGAGACGCTGGCGGACGCAAAGGCGCGCTTTCTGAAGCCGGGCGGGGTCATGATCCCGCAGCGCATCGTGCAGTACGTCGCGCCGGTGATCGCGCCGCGCATCCAGAACGAGTTCGCTGTGTGGGATGAGACCGGCTTCGATATGTCGATCGCCCGCACCATGAGCCTCAACAACATCTATGTGCGTACGCTGAAGCCGGATGAGCTGCTGGCGGCGCAGGTCTGGGATACCGTCGAGCTTGGCTCCGACGCCGATGGCGCGCGCGCCGGTGAGGTGAGCTGGCAGCTTGCCGACGACGCAACCGTTTATGGCTTCGTCGTCTGGTGGGATGTGGAGCTGGTGCCGGGCATCACGCTTTCAACCGCCCCGGATGCGCCGCCGACGCATTGGGAGCAGCTCTATTTTCCGCTGCTGTCACCGATTGCGGCCAAGAGCGGTGATACGATCCACGCCGTCCTGCAGTCCCATACCTCCCATGAGGAGGGAACGCATGTTGCGTGGGCGGCAATGCATGTCGACGCGAATGGAAAAGAGGTTGCACAGCAATCGCTGAACCTCGACAACGGTTATCTGCCGTAAGTGCAACCCGGCCCGCGGTGCCACGACGTGCGGGGCGGTGTTGATGGAATGAATTCCTGGGGAGGGGTCTCATGCTGGTGATGGTGATCGGGCTGCTGGTGTTTTTCACAGCCCATCTTGTGCCGCTGAATGTAGATCTGAAGAACGGGTTGATCACGCGCTTCGGTAAGCGCGGTTATCATATCGCCTTCGGTCTAATGTCGCTGATCGGTTTGGCGCTGATCGTATTGGGCTTCCACAAGCTGCAGCTCCATCCGGGCAAGAACCCCGTGCTGTGGGATCCGCCGGTTTGGACGCGTCACATCGCACTGGCGCTGATGCTGCCGGCCATGATTGCATTTGTGGCGGCGTTTTTCCGTTCGCACATCAGCGCCGCGCTGAAGCAGCCGCTGCTGGTTGCAATCAAGGCCTGGGCGCTGGCGCATCTTATCGCGAATGGCGATCTGGCCTCGCTGGTGCTGTTCGGCAGCTTCCTGGCCTTCGCAGTCTATGAGCGGATCATCATCAAGCGCCGTAAGCTTACCGGCGTTTTCAGCGGCAGCACCGGACCGTGGAGCAACGACATTCTTGTGGTGGTGATCGGCACGGCGCTCTATGCGGTCATCCTGCTTTATCTGCATCAGATGGTGATCGGCGTCTCGCCGCTGTCGTGAAATTCCATCTGCCCGCTGCCTGCTGGGCTCGCCTGCTAAAAAACGCCGGATGGGGTCACCCATCCGGCGTTTTCATTTGTGCGGTTCAGCTGTATCGGCCACAGTCGTTGTGCGGACGATCCGGCTATCAGTAATAGCGATAGAACGAGCTATCAGCGCGGCTGCGCCACGGTTCTACGACAAACTCCGTACGTTCGCTCGTCTCGCGGCTCAGCGGGAAGTCGGAGATGATAAACGAGGAACCCGGCTTCATCAGCTCAGCCAGCTTCACGCTGACGTCGTGCGGGATCTCAATGCGCTCCAGCGCGTGCGCGGGATCGGTATCGTAGCCGGCGCTGCGAACATACTCTTCGTCAAGATGACGGCGCTTCTTGCGGGTTGAGTAGGCCGGCGTTGACGAGTTCGGACTCATCGTCACCGCGTTCCAGCGCAAGTTGCGATCGCCTTCGGTGAAGTGCGTGGCTGTCAAGACGTGCGTGCCAAGCGGCTGGCCTTCGTCGGCGATCGTGATTGGCGTGTCGATCACTTCGACGAAGCCAAGCTTGGCTGTCAGACGGCCCGTCTTTGCGCTGATGAATACCGACACCGGCATGTCCTTGCGCTGTTCCAGGGCGTCTGCGCCAGCCAGCGCCTTGCGGGCGTCGGCCACAACCGTTTCGGCTTGCTTGGCGTCGTCGGCAGCAATCTTGCGTGCCTTCTCAAGTGCCGCTGCGTCGGCGATGGCCTGCTTCGTCTTAGCCGCCTGTTCCGTTGCTGCCTTCTTGGCGGCTGCTGCCGCGTTGACGGCATCAACCATCTTCTTTTCTTCGGCAAGCTCGTTGGCAGACTGCTTCTCCAGCGCTTCTGCATCCAGTTTGCTGGGGTCAATCTTCGCCAGTCGGGCGGTCAGGGCCTTGAAGCTCTTGGTTTCCTTGGCAGCGGTGGCGGCTGTGGTGCCCACAACCTTGGCTAGGCGCGCATCTTCGGCGCGCGCTGTCTTGATGGCCTCTTTCCCGTCCTGCACAGCCTTAGCGGCAGCGGCAACCTGCTCGTCGGCGGCAGCCTTGGCGTTCTCGGCTTCCATCACGCCCTTGGCGAGGCGGTCACGCTCATTTGAACGGAACGAAGCGGCCATGCCCCGCGTCAGGGTCTGCGAAGCGGTGGCCGCGTTGGCCCGGCTGATCAACAGATCGGAAACGCCGCCGGCTGAAGCCGTCTGCATCGCGTTGCCCGCAGCGTCGTGGGCCACTTCGGCCGGCAGCGGATTGATGAGATCGGGGCTGTTGAACTGCACCGGGGTCAGGTCGTCATTGCTGACGATAACCCGTGCGCCAACCTCAGTGATGTCGAACAGGTTGCGCGCGAAGCTGTACGGCAGTCGGATGCAGCCGTGCGACGCCGGATAGCCCGGCAGTTCGCCCGCGTGGAAAGCGATGCCCGAATTGGTCAGGCGCTGCATGAATGGCATCGGCGCGCCATTGTACAGGTTCGAGAAGTGACGCGGCTTCTTCTCAAGAATTGAGAATACGCCGGTGGGCGTCGGATTGGAGCTTTTACCGCTCGAAATCGGCGATCTGGCGATCTGCTTGCCGTCGTCATAGACGGTCAGCGTCTGGCGGTTCAGCGATACCACGATCACCAGCGGGCCGCTGGGCTTGGGCAGCGCGGCCGTGGGCTTCTCGTTGGTGGGCTCAACGTACTGCCGTGGCGCCCGGCGTACCCGGCGCGGCTGTTTTTGCTGCTGCCAGGGCTGGGCATTGCTCCAGCCGCCCCAGGGATAAAACTGCGCTTCAGCGCGCTCTGGCGTAGCGGCAACGATAAGGCCGCCGACGACGAATGCGGTGGCGGTCGAAAGGCGCAGCCCGCGGGGCCAAACGCTCATGCTGGAAATGGCTAACGTGTGCAAGGGAACCCCCAATGCAGAAATTTGACGTTACTGTCGAATGGTGCCCCAATTTGATGATCTTAAGACTAAGGTTCCGTTAGCAAGCTTATGAATTAGAAGTTTTTTCAAATAACAATCTAAGGCAAACAAGCCCAACCGGCTTGGAAACGGGCCAGATCGACACCAGATGGGCCAGCCTGGTGGTTAAAAGCCGGGTTTGGAGTTGAAGACGGCGAGGCGGGAGTGGTTAGCGACTTGAGCCATCGTCCCTAAATTCAAAGACGGCGATCCTTAAAGGGTGTATTCTCGATAGATGTCCGTACACAGCACCACAAAGCGCCTGCTGGCGCCTGACATTGCAGCGATGAAGCGCCGGGGCGATCCGATCGTCGCCCTCACGGCCTATCACGCGCATACCGCGGCCATCGCCGACAAGCACTGCGATTTCCTGCTTGTTGGTGACAGTCTCGGCATGGTGATGCATGGCTTCGAAACCACTGTGCCGGTGTCGCTCGAGCTGATGATCATGCACGGTCGTGCAGTGGTCCGTGGTGCCCGTCATGCGCTGGTCGTTATCGACATGCCGTTCGGCTCCTATGAGGAAAGCCCGGCGGTGGCGTTCCGTAATTCCGCGCGCGTCATGAAGGAAACCGACTGCGGCGCGGTGAAGATCGAGGGCGGCAAGAGCATGGCGCCGACGATCCGTTATCTCGTCGAGCGCGGCATCCCCGTCATGGCGCACATCGGCCTTACCCCTCAGTCCGTGAATGTGATTGGCGGCTTCAAGGCCCAGGGGCGCACCAAAGAGGAATGGGTCTCGATCGAGGAGGACGCCCGTCAGGTGGCTGAAGCCGGTGCATTTGCCATCGTGCTGGAAGCCATCACCGAGCCGCTGGCCGAGCGGATCACCGCTTCCGTTCCGGTGCCGACCATCGGCATTGGCGCTTCACCCGCGTGCGATGGCCAGATTCTCGTCATGGAAGATATGCTGGGGCTCAGCCCCCGGGTGCCACGTTTCGTCAAGAAGTTCGGCAAGGTGGCCGAGGTGATCGAGGACGCAATCCGCGATTACGCCCACGATGTGCGCACCCGCGCCTTCCCGACGCCGGAACACACCTATTCCATGATCGACGGAACTCCCTCCAAGACCCGGCGCGCGACCACCAAGGATAGCGGAGCAACCGCTGACACTGGCACGCGTACTGCGGATGAGGTCACCGGCGCTGATAGCGGTGGTGGGCTCAAGCGGATGGAGGGCGGGCGTCGGACGACGTCCAAAAGGATTAAAACCCCTTAGCGGAGCTTCCGCAGCGGCCTTGGCGCGCAACTTGATCGGTGTAAGTGCCGACAATGACTTGCGCGGGGGGCTTCGTGGGGTATGTATGCGCCTGTCGACGGCCTTTTTGAGCCGCCCGACGATGAACGTGCCAGATTGCAAGGCTGAAAGAGCGAGCGATGTCACAGCAGGACGATGGTCTCTTCCGCGAGGTCGAAGAGGAATTGAGGCGGGAACGCCTCGAAAAGATCTGGAAGGACTACGGCACCTTTTTCATCGCCGGTGCTGTGGCGATCGTGCTGGGCGTGCTGGGCTACAAGTATTGGGAAAGCCAGCGCATATCGGCGGCCTATGATTCCGGCGCCCGCTATGAAGCCGCGCTGCGCCAGATGGCCGACAAGAAAGACGTCGAGGCTCAGCAGGACTTCGACAAGCTGGCGACCGATGGATCGGGTGGTTATCGCGCACTGGCGCTGCTGCAACTCGCCGGAGCGCAGTATCGCGACGGCAAGCGCGCCGATGCTCTGAAAACATTTGAGCGCCTCGCTACTGACGGTCAGGCTGATTCGGTTCTGCGCGGTTTCGCGACGCTGCAGGCTGCTGGTCTGCGGTTAAATGATGCCGATTTCGCCGAGCTGGAAAACCGCCTCACTCCGCTCATGGCAGAGGGGGCGCCGTGGCGTTACAGCGCCCGTGAGCTGCTGGGCCTGGCGGCATTCCGCGCCGGTAAGTTCACCGACGCCCGTGCGCTGCTGACGCCTCTGTTTGTTGAGCAGGAAGTGCCGGAGAGCATCGCTACCCGGGCGCAGATCATCATGGCTGAGATCGCAGCTGGCGAATTGGCTGCCAGCGGCAAGAAGGCTGACACGGCTGAGCCGGCCGCTCCGGCAGCTGGTGAAAAGGCCGCCGACGAGGCCAAGCCTGCGGCAGTGGCACCGGCTGCGGAAAATGCTGATCAGTCTTCGGCTGCCACGCCAACGCCATCAGAGGGTGCAACATCGCCATCAGAACCGGCCAAAAAAGACTGAGCTGAAGGCCAAGCGGGGGCACATGAGGGACTGGCTACACCGGAGCTGTTGGGCGGGAGCAGGGATTTGCTCCATCGTGCTGCTCTCCGGCTGTGCGGGCGATGGCCCCTCGCTGCCCAAGCTGGGCGACCTCAATCCGTTTGCTGAAAAGCAGGTGCCTCTTCCCGGCCGGCGCGTTCCGGTCATGGCGCCCAAGGGGCCCGAGACGACCGAACTGGCCGATGCCTTCACGCCGATCACGCTGCCGGCGCCGCGTATCAACGACAATTGGAGCCAGCCCGGCGGCGAGCCCAGCAACGCGCCGGGTAATCTTGCCTTCAACGGCGGTACCAATACCGCCTGGACAGCGAATGCGGGCACAGGGTCCAGCGGTTCCGGCCGCCTCACCGCGCGCCCGATCATCTATGGCGGCAACATTTACGCGCTCGATGCCGAAGGCAACGTCAGCGCATTCTCCACTTCCGGCTCGTCTCTGTGGCGCACCTCTCTGAAGCCGAAGCGCGAAAGCGGTGGCGGTAGCTGGTTCTCGCTCGGACTTGGCGGTGGCTCAGATGGCGGCGGCTTCGGCGGCGGCCTGGCGATCGACAACGGCCGGCTTTATGCGGCCAGCGGCTTCGGCAACGTAGTCGCGCTCGACCCGCAAACCGGCAAAGCCATTTGGGAAAAGCAGCTTGAGGCGCCTATCCGCTCCTCACCGACAGCGGTTGGCGACCGGGTCTATGTCATTGCCCTTGATGGACGGTTCTTCTGTCTGGCCGGTGCTGACGGCGGTGAACTCTGGTCGGTGCGCGGTCTGCCGCAGCAGGCCAGCTTGATCAACAATGCCAGCCCTGCCGTCGACGGCAACGTGGTGGTGGTCCCTTATCCATCGGGCGACCTGCTGGCGCTCAGCATTTCGGACGGCACGTCGCTGTGGTCGGAGAATCTGGCCCGCACGCGCACGACCTCGCAGATCGCATCCATGAGCGACGCGGCACGCCCTGCCATCGATGGTGGGATCGTGTTCGCCGTCGGACATGCCGGCCGTATGGTCGCTACCCACGCCGATAGCGGCGAGCGCCTGTGGACCGCAAATATCCCGAGCATTCAGACGCCGTGGGTTGCGGGCGGCAGCGTGTTCGTCGTCGATACTCAGGGTCAGTTGATGGGCCTGTCGCGCAACGACGGCAAGACGCAGTGGACCGTGAAGCTGCCCGGCAACGGGCCGTGGGCGGGGCCGACGCTGGCCGGCGGAACGCTGTGGCTCACCTCTGCCGGTGGCGCGCTGGTGGGTGTTGAGGCAACGACCGGCCGCATCGTGACCCAGAAGGAGCTCGGCCAGCCGGTGTTTATCGCGCCGGTCGTGGCCCAGGGCCGCATGTACGTGCTGACCGACAAGGC
The DNA here is from genome assembly GCF_013306565.1 of Hyphomicrobium sulfonivorans. Classification (GTDB taxonomy): domain Bacteria; phylum Pseudomonadota; class Alphaproteobacteria; order Rhizobiales; family Hyphomicrobiaceae; genus Hyphomicrobium_A; species Hyphomicrobium_A sulfonivorans. The sequence continues at coordinate 284,245 of NZ_PZPO01000001.1, read as the reverse complement.
CAATCTGCTGGCGATCAACTGATCGGCGCGAAAGCGCGACGCCTCCAAACCCTGCGGCACTGGCTGATGCAACTGATGCGGCTGCGCACGTCCCATGCATAGCGCCGTATGTCGTCTGCGTTCCCCTCGCAAGCCTGCGCCGCTCCCCTCGCTCCAGCACCGGCGCTGACGGCCGATCTGAGGCTTAACGTATCTGAACGGGCGGTCCGGCTATGCTGATGGCAGCGAATACGCCATAAGCACGGGAGCATGCGCGCCCGCGCAGCCCTTCAATCAAACCTTCGGCCGGCCGAGTTCCCCATGTCGTCACAACCCGTCATCGCCATTATCGGCCGCCCCAACGTTGGCAAGTCGACCCTGTTCAATCGCCTGACCGGCACACGCTCGGCGCTGGTGTCCGACATGCCAGGCCTCACGCGCGACCGGCGCGAGGAACAGGCCGACATCGGCGGTCACCCCGTCCGGCTGGTCGATACCGCCGGTCTGGAAGAGGCCAAGCGCGGCTCGATTGCCGAACGTATGCGCCAGCAGAGCGAAGCGGCATTGATGGCAGCCGATCTGGTGCTGTTCGTCATCGACTCTCGCGATGGCATCACGCCGGATGACAAGTCGTTCGCCCGCGTCGTGCGCAATTCAGGCCGTCCCGTCATCCTCGTCGCCAACAAGTGTGAGGGCCGCGCCGGCGAAGACGGTTTTTACGCTGCCTTCGAACTTGGCTTCGGTGAGCCTGTCGCGATCTCCGCCGAGCATGGCGAGGGCCTTGGCGATCTGATGGTCGAGATGCTGTCGGCGCTGGGCCTCAAGGAAGACCGCGAGAATGCGGCCGAGCCGCTGCCCGCAACTGAACGGCCGATCCGCGTCGCTATCGTTGGGCGGCCGAATGCAGGCAAGTCTACGTTGGTCAACGCGATACTGGGCGAAGAGCGCATGATCACCGGGCCTGAGCCCGGGCTGACGCGCGACTCCGTTCCCAGCGATGTCGAATGGCACGGTCGCCGGGTGCGCCTGTTCGATACCGCAGGATTGCGGCGCAAGGCGAAGATCACCGAAACGGCCGAGAAGCTGAGTGCATCGGATGCCATCCGCGCCATTCGTTTCGCCGAGGTGGTTGTTCTGCTGGTCGATGCTGAGCGCCCGTTCGAACATCAGGATCTGACGATCGGCGATCGTATCGCTGAGGAAGGACGCGCGCTTGTCGTCGCGGTCAACAAGTGGGATCTGGTTGAAGACAAGCAGCAGGCGCTGAAGGCGCTGCGCGAAACGCTCAACGATCGCCTTGCGCAGGTGCCGGGCGTTACGCTGGTGACGCTGTCGGCGTTGAGCGGCAAGGGTGTCGAGCGACTGTCCGCTGCGGTGCTTGAAGCCTACGACACCTGGAACCGTCGCGTGTCGACAGCGGATCTCAATCGTTGGCTGGAAGAAGCTCTGGCGCGCCATTCGCCGCCAGCGGTTAGTGGGCGGCGCATCAAGATCCGTTACATCACGCAGCCTTCGACGCGACCGCCAACCTTCGTTGCGTTTTGTACGCGCCCGGAGGAAATGCCCAAATCGTATTTGCGCTATCTCACCAACAGCTTGCGTCAGGCGTTCAAGCTTCCCGGCGTTCCGGTGCGGCTCAATCTGCGCAAGGGTGAAAATCCCTATGCTAAGCATAAGCGCTGAGAGCACTTTTTTGAGCCAGCGTGCTGTGCTGTTACTGGCCTAACGGCAGGGCCTGCGTTAACTTTGATTCGCGTGGCTGTGGCGGGGACGAAAGCAGGCGCGCGGGCAGTGAGCCCGGGACAAACTCAAAAACGAGAACAGGGACCAATGTACAGGAGCTCACACAGCCGGGTGCGCCCGGTTTTCTGCGCGGTCGTTGCGTGCGCGGCGGCAGTCTTCGGTGTAGCGTTCGCCACTCCGGCTGATGCGTATACGGCGAAGGTCAACTCCGCTTGCGAGCGCGACTACTATCGCCTGTGCGCTGCCTACTCCATCGGCACGCCGGAACTGCGCAGCTGCATGACGTCGAAGCGCAAGTCACTGTCGCCGCGTTGCGTGCGCGCGCTGGTTGATGCCGGCATGGTGCCGCGCCGCTATCTGGCCAAGAAGTAATGCGGCCGCCGCGTCACGCGCGGCTCGGGGCGCAATCCGCTCCGCAATCTGACAGCAATAACAAGGTGCGCGCCCTGCAAGTTTGTCGGGCGCGCCGGATCGCTAAGCGATCAGCACCAGCGCACCGACCACGCCAGATCACAGCAGGCAATGCGTTAGCGCCTGCAGCCAGGCGGCGCGTCTTCCTCAGGACATGGATTGAGCCGGTTTGAATGAGCCGGTCTGTGTGAGCGGGTGTGAATATTCAGCGGACGGGAGCGGCAGCGAACCCGAAGATGCTGCCTAGCTCACCGTCCACACGGACGACAGCCGCACGTCTGGCGCCGTTCCGGACTTTCATAAGTAGGAAAGAGGGTTAGAAGGTGCAAGGGTAATTTGCCTTTGCAGCGCAGCAACTCTGCTGTGCGCTCTCGTCAGAGATGCGATCATGAACACGATGTCATGTCGGTTGCGTTTGACGTGCATGCCGTGATGCGTTTTCGTCCCGCTGGTGCCCCGTTAGTGCAATGGACATGACGCTAAGCGGAACGTCGGCATCGGCTTGGGCGTGAGGTTTTCAAGATGACCGATCAGGCAGCAGCGGACAAAGCGCCGGCAACGGAAGTGCTGTTCTATCATCTGGAGCAGCAGCCGCTTGAGAAGGTGCTGCCGGTGCTGGTCGAGAAGACGCTGGAACGTGGCTGGCGCGCTGTCGTGCAGGCCGGGTCGGCGGAACGGCTGGCGGTTATCGATCAGGCGTTGTGGACGTTTCGCGACGACAGTTTTGTTCCGCACGGCACCGCGAAGGATGGCCATGCCGCCGACCAGCCGGTCTATCTCACCACCACGGGCGAAACGCCGAACGGAGCAGGCGTGCGTTTTCTGGTCGATGGCGCCGAGGCCGAGGCGTTTTCCGGCTTTGTGCGCATCGTCTATATGTTCGATGGCAACGACAGCGACGCGGTGCAGATTGCGCGCGGCCAATGGAAAGCGGCCAAGGGTGCAGGATGTCCCGTCACCTATTGGCAGCAGAGCAGCGGCGGCAAGTGGGAACGCAAGGCGTGAGGCCCTTTGCTCGGGCTTCTTTTTCCTTGGCGCCAGCGACTCCGCTTCGCGGAGCCGGCCATGGTTGTTTGTCGCGCTCGGGGACTCTCCTTCGGAGAGCCGGCCGCCGAGCGCAGACTGTTGCGCACCTCTCGCCACCGCGCACTATCATCGCGATAACTGTCGGGATCTGCCCCAGCCTCATTATGCTCCCGGGCGCAGAAGAATGCAGATGGGCATGTCCGCGACAGTCAGAGCCTAATTGCCTTGACAGTCTGCGCGGGCACGCCGAAGCGTGAGCCCATGAATTATCGCCACGCCTACCATGCCGGAAACTTTGCCGATGTGATCAAGCACGCAGTGCTGTCGCTCGTGCTCGAATACATGAAACAGAAGCCAGCGCCGTTTCGCGTTATCGATACGCACGCGGGCATCGGGCTTTACGACCTCACCGCCATCGAGGCGCACAAAACCGGTGAGTGGCGCGACGGCATTGGCCGTCTGATGCGCGCTGACCTGACGCCGGAAAACCGCGCGGTTCTGGCGCCGTATCTGGATTGCGTGCGCGCCCTCAATCCGCAGGGCGAGATGCTGCGCTATCCGGGCAGCCCCATCATCGCCAGCGATCTTATCCGCCGTGAGGATCGCCTGATCCTGAACGAGCTCCATCCTGAGGATCGGCTCACGCTTGAGGATCTGTTCGCCCGCGATCGGCAGGTGAAGGTCATGGGGCTGGATGCGTGGACAGCCGTCAAGTCGCTGTTGCCGCCGCCGGAACGGCGGGCCGTTGTGCTGGTCGATCCGTCGTTCGAAGTGCCGGGCGAGCTGGATCGACTGATCAAGGCATTGCAGCAGGGGCTACGTCGCTTTGCGGCGGGCACGTTCCTGCTCTGGTACCCAATCAAGGAGCGGCGTCCGGTGGATGAATTCCGCCGACGCATTACCGAGCTGGAGCTGCCCAGAGCCGTCGCGCTTGAGGTGATGATCCGCGACGGCGCCGATGAAACACGCTTGAACGGTGCCGGCCTCGTCATCGTCAATGCGCCGTTCACTCTCGGCGGAATCCTGCAGAGTTTAATGCCGGAGCTGGTGAAAATTCTGGCGCAGGGCGCCGGAGCGCACTTCAATTATGACGATCTCGGTAACGATCGCGTTAGGGTGCGACAAAAATAACCACCAAAGCTTGCCTACCCCATAAATTTCACTGATACTTCGCGCGCTTGGGGCACAGTCGTCCCCGCGGAATCGGAAGTTAGCATTGAGATCGTGGCGCGCATGTCGATCTACCCGCGCTTATTTTCCCCGCATTGCGAATGGTTACCCGAGCATTTCATGGCGCGGACCCTGATGGGCCGCGCTTTTTTATTTCACGATTACACGCAGGAGATTTCGCGATGCGTCAGAGCGGCACTGTGAAATTCTATAATGCCCAGAAGGGCTATGGCTTCATTACTCCCGATGACGGCGGGAAAGATGTATTTGTCCATGTGACGGCAGTAGAACGCGCTGGTATTCCAAATCTCGACGAAGGCGCGCGCATCTCGTTTGAAACCGAGCCCGACAAGCGCGGCAAGGGCCCCAAGGCCGTAAATCTCCAATATTCCTGACGCTGACTTATCCGGCATCCTCTGGCGCTTCAGGCCTTTGGAGCGTCACCGTATGGCAACGGATCCCCGACCAATCTCGATTGGGCGCGCGCTGGCCATGGGCAAGGGCGCGCGCCTGAGGCAATCTCCGCCAACCTGATGTTGTAGGTGATGATGGAGAACTGACGATGCGCAAGTTGTCCTTTGGGGCCGCGCTGGCTCTTGCCGTTTTGTGCGCCGGATTTTCCGGTGACGCGGAAGCGAAATGCTTCAAGAAATCAGCGTCCGGGACCGCTACGACCGTCGACGGCGCCAAGTTTCAGGTCAAGGAAGCAATCCTGCAGTCGTTCGACTGGGGTGTTTGGGCAGCCTTCATGGCAAGCGGCGCGACGCCGGGCTATCGCGTCAGCACGCCCGCTTACAAGTGTTCGCCGGGTGGCATGGGCTACAACTGCCGGGGCACTTCCACCATCTGCAAAACAAGCTGACGAAAAGGGTCCCGTATCAAAATGGTACGGGATTTTTTCTTTCGTTAACGAATCGGTCGCCGAATCAAGGTCATGATATCGATGGCCCATGCCGTGCCATGGCCACTTTCGACGCTGTCGGAGGCGGATCGTGCGGCAGCGAAGGGCTAGCAAGCGTGGTTGTCGGGTGACACGTTCGCCAAAAAAGCCGTCCCAGGTCGGGAATTGCGCGCTGGCGGAGTGTTTTCGGCTATCTTGAGGCCCACATTGGGGTGGTTAGAACGATAAGGACTTAAAATCATGAGCCTTTCTCGCATCTGCGTGGGGGTCTGCGCTGCCGCCGGCTTCCTGATGCTGGCCACTCTGTCGGGTGCCGGTGAGTACGTCGCTCCGGGTGCCCATGCTGGCGAATACTCGAAGTCAAAGAAGAGCGCGCGCCGTGCTCCCCGTAGCCGCGCATACGCTGTCGAGCGTAGCTCTACGCCGGAAGAAATCGCCCGTTATTTCGCGCTTTACGGCGGTTACATCGATCCGTCGATCAACAAGCAGACGCCGGGCGGTCCGTTCGATAGCGGCTTCTTTTTCGACTCCGGAATCGGCCCCAATGGTGGCAATTCACCATACATGAACTGATGCAGTGCACAGCATGTACTGCACTGCAATTGTCCTTACACATGTTTGCTGGGGCGTCGCCTAGTAAGGGGTTGCGGCCCCCGGTATAACGCTTTGTAATTTCGGGACAGGTTTCTGCGCCTACGGGGGACAAATTCAATGCATGCTAAGCCTAAACTCGCCTTAGCTACGGTGTTCCTTGGCACCGTTGCAGCACTCGCGACGCCGGCTAACGCCGCCTGCAAAAAATTTGGCTTCACTGTCAACGACTACGGCAAGGTGGGGCCGACCAACGACGCCAAGAACTTACTCGACAAGCACATCTCCGAATGGGCTTCCCAGAATGGCGTGACCAACTATTCGACGGGCAAGAAGAGCGTCAGCTGTGAGCTCTTCATCGACGTCATTCTGTTCGATGAATACACCTGCACCGCCAGCGCCACCGTTTGCTGGGGCGGCGATGCCGGCAAGGTCGGTCAGCAGTCCGCTACCGGCGAAGAGGGTGGCGATCATCCCGGCACGCCGGTGCGCAAAGCTGAAGCGATTGGCGAGCAAGCTCCCCAGACCGCAGCCGCAATTGCCGGCACTCCAACCGACCATGACGCTTCGGCCGATGAAGCTGTCCAGGCCGACGCTGCCGGACAGCAGGATGAGCCTGCGCCATCCGAGACCTACGCTGACGCTGCGCCAGAAAGTGCAGCCGATGCATCCCAAGCCCACGCCGCTGCCGACGTGATTGTGAGCGAGCCCGAGCAGCCGCCGGCGGAAGCTGCTGCGGTTGGGGGGCAGCCTCTGGATGATGTTGCTCCCGCAGTAGCCCAGCAGTTGGTGCAGCCGGCAGTTGCCACCGCTACGGCCATCGCTGTTCCGGAAGTGCCCGTAGCAGCTGCGGTCGAAACTGGCGCCTTGCAGAGCGGTGCTGGCCTTGTCAATGCCCCGTCCGTTCCTGCTGCAGCGCCGGCTTCCGCCGTGCCTTCGGCTGAGGATCGCGCTGCCGCCGCATCGGCCGCTGCCGCTGCTGCTGCCGCCGCTGAACGTGCTGCCCAGGCTGCCGAAACCGCTGCCAATGCGGCCAAGGCAGCTGCTGCCGCTGCGGTTGCGGCCAGCACAGCCAGCCAGAAGCACGGTCATGCTTCCGCCTCCGTGCCGCCTCTTGATCAGGCTGCCGATGCAGGAGCTCAGTGAGCTAGCGCGTTACGGTGAGGGTCATCACCGGTCGTATGGCTGAGCTGAACACCTCTGATTTCAAACGCCCGCCTTCGACTGAGGGTGGGCGTTTTTTATTTGGGGCTACGCTGCATCGCGCGGCTAGTTTGACTGTATTGGGGCGAAGGCCGCGACAGCGTTTTGCCATGCTTGATTGAATGGCCGTCGTCGCCTCCCACCAACAGGCACCAGCAGCCTACGCAAGTTTCAACCTGCGAGCAGACGTACGCAGATTTGTGGCCGTGCCATCACCAAACGTGGATGCACAAACGAAAGCTGACGCAGTTCCGACATCCGTCGGGCTTGCTAGAAGGGTCGCATGTGTCCGCGCATGCTGACCTGTCGTCTCATTAACGACGCTCGTCAGACGCACACAGGGCCGCTCGCGCGGCGCCAGCCGCTACTGCACAAGAAAAAGCCGCCCCGAGAGTGAGGGCGGCTTTCATGATCTCGATCCGCGTCGGGCGAACTAAAAAGCGTCTGCAACGACGGGTCACAGCATCCAGTTCGGTATTAATCCGCCTGTCGGCGCGTCACCGTCAGGTCGATTTCGCCGACAACAGAATGTCGTCGCCGTCCTGCAGAATGGCCAGCAGCATGTCGGCCGCAGCCGCCAGTCGCCACGTGTAATAGGGCTGGATCGTCATCGCATCGAGCGGCGGCGCGTTTTCGCCAGCGATGAATTCCGTCAGGTGCAGCGGAGCGCGTGCGTTGGTGCCCTTGCAGCGGAGCAGGAAGTTCGGCTTCTCCATCGTGCCAGCCATCTGCACGTCGATCTCGCCGCCGCGCGGCAGAGCGGTGATGGCGCTGGCGACAAGGTTCAGCAGCAGCTTGGCCTTGTCCTTGGGCATGTGGCCGGGCGTCACCTTCCACACCAGCGTGTGCTTGCCCTTGCCAACGAAGCCGCGTGAAATCTGTTCGCAGGTGCCGAGGTCGATGATCGCGCCTGCTGAGCCCGCGGCGCCGAAGGCGAACCGGCAGAACTGGAGCCGTGCTGAGGCCTGTTCAGTGACGTTTCGAATGACGTCCAGCGCGTAATTCTTGGCTTCCTGATCGTCATCCTCATCGAGGATCTCAAGGCCATTATAGATGGCGCCCACAGGGCCGATGACGTCGTGGCAGATTTTGCTGGAGATGAGTGCAGCGAGTTCAAGGTCGGTCGGATTGGCGCGCTCGCCCATCAATGCCCCCTAAGTGAAAATTCGCGGTTCCGCATGACACAGCGGTTACAGCTGTCCAAAGTGCACGGCCGTTGGGCGAACGAAGGGCGATTTCGCATCCGCGAGCACAGCCTGAGGGTACAACCAGCAGGTATTGGCCGCTTGCGAAGTGTTCTTGCCTTCTGTTACACGCGCCGCAACGTCATGCAAACGTATGCCCGGTTATGCTGTTACTCCTGTCCACGAAGCAGCAGTGGCATCCATCCCGCATCCCGACCGCAACCCAACGGCGCGGAGCCGGACAAGCGAATCAAGGTACGAGCGGTTCATGAAGCTAGAGGAATACCGCGGCTTGGTCGAGGCATTGCTGCCCGCCGTTCTCGCCGCCGGACGTATTGAAATGTCTCACTTCAAGTCCGGCGTCGAAGTTGAGACCAAGGCCGACAGAACGCCGGTTACAGTTGCCGACCAGGAAGCTGAAAAGGTGCTCATCGAGGCTCTGCGTCAGGTGGCGCCGGGCATCCCGGTGATTGCCGAGGAGGAGGTTGCGGCCGGGCGGGTGCCTGAGACTGGCAGCACGTTCTTTCTGGTCGATCCGTTGGATGGCACACGCGCTTTCATCAGCGGCAGCCCCGAGTTCACGGTCAACATCGGGCTCGTTGTCGATCATCGTCCGGTGTTTGGCATCATCTATGCGCCGGCAAGTTCGGAGCTGTTTGCAACGCTCACTCCGCATGAAGCTTTCGAAGCGCACATCAAGCCCGACGACAGCAACGCGACGCTTGCGTCCTGCAGCCTGACGCGGCTTGCAACGCGTGAGCCCGATCGTGCTGCGCTGGTGGCGTTCGCCAGCCGCTCGCACGCTGCGCAGAATACGGATGAATTTCTGCAGCAGTTGCCGATCACCGAAAAGAAGCGCGCAAGCTCGTCGCTGAAGTTCTGTCTCATCGCGCGCGGCGAGGCGGATCTCTATGCGCGCCTTGGCCGAACCAGTGAGTGGGATACGGCGGCGGGGCAGGCGATACTCAACGCTGCGGGCGGCTGTGTCACCACGCTCGATGGCGAACCGCTCTCCTATGGAAAGAGCGCTGAGGGTTATGCCAATCCGCACTTCATCGCGTGGGGGCGCGAGCCTTTGCTGTCGGTGCCGCAATAAGGTCACGCTACAGCGCGCTGTGGCCACACTTTTGCGAACTTTCCGTTGCACGAGTTTGTTCTGTGATACGCGCGCTTATCAGCGCGGCCAGAACGAACAACTGCCGCTGTGGACGCCGCCCAGGCTGGCGAGAACCCGGCGCAAACAACGGATGATCATGGTGCTGCTAACGGGCGCTCGCCACTTTTCCATCAGCTTGCCTGCCAAAGTTCAGGCCGCGTTCGTAACGCTTTTGCTGCTGACGATCGTTGCGGTTTTCGCCGGCGCGCCGTCCGCCTTTGCGCAGTCCGGAGGGGGCTATGGCGCCTATTCAGGGGGACGCACCGGCAACGACGCCTATGTCCCACCGGCAGATGAAGCTTATGTCCCGCCGCAGGACGGCTATGATCCGCCTCCTGGCGGCGCTGCCGGGCAGGCGCCCTATCGTCCCGGCGGCGCTTATTCCGAGGATGACGGCTATCGGCGCTATGATGGCGAGCCAGGTGGCGCCCGTCGCGGTGGGCCGCCACCAGGTCCTCCCCCACCGGCCTATGGCGATACCGATCCGGGCGGCTATGGCGAACCCTATCACGCGCCCGGCGGCTCCTATGATCCGCCCCCGCGCCACGCCGATGGCGGCCCGAGAGATGGCGGCTATTCGCAGGATGAGATCGTTGAGGCTGGCGGCCGCTTTTTCGGCTCGGTCACCAAAGGGCTCGCCAGCGTGATCGAGCACGCCTTCCGTAAATCCGGCCGGCCCAACGGCTATATTCTCGGCACCGATGGCGGTGGCGCATTCATTGCCGGCCTGCGCTATGGCGAGGGCACGCTCTACACCAAGGATGCGGGCACGCACCGGGTATATTGGCAAGGTCCGTCAATCGGTTACGACTTCGGCGGTGAAGGGTCCAAGACCATGGTGCTGGTTTACAACCTGCAGCATCCCGATCAGATCTACGAGCGCTATGCTGGCGTGCAGGGCTCGGCCTATGTCGTTGGCGGCGTGGGCATCCAGTACCAGACGCATGGCAATGTAACCTTGGCGCCGATCCGTTCTGGAATCGGCCTGCGACTAGGTGCCAATGTTGGATATTTGAAGTATACCCGCTCTCCGACGTGGAATCCGTTCTGAGTCGCCGTGCGACCACCGGCCGGCTTCCTGATGGCGCTGGGCGGGGGATGTGGAGCTATGTTGGCTTTGGCAATGAAGCCGTTGCTAAGCTGGCGGGCTCATCGGATAATCCGCGGATGTGATTTGATGGCCGGCAACGGGACCGGCAGCGAGGGGCGTGCGTTGCCTAGCTACGCGCAATCGAGGGCGCAGGCGTGATCACGATCGAGATGGTCATGCTCGCAGCGTTGGGCTTCCTCACGGCGGCGCTGCTGGCGCTGTTCGTCGCTCCGCTTTATCGCAAGCGGGTCGCCCGGCTCACCACCCGCGCGCTCAAGGCGTCCATGCCTGTCACCGAGGCGGAGATCCGGGCCGACAAGGATCGGCTGCGGGCTGAATTCGCCATTCGCATTCATAAGCTCGAGAAAAAGGTGGAAGAGGCCGCCGATGCCTCAGCCCGCCAGATGGTCGAGCTGAACCGGCGCGACGCCATCATCAGCGAGCTTGAAGGCGACGTGGCCGATCAGAGCACGGCGCTGGAAGAACACGAAAACGCGCGCCGGGTTCTCGAACAGACAATCCTGGATCGTCTGCCCAAGGTTGAAAGCCGGTTATCGGAAGCCCGCAAGCTGCTGTTCCAGCGCGATCGCGAGATCGTCACGCTGACCCAGTCCAGCGACAAGCAGGCCCGCGCCCTTGAAGAAGCAACCCAGATCAACGCCCAGCAGTCCGATGAGGTCCATCGCCTCAAGGCTGCGTTGAGCACCCGCGCGGCCCGTAGCCGCGAAGGCTTTGCCGACCCGCGTTATGATGGCGAAGTGGCCCTGCGTACCGAGATTGAAGCTCTGCGTGCCAAGGCGCGGGAGCAGGCGGCGCTAGTGGCGAAGCTGCAATCGCAGCTTGCCAAGGCCGAGGCGGCTGCGGTTAACGGCGCTGGTGCCGAAACCAAGCCCGGTAGCATTACGCTTTCGGCCGATCCTGTACGTCCGGCCAAGGTCATCGGCCGCAATGGTTCAATGTCGATGCGCTCCGCTGAGGAGATTCCCGTCGACAAGCTCGACAATCAGGCGCAGGCCGAGTTCCGCCGCCTGAAGTCGATCAATCAGGATCAGGCGGCCGAGATTTCGCGTCTCAAGGCGGCGCTCGTCACCTATGAGGCCAGCGATCAGGACGACCGTGGCGTCAAGGAAAGCAAGATCGCCATGAAGGCGCGGCTTTCGGCGGTTTCGGCGTTGACCGACGAGCAGGCTACCACCATTCAGGCGCTGCGGGCCGAGGTTGCTTCCAGCAATGAGAAGCTCGCCCGCCAGGCGGCCTACTTCATGGAAGAGATGCGCCGTCTGGGTTCGGTGCCGACCACCAAATCGCGCGGCGCTGAAAGCGCTGAGGCGCTGAAGCGTCCGCTGGCGGAGCGGATCAACGATCCCCGCGTCGCCCGGCTCGTCCGTGCGGCGGGCGAGGCGGACGCCGGTGCTGAGGCTTCCGCTGCTCAGCCTCCCGCCATGCCGTCCGGTGCCGACGGCGAGGGTGCCGCTGCGGAGCCGCGCCGTGTTGGCGGCTTCCTGAAGGCGCTTGACGCGGCTGCGCTTGAGGCTCCTATCGAGCATGTGTCAGACGCCATTGGCGATGACAGCGACATCCAGCGTCCGCGCAAGGCACGGCTGCTCGATCGCATCACCGGCCTCGACAAGAACTCCGCCTGACCAGACCATGATCGCTTCGGACCCTATCGTCCGAAGCGTGAATCATCGGTCTAAAAAAGCTTCCATGATCGCTTCGGACTTGCTGCTCTGACGGCGGCCTGCGCGGGGCCGCGCACACCAATCAGCGCTGGCGGCCGGCTCCGCGCAGCGGATTCGCCAGTGCGAAAAGGTAATCATGCACCGGCGGCCGGCTCCCCGGAGGGGAGTCGCCGGTGCGAAAAGAGAGCTATTGTCGCCGGTGTGAAAAAAGGGCGCCGCATTCCCATGCAGCACCCTTAGATGTCTTGCAGCACTGCGCTGGCGAGGCAGGTCGCAGGCGATGCGTCCCGCGCGCCGCTCGCCCCGCGTATCAGCCGTTGTGGGCGGCGAAGGTGGCGGCATCCGGCGCAGGCTGCCATTCGCTGGCGTCCTTGGCCTTGCGCACGCGGCCGTCGAACTGCGCGCCTTCCGCGATCATCAGGTTCTTCTGGGTGATGTCGCCATTGATGCGCGCGGTGGCATAGAGGGCCACCGTTTCGCCGCGCAACTGGCCGTGAATCTCGCCGTGGATCGAAAGATTGCGCGCCACCAGCGTGCCAGTGACCTTGCCGGTCTCGCTGACGGTGATGTCGTCGCCATGTACGTCACCGGCAATCTCGCCTGAGATAACAAGCGCGCTCTTGCAGATGAGCGTGATCTTCTGGCCGACGATGGCCAGATCGGGGCCGATGACGGAGGCGTTCTTGGCAGGGGACATCATGGGATTTGCCGGAGCCACTTCGCGGATGCCTGCGGATGGCGGTGTGGCGATGCCAGCCGAAGGGGTGATTGGTGTGCCCGGCGCATTTACCGGCTTCTGATCTGGGTTAAATCCGCGGCCGAACACAACGTACCTCCTATGGCGGGGCGCATGGGACCATGCGCGCGGAACATGCTCTGATGCCCTTGGCATGTCGAGAAATCTATCGGGGCTCATGGTTGCCAGTGAGGCCATACAGCGGTTTGGATAGATTTAACGTTAATCCGTTTCGTCATCCGTCGCCGCGCATCCGGTTGATGTCCGGGGCTCGCTCCGCACGTCGTCGTCATACCGACAGCAGTCGCTGACAGGCGAACAGTTTCAACAGCGGATCGGGTGAAGTGATGCCGTACGCTCGGGGGCGACCGTTCAGGAATGGCGTGCCAGGCCCGTGCAAAAAATCTGCCCTGAGATCGTGATGCAACACTGGCCGCCATGGCGTTGCCGCCATTGTAGACTCCTCTCCGCACCCAACCTAGACTCGTTCCAATGGGGGCGTGCCGGGGTGCCGTTCTAAAAATAATATCGTGGCGTTGAAGGGGGAGTTCGGCATGGCCGGCGGCTCGGGGGAAATTGATATCAAAGCACTGCCGAAGATGGTGCGTTGGTACAGTCCTGCGCATCTTGTCAGCACCGGCTGGCGTTCGGTCGTGTCGGAGATATTCGGTCAGTACGCTGACCAGCGCATCATGCAGGCAACCATCGACGGCTTCGCGCCGGAGGTGATGAAGTCTGTCATCAGCCGCTACGACTACGCCGATCTGCGTCAGCTCAGTGACGGCAACTCGGTGTGGTTCGACTATGTGGCCGACCTTGGCGATGGGTTCGATTCCACCTACGCCGTCGCGTCTCTCATCAGTGCGCCGCAACTGACGCTGGAGGGCGCGGGCACGTTGCCGGCACCGAAGCTGCTCATCATGGGCGGCGACCAGGTTTATCCATTCCCAACCCGTCAGGCCTATCGCGAGCGCTTTGCGATGCCATATGCCACCGCGCTGCCGCCCGCTGCCGATGGTGGCTGGCGCCGCAAGCTGTTCGTGCTGCCGGGCAATCACGACTGGTACGACGGTCTCAGCTCGTTCGATCACATGTTCTGTAAGGCGCGGTTTGGCCACGCCAGCGAGAACCGCATCGGCGGCTGGCTCTGTCCGCAGCACCGCAGCTATTTCGCGATCCGTCTGCCGCACAACTGGTGGATCTGGGGCGCTGACATCCAGCTTGCCCAGTATCTCGACGCCGGCCAGATCCTCTATTTCGAAAGCGTCGCCGAGGAAATGAAGCGCCACCCGACCGAGGCGCCCAAGGTCATCCTCTGCACGCCGGAGCCGAGCTGGAACTACGACCGCGACGAGAGCCTGCAGGGCGAAGACAACCTCGCCACCATCACCAAGATCGCCACCGATGCCGGCGCGCGCATTCCGGCCGTGCTCTCGGGCGATCTACATCACTACAGCCGCTACCATTCCGCAGAAACGGGCACCAGCTTCTTCACGGCCGGCGGTGGCGGCGCGTACTTTTCGCCGACGCATTATCTGAAAGACAAGCGTACCATCACCACCGCCACCGGTGAATCGATCGAACTCGATCTGCGCTGCAAGATGAAGGACGGCGAGCGCACGGAGGAGCCTTCATGCTGGCCCTCTCGCGGCACCTGCCGCCGCCTCAGCATGTCGACGCTCGGCTTTCCGTTCCGCAACTATGGCTACTCAGTCGCGCTCGGTTTCATCTACTGGGTGATCATCTGGATGTTCTCGACCACGCCGTACGGCGGCAAGACGGTGGGCGAGACACTGCTTTACGATCCCGACTTCCACTGGTGGCCCGGCATCTTCCTGCTGGCACCGCTGGCGGCGGCAACCAACGTCGTGCTGGGCATATGGTGCCTCGGACTATGGGTGGTGCTGTATTTGTATGCCGACAATGAGTGGGGCGGCAAGGCAAAGGCCGCGCTGGGCACGCTGCACTGGCTGGCGCACATCGCGATGATGATCGCGCTTTACTATGCCGTGTCCTACTTCTCGTTCTGGATGGTGGAGACGGCGTGGCCGCAGGCACGTGAAGTGCTGCAGAATCTTGATCTGCGTACTTCGCCCGATGTCCGCGAACTGTTGCGCACGATCGTCATCTTCCCGCTGACGATGATCTTCCTCGGCGGTATCGCGGCGGGTTTCGTGTGGGGCGCCTACCTGACAATCTGCTGTTTCATGGGGCTGCATTGCGATCAGGCGTTTGCCTCTATGGCGATCCCTGACTTCAAAAATTTCCTGCGTATCAAGGTCGAGCCGAACAAGGTCACGATCTACCCGATCGGGTTGCGGCACGCGCCCCGGCGCTGGGCGTGGAAGCACGCCAAGGATCGCGGCCTGGGCGATTCCAGCGGGCCGTCGATCGTGACGTCGCGGCCGATGCGTCCGGAGCTGATCGAGAGCCCGATCGAGATACGTGTCGGTGATTTGAAGCGACCGCGTCCACGTGGGTCATCGTCTGGCGTTTGATTTGTTTGTTCCGTGCGGGTGCCGCCAATAGGTTCCGCGCTGCCGATCTGGGGAGAGTAAAGGCGTATGCAGGCGCGGCTTTCGATGCCCGCTTCCAGGCTCAGGGCCCACTACGATGTTGTCGTGGTCGGCTCCGGGTACGGCGGAGGCGTTGCCGCGTCGCGTCTGGCGCGCTGCGGTCGCAAGGTCGCCGTGCTGGAGCGGGGCCGCGAGTTTCTGCCCGGCGATTTCCCCGATGGCGTCGCGGCCGCCAGTGCCGAAACGCAGCTCACCGGTACGCACGGCAGGATCGGCTCGCCGCTGGCGCTGTTTGATGTGCGTGTCGGCAAGGATGTCGATGTGCTGATGGGCTGCGGGCTGGGCGGCACGTCGCTCATCAACGCCAATGTCTGCCTGATGCCCGATGCGCGCGTGTTTCAGGACGAAGCTTGGCCGGTGCCGCTGCGCACTGATCGCCTGCTGGCGGAAGGCTTCGTGCGTGCGCGTCATATGCTGCGGCCTGAACCGTCGGCGAAGACGCAGAGCTATCAGAAGGTGGCGGCGCTGGATCTGGCGGCGCAGGCGTTTGACCGCAACGTGAAGCCCATTCCGCTGCACGTCGCCTTCAAGTCAGGCCCCAATGCTGCGGGTGTCGAGCAGCCAGCATGCACGGATTGCGGCGATTGCTGTGGCGGCTGCAATGTCGGAGCCAAAACGACAACCGCCTGCACCTACATCGCCGATGCGGCTGCGTTCGGCGCGGAGGTTTTTACCGGCATTCAGGTGTTGTCGCTGGCGAAGGACGAGCGCGACGGCTGGCGCGTTCTGGCGATGCCGACTGAGGCCGATGCTGCGCGCGGCCAGCAGTATTCCGTCACCGCCGACGTGGTGGTGCTGGCTGCCGGAACGCTGGGCTCGACGGAAATCCTGCTTCGCTCACAGCAGCTGCACGGGCTGGCTGTTTCGCCATGGCTGGGGCACCGCTTCACGTCCAACGGTGATGCGATCGCGTTTTCCTACAACAACGACATTCCGGTAAATGGCATCGGTGTCGGCCATCCGGCGAAGGTGCAGGCAGCTCCGGTTGGTCAGGCGGTAAACGCACTGATCGACATGCGCGATACGGCGGATGTGCGTGACGGCATCGCGATTTGCGAATGCGCGCTGCCCAGCTCGTTCGCGGCCGCATTGCCCGCCATGCTGGCGCCGACAGCAGCAATCTTTGGCGAGCGTGAGAAGCGCACGTCGCCGGTGCAACTGGATGGGTTACAGAACACCGTCGCCAGTCTCGTCAAAGGCGCTTACAGCGGCGCTGTCCACAGCTCGCAGACATTTCTGGCCGTCGGTCACGACGCGGGCGATGGCGTCATGCGCCTCGACGATGATCGCCTCACGATAGAATGGGACGGCGCCCTAAATCAGCCCGCGTTCCAGAATATCGATCAGGCCTTGCGACACGCCAGCTACGCCACCGGTGGCACCTATATCCGCAATCCGGTGTCGCAGAAGGCGCTGGGT
Organism: Hyphomicrobium sulfonivorans; assembly: GCF_013306565.1. Lineage (GTDB taxonomy): Bacteria > Pseudomonadota > Alphaproteobacteria > Rhizobiales > Hyphomicrobiaceae > Hyphomicrobium_A > Hyphomicrobium_A sulfonivorans. The sequence continues at coordinate 267,378 of NZ_PZPO01000001.1, read as the reverse complement.
GGCAACCCGATGACGGTGCATCCGCTCGGCGGCTGTGTGATGGGCGAGAGTTCCGCAACCGGTGTCGTCAATCACAAGGGGCAGGTGTTCGACGCCAGCGTTGAAGCCAATCCCGGTGCGATCCATCGCGGACTTTATGTCTGCGATGGCGCGGTCATTCCGTGCCCGCTGGGCATACATCCCTTGCTGACGATCACGGCGCTGGCCGAGCGTGCGATGATTTTGATGGCAGAAGAATACGGTTGGGAAATGCGCGAAGAAAGCGCACCGACGCAGGTGCCATCGCCAGATGCGGCGACGGTTGCATCGGTGGCTATCCCCGCGCCTTCCCCTCAGCGTTCCTGGTTTGCGCGCTGGCTTAGACGTGCGCCGCAACCGGCCAATGGAGAATAATAATGCGGCGCCTCTCGAAATCGGTTGCTGATCTGAAGTTGCGTTATGACGTCGTCGTTGTCGGCTCCGGTTATGGCGGCGGCGTTGCGGCTTCGCGCATGGCGCGTGCTGGCAAGCGCGTTGCTGTGCTGGAACGCGGGCAGGAGTTTGCCATCGGCGATTTCCCCGATCGCATGATCGAAGCGCAGGAGCAGTTTCAGGTCTCGCGCGAAGGTCAGCGCGTGTCCGGTTCGCCCTCGGCGCTGTATGATCTGCGGCTCGGCAAGGACATTCACGTGTTCGTCGGCTGCGGCCTTGGCGGTGGTTCACTGGTCAACGCCAACGTCTCGCTGCCGCCCGATCCGCGTGTGTGGGATGATCCCGTCTGGCCGCCGGAGCTGGCGCAGGATCAGACGCGGCAGGAGGGCTTTGCGCGCGCGATGGATGTGCTGCGTCCGGTGCCGTATGAAGGTCCGCGTCTCGACAAGCTGCACGCTCTCGGCATCAGCGGCAACGCGTTCCATCGTGACATCACGCGCCCGCCCATCAACGTCACGCTCAAGAAACAGGTGAATTACGCGGGCGTTGAGCAGCCTGCGTGTACGCTGTGCGGTGACTGCTGCTCGGGCTGCAACGTTGGCGCTAAAAACACCGTGCAGGTGACATACATCGCCGACGCGTTTCAGCACGGCGCGGAAATCTTCACTGAAATGCGCGTGACGCATGTGCTGCCGGAGCGCGGCCGCTGGCGCATTTTCTTTGAAGCACTCGGCCATGACCGCGAAAAATTTGCCGCCGCCGACCAGTCGATCACCGCCGATGTTGTTGTGCTCGGAGCGGGCACACTGGGATCGACGGAAATCCTACTGCGCTCGCGTCAGGAGGGGCTTGCGGTTTCCGAGCAGCTTGGCGAACGCTTCACCGGCAACGGTGATGTGCTGGCCTTCGCCTACAACAACGACGTGCGCATTAACGGCATCGGCGTGGGGGATCCGCCGGTGGCCGATACCGGCCCGGTTGGTCCGTGCATTTCCGGCATGATCGACCTGCGCAACACCGACAAGCTTGAAGACGGTATGGTCATCGAGGAAGGCTCGATACCGTCAGCGCTGGCGCCCATTCTGCCCGCGCTGCTCACCATTGGCGGCGACAAGCTGGGCGAGGATACCGATCGTGGCGTCGTCGACTTTCTGGCGGAGCGCAAACGCCGTCGCGAAAGCCTGCTGTTCGGTGCCTATCAGGGCGCGGTCAACAACACGCAAACTTATCTCGTCATGAGTCACGATGACGGCAAGGGCCGCATCGCGCTTGAAAACGGGCGGTTGAAACTGGTCTGGCCCAAGGTGGCGCAACAGTCGATTTTCGAGAAGGTGGATCGCACGTTGCGCCGCGCCACGCTGGCGACGGGCGGCAACTACATCCGCAATCCGCTCACTGAAACCATTCTCGGCAACAACCTCATCACCGTGCATCCGCTCGGCGGTTGTGCGATGGGCCATGACCGCGCCAGCGGCGTCGTCAACCACAAGTGCCAGGTGTTCGATGCGCGGCCCGATGCGCCCGCCAACGCGGTGCACGCTGGCCTCTACGTTTGCGATGGTTCGGTCATCCCGCGGCCGCTCGGCGTCAATCCGCTGCTGACGATCACGGCGCTGTCCGAGCGCGCGATGATCCATCTGGCGCAGGATCGCGGCTGGGACTTCTCCGATGCGCAGCGTCACGATCTGCCATTGCTGGTTGCCGCTCCGCAGGGCCGCGAAACGACACGCCCGGCGGGCGTAGAGTTCACCGAGCGCATGGCGGGCTTCGTTTCGCAGGCCGTTGCACTGCCGTATGAAACGGCGGCGCGGCGCGGCAAGGAAGAAGGCCATCCGTGCAATTTCACTCTCACGGTCATCATCGACGATGTTGACCGCTTCGTCGCCGATCCGCAACGTTCTGGCCGTATCGTCGGCACGGTGGAATGCTCGGCGCTTTCGCCTGAGCCGCTCGAAATCTTCGACGGCAAGTTCAATCTGATGCGCGTCGATGAAGCTGCGGTCGAAACCAAACGTTTCGACTATCGCTTCTCGCTCGCCGCGCGCGATGGCTCCGAATATTATTTCGATGGCCACAAGGTCGTGCGCTCCGATGCAACGCTCGATCTATGGCGCGATACAACCCGTCTCAACATTGACATTGCGCGCGGTGGTCAGGGTCAATTCGGCCCGCTGGCACGCGGCATGCTGGAGATCGCACCGTCCGATTTCTACGTGCAGATGCAGACGCTGCGCGGAACGGGCGGCGCCAACACCGCCGATCGCATGCGCGCAGTCGGCAAGTTTGGACGCTTCTTCAGTCGCGAGCTGTTCGACACCTACGGCGGCGTGCTGGCACGCACCGGCCGCTATGATGCGCTCAACCCGCGCAAGAAACGCACCCTGCGCGTACCCGAACCGGAAGTGCATCTGGTGCGTACGGAAGACGGCAAAACGCTGAAGCTCACGCGTTATCGCGGCGGCGCCAAAGGCCCGGTGGTGCTGATGCATGGTCTGGGCGTCTCCAGCCTCATCTTCTCCATCGACACCATCGAGACCAACCTGCTCGAATATCTCGTGGCGGAGGGCTACGACTGCTGGCTGCTCGACTATCGCGCCAGTGTTGACCTGCCGTATGCGCAGGAGCTGTGGAGCGCTGATGATGTGGCGATCCGCGACTATCCGGCGGCGCTGGCCAAGGTGCGCGGCATCACGCGTGCGCCGACAGTGCAGGTCATCGCCCATTGCTTCGGCGCCACCACCTTCACGATGTCGATGCTTGCGGGTCTTGAGGGCGTGCGCTCAGCCGTGATTTCGCAGATCTCTACCGACTACGTGGTGCCGTTCTTCCCGCAGCGTATGCTGGCTTACCTGCGCGCGCCGGAGCTGTTCGAAGCCATCGGCATCGACGTTGTGAACGCACGGGCCACCACCGCCGATCCGCTGCGCGAGCGCGTGCTGGACAAAGTTCTGCAGGCGATCGTGCCGGTGCCCCGTTCCGAGCGCACGCGCGAAGCCACCAGCAATCGCATCACGGCGCTGTACGGCAGGCTTTACAACCTTGCGCAGTTGAATGACGCGACGATCACGTCAGGGCTGGCGGAGATGTTCGGCGAAGCGAACATCGAGGCGTTCCGGCACCTCGCGCTGCTGACGCGCGAAGGCAAGCTGCTGGATGCTGAAGGTCGCGATGTTTATCTGCCGCATCTTGAGCGCATGGCGTTGCCGATCCTGTTCGTGCATGGCGGCGACAACGCCTGCTTCCGGCCGGAAAGCACCGCACGCACAATTGATCGCTTGGCGGCGGTCAACGGCCGTCAGCTTTACGACCGCCATGTCATTCCGGGATACGGACACATCGACTGCATCTTCGGCAAAAACGCATCGCACGATGTCTATCCGCTGATTGCCGCACATCTCGACAAGACGGCTGACATCTAGGTATGCGCGATTACGCGCTGGCGGCCGGCTGTGCGGAGCGCAGTCCCGAGCGCAGGTAAGAAATCGCTCGGCGGCCGCGCCTTGCGGCTGGCTCCCCGCAGGGGAGTCGCAAGGCGCCAGAAAAGGAGTCGCCAGCGCAATCAAAAGCTGCTCCGCTCGGCGGCCGGCTCCCCGAAGGAGAGTCGCCGAGCGCAATCAAAAAGCAATACGCGCGCGCGTGGCATCTTTCATCAGATCGCGAAACGCTTCGCCCGAGATACGCACCAGACTGCGGTGGTCGCCACCTTCGAGATAGATATTCGGCTGATCGTCGAAGCTTTCATCAAGGAACGCATCGACGGCGTAGGGCTCGGCCAACGGTGGCACAGCACCCAGATCGCAGTCGGGGAACAGCTCGATAATCTCATCCTCGTTGGCGAGCGCCACCGGGCACCGCAGCATGTTCTCGATCACGTCGAGGCGTACGCGCGCCGTCGCGGGCACGATTGCCAGAATGTAACCGCCCTCACGTGTCAGCACGACAGCCTTGGCGATCCTCTCGCCGGGAACGTGGCTGGCGCGCGCGGTATCGACCGCGCAGTGCGTGCGCTTGTGGCGCTGAACCTCGTAGGGAATGTGGCGGTCGTCGAGGTATTCCTGCAGCGTCAATGCAATGCCCATGGCAGTCCTCTCCCAACTCAGCAGCGCGCAGCCCGCAACACTCTTCGAAGGCATACGTCTGTGCGCTGATGATAGGCAGGACTCGCTGCGCTGCAAAGTTAATCGCAGCGAGAAGCGCGCGTTGCCTAATCAAGGCTTGCGCGCGGGCGAACAGTTTTCGGCTTGTTCAGCCGGGATGCTGAGAATGCGGACGGAACAGCAGGCGCATCTGCTCGATGTACAGAGGCATCCCTACCTGCCCCTGCCATCAACGGCGCGTGCGCGCGTTGCCTCCCGGTCGGCTGACCTGAGCCGAGAGCCGCCATCAGCCCGCTTATTTCTTGTCGCTGAGCGCCGCCGTGACGAGCGGCGAGAGACCTTCCGCGCCGCCATCGATGTAATCGTAGATCTGCTTGCGCATCCGCGGCTCCCAGAAGCTGTGGATGTGGCCGTGAATACCCTTCAGGGCTTCGGCGCGCGTATAGGGTTCGTAGAAGGCCGCGATCTGGTTGGCCATGCGGATCATGTCGCGGTTTTCCATAGCGATAGAGCTTTCCGGTCGTTCAGGAGTTGAGAATTACAACGCGCTCACCGGCGGGTGAGGCGACGAAAAGGTTTGCCTTGCGGGCAATTTCCAGTGCCAGAGCCGTGGGCGCCGAAACGGTAACAAGCGCACCAATGCCGTAGGTGGCCGACTTCTGCACCAGCTCGAAACTGCAACGGCTCGTCATCAGCACAAAGCCGCTCGTCAGCTCGATGTTCGCATCGGCCATCGCGCCGATCAGCTTGTCCAGCGCGTTGTGCCTGCCGACATCCTCGCGCACCAGCATGATCTCGCCATCCAGCGTAACCCAGGCTGCGCCATGCACAGTGCGGTTGAAGCGGTTCATCGTTTGCCGCCGGGGCAGTTCGCGCGCCGCCTTCAGTATTGCTGCCGCCGAAGGCCGTACGGTATGCGGCACCGGCTTGGTCACGCGCACCACATCGGCGATGTTCTCGACCCCGCACAGCCCGCAGCCCGAGCGCCCTTCAATCGAGCGGCGCGGCATGCGCGCTTCCGCCAGTGCTTCCTCGTCGATGGCGATATCGACAGCGAAGCCATTCTCGACCGGCATCACCAGCACGCCGAGAATATCGGAGCGACGCTCGACTATGCCTTCCGCCAGCACGAAGCCGATGCCGAAGTCGGTCAGATTGGCCGGCGTCGCCATCATCACCGTGTAGGGCTCGGTGTTGATCTGCACGGCGACGGCCACTTCCTCGGGAAGCTGCCACACCAGCGGTTCAGCGTTGCCTGCCGCATCGACCGCTATGGCCTCCAGCGGAACGGAGCACATATCATCCACCGCACCCAGCTGCTGCCCGGCAGGGCGTCCCTGTCCGGCGGCATCCGGTTCATCAGCCCGTGGCGCATCGGTCTTGAGATTATCGGCCATTGCAGCGGCCATTTTTGTCATCGGCTGCGCAGTAGTCATCGGCGTGAGGCTCCGCGTGGCAATCGACAGAACGGCCACCTGCTACGGCTGACCGACGCCGATCCTCGCAGAAAAGCAAGGCGCGTGAGCTTTTGAAAATTTCAAACACTCACGCGCCCGCCGTTTCTCTCTTCGAATGTCTGCCGCGCCTATTCGGCGGCGACAAGCGGCTTCTCGATGCGCTTGTTCTCGCGCTCGCGTACTTCCCACTCGTCCTGCCAGTCGGAAGGACGGTTCGACGGCGTCACCTGCACCGCTGTCACCTTGTACTCGGGGCAGTTGGTTGCCCAGTCCGAGTTCTCGGTGGTGATGACGTTGGCGCCGTTCATCGGGAAGTGGAATGTGGTGTGCACCACGCCCGGCGGTACGCGATCGGAGATCTTGGCGCGCATGGTGGTCCCGCCCATACGGCTGGTCAGCGAAATCATCATGCCCTCGCGGATGCCGCGCATTTCGGCGTCGGACGCATGGATTTCCAGGATGTCCTCGTCATACCAGACGACGTTCTCGGTGCGCCGCGTCTGCGCGCCGACGTTGTACTGGCTGAGGATGCGGCCCGTGGTGAGGATGAGCGGGAAGTTGCGGTTCGAGCGCTCGGAGGTCGGAACGAACTCCGTCAGCATGAACCGGCCCTTGCCGCGCGTGAATTCCTCGATGTGCATGATCGGGGTGCCGTCCGGCGCCTCGTCGTTGCACGGCCACTGGATGCTGCCCACTTCGTCCAGACGCTTGAACGAGATGTGCTGGAACGTCGGCGTCAGCGCGGAGATTTCATCCATGATGGCCGATGCCGACGTGTACATCATCGGATAGCCCATGGCGGTCGCCAGACGACCCACGATTTCCCACTCGGCCATGCCCTGCTTCTCACGCATCACCGGACGCACGCGGTTCACGCGGCGCTCGGCGTTGGTGAAGGTGCCGTCCTTCTCAAGGAAGGAGGTGCCCGGCAGGAACACGTGGGCGTAAGCGGCCGTCTCGTTCAGGAACAGGTCCTGCACGACGCAGATCTCCAGCGATTCCATCGCGTGGGTGACGTGGTTCGTGTTCGGGTCAGACTGAACGATGTCCTCGCCATGCACGAACAGGCCCTTGAAGGTGCCGCTCGAAGCGCTATCGAACATGTTCGGAATGCGCAGGCCCGGCTCGCCGGAGAGCTTCACGCCCCACTGCTTTTCGAACAGGTGACGCGTAGCTTCGTCCGACACGTGACGATAGCCGGGGAACTCGTGCGGGAACGAGCCCATGTCGCACGAACCCTGCACGTTGTTCTGGCCGCGCAGCGGGTTCACGCCCACGCCGTCGCGTCCGATGTTGCCGGTGGCCATAGCGAGGTTGGCAATCGCCATAACGGTGGTCGAGCCCTGGCTGTGCTCGGTAACACCAAGACCGTAGTAGATGGCGCCGTTGCCACCGGTTGCGAACAGGCGGGCAGCGGCGCGGATGTCGGCAGCCGGAACGTTGGTCAGCGCTTCCGTTGCTTCAGGCGAGTGCTTCTCGTCGGAAATGAACTTCTCCCAACGGGCGAAGTCTTCCTTGTCGCAGCGCGAGTTGATGAAGCTGCGGTCCACCAGACCTTCCGTCACGACAACGTGGCTCAGCGCGTTCAGCACGGCGACGTTGGTCGAGGGACGGAGCTGCAGATGGTAGTCGGCCGTTACGTGCGGGCTCTTCACCAGGTCGATGCGGCGCGGATCGACGACGATCAGCTTGGCGCCTTCACGCAGGCGCTTCTTCATGCGCGAGCCGAACACCGGATGCGCATCGGTCGGGTTAGCGCCGACGACCAGGATCACGTCGGAATGGTCGACGCTCTTGAAGTCCTGCGTGCCGGCGCTTTCACCGAACGTCTGCTTCAGGCCATAGCCGGTCGGCGAGTGGCACACGCGGGCGCAGGTATCGACGTTGTTGTTGCCGAACGCGGCGCGGATCATGCGCTGCACGGCATAGACTTCCTCGTTGGTCGTACGCGAGGAGGTGATGCCGCCGATGGAGTCCTTGCCGTACTTCGCCTGTGTCGCCTTGAAGCGGTCGGCGGCGTACTGGATGGCCTCATCCCAGGAAACTTCGCGCCACGGATCGGTGATCTTCTCACGGATCATCGGGCTCAGGATGCGCTCTTTGTGGGTCGCGTAACCGAACGCGAAGCGGCCCTTCACGCACGAATGGCCCTCGTTGGCGCCACCGTCCTTGTAGGGGACCATGCGGACAACGCGCTCGCCCTGCATCTCGGTCTTGAACGAGCAGCCGACGCCGCAATAGGCGCAGGTGGTGACGATCGAGTGCTCCGGCTGGCCATGATCCACCACCGACTTTTCAATCAGCGTGGCGGTGGGGCAGGCCTGCACGCAGGCGCCGCACGAGACGCATTCGGAGGCGAGGAAGTCCTCATCCATGCCGGCTGCAACGTGCGAAGCGAAGCCGCGACCGTCGATGGTCAGCGCGAACGTGCCCTGCACTTCTTCGCAGGCGCGTACGCAGCGCGAGCAGACGATGCACTTGGCGGGCTCGAACTGGAAGTACGGGTTTGATGTGTCCTTCGGCTGCCACATCTCGTTCTGCTCGCCGTTCTTGCGGGCGAACACGTGATTGGCGCCGTCGTAACCGTAGCGGACTTCGCGCAGGCCGACTTCACCGGCCATGTCCTGCAGTTCGCAGTCGCCGTTGGCGGCGCAGGTGAGGCAGTCCAGCGGGTGGTCGGAGATGTAAAGCTCCATCACGCCCTTGCGGATCTTGGCCAGGCGGTCGTTCTGCGTCGTCACCTTGATGCCGGCAGCAACCGGCGTGGTGCACGATGCCGGCGTGCCGCGGCGGCCTTCGATCTCGACCAGACAGAGACGGCACGAGCCATACGGATCGAGGCTGTCGGTGGCGCACAGCTTCGGCACCATGATGCCAAGCTCCGCCGCCGCGCGCATGATGGACGTGCCGTCCGGCACCGTCACTTCACGGCCGTCGATCTCCAGCGTCACCATTCTGTTGTCGACCGCGTGGGCGGCCTTGGTGCCGAAGTCTTTTTCTTTGATTAGCGTCAGTGGCTGGGTTTCGCTCGTCATGGCGTTGCCTCGCATCTCATTCATTCTGCCGCCGCGGCCTGAACAGGGCGGTGGAAATCCTCGGGGAAGTGACGCAGTGCGCTCATTACGGGCATCGGCGTCAGCCCTCCCATGGCGCACAGAGAGCCGTCGGTCATCGTCTCGCAGAGATCGGTCAGGATCTCGATATTACGTTCACGCTCGATACCGCCGATGATGCGGTCCATCGTTTCAACGCCACGCGTCGAGCCGATCCGGCACGGCGTGCACTTGCCGCACGATTCGATGGTGCAGAATTCCATCGCAAAGCGCGCCATCGCAGCCATGTCGACGGTGTCGTCGAACACCACGATGCCGCCGTGGCCGACAAGCGCATCGACCTTGGTGAACTCTTCGTAGTCCATCGGCGTGTCGAGCAGATGTTCCGGCAGGTATGCTCCGAGCGGACCACCGAACTGCACAGCGCGGATCGGACGGCCCGAAAGCGTGCCGGCGCCATAGCCTTCGATCAACTCGCGTGCCGTAACGCCGAACGCCTTCTCGACCAGGCCACCCTGCTTGATGTTGCCCGCAAGCTGGAACGCCAGCGTGCCGCGCGAACGGCCCATGCCGAAGTCGCGATAATAGTCTGCGCCCTTGTCGAGGATGATCGGCACCGAGCCAAGGCTCAGCACGTTGTTGATCACTGTCGGCTTGCCGAACAGGCCTTCGATTGCGGGGAGCGGCGGCTTGTAACGCACCAGACCGCGACGGCCCTCGATGCTTTCCAGCATCGACGTTTCCTCACCGCAGACATAGGCGCCGGCGCCCATGCGCACTTCCAGATCGAAGTGATACGGCGAGCCCTGAATGTTGCGGCCGAGCCAGTTGGCGCGGTTGGCGATGCGGATTGCTTCGCGCAGCGTATCAACGGCGTGCGGATATTCGGAGCGGACGTAGATGTAACCCTTGGTGGCACCCACGGCGATGCCTGCGATCGTCATGCCTTCAATGAGGCAGAACGGATCGCCTTCCATCAGCATGCGGTCGGCAAAGGTGCCGCTGTCGCCTTCGTCGGCGTTGCAGCAGATGTACTTCTGCGCGTTGTGCGTATCGTGGACGGTCTTCCACTTGATGCCGGTCGGGAAGGCCGCGCCGCCGCGACCGCGCAGGCCGGACTTGGTCACCTGATCGACGATGTCGATCGGCTCCATCGCCATCGCCTTGGTCAGGCCGACATAGCCGTCGTACTTGCGATAGTCCTCAATCGACAGCGGATCGATGAGGCCGACGCGCGCGAACGTCAGACGTTCCTGATTCTTGAAATAGGGGATCTCTGCGGTCAGGCCGTGGCACAGCCTGTGCGCCTTGCCCTCAAGGAAGCCGGTGCCGAACAGATCTTCAACGTCGGAAGTCTTCACCGGGCCATAGGCGATGCGGCCTTCCGGCGTCTCAACTTCCACAAGCGGCTCAAGCCAGAGCATGCCGCGCGAGCCGTTGCGGACAATCTCAACCTTGTCGCCGCGCTTCTTGGCTTCGGCAGCGATGGCGCGCGCTACGGAATCGGCGCCCATCGAGAGGGCCGCGGCGTCGCGCGGAACGTAAACTCGGATTGCGGTGCGAGCCTTGGTCATGCGGTAGCTCCCCGATCGATATCGGCGATAATGTCATCGAAGCGTTCTTTATCAACACAGCCATAGAGATCGCCGTCGATCATCATGGCGGGAGAAAGCGCGCAGTTGCCGAGGCAGTAGACTGCCTCAAGATTGAATTTGCCGTCGGCAGTCGTCTCGCCGAACTTCACGCGCAGCTTGTCCTGGGCGTGGCGGCAGAGTTCCTGCGTGTGCATGGCCTGGCAGGCTTCAGCGCGGCAGATCTTGATAGTGTGCTGGCCACCCGGTGTCCGGCGGAACTCATGGTAGAACGTCAGCACGCCATAGATCTCCGCCCGCGAGCGGTTAAGGATATCGGCGATAACCGTCAGCGTTTCTTCCGGAACATAACCAAGGTCATGCTGGAGATCGTGGAAGATTTCGAGCAGCGCATCCGGGCGATTGTCATGTGCTGCGCAAATAGTACGCGCGAGCTCGTCGCTGCCAGCGGGGGCAACATTCTTGACATTTAAAGTAGACTTAGTCATTCAATCGCCTTCGCGGCTCTCGTTTCGTTAAACCGAGTTGTCTCAACTTGATGTCGCGCAATCAAATCGGTCGTTTCGATGCGTCAATCGAGATCATCAATGGTGCGGCGCAATATCGCGCTTTAACCACTGATGCAATGGCATTTTCACCACAAGGCCCGATCGCGGCGTGCCACGATCAGCTGTTGAAGCCAGTTTCCATCTCGCCAAGCGTCAGCTTGGTTGCGGTTTCCCGCAGGGCATCGATGAGCGGGGATAACGGATCGCGGTCCGCCACCACCAGGCCGACGCTGTGCTCCACCGTTGGTTCGACGAGCGGGATAGCTTTCACGCCCGACGTATTGCCCAACACTTCTAATATATATAGCGGCATTATACTTGCCAGACCCATCAGCCTGACATTCGCACACAGGTTGATGACGGAATTTGTCTCAAGCCTCGGATTTACCTGGCAATTCGCCCGCTCAAATGCCCGGTCGATAATACGGCGGTTCTGCATGTTACTTGTGAGCAAACACAGCGGCTGCTGTGCCGCCTCCTGCCAGGTAACGGCCTCTCGCCCGGCAAGTGGATGATTTTCCGGCACAAACAGGCAGTAGCGCTCAGTGTAGAGCGGCGTCGCCAGCATTTTCTCGATGGGTTCATTGTCGAGATAAGTAATTCCTACATCGACCGAATAATCGGCGATCCCACGCAAGATTTCCTCAGAACTCTGCGACAGCACGATGAACTCGATGCCGGGGTGTATCTCGCCGATCTTCTGCGTCAGCCTTGGCACCAGCGGCAGCGCCGATGGAATGCCGCCCAGCACCAACCGGCCCGAGAGACCGCGGTCCAGCCCCTTGAGCTGGTTGATCTCCTCCTGCATCGACTGCCAGTTCTTGAGGATCACCTGCGCCCACTTGAGCACGCGCTCGCCTTCGGGCGTAAGTCCCTGATAACGCTGGCCGCGTTCGACTATCGGCACTTCAAGCTCAAGTTCAAGCTGGCGGATGCGGCCTGAAAGCGTTGGCTGGGTGACGTTGCATGCGGTGGCCGCGCGCGTGAAATGCTTTTCACGGGCGAGCGCTGCCAGATACTGCAGCTGCCGGATATCCATTTTTACCCCCTCCCCAGCGGAGATACGATCTGCGTTGGCGTTGTGTACCGATCGGTCCACAAATCCGAACGCTTGTCCATCATTTTAGTCTTCAGCGCGTTAACGGCAAAAAGCATTTCCGTGAGCAACCCACGATTGCGGATTTGAGACGTTCGGTAACGTCATGTTATTGCCTTTGGGTGATTTAATATTGCCACCCTGGTCAAGCCCGGGGTTGTGCCCCGGTCGAATGCGGCTCGTAAACCGCGATCTCCATTCGGCGCAGACGCTAAGGTGCGCGCGCCAACGGCGGCACGATATTTGCGGGCGACCCCCAGGGTGTGGGGACGCGCAGCGTTGCCCAGTTCAACTTGTTTCTGGGTGGCTCCAGGGTGGAGCGCCCGTGCAACCGGTCCTGGCGGCCGGGGGGTGTAGCGTATGAATGCACACGCGAAAAAGTGCCGGGCCGCGTGCGGTCGTGGTCTCGCCGCTGTCATGGCGATTGGGTTTGCTGTGTCCGCCGCCGATGCGATGGAAGCGCAGACGCCAACGCAAGATGGACACCATGCCGCCAGCTCGCTGCCTTCGTTTCTGGATGTCGACCGCCTGCCGGATCTGCAGCAAGCCTGGCGCAACCGTTTCAATGCTGCTCCGGCCGCTGACTCCGTGATCCCTTCGCAGCCTGCCGGCAATGCGGTTGCTGCTTCCACGTCCGCTTCCAGTTCGTCGCGTTCGCGCGCCGAGGAACTCAGCCACCGCTTCGCGTTCGACGGGGATGCCGATCCGCAGCCAACCGCAACGCCGCCTGCCGCCGCATCCGGCTATGTAACGCAGCAGGCCGTTCCAGCTGCACCCGCTGCGACGGCTGCGATTGATCAGGCCGCTACTCCAGCTGGCCCGGCGGCTGTTCAGCATGTGCTGTCGCCGATTGATCTTGAACCGATCGAAGAGCCCGTGACCTCTGCCATCGCGGCGGATGCCGATGGGGCCGACGCCGAGAGCGACCCGATTGCGCGCGTGCTGGATGACGCAGCGCCTCAGTCTTCCGTTGCCGTTGCGCCTGTGATGCCAGCTTCACCGGTCACCACCGAAGCAGCGCCGTTAAAGCGCGCCGTGAATATTGAACGTCCGGTGCGCAAGGTGCTGCCGGAAACGGCGCAAAAGACGCGCGTGTTGGACAAGAAGACCGATGCTGACGATGCCGCGAAGGTGGCCGTGCAGAAGCGTGGTGAGAAGCGTGTGCCCGCTCCTCCGGCCGTTGCGGCACGCAAAGCACCGGCAGCGCCCAAGCAGTTTGCCACGTCGAAGCCGTCCGGGCCGCTGTACTATTTCAACAACAGCAGCTCCAGCAGCGCGACAGCGCCAGATCGTCATGTCCTGATGCCCAGCGAGATCAGATCGCGCGGCTGGGGCGACTAAGCTCGGCCGCGTCGCGCTAGCGGCGTCCGGTGCTGATGCGGAAGCTCACTAGGATCTCGACCTGCGTCGGGAAGACGTTGAGAGCACGCGCGGGCCGCACGCACCAATCAGCGCTGGCGGCCGGCTCTCCGAAGGAGAGTCGCCAGCGCAACAAACAATCACGGCCAGCTCCGCGCAGCGGAGTCGCCAGTGCGAAACATATACGGCTTGCTGGCGAAGAATTGCTACGCGCTCGGCGGCCGGCTCCGCGCAGCGGAGTCGCCGAGCGCAAAAAAAGACTCATCGCCAAGCGATATAACTGCGCGATTGCGCCAGTAATCGTCCTGCCGCAGATGGGTGACGCTGCCGCTCGGCACCGTGAAATTGACGAAGCCCGCGGCTTCCAACGGCATGCCGATCCACGCAGCGACGACGAATGTCAGCGCAAATCCGTGCGTGACAATGACCTGCAACTCGGCCGGGCGCGCGATGATGCCGTCCATGGCGCGATAGATCCGCGTGGCGAATTCGCGTCGCGTCTCCGCGCCTGCAATGTCATAGCGATGATCCAGCCGGTTGTCGTCCGGAGCAGGCGTTAGCCGTTCATCCAGCCATCGTTGCGGTTTGCCCTCGGCTTCGCCGTAGCTGATCTCGCGTAGGTCGGGCATCGCCAGCGGCTCGCAGGATGCAAATGCATCCGCGATTGCCTGGGCCGTCTGCGTCGCGCGCATCAGATCGGATGTGAAGATTTCCGGCTGTGCTGCATCGCCTGCAACAGCCCGCAAATGCGCTGCAATGCGTTGCGCATCGGCGCTGCCCTTCTCGGTCAGCGGTGTGTCATGCCAGCCGCCCACCAGCCCATCGACGTGGTGCTGCGATTGCGTGTGCGTGACGACGAAGATGTCTTTCATGGCTCAGGCTGAAGTTTGCCTCAGTGCAAGTAAGTTGTGGCGCGCGGCGCAAACAAAATGGCCGCCCGCAGATGTCTGCGAGCGGCCAACCTGTTTCGGCTTTTGACCGGAACGGAAATGATTACATCATTCCCATGCCGCCCATTCCGCCCATGCCGCCGCCGTGGTCATGGCTGTGGCCGTCGTCCTTCTTCGGCGCTTCGCCGATGGCTGCTTCGGTGGTGATGAGCAGGCCAGCGATCGAAGCTGCGTCCTGCAGAGCCACGCGAACAACCTTGGCCGGATCGATGATGCCTTCTTCGATCATGTCGCAGTATTCGTCGGTCTGCGCGTTGTAGCCGAACGCCGAGCCCTTGCCTTCCAGCACCTTGCCGACAACGATCGAACCTTCAACGCCAGCGTTGTTGGCGATCTGGCGGATCGGAGCCTGCAGCGCGCGCTTGACGATAGCAACGCCAGCTTCCTGGTCTGCGTTATCGCCCTTCACGTCGAGAGCGTTGCCAGCCTTCAGCAGCATCACGCCGCCGCCCGGAACAACACCCTCTTCAACAGCTGCGCGGGTTGCATTGAGCGCGTCGTCGACGCGATCCTTGCGCTCCTTGACTTCGATCTCGGTCGCACCGCCAACGCGGATGACAGCAACGCCACCGGCGAGCTTGGCCAGACGCTCCTGCAGCTTCTCGCGGTCGTAGTCAGACGAGGTCTCTTCGATCTGAGCCTTGATCTGGCCAACGCGGGCTTCGATGTCTTTCTTCTTGCCCGAGCCGTCAACGATCGTCGTGTCTTCCTTCGTGATCGAAACGCGCTTAGCGCGGCCGAGCATGTCCAGCGTCACGTTCTCAAGCTTGATGCCGAGGTCCTCCGAAACGGTCTGGCCGCCGGTGAGGATTGCGATATCTTCCAGCATGGCCTTGCGGCGATCGCCGAAGCCCGGAGCCTTCACAGCAGCAACCTTCAGGCCGCCGCGCAGCTTGTTGACGACGAGGGTTGCGAGCGCTTCGCCTTCAACTTCCTCGGCGATGATGAGCAGCGGACGACCCGACTGCACAACAGCTTCGAGAACAGGCAGAAGCTGCTGCAGGTTCGAAAGCTTCTTCTCGTGAATGAGGATGTAGGGGTCCTCAAGCTCAACGGTCATTTTCTCGGCGTTGGTGACGAAGTACGGCGAGAGGTAGCCGCGGTCGAACTGCATGCCTTCGACGACTTCCAGCTCGGTGTCGAGGCTCTTGGCCTCTTCAACGGTGATGACGCCTTCGTTGCCAACCTTCTGCATGGCCTCGGCGATCATGTCGCCGATTTCCTTCTCGCCGTTTGCCGAGATGGTGCCAACCTGAGCGATCTCGCCCGAGTTCTTCACCTTCTTGGAGCGCTTGGCGATTTCTTCGACGACCTGAGCAACGGCCTTGTCGATACCGCGACGCAGATCCATCGGGTTCATGCCGGCAGCAACGGCCTTCAGGCCCTCGCGCACGATGGCCTGAGCCAGAACGGTTGCGGTGGTGGTGCCGTCACCGGCCAGATCGTTGGTCTTCTGGGCAACTTCGCGCACCATCTGCGCGCCCATGTTCTCGAACTTGTCCTCAAGCTCGATTTCCTTGGCCACCGAAACGCCGTCCTTGGTGGTGCGCGGAGCGCCGAACGACTTCTCGATCACGACGTTGCGGCCCTTCGGACCAAGCGTCACCTTCACAGCGTTGGCGAGGATGTCGACACCGCGCAGCAGGCGCTCGCGGGCGTCGGCAGAAAAACGTACTTCTTTAGCTGCCATGTGGAGAATTCCTTGAGATTACGCCGGCTCTTCCGGTGAAAAAGCATTGGCGTCGAGGGAGGAAACTGGATCGGATGGAAGATCGCTTGGCCGGCGCTGTTGCAAACTGTGCCCAATGGCTGGACCGGTTCGCAGGCGCCCGCCGTCAGATCACTCCAGCACGCCCATCACGTCGCTTTCCTTCATGATCAGCAGCTCCTGGCCGTCGATCTTGACTTCGGTGCCGCTCCACTTGCCGAACAGAACCTTGTCGCCCTTCTTCAGGTCGATCGGAACCAGCTTGCCGCTCTCGTCGCGCGTGCCGGGGCCAACGGCGACGACTTCACCCTGCTGGGGCTTCTCGGTGGCGGTGTCGGGGATGATGATGCCACCGAGAGTCTTGGTCTCGCTGTCTACGCGCTTGACGACGACGCGGTCGTGCAGAGGACGGAACTTCATGGGAAATATCGCTCCAAATAGCGGAATTGGCGGTGTGTGACCCTGCCGTTGCGAGGGTAAGCCATGCGGCCTTGCTAGCACTGTCTAGCATAGAGTGCCAGCGCGGGCCGGTGATAAGCGCGGGTGAGGGGACTGTCAAGAATGGCCGGGTAAGTTCAACTGGTCTCGGGGCATTCCGGGCCGGGCCGCTCTACCGCTCAGGCTGTCCAATATCGGCAAGCGAACCAACGGGCCGTTAATTTTCGTGGTAATTTTCAATCTGGAGGCGTTTGCGTGCCCGATACCCCCACCGCTGGCGCCGTTGGCGAGGCAACCTGGCCCCGCGTCAGGCAGGCCATCCAGACCACAATCGCAGCGTGCCTCTCCTATGTGGTGACGGATGCCTTCGGACTGCCCCAGGGGTTCTGGGCGGTCATGACGGCCATCCTCGTTACACAGGCAAATGTAGGCGCATCTTTGGCGTTCGCAATGCAGCGCCTTGGCGGCAGTTTGCTGGGTGTGTTGGTGGGCGGTGCCGTGGCGGTCGCGCTGGCGGATGCGCACGAGCTTCGATTTGCGGGGTTGGCAGTCACGGTTCTGGTACTGGCCTTCTTTGCGGCCCAGCGTCCGGCGCTACGCATTGCCTGCGTCACGGCGGCCATTGTCATCCTGGGTGACCCGAGTGTCTCGACGCCCGTCGCGTCGGCAATCAACCGCATGCTTGAGGTCTCGATCGGCAGCGTGATCGCCATCGCGACAACACTCTTTGTATTCCCGTCGCGGGCGGGTAGTGCGTATGCGCAACACGTTAGCCGTTCTATTGCGCCGCTATTCCAGCTGCTGGATCGCACGCTCGACGCGGCACTGGGCACGGCTCCCCTCAGCACCGATGAGGCGGCAGCCTTCGGCGAGCGCATCCGCAAGGGGTTCGCTTCCGGTAATGCGCTGGCAAAGGAGGCGCGGCTTGAGGTTGCCGGGCACATCGCCGATTCGCCCGATCCGGAATCGATCCAGCGTGCGCTCCGTCGCCTGTGGCACACAGAGATCATGCTGCTGCGCGCCGTGCAGCAGCCGCTGCCGTCGCTTGCCGTTGAGCTTCTTTCGCCGGACATCGCCGCGCTCAAAACGGGCCTTGATAGTCTGGCCGTACAGCTCGCAGGCAATGGCGGACACTACACGCCGCCGGATCTTTCGGATGTCGAGGTTGCGCTGGCGGAGATCGAGCACAAGCTGGAGCACATGCGGGCTAGCGGTCAGTTCCGCGCCATGACGATGGACGAGGTGATCCGGTTGATGGCGTTTGATTTCGCGCTGGGGCAGTTGCGCCTCAACCTGCGCGATATGGCAGACCGATCCGCCGAACTCGATGCCCTGGCGGGCACAACGCTACCGTTTCTCCGCCCGTTCACGCATATGTGGCATCAACTCGCGAGCAAGATAGCGTGAAATATTATCAATCAGGCGCAGTGCATTGATTCAAAAGGTATTATCACACAAATATTGCCCATCGCGGGTGCGTGTGATAAATGCTTATATATCATGGTATTACCTGTGGAACTCCCAGAGCTCTCTCTTGAGCAGCGACGTCAACTGATTGACGTCCAGCAACGCTTCGAAAGCTGGCGAGCGGCGGAACGAGCCTTTGAGGAGAGCAACAAGGGCTCCATGACTTGGAAGCGTGTGGGTGGGCGCCAATACCTTTATCGGATTGTTGATCGCTACACTCACAAGTCGCTTGGTCCGAGAACTGCTGAGACCGAGCAGTTGAAGCAGGACTACATGACGTCGCGTACGGCCAACCGCAGTCGTATTACTAAATTGCGTAAGGCACTGGAGAAGTCAGCGCCGATAAATCGCGCAATGGGATTGGCTCGCGTTCCGCGCGCAGCGGCCAAAATTTTGCGGGCGCTGGATCAAGCGCGTCTGCTGGGTGATGGGCTGTTTGTTGTCGGGACGCACGCGTTGTACGCCTACGAGGCGCGAAGCGGATTGGTGTTTCAGCCGGAATTACTCGCGACCACGGATATTGATTTTCTGGCCGACGTGCGATCTCGCCTTGTGCTGGCCATCGAAGATAAAAAGCGCACCGGTATTCTCGCCGCTCTTCTCAAGGCCGATCCCAGTTTTACAGTACAGGGCGATTTGTTTCGCGCCGTCAACGATGAAGGTTATTTCGTAGATATCATCCGGCCGATGGCAAAAAATGAGATGATGACGGCGGAATATGATCTTGGCGGTATCGTTCCCGCAGGCATTGATGGTCTGCAATGGCTGGTGAGCAGCCCTCGATTTGAAGCTTCAGCCATCGCAGAAGACGGAATGCCGGTTTGGATGAGCTGTATTGATCCCAGGGCTTTCGCGCTTCACAAGCGCTGGGTTTCTCTGCAGACGAGCAGAGAGCCCTTGAAGCGCCGCCGCGACGCAGCTCAGGCGATAGCTGTTGCGAAGGCGGCCTCACTTCTGGGATTGCAGTTTGATGCAAAAGAACTGAGCGCATTACCCGCCAAGATTTTTGAAGGGGCGGATGCCCTGTTGGCCGGCAAAATCTGAATGTGGGCTTGAGGCAGTGGCGGCAGTACCTTTCGAACCGCCGCCACGCGGTAGTTCAAAACGATCAGCAGCCGCGGCGGGCCATTCCGGCGGCGTCGAACACCTGCCCCGTCAGCGAACGCGCTGGCTTGGTGGCGAGGTAGAGCGCCAGCGCCGCGATATCCGGTTCGCTGGTCGGCGGAGTGAATTCATCCACCACAGTCGTCGTCGGAGCCACCGCGTTGACGCGGATGCCCTGCGGTGCCCACTGCTGCGCTTCGCCCCGGGTGACGGCTGCGAGCGCCTGGCGAGCGATGCCCGCCATAGCGGCCTGCGCATAGGTGCGCGGCGCCGGCAGCTTCAGCACGTTCAGCACCATGCCCTCGTTGAGGGTCAGCCGCATGCGATTGGCAACGATGCGTGTCACGTGCACGGGCATGGTCAGCTTTTCGGCCACGAGGTCTTCAACGTCGGCCATGTCGCTGTGCGCCGTCATCTCATCTTCGGAAATGTCGACGAGATTGATCACCACGTCGAGGCTGCCATAGGCCTGCACTGCGGTCTGGGCGAAGCGGACGGCGCTTTCGGTGTCGCGACAGGCGTCGGTGAATAGCTTCACCTCGCTGGCCCGCTCGGCCAGCACCGTGGTGATGGCGTCCATCTCGGGTGAAATGGCATCGGCATGCACCACCAACCGGGCGCGATGGTCGGCAAACTTGCGGGCGATATCGACCCCGCACGTGGGTGACAGACCGGTGATCAGCGCGCGAACGCCGGCAAGTTCTCCGTAATAGGATGCACTGGAATCGCGACCCATCACCGTCATAAGCATGAGCATTCCCTCTTAATTTGATACGCCGGGACTTGTTTGGGAACGGCCCGACACGACAGATACCACGTCGATTCGGCTAACGAGTTCTAAACGACACCGGGAATCCGGTCGGCCTTGGGCGGGTATGCGGCATGACTGGGGCGCGTGATGGCAATCCCTAGGCGGGCCCCAGGCGGGTCAGAAAACGTCTGAAAAAACAGCGGTTGCTGTGGATTGCCAGCCTTTGCCTTTTTTCGCTTTCTTCCGATTTCTCTGTTTCGGCCTCTACAACAGACGATCTGCGGCGCAGCGGCTGAATGGTCGCCGCGGGGGTACGCCTGAAGCACCCTTGAAATAATCAGGGTAGAGATCGATTTTTCCACAGGGCGTGGGAAATCTCCACAAGGTGGGGGTTTCGGGTCACGCTGTTGCAGATGAATCCGCACCTGTTGCCAGAAAGCTGGTGAAAGCGTCGGCGCCGGGATTGCGCCGCGCAGGCGCCGACGAAAAGCTCAAGCAAGACAACGAATCGGTAGGGGGCGCGTCATTCCAAATGGCGAGCATCGATAATAGCGAGGGTAGAATGCCGAAACAAAGCGGCTTGGCCCGTGTCATCGTGATGGGAGCCATCGCGCTGATCTCAGCGGCATTTTTCGTCGGCACCTATCTGCAGTTCCGCTGGCCGTTCTGGACGGCGGCGGGTGCAACTGCGGCCCTGTGCACGGTGCTAATTCTGTTCGATGCGCTGCGTCGGCGCTTCGAGAATGAGCAGGTTCTGTTTGAGGCCGTGACGCAGCTTGAAGATGAGGTTGACCGTCTGCGTGAAGCGCCGACGCCGCCTCCCGCTGCTCGCGCAGGTTTCGGCGGTGCTGCCGACCGTCTGCCGGGGATGCGTGCCAGCAGCAGCAGCGCAGCGCCTGCATCGCCGTTTGACGAGCGCTCGCCTGCGATGCCGCCGCCGATCCCCTCGCTGGGCACCGACGCCAAGGTGCTGGGTAAGGGCAAGGTGATGACGCCCGATGAGCTGTTTGCCGCCGGCAATGCCAAGCCTGCTCTGAAGGCCACCGCAGCCGGCAAGATTCCGGTTGCTGGTGCCAAGCCTGCCGCCAACGCAGCGCCCACCAAGCCGTTCTCGCCGCTGCCGCCGCCCAAGCCGTTGCCGGTGGCAGAGCAGCAGAAGGAACTGCCTCTCGGCCAGGATCTGCCGCGCGTTCTCAACCGCGATGCCGGCCCCGCCGCACCGCCAGTTCCTTCCCGCGAGCCTAGCCTGATGTCGGAGCGTCCCGGTGCTCCGCACGGCGCCGAACATGCCGGCGCGCTGTCGGCCAAACTCGAAAGCAAGGCGGCACCGAAGCTTCCACCTGCGAAGCCAGCGGCCAAGGATGCGGCTGCCAAGCCGACTGCACCGCCGCTGCCGAAGTTCAAGCTGGACGCCGCTGCGCCGTCGCTGCCGGATTGGTCTGTCGCGCCGCCGCCACCGGCTGCCGCCGTCGCTTCGCGTCCGTTCAGCTCCAGCAGCAAGCCGTCGCTGCCTGAACTGCAGCGCGCTGAGCCGCCGACGTTGTCTTCCGACCGTGATGCCGATCTCGACGAAGTGCATGGCATGATCAAGCGCCTCGCCGAAGAGGTCGACATCAGCCTGGAGCCGACGCTCGATGGTCTGCCGCCGCAGCGTCAGGAAAGCGTGCTGCGCGCCTCGCTCAATGCGTTGCAGACGACCGCAAACGCAATGCGTGCGTCGAAAAAGAAGGATGGCGGCGCTGCTCCGCCACCGATCACGCCATCGCACACGCGTATCGCTTCGCTCGCCGACGCAGTAACGGCGGGACGCATCGATGTCGCCATCGCGCCTGTTGTAGGCATCGCCGATCGCCGCGTGCACTATCACGAGGTGCTGGCCCGTCCGTGCGATGAACGCGGTGTGCCGCTTTCCGCATCCACCCGTGAGCCTCAGCTTGCGGTTGCCGGATTGCTGCCGTTGCTGGATAGCGCGCGTCTGCGCCGTGCAGCGGATGTCGCCCGCGCCTTCGCAGACAAGGGCCGGGAGCCGACGTTGTTCGTTCCCATCACGGCGGTGTCGTTGGCGAACGATGGCTTCCTTGACGAACTGGCCGATGCCTATCAGGAGCGCGCGAGCCTCGCCAACGAGGTCGTCCTCACGTTTGCGCAGGCCGATGTCCGCACGTTCGGTGACGCAGAGTGGAGCGCGCTTACCGATATGCGTGACCTCGGCTTCCGTTTCGGCATTGAGGCTGTGACCGATTTCGACGGCGAGTTCGCCGGGCTTGAAGGGGTGGGCTTCGGCTTTGTGAAGGTCGATGCAGTCACGCTGATCGCCGGGCTCGATGTTCCGAGCGGTTCCATGCCCGCCAGCGAAGTGTGCACCACGCTGGCCAGCTATGGTCTGACGTTGATCGTCAATGGCGTCGACAATGAAGCCCTGCGCGGCAAGGTTGCTGCCAGCGGCGTCGTTCTCGGCCAGGGCTCGTTGTTCGGTGAGCCGAAAACTGTTGCTGGTGTCGGTTACGCAGCGCGTACTGCCGCAGCCTGATTGGGTTGCTCGGCGGAGGGCGGATCAAACCGTTCGTTACGCCAGATCTGATACAAAGCGCTCCACGGCTGTTGCGGCCTGGGGCGCTTTGTCGTTTCAGTGCCAGACAGCCCTCGCTTCCCCTGGCGACCGAGTTGCTCTAGACCATGATCGTTTCGGACCCTATCAGTCCGAAGCGTGAATCATCGGTCTCACCAAAGGGTTAGAGCCGCATCGCGCTTCAAAGAAGAGCGATCGCGCTCTAGAGCCTTCCTGTGTTTCTTTGCATCGCCGAACGGCTCCAGTTTTTTGTTTTGTCGTGCTTCTCGTGGGAAAGCCGGTTCCCACTTTTCCGGAAGCACTTTAGTGAAGCGCCATGTCAAACACGCCCGCTGAAAATCCGCCCGCCATTCCGCTGCTCACCTCTATCGCGCCGGTTGCCGCCGGAACGGGTGCGTGGCTCGTTGATATCTGGGGCGTGATGCACAACGGCGTCGTGCCGTTTTTCGATGCATGCAAGGCCTGTCAGTCCTTCCGCGACAGTGGCGGCATTGTCGTGCTGGTTTCCAATTCGCCGCGCCCGAATGACAGCGTCGCGGCTCAGCTCGATGCCATCGGCGTACCGCGAACGTGCTGGGATGCCATCGTCACTTCCGGCGATGTCGCGCGCACGTTGATTGCGCAGTATCGCGGCCGGCCGGTGCTGCACATCGGACCGCAGCGCGATTTGCCGACGCTGGCCGGGCTCGATCTTCAGCTTGTCGATGCCGCTGCCGCCGAGGCTATCGTTTGCACGGGCCTTTATGACGATGAAACCGAAACACCCGCCGACTATGCGGAATTGCTTGCGGGCTGCCACAGCCGTGGCCTCACCATGGTGTGCGCCAACCCCGATCTGCGGGTGGAGCGCGGCGGCCGCATGATCTATTGCGCCGGTGCCGTTGCACGCGCTTATGAGGACATCGGCGGCCGTGTTGATTACGCCGGCAAGCCATACCTGCCGATTTACGATCTCACCTTCGCAACGCTTGAAAAGCTTAAGCCCGGCAGCTCCGATCGCGCCGCACTTCTCGCCATTGGTGATGGCATCGGCACCGACATTGCTGGCGCGGCCAACGCGGGCGTCCGGGCGGTATTCATCGCGTCGGGTGTCCATGTCGAAGGTGCCCTCGACGAGGCAGCGATTGTCCGTCTGTTCCCGGCCGGAGCGGGGCGACCTGTGGCGGCGATGGCAAAGCTGGCGCCATAGCCATAACATCAGGCAAAGCAGCAGCTGCCGCTTGACTGCGCGCGCTGCCAGCCCGATCTATCGACGATGCCGGACAAGGAAAAACACGAGGGTCTGCCGCAGCGCGATGCGGTGAAGGATCAGCAGTCGGAACGGCCGGAAACGGCTGATGTGCTGGCGGCTGCGCGTGAGCCTTTGCCTTCTTCGGCGCCTTCCTTGCCGTCTGCTGCTTCATCGGTGTCGGCGCAAACCGCTGATGCCGAATTGGTGCCCGAGCCCAACTCAGCCCTGCCTGCCGCCGCCGGCGATGCGGCTGGTGCTGCTGCCACCGATGCGCCGCCGACTGTGACCGGCCCGGAAGTCATCCAGCGCTATCTCAAGCTGCTGCCCGCAGCGCCCGGCGTCTACCGCATGCTGGATGCGGAAGGCAATGTGATATACGTCGGCAAGGCGCGCAGTCTCAAGGCCCGCGTGTCGAATTATACGCGGCTCGGCGGACACACCAATCGCATCGCACGCATGATCGCCACCACCGCCAGCATGGAATTTGTTTCCGTGCGGACGGAAGCGGAAGCGCTGCTGCTTGAAGCCAATCTCATCAAGCGTTTTCGCCCGCGCTTCAATGTGCTGATGCGCGATGACAAGTCGTTTCCGTACATTCTGATTGCCCGCGACACACCCGCGCCGCAAATTCTGAAGCATCGCGGCGCACGCAATCGCAAGGGTGATTATTTCGGACCGTTCGCGTCGGCTGGCGCCGTCAGCCGCACCATCAACATGCTTGAGCGCGCGTTCCTGCTTCGCTCGTGTTCCGATAGTGTTTATGAAAGCCGGACGCGTCCGTGCCTTCTGCATCAGATCAAGCGCTGTGCCGCGCCCTGCACCGGTGAGATCAGCCTTGATGAATATGGCCATCTTGTCGACGAGGCGGTGCGTTTTCTGCGCGGCGAAAGCCAGAACGTGCGCCGCATGTATCAAAGCCTGATGGAGGAAGCGGCGGCGTGTCTCGAATATGAGCGCGCGGCCCGTTATCGCGACCGGCTGTCGGCGCTGGCGCACGTCACCGCCGATCAATCCATCAACCCGGAAGGCATCGAGGAAGCGGACGTGTTCGCCGCCGCGCAAGAAGGCGGCCAGACTTGCATCGAGGTGTTTTTCTTCCGCACCGGGCAGAACTGGGGCAATCGCGCCTATTTCCCCAAGGCTGATCGCGCACTGTCGGTCGAGGAGGTGCTCGATAGTTTCATCGCGCAGTTCTACGACGACAAGCCCGTGCCGCGTCTCATATTGCTGTCGCATGATGTGCCAAGCCGCGATCTGCTCGCTGAGGCGCTGTGCATCAAGTCCGAGCGCAGAACTGAAATTCAGGTGCCGCAGCGTGGCACCAAGCTCGGCATTGTCGATCACGCGCTCGCCAACGCGCGCGAGGCGCTGGGCCGCAAGCTGGCTGAGAGTTCGTCGCAACGGCGACTGCTGGAGGGCGTGGCGGAGCGGTTCGGATTGCCGGAAACGCCGCGCCGTATTGAGGTGTACGACAACAGCCATATTCAGGGCACCAATGCTGTCGGAGCCATGATCGTTGCGGGGCCGGACGGCTTCGTGAAAGGCCAGTACCGCAAGTTCAACATTAAGTCGCAGACCATCACGCCGGGCGATGATTACGGCATGATGCGCGAGGTGTTGACGCGCCGCTTCAAACGCCTTGTTGCGTCTGAAAACAAGGAAGCCAGAAAGGCAGACGCCGGGCTGGCGGAAAATGTCGAGGCGGCAGAGCTTGCAGGCATGATCGCCGCCGATAACGCATCGGCGGCAGCAATGGACAGCGAGATGCCGGAAACCAATGCATCGGAAGACGATGTATTTCCCGATCGGCCGGATCTGGTGTTGATCGACGGCGGTGCTGGGCAGCTCAGCGTTGCACGTGAGGTGATGTCAGAGCTCGGCCTCAACGATATTCAGCTCATCGGCGTCGCCAAGGGGCCGGATCGCGATGCAGGGCGCGAGCATTTTCATTTCCCGTTCCGCGAGCGGTCGATCATGTTGGAGCCGCGCGATCCGGTTTTGTATTTCGTGCAGCGCCTGCGCGATGAAGCGCACCGCTTCGCCATCGGTTCGCATCGCACCCGCCGCTCAATGGCGATAACGGCAAGCCCGCTGGATGAGATCGAGGGCATCGGTCCGCGTCGTCGTCGGGCGCTGATGAGCCATTTCGGCTCGGCGAAGGCTGTGTCGCGCGCGGGCGTCGAGGATCTGAAAGCGGTTGAGGGAATTTCAGCGGAAATGGCGCGGCGGATCTACGATCATTTTCACGAGCGCCGCAGCTAATTCGGGTCCGGTTGCAGCCGGCGCCGCTGATGTAATTTGATTGCCACCGGAGCAATCATCCTGCGACGCAAGCCACGCAAATCCTGGCCCTCAGCGCAGCAATATTTGATATGAGCCCAGCAGATTGCGCTGGGTCCTCAAACGCAGGGCGATCCGGGGCACAGCCCAAACGATCACGTCACGCCCAAAGCCTACCGCCTCAGGCGCCAAACGCTTCACGCTACAATACTGCGGCTCGGTGATCGGCCAACCAATTGAGCCCGGCTGCATTTTTCAAAAACGGAACGGCTTCTGAGGCCGATCCGTTTTGGAAAAACATCACTTAGCCGCTGCCCCATAGGCAACAGCCTCAATCATTTAGACGGTATTTTGCACCCGCGCCGACGGGCGCATCACCCTTAGTAGGGCGAAGTAGTCGCTGGCTGCTCGGTCACCGCCGATGCTGCCTTCGGGGCAACGATGTCGGCGATCCAATAGGCCCACAGCACGTAGAACACTGCGAAAAACAGCGCCGTCAGTACCGACGCGGCAAAGCGATTGCCGAGCGCGATGATGTTGCCAACGATGGCGGCGAGAAATGCGATGCCGGCATAAGTAGCGACTGTGATCCAGTCGACGGTAGCCAGATCAAACGGCAAGTCAGGCATGACAATGCCTCCCCCTTCTTTGCTCGCATTTGCGAGCGTTGAATTGTGCGCGTGCGCCGGGAGTTTCGGTCAACGGCCCCATGGATGCAAGGGCGCTATCAGTCGAAGTGCACGGCGGGTGCTGCGCAACGGCGTTTTATCCGAGCGGTGTGACGGTTGAATTGCGGCGGGAAAAATGTATGCAACCCATCGCGTTCAGATGCATCGCGTGGGCTGTGCGCGTCCGTTGGCAAATATCGTCGGGCCAGCTGCGCGCGCGGGATCTGAAACCCATTGAACGGTGGATTTCACTGACGTTCCAAGCCGGTTGATGGATTTGTATCGTCTCTAAATTGGCGTTCAATCGCATTTTTGCCGCGCTTGCGCCCGATGCTGGACAATGGGGAACAACGCCTTGGCGCGCTTTCAGGAAAACCGGAAACCGTCTGTTGGGCGCTTAATTCACGCGATGGGGCCATGACGAGCGGCATTTCGGCCGACAGAACATTGACGCGATTGTCCTCGTGGATGTCCGCAGCGGCTTTCACTGGCTTCGTTGCGCTTGCCCACCTGCCGCCCCGCCCCGCGAATCCTCCACCGCCGCCAGATGCCGGGATGCCGCTTGATCAGCGTGAGCAGACTGCTGCTGCCACAGTATCGGTGCAGGATCAGGCGCTGCCCACGCCGTTGCGCCGGGCGGAGGGAGCAGCAGCGCCGTTGCCGGATCGGGCGCCCGATGACGCGCCCCCGCACGCGAGTGCAGCGCAGCAGGGAAATCCACCACAGCAGGCAGCGATTGACGCCAACGGAGCCGGCCAGGCCGTCCCTGGCGTGCCGCAAGCCGCTGCAACTCCACCATCGCCGTCACCGCCCGCCAGATCTGAAACCCGCGCGCCCGAAACCCGCGAGTTGATGCCGATCGTAAAAGCGGCGCCGCCTCCGGATGAATGGACGCCCGAACAGCTCGCTACCGAGCTGCGCACCTGCCTGCAGATTCTGGCGCCGGCAGCGGCTGAGATCGAGCTGGCCGAACCGATGAAAAGCGGCGCCTGCGGCACCCCCGCGCCGCTGGCACTGCGCCGCCTCGGCGGCTCGCGCGGGGTGGAGTTCTCGCCCCCGCCCACCATGAACTGCCGCCTGGCTGCGTCGCTGAACGACTGGATCGAGAAGGTGCTGCAACCCTCGGCCGAAAAGGTGCTCGGCACGCGCGTCAAACGCATCATCGGCGCTTCGTATTCGTGCCGCAATGTCTATAACAACCCGAAGCTTACGCTCAGCGAGCACGCCACCGGTAACGCCATCGACATCTCCGCCTTCGTCACCGCTGATGGCCGTACGGTTAAGGTGCTGTCAGGCTGGGGCCCGACGGATCGGGATATCGTGGCGGCTCAGAAAAAGGCCGAGGCGGGAAAAGCGGAGGCCCACAAGGCGGTGGCCGTTGCCGGGGCGACGGGCAGTTCGAAAGGCACGGCGAAGGTGCCGCCGCTGAGCGCCGAGGCGGCTGAGGCCAAATCGGCCCCCAAGTCTTCCGGCAACCTGCAGAAAACCGAATACCGTCGCGAGACCGGCAAGGCGCCCCAGGAAAAGCCGGATTCCGGTTCTCAAAAAGATGCGGCGTCACCGAATAGCGGGGCTGACGCCAAGGCCGCGCCGACACCGGCTGAAAAGGCTGGTTCAACCTCCAAGGATGTCCACGTCGCTATCCCGAAGCCGGCCACCACAAAAGAATCCATGTTCCTCAAGCGCTTGCATGAGGGCTCATGCGGTCTTTTTACCACCGTGCTGGGACCGGAGGCGAACGAAGCCCATCGCGATCATTTTCATCTGGATATCAAAATCCGCCGTTCCAAAACGCCGATATGTCGCTAGTCTAGTGCTTTGCGCGCGGGGCGATGGTTCGCCGCCCATCCGCGCCATTGACGGACCCGCGTTGTGATGGTGTACCAAGGCCGATGGTACAAGCTGCTGCACCCCGATCCATGCACCTGAGCCTGCCGAACGTACTCACCTACGTTCGCATCCTGGCCGTGCCCGCACTCGTCGCCTGCCTCTTCTTCCTGAAGGGCGATACTGCGCGCTGGTCGGCGTTCGCGCTCTTTGTCTTCGCCGGCATAACCGACTGGCTCGATGGCTATCTGGCCCGCATCTGGGAACAGCAATCGACCCTTGGTCGGATGCTCGACCCGATCGCCGACAAGCTGCTCGTCGGCGCAGTGTTGATGATGCTCGTGCACGATGGCACGATCGGCGGCTGGTCGATCTGGGCCGCCGTCATCATCCTGTGCCGTGAAATTCTGGTGTCCGGCCTGCGCGAGTTCCTGGCCGAGCTGAACGTGAAAATTCATGTCACGCAGCTCGCCAAATGGAAAACCACCATGCAGATGATCGCGCTGGGCGTGCTGCTCGCGGGCCCGGCGGCCGAAAAGATCGTGCCCGGCATCATGACCGGCGGCATCGTTATCCTTTGGATCGCGGCGCTACTGACATTGTGGACCGGCTATGACTATCTAAAGGCTGGTGTCGTGCACGCGATGGAGCGCTAACGCGCTTTTGGTTTCCGGCGCGGTGCGCAGCAATGCAAGGCGCCACGCATCCGGCCTGCAAGGCTAATCAGAACAGCAAGCGAGTGAGATATGACCGCTGCTCCGCGCAATGTGCGGCTTCTCTATTTTGCCTGGGTACGCGAGAAAATCGGCCGCGACGCGGAGACTGTTGAGCTGCCGTCGGACGTCGTCACGGTGTCAGATCTGGTCGATTGGCTGGAGCAGCGCGGTCCGGAATACGGTGAAGCTTTTGCACGCCGCAACGTCGTTCGCGCGGCCGTTGATCGCACGCATGTGAAGCCTTCTGCGCCGCTCGGCGCAGCGCGCGAGGTTGCGTTCTTTCCGCCCGTAACCGGAGGCTGATCGCGTGGCGGTTTGTGTCCAGACCGACGATTTCGATGTCGCTGCCGAAACGGAAAAGCTGATCGGCGCGCGCACCGATATCGGCGCTGTCGTCACGTTCACCGGCCGCGTGCGTGAAGGCGTGGGTGACAAGCGCATCACGTCGATGACGCTCGAACATTATCCGGACATGACAGAAGCAGAGATGTTGCGCATCGAGGCTGAAGCGCACGCGCGCTGGCCGCTGCAGGCAACCACGCTGATCCATCGTGTTGGTGAACTGCGCCCCGGCGAGCAGATCGTGCTGGTCATTGCCGCGTCAGCGCATCGTCAGGCGGCATTCGAGGCCGCCGCATTCCTGATGGACTTCCTGAAAACCCGCGCGCCGTTCTGGAAAAAAGAGACGCTGCTAAATGGCGACAGCGCATGGGTCGATGCGCGCGAAGTCGACAACAGCGCTGCCGAGCGCTGGAGTTAATCCGGCCCTCTAAATTTGCACTCGCATTGATTTGGTGAGGCGCAGGCGGCGCGATTTGCGTTGCCGCACTCGCAACTGCGCGTGCACTTCAAAACGCAGTAATTTCTGCGAATCGATGCTGCTAACTACGCATCCGTTAGGGAAATATTAAGGCTTAATATGCGATAACCCTAACAATGCCTGAAGGAGGACCGCAAAAGGCCATCTTTTCAGGCAACCTTGACCGTCCCACCACTTGGAATTTGTATCGCGTAGACGGGGGTCTGACGTCATGGTTCACAGAAATGCGTGGCGCTTGCGCCGCGGCATGTTCTGCATGTGTGCCTTGCTCTGCGCGCAATCTCCGCTGCAGGCGCAAGGACTGCTGGATGGTGCCCAGAAACTGTTGCAGAGCGCGGACAGCCTCTTCACTGGTTCATCAAACGCATCTGCTGCCACTTCGGT
Source organism: Hyphomicrobium sulfonivorans (assembly GCF_013306565.1). Taxonomy (GTDB): domain Bacteria; phylum Pseudomonadota; class Alphaproteobacteria; order Rhizobiales; family Hyphomicrobiaceae; genus Hyphomicrobium_A; species Hyphomicrobium_A sulfonivorans. Next base: position 236,852 of record NZ_PZPO01000001.1, on the reverse strand, counting down.
TGCAAGCGCTCCGGAGCAGCGCACGCGCTTTGTCGTCGGTTTGCCAAAGCAGACCGAGTTCGAAGTGTTTTCGCTCAACAATCCGAACCGCGTTGTCGTGCAGGTAAAGGAGACGTCGTTGCGTCTTCCTGCGCAGCCGGCTGAAGGTCCGGTTGGCCTCATCAAGTCGTTTCAGGCCGGGCTTTCGGGCGCGGAGCACTCCCGCATCATCATTTACGTGACGCAGCCCGTCATTGTTTCCAGCGCGCGGATTGAAAAGCCGGCTGCGGGCAAGGATCAGCATCTCGTTGTCGAGATCGCTTCCTTTACGCCCATCACCGCCAGCATTCCGCAGCCTGAGGAAGATGCAGTTGGGCCAATCGCAGCGACACAGGTCGCAGCGACGCGTCCAAGCATTCCGCCGCCAACCTATGCGCTGGGTGCATCCGGTTTGCAGCCGCCATTGCCGCGTCCCGCAGTGCCGCCGGATGTCCGCGCGGAGCGCGCGTTCAAACCGGTTATTGTCATCGATCCCGGCCATGGCGGTCACGATTCCGGTGCCATGAAAAATGGCGCGGTGGAAAAGGAAATCACGCTCGCGTTCAGCAAGCTGCTGGCCAAGAAACTTGAAGCTACCGGCCGCTACAAGGTGCTGCTGACACGCGACAAAGATGTGTTCATTCCGCTGGGCGATCGCGTTGCCTTCGGCGAGAAGCACAACGCCAATCTGTTCATCGCGGTGCATTGCGATTACGCCAGCACCAATGCCAGCGGCGCCACCATCTACTCGCTGCGCGATTCCGTTGCGAACAGTCTGCGTCGCTCCACCCGGGGTGAAGTAGCGGGCGATGTTCTATCGGATGACGAGATCGAACAGGTGAAGCAGGTCGGCTCCAAGAAAGATGTCGGCATGGTGCAGAACATCCTGGCCGATCTTGCTGGCCGCGAAGTTGATGCAACCCGCGATCGCACCAGCGTCTTTGCCCGCACCGTCATTGAAAATATGGGCAGCAGCACCACCATGCGTAACAAGCCGGATCAGCAGGCATCGTTCCGGGTGCTGAAGACCGCACAGTTTCCGTCGGTGCTGATCGAACTCGCTTACGTCACCAACAAGGAAGATGCCAGGAAGCTCAAGTCTTCCGAATGGCGCAACAAGGTCTCGGACTCAATCAAGTCCGCCGTCGACAATTACTTTTCGAACCAGCTTGCCCAGCTTCCGATGTGAGCCTCGTCTCGGTCACATCGCCTGTCTGAGCTTTCCGTTTGGGAGCGTCACAAAAGAAAGGCCGGTCCATTGGACCGGCCTTCAATCTTTGTGGCCGAGTGTCGGATCGCACATCCTTCTCGGCTAGAGCCCCATTAAGTCCTACTTGGAGGGCGCATCTGTTGCTTGCGCCAGAGCAGCCTCCATAGCCAGTCCTGTTCAAGCCGAAGCGGGTGAGCGACGCGCGTACAAGAAGATACGGTGCGTGGATTCTTCGCGAGGTGAAGACGCTTCAGCATTAGCCACTCCATCTTCCAGTAAGTGCGGCAGCTCCATGCACCTGTCACGCTGAACGAAATCCACTGCGCGCACCGATGCGATCTGTCGTAAGGACAGCATGTCGCCGTTGCCGCAATGGATGTGACGGTGATGGAGATGTCGCTTTGCGGACAGGGGCCTGCGGAGGCCCACATATCGACCGGCGAACACTCCCTGGGGCGGCCCTGTCCATGCCCGCCACGTGTTCAACCGACCGGCAGCGCCAGTCTGAAGACTGATCTTGCACACAGAGTCTAGGGGCAATGGGCCCTCCATCTCTGACGCGCACGCGAAATCAAACGCTGCCTGAACTGCAACCCGATGCAATCGAGCTGCGAGAGGAGCCTCTCAACCATTAACAGTATGTGATTCGTTTGCAGAAACGAGTACACGGCCGTGCAATTTAATGTTGCATGCGCGCGGATATCGCGAATGCACAAAAAAGGAGGCTCTATGGCCGTTTGATGGCCTTTTTCTGGGCCATACTCAGCCACCGACGAATCGCCCCAACCGCGAGGATCTAATGCTCCGGATCTATCACACAGCCCTTGCTCTTTTCATTTTGGCGACACCCGCAGCCGCCTGCGTTGAATCCGCAGGTCAGGCGAATGGCGCCTATCAGATCGGAACAGCGGGGTGGGGCGAAGCCGACGCGCAATTCAAGACCGAAGGCACCGACGCTATTTTCACGCCGCAGGTCGGTACGCAGACCGCGCGCTGGAATGCTGGGCTGGAAACGAAAAGCGTCGATGCCTGCGCAACAATCGCGATGCCATCATCCACGGGTGACGCTTCGCGCAGCTATGCCGGCCTGCTGTTCTGGGCCACCGACAAAGACAACTTCTATCAGGCGGTGATTTCGCCCAACGGCATGTTCACCGTCGCGCGCAAGATCGCCGGCCGCATCGTTCCCACGCCGCCAGTGAACTGGGGACAGGTTTCGACGCTGAAGCTCGGCCCGAACGAGAAGAACACGCTGCGCGTCGCCACCGACGGCGAGACCGTTGCTGTCAGCATCAACGGCACCGTCGTTGCGCGCTTCAGGGGGCAGGCGCCGGAAGGCATGAGCCACGTCGGGCTCGTTGCTTCGTCCGCGCCGACCGGTGTCGACACGTGGCGGATCTCCGATTTCAAGGTTGCCGACCCGCAGGCTCAGGTCAGCGCGAACGCTGCTGCTGACCAGCAAGCGCAATCGTCAGGCGCGCATGATCATCTGATTACAGGCGCCATCGCTTCCGCTCCCGTTGCGCCCGGCTGCGGAACAGGCAAGGTGCTGTTCGACGAGCCCTTCACCGTGCACGATCCCAACTGGGGCGAAAAGGACGATCAGTTCAGCATCGGCGACGGCAAGGCAACGTTCACCCCGCCGTCGGGTCTGCCGGCGCTGCGCTGGAACCGCGTGTTCGTGTTCGGTGATATCGACACGTGCGTGAACTTCGAGCTGGCCAATAACACCGCAAACGCCACCACCAGCTATGCCGGGCTCGTGTTCTGGGCCGAAGACAGCCGCAATTATTTCCAGGCCGTGCTTGCGCCTAACGGCTACTTCACGGTGGCCCGTATCGCCGACGGCAAGGCCGTTGCCAAGCGTCCGGTGCCGTGGACCAAAGTTGCCGCCGCCAACGCAGGCTCGAAAAAAACTAACACGATGCGCCTGAAGATTGTCGGTAACGCAGTGACGGTCGAGATCAACGGCAAGCCCGCAGGCAGCTTCAAAACTGAAGCACCGCGTTGGCCAAGTCACATCGGCCTTCTCGCCGCTTCGGCTGAAAGCAAGGAAGGCGACACGTGGATGGTCAGTGATCTGCGCGTCACCGCGCCGTAAGGGCATCGCTACCCACATCGCGCGCGCCTGACGCGCCCACCAAAACCCAATAAAAAGAGCGCGGCTTCATCGGCCGCGCTCTTTTGCTTTTCAGGTTCAGCTTCGTCTGCTCGCTGCCGAGCCGATCAATGCATCGCAGCTTCAGCCTGTGCCGCTTCCACCTTGGCCGCGGCCGACTGCACTGCCTTCTGCACCTTCTCGAACGCGCGCACTTCGATCTGACGGATACGCTCGCGCGAGACGCCGAACTCGCTCGAAAGATCTTCCAGCGTTGCGGGCTGATCCGAAAGACGGCGCGCTTCGAAGATGCGCCGTTCGCGATCGTTCAGTGTTGAGAGCGCACTGGTCAGATAATTCTTGCGCTGATCCAGTTCCTGCTCTTCACCCAGAACGTCTTCCTGCGTTGGCGCATCATCCGCCAGCCAGTCCTGCCACTCGCCGGCTTCGCTGTCGGCGCGCACGGGTGCATTCAGCGATGAATCGCCGCCAAGGCGCCGGTTCATCGACACGACATCCGCCTCCGTCACGCCGAAGCGCGTGGCTATCGTCTTCACATGGTCGGGGTGCAGATCGCCGTCGTCCAGGGCCTGAAGCTGGCTCTTGGCGCGGCGCAGGTTGAAGAACAGCTTCTTCTGCGCGGCGGTCGTGCCCATCTTCACAAGGCTCCACGAACGCAGGATGTACTCCTGGATCGAGGCGCGGATCCACCACATGGCATAGGTTGCCAGGCGGAAGCCCTTGTCCGGGTCAAACCGCTTCACCGCCTGCATCAGGCCGACGTTGCCTTCGGAAATAACCTCGCCGATCGGCAGGCCATAACCGCGATAGCCCATGGCGATGCGCGCCACCAGCCGGAGGTGCGAGGTGACGAGCTTTTCCGCTGCATCCTGGTCGGCATGTTCCTGCCAGCGTTTAGCCAGCATGAATTCTTCGCCCGGTTCCAGCATTGGAAACTTGCGAATCTCTTCCAGATAACGTGTGAGGCCCAACGAGCCCTGTGCGATAGTCGGAAGTCTAGCCATAACCTCTACCAGCCGCCCAATGCCCCGGGCGGTCCCTCTTTCAATCCTTTGCGGGTAGCCGTTTGAGGGTACTGAATACCTTTAGTGGCAAATCCCTCTTACATAACGGGAGAAGCCGCGATTTCCGTCGCGCCGTTCCCGCCGTGCCCGCTCTGCTACCTATACGCAGCCCAACGCTATATTGTTGCACTGGGCCCATCTCACAAGCGCAGGGAAGGGCCGATTTCAGGGCCTCCGCCGGCACTTTTGGCGAAATGCGCCGAAGTGTTGCCGCTATGGTACTAATCGGTAACATAGCCTAAAAGGCCCGGCCTGTCGGGTCGAATTATGAACGGACCTAACCCCGGCTTTTCAGCGGCAGGCGGATTTGCCGAAATCTCGTACCACCAGCTGACTGGCTGGGTCTGTAGAAGCCTCTACACCCATCTTCGCCCGTCAGTATGTCCGACCAAGTACTGGCGGTCAGGCAGTAAGTCCCGAGCTGGCTTAGTGCCTAAAAAGGAAAAAGTCTGTGCGTCGAGAAGAACTTATCGCATTGATGGAAGGGGCATTCAGACGAAACAGTCCGGTCCTGCCTTCCTCGCTTATGCTCTCCCCGTCCAACTTACCGGAGGTGGAAGAAATTGCTGCGGAACTTGAAAAGCATAGTGACCTCGACGATTGTTTCGTTGAGAAGTTTCACAGCGCTTTGCCATTCTTCTCCGAGCAAGGAATGGCGATGATATTGCCGGAATTTATAATCTATGCCCTGAAGCATCCAGATTCAGAAGTAGAAGATCAAGTCGTCTCCGCGCTATCGTGGCTTTCTGAGGATGATGCATTTCTAACTCGTTTAACACGAGAACAAGTTCTAATCCTTGCCGATGTTTCTACGTTGTTTTCCAGTGACTATCCTCTTGGAACAAACTACCAGAAGAAATTAGCGGAATTTTTTCAATCGATCGCTGGGGGAAAAGGTGACTCGGTTTGTCTACGTTGACGAGGCGGGCATTTCAAATCCGGCCCACGAACCGTTCATAGTGGTCGCTGGCGTAATCGTTCACGCCGACAAGCAGTTGAACGAATTGGAGCAGAGGCTCCAACGTTTAGTTGAGAGACACATCCCAGCAGACCTTCGCGATGGATTTGTGTTTCATGCTACTGAGCTGTTCAACGGTGGCGGGAAAGTTTTTTGTCGTGCTGATGAGCGTTGGCAGTTGGCCAAACGGCTAGAGATTGCGCACGAGCTGGCCTCAATTCCAGCGAAGATGAAGCTACCGCTTGCCTTTGGCATCGTGCAGCGAGCACACTGGCCGCTGACATTTGATGCGGCTGGTATGTCAGGCAAAGAGCGTGCAGTAGGTCAGCATGTGACGGCGTTCATGACTTGCGCGATGCAAGTCGAGATGTGGATGAGAGTGAACACTTCGAACGAAGTCACGATGTTAATCGTGGAGGACAATGAGCAGGCCCGTAAGATCATTAAAGACACGCAAAACCAGCATCGCCTCACAAGCGCAGTTGATGGATTTGGCCCGGAAGAGCGGAAATATTTCCCGTTCAAAAAGATAAAATCCAGCCCTCTGTTTGAACAGAAGCGGGACTCACCAGCTCTTCAGATTGCGGATTTCTGCGCCTACGTTATGAAGCGGCGCGCTATGAACGACACTAGGTACGGCGATTTAATTTCTTTATTGCGGCCGCTTTACGCGGTTCATCAGCTGCCCGAGCCGGACCGGCCGAAAACGTAAAAGCCTCGCAAAGGCGCCACGGATTCGAACCCCCGTCCTCCCCTTTACGAAAAGGGCGCTCTATCCAACTGAGCTGGATCAGCTAATGCCCACGTAACCGCCTTCAAGACGGCAGCGCGCTTTCCCTAGTCCGTCCTGTCCCGCTCGAGCGCGTCCAGCAGGCGCTGCAAGTCCTCCGGTGGTTCGCTCTCGAACATCAGCGCCTCGCCGGAAACGGGGTGCTCGAAGCCCAGCTCGGCGGCGTGCAGCGCCTGCCGATCCAGAGCCGCAAGCGCCTCCTGCGCCTCCTCGCCCAGCCGTGCGGCCTTGGCCTTGAAACCGCTGCCATAGACAATGTCGCCCAGCACCGGATGCCCGACATGCGCCAGGTGGACGCGAATCTGATGCGTGCGGCCAGTTTCCAGCATCACCCGGAGCAGCGTCACCGGCCCGGCCTGCGTGGCGAAGGTGTGCACGCGCTCATAGTGGGTCACGGCGTGGCGGCCGGATTCGCCGCGCACCACGGCAATCTTGGTGCGGTTGCTCTGGCTGCGGCCCAGCCGCGCCTCGATGGTATCGCGCGGGCGTAGTGGCGTGCCCCACACCAGCGCCAGATAGGCGCGATGCATGCGGCCATCCTCGCCGTGGGCAGCGAACTGATCCGCCAGCCCCTGATGCGCCTGATCATGCTTGGCGACCACCAGCAAGCCCGATGTCCCCTTGTCGAGCCGGTGCACGATGCCAGGGCGCCGCACGCCGCCGATGCCGCTGAGGCTTTCACCGCAATGGGCGATCAGGGCGTTGACCAGCGTGCCGTCGGCATGGCCGGGAGCTGGATGCACAACCATGTCGCCGGGCTTGTCGATGACGATGACGTCATCGTCTTCATAGACGACGTCGAGGTCCAGCTTTTCGCCCTGCGGTTCGGCCGGAGCCGGGGGCGGCAGCGTTACGGTGAAGGTGTCGCCTGCCTTGACCCGATAGGAGCCGTCAGCCGCGCCAGTATTGTCGCCGGGGCCGGTGACGTTGCCGCTGCGGATCAAAGCCTGTATGCGGGCACGGCTGAGCGTTGCGATGCGCTGGGCCAGCAGCTTGTCGAGGCGGATGCCTTCTTCCTCCTCAGCAACTGCGAATTGCTGGGAATTTGCGCTTTGTGATTCCTCGACAGTGGACATAGCCTTGCGTACTGGCCTCCGGATGGCCTCCGCGATGCGGGAGGACGAGATGTCAACGACTGATACAACCGCTGCGCCAGCGTCGGCGGCGGCCGCTCCGGGATTAAGCCCGGAGGAAGCACGCCTGCAGCGCACTATGAAAATCGTGGTCGTGGCGCTGGGGGTTCTGCTTTTTGCCGGCCTTGCAGCTATTGCCGGACGCATCATCTATCTCGCGTCAGCGCGCGACGCGCAACCGTCTGTCGTGGCAGTGCAGCCGCCAGCGCCCCGACTTGCGCTTCCGCCCGGAGCAGGGGCAGCATCCGATATGCCTTCCGGAGCAGGCGCCGGTGCCTCCGCCGGTGACGCGGCAACCGCTCCTGGGGGCGCGGCTTACTCCGCTCATCCCGGGGCTGCGTCGGCTGGTGCGTCCACGGGGCATCCCGCCGATCCCTCTGGCGCCGCCCCCTCGGCTTCTCACGCTTCCTTCCCGCCCGCCACGGTTGCCCCTTTGAGCCTGCCGGCGGGTGCGGTTATCCGTTCCGTTTCCATTTCGGGTGACCGTCTGGCGGTGCATTTCGAAGGCGCGGGCGCTGAAGGCATTGCCGTTTATGATCTGGCGTCTGGACGGCCGTTGACGGTTGTTGACGTAACGCGCGCGCCCGATTGACGCGATGGCGCACGGTCGTCACAAATCTTGAAAGAAACGGCTTGCTTGTTGGGGGCTTAGTCCCATATAGGTTCGCTCAGCGCTGTCCCGTTCGTCTAGTGGCCCAGGACACCAGCCTCTCACGTTGGGAACAGGGGTTCGAGTCCCCTACGGGGCGCCACGGCTTTTCTAAGCCGTTGATACGTCGTAAGCATCAGACATCATTGATATTTCAGCCGCACCACTGTCACACAGAGGTGCCACGCAATGGTGTTGCTTATGGCTCGTCCGACGAAGCGCTCCGGCTCGTCTAATCACCAGTTCAGAAAGCGTGTCCCCGCCGACGTGCTGCTAGCCGCTCGCGGTAAGCGCATTGCGTTTGCGCTGCCGAAGGCACGTGCGGGTGACGAGTGCATCTACGTATCGGCGACGTTCGGCGCTGAGGTGCTGGTCTCGTTGCGAACAGAAGATAACGCGCTCGCCAAGCTGCGCCACACTGCTGCTGCAACTCAGTTTGAACGCGCCATCGCAGCTTTTCGCGAAGGGCCTCGTGCGCTCACCAACAAGGACCACGTCAAGCTCGCTGGTATCCTCTATCGCGACCTTGCCAGCGGCTTTGAGGATGAGCCCGTCAGCGCGGCATGGTGGGAGATCGTCGCCGATGTGGCGCAGCGCGTTCTGACACCGGCTCCCGGTCCGTCGTTGATGATCGAAGCCTATCCCGGCGAAGCTCAATTGTTCGAGCTTGAGCGCTACGTCGGCCCGTTTCTTGACGCCATCCTCATTCGCGAAGGTGTCATCCCAACGGGCGAGGATCGTCCGAAACTGCTACGGGCGTTTGCCAAGGCTCTTATCGACGCGGCGAACAAGCTCAAGCGGAATGCTGATGGCGACTATGCGCCCGACGATGCTGTGGCCGCTCGCTATCCTCAGTGGGACGGCATCGGCACCAAGGCGCTGCCTAAACCATCGACACTCACGTTTGAGGATTTGCTCACGCGCTGGAAGGCTGAGGACACTCGTTCCGCTAGCTCTATAGGAGCGTTCAGCAAAGCCGTTGCGGACTTCACCGCCCACCTCAAGCACAGCGATCCGCGTCTCGTCGTAAAGTCGGACGTGGTCCACTGGGCAATGGCGCTGCGTGAGCGTTCACTCAGCCCAAAGACGATCAACGACACCTATCTCGCCGCCATCCGTGCCCTCTACAATCTTGCACTGCGTAGCGACCTCGTGACGATCAACCCGGTTGAGGGCTATCGCATTCCGAGCAAGCGCCGCGCTGGCGAAAAGATGCTGGCCTATGATGACAACGAAGTGGCCACCATCCTTGCGTTGGCTGACAAAGAAACGTCTGCCGCGTTGCGCTGGGTGCCGTGGCTGCTGGCGCTGACCGGAGCCCGTGTCGGTGAGATCGCGCAGCTATGGGCCCGCCGCGTCGTTGAGAAGGATGGCATCACCGTTCTGCGCTTCACCCCTGCCGAAGACGGTGGCTCGCTCAAGAACGACAGTTCGGAACGCGACGTGCCGGTCCACCCTGAACTTGTTGCTCGTGGCTTCCTCACGTTCGTGAAGACGCTGAAGCGCCAGACGATGGCCGCGAGATGAGCAGGCATTATGCCTGCCGTACGCAGGTGCCATGCCCTTGCCGGCTACTCCCCAAATAATCACGCTTCCCTCCGTGCTCACGCACCAAAACAGAAAGCAAATGGGAGGAACGCATGACTTTGGACTCTTCAATTCCGGAGCACCTTAGATGCCCGCGCACGCGTCATCGTCGGATGACGGATACCTGGAAACCGCCGTATCCGGCATTTTCCGCGAAAGTTGACCCGACCGTCGAGCAGATGGTTATGGCTTACCTCGGTGTTCAGTCGAAAGACGAAGCCAGTAACGGCAAAGCATGCGCTGCCTTTCAGACAATCCGCGACAGCCTGAAGCTTCCCGATGGTCCTGCCCGGCATGATCTTGTTCAATTCGTCGACGCGCTCGGCTGTCTCAACCTCATCGTCGTGGCCTATTGGAAGGCCCCGGAGACGTACGCCAAATGGAATACGAGCTCTGAGATTGCCGGATGGTGGGCATCGGACGATCGGCTAAATGACGGCGTTGGCTATTTCCGAGAGATCTTCAGCCCGCGCATGGAGCAGTTCGAGACGATCTTCACCCACGACTACGGTCCCTTCGAGGGCGTGAGCGTTCTGTTCGGGAACATGAGCGAGCCGATCTTCGAGCATGGATACTGGGGATCGATGCGCGATCGTTTGCCGATCTCACAGAATGACACGATAGAACCGTCCGGCAGCCTGACTGTTGTGCAGGGGCAGCCCGCAGCAGGCGGCCGCGTGATCATCAGTGGGCATCAGAATCTTACGCTTATACGCTCAGGCGAAGATTGGCGCCGGACCGAAGGTGAGGAGCGCAGAACCTGGTACGAAGAAATTGAGCCTGTTCTGCACCAGGGTATGGATTTCCTCCGTGATGATGGACTTGAGGTTGGCTGCTACTCCAACCGCTATTGCCATCACATCGATGAAAACGGCAACCCGGAGGAGCGTGGGTTTGGTGTCAGTTTCTGGAATTCCCTGGCTGCACTAGAGCACTGGGGCGAATCCCATCCGACGCATCTGCAGATCTTCGTGACCTTCATGCGCAACGTGAAGAAGTTCAAAGAGCTGACGCTCTATCATGAAGTCTCCGTGTTCGACGCATCCAATCAGTATTTTGAATACATCAACTGTCATCCAAAGACAGGGCTGCTACGCGCTGTGTAGCCGACATCGGTGCGGCAGCTGCGCCGGTTGCCGCACCCCAATATCGCCCGTTGCGCTGAGCAACATTCGATTGGCTTAGAGAGATATCATGGGCACAGAGACAAAAGTTGCGGCCATCACCGGTGCGAGCAGCGGCATCGGCCGCGCCATCGCCGAACGATTTTTAGAAAACGGATATCGACTGGCTCTTATGGCGCGCTCAGAGGAGGGACTGCTCGAGATCAAACGAAAATCGCCGGAAAATGTGATCGTTGTTCCTGGTGACGTAACCAAGGCGGAAAGCCTCGACCGGATGATAGAGGAAACGATCAAGGCCTATGGAGCGGTCGACGTTGTCATTCCGAATGCCGGTGCTGCGAAGGTTGTGCCGTTTACGGAAAGCGGGCCTGATGCGATAGCAGAGCAGTTCAACTTGAACTTTGTAGCGGCGACTGAAACCGTCAGAAAATTCCTGCCGCATATCGCCCCTCAGGGCAGCGTAATATTCATCACCACTTTTCTGACCACAGTCGGCTTCCCAGGGCTTGCGATCTACAATTCGAGCAAGGCTGCACTTAAGTCGTTCGCGCAGACGCTGGCTGTCGAACTTGCGCCGCAAGGCATTCGCGTGAATAGCATCGCCCCCGGCCCAATCGGAACACCGCTGTGGGGCAAAGTCGGCTTGCCTGCCGATGTGCTGGCGAGCGTCGCGGAAGCGGTGAATGCCCGTCTTATGCCGGGAAGATTTGGCGAACCTGCTGACATTGCCGATACGGCTCTGTTCTTGGCGTCGCCCGGTGCCAAAAATATTTATGGTCAGGAGATTGTTGTCGACGGCGGCTATACGATCGGCTGAGGCATAGCCCTTTCGCCGCGCAATGCTCAGACGCTGGGTGTCTTCGCAATTTTATCCCATCGTTATCGTCTAGCGGAATGGAAGGCGGCCTGATCACCACGATCGGCCGCCTTCATCACAATGAGTGCTAGCTTGGGATAGGCACCCAAGATAGGTCGCTTTCATTGCCGGATCGGTGCCGGAATTTCCGACTGTGAATGAACCGTTCGGCGAACTCTCGGCAGGTTTCCGCGTTGAGGCCGGATGAGGAAAAGCAAGGATCGCCCCCCGATAGAGAACAGTCTGCTGGCTGCTATTCCGGCGCGAGAATTAGAAACGCTGGCCCGCAAGCTGACGCCTGTTCCGCTCGACTACAAGACCATTCTGATCGATGATGAAGACCCGCTCGATTACGTCTATTTTCCCTCATCAGGCATAATATCGGTGTTGGCCGTATACGCCGACGGCAACACCGCCGAGCTCGCAACCATCGGGCGAGAAGGCAACAGCGGTTTTCAGGAGATGCTCGGCGCCCGCAGTTCTGATGTACGGCTGCTGGTTCAGATCGCTGGAACGGCCATGCGGTTACGGCGCGCGGATTTCAAGAAGGCACTTATTGAGCTGCCCGGCTTTCAAGCCATGATGAACCTGCACCTGCATACGTTTTTACATCAGGTCATGATTTCGGGGGCCTGCAACGCCACCCACTCGGTTTCCAAGCGCCTCGCCAGATGGCTGCTGACCATGGCCGATCGCACCAATGAGGATACTTTGAATATTACCCACGACCTGATCGCCGAAATGCTCGGCATCTATCGCCCCACCGCCTCCAAAGCGCTGGCCACTCTCCAAAAGCAGGGTTTTGTTAGCGTTATGCGCGGACGCATCGTCATCCTTAATCGGCCAGCCCTCGTCGCCTACACGTGCGAGTGCTACCGCCTCATCCGCATGAAGACCGAACGCAATCTTCCTTCGTCAAAGTAATCTAGAATACCGACAGCGACGCCCGTAGCCACTACTGCTTGCAACTTAGGTATGCAAGGATACGTAGATGCGCGCACGGCGGTTGATCGAAGACAGCGCCTTGACCTCTGAACGTTTGAGCGAAATTTTCAAAACGTTCGATGAGGTCTGGTCTGAAGTCGCGTCCAGGTTTTCCGGCGCGGAAGATGACGCACGCACGCGGCTTGCTCAGGCAATTCTGACGGCCGCAAAAGAGCACGGCGATGATCTGCAAAAGTTGAAGGCGGAAGCGCTGCACATTTTTCACGGCTGTCGGTAAGCTGTCGTTCGTGCCCTCGGATTGAAGTTCTGCGGGTGGAAAACGGGCTCTGCGCGTGGCGGGCGCAGAGCCCCTCAATCGCTTGCTCACAGATTCAGGTCAGGCGGCCCGCTCCATCGCGTGCTCGTTGACAGCGCCTTCCGCAATCTTTGTCAGCAGCGCATCTGCTTTGATTTCTTCCTGCAGATTCTGATCGAGCAACTTCACCGCATCTGGCATGCCGAGCATTTCGGCCCAACACTTCAGAGTGCCATAGCGCGCAATCTCGTAGTGTTCGACAGCCTGAGCCGATGAAATGAGCCCTGCGTCCTGTGCCGGCTGGCCCTTGAATTCTTCCAACACTTCCTCACCCTCGGCGATGATGCCCTCAATCGCTTCGCAGGTCTTGCCTTGGGCCCGCTTGCCGCAGATCTCGAATACTTTCTGCAGTCGCTCGACCTGACGCTCGGTCTCGGCGCAATGGTCGTTGAATGCCTTCTTCAGTTCGGCTGTTTCGGCGCCACGCGCCATCTTGGGCAGCGCCTTAAGAATTTTTCGCTCGGCGTAATAGATGTCTTTCAGGGTTTCATAAAACAGGCGATCCAGCGCTTTTTCCTTCATGCTCGTTACTCCGTAGGGTTTGGCTATCAAACGCATCTCGCGCCTATGGCGTCATGCTTCTGTGCCCGACCGTTAGTGATGATCGGTCCCCAAAGGCGCATAGACTGATGTTCGTCCGTGTTCGCTAAACTCGTCGCGCTCCAACCGGTTGCGGCAACGAACGGAATAATTTGAGTCTGCTCCGTCATGGCCGAAGCTTTCGCGTGTTCAACACAGGAAGGCAGCAGGCTTCGCGAAGAAGCCTGCCAACCGTTTTAGACGCGGGGCTGGAATCTTTAATCCCAATACGTCGATGCGCCGTAGTGTTGATGCGTCTGGCTTTCCCAGGATCGATCCGACCATGCATCGTCAGAAAAATCGGGCGCGTCGCGAAGCTGCGCTTCGGTGATGCCGGTGCGATAACCGTCAAGGGTCGGGTCGTAGCGCAACGCGGACCATGGAATTGGATAATGGCTATGCGCCAACCCCAAGAATCCGCCGAAGCTCATCACCGCATAAGCTACGCGGCCAGACAGTTTGTCGATCAGCAGATGATCAACCTCACCGATGTTTTTGTTATCGGCGCCATATACGACAGTGCCCTGAACATCTTCGCTAGAAATGAGTCGATGATCGGGATGCGCGGTTGCTCTTGCCATTGGTTCGTCTCCCTTTAGTTTCGAGTTTACAACCGCATTCACGGTGAAAATGTTCCCCCGATGGCTAAATGATAGCGTGCGCAACCGGTCCAGCGGCGGCAGCGCAAGTGCTATTTCTTATGTAGCGAATAACGCCAGCGCCCTGATTGGCACGCCAGCATGTATGGCGTTCCATCGCACTCGCGCTCGCGTCTGTGGTCAGGGACCGGCGCTGAGCATCAGCCGGATGAGATCGGTTTGCCGGTGCGTTCCGGTCTTTGCCATGAGGTGGTTGAGGTGCGTCTTGACGGTCGACTTGGAAACGCCGAGTCGATCCGCGATGTCCGAGATCGTTCCAGCCTCCAGCACCGCTGCGAGAACTCGAAGCTCACTCGGCGTCAAACCGTAGTGCAGCGCGGCCGTCTCCAGCGGCGTCCGTGTCGCGAAAGTTGTCCCCCTGATAAACAACGCTGCAACTGCTTCGCCCGCGTCAGGCGTCCGCCGGGCTTCCGAGACGATGGACAGCACATTCGCCAGGTAGTGGCGCCCCTCCGCGTCGGTCAGGGGGATGTCGATGCCTTTTAGTCCGAGAGCCGCATCGCCGCGCGCTGCCGCCGCGAGAGCCGCACGCAAATGCTTGTCCGCCCCCTGGCTCACGACGCCAACAACGCCACGGCGTGTGATCAGGATCTGCTTGGATTTAAGCATGTCCTCGGCCGCCTGATTGGCGAACACGATCCTTCCATTCGCTGCAACGAACACCACAGCAGCCGGCACCTGCTCCAGCGCCGCTCGCAGCATTCCATGGGCCGACTTCGCGTTCTGCACGACCTTGCCGATAGACACGGCCCGACGAATGTGCGGAGCAATAAGAGCGCATCGCTGCCGTGCTGCAACGTCGACGATGCCATCTTCCTTGCTGCGACGGATGGAAAAGAACGCAGTGCTTGTTGCGGTGCGCTCGAGATTTACGCCTATAACATCGATCAATCCCTGCGGCTCGACCCATTCCTTGAAAAAGCGCGTCTGGCGAAATTCATCGTGCGAAATCAGATCTTCCGCCGCCACTGCTCGGCCTACCTCGACGAACGCCAACGCCGGAAAGAATGGATTGAGGCCCGCGTACTTCTCGAAATAGAGCTGTTCGTAGACGGGATCGCATCCCCAAGAGTGGAACGTGATTGCTTGGTTGGTCGCGGCGTCCTGCCAGAAAAGATTGGCGGCCGTTCCCTTTACGAAAACAGTGGCTTTCTCCAGCGCATGCGCCCAGCGATCTTGATCCACTGCCGCATCATAGAGGCTCTCGACGGTTGACGAGAGCGCTTCAGTTTCGCTCAAGGAATACCTGCTCCAAATGCGCCTTCATACTCGAACGACGATAAAATATAGCGGCGGAACGTTGTGCTTGGGCTCGAATAGACGACGTCGTTTGTGAAGTCGGTTCGATTCTAATGGCGGCGTTGCGACGTCGCAATGCATTGGGCGAACCGCAGTTCGCTGGTTATGTTCCGTGAACGTTGTTTGTTTTATCTAGTTGCAACATTGTTCGAGGCACAGTGCGCGTGCCTATAAATGCAATCGCATGGATTGCTGACCCCGCCGCCCGTTCACAAGCCGTGCTGCGCTAGAGGCTCGTCACGGGGTCGTAGCCTTGGGCAATCGCGCATCGATCAAACTGTAGATGCGCTTGGCAGCGTTCGTGTTGTCGGCAATGCCGGAGATCACAAGCGTGATCAGATCATCTCCTCTCCGGATCAGGATCATCGGCCCGACCGTTGTGGCCTGGTCGCCGAGGCCGGCCAAGTGCCCCATGGCAGGTCCGAGTTCCGATTCCATGATGCCGGCACCTTTCATGCCTGCATCGCCATCGCCCCAGTTCAGTTGCACCTCGGCATAGGGTGCGCCGAGTTCGCCGCCAGAGGTTTCATAGGTGCACTTGGTCTGCCCGCCGCGATCGTCGGCCACGGCGTCAACCGCGCTGCCCAGAACGGTGCTCATGTCGGCGGCGGAAACGAGTTCGCAAGCCGTCGGTGCTGCAAATGCGCGGCCGCTGACAAGGCCGGTAACAATCATGACAGCGAGAACAATACGCATGGAGAAAACCTCACCGATGACGGCATGAGCCAGGGTCTCATTCCTCCGGCGGGCGCGACCTGGTCAACCAGAAGCAACCGTAGAAGTACGTGAGCCAAAGGACGATGGAGACACCGTAGAAGCCGATCGTGCGCAGCGACCAGAACGGCCACGAGCCGGCC
Organism: Hyphomicrobium sulfonivorans; assembly: GCF_013306565.1. Classification (GTDB taxonomy): domain Bacteria; phylum Pseudomonadota; class Alphaproteobacteria; order Rhizobiales; family Hyphomicrobiaceae; genus Hyphomicrobium_A; species Hyphomicrobium_A sulfonivorans. Next base: position 220,650 of record NZ_PZPO01000001.1, on the reverse strand, counting down.
GGGCCGATGGCGATCACGTTCGGATACCAGCTGAAGAGCGTCGAACGCCACCGGTTCCACATGACAGTCATTTCGGTCTGACGCGTGTCGGCGGTCTTGGCGTCATTGAAAATGCGCTCGCTGTTTCGCTTCAGCCACCACCAGGAATCTTCGTTGGTCATCTCCATTCCGCGGTCGGACCGATTGCGCATGTAGATATATTGCACGTCGGTCGTGGTGCCGCGGGCATCGGGATCGCTGCGCCGAACTTCGGTTCCGGTGATGATGCCCGTGGTCCAAGTCGGACGCGCGTACTCCCATGCAAACCAGAGCGGAACACCGACAAGGAGCGCGGTAAAGGCAACGATGTGATTGTCCCTGCGCCACAGGATGAATGCGAGCAAAAGAACGGCGATAAGGACGACAAAACCAATCGACAGCCAAGCCTGAAGCACGGATCAAAACCCCATCGCGAGTGGTGCGGACCGGATGATATTCGCATGGCCGACCAGTTGATGAGAAGGGAAATGGCAGCAGTGGCCACGTACCGCAAGGCTGAATTTTGCGGACCCTTACAACGGAGCTGAGCAAAGCCATCGTATCATTGAGCCGCGCGGAGATTGCTGCGCGCGGCTCAATGATTTGCGGTGGATCACCTCACGATAATCTTGTCGCTGTCGTTCTTGGGAGGTCCAGGGTTGGGAATATAGCGGCACCGCCCGCCTAGGAATTTCGATGGTGGGACGCAGTAGCAATTGGGCGGCGTCCCGCGGCTACCACCGGTGCATCTGGCCTTCTTCGGCTCCTCTGCCTTGGAAGGCGTCGGCGTGGGCTCTGCGTTGGGCACGCATTGCCCCGAGCGCGACAAGTGTGTGCCGGGCGGGCACTTGATCGTCGGCTTCACACACGTGCCATTCTGAAAGCGAGTTCCGGGCGGGCAACAGTTCGGTGGCGTGCCGGTCATGCCCATCGGACAGCCGGGTTTGGTGCCACTTGAACCGCCGCCGTCTTTTCCAGCGTCATCAGGCTTGTCAGGACGGCATGCACCGCGGCGGAAGTGTGTTCCACGCGGACAGCAGTTCGGCCAGTTGCCGATCGGTCGTGCGCCTTCGCAGACCGGCAGCTTGATGCCGCTTGCGCCACCATCCGGCTTGCCGTCATCAGGTTTGTCGGGACGGCAGGCGCCACGGCGGAAGTGCGTACCGCGTGGACAGCAGTTCGGCCAGTTGCCGATCGGTCGTGCGCCTTCGCAGACCGGCAGCTTGACGCCGCTTGCACCACCGTCCGGCTTGCCGTCATCAGGCTTGTCGGGACGGCAGGCGCCACGGCGGAAGTGTGTGCCGCGCGGACAGCAGTTCGGCCAGTTGCCGATCGGGCGTGCGCCGTCGCAAACCGTCGGCGGGAGAATGACGCCGCTTGCGCCACCGTCGTTTTTACCGGTGTTGTCCTTGTCGGGACGGCAGGCGCCGCGCTCGAAGTGCGTACCGCGCGGGCAGCAGTTCGGGAACACGCCAATGGGGCGCGCGCCCTTGCACACGGGTGGAGGCGTTGGATCGCGCGTGATGCAATTGCGGCCGTTCCACGTTGTGCCAGAAGGACAGGCGCAAAGGCCGTCGTCCGTCAGTATCATTCCGCCCTTGCATTCTGGCTTGGTTGGTTCGGCTTTTTCAGGCGATCTCACCGTCACGCATGACGATGACGGTTGGCCAGCATCCCGTGCCGAGGCCTTCCCACCGGCGACGAACGCGCAATTCGTGAACGTGTCGGCGCTGCGCGGAACACGCGCTGTGATGCTGAATTTGCGCGACGCCCCGGCCGGGACCGTGAAGTCGTCATTGGTCCTGCAGTTGAACGGGATGGCCTGCGGCTGCTGTGTGCACGGCAGTGACGGAGCAGTCGACACGATAGGCATGGAATCGATGCCGGACAGGCCATCGGTGAGCGTCACTGCGCCTTTGTGCTCAGCCCGTCCCGTATTGGTCAGCGTGAGATTGAAGGCGCATTCGCTTCCCGGTGCGCAGGTGGCTGGGCCCGTCTTGTCGATCTTGAGGCTGAACGGCTGATCGGGCGGGGCGAGCTGCACGCTGTGGCAAGCCGGCTCGGATGCAGCACCTGACGTATCAGTGCTACCCACCGTCGCGCAGTTGGAGAACGCTGTCGCGTTTGCGTCCGCAGGCAGCCGCACGATCATGACGTATTTATTGTGCTCGCCGGGTGTCAGATTCATGTGGCCCGTGCATGTAAACGGGACATGCGTCGGTGCGGGCGTGCACGGGAATGGATCGGCGCCAGCTGCCGGAGTGATGGATACGATCTGCGCCGACGATAGTCCCGACAGTTTATCCGTCACGGTCACGGGATCATCGTGGACGATCTGCTCGTCGTTGAAAATGTCGAGTTCGAAGCGGCATTGGCTACCGGGCTGACATGACTGGTCGCCGGTTTTTGTAACCTTCACCTTGAACGGATCGAGCTTCTGCGAGGCGCAGCTCTTGATCGGGCCCATGTTGGGCGGCGCGTCAACAAGCTCCGCGCAGTTCTTGAGAATGTTGCTGTCTTTCCAGCTCTTTCCGGGCTTTACGGAAATTCCAAGCTCGATGAACTTGCCAGGGGCTAAGGGGACGAATGTGCCCGGTTTGAGCGGGTTGGGTGCGCCTGGGATGGTGCAGTCGATAGAGGCGGCGCCAATGCCGCCCGCCCCAGCCTTCGTGCAGTTCCATCCCACGTTGCCGCCCGGCCCCTCCTGGAGGAGTTCCGGCGCGCCGAGTGAGATGGTGTCGTTTATTTTGATAGGCCCGACGAAATCGCTCTTCCCGGTGTTTGTGACCCGGATGATGAAGAGGCATTCCCCCTTCAGCTCGCAGTGGTCCACGCCTTGTTTCGACGTGCCGAAGTTGCGCTTCTCGATGGCGAGATTGGGTCCTGCAGCTCGCTGGCCCGACATCGCGGTGCAGACTGCCGGCACCTTGCCGGCGATCTGGTCTCGAGGCAGCACGCAGTTCTCGCCGGTGAATTCCATGAGACCGACCGTCGTCGTCAGGTCGAATGTCGTCGAAACCCCGGGCGGCAGGTCAGAGTTGATATCGCACCAGATGTTTCCTGGCTTGTTGCATGAGACCTTGGCCACCGAGGCGACCATAGTCGCGGAGACAACTTCGGCCTTGATATCCGTGAGGCCGAAGTCGTTCTTTATGTTTCTGGGGAAGTCGACGATCTTGATCGGCCCCTTGATCGTCTGATTGCCAACGTTCGTGGCCGTGATGCGGAACGTGCAGGTGGGATCGCAAACGCCGTCGACGCGCTCCTTCCTCAGAACGAGCTTGGGGCCCTCAAGAAGATTGACGGAGACGCACGACTTCGCCGCCGCGCCAACAACGCTGGCGCAGTTCTGCATCACCTTGGCGCCGGTCGGCTTACTGAAGACGGTGCGTAGTCTCAGCGTCGCCGTCCCCTGTGGGCCGATGATCATCGCCGGAATACTGGTGCAGGTGGAATTGCCGCCCGGCGTGCACGTCCAGGTCTGGTTGGGAACGAGAACGGCCTCGGGCGCGGCCTTGCCGTCGAGCGTCAGTTCCTCGTTGACGACGACCGGGCCGTTGAACGGGGCATCGCCTTCGTTCTTGATCGCGATGGTGAAGTTACAGCCCCCAAGGTCGGAGCATTCGGCGGGGCCCGTCTTGGTGATGGTGAGCTTCGGCTGTCCTCCGGCTGGGTTCGGCTCCGGTTCAAGCGGGAGCGTGGCGCACGATGCAGCCGCAGCACCCTTCAACGTGGCGCAGTTCTTCACTTCCTTCACGGCGCCAATGCCGGGGCCGAGATCGAACATGAGGCTCAACGGCGGTGCGGCGCCATTGGCCGCGATCTTCAGTTTCGCCGCGCACTTGAAGCCTTGTCCGTTCTTGGCGCAGGACCATGGCGCGGCCGGCGCTGGCGTGATCGCCGTTGCTCCGAAGATGGCGCCATCGCCGGTGATGAAATCGTCGAACTCAACGTCGCCGTCGAAGTCGTTGGCCGATGTGTTCTTGATCGCGAACATGAACGTGCAGGCCTTCTTGGCCTGGCAGGCGACGCCGGTTTTCAGCAGGGCGAGCTGTCCGGCCTTTGATGGCTCGGGCTGCTCGTCCACAACGGGTGGGGGAAGCGTCGGCTCGTTCGTTGGCGTGCCCTGATCGTCGGGCGTGTTGGAATTCCACGCGATGCACGACGTGTTATCGTCGGGATTGGCGTCCTCCGTGGTTACTCCGTTTGATGCAACCACTTCCGCCGCATCCGTGCCGGCAGCGGCTTGCGCGGTGTTGTTCGCTGGATTGACGTCAGCAATGTTCTGCGACGCGACGCTTGCCGTGGCTGTGATGGGAGTTGCCGGCTCGGCCGGGAAGGTACCACTGACCTCAAAACGCATTTGCCGCTTCGGCGGCAGGCCGACAGACGTGCTGAAGAATGTGGTGCTGCCCTCGCTGCTGGTCGCAACGCCAGCGCTGCTTCCCATGCCGACGTTCGGAATCGATGTCGTCACCGAGAACGAGGCACCGCTCGGAGCAGTGCCAGGGTTGGAGATGGTTACGATCCATTTACAGTCGCGCAGGTCACCCCGCTGCCTGCACTTGGGCTCGCCCGTTATGGCAATGGCGCGGTCGAGCCCATTCGTAGTGCTCGCAGGCAGATCGGGCAGCGGTGTCTGGGTTTCCGCCCCCTTGAAATCCGGTCTTGCGGGTTCGCCGCCCTTGCCGGGCTTCACGGTAATGCAGTTTTCGACCGTGAGGCCGCCGGGCGGCACGGCAAAGGTTGCCTTGATCTGATTGCTGAAGTTCTGCGGGCCAGGCGGGATCGTCGTCGCCCCGAAGGTGTTCGGCTCTGTCGTGAATCCCGTTGCCGTCTTGTTGGCTGAAAAGCCGATATCGAACGATTGCGGTGCAACCGAAAAGCGGTCCTCGAAGATCACGTCGTTGGCAACGAACGGCACTTGCGACGTGTTGGCGAGGTTGATGAGGTATTCGCACTCAGCCTTGTCAGCCGCGACCAGTTTGCAGGTCTGGGTTTTGGTGGGTGCAAGGTTTGCAGCGTTAGGGTCCGTCGTGCCGCCGCCGCCCTCAACGGGTGGGAAGGTCTCGCCGCCTGCGCCGCCGTCATCGACGGGTGGGAATGTTCCGCCACCTCCGGCGATGCCACCTCCGGCGATGCCGCCTTCTGCAACCGGAGGGAATGCGCCACCGCCCTCGACGGGTGGTCCGCCCTCCGCGATGGGTGGAAACCCAGCGTCGACGCCACAGAGCAACACCGCCGCGACGTTGCCGACATGACCGCGAATGGTAGGTTCGTCCTGCCCGGTGCTGTAATCGATGAACGCGCTTTGCGTCGGTGGCACGTTCGCCGGGCGCACCAACTCCAAGGCGTTGAACTGTACGCCGCTGGCGATACCTGCAAGCGTGTCGCCGGTGGCCGCCACGGTGGCGGAGCAGGTGTTGAGGTCAAGAAAGCCGTCGGGTTTGTAGCCGTATTGCAGGCTGACGCCGCCGCTGCCTGCATTGCTGTCATCGGCGGTGCCGATGGCGTAGATAGCGGGATCCTTGCTCCACAGTCCGGGTGTGCTTGGATCGTCCGGTGTCTCCGGCACATATCGCAGCACCTGCGCGCCGGGTTCGGTGAAGCCGCCGTAATCATAGGGGTTCTGAACGGGGCTGCGTTGCGCGAGCAACATCTGGCCGGTGGCGTCAAAGGCGATGCTGGTGACGGGAAACGGCTTGGCCGCATTGAGCGCAACCTCAAGCCTCGGGTCGCTGAGGAAAGCGCCGCCGCTGAGGCCGATCGACCATATCTCAGGGCCTTCAGCGACGGCGTAATAGAGGCGACCGTCGTGCACGGCCAGTGCATCGATGCGACGCGCGGTCTGGGTGAAGCCCCACGTTGTGGGATCGTCGGCCTTGAACGCGTCGCTCATGATTTCAAGGCGCTTGCCATCGTCTGACACCGCTTCCTTGCCAGCCGCGCGCAGTCCGGTAACGCCGTGGTCGTATTGTCCGAGATCGGCGGCGTTGTATTCAAGGCTGAAGCGATGGATCAGGCCGGTGTCGAGGTCAGACGCGTAGAGCGTGCGTGTTTTGGAATCGTACGCCAATCCGCCGATGCCTGGTCCCGTATTGGGGATGCCGGAAAAAGCGGTGTCGGCTAACAACGAGACAGCCCCAGTTGCGCCGTCGATCTTGTAGATAGCTCCAGGGCTATTGCTGGATAGGCTGCCGAACTGTCCCTCCATGAAGGTCGCGTCGGGCGTGCCAGCCTTCAAACGGTTCGGGTGTCCGTCGGCGGCGCGGCCTGCGCCAACGATGCGCAAGCCGAAGGCGGACGTTGCTGCCGCAAAGATGCGCGGCGGCCCGCCGTTGTCGCTCGGATCGATTGCCAGCGCGAAGACCTGGCCGATGTCCTTGGCTGGCACGGCCAATCGCAATGGCGCATTGACCAGCTGGCCCGCAAGAGCGCCGCTCAGGCTCGATGCATCGAAGATGCGCAAGGATGGCGCGCTTACGTCGATGAAGGTTCGATCCAGGGGATCAACACCTGGAGGCAGCTTATCGCTGGCCAGCACCGTGCCCGAGAAGCCGGTGACGGCAACATCGCCTGCCCTTATCGCGGCAGTGGGCTGAGCAGCGTCCACGGTTTCGGCGGGGGAGCTTTCACTCATCACGAGAGTTGAAAATGCGACTACGATCGCGGCTCCAACGGGAGCAATCCATCGGAACACGTGCATTCCACCCCTCCGCCAGACATGGCATCTCACTGTCTGCGATCTTCTCAGGTTTGCAGGCGTGATGCCTCAACCGTTCGGATGAGGTGCAGGGGAGTCTGAAAAATTAGAACGGGTACCATGCGGCGGGAAAATGCATGGTGTTTAATCACGAAATATCAGTCATGTGATGAAAGTTGCGCGGCGTGGTTGTGCTTGGGGCGAGCCGGGTTTGGCGTGAATCCACGGCTCCGCCAGGACGGCTTCAACGACGAAATTTTGCCGCGGCAAGCGACGTTCCAACGTCGGTTTCAGTTCGCAGTGAACAACATCGGCGGTCAGGGTGATCTCACGCGGCGCAACGGCATTCGCGTCGTCGATGCGAGTGACAGCAGGACATAGGCGTTTTCAAACAGAACGCTTTCCTAGCGCGGCGTCCTTGAAACCCAGCTTTACGCTGCCGAGTAATAGATGAGGTCGAGAGCATTGCAGACGACGTGAAGCGTAATAGGTGGCCGGTGGGACGATTAACAAGATCACCGGCCCGTATCACGTCGCTTCAGGTTCTGAAAAAATGCCATCATGCGGCACGGCGAGCGCCGGTGCAGTCCGATCAAAGTTAGCCTAGTTCAGAAGCATAGCCAGGGGCCCAAGCAGGTCGCGGGCGTTCCGCCCTTGCAGGCCATCTGCGAGGAATGACACTCGATCATTGCCGAGCCTGATTTGCAGGTGGTCTTCACTGGCCCCTTTCCTACAAGCCCTCGCCCGGCGATCGTATTCTTGAGGGCGTTTGTGGAGAACAGCACCGCCAAATCGTGGGTGACGTTATCGCCACTGGCTGCGACCCGGGTGCAATCGGCCGCCTGAGCCATCGCCGAAAGTGCGCACACCATAACCGCGGCCACGAAACCTGACTTGAAGACCTGCATCGCACCCCCCCGTAAGAACAAATCTGCTCGGACGCTAGTCGAGTGCTTGGCGGTTGCCAAGTAACGGACTGTTGCCTGAACAGATGTTTTCCGCAACGCGATTGAGCCCATCCGCGCCGAGAAGATCGATATCTGGTCCTCTGACGGCGTGCCCCGACGACCGGATATCGCCGCCGGCGTTTTTGTGTCGGCAAGCTTCTTCTCTGTGCGCAGAGCACGTAGGCGGCGCGCAACGCGTCAAAGCACAGCCTGAGGTTCTGCCCTTCGCCACCCCAAGCTCATGACGCGACGCCTATCGCAAGCCGTACCGGGTGTCCTAGTCCCGAGATGGATAAGGGAAGGGTGACATCTGACGCATTTCGCGAGGTGGCGCGTTCCGTGCTAAGCAGTCGCCAGCTGTTTCCCCAAGATGGAAGCGCCGTGTTCGGGGCAGCAAACTGAACCAAATGACTGGAGCAAGATGAAAGCCTTCAAGAACCCGAATTTCAACGACCGGCAGGCCACATCCGAAGCCGCCAAAAGCGCCACGTTGGCCCGATTCCGCGCACGAGCAGAAGATCCGGCAGTCGCAGAACAAAGGGCGGCGCGTGCCCTGGCGGCGGCGGAACGGCAGAGGCTAGCCGCCGAGCGGGCAGAGGCACGCCGTGTCGAACAGGAGCGGCAAGCTGCACAAGTTGCGGCCGACGAACTGGCCGCGCGCCTAGAGAACGAAGCGCGCCTGGCGCGGGAAATCGACGAGCAGGTTGAGCTTGAGGCGCAGCGCAAGAAGGATCGCGACGCCCGCTACGCCGCCCGTAAGGCTCGCAAGGCGGGCTAAGCCCGCACAGTTTTGGAATGCGGAGGCCGGGCGATCATCGGTTGCCCGGCCTCGCCGTTTCCACAGACCCTTGTAGGGTCATACAAGTACTGAGACATCGCTCAGTTGCTGCTTCAGCTTCTTGTTGGCTTCGCCAAATCCGCTAAGGGCGATTGGTACGCGAACGTCTTGCCTCTGGAGGTTCTGGAACGAGACGGTCACGGTGACCCGTCACGATTGCAAGAACGGCGCTCTTAAGCGCGCTAAGCCTCGCACTCGCTGTTTCGGTGACCGACGCATTTGCGCAAGCGCAGAACTCGACCTGCGGCGTTTCAAGCGGGGTTGCGCAATGCTGCAAAGACGGGTGTCAATCGCCGGGCCGATCTGCTTCGCCTTGCCATCACTGTCGATCCGCCGATTGGCGGAGGCGATCGCTGATCGCTACGGCATAACGCCGTTTACTGAAGGTGTTTTTGATGCATCATTTTGTATCTTGGCGGCTGCGGTCGGCGGTGTTTTTTAGCCGTTGACGCCGTGTAGGTTTAGCACACGGCAGATGGAAATTTTGTTCGATCCAACACACGGCATTTTTACCGAGGAGAGGTAACTGTTGGCGCCACAGCGGTGATGGGAAGCGCGCCATGGATCGTAGACATTTTCTTAACCTGGCGGGACCGGCACTCGCCACCGTCGCATATTCTCCAGCCATGGCCGCTTCGGATGGGGCTCCCTCGCTGGAAAAGCTGTCGGCGGAGCTGGATCAGAGTCTGTTTGCTGCCGATGGGCTGGCCATTCCCATTCCCGATCAGCCGACGATTTCGCCGCTGGCCAAAGGTCTGGACCGCGCGCTCGTGCTTGGCGGCGGCGGCACGTATTATCTGGCTTGGTACTGCGGCTTCTTCCATGGCCTGTTCGATGAGGGCATCGACGCGCCGCAGCTTGCTGACATGATTGTCGGCACGTCTGCCGGATCCTATGCGGGATCATCACTCGCCAGCGGCCATTTTCAGCGCCTGCGGACAGAGTTCGAATTTTTCGGACACTTCCCTGGCCTGTTCGCTCGCTTGGCGCCGGTAAGCGATCCGAACGTCAGTCAGCAGCGCGCGCAAAAGATCAATGCTGCCGCGAAAGATGGCTCTATCGCTACGCGTCAGGTTATTGGCCATGCTGCGCTGGCATCCGACAATAAGGTCAATGGTGAAGGCGTTGAGCGGCTGGCGGCATTTCTCACCGGCGACAGCAAAAGCGCGTGGACCTCTGAGAAGATCCATACAACTGCCGTCGATTGTTACACCGGCGAGCGTGTGGTCGTCTCGAAGGCGTCCGCCGACAAGAATGGCATCCCGTTGGCGCATGGCGCGGCGGCCAGTTGCTCGCTGCCCGGCATCATCGGGCCGACGCTGCTGGGTCAGCGCTTCTGCATGGACGGCGGAATGTGTTCAAACGCCGCGCACGTTGATCTCGTCGCCGGTGTGAAGCGCGCGCTGATAATTACGCTCAACGATGGTCTGCAGCCGCCGTTTCTAACTGGGATACCGCATCCGATTGCGCAGAACATTGCGCAGATCGAAGCGGTGGGAACAAAGACGATGTGGATCAAGGCTGATCCGCCCAACGTCAATCTGATGGACCCGAAGGAAGTTTCAGCCGGTCTGCAGGCTGGATATGATCGCGCGAAGAAGGAAGCCCCCGCGATCAAAGAGTTTTGGGTTTGATTGAAGAGTGGCAACGGATTCGTTGTGGATGAATCCACCCGCGCTGCCACGCAGAAAAGACGTGCCGTAGTTATTTAGCGGGCTTACGTTTGGCACGCGGCTTCAAAGTTGATGGTGTGGCGTGGCAGCAAGCGGATTGTTGCGCGCCGCGCTCGGCGTGCCGGTTAAGTTTTCCTTTTCCCGGCGTGCTGTTTCCCGCTGATTTTGGACTAGGAGGCGCCTGAAGATTGGCGAGGATCGGGCAATCGGGACGGTCGTCGCCTGAACAGCCGTCGATCAGCACCTGCAGCGTGCCGGCCATCTCTTCAAGCTCATCGATCCGCTGGCGTAGTTCGGCGATGTGGGCCTTGGCGATCTTCTTTACGTCGGCGCTGCGGCGCGAGGTGTCACGCCACAGGCCCAGCAGCTCGTTGATTTCTGTCACAGCAAAGCCGAGGTCGCGTGCGCGCCGAATGAACCGCAGCATGTGCACGTCTGAAGGCGTATAGTCGCGGTAGCCCGACTCCGTTCGGGTTGCTTTGGGTATCAGGCCGGTTTCCTCGTAGTAGCGGATCATCTTGGCGGAAACGCCTGACGCCTTTGCGGCTTCGCCGATGTTCACGATGCACCACCTTTGGCGGCGTTCACCACGCCATCGTTGAATTTGAACGCGCGCAGCCGCAGGGCGTTGCCGAGTACGAACACGCTGGACAGTGCCATGGCGCCAGCGGCCAACACGGGCGACATCAAAATCCCCCAACCGGGGTACAGCACGCCAGAGGCAACCGGGATCAGCGCTGTATTGTACGCGAAGGCCCAGAACAGATTCTGGCGGATGTTGCGCAGCGTGGCGCGCGAAATGGCAATCGCCGTGGGGACGCCCGTAAGGTTGCCGGACATCAGCACCACGTCGGCCGCTTCGATCGCGATATCGGTTCCGTTGCCGACGGCCAATCCAACATCGGCTTCGGCTAGTGCAGGCGCGTCATTGATGCCGTCACCAACAAATGCAAGGCTGCCGTAAGCGGCCTTGAGCCTGCGCGCTGCTTCGACTTTGCCATCCGGCAGAACTTCGGCGATGACGTCGTCGATGCCAAGCTGGCGTGCGATGGCTTCCGCCGTCGCGCGGTTGTCGCCGGTGATCATCGCGACTTTCAGGCCCTGCTTGTGAAGTGCTGCGATGGCGGCGGGCGTTGTTTCCTTGATTGGATCGGCGACGGCGATGATGGCCGCGAGCTTGCCGCCGATGGCCGCATAGAGCGGCGATTTTCCTTCACTGCCAAGTTTGCCGGCAATGGCGGAGTGGGCGGTGACGTCCAGACCAAGATCGCGCATGTAGCGATCGGCGCCGATGTCGACGCTTGCGCCGTTTACTTCAGCATGAACACCAACGCCGGTGACGGCTTCAAACGACCGCACAGCAGGAAGCGCAATGCCTTCGCTTTCGGCTGCTGTTACGATGGCGCGGGCAATTGGGTGCTCCGACTTCGCTTCGACGGCAGCGACGGTGCCAAGCACATGCGTGCGGTCGAAACCCGGCATGATGAAGAGATCCGTCAGGGCCGGTCGGCCTTCGGTGAGCGTACCGGTCTTGTCGAAGGCCACAACCTTTGCATCCTTCAGGAGTTGCAGCGCTTCGCCCTTGCGGAACAGCACGCCGAGTTCCGCTGCACGACCGGTTCCGACCATGATCGAGGTGGGTGTGGCTAAGCCCATCGCGCATGGGCAGGCAACAATCAGCACGGCGACTGCATTGACGAGAGCGAACGTCAGTGCCGGCGATGGCCCGTAAAAGAACCAGACCACGAACGTGATTGCAGCGGCAAGCATGACGGCGGGCACGAACCACATCGTCACTTTATCGACGAGTGCCTGGATGGGAAGTTTCGAGCCCTGCGCCTGCTCCACCATGCGGATGATCTGCGCCAGCATGGTCGCGCCGCCGACGGCGGTCGCCTTGAAAGCAAGCGCTCCCTGCTGATTGACGGTGCCGCCGACAAGTGTTGCGCCCGATGCTTTGGCAACTGGAATGGGTTCGCCGGTGATCATCGATTCATCGACGTAGCTTTCACCGTCGGTGACTTCGCCATCGACAGGGATGCGTTGGCCCGGCCGCACCTCGATGATGTCGCCGGTGACGACGTCGTCGATGGGAATCTCGACGAACGAACTGCCGCGCTGCACACGTGCGGTCTTCGCCTGCAGTTTCACCAGGCGTTTGATAGCTTCGGATGTGCGGCCCTTGGCGCGGACTTCCAGATAACGGCCGAGCAGGATCAGCGTGACAATGACGGCAGCCGCCTCATAGTAGACGTTGACGGTGCCAGCCGGCAGCAGGCGTGGAGCGAACGTCGCCACAACAGAGTATGAGTATGCGGCCAGCGTGCCGACCGAGACCAGCGAGTTCATGTCCGGCGCGCGGCGGATGAGCGCCGGAATGCCCTTCTCGTAAAATCGTCTGCCCGGGATCGCCAGCACCAACGTCGTCAGCGCAAACTGCAGATACCAGCTGGCCTGCATGCCGATGGTGTCGGCAATCAGATGGTGAACGCCGGGGATCATGTGCGATCCCATTTCAAGCACGAACACCGGCAGCGTCAGCAGAGCGGCGATAATGAGATCGCGCTTTAGTTCGACACGCTCGGCTTCTTTTCGCTCGGCGGCTTCGTCGTCCTCGGCGCCACTGTTGCCGCCGATCTGACGCGCGGTATATCCGGCCGATGCCACGGCATCGATCAGCGCTGTGATATCAGCGGTGCCGCGCACGCTGGCGCGCTCGGTTGCAAGGTTGACCGCAGCATCGGTAACACCCGGCACGGCCTTGAGAGCTTTCTCGACGCGTCCTACGCAGGACGCGCACGTCATGCCTTCGATGGCAAGCTCAACCCTATTCGCTGGCACGTCATAGCCGGCGGCCTGCACAGCCTGCACGAGTTCATTGCGATTGACCGCACCGCTGGTGCGCAGGTCGGCCCGTTCGGTCGCGAGATTGACGCTCACAGCGCTGACGCCATCGACCTTGCCCAAGGCCTTCTCGACGCGTGCGACGCAGGAGGCGCATGTCATGCCCTCAATCGGCAGGCTGATGCTGTCTTCTTTGACCTTCGGTGGATTTTGACTGGCGTTCACGCGGTGCCTCCACGGAATTCATGCACTCATTATGGGGCTTCCTAAAGGTTCCCACGATGGGAAGGTCAAGAAATTATTTCTTAGAATTGGACTTGACCTTCCAACGGTTGGAAGCCCCACAAGTTTTGGTATCGACTACAATGATTGGAGCATTTGAAATGCAGATCCAGATCGCCAACATGACCTGCGGCTCCTGTGCCAAGCACGTCACACAGGCCATCAAAGCCGTCGATGCTGATGCCAAGGTGCTGATTGACGTGCCTTCGCGGCGTGCAACGGTCGAGACCACCGCGACGGAGCAGGCTGTCACCGGTGCCCTTGCGGCTGACGGCTATGACGCGCGCATTATCTGAACAAAAGAGATGCCCATGAAAAAATTCTCCCTGGCTTTTGTTGTCGCTGCTGTCATCGCCGCAGGAAGCCTTGCTTACGCCCAATCGGGCGATGCACAGCATGCGACTGACCATGACCACGCTGACCATGACCACGCCGGCCACGGTCACTATGCGGCGCATCGCGCAGGTACTGTTCCCGACAATGTCGTGATCCGAGCCTATCAGGCTGCCAACGACCGGATGCATACCGACATGGCGATCGAGTTCACTGGCGACGCGGACACCGACTTCATGCGCGGCATGATTCCCCATCACCAGGGCGCGATCGATATGGCGCGCGTGGTGCTGCAGCATGGCAACGATGCGGAGGTTCGCAAGCTGGCTGAGGCCGTTATTGCCGCGCAGGAAGCCGAGATTGCGTTTATGAAAAAATGGCTGGCGGATAACGCCAATACCATAGCGGCAACCGGTGCTGAGAAGCGCTAGTCGCTACGCAGACGAGCGATCAACCACAGCAGATAGAGCACCGTGGTTGACACGCCGTAATGATGGACTGGTTGCAGGCTATCCAGGTGCAGCCACGCAACTAGCCGCGGTTGTCCTTTTTCGCCTGAGCCACCTGGGTGGCCTTCGACACTGAGCCAATCTGACTGCCGGGAATGATGTTCCGGCGTCGCCTGTTGGGAATTGGCTGCATGCCGTCGCTTCGTGTCCGATCCGAAGCGGCGGGATTGGTGAAGTTTGCCTGTCGGCGGGCGGCAAGCGCGCGGCGTGCTGCGTCGACGTTGGCTTCACGTGCAGCCAGTGCACGTTGGCGCGCAAGCTCGCGATTGACACGTTTCAGCGCGGCGGACAGCGCTTGCTTGCGTTTCAACGGATGCTCGGTGTTGCCGGGGAACGATCCACCGCGTGCCTCGGCCTTGCCGCGCAACTCCCGCTGGCGCTGGCGTACCAGGGTACGCACCTTGCCTTTCTCAGCTCGTATCTGCTTCTGCAGATCGCGAAGTGCCTTGGCGTCGATATCGTAAATCTCGGGGTGGTGAGATTTGCCGACTAGTTCAAGCTGGTCGCCGGTCAAAATGCTGCGTTCGGTTGCACGTGATTGGGACATCCAAAAGCTCTCCTGTATTCCTCGTCGGATCTTATCGGTGCGTCGGATCACTTGCGGTAGCATTGCCCGCGCATGCTTTTCGAAGTCTGACTGAGTGAACAATAAATGGCGCTATTGTTTGGCGGTGAATTTCAGATGGCCCCACAACAGAACGAAACGGCCGGGTCGGATGCGGGCTAAGTGCACGTAACGTGCATAGATAATCAGGAATTGATATTTGACCCCAGACCGCAGCGCCTCATATTTGGCGGCGGTGGTAAGGAACGCTGAGCGTCACTTACTGGCCGAATAGCCCGCCCCTAAGCGCTTGCGAGAAGTCTGACGATGGAACGATGTCTACATTCCGGCGGGGGCGAGGATGATCGTCACGGTCAGGAAGATCGTCTGACTTCAGACGTGTGATTGACCGGCCGCCATAACCAAAAGCTGAAGATACGAAGCTGATGCAAGTCATCGCTGCTGTGTGCAGCGAGCGGCGGAGCTTTGTCCGTGGACGAAGCTTATGAATATTCAAAGGGGGATGTGTGGGACTTGTGTCGACTAATGTCGCTGAATGGGGCGGAGCGAAAAGTGCGGCGCGCTCCCGACAGATCCTGACCTTACGCGGGGTCACACTGTCGTTTGGCGGCGTCACCGCAATATCAGACATCGATCTGGACGTCGCCGAAGGTGAAATTCGCGCAATTATCGGCCCCAATGGTGCCGGCAAAAGTTCGCTCATCAACGTGATCAGCGGCGTCTACCGACCCGATCGCGGTACGATTGCAATCGGCGATACGGTTTTCGCTGACGTTCCAGGCAGCCGTGTTGCGCGGCTTGGAATCGCGCGGACCTATCAGAATATCGCTCTGTTTAAAGGGTTGACGGTTCTTGAAAACGTTGAGACCGGGCGAGCTGCTACGGTTTCGTCGACATTCATTGAGCAGGTAATCGGCATTGGCCGCGCGCGCCGTGAAGAGGCGGACACGCGGGCGCGCTCTGAAGCGGTGATCGACGCGCTGCACCTGACGTCAGTACGCGATCGTCTTGTCGGCACGCTGCCCTATGGCGTGCAGAAGCGCGTCGAGCTGGCCAGGGCGCTGGTGTCCGAGCCGCGCCTGCTGCTGCTGGATGAACCGATGGCGGGAATGACGGCCGGTGAGAAGCAGGAAATGGCGGGATTTGTGTTGGCCGCCCGCGACCGATCCAACGCCAGCATCGTGCTTATCGAACATGACATCGGCGTGGTGATGGGGCTGTCCGATCGCATCGCGGTGCTCGATTACGGCCGCAAGATTGCAGACGGCACGCCGGATGCCGTGCGCGCGGATCAACGGGTTATCGACGCCTATCTCGGTGTCGCCCACGACGACGACATTATCGAGGAAAGCCACGTCTGATGGAAAGTTTCGACTTCCCCTTTTTCATTGAAGTGCTGGTGGGCGGACTGCTGTCCGGCATCATGTACTCACTGGTCGCGATCGGCTTCGTGCTGATCTACAAGACATCCGGCGTCCTGAACTTTGCGCAGGGTGCACTGCTTCTGTTTGCGGCGCTGACGTTTGTGAGCTTGCTGGAACGCGGCGTTCCGTTCTGGATTACGTTCGCGGTGACGCTGGCGATCATGGCCGTCATCGGCATCCTGATTGAACGTACGGTTCTGCGCCCGCTGGTCAACAAACCGCCGATCACGCTGTTTGTCGCTACGCTCGGCCTTGCCTATGTGCTTGAAGGCGGCGCGCAGTTGCTGTGGGGCACGCAGGTACACGGGCTCGATCTTGGCATCGACGATGTGCCGTATGTTGTCGGCGGTGTCTTTATCAGCACGTTCGATCTGTTCGCCGCAGCAGTAGCAGCCAGCATCGTTCTGCTGCTGACCATCGTGTTTCGATATACGCGCATCGGCCTGGCGTTCCGGGCTGTCGCGGATGATCAATTCGCTGCTCTCGCTATCGGCCTGAAGCTCCCAGTTATCTGGGCGGCGGTGTGGATCGCTGCTGGGTTCGTAGCCCTTGTCGCTGGTCTGCTGTGGGGCGCGCGTCTGGGAGTTCAGTTCTCGCTGTCGCTCGTCGTGCTGAAGGCATTGCCGGTGCTGGTGCTCGGCGGCTTTGACTCAATTCTCGGTGCGATTGTTGGCGGCCTGCTGATCGGCGCCAGTGAGAAGCTCGCGGAAGTCTATCTGGGACCGTTCTTCGGCGGCGGTATCGAGTCCTGGTTCGCCTATGTCTTCGCGCTCGCCATCCTGCTCATTCGTCCGTCCGGCCTGTTCGGCCAGCGCCTTGTGGAAAGGACCTGAGCCATGACAACAGCCTCCATTCCGTTGCCGCGCCCCGTTTCCGCTATTGGCCGCGTGCCAACCTGGCTGCTGCCGCTTGCTGTGATCGTGTTTGCGTATGCCGGCATCCCGCTGTTCGCGTCGGACTACCTTTATGACGCAATTCTGGCACCGTTCCTGGCGCTCAGTCTTGCGGCGGTTGGCCTGAACATCCTCACCGGTTACGCGGGGCAGGTGTCGCTTGGCTCGGCCGCGTTCATGGCCGTGGGCGCCTATGCGGCTTACAACTTCAACCTGCGGGTTGAAGGGCTGCCGTTGCTGGCCAGCATCGTGTTTGCCGGCCTTATCGCCTCGGCCGTTGGTGTCGTGTTCGGTCTGCCGAGCCTGCGTCTCAAGGGCTTTTACCTGGCGGTCTCGACACTGGCGGCGCAGTTTTTCGTGCAATGGACGCTGACCAAGTTCAGCTGGTTTTCGAACTACAACCCGTCCGGTGTTATCGATGCCCCCGCGCTCGGATACGTGTTTGAGGGGCCGCACGGTCGCTACCTGTTCTCACTTAGCGTCGTTGTTGCGCTGACGGTGTTCGCAGCGCGGCTGGTGAAGACGCAGACCGGGCGCAACTTCATCGCTGTGCGTGACAATGAGACGGCGGCAAAAATCAGCGGCGTTCCGGTTCTGCATACGAAGCTGCTGGCGTTCGCTATCTCGTCATTCATCATCGGTGTTGCTGGCGTGCTGTGGGCGTTCGCTTACCTGCGCACCGTTGAGCCGCACGGCTTCAACCTCGACCGCTCGTTCCAGATTCTGTTCATCATCATCATCGGCGGCCTTGCAACCATTCGGGGCGCGTTCCTTGGCGCCGCGCTCATCGTGGTGCTGCCGTTGGTGCTGTCGCGGGCTGGCACGTTTCTGTTCGGCAGCTACTTCGACTCCGGCGTGCTTGACATGAGCCAGCGGATCCTAGTGGGCGCACTCATCATAGTTTTCCTCATTGCGGAGCCGGATGGCCTGGCAGCGCTCGGTAACCGCATAGCGCGGCGACTTCGACTGAGGTCGCCAACAAACTGAACTCGACGTTTTCTCATTCAACGAAGGAGTACTATCATGAAACACTACGGGGCCAAGACCTTGTTGAAGGGCGCGGTGCTTTCCGCCGTCGCCGCCGGATCATTCGCCACAGCAGCAATCGCTGATGAACAGTTCTTCCCGCTGCAAAGCTATCGCGTTGGCCCATATGCGGCTGGTGGCACGGGGTTCTTTGGCGGAACGATCGATTACTTCAACCTCATCAACACGCGCGACGGTGGCGTTAACGGCGTGAAGCTCACCTGGGAAGAGGGTGAGACGCAGTATGAGGTTGAGCGTGGTGTTGAGGTCTATGAGCGCCTGAAGGGGCGGCCGAACATTGCCGCCTGGAATCCGCTGTCGGTAGGCATTGCGTATGCGATGATCGACCGTATCACGCAGGATCGCGTACCGCTTATCACCGTCAACCACGGCCGCACCGATTCCACCGATGGTCGCGTGTTCCCTTATGTGTTCCCGCTGCTGCTCAATCCGTACAGCGAGACTTCGGGCATCATCAATTACATTGCTTCGAAGGAAGGCGGCGAGGAGAAGCTGAAGGGCAAGAAGATCGTCGTGCTGTATCACGGCTCGCCCTACGGCAAGGAGACGATACCGATCTATGAGCTTCTGAAAGAGAAGTTCGGCTACGAAGTGCAGCAGATCGAAGTGCCGCATCCGGGCAACGAGCAGCAGGCGCAGTGGCTGGCCATTCGTCGCTACAAGCCGGATTATGTTGTGCTGCGCGGCTGGGGCGTGATGAACCCGGTGGCAATCAAGACGGCACAGAAGACCGGCTTCCCGGTTGATCGCATAATCGGCAACGTCTGGTCGAATTCGGAAGAGGATGTAATCCCGGCAGGCGATGCTGCGATCGGTTACACCGCGATCACGACGCAGGCTTCAGGTGCGGATTATCCTGTGCTGCAGGAAATCGTCAAAACCGTTTACGACGGCGGTAAAGGCAACCTCGAAGACAAGAAGCGCATCGGTAGCGTCTACCATAACCTTGGCATCGTGAATGGCATCCTGAACGTGGAAGCCGTCCGCATCGCACAGAAGCGCTTCGGCAATCGCACCCTGACGGGCGACGAAGTGCGGTGGGGCTTTGAGCATCTTCAGCTTGACCCCAAGCGTGTCGAGGAACTGGGCGCTAAGGGCCTGTTCCACTCCATCAATGTCACGTGGGACAATCACGAGGGCGACGGCCTGGTGACGTTCCAGCAGTGGGACGGCAAGAAGTGGAACGTTGTTTCCGACTGGATTGCGCCCGACTGGAA
The DNA here is from genome assembly GCF_013306565.1 of Hyphomicrobium sulfonivorans. Lineage (GTDB taxonomy): Bacteria > Pseudomonadota > Alphaproteobacteria > Rhizobiales > Hyphomicrobiaceae > Hyphomicrobium_A > Hyphomicrobium_A sulfonivorans. The sequence continues at coordinate 201,357 of NZ_PZPO01000001.1, read as the reverse complement.
GCTGCTGCGTCCGATCATCGAGAAGTCAGCGGAAGCATACGCCAAGGAGAAGGGCATCAAGATCCGCACCAGTGAAGACGCGGACAAGGTGACCGAACTTCAGGGCACGGCTTCAAGCGCCAAGAACTGAACCGTTACAACGCGCGCCACCATTCCGGTTCGGAGTGGTGGCGTTCTCACCATTGGAGGATCCGATGTCTGAGCGCTCCGATCTGTTGGTCGTGAATAATCTGGCTGCCGTGTACAACCATGCCGTCTCGGCCTTGCATGGCGTGAGTTTGCGGGTTTCGCGCGGCGAGGTGCGAGCCATTCTCGGTGCTAACGGCGCAGGCAAATCTACGACGCTGAAGGCAATATCGAATGTGCTGTCGGCTGTGCGCGGGCAGATCACCGCTGGCTCAATCGCGTTTGATGGCCTTGACGTCGCGAAGACGAAACCAAGCGATCTCATTCGCGCAGGGCTGGTGCCTGTGCTGGAAGGGCGCCACGTTTTCAAGTCGCTGACCGTTGAGGAAAACCTCAATACCGGCGGGCTCGGACGCGGTTCTTCGCGCGCTGAGATCGCATCCGACCTCGAACGTGTTTACACGCTTTTTCCATCGCTGACGCGCAAGCGGAAAATTGCTGCGGGCCTGACATCCGGCGGTGAGCAGCAGATGGTTGCGGTTGGCCGTGCGTTGATGGCCCGGCCGCGGCTTTTAGTGCTGGATGAGCCGTCGATGGGATTGGCGCCGATCGTGGTGCAGAGCATCTTCGATACGCTGCGCAAGTTGAACCGCGAAGAAGGTTTGACCATACTTCTCGCGGAGCAGAACGCTGCTATTGCGTTGCGCTATGCGTCAAGCGCGGCCGTGCTTGAAAACGGAGCAACGGTGCTTGAGGGCCCCGCCGATGAGCTGCGTAACCGCGCCGACGTGCGCGAGTTCTACCTTGGCTCAAGTATCAAGCGACCCGATGCAGTGCAGGCGCGCACGCCGATCAGCGCGACGGTCGTTGCAGCCGAATAACTGGCAATTATCGGGCCAGCGTGAATATTCAAATGAGAACTACTTATTTGTGTTCAAGCTGGCCGGTTAATAGCATCGAATTGTGAGAGTGGTACGCGCCGCAGCTGGTGCGATCCCACGCTGCACCATCATCGGCCGTTGCTCTCACACCTTATCCCGTTATCACCCGCAACCGTTCACAGGCTGCGCGACCTTCGCGTGCGCCATGCGGCTGCGCGCGCAAAGAGGAATGACCACGCATGTCGCAACAGACCGCCTACCAGGGGATTCATTTGACCGGCAGCTTGCCGTTCAAGAACGCCGACGAGGTGTTCGACTATATCGGCAGTGAACTCGGCCCATGGGTTGCGCGCGTACCGGATGGCGAAACAGGTGAGCGCCGTAACTGGGTGCTGACACAGACTGCGCATTTCTTTGAAAATCCGTTTCTGGAAGTGCTGCCGGAATCGCCGGAAATTGGCCGTAAGCTTGCAAGGATCAAGCCCGGTGTGCGCGCCGAGGATGTAGCGTTCCCGCCGTTTCAGTATCCGGATTTTGCAACCGAGTCGTATCCGCTGTTCAAGAAGGCCAAGGAAGAAGGCCGGCTTGCACCGAACGCGAAGTTCCAGATTTCTCTGCCGACGCCATTCAACGCGGTGTCCTATTTCGTCGTGCTTGAAGATCAGGCTCGCGTGCTGGCCGCGTACAACGTGCAGGCCAAGGCGGCGACGGAAGAAATTCTGCGTCGCTTCCCGCACGATGAGCTAGCGATCCAGTGGGATCTGCCGACCGAGCTGGTGACGGTGCAGGGCTGGTTCCCCAATCCACTGGCGAATCTTGATTCCGTATTTTCAACCATCGCCGAGGTAACGAGCTGGGTGCCGGCCGACGTCGATGTTGGCTATCATCTCTGCTATGGCGATTCCAAGTTCGGCGCCTCGCCGTTTATGGGCAATCCGGAGCAGTGCCCGATTCACAGCCATAAAGATCACGGCCGTAACATCCTGCCGCAGGATATCGGCACGGTTGTTGCGTTCAGCAACAAGCTGGCGGAGCGCATTCGTCGGCCGATCAACTTCATTCAGGCCGCTACCATGCGCGATTGGGATCAGCCGCAGCATTGGGACGCACTTTCGAAGTTGAATCTGGCGCCGGAAACGGAATTCTATCTCGGGCTTGTTCATGCCAGCGACGGACTGGCTTCTGCACAGCGCCGGTGGAATTATGTCGCCAATCACCTGAAGTCGTTTGGTGTGTCGACTGAATGCGGTCTTGGACGACACTCCCAGGAAGAGCTTGCCGCTGTGACGGAAATCTTCAAAGGATTGGGTGCTGGCACGGAAAGCCGGCAGGCTGCGGAGTAACGGGAACGGAATGGCCTATATCAGTCAATTGACCTATGGCGAAACGCCTCCTGAGAATCAGGAGGCGTTTCGCCATGAGCAAGCCGTGCGTGGCAAGCCGTCCAATATGAAGGCGACGTTATTGCACTCGGTGCCCGCACATGCCGCTTACATGCAGTGGTATCCGCTGTGGGATGAGGTGAAGAAGCTGTTGGGGCTGCGCGGTGCTGTGCTTTATGCGCACGCGATCTCCACCACCAACAATTGCCTGCTGTGCTCCACCTATTTCCGCAAGGCGCTGACCGATCTTGGCACCTCGCCGGATAAGTTTGAGGTGAGCGCGGAGGAAGAGCCAATTGTTGCGTTGGGCTATGCCGCTGCAAATCACGCTCAGCCGGTCGATCCGAAGCTATGGGCGCAGTTAAAGGAGCGCTTCAGTGAGCGCGACCTTGTCAACCTGGTTGCCTTCGCGGGATTGATGGTGGCGACAAATCTGTTCAACAGTCTGGTGCAGGTTGAGGTTGACGACGTGCTGACGCCGTATGTTCAGAGGGCACAGGTAGCCGAGACAGCCGATGTCGAATAGAAAACGCGCAGGCCGCAAGGCAAAAACCGCGTCAGCAACACCGGAAGCGCTGCAACTGCTGCAGCGCTTTCCGCTTCTTGATGCGCTGTTCGGTCGGCGTTCGCGGCGCTTCGGTGCGGGCATGGAGATTCCCGATGGCCCGTTCAAATACCGGTCAGAACGGGCAGCGGAGCCGATCGGCGAATTTGAGCGCACGCTGCTGATTGCAATCGGAGCAGGCATTTCGGGATGGAATTTCGGCTTCCCACACGCTGCGAACGGCCCCGGTGAAACCGGTTGCGACTATCCGGTACGATCAGTGGGACGCACTTATCCCAGCGGCGCGGCGGTATATGGTTCTGAGCTGCTGGTGACGGACGACAGCGGAACTTACATCACCAAGTTTCGTGATCTCGACGCTGGCGCTATTCAATCGGTCCGCTCACCGGAGGAATTGGTCGAGCAGCTCGGCAAGCATATTGTGCGGCTTGGCGATAAGCGCGTGCAGTTGCCCGCTGAATTTCCGCATATCGGCACGCACAATCAGTGGGCGGCCAACAAGCCGGGCAGCACGCTGTTCGTGCCGGTTGCCGATCAGGTGGAAACGCTGCTCAACCTGCTATGGATCTACGCAGGCGAGGGCTCCCCTGTTCTGGATGAACGCGGCGCCAAGCTCGGGCGTCCTGCGGGCCTGTTGAAAAAGGGCACGCTGCGTGCTGAGCGCGCAGTGCCACTTGCAACCATTGAGGCCGTGGCGCTGAAGCACAGCACGGCCGAGCTCAGCATCGCTGCCTATAATGTGCAGCTTGGCTTGCAAGCGATTGGTCTCGGCGGATGGCTGTATACGGGCATCAATGGCCCCAGCCTGCTCGGTGCCTACGCGGAGCAGGATATTCCGGGATTCGGTTTCCGCTTCAGCGGTAAGGGTTCGCCGGACAAGCTGATACCGGTTGGTCTCGATGGCGCGTTCGAGCCGCTGATTCCGCCCTATGTGCCATCAATGACCGAGGCGGCGAGAAGGTTTCTGGATCGCAAGTTTGGCCGCGATGGTGTGTTCGGGCCCACGCGTCCGACGCCCTATGCCCATGAGGCTGAGGTGAAGCGCGTGCTGTCGTCCCCCGACCCCGATAAGGTTGAATACTTCATCGATCTTGTTGCGGAGATTTACGATCGCTACGGCCGCTTTCCGACCGAAGTCGCGCCCGTGGGTGTCAGCATTTACACGCAGGCCCAGCATATCGACACGGCCTTTTACGACCGCTTCTACAAGCCGGGCGCGTATCTGGAAACGCATCGTACGCACGATGCACTCTGGCACGGTGACGAATAGGCGGGTGGCGATTGGAAGCGCCGCGCTGCGCTAGCCGTTTGCATTGGGCACTGAGCTAGAACAGGAAAGGCCCGGAACACGTTCTGTGCTCCGGGCCTTTTCTTTTGCTTATCGCGTTGGATGTCAGCTCCAGGCATGCAGCGGCGGCTTTACGTCGTTGAGGAAGTAGTTGCCGAGAATGGCGTACTTCCAGCGCACCGGATCGTGCAGCGTGTGCGTGCGCGCGTTGCGCCAGTGACGATCTAGGTTGTGCTCAGCCAGTGTGGAGCGCGCGCCGGCCAGTTCGAACAGCTTGTTGCTGGCCGCAATTGCGATTTCCGTGCTGAACACCTTTGCTTCAGCAACTGCGATTTGCGCTTCAGCCACGGTCTCCGCGGTCGGGTTAGCTACAGCGCGGTCGACGGCAAGCCCGGCGCGATCCTGCAACGCTTCCGACGCATGAAGCCGCAGCTTCAGATCGCCGATGGCCTGGATCGTATAGGGATCCTGGCTGGCGCTATCGAGGCCGCTATCCACCCACGCGCGCGCTTTGGTGCGTACAAAGGCAATCGTGTCGTCGATGGCGGCTTGGGCGATACCGTTATCAACGCCAACCTGGATGATCTGGAAGATTGCACCGTCGGCGGTTGGCTTTTCATAGCCTTTGTATCCGGGCACCAGATGCGTCTTGGGCACCTTCACGCCATCGAGCAGCACCGTACCGCTGAGCGTGGTGCGCTGGCCGAAGGCTGACCAATCGTCGATCACCGTCAGGCCCGGTGCATCACGTTCGGCGATTGCATACCAGGCGCGGCCCTGATCATCGACCGCCACGATTGGCACCAGATGGGCCAGTACGGCGCCGGTCGAATAAAACTTGCGCCCGGTTACGATGACGTGATCGCCATGATCGGTGAATTTGGTCTCGAAGTCGGCAGCACGCTTGGAGCCGAACTCGGAGAACGCGTTGCCAAAGCGGACGCCGCTCAGTGCCAGATCGAACAGAAGCTTCTGCTGCGCCTCGTCGGACACCGTGCGAATGGCGGCGATGACGCCCAGATGGTTCTGCGAAATCTGGCCGATGGATGGGTCGGCAGCCGATATGATCTGCACGACCTTTGTAAGCGTCGCGTAGGACACTTCCGGGCCGCCGAACTTTTTCGGCACGTTGATCGACCACAGCCCGCTCTGGGAAAACGCGTTCAGTTCCTCGATCGGCCACTCGCGATTGCGGTCGCGTCGCGATGCACCGCCGACGAACTGCGCCGCCAGGCGATGTGCGACCTCGATGGCTTCTGCGTCACTGCGAATGATGTGCGCCGGCTGTGATGGCTTTGGCTGACCCGGCACGTGTTCGGGGGCCGCGGCCTCGGGCTTGGGGTGGGCAAGGGTGAGTGTCATTCATAAACTCCTGGCAAGATACCGATGGCGTCCGTCTATTCAGCAGCCTGTGCGTACGGCCGCTCGGCTTCGAGCTTGCGCACCAGTGGAATGATGTTTTTGCCGAAGAATTCGACCTCTTCCTGGAAGTGCAGGAAGCCCAGCAGGATCAGGTCTGCGCCGCTGTCCTTCAGGTCCAGAATGCGTTCAGCGATTTGTTGCGGCGTGCCGATGAGATTGGATCGGAAGCCGTCGTTGTACTGGACGAGATCGTTGAACGTTGACTTGGCCCAGTTGCCCTGACCTTCAGGCGAAGCCGCGCCGGCATTCTTCACCTCATGGCCGAACGCTCGAACAGCTTCGGGGTTGGCGTGTTCGATGATTTCAGCCAGCACGTTCTGTGCTTCGGCCTCAGTGTTGCGCGCGATGGCAAAGGCGTTGACACCAACCTTCACTGAGCGGCCATGCTCGGCAGCTTTGGTGCGGATGTCAGAGACCTGCTTGGCAATTTCATCCGGTGTGTTGCCGTTGGTGAAATACCAATCGGATACGCGCGCGGCCATATCGCGCGCTGCGCGGGAAGAGCCACCCTGGAAGATCTCAGGCAACGGATGCGGCTTGGGTTTCAGCGAATAGTTGTTGTAGCGGTAGAAGTCGCCGCGGAAGGTGAAGCTATCTTCGGTCCAGATGCCGCGCAACGCACGGATGAACTCTTCCGAACGGCGATAGCGTTCATCGTGATCGAGCCAGTGCTCGCCGATGGCGGCAAACTCGCCGCGGAACCAACCGCTCACAATGTTCACCGCAATGCGCGGCCCGTACAGCACATTGATGCTGGCAATCTGCTTGGCCGCAAGTGTCGGATTCCACGGTCCTGGCAGCAGCGCGGCAATGACTGTCAGGCGTTCGGTCTGGCTCAGAATCGCTTGGCTGAACGAAACCGGCTCATGCTGGAATTCAGCACCGTAGCCTGCGGTGAAGCGAATTTGACTGAGTGCATAGTCGAAGCCGTTCTGTTCAGCGATTTGCGCCAGCTTGACGTTGTAGTTGATGTCCCAGCTTGTACGCTGAGGAATGTTGCTAATAACGAGACCGCCGGAAACATTCGGCACCCAGTAGGCGAATTTGATCGGTTCGCGAGCGGTCAGAGAAGCTGAGTTTGAACTGGTCATCCGTGAGCTCCAGAAAGGATGTGCTATGCGTCAGGCGATTGCCGCCAAAGGCGCTTCGTAAGAGCCGTTGGCCTGATTGGTACGGCGCTTGAGATACGTCGATGCTTCGACGCCAACGCGGGCAATGCGCTCTTCGATGTCGGGATTGGAAATGGCGTAGTTCGAGAAATCCGATTCAACCGCATACACGGTTGTTGGCAACGACAGCGCCTGAAGGAAGCCAAACAGCGGCCGTAGCTGATGGTCGATCATGAGGCCGTGCAGCGGCGAACCGCCAGTGGCCGTCAACACAACGGGCTTGTTGGAAAATTGCCGGTGATCGACCAGATCGAACAGATGCTTCAAGGCTCCGGTATAGGACGCGCGGTAAACCGGTGTGCCAACGACAAGCAGATCGGCCTGCTCAACACGTTGCACAAATGCCTTGCCGGTAACGCTCAGATCCTTTGGCGAGCGCGATTGAAATAGCGCTGGCGCGGCGTCGGACAGTTCTATGAACGACGAAGTGTAGCCTGTTTCACGCTCGATGGCGGCAAGCACCGCCTTAACAAGAACGGAAGTGCGTGACGGATCGGACAGGCTGCCGGAGATGCCGACAATTGTTGGCTTGGTCATGGTGATTGCCCTCAATGGGATTGCGTCGGCGACGTGCGCCGTGAACTGGTCAACGCGGATTTTTGAAACGCGGTTAGGCGAAACGTTGGTCGCATCGACACCGACATTGGCGGATGTCGGAGCGTTCAAAAACCGGGCGCGGAATTTTGTTGTCTATCGTCATGCGTGTTTCGCGTTCGATGCAAAAGGCCTCGTGGCGGGGCCTCGGGGCCGTGTCCTTGGTGGACTAACATCGGCGCGAGGATGGTGAGAAATATGAACTTGGCATTTTGATATTCGCCAGAGGAATAACGGCGATGGAGTGCGTTTGGCCGATAAGCTTATGGCCCATTTTTTGTGCGTTTATATGAGTTTTTGATTGTTAGGGAACCGCGACACGCATGTTAGCCCAAGCTCGGATGACCCCGCGCAGAGCGATGCTGTAAAGGCTGTTGATCTGCGGTGGCATCCGTCCGCTGAATGCGCACGCGCGATAATTCGTATAACGAGGAACAATATGGGCAATACATCAACCGCCACCACGAGAAGAGAGTTCGTGGGATCAGTCGCAGGCACAGTCGCCGCTGTTGCGGCCACGGCGGCTACGGTGGGCAGCACCGCACACGCGTCGGACGACAAGGCGAAGCTGGGCGGCATTCACGCAATCCCCGAGCTGGCGCCGCAGTGGCAGACGCTCGATCTCGCTAAGATCGTAAAATATCCGGCGGCCTTCCTGTCGGTCAGCCAGAACAATAGCCTCTATCGTCCGGACGGCGCGCAGGCCGCCGAAAAGCAGTGGGAGCGTGGCAGCCTTGCGGCAACGGTAAAGGCAGCCAAGGCAGCCCGCGCCGCTGGCAACTTCAAGACGTTCGCGTGGATCGGATATGAAGTGTTCCGCGAGAGCTATCCGCAGAGCGAATTCGACCAGGCGCAGTATGCGTCGTGGATCAAGGGCAAGGAAGATTGGCCGGCTGAGAAAAAGAAGGCCGACAATGACCTCGTTGATGACCTGCGCGCGCTGGTAGAGCCGGGCGATCTGGAGTTCAACGAGTTTGCGCTGCAGACGGCGTTTGTTGGCACTCCGTTGCCGCTCGATCTGGCACGAAAGCAGATCAAGACCATCATCATTACCGGTATTCATCTCGACTGGTGCGTCGAGGGTAATGCTCGCGCTGCGCGCGACAACGGCTTCCTGCCCATCATCATCGGCGACGCGACAGCTGCGAATAATCCGGAAGAAGAAGCTGCTGCATTCCGGCGCATCAACAACTTCTTCGCGCCGGTGATCTCTGCTGACACGTTCGTCAAGCTGCTTGGCGAGCCCAGCCGCACTTAACATGCGGTTCCGTGACGGCGGTTTGCTCCCGTGTGCCGCCGTCACGGCGCTCTATATTCACCCAATGAATTTGCTTAGTGGAATTAAACGGCATCCATGGCGAGATCGATTTGTTACGGTCAGATCGATTGGTATCAACATGGGAAAGCCACTGCGCATCATGTTTCAACGGAGCATGCATTTCATCGCTGCCACGCTGTTCGCAGTGATGGCGTCGACCACCCACGTGGTGGCCGACAAGCCGAGCACCCTCAATATCGATTGGGCGACCTATAATCCGCTCTCCGTCGTTCTGAAGGCTAACGGCTACCTGGAGCAGGCGCTGGCCGATAGCGGCATACGCGTGCGCTGGGTTCAGTCTGCGGGTTCCAACAAAGCACTGGAGTTTTTGAATGCGGAAGCGCTGGATTTCGGCTCGACGGCTGGATCGGCAGCGTTGCTGGCTAGCGTCAACGGCAATCCGATAAAGATCGTTTCGGTTTATTCGCGGCCGGAGTGGACGGCGCTGGTAACGCGCAAGGATACCGCAATTCACAGCCCTGCGGATCTGCGCGGCAAGCGCATTGCAGTCACGCGCGGCACCGATGCCTATGTGTTCCTGATCCGCGCGCTGGAGGAATCGGGCCTCACAGAGAAAGACGTGAAGCCGGTTCTGTTGCAGCATGCGGATGGCAAACTGGCGCTGCTGCGCGGCGATGTTGATGCCTGGGCCGGGCTCGATCCGATGATGGCAGCGGCAGAACTCGAGGCCGGCGCCGAACTGTTCCATCGCAATCTTGAGGCAAACACTTGGGGCACGCTGTGCGTGCGGACAGAATTTGCAAAAAAACACCCGGATCTGGTCGCCAAGGTTTTGCAGGCCTATGAGCAGGCGCGCGTGTTTGCTGTTGAACATCCCGATCAGCTGACCGCGCTGCTCGCCAAATCCATGCGATTGCCGCCGGAAATTGTGCAGCGCCAGTTGCAGCGCACGGATCTTGATCGATTTGCGCTGGGCGCATCACAGCGCGCAACCATCTCGGCTGCAGGACTGGCGTTGCAGCGTAGTGGCATCATAAAGCCCGACGTCAATGTCGATGCGGCAGTCGATGCGCTGATTGATCCGAGTTTTCATTGAGCATGAGTGACGCTGTTGGGCATTCACCGGCGTTGATCGCTGGACAACGTGCTGCGCCGCGGGTTTCGCTACGTGGCATTGTGGTTCCGCTGCTGTTGCCGCTGGCGCTGGCGCTCATCTGGGAGGGCGCCGTCACCGGCGGCTTCGCGGAAGGGCGGCTTATGCCGGCACCTTCTACAATTCTTGCAACGCTCGGTGAGTTGGCGAGGTCCGGCGAGCTGGAGGTACACGTTCTGGCTACCACCAGCCGTGTCGCGGTGGGTTTCCTGTTGGGCAGCATCGCGGGTGTGCTGGTTGGCGCAATCACAGGGCATTTCGCGCTGAGCCGGCGTGTGCTCGATCCAACGCTGCAAGCGTTGCGCGCTATTCCTTCGATAGCATGGGTGCCGCTGTTCATCCTGTGGCTTGGGATTTTTGAAGCTTCGAAGATCGCGCTGATCGCAGTCGGCGTGTTCTTTCCGGTCTATCTTGGCGTGATGGGAGCCATCGCTTCGGTCGATCGCAAGCTGGTCGAAGTTGGCAGGATATTTCGGCTCAACAGCTTGCAGCTTGTCAGCCGAATACTGCTGCCGGCGGTGTTGCCGGCCACGGTCGTGTCACTACGCGGTGGTCTGGGGCTCGGCTGGATGTTCGTCGTGGCCGCGGAGTTCATGGGCGCGGCCGAGGGCCTTGGCTATCTGCTTATCGATGGGCAACAGACGGGGCGGCCGGATCTGATCATCGCGGCAATCGTTGTGTTCGCCCTGTTGGGCAAAGCATCGGATGCACTTCTGGCGACTGTCGCACGACCGTTCCTGCGTTGGCAGGATAGCTATCAGACAAATTGAGGTGCGACGTGCTTCATATCGGACACGTTTCGAAGGCGTTTGCACGGGGTGGCCCCGTGTTGGCCGACGTCGACTTGACGGTTGAAAGCGGCGAGTCTGTTGCGATCGTGGGGGCATCGGGCTGCGGCAAAAGCACTTTGCTGCGGATTATCGCCGGCCTCGAAGCGCCATCAGGCGGCACGGTCACCGTCGCAGGGGAAACGATACAGGCGCCGCATCCGGCGGTCGGCATGATCTTTCAAGAGCCGCGGCTGTTGCCATGGCTGACGGTGGCGGAGAACATCGCGTTTGGCATCGCGGCGCTGCCGGCCTCTGAACGGACGGCGCGTGTGCATGAAGCACTCGATCTGATCGGTCTGGTGGAGCATGCAAGCAAATGGCCGCGGGAGCTTTCGGGCGGACAGAGCCAACGCGTCGCAATTGCACGCGCATTGGTGGCCAGACCGTCGGTGATCCTGCTCGATGAACCGTTTTCTGCGCTGGACGCTATAACACGCGCGGATCTGCAACGGCATATGCGTGCACTGAGCCAGCGTATGGGACTCACTTTGGTGATCGTTACGCACGATCTCGAAGAAGCACTCATCCTGGGCGATCGAGTAGCGATTATGCAGCCAAATCCAGGGCGCATAGCAAAAATTGTTTCCGTGCAAGACGACGGGAACACAGACGCAGTGCGGCGTGAACTGGCATCGTCGTTCATACATCTCAACGGAGCGCGCAACGCCGCAATATTGGAGGGCGCCCACATTCAATATGCCCACACGTCATAACGTATTCGGAAAATGCAATTTCGGGGATGCGCGCCGACACCCCTATACAGGATATGCGCTGACGGCGGACAATCGGCGGATTTGATCCATCTGCGGGGCAGTTGATGGGAAACAGCGTTCCCAGAGATGGTCTGAGGCGGGAATGAACCTTAAACAGCTCCGACTTGTGCGAGAGATTGTTCGCTCGAACTTTCACGTTACCGAAGCGGCATCGGCGCAGTTCACATCGCAGTCTGGCGTGAGCAAACACGTAAAAGATCTGGAAGACGAACTCGGCGTTGCCATTTTTGAACGGCGCGGAAAGCGGCTGCTGGGTCTGACCGACCCCGGCGCGGAGGTCTTGAAATGCATCGATCGGGTGTTGCTGGAGATCGGCAATATCCGCAACGTAGCGAGCACGTTCTCTAACGGGCAAAGCGGTACGCTGAAAATCGCAGCAACGCATACCCAGAGCCGTTACGCCTTGCCGAAGTATCTCTCCGAATTTCGCAGTCGGTATGACGACGTCGAGATTGTGCTGCTCCAGGCGCATCCCAGAGAAGTGCCTACGCTGCTGCTGAGCGGCGAATGCGACATAGGCTTCGCAACCGACACGCTCGACGACGTGCCGGACCTGCTTGCGTTTCCGTTTTATTCCTGGGAGCACGAAGTTATCGTGCCCGAGGGGCACCCGCTGCAGGGACGTGAAAATGTGACGCTGCAAGAGGTCGCGCAGTGTCCCCTTGTGACATACGATCAGGGGCTGACGGGACGAAAACAGATCGATCGTGCGTTTGAGAAGCTGGCGCTGAAACCGCGCATTGCGATGGCGGCGATCGATTCCGATGTCATCAAAACCTATGTCGGGCTTGGACTAGGCGTCGGCATTATCGCCGGCATGGCATACGACGCCGATAATGACAGCGGCTTGAGCAAGGTATCGCTGAAAACGCGGATCGACTCATCTCAGACGTGTTTTGCTTTGCGCCGCGGGCGATTCCGTAAAGATTATGTCTATCGCTTTATCGAGATGTGTGCTCCGGCAGTTACAAAAGAAGTAATTCTGCAGGCGGAAGCGCTGCGCGACGAGATTGATGGGACCATATAACTGCGTGAAATAGCTGTAAAACTACATCGGATACAGCTTCTCCCTCCTCCCTGAATATAGAAAGTAGAAACGCTTATTTTACTCCTCCATGCCTTCGGCCGAAGGGTGCTGAGTGGCCTGGGGGCATCCAGTGGATAACGTGTCAATCGCGTCCATTGCATCTGTAGTCCCAGCCCACTGAAGCATGTGGTCGAGCTCGGCTCGGCCGTCGCATTGGGGGACGAGAATGAAGTGGTATTGGCCGGGAGCTGCTTTCTCGGCGGCGCTTGTGGGCGTTATGGTCAGCGCTAGCCCCGTCGCAGCTGCTGACTTAGGCGGCAATTGCTGCGCGGATCTGGAAGAACGCATCGCCGATTTGGAAAGCAGCGTTGCACAAAAGGGAAATCGACGGCTTTCGCTCAAGATATCCGGATGGGTGAGCGAGCAGGTGATGTATTGGGACGACGGCGTTGAGTCGAATGTCTATGTGCAGAGCCTGGGTACGGCCTTCGCAAGTAACTTCAACTTCACCGGTAAGGCGCAGATCACCAAGGATCTCTCTGCCGGTTACGTGTTGCACGTTGAAGCTATCACCAGCGACACCTACACAACCAGCCAGGATAGGCCCAATGGCCCTGGCGTATTCTCGGGCGCTCCGAACTCACTTCAGGTGCTTTATTCGTACTGGTTCCTGCAGAGCGAACAGTACGGCCGCGTTAGCGTTGGTCAGCTTTCGCCGGCGGATGATAGTGCGGTCGTCGCGCTTGATTCATCCGGCACATTGCCTGCTGCTTACTGGGTTGCCTACGACGTGTTCGGCTTCAAGGTGCGCGGTAACTTTGCGGCGAATGACTCATTGATCTGGGGCAATGCCGGATCGTGCCGCGGCTACGGTGGTGGACCGGGCGATTGCAACGGCGTGCCGCTCAATATCGTCCGTTACGATACGCCGACGCTGCACGGCTTCTCCGCCTCCGCATCGTGGGGCGACGATGACAACGCCGCCGTTGCTGGCCGATACATCAATACCCACGGCGACTTCACTCTGAAGGGCGTCGTTACGTACTCGGAAACGACGAACTCCGCCAAGGGTGCACCGCCGCAGGGCAACCTGAAGTACGTTCAGGCCAGCATCTATACGCAGCACAATCCATCGGGCTGGTTTGCCCAGGGTGTTTGGGCGCGTCTGGATCAGAGCCCGAATCCGCAGGACAATCCTGTCACCAATACCTGGTACTTCAAGAGCGGCGTGCGTCTTGGTCTGACGTCGATCGGCAAGACGATACCTTATGGCGAAGTGCTCAAGTCGTACGATGGCGCGTTGCTCATCAATGACGGTGGCACGCCGTTGAACCCGGCTGATGATACAGCACGAGTCCTCAAGGGCTCCGAGACCACCTTCTGGGGCTTCGGTGTCGTACAGGAGATCGACGCAGCTGCAATGTCCGTATGGCTGCGCTATCGCGACCATGATGTCGATCTGCCCGGCATCGAGACGAAGGGTCTGTCGACCGTCGTGTTCGGCGCGTTCATCAACTTCTGACGCGAGTTGATCCGGTAGAAGCAAAAAGGGCCTGAAGAAAAACGCTTCAGGCCCTTTTTGCTGGACGTGTGTTTGGAAATTTCAGTCGGCAAGTGACAGCAGGCGATAGGCATTTTCAAACAGAACGCTTTCGAGCACAGCGTCTTTGAAGCCCAGCTGCTGATAGTCGCGAACAGACTGGCCGATGGCCCGGAACGGAAACGACGATCCGAATGCAAGTTGATCGCGCAGGAAGCCGTTAGCAGCTTCAACGTACAGGTTTCCACCCGGCAGGAAGATGTACATGTCGGGCACGATGGTGACATTGGCGTAGCGGAATGCGACGCCGATGATTTCGTTCACATACGGCCAGAAGCCATGGTGCACGACGATTTGCAGCCTGGGGAATGCGCGCGCAACCCGTGCAACAGCTGCCGGATCGTTGAATTTGAGATCAGGGGTCGTCGGTCCCGACATCAGAAATGCCGGCACGTCCCAATCCTGCAGCGCATCGTATATTGGGAAATACTGCGGGTCGTCGAAATGCAGTGCAGGAGCTCCAAATCCGGGTTCCAGATTTATCGCGCGCAGCCCAAGCGTCTTGATGGCGCGCTCCGCCTCGGCGATGGCCGCGTCACTCCCCAACCGCTGCGGATCGACCGAGCCGGCGCCGACAAGCTCGGCATGTGGTGAGGTGATCTTGGCGATTTCGTCGTTTGTGTTTTGAATGGCCGGGGTGTCGCGCCCGATGACGACTGACCGCCAGATACCGGCATCGCGCACCTCATCCAGATAGCCCTGAAGCGTATGTGCGCGCGCGAAGTGCTCATCGTCGAGCGAGCCCACCCGTCTGTTCAGCCACTTGGCCGTTTCAAACTCTGGCGTGCCCCGTCGCGCACCGTAGAAGTCGTGCAAAAACGACGGCCGCGACCGGATATCGATAATCTTCTGAGACATCGTCCGTCCTGCTGTTGCTAATGGGATGTGTAGTCGGTGGGCAGGCGGCTATATCGGCAAGTGCCTGCGCTTCAGGATCGTGCAGCACTCACTGAGCGCTGACGAGCTTGTCGTCTTGAGGCGCACTGAAGCGCGCAAGTGCGGCTGCCACTTCGCCCGCGATCAGCTCCGCATAGGTCGTTACCTGCGGAAGCCCCATCAGTTCGCCAAATTCGGCGCGGGCCAGCGGACCGGCAATGAACAGATCGCTATGCGATGCTCCGGCAGAGGTGCGTGCATGTCCTTGCCGGTCGCAGGCGATGCCAAGACCGAGCGCGTCGGCGGTGATCAATCCTTGGCGAGCAAGGGAGGCAAGATGCGGCTGCGTTGCCAGTATCGCGTCGTGCGCCGGGCCAGTGGTGAGGATGACGTGATCGGCATTGATCGTTTCGAGAACCGATTCTGCGCGCGGGCGCACCTTGATCTCAAGTCTGTCAGGAAATGCCTTCGCGCCAACAAGTGAGGCAGCCTTCAGTGTCAGCGTGCCATCAGCCTGACGGCGATCCAGCAAGGCTTTAAGCTGTGGCGCGATGCGAAAGCGATGCACATCCCAGAACGGCCGTAGACGATGGACGATGCGCTTGCGCTCGGAGATGGATAGCTTGGGCCAGAACGTCCACGCCTGTGCGCGTACAGCATCAATAACGGGCTGCCAGGGAATATTGTTGCGCTTTGCACGGGAGATGGTTTCGCGCACAGAGCGCAGCAGCGCGCGCGCAGATGTCGCCGAGCCGGTGAAATCGCCAAAGGGTTCATGCGGCGCGGATGCATGCCCGCGCGATGCGAGCCCACGGCGTGAGAACGCATATATCGGCCCGCGGTGGCCGCGCTGATCCAGCGAGGCGACCACGTCGGCCATTGTCAGGCCGGTGCCGACGATAACGACGCGCGCCGTTGGCGCGATGGCATCTATCGCGCCGGGCAATGTTGCGTCGGTTATTAAACGCGCATCGTCATCGACGCCTTCACGCAATTCCCTTGGAATGCCGGGCGGCGGATGCGTCGTCGCCAGTACGACAACGTCAGCATGATGCGACGTCCCGTCATCGGTGGTGATGCGCCAGCGATGCGGCGAAGCGCGGGCAATATCGACGACGGCGGCGCGAATGTGATCGATGCGGCCGGCATCCAGATGCGGTTGCAGGTGTGCGGACACATAGCGCCCGAACAACGCGCGGCGAATGTATTGATGCCCATCGGGTGCAAGCGCATCGGCATCGTCAGCGGTGGCATCGTTGGCCGCGATCCAGTTGATGAAATGCTTTTCATCACTGGGCAGCAGGCTCATTTTAGAGGCCGGAACATTGATGCGATGCGCAGGGTCGGTCGTGCCGTAGGCAAGACCGCGGCCAATCTCCGGGCGTGGCTCAAATACGGCTATATTCGCGGGCACGGCGCTGTTTGCCAGGTGATAGGCGATTGCAGCGCCGGTCAGACCGCCGCCAACGATCGCCACCGATGGCTTATGCAGCCTGTCGTCTGTGAGCGTCCTCATCCGGCGGAAACTGCTGAGATGCTGGAGCGGTTGTTGGCGCTGTCCGTTGCGGCAAGAGCTTCGCCAAACGGTCCCATGTTTACGACCTGCGAAGTCGACCGCGCGCCGTGCGCAAGCGGCAGCTTCGGCAGCAGCAGTTCAGCGACGCGGTAGGCTTCCTCAAGGTGGGGGTAGCCCGACAGGATGAAGCTATCGATGCCGAGACGACGGTATTCATCAATGCGTTCTGCAACGGTGTCCGGATCACCGACCAACGCAGTTCCAGCGCCACCGCGCACAAGTCCAACACCGGCCCACAGATTGGGGCTGACTTCCAGCTTGTCACGCCGGCCGCCGTGCAGCCGCGTCATGCGGTTCTGGCCGACCGAGTCCATGCGCGCAAAAACCTTCTGCGCGGCGTCGATTGCGTCATCATCCAGATGTTCGATGAGCTTGTCGGCGGCGCGCCAGGCTTCTTCGTTGGTTTCGCGCACGATCACGTGCAGTCGGATGCCGAACGTGATGCGGCGTCCCTGCGCTTCAGCGGCGGCCTTCACGCCGGCGATTTTTGCAGCGACATCGGCAGGCGGCTCACCCCACGTCAGATACTTGTCGATGGATTTGGCAGCAACGTCGTGCGCGGCATCCGATGAGCCACCGAAATACAGCGGCGGATAGGGCGACTGAACGGGAGGATACGTCAGGCGTGCATCTTCAACCTGCACAAACTGGCCGTTGTAGTTGACGGATTCGCCCGATAGCACGGCGCGATATACATCAAGAAATTCGCGCGTGAGCGTGTAGCGCTCCTTATGATCGACAAACAATCCATCGCCGCGGTTCTCCACCGGATCGCCGCCGGTCACCACGTTGACGAGCAGACGCCCATTGGAGACGCGATCAAGCGTAGCCGTCATGCGCGCAGCAACGGTCGGCGATTGCAGTCCCGGCCGCACAGCGACCAGCAGCTTGAGCTGCTTGGTGAGCGGCGCCAGTGCCGACGCAATGATCCAGCTGTCTTCGCAGGCTCTACCGGTCGGTAGCAGGGCGCCATAATAACCAAGCGTATCGGCAGCCTGCGCAACCTGAGTGAGGTACGGCAGATCCGCCTGTCGCGATCCGACGCTGGAACCCAGATAGCGGTTGTCGCCGAACGTGGGAATGAACCAGAGGACGTTGATCTTGTCGGGGATGTTAGCCGTCATGGTGCTTGGTCCGCTTGAGCTTTGTCACTGCGCAGGCGTGCGGACAGCCGGAATGGCGCGCCGGCAATGGGGGGGGCGATCTGGTTAGAAATTCGTCCGCATCGGTAAAGCAGCTAACACCTGAGTTGTGCGGCCGCTAAATAAGAACTTGATATGTCTATATGCGCGCCGATGATAACGAGGCGCGGCACCCGAGCTGAGCGTAGGGGCTGCCTCGGCGGCATCCAGAGCTGGGTCCGCATGGTAGCGCCGTGACCTGCCCACGGCTTGAAAGCGAACATTCGCGACATGCAGGGGCAGGGACGTGTCGCGACTATGGTTGACGTAGCGGTGCAGTAGAGGTCCGTCGCCACGGGATACGCAGGTTACGACAGCCGCACCCAAGCCCGGAAATCCGAAATATAGTAGACAGTTTTAACTTCCCAAAATCAGGCGCGCCACGCGCTGCTCTTTGCTTTAAAAAATTCGCTTAATAGCCATAGCATAAACATTTAATGGCAAGCGATATAGCAATATTAAAAAAACATAGACGACATCTGCGAATCATCATTAGCACTGAAAATAGGTGGATCTATTTCCAGTCGAAATAGAAAATTATTTGTCAAAAGATTTTTCGGTTGTTTTTGGCCGTGCCCCGATCTGGATTGCTGCGCCCAATTTCAGGGATATTTTCTTCCGGCGAACGCCGACAGTAGCGATGAAACGGGCGGTCTTGTGCCCACTATCCTGCAAATATCGCCCCGTCCAACATGCGCAGGAGTAACCCCACTTCGATACTCAATTGTCACCGAATTTTATTCATCAAGGGGGATCAGCGATGCGACTATTTTTTTCTCTTCGCAGCTGGAGCCACAATCTTCTATTCCTAATAGTGGCGTTGCATTTGACGACTGCGCTTTGGTCTAGCAACGCCTTTGGCGCCTGCGCTCCAGGAACCACGTATTGTGTCACCAGCGCGAGCGATACAGGTAACGCCGGGGCATCCGGATCTTTCAGTTGGGCCATTGCGCAGGCCAACGGCAACCCCGGCAGCACGATTGGCTTCGACAACGCAGTCTTTGTTGGCCCCAATCCGACGCTGACTCTCAGCGGGACAAGCGCGCAGACCCCGCGCGTTAGCAGGTGCCACGGGAGGCGGGCCGGCCGGCGGTGTCAACGGCTCGGACGGAGGCAACTACTCCGGCGGCGGCGGCGGCAATCGCAACATCGATACCTTCGGTGGAGATGGCGGTTGGGGCGGCGGCGCAGCTGGGCCAGGCGATACGACGACGCCCCGGGGAGGAGACGGTGGCTTCGGCGGCGGCGCAGGCGGGGGGGGGTCGGCCGCTTGGCTAATGGAACGGTGACGGCGCCACCAGCGCAGCCGGGTTTCGGTGGCGGCACAACGGGCCAGAGTTTCATTGGCGGCGGCGCGGGGTTTGGGGGCTAGGTGTTCGTCGAAAGCGGGCCAGAATTCCTTCATGGCGTATTCATGGGGCGCCTACTGGACCCACTACACGCCGGAGAACGCTTATGTCGACGCGCTATTGTTGGGCTCGTGGTACGATATTGATGCCAAGTCAAACCGCATGGACAAGCTGAAAACCGATGGCGGTGCGTTCGGTGCATCGCTCGAAGGTGGCTATCCGGTTTACACTGGGCTGGGTGGCTTCAGCATCGAACCGCAGGCGCAGCTCGCCTATCAGACTGTCAATCTCAACAACGGATCCGATGTTTGGCGCGCAGGTGCACTTCGACAACGTCAACTCGCTCGTTGGACGTGTGGGCGTTCGTTTCGCGCAGGACTTCGGCGCACCGACCTGGCTGACCGGAGCCCCGTCCACCTTCACCGCATGGATACGTCCGAACTTCTGGTAGCTGGCTTTCAGCGCCAGTAGCGCGCGCTCGAAACGATGCCGCGTTGATGCAACGTCGATGTTCAGTTTCTCGAATGTTGCAGGGTCGGTCCCCCTGCCGAAACCGGCATCGAAGCGGCCGCCGCTGTGCCATTGAAGCTGCTCTATCTGTTCAGCGAGTAGCAGCGGATCGTGCAGCGGCAACACCAGCACGGACGTGCCGACCCGCAGCCTTTGCGTGCAGGCGAATATCGATGCGGCCAGCAGCAGCGGCGACGGATAGGGCTGCGGCGGCGTCTGGAAATGAAACTCGTTGAACCAGATGCCATCGAAGCCAAGTTGATCGATTTCCTGCATCAGGGCGAGGAAGTCGGCATGCGAAACACGATCCGGCTCGCGGCCGATGCCGGCGATATCAATCCGCATCGAATTCAGTGCTCTCACTTGCGCCAGACCAATCGATCAGCGCAACTTCACAGGCTGTCCGATCGCCGCGGTCAACGAAATACCTGCGGTCGCGAAACTGGATTTCAAGCTCTCCCAGGACATCGCATAGCGCATCCGCACGCTCGCGTTCGTACGTGTCGCCTTGCGCGTGGACGACTAGAGGATTGGCATGCGGAGGTCCGACGGTTTGCACCAGAATAACGCGGTGGCGCGCGCAGGCCGTCATCTTCAACAGTGCGGTTGCGATGTCCGCCACCCTGTATAGCGCGTTGGCGGAAAAGACGTGGTCGACCACCGGAGCGGCGCAGTCCTCCCATTTGGCGGCAATCAATTGCGGCAGCCGTTGCGCGTCGTTATCCGGCCACCGGCGTACAAACTCCGTCCGCATCGCTGCCGATGGCTCGATGCCAATGATCCTTGCAACGCAACCGGCGAGCCGCCGCGTGAAAGCGCCGGTGCCGGGGCCTATTTCCAGCAGGCTATCGCTGGGACACAATAGGGCGCTCGCATCCGCCACCACGTCGGTTGCAAGGCGCGCGAGCGGGCTGCGCTCGTCGTAGTGCGGCGCGTAATCCTGCCAGAACGCTTCTTCCTGAAAGTCGTCGCTCTGGCGCGGATTTACATGCGTCGATTGCTCGAACGCTAACGCCCAGAACGCGGATGGGCTCATTGCTAAACGATTTTGCGGCTGCATATCGAAAAAGATTTGGGAAGACGACAAAGAGCGCGCAGGCTGCGGGTTATGCCGAAGGTCGTCAAGGTTGTTGCCTGCTTGCCCCACTTGGAAACATTTCAAGGTGATGTCGATCGCACGCGTTGACTCGTACTGCGATCGTACAGTTCTATGCCCAGGCTCAGGTTCTGCGGACGCGCTCCGCAGGTAGGGAATGCGGTGCGTCGATGCAAGTCGTCTATGCCGCAGCTGCCCCCGCAACTGTAAGCGGCAAGCTGTTTGCTTAAACCACTGGCGATTTCGCCGGGAAGGTGCAAACAGCGCGATTAGCCGCGAGCCAGGAGACCTGCCTGAGCATGGTCGTTCATTGATTGCGCGGGTGGCGCAGTTGATACGAATGCGTAGTAGCGACCGAACCTAGTTTGTTTGGAACGTTCGGGAACGCTCACGCCAGGCCACCTTTTCTCTGTTTCTGCAGTGTTTGAGTGAATGCCGTTGTTACGGCAGTTTCGAACGTTCCAAAGTGTTTGGAGCGTTGATGTGCGTACGCAAGGCTCGCAAGAGCATTCGATCATCATCCAGCTGCGATTGTCGCAGCTGAAGTGCAGGGCTGGCCGCATCGGTGCAATCCGCGCGGCTGCCTGTAGCGATGGTCAATGCGCCGGCCCGTCGCCCGCATCCAACGCCTTTTCCTCAGCATCAGCTTCGCAATGCCCGCGCCCGTAAGGCGCAGCTCTAGCGTTCCTGCGATCGAATTCGTGCGTTTTAGTTTGGAGTACCAGTATGAAACCGTCGAGAGTATCCCCGTATCTTGTTGCTCTCACCGCGCTGATCGTTCCAAGCCACACACTTTCCGCTCAAGAGCTTGCCGCCGCTGATGGTGAGGCGGCAATCGTTCTGCCCGGACTGGAAGTTGAGGCTGACGAGAAGACCGCGCAGAAAAAGAAAGCGCCGCAGCAGAAATCGACCAAGAAGCCAAATCCGAGCCGTCAGAGCGGGCAGGCGGCATCGGCCGTTGCATCCGACCAGTATGTCGTAACGCCGGGTGGACGCCGGGAAGCGCGCGGCAAGGTGCCCGCGACTGTGCAGGTCATCGATCGCGACGTTATCGAACGCTCTACGTCGCAATCGGTCACCGAATTGCTACGTGAGAACGCGGTTGGATTCTTCAGTGAATGGACGCCGGGTCAAACGTCTATCAACGTCCGCGGCGCTGCCAGCGATGGCCAGGGCAAGGATTTCCGCAGTCAGGTTCTCGTGCTGATCAATGGGCATCGCTCCGGCACCGCCAATTTGTCGAAGCTGTCCCTTGCCGATGTTGCGCGCATCGAAATCGTACGCGGCCCGGCATCGGTGGTTTATGGCAGCGGCAATCTTGGCGGTGTCATCAACATCATCATGAAAACCGGCCGTTCAGCGTCCGGAACCTTCGTTGAAGGCAGCATCGGTTCTTGGGATCTGCGACAAGGCAAGGTGCAGACCGGTGGCGTCGAGAAGAACGTCGACTACTATGTCGGCGCATCGGTCGGTGCACGCGGCGACTACCACAGCGGTCGCGGTGGCTCGACGATGGAGAACACCGACTGGGATCGGCGCGGTGCAACGGCCTCGCTTGGTTATCAGATCAATGACAATCACAGGCTTGAGTTCAACGCCCGTACAGACGGCATCTATGACGCTGGCTTCCGCGGTTCGGCCGCCAACTACTTCGCGCGCGAGGATCGCTACAACCAATCCGCCGACGCCAGCTACTACGGTCGTACGTCGGACGGAGTATTTAACTGGTTCGCACAGGCCTACGTCGTCAATGACGTTGACAACTTCAAATGGGCATCGCCGATCAGTGCAGGCACAGCGCTGGATCATAATCGCCGCGAACTGGACATTGCCGGCGTTCGTGTTCAGCCGCGCGTGAAGCCATGGGAAGGCAACGAGCTGCTTGTCGGCTGGGACTTCGAACATAGCACGGTGCGCTCTACCCGCTTGCGGATCGCCGCGCCGGGCAGGGTTTTGAATCCGCTGCAGGTGCCGCCGCAGGACAACAATCAGACCGATCAGTTCAACGGCTTCTATTTCGAGGATTCGCAATCGTTCTTTGGCGACGTGCTCAATGTGCGCGGAGGCATGCGCTACACGCAGGGCACGACAACGTTTGACTGGACGCCGCATTATCAGAACCAGAACAACAAGTCGCAGGAGTATGAAGCGCTCACGTACTCATTCGGCGGTACGCTGGCGGTGATGGATGGTGTTGTGCTTCGCTCGGGTATTGCCACTGGCTTCCGCGCGCCGACGGCGACAGAGCTGGCCGCGCAAACCACCAACCTCGATGGCTCACGAGCCTTCGGCAATCCGAACCTCGAACCGGAAACCAGCAGGCAGATCGAGTTCGGTGCGAATGTAAATGGCTGGCTCGGCACGCTGGACGTTGCAGTGTTTCAAAACGTCATCTCCGATCGTATCGGAACGCTTACCCGCGGATCGGGTCCCAACAGAATCTCCGATTATGTGAACAATGCCGGCGATATCGAAGTGCAGGGTATCGAAGTCGGTTTCGACATGAATATGTTGCGCCTGCTGCGGCCCAGGCCGCAGAGCAGCAACTGGCGCTGGAATCTGTTCTCCAACAGCTACTACAATTTCGAGATGACGGATCGCGGTGCGCCAGCTTCGGCCAACACCGACAAGGCGCAGCGCATGTATCAATACGAAGCTTCGATCGGCACGCGTTTCGGTCAGGCGGGGCCGGATGTGCGCGACTGGTCATTCCAGGTCGTCGGCTTGCTGCGTGGTCCGATGTGGTATGATACCGAAGAAAGCTTCCGCGCTGGCGGGGAACCGTCGACTTCATACCGGCATCGCAAGAGCCCATTCTGGGTCTGGAACACGCGCGGCGACATTGAGATCACGGAAAACGTAAAGCTGTTTGCCGGCGTGAATAATCTGTTCAATGTAAATGAGCATCCGATTTTCATCCTCACCGATACGCCCTCGTGCGCTGGCCTGGCCAATATGGCCAGTCAGAACGGCGGCTGCGGCACGTCGATGATGGGACGCGAGTTTGTGGCCGGTTTGCAGTGGCGCTGGTAAGAGGCATTGTTGCGGCCGCGATGTTTGTTGCGGCCGCAGTCGTCCCAAGTGCGCTGCGAGCCGAAGCCGTTACGGTAACGGATGCGCTCGGTCGCAGCGTCACGATCCCTGCTCCTCCGCAGCGGATCGTGACCATTTTCTCTTCCAACACTGAACTGGTGTGCGCCATCGGCCTTGCCGATCGGATCGTTGGCATCGACGCCATGACGCGCTATCCGGAGGAGATCGCGTCGAGACGTCATGTTGGTGGACGGCTCGGCTTTTCAGTCGACCGTGTGGTTGAGCAAAACCCAGATCTCGTCATCGTCACGCCGGCGCGTCAGGCCGCGAACCAGCTTGTTGAGCCCATGCGCAGGCTCGGCGTTCCGGTCGTCGTGCTCACGTCGCGCAACATGGCGGAAGTGATAGGCAACATCCGTCTCATCGGTCGCGCCACTGGACGGGCTGCAGAGGGAGAAGCGGTTGCGCAAGGGCTTGAAAAGCGCATTGCCGACGTTCGTGCCGGAGCGGAGCACATGCGGCGTCCGCGTGTTGTCATGATTACGGGCAAGCTGGGTAACGGTCTGCTTCTCGTGGCGCGGCCGAACACTTACACAGGCGATGCGCTGGGCATCGCCGGGACAGAGCCGGCGCTTGTCGGCATGCGTACGCTGGCGCAGGTGTCGCCGGAAGCCATCCTTGCTGCCAATCCCGACCTGCTATTGTACGCTGGCAAGCAGGAAGATCTGGATGACCTCATATCGCGACCGGGATGGCGCGAGATGGAAGCCATCAAGCGCGGGCGCACGTGGACTGTTTCGCGCGCTGAGTGGCTGATACCCGGCCCACGCACACTTGATGGTGTCGAACGGCTGGCAGGACAATTACGCAACCTGAGGGGCGACTGACGGGCATGGTGCGATACTGGTGCACACTCGCGTTGCTGCTGATCGGTGCGGTGTTGTTCGGCGCGTGTGCCGGTCACACATGGGTAACTCCCGCCGATGTCCTGAACGCAGCGATGGGCGACACGTCAATGCAGGCCATGCTGTTGCGGGAATGGCGTTTGCCACGGGTGGTGGCCGCGTTGCTGGTTGGCGCGTTGCTCGGTTTGGGCGGCGCCATTTTTCAGGGCGTGTTTCGCAATCCGTTGGCTGAGCCCTATCTGCTTGGTTCAGCGGGCGGCGCCGCTCTTGGTGCCACCATTGCGCTGCTGGTTCCGCTAAGCCTTTCGCAGGCGTTCGCGCTGCCGTTGTTCGCCTTTCTCGGTGCCTGGGGCGCCACGCTGCTTGTCATCGGCGTTGCCCGCACTGCCGGTGCGCTGGATGTGCCCACGCTGCTGCTGTCGGGCGTTGCCATTTCCGCAGTGCTTGGCGCGCTGCGATCCTTTCTCATGCTGGCGTTGTCGGATGAAACCGTCAGCCTGCAGGTTGTGCTTAGCTGGGTGCTGGGCGGCATGCAGACGCCGACGTGGGGCGGTGTTGGCATTCTCGCAGCGCTCACGCTTGTTTCGCTGTTCGCATGCATTGCGCTGGCGCCAGGGCTGGACCGGCTGGGGCTGGGCGAAACGATGGCCACCGCATACGGAATGGACGTGCATCGTTTCGTGATGCTCGCGGTCCTGGTCGCGGCGGCGACGGTGGCCATTTCCGTTTCGGTCGGTGGTCTGGTCGGTTTCGTCGGTCTTGCCGCGCCGCATATCGCGCGCTGGCATCTGGGGCCGCTGCACCGTGTTGTCATTCCCGCGTCGGCGGCGATCGGCGCAATACTGGTAACCGTAGCCGACGCAATCGCGCGCTCCGCGCTGCCGCCGGCAGAAATTCCGCTCGGTCTTGTCACGGCGGTGGCGGGTGGCCCGTTCTTTCTGCTGTTGCTTGCGCGGAGCCGCAAATGGTGACCCTCAAGGCGCAGGAAATTGTTGTTCGGCTGCAGGCGCGTACGCTGCTGCATGGCGCATCATTCACTGCCTGCAGTGGCGAATCCATCGCGATTATCGGGCCGAACGGAGCAGGCAAATCCACGCTTTTGAAATCTCTCGCCGGACTGCTACGCCCGGCGAGCGGCTCGACCACGTACGACGACGCGCCGATTTCCTCTATGACGGCGGCAGGCCGGGCCAGTGTCATCGGCTATGTTCCGCAACATTTCAATCCGCATTGGGATATCCAAGTCACGGATCTGATGCAGATCTCTCTCGAACGATCGCGTGCATCGGTGCAGCGTGGAACGCTCGATGCCGCTCTGCGTACGCACGACATTGAACCATTGCGCGACCGCTGGTGGTCGACGCTATCAGGCGGTGAGCGCAATCGCGTGTTGCTGGCGATGGTGCTGGCGACGGCGCCGCCGGTGTTGCTCGCCGACGAGCCGGCGGCAAATCTCGATCCGCGGTGCAGGCTTGAGATGGTAGAGCGCCTCAGCGCTTACGGCCGTACTGCGCTTTCCATTGTCGTGATGCACGACATTGATCTCGCGTTCCGATATTTCGATCGTATCCTGCTGCTGAACGACGGCCGGATCGTCGCTGACGGAGCCACGGCGGAAGTGTACGATGCGCCCATCCTTGAGGATGTGTTCGGCGTCAGCTTCATTCGCTCACAGCATGAAAACGTGAAGACAATCCACCCGGGGAATGTCGCACCGACACGATGACATAAAGGCTCTCGTTGCCTGCCCTGACCAGCCATCGGCAAACCGCAGTGGCCGTCGCTCGGTTACGACGATGTGTTGGTCGTAGCCAATCCTGAGTAATTGCTGAGGGCCAATCGGGCTTTGCGGCCTATGAAGAGCGGCTTGAAATTGTGATCGTCCAGCCGGGTGTCCCGAGAGCGCGGAACCCACGCCACCGCCTGCTGTTCAGGACGTACAGCGGGAGAGGGCGCGCTGGCGTCGCCTCGATTTGGAAAATAAAGCTGGATAATGCCGGGCGGGCGTGTCCTCGACAGCCGTGGCCAAGCACGGACATTTCTGCCCATACATCTCAATAGCTTAATGTATGATGAGAGTGGTGCCCAGGAGAGGACTCGAACCTCCACGCCCTTGCGAGCGCCAGCACCTGAAGCTGGTGCGTCTACCAATTCCGCCACCTGGGCACTGGAGTGGTGAGTTAGAGGGGGTCGCGGCACTTGTCAATCGATCGTGTGAGGCTTGTGCGCGACCTTTCAACACCCGTGCCCTTTTCTGCAATCCGCGCTATGGCGTAACGCGGCACCGAACACACGGAGAAGACAATGGCAGAGCGGCTTGACGACCAGGGTTTGGCGGTTGTTTTCGGCGGTTCGGGGTTTGTAGGCCGCTATGCGGTGACAGCGCTGGCCAAGCAGGGCTGGCGGGTTCGCGCGGCGGTCCGCCGTCCCGATCTGGCGGGCTTCCTGCAGACGGGCGGATTTGTGGGCCAGATCGCCCCTGTGCAAGCCAATGTCCGTTATCCAGAATCGGTGGCTCGCGCGCTTGCAGGCGCCAAGGTGGCCGTGAACGCGGTTGGCATTCTGGCCAGCGGCGGCAAGCAGACCTTCAGGGCGGTGCACGTGGAAGGGCCGCGCGCCATTGCCCGGGCGGCGAAGGCCGCTGGCGTGCGCCATTTCGTGCACATCTCGGCGATCGGCGCCGATATCAATTCCTCGTCGCAATATGCCCGCACCAAGGCTGAGGGCGAGGCTGCGGTGCTGGAAGAGTTTCCCGAGGCCATCATCATCCGCCCATCGGTGATTTTTGGGCCGGAGGACCAGTTCTTCAATCGCTTTGCAGCCATGGCGCGTATGTCGCCGCTGTTGCCGCTGATCGGAGGTGGGCGCACGCGCTTCCAGCCGGTGTTCGTGGGTGACATCGCTACGGCGATCACGGCCGCTGCGGCAGGCGCAGGCAAGCCCGGAACCGTCTATGAGGCCGGTGGCCCGGATGAGCTGTCGTTCGAGGAAATCCTGGAGCTGACGCAGGAATGGACCGGCCGCGAACGGGGCTTTCTGCGTCTTCCGTTCTGGCTGGCAAAAGTGCAGGCCGCGCTGACCTGGCCACTGCCTAACGCGTTGCGCCCGATCACGCTGGATCAGGTGAAGCTGCTGCAACACGACAACGTGGTGAGCGCAGCGGCTAAGGACGAGGGGCGGACACTGACGGCGCTGGGCGTGCCGACGCCCACCGGTGTCGCCGCTATCGTGCCGAGCTATCTGGAGCGCTTCCGCGCCCGTGGGCAGTTTGCCAGCTACCGCACCTGAGGCTGGCAGCTGATCTGGCCGCGAGCGCCAGAAAAAAGGCAGCACAAGCGGCAGCCTGAACTCCCAAACAAAAAGAGCTCCGGATTTCTCCGGAGCTCCAACAGTCCCGAACTGTCCACCGGCGCCGATCAGCGCGCCGGAAAAACACTCATTAGTGCACGCTCGCGATCTCCAGATCGTCGTCGAACGCATGCCCGATTGCGGCCTGCCGGGTGTCGGTCAGGGCAAGCGGTGTACCGTCGGCGCCATGCAGTGAGAACAGGTTGATGCCCTGGGGCAGACCGTCGACGGCCGGAAACATGCGCGTCGCCTCGTCGAACGTCAGCGTCTTGATGTATGCAACAGCACCATCACCCAGGATAGCAAACTCGTCGTCGGTCATGACATGACGCGGATAGTAATAGGTGGTCTTGTCGGCTTCGGTCATGACGCTACTCCTTCTGCATGCCGGAGCTGTGCATTCCGCTTCGCAGCGGACGGCCAGACATCCCGGCCCCGACCCCACTGCGAAATTGCGGCAGGGCTAATCGGTAAAACGTAGTGGCCCACTATTTTCTGTCGGTAATGTTGATAGTCCGAACCTGGCGTTCGGGTTCCAGCCGTTTCAGGTCTATGGCCAAAAGCCCGTCCGAAAGGTCAGCAGACTCTACCTCGATTCCATCGGCCAGCACGAACGTGCGGGTAAACTGTCTCGCTGCGATCCCACGGTAGAGATACTCGCGTGCTTTGTCGTCCGACTGCTTGCCGCGGACGGTGAGCTGGCTGTCGGACAGGGTAATCTCAAGCTGATCGCGGCTGAACCCGGCCACTGCGAGCGTGATGCGCAGGATGTCGGCGTCGCCATCCGGGCCCTGAATGCGCTCAACGTTGTAGGGAGGGTAGCCGTCGGCCGAGCCCTTGGTTGCCCGATCGATCAGGCGGTCGATCTCTTCAAAGCCCAGGAGAAAGGGGCTGGAGAGCAGCGAAATCCGTGACATTACGGGTCCTTCCTCAAGCGACCTCGACCAATATTCCGCAAGAGCCTTAACCCTGGCCTCCAACGCACCAGCCCCGCCCAGGCGGCAACCGGATGTCAATGATATGGGTGAGCTGAGATAGGCGTTCAAGCGGCATATCCCTCGTGGCTTGCGGTTGGCCGAGATGCATCAGATGAACGCGTTGTCATTTGACAACGGTGTGGCTAGCCAGATGATTGCGTGGCATTCGCCGTCCTGTTCAAATCGACCGCGAATACCGCTCTTCACAGTTGGCCATTGGCCTTAGTTCCTTGCTTTTGGGTCCTAATCGGGGATCAATCGATGCACATGCCCGGCGTCAGCCGTTCCATCTTCACTCTGGTGGTTTTTCTCATGCTCGCTCTCGCACCACAGACCGCTTCGGCAGCACCGCGTGCCAGCGCGTTCAAGCTCTCCAACGGTATGGAAGTGATCGTCATTCCGGATCATCGTGCGCCGGTCGTAACGCATATGGTCTGGTACAAGGTCGGTTCCGCCGATGAGCCCAAAGGCACTTCGGGCATCGCGCATTTTCTTGAGCATCTGATGTTCAAGTCCACCGACAAGATCGCAGTGGGTGATTTTTCGAAAATCATCTCGCGGCTGGGTGGCGAAGACAACGCCTTCACCGGGCAGGATCTGACTGCTTATCATCAGCGCATCGCAAAGGAGCGCCTGGGCACGCTGATGGAGATGGAAGCGGATCGCATGGTGAACCTGCGTCTCACCGATGATGAGGTGGCGACGGAGCGTCAGGTCATCATCGAGGAGCGCCGTTCGCGCATCGACAACAACCCCGCAGCCCGTCTCGACGAGCAGATGAGTGCAGCGCTGTATCTTGCGCATCCGTATGGCATTCCGGTCATCGGCTGGGCGCACGAGATGGCGGAGCTTTCGCGCGAGGATGCGCTCAAATTCTACAAGCGCTACTACGCCCCCAACAATGCCATCCTTGTGGTGTCGGGCGACGTGACGCCGGAGGAAGTGAAGAAGCTCGCCGAGGAGACCTACGGCAAGATTCCCGCGAACCCCGACGTCGACACGCGCAACCGTCCGCAGGATCCGCCCCACGCCGTGCCGCGTCGCCTGACGCTGAAGGATCCGCGCGCCGGTAACGCGTCGTTCCACCGCTATTACATGGTGCCAAGCTACGTGACCGGAAAGCCGGGCGAAGCTGAAGCACTTGAAGTGCTGATGAAGATCGTTGGCGATGGCGCCACCAGCCGGCTGTATCGCTCGCTGGTTGTCGACAAGAAGGTGGCGGCTACCGCGCGTGGCGGCTACTCGGGCAGCTCGCTCGATTCCGGCACCATTTCGCTTTACGCCGTTGCCGGCAACGAGGATCTGAAGACGGTTGAAGATGCTGTCGATGCAGTGCTCGACGATGTGCGCAAGAATGGCGTCACCGAGCTTGAGCTGCAGCGTGCGAAGAAATCGCTGACGGCCGACTTCATCTATCAGAGCGACAATCAGGCCACTCTGGCCCGGCGTTACGGTTGGTCGGCGACGATCGGCCGGACGGTTGCCGATGTCGAAGGTTGGCCGGATGCGTTGGCCAAGGTTACGGCTGACGACGTCAAGAAGGCCGCAGCAACTTATCTCGATGCGAAAAACTCCGTCACCGGATGGTTGCTGCCGGAGGCTGAGGATGACGGCAAGGGGGCA
Organism: Hyphomicrobium sulfonivorans; assembly: GCF_013306565.1. Classification (GTDB taxonomy): domain Bacteria; phylum Pseudomonadota; class Alphaproteobacteria; order Rhizobiales; family Hyphomicrobiaceae; genus Hyphomicrobium_A; species Hyphomicrobium_A sulfonivorans. The sequence goes on along the minus strand of NZ_PZPO01000001.1, from coordinate 170,794 downwards.
GGTGGCAGCAGCACCGAGCAGCCCGCCGTCCATACGCGCTCTTGATCCTGGAGGAGCAGCGTATGCATCAGATGAGTATGCCGAGGGCCTGTGATATGCACGCGAGTGGTCGTCCGTTGTCGATGTTGTCGTTCTGCAGTAATGGCGTCCGTGCGGCGGTCCGCCAGATCAGTGGCAGCGCCACCGTTTTGTCTGCCGCCGCTTTTGCCCTTCTATTTTTTGCCAGCACGAGCTTGCCAGCTAACGCCATGAAGATTCAGACAGTAAAAAGCCCGGGTGGAATTGAAGCCTGGCTGGTTGAAGAGCACGCAGTGCCGATGATGGCGATGCGGTTCGCATTCGATGGCGGCAGCGCGCAGGATCCTGACGGGCAGGAGGGCGTCGCGAACTTCCTTTCGGCCATGCTGGATGAAGGCGCGGGCGATCTGAAGTCGAGCGAGTTTCAGGATCGCATGGAAGATCTCTCCATGCGGATGAACTTCGAAGATGCCAAGGATGCTTTCTACGGCAACTTCGAGACGCTGAGCGAATATCGTCCTGAAGCAACCGAGATGCTGAAGCTGGCTCTGACCAAGCCGCGCTTCGATGCTGATGCGGTGGAACGCATCAAGCAGCAGTTGATGGCGTCGCTTGCGTATGCCGCGCGTGACCCCAACCGCGTTGCGCAGAACGAATGGTATGCGACTGCATTCAAGGGCCACCCTTATGCGCGCCCGGCCAGCGGAACTGAAACGAGCCTCGGCAAGATTACCGGCGCCGAGCTTGAAGCCTATCGCAAGCGCGTGTTTGCGAAGGACAACCTGAAGGTCGTTGCTGTCGGTGACATCACGCCGGAACAGCTCGGCAAGATGCTGGACGACGTGTTCGGCGATCTGCCTGACAAGGCCGAGCTGGCACCTGTTTCGATCACTGATCCTGTCGCCGGTGCCCAGCAGAACGTGGTCGACATGAACGTGCCGCAGTCGGTGGCCGTGTTCGGTATGGGTGCCATGCCGCGCCGCGATCCGGACTTCATCCCGGCGTTCGTGCTCAACCAGATCCTCGGCGGCGGCGGCTTTGCCTCCAAGCTGATGGAAGAGGTGCGCGAGAAGCGCGGTCTGGCCTATTCCGTCTACACCTACGTGTATCCGTTCCGGCATGCCTCAGTGTTTTCCGGCGGGGTTGCAACGCGCAACGACATGATGGGCAAGTCGCTGGATATCATTCGTCAGGAACTGCAGAAGATGGCCGATGGCGATCTGAAGCAGGAAGATCTCGACAACGCCAAGAGCTATCTGACCGGCGCTTATCCGCTGCGTTTCGACACCAACGCGAAGATCGCCACGCAGCTTCTGGGCCTGCGCATGGACGACTTCGATCCCAGCTATATCGAGAAGCGTAATGCGCTGATCGAAGCTGTGACGCTGGATGATCTGAAGCGCGTGGCCAAGCGAATGCTCAACACCGATAATCTCATTGTGACGATCGTCGGTAAGCCGGAGCTTGAGCAGCCCAAGGCGAAGGGCGGTTAGTTCCGCAACCGCGCTTGCTACGCAGACGAAATCAGGAAACGCCAAAATAAAAAAGGGGCTGGTCAGAATGACCGGCCCCTTTTGCGTTTCAGGTAGCATTCGGCGAACAGGATCAGTCGTGCTTGCTGTTCTTGGCGCGCTCGATCGCTTCGGCGATATACCGGCGCGCTTCTGAAGAGTCGCCCCAGTGGTCGATCTTGACCCACTTGCCGGGCTCCAGATCCTTGTAGTGCGCAAAGAAGTGCTCGATCTGCTGCATGGAGATATGCGGCAGGTCGGTGTAGTTGGCGACCTTGTCGTAGCGCATGGTCAGGCGGCTGCTGGGCACGGCGATGATCTTCTCGTCGCCACCGCCTTCATCCTGCATCACAAGCACACCGACGGGGCGGCAGTTGATCACCGCGCCGGGAACGATCGCGCGGGTGTTGCAGACCAGAACGTCGATCGGGTCGCCATCGGACGACAGCGTGTGCGGGACGAAACCGTAGTTCCCCGGATAGCGCATCGGCGTGTAGAGGAAGCGGTCAACAACCAGCGTTCCCGATGCTTTATCGAGTTCGTACTTGATGGGCTCGCCGCCCACCGGCACTTCGACGATGACGTTGATGTCGAGGGGAGGATTAAGACCGATCGGGATGGCGTCGAGGCGCATGTAATCTCCACATAGTTTCATGGCCGCCGGTGCGGCCCGGCCGAAGAGATGGACGAAGCCGACGCGAATGAATAGCCGTATGCTCGTCGCAGTTGGCTGAAAACGCCGGATTTTTCCGCTTCTATCCTTCATCTTTCGTAGCATTCGACAGCTTGTCGCAGCCGGCGCGCCATTTGCCATGTGGGGATTGGCGCTCTGTGCAACTCAAGGCCGCTGACAGAATCGGGCATATCATCGGCGCTGAACGACAGCTTGCAGCCCTGCGGCTGCGAAACTAGATGGCGTGAACCGCCGCTGCGGACACGACGACAGGGAACAGGAAAATGGCGATCCGGCAGCTTTCGCCGCACACGATCAATCGCATTGCCGCCGGTGAGGTGATCGAGCGGCCGGCGAGCGTTGTGAAGGAGCTGGTCGAGAACGCGCTCGATGCGGGCGCCGACGAGATCGATGTCGTCACTGCGTCCGGTGGCCTGTCGCTGATCCGCGTGACCGACACCGGTTGCGGGATGCCGCCCGACGATCTGCAGCTTGCCGTCGAGCGTCACGCCACATCGAAGCTTTCCGAGGAAGACCTGTTCGCGATCAGCACGCTGGGCTTCCGTGGCGAGGCGTTGCCCTCGATTGGCTCGATCGCACATCTCACCATCGTGTCGCGCGCCCGCGACGCTGCGGATGCCTTTGCGCTCGATGTCGATCGCGGCGTGAAGGGCAAGGTGCGTCCAGCGGCAGCCAATGCCGGTACCTGCATCGAGGTGCGCGATTTGTTTTCAACGGTGCCGGCGCGGCTCAAGTTCATGAAGTCGGAGCGGGCCGAAAACATGGCCGTCAGCGAGGTGGTGAAGCGCCTTGCGATGGCGCATCCCGGCGTTGGCTTCACGCTGACGATGGGTGAGCGCTCGAACCTGCGCCTGCCGCGTGAGCCTGCGGGGCCGGATGGTCTGCTGCAACGGCTTGGCCGCATCATGGGGCGCGCGTTCATGGATGATGCGGTGCGCGTCAGTGGTGTCCGCGAGAACGTGAGCATCAATGGTTACGCCGGTGTGCCGACGCTGCACCGGCCGGATGCCGCGCAACAGTTTCTGTTCGTCAACGGCCGTCCGGTGCGCGACAAGCTGCTGATCGGAGCGGTGCGCGCGGCCTATGGCGATCTGATCCCGCGTGGCCGTCAACCGCTGCTGGCGCTGTTTCTTGAACTGCCGCCCGATGAGGTGGATGTGAATGTGCATCCAGCAAAAACGGAAGTACGCTTCCGTGATGCCGGAGCCGTCCGTTCGCTGATCGTCAATGCGCTGGCGGCGGCGTTACACCGCGAAGGCCATCGCGCGTCGGCGGCGAATGGTGCGGCGGCGCTGCATGAGCTGCATGCCAACGCGAATGCGAACGTCAATGCGGTGCAGGCTGACGCCATCGGCGCGCCGATGCAGTTTTCTCAGTCATACGCGCGCGATTACGGCCAGTCTGCGCGCCCCGTTTATCCCGCACGCAGCCCTTATGCCCCAACGCCGGGCATGGCGGAGGCAATGCAGGCGCCGCTCGACATCATGGACGGCCCGAGCGCCGATGCACGCGCATTTACCGCGCCGGGAGCGGAGGAAACGCAGGATCGACCGCTGGGGGCAGCACGCGCGCAATTGCATGAGAACTACATCGTTGCCCAAACGCGCGACGGCGTCGTCATCGTCGATCAGCACGCCGCTCACGAACGCCTTGTGTATGAGCGGCTGAAAACAATGCTGCGCGAGGGCGGCGTTGCGCGTCAGGGGCTGCTGGTGCCGGTGGTTGTCGACCTTGATGACGATGAAGCCGTTGCGGTGGCGGAAAAGGCGGCGGAGCTGGAAGAACTGGGCCTGGTGCTGGAAGGCTTCGGTCCCGGTGCTGTTGTCGTGCGAGAGGTGCCGGTGCTGTTGGGCGATGGCGACGTCGCGGCGGTTGTGCGCGACCTTGCGGCCGACATCGTGCGCGAGGGCACAAGTACGGCGCTGAAGGATCGGCTGCTGGCGGTGTGCGCCACCATCGCCTGTCACGGCAGCGTGCGTTCGGGTCGGCGCCTCACGCCGCAGGAAATGAACGCGCTGCTGCGCGATATGGAGGCGACGCCGTACTCCGGGCAGTGCAACCACGGCCGCCCGACCTATGTGGAGCTGAAGCTCGCCGACATCGAAAAGCTCTTCGGTCGCCGTTAGCTGAGCCAAGTTGGTTGGGCCGGCGCGGAGCTAACGTCAGCCCTTCTTCAGGATCAGCACCAGGCCGCGTAGGGAGCTGTTGAAAAACTGGATCTCGACGATCTGGCGGTCGTTGACGACGATGACATCCATGTTGGCGCTCAAGCCATCGCCGGCAACCTTGATGCGGAAGCCGCGCTCCGTCACTTCGCCGGCCATGTCACCGCGCATGTTATACATCAGCTCTTCCCAGGTGCCGGTGACCTTGCCTTTCCGGGCGACAACGCTGCTCTTGATCTCGACCTTGCCGCCGGCCGAGGCGCAGCGAATGTTCTGGCGCAGCTCGTCGCCGGCATCGTTCACGAAATAGGTGGCGCGGCACTTCACCAATTCTGGCTTGCCGTCCTTGATGCCGATGCGGCCGTCGCCGACCCAGCGTCCGGGCAGGGCCTTGAACGGTGCCTCCTTGGCAATCGGAGCAGGTGGCGTTGAGGGGGGCGCGGCCTCTTCGACGGCGCTGGCACCGTCATCATCCCCGTCCCCGTCCTCATCGTCGAATTCGATGACGAAGTCGTTTTCAACGGGGCTGGCGGGCGCAGCTTCACCGTGCACCGACTGCGCGATTGCGAGGCCGAACAAAAGGCTGAAAGCGAGTAGAGCGAGCTTCATGCAGTTTTCCGTAGCGTCGGCGGCATGCGGCGGCGATGCCGAACCGGAATCCATTACGGAATGTCGGGGTGATCGCAGTGATTTCCTAGTGCGGGATAGCCACAGGCGAGCCTAAAGGCAGCGGTGTGCCACCGCCAGCGGACCGGGGCCGATCAGGCTAGCCCGGCCTCAGCCACCGCGTTCGGGCCGCGTGGTGGTTCGCCCATCCGCTCCAGTTCGTCGTATTCGGCTTCGGTATAGACGCGCGAACGGGTGAGGAAACGCAGCCCTTCCGGCGCTTCGAGCGAGAAGCCGGAGCCGCGTCCGGGCACCGCGTCGATGATGAGGTGCGTGTGCTGCCAGTATTCGAACTGTGGGCCGGAGATATAAACCGGGCAACCGGCGATGGAGCCGAGAAACACATCGCGTTCGCCGATGCGGAATTCGCCGCGCGGATAGCACATGGGCGCGCTGCCATCGCAGCAGCCACCCGACTGATGGAACATCAGGGGGCCGTGCACGGCGACCAGCTTGTGTATCAGCTCTTCCGCTGCCGGGGTGAGCGAAACGCGATCGACCATTCCTGCCTCCTCATTGAAGGGAACTGGAGCATGCGCCCTAGGGAAACATGCTCCAGTCCGTCGTACCAGACCTTGCCAGTCCGGTAATCGTCATCCGGCCTGTTGGGAGCGGAAGGCCGGAATTCTGCAATCAACAATTCGCGATCAGTCCGGCACCGCCTCCGACGACGGCACGACGATGGCGAACATGTCGGTCAGCGCGGTCAGCGCACCGGTGTGCACGGCATCGGCCGACAGTGTTCCGCCCAGCGGATTTGCGAGCGCACGCGTTGCGGTGGCGTTGCCGACAACCGTGGGGCGATAGCCATGGTTGAAGGCGGCGCGCGCGGTTGAGTTCACACAGACGTGGGTCATGAAGCCTGCGAGCACAAGATCGGTGACGCCGAGTTTTTTCAGTTCGGCGTCGAGGTTGGTCTGCTCGAATGAGCTTGGATAGCTCTTGGTGATGACGGTTTCGCCTTCGATCGGTGCAACGACATCGGCGATGGCGCCAATATGATCGCGTACATCGTAAGGCGAGCCTGGGCCTGCATCGTGCTGAATGTGGATGACCGGTGCTCCGGCATCACGGGCCCGCTGCAGCAGCTTTGCGCATTCCTTCAGCGCCGGCTCGACACCTTCAAGCTGCATGATCCCTTCGCGGTAGGTGTTCTGGCAGTCGATGAGCACCAGCGCGGATTTGGACAGCGGTTCGGGCGTCGATGGCATGGCCAGCAGCGAACGCAGTGTCGGACGGGCTTCAGTCATGGGCTGTTCCTCTTGTAAAAACAGCGCGGCTTTGGGGGCCGCGCTGTAAGTAGTTTTAGTTGCGGTTCACTTCGGCGCCGACGGCCGGCTCCCCGCAGGGGAGTCGCCGGCGCCACTCAATCAAAAGAAGCCAAGAGCCTTCGGGCTGAAGCTTTGCAGGATGTTCTTGGTCTGCTGGTAATGGTCGAGCATCATCTTGTGGTTCTCGCGACCGATGCCGGACTGCTTGTAACCGCCGAACGCCGCGTGTGCGGGATAGAGGTGGTAGCAGTTCGTCCAGACGCGGCCGGCCTTGATGCCACGGCCCATGCGATAGCAGGTGTTGGCTTCACGCGACCACACGCCGGCACCGAGGCCGTAGAGCGTGTCGTTGGCGATGGCCAGCGCTTCGGCTTCATCCTTGAACTTCGTGACCGACAGCACCGGTCCGAAGATTTCTTCTTGGAAGATGCGCATCTTGTTGTGGCCTTCCAGAACGGTCGGCTCAACGTAGAAGCCGTTCTCCAGGCCGTTGTGCACGCCGCGATGGCCGCCTGTGAGAACCTTTGCGCCCTCTTCCTTGCCGATGTTGATGTAGGAGAGGATCTTCTCCATCTGGTCCGACGAAGCCTGCGCACCGATCATGGTGTTCGGATCGAGCGGGTTGCCCTGCGCGATCTTCTTCACGCGCTCGATGGCACGCTCCATGAAGGCGTCGTAGATGCTTTCCTGAACCAGCGCACGCGACGGACAGGTGCAGACTTCGCCCTGGTTGAGCGCGAACATGGTGAAGCCTTCGAGCGCCTTGTCGAAGAAGGCGTCGTCTTCGTTGAATACGTCAGCGAAGAACACGTTCGGAGATTTGCCGCCCAGTTCCAGCGTGACCGGAATGATGTTCTCTGAGGCATACTGCATGATGAGGCGGCCGGTGGTCGTCTCACCCGTGAAGGCGATCTTGGCGATGCGCGGGTTCTGCGCCAGCGGCTTGCCGGCTTCGACGCCGAAACCGTTGACGATGTTGAGCACGCCCGGCGGCAGCAGATCGCCGATCAGCTCGGCCAGCACCATGATGGAGAACGGGGTCTGCTCGGCGGGCTTCAGCACCACGCAGTTGCCGGCGGCGAGAGCGGGAGCCAGCTTCCACACGGCCATCAGGATGGGGAAGTTCCACGGAATGATCTGGCCGACGACGCCCAGCGGCTCATGATAGTGGAAGGCAACGGTGGTTTCGTCGAGCTGGGAAAGGCCACCTTCCTGAGCGCGGATGCAGCCTGCAAAATAGCGGAAGTGATCGACGGCCAGCGGCAGGTCGGCTGCCATCGTCTCGCGGATCGGTTTGCCGTTGTCGATGGTCTCGACGGTGGCCAGCGCATTGAGGTTGGCTTCCATGCGGTCCGCAATCCGGTTGAGGATCAGGGCGCGCTGGGCCGGCGAGGTCTTGCCCCACGTTTCAGCGGCGGCATGGGCGGCGTCGAGCGCCTTCTCGATGTCCTCGGAGGTGGAGCGGGCGATCTCGCACACCAGCTCACCAGTGATGGGGGTGCGGTTCTCGAAGTAGCGGCCCTGCGTAGGCGGAACCCACTCGCCACCGATATAGTTGTCGTAGCGGCTGCGGACTTTGAGGGTAGCCCCGACGCGGGCGAGGGCCGTCGAAGGTGTTTCTGGCTTCACGATAAGCTGCATTGTGTCCTCCCGGGGATCGAGGGTTAAAAACCCCTAGTTATGCGTGGCGACAGATTAGCCCAGTCACTTTACGCGCCAAAGGTACCGGCGCATTGGAAATTAGTGCATAAGCAGCACCTGCAGCATTTGATCTGCATCGTGCCCGCTTTGACCGACGTATCGTGCATCGTCGTTTCACGACCTGCCAAACACGCAAGCCGAGAGGCGCTTGGCTCAGCCGCCCGCCTCCTTCAAAAAAAACTGCTAAGCGCTTTTCATGACACGCAAAGTTTCCGGTCCAGAAATTGAACGTATCGTGCGCCTGCTCGGCCGCTTGCCCGGGCTTGGGCCACGGTCGGCACGAAAAGCTGCGCTGGCGCTCATAAAACGCCGTAACGAATTGCTTGTTCCGCTAACGGAAGCGTTATCGGATGCGGTTGAAAAAATTGTGGAATGCCCCGATTGCGGGAACCTCGATACCGTTGTGCCGTGCAGCATCTGCCAGGACGTCCGGCGCGATCGCTCGCTGATTGTGGTGGTTGAGGAGATTGGCGACCTCTGGGCCCTGGAACGCGCCGGGGTTGTGAGCGGGCTTTATCATGTGCTCGGTGGACACCTGTCGCCGCTGGACGGCATTGGTCCTGAGAAGCTGAATATCGCGCGCCTGATCGAGCGGGCGGCGACCGGAGAGGTGCAGGAGATCGTCCTGGCGCTCAATGCCACGGTCGAAGGGCAATCCACCGCCCACTACCTGACGGAGCAACTGGCGCCGACCGGAATTGTGGTTTCCCGGCTGGCGCAGGGTGTGCCCGTGGGTGGGGAGCTCGATTATCTGGACGAGGGGACACTCGCTGCGGCGATAAAGTCACGCCGCCGCATGTAATCGATTCCGTCAAAAAAACGGTGACATTAGGTGGAATTCTGGGGAAGAGCTGGCGGATGTCGGCCCGGTGTCTGGTAGGTTCGGGGCCGTTTCCCAGAATTTGCAGTCTTTCTTACCGCCCCTGATGAGTTTGCAAGCGGCCATTTACAGGTTTTCGCTTTATGAGCACCAACGGTTCTCAGCGCCCTAAATCTTTGCAAGAGTGGCAGACGCTTCTACTGCAGCTTCCGCGCCTCAATAAGCGGCTGATCTTGGTTGGGTTGGATCTGGCGCTGCTTATTCTTGCGCTGTGGATCGCTCTCTCTATCCGTTACAACACCATATACATTCCGCCGGATTTTGCCGTCGCACTGATCCTGCTCAGCGGGCCGCTTATTACCGTTGCGACGTTTGCGATCTCGGAGCTCTATCGTCTCGTCACGCGCTATCTCGGTTATCGGGGTCACACCCGCATCATCGGCTGCATCTGGCTTTCGGTGTTGATCTGGTCGCTGGTGGCATTCATGGCTGGCCAACCCGCCGCCCCGCCGCGCTCGGTTCTGTTTGGGTATGGAATTCTGGCCACGCTGTTCATCACCGGCAGCCGCGAAATGATCTCCATGCTGCTGGAAAGCGCGGGCGTGCGCCTTTCAGAGCTGCCAGCGGATGTGGAGCGCACGCCGGTCATCATTTTCGGCGCTGGACAGCTTGGCGTCCAGTTGCTTGAGACGTTGCGCCGGGGCAATGCGCGCGAGGCCGTTGCTTTCGTCGACACCGAGCCGTCTGTCTGGAGGCAGTATGTTGCCGGCGTGAAGGTGCACGATGCCCGGCGTCTGCCGAGTCTGATCGAACGCTATCACGTCAAGGAAGTGCTGGTCGCTCTGCCCAATGATCGGCGGCATGAGCGCAAGCTCATATTGAAGGATCTGCAACAGCAGCCCGTTCAGGTGCTGACGCTTCCCGACGTTGAGGATGTTACTTCAGGCCGGGTCAGCGTTGCCGACCTGCGTCGTCTCGAGGTGAACGATCTGCTTGGACGCGACCGGGTGCCGCCCGATGCCAAGCTTCTCATGCGCAAGACGCAGGGCAAGTCGATCCTTGTGACCGGTGCGGGTGGCTCGATCGGATCGGAGCTCGTGCGCCAGCTTCTCAAGCACCGCCCGCGTCGGATCGTGCTTTTTGAGCTGTCGGAAATAGCGCTGTATCGGATCAACGATGAAGTCGCGGAAGTGGTGCGGGGCATGCAGCCCGACGAGCCACGCCCGGAAATCGTAGGCGTTCTGGGTTCGGTATGTGACGCTACGAAAGTCCGCGAGGCATTGGTCGATTACGATGTCGAAGTGATCTACCACGCGGCTGCCTACAAGCATGTGCCGATCGTGGAACAGAACCCGATCGCGGGTCTGCAGAACAATACCTTCGGCACGGCAGCTCTCGTTGAGCAGGCGCAGGCGGCGGGTGTTGAACTGTTCGTTCTGATCTCCACCGACAAGGCTGTGCGGCCCACCAACGTCATGGGCGCAAGCAAACGCATGGCCGAGCTGGTGCTGCAGGCAGCAGCAGCTAAGGGCGGACCAACGGTGTTTACGATGGTGCGCTTCGGCAATGTGCTGGATAGCTCGGGCTCGGTGGTTCAGAAGTTCCGCCGACAAATAAAAGCTGGCGGCCCGGTGACGGTAACGCACCCGGACATCATCCGGTATTTCATGTCCATTCCGGAGGCCGCCGAACTCGTTATTCAGGCGGGAGCGATGGCGGAAGGCGGCGAGGTGTTTGTGCTCGACATGGGCGAGCCCGTCAGGATCGATGACATGGCCCGCCTGATGGTTCGGCTGTCGGGCTTCGATGTGAAGGACGCGGAAAAGCCCGATGGTGACATCGCCATCATGTATACTGGCCTGCGTCCGGGCGAAAAGCTCTATGAAGAGCTTCTGATCGGCGACAACACCAGCCAGACCGAGCATCCGCGCATCTGGCGCTCCGATGAGCCATTCTTAAGCGAAGATGATTTGCGGCGGCAGTTGTCTCAGTTGTCAGCGGCGCTTGAAACACGTGATCTCAATGCGCTCCATGCCATCCTGCTGCGCAATGTCGAAGGCTATCATCCGGAGAACGCAGTCTCGACGCTTCCCGTCGATGATGAGCGCCCGCGTGATTGGCCGGCGCCGTCGCGTACACTCCACTAATCATTGAAGGCTGCGTCAGTGGTTGAGGCTGTCAGCAAGCGCATTGCTTTTGTGTGTCCGGGCCTAGGCGCCATTCAGAATTTCCGCACGCTGCTGGCGGAGCTGGTAGCGAGGGGACATCGCGCATTCGTTCTGTCGCCGGAGCTGCAAAAGGCAGAGGCCGACGAGCTTGCGAAGCTGGGTGTCGAGCACGCAGTTATCGGTGCCGAGGACAGCGGATGGAAGCTGCTGTCCGACTGGAAGGCCGTCGGCGCAATCCGGCAGCAACTGACGCGCTGGGGGGCCGATGTCGCCGTCGCCAGCGGCGGCCGAACCATGATCTATGGCGCACTGGCTGCAAAGCGGGCGCACATTGCGCGCGCGGTTGTCATTGTCGGTGCCCTGCCTGAGCATCGTTTCACCGGAACACTCGCTGAAAACGAAATGCCCGCATGGCGATATGGGCAGGCGTTGCGCAGTGCGGATGTCGCGCTGTTTCACAACGGCGAGGATATTGCGCTGCTGAAGCGGCTTGGCATCGTTCCCGAAGGGCTGCCCGTTTCCCTGACAGCGGGCGCCGATGTGGATCTGGAGACGTATCCGGTGAAGCCGCTGCCGCCGATCACTCAGGGCATCGGTTTTCTCATGGTTGCCGGTCTCGATGTGCGTCGAGGGGTGGAGGACTATTGCGCTGCGGCTTCGTTGTTGCGTCAGCGCTCGCCCAACGCGCGTTTTCTTCTGGCCGCCCTGCCGGACGATGATGCGGATGCACAGACCGTTGATCCCGCGCTGCTGGCGTCTTCCCGGGAAATCGAGTTTTTGGGTGTCCTTGATGATCGTGCCGAGGCCGATCTGCTGGAGCAGGCACACGTCTTCGTTTACCCGGCGCGATTGGCTGGCATGCCGCAACCGGTGTTGAATGCCCTGGCCACCGGTCGGCCGATTATCACCAGCGCTGTCCCCGGTTGCCGCGAAGCCGTTGATGATCAGGTGAACGGCAGGCTTGTTCCCGCGCGCGATGTTGAAGCGCTGGCCGAAGCGATGGGAAATTTCCTGCGCCGTCCGGATCGCATTCCTGCAATGGCTCTGGCAAGTCGCGCCAAGGCTGAGCAACTGGCTTCGTTAACGGATGTCCGCTTCACGGTGATGGAAGCGCTGGCGCTGGATGATACCTGAAGCCGTCCGTCGCCAGCTTGCCCCATCGATGTCACGTCGGGAACAGCCGTAAGGGAAGTTTCGATCCACTGTGCCTTCGTATATCACGCCGCGCAAAAGTTGAGCGGCCCATACGATGGAGCCTTGATTATGGATCGCCGCATTTTTTCAGCAGCTTTTGTTGCGGTGGCGCTGATTGCCGGAGCGACAACCCAGGCTGACGCCCGGGGCGCGAAAGATTTCTACACGCACGACTATAAATTCGATCGTCCCATGCGCGGTTATGAGGGACAGGCGGGGAACTATTATTGCTCCTATCAGCGTCTGCCAAATCGCGTGTGCAGTGTTGATCGCAGCGGCAACGAACGATGCAAGATCAAGGGCTGGACGTTGCGGCAGCATTGCTACTGATCTCGGCCGCCGGAGCACGCGATGATGCGGTGGCCATCGGCGATGCTCCGGTTACGCAACGGTGCGGGCGTCGCCTCGACAGAGGTAGTTGGCAAGAGCGGTGGCGGGGAGTGGCTCGGCATAAAGGTAGCCTTGCCCTTCCGTGCAGCCCAGCATGCGCAGCGTTTTCGCCTGCTCCTCTGTTTCGATGCCTTCGGCGGTGACGTTGAGCTTAAAGCAGCGGCCCAGATAAATGATCGCCTGCACGATCGCAGCGTCTTCTTCGTCGGCGCATACGTCGCGCACAAACGAACGGTCGATCTTGAGTCGCGAAACCGGAAAACGCTTCAAGAGATTTAGCGAAGCAAAGCCAGTGCCGTAGTCGTCGAAGGCGATGCTTATGCCGCGAGACAGCATTTCGCGGAGAGGGACAACAATCGCATGCTCTCCGCGCAGCATGATGTTTTCGGTAATTTCCAGTTCCAAAGCCTCAGGAGGCAGCTTGTAAGTGAGCAGCGCGTCTTCCACACGGTACATCAGATCGCCGGCATCGAACTGAGCGCCGAACAGGTTTACCGCGACGCGGAAATTGGGATGGAGGGTGCGCAACAAAGCTGCCTGCTTGCAGGCGGTGCGCAGAACCCAATTGCCCACATCCGCAGCGAGCGGGCCCTTTTCAAGTTGACTTAGAAATGCGCCAGGGGCCAGCAGGCCGCGCGTCGGGTGACGCCAGCGCAGCAGCGCTTCGGCGCCAATGATCGAGGCGTCGTTGAGAGTCACTTGCGGCTGATAGAAAAGTTCGAACTGGGAAGCGGCCAATGCCTGGCGCAGTTCACTTTCAATGGTGCGCCGCGCGATGACCACCTGACGCATTTCGGGTTTGAAGAACTCATATCCGCGCCGTCGGGTCGCCTTTGCGCGTTCCAGCGCGAGATTGGCATTGGCTGTGAGTTCCTCTGCATCGGTGCCATCGTCCGGACAGCGCGCGATGCCGATGTTGACGCCGAGATAGACGATCTCAGCGTCGACCAGAAACGGTATGTCGAACAGGCTGAGAAGATCTTCAGCTTTGCTCGAAGCTTCTGAGGCGGAAAGATCGGGCCAGTAAACGGCGAACTCATCGGCACCGAAGCGGGAGACTTTGGCCTTGGCGCCGGTGAGCGTCGCAAGACGCGCTGCGGCCTGGGTCAAAAGCTGGTCTCCGGCAGCGTGGCCCAGCGAGTCGTTGATGTCCTTGAAGCCAGAGAGATCCAGTTGGAAAAGGGCTCCGGTGCCATTGGCTGTAAGCTGTCGCAGGGCTGTGAGGAAGCGGCAGCGATTGGGCAGGCCAGTCAGCGGATCGAGTTCGGCGCGCGCATAAAGCCTGTGCTCGCCCTGTCGGGCAATGCTGATGTCGCGCAATACCGCGCCAAAGCCTGCGTCGTGATCGCGCGTCACGGACAGCGTCATTTCAAGCTCCAGCTCTGTGCCGTCGCGATGCCGTACGATGAAGCCCGCCCGCGGTGCAGACGGATCGGCGGCGGTTTTACGAACGGCACGGCCTAGCTTCGCGGACTGCGCACGCCTCAATCGATCGGGAAAAACAAAGCTGACAGGTTGGCCCAGAACTTCATGGGCGGCATAGCCCATCATCGTTTCAGCGGATTTGTTCCAGAACGTGATCGCGCCGAGTGCATCCGCGCACACGATGGCATTGGGCGATGTCGAGGCGATGCGTTCGAACCGCAGGTTGCCGTCATCGCTCGCAGCATGCACGCGGCGCATCTCCAGCCGCTCCATGACCAATGCGGCGACGTCCTCGAGTGCTTTGCGGTCCTTGGTGCAGAATCTCGACCAGGGCTTGGTATCGAACACGCATATCGCGCCGATCTTGTGTCCCGACGGAGCAACGAGCGGAACGCCGGCGTAAAATCGGATGCTTGGGCTTTTGCGGACGACCACGGATCCCGCCAGATGTGGCTCTGCGGCGGTGTCGGGCACACAGAACAATGCGTCCTGTGCGTTTGTGTAGGTGCAAATGCTCTCGTGTCGCGGCAGATCGCCAAGCTCGACGCCATGCTGCGATTTGATATGCACGCGATCGCGGCCGACGATAAACAGCGCGGCCATCGGCACCCGGCACACGCGGGCAGCAAGCTTTACGATGCGGTCAATGTCTGGATCGGGTGGACTGCCGATGATGCGGTATTCTTCAAGTGCGCGGATGCGATCAGCTTCGCGGAGCGCAGCACTGGTGAAACGGCCTTCGCTGGGACCAAGCATAAAGCCTCACTTGATTTCCGCGATCACCCGCTAAAATAGGGCGCTGAAACTTCACGACATATGAAAATCAAGATTCGATTTTGCAGGCATCGGTTAGGCATTTACTGACCAAGGCGCGGCAGGGCGCCTCGGAGCGGGTTCTGAAACCCGCGCCAGCACTGCCTTTTGGGCCGAGATAGACCGGTTCGGAGCGGAAATGCCGCTTAGGCCGGAATCTGCATGTTCTTACAAATATTATGCTTTGGTCCTGGAAGGTGGAATGGTTTTACCTCCGCGCTACGGCGTGCATTTGCGTCAGCGGCGCGCTTGACGCCATGCGCGGACTGGGATCGTTGGGCCGCCCGCGCAGGCCGGTAGGCGCCACTGCCGTTGTCGACAGCAGAGTTGTCTAAAGCGTCAGTGAAACACGTTATCTGAGGTCGATGTCGTCTTCGATCACGTGCCTCAGACCAGTTCCCTCGGCAGTCAGCACCATCCGCACCTTCAATTTGCCGCTATCGGCGAACTGAGCGCCGTGCTGCTCTCCGTCCCGCACCAGAGCTTCGATTTCGCGCTGTGAGGTGATCCCCACCTGCTTCAGAAACCGGCGCAGGGAGAGATTAAAGCGGTCTTCGTCCAGCGATTTGTTATCGGTTTTCATTGCATCACCTTGTGTCTGGGCCATGCTGAAGTGGCGCACGGCACGGGAATGGGCGCTGCTACAAGTTACGGTATGGCCCCGATGCGGCCGATGGGCGCTTGGCCAATGTGGTCGGGCCAGTTGTGTTGCACCGCTAGGGCTGCGAAGCTATCAACGTTTGAGGGCCTGTGGCCATACCTTTGGGCCAAATGGCTGGGATGCCGGCATATGAAAGACTTGAAGCTGATCGCCCTTGATCCGGAGGATTTGCGGGTTCTCTCCTGCCATCTGCAGGATGCGATCATTCGCGTCGGCGATATGGCCTATCTCAGCCGCGAGATGCGCTTTGCCGCTATCACCAATCGTTTCGATTGGGAGGGTGCGGTCCAGACGGAGCAGGCCGAGGGCCAGCGCCGTCGCTCGGGGTTGCGATTTGAGCGCGTAAAGGCTGCGCGCGTTCTGGGGTTTGACCTGCAGAACAAAGACGCGGTGCTGGAACTGCTGGCCCTGACCTTCGACCCCGCCGAGGAACCATCCGGTTCCATAACGCTGCATTTTGCCGGTGGGGCTGCAGTTCAGCTTCAGGTCGAATGCATTGAGGCCGAGCTGCGTGATCTGGGTGCTGTCTGGCGTGCCCAATCCAAACCGGTCCACACAATCGACGAATAAATCTGGTCAGATCACACTTATTCAGGAGACGGCCGCAGGGCCGATTACGACATGCCCAAGCGGCTGAACACGCGTGACCCACAGTTTGATGCAGCTTTCGCTCAGTTCCTCGGCGAGAAGCGGGAATCGTCGGCGGATGTAGGCGCGGCGGTGGCATCCATCATTGATGACGTGCGCACCCGTGGCGACGCGGCCCTGATCGATCTTTCCAAGAAATATGATCACGTCGATCTCGAGGCGTTGGGGCTGCGGGTCACGGCCGAGGAAATGCGCCGCGCGCGTGAAGCGTGCAGCGCTGAGACGCTGGAAGCGCTGGAGTTTGCAACGGCCCGTATCGCCGAGCATCATCAGCGCCAGCTGCCGACCAATGAGCGCTACACGGACGAGCGTGGCGCCGAGCTTGGCTGGCGCTGGACGGCGGTCGAGTCGGTTGGCCTCTATGTGCCGGGCGGGCTTGCCTCATACCCCAGCTCGGTGCTGATGAATGTCATTCCGGCCAAGGTGGCCGGTGTGCCGCGCATCGTGATGGTCGTGCCCGCGCCGCGCGGTGAGATCAATCCGCTGGTGCTGGCCGCTGCCGAGATGGCCGGCATTGAAGAGGTTTATCGCGTTGGTGGCGCGCAGGCCGTGGCAGCGCTTGCCTATGGCACCGAAACGATCGCGCCGGTTGCAAAGATCGTCGGCCCCGGCAACGCCTATGTGGCTGCTGCCAAGCGTCAGGTGTTCGGTGCCGTTGGCATCGACAGCATCGCCGGCCCCTCCGAGGTGCTGGTGATTGCCGACCGCCACAACAATCCCGAGTGGATCGCCGCCGACCTGCTGGCGCAGGCTGAGCACGACACCGCAGCGCAATCCATCCTGATGACGGACGATGCCGAATTTGGCCGTGCCGTGGAGGCCGCCGTGCTGCATCAGCTTCAGACGCTGCCGCGCGGGAACATCGCCGGCGAAAGCTGGAACGTGTTCGGCGCCATCATCGAGCTTCAGTCTCTGGATGAAGCACCAGCGCTTGCGGACCGGATTGCGGCTGAGCATCTCGAAATCGCTACGCAGGATGCCGAGGCTCTAGGCGAGCGCATCCGCAATGCCGGTGCGCTGTTCCTGGGCGCCTATACGCCGGAGATGATCGGCGACTATGTCGCCGGGCCGAACCACGTGCTGCCAACCTCGCGCACGGCGCGCTTTTCGTCTGGCCTCGGCGTGCTGGACTTCATGAAGCGTACCTCGATCCTCAAGCTCGATCGCAACGCGCTGGCCGAGCTTGCGCCCGCAGCCATGGCGCTCGCCCGCGCAGAAGGGCTGGAGGCGCATCGCTCATCCGCCGAGATCCGCCTGCAATCGGAGCAGCAACCCATGCCAGAGCGTGCATCATCATGACGACCGAGGTCGAGAGCCAGGATCTTCCCCGCGCGCGGCTGGTGGCGATCACGCTGGATGAAAAATCCATCGCGACCAGCAACTCAAATATTGAGCATGAGCGAGAGGTCGCGATTTTCGACATTCTTGAGGGCAACTCGTTTGCCCTCGAAGGTCGCGATGAGGGTCCATACAAACTCAATCTCGCCTTGATGGACGATCGGCTGGTTTTCGTCGTCAGCAGTGAGGGGGATGAAGTTCTCATCACCCACATGCTTTCGCTGACACCGCTGAAGCGCATTATGAAGGATTATTTCCTGGTGTGCGAAAGCTATTACGAGGCGATCCGCACAGCGCCGCCATCGCGCATCCAGGCCATCGACATGGGACGACGCGGCCTGCACGACGAGGGCAGCCGCACGCTGCTGGAGCGGCTGGCGGGCAAGATCACCGTCGACATAGACACGGCCCGAAGGCTGTTCACGCTTATCTGCGCGTTGCACTGGAAGGGTTAGCGCCATGTCTCGCGACTTCGCGAGCAGCGGCGGCACTGCCGGACTTACGGTTTCTCAAACCGGGGCGCCGGATATGGAAGCCGGACCATTGCCCGGTGCCGTGCTCTTCGCCTGTACGACAAACGCGGTTCGATCCGTCATGGCGTCAGCAATCCTGCGCCATCTGGCGGGTAATCGTGTTTATGTCGCGTCGGCGGGCGTGCGTGCCGGCGAAGTCGATCCGTTCGTCACCGCTGTCATGGATGAGATCGGCATCGATGTTTCAGGGCATACACCGCACACGCTGCGCGAGCTGAATGACACCTCGTTCGATCTGATCGTTTCGCTGTCGCCGGAAGCTCACCATCAGGCGCTGGAGCTCACGCGCACGATGGCCGTCGACGTTGAATACTGGCCGACGATCGATGCCACGGTGATGGTGGGGCACGGCACGCGTGAGCAGACGCTGATGGATTATCGCGCGGTGCGGGATGGCCTTTTTGAGCGCATCAAACAGCGCTTCGGCTTTGGCGGCGGCCCAACCGTTTAGATTGTTTGTTTGAGCAATGCGGAAGTTGGCGTACCTGCGTCGGGATGACGATGCGAGGAAGCAAACGTCCGCACGTGCCGACTTTTTCATTCCTATCAAGCTGGCACCGGTTTAGCCCTACGCGCACGGCGGCCGGCTCCCCGAAGGGGAGTCGCCGTGCGCCATCAAAAGCTGACACGGTTTAGATGGGATGCTTGGCAGGTGGAAGCGTTTCGCCAAGCAAAAACCACGCTTCCTGCGTGCCCAGCCCTTTGATCTCCATCGGCCTGCAGGCTTCATATTGGAAAGCGTTGCCGAGTAGTTCGTGCGTGCGCGGACAAATGAGTATGCGCCCCGTTTGCGAGCGAGCCTCAAGGCGGTTGGCGAGGTTCACCGGATCGCCCCAGACATCGTAGCTGAATTTACGCTTGCCGATGACGCCTGCTGTAACCGGACCCGACGCGATGCCGATGCGGATGCCGATCGCGAAGTCGCTTGCAGCGTTGTGGCGTTCTATGGCGGCCAGCATATCGTGCGCCATGCGCGCCAGCTTTACGGTGTGACCGTCGCTCTGCACCGGCAACCCTGAGGCGACCATATAAGCGTCGCCGATGGTCTTGATTTTCTCGACGCCGTGCTGCGTCGCGAGGCTGTCAAACTCGGTCACGATGCGGCTTAGCAGATCGACAGTGGCGGCAGCGCCGAGACGGCGCGCAATGCCGACAAAGCCCGAGATGTCAGCGAACAGCACCGATCCGCATTCATAATTGTCGGCAATCAACGTGTTGGGATCGGCTTTCAGCCGCTCGACGATGACATCGGGCAAAACATTATGCAGCACGGCGTCGGTTTCGGCCTTCGCCTGCTCCGCCAGATGAAACGCGTAGTAGACCGATGCCGCGATAAGGCTGACCGTTGTGATGGCAGCTTGCGCGTAATTCGCGTCGATCACCGAGCGTTCCGTTGCAGTCAGGTCGGTTGGCGCGGGGAACCGGAACCAGGCAAACAGATGCAGCGCCAGCCCGGCAATCACCACCAATGCGATCAGGCGTATTCGCTGCAGACCGAATATGACGAACGGAGCAGCGGCGGCGATGATGTATTGCAGGCTGGCACCGCCTTCGCGGCTGAAGAACTGCGTGAACGCCAGCAGCGCCGCATATTCCGCGCCGACCAGAAGCAGGCCGCCGGATATTTCGCTGATGCGGTGTGCCAACGGCACCATCAGCACCGCGGCGGCCAGCATGACGTTGACCCACACCATCGGTGCATGCGCTTGATAGTCGGACAGTGCCTGCTGTGCAGCATAGATCAGCGTCGTGGTAGCTATGAGATAGCACATCACGTTGAGGATCTTCAGCCGTCGGCGGACATCGGGCGGATATCCCGCGGTGCCCGCAGCCGCTAACGTGCGGCCCAGCTCGCGCACCTTTCGCGTCGCGGTGCAGATGTGTTGTCGCGCGCCAAGCCGTTCGAACATTCTCATGCGGTCCCGGCGATGTCCTCAAGTTCGCTGATGCTGCAAGTGATGCGCGTCCCATTGCGAACGATTGCGCCGCTTGCTTCCAGCAGCGCAAGGGCAGCATTCACCTTTGGGCGGCTGGCGCCGACAAGCAGTGCAAGTTCGCTTTGTGACATGCTGATGTCGATGGTGATCTGCGCGTCGGTGTCGTCCGGCGCCGCTGCCTTGGCGGTGGCCAGAAAGAAGCGCGCAAGCCGCCCCTCGATGGGATAGAGCGCAATGGCTTCAAGCTGCTGATCAGCGTCGCGGATGCGGCCGCACAGAAACCGGATCACGGCTTCGGCCACGCGCGGATGCGTTTCAAGCAGGCGTTTGAAAGCTGGTTTGGAAAGGCATAGCACGCTCACCGCATCAACCGCTGTCGCATCGGCGGTGCGCAGGCCGCCATCCAGCATCGCGATCTCGCCGAATACGGCTCCGGTGCTGGCATGGGCAAACGAAAGCTCGCGGCCTTCGGGGCTGAGTATCGAGATCCGCACGCGGCCCGATACAACCAGATACATCTCGGTGCCCGGATCGCCGCGCCCGAAGATGGTTTGTCCGACATTAAAACTGATGGCGCGCATCTCGCCGGCAATGGTGTGCCGGATGGCCTCATCCATGGGGCCGAAAAGCGGCGTTTGGGCGAGAAATTCGGTGATAGCACTTCTGGAAAGCATGTTCCGAGGCAATCCCGTTTGAAAAAATATGGCGGTTTGTGGCGATGGTATTGCAGCGCGGTAACGTATCACCATGAAACTGTGGCAGCATCCCAATTTGCCCGCACGTGACGTGCAAAAGGTGAAGCCCCTTGCTTTTCGGCCTATGCCTTTGCAATGTCGTTGAGCTTTGTAAAAGCACTCCGGCCGTTGTGACCAGGCCGGGTTGGGGTTTTGCCTGCATGGCGGTGATCCGCCCCGTGCGATGGCGGACCGCCACGGGTTCTTATGTTTTCCTCTCAAGGTGACGCCTGCGATGTCTGCCAAGGCCGCATTTCTGAGCGCGCTCAGCCGAACCGATCATCCGCGCCGCGATACGCTGCGGCGGGAGCTGGCGCGGGAACGGAGCGCCAATAAGTCTGATGAGGCCGCGCGTCCCCGGCTGGTGCTTGCCAGCGCCAGTCCGCGCCGTCTCATGCTGCTGTCGCAGGTCGGGATCGAGCCGGATGCGCTGCGGCCCTCGTCAATCGATGAGTCGGCGCGCCGAACCGAGATGCCACGCGGCTACGCAGCCCGCATTGCCCGCGCCAAGGCGGAAACCGCCCGCGATCAGATCGCCAACGACAAGGACATCGCCTCGGCCTATGTCCTGGCAGCTGACACCGTAGTGGCGGTGGGGCGGCGCATTCTGATGAAGCCATCAAACATCGAGGAAGCAGCAAATTGTCTGCAGCTTCTCTCCGGCCGCGCCCATCGGGTACTGACCAGTGTCTGCCTGATCACGCCGGACGATCGTATGAAGCAGAAGATCGTCGACACGCGGGTGCGCTTCAAACATCTCACGCGCGAAGAGATCGAAGCCTATATCGCCTCGCGAGAGTGGCGCGATAAGGCCGGTGGCTATGCAATTCAGGGGCTGGCCGGTTCGTTCGTCCAGAAAATCGTCGGTTCCTATTCCAGCGTTGTTGGGCTGCCGCTGACCGAAGTGGTGCAGATGCTGGCCGCCGAAGGGTTCCCGATCCATTTCGCCTGGGTGCGTGCGGCGGAACTCGATCCCACCTGACCGCGTACCTTTTTTGTCAGGAGTTTTGAGAAGCTATGGCTGATCAGGAAACAGGCTCTAAACCAGCCTCCGGCCGCCGGTGCCCGATTTGCGCCGAGCCCACCGACACCGCATATCGCCCGTTCTGCTCCCGCCGTTGCCGCGATGTCGACCTGGGCCGCTGGCTGGGCGGCGGCTACGTGATCGCTGGCGGTCAGCAGGATGCCGACGAAGACGGCGACGAAGACCTGGAGCGCGCCCTGCGCCCTTCTATCGGCGGCCCCGAAAGCGATCAGGAGTGATCCGGTAGCGCGCGCCGCCGATAGCTAAGCGTCATGCCCCGGAATGGGCTGGGGCGAGGCGGCGACAGTGAGCCATGGCTAGCCGGACCCAAAAAATGTCACGCCAAGGCCAGAGCGGGATGGAATGGTGCATCCGCTCTCGAATTGTCTGGATCTAAAGGCTTGATTAAATGGTGCCCAGGGCCGGAATCGAACCAGCGACACCGTGATTTTCAGTCACGTGCTCTACCAACTGAGCTACCTGGGCATTGCATCGGGGGGCAAGAGCCAGCACCGAAGTTCGGCCCTTATAGTGATGACATTGGCGGATGTCTAGCGCGTCGTACGACTAATCCGAGACAGTTCGGTCACCTTTCCCACAGAGGACATGGAACCGTCCGCCAAACCGGCCTGCCTATCTGCAAAATGCGCGGAAAATAGCTGAAAATGCCAAAAACGCCCGCGCGGGCAGCCCGACATCAGCGACCGCTTATCGCAGATGCTTCCGGGGTGGTGCCGCGGCTTACTCACAGCGCGGTGGGCACGCGATGATGGCGATGCGGCGCTGCGGCGGTTATGCCTGCGGGGATGCTTCGGGTGGCGGTCCGTGCGCCCGTCTGGCACGATGCCCCCAACTGGCAGGATGGCTGGGGGATAATGATGGGGGCAGGCCAGTAATGGTTACGGGGCCGAACACGGCTGATCGTGCGGATCGCGGCGTGGCTATCGCTATGCGGGCGGTGCTCGCAATCGCCGGTGGATATGCGGTGACGTGGGTGCTGGCCTATTGGCTGGCGAAGATCATACCGCTTGCGGATTCAGAAGCCGTCATCGTCACATCGCTGCTGGGCTTGCTGGTTTATCCGGTGCTGATGGTGTGGGCGTTTGCGTGTCCGCGCACGACAAGAGTGTTCGTGACGTTCGCAGTTGTCTGCGCCGCTGGCTTTCTTCCCATCGTTAGCGGGGGCGCGCTGTGGTGAGCAACGATCAAGGTGCCGGCGTTGCTGCGGCAGCGTCTGCAGAGCAATCGAAACCCTTCAACGCCACCGCCTCGCTGACGCGCCTGCATACGTGGTTTGGGCTGACAGCCGGCTGGCTGCTGTTTGTGATTTTCTTCACCGGCAGCCTCACTGTGTTTGCGCCGGAAATCACGCTTTGGATGCAGCCCGAAGTCAGCGTACCAAGCCACTCCGAACTGGGCGCAACACCACGAACGCTGCAAACCGCTGAAGCATTCTGGGCGGATAAGGGGCAATCCGATGCGCGTGCCATGGTGCGCTTTCCCGATACCCGCAATCCGGATCTGCGCATTTCATTCGGCGGCCGGGGAGACATCAAAACCTATGCGATGGATCCGCTCACAGGTGTGCAGTTTGAACCGCGCGACACGATGGGCGCGCAGTTTTTCCGGGCGCTGCATTACCGTCTGAACATCGATAGGCGCAGCAATGAAATCGGCTTCTGGATCGTTGGGCTCGCCACTGCCATGATGCTGGCAGTCTTGATCAGCGGCGTCATCATTCACAAGCGCATTTTCCGCGAGCTGTTTGTGTTCAGGTCGCGATCGGCGTATCCGCGCGCATGGCTGGATGGGCACACGGCGTTAGGTGTCTTCGCGCTTCCGTTCCTGTTCGTCATCGGCTTCACCGGGCTGGCCTACTTCTACTTCCTGTATATGCCCGCGGGCGTGTCGGCGCTGTTCGATGGCGATCAGGCGGCATTTCGGCAGTCGATGTCGCAATCGGCGCAGGGGGGCGGTGGCGGCAAGCGCGAAGCCGGTGCAATGCTGCCGCTCAGCACCTTCGTTGAGAAAGCAGAAGCCGCGATGCCGCGCAGCGAGATGGCCAGCATCCGCATAACGCCATCGAAAGGCGGCGCGAGTGTCGTCGAGGTGCGCGGCTCGCGCGATGTTGGCATCGTGCGCGATGCAGGCCGCGTTGCGTTCGATGGCGCCAGCGGAGACATCGTGCAGCCACTGGCGGCGCCATTGCCCGCGGAGCGGCTCCAGTCATTTGTGGTCGGGCTGCATCTGGCCTGGTTCGGCGGTTACGCCATGCATTGGCTATATTTTGTGCTTGGCCTCGTTGGCGCGGGAACGATGGCGACCGGTCTGGTTATGTTCACCGTCAAGCGCTCAGCGCGCATTGATCGCGCGTCGCGGGCGGACAGGCTGTGGTGGCTGGCGGTGGGACGCATCAATGTTGCTGTCATCGCGGGGCTTGCGCTGGCGTCAATTTCCTATCTCTGGGCCAACCGGGTGCTTGCTGTCGGGCTGGAAGAGCGGGCGATGTTTGAGATCCGCATCTTCTTTGTTGTCTGGGTGGCGGCGCTTCTGCATGCCTATCTGCGGGGTGCTGCGATGGCGTGGCGCGAGCAACTCGGACTGGCAGCTCTGATGGCCTGTTCTCTGCCCGTGCTGAACTGGATGACGATGCGGCAATGGGCTGGCACCTATGCAGCCGATGGTGACTGGCAGCGGTTCAGCGTCGAGCTGGTGGTGGTTGCAATGGGTGTTGGCGCAGCCGCAGCCGCGATCAAGCTGGGCAACATATCGGCGGCAGCCGAGAGTACTTTTCAGCGCCGGAACGTGGAGGCGCTGACATGATCGCTGCAGCATTTTGCTTGGCCTATTGCGGGCTCTCCGGACTGGCGGCATCGCAGACGCATCGCAAACGCGACATTCCGCACGTGGTCGCCACAAGAATTCCGTCCTGGCTGCTGCGCATCTTCGGAACGCTGGCGCTGCTGGCGTCACTGTGGGTCTGCCTTTCCATCTGGCCAATTGATGAAGGCATTGTGGCCTGGATTCTGGTGGCTGCCACGTCGGGCATCGCCGTGGTTGGCGTGCTGTCGTTGGCGCCCGGCGGCTTCTGGTGGTTCTTGTCGCTTGCAGCTATCGCGGGTGGCGCTGCGTTGGGGCTCTAACTGAGCGTGATTTATTCGCACGCGTGAGCCGGCTCTCTGGGCGCTGTCCCTTCGTCGGCGTTTTGAAAAGCAAAAGCCCCGCTGCGGTTTCAATCCGCAGCGGGGCTTTTCGTTTATATGCTGCCCGGCTTGTTAGCTGGCGTAATTACCAGCCCAGCGACAGGCGGCTGTAGAACACCGACGGCGAAGGTTCGCGGCTGGTGGTGAGCGCCGTGATGGCACCGGCACCGTTGCGGGTCGTGACCGTGCGGATATCGTCGGCCCGCAGCAGGTTGCTGGCGGTGACGCTCAGCACAACATTTTCTTCGAGCGAGATGCGCGCCGATGCATCGAGGCGATCCAGAGCCGAGAAGCTCGTGTGCTGATAGTTGCCGTTGGTCTGCAGAATATCCTGATCGTAGGCGTAGGTGCGATTATAGCCGAGGCCGAATGTCGTGGCCCACATCGGCACGTAATAGTCGACGCCGATGTTGGTCAACAGACCGGGCTGGTTGGCGAAGCGCCGGGTTTGTCCGGTGACGCTGTCGGTAAGCTCCGACTTCATCGCCGTTGCGTTGCCCCAAAGCGTCAGATCGGTGAGGCCAATAAATGCCATGGGCAGCCGCGCTTCCAATTCGGCGCCGTAGAGGTGTCCATCGCCGGCGTTACGGGGAGTTTGCATCCAGCGATTGGTCGTTGCGTCGAATTCGACTGCGTTTTCGATCTTGTCCTCAAATGAGCGCGCGAAGAAGTTTGCCGCCAGCAAGCCGTTGCGCCCAAAAAAGTAATAGTCCGTGCCGACGTCCAGACCCCAGATCTTTTCGGGCGTAGTGTCGGGGTTGCCGCGCTTATCCGGCGAAACAAAAGTTCCGTCTTCAAGAACAACAGTTGGCGTCAATTCGCTGAGATCGGGGCGGCGCAGTGTGCGTGCGATGCCGAGACGGAAGTCGAGGTTTTCCGCAGCGGAAAGACGATAGCTCAGCGATGGATTGAAGTCCGTTGCGGAAACATCGTTTTGGAGACGCTGATCGTTGATGGTCTCGGTAATGCTGTGTTCCATGCGCAGGCCGACCGTCAGGAGGTCGTTGCCGAACAGCGAGAAGCTGTCGCTGATGTACGCGTGATAAATATCCTCGGTCACCTGATAGGTGCGCTCTGGCACCGCAGCAGGCACGAAGCCGATGATTGCGTTTTCGTCGTGCATACGCTGCGCCCAGCCAACGCCGGCTTCAACTGTGTGCTGGCCAATGCGCGACTTGATTGCGCTGCCGGCAGCGATGCGTTCAACGTCGATCGGGACGAAGCGCGGCGGTTGCACTGTCGGTCCGCTTTTTATCGTGCCGTTGCTGTTGAATTCGGTCCGAACGGTATGGCGTGAGGTGTCTTCACGGCCGCGCTGGTATTCGAAATAGGTTCGCGCGTTGGTGGCATTGCCGAAATCATGCAGCCATTCGGTGGCGACGCCATAAGCTTCGCGGATACGCTCACGCGATTCCTTGGTGTCGCGGTCAACGTACTTCTGATTTTTGTCTAGGCGGTAGGCGTTCTGTTCACGCTGCTCGGTTGTCTTCATATAGCTCGGCGCGACGATGATCGTATTGGCCGGATTGATGTCCCATTCGAAGCGCGACAGGAAGGTATATTCGTCGAACTTGCGGTGCTGGGGCGAGAACTGTCCGCGGTCCGGTGTGGTACCGTTGGTGCTGTATGAAAGCTCGCTGGAGCTTTCCTGCACCAGACGACGCTGATAACCGCCAGCAATAAAATAGCGTACCGCACCAGCTTCGCCGCCCTGCCAGGCGTTGATCTCGCCCGGAGAGCCGTTGTTGGGCATGCGTCCGGCGCCGAGGGTCAGCTGACCGCCCGATGGACCGAATGAGCGGCGCGTGATGATGTTCACCGTGCCGGCGGCGCCCTGGGATTCCATGTTGGCCAGCGGCGTACGCGTAATTTCGATGCGCTCGATAAACGAAGCGGGAATGCGGTCCACTTCCATGTTGCGGCTGGTGTCGCCGTCAAGTAGTGGGCGGCCGTCGAGCAGCACCTGCGTGTAGGCCTTGTCGATACCGCGCAGTTTGATGTCGCGCGATCTGTTCACGCCTGGGAACGTCACGCCGGGCAAGCGCCGCATTACATCGCCGATGCTGAGATGGCTGTACTGCTGCAGTTGCGCGCCTTCCATGATCATGACGCCGTTAGGCGCCTGAGCACGGGCCGTGGCTGCGTTTTCAGCGGCGGCGTTGACCGCGTTGCCCGAAGCGGTGACAGAGCCCGCATCAGACGGCGGCAGTGGCGATGCACCGCTGGCCGTGATGGGCGCCACCGGTGGCGGAGCGGCAACAGTGCTGGGTGCGGAGACCTGGGTTTTCGGCTTCTTTTTAGCTGCCGATTTCTTGGGGGTTTTGGATTGTGGCGAAGTCGTTACTTCGACCGGCGGTAGCGGAACT
The DNA here is from genome assembly GCF_013306565.1 of Hyphomicrobium sulfonivorans. Taxonomy (GTDB): domain Bacteria; phylum Pseudomonadota; class Alphaproteobacteria; order Rhizobiales; family Hyphomicrobiaceae; genus Hyphomicrobium_A; species Hyphomicrobium_A sulfonivorans. The sequence goes on along the minus strand of NZ_PZPO01000001.1, from coordinate 143,514 downwards.
TCCGCATCCTGCGCCCACGCAAAAGACCCTGCATTCGCCGCAACCACAACGGCTGCAGCGCACACTGTACGCCAAAGTACGCTCACTACTACAACTCCCGCTACGCAAACGCGGTGAAAGTTGCATGCATAAGGCGGTGGTCACAATAATGTTTACTGTTGTGGTAATGAAAATGCAGCGCTGTACGACATTATTGCAACATGCAGCTGTATCGGAAGGCGATGGATGGCTGAGTGCAGGGTCAGGAGGATCAGGAGGGTCTGGAAAAAACGTAGATCAGGCCCGTTGCCATCAGCAGCGCAACTGCGAGTGCGGGCAACAGGGTGGGCTCACTGCCGATAAAGAAAACGACATAGCCGAACGCGCAGCCCGCTAGTGCCATGATCTTGGCGCGCCACGGTATTGCGCCGCGCGCGCGCCAGTCGCGCAGCAGCGGGCCGAAGGTTGGGTTGTTGAGGAGCCACGCTTCGAGTCGCGGCGATGACCTGGCAAAGCATGCCGCCGCGACGATAAGAAAAGGGGTTGTCGGCAGCACCGGCAGCACCGCACCGATGAAGCCGAGCGCGACGAAGAACATTCCAAGCAATAGATAAAGCGTGCGCAAGCGGGTGCCTGATCAGGTTTTGATGTGTTCGGGGCGGAAGCCTAGACCGATCAGCCGTCCGGTCAAATGCGGCAACAGGCGGGAGCGACCGATTGCGCGCAGAAACGCCGGTGGACCGGTGCTTTTGCTCTCATCGCCGGGTTTGCGCCGGCTGCGCATCATCAGTTGCACTTTTTGCGTTGCCTTGGTTGGAAAGTCGCGGCGCTTCTGCACTGCGCGAAGATCTGCATCGGTCAGCGCGCCGGTGCGCAGCGGGACAGCGAGGATATTGGCGGCGGCGATGGCATCCTGAATGGCGAGATTTACGCCGACACCGCCAACCGGCGACATTGCGTGTGCCGCATCGCCTATGCACAGCAGGCCCGGTATCCACCAGGTCTTCAATCGGTCCATGCGCACGTTCAAAAGGTGCACCTGATCCCAGCTCGCAATCTCCTCGAAGCGATCGGCGGGCAGCGGAGCGACGGCGGCGAGCTTGGCACGCAACGCAGGCAGACCGGCGGCCTGCGTATCCGCAAAGCCGCCTTTGCGGATGACATAGCCGCACTGCCAGAATTGCCCGCGATCAATCAGGATCAAACCCTGGTTGGGGCCGCCGTGGCTCATGCCCTTGGCTGGATCGTCTTCCCGACGCGAAACCTGCATCCACAGCACGTCGACAGATGCGCCAAGGTCTTCCACTTCCAGTCCCGCTTCCCGGCGCACGGATGAGTTGCGCCCATCGGCGCCGATCACCAGATCCGCAGAGATCGTTTCGTCATCGCCGTTTGTATTGATGATGCGCACGCCGGTAACGCGACCGGCGCTGCGGTCGAGCCCGCTGACCTTCACGCCCATCCGCAGATCGAAGTTGGGGAATGCGCGCGCCTTGTCGGCGAGGAAGCTGAGAAAATCCCATTGCGGCATGAAGGCTATGAATTTGCAGCGTGTGGGCAGACGCGAGAAATCGGCGATGGTCGCCTGCTGGCCGTTGATCTCTGCGTGCAGTTTCACAGCCTGCTGATGTGGCAGCTTTAGAAACTCATCGAGAAAGCCGAGTTCGTGCATCACTTCCAGCGTCGATGGATGGATAGTGTCGCCGCGGAAATCGCGCAGGAAATCGGCGTGCTTCTCGATGACGGTTACGCGGACACCGGCGCGCGCGAGCAGAAAGCCAAGCATCAGACCGGCCGGCCCCGCGCCTACAACACAGCATGATTGGCCCGTGGTGGGTCCGGTCATTGGTCCGCGTTCCCTTAATGTTCGGTTGAGCGGCAACGCCATAGGTTTACGCCGCATGATAGTCGCCAGGATTTGTCCGCGCTCAAGCGGATTGCCCCATGCAGATGAGCCTGAGATCGCTCCGTTTTGCAATCCGTGTCGCCGAAACATGCACCGTACGTCCGCCACATTTTAGATGTTATAACATCCCAAATATTTGCGGTGCTTTGATTGAGGCGCGCAGGCGCGCGGCTTCAGGGCTGTCAGGCGCAAACGGACGCTATCGGCAAGGAGATAGAGCAATGAAAACCAGAGGCACATTGATCGGTGCGGCAGCGCTTGTCGGATGGGTGAGCATGCCCGCCGTTGCGTTCGAGGCGCCGAAGACTGTGCAAACGCAGGTGGCGGATATGGCGGTGTCACTGAAGAGTGCGCCATCGCCCGCGGCATCTACGGGATGTGAGCATGGCGCTGATGAGAAGCATCCCGCTTCGTGCGCATGCGCGCGCTGTGTGGCACCCGCTGCAAGCGAATGATCGTGTGACCGGCGTTTTTTTGGTGGCTTGCGGCGCTTGATGCTTGGCGCCGACAGGTTCCACACTGCTGTGAATTGAGCGAATTAGATTTCGGCGTTGGCCTGCTTGAACCAAGCCAGCACGCGCTGGCGATGCGCATCACCCCAAACCTCGACAAACTTGCGCGTTTGGTCAGACGTCTGATCCGACAGCACGCGAATGCGTTCAGCTATGTAGGGCGCGGTTAGCGGGATGCCGCACTGGACTTCGATGCAGCGCCGCCAGTCGGCATAGGTTGCAAGCTTCATGGGAGTGTTCCCTTTGTAAAGTCGGCTGCCGAGGGGTTGCCCGGCAGCCGGTGCCGTTTGCGGACGCGGGTTTTCCGCAGCGGGCGCATGGCCCATCGCTCCCCCTTCTGCATGTCAGTCTCAACCCAGAGACATGCGCGGCGAGCCAATCCGTGTGCTTCCGCCAACGCGCACATTTGTGCGTGCGAGGTAGAACCGATCAGTTTTCCTGCCGGTTCTGGCAGGCGTGGCACGTGCCGTGTAGTTCAATCGTGACCGTTTCGAGCGCGAACGATTTCGCCTGACAGGATTGGTCCAGAAGCGATCCAAGCCCGCACGCGGAAAACTCGTTCACGACGCCACAGCGGTCGCAAATTGCGAATGCCGGCCTATCGCAGCAATGATTGTGACGGCACGAAACGTAGGCATTGAGCGATTGCAGTTTGTGGACATGCCGCTCACGGATCAGCCGATCGAGGGCGCGGTAAACCGTTGCCGGTGCCATCTCCCTGTCGGTGCGGATGGATGCGATGATCTCATAGGCGCTGATCGGCCTTTGCGCTTTGCGCAGCGCCTCCAGCACGCGCTCGGCATGGGTAGCATTCGATGTTCGGTGCGCTGGCTTTTTCATGGCGACTGACAACCGGCGATTGCTGACTAAGGCGATGGTGACCACATAACTGCTGACGGCCGACAACTTTGTTCGGTGAACCACTTGACGGATGTTATAACATCCGCATCTATGGTGCGCAAGGAGGCCATCCATGGACAACAAACTAACTTCTTTTCTGGCGCAATCCGGCGCCAAGACGGACCGCCGTCTGCCGGTGACGGTGCTTTCCGGATTTCTGGGAGCGGGCAAGACCACGCTGCTCAATCATGTGCTGAACAATCGCGAAGGCCGCAAAGTCGCAGTGATTGTTAACGACATGAGCGAAGTGAACATCGACGCCGATCTGGTTTCGAAGGGCGGCGCAAATCTGTCGCGCACCGAAGAAACGCTGGTGGAGATGTCGAACGGCTGCATCTGCTGCACGCTGCGCGATGATCTTCTGCAGGAGGTCGAGCGGCTGGCGAAGGATGGCCGCTACGATTACCTGCTGATTGAATCGACCGGCATCGCCGAGCCGCTTCCCGTCGCTGCGACGTTTGAATTTCGCGATGAGGATGGCCGCAGCCTGCAGGATGTTGCGCGTCTCGACACCATGGTGACGGTTGTCGACGCGGCAAATCTGCTGCGCGATTATTCTTCGCAGGATTTCCTGAAAGATCGCGGCGAGGTTGCGGGCGAGGAGGATGAGCGTTCGCTGGTAGGGCTGCTGGTCGAGCAGATCGAATTTGCCGATGTCGTCGTGCTCAACAAGACGGACGTTGCCGCGCCGGAGCAGGTGGCAATGGCGCGGTCGATCATCCGCGCGCTTAACGCCGACGCGCGCATCATCGAGACCAACCACGGCAGAATTGCGCTCTCGGAAATACTTGATACCGGCCTGTTTTCGTTCGATGCCGCGCATCAGCATCCAACCTGGTTCAAGGAGCTGAACGGCTTCAAGGATCATCAGCCGGAAACCGAAGAATACGGCATTTCTAGCTTTGTTTATCGCGCGCGTGGGCCGTTCGAGCCGACGAAGCTGCATGCGTTCCTGAACAAGTCGTGGCCGGGTGTGGTGCGCGCGAAGGGCTTTTTCTGGCTTGCGTCGCGTCCCGCATTCGTCGGGGAGATGTCGCAGGCGGGTCCGCTCGTGCGCACTGAGGCCATGGGCTACTGGTGGGCCGCTGTGCCGCGCAAGAACTGGCCGGAGGATGACGATCTGGTGCAGCGCATCCGCAAGGGCTGGCACGAGCAATGGGGTGACCGGCGCCAGGAGTTGGTCTTCATCGGCACCGGTGAGATGGACCGCGAACGCATTACAGCTGAGTTGGATGCGTGTCTGTTGGATATGCCGTCCGATCAGGTTGTCGACACGGGCGCGTGGTCGCGTCTGCCCGATCCGTTTCCAAGCTGGGGGCGGGAAGCAGCGTGACGATTGAACCGCTATACAAGCGTTACCGCGTTGACGGTGAAGATGACGCGCCGCTCGAAGGGGTGCTCAGTTCTGAGCTTCCGAGCGTCTTGCGGCGTTGGCGTGAGCCGCACTGCCGGCTTGCGCTCTGGCGTCGGCGTTTCTCATCCGAGATCGAGGCGCGCTTTGCGCGTCTCTATCTGGAGGACGTGCCATCGCTGCGTCTGATGGCATCGCCAGCCGACGCGGGGCGCCGGATATCGCAGGTGCTAGAGCGCTGCGACGCGCTCGATCCGGTTTTGGCAGCGCTGCTCATCCACGATGCTTCTTATCTCGTGACGCTGTTCGCCAATGCTACAGCTTCGCCCGAGGTGGAGCTGCGACTAGAGGTGGTAACGGATGATGCATGCCGGAAGTTTCACACTGACGTTACGCTGGCGCGGCTGGTGACCACCTATGTTGGCGCGGGCACGCAGTGGGTGCCGCCTAATTATGCCGAGCAGGCGCTGGCGCAACAGGATAGCTATCAAGGCCCGGTTTTCTCGATGCCGCAATTTGGCGTCGGTCTGTTCGCTGGCAAAGAGCTGCCCGGCAACGCGCTTCTGCATCGCTCGCCGCGTATAAGCGCCAGCGGCAGTTCGCGCCTGTTTCTCTGCATCAATCGACCGTTCTCGGCGCGGCCGCACCTGCATTGAACAACCTGTTTCCGGTGGCGCAGCTTGAAAATACGCCAACGGAGCAATGGAGATCAGAAACCATGGATGCTGTTGTCGAGGATCTGGTGAAGCGGCAGTTGCGGCCAAGGCCGAGCAGGGAAGCCGCTGAGGCGGCCGTGCGCACGCTGATCGAATGGGCGGGGGATGACCCTGATCGCGAGGGGCTGGTCGACACACCGGCGCGTGTCGCGCGCGCATATGAGGAGTTTTTCGCCGGATACGCGGAAGATCCGGTCGAGATCCTGCGCACGACGTTTGAGGAAACCGCCGGCTACGACGAGATCGTGATGCTGCGCGATATCCGGCTTGAGTCGCACTGCGAGCATCACATCGTGCCGATCATCGGCCGCGCGCATATTGCCTACTATCCCTCGCAACGCGTTGTTGGCATTTCAAAGCTCGCGCGGCTGGCGGAAATCTACGCCAAACGGTTGCAAATTCAGGAGGTGCTGACGGCGCAGATCGCCGACGCGATGGAAACGGTTCTGAAACCCAAGGGTGTGGCAATCCTGATCGAAGCGTCACACCAGTGCATGACCACGCGGGGCATCAAGAAGCCCGGCGTTGTGACCATCACCAGCCGTATGACCGGATGCTTCCGGCGGGAACCGGAAACCCGGGCGGAGTTCTATCGTCTGGTGGCTGGGCGGCCGCTCGATCCGGTTTAGAGCGGTGCCGCAGATTGCTGCGGCCGAACATTCTTGCTTGCCATTGTGCTGCTTTGCCAAAGCCGGATTATCGCCTGACATGCTCGATAGCCATGGGCCCATGAAGCCCTGAGGCGCATGGGCGTCTTGACGCGCAAGCGCCAGCGACCATTGTGCACCCTCGCGGATCATCGCGAAGACCGACAGGAGCACAACGGGCGTGGGCGCAAGCTGGATCAGGACGACGTGTCCGAAGCCGTCAGAGGATCATCGTGCAGCGGCGGAGCAACGGCAGGGTCAACTGACCAAGCCGCCGGGTTCGCTTGGCGCGCTTGAGCTTCTTGCGGTGCGTCTGGCCGCGTTGCAGGCGACTGAGCGCCCGAGCGGGCAGCGCGCGCCTATCATTCTGTTCGCGGGCGATCATGGCATCACCGCGCAGGGCGTTTCAGCGTATCCTTCCGATGTCACCGTGCAGATGCTGCACAATTTCGCCAACGGCGGCGCTGCTGTTTCGGTGCTGGCGCGCGAACTGAACGTGCCGCTTGCGGTGGTCGATGTCGGCACGCTCGGCGAAGCTGACATTGCCGGTGTCACCAGCGACAAGCCACGGCACGGCACGCGTGATTTCTCGCGTGAGGCGGCGATGACGGATGCAGAGCTCGCGTTTGCGTTCGATGCCGGCAAGCGCGCGGTGGAACGGGCAACGGTTGCGGGCGCTGATCTCGTCGTTCTGGGCGAAATGGGCATAGGCAACACAACGTCGGCGGCTGCGATTGCTGCGGCGCTGCTGGCGTGCCGCGCGCAGGATGTCGTCGGCGCCGGCACCGGTCTCGACAACGACGGCATCCGCCACAAGGCGCAGGTGATCGATGCGGGGTTAAGCCTGCACGGATTGGATCGCGGCGAGGTTTCACCGGTCGAGGTGCTGCGTTGTGTCGGCGGGCTGGAGATCGCAGCGCTTGCGGGTGCGATGATCGCCGCCGCGCAGCGGCGCCTTCCAGTGCTCGTCGACGGTTTCATCGTCACGGCTGCGGCGCTGGCGGCCTGTCGCATCAATCCGGATTGCGCGCCGTGGCTGATTTATTCGCATCGCTCGGCCGAGCGTGGGCATCGACTGGTGCTCGATGCGTTGGCGGCTGAGCCCATTCTCGATCTCAAGTTGCGCCTGGGTGAAGGATCAGGCGCGGGGCTGGCGTTGCCGGTGTTGCGGCTCGCGTGTGCGCTTCACAATCAGATGGCAACGTTCGAGGAAGCGAGCGTTTCAGGTCCGGTGCCATGAGCCAAGCTGCGGCATCGGTGCTGATCGATCTGATCCGTCACGGCGAGACAGTAACGCCGGGGCGACTGATCGGCCGCAGCGATCCGCCGCTTTCCGATTTAGGGCGGGCGCAGCTCAAGCGCCAGACGCACGGCCGCAACTGGGACGCGATCGTTTCATCACCGCGTTTGCGTACGCTTGAACCGGCGCGGCTGATCGGTGCAGACCGAAAACTCAGCGTGCGCATCGATGACGATTGGCGCGAACTGGATTTCGGCGCGTGGGACGGGCGCACGCTGGAGGAACTGCGGACTGATTCCGCAACGGCAGCGGCGGTGACGGCATTCTACAGTTTCCCTGATGCACCCGCCGCGCCGGGTGGTGAAAGCTGGCATATGCTGGAAGCGAGGGTAGCGGCGGCGTTGCGGCGCTTGCTTGATCCGGCGGCCGCCGGACCATCGCCATCGCCATCGGCAACCGTGTTGGTCGTCACCCACGCCGGGCCTATCCGCGCGGCGCTGTCGGTGGTGTGCGCCATTCCGTTCGCCAACCTGTGGACATTCCGGATCGAACCGGGAACGCGCATTACGCTGAGGGTTGGCCGCGATGCGCAAGCTGGTCTATGGGGAGAGATCGTTGAGGTCGTCCAGCCATGAACATCAAGGCGCACATCCGGTCGTTTTCCCATGCGCTGCAGTTCCTGACACGGCTGCCCGCGCCGCCGGTTGATGTTTTCGACCCCGCTGATCTTTCCCGCTCCGCGCTGTGGTTTCCTGCCGTTGGCGCCATTGTCGGTGCAATCGTCGCCGCCGCAGTCATGGTGGGCGGACTGGCCTCGCCCTGGATCGGTGCGCTGCTTGGCCTGGTGGCGTGGGTGTGGGTAACCGGCGCGCTGCATCTCGATGGCCTTGGCGATGTCACCGACGCGCTTTCAGGATCGCACCGCTCGCCTGAAAAGCTGCTGCAGATTATGCGCGATCCGCATCTTGGCGCGTTCGGCGCGATTGCCATCGGGCTGCAGCTCATCGCCAAGCTGGTGCTGCTGGCGGAAGTGGCTACGCAGGCCGGCTTTATGCCGCTGATACTGATTGCTGCCTGGGCGCGGTTGGGCGCGCCGGTGTGGAGCCTTGCCGTGCCGCCGCTGGCAACGGGATCAGGCGAGCGCTTCGCATGGCAGATCGACCCGCGCTTGATCGCAGCCGAAGCTGCCGTGCTGACACTGATAACGGTGTGGTTTGCGCCGGTGTTGCTAGCAGCACTGCTTATCATTCCGGCCATCGCACTTTACTGGCGCTGGCGGCTTGGCGGGATTACGGGGGATTGCCTCGGCGCCAGCATTGAGGTGAGCGAGACGTTGTTGCTGCTTCTCCTGGCGGTGTGGATCGCATAGTTTGCTGCACGGAATATCTGTCGCGCCCGCATGGCATCGAGGGGCGCGAAATAGAAATTTGGGGGATTTCTGAGATGTCGGAAGCCATCGTCAAACGTATGATGTGGTTTTTATTTCTTGTCGCGGCGAGCATCGTCGCGACGACGGTATTCGCCTGCGCATTTCCATTCGCGGCGGTTGCAGCGCTGGCTGCGCTCGATACCGAATATGAGGATGGGGCGTGGCTGGTTGGCGCCTCATGGCTGGCCAATCAGGCCTATGGCTTCGGCGTGCTCGGCTATCCGCTTGAGCTGCAGGCGTTCGGCTGGGGACTGTTCATGGGCGCCGGTGCGATTGCGGGCTACTATGCGGCGCGCGCGATTGTGTTGGCACTGAAGCCCTACGGCATGATCGCGATGCTTGCTGCTGCTCTCCCGGTGGCATTCCTCGTCTATCAGGCAGGCATCTATGCTGGCACGTTGGTGCTTACGCACGGCGAAGGCGCGTTCCTTTACGATGTCGTGCAGTATGTGGCGACTGTAGAGGTTATCGCGTTCGCGGTGCTGCTGGTTGTGCACCGGATTGCCTTTGCAGCGGGTTTTGTGACGCCGAACGCGATCGAGCGCGCATAACGGTCGGCTCAGTAAACGCCCGTTACTTCAGCATTAGCGGCAGGCCGGCCGCAACGAAAACAACGCGGTCGGCCGCCGCTGCCATGCGCTGGTTCAAGCGCCCCTGCGCGTCTCTGAAGGCGCGGCCGAGCGCGGTTTCCGGCACCAGCCCCATGCCCACCTCGTTCGACACCGCAACGATTGGCGCGCGATGGTTGCCGCGCGCAATCGCAGCGATCAGGCGCTCAGTCTCCGCATCGATATCGCGCTCGGCGAACATCATATTGCTGAGCCACAGGGTGAGGCAGTCGATCAGTGTCGGGCCGGCAAGCGTCGGAATAGTTTCCGCGAGCGTCAGCGGCGCGTCCAGCGTCTGCCACTGTTCATCGCGGCGGTCGCGGTGGTGGGCGATGCGCTGGCGCATTTCCTCGTCCAGCGCCTCAGCGGTGGCAATATAGGTCCACGGCGCGGGCAGGCGCTTTATCAGCTCTTCAGCATAACGGCTTTTGCCGGAGCGGGCGCCGCCCAGAACAAGGGTAAAGCGTGGCGTTTCATCAGTCACGGGCGGGGGTCCGATCTGCCGCAGAGGTTTTAGCGGCTTTCTTATCGGCCTCCGTTTGTCCCGCGGCAAGGGTAGGATAGAACGGCGGCAGGAGCAGCGTGGCAGCAGGAGCCTCAGAGAAGCGAGATGACCGGCGACAGGCGACACAATCCGCCTCAGTTCGATGACGCGTTCCGCGCGCGTTTGCGCGAGCTCGTGTTCTGGCGCCGCGATGTGCGCCGGTTCCGTTCTGAGCCGGTTGATGGTGCGCAGCTGAGCGAACTGATCGCGCTGGCCTCCCGTGCGCCGTCGGTGGGCTACAGTCAGCCGTGGCGGTTCGTTCTGGTGGAATGTCCTAAGCGCCGCGCGCAGGTGCGGGCCTCGTTTGAACGCGCGAACGCGGACGCGCTTGCCTCCTATGGCGAAGACCGTCGCGGGCTTTATGCGCGCCTCAAGCTTGAAGGGCTCGACGTCGCGCCGGTGCATCTGGCGGTTTTCGCCGATGAAGCGACGGCTGCGGGAGCCGGACTTGGCAGCCGCACGATGCCGGAGACGATGCGTTATTCGGTGGTCGGCGCCGTGCAGACGCTGTGGCTGGCGGCGCGCGCGCACGGACTGGGTATTGGCTGGATCTCGATCCTGGAGCCCGATGTCGTTTCGGCGGCGCTGGATGTGCCGGCCACGTGGAGGCTGGTTGCGTATCTGTGCATCGGCTGGCCAGCAGAGGAGCACCTCGATCCGGAACTGGAGCGCAGCGGATGGCAGGACCGCGTTGACGTGTCCGGGTTGATCGTCAAGCGCTGACGGTGATTGCGCGCGTTGATATGCAACCTCACTCAGTTAACTTCACTCAGCGGGCGCGTGCGACGCTTCCGGTTCGGATTTCGCGCGGCGCATCGAGAACCGGCGCACCACTACGTAGAACACCGGCGTAAACACCAGCCCGAACAGCGTGACGCCGATCATGCCCCAGAACACGCCGGTGCCGAGCGCGATGCGCATTTCAGCGCCTGCGCCGGTGGCGATATAGAGGGGTACGACGCCGAGTGTGAACGCCAGTGACGTCATCAGGATCGGACGCAGACGCAAGCGGCTGGCTTCAACAGCGGCCGTTACGAGATCACGCCCCTGATCTTCCAGCTGGCGCGCAAATTCGACGATGAGAATGGCGTTCTTGGCTGCCAGACCGAGCAGCACGATGAAGCCGATCTGCGTCAGGATGTTGATGTCCTGTCCGTGCAGGCGCACGCCGAACAGCGCGCTGAGCAGACACATCGGCACAATGAGAATGATGGCCAGCGGCAGCGACCAGCTTTCAAACTGTGCCGCAAGCGCAAGGAACACGAACACCACTGACAGCACGAAGATGTAGTAACCGGTGCCTCCGACCTTGACCTCCTGATAGGAAAGGTCGGTCCACTCGTAGGTGATGCCCTCGGGCAGTTCCTGTTTGGCCAGCTCCGCCATCATCGCCAGACCCTGGCCGCTGGAAATGCCGGGCTTCAGCGCGCCGTTCACTTCCACGGTTGGGAACAGGTTATAGCGCGGCACGCGATCGGGCCCGGAGATGTTGCGGAACGTGATCAGATTGCCGAGCGGCACCATCTGTCCCATCTCGTTGCGCACGCGGATGCGGCTGACGTTCTGCGGATCGGTGCGGAAATCGGCATCCGCCTGCGCGGTCACGCGGAACGTGCGTCCGAACATGTTGAAGTCGTTGACGTAGGCCGAGCCGAGATAAACGCGCAGGGCTTCGAAGATGGCTTCCAGCGGAACCTTCAACATCTGCGCCTTGTCGCGATCAACGTCGACGTAAAGCTGCGGTGTGCCGCTGGAATAGCTGGTGAAGACGTTGGAAATTCCAGGCAGCTTGTTGGCTTCGGCGATGAAATCGTCGGCAACCGCCTGGAACTCGGCCGGTGTCATGTTGGCGCGGTTCTGCAGGCGCATGGAGAAGCCGGTCTGGCCGCCCATGCCGCGCACCGGCGGCGGAACGAACACGGACGTTTTGGATTCTTCGATGACATCCAGTCGGCTGCGGATGTCATCGACGACGACATCAATGTCGAGGCCGCGCTTGGCCCGTTCGCGCGCATCCTCGACGATGGCGAAGATGGTGCCCGAATTGCTGGCGTTCGATCCGGTTGATCCCGCCCGTCCGGTGTATGCGGAGGTATGCGCGACGCCCGGAACTTCGAGAACGATTTTGTTCGCGCGCTGGATCACCTCATCGGTGCGCGGCAGCGATGCACCCTGCGGCAGCTGGATCGAAACGATGATGATGCCGCGGTCCATCTTCGGGATGAAGCCGGTGGGCGTGTGAAACAGCATCCAGCCGGCGATGCCCAGCAACACGGCGTAGACCATCAGCATCAATGGCGAAATGCCGATGATGAAGCGGACGAACACGCCGTAGATTTCCGACAGTTTGTCGAAGATGTAATTGAAGGCCCGGAAGAACGCGTGCACCGGCCACATGAGCAGGCTTTTCTTCTCGTGGCTGGCGTGCGGTTTCAGCAGCAAAGCGCACAGCGCCGGGCTGAGCGTCAACGAGTTGAAAGCCGATATGACGGTGGCGGTTGCGACGGTAACGGCGAACTGCTGATAAAACTGTCCCGTGATGCCGGCGACGAACGCGGTCGGCACGAACACGGCGGTGAGCACCAGCGCAATGGCGACGAGGGCGGTGCCCACTTCATCCATCGTCACGCGGGCGGCTTCGATGGGTGAAAGCCCTTCGGCCAGTTTGCGTTCTACGTTCTCGACCACAACGATAGCGTCATCGACGACGATGCCGACGGCCAGCACAAGGCCGAACAGCGTCAGCATGTTGATAGAGAATCCCAACCCCTGCATCACCGCAAAGGTGCCGATCAGCGAGACGGGGATGGCGACGAGCGGGATGATCGTGGCGCGCCATGTCTGCAGGAACAGCAGCACCACGATGATAACGAGCAGCACCGCCTCGGCGATGGTGATGTAAAGCTCGTCGATGGATTCTTCGATGAACTCGGTCGGATTATAGACGATCCGATATTCCAGCCCCTTGGGGAAGCGCTCGGCAAGTCGCGCCATCTCGGCCTTGACGGCGTTGGTGGTTTCGATGGCGTTGGAGCCCGGTTGCTGGGTGACGATCAGCACCATCGCGGGGTGTTCGTCCTGATAGCCGTAGGTGGTGTAATTGAGCGCGCCAAGTTCAACGCGGCCGACGTCCTTCACACGCACCACGCGGCCATCTTCGCCGGTTTTCAGTACGATATTTTCGAATTCGCTGGGCTCAAGCAGCCGGCCCTTAAGCTGCAGCGAAACCTGAAAGGCTCCGACATCACCCTGCGGTGGCTGGCCAAGCGCGCCACCGGCGACCTGCACATTTTGCGAGCGCAGAGCAGTGAGCACTTCCTCGGCCGTCATGCCACGCAGCGCGATGCGCTCGGGATCAAGCCAGATGCGCATTGAATACTGGCGATCACCGAACAGTGTGACGTTGCCAACGCCCTTGATGCGCGCCAGCTCGTTCTGCACGTTCAGCAGCGCATAATTTGAGACGTAGACGGAATCGTAGGTGTTGTCGGGCGACAGCATGTGCACGACCAACAACAGATCCGGTGAGCGCTTCTCAACCGTCACGCCGTTGCGGCGCACTTCTTCCGGCAACCGGGGTTCTGCCGATGCGACGCGGTTCTGCACCAGCACCTGCGCCTTGTCGACGTCAGTGCCGATATCGAACGTAACGCTCAGCGACATGGTGCCGTCGTCGGTCGACTGCGAGTACATGTAGATCATGTCCTCGACGCCGTTGATCTCCTGCTCGACGACGGAGGCAACCGTATCGGCTACGGTGACAGCGTTGGCACCGGGATACGTCGTGGTGACGGACACTGTGGGTGGCACAATTTCAGGAAACTGTGCAACCGGCAGTGTCAGGTAAGCGATCGAGCCGACGATGACGATGATGAGCGACAGAACGGTGGCGAAGATCGGCCGGTCGATGAAGAAGCGGGAGAAGCGCATGGGGCTTACCGCCTTACCGGAGCGGGCGGTATGTTAGCGGGCGCGCCGCCAGCTTTCGGATCTGCATTGGAGACGGTGAGAGGTGTGCGGCGCGGATTGATCTTCATGCCCGGACGAACACGCTGCTCACCGCGCAGGATAACCCAGTCCTCCGGCTCCAGCCCTTTGCGGATCACACGCAATCCGTTGTCCATCGGGCCAAGCTCGACGGTGCGCCGCACGGGGATATCGTCGTCGCCGACCACATAAACAAAACGGTTGGCCTGATCGGTGCCGATCGCTTCATCCGGCAGCAGCAGCGCGGTGTATTCCGGCGAGCCCTGCACACGCACGCGGGCGAACATGCCGGGCGAAAAGAAGCGATCCGGATTGGCAATGACAGCGCGGGCGCGCAGCGTGCCGGTGCCCTGATCGAGACGGTTTTCCAGGAAGTCCAGTTTCGCGGTGTGCGGGAAGCCTTCTTCGTCCGGCAGTTCGAGCCCGACGGTTGCGCCCACGATGCCCTGAGTGCCTTTGCCCTGCGACTGGGACATCCGCTGATATTTCAGCGCATCGTTCTCGCTGATGTCGAAATAGATATAGATGGGGTCCTGCTTCACCAGAGTCGTCAACAGCGTCGAAGCCGATTCCGATCCGCCACCGCTGACGAAATTGCCCGGCGTCACATACGTGCGGCTGATGCGACCCGCGATGGGCGCGGTGATGCGCGTGAAGCTGAGTTCCAGTTCGGCCGCCTTCACGCGCGCGTCGCCAATCTTCACCAGCGCTTCAGCGTCACGCAGCAGGTTCTCGCGGTCGTCGAATGCCTTCTTTGAGATATGCTCACGCTTGAGCAGCGGCAGGCCGCGGTCGACATCCAGCTTGGCGTTGTTGACGCTTACCTTGGCCTGATTGAGCTGCGCCTTGGCTTGATCCAGTGCACGTTCGAACGGCCGCGGATCGATCGTGAACAGCAGGTCGCCCGCGTTCACTTCCTGTCCGTCCTTGAAGTTGACTTCGGTCAAGTAGCCGGACACGCGGGCGCGAACATCCACGCTTTCAACCGCGTCGAAGCGGCCGGTGAATTCATCCCACTCGATGATCTTGCGCGATGCGGGTTGAGCGACGGTCAGCGTCGGGGCTTTCTGGCCGGCTGCTGCAGATTTCTGCGCAGGCGACGCCGCGCTACTGCTGCCGGCGAAATAGTCTTGAAGCGATTTATTGGCGGTTTCGACCTGTGTTCGCAGGTCATCAATGCCCGCGCCAACGGTGCGTCCGCGCACGGGGCCGTATGCGACGACGGCAGCTGCGGCGGCCAGAAGGACGATCAGGATGAGGTAGCTGGGACGCATTACAACTCACAGATCATGCTGAACCGGCGTGCACCGGAACCGGTCATCCGGCAGATATTACTCGCAAAAAGTAAATCCACTGCCGACAGGCCGTTACGGCAATCTTTCATAACGCCTCGGATTGAAGCTTTTGTGCGCTTTTCCTCCGCTGTGCCATCCCGACAGCAACAGGGGCGGACCCGGCGTAAACCTGAGCCCGCCCATGTAACGTAGCTAGCGGTTACTTTCCGTCGCGCGCACCGTCGACGCTGAATGCGCCGGGGCCAGCGGCCACGAGATAAAGGAAGACGAAGCAGAACAGGATGGCGGCATCACCACCATTGTGCACCGGATAAATGCTATTCGGCGCATGGGCGATCCAATATGCGAACGCCATCAGACCGCTGAGTACAAACGCGACCGGGCGCGTGAAAAGACCAATAAGAAGAAGAAATCCACCAAAGGTCTCAAGTGCGCCAGCAAACCACGTGAGCTGGAACAGCTCCGGCTGGCCACGCGTGGCTTCAGGGAAATTGAACAGCTTCTGCGTGCCATGCATCATGAAAAGCCATGCTGCAACAATGCGAAGCAAGCCGAGCAGGCGTGGCGCCCACACGGTTTCGAGTTCTGTTTTAGTCATTCCCATGCGCTCCTGTTCTTCATTTTTGATTTGAACAAGGTAGCGTTGTCTTATGTCGCGCTCAACAAATGTGCGCACGGTATTACCAGCGCAAAAGTCGCGATCCGATCAGGGCGCCCACGGCCGCCACGAGAAGAGCTGAAAGAATATACCAGGTCGCCAGAAACAGCGGGCTGTCGTCGCGGCAGTACATTGCATAATAGCTGGCCGCGATGCCGGTGGCAGCAAGCCCCGCAACAGCGCCGGCAAAGGCTGGCCGCGTGGGCGCGCCTTTTTTTATCGCCATGAGGAGCACCGACAGGGGCGCGAGCGCAAGAAACGGTATCGTCACGATGCAGCCGTGCGAGTTCATGCCGACCATGGTGCTAAGCCATTGTTCGGCAGGCAGCGCGATCAGCTCCAGAATGATTCCAACAATCAAAATCGCCGGTGCAGCAGCCAGAAGCAGCAGCGGTCCTTTTTGTGTCTGCTCCGGGCGCATGAGCAAAGTCGCTACAGCCAGAGCGGAGAGAAACAGAGATAGCGTAAAGGCCCATTTGAACAGGAAGCGCGGATCGGTCAGCGCCGATGCCATGTCTCCGCGCACCGGCAGCCAGGCAAAGAACACCGCTCCGGTCACCAGGGCAGCCAGCGCGGCGGCGATCCATACAATGCGATGGACCGGGGATGGTGGCACCGCCGTGTCAGCGACCAGCGCATTGATCAGTTCGTCAGTCTTCATGTGCGGTCGTCTTCCCGGTGCAGTGCGCCAAGCGCTTTCAATCCGCGATGTAGGGTGACACGCACTGCAACTTCTTTCATTTGCAACCTTTCGGCCACTTCCTTGATCGACTGCCCATCGATGCTGATGGCTTGCACCACGTCGCGCTGGCGGCCGGGCAGACCGTTGACCAGACGCTGCGCGTCCTGACGATCCAGCTCGCTGCTATCCTCTTCGACGGCCAGCGTTCCGATGATGGCGTCTATCGGAACCTGAATGCGTCTACCCCGGCGGCGCAGCGCATCGATCAGCTTGTGGCGCGCTATCGCACGTACCCATGGCCCCAGGGGCTGCTCCGGGTCCCACGTATTGCGCTTCAGATGCAGCGCAAGCAACGTTTCCTGCAGCACATCCTCGACATCATTTAACGGCGCGCCCGCATGGGCGAAACCGCGCCGGATAGCGGAACGTAAACTTTGCGATAACGCATGTAGCACGGCGCGATAGGCAGCATCATCACCTGCGAGAGCCGCTCGCATCTGGGCAGCCCATTCTTCCTCTCGCAACGTCTGAACCACAAAGCGCCCCATAGGCTGTTCGCGGCCCGGTCATGGTTCGTTACAGCACCGCGGCGAGACAGCTAACGGGGCACGAAAGACGGGCTTTTATCTTGCGTAGCAGGCCGGGCGGGGGGCAGCAATCCATAATGGTTCTAAGGTGGGCCCGGAGTTCCTGCGCCGATGCTCAGGTAGCAGCAGGCGCTGCGGCTTCAGGGCCAGTAGCTGCACCATCATCACGCGGCAACCCAGCATCCGCCGACGACGGAATTTCATCCAGCTTTGCAGGCGCTGCGCCGCCAAGCTTGCGGTGCACGCGGTCAAGCATCAGGTAGATAACCGGCGTCGTGTACAGCGTGAGGAACTGCGAAACGAACAGACCGCCGATGATGGTGATGCCGAGCGGACGGCGAATTTCCGAACCCGGTCCTTCGGCGAACGCCAGCGGTATGGCGCCGAGCAGTGCGGCCAGCGTTGTCATCAGGATGGGACGGAACCGGGCAAGGCACGCTTCATAGATCGCGGCGGCAGGCTTCATGCCGCGCTCGCGCTCACCATCGAGCGCGAAGTCGACCATCATGATTCCGTTTTTTTTGACGATGCCGATCAGCAGAATGACGCCGATGAGCGCCGTCATCGAAAGTTCCATCTTCGCGAGATAAAGTGCCAGCAGCGCGCCAAGCCCCGCCGATGGCAACGTCGAGATGATGGTGATGGGATGTGCCAGGCTCTCGTAAAGCACGCCCAGCACAATGTAGACGGCGATCAGCGCCGCCAGAATGAGAAACAATTGCTGCGTTGACTGCGCAGCGAATGCAGCCGCATCGCCAGCCATCTCACCACGCAGATTTGACGGCGTGTGCAGATCCGCCATTGCCTGCTCGATGTCGTTCAGCGCCTGCTCCATCGTGAAGCCGGGGGCGATGTCGAAACTGATGGTGATGGCGGGGAACGGCCCCTGATGATTGATACGCAGCGGAGCGGTGGTTTTCTCCATGCGGATGAGGCTGGTCAACGGAACCTGCGAATTGCCATCGGCGCTGGGCACGAAAATATGCTGCAGGTCGGATGGATCGCGCTGCAGGCGGGGATCGACCTCAAGAATGACGCGATACTGGTTGCGCTGGGCATAGATGGTAGAAATCTGCCGCTGGGCAAACGCGTTGTTCATGGTGCTGTCGATGTCGGAAATGCGCACGCCCATGCGCGCAGCGGCCTCGCGATCGATCTTGACGTCGAGTTGCAATCCGCCTGCCTGCCGGTCGTCGGAAACATCGATGATGCTGGGGATGGTGCGCATGCGCGCCTGTACCTTGGGCGCCCATTCGTTCAGTTCATCGATGTCTGGGTCCCACAGCGTGTATTGATATTGCGAATTGCCCTGCCGTGCGCCGACGCGAATATCGCGCGACGGAAACATGCGCACCTCCGCGCCCTTGATATGCGAGAACTTGCCCCGCATGCGCTGCACGACCTGCGCAGTAGAAACGCCGCCGCGCTCCTCCAGCGGCTTGAGATCGATGAACATGCGGCCGGTGGTGCTGCCGCCGGGGCCGGGTCCGGAGCCGCCAAGCGACGAGCCGACGTTGTTGACCGCTGGATCGGCGAGCACCACGTCCAGCGCCTGCATCTGCAATTTAAGCATGGCCTCGTAGGAGACATCCGCCGATGCTTCGACCGATCCCATGATGAGACCGGTGTCGTCCTCGGGGAACATGCCCTTCGGGATCTGCACATAGAGATGCGCGGTCAGCAGGATCACGCACAGCAGCGAGAACAGCGTGACAATCTGGTGTCGCAGGGCGACGCGCAGCGTGCGGGCATAGAGCCCGACCATCCAGTCGAGCGCTGCTTCGACGATACGGTCGAAGCGGTTGCGAATGCCTTCGTTGCTGTGCTTGATGAAGTGGGCGCAGATCATCGGCGTTACCGACAACGACACCACAACCGAGACCGCAATCGCGACGACGAGCGTTACTGAGAACTCGCGCAGCATGCGGCCCATAACGCCGCCCATGAACAGCACCGGAATGAACGCGGCGATGAGCGACACGCTGATCGATATGACGGTGAAGCCGATCTGGCGCGCACCCAGAAGGGCAGCGCGCATCGGCTCCATGCCCTTTTCGAGATTGCGAAACACGTTCTCGATCATGACGATGGCGTCATCGACAACGAAGCCGACTGCGATAACGAATGCCATCAACGTGAGGTTGTTCACCGAGTAGCCGAGCGTCCACATGACGGCGCATGTGCCAGCCAGTGACAAAGGCACCGTGATGCCGGCCGCGATTGTTGGTGTGATGCGGCGCAGGAAAACGAACACGACGACCATCACCAGCGCGATGGACAGCACCAGCGTAAACTGCATGTCATGTACGCTGGCGCGGATCGTCATGGTGCGGTCGGTCACGATATGCAGATCGATGCCCGCAGGCATCCAGCGCTCAAGATTAGGCAGCATCGCCTTCACGCCATCGACCGTTTCCAGCACATTGGCGTCCGGCTGCTTGCGTATGATGAGCAGCACAGCCGGCTTGCGGTCGTGCAGGGCGATTGACCGCGAATTGAGCGTGCCGTGTTCCACCTTGGCGACATTGGACAGCCGCACTACGTTGCCGTCGCTCGTTTTCAGGACAAGCGCGCCGTAGTCGTCGGGGTCGAGAAGTTGCGTGTTGGTCTCGACCGTCAACGCGCTCTTGTCGCCGTCGATCACGCCAACCGGCTCTAGCGCATTGGCTGCCGTAATCGCGTTGCGCACCTGATCCATGCTGACGCCGACACCGGCCAGCAGGGTAGGGTTCACGCGCACGCGAATTGCAGGCTGCTCCGCGCCGCTGACATCCACCTGCGCAACGCCCGGAACCTGCGAGATGCGCTGCGCAACGATGGTGTCGGCGGTGTCATAGACCTCGCTGGGCGACATCGTGTCGGAGGTTAGCGCCAGGATCAGCACCGGCGACGCTGAGGGATTGTATTTGCGGAACGTCGGCACCTGCGGCAGGTCGCCGGGCAGATCCGCCGCGGCTGCGTTCAGCGCGGCCTGCACATCGCGGGCGGCGCCATCAACGTCGCGGCTGAGATCGAACTGCACCAGAATGCTGGCGGAGCCCTGCGAGCTGGAAGATGTGAGTTCGGTGACACCCGCAATCTCGCCGAGGCGACGCTCGATGGGCGCGGCGATGGTGGCCGCCATCGTCTGCGGATCAGCGCCGGGGCTGCTGGCCTGCACGCGAATGGTCGGAAAATCCACCGCAGGCAGGCTGGCGACGGGCAGATCGTAATAGGCGGTGGCGCCGAGCAGGAACAGGCCGATCGCCATCAGCGCGGTGCCGATCGGACGTTTGATGAACGGAGCGGAGAAATTCATGGCACTCGCTCCGCTATTCCGCTGCGGCAGGGTTGCTGGCCGCATTTGCTGCCGGCGTTGCGTTTGCAGCTGCGGGCGAGCCACCGGTCAGCCTTGCCTTGAGCCGTTCCATCGCCAGATAGATCACCGGCGTTGTGTAGAGCGTCAGTAATTGGCTGAGGATCAGGCCGCCCACAATGGTGATGCCGAGCGGATTGCGCAGCTCCGAGCCAACGCCGCCCTCAAGCGCAAGCGGCAGCGCACCGAACAGAGCGGCCAGCGTGGTCATGATGATGGGGCGGAAGCGCAGCAGCGCTGCCTCGACGATGGAGTCGCGCGGATTGAGGCCACGCTCGCGTTCGGCGTCGAGGGCGAAGTCGATCATCATGATCGCGTTCTTCTTCACGATGCCCATCAGCAGCACGATGCCGATCAACGCCACCAGCGACAGATCGAGTCCTGCGAGCATCAGCGCCAGCAACGCTCCAATGCCGGCCGATGGCAGCGTGGTGAGAATTGTGAACGGGTGGATGAGGCTTTCATACAGAATGCCGAGCACGATGTAGATGGTGACGATGGCGGCAAGGATGAGCCACGGCTGGCTCTGCAACGATGCCGCGAACTCGCTGGCGTCACCGAAGAAGTTACCGGTGACCGACGACGGCATGCCGATGGCGGCCTCAGCTTGGGCAACGATCTCGACCGCGTCGCTCAGCGCAGCGCCGGGCACAAGGTTGAAGCTGATGGTCTCGGCCGGGAACTGATCCAGATGGCTGACCGCCAGCGGCGCCGTCGTGTGCGTGATCTTGGCGACGGAGGTAAGGGGCACCTGCGCGCCGTTGCTGGACGGCACATAGAGGCGGTTGAGACGCGATGGATCGGTGCGGAACTGCGGCATCGCCTCCAGCACGACACGATACTGGTTCGCCTGCGCGTAGATGGTGGAAACCTGGCGCTGGCCGAATGAATCGTTCAACGCGTCGGCTACTGCCTGCACCGTGACGCCAAGGCGCCCCGCAACCTCGCGATCAACATCGATGCGGATGCGCGCGCCTTCGCTCATCGTTTCGAGGTTCACATCGCTGAGCATCGGCGAACGGGCCAACTCAGCGGCAAGCTTCTGCGTCCAATCCTTCACCTCGTCGATGTCGGTGCTGACTAGCGTATATTGATATTGCGCGCGGCTGGTGCGGGTGGCGATCTGCACGTCCTGCACCGGCTGGAAGTACACCCTGACGCCTGGAATGGACGCAACCGCCCGCTGCAGACGCTCGACAATGCCGGCCGCAAGCACCTCGCGTTGAGCGCGCGGAATGAGCGTGATTTTCAGATGCGCGATGTTCGGCGTCGGATTGAGCTGGCCAACACCGACGACAGCAACAACGCCAGCGACGGTCGGGTCCTGGCTGACAAGCTTGGCCACCTCCGATTGCAGGCGGCTGAGTTCGGTGAACGACACCTGCGGTTCGGCTTCCAGCGTGGCGGTGATGAGGCCGGTGTCCTGCGCCGGCAGGAAGCCCTTCGGCATCGCCACGTACATCCACACCGTGATCACCAGCGTCAATGCAGTCACCATCAGCGTCGCCGTCTGGTGGCGCAGCACAACCTCAAGGCTGCGGCGATAGCCTTCGATGATGCCATCGAAGATCCAGTTGAAGCCCCGGCTCAAAACGTTGCCGCGCTGCTCCGGCTCGTGCTTCAGCAACTTGGCCGCCATCATCGGCGTAAGCGTCAGCGAGACAACGGCCGACACCGTCACGGCGATGGTGAGCGTGAGCGCAAACTCGCGGAACATGCGGCCGACAAGACCGGTCATGAACAGCAGCGGGATGAACACGGCAATCAGCGACACCGTCAGCGAGATAACGGTGAAGCCGATTTCGCGCGCGCCATCGAGCGCGGCACGCAGCGGCTTCTGGCCCTTCTCGATATGACGGACGATGTTCTCGATCATCACGATGGCGTCGTCGACAACGAAGCCGGTGCCGATGGTCAGCGCCATCAGCGAAAGGTTGTCGAGGGAGAAGCCGAAGAAATACATCACCGCGAACGTGGCGATGAGAGAGACGGGCAGCGCCACGCCGGCAATGATTGTTGCCCGGCCGGAGCGCAGGAACACCAGCACCACCATGACGATCAGCGCCACCGACAACACCAGCGTGAACTGCACGTCGTGGATCGACGCGCGGATCGTATCGGTGCGGTCATGCACCAGCGTCAGCTTCACGCTTGTCGGCAGCGCGCGCTCGATACGCGGCAGCTCTTCGGTCAGGCGCTCGACGGTTTCGATGACGTTGGCGCCGGGCTGGCGCTGCACATCGATGATGACAGCGGGCGAATTCTGATACCAGCCACCGACGCGGGCGTTTTCCAGCCCCTCGGTAACGTCGGCAACATCCTTCAGGCGAACCGGCGCGCCGTTGCGATAGGCGATGACCACGTCGCGATAGGCAGCCGCCGATGCGATCTGGTCGTTGGCGGCGATGGAATAGCTTTGATGCGTGCCGTCGAGCGAGCCCTTGGGGCCGGAAACGTTCGAGCTGGTTATGGCGCTGTTGACGTCGGAAATGCTGAGGCCATACGCGGCGAGGCGCGAAATATCGGCCTGGATGCGCACGGCAGGGCGAATGCCACCCTCGACCGAGACATGGCCGACACCGCTGACGGTGGAGAGGCGCTGCGCGATCAGCGTATCGGCCAGATCGCTCAGCTCGCGCATGGATACGATGTCAGACGTGAGCGCCAGCGTGACGATGGCGCTGTCGGCCGGGTTGACCTTCGCGTATGTCGGCGGATACGGCAGGTTGCGCGGCAGCGTCGAACCGGCGGCATTGATGGCCGCCTGCACATCCTGTGAAGCGGCGTCGATATCGCGGCCCAGGTTGAACTGCAGCGTGATCTTGCTGAGCCCGAACGAACTCGTCGATGTCATCGTCGCGAGATCGGGAATGCGGCCGAACTCGCGCTCCAGCGACGCCGTGACGAGCGTAGACATTGTCTGC
The DNA here is from genome assembly GCF_013306565.1 of Hyphomicrobium sulfonivorans. Lineage (GTDB taxonomy): Bacteria > Pseudomonadota > Alphaproteobacteria > Rhizobiales > Hyphomicrobiaceae > Hyphomicrobium_A > Hyphomicrobium_A sulfonivorans. The sequence continues at coordinate 120,194 of NZ_PZPO01000001.1, read as the reverse complement.
GGATTGGCGCCGGGAAGCTGCGTCGTCACCTGGATGGTGGGGAAATCAACCTGCGGCAGCGATGAAACCGGTAGCCAGAAATAACCCAGCCATCCGCCCAGGATCATGGCGAAGGCGAGGAGAGAGGTGGCGACCGGCCTCAGGATGAATGGGGCCGATACGCTCATGGCGCGTTACCGGAGGCGGAGCCTTCGACGTTGGCGCGTTTGCCTGCACCGGGTGCGCCCTTGCCGGAAGCATCGCCGTCGCGCATGCGGCGGCCTTCGCCGTTGCCACGGTTGGCGCGCTGCACAGGAGCAGCCGCTGCCGCAGGAGCAAGCCCGTTGATAGATGCAGTGTCGCCGGGCGCACCACGGCGCGTGGAGGCTTGCGAAGGCCCTTCACGGCCGGCACCGGAGGTTGCAGGCGGCGGAGCAGCGTCACCGGGGGCATCGACGCGGACATCGGCGCCATCCTTCAGGCGCGAGAAGCCGGTGGTGACGACCTTATCGGCGGCGGCAACGCCGCTGGCGATCACCGAAAGGTTTTCGTCCTGCTGCGTGATCGTCACGTTGCGTAGCCGAGCCTTGTTCTCAGCATCGACGACATAGACGAACGCGCCTTCCGGTCCGCGCTGGATTGCGGCGGTCGGCACAACGACAACCTGATCGAGCGTATCAACCAGCAGACGCACGTTGACAAACTGCCCCGGCCAGAGCTGCAGATCCTTGTTATTGAAGTCGGCCTTCAGGCGGATGGTGCCGGTGTTCTGGTCCACCTGATTGTCGACAACCTGCAACTCGCCAGTATCGAGCACGCCCTTGCTGTCGGTCTCCAGCGCTTCCACCTTCAGCGCGCGCTTGGCGGAGGCCCGGTTGATCGACGGCAGATCCTGCTGCGGCAGCGTGAAGACAACCGAGATCGGCTGCACTTCGGTGATGACGACGATGCCGGCATCGGAGGCGCGCACCAGATTGCCAACGTCAACCATACGCATGCCGGTGCGCCCCGAAATCGGCGCCACAACGCTGGCATAATTCAGATAGGCGCGTGCGCTTTCGATCGCGGCGTCGTCCTGCTTGATCTGCGCTTCGAGCTGCGCCACCAGCGCGCGCTGGGTGTCTACCGTCTTAGCGGCGATGACATTGGATGAAAGCTTGGTGTAGCGCTCCAGATCCAGCTTGGCGTTGGCAAGCTGGCTTTCATCGAGCGCCTTCTTGGCCAGCGCCTGATCGAGCTGGGCCTGATAGGTGACAGGGTCGATCTGCACGAGCAGATCCCCGGCCTTCACCTCCTGGCCTTCCTTGAAATCGACCGAAAGGATCTGACCGTCGACCTGCGGGCGCACAGTTACCGTGTTGCGGCCCCGCGCCGTGCCCACACCATCCAGCCAGACCGGAATGTTGGCCAGTTTTGCATCCGCAACCACGACCGGCACCGGACCGGCCATGCGGGCGCCACGGAAGCCGCCGCGCTGGGGCGTGTTGCTGCCCTGCGTGTAGTAGATCGCGGCGGCGGTGATGCCGGCAATGGCGAGGATCGCAAACAATGATTTGAAGAATTTTCTCACTGGCGTTCCTGTCCCAAAACCTGCCCCTGACCAGAGACTGCAAAGCGGCAACACTGCGGCGTCGATGATGAAAACGGTCGGTAGGGCTAAAACCGTCGCTGCAATCGCCCCGGTGCTACAACCTTTTTGTAACAGAACCAGCGATTGCAGCCTTGGATAGAATGTTGGCGGCGGCACAATTGGCGCGTGACACTCAGCTCACACGTTTGGGTGGATCGCCTGCGGCTTGAAGTGCCAGTGGCCTGCGATTGTGGGGCGGGGCTTTTGCCAATAGACAGGGCGCTCTTTAACTCCGCCCGCGCGGGGCTCATCCATCGGACCTGCGAGGCGGTCATACCCTGGCCCAGGAGCTGCGATGATACTTCCTGATATAGGGGTTGGGGCCCGCAGCGATCATTTATTCTCACAGCATGTAGAGCGTTGAATTATCAAAGTTATGCGGAAAAATTCTGATGTAAAATGGCGTCCTGCGCGCGCTCGCGGCGGTGCGGTTCGGCGTTGGCTGGGTCCGATGGTGCTGGTCGCCACAGCGGTTCTGAGCATCTGGTGGCTTCGGCCGGCCATCTGGCCGACCGCTGAAGCCGTGCAGCATATGCCAGCACAGCCCAAGCCCAAGGCGCTGGCTAGCGATGCAACCGGCATGCAGGAGACCGGCATGCAGGAGAATGTTCCCGAGCCACGCCCGGCGCGACAGATCCGCAGATCGGAGAGCAGGCGCGACGCCGGCCAGCAAGAATATGGCTACGCCAGTCCGCCGCCGAGGCATCAGCCGCCGCCCCGGCGTGGTGCGGCAGACTATTGATTTTTAGTCAGATATTTTTGCCGGTCACCATAGTTATGGAGTGAACGCTGTCTGCAAATTGCCCGGCAATCGGGGGCGTTTGGCACGTCACCGTCGCCACGTGAGAAATACTTTCCCCAGCTAATTTGCTTGAAAAGCAAGTTTGGATAGGCGCGCTAATCAAATCTCATATTCACTGATCGGATGATCCTCCATCTGACAGGTGAGGCATGCTTCGACTGATTTTTGCGGCGCTTATTTTAGCACTGTCGCAGCCAGCATTGGCTGATGCTTTTGCTGACTATCGAGCTATCCAGATTGCCTTAGCATCGGCTAACGTTACCGATGAAACAGTGGCGACGGCGCGCAAGCTTTTTCCAGACCAAATTGTTTTTGCTGAGAAATTAGAATCTGCCGCGCGTTCAGAGAGCGATTACTTCATCGCGAAGCGGCAAACGGCGCAGGCTGCATATCGTGATTTCATTTTGTTGCCAGCAAATAAAGACGTGTTGCATGGCTTTATCGCCCACCAGCTTGCATATTTAGAAAGACATTCACTGGCGGGGCACCCGCGGCCGGGAATGTCTCTGGCGTGGGCATGGGCAACTTTAAGTGAAGCGGCTGTGATCGGTTATGAAGCGACCGGCGAGCAACGGTTCATCGATCAGGCGCTTCGGATATTCCGAGTTTCTTACGGAAACACCGACGATGTGCGGAGCATAACGGAAGATTTTAATCGGGTAAATGTGCGCGGATGGAGTTTTGACCACTATGGAAAAACGGGTCGCGAGCACACTTTTGCCGGTCGTATAATCGCGCCAATGTTGCGATTGGCCATCGCTGCTAAGGGGAAAAATGTTCCCGATGAGATGGCGCGAGAAATTCAGCGGCATGCGGCCGATGGCGTCGAGATGTTGCAGTCACATCTTCAGTTTCAAATCGTGGATGGAGACAAGCGCTACTTCAAATATATTTTCACGGGTGAGCAGGACGCATTCAATCATATTGCCTCCTATACTCTGGCGGCCAGTTATGCGTATGAGCTGACCGGAAATAAAGAGTTTCGTGATATCTGTGATGGTTTTTTGAACTACCTCTTTAGTCATGTCGAGGTCGGCGAGAACGGTGCCTATGCTTGGGATTATCAGATCAACGATAATCCGAAAAAGCGACATCGTTCCGAGCTTTGGAAAGAAGCAATCACAATTTCTGCAATCGCGTATATGAATGAGCGTGGAATAGAGGTTGCTCGTCAGCATAAAAAAGGACTTGTTCGCGGCTTCACGACATATATCGCGCGAACCAATCGTACTGTTCACGTCAAAATGGGCGCTGAGCCTTCTCCGCTTACGGCTTTCAACTTGATGAAGACCGATTACATCCACGTCCAGTTGTTCATGAATTACATGCCGCTTGATCAGTGGGCTCCGGAGGTCAGGGAAATCATACTTGATACGGTCGCATCGCGGTCGGATTTGTTCCCGGAAGGCCTGCTCTCAGGTTTCTTTTCGGCACCCGCGTATGCCCATATGTTGCGATATGAGGCAGGGGCAACGGTCTCAAATACGGTGCAAAAGATATTGGATGTTTCAGGCGACGTTTGGGGCAGCATCAAAGCTATCGGCAGGTGAACACCGCTTGGAGTGCAATTGCGGGCAGCTAATCCCTATAACAGCGCAAAGCGAAGCACGAAGAGCACAGAGAGCACCAACACAGCCGCTGGCAGTTCGCGCCAGCGGCCCGCCAGCAGCTTCATGCCCGCATAGGCGATGAAGCCAAACGCCAGTCCGTCTGCTATGGAAAATGTCAGCGGCATCGAGATGATGGTGATTGCTGCCGGCACCGCTTCGGTAACGTCGTCGAAGTCGATATCGCGCGCCGCCGAAGCCATCAGGCAGCCGACCAATACCAGCGCGGGGGCGGTAGCAAATACCGGGATGGAACCCGCCAGCGGCGCTATAAACAGGGTGAGCAGAAACAGCACCGCGACTGTGATTGCGGTGAGCCCTGTGCGCCCGCCCGCATTCACGCCTGCTGCGCTTTCGATGTAGCTGGTAGTGGTGGATGTGCCGAGCGCGGCTCCAGCCATCACCGAGGTGGAATCGGCGGTCAACGCCCGTTCAAGGTTGGGAATGCTGCCGTCGGGCCGGGTCATGCCTGCGGCCCGCGTGATGCCCAGCAGCGTGCCGGTGTTGTCGAACAGCACGACGAAAAACAGCGTGAGAATGACGCTCGCCATTGCGATGTCGAACAGCGCGCCGAGGTCCATCTGCAGGAATACCGGTGCGATGGCAGGCGGCATGGCTACGATGCCGGAAAATTCTGCCATCCCCAGTATCAGGGCCGCCGCGTAGGCCGCGAGAATGCCGATGAGAATGGCGCCGTGCATGCGTCGCGCCGTCAGTGCCGCCATCAGGATGAAGGCAGCGGCCGCGATGCCAACGGCAGGTGTTTTGACGTCTCCGAGTTTCACAAATGTTGCGGCGTCGGGCGCAATAAGGCCCGCGTTCTGCAGCCCGATGAAGGCAAGAAAGAAGCCGATGCCGGTGGCGATTGCCAGCTTCAGTGATGGCGAGATGCTGTCGATGATCCATTGCCGCAGCGGTGTTACGCTGACGACGAAAAACAGCGCGCCGGAGGCGAATACGGCGGCCAGTGCGCTCTGCCATGGCAGTCCCATGCCCTGCACGAGCGTGTAGGTGAAATAGGCATTGAGCCCCATGCCGGGCGCAATAGCGATCGGGTAATTGGCGAGCAGGCCCATGGCCGCGGAGCCAAACGCGGCTGCAAGACACGTCGCGACAAACACAGCGCCTTTGTCCATCCCGGCGTCGGCCAGCACGGATGGATTGACGAAGGCGATATAGACCATCGTCAGGTAGGTCGTGAGGCCCGCCAGAAGCTCGGTGCGAATGCTGGTACCGTTCTCTGCGAGCTTGAACATCGCTTGTTCCACTGCCGGTTGTTGTCAACGCATTCTAGCAGTCGAATGCATGCTCCGCGTGCGCAGATGGATACAAAAAAGCGGATGGTCGCTGCAACCATCCGCTCTGTCGATGTCGCGATTTTAAGATCGCAGATCAGTTCTGGCTCGGTGTCGGACCGGTGAAGAAATCGCGCGGCATGCCCGGCTGCTGAGCCTGGGCCTGCGCCTGAAGCTGCGCCTTTGCCTGCGCGCTGGCTTTCGCCTGCGCCGCAGCGCGCTTCTGCTTGGTTATGGCCGCGGTCGCGCGGCGGCGGGCATCGTCAATGGCCTTCTGTTCCTCAGGGTCAGGCTTGCGCTTTACGCAATAGTGCGTGGTGGTTCGCAGCGATGCCTTCTTTCGCAGGTCGTCGGCCACCTGCGTGCAGATTTCCATGGAAGGGAATTTCTGGGTGATTGTCCGTTTCGGCCCAGCGTTCAGCGACATGACGATAAACAGCGTCGCAGCATCCATTGTTCGTTCCCTCGTATGGCGAGAATACCAGCTGCAGGCGGGCCCAGCTCCAATTGGTGTGGGACGCGGCAGCTAACGGTGCGATTGGTTGGGCAGAACATAGTCGCCAACCGGGGGGGTGACCCTGCGTCTTTCCAGCGCCCGCGTCAGCACAGCGCGCCTTGACGGCACCCGCTGTGAACAAGCTGTGGACAACTTTAATGTGGTCATTCCTGCCGGCCGATCACGCTGCGGAGCCCCGGAAACGCCGCGTCGATTGCGCGGTAAGCGGGTGCTGTTCTTCAAGCCAGCGCGAGTCGAGTGCCGCTTCATCCTGGCTGAGTATGCCGGCGCATTCCACGCGGTTGCGGCCGGCCTGCTTGGCAGCATAAAGCGCTCCGTCGGCGCGGTGAAAAAGTGCGCTGAGATCGTAGTCGGTGCCGATATGTGATGCCACGCCGATGCTGACGGTGCTGCCCACGGGGATGCCGCCGATGAAAGCGCCGGAGTTCGCAAACGCTACGCGCACGCGTTCAGCCTCGGCCTGTGCGACCTCAATCGGGGTGTTCGGCAGGATGGCGGCGAATTCCTCACCGCCGAGCCGTCCCACGATGGTGTCTTCATCGAGGGTGCTGACGAGCGTCCGGGCAAAGTACTGCAGAACGTTGTCGCCCACGCGGTGACCGTAGTTGTCGTTGATGCGCTTGAAGTGGTCGAGATCGAGGATCATCACCGACGTGGCGGTCGCGGTCTTTTTGCGACGCACCGCCTGCCGCAGCCGGTTGGCGGCTTCAAACAGCGCGCGGCGATTGGGCAGCCCGGTCAAAGCATCTGTGCGCGCGAATGTATGCTGGCGCCGTTCCTGCTGTTCCTGGGCGATGAACAGGATAACGAAAGCTAGCGCGATGCGGGTCAGCATTGCCAGCAGAAGCGCCGCCGGAAACCACGCGCTGGTCTCGCCGCCGCCCGTTGCAAGAATAGGCAGCGACACCGTCAGCGGCAGCCATATGAGGTAGCTCGCCGCCGTGAAGCACAGCAGCAGCATGGCCACCCAGCGGCTGCTGGAAGGATCCTGGCCGGGGCGGGCAAATTCCGATGCGGTCAGCAGAAGCAGGGCCGCGATGGTGGCGGACGTCAGGATGAGCCGCTGATCGAACGAGATGACGAACAGCGCGGCTATCATGACATATGCAACCGGCCATGCGGCCACCAGCAGCGCGTTGAATGTGCGTCCGTTGAATTCGCGGACAGCCATCCACATGATTGCGGTGCCCATGATGATCAACGCCTGGGCGAACGCGACGAGGGCAGGCAGCTTCATCGCCGCGCCGCAAGCAGCCATGCCGAGGCCAATTCCCAGCACCAGCTGCGACAGGCCCCACCATCCGATGAGCGCGCTGTTGCGATCGTGCCACCAGATGGCGAGCAAGATCGCACCGATCATGAACGTCGCCGCGCACGACACGATTGAGATGGTCTGCAAGTCGAGCTGCATGGGTTCCCTGCAAATGACCCGTCATGGGCCTTGAGGGATATTGTCAGTGGACGCCATTGATGGCGTATCTAGAAATTCGATGAAATTGGAAGCATCAATAATTAAGGCAGAGGTTGCTCTCAATCAGCCGGCTCAGAAATTCAGGAAACGCCTGTGTTTGTTGCGTTTTTTTGCATCTGTCTAGCTGGGGCCGCGCGTAGAATGCGGCAGGCAAAGTGCCGTCAGAGTGAACAGAAAGGCGTCGTCGGCGCGCGTTGAGGCGTCTCCATTCAGCTCGCATTCATGCGCGGTTCATCGGCCATTCATGCGGTGTTCATCCGCCATTCATCGGCGCGGCAAAGCACCGCACGGCGTGCCTCCGTTGCGGAAAAATTCCAGCGGCGAATTTCCGCAGATCGGAGCGCTCGAACTTCAGCTGAGGAGAGTCCGCATCTGTCTTCTCAGCAGCGGAGCCAGAATATCCGGGGCTGTCAAAACCTGGCATGCTGAGGCCCGTATGCACTTGTTTTCGGTGGCTAAGTTTTCCAAAGTTGCCCTGTTAAGATTCGTTTGGAATTGCGCTGCAACTTGGCACGTGGGTGATATTTGGTGCTGCTACCGGCACCTGTTTGGGGCGGTTTAGGCCAACCTGTTGATCATCCGGCATAATTTGCGCGCGTTTCCGCCCCGGAAGTTGAGCAAGACACAGGCCGCGCATTGCCATGTGCCCGAAAGATAGCCGCCGGGCTGATGTTGAGTGCCGCTGTGGTGCTCGCGCAACCCGAAGCGGCAATGGCCCTGGAGCTGTTCGGCGTCTCCATTCTCGGAGACGACGCCGCGCCGTCCGGTGCATTCCCCTATGCGGTTTCGCTGCAGGTTGAAGGCCAGGCTGGCCAGGACGAGGCGCTGGCAAAGGCGCTGACGCCTGCCTCCATTCTGATCGAACAGTCCAAGCAGGGCGCGTCGGACGCGCTCGCTTTGGTGGCGCGGGCCCGCACCGATGTGGAGCGCATCGTCGCCGCGCTGTATGCCGAAGCCCGCTACGGCGGCGATGTGCAGATCACCATAGGCGGAGTTCCGCTGGCAGCCATCAAACCGGAAGAGCTGGAGCAACGCGCGGAAGGCGCGCCGCCGGTTGAGGTGGCGATCAACATTCGCCCCGGTCCGGTGTTCCTGTTTGGTAGCGTGCGGATCGAACACAATCCGCCGACCGAAGCAGCGCCAGCGCTCGATCCGCAGAGCTTCGGTCTGGTTCAGGGTGAGCCCGCCAAGTCGGCGCTCATCGTCGCTGCTTCCGACCGGATCGTCGAGGCATGGCGCTCAAGCGGTTATCCCTTCGCGCAGATCACCGACAAGGACATCGAGGCCGACCACGCGCGTCATGTGGTTGATGTTCGGCTGATGGTCGCGCCGGGCGATCCGGCGGTTTACGGCTGGGTCAATGTAACGGGTTCGGTCGATCTGGATTCCCGCCGCATCGCCGAGCAAACCGCGATCCGCCCCGGCGAGCGTTTCAGCCCGCGCCAGTTGAAGCAGAGCCGCGAGCGGTTGCGCAAATTCGAAAGCATCGAATCGGTGCGCGTGATCGAGGGCGATCAGGTTGATGATACCGGCGGCATCCCGATCACCGTCGAAGTCATCGAGCGTAAGGCGCGCTTTTTCGGCGCTACCGTTTCCGCTTCCACCGTCGACGGCGCCGAGGTGCAGGCCTATTGGGGCCATCGCAACCTCTTTGGCGAAGGCGAGAAGCTGCGCGTCGATGCCACCGTTTCGCAAATCGGCGCCGATGGCTTCGAGCGGCTGCAGTTTGATGTTGGCGCCACTTTCTCCAAACCCGGTGTGCTGGATATCGACACCGATTTCTTCAGTGAGATCCGGCTCGTGCGCGAGCGGCCTGAAAGCTATGAAAGCCTTTCCGGCAATGTGCGTTTCGGCCTCGCGCATCGCTTCGACAGCGTGCTTTCGGGATCGATGGCTTTTGCAGCGACGCAATCGCGGATCGAAGACGCTTTCGGCACCACCAATTACACGCTGCTGAGCCTGCCCGGCGATCTGCTTTATGACAGCCGCAACGATCGTTTCGATCCGAGCAGCGGCATCAATGCCATCTTCCGGTTTGCTCCCGTGGTTGAGCTTGCTTCGGGTGCTACATTCGGCGCCAGTGAGCTCTCGTTCGCCAGCTATCGTTCGCTCGATACGGAAGGGCGCGCCATCCTCGCCGGCCGCTTCGTCATCGGCAGCGATTTCGGTGCATCGCTTGCCGATGTTCCGGCAACATACCGCTTCTTCGCCGGTGGCGGCGGATCGGTGCGCGGCTACGAATATCGCAGTCTCGGCCCGACATTCAACGGGCAGGTGGTTGGTGGTCTGTCGATGGTCGGCGGTTCAGCGGAATTGCGCTGGCGCATCATGGACTCGCTGGGGCTGGTGCCGTTCGTTGACGTTGCGGTGGTCTCGCCGGACAGTTTCCCCACATTCAACGAGCCCGTTTATGTCGGTGCAGGCATAGGCCTGCGATACTACACATCCTTCGGGCCGCTGCGGCTCGATTTTGCCATACCGACAACGCATACCGAAGGACAGCCGAAGTTCGGCGTCTATGTCGGTCTGGGTCAGTCGTTCTGATGCCGCTGAAAGGCAAATATCTCGCTCGCGGGGCCCTTGCTGTTGCTGTCGTCGCACTCGCGGTGATGGCGCTGTCGTCGCTCGCCCTGATGACGACGGCGGGGCAGGCGATAGCGCTGCGCCTTGCGTCGTATTTTGCTTCCGGCGATGGCCGCACGGTAGCAATCGGGCAGCTGCAGGGCTCACTGTTTTCCGAAGGACGGATTGCGGAAGTTGTTGTCGGCGACAGCAACGGCGATTGGCTGTTCGTGCGCGATATCCGGTTTTCGTGGTCGCCGATGCGCCTTCTCGCCGGCGAGCTTGATATCGCCTATATCACCGTCGCGCATGTAGATGTGTTGCGTGCACCGGAAGCGCAGCCGGCCGACACGACGGCCGCACCGCCTGCTTCCGATGGCAGCGGCAGCCTGCCGCTTGTCGCCATCGCCGCGCGCCGGCTCGAAATTTCCAAGGTGTCGCTGGCTGAACCGTTGCTCGGGTTGGCGGCGGAGCTTTCCATCGCTGCCCGCGCTGAATTGAAGGACCGCAGCAACGCGCTTTCCCTCGCGCTTGAGATCCAGCGTCTGGATGGTCCGGGCGGCAGCCTGACGCTCAGCGGCGATTACAACGCAGCCAGCAGTGCGTTGCGGGTGCAGGCAACGGCGTCCGAGCCTGCAAACGGTCTGATCGCCACCGCGCTCGATCTGCCGGAAAAGCCCGCGCTCGATTTCAAGCTCAATGGTGACGGCCCGATCGACGCCTGGCGTGCGCAGTGGTCGATGGCGGCGGCGCAGCAGCCGTTTCTGGCGGGTGGAGCGCGCGTTGATCGCAGCGGAGCAGGGCACAGCTTCGCGCTCCAGTCCGAGGGATACCTGCAGCAGCTTGTGCCCGGTACGCTGGCTGGTGTGTTAGCTGGCAAGACAACGCTGAGCGCGGCGGGCACGGTGAGTGGCGAGCACGTGATCGGCCTGCAAAAGCTTGCGATCGCCAGTGACGTGCTGCGCGTTTCCGCGACCGGCGGCGTCGATCCTGCCGCTCCATACTTTTATGGCGACGTCATCGCGCAACTTGCGCCGTCGGCATCCGAAGCGGACGCGTCGGCAGCTGACGACAACGACGCCGGCGCGCCTTCGCAAGATGCATCAACGCAGCACGAGAAGGGCGTTCCGATCAAGCTTGGCACCGGCGAAGTCATCACGCTCGGCGCGGTTGATCTGCGTGTCTCGATCCCGGACCGCAAGGCTGCGCGACAGATTGATATGCTGTTTGATGCCCGTTCGATTGCAGGTCCGTTCGGCAGCGTCGCGAGCGTTGCCCTTTCCGCTTCAGGACAGCAGGCCGCACCGACTGGCGCCAGCGCGTTCGATGTAACTGCGGGCAAGTTGCAGGTTGTTGCCGATGGACTCGCGCCGAGCGATCCCGCTTTGGCCAAGGCGCTGGGCCCGAAAGTTGAGCTGACGGCAGCTAACGTAGAACACCGTCAGGGCACATTCGCGGTCAACGGCGCGCGTATGATCGCTGCCGCAGTCTCCGCAACTGCCGATATTACCGGCACGCTGGAGACGATCGCGGCCAAGGCAAAAATCCAGCTCGCCGATTTGGGTCATCTGTCTGGATATGTCGGCGGCAGCGCATCCGGCCGCGCGGCTTTCAACGTCACCGCAAATGTATCGCGTTCCGATGGAGCAGTGAGCGCTTCTCTCGCTGGAAATGCCGCCGATGTCTCACTCGGCACGTCTGCACTGGACGGCCTGCTCGGTGGCGCAACGCAACTGGAAGCCAAAATTGCCGCCGATGCCAACGGCAGGCTGACGCTGCAAACGCTGGCGGTCGCGGGGCAAAATCTTGCCGTCAACGCCAGTGGCGATGGTCTTGATCAGCTTGGCGCCGACGCTGCCACGCCATCGAGCCGCCGCGGTCTGTTCAACCGCAACGGGCTCAAGCTCAACGCAGAAGCGCGCATCAAGGATCTGGCCCGCGTCAGTCCGGAGCTGGCCGGTGCGCTGCGCGTCACTGCCAACCTTGGCGGCAGCGCCAGCGATCTGACAACGGACGTAAACGTCAGCGCTGAAAACCTGCGGCTGCGCGGCAAGCCTGTGCGCGGTGCCGCGATTGCGTTTGCGGGCAGCGGTCCCCTCACGGCGCATGCGGGCGATTTGAAAATCAGCGGCGATCTCGATGGTACAGCGATTGCCGGTGCAGGTCGTGTTGGTCAGAACGCGGCAGGCGATGTGTTCGCGGATAAGCTGCTGCTGTCGCTCGGAACGCTGCGCGTAGCGGCGGATGTGCGCGTGCCGCAGGCGGGGCGCGCTACTGGCCAGATCGATCTGGATGCGCCACAGCTGGGCGTGTTGTCGTCGCTCGTTGGCCAGCGGCTGTCGGGTTCGGCAAGCGCGCAGGTTGTCATGTCGGCGTCGGGCGAACCTGCGATTTCCATCCGCGCCAATGCCCCTGCCGTCAATGCAGGCACCACCAAACTCAGCAAGCTCAACGCCAACATCGATGTGCTGGATTACATCGACGCGTTGCGCTTTTCCGGTGTCGCAACGGTGGCTGCGATTGATGCTGGCGGCACACGCATCAGCGGCCTGCGCTTCGAAGCCAAGGACAGCGCGGGCGCATCGTCGTTCCGCGTCGGTGCTGCAATCGATGGCGATGGCCGTCTCGATGTCGCGGGCAAGCTCGCGCAGGATGGCGAAGCAAGCATCCTGACGCTGTCGGAGCTGAAGGCCAGATTGTCCGGCATCGCCACCGCGCTTGATGGTCCGGCAAAGATTGTTGCCCGCAACGGCGATGTAAATATCGAACGCCTGATCCTGAAAGCTGACAGTGGGCGGATTGAGGTTTCCGGGCGGGTCAGCGGCGAAACGCTGGACATCAAGGCCGATGTGAAGCGCCTGCCCGCCAGCTTGGCGAATGCGTTCGACGATACCTTGGGCCTTGAAGGCGTCATCGACGGCAGTGCTGTCGTGCGCGGCGCTGCCAGCATGCCGAACGCCGATGCGAAATTCAAATGGACGGGGGCTGCCGCCGCCGCAACGCGAGCGCAGTTTCTGCCGCCGCTGGGCGTTGATCTCACCGCAACGATGAAAGAAGGCACCGCGCGGGCCGATGTTGAGGCTAGCGGTGCACAGGGCCTCAAGCTGAAGGCGACGGGCGAATACAACATCAAGGCCGAGCGGATCAATCGCGCCCACCTTGATGGCGTTGTTCCGCTGGCGCTCGGCAACGCGGCATTGGCGGATCGCGACACGCGTCTAAGCGGCACCCTGCGCATCAAGGCCGATGCGTCCGGCCCCGCCAAAGCGCCGGAGGTTGCTGGCCAAGCGGTTCTGGATGGCGTGCAGGTGAACGACCCGGCCAGCGGATTGAAGCTTGTAAATGTGCAGGGCCGCGCCAACTTCACCCGCACCGGGCTGACGATCGATCGCATCACGGCCAATGGCGACAAGGGCGGCACGCTGGCGCTTTCAGGCCGCGTGATGATGATCGAGAACGCCGATCCGGCCATCAATGTGAAGCTCGATATTGACGGTCTGAAGTTTGATGATCGCCAGATGATGTCGGGCGAAGTTGACGGCAGGCTGAACGTCGACGGCACGCTGGCGGCATTGCAGGCTGGCGGTCTGGTCGAGATCAAGCGTCTCGACATCATCGTGCCAAGCCAGATGCCGCATTCGGTTTCGTCTCTGGATCTGAAGCATGTGAACGCGCAGCCGGATTCCTATGCCGGGCGCCTGAAGCCCAAAGTTGCTGAGCGCAACAGCTCGCCCATGGCCATCCGCATCGATCTGGGTGTTGAAGCCGCGAACCGCATATTCGTGCGCGGCCGCGGACTTGATGTGCAACTTGGCGGATCTCTGCGCATCACGGGCACCGCCGACCGGCCAGCCGCCAAGGGCGGGTTTTCGACCGAGCGCGGAACGCTCGATATTCTCGGTCGCCAGCTTGCGTTCAAGCACGGGCGTCTGATCTTCACCGGCGATCTTGAGCCAAGCCTCGACATGGAGGCAGTTGCCGAGGCCGACGGCGCGACGATCTCCGTGTTCGTCAGCGGTCCCGCTTCCGCGCCGAAGTTCCGCTTCTCTTCCAGTCCGGCGTTGCCGGAGGATGAAGTCGTTGCGCGTTTGCTGTTCAACAAGTCGCTGGCGAAACTGTCGCCGATGCAGCTTGCCAGCCTTGCGGGCGAAATCGACAAGATCGGCGGCCTTTCCAGCGGGCCGAGCACCTTCGATCAGGTCAAGGGTGCGCTGGGTGTCGATGTGCTGGATGTCACCACGGGCGCCAACAATTCGCCGGAGGTTTCGGCCGGCAAATATGTCGATGAGAACACCTACGTGGGCGTCCGCCAGGGCAGCAGCGCCAGTTCCAGCCGCGTGATAATCGATCACGATCTGACGAAAAACCTGAAAGCCCGGGGCGAACTGGGCGCCGACGGGAACAGCAAGATCGGTGTCGGCGTCGAGTGGGATTACTGACGCGGGCCGCCCGCCACGTCGCTCAGCCGACTTCCCAAAACCCGTAAGAATGTCGGAAAATCATTTGTTTTCATGGCGGTATGCGGAAAGAATTTGCCTGCAATGCTGTCCGGTGGGGGCATTCAGCCCCGGATTTCGCAAATTCACGGCCCGCGACGGCTTTTCGCAGCCCCCGGCGCGGATCAACAAGCTGCTGGTGGGAAAGCACGAAACCGGCTAGGCATCTGAAATCACAAGATCCTTGGCAGTGTGCGATGGCAACCCCGAAACCTTGAGGCGCCGTCGGTCCTCTGCATTTGAAAAAAGCACATCCCTGAATGAATTTTTCTTCTGCCCATCCAGCGCTAGGGCGAGCACTCGCCACGCGCGGCTATGAGACCCCAACTGCGGTTCAGCTTGCGGTGCTCGAAGCCGACAAGGCATCGCGCGATCTTCTGGTGTCGGCTCAGACCGGCTCCGGCAAGACTGTCGCCTTCGGCCTTGCGATTGCGCCCACCCTGCTGGGTGAAGGCGAAACGCTGCCTCCAGCTGGCGCCCCGATGGCGTTGATCATCGCGCCCACGCGCGAACTGGCGATGCAGGTGCAGCGCGAGCTCGACTGGCTCTACAAGGATGCCGGCGCAAAGGTCGTCACCTGCGTCGGTGGCATGGATGTGCGCACCGAAGCGCGTCAGTTGAATTTTGGCGCGCATATCGTTGTCGGCACGCCGGGCCGTCTGCGCGACCATCTTGAACGGGGCCGCCTTGATCTGAGCAAGCTGTCGGCGGTGGTGCTGGACGAAGCCGATGAGATGCTCGATCTCGGTTTCCGTGAAGATCTGGAATACATCCTCGACGACACACCCGCTGAGCGCCAGACGTTGCTGTTCTCGGCAACCATGCCGCGCGAGATTGAAACGCTGGCCGGCCAGTATCAGCGCGATGCTGTGCGCATTCAGACCGTAAACAAAAATGAGCAGCACGCTGATATCGAGTATCAGGCGATGCGTGTCGCTCCGCACGATGTTGAGCATGCGGTTGTGAATGTGCTGCGCTTCCATGAAGCGCGCGCTGCCATCGTATTCTGTGCCACGCGCGAATCCGTAAAGCGTCTGCACGCGCGCCTTAACGAGCGCGGATTTTCTGCCGTCGCTCTGTCCGGTGAACTGACGCAGGGCGAGCGCACCAATGCGCTGCAGTCACTGCGCGCCGGTCATGCGCGCGTGCTTGTTGCCACTGACGTTGCTGCGCGTGGGCTTGATCTGCCGGATCTGGCGTTGGTCATTCACGCTGAACTGCCGAACGACGCTGAAACGCTGTTGCACCGCTCCGGCCGCACCGGTCGCGCAGG
Organism: Hyphomicrobium sulfonivorans; assembly: GCF_013306565.1. Lineage (GTDB taxonomy): Bacteria > Pseudomonadota > Alphaproteobacteria > Rhizobiales > Hyphomicrobiaceae > Hyphomicrobium_A > Hyphomicrobium_A sulfonivorans. The sequence continues at coordinate 104,562 of NZ_PZPO01000001.1, read as the reverse complement.
CAACAAGGGTCTGTGCGCCATCATCGTGCCGTTCAACCGCCGCCGCAAAGCCGAAGGCTTGCTAGGCGCGGCGAAGCTGAAAGTTACGTGGACGCCGGCGCCGACCGCCGATGAAATCCGCGCGCGGGATCAGCAGCGCTTTCTTGGCGCTTCGATGTTCACTGACCCCGCTACCGAAGATGACACCAAGCTGGCGCAGGAGCTGCAACAGCAGCATTCCGCCGAAGAGATCGCGATGGCGCTGGTGCGTTATCATCGCGCGCAGCTGCCCGCGCCGGAAGATCTGGCCGAGGATACCGGCCCGCCGCCGCGCCGCACAGATCGTGATCGCGCGCCGCGCGGTGAGTGGCAGCGCCGCGATGGAAATTCGGATGGGTTCCGCCGTGAACGGCCGGAAGGTGCCGGTGAACGTCGGAGCCCGCGTCCGGTGCATGACGATGGCCGGCCGATGACCTGGTTCCGCATCAACATCGGTCGCGAGCGCAATGCCGATCCGCGCTGGCTGCTGCCGTTGCTGTGCCGCGCTGGTGGTGTGACGAAAGCCGAGATCGGCGCGATCCGCATTTTCGATCGCGACACACGTTTCCAGATCGTTTCCGACGCTGCGGATCGTTTCTCTGAAACCGCGCAGACGTTGCCGAGCAACGAAGGGCGCATTTCGCTGGCGAATGACGGCGCCCCCGCCGGAGCAGGTGCCGGAGAGGCAAAGCCTGAACGCGCGCGTCCGCATCGCAAGTGGGATCGCGACGACAAGCGTGAGCCCCGTGAGCGCCGCTCCGATGCGCGCGCTGATCGTCCGCAAGCGCATCATGACGCCGGTGCAGCCGAGCAGCACGCCGACCGTGACGCGCATACGCATCGTGAAGGCGAGCCAGCAGAAGCAAAGGCACCGGCGCAGGACGCTGTTCAGACGGAGCGCCACAGCGAAAGAAGCTCTGATCGTCCCGCACGCCGCGACGGTGGCAAAGAACGCTCCGACCGTGATCGCGGGCCGCGTCCGGACTGGAAGAAGCGCGACGGCAACACGGGCGGTCATCGGGCTGATCGCCGTGATGGCGGTAAACCTTCGCGCCACGAAGGTGATCGCGGTCCACGCCCGGACTGGAAGAAGCGCGATGGCGACGCAGGCGGTCATCGGGCTGATCGTCGTGACGGCGGTAAACCTTCGCGCCACGAAGGTGATCGCGGACCGCGCCCGGACTGGAAGAAGCGTGACGGCGACGCAGGCGGTCATCGGGCCGATCGCCGTGACGGTGAAACGGGACGGCAGGATGGCGAACGTCCGCATCGCGAGGGCGCGAAGCCAAGAACGAACTGGAGCGACAAGAAGGGTGCAAAGGCCGGCGGTGCTCGCGGTGGCCAGCAGCCGCTGCGTCGCGGCGGTTCGAAGCCCCCGGCCAAGGGCGGCAAGCGTTTCGGTGATGATGCAAAGTCCGGTGGCCGTTCCGGCAAGCCGTTCAAGGCCGGTGACAAGCCCGCCGGTCCCAAGCCGCGCTCGGGCCGCATCCTGTACGATGCCTGATAACAGCACCGCCTCGCATTTTTCGCGCGGCGGCACTTACGTCGCGAGCGAACGGCGTTGCTGCAAACAGCCGGCGCGGTAGTCCGCGTCAGGCAGCCTGCGCATCATCCCGTTTCGGGCTGCCTGACATTAACTCCGCCATCCATGCGGTGTTGGGAAATTGCTTCAGCACTGTCAGGATCGCGATGGCAACCGGCACGCCGATGAAAGCGCCGGTGATGCCCCACAGCAGCGCACCGAAAAACACCGCGAAAATCACCAGAAACGGTGAGATGGAAAGTGCGCTGCCGGATAGGCGCGGTTCCAGATAACTGCCGATGAGAAACTGCACCACCGAGGAACTGGCTAGGATGAGCGCCGCCGCTTCCCACGATTGAAACTGCACGACGGCAAACGCTGCTGGCAGCACGGTGGCGATGAACGGGCCGATAAACGGAATGAAGTTCAGCGCGAACGCCAGCACGCCCCAGGCCAGCGCCAGATCGATGCCGAGAAGCCAGCACAGCAACGCCACCAGCAAACCGGTTAGCACGCTGGCGGCTGTGCGGATGGCAGCGTAGCGGCGAAACTTTTCAGCGATGAGGCCCGTGGTGTGCAGCACACGATTTGCCGTTTCGGGCTGGCAGGCTGAGACAACTTTTGCTTTCAGGTCGCGCACCTCCAGCAGCCCAAGCATCAGAAACACCAGCACCAGCGCGGAAAATCCGGTCAGCCCACTAAGCATCGTCGCGATTTGCTGCGTCCGCCTGACAAGCCACGAAACGTGAAACTGCTCGACAAAGATACCGTTGAGATAGATGCCAAACCCTTCAAGCCATTGCGTCAGCTCGCCGTAAGCCTGCTGAAGCTGCGCCGCGTTAAGCGCGATCCAGCGCCCGACCTGTCCGACGCCCCAGACGCTCAGCAGCAGCAACGCGCCGATTGCAATGATGGTTAGCAGAAGCGAAATGGCCAGCGCTGCCAGTTGCGGCATGCGCGCTTCAAGCCACCGCTGCACCGGCCAGACAACGGCGATGCCAAACAGCGCCAGCGCCATCGGCGCAAAAACCGAGCGCGCAAAATAGGCCAGCGCAATCGTGAGCACCGCCGCGCAGATGACAAGCGCGGTTCTGCCGTTGTCCGTCACCATGGTGTCCCCCGGTTAGCTGTGCTGCACGCTTTCCAGGCGTGGCGTGATGGTCGTGCTGTCGCGATCACCCGCGACGTCGATGCGCTGCGGCGTCAGCAGCTGCAACCGGCCAGTATCGTCAATCGTCAGGGAGTGAATGTAAAAATAGGTCGTGCCATCGTTTCTGGATTCCATTACTGGCGACGGCGCTGAAACGATTTTGATGCCGCCGCATTCGCCGATCCAGTCGATGTGGCGATGGCCGTGCATCAGTATGATGCGATCGGCGTAGGGTTGCAGTCGGCGTAAAAACCAGTTGCCGTTGATCAGCGTGGTGCCGATGCGTTCAGCCAGCACCTTTGCCTTGCGTGGATATTCGATGGGGTGATGGTGGAGGGCGATGAGCCAGCCCGCATCGGGATACTGCGCCAACACCTGTTCCATCGCCGTGAACTGTTCGACAGAAATAAGCCCAAGCGCGTTGGTGAACGAGAAATGCGCGTCGGCATTGCTGTTCAGCAGAATAACGCCGAGCCCGTTTGGTGTTTCGGGTGGCCGCACCATCGGGAACACATCGGCCCACAGATCCGACGCAAGCGTTGAAAACACCGGCCGACCGGTGTCGGCAAACGCTTTTATGTCGTCGGCATGCGGTGCTAGCGTTGCCGCCAGTGTTCTGTCGGCGGTCTGCTGCTTGCGATCGACCGTATGAACGCGCTGCCCCTGCAGCGCATCCATCGCCGAGAGGGTACGGATCTTGCGCAGGCGACTGTTCGGCCCGATTGAAAGATCGAGGCGCGCCGGATTTGATCGGTCTACGATATTTATGTCATGATTGCCGGGCAGCACCAGCGTGCGTTCTGCTAAGGCCGGATGCTCCGCCAGTGCGTCGAGAAATTCCGCCCATTCGCCTGATCTTCCAGCGTCTGTCGCATCGCCGGTTATCAGCAGGCAATCCAGTGGATCATCGGCGTGAATGGCTTCAAGCTGCGTCAGTAGGCGGCGAAAACGGTCATCGCCCTGCGGTCCACCGCGACCGCATTCGATGCGGAAGCCATAGGGCTCACCAACGGTGTGGATGTCCGAAAGGTGCGCGATGCGCCACGCACGGCCGCCGTTAGCTGCATCGGCGAAGCGCTGCAAATCGCGCGGTGGTGGCATTGTGGCGTCGGCGATGCCCCAGGCGAACGCGGCGACGGCAAGATAGGCACATATAACCGCAACGGTGTTCGCAATTGCAGCCCACATCAGATGCAGCGGCGCGGCCAGATCGCTGAGCTGGCCGATCCACCGTGTTGACGGCCATACGGCGAGGAAAACGGCGAGCGCGGCGAGCGAGATGACCAGCCCGGAAGCGGCTGCGGCCCAGGCACGGATGCGTTCGCGGTTGCGCGGACTTGCGTCGTCGGAGAGAAATTTCTCGGCAACGTGCCGCATAACCTCTCGGCATACGATATAAACGGGTTCGATCACCAGCGCGTTCAGCGACCAGAAGCTGCTTTCGGCCAGCCGCAGCAGCCGTCTTCCAAACAGCCAGCCAAGCGTGATGATGATGGCGAGGATCGCAAGCGGCACGATGCCAAGTGCGGGCGTCAACCTGCCGGCAAGTTTTCCGAGCCACGCCGACGCGATGAGCGGCGTCACGCCGATGATGACGGCAGGCACGATGAACAAAGCGAGCCAGGCGACAACCAGCTTGGCGAAGCTGATCTCGCCCAGCATGTTGCCCGCCATCATCAGCAGGGAATTCGATTTGGTGCTGGAGGCATCATCCTCGATGTCGCCACCGCGCGGGTCGACCAGTGGCTTCATGGGATCCGTCCCGGCTTGTTCACAGCGGTGCACTGTGGGCGATGGATGCTTGCGGGATGGTAAATCGGCGGTCGTGGTGCTCGCTCAGGGACTGTGATCGCCAGCGGGATAGCGCATGCAACACTAGGGCGGCAGCAGGGGCTATTTGTCCATTGACATCAGGCCGCCAATACGACGCAGATAGGGCCGTGACGGTGCATGGGAACGCGGTGGGGCAGTGATCTGTCAAATCCGCGGCTGCGCCCGCAACTGTGAGCGGCAAGCGTCTTGCCTTGATTGCCACTGGCGCCGGATTTGGTTGCTGGGAAGGCTGGCAGGATCGCGTTGGAGCCGTGAGCCAGGAAACCTGCCGTCACAGGTCGCCCATTCTGCGTGCGGGCTGCACGGAGAAACGGAATCCCGGAGTGGCGAGCGATGTGCAACCGAAGGGGAGCAACGTCAGGTTTGCCGTTTGCGGTGTCCGTTTTATCGACACGCATGCAACGGACGGAGTGAACGCATTGCAGGTGCGCGGCGCGCCGGCAGTTCTGCTCCGTGCATGCCGGATCTGTTCGGGACATTTGGTTGGTCCCACGATCTAAGCGTAAGCCGAACCCGACCGGTGCTCCCTGCATTCTGTTGCAACGGATTTTGACGCTTGCGTTGCCAATCCGTTGCCGGACTAATTGATGCTGTGAGGTAGCGGTCTCTTTATGTGGGATGTGCTTCGAGCCGAAACACTGTTTTTGCGCATGGGCATGCGGCTATTGGCTGTCGCGGCTGTTATGGGCTTGTGCGCTGGCCATGCCATGGCGGTTCCCAAGCGTGTTGTGTCCATGAATTTGTGCACGGACCAGCTCGCCATGCTGATGGCGGATGAAGGCCAGCTTGTTTCCGTTTCACACCTTGCCAGCGATCCGGCCAGTTCGGTGATGGTTACGCAGGCGCAGCGTTACGCTGTGAACCATGGGCTGGCCGAAGAGATCTTCGTGATGGCGCCCGATATGATTTTTGCCGGCACCTATACGAGCCGTGCCAGCGTCGCGATGTTGAAGCGTCTGGGGTTTCGCGTCGAGCAGTTCGAGCCCGCCAGTTCATTCGAGGACATCGAAAAAAACATGCAGCGCATGGGCGAACTGCTGGGGCGGCCGCAACGGGCAAAAGAACTTATCGCTGAATTTCATCGGCGGATCGCTGAGGCGCGGGGCGGCGAAGCATTGAAGCGTCCGCTCAGTGCGCTGCATTATGCTAACAGTTATACGTCCGGTGCCGGTACGCTCGCGGCCGAGGTGGTTGATGCCGCCGGGCTGCGCAATCTTGGCTCCGAGCTTGGGCTTACCGGCACTTCGCGGCTGCCGCTGGAAACAATCATCATCTCAAACCCGGATATCATCGCCGGTGAACGGCTGGCCGGTGAAGCGCCCGCTCTCGCCTATGAGACATTCCAGCATCCGGCGTTGAAAGCCATTCTGGGCGGTGAACCGATGACCGGTGTTGCGGACAAGTACTGGGTGTGCGGCGGGCCGTTCACGGCTGAAGCCGTCGCCATTCTCAACGCGGCGCGCCGCAAAGTGGTGGGACAGGCGCATCCATGAAGTTCGGTTTGCTTGTGGGGCTGCTGGTCGGCCTCGTCGCGGTGTTGTTTTGCGTGTCGCTTGGTGTCGGTCCGGCCGGGCTCGATCCCGTCACAGCGTTTCTCGGCCTGATCGGCATAGGCAATCGAGCCGCTGAACTGGTGATGCAGGAAATCCGGCTGCCGCGTGCATTGCTGGCAATTCTGGTCGGTGCCACGTTGGGCTTATCGGGTGCGGTATTGCAGGGCTATCTGCGCAATCCGCTGGCCGATCCCGGCGTGCTGGGCATTGGCGCATCGGCTTCGTTGGGCGCGGTGCTGGCCATCTATACCGGGCTTGCGGCGCTGTTTCCTCTCGCGCTTCCGCTCGCGGCGATCGGTGGCGCGCTGATCGCGGTTAGCGCGTTGCTGTTGCTGGCGGGACGCCATGCGACGCCGCTGATGCTCATCCTTGCGGGTATAGCAATCAGCTCGCTGGCAACGGCGTTCACGTCATTGGCGTTGAACCTTTCGCCCAATCCGTTTGCGGCGCTTGAAATCGTGTTCTGGATGCTTGGGTCGCTGACCGATCGCTCGATGCTGCATGTCTGGTTGTCGGCGCCTTTCATCGTGCTCGGCTGTGTGCTGCTGTTTTCGCTTGGCCGTTCATTGGATGCGCTGTCATTAGGTCCGGACGTAGCGGCCAGCATGGGCATCCGGCCTGACCGTGTGCGGCTGGTCGCTGTGCTGGGCACAACCAGCGCAGTGGGCGCTGCCACCGCGGTTTCAGGCACCATCGGTTTCGTCGGGCTGGTGGTGCCGCATCTGTTGCGGCCGCTGGTTGGTTCGCAACCGAGCCGCCTGTTGCCGGTCAGTGCGCTCGGCGGTGCCGCAGCGGTGCAGGCCGCTGACATCGCCGTGCGGGTCATTGCGCCCGGACGCGATCTGAAGCTTGGCGTCCTGACCGCTATAGTCGGCGCGCCGTTCTTTTTATGGCTCATCCTTGAGCAGCGCCGGAGGCTGGTATGACGAGCCTCAATGTCGAGAACCTGCATGTTTCGCTGGGCGGTCGTGAGATCGTGCAGGGCGTGTCGTTTGCCGCCAGCGGTGGCGAGTTCATCGGTCTGATCGGCCCCAACGGTTCAGGCAAAACAACGCTGCTGCGGGCGCTGCTGGGCCTGATTCCGTCCACCGGCAGCATCAGCCTGAACAACGTCGATCTGCGCACGATGGCGGCGAAGCACCGCGCGCTGAATATGAGCTACGTGGCGCAGGAGCGCGATGCCACCTGGCCGCTATCGGTGGAAACCGTCGTTTCGCTTGGGCGTACACCGCACATCGCGCCGATGCAGCAGCTCAAAGCCGTAGACCGCGACGCGGTGGAGACGGCCATGCGTGAAGCAGATGTCGCCGCCATGCGCGAGCGGCCGATCACCGAGCTTTCCGGCGGCGAGCGCTCCCGCGTGCTGATCGCCCGTGCGCTGGCGCAGGCCAGTTCCGTCATGCTCGCCGATGAACCCACGTCAGCGCTTGATCCGGCCCATCAAATTCGCGTCACCGAGATCTTTTCGGGGCTGGCCGCCAATGGGCGACTTGTGCTTATGACATGCCACGATCTTTCGCTGGCCGCGCGCTTCTGTACGCGGCTGCTGCTGCTCAGCAATGGCAGACTGGAAGCGGACGGTCCTGCGCGCCAGGTTCTCACCGCTGAGAATTTGCAGCGTGTCTATGGCGTGCAGGCATTTTTCGGTGAGGATGAAGACAAGCTGGTTGTGGTGCCAAGAAGGGCGATCGGCTGAACTGTCTGCCTGAAGATATCTGGGGAAACTAAAATGAACTTAGCCGCCAGACGCCAACGGCATTCGCCATGCATCGGCGTTTGCAAGCTCGATGAAGCTTCTGGTCTGTGTCTGGGCTGCGCGCGCACCGGCGATGAGATTGGCGCGTGGGCGGGCATGGGCGAAGCTGCGCGCGACGCCATATGGCAGCAACTGCCCGAGCGCTTCAAGGCGCTGGCCGTGCGCGTGCGCCTGCTGCCGTCGACAAGCGATGAAATTCAGGCCTGGGTTGCGAAAACCATCGAGCAGCGCCAGGGCACATGGGTTGTGGGCCCGCCTGGCGCCGTGGCGGAGTTTCCATGCCGGCCCGATCGCGACATCGCCGTTACGATCGACGAAGACGGCGTTACCGCCCGCGCGCCCGATGCAATCTTCCGGCTGAACGCTTCCGACAAGTTGCGCGCCTTCGCGTTCGACGATGATGGCCCCACCGTGCTTGGCTTTCCGCAGGTGCGCGCCACTCTGTCGAAAGTTTCGACGGTGACATCGCTCGGCGCTGACTACGATGCGGTCGATGTCGATCACCGCAGCGAAACGCTGTTTGATCTGGGTGTCGATCGCCGTTTCAGTCGTTTCTGCGTGCGCACTGGCAACGCTGAACTGGCAGCGAAGCTGCGTGGTTTCATCGGTCAGCCGTGGTCCGCCATGATGGCGGGCGTGGGAATGGATATCATTCAGCACAGCCCCGCCCGCGTGGTTGAAACGGCGCAGGCCCGCATTGAGGTTTTTGCGCCTATTCCCCCGCCCGACGGCAAAGCACCAGATGGTGCGCACACGCATTTTCTGCCGCAGTTCCTGGCCACGGGCGAGGAAATACCATCGACGCTGGAACTGCCTTCCTATGCCGCGCCAGTGGCGATCTTCTATCCGGCCAAGCCACCGGCGTAATCCCATCCACCTCGCGCGCTGCTGCACGCCGCATCACCGGCCGGTTAGATAGGGCGGCGGGCCGGGCGGCTCTGCAAATTGCACTGAGCGAAAGAACAGTGCCGGACGCGGCTCGCTGGGTTGCGCGACAACCAGCGGCAAATGTCGCTTTGCGATACGAACGATAGCCTCGGAAAGCTTTTCCAGCTCGCGCATGCCATCGGCGTTCGTCAGCAAGGTTACGCTGATCCAGTGTCCCTTGACTGGGTTCTGTACAATCGCATTGGAGGCTGTGTAGCCAGGCACAAACCCTGTGTGGGTAAACCAGTCCCATCCGGCATCGTGATCGATGAACCAGCCCATGCCATAATACCTCGCGAGGGTGACACGCGCGGCGTTGGAAAACATCAACTGGCGGTTGGCAGGCGTAACCGCAGTGCCGCGCATAATGGCCCGGTTCCATTTGAACAGATCCGTCGCGGAGCTGGCCATGTCGGCTGCGCCTTGCAACCAGGCGGACTGCACAAATGCCGGACGGCGCATGTGTGAAGGTGTGTTGCCCCATGAGGGTGTTGCAACACGCGCGGCGCGATATGATTTTGGGTCGCCAATAAAGCCTGTGTCGTCCAGTGCAAGAGGCGTCAACAGCATGGAACGGACGAACGGCATGAAGCCGCGCGCGTTGGCGTCAGGCGATCTGCAACTCACCGTTTCGATGATTTGCGACAACACAAAGTAGTTGAAGTTGTCGTAAGCGAAGACCTTGGGGCGTGCGCTCGGGCGCAGGTCCTTCAGCGCTGAAATCAATTCTCCGGAGCTGATGCGGCCCCAGGGGTCAGACCCCGGTGGTGGTCGATTGAGCAGACTGGGAAGGCCGGATGTCATTGTCAGCAGGCGCCGGATCGTAACGGGTGAACCGATTTCGGGCGCGCTCCAGTTTTCGAAGCCTGGCAGAACGGCATCGACAGTCGACGCCAGAGAAAGCGGCGTGAGGGAGCGCGGCGAAACGGGGGCCTTATCTATTAGGTTCAGCATTGCCGCAGCGGTGAACTGCTTCGACAATGATCCGATATGATAGACGGTGCGTTCCGTAGCGATCTGGCCCGGTCGCGCTTCGCCATAACCGCGCGCGAATACAAGCTCGCCATTGATGCCGATAGCAACACTGAGCGCAGCGCGGCGAGGCTGCTTGCCGCCCTTGCGCCATTTGTCGATCAGGGTATCGAATTGAGCGGTGTCGTAGGCGCTCCACTCACCCGCCCACGCATGGCGCGCGCTCGGCAATGAAATCATCAGCGCCGTGATCCAGACCAGCGATAGAGAGTATCTCAGCATCGCAGAATCCTATTCGACGTTTAATTGTTACTGCCCGCAATGAAGAGAGGGAATGCACTTCGCCGTGATCGTCTTGCCGTGATCGTCCATGGGCGTAACGCCGACGCGCTGGCTCCCGCAGAGGTTCAAAAATCGGGTTGTGTTGGCTGGTGTGTTCCCGCAAATGAGGCCGATGGCAGCTAAAGCTCCGGTCCGCGACGTCGGTTCAATTTCGGCGCCGGCTTTCAGCGGCTATAGTTGCCAGTGGCCACAACGCTGCCCTGATGATTTGCGCGGCTTTCGAAGCATTTTTCTGCCGAATGTGCGTAGGGTTGCGGTAATGAGCAAATTGTTCGCAACCTCTGCTTCACAATTCTATGCAGGCGGGGCCCTTGCGGTCGCCCCCTGGTATTGAGACATTCGGCCCATGACAGAGCGCGTCGTATTGGTCACCGGTTCGCTGGCGGAACCACGGGTGAAAAGAATGGCGAACGAGATCGGTGGTGAAACCATCGAGCCCGTCGTCGCGAACGTGGGCGTCAAGGTGGCTGCACTGATGACCACCGATATCGTCGAGCGGCGCCTCAAGCTGCCGGATCGCGTCGATCGCGTGATCATGCCGGGGCGCTTCCGTGGCGATCTTGAGCGGTTGTCGGATTTTTTCGGCACGCGATTTGAGCGCGGGCCGGATGAGATCGCGGACTTGCCCGAGTATCTGGGGCAGGCGCGGCAGAAGGTGGATCTGTCCCAGCACAACATGACGATCTTTGCCGAGATCGTCGACGCAACCACGATGTCGGTCGATCAGATCATTGAGCGCTCGCGCAAACTGCGGGGAGAGGGCGCGGACGTAATCGATCTTGGCTGTCTGCCCGACAGTCCGTTTCCGCATCTGGAAGAAACCATCGCTGCGCTGCATGCCGATGGCGCGCGCGTCAGTGTCGACAGTTTCAATTCCGAGGAGCTATCGCGCGCGACGCGTGCGGGCGCCGACTTCCTGCTTAGCCTGTCGGAAAAAAACATTTCAATCGTCGATGAAGGCCCGGCAGCGCCGGTGCTGGTGTCATCGGGCGCGGCCGATATGGCGTCGCTCGATCGCGTCATCGACATCATGATCGCCAAGGGGCGGCCTTACTATGCCGATCCGATCCTCGACCCGATCCATTACGGCTTCGCCGCTTCGATAGCGCGCTATTACGATCTGAGGATGCGTCGTCCGGATATTCCCATCCTGATGGGCATCGGCAACCTGACGGAACTCACGGACGCTGACACCACCGGCATCAATGCGCTGCTGATGGGCATTTGTTCCGAGCTGAACATCACCGCGGTGCTGGCGGTTCAGGTCAGCCCGCACTGCCGCACCGCGATCAAGGAATTCGACTATGCGCGGCGCGAATACTACGCGGCCAAGCAGGCGAACGCGCTGCCACAGGGGTTTGGCGGTGGTCTGATGGCTCTGCGCGACCGCAAAGGCTTTGCATCGACGCCGGAGGAAATCGAGTTTCTGGCCAGCCAGATCCGTGATCCGAACTATCGCATCGAGGTCGCTGAGGACGGCATTCACATCTACAACCGCAACGGACATGCCGTCGGGCAGGATCCGTTTGAGCTGTTTCCGCACATCGATACGCGGGCGGATGCGGGCCACGCATTCTATCTGGGCGTCGAAACCGCGCGTGCCGAGATCGCGCAAAAGCTCGGAAAGCGATATGCCCAGGACGAACCGCTGGAGTTCGGTATCGTTGCAGGCACCAAGGGCTCGGCCGACGATGCGCACGCGATGAAGTTCAAGGAGGCCGGCAGCACGTTCGGCAAGAAGGACGACGCGCCCGCCGCTGCTGCTGCGGCAGGGTCAGACGCAAAGCCTGAAACCGCGGATGCCAAGTCGGCTGCTGCGACTAAAGCTGAAGCGCTCGATGCCGGAAGCGTTGCGGCAGAAGTCGGCACAAAGGCGGCCAACACCAAGACAGCCGACACCAAGACAGCCGACACCGCTGAATAGCTGCGGGGCCTGTTCCCGCCGAGGTCATTTCACCTGAGCGCCACCGCATCGGCGGCCAGCGTTCCGTTCACCAGACCGCGCGCGCTAGCGGCGAGCTGACCAGAGGGCAGGCGCCAGCGCAAATATAGCACTACGTTCTCCCGACGTCGGCCGGGGGGCCACTGATTTGGTAGAAGGCGCGCGCCGCCGAGAAGCACGCACGCACTTTCACCCGATCCGGTGTTGAAGCTGGCGTAGATCCCGATCGTTTTCGGGATGCCGGCGTGTAGAGGTAAGGGAATTCCGCGCCTTGCGGCCGGCTCCCCAAAGGGGAGTCGCAAGGCGCAACAAAAGTAGCTCGGCGGCCGGCGCCCCGGCGGGGTGTCGCCGGTGCAAAAGAGAAAATCCTAAGCAGCGAACCAGTCGGTATCCTGCCGATCCAGGTAGACGCGGAACCAGGCGGTGAAACGCTCTGGCTGATCGCGCGCTTCGACCCGCGTTTCGTTCAGCGCCTTCCAGGCGTAATCGGAAACCTCGGACGGATCGGCGGCAACCGCGCCGTGCCAGTGGCCGACAAACAGATGCACCACTTCATGTTCGATGAGGCCGTTGCCAACATCGGCGCGATAGGTCAGCGCATGCAGCGGCACCAGCGGACAATCGATGCCCATTTCCTCGATCAGCCGGCGGCGCGCTGCGTCGATAGTTGCCTCACCTGGGCGCGGATGCCCGCAGCACGCGTTGGTCCACAGCCCGCCTGAGTGATATTTCTCCGGCGCCCGTTGCTGCAGCAGCATGCGCCCGTTGCCGTCATGGATCAGCACTGAAAACGCGCGATGCAGTTTGCCTTCTACGTGCGCTTCAATCTTGCGCTCGGTGCCCAGCGGCTGGTCGTCGGGATCGACGAGAATGACGTGTTCCAGCTCGTCGATCATCACGTCGCGTGCCCCGGCGACGACGATGCGCCATCACCCGTCTGCGGCCCGAAAATATGGTCGAGCATGATCTGCTTCACGGCGGTCGCCTCGCATGTGCCTTCAGGCAGAAGCTCCGCCCGCGACGACATGATGACCGGGCTGCGCGCTTCCGGCGTGTCGGCGCGCCCATGCGAGCCGCGCACCAGCGATGCATCCAGCGGTATCACGTCAAGCAATGATCTGAAGCCAAGCTTACGTTTCAACAGACGCCACCCCACTGCAAGTTTCGGCGCTTTGATTGCCGGATCGAGAAACAATTCGACCGGATCGTAGCCCGGCTTGCGGTGAATCTCCACGCAGCGGGCAAAATCCGGCGCGCGCGTGTCATCCAGCCAGTAATAATAGGTGAACCACGCATCGGGTTCGCTGATGACGACGAGTTCGCCCGAGCGCTCATGCGCCAGCCCGTTGGCGCGCTTTTCTTCCTCGCCCCAGACTTCGGCAACGCCATCCAGCTTCAGCAGCAGCGCGCGCACCTCATCAATGTACGCAGGATCGCTCACGTACACATGCGCCACCTGATGATCGGCAACCGCAAACGCCCGCGACTGTGGCGGGTCAAGCAACTCGCCGCCCTGTTCAACGCGCACGCTGAGCAGCCCCGCTTCGCGCAGCGCGCGATTGATGTGCACCGGCTTGCTGACCGGCACGATGCCGTATTCCGACAGGATGATCACATCGCGGCCCGACGCAGCGGCTGCATCGATCAGGCTGCCCGCTACCGCATCGATCTCAGCCAGATCCTTGGCGATCGACGGATCTTCCGGCCCGACGCGCTGCAGGCAATAGTCGAGATGGGGCAGATAAACGAGCGTCAGTGTCGGATCGCTTTGCTGCATCACATGCAGCGAGGCATCCGCAATCCAGCGCGACGATGCAACGGTTGTCGCTGGCCCCCAGAACGAGAACAGCGGGAACGGCCCGAGCTTTTCCGTCAGCTCATCGCGAAGCCGCGAAGGCTGCGCGTAGCAATCCGGCAGCTTGCGGCCATCGGCCTTGTAGATCGGGCGCGGCGTGACGGCGATGTCCGCGTCCGACGCCATATTGTACCACCAGAACATGTTGGCGCAGGTGAACGCGGGATCGAGCCGTTTGCCGGCATCCCACACGCGCTCGCCGCTCAACAGGCGGTTGGATTGGCGCCAGAGCCAGATTTCGTAAAGGTCGCGGAAGAACCAGCCGTTGGCCACCGCGCCATGGCCGCCGGGCGGCAGTCCGGTGAGGAACGTAGCCTGCGCGGAGCAGGTCACGGCGGGCGTCACCGTACGCAAGGGGCGCATAGCGCCCGCTTGCGCGAACCGTTTCAGGTTGGGTGTGTGATCGCCAATGAGTTCCGGCGTGAGGCCGACGATATTGAGAACGAGGAGAGACTGCATCACTGACGATTGTTTCGGCTAAGCCGGCTCACTTCTTGAGCGTATTGATAAAGGCGATGATCTTCAGCATCTGGTCCTGCGTCATGCCACGCTTGGCGAACGGACGCATGGCACCGGCAGCACCGGAGTGAATGATCTCGAACATGCCAACGTCTGTGTTGGCGCGCGGATTGACAACCATGTCGTCGTTCAGCGCAGGGCCCATGCCGCCTGAACCGTCAGGCTTATGACAGACCTGACAGTTGGCGTTGTAGAGCTTTTGTCCGGCGGCGATTTCTTCGGCGTTGCCGTTGTAGGGGTTTTCGCCTGTTTCATGGAATTTCTTCACAGCGTCGGTGAACTCTTCCCCCTTGATCGGATCGAGGTCGATCGGGGAATCGTCGAGCGCGCTTTTGAACTCCACTGCAACTGCAGGAACAGTGGCAGCGAACGCAAACGCAACAAACGCGGCAGCTGAGAGATGGCGAAATTTGACCGGCATGGAGGCGGAACTTTCCTAAAGTGCGCCCGGTATCGGTGCACGTTCAAGGCAGAGTGCGTCCCAGGAGATTTTGAAGGCAAAAGCCTGGAAGAGCACGCTTCACAGTGCAGCCGCGGAATAGGTGGCACCCGTTTTCCGAACAGAAGCACAATTGAATAAAACCACTGCCGATTGTCACGAAATCATTCAGTGGCCTTGAAGGTCAGATGTGGGGGCAGGGCCCAGACTCTACAAGCATAGCTTTTCTACAAGCGTCAGCTTTTCAAGCACTGGGCCCTGCCACCGAAGCGATCGGCTAGCGATTACTTCTTCGTCTTGGCGACTTCGGCGCCGGCAGGCACCTTGTCAGCAGCAACTACTTTCCACAGAGCGCCCGGCGGGTTAGCCAGCGGGCCCTTGTCGTCCGTGTAGAAGCAGTCGCAGTTTACGGCGAGAACAGTTCCGTCCTCGTCGATGTTACCGGAGGTGAACTGCAGCGAGGTCTGCAGCATTTCCTGGATCTGCCACTTCTTGCCGTCCCAGCCGGTGCCGAACACGCGGCCCGAGCACCAGTCGCCCGTCAGGTACACGCCAGTCATGCCAGCATAGTTGGCGACGCCAAGACCCTGAACGGAGCAGCCCCAGCCTTCCTTCAGCTTCTCTGCGCCCGGATATGGCTCCTGGTGCGGATATTCTGCGACGGGCAGCGTGCCAACGATCGGGCACTTGTCGTCAGGACCCAACGCGGGGTGACAGTGCGTGCCCATGTTGAACTTCCAGCCGTAGTTCTGGCCACCCTTGCTGTCTGCAGGCTGCCAGTTGATCTCTTCCCAGTGGTTCTGACCAACTTCAGCGATGAACAGCGCGCCCGTCTTCTTATCGAAGTCGAGCGAGTAGGGGTTGCGCAGACCGTAGGCCCAGATCTCCGGGCGTGCGCCCATGTGGATCTTGGAGAAGCCTTCTTCGGTGATGCCGAACAGGGCCATCATGCGGTCCTGATAGGCCTTCGCGAATGGGTTGGTCGGCGGAATGGTGTAGGCGACATCGTCAGGCGTGTTGATGTCGATGCGAAGGATCTTGCCCCACAGCACCTTGGTGTCCTGACCGGCGTTGAGGGGGTCGCCCTCCCAGCCAGCGTCACCCTTGCCGATGTAGAGATAGCCATCGGGACCGAACGCAATGCCACCGCCGTAGTGGTTGTAGTACGGCTGCGGGATGTTCATGATCACTTTGACCGACTTGTTGGCCTGTTCGACCGTCACTTCGTCGGGGCTGTTGGGATCAACCGTGTAGCGGGCGATGATGTGCGCGCCGTTGAACGGCAAGGACGAATAGCTCACGAAGAAGTAGCCATTTTCCTTGAAGTTCGGGTGGAACGCCACTGACCACAGGCCCTGCTCAACGAAGCCCGTCTGGACTTCCGAGCCGAGCGGCGTGTTCTTGGTCAGGTCGAGGAACGGAGCTTCAAGAGTTTTGCCGTCCTTGACAACTTTGATCTTGCCGACGCGTTCGACGACGAAGATACGACCCGAGCCGTCAAATGCCGAAGCGACACCAACAGGATCGTTGAAACCGTCGGCGACCTTGACGAGGGCGATCTTCGGATTACCTGGAAGTTGTCCAGGCGGCCGTGCGACCTGCGATGGCTCTGTCGGCACAGTCTGGGCGACCGCAGCGGTCGTTCCCAGTGCTCCAACGAGGGCCATGCCCATCGAAGCGGCATGCAGCAACCGCATTCTCATAGAGCGTTCTCCCATTTCATAAGTCTCTGAAAGTCGCCCTGCGATCGGATGTCTTCGATCTGTCGCGTAGCGACCATTTTTCACGTTGCGAACGAAATCACATGCAATTACTCAGCTAACCGAGTGTTTGTTGTGCACCTCGCCACGCAAGCCGAACGCTAGTGAATGAATGTCACTGCGGCAATGGACCCCCTCCCAAAATGCACAAATTGACCTCGTTTTGGCAAACGAGGTAACCGGTTTTGCTGTTTATTCCTTCGATTTTTTCCAAACATTGAAACAGGTCAGCGCCGGTGCGGTGGCTGCGCGAGAAAAGTTGAAGCAAAACCGTTGCTTGCCCCTGGCAAACCGCGCATGATTAAAGCGGCTGCTTCCATCTTTGTGCTGCGCAGACATCCGAATGCTGGCGCTGTCCAAGATGCGATAAGTAAAGCCAGCCCGTTTGTTTATGGGTCAAGAATACCACTGCAAATGCAGGGTGTTGGAAGGGGAAGCGGCGAAAGTGGTTTCATCGGTCAGCGATGCACTAGCGAAAATCGAATGCACCGGCGAAGAACGGGCGTTCGTCCAGCGCTTCACGGTGCCATACGAGTTTCCGGTCTATTTTACGCGGGATCTGTTTTCGGAAGGAAATCAGGTCCTTGCTGAATCCATCGAACGGTCCGGTTCCGGTTCGCGGCGGCGCACAATATTTTTCATCGACGAAGGCCTCTTGCGCGAGATGCCCGATCTCAAGCGCCGCATAACGGCCTACGCGGCGGCGCATGCCGACACGATGGAAATGGTTGGGCCGCCGGAGCTGGTTCCGGGCGGTGAGCAATGCAAGAACGATCCGGCGCTGGTTGAGCGCCTGCAGCAACTGCTGGTGAACCACAAGATGGATCGCCACGGCTATGTGATCGGTATCGGCGGCGGGGCATTGCTGGATCTGATCGGCTATGTGGCTGCAACAACCCATCGCGGCATCCGGCACATTCGCGTTCCCACCACGGTTCTGGCGCAGAACGATTCCGGCGTCGGCGTGAAGAATGGTGTCAATGCGTTCGGCTTCAAGAATATGCTGGGCACGTTTGTGCCGCCTGCTGCCGTCATCAACGATTCAGCCTTCATCGATGTATTGCCAGGCCGCGATAAGCGCGCTGGCATGGCTGAAGCGGTGAAGGTGGCGTTGATCCGTGACGGCGCATTCTTCAATTGGCTTGAAGAAAAGGCCGAGGCGCTGGCGCTGTTCGCTTCTGAACCGCTGGACCGGTTGATCCGCCATTGCGCGCTGCTGCACATGCGGCAAATTTCGGGTGGTGGCGATCCGTTCGAGCGCGGCAGCGGCCGACCGCTGGATTTCGGCCATTGGTCGGCGCACAAGCTGGAAGCGCTGTCCCACTACGATCTCCGCCACGGCGAGGCGGTTGCCATCGGCGTTGCCATCGATACGCGTTATTCCGTGCTGGCTGGTCTGATGCCGCCGGGCGGTGACGAGCGCGTCCGTGCGCTGCTGGAGCGGCTGGGCTTCAACCTGTGGCATCCGTCCTGCGATATGCGCAACGCGGCGGGCAAGCGTCTGCTGTTGGCCGGACTGGAAGAGTTCCGCGAGCATCTGGGCGGTCAGCTCACCATCACCTTGCTGACCGATCTCGGCATCAGCGTGGACGTGCATGAAATGGACCACGCGCTGATCGATGAAGCGATCGAATGGCTGCGTCCGCAGGATGGTCATTGATGCGGCTGTCGCTGCCCGGTACGCCGCACCTCACCTACTGCACCAACATCCATGCCGGTGAGACCTGGGAAGAAATTTTTGCCGCGCTCCGACGCAATTTGCCGGCGGTCAAGCAGCAGGTTTCTCCCGATGCGCCGATGGGCGTCGGCTTGCGGCTTTCGGCAGCCGCGGTCGACGATCTGGCCGATCCAGAACGGGTGCGGGAATTAAAGGCGTTTCTGGACGCTGAAGGCTTCTACGTCTTTACCGTCAACGCGTTTCCGTATGGCACCTTCCACGCCACCCGCGTGAAGGAGCAGGTCTATGAGCCCGACTGGCGCACGCAGGAGCGTCTGCGCTTCACCGATGCGGCGGCGTACATTCTAAGCGTGCTGCTGCCCGAGGGTATGGCTGGCAGCATCAGCACCGTGCCGGGTGGCTTCAAGCCAGCCATCGCAACCGAACCCGATATCGCAGCGATCGTCGATAACCTGGTCGCGTGCGCCGCGCAGCTCTATGCGCTGAGCGAAGCTTCAGGCAAACACATCAGCCTTGCGCTTGAGCCCGAGCCGCACTGCTTCCTTGAAACAACCGATGAAGCGATCGCGTTCTTCAACGGTCGGGTGTTTGCGCCTGATGCCGTGAAAGCTTTCGCGCGCGCGGCTAACATCGACGATCCCGCTGTGGCTGAGCAGCGCTTGCGCCAGCATCTGGGTGTCTGTTTTGATGTCTGCCATGCCGCCGTCGAGTTCGAAGATCCCGTCGCCAGCATGGCCCGCCTCAGCGAAGCCGGCATCGCGGTGCCGAAAATCCAGCTCAGCGCGGCGTTGCGCGTTCCCGCACCTGACGCTGAGGCGGCGCGGCTCCTACTGGCATTCGACGACGGCGTCTATCTGCATCAGACCGTGGCCCAGCGGGATGGCGAGCTAACCCGTTATCTCGATCTGCCCGAGGCAATCGCTGCGCTCGATGGCGGCGCGCAAGCCACCGAATGGCGCGTACATTGCCATGTGCCGTTGTTCTGGCAAGCGCCTGGCGTGCTGCAATCCACCCACGCGCCGCTGATCGATCTGCTCGCGGCATGCAGGCAAAGCGCGCTCGCGCCTCACCTCGAAGTTGAAACCTACACCTGGGATGTGCTGCCCGCCGATCTGCGGGCCAGCGACATCAGCAACGATATCGCGCGGGAGCTGCAATGGGTTCGCTCGCAACTGGGCGCATAGGCCCGTGGCGCACAGCGCTGCTGCTGGGCCGCGTTTCCAACCTGCCAACGGTGTGGAGCAACGTGATCGCCGCCAGTGCTCTGGCCGGCGGCGGCGCACTGCTTTCCACGGCCGTCACCGCATTGGCAATTTCGCTGATGTACGTCGGCGGCATGTATCTCAACGATGCCTTTGATCGCGAGATCGATGCGCGTGAGCGCCCCGAGCGGCCAATCCCTTCCGGCAGTATCGCACCGGAACTGGTGTTTGCGGTCGGTGCCGCGCTTCTCGTCATCGGCATCGTGCTGCTGGCATTTGAGCGCGAGGAGGCGGGCCTTGCCGGCCTCGCTCTGGGCGGCGCCATCATCCTTTACAACTGGCACCACAAGGGCAATCCGGTTGCGCCGTTCGTTATGGGCCTATGCCGCGCGCTGGTTTATGTCGCCGCTGGGCTGGTGGTGTTTCCGGACGTGCAGTTCGATGTGCTCGTTCCGGCGGCCGCGTTGCTGGCTTACGTTGCCGGACTCACGTTCACTGCCCGGCTGGAAAACGTTGATCGTGTTACGAGCCTGTGGCCGCTTTCGCTGCTGGCCGCCCCTGTTATCGTTGCGGCCGTCTCCGGAGCATTCTCCCCGCTCTCATTGCTGATCTATGTCATGCTGGCGGCGGTTGGCTGGCGTGTCGCAACGCTTTTGCGGCGCCGCGCTGCGGGTGACGTATCGCAGGCGGTTGCATTGCTTATTGCAGCTATTTCCCTCGTTGATGCACTGTTCGCGACGACGACGGGCGTGCATTATGCGGCGATCGCATGTCTCCTTTGTTTCGGGCTCACGCTGGTTCTGCAACGGTTCGTACCCGCGACCTAGACCAGTGTAACTTCGGACCTTACATCCGAAGAGATGCAACATCGGTCTGATGCAAGGCGGCAGGCGCATCGCGATTGCGGAATATGTGGTCGCTCCGGAACACGTGAGCGGGGGAAGCTGAACGATGCAGGATGGATCTGAAACCGCAACCCGCATGGGATTGCTGCGCGGATGGCTGGCCGCGCGCGTCAGTTCGGAAGCGCTCCAGTGGCTGGATGATCAGGCCGAGAAAATCGCAGCCGCCCCCGATCAGCGCGTGCTCACCATGGCGATTGGACTGGCGCCGCGTAAGGTCGGTAAAGCGCCGCTTGATCTGACAGCACAGGAATTGGCCGCCGCAGCAGCGGTGCGGCCGGGCTTCAATGCGCGCGACTGGTCGACCGATCAGGCGGCCCGCGTTTTCCTGCTTCTGGCCAGTGCTGCTTCGTCGGCGGGCGAAGAAGGCTTCGCTGCGCGGCTTGATCGGCTATTCCGCTCCGGTGAAATCGGTGAGCAGCTCGCGTTGCTGCGCGGCCTGCCGCTGTATCCGCGCGCAGAAGCAAATCTTGCCACGGCCGGTGAAGGCATCCGCTCCGCCGTGCAGCCAATCTTCGAAGCCGTTGCGCACAACAGCCCATATCCGGCCGAGCAGTTCAGTGAGGCGATGTGGAATCAGATGGTTGTGAAGACGCTCTTCATCAACAGCACGCTGGTTCCGGTCGTGAAGCTGGACGAACGCCGCAACGCTGATCTGGCGCGCATGCTGGTCGATTATGCGCACGAGCGCTGGGCGGCGGGCCGCGTTGTCAGTCCCGAGCTGTGGCGTTGTGTTGGGCCGTTTGCCGGCAATCGCTATCTGGACGATCTGGCCAGGGTGTTCCGTTCGGCGGATCGGGACGAGCACCGCGCGGGTGCGCTGGCTTTGTCTGAATGCGCGACGCCGGAAGCACTTGCACTGCTCGATGCTGATGGGCCGCTGGCCGCATCGATCCGCGCTGGCGAATTGACCTGGGATCGGCTGTATGATGCCGGCATCGCCAAGCTATCCGACCATCCCAGTCTGCCCTGAAGCGGATAATATCACAAACAGCATGTGTCGGCGCTGCACATCTGATACGATGTTCGTCGAGCAGGCATGAAAAGAACAGGACGGAATTTCCGATGCCCTTTATCGATCCGCATGCGCACATGATCTCGCGCACCACCGATGACTATGAGGCGATGGCCGCTGCGGGCATCGTGGCTGTGATCGAACCGGCTTTCTGGATCGGGCAGGCGCGCACCAACGTCGGCAGCTATCGCGATTATCTCTCGCACATTCTTGGCTTTGAGCGCTTTCGAGCCAGTCAGTTCGGCATCCAGCATTACTGCTGCATCGGCCTCAATTCGAAGGAAGCCAACAACGAGGCGCTGGCCGAAGACGTGATGGAAATTCTGCCGGAGTTCGCCACCAAGGAAGGTGTCGTCGCCATCGGCGAGATCGGTTTCGACGAGCAAACCGCGCTTGAGGAAAAGTATTTCCGCCTGCAGCTCGATCTGGCGCGCGAGCTTGACCTTCCGGTCATGGTCCACACGCCGCACCGCGACAAGAAAAAGGGCGCATCACGCTCGATGGACATCATCATCGAGCACAATCTCGCGCCCAACCGGGTTGTGATCGATCACGTCAACGAGGAGACCGTGCGCGAAGTGACGGAGCGTGGCTTCTGGGCCGGTTTCTCCATCTACCCGCATTCGAAAATGACCGCGCCGCGTATGCTGGAAATCGTCCGCCAGTACGGCGCCGATCAGCTGATCGTCGATTCCGCGTGTGACTGGGGCATCTCCGATCCGCTGTCGGTTCCGAAGACGGCCGAGCTGCTGGCTGCGGCGGGCGTATCGGCTGACGACGTGCGCAAGGTTACCTATGGCAACGCGCTGGCCGCGTATGGCCAGAGCGGCCAGATGAACGAGCAGGATTGGGCCAGCACGGCCGTCGATCAGCGCTCGCGTTACGATGGAAATACAATTCTGCGCGGCGGGCAGGATCCGCGCGTGGAAGAGAAAAGCTGACCGTCGGGAAGGTATCGGACCAGCGGGCTGTGGGGAACGGTGCGCCCGCTTCCCCGTTGTGCGCTGCAATAGCTGGCGATGCCGCGCGCATTACGGGAAAATAATCCAATATATCGGGGAGATAGATATTATCGGATTGGGCCACTTGCTCCACTCCGCTCGGTGGGCGATTGAGCTAGGTTCTCAACCCATTGGGAGGAAATGCGAATGCGCGTAAAAACAACAATCTGCGCCGCCGTTATGTTTGGGCTGGCGCTGCCTGTCGCTGGAATTGCCACCGCTGAAGATCAGAAGCCGGCTGCGGAGGCGACCGAGAAGACAGATAAGGTAGAGCTAAGCCAGGCAGACATTCCGAAGCGTAAGCCGGGACACTGGCGCATCACGACGGTTGCCGCCAACCTTGGCAAGACCACCATCGATACCTGTATTGGTCCCGATGACAGTATCGCCATGCCGGCTGATAACGGCGACTGCGGCGAGCCGAAGGTCGAGAAGGCCGGTACGGAAACCATCGTCACCATCGTCTGCAAGCGGCCGTATGCCAAGCAGACCATGAGCACCGTCTTCGGTGGCGATTTCAACAAGCGCTACCGCGCCATCATGAAGATGACGTTCGATCCGCCGGATGGATTCCAGACCATGGGCGTGACGCTCGATGGTGAATATATCGGCCCGGATTGCCCGCCCGAGACCAAGCAAGACAAGAAAGACGAAAAGAAGTGATGCAGGTTTTCTGATCCGCATCTTCTGGCGATATACATGACAAAAGCCCTCGATTGCCTAAGCGATCGAGGGCTTTTTTGTTCTTCAGTGACACTCAAAACAGCGATTATAGCGTCGAGCGCCCAGGCATGTTCGGCAGGTGCTGAATGGCGATGCGCATCAGCTCCGGCAGCGTGCGCACACCCAGCTTGGCCTTAAGTTGGGCGCAGGTGTTCACCACCGTTTTGTAGCTGACGTGCAGCTCTTCTGCGATCGAGATGTAAGGCTTGCCCTCGGCAATCAGCGACAGCGTCTGCAGTTCACGCAGCGTCATGCGGCTGAGCGGGTTGCGATCGCCGCGCGCTTCCATGAACGCGATCTGCGAGGCGAGGTCGTGGCTGAGATAGGGCTGGCCGTCACGCACCCGGCGGAACGCCTTGGAGAACTCCTCCGGGGAGGTGTCCTTCAGTACGTAGCCATTGGCTCCGACCTCCAGCGCGCGGCTGACGATCATGCGGTCGGAGTGCATGCTGAGAACGAGTATAGCGGTTCGCTCGTCGTGGACACGCAGGCGGCGGATAAAGGAGAGGCCCCCTAGCGCGCCCGACTGCATGGAAAGATCAACGATAATAAGGTCAGGCTGCTTTTGCCGATAAAGACGAAATCCTTCGGAGAGAGTGGCAGCGACGAAAATCTCGTCAACTCCCGCATCCTCGAGAAGCCGACGGCAGCCTTGAGCGACAATCGGATGGTCGTCTATGACCAGAACCTTCATTCAACAGCGTCTTTCTGCGATGAAATATTGTAACAGTTAATCCCTATGTGAGGTGGGAAGGGCGATTGCAAGGGAATTATTGGCAACAGGTTGGGTGCCAGCCGGCAATTGGCAAGAGGGGCGCCACATCGCGTTGCGGGTCTCTTGCCACGACTTAACGGATAGCAAGAATTCCCGCCCGCTGTCAGTAACCTGTCATGAACCTTACGGATTTTGCTGCCGCAGCGTGACAATAGCCTTGTCCCGGTCCAGCCCTTCCATGCGCAAATTGTAATATTGCTGCGTCAACGATGAGAAACTCTCAACCGACCGGCCTGAAAGCTGAACTTCGCACAGCGTATCAATAATTTCCGGCGCGCGCTCGGCGATTTTCTTCTCCTGAAGCATGCCTTCAAGCTGCACGGCCCGGTTGGCAATCATGCGCGGGTGATCGCGAAAGCGCTTTGACGCGATATCCAGCTTTTCCCGCATCTTAGTGACTGCCGGATCGTACAGATCGAGATCATGCCCGACTTCACGACTAGCAAGCCACTGTTCCGCGGGGGTCGGATCGATTTGTCTGAGCCAAGTCAGATTATAAAACGTGGGTTTTTCCGTTGCGACCGGCGTTGGCGGCGCCGATGCCTCCGGCGTTGGCTCTTCTCCACAGCCAGTCAGTACGAAAGCTAGGGCTGCAATCAATGTGCAAGCGCAGCATGATGGCAATCGTAGCGGCGGCATTAAGTGCTTAGTGAGAGCCATATTGGGTTCACCTGTTTGGAAGTTCTATCGGGCGTTTTTCCCGGTCCACTAAAGTGTTGGGTAGTTCCGGTGCGACACTTCGGTATCCTAGCGCGGCTTTGCGGCGCAGCGCGACGGCATGACTTGCATACACGTTGCCACTCTTGCCATGAGACTCTTGGAAGTTGACCTAAAGACGCGACAACATGTGCGTTCTAGCTTTCCTCACGGCCGAGACAGGATTCCGCAAGGAACCTTACTCAGCTCGTGCAGCTCAGACGAGTAACTGCGACTGATCACTGCACCTCTAAAGAAGGCGGAGACGACTTCATTGCTCATACAAAACGTATGAGCGGGGTCATCTGTATCCTTAAGGAACCGCCTTTGTCCTGGGAGCGAAAACGCGAGGGTTTGTTGATGAAAGCACACCTCAAGTCAGGCTTGCTGGCGTCCGCATCGATTGCGGCGTTGGTAGGCTTCGTTACTGGCGCTAGCGCCAACGACAAGCTCATTGAGCTGTCGAATAGTGACGAAGCCTGGGTTATGACCGGTAAGAACTACGACTCTAACAACTACAGCCCGCTGAAGCAGATCAATAAAAGCAACGTAAAGAATCTGCGGGTTGCTTGGTCGTTCTCGACCGGTCTTCTTCACGGTCACGAAGGTACACCGCGCGTCGTTGACGGCGTGATGTACATTAACTCTTCCTTCCCGAACAACGTCTATGCTCTGGACCTGAACAATCCGGGCAAGATCAAGTGGCAGCACAAGCCGAAGCAGGATCCTGCTGCGCGCTCGGTTGCTTGCTGCGACCTCGTCAACCGTGGTCTGGCCTACTGGCCGGGCGATGGTAAGACCCCTTCCCTCATCATCAACAACCAGCTTGACGGCCACGTTGTTGCTCTGAACGCTGAGACGGGCGAAGAGTTCTGGAAGCTCGAAAACTCTGACATCAAGGTCGGTTCGACGCTGACGATCGCTCCTTACGTTGTTAAGGACCTCGTGATCATCGGTTCGTCGGGCGCTGAGCTCGGTGTTCGCGGTTACGCAACCGCTTACGACGTTAAGACGGGTGCCCAGGTGTGGCGTAAGTATGCCACGGGTCCGGATGACGAAGTTGGTATCGGCGACAAGTTCAACGAAGCCAACCCGCATTACGGCCAGAAGGGTCTCGGAACGTCGACCTGGGAAGGCGATGCCTGGCGCATCGGCGGCGGCACGAACTGGGGCTGGTACGCATTCGATCCCGAAGAGAACCTGATCTATTACGGATCGGGCAACCCCTCTCCGTGGAACGAGACGATGCGTCCGGGCGACAACAAGTGGACCATGACCATCATGGCTCGCGACGTTGACACCGGTGAGCTTCGCTTCGGCTACCAGAAGACGCCGCACGACGAGTGGGACTACGCGGGCGTGAACGTTATCATGCTCTCCACTCAGAAGGACAAGTCGGGCAAGGTCCGCAAGCTGCTGACCCATCCTGACCGTAACGGTATCGTATACACCCTCGATCGTACCAACGGTGACCTGATCTCCGCTGACAAGATCGACGACACCGTCAACGTCTGGACGCACGTCGACCTGAAGACCGGTATCCCGGTCCGCGATCCTGAGTACGGCACCCGTATGGACCACAAGGCAACGAACGTTTGCCCGTCGGCCATGGGTTACCACGATCAGGCTCACGACTCTTACGATCCGAACCGCCAGCTGTTCTACATGGCGATCAACCACATCTGCATGGACTGGGAACCGTTCATGCTGCCGTATCGTGCCGGCCAGTTCTTCGTCGGTGCTACGCTGTGGATGTACCCGGGTCCGAAGGGTGACCGTCAGAACTACCTCGGCCTTGGTCAGGTGAAGGCATACAACGCCATCACCGGCGACTATAAGTGGGAAGTGATGGAACGCTTCGCCGCTTGGGGTGGTACGCTGGCTACCGGTGGCGACCTGGTGTTCTACGGAACGCTGGATGGCTACCTGAAGGCTCGCGACAGCGACACCGGTGAGCTTCTCTGGAAGTTCAAGATGCCGTCGGGCGCTATTGGCTACCCGATGACCTACCTGCACAAGGGCACCCAGTACGTCGCCATTTACTACGGCGTTGGTGGTTGGCCGGGTGTTGGTCTGGTGTTCGACCTCAACGATCCGACTGCTGGTCTCGGTGCCGTGGGTGCGTTCAAGCATCTCGCCAACTGGACCCAGATGGGTGGTGGTCTTCTTGTCTTCTCGCTTGACGGCAAGAGCCCCTACTCTGAGGACGTGATGCTCGACGAGTATCCGCCGCAGCTGCCGAAGCTCTGATGAGGAGCAGGGTGTTCCCGCTGGGTTGCTGAGCAACCTGGCGGGGGCTCCCGCCCCACAGCGCCGATCCGTACACTCCTCCAACGGTTAGGATGCTGTCTCCGCATCATCGCCAAAGTGGCGATTAGTGTCGGGCGTAGACCACTCAAGATAAGCTCGGCGCCGGAGCAGATCTGCTTCATGAAAGCATAGCGTCAATATGAGCAAGACATCAAAATTCCATCAGTCGGCCTTCGCGTTTTTGTCGGTTGCCGTGATGGCAGGAAGCTTCACCGCTCTGTCGGCAACGGCAGAAGAAGCTAAGAAAGCAACTCCGCCAGATCCGTCTGTTCTCCGCATTTGCGCTTCCGAAGTTGAGAAGCCCTACTCAATGCGTGACGGCAATGGCTTTGAGAATAAAATCGGCAAGGTTCTTGCCGAAGCAATGGGCAAGCGCGCCAGGTTTGTATGGACGGATAAGCCGGCAATTTATCTCGTTCGGGATCAGCTCGACAAAAACAACTGTGATGTCGTGATTGGCCTCGATACGGGCGATGAGCGGGTGCTGACCTCCAATCCCTATTATCGCGCGCCCTACGTGTTCGTAATGCGTTCGGACTCTCCGCTCGACATTACGAGCTGGGATAGCCCGGACATTCTCAAGGCATCGAAGATCGGTATGTCTCAGGACAGTCCAGCTCAGGTGATGCTTGAGAAACTTGGTCTGTTCAATTCGAACTTCAACTACATGAAGTCGCTGGTCGGCTTCAAGAGCAAGCGTAACCAGTACATTCGTGTCGATCCGCAGCGCTATGTCGATGACGTTGCCTCCGGAAAGGCCGATTTTGCGGTGGTGTTTTCTCCTGAAGTCGCACGTTACGTCAAGGATCGCGGCAATGCGTTGAAGCTCGTTGTAGTTCCCGACAACGCCACGCGCAGTGATGGACAGCATCTGCCTTTCCACTTCGATCAATCGATTGCAGTGCGGAAGGATGACAAGCAGCTGCTGGCTGAGGTCAATGCTGCGCTAGAAAAAGCGAAACCTGAAATCGAGAGCATCCTGAAGGAAGAAGGCATTCCCCTGGACGAGCTCGCGAAGACCCCAGAGGGACGTCAAGGATGAATAAACTCACGAAGATAGTGCTTGTTGGTCTGTCAATGGTGGTTCTGCCGGCAGCAGCGATGGCATTGGACCCCTTCCGTAACACGATTACGGGCGAAGTTCTGGACTTGAACATTGCCCCGAAGGATGATCCTGAGCCGCCTGCGGTCAAGCAGTTCCTTGAAACGGGTGTAAATCCGTACAACGAGAAGGCTGAGTGCTTGCCGTTGGGCAACTTCCTCTACCTATCGTCATGCTCCGGCTGTCACGGGCACGTCGCTGAAGGTAAGGTTGGACCTGGCCTTAACGATGCGTACTGGACCTATCCGAAGAACCGGACCGACAAAGGCCTCTTCGAGACGATCTATGGTGGTGCTCAGGGCATGATGGGCCCGCACAGCGATAAGTCGATCAACGAGATCCTGAACATCATGGCTTGGATCCGGCATCTGTATGCAGAGGATCCGAAGAAGGCCCGTTGGTTGACACCTGAGCAGCGTGAAGTGTTCAAGCCCTATGTCGAAGACAAGAGCGTGGAACATGGCACCGCTGAACTGGCGCAGGCTGTACCGGCAGATCAGTGCGGAACGATGCGCCATTAAAAGAATGTTCGCTTCCGGTGGGCGCGAGCAAGAAGGCGGGCAATACCGCCAAACTAAGACGTTAAGGAAAGCCAGGAGGAAATTGTCATGACGAAGACTGTGTTCATCGCTACGGCCGTTGCTGCGCTCGTCGCCGCTTCGTCCGCTTTCGCCTACGACGGCACCAAGTGCAAGGCGCCGGGCAACTGCTGGGAGCCGAAGCCGGGCTATCCCGAGAAGATTGCTGGCTCCAAGTACGATCCGAAGCATGATCCGGCCGAGCTTGCCAAGCAGGGCAACTCGATCAAGGACATGGAAGCTCGTAACGCGAAGCGCACTGCGCACTTCGTCAAGAGCGGCGAGTGGATCTACGACGTGGAAGACATCCCGAACTAATTTTCGGTACTGGGTGGCTCCTCGGAGCAGTACACGACTATTGCTGCTTCCTCCCGAGGACACTGGGGGTGCGGGTATCCGCACCCCTCCACCTTGTCTGAGGTTTGGTTTCCATTTCACGTGCTGACGTATGTCGGCCCCGGCGCACAGGAGTGCTACCTTGTCCCGCGAAGGTTTGCAGGCGGTCAAGGCTTCCGAAGGAATCGACCTTTCATCGTGGCGCCAGCACGCGATCGATTTCGAAACGGAGCTTGGTAAGGTCGTTATCGGCCAGCAGCGCAATATTCATCTGTTGACCATAGCCATTTTCGCTCGCGGCCATGTGCTGCTTGAGGGCGATGTTGGCGTCGGCAAAACCACATTGCTCCGCGCTGCTTCGCGCGGTCTGGGTGGTGCTTACGAACGTGTCGAAGGCACGATCGATCTTATGCCCGCTGACATGGTGTATCACACCTACATCGGCGAAGATGGCCGTCCGCGCGTCGAGCCGGGCCCTGTCATTCGCTATGGCAGCGAGTTGACAGTCTTCTTCTTCAACGAAATCAACCGCGCCCGTCCGCAGGTGCATTCGCTGCTGCTGCGCCTGATGGCTGAGCGCTCGATTGCGGCGTTCAACAGGGAGTATCACTTCCCGTACCTCTTGGTGTTTGCCGACCGCAACCGCATCGAGCGGGAAGAAACATTTGAGCTGCCGGCCGCCGCCCGCGACCGCTTCCTGATGGAAATCAACATTTCCACGCCGACTGATCCTGATGTCCGGCGTCAGCTTGCATTCGATCCGCGTTTCCACGACGGAGATAAGCTGATCGAAAGCGTGCGTGAGTCCATTCTTGATCACCGGGCGTTGCCACAAGTAGCTGCAGCGATTCAGGAAAGTGTTACGGCCAGCGAAGATCTGCAGCGTTACACGCTCGATCTTTGGCAGGCAATTCGCAATCCTGCCGCAGCGGGTATTGAAATCCCCGACGTCGATATGGACCGCCTTGTTTCCGGTGGCGCCAGTCCGCGCGGAATGAGCTACCTGCTCCGTGCAGCGCGCGTTGCGGCTTTCCTCGATAATCGGACGATGGTTGTTCCTGAGGATCTGCGCGCGGTGTTCTTCGAGACCATGGCGCACCGCATCTTCTTCGATCCGATCTATGAACTGCGGCGTGAGCCAATCGTTCGTGAACTGGTTCGCCAGCTGTTCGAAAGGGTGCCGGCGCCATGATCGATCCGCGCCGGCCTGAAGACGATGCGCCGCCGCCGGATCTTCCTTATCAGTTGGCCTGGCGCAGCTCGGAGGTCCGAGCCGGTGCCCATCGCGGTAAGCGTGAAGGAGCCGGGGGCTTCTTTCGCGATGTGGCGCCATTGCTGCGCAGTCCGGATCCGAGACGGCTCGATCTGCGTGTCAGTGCGCGCGATCCGTTCGAGGGACTGCATGTCCGCCGCTTTGAGCAAAAGGCGACGGTCACAGTCTATGCACTTGTTGACGTGTCAGCGTCGATGGGTTTTCGGGGCGCCTCGGACAAGATGCGTATCGCAGCCGATCTTTGCGCGGCGCTGGCCTCGGCGGTGCGCCGGGCAGGGGATGCATTCGGCCTGATAGGCTGCGACGCAGAAGTTCAAAAGGAACTCACGTTTCTCGCCACCCGCGCGCGCGGCAGCGAGGTTGAGATGCTCCGGAGGTTGCGGAACTTCACACCCCGCGGTGCTGGCACCGGTGGGATGGTCGATGCCGCTGCGCTGGTTGGCGGTGGTCGAAAGGTGATATTTCTCATCTCAGATTTTTATATGCCGCGCCCGGAGATTGAGGCAATCTTTGGGGCACTTGCCCGGCACGATATAATTCCTATCGTGCTGTCTGACACTGCGGAACTTGAAAGGCTACCTCGGTGGGGGCTTCTGTCGCTCACCGATTTAGAGGTTGGCCGGCGGCGTCTCGTCGTCATGCGCCCGCGCTTGTGGGAGGCATGGCAAAGGAGGAGCGGACGCCGCCGAGCCGATCTAAAATCGATCGCGGGCCGATATGGCCGCACGCCCTTCGTGGTGGAAGATCGTATCGATTGGGAACGACTAAGCGGGTATCTCGCGGGCGGTGTGGCATGATGCGAGTGATATTCCTCAGCTTGGTTGCGGTGTTCGTGGCGTCGGCTCCGGTATCAGCTGAGCCGTCTCTGGCGCTGAAGGATCCGCGCTCGTTTGGCTACTTCCTCGGCGATACGCTGACGCGCGAGGTGATCCTGCGCGTTGATGCCGGCGAGACGCTGGAAATGGCGTCGGTTCCGCTGGCCGGCCCTGTCAATTACTGGCTGGAACTCAACGACGTAAAGCTGGATACCGAATCCAGCGGCGGCGGTTCTACGACCTACCGACTGGTGTTGAACTACCAGACGTTCTACACGCCGCTCGATCCGCGCAAGCTCACCATTCCAGGTTTCGCGCTGAAGGTTGCCGGCGCTTCGGGAACTGGTGAGGTGACTGTTCCGGGCTTCGAGTTCATCAGTTCACCCATCCGCCAGCTGTTTGCGTCGAGCAGCCAGAGCAGCGGAAGCTCAGTTGCCCTGCAGCCCGACGTGGTGCCGTATCCGTTGACCACGGGGCGCGAGCGCACGGCGATGCTGGTTTCCGGTTTGATCGCGCTCGGTTCGCTGATTGCGCTGGCCTGGCATCAGGCGTGGTGGCCGTTCCACAAGCGTGCTGCCCGGCCATTCACCGACACGGCGCGTTACCTGCGTTCGAACGCCGGCAAGCTGCAGGACGCCAGCGGTTATCGTACGGCGCTGTTGCGGCTTCATCGCGCATTCGATCTTAGAGCCGGGCGCCGCGTGCTGGCCGATGATGTCGATGGCTTCCTAGCTGATCATCCGGAGTTCAAGCCCTACGCGGCGGAAGTCGAAGCCATGTTCGCTTCGTCGCGGCAGACGTTCTTCGGCAACAATGTTGATGGCGCCAGCAAGCAGTTGCCGCTGTCGGCACTGACGGATCTTAGCTCCAAGCTGGCGGTGGCGGAACGGAGCGCGGGATGAACCTTGCGCTCACATATCCATGGGTACTCGCGTTAATTCCGCTCGCGTTGTTGCCGCTGGCCTTCGCGATACAGCGCCGCCAGGGGTATCCGTCGCTTGCGGGCGTGGAGCCGGACGGCCTGTCGCGCGCGGTTGATATCGGCCTGCACCTGCTTGGCGCGCTGGCTATCCTTTCGCTGTTGGCAGCAATCGGCGGACTGCATCTCAAGGGGCAGACGGTCGAACGCGTCGGCGAAGGCTCGCACGTTGTGCTGTTGCTCGACCGCTCCAGCAGCATGGACGAAACCTTCGCGGGCAAGCAGGCAACGGAAACGGAAGCCTCGAAGTCCTCGGTTGCACGCGAGCTCATGCGTGAGTTCATCAACCGGCGTGATCACGATCGCTTCGGTGTGGCCGCGTTCTCGACCATGGCGATGCCGGTGCTGCCGATCACCAGCCACAAGGATGCTGTGCTGGGCGCCGTTGACGCGATCACGCGTCCTGGTCTTGCTTACACCAACGTGGGGCAAGGGCTCGCACTGGCACTTTCCATGCATGAGGCCGATCCGACGGCTGCATCGCGGGCCATCCTGCTGGTTTCGGACGGCGCCGCTGTGATCGATCGCCGTGTTCAGGAACGTCTGCGCGAGCAGATCGCAAAGCGTCCGGTGAACCTCTATTGGCTGTATTTGCGCACGGCGGGAGCGCCGGGCATTTTCGATCCGCCCCGCGAGGGCGTGCCGGATACGCCGCAAGCAATGCCTGAGCGGCATCTCAATCTGTTCTTCCAGAGCCTGAAGGTGCCTTACCGGGCGTTCGAGGCCGAAAACCCCGAAGCGATTGCCGACGCAATCGAAGAGATCGACAAGCTGGAGCGCAATCCGATCCGTTATCAGGAGCGCATTCCGGAAATTGATCTTTCGGATCTGGCCTACGGCATTGCTGCCGCGACGCTGTTGCTGCTGCTGCTGGCCAAGCTGGCTGAAGTCCGTCTTGAGACCGGCGGTGCCCTGACGCGCAGCGGCGCAGGTGGCACGGTCGCTGCTACCCGGCAAGCGACGGATAACGAGACGAAACGCTTGAAGGAGGCGGCGTAGACATGACGAAAGCCCTACGTGGCCTGTTGCAAACGCTCGGCGGCATGAAGACTGCCGTGCTGGGCACCGTGCTTGCCATCAGCGCCGCTGTTCTGGCGCTGTCGAGCTGGATGTACGTCGACAAGCAGATGATCAACGCCGACATCGCCGCTCTGCGCTCCGGCAAGGATCTGGCTGTCGATGCTGCTGAAGCTCCGCCGGCACTGCTGGAAGCGCGCGCGTCGTTCCTTCTCAAGCGCAGCCATTTCGATGATGCTCAGCAGTATCTGGATCAGGCTGCATTGCGGGCAGAACCGGCCGGCTATGCGCGGATGCTCTACAACATGGCAAACTCGCGGATGCGCGTTGCCATCAGGTCGATCGAGCAGGGCAACTTCGACAAGGCTATTCCTCTCGTTCAGCTAGCAAAAGCTGAGTATCGCAGCGCGCTGCGTATCGATCCGGAAGACTGGGACGCCAAGCACAATCTGGACGTTGCGATGCGTCTGGTGCGCGATCTTCCGCAGGCCGTTCCGGAGGACAAGGACGACCCGCTGGAAACGCCGGAAAAGCTCTGGTCTGATCTTCCCGGCACGCCGCAGGGCCTGCCATGAGACTGCCCGCTCTCAAAGATCCGCGGACGTGGCTTGCGGCCGGTGCGCTGCTGCTGACGCTGCTGGCCATTTTCGTGCCGCGCATCATGCTGCAGCGCGAGGCCTATGATGTGATGTTCGTCGTCGACATCACCACCAGCATGAACACGCGCGACGTGAAGCTTGCGGGCGAACCGGCAAGCCGTCTCGACGTGGCCAAGGCGTCAATCCAGGATACGCTGGCGCAGCTTCCGTGCGGTTCGAAAGCGGGGCTGGGCGTTTTTACCGAGCGGCGCACGTTCGTGCTCTATGAGCCGGTTGAAGTGTGCGCAAACTTCTCGGCGCTGCACGATTCAATTCCGCACATTCACTGGCGCATGGGTTGGCAGGGCGACAGCTTCGTTTCCAAGGGCCTTTTCAGCGCGCTGAGCATCGCTCACAGCGATAAGGCCGATCTGATCTTTATCACTGACGGCCATGAGTTGCCGCCGCTGCCGTATAGCGGGCTTGAGCCCTATGAAGGCAAGCCCGGCGATGTGGGTGGGCTTGTGGTTGGCATCGGCAGCCACACCAGTTCGCGCCTGCTGAAGTACGATGCCGATGGTCGTGAGATCGGCGTTTATTCCATGCAGGATATTCCGCAGGAAAACCGTTCAGGTCCGCCGCCGCCGGATGCTGAATCCCGGCCGGGCTATCACCCGAAGTGGGCACCGTTCGGCAACGCCATAGTTAACAACAAAGAACATCTTGCGATCGTGCGAGAAGAGTATCTCAAAAAGCTTGCAGGCGTTACTGGCCTGACTTACGCCTATCTTGGCGATGATCGCAGTTTGGCGAATGAGTTCATCAAAGCGGCCCATGCCCGTTCTCTGGAACGTTCGGTCGATGTGAGCATCATTCCCGGCAGCTTGGCACTTGCGCTCCTCACTCTGCTTTATGGAATTGCAGCGGTGAGTGCGTTCAGGGCGCCAATTCGTTCTGTACACAACACAACTTGAACCCACAGGAGACTATATGAGTTTGTTGCGCTCTCTCATGCCCGCCCTTGTTGCCCTTCTGGTTGCCTCGCCTGTATGGGCCCACGGCCCAACCCCGCAGAAGGTTGAGGAAAGCATAGAGATTGCAGCGCCTCCAGACGCAGTATGGTCGGTCGTGAAGGACTTCGGCGGCATCGCTAACTGGAATCCGGCTCTGACCAAGAGCGAAGGCAAGGGTGGTGTCGATTCCGGCGCAACCCGCACCATCACGCTCAAGAACGGCGGTGAGCTCGAAGAAGGTCTCGACTACTACAGCGATACGGAAATGACCTACCTTTACCGCCTCAACCGCGAGAAGGTCGATGTGCTTCCGGTCAGCTCGTACACGTCTGAGATCACCGTGAAGCCCGGCGCAGATGGTGGCAGCACCGTCAAGTGGATGGGCCGTTTCTATCGCGCCGACACCGGCAACGAGCCCGCGCCTGACCGCAATGACGCTGCGGCCATCAAGGCAATGAAGGACTACATCACCGAAGGCCTGAACGGCCTGAAGGCCAAGGTCGAAGCGAAGTAAGTAGACAGCATGAAGAAGATCCAGCGCCTGATTTATGGGCTGATGGCATTGCTCTTTGCGGTGCCGGTATTCGCGGCTAACGATCAGGTGCTGGTCTTCGTTGTCAATCAGGACGCGGCGACGGTCAGCGTCGTCGATGCTGGTTCTGACGAAGTCGTCGCCAGCATTCCGGTGGCGTTTGCACCGGCTGGAATAGCGGTTGATCCGACCGGATCAGCGCTCTACGTCACCCACCCCGAGCGATCCGAAATTTCGGTGATCGATGCGGCAGCACGCAAGGTCGTGCGCTCGATCAAGCTCGACGGCACTCCGTTCGGCATCACCGTCAGCCGCGATGGCACGCTTTTCGTCAGCGACTGGAATGCGAATACCGTGACCGCCGTGAACCCGGCTGATGGCCAGGTGCTGCGCCGCGCGCCGGTGGGGCATTCACCTGCCGGTATCGTTGCGAGCCCGGGCGGATCGCTGGTGTTCGTTGCTAATCGCGAAGGTAATTCGCTCAGCATTCTGAATACGACGACGCTCGCCGTCGTCGCGACTATCCCGGTTGGGAAGGCGCCATTCGCCCTGACCGCGTCGCCAGACGGCCAGCGTGTTTACGTCGCCAATGTGCAGAGCGCGAACGTTTCCGTGGTCAGCATCAAAACGCTGCGGACTGAGGCCACTATCCCTACCGGGCCGATGCCATATGGGCTTGCCACCAGCCGCAACGGCGAGAAAGTGTTGATCGCAAGCCAGGGTGCGGGCTCGGTTAGCATCATTGACGCCGAGACGCTGAAATCCGTTGCGACCGGCAAGGTTGGTCGCTTCCCGGAGGGCGTTGCGATATTGCCCGACGACCGGAAAGCCTACGTTGCAAACTGGTTCTCCGGCGATGTGTCGGTACTGGATATGTCCACCGGCAAGGAAGTGAAACGCATCACGACGGGCGGCGGCGCTCGGGCGCTGGCGGTGGTTCCTCAGGTTGGCCGGGTCGGCGACGGCGCGACACCTGATGCAAGTGGCGGTGCCCAGCCGTGACAGCTGATCGGGGCGAACCTTTCGAACAGATTGTTGGCTCGTCTTCTCAGAGCGTTACGCATTTCCCTTCGCTTCAGCGCTACCGATCGGTCGGTCGTCGCATAGGGGTGACATCCGCGGCCCGGGTTGCGGTCGCTCTTGGTGCGCTAGCTGCGTTTTCCGGTGGTTTGCAGGCGCAGCAGCCCTGCACCGAAGACGTGATGATTGTCTTTGATGCATCGCGCTCGATGGCGGCATCCTCCGGCGAAAAATCCGGCCTCCGCCGCATTGATGCCGTGCGCGGAGCTCTGGCCCATGTGCTGCCACAGGTCTCCAAGCGTCGGCACATCGGGCTGATCACCTACGGCCCTGGCCGGCGTGATGCCTGTAGCAACATTTCGCTGGAACTGCGCCCCTCGGAAGATGCTGCCGACAAAATCATGGCGCGCATCGACCGGCTGCAACCGGACGGGAAAACGCCGCTGACCACGTCGGTGCGGCGGGCGGCCGAGGTGCTCGATTTCCGCAACAGGCCGGTGACGATCGTGCTGCTGACGGATGGCGAGGAAACGTGCGGCGGTTCTCCGTGCGCACTGGCGCAGGCGCTGCGTGATGAGGGCGCGCAGACGACCGTTCACGTCATCAGCTATCAGATTGCGAGTGCGATCGGCCCCGGCGGCAGTTTTGAATCCCGCTGTCTGGCCGATGAGACCGGTGGCATCTATGCCGCGACCGATACGGCCGAGCAGGTGATCGACGCGCTGCAAACAACGCTGGCTTGCCCGATGGTGAGCGATGTGACGCCGGAGCTGCTGAACAACGAAGCTCTCAACAGCAGCACCGTGCATCGCTGACCCGCAAGCCGATCTGGCCCGGCGCCATAGCTTCAAATCGGCCGCCAGCCGTCCCCGGAGTGTTTTCTGCGCTCCGCGTGTTTCGGACACTCCGAGAATCTTGGCAACCGATCTGCAATCGACGGCGTCGGCGGACCGGATAAAGCCGCCCTCCTTGCCCGCCTAACAAAAAAGGCCCGCGTGGCGGGTGCCGCGCGAGCCTCGTCATCTTCATTGAGCTTGGCCGGGTTGAGCGAGCGTTTGAACGCGTGCTCAACTTCAACTCAGGCGCAATCGCATCAGGGTGCGTCTGAAACCTTCGGCGGTTCAATCTTCAGGCCGTCGCGAAGCTCAAACTTGCCGTCGAACAGCAGCTTGTCCGGCTCCTTCTCGGAGGTCACAATGTTACGCACCGGAATGCCGAGATCCTTATCGACATAGACCGTCTGCACGTTGGCTTCCCCCGGAGCCTGAGCACCTTCCTTGGCAGCCAGCTTGGCTTTGAAGCCCTTGTAGGTCTTGCCCTCGAACTCGACATCGCCGAGGCATTCGTAGGCCTGAACGTCCTTGGGCGGCTCGGCGACGGTTTCCTTCATCTGCTTGGCGATGGAGCTGGCGAAATTCGGCGGCATCTCGGCCCAGCCGGTATTCTCCTGCTTGCTCCAGGCCTTATCGCCGACGAGGATCATCTCCATGTTGCCGGGGCCCTTTTCCATGGACACGGTCTGGTGCATGCGATCAGGGAGCACGTAGTCGTTGCTCATCGTCAGGCTGCCCTGCGCATTGGTGATCTTGGTCTGCATCCGGAACGCGGAGGACTCGCGGAGTTTGGCGAAAGCGTCGTTTACCTCTTTGGTGCAGTCAGCGGCGGCGGCCGTCGCGCCGACGAGAAGGGTTACAACGGCAAGCGTAGTGCGCATATTTTTCAAGCTCTTATTTGGTTTTGTGTTTCTGGACTGGGGTCGACGCTGGCACATATTGTCTCGGCAGGTCGTGGCAATAAGACCGGAAATGGTGGCAAAGATGGGTCACGGTGAATGCAGCTTAAGGTAGGTTTTATTGCCGTTAACCACGCGCGGTAGTATCGACGTGCAATCCGCAGTTTTCGCCGCTCGCGCATTGAAATGCCATGCGATCGCACCGTTACGTCCCGCTGAGACCGCGCCACACGACATAGGCACCGACTCCAGCGACGAACATCGCGAACATAGTAGCCAGAAGTTGCTTTTTTGAGGCTAAGGCGCGCGCAGCAAATTGACCAAAAATCCCACCGACTATGCCGCCGCCGATGAAAAACGCCACCAGCTCCCAG
The DNA here is from genome assembly GCF_013306565.1 of Hyphomicrobium sulfonivorans. Classification (GTDB taxonomy): domain Bacteria; phylum Pseudomonadota; class Alphaproteobacteria; order Rhizobiales; family Hyphomicrobiaceae; genus Hyphomicrobium_A; species Hyphomicrobium_A sulfonivorans. The sequence continues at coordinate 66,323 of NZ_PZPO01000001.1, read as the reverse complement.
TCGATAAGTCCGGACACGGCATAATTGCCCGCGGTTGTCAGGCCGAATGCAAACACCGAAACCAGCGACGATCCGATGGCGAAGATGAGCGGCATGCCGGTGGCGGCCATGATGGCTGGCACAATGAGGAAGCCGCCGCCGATGCCAAAGAAGCCTGCAAGAACGCCGACGCCGCTGCCATAGGCCAGTAGCCAGGGCATCAGTTTGGGCGCGGAACCGGACGTGAGGCGAACGCTGATATCGCCCTCGGTATTGCGGTTCCAGAACATGAAGGCCGCTATCGCGATCATCAGCGCGCCAAATAACGTCAGCAGCTTCTGGCCATCGAACTGCTTGCCAAGTGTTGAACCGATAGCGGCGCCAACGACACCGGCGGTGGCGAATACCAGCGCGCATGGCCATTTCACATGGCCGGAACGCGCATGGCCGATAAGATTTGCCAGCGCGCTGACAGCCACCGCAACAGCGCTGGTGCCAATTGCAACATGCGGTGAGGGCACACCAACCACGTAAACCAGCAGGGGGACGGCGAGCACGGATCCGCCACCGCCCACCAACCCCAGCACAAAGCCAACGAGCACGCCGGAAGCGGTCGCCAGCAGGTCTTGCAGCATCAGGCAAAGTCTTTCGGTTTAGCCAGCCACTCGCGGCCCTTCAGCATCGCGCGCCAGTAGATCGGCGGCAGCAGCCGCGCCTTGAGCAGCCACGCAGTGCGCGAGGGCTTCATGCCGTCGATGACGAAGCGCGGGAATGTGGGCGTGACCTTGCCGCCGTAGCAGAACTCGGCCAGCACGATCTTGCCGCGCTCGACGGTGAGTGGACACGAACCATAGCCATCATAGGCGCGAACTATCGTGAGACGACCTTTGTCACAAAGGATGTTCTCTGCCACGACGGGCGCCTGCTTGCGGGCCGCCGCCGCAGTTTTTGCATTCGGCGTGCAGGCGGCGTCACCCAATCCGTAGATGTTCGCAAAGCGCTTGTGACGCAGCGTGGCGTGATCGACATCGATCCATCCGGCGCTATCGGCCAGCGGACTGGCGCGAATGAAATCCGGTGCAAGCTGCGGCGGGCAGACGTGGATCATGTCGAACGATGTTTCGACCGTTTCCGTTGCACCATCGGGGCCGGTTTTCTTGAACCAGGCCCGTTGTGCGGGACCATCGATGGCAATGAGATTGTGATTGAACTTGAGCTGCGCGTTGTAGCGCTCGACGTAGTTCATCAGTGCAGGGACATATTCGGGCACGCCGAACAGCACACCGCCCGCATTGTAAAAGCTGACGTCGATGTCCTTAAGGTGTCCCGTGCGCAGCCAGTGGTCGGCAGAGAGATACATCGCTTTCTGCGGCGCGCCGGCGCATTTGATCGGCATCGGCGGCTGAGTGAAAATGGCTTTGCCGGATTTCAGATTGCGCACCAGCTCCCACGTGTAGGGCGCCAGATCGTAGCGGTAATTGGATGTCACGCCGTTGTGGCCGAGAGTTTCGCTGAGACCCTCGACACCGTTCCAGTTCAGCTTGATACCGGGGCAGACGATGAGGTGGTTGTAACGGATCGCGCGGCAGCCCTCGAGCAGAACGCTGTTGGTTTCGGGCGAGAAGCTGGCGACAGCAGCTTTGATCCAGGTGACGCGCCCCGGCAGCACTGAGGCCATCGATTTCGCAGTCGACTCGGCGCTGAAAATTCCGCCGCCGACCATCGTCCAGCCGGGCTGATAGTAATGGGTTTCGGCCGGATCGATGACGGCGATGTCGAGGTCCGGAGCACGGCGCAGAAGGCTTGCTGCAACCGCAGTGCCCGCCGCGCCGCCGCCGACGATAACGATATCGTGGCTGGCGACGGGCTTATCCGTTGCGGCCGCACCGTCCTTGGCCACGCGCTGCATCACGCCGGTGACATCGTATCCGGCCAATCGGGCGCGGTTGACGATGTCATCGGCGGGACGCTTGCCAGCTTCGGTCATCGCCCAGAGGATGGTGGAGCGGGTGCCGCTGCGGCAGTAGGCGAGCACCGGCTTGGGGAGTTCGGTCAGGGCCGCTGCGAACGCGGTGGCATCGGCGTCGCTCACCTGGCCAGCGGTGATCGGCACATAGCGAGCCTGAAGCCCGGCGGCAGCCGCGGCAGCGGCAATTTCGGCAAACGAAGGCTGATCGGCGCCTTCGCCGTCGGGCCGGTTGCAAATGATCGACCGGAAGCCGTCGGCCGCCAGATCCGTCATCTCGGCGGGGCTGATCTGCCCCGCGACCGACAGTTCCCCAGTTAGCTCCTTGGCCATGGCGTGCTTCCTCCTCTGCTATGTTGGAGGACCTTATAGCTCATTGATCGGCACCTTGAGATGCCGTTTGCCGGATTCATCGGGCTCGGGCAGATTTCCGCCGCGGATGTTGACCTGGATCGACGGGATGATGAGCTTCGGCAGCTCCAGCGTGCTGTCCCGGGCCTCCCGCATGGCGACGAACTCATCCTCGGTAACGCTGTCGCGGACGTGGATGTTGTGCTCGCGCTCCTCGCCGACCGTGGTCTCCCATTTGATCTCGCGGCCGCCGGGCGCATAGTCGTGACACATGAACAGACGCATCTGCGGCGGCAGTTCGAGCACCCGTTTGATGGACCGGAACAATGTGCGGGCATCCCCACCGGGGAAGTCGGCGCGGGCGGTGCCGCCATCGGGCATGAACAGCGTGTCGCCCACGAAGGCGGCGTCACCGATCACATGCGTCATGCATGCGGGCGTATGGCCTGGCGTCAGCATGGCGAACGCGGTCATCGAGCCGATCTGATACGTATCGCCATCGTTGAACAGCCGATCGAACTGGCTGCCGTCGCGCTGGAACTCGGTGCCTTCGTTGAAGATCTTGCCGAACACCTGCTGCACGATCTTGATATTCTCGCCGATGCCCAGCTTGCCGCCGACCTTGCTCTGGATATACGGCGCCGCTGAAAGGTGATCGGCGTGGGCGTGCGTCTCGATCAGCCACTCGACCTTGAGATCGTTCTTTTTGACGAAGTCGATGATCTCGTCCGCGGACTCATAGGCGATGCGTCCGGCGGCGTAGTCGATGTCCATGACGCTGTCGATGATGGCGCACGCGTTCGAATGCGGATCTTTCACCACATAGCTGATGGTGTTGGTTGGTTCATCGAAGAACGCAGTGATCTGCGGCTTCACGCTGAGATCGACGGTGTGGGGAATGCTCATGGTGACCTCCACTAAATTTTTGTCTGCGGAGCAGATGGGGAAGATGGCCGTTCGAGTGTGCGGGCCAGAAACATGCCGGCCAGCATGGCGCCAACGAAGATGAAGGCCGATGTCGATCCGGTTGCCAGTGCCGCCACTGCTGGACCCGGACAGAAGCCGATGAGGCCCCAGCCGATGCCAAACACTGCCGCGCCTCCTACAAGCCGAATGTCGATGGCCTTAGCTGTCGGCAGTTGGAACGCGTCAGCGAACAGCGGCCTGGAATTACGAAACGCCAGCCGATAGCCGATTGCCGTCGTTACAATGGCGGCGGCCATCGTGAAGGCGAGGCTGGGGTCCCAGGTGCCGGCTAGATCGAGGAAGTTCTGCACTTTGGCGGGATTGATCAGTCCAGAGACGACAAGCCCCAGGCTGAACAGAAGTCCTGCAACAAATGAAAAGATGATCTGCATCTTCAGCCTCCGATCACGTGGCGGGCGATGAACACGGTTGCGACAGCGGTTGCCATGAACACGAGCGTCGCAACGATTGAGCGCGGCGAAAGGCGGGCGATGCCGCAGACGCCGTGACCGCTGGTGCAACCGCCACCGCGCACGGCGCCAAAGCCGACCAGCAATCCGGCTGCGATCAGCAACGGCACGCTGCTGGAAACTGAAATGCCAATGCCGTGACCAGTTGCGAAGCTGTAGATTAGCGGTGTTGCGACCAGCCCCGCGATGAATGCGATGCGCGCGATAAACGCGTCATCGGCGTAAGGCGGCAGCAAGCGCGATACGAATCCGCTGATGCCGGCGACGCGCCCCGTGGTGGCCATCAGCAGTACGGCCGACAGGCCAATGAGAACGCCGCCAATTGTTGCGGCGAGCGCGCTGTTGGCTGCGAGTATCTGATCCATCTGGGCGTCCTTTGGCCAGCTGCGACTGCGAGCGAAGTTCGATCAGGATTTGGGGCCTGCGCATCGCTGTCCGCAAGTGCTGACGCCGGTAATGCTATAGGCGGGGCAAACGCGAGCCAGCCCGGTGAGCAGCGGAATGAAGCCGACAAGGCCCCACAGCGTTTGCGGGCCGAGGAACACAAGCGAAAGCAACACCAGCCCCAGAGTAATTCTCAGGGCTCGGTCCCAGTTTCCAATGTTCATGATCATGGCCGCATCTCCAGTCTGTTGGATACTGGATAGCTGGCTGGGCGCCGGACCGTATGTGACCAAGTCACAGGGTTTGCCCCGCAGTGTCGAAACCGGGCGCTACGGCGCTGTGGCAAGCTGGCGCAGTGCTTCGGGCTGCGTGATGTCGATGACACCGCGGGCGGTAGTGATCCAGCCGCGGCGCTGAAATTCGTTGAGCTGGCGGCTGATCACTTCGCGCGCGGTGCCAAGCTCGGCGGCAAGCTGCTGGTGCGTCAGCTCGATGTGGCCAGCGGTGTTGGCGCGCTCCAGCAGTCGCTGGGCCAGCCGCACATCGATGCGCGCAAACGCGACCTCCTCAATGACACGGAACAGGTCGGTGACGCGACGGCTGAAGGCGGTGAAAACGAAGCGGCGGAACTCTGGCGAGCGCGCGATAATGTCGTCAAACGTTGCGCGCGGAATGGCGACGGCGGCAACATCGGTCTCGGCCAATGCTTCAGCCTGATAGTCATCATAGCCCATCAGGCACGCGGTCGTCAGCGCGCAGCTATCGCCGGCTGAAACGCGATACAGCACAATCTCGCGGCCGGTGTCGGAAACCTGCTGCACGCGCACGGTTCCGCGCAACATCAGAATGAATGCGTCCGGCGCGTGTCCCGGTCCGAATATTCGCGTGCCGGCGGGAAGCTGCACAACGCGACTGCTGGCGATGAGGGCAGAAAGAATGTCGTCGGGAAGGCTGTGCAACCCTGGAAAATGAGACACCCAATCTTCAGAATGCATGGTTGCTGCCGATGTTTAGAGCCAATGGATCGCTTCACAAAATAGGGTGCGGGCGATTGTCTGTCAGCCCATATGCAGCGTGCTTGCGCACTGACTATTGACTGGCGCTGCGGTGGTTGTGATGCCAAATATGCGTCGCGCATTGCTGACATGAGACACATCGCTTGACCGACACATTGCCCACATTGGCGGATATTCCGAACGGAATTGTCAGCCTCAGTGACTACGAGCGCTTCGCGGGCGAGACGCTCGACACCAACGCATGGGCGTATTTTTCCGGCGCATCGGCGGATGAAATAACCGCCCGCTGGAACAGGCAAGCGTTTGACCGTGTCGGGTTGGAATCGCGCGTGCTCCGCCATGGCAAGGGTGGGCACACACGCGTAGAGCTGTTTGGAAAGACATTCGAGCATCCGATTCTGGTTGCGCCGGTTGCGCACCAGATGCTGGCGCATCCCGATGGCGAGCAAGCAACAGCGGTTGCTGCAGCGGCGCTGGACGCGGGGTTTGTTGTCAGCACGCTGGCGAGCATGCGGCTGGAGGATATTGCCGTTGCCGCCGGTCCGCGCATCTGGTTTCAGCTTTACATGCAACCGGATCGAGCGGCGACGCTGGATCTGGTGCGGCGCGCGGAGACTGCCGGATATGAAGCCATCGTGGTTACGGTTGATGCGCCGGTCAGCGGTGCGCGCAACCGCGAGCAGCGGGCCGGTTTTCGTCTGCCGGACGGAATGAGCGCGGTCAATCTCGCCGACTATGCGCAGCATGTGCCCTCTGCCGCTCTGCAGAGCGTGGTTTTCGAGCACTTCCTGCCGATCGCGGCGGTGTGGAGCGACATCGAATGGCTGGCGGCGAACACATCGCTTCCCGTCATACTCAAAGGTATTCTGAACGCTGACGATGCCGAACGTGCGCTGGAGCATGGCGCGGCGGGGCTGATCGTTTCCAATCACGGTGGGCGTACGCTGGATACGCTGCCGCCGACATTCACCGTGCTGCCGCGCATCGTCGACCGCGTTGCGGGCCGCGCGCCCGTTCTGGTGGATGGCGGCATTCGGCGGGGCACGGATGTGTTGAAGTGCATCGCGTGCGGGGCGTCAGCGGTGATGGTGGGGCGCCCGATCGTGTACGGGCTCGCGGTTGCAGGCGTACGCGGCGTGGCGCATGTGCTGCGTATCTTGCGCGATGAGCTTGAACTGGCGATGGCGCTGACTGGCTGCCGGACGCTGAGCGACGCGGGGCGGGATCTGTTGGTGACCGACCCGCTGCAACTCAAGCTGTAGCCACGGCGTCAGCGCGCTGCCCGGCGTTTACGATGCAGGCTCGGCAGAATTTCGCAGGCCACCTGCATGCGTGTCATTCTTGTGGGTGATAGCAGCGCGCCGAATGAGTGCGCGCTGAAACGCCGAAAAAACGTCTTCGGATTTATGCTGCGGGATGACGCGCCAATGTTTCGGCGCGGAGCAATGCCTCACGCGCGACGTCGCGCAGGTTCGCGTCCGGATGGTTGGCCAGCATTTCTCCGACCTCGCGGCAGAACTGCGGCGGAGCAGCAGCGAACGACACGCGCAGCCATTGGGCGGCGGTTTCGGTTTGTCCCATGCGGGCAAGAAAACGCGCCAGATTATATTGCCCGCGGAAGCAGCCGCCTTCCGCAGCGCGCTGATACCAACGGGCAGCGGCGCGCAACCGCACCCGTCCGCGCCAGCCATCCTCGCGGTACTGGCCGATCATGTTCATGGCCTTGATGTTGCCCAGCCGCGCGGCGCGCACGAACAGCGCCAATGCGCCTTCCGCGTCCTGCGTTACGCCTGCGCCCTGAAGCATCAGTGAAGCAAGGTTGAACATGGCCCAGGCATGACCCTGTTCGATCGCGAGACGATACCAGCGGGCGGCTTCAGCGCGATCGATTGCAACGCCCCAGCCGCATTCGTAACAGCGCCCGACCATGTTCAGCGCGTCGGCGCGGCCGGAAGCGGCAGAGCGTGAAAACCAATGATAGGCGGCGGCATAATCCTGCGGCTTGTCCTGGCCGGAAAGATACATGTGGCCGAGCAGAAACTGCGCGAAGGGCGAGCCCTGCTGCGCGAGTTCTTCCGTCGTGAGTGTATCGGGGCCTGTTTGCTGCTGCTGAGCGGCGGCGGCCGCATTGTCGTCATCGGCGTAAATGCTGACATACAGCGGGCGATATTTTTGCGGGGCGCCGACTTCGGTGTGGAACGCTATCTCACGCATGACGGAACTCGCTTTACGCTTTGCTGCTTACACTTCGGCCCAGGCGCGGATGAGGTTGTGATAGTGCCCAGTGATGCTGACGACGGCGGGATCGTCGTCGGGCATTTGCGCGCGGATGCGCATGATCGATTGATCGAGATCGAACAGCATGTGTCGCTGCCAGTCATCTTTCACCATCGACTGCGACCAGAAAAACGACGCCCAGCGGCTGCCGCGGGTCACCGGCGTGACGGAATGCAGGCTGGTGGCGGGATAGACGACCATGTGGCCGGCGGGCAGCTTCACGGTGTGGGTGCCGTATGTGTCGTGCACGACGAGTTCGCCGCCGTCGTAATCTTCCGGTGGCGTGAGGAACAGCGTTGAGGATACGTCGGTGCGCAGGCGCTCGCCGGTTCCGGGCAGAGCGCGGATCGAACCGTCAACGTGTGCTCCGAAGGTCATGCCTTCATCGTAGCGGTTGAACATCGGCGGCAGCACGCGCAGCGGCAGCACGGCCGACATGAACTTGGGATTTTTGCCGAGCGCGCCGAGCACGATCTGCCCCAACTGCTGCGCTTCAGGTGAATTGATCGGAACTTGCAGATTGTTTTTGACCTTCACCGCCTGATCGCCGGCGGTGACGCGACCATCGACCCAATTGGTGCTCTCAAGCACGCTGCGGATGTGCGCCACTTCGTCGGCTGAGAGAACATCGGGGATGGTCACGAGCATTTTGGGGGCTCCGAGAAAAGCAAGAATGCCGGGACGGGGGCCCGGCAGTCTCGTCGTGGGGAGTAGGCCACCGACCGCAGGCGGGAGGTCCTGCGGTCGGTGTTGGTGTCGTTTGGGATTAGTACTTGTAGCTGGCCGACAGCCAGTAGGTACGCGGCGGAGCCACGTAACCCCAGTTGCCATTCCAGTTGACTGAGGTGAGATATGTCTCGTCGAAGACGTTATCGACGTTGAGGCTCAGCTCAATGTTCTCGGTGATGTCGTACGACGCCATCAGGTTGACGATGAAGTGGCCGGGCAGCTTGCCGTAGCGTCCATTCTTGATGATACGCAGGGCATCATCTGGACGACCGATGTAGGAGTCGCTGACGTACTGGAAGCCACCGCCGAGTGTTAGTTCCTTGGTGACGTCATAGGTAGTCCAGAACGTTGCCGTCACGTTTGGAGTGAAGGCGAGTTCGTCGCCATCGGTGCGCAGTGCAGTACCGTAGTCGCCTGTTCCGTTGCCACCATTGCGGCGTACGCCATCGAGGTAGGCACTATGCTTGCGCTCGCTTTCCATGACGAGCAGGCCACCATACACTTTCCAGTGCTCGGTGAGGTTACCGGCAATACCAAGCTCGATACCTTGCACGACCTGCTCGCCGTAGCCACGGAAGATATTGGCTCCGGCTGGGTCACCTGCTGCAAGATCGGCACCGACGATCGGAGACTTGTGCTTTTCGGTACGGAACAGCGCAGCGGTGGTGGACAGACGGCCGTTGAAGAAGTCCCATTTCGCGCCGATTTCGTAGTTGTGGAACTCGGCGGGATCTGCGCCGGCAACGAAGCCGGGGAACGCATTGCCACCATCGCGCGAGATGTCCGGGTTGGACATCAGCGAACCGTGCGGCAGATGTGAAATCCCGTACGAGGCATAGAGACTGGCGTTCTCAACCGGCTTGTAAACAACACCGATTTTGCCGCCGACCGTCGTTTCGGTCTGAGTATACAATCCGCCTGGAACGCCCTGACCGTTGATCTTCAAATCGTAGTGCTCGACACGGATGCCACCGACGACTTGCCACTGCCGTGTCAAATCGATCGTGTCATAGGCATAGACAGCAGCGGTATCGATACCGATATCAGCGGTCTGGTTGCTAGCGCGGCGGGCAAACGATTCTTCGCGCGAGAACTCTACGCCGGTGGAGATCGTGTGTCGGAACTGACCCGTGTAGAACCGCGCGGCCAGATTTGTCTGGTTGGTCAGCGTTTCGTTATTGCGGTCGTAGGTGAACAGACCCATGCCGCCCTGCAGACCGCTGTTCTGGTTTGCCGCCGTGAAGGTCGTCGCGTGCGTGGAGAGTGCGGCCTGACGGTCAACCTGGTTCCAGCGAGTCTGGTTGGAGATCGTCACGCCGGGAGCTAGATCATGCTCGAACCGAGCGATAAACGTATCTGCTACGGTGTCATCGAAGTCCGTGTGGCGACCGAAGAACGTATCGCGGGACAACGATCCGCCCCCGTTCGGACGGGGACCAGCGCCACCGATGCCGACCGAGTCTACAGGGTTTCCGCCCGCACCGAACGTCAGCCCTTCCGCACGGCGATTAAGACGGACGCCAGCGTCCGGCAGGTCGTTGCGCTCATAGTGCTCGTAAGCAAAAATAGCGCGCGTCTGCGTTCCGAGACCGAAGGCCAATGACGGGGCCGCGCCCCACGCGTTAGCTTCGGCGACATCGCGGCCGGCGACACCACCATCCTGAATGAAGAGGTTCAGGCGGCCCGCAACAGTTCCGGAGCTCTGATTAACATCGAATGTTGCGCGGCGGCGTGCTTCGGATTTGGTGTCATCGAAGCCGATGCCGACCGTTGCCTCTACGAAATCCTCAAGCTTCGGCGTCTTGGTGACGATGTTGACATAGCCGCCTGCAGAGCCGCGTCCGTTATCGGCTGCCGGGCCCTTGAATACTTCGACCTGCTCGATGTTGAACGTGTCGCGCGTGTAGACACCGTTGTCGCGTGCACCGTCATTGAAAACATTGCCGGTCGAATTGAAGCCGCGGATCGCGAACTGAAGACCGGCAGTATTAAACCCGTTCTCGCCGGCGTCGATGGTGATGCCTGGCGTGTTCTTCAGCGTTTCGATCAGGTTGGTGCTCTTGCGCTCCTGAATGATCGCGGTGGGAATGACGTTGACCGTCTGAGGCGTGTTGAGCAGCGGACCGGTGGCCTTGGCCGACGTCGAATACTGGGCGTTGTACACGCCCGGAGCGACCGGAGCAGCGAGACCCGGCAGCGGATCGGCCTGCTGCGTCGGCGGAGTGTACTGCGGAGCTACCGGGGCAGGCGAGACCTGCGTGGAAGCAGCCTTCTTCGGTGCAGCTTTCTTCTTCGCGGCGGCCTTTTTCTTGGCGGCGCCTTCAACGCTCAAGGTAGGGAGAGGAACAGGCTCGGCGGCTTCCTGAGCCGTGGCAGCGGCAGGAGCACCAATTACGCTGGCTGCGCCGATAAGCAGTTGAGATTTAAATGAAAGGCGCCGATTGCTCTTTGCAGCGTCGCCACTAGTCTCGGATTCTGCTGGGCTCGAATTATCAAGCGCCCAAACGGACTCCCACTCATTATGAGTACGCATTACCCCACCCCTTACGCAATACAAACACTCAAGGTTGCGCGTCAGAAAACTCGACTGCAGCAATCTTGATTAGGTAAGGAGCAAAACCTGACTGAATAAGTCAAGCATATGAGAGTCAACATTCCAGACTGTTTTGGGAGCTGGTGTTTATCAGCCACGCTAGACGTCTTCTGGTCGAAGCGCCCGCTTGCAAAGTGCGAGCCGGTTGATCGTATCAGCGATGCCGGTAAAGCGTTGAGTACACAGCGCTATTCGACAACGGCACGGGCAGATGGGATGTATCCGTAACTGGCTAACAATTGCAGTTGCGAGTGCCGGATGCGATGTGGCGTCAAACTATTTGTGCCGGCTGGAATGATTCAAAACTTGTCGGGAAATGAATACGTTGAAGGCCAGATCAGCTAGCGCGCATCGCTGCGTTCAGTTCAGCACAATCGGTTTTCCAATCGTCGATCGCTGCGACGGTTGCGTGATAGGCGGCAGCGCCGATGGCTTCGCCAATCGCGGTGTGCTTGCCCGCGTAGGGCTGCGCTGGCCCGCCAATGGGTGAGGCAATCGCGATGCAGTCGGTGCCGGTGCCGGTGATGTGTTTTCCGCCGCGATAGAGACCGGCCTCCAGAATTGCCGTTGTCCGCGCTTCGGTGGCGATGGAAAGCGCTTCCAGCATGCCCCCCTCCGTCAACGGCACGGACAGGTGCACCAGCGTGTTGATGGTGCCCGCAAACGGTGGCGGCATGTGCAGGCGTGTGCCCACACGCTCGCTGTTCGAGAGGCCGGCGGTAGTCAGGCAGTTGGCATGCACGTTTTCGACCGGTGCGTGATGGTGGTGATGGCGGCGGATGTCGCGTGAGGTGACGAGCACGACGGCGTCGTCAAGGCCAGAGTCGCTTACTCGTTTACCGATGACTTCAAAGGGGTCGGCGTCGGCCGGCAGGTCGGCGTTGCGGACTTCCAGCCATGCGATGCGGTTCGCGACGACCATGCCGGGGCGCAGCATCGACCAACTCAGGACGCGCTGCGGTTGCGCGAACGTGGCGGTTAGGAATGGCGGTGCGAGTGTGATCGAGAAGGGGTTGTCCATTGGCGGCAGATATCAGGTCGTGAGCAGTAGCGCGAGCGCGGCGACGGTTAGGAATTGCAGCAGGCACACGGTGCGATACAGCCGCAAGGCACGGCGTATGTCGGCGCTTGTGGCTTCAGGGCGACCGTCGCCCATCCAATGACCGGCCACTGTCTCGTTGCCATAGATGCGTGGACCGGCCAGACGCAAATCGAGCGCGCCGGCAAAGGCGGCTTCGGGCCAGCCGGCGTTGGGTGACCCGTGATGACGCGCGTCGCGGCGCACGGCGCGCACCGCATCGCGTGCATGGCAGCCCGGAAGAACGGCCGCAGCGAGGATTATGAACATTGCAGCCAGACGGGATGCCGGCAGGTTAACGAGATCATCGAGGCGCGCGGATGCCCAACCGTATGCCAGGTAACGTTCGCTGCGGTGGCCGACCATGCTGTCACCGGTGTTGATTGCCTTGTAAAGAGCTGCGCCCGGCAGCCCACCGATCAGCAGCCAGAAGAGCGGCGCGACGACACCATCGGAGTAATTTTCGGCCAGGCTTTCTATCGCAGCGCGGCTGACGCCGGCTTCGTCGAGGGCATCTGTGCGCCGTCCGACGATCTGCGCTACGGCATGGCGGCCGCCATCCAGACCGCCCGACTGCAACGCGTTGGCAACGGCATTGACGTGCTCATGAAGGCTACGCTGGGCGATCAGCGTGCTGGCGATGACGCCGGTGCATATGATGTCCCACGGGCGCGGCAGCAGCAGTCCGAGCGCAACGACGATAGCGATGGTTACCGCAGCGGTGGCGGCCAATGTGACGCCAAGGGCTAACACGCCGTTGCGGCGGCGGTGTGCGAAGGAAAGCCGCGGATCGTTCCAGCGGGCCTCGCACCATGCTATCAGTCCGCCGATCCAGCTCACCGGATGGCCGATGCGGGCGAATACCCATGCGGGGTAGCCGCATGCCACATCCAGCGCCATGGCAATGAGGGTTGTGAAGGGATACATGGGAATGCAGTCCAGGCGCTTGATCGGGGTTTTGTGCTAGCATGACGGCGCCTCGCTTAGAACCGCTTCCCCATGGCGGCGACATTGACGCAGCGCGCGCGCGCTATCCCGACGCGCCTGAGCCTTGGGTCGATCTGTCGACCGGCATCAATCCGCATGCGTATCCGGTGCCTGAGGTGACGTCGGGTGCATGGCGCCAGCTGCCGCAATCTGTCGCTGAGCATGATTTGCTGCTGGCTGCCCGCCGCCGTTACGGTGTTACGGCCGATGTGAACATCGTTGCCGCCCCGGGCAGTCAGGCGCTCATTCAGATCGTGCCACGATTGATCGACGCTTCAGAGGTGGCGATCGTCGGCCCGACCTACGGCGAGCATGCTGCATCGTGGCAGCGGTGCGGGCATCGGGTGCGGGAAGTCGCCAGCATCGCGGAGATTGGGGCGGCGCGGGTGGTTATCGTCGTCAATCCGGACAACCCTACAGGGCGCATTTTCTCGGCTGATGAATTGAGCGATCTGGCCGACAACCTTGCTGCGCGGGATGGGCTGCTGGTGGTCGATGAGGCGTTCGCAGATTTTGCGCCGGGTGATGCCAGTCTTGCTTCGCGCCTGCCAGCATCGGTGGTGATACTGCGTTCGTTCGGCAAGGCCTATGGCCTGGCGGGTGCGCGGATGGGATTTGCCATCGCGCATGAGCGCTGGTGTTCCCCATTGCGCGCTGAAGTTGGTCCATGGGCTGTTGCTGGTCCTGCTCTGGAGATCGGCACAGCTGCGCTGAGTGATGACGTATGGCTTGCCGCCATGGCAAAGACGCTGGATGCGGACTGCCGTCGACTTGATCAGTTGTTGCAGGATGCGGGTTTGGCGGTCGTTGGCGGTACGCAGCTGTTCCGTTTGGCAGAGTGCGCGCGTGCTCCGGCATTAGCTGACGCCTTGGCGTGCGCGGGTATTCTCGTCCGCAGCTTTCCCTATAACTGCAATTGGCTGCGGTTCGGGTTGCCCGGCGATGACGCTCAATGGCGACGGCTTGAAACGACGCTGCGGAATTTTCAATCCAGCGTCTGACATCTGTTATGTAGCGCGGCGAAGCGCCAGCAGCTTCGCGCCAAGCTTTGCGCCGAGGTAACCGCCCACGGATGCGCCTGCAATCAGTATGGCAAGCGATACGGCGGAATCATCAAGGCCTAGCCAGACGGTGAGGAAGTACGCGGCGATGGAGCCGATGAGGCCGCCGAGCGCGCCGGTAAATATTGCGACGATGCCACCGGTAGCAAAGCCGATCATCACGGCAATGAATATGCCCGGATAAAGCGATGGCCAGAAGTGGTCATCCATTGCGCCTGTTTCCCCCGATCAAGAGCATGCGACTGCGCTATGCGGCGTGCAGATTGTTACACGCCGGGCGCGTGGCGTGCGCCGCTGTCGAAATAGGAATCGAAGCAGGCCGCAATGGAACGCACAAACGGACGCCCGCGATCGGTGACGCGGAACGCATCGCCATCAGGTTCCATCAAGCGATCCTGATCCGCTTCCAGCAATGCCTGCGCCTCTTCGATCAGCTCGTTGCACGCAGTGCCGAAGCGGGAGCGCAGCTCGCTGGCCGGGAAAGTCAGATCACACATCAGGCGCTCGATGACGAATGCGCGCATTTTATCGGCGTTAGAAAGCGTAAATCCGCGCGCGGTTGCCAGTTCGCCAGCCAAGATTTTGCGGGCATACTCGCCCGCTGCCGGCGTGTTCTGCACGTAGCCTTGTGGAAGCCGTCCGATTGCGGAAGCGCCAAAGCCTATCAGCGCGTCGGCGACGTCAGTTGTGTAGCCCTGAAAATTCCGCGCCAGCATACCGCGCGCCATCGGATCTTCGGGCAGCGCGTAATGGTCCAGGCCGATACGCACATAGCCAGCCTTGGCCAGTGTGCGCGAAATGCGGCTGGCCTGCGCGAAGCGCTCGATCACATCGGGCAGCGCTTTCTCATCGATCATGGTCTGATGCTTGAGGCGGCTGGGCAGATGAGCGTAGCCGAACGCGGCGACACGCGATGGCCGCAACTCCAGCACCTGCTCGATTGTTTTCTGTACGCCGTCGCGGGTCTGGTGAGGCAACCCGTAGACGACATCAATGTTGATGTTGTCGATGCCGTGGGCGCGGAATTCCTCGGCCGCAAATTGCGTCTCGGCAAACGACTGATGGCGGTTGATCGCCGTTTGAACCTTGGTGTCGAAATCCTGCACGCCAAGCGAAACACGCGTTACGCCAGCTCTGGCGAATGCTGCGACGCGTTCGGCGTCCAATCCACGAGGATCGATCTCAACGGCGAACTCGGCCGTGTCGAGAATTTCGAAATGCTCGCGCTGGGTCGCCGCAAGCAAGGCAATATCATCGGCGGAAAGTATGTTGGGAGATCCGCCACCCCAGTGGATGTGATTGACCCGGTGCGAGGCCTGCATGCGCTGCGACACGCCCGCAATCTCGCTGTGCAGCGCGGTCAGATAATCGCTTATCGGCTCATAGCGCTGCACGGCCTTGGTGCAGCAGCCGCAATACCAGCACAACGAACTGCAGTAGGGGATGTGCAGATATAGCGAGATCAACGATCCGGGGTTCAGGGCGCTGAGCCAGCGATCATATTGGGAAGCGCCCACGTCCGCGGAAAAATTCGGCGCTGTCGGATAGCTGGTGTAGCGCGGAACGGGAGCGGAATATCGCTTCACGACTCCTGGGTTCATAGGGCCATCTATCGCGTTATCTGTTGCAGCAATGGCCGGGAAGCTACTGCAGCGCCTTGCGGCGGCACTTGATGGCGATCAATGGTTGTCGATCTGTCGCGCTTGAGTGCTTCCGGAAAAGTGGGAACCGGTTTTCCGATGAGAAGCACGGCGGAGAAACAGTGCTTCCGGAAAAGTGGGAACCGGTTTTCCGATGAGAAGCACGGCGGAGAAACAGTGCTTCCGGAAAAGTGGGAACCGGTTTTCCGATGAGAAGCACGACAAAACAAACATCCAGAGCCGATCCGCGATGCAACGGAACGCCTGAAAGGCTTTGAGGAGGCGGCTACGCGCGCCTCCGACGGTATGGCCTTAGACTTTTGGCGAAGAAGGCGCGGCGGAATGGGTGGAAGTCGTGGTGCCGGGGAAGCAGAAGTAGGGCGATTGCGGATGCGCCAGCAGTACGGTCGCCGCGCCGAATACCGCAACGGCCAGTCCGGCGGCGATGCGGGTGCCGCGATTGCGCTTGATCTGCGCCAGTTGGCGGAAGCCGAAGGTTGAGGCCAGCAATCCCGGCAGCGTGCCGACTCCAAAGGCCGCCATGGTGAGCGCGCCGCCGCTGAACGATCCGGTCAGCATGGCGGTAAACAGCGCGGCGTAAACCATCGCGCAGGGCATCATTCCCCACGCCAGGCCCGATGCGAGCGGAACAAACGTCTGGCCGGAGCCGCGCGATTGCAACCGAGCCACTGAATCTGACAGCGAGGTCAGTCCGCGGTCGATGATGGTTATCGAGGGCACCAGCCCGGCGGTTGAGAGGCCAATCCAGATCAGTGAAGAAGCGGCTGCCCATTGCAGCAGTTGGAAAGCGGCATCACGGTCCAGCCACGAGATCGCGGGCGTGCCGACGAGCCCCACGATGGCGCCGGCAATTGAATACGAGCAGATGCGTCCGGCGTGGTTGAGCGCGAACACAAAGCGCGGATCGGCGCCGCCCGCCCGTTCCTGTGCCAACATCAGGCTGCACGAAATCGCCCCGCACATGCCGGCGCAGTGCAGCGTACTGGCAAGTCCGAGGGCCAGACCGTTGAGGATGATCAACAGGGCGGCGTCCATTCATGCTCCCTGGAACGCGCGAAATCAGTGCAGACGCAAGCCGGCTGACGGGCCACCCGTAAGCTCCTGATGCGCTACCCGCTCAGCTAATAGCATATTGAGCGGGAAGCAGGGCTGCGGCCGGGTGGCCAGCCATAATGTACACAGGGCCTGTTCCGCTGGCGTCAGGGTGCCTAAAGGCGGGACGTCAAGTTGTGCGCTGAGCCGGAAATGGGCCTGGCGCGCCTTTAGTGCGGCGCACAATTGCTGTCGCATGCCGCTGAGGTCGCCCTGTTCCGGCGACTTTGACAGCCCGAGCAGGCGCAGCAGGGCGTTGCCAGCCGTGGCGTGATGGTGCGCCAATTCGGGGTAGTTGGCCCTCAGGCGCGTTATTGCAGGCAGCACTGCGCTATCTTGGCGTGCTTCGGCGATGGGGAAAATCACCTCCGATTGCAGGCTGCAATGACACTGCCAGCTCGGCACCAGCGTTCGGGTGAGCAAATGGATCATGGCCCGCCCGCCTCCGGCAGCAGGCAGCAAATGATCGATGGCCGCCTCCAGCGCGTGGTTAATCTCCCGCTGAAGACGTGCGTCGGCTTCTATGAGCTCGCATATGTCGGGCAGCTTATCCATGGGCCTGAGGGTATCGTGCCGGCCGGGCTGCGCATTGATCAGGATCATCTGCATCCGGGCAGTGCCGTTCCCGGATTTGGGCGGCCAGTGCGTTCAGGCGCGCGCCGGCCCGCCTGTTACACACTCTTACAATTCGTCACGTGTTCGGCATACCTGCGGAGCTTGAGGTGGCTAAACCGTCATTGAGAAAGATCAAAGACGGAGAACAAGCATATGTTCGCGGCGCAGCTCGACCTGACCTCTGCATCCGCCACCGGAATGCACAATCGCCATGGCGATGGTTCTTCCGTCGCCGAGCAGCGTCTGCCCAGTGCAACCGTGCGGCGCCTGATCGCCAAAGAACATGTGTTCTGCGAGGGAGACGACCGCGAGCAGGTGTTTCAGGTCGAGGAAGGCGTCATTGCCGTTTACAAGACGCTGCCCGATGGCCGCCGCCAGATCATCGACTTTGCTTACCCCGGCGATCTTATCGGTCTTGGTGTTCTTGATGAGCACGTGCTGAGCGCGCAGGCGACCGTGCCCTCCAAGGTGAAGTGTCTTTCCGCCGCCGCGCTGGAGCGCATCGCCGAGAGCGACGCCCGTCTCGCACTGAAGCTGTACAAGTCTGTGTGTCACGAGCTGGCGGCAACGCGTAGCCTGCTGATCACGGTTGGTCAGCGCAGTGCGATTGAACGGGTCTGCGCATTTCTTGTCGCTCTGCATCGTCGCACAGCCGAAGCAGAAAGCGCGACGGTCGATCTGGCCATGCGCCGGAGCGATATCGCCGATCTGCTCGGACTGACGATTGAAACGGTCAGCCGAACTTTGACGAAGCTGCGCACGATGGGTGTCATCGAGATTGCGCAGGGTGGTACGCGTGTACAACTTTGCGATCTCGCACGGCTGACGGATCTGGCAAACGAATAATCCGCGTCGCGGGTGGCCCGAGCCGCTGCCGGCCGTTTCAGTTTCTGACGACACATGAAAAGGGCGCCTCGCGGCGCCCTTCGGTATTTCAGGACTGACGCCTTCAGGCGTTTGGCCGGAACGCGCCGGGCGGGATCAGACCCGGTTCGACATAAGCATTATGCAGTGCATCGAGCTGAGCCCACAGCACGTTGCACTTGAAGCGCACGGCGTTGATGCAGGCCTCCTGCTCTTCGCGGGTGCGCGCGTTGGCCTTGATATATTCAAGCGCAAAATCGGCGTCGCGCGGTGCCTGCGTAAGCCGACGCTTGAAATAGGCCATCACCTCGTCGTTCACGAACGGATAGTTTTCCAGCATTCCTGCGATGCGTTCGCGGTGGATGGCTGGTGCGAACAGCTCGGTGAGCGATGAAGCCACAGCAACCGTCAGAGGCTGTTCGACGACAAAACGCACATAGCCCTCAACGGCAAAGCGCGTCGCGGGCAACGCGCCCTCCATGCTGATCACGTAGTCGCGATCCAGGCCGAGGGCGTCCGTCAGCACCAGCCAGCGCTCAATGCCGCCGTGCTCATCGTCGATGCCGTCATGATCCATGATGCGGTGGATCCATTCGCGGCGCAACGCGCGATCGAGCGTTCTGCTCATCAATGCAGCGTCTTTGCGCGGCACGGCGGACTGATAGCAATAACGGTTCAGCGCCCACGCCTGCACCTGTCCCTTCGATAGTTTGCCGCCGTGCAGCAACTTATGAAACGGGTGTTTGTCGTGATAGCGCTCGGCACCGACCGCGCGAATAGCAGCTTCAAATTCCGCCGCGCCAAGCAGCGCGTCTGCAGCCGTCACCCCTCGAACGATCTCATTCATGACGTTCCTCCACATGACTTTTTGTGAAGGGAGCATGAGCGCTGGCACGTCGAGGTATTTTGATTAGCGTCAAAAGGCGCATCACATGTCGGTGCGCCTGTTGTGAACGCGACAAAATGTGATGGCGATATGTGCGTGTCGGATTGATCTCCGTCAAAGGGTGACGCGCGCTTGCGACCTTATCGTGCAGTTCCTGGGGAAGGACGAAGGGTTCCAATAATGAAGGCAGCCAGCGAAGAGATGATCGCTCTTTCGGGAGCCACGGCGACGATCGCCGCGGGTCTCGGAATATTAGTCGGGGGCATACTGGCGTTGTTTGGCCAGGATGAAGTCATTCGACTGCACGGCTTGATATTCCTCGCGGCCAGCGCCGCCGCTGGCTTCTACGTGATGACACATCCGCGTGTCGGTGGGCCGGACGAGCAGGCGCACTATATGGATGGCCCGATCAAGGTGGCCACCATTGCCGCCGTCATCTGGGGCATCGTGGGATTTCTCGTCGGCGACCTTATCGCCTGGCAGCTCGCATTCCCTGATCTCAATTTCGATCTGCCGTGGACCAACTTCGGCCGCATGCGCCCTGTGCACACTTCGGCGGTTATCTTCGCCTTCGGTGGCAACGCGCTGATCGCGACCTCGCTGTATGTGGTGCAGCGCACTAGCCGCGAGCGCATCTTTGGCTACTGGCTGCCATGGTTCGTGGTCTGGGGCTATCAGCTCTTCATCGTGCTGGCGGCGTCGGGCTATGTGCTGGGCGTAACCGAGGGCCGCGAATACGCAGAGCCGGAATGGTACGTCGATATCTGGCTGACGATCGTCTGGGTGGCGTATCTCGCGATCTTCCTGGGTACGCTGTGGAAGCGCCGCGAGTCGCACATCTATGTTGCGAACTGGTTCTATCTCGCCTTCATCGTGACGATTGCGATGCTGCACATCGTCAACAACCTGTCGATCCCGGTTTCGTTCCTGGGCTCCAAGAGCTACTCGCTGTTCTCGGGCGTGCAGGATGCGATGACGCAATGGTGGTACGGCCACAATGCGGTCGGCTTCTTCCTGACCGCCGGCTTCCTCGGCATCATGTACTACTTCATTCCGAAGCGCGTTGAGCGGCCGGTGTATTCATATCGCCTGTCGATCGTTCACTTCTGGTCGCTCATCTTCCTCTACATCTGGGCCGGTCCGCACCATCTGCATTACACCGCGCTGCCGGACTGGGCGCAGACGCTGGGCATGACGTTCTCGATCATTCTCTGGATGCCGTCGTGGGGCGGCATGATCAACGGCCTGATGACTCTGTCGGGCGCATGGGACCGGCTGCGTACCGACCCGGTCGTGCGTCTGCTTGTTGTGTCGGTGGCGTTTTATGGCATGTCGACGTTTGAAGGACCGCTGATGTCCATCAAGTCGGTCAACTCGCTGTCGCATTACACCGACTGGACCATCGGCCACGTACACTCCGGCGCGCTGGGCTGGGTCGGCATGGTGTCGTTCGGCGCCATCTACTGCCTCGTGCCGTGGTTGTGGAAGCGTCGCGGCCTCTATTCGCTGCGGCTTGTGGAATGGCACTTCTGGACCGCCACAATCGGCATCGTGCTCTACATCACGTCGATGTGGGTGTCGGGCATCACGCAGGGTCTGATGTGGCGTGCCTACGACAGCCTCGGCTTCCTCAAGTACTCGTTCGTTGAAAGCGTTGCGGTGATGCACTGGCCTTACATCATCCGCGCCACCGGCGGCCTGCTGTTCGTGATTGGCAGCATCCTGATGGCCATCAACGTCTGGCGGACGATCCGCGGCGAGGAATCTTCCGACATCGCTGAACAACCCGCATCGGCGGCTGCGCCTGAATTGCGCCATGCCATCGCAGCAACACCGGCGGAGTGAGAAAAACAATGAAGCACGACATTTTCGAAAAACGCCCGATGGTGCTGCTGATCGGTATCCTCATGGTGGTATCGATCGGCGGGTTGGTGGAAATAGCGCCGCTGTTCTTCCTGTCCTCGACGATCGAAAAAGTGCAGGGCATGCGGCCATACTCGCCGCTGGAGCTGGCGGGGCGCGACATCTACATCCGCGAGGGTTGCTATAACTGCCACTCGCAGATGATCCGCTCGCTGCGCGACGAGGTGGAGCGTTACGGCCACTACAGCCTTGCCGCCGAGAGTATGTACGATCACCCGTTCCAGTGGGGCTCGAAGCGTACGGGGCCGGACCTTGCGCGTGTCGGCGGCAAGTATTCCGACGCATGGCATGTCGACCACATGCGCCGCCCGCGCGATGTGGTGCCGGAGTCGGTGATGCCGGGTTATCCGTTCCTGGAAAAGCGCAAGCTTGACTATTCCGACATGGACAAGCGGCTGCAGGCGCTGCGTATCGCCGGCGTGCCCTACACGGATGAAATGATTGCATCCGCGAAGGCAGACGTGGTGGCGCAGGTTTCGCCTGACACGGATGAATCCAAGGCGTTGCTTGAACGATATCCTAAAGCGCAGGTGCGTAAATTCGATGGCGCTGGAGGAGATCAGCCGAGCGAGCTCGATGCGATGATCGCCTATCTGCAGATGCTTGGGACGCTGGTCGATTTCACCAAATTCGACGCAGCCGGTCCGAACCTTCGGTGAGGCCAGACCAATGGATTATCAGTCCGCGACAGTCATATCGCAGATCATAGCACTGGTGCTCTTTGTCGGATTGTTCCTGACCATCATCGTCTACGTGTTCTGGCCGGGAAATAAAAAGAAGTTTGATGAGGCAGCACAGGTGCCTCTCGACGACAAAGACGACGAACCGGAGGGGAAGGCCTGATGGCTGAGAAAGAAATTGACAGCGTCACCGGCGTCGAAACGACCGGGCACGTCTGGGACGGCGATCTGAAGGAACTGAACAAGCCGCTGCCGAAGTGGTGGCTGTACACGATCTACGCCACCATCGTCTGGGCGATTGGCTACTGGATACTCTATCCGGCGTGGCCGTTGCCGGACGGCGGATACACCAAGGGCATCTGGGACTACAGCCAGCGCGCCGTGGTTACGCAGGAGGTTGCCGACGCGAAAGCGGCGCAGGCCACCTACTTCAAGAAAATTGAAGAGACGCAGCTCGAAGACATCCTGAAAAATGAAGAGCTGTTGCCCTTCGTCATGGCTGGCGGTGCGGCTGTGTTCGGCGACAACTGCGGTCCGTGCCATGGCAAGGGTGGCGCTGGCTCGGTTGGTTATCCGAACCTTAACGACGACGACTGGCTGTGGGGCGGCACGCTGGAGGCGATTGAATATTCGATCACCAATGGCATCCGCTCCGGACATCCGGAAGCTCGCGACATGGCGATGCCGCGTTTCGGGCTCGATGGTCTGCTGAAGCCGCAGGAAATCGCTGACACGGCACAGTATGTTCTGTCGTTGTCGGGCGGCGCAACGGATGAGGCTGCAGCAGGGCGCGGCAAACAATTATTCGCTGACAACTGTGTTGCGTGCCATGGCGAAGACGGCAAGGGCAATCCGGCTGTCGGTGCGCCAAATCTCGCCGATAGCATCTGGCTTTATGGCTCACGCCTAGCAGATGTCGAGCGGTCCATCGTGACAGGTCGCGGCGGCGTTATGCCCAGTTGGGGTGGTCGTCTCGACCCCGTTACGATCAAAATGCTAACCGCTTATGTGCACTCTCTGGGGGGTGGACAATAAGTTGGAGACGCGTGTCCCTAGCCATCCAAGACGCGCAGGAATGCCATGAATCAGACGACTGAAGCGACCGTCGGGCAACGACCGATGGAGGCTTACATCGGGCGCAAGAAAATCTATCCAAAGCTTGCGCACGGCTTTTACCGCAAAGTGAAGTGGGCGGTGCTGGTCGTCACGCTGGGCATCTACTATTTGCTGCCCTGGTTGCGGTGGGATCGTGGACCGAACCTGCCGGACCAGGCATTCCTGCTGGACTTCGCCAATCAGCGGCTGTTCTTCGGCCCAATCGAAATCTGGGCGCAGGAACTGTACTACATCACCGGCATTCTCATCCTCTCGGCATTGGGGCTGTTCCTTGTGACAGCTGTCGCCGGGCGGATGTGGTGCGGTTACACGTGTCCGCAGACAGTGTGGACGGATCTGATGATCCTGGTCGAGCGCTTCTGGCAGGGCGACCGTAACGCGCGCATGCGGCTCGACAACGGTCGGTGGACGTTCGAGAAAATCTGGAAGAAGGCAGGCACGCACATTTCGTGGCTGCTGATCTCGGTCGCGACCGGCGGTGCGCTTGTCTTCTATTTTCGCGATGCGCCAACCTTGTTGGTTGAGCTCTTTACCGGCGAGGCGCCCGCGGTCGCCTATGCGTTCCTGGCGATATTCACCGGCACGACCTATCTGCTGGGCGGCATCGCGCGCGAGCAGGTCTGCATCTATATGTGTCCGTGGCCGCGCATTCAGGCGGCAATGTTCGACCGTGAATCGTTGCTCGTCACCTACCGGGATTATCGTGGTGAGCCGCGCGCGCCGCACAAGAAGGGGCAGCCGTGGGATGGACGTGGCGACTGCGTCGACTGCAAGGCGTGCGTCACCGTTTGTCCGATGGGCATTGATATCCGCGATGGCTCACAGCTTGAGTGCATACAGTGTGCGCTGTGCATCGATGCCTGCAACGACATCATGAAGCGTGTCGGTCGTCCGCAGGGTCTCATCGCCTACGACACCTTCGAGAACGTCGAAGCGCCGGTGCATCTCGCTCACCCAAAGGTGAAGCTGTTCCGTCCGCGCATCGTGCTTTACTCGCTCATGATGCTTCTCGTTACGGGCATTATGGCTGCGGCGTGGATGAATCGTTCTTCCACAGATGTAACCGTTCAGCAGGACCGCAACCCGATGTTCGTCAAGCTGTCGGATGGCAGCCTGCGCAATGGCTTCACCGTCAAGCTACTCAACAAGGAGCATCACGGGCGTGGCTTCCAGCTTGGCATCGCCGGGCTTGAGGGTGCGAAGTTGACGGTGGTAGGCTTTGACGATCCGACGTCAACCATCAAGGTTGCGTCCGATAATCTGCGTGCACTGAAGGTGCTTGTTACGGTGCCGGTGGCCATGCGCGACAAGTTGAAGGGCGCCGCCACACCGTTCCAGTTGATCGTCACCTGTGCCGAGAATGGCGACGTTACACATCACGATCTCAACTTCCGGGGACCCGACCAATGAGTGAGACCGCTGCACCTGCCTTGCCGCGTGGGCGCCGATTGCAGGGCCGCCACGTGTTCATGATCCTCGTCGGATTTTTCGCCACCATCGTGGTTGTCGACGGCTTCATGATCTATCAGGCCGTTACGACGTTTGGCGGCCTCGAAACCAACGACGCCTATCGCAAAGGCCTGCATTACAACGACCGCATCGAGCGTCAGGTTGCTCAATCGGCCAACGGCTGGAGCGATACTGTCAGTGTCGTCGGAACGCCTGCGAAATTGCGCGTTGTGCTGCATGGCCGCGACAATGAGACCGTCGCCGGGCAGGCCCTGAGGGCCCGGGTTGGGCGGCCAGCCACGAACCGTTATGATATGAACCTGGAACTGGTTGAAACAGCCCCGGGCTTGTACGAGGCCCCGCTGGGTGATGAGATGGCCGGTGGGGCGTGGATTGTTGACGTCAGCGCGTTCAATGCGAGCACGGATAACGACCCGGCCTATCAGGCGCGGAGCAGGATATGGATAGGGCAGTAACCCTTCCTTTGCCCGGCGGCATGCCGGGCGGCGGAGCATCGACACGCGGCGGCAATTCGCCGGAGGAAGATCGCGGGCCCCGTACGATTCTTCTCATCGTAGAGAATATGGTGTGTGGCGCCTGCATGGGCACCATCGAGCGCGCATTGCGCAAGGTGCCTGGCGTTGAGGCCGCCCGTGCAAGCCTTTCCACCCGTCGCGTTTCGGTCACCTATGACGAAGACACGACCGAGCCTCTGCAACTGATCGAAGCGCTCGATCAGGAAGGTTATCGCGCTGCTGAGTCCGTTGGCAGCGCCGATGAGGCTGCCAATGCCCGCGCCGACGATCTTTTGCGTCGCCTTGGTGTTGCCGGCTTTGCGCAAGCGAACGTCATGCTGCTGTCGGTTGCGGTCTGGGCTGGCATCGCCACCGACATGGATGCTTCGGCCAAGAGCCTGTTTCACTGGCTATCCGGTTTGATCGCGATGCCGGCGATTGCATATTCGGGCCAGCCGTTTTTCCAATCCGCCCTCGCGGCAATCAAGGCGCGCCGCCTGAACATGGATGTGCCGATCTCGCTCGGCATCATCCTTGCCACGGCGATGAGCGTCTATCAGTCCTATCGCGGCACGGAGCAGGTTTATTTTGACGCCGCCATCACACTTACGTTCTTCCTGCTGATCGGCCGCTATCTCGACGAATACATGCGCGTGCGCGCACGGGGCGCGGCGGAGAACCTTATTGGCCTGAAGGCGATGGCGGCGAATGTCATCGGCGAGAACGGCGCGGTGCGCCGCGTGCAGGCGCGTGAACTGACGCCGGGCATGCGGGTGCAGGTGGCGACCGGCGAACGCATCCCGGTCGATGGCCGCATCGTCAGCGGTTCAACTGAAATCGACACCAGTCTCATTACCGGCGAATCCGTGCCCCGCGCAGCGTCGGGCGGTGAAGCCGTGCACGCCGGAACGGTCAATCTGGGTGGCGTCATCATCGTTGAGGCCACCGCTACCGACGAAAACACGCTGCTGGCTGAAATCGCCCGTATGGTGCAGGCCGCCGAGCAAGGCCGTGGCCGTTATGTGCGACTTGCGGACAGGGCAGCGCGCCAGTATGCGCCAGCGGTGCATCTGCTCGGCGCGTTGACGCTTATTGGCTGGATGATCGCGGGCGCTGGTTTCGAACGTTCGCTGACGTACGCCATCGCCGTGCTCATCATCACGTGTCCGTGCGCGCTGGCGTTGGCGGTTCCGGCCGTGCAGGTTGCGGCGGCCAGCCGTCTGTTCGCCAAGGGTGTGATCGTCAAGGCGCCGGATGGGCTGGAGCGATTGTCGGAAGTCGACACGATCGTGTTCGATAAAACCGGCACGCTGACGCGGGGTGAGCCGTCGCTCTCCAATGCCGACCAGATCGACGATCCCACGTTGGCTGCAGCCACATCACTCGCAGTGGCGAGCAGACATCCCTATTCGCGCGCGGTCGTGCGCACGGCGCGTGAACGTGGATTGTCCTTCGCCGCCGCAGAAGGAACGGTCGAAGAGCCGGGCAGCGGATTGCGTTGCGAAGCTCCGGATGGAGCTGAGCTGCGCCTCGGATCAGCCGCCTGGGTCGGCGTTGAAGGCTCCGATGGCGCGCAGGCACCATCGTCGTCGCTGTGGTTCCGCGATGGCAGCGCGCCGCCGGTTGCATTCCGCTTCCAGGACGAGTTGCGCTCCGATGCGGCAGCGCTGGTCGGTGATTTGCGCAAGGCGGGCTTCAAGGTCTGTCTGCTGTCGGGCGATCGCGAAGAGGCCGTGCGCGACGCGGCCGCTGCATGTGGCATTGATGACTGGTCCGCTGAGGTTCGCCCGGCTGGAAAAATTGAGCGTCTCAAACAGCTCAAGGCTGAAGGTCATCAGGTTCTTATGGTCGGCGACGGCCTCAACGATGCGCCGGCGTTGGCCGAGGCGCACGCTTCGCTGTCACCATCGACGGCGGCGGATGTCAGTCAGATCGCGTCGGATGCTGTCTTCCAGGGCGAAGCGCTGGAGCCGGTTGCCGAGGCATTGAAGGTTGCGCGGTCGTCGCAGCGGATGGCGATCGAGAATTTCGGAATTTCGCTGGCCTATAACGCTGTGTTCGTACCGCTGGCGGTTGCCGGCTACGTGACGCCGTTGCTGGCGGCGGTGGCGATGTCGCTGTCGTCAATCGCGGTCACGGCGAATGCCCTGCGGCTGCGGAGCCGTCGTCTCACGCTCACCTCAGAAGCGACGCCGATGTGGACGCTGGACGGGAGCTCGACAAAATGACGGCGCTTGCCTGGTTGATACCCTGCGCACTGGTGCTTGGCGGTTTGGGGTTGGTGGCGTTTCTATGGTCGCTGCGCAGTGGCCAGTTCGACGATCTTGAAGGTGCGGGCTGGCGCGGCATCGAGGATCATGCAGGGCCGGATGTTTCCGGACCGGAGCGCCAACAGGCTGCGCCCGCTTCAAAGCAGGACGATGCGCTCAAGGCCGACTAGATCTGCGTGGTGTGACCGTCGTCGATGACTTGGTGGCTTTCAGTCGCTGCGGATGCCATCATGGGTCAGCAGCAGATCGCACTTGCAGTCCAGCATCTCGCGCGAGATGTCGAGCCGCTGCTCCGGGTTCTGGACATTAACAACCACAAGCGCTGCACCGGACTGCAGATGGCGCGAAATCTGCTCCGACAATCGCCCGCAACTGAGCCCGGGCAGACTTGTAACCGGCCCGTTCGAAGTTGGCTCCGCTGCTGACACGACATCGACATCCCGGCTCGCGCAGCGGCGTAGTCGCTCGGCGACGCTGGCGGCAGCAGCGGGCTGGAAGAATACGCCGACGACAAAGCTGGGCCGAGCACTGTCGACGCCCTTGCAGACGTTGCAACAGGTCTTGTCCGTGCCGTGTGATGTAGATTGTGCCACCGGACTGCGCCTTCGTCTGGTTCGGTCAAACGGCGCTAAAGTAGCCTGTGGCAACCGCCAGGATTTGACCCGATTGTGCGCTTGTGTGACAGCATGTAACAGAGGCGACCGCTTTTTCTGAATGTGCCGTCCATGTCCATGCAAGACGACCAACAAACAATACTGATAGTTGACGACGAGCCGCAGGTGCGTGAGCTGCTGCGGACGGGGCTGGAAGCTGAAGGATTTCATGTGCTTGAGGCGGCTGACAGCCGGCAGGCGATGGAGCAGGTGGGCCGCCAGAACGTCAGCCTGATAACGCTCGACCTGAAGCTTGGCGGCGAAGACGGCCTGAAGTTCGCGCGTGAATTGCGCATGGCGAGAAATACTCCGATCATCATGATCACCGGCAAGGGCGATGCGATCGATCGTATCGTCGGGCTGGAGCTGGGCGCCGACGACTACATCCCCAAGCCGTTTCTGATGCGCGAAGTTGTTGCCCGCATCAGGGCGGTTCTGCGCCGTTACGTCAGCAGCGCGACGCATGCGTCAGCGGGTGCGGACAGCGCCGACGAGCGCTTCGCATTCGATGGCTGGACGGTGGATATTGCGCGGCGGGAGGTGCATGATCCCGCCGGCGAGAGGCGCGATCTCACAACCGCCGAGTTCAATTTGCTGGCTGTATTTCTGCACAAGCCGGGGCGTGTGCTTTCTCGCGATGATTTGATGGATCTGCTCAAGGGCCATGAGTGGACGCCGATGGACCGCTCGATCGATGCGCTCGTCGCGCGCCTGCGCAAGAAGCTTGAGCCTGAGAGCGAGCGGCCAATGCTGGTGAAGACGGTGCGCGGCGTTGGCTATGTTTTCGCCGGCAGCGTCAAGCGACTTTAGCCTAGAGTGCGCCAGTGCTTCCGGGAAAGTGGGCACCGGTTTTCCGATAAGAAGCACGGGTTAAGAGAGTGCTTCCGGAAAAGTGGGCACCGGTTTTCCGACAAGGAGCACGACAAAACATAAACCTGGAGCCGTTCCGCGATGCAATGAAACGCGAGACGGCTCTAGAGCGCGCGATCCGATCGAATCCGGATCGCACGCTGCAGTCTTTATTGATTGGTCGCATTTTCTTGCGACGAACCGTGTGCACTTCGTCGGAAAATGCTCTGGCCCATTTTGCGCAGCGTCACCTCGGCTGTGCTGTTGAAGGTAAAACATCATGACGCGGCAAGGCCCGATCATCGTCACGCTGAAAATTCTACTCGTGCTCGCGGGCAGCGCTCTCATGGGCCTGCTGCTGCTGATGACCATCGGCTTTATCGTTGGCGCCCCTGACAAGCCAACCGCTGATCGCATCCGCGAAGAATGCACCTCGCGCTTTGCCAGCGAAGGCGGTGATGCGGTGGAATCCTGTGCGGCCGAACTTATGGCCCGTGCGGCTGATGACGAACGCCAGCGTATGCTTGATGAAGCCTATCGAGCCGCGCAGAAGCCCAGGCAATCGGCTGAGTAGCGCGACGCGCCGTTCGCTCCGAGCCACCCGGCGCAAGCTTAAGGATCAAGGATCGGCGCGGTGCAGGGCGTCGTATAGCGCCGTAGCAAGCTGAGCGCGTTTGTAGGGCTTGCGCAGGATCGGACCGCTGCCGGCTTCCCACGGTGCATGGCGTGCTTCTTCGGCAGCGTAGCCGGTGGTCAGCACAACCTTTATGTGCGGCGTGTGCTCGCGCACCCAGCTCGCAACATCGTATCCCGACATACCACCCGCCATCACAATGTCGCTCAACACCAGATCGACGTGTTCGCCTGATCTCAACAGGCTGATGGCGGCCGGCCCACTTTCGGCTTCCAGCGCGACATATCCCAAACCTTCGACGCGCTGCATCGTAACTTCGCGCACGTCGGCGTTGTCTTCGACAACCAGGATGATCTCGCTGGCCTCCGACATAGGCACCGCTTCTGCGGATTGGAGCGCTACGGAGCTTTTTTCCGCGTCGGCACGCGGCAAATAAAGGCGCACAGTGGTGCCGCGTCCCGGCGTGCTTTCGATTGCAGCATGCCCGTCCGATTGCTGCGCAAAACCATAGACGGTGCTGAGGCCGAGGCCGGTTCCCCGTCCGGGTTCCTTGGTGGTGAAAAACGGCTCGAACGCGCGCTCGATAATATCCGGCGGCATGCCGTCGCCGCTATCGGAGACCGAGAGCATTACGAACTGGCGCCCGCCACCGTCGAATGGCAATTCGCTGCCTTCGACGTTGCGCGTTTCAATAAGCAACTCGCCACCAGTCGGCATCGCGTCACGGGCGTTGATAGCGAGATTGAGAATTGCGTTCTCGACCTCGCTTGGATCGACCTTGGTGGTCCAGAGCTTGCCGGCCAGCATGGTGCTCAGCGTGATCGGCTCGCC
The DNA here is from genome assembly GCF_013306565.1 of Hyphomicrobium sulfonivorans. GTDB lineage: Bacteria > Pseudomonadota > Alphaproteobacteria > Rhizobiales > Hyphomicrobiaceae > Hyphomicrobium_A > Hyphomicrobium_A sulfonivorans. The sequence goes on along the minus strand of NZ_PZPO01000001.1, from coordinate 36,428 downwards.
TATGGAGCGCTTCAGGATTTCCATCAAGCCCAGAACGAGCTCGTTGAGATCCAGGACCTGCGGTGACAGTGATCGCCGACGCGCGAAGGTCAGCAGCCGCTTTGTAAGTGCCGCGCCCATGTCCGCTGCGTCGCCGGCGCGTTTGAGCAATGTTTTCGAGTTGGGCTCAAGGGAGTTGGAGCCAAGCAGTTCAAGGTTGCCGGAGATGATGGTCAGCAGGTTGTTGAAGTCATGCGCCACGCCGCCGGTTAGCTGGCCGAAGGCTTCCATGCGCTGGGCCTGAATCAGCGCGGCATGGGCCTCTTCGCGCCGTTTGATTTCCGCTTCAAGCGCTCGGGTGCGCTCGGCAACGCGTTCTTCCAGTTGCGAGTTGGCGCGCGCCAGCTCGGCTTGAGCCCGCTTGCGTTCCGTCACATCGCGCACCACCACCATGAAGACGCGCTGACCGTCGATTTCCTGTTTGGCGATGGAGGCTTCGGCGGGAAATTCGCTGCCGTCCTTGCGTCGCGCGAAAATCTCCTGCCGCTCTCCCATGCGGCGCGCAGCCACGCGGGAGGCAGAAAACACCGCCACGTGTTCCTTGTGCAGCGGCCGAAAGCGATCCGGAATGAGATTATCGAGCGGTTGGCCGATGATCTCGTCCTTGGTGTAGCCAAACATCGCCGCAGCGCCGTCGTTGAACAGCATGATGCGCATCTGCTCATTCAGCGAAATGATGGCATCGGCAGCAATCGCCAGAATCGTGGAGATCTGCTGTTCGGCGATTTGCAGTTCAGTCTTTTGATCGCTTGGAACTGGTTTGTCGGTCTGTTCTGGCATCGATGGCGGCTGCAAATGGATGGCTTGCCGCGATTGAAGGCCAAGTCGAATTATTAGGCAAGGCCGCTGTTGCGCAAGCCGCTGCGGTTCTTGGGAACAGGAAGTGCGCCGCAGGACAGTTAAAGATCGACTGACGCTTGCACGGGTGCACTGCTGCGCCGCCAGTTGGCCGCCATAAATTCCGGCGGAATGGCAATCGACCAGCGCACACCTTCGGGCGGAAATTCGTAAGCGACGTGGGCATTGAGCGCCTGTCCGACGACCTTTTCGATCACGACGTGGCCAAAACCCTTAACCGTTGCCGGTATCACGCGCGGGCCGCCCGTTTCGCTCCAGTTCAATATCAGCCGCATCACGCCTTCTGCGTCCGGCTCGAAGTGCCAATCCATGCGCACCTTGCCGGACGATGTGGAAAGCGCGCCGTATTTTGCAGCGTTGGTGGCGAGTTCGTGCAGCGCCAGCCCAAGGTTCTGCGCTGCGGTTGCATTGACGAAAACCATCGGTCCATCGCACTCCAGTGCGTCCGATGTATTGCCGATGAAGGGTTGCAGCACTGCGCGGATCAGTTCTTCCAGCGATGCGCCCGTCCAATCCTCGGCGACAAGCAGGTCGTGCGATGCAGAAAGGCTCTGCAGGCGTTGAATGAGCTGCGACTGCAGTACTTCTACGTCCGAGCTGGTACGAGCTGTCTGTCGCACCATCGCGACGATAACCGCCAGCAGGTTTTTGGTGCGGTGGGAAAGCTCGCGCATCACTGTGCGCAGATGCTTTTCGGCGCGACGCCGCTCGGTCACGTCGCGAAACACGGCGGAGAATCCGAAGATGTGGCCATCGGGTCGGCGCATCGGAGCGACGTTGATGGCGACGTCAAGCATCGAGCCATCCTTGCGCTTGCGGATGGTGTCACGCATGACGTGCTGGCCGGCACGCAGGTGAATATATTTCTCGTCGAATTCAGACTGGGCGTCGTCGGGAAAGAGCAGGCGCTCCGATTGCCCGATTACTTCGTCGGCCGCATAGCCGAACATTGCCTCGGCGCCAGGATTCCAGGATTGGATGATCCCGTCGTGCGACATCGAGATAATGCCGTCGGCTGAGGTGGCGACGATCGTTGCGAGCTGCGCGTTCTTCTCCGCTTCCTCCAGGTGCTCGGTGATGTCGGTGTTGGTGCCGAACCAGCGTATGACGGTGCCTTTGTCATCGCGAATAGGCATCGCGCGAGAAAGAAACCAGCGATAGACACCGTCGCGGCCTTTTAGAGGGAATGTGTCCTCCCACACCTCACCGGTTGTGAGGCAGCGGTTGATTTTCTCCATCACGCGTTCGACGTGATCGGGGTGCTGACGCAGCGGCCAGCCCCATTCCCGGGCCTCCTCAAAAGGCAGGCCGGTGTAATCAAACCAGCGCTTATTATACCAGAAAATGCCGCCTTTATGGTCGGCCATCCAGGCGAATGCTGCGATGTTATCGGCCAGCGTCCGAAAGCGGGATTCGCTCTCGCGCTGGGCGCGTTCCGCATAAACCCAGGGTGTGGTGTCTGCGACGATCGCCAGCACGCCGCTGGGCACGCCGTCGTCGCCGAGAATTGGACTGTAGTCCAGGTTGGTCCAGACATCCTGCGGTGTTTCGTGCAGCCGCAAGGTGAAGTGCTTGTCGCGGAATGAGAGCGACTCGCCCGCCAGAACATTTTCGATGACGCGTTGATTGAAGTCCGCAGTTTCGGGCCAACCAACAAGCACAGGCTGACCGAGCAGACTGGGATGCCGCGAGCCAACAAAACTGGCATAGCCGTCATTATAGATCATCGTACCTTCCGGTCCCCAGAGGACCAGCATAGGCACGGGCGAAGCGGTTATGATGTCGACTGTAACCTTCAACGCAGTAGGCCAATTTTCAATTGGACCTACAGGTGTTGTGCTCCAGTCGAACTGGCGAATGTGGGTGCTCATCATCCGGCGGGCAATAGACGGCATTGCGGTGCCTGTGCTCAACTTGTTATCCGGGCTTCAGTTCCCGGCAATTCCTGCAAAACGCGTTTTTATTTCGATGTTACCGGTGTCCGTCTATCGCCCCGCGATTTGAAGCGACGAGCTAACCCATACACCTTGACTGCCTCTAGTAACTGGAACCCGGTGTCGCCGCGAGGTGTTTTGCTGGTGCAGTATTTTTGCGTAGCAAGAGGATGTCATGGGTAACTTGCTCTATTGGGCGGTCGTATTTCTGGTGGTTGCCATCGTCGCGGCATTTTTGGGTTTCGGCGGAATAGCTGGTGCTGCAACTGAAGGAGCGCGTCTGCTATTCTGGATCGCAATTATTTTGCTGGCTCTCGCCGTAGTAGGTGGCATGCTCCGCCGAGGCTGACAGTGAGAGAGGCCGGTGGCGAGACACTCCGTCGGATCGACTTGTGGTTGCGCAACGCCCTGTCCAGCCAACCGTAATTAAGCGGTTAGATGGTAGGGTGTTGAGGCAGCCTACTGCCTTATTAGAAGGTAAAGCCTTCCTATAGGTCAAAGAACATTCGAAACACCGACGGAACTTTTCACGCAACTGAGCGTTTCGAAACCGTTTTGCTGTCTGGGTGCTGATCCGGCACCGGAACGCAAATTGTGTAAAGGGGAGAGCATGTCGATTTCTGATATTATCGCGGCGCAATTGCCTTATCTACGGCGGTTTGCGCGCGTCCTCTCGGGCAGCCAGGAAAGCGGTGACGCCTACGTAGTGGCAATGCTTGAGGCAATCGCCGCAGAGCCTACGGTATTTCCTGACCAGCTGGAGCCTCGGGTTGCGACCTATCAAGCGTTCCTTGATGTTTGGAATTCAGTAGAGCTTAATCATACCAAGGAAGAAGGCACTTCCGAGCGACTGGCCGCGGCCGATCGCAAGCTGGAAGCGATCACTCCCAGGGCGCGTCAGGCGTTTCTGCTGATGGCGGTTGAGGAATTCTCTACCGCCGATACAGCCGCAGTCCTGCGAACCGACGAGGCCGAGGTCAAAGCGCTTGTCGATCAAGCGGCATCCGAAATCGCCGAGCAGGTGGCCACAAACGTCCTCATCATCGAGGACGAGCCGATGATTGCACTGGATCTGGCCGATCTGGTTTCGGGCCTGGGCCATGGCCATGATGTCAGCGACACTGCGCGCACGCACAAGGAAGCGGTGGCTGCGTTCCAGAAGCACAAGCCGGGTCTGGTGCTGGCTGATATTCAGCTGGCAGACGGCAGCTCCGGCCTGGAGGCTGTCAACGAAATCCTTGAGACCTTCGACGTGCCGGTCATCTTCATCACGGCATATCCGGAACGTCTTCTCACGGGCAGCAGGCCTGAGCCGACCTTTCTGATCAATAAGCCGTTCCGCACCGAGACGGTGCAGGCGGTTATCAGCCAGGCACTGTTCTTTGACTACAAGGCGCGCAGTCCCAACGCTGAGGGTGCATCGGTATGAATGCTGTCGATCAGAGTGACAAGCGGAGCGCTGTAGCGACCGCTCTCGATTGAATTCAACAGAGACGAAGCGAACCAAACGAAGGCGGGGAGACCCGCCATTTTCGTTTGGGCGCGCGCGTTGATTGAATATGATGATTGAAGGGAGCAAGCCCGAAGGGTGGCGCCAAGGCGCGGGGCTTCAGCTACTAAACCGCCCGCGCGCGTCGAGAGCTGCCTGCCGGCGTTGTTGGAGTGAGCGGCGGCCTGTCGGTATCGGCACTTTGGTTGGCTTTGTCACTCGCGGCCGGTGTCTGTGACATCAGTTCGTTGAGACGCGTGCGCGCACGGTTCACCCGGCTTTTCACAGTGCCAACGGCACAGCCCGCAACCGCAGCGGCATCCTCATAGGAAAAGCCTTCCGCGCCGACAAGAATGAGAGCTTCGCGCTGGTCAGCCGGCAGCTTGGTCAGGGCGTTGTTGAGATCCAGAAGATCGAGATGACCCTGTTGCTCCGGCGGAGCTGACAACTTCGCGGCGTGATAGCCTTCGCTATCGGCAATTTCACGCTTGGTCTTGCGCAGCTCCGAAAAATAGGCGTTGCGCAGAATGGTGAAGAGCCAGGCCTTGAGGTTTGTGCCCTCTTCAAATGAATCGAGATGGTTCCACGCCTTGACCAGTGCTTCCTGCACAAGATCGTCGGCGCGGTCGCGATTGCCACACAACGAGATCGCAAACGCGCGCATATTTGGAATAGCGGCGATCAGATCGTTATGAAGCGGGGTGTCGGTCTGTGCGGAATGGCTCAACGGCTTTCCTTTCCGCTTCGCTGTTTCGCATTGCTGGTAGCTGAGGGCGACGGATCGCGCCGTTCAAGCTTCTTCACAAGATCTGTGATGCTGTCGGGAAGTGGTGTGCTGAGCAGCTCGCCGTAAGCGGCCCTCAGTTGCCGCCCCAGAATCTCGGGCAGTACATCCTGGTCGCGAACCCGTTGATGCGCGGATGTCGAATTGGGATCACCGGTTGCCGGGGAGGGATGCTCATCCTGCCCGCGCTCATGCCCGTTATCGTGACCGACTGCCATTGAACTGGAAATATCCTGCGTGGTGTCGCTGTCGGACGAAGTGGCAGAGGCCTGCACTTCGGGAGACTGCTCCAGAGGCGCGGATGCTGCCGTAGTGCGAACGCTCTCACTCTGGGGTGGAGCGCCTTTGCCCCAGCCGGCATTTTTTTCTTCAGACATTAAATCATGGCCCTCCCGTGCATTCCCCCTTCAGGCATTGTCGATCCGACCTTGAATTGGCCCCGTGTGCCGTATGATAGGCTTGGGCATATGGCATACAACGTTCTGTGAGCCACGGGCGTTCCCAATTGGTCCATCTGTGTACAACAATATTTAAGCACGGAAGACGGGAGCTCGCAGCCCATAAGCTGCGAACTCCCGTCAGATGATCTGGATCAATAATCCGATGTCGCTGGTCACCAGCGGCTCATCGCCTGATCGACCTGCTTTTTCACATCGTCTTTGGTGATGCCGTACCGCTCTTGAATCATGCCTTCAAGCTGCTCGCGGTTACCATTGATCTGGGCAATCTCATCGTCTGTGAGCTTGCCCCACTGTTCCTTCACCTTGCCACGAAACTGCTTCCAGTTTCCGCTGACGCGATCCCAGTTCATGTTGCACTCCTTGAAGCTCTGTACGGTGAGTACACGGCAAAAACTGAGTTACGGCGGTAAAAGTTCCGCGTGAAGTATCGGTGATATGAAACGTGATCCGACATGACTTGGCGCTGCGCGCAGCCGATAGCCTGTTGTCGCGACGGGACGGAGGAACTTTAGGTTGATGGCGGTGTTGGATTTTTAACAGCCAAGGGAATTTTACAGGAACGTGGAAGGTGGAACTGGTTAGACATCAACTCATGATTTCAATCGGCAGAAAATTTCGTGATGCCATGAAGAGCACGTGTGCCGATCCGCTTTCGCCATCGATTGCGCATGCGCTCGACAAAGTCCGTCAGTTGGAAAAATCCATGCGTTCCGGTGAAAACGGCGCTGAAACCGTAGCCGACGGCGAAACTTAGGCGCCGTTTTAGCTCCGGAAGAGCATAGCGCCCTGATAAGTGCTGATCTCAATTCCCCCTTTTACTGAACAACATTTGGCCGATATTGGAGATAATCTGCGCCTGGGGACCAAACGAAGTTGGCGTACATGCCGGTGCATACCATGGCATGGCCGCCTGCGACGTGTATGGGAGAGGGTGATGGGCGCGATCATGATCCGCTGTCCGAAGACGGACGAGCTTATTCCAGTGGGTATAGATACTGATCAGGACAGTTTCGCAGTTTTACCTGATGTTGTTGCTGCCCCGGTGCAGTGTCCAGCGTGCGGGGGGACGCACACCTGGTCGAAGCGCGATGCGATCTTAGAGACAACAATGCGCATCCGCCCGATAAAGCGACGCCTGTAGCGCGTCGCTGACCGGAACAATCAAGTTTTCAATGCAACGCATGGCGAGTCCGCGGCTATAGCGGACACATGGCTTCAGCCAGAGCTCTCGATTGCTTTCAGCTTCGGCAAAGCCGTCCGGCTTCAGCGTGCGTCGGCAAACTGCTCCAACGCATCTAGGTCGAGAATGCGAAGCCCCTGCGGGGTTTCCGTTATCATGCCACGCGTTTTCAGATCAGAAAGCACGCGCGCCAGCGAGGCGATGTTCATACCAAGCTGATCGGCGACTGCGCCGGAACTGACCTCGTCGGGAATGAGGTTTGCGTCGCGGCCTTCGCGTACGCCCATGTAAGACAGCGCCGCCAGGAAAGAAGCAACCCGCCGCGCAGGCGCATCCTGCGTGCTTTGCACAGCGCGCATCCGGATGAAGTCAAACTCTCGATCGACGGCGGACGCGTATCGAACGGCAAGCTGAGCGTCGTCTGCCATCAGCTGTTCGAGTTCAGCCGGATCGATCTGGCTGACAATCGTGCGCGCAGCAGCCTGGGCGGTGCTGATATGCGTATCCATGTGCCCAAAGCCGATGATGTCGCCCGGAAAGGCGAATTCGATCACGTCATGGCGGCCATCGGCCCAGCGAATGTAGTGGCATAGCGCACCGCGCTCGACGCGGTAGAGCATGCTCCGGGCGTCTCCTGCATGGAACAGAGTTTCTCCGCGCGCCAATCGGCGGACACGTGCCTTTTGCTGATCCGCCGAGAAGGCGGACCGGGCAATCGGATCAATCTGTGGAACGGAGTACGCAAGCATGGCTACGCAACTTTTTCTGGATGGCTTTGCAGAATTCTGGGAATTGGGGCCCCAATTGCGGCAAACAAGTGGAAACCCTGAAATCTCAATTCGGTAGCGCTATTTCTTCCTTAAAACGAACCGGACAGATGGATTGTTCCCTGAGCTGAAAGGCCGATTTCAGGTCGTTAATGCCTTTACGATTGCGGTAACCATTTTGTTTCGCCTCCATCGCTGCGGCCTTTTCGATCAGCCGCCGGAACCTTGCTGAACATGCACGCATTCCTTCAGCGGAGGACTTTTACCATGAGGAATACTGACAAAACGCTCACGCCCACCGAAGCAAGTCAGGGCTCACCGCGCCGGCTTAACTTGCGTGTGCTGGTGCAGTCGCTGTTGCTGGCTGTTGTCGCGGCCGCAGGGCTGTACACAATTTTCTATGCTGGCAATACGAGTATGAGCACGCCAGATCCCGCTCCGTTAAATGAGACGGCGCCTGGTCCCTAACTGCAGCGGCTAAGCCATGCAGCCGTTCGTCTGTCCTGAGAAGGTCAGAGGGAGCGCTGAATACAAAAATGGGGGCAGCCCAAGTGGCGCCCCCAATTTAGCTATCGGTATTCGCGCTGAGGGATCATTCCATCCCGCTGCTGCGCCATGTCGACGTGGATTTGCACTTGCGGCAGATCCGTTCCCCCGCCCATGAACTGGGGAAGGACTCGCGGCAAAGCAGGCATTTCCTCGTCTTTTGCTCAGTATGTCGGCGTGCCTCACGGTCAGCCTCGAAGCTGTCCAAGCAGGTGTCGCCATGATCATGGCTGTCGGCGTGAGTGCGGTAATGTTCCTTGAAATTTGTCAACTCGACCTCGACCACAGTTGCCAATTCGCGTTCTAGTTTTTAACTGGCGAACGCCCCGGACCCGCCGTTACCCTCGGCATTTCCAGCAAAAAGATTGATATTTTCTGGATGTCTACCGTAGGCGGCACACGCGCTGTGTGCACCTTAGGAGCGCATATCGGCACTATTGCATGATATTTCAAGGGTATTTCGATTGTTGTGCGTCGAAAAACCCGATCTTGGCCGCCAAATGAAGCCATCTTAAGCATTTATATCGCTAAAACATTAATTCATCAATTTAAACCAAACGTCTCCAGAAATACATGACTATTTTTGTATAGAAAAATTGTGATGGAATGCAGCCGTGTTTTGGTTGCCGGATGGAATTTCTGGCCAGCGTCCGCGCCCATCGGGGCAAGCTTTAGAGCGCAGCGCGGATTGTGCGGGCGGCGCGATGGAACGGGATCGATCGACGGCCAACGATCAGGCCCGATGTCCCGTGCAAATAGCCCACATGTGAAGTCTGAGAAGTTTCCGGTCTCACTGTAGCAATCCATTAATTGACGACTATCTTTCTTGACCGTGTGCCGGCGCCTCGTCGGTGGCTCATTCCTCGCCGGTGACCTCGTCAACGAAAGCACTGTCCATGAAAGACGATCCAACACGTGTGATGTGGTCTCAGGCCTGCGAGATGCTTGCGCGGGCCGAACGTATGCACAGGCAGTTCTTTCAACCGGTGCGCGTCTATGCGCGCCAGCCGGTTTGGGAGCCGCCTGTTGATGTGTTCGAGGACGAGCGCGGTGTGCTGGTGGTCGTCGCCTTGCCGGGCGTGAAGCCAGAGCAGGTTGAAGCTGCGATCGACGGTAACGATCTAATTGTTATTGGCGTGCGCACACCGCCGGCGGAGTTCCGCACGGCCGAGATACATCGGCTGGAGTTGCCGCAGGGTCGTTTCGAACGCCGTCTTCGGTTGCCTGCTGGGCGTTATGCCGATGTACGCCGCAGTTTTGCCGATGGTTGCTTGCTGGTGCTGTTATCGAAAGTGGGGCCGGGCCGTGACTGAGATGAAAATGGACGCTCCGAATACCAATACGAATAACGCGGGCTCCGATAGTGGTGGCCGGGCGCTGCCGTCGCATTTGCCTGCGCTGCCGGCGGACGCGATCGCAATAATTCCCGTTCGCGAAATGACGCTGTTCCCCGGCGTTGTGTTGCCGGTTGCCGTCGGGCGCCCCGGTTCGATCGCGGCTGCGCAGTATGGCGTGCGCGAGCAGCGCCAGGTCGGCATTCTCATGCAGCGCGACGGCGAAGCCGCTGTACCGCAGCCGATCGATCTGCATCGCATCGGCACCGTGGCTAACATCGTGCGTTACGTGACGGCGCCGGATGGCTCGCATCATCTTGTCGTGCAGGGCGATGAGCGTTTCCAGATTGAGGAATTTCTGAACGGCTGGCCGTTTCTGGTCGCGCGGGTAAAGCGGATCGCGGACCCGCAGGAAACGAACGCACAAATTCAGGCGCGGTTCTTGAACCTGCAGCGGCAGGCCGTCGAAGCGCTGGAGCTTCTGCCCCAGGCGCCGCAGGAGATGTTGATTGCGGTGCAGGGCGTGCGCGAGCCCGGTGCGCTGGCCGATATGGCGGCCGCGTATATGGATCTCAGCGCGTCGGAGAAGCAGGAGATCTTAGAAACGGTCGATGTGTCGGCGCGCATGGAGAAAGTCTCCGCGCTGCTCGCCCATCGCATCGAAGTGCTGCGGCTGTCGCATGAGATTGGCCGCCAGACCAAAGCCGCACTGGATGATCGCCAGCGCGAAGTGCTGTTGCGCGAGCAGATGGCTGCGATCCAGCGCCAACTTGGCGAAGGCGAGCAGGGCAAGGCGCAGGATATTGCGGACCTGTCCGAAGCCATCACCAGGGCAGAAATGCCCAAGGAGGTGGAGGACGCTGCGCGCAAGGAACTGCGCCGGCTGGAGCGGATGCAGGAAGCGTCGCCCGATTATGGCATGACGCGTACCTATCTCGACTGGTTGATCGAGCTGCCGTGGAAGCTGCCGGAAGAAACGCCGATCGATATCAAGGAGGCGCGGCGCATTCTCGATGAGGACCATTACGGCCTCGACAAGATCAAGCGGCGCATCGTCGAGTTTCTCGCTGTGCGCAAGCTGGCGCCGGAGGGCAAGGCGCCGATCCTGTGCTTCGTCGGTCCGCCCGGCGTGGGCAAGACTTCGCTTGGCCAATCCATTGCGCGCGCCATGAATCGCAAGTTTGTGCGCGTCAGTCTTGGCGGCGTACATGACGAAGCGGAGATCCGCGGGCACCGCCGCACGTACATCGGCGCGCTGCCGGGCAACATTATTCAGGCGATCCGCAAGGCGGGTGAGCGCAACTGCGTGATGATGCTGGACGAGATCGACAAGCTGGGCTCGGGCGTGCAGGGCGATCCGCGCGCAGCGATGCTTGAAGTGCTTGACCCGGAGCAGAACTCGACGTTCCGCGACAATTACCTCGCGGTGCCGTTCGATCTGTCGCGCGTTGTGTTTATCGCCACGGCGAACGTGCTCGACCAGATTCCGGGGCCATTGCGCGACCGCATGGAGGTGATCAATCTTTCCGGCTATTCGGCGGAGGAGAAGTTCAATATCGCAAAGCGATATCTGGTTGCGCGGCAGCTCAAGGCGAATGGCCTAAAGCCCGAGCAGGTTGAGCTGACCGACGATGCGCTGCTGCAGATCATCAACCTCTATACCCGCGAAGCGGGCGTGCGAAACCTTGAGCGCGAAATCGGCAAGGTTTTGCGCAATGCCGCCGTGCGGGTTGCGGAAGGTGAGGCTGGTACCATCGGCATCGGTGCTGCAGACCTGCATGCCATTCTGGGTGCGCCGGTGTTCGAAAGTGAAGTGGCGATGCGCACGTCTGTGCCAGGCGTGGCAACCGGACTGGCGTGGACGCCGGTGGGTGGCGATATTCTGTTCATCGAAGCCACGCGCACGCCGGGCAATGGCAGGTTGATCCTCACCGGTCAGCTCGGCGAAGTGATGCGCGAAAGCGTGCAGGCGGCGCTGTCGATCGTGAAGAACCGCGCGGCCCAGCTTGGCGTCGACGAAAAGCTGTTCGAACGCAGCGACATCCACGTTCACGTTCCGGCCGGTGCCATTCCGAAGGATGGTCCATCGGCGGGTGTTGCGATGTTTCTGGCGCTCACATCGCTGATGACCAACCGGCCGGTGCGCTCCGATACGGCGATGACGGGCGAGATCAGCCTGCGCGGCCTGGTGCTGCCGGTGGGCGGCATCAAGGAGAAACTGGCGGCGGCGGCGCGTGCGGGCATCAAGCGCGTGATGCTGCCGGCGCGCAACCGCAAGGACATCGAGGATCTGTCCGAGGAAACGCGCAAGCAGCTTGAGTTGATCTGGCTGGAAAAGGTGGAGGATGCGATGGCGGCGGCGTTGGAGGACGGAGCCGGGGCGGAAGCGCGCTCGGAAGTAACCGTCGATTAACCGCTCGCCCGCGTTTCCGTAGCAATACCGGGAGTGCCGCCATTTGCGGCGGGGCTCCCGGAGGGGCGAAGTTAGCCGTTGGCTAGATCAGGGCGAAAACGATTGAGGCCACCAGTCCGAAGGAAAGGAAAAGTCCGGCCAGTGATAACAGTCGGTCGGCGGTCATGGCTGTTGTTCCAATGTCGGCTCACTACAACCTAGCGGTGCGGCCGAACGTTCCGGAACGAACAAGAAATGCTTTCTATTCCTGCCAAGCGCATAAAGAGCGCTCTCGCGCGCCCGTTCAGGCCGTGCTAGAGCCCCGGCCATGACAATATCGCTCGACAAAAACCCGCCGGCTGAACAGAAGCGCGGCCATGTGCCAACCGTTGGCTTCGTTTCGCTCGGCTGCCCGAAGGCGCTGGTCGATTCCGAGCGCATCCTGACCAAGCTGCGCGCGGAGGGCTATCGCGTTGCGCCGGATTATGCGGGCGCCGACGTGGTGGTGGTGAACACGTGTGGGTTTCTGGATTCCGCCAAGCAGGAAAGCCTGGACGCCATTGGCGAGGCGATGGCCGAGAACGGCCGCGTCATCGTCACCGGCTGCTTCGGCGTTGAGGAAGGCCGCATCCGCGAAGCCCATCCCGGCGTGCTGGCGATCACCGGACCGCATCAGTACGAGCAGGTTGTCGAAGCGGTGCATGCCGCCGCGCCGCCGAAGCACGATCCGTTCATCGATCTGGTGCCAGCAGAAGGCCTGCGCCTGACGCCGCGCCACTATGCGTATCTGAAGATTTCCGAAGGCTGCAACAACCGCTGCACCTTCTGCATCATTCCGCAGTTGCGCGGTGACCTGAAAAGCCGGCCGTCAAACCACGTGATGACCGAAGCTGAGCGGCTGGTGAAGGCTGGCGTGAAAGAGCTGCTGGTGATCTCTCAGGACACCAGCGCTTACGGCCTCGATCTCAAGTATGCCGAAAGCCCGTGGAAGGGGCAGCCGCTGCCGGCGCGCTTCCTGCCGCTGTGCGAGGCGCTGGGCGAGTTGGGCGCATGGGTGCGCCTGCATTACGTCTATCCCTATCCGCACGTCGATACCGTCATTCCGCTGATGGCTGAGGGCAAGCTGCTGCCTTATCTCGACATCCCGTTCCAGCATGCTTCGCCGGCGGTGCTGAAAGCGATGCGTCGTCCTGGCAATCAGGAGAAGACGCTGGAGCGCATTCGCCGCTGGCGCGACGTGTGTCCCGATCTTGCCATTCGCTCCACATTCATCGTCGGCTTCCCCGGCGAGACGGATGAAGATTTTGAGCTGCTGCTCGACTGGATGCGTGAAGCCGAATTGGCGCGCGTCGGCTGCTTCCGCTACGAGCCGGTTGATGGCGCGCCCGCCAACAATCTGGAAGGCGCGGTGCCGCAGGAAGTGAAGGACGAGCGCTGGCATCGCTTCATGGAGACGGCGAAGGAAGTCAGCGAGAAGCGGCTGGCGAAGATTGTCGGCCGCGAGATCGACGTTATCGTCGACGAGGTCGATGATGAAGGCGCGCTGGCCCGCTCCAAGTGGGATGCGCCGGAAATCGATGGCAGTGTGTTCCTGAACGGCGTCACGGATGTGAAGCCCGGCGAGATCGTGTCGGTGCGCGTGACGCAGGCCGACGACTACGATCTGTGGGCCGAGAGGGTTTAGCAGCGGCCTGTGCGGTTGCCCGAGTGCGCTCTGATTGTACCAATGATGTGCGCACGTCGCGGCCCGTGGTAGGCCGCGCAGTGTGGAGCACATTCCATGCGCCGGCCGGGCTTTCTTAGCTCAGCTCGCCAGCCGTGCGGCCACCACAAGCACGCCAGCACCGGCCGCGATGATGGCGCACAGTAGCCACGCGCGCGCATTCAGCGAGCGCTCGATGCGCTGGGCGTAGGCGCGGAAAGTGTCGAACTCCGCCAGCTTGCGGCTGATCGCTTCGAAGCTGGTGTAGGCGTGGTAGTCGCCACGGGGCGACGTGTATTCGATGCGGTCCAGCCGCGCCTTCAGATCGCGGCACTTGCGCAGGACTTCATCGAGCTTGCTTTCACGACTGCGCTGCTCGCCCATGCGGAAATTGCGATAATGCCGTTCGTCCTCGGTCGCTTTCTGCAGATCGGCGACAGCACCGGCAAGCTGAGACATGTCACGCGATAGCAGCCGCAACGTCGCCTGCATCTGCTCCATCTTCACCGCGGTGTCGGCCACGAAGCTGTCGCGCGCTATGAGGGGAACCGAGGGCGCGACGTCGTAACGTATTTCCGGCGAGCTGCGCTCGATGACGGCTTTGCTCAAAAGCGAAATCTGTCGACGTCCGTCGAGTCTCAACACAGTGTCACGCCTCCCACGCGTCAACCAGCCAAGTCCGGTGCTTGTCCTGAAAACAGGCAAGCGCTCTCGTTCGCGCGGGGCATGCAGAACGCAAGCGCATGCTCTCGCAGCCGAGAGCGGCGCGTTGCCGGGCCATGCCAGCCGCAACGTCAGTGTTGGGATTTCTCTTGAGCTTCAGTTTCTTGACGATAACGCAGCGACCAAACTTTGGCTAGCCTCGCGTGTGACATTTTGTCGATAAACACTGCAAATTTTCGCATCGTTACGCGGCGTGCGCGCGTGCATGCACACGCCGACAGCGTACGAATTATGCGCGCTTGTGCAGAGCGGATGATGTCAGCCGATCTGTGCGCGGTGACGCAGAAAATGATCGGCAAGCACGATCGCCATCATCGCTTCGCCGATGGGCACGGCGCGAATGCCGACGCACGGATCGTGACGTCCCTTCGTCATCACGTCGGCTTCCTCGCCGTTGATGTCGATGGTTTTGCGCTGCGTGAGAATGGATGACGTCGGCTTCACCGCGAACCGGCACACGACCGGCTGGCCAGTTGAGATGCCGCCCAAAACACCGCCGGCGTGGTTGGAAAGAAAACACGGCTCGCCATCATGGCCGATGCGGATCTCGTCGGCGTTTTCTTCGCCGGTCAGTTCCGCGGCTGCCATGCCGGCGCCGATCTCGACGGCCTTCACCGCGTTGATGCTCATCATCGCCGAAGCGATGTCCTGATCCAACTTGCCATAGAGCGGCGCGCCCCAGCCGGCTGGAACGCCTTCGGCGACTACTTCAATCACCGCGCCGATGGATGAGCCGGATTTGCGGATGCCATCGAGATAGTCGGCCCACTTCACGGCGGTTGCGGCGTCGGGACAGAAAAACGGATTGGCGTCGACGGCGTCCCAATCCCACAGCGAGCGGTCGACCTTGATATCGCCGACCTGCACCAGCGCGCCACGGATACGCACGCCCGGAATGATCTTGCGCGCAACCGCGCCAGCGGCGACCCGCGCTGCGGTTTCGCGTGCCGATGAGCGACCGCCGCCGCGATAGTCGCGGATGCCGTATTTTTTGAAGTAGGCGTAATCGGCGTGGCCGGGCCGGAACTTGCTGGCGATGTCGCCGTAGTCCTTCGAGCGCTGATCGACGTTGCGGATCATCAGTGAGATCGGCGTGCCGGTCGTCACCTGACGACCTTCGCCATCGCTGAACACGCCGGAAAGAATCTCGACCTCATCGGGCTCCTTGCGCTGGGTGGTGAAGCGCGACTGGCCCGGGCGGCGCTTATCCAGGAACTGCTGGATCTCGGCTGGCTCAAGCGGAATTCCCGGTGGACAACCGTCCACAACGCAGCCGAGGGCGGGACCGTGGCTCTCGCCCCAGGTCGTGACACGAAACAAATGGCCGAAAGTGTTGTGTGACATCGCCTGTAGCCGCGTTGAGGAATCAAAAGGGGCTGTGTGTGCAACATTTGGCCCCGTGGCAGTTGTGCCAGTCTTAGGAGCGCAAGCGAGGCCTCGCAAGTGCGCTGGGTGGCAAAGACCGTGACAGACGAGCGCGACGCAGTTTAAGTGGGGGGGTATCGCGTCGTGCTTCGCGATTGATCGCATTGAAGCAGCAGCCCGGTCGCATCTCGCCTCGGCGAAAAGCGGCTACCTGCATGGGCCACCTCCGGGTGGTGAAACCTTCGGTCATCACAAGGCTTGCCTTGGACTTCTGGTTTCTTTTGCTGTTTCAGGATCAACGGCGCCACAAGCGTCGGGTTGCGTAGCGCAAACTGCGTAAAAGCGTTCAGGGCCTCCGAGAGGAACGGACTGCCCGAAACACTGCTCTATGGCGGCCTGAGCAACCGTCACCGAGCGGTGTCATTCACCAAACGGGAAAGAGCCGAGGCAGCCGCTGCTTCGGCTCTTTCTTTTTTTGGGGGTGTCCGGCGACTCCGCTGCGCGGAGCCGGCCGCCGGACACGGGAAGGTATCGGGGCGCCAGCCGCGCTTGCCGCCGCGCCTGAAGTGTGTGGGAGGCGTTCTGCTGAGCCAACTTTATCGGGCTTGGCGGCCGGCTCCGCGAAGCGGAGTCGCCAAGCCCAACAAAAAGCCCCTCTAAATCCACTCCATGCCGTCGCGGCGCAGAATGAGAATGCGATCTTGCGGAACGGGAAGGTCGGGGATGGCCAGCGGCTCCAGGGCATAGAGATGCCCGCGCAGCACCCGGCTGATGCCGCCGTGGGCCACAACCACGCAATCGCCGTCTATGCCGTCCAGCCAGCCGACGGCGCGCTGGGTGAGGTCGGCGTAACTCTCGCCGCCTTCCGGTCGCCAGTTGAACGTGTCGAGGTTGCGTGCTGCGAGCCCATCGGGATCGACCTGGGGCAGCTCCGCCGCCAGCGTGCCCTGCCAGGCGCCGTAATTGATCTCTTTCAGGCGTGGATCGAGGCTGTAGCCTTCAGCGGGCAGCTCCATGGCCGATCGCACGATCTCCATGGTTTCCCGCGCCCGCTGCAGCGGGCTGGCGATGAAGGGGAGCGCGCCGGTTTCAGGGGCCAGCGCACGCAACGTCTCGCCGTTGCGCCGGGCCTGACCGCGGCCCTTGTCGTTCAGGGGCACGTCGGCCTGCCCCTGATAGCGCGACTGGGCGTTCCAGTCGGTCTCGCCGTGGCGGATGAAATAGATCGTAACCCCGGCGCGCATCACTAAAAGCTGCTCTTCTGCGGGCGTTTAGCTCTCGTCGGACTTGGCGACCGTGATGTCCGGGGCGTCCTCGTTCTTCATGCCCTGAACGTGATAGCCGCTGTCGACGTGCAGCACTTCACCCGTAACGCCGCCGGAGAGATCCGAAAGCAGGTAAAGTGCCGAGCCGCCCACATCTTCAATGCTCACTGTCCGGCGCAGGGGAGAGTTGTACTCATTCCAGCGCAGGATGTAGCGGAAGTCGGCGATGCCGGAAGCGGCCAGCGTCTTGATCGGGCCAGCCGAGATGGCGTTGACGCGAATGCCGGTCTTGCCCAGATCGGCCGCCAGATAGCGCACACTCGCCTCCAGCGCGGCCTTGGCCACACCCATCACGTTGTAGTGAGGCATGACCTTCTCGGCGCCGTAATAGGTGAGGGTCAGCATCGAGCCGCCGTCGGACATCAGCTTCTCGGCCCGGGCCGCGAGGGCCGTAAACGAGTAGCAGGAGATCAGCATCGTCTGGCTGAAATTTTTCTCGGTGGTATCGACGTAGCGGCCGTCCAGCTCAGCCTTGTCCGAGAAGGCGATGGCATGGACGAAAAAGTCGAGTTTGCCCCAGACGCGCTCCAGCTCAGCGAACACGGCATCCATCGATGCGGCGTCGCTGACGTCACACGGCAGCACGACTTTCGAGCCAAGTTCCTTGGCCAGCGGCTCCACACGCTTTTTCAGCGCGTCGCCCTGGTAGGTAAAGGCAAGCTCAGCACCCTGGTCAGCAGCGGCGCGGGCAATGCCCCAGGCAATTGAACGGTTGTTGGCAAGGCCCATGATAAGGCCGCGTTTGCCAGCCAACAGGTTGCCCTTCGCAACCCCTGCGCTCGGCATAGGCTCCGTCATGGGTCTCTCTCTATAGTTCCTGGTTATCGCCCGGTCAGTTCGGCGCGCATCCTACACAAATGAAACGGTGGGTCCAGATGGGCGCTTGCCCGCAGGTAAAAAGTCAAAGGCCGGCTCGGGGCCGGCCTTTGCGCTGATCGCCATGCGGGAAGGGGGTTACCGCCGGGTCAGCCGTCCAATTGCCAACGGCCGCTAGGCAACCGGCAGGCGATGCCTTCCTGGCGCTTCGATGTCGGGCCGTTGGTCATTAAAACTATGAGATGTCTACAAATCTTGCCGCTGCTGTCCTTGAATGATGCCGTCGGCTGGACAAGGCCGGAGAGCTTTCCGTGCCAGCGGCGCCAGACATAAGTCTTGCCGTCGCCCACCTCGGTGAGCGCATATTGGATACGTTCCAGTGCGGCGATTTCGTCCTTTTCATCCAGTTGATAGCGCGCGCCGGGCACACTGATTTCGGTCTGGGACAGGATCGAAATGCCGGGTGTCTCAGGCAAAGCAGCCGCCGGAGCCGGTGCGGCGCTTCCTTCGCGGGTGACCGATGTTTCCCACTGCTCGCTGCCGAAGGCCGTGGCGGGAGCCATCAGTATCGCTGCAAACAAAACCATGCCGGTGGTGACAACGGCGGTAAGCGTTACTACAGAGGGGTGCTGACTCATGACGCTCACTTGAATCTAACCTACGCAACTGCCGCGCGAAGACTGGCGCGACCTGTGACAACTATGCTCCGGCTTGGTTAAATTCGACTGAACGCGTGTCTCGACCGAGAAAAACTTCTTGCATTGAGGTTCTGACGTGAGTGATTCGCTCCCCGCAGCCGAGACGGTAGTAGAGCCCGGCGATTTCGTTGCCGCCGATGAACCCTTTGCCCTGTTCGGTGATTGGCTGCGGGAGGCGACCAAGCACGAGCCGGAAGACCCCAACGCAATGGCGTTGGCCACGGTCGATAGCCAGGGCCATCCCAACGTGCGCATGGTGTTGTTGAAGGCCGTCGATCCGATCGGGCACCCTGATCGTGGCTTCGTGTTCTTCACCAACTACGAGAGCGCCAAGGGGCAGGAGCTGCAGGCCAACCCGCACGCGGCGATCGATTTTTACTGGAAAAGCCTGCGTCGGCAGGTGCGTGTGCGCGGCCCGGTGACGAAGACGACGGCTGAGGAAGCCGACGAATATTTCGCGACCCGGCACCGCACATCGCAGATTGGCGCCTGGGCATCGAAGCAGTCACGGCCGCTGGAAAGCCGCTTTGCGCTGGAAAAGGCCGTAGCTGGCGAGGCCGCCCGGTATCTGCTCGGCGAGGTGCCCCGCCCGCCGCACTGGTCCGGCTTCCGCATCACACCTGTGCAGATCGAGTTCTGGCATGCGCGGATATCGCGGCTGCACGAGCGCGTGGTGTTCACGCGGCCAGCGCCCGGTGCGGAGTGGTCGAAAACCCGCCTGTATCCTTGAGCCTGCCTTTACCCGTGAGACTGTACTGACTTTGAGATCGCGTCAGTGTCGGATGCGGCGCGCAACGGCATGGCAACCATGCTCCGTGCGGCCGTGGCTTGACCCGGTCACAATCTACGGTCAAATCCGCTGACGTCATATGTGGCGGCTGCGGGAAAGAGGTGGCATGCCGACGAACGAAAAGCGCAGGCGGAAAATACTGGTCGTGACCGGCGCCTCGCGCGGAATCGGGCACGCTACCGTGCAGCGTTTTGCGGCGTCGGGCTGGCGCGTCATCAGCTGTTCGCGCCATGCTTTCCCGGAAAAATGCCCTTGGGAGATGGGGCGTGAAAACCATCTGCAGGTTGATCTTGCCGATCCGCAGGATACCGAGCGCGCCATCGAGGATTTGCGCGCGCGCCTTGCAGATGAAGGCGGCTATCTGGATGCGCTGGTCAACAACGCGGGCATCAGCCCCAAGGCACCGGGTGGCCAGCGTCTGGGGGCACGGGACACCTCAAACGAGATCTGGCGTGAGGTGTTTCAGGTGAATTTCTTCGCGCCGATCATGCTGGCGCGTGGGCTTTTCGGCGAACTGGCGAAAGCAGGCGGAGCAGTGGTGAATGTCACCTCGATTGCCGGCACGCGCGTGCATCCGTTTGCCGGATCGGCCTATGCAACATCAAAGGCGGCGCTGGCAGCGCTGACGCGCGAGATGGCGGCCGATTTCGGTCGCGAGGGTGTTCGCGTCAATTCCATCTCTCCGGGCGAGATTGACACCGCCATTCTTTCGCCGGGCACGGGCAAGATCGTGGAGGAGCAAATTCCGATGCATCGGCTCGGTTCGCCGGAGGAAGTGGCGCGCGCGATTTATTTCCTGTGCAGTGAACAGTCGAGCTATGTCCACGGGGCGGAGCTGCACATCAACGGCGGCCAGCACGTTTGAGGTGCCGCGCGTGGAAGTCCACTTTGCTGTGGGCGCATCGCTGCATCCTGGCTGATTCTCGACTAAAGTGGCCTGCCTTGCACTCTGGGGAAACGCCGACGCCGAAGTGCGTTAGCAACTAACTGATGGCTGACCTCGCATGACCTCCGCCGCGCCTGCACCTCTTTCAGCCGCTGAAGCATCACGCCCGGCAGTGGCCACCGCGTTTTGCCCACGGTGCCGCGCATGAGATCGTCGCCCTCCGCGCCTTCCTTCTTCGGTCGCTGGACCAGCCGCATCGCGGTGTTCTCGGCCGTATTGCTGTTCACGGCTGCATTCCTGCACCGCATTTTTTCACTGCCCACGCCCATCGCCTTCAATCTTGCGGCGGTTGCGTTTCTCGGCGCCGGACTGGCGATCGCTTTTGCGGTGCTGGCAATCATCGGCATCTGGCGCACCGGACGCGCGGGAACGTCGCGCGCCGTGTTCGCCATTCTTGTCAGCCTGGCCCTGATGCTTTGGCCGCTAATCTTTCTGCCGAAATATGATGGCCTGCCGAGCATCTACGACGTAACGACCGACACCGTTGATCCGCCGCCGTTCATTGAGATCGCCAAGTTGCGCGCACCCGATGCAAACTCTGTAGCGTACGTGGGCGAATCCTTCGCGCGCAAGCAGGCTGCGACCTATCCGGACATTCGGCCGATTGAAATCGACAGGCCTGCCGACGAAGTTTTCGAGCTTGTTATTGCAGCCTTGCGGCGGCTGAAGCTGCCGATCATCCATCAGCAGCCGCCTGATGACTCCGTTGAGCGCCCAGGCTTCATTGAAGTGGCGGATCGCACGTTAATTCTGGGGCTGCAAGAAGACATCGCCATCCGAGTCTCAGGCACGGAAAAGCACGCCCGCGTTGATGTCCGCTCAGCCTGGCGTTACGGCAAGCACGATCTCGGTTTTAACGCCGCGCGGGTTCGCGTGCTGCTGAAGGAAATCGTTGTGGCAATGGAATCGTCCGTTCCGGCCGGACGCGAAGAGAAGGCCGAAGAACCTAAAGAGGACGAACCTCGCAATCGGCGATCGAAGAACCGTCGCTGACGGTGATGAGTTCGCGCTCGGCCAGATGATCGATGTGCGCGCGCAGCGACATCATCGCCGCGCCCATCACCGCTGGATCGAGATCGCGATAGATGATCGGCAGCAGTGCGCGCGCGCTTGATGCGCCTTTCCGGATAGCTTCGAGAATAGCCTGCTCGCGCCACTTGCGATGCAGCAGATAGGCTTTCACCGCGCGCTTGGGCTCCTCGATGCGCCCACCATGGCCGGGTAAAAGCAGTGCATCGTCGCGTGCCAGCAGCCGCTCCAGAGAACGCAGATAATCGGACATGCGCCCTTCGGGCGGAGCGATAACCGAAGTGTTCCACGCCATTACGTGGTCGCCGGAAAAAACGATCGGCTGATTTTCCATCGCAAGGCAGAGGTGGTCCGGCGCATGGCCCGGCGTATGCAGCGCAGTTAATGCCCAGTCTTCGCCAGCGATGCGGTCGTTATCGGCAACGTGCACATCCGCCACGAAATCGTGTCCGACAAACTCCGCATGGGGATCGCCACCTTGCTCGGGTGTCAGGTTCGCGCGCCGAAATGCAAACGTGCGTGCGCCGGTTGCCGCCACGAGGGCGTCGATACCGTCGGTGTGGTCGCGGTGGGCGTGGGTTATTATGATGTGTGTGATCGGGCGACCATTCGCTGCCGCAAGGATCGCATCACGATGCACCGCGCTTTCCGGACCTGGATCAATGACGGCGAGGCTGCGGGTTCCGACCAGATAGGTATTGGTGCCCTTGAACGTCAGCGGTCCGGCATTGGGCGCCACAAGCCGCGCGATCCCATCCGCCATAACGGTGGGGACGCCGTAGCTGAAGTGCATGTCGGTTTTGAAGTTCAGGGCCATACAACGAACCGGTCTTGCTGGAAACGGGCCGCCGGGCAATGCCTGTGCGGCGAGCGGGAGTGTAGCCCGCAGCGAGGCCGAGGTCATGACAGATGGGAAGCGGTTTGCCCAGCGGCTGAGGCGCGCACGGTTGCAAGTGCCGCGCCTTTCGCATGCCTTGGCTGGCCGCGCGCCGGCAATTGCAGCGGCACGGGGCTCCTTCTGGGAACTGGACGCGGCGGGGAATATGCGGCGCGAGGATGGTGCTCCGGATTTTCATCCGGAGCACCGCAGTTGCGTCAGGCGTGCTCGACAGCAGCGATGCCGCCGAACTTGCCGTTCTGGAAATCAAGCATCGCCTGCTTGATCTCGCCCACGGTGTTCATCACGAACGGACCCTGGGCGACGACGGGCTCGTTGATGGGCTCGCCGCTCAGCACCAGCAGCTTGGCATCGCCATTGGCTTCGATGGTGATGCTGCCGCCTTCCGAAGCGAACACGACGGTCTGCGCGTCGCGTACAACTTCTTCACCGTTGATCTCGACGGTGCCCGAAAGCACGACCACCGTCAGAGTGTGGCCTTCCGGCAGATCGAGTGTCGCTGTCTTGTTCCTGTTCAGACGCACGTCCCAGATGTTGATGGGCGTAAACGTCCGCGCAGGACCGTTGGCAGCGTCAATGTTGCCGGCGATGACGCGAACCCGCCCCGTACCGTTGGGCAGTTCCACGACCGGGATGTCGGACGCGAGCAGCGTCTGATAGCCGGGGGCCGCGGACTTATCCTTCGCGGGCAGGTTCACCCAGAGCTGCGCCATCTCGAATGCGCCGCCCTTGCGGGCAAATGCATCGGAATGGAATTCCTCGTGGACGATGCCGTTGGCGGCCGTCATCCACTGCACGTCCCCCGGTCCGATGACGCCGCCGGCACCGGTTGAATCGCGGTGCTCAACTTCGCCGTCGTACACGATGGTCACCGTCTCGAACCCCTTGTGCGGATGGGCGCCGACGCCGCGGCGCTGCGTGGTGGGGCTGAAAACGGCCGGGCCGGCGTAATCCATCATGATGAACGGGCTGACGTGCTGGCCCTGATCGCGGTGGGAGACCACGGTGCGGACCGGAAAGCCGTCGCCGACCCAGTGCTGACGCGGGGCGCTGTAGATGCCGAGAATCTTTCTCATGGCATTTCTCCTGCTGGTGATTGGTGGGGGATGCCAGTGGGCATCTCCGTTGGCTCAATACCTATTGCCGGGACGAAATGTTCGTTAGTAGCCATATATTGACTACACCGTCCCAAATATAGGACGATTGGGCATGAAGCAGGATCTCAACGACCTCTACTATTTCGCGTCGGTGGTGGAGCATGGTGGGTTTGCCGCCGCCAGCCGGGCGCTGGGTATCCCTAAGTCGAAGTTGAGCCGCCGGGTCCAGGAGCTGGAGGAGCGGCTCGGCGTGCGCCTGTTGCAGCGCTCAACGCGCAAGCTCGCGGTCACGGAGCTGGGGCAGGCGTATTACCGGCACTGCGTGGCGATGCTGGTCGAGGCTGAGGCGGCGCAGGACGTGATCGACCGGTCGCGCTCCGAACCGCAGGGTGTCATCCGGGTCAGCGCGCCGCCGGCGTTGGTCTGTTTTGAAGTGGGCGCGATGATCGCGCGTTACATGGCGAAGTTTCCGCGCGTTTACGTCGATCTGGTTTCGACGTCCCGCCGTGTTGATGTGATCGGCGAGGGCTTTGATGTTGCGTTGCGTGTGCGCTTCCCGCCACTGGAGCAGAGCGACCTCGTGATGCGCACGCTGAGCGAAAGTCCGCAGCGCATGGTTGCCAGCCCGGAGCTCATCAAGGGAATGGCGTTGCCGCTGGTGCCGGCCGATCTTGCGGCGCTGCCCAGTCTCGATCTGGCGCCAGCAGTAGCCAAGCACGTCTGGGAGCTGGTGGGGCCGGATGGCGCGGCGGTGCGGATCACGCATCAGCCTCGGCTGATCACCGACGACATGGCGCAACTGCTGGCGGCGGCCATTGCCGGAGTGGGCGTCGTGAAGCTGCCATCGATGGTGGCCGATGAGCACATAGCGTCCGGTGCGCTGGTCAACGTCACGCCGGGCTGGACACCGCCCGGTGGCATAGTGCACGCGGTGTTTCCGTCCCGTCGCGGGCTGCTGCCGTCTGTACGCGGATTTATCGATTTTCTTGCCGCAGAGTACAGCGCGCTTAACCTGATCGACGCTTCGCGTCATCAGTAGGTCGCCCGTTTTTCTGCGCGCTGAGAACGGATCGTTTATGCACTTTAGCTGTGTGCGGCGTTTTAAGGGACTACCTCGCGCGCAAATGCGTCCTACATGGTGTGCACACCACGCGCGCTCACAAGTGACGCGCGAACCGGCTGGCACAGGAATGGACGCAGAATGACGACGAGCCACAGAGCCGATTTATCGGCTGCCGATATTGCGCGTTTCGGCGCTGAGCCTGCTACGTCGTTCGCTGCCAATCTGCAGACAGTAAGATCCCGCATCGCCGCAGCGTGTCTTCGCAGCGGGCGGTCGCCGGATGATGTGCGGTTGCTGCCGGTAACCAAGACTGTGCCGGCGCCGGTTCTGCGCTACGCCTTCGCAGCGGGAATCCGCGATTTCGGTGAAAACAAATTGCAGGAGGCGCGCGATAAAAACGCAGCTCTTGCCGATCTCGATATCCGCTGGAGCATCATCGGGCATCTTCAGACCAACAAGGTGAAGTATCTGGTGCGCTTCGCATCGGAATTCCATGCGCTCGATAGCTTCCGGCTGGCGGAGGAACTGAACCGACGTCTTGAAGCGCAGGAGCGCGATCTTGATGTGTTCGTGCAGGTCAACACATCGGGCGAGCCGAGCAAGTATGGGTTGCAACCGGCGGACGTCATTCCGTTCGTCGAACGCCTGGCCGAATTTCCCCGCCTGAAACCGCAGGGACTGATGACGCTCGCGATATTCAGTGCCGATGTCGAGCGCGTTCGGACTTGCTTCCGATTGCTGCGTGACCTGCGGGATCGCGCTGTGGCGGTTCACCCGGCATTGACTCAGCTCTCGATGGGCATGTCCGGCGACTTCGAGATCGCGATCGAGGAAGGTGCGAATGTCGTGCGCGTCGGTCAGGCCATTTTCGGAGCACGACCGACGAGCGATGCACACTATTGGCCCGGACTGATCGCACCCGAACCCGACCAGCAGTAGACAATAGAGCGGTGCGCAGAGCGCACGCTGTAGTTGCCTCTTGTCAGCTGGTGGTTCAGAAGGGCCTGGTGGCGCCAAACTTCCGCAGTGGCTCGGATACCGATATGTGGGGTGGCGACATCACCAACCTGTCGAAGTTCGATTTCGACTTCGGCAAGGTCGACGTAGCCAATGGCGTCTCATATCGCGCTGAAGACACGCGCGGCAGCCGCAACAGCGAAGCGCTTGATATTGTCGGGGCGCGCGATGCCGTACGCCATGAGGTCGCTGACTTTACCAAGGTGGCCTACACGCCGCTGGACTGGTTCACCCTCGGTTCAAGAGTAAAAACGCCGCGATGGCTCTTTCGAGGTCATCGCGGCGGTGGCGTTGAAATGCCCAACAAGCTATGCGCGACGTCAGTTTTGGTCGCGTGAGTTTGGTCCGCCAGGATTTACGATGTGAGTTCGTTGTCAGCCGATGCGGTTCTGTTGTCGTCGAGCGCTACCAGACGCAGTGTGAATTGCGCGCCGCCACCGTTGCGGCTGTCAACAGTTACCGAGCC
Organism: Hyphomicrobium sulfonivorans; assembly: GCF_013306565.1. GTDB lineage: Bacteria > Pseudomonadota > Alphaproteobacteria > Rhizobiales > Hyphomicrobiaceae > Hyphomicrobium_A > Hyphomicrobium_A sulfonivorans. The sequence goes on along the minus strand of NZ_PZPO01000001.1, from coordinate 10,709 downwards.
TTGATGAATCTCGGCAATGCGTTTGACGATGGACAGGCCCAGTCCAGCGCCGCCGGTTCGATAGGGATCGCGGACGCCAAAGCGCTGAAAGATTGTATCGCGCTGGGAGACCGGTACCCCATCACCTCGATCAAGTACGGTGACCGTAGCGTCCGAGCCGACAATCAGTTCAACGGTAGAGCCGGCCGGCGTATGCCTAAGTGCGTTTTCAGAAAGGTTGCGCACGGCGCGGCGCAGAAGTTCTGCGTTGCCGCGAACCCATACCGGCGCGCCGGAAGCTTCGAGAGCAACGCTTTTGTCCTGCGCCAGCGCCAGCGGGGCAATGTGGGCAGCAACGTCGGCGCACACCTCATAAAGATCGGCGCGGTCGCTGGCATGCACAAGAATGTTGTCGGATTCGGCAAGATCGAGCAGCTGCCCGATCACGCGGCTCATGACATCGACATCGCGGAACAGTTCATCAGTCGGCAGCAGGTCGGCGCGGGTTTCAAGGCGCGCGCGCAACACGGCCAGTGGTGTGCGCAACTCGTGGGCGGTATCGGCAATGAACTCGCGCTGATGCGCAAAGCCCTTCTCGATCCGATCAAGCGCCTGATTGATGCTGGTGACCAGCGGCAGAATTTCGTTTGGAACATCGTGGACCGGCAGTCGAACTTCCAGCCGGTTGGGCGAAATGCGCGCGGCCTTGGTTGAGACACGCAGCAAGGGCTGCATCGAGTTTCGAACGATGAGAATATCGGCGGTCGCCAACAGCAACAGTACTGGAATGGCGGTCCATCCAACACGCTGCAGAAACTCCGCTACCACGTCATCCAGCACCACATCCCGGTGGTGAAGATCCTCACCAACCTGAACCCACAGACTTTCGTCGCCAATGTTTTTGAGGATGCTGACGCCGGCAATTTCCTTGTCACCTATCTTCGCGACCTGATAGCCGCTGGGAATGGTGTCGGATGAAACGAAAAGCCCTTGTGCGTAGGGTGTGGGAGACAGCAGCGGCGCGCCCTGTTCATCCAACACTGCGTAGGCATAACGCCCATAGTCGTCGGAGAATATCGCTTTGAGGTTACGAGGCAATTCGAGGTCTAGTTTGCCGTCGGAATTACGGCGCAGGTTGGAGGCCAGCCATTCGGCCTGATCGCGCATCGCCTGTTCATGAATCGTATGCACGGCCACGTTCATGAAATAAAACAGCACCAGCGGAATGATGGTGGCCGTTATAAGGATAGTGATGACATGCAGGGAAGTCATCCGTGCCGTGAGCGAACGGAAAGTCGGCACTAATCGGTTTCCTTCATCACATAGCCAACGCCGCGCATGGTTGCGATTTTTACGCTCGCGCCAGCTGCCGCAAGCTGTTTGCGCAATCGGTGCACGTAAACCTCGGCGGCATTTGAAGTCACTTCACCCAAACCAAAGAGATGGTCTTCCACGGCCTTCCTGGAGACGACATTGCCCTTGCGCCGCATGAGAAGCTCAAGCACCGTGGTCTCCCGCACGGAGAGAAGCACCGGGTGACCGTCAACGATTGCCTGTCGTGATTGCGTATCAAAGGTCAGGTCGCCAAGCTGGAGTTGCGCGCCAAGCAGATTACCTGGCCGACGCAGTAAGGCTTCAATGCGCGCGATCAGTTCGGCGAATGCGAACGGCTTGACCAGGTAATCGTCAGCGCCTGCGCGCAGCCCCGCCACCCTGTCATCGACGCCATCACGCGCGGTAAGGATGAGCACAGGCGTCGGATTGCCGGCCTGCCGCAATGTGGCGAGAACGCTCGAACCATCTTGATCGGGCAGACCGAGATCCAGAATGATGGCCGCGTAACGGTTGGCTGTCGCAGCCGCCAGTGCCTGGTCGGCGCGGGTGACGGAATCGGTGGCAAACCCGGCTGCGCGCAGACCGCTGGAAATGAGCTCGGAGAGTTGCTCGTTATCTTCGACGATCAGTAGCCGCATCGCATCTGGATATCCTGTATCGGGGCCGGTTAAAGCGCGCCGGGAAACAAAACACAACCGAAGGCCGCTGTAATTTTCGCGTAAGGGTTTTGGCCCCCGGCGCGCATGGTGGCGCTTTGGCCGCTGCTGGCGCGAGGTTTTGCGCGTTGTAAGTATTTTGTCAGGTCCACGTCTGATCGTGTGCCCGTCGCCGATAGTTGGTCGGGAGGGGGGACGTGATGAATTTGATGCGGATGTGCGCCATTGCACTGGTGGGAACCGCCGCGTGCGGCTTGCTCGCGGGGTGCACTGAAGCTGATAGCAGAACTGCGCCCAATACCTCCGAACGGCCTCCGGTGCTGCAGACCCGTGACGCGCTGACGATCGAATCCGTCGCGGCACGCGCTGGAGAGTTGGGTGACTCTATTCCTGCGCGCGTTGCGTTCCGGCCGCAGGCGCTGGCTTCGGTGAGTGTCCCCGTGCAGGCGCGGGTCGTCACTGTGCACGTCAGTCCCGGTGATGTGGTGTCGGAAGATGCACCGCTGATGACACTCAAAGGCGCAGAAGTTGCCGCGACGCGAGCAGCGCTTGCGCAGGCTGCCGCCCGGTCGGCTGCGGCTGACGATATGCTGGCCCGGCAAACCGAGATGCTGAAGCGGGGAGTAGGGCTTGAGGTCGAAAGGTTTGGCGCCGAGATCGCTGCGCGTGAGGCGGTAGCAGAACTCGACCGGGCGCAAAGGGCTGCCGATCAGCTTGGGGATGGCCCGAACGATCAGTTTACGCTGCGGGCGCCAACCAGCGGTGTGGTGACCGAGGTGCGCGCAAGAATCGGCGCTATGGCCTCGCCGGATGGCGAAGCGCTGGTTGATATCGGCAACCCTGACAAGCTGTTTGTCATCGCGGATGTGGCAGAGCACGAGCTGGCGGCCATAACGGTGGGCCAGCCGGCGAAAGTCGCAATACGATCCATCGGCGCCACATACGACGCGGTCGTCGAGCGGATCGGGCGCACGGTCGACGCGGATCAGCGTCGTGTGCCGGTTTATATCGGTCTTAATGGCACAACCAAGCCTTTGTCGCCGGGCATGCTTGTGGATGTGCGTTTGCAAACCGACGCAACTGCGCACCTTTCGCTTCCGGTGGAGGCGGTGCTTATCAAGGACGGTGATCGATACATCGTTTATGTCGAAAACGAAAGCGGTGTGCTTCAGCCCAGATCGATAACCATAGGGGCTTCGCGCAATGGTCGCGTGGCTGTCACCGATGGTCTGCGCTCCGGCGAAAAGGTTGTCGTCAAAGGCGCTCTGCTGCTTGATAGCAGCTCTGAGCAGCTGCTCTGACGTTCTGCCATGTTTGAACGTATCATTGATCAGTGCGTAAAGGGTCGCGTTACGATTGTGATCCTGGCGGCACTCGTTGCGTTGTTCGGCATTCATGCCTATCGCAACACGTCGATTGAAGCATATCCCGACGTCACCAACGCGCAGGTGCAGGTCATCACCCAGATGCCTGGCTATGCGGCCGAGGAGATCGAGCGGCAGGTAACGGTGCCATTGGAGCGGGCCCTCAACGGCACGCCTGGCATGACGTTGATGCGCAGTGAGAACCTGTTCGGGTTGTCGATTGTGACATTGGTTTTTGAGGACGGCGCCGATCCGTTTCTCAGTCGCATTATTGTGGCGCAGCGCATGTCGGGGGCTGATTTGCCCGACGGCATCACGCCGGCACTGGCGCCGGATGCGACCCCGCTCGGCAAGATTTATCGCTTCCGATTGCTTAGCCCCGTGCACGATCTTTACCAGCTCCGTTCGGAGATGGAGTGGACCGTGACGCGTGTGCTGCGGCAGGTACACGGCGTTGCCGACGTCGTGCCGTTCGGTGGATTCCTGAAAGAGATCCACGTTGAAGCCGATCCCGCCAAGCTGTACGCGGCCGGTCTTTCCGTCAGCGATCTTGAGGATGCGATCAGCAAGGCGAACATCAATGTCGGTGGTGGCTTTCTGCAGCAGGGCGATCAGGATCTTACGATACGCGGGCTTGGCAACCTGAAGACTGCGGAGGATCTGAAGAACGTTCCGCTGCGTGCGAAGGACAACACTGCGCTTACGCTGGGTGATGTTGCCATTATCAAGCAGGCGGCCGCGCCGCGCCGTGGATCAGTGGCGTGGAATGACCAGCAGGAGGTTGTCGAAGGCCTGGTGTTGATGCGCCGTGGTGAAAACCCGTCGGTTGTGCTGGAAGGCATCCACAAACAGGTCGAAGCCCTCAATGCAAGCATTCTGCCGCGCGGCATGTATGTCGACGTTGCGCTCGACCGCAGCGTCCTGGTCGATCACACACTGTCGACGGTACATGACAACCTGCTGCATGGGTTCTTTCTTATTGCCGGCGTGGTGTGGCTGTTTCTGCGCAGCGTAAAGGGCGCCGCAATTGTTTCGGTGGTGATCCCGCTGTCGCTGCTGGTGGCGTTTATCGGCCTTTCCGCGGCGGGTATGCCAGCCAACCTGATATCCATGGGCGCGATTGATTTCGGCATTCTCGTCGATGGCGCTGTGGTGCTGGTCGAGAATGTCATGCATGCGATCCATAAGCATCGGCCACAGAAGCGGCGCGACATTCTGCAGTTGATCGTGAAAAGCGCCGTCGAGGTCGGGCAGCCAACATTCTACGCAATGCTGATTATTATCGCTGCATTGCTGCCGATCTTCACGCTGGAATCGGTTGAGGGCCGTCTGTTTCGGCCGCTGGCACAAACATATGCATTCGCATTGACCGGCGCGCTGGTGTTTTCGCTGACGCTGGTGCCAGCGCTATGCGCCTTCGCGTTCCGTTCTTCGGCTGGCATTCCGCAAGAACCGGGGTGGATGGTTCGGCTGCGCAACGGCTATCGCGCTGCCTTAGCCGGACTGCTGAAAAGCCGCGCCGTTGTTGCCGTGTTCGCGCTGGCGTTGCTTGTCGCTGGCGGCCTCGCTGCGCAGCGGCTGGGCACGGAATTCCTACCGGAACTCGACGAGGGCGATATCGGCATCTTCATTGAGATGCCCGCCAGCATATCGATGAGCAAAAGCCAGTCGATTCTGGCCGACATCCATCAGCGCGTCACGGCTGTTCCCGAGGTTCACGACATCCACAGCGAGCACGGGCGCCCTGAAGACGGCACCGACAACGAAAGCGTCAACATGGTGAAATCTGTTGTGCGTTTGAAGCCGGAATCCGAATGGCGTTCGGGCATGGTGAAGCCGCAGGTCATTGCGGAATTGCGCTCTGCTCTGGCGCCGGTTCTTGGGGTGCGTTTCAATTTTACGCAGCCGATCAAGGACAGCGTGGAAGAGGCAGTCGCCGGTGTGCGCGGTAAAGTGGTTCTGAAACTGTTCGGCGAAAATCTGCAGTTAATGCGCAGCACATTGCTGGAAGCACGGGCGGCGATCGAGGATGTGCCCGGGGTCACCGAGCTTGATCTGTATCGTGACGCATTCATTCCGCAACTGCAGATAACGCTGGATCGGCAAGCGCTGGCGCGCGCCGGTGTGGCAATGGAAGATGCAACTCGAACCATCGAGACAGCGCTTGCCGGCCGCGTCGCGACGCAACTTTGGGAGGGGGAGCGGCCGGTGCCGGTACGGTTGATTTTCCCGAACTCAAACCGCAGCGACGTAGAGAAGATTTCTGGCCTCGCCATTACAACACCGCAGGGCGGGCGCGTGCCGTTGCGCGAACTTGCTGACATTACGGTCGCCAACGGTGCGGCCTCCATCGTTCGCGAGGGCAACGTTCGCTTTCTGGCGCTGAAGTTCAACGTCGAAGGCCGCGACATGGGCTCGGTGGTCAAGGATGCGATGGCAAAGGTCGCGACAAACGTCACGGCGCCGAGCGGACATTACTTCGTATGGGGTGGTGAGTTTGAAAACCAGACGCGCGCGACCGAGCGGTTGAAGACGGTCGTGCCCATCGCGCTGCTGCTGGTGTTTGGTCTGCTGTACGCGGCCATGCGCAGCTGGCTGTGTGCAACAGTTGTCATTGTGATGATGCCGTTTGCGATGACGGGCGGTGTGTTCCTGTTGCTGCTTACAGGGGTGAACCTGTCGGTCAGCGCTGCGGTTGGGTTCATCGCGCTGCTGGGCCAGGTTTCGCTGATGGGCGTGCTCGTGCTGTCGGCGATAGAGGCGCTGCGAGAGGAAGGTCACGACACACGCAGCGCTGTTCTGAATGGCGCGGTCGACCGTATGCGCCAGGTGTTGATGGCATCGGTGCTGGCTCTGCTGGGTCTGCTGCCGATGGCGGTTTCCACCGGCGTTGGCAGCGAGACGCAGCGCCCATTTGCACTTGTTATCGTGGGCGGAATGTTGACGACGCTTCCTGTGTCGCTGTTCGTGCTGCCGGTCCTTTACAGTTTGGTGGCGCGGGAAAAAATCAGAAAAAGCTCGGAGGTGCCGGCATGAGGCTGCTTTCCATCATGGCCGCACTGCTGGCATTCGCAGCTCCGGCCCTGACGCAATCGCTGCCAGAAAAGATCATTTTCGATGACGTGATCGACTTCGCGTTTCAGTCCAATCCGCGCACGGAGCTTGACTGGCAGGATGTTGCCGTCGCGCGGGCGGACCGTACTTCAGCGGGCGCGTGGCCTAATCCGACGGTAACGTACGGTGGCGCGTATCAGACGGGGCCACTGACCAACTTCGAAGGCCACAAAGCGCATGAGGTGGGTGTGGAGTTTCCGTTGCTGATCGGCGGTCAGCGCCGCGCGCGCATTGAAGCTGCCGAGCAGGGGCTCCGCGCCACAGAGGCCCGTGTCAAAGCGGCAGCGACCGAGCGGGCTGTAGAGGCGGGCGCCGCTTACATCGAGCTGCTTGTTGCGCAGGAAAAGCTGCGACTGCTTGAGGAACGCCAAAAAGAAATCGTGCGCCTGCGCAAGCTTGTCGAAGGCCGTCGATCGTCTGGCATGGCGAGTGATTACGATCTTGAGCGCATAGAGGTGGAGGGCGCAATCTGGCTTTCTGACGTGGGCGAGGCGAAGGCAGACCTTGCGGGTAAGCGGGCTCGGCTTGCGGCGATATTCGGCGTCGAGAACTGGAGACCGCGCGGAGCGGGAAAGTTGCGCCCCTGGCGCCTCAGCGCGTTGAGTGGATATGACGATTATATCGTCGAGCATCCGACCGTAACGGCCGCCCGCCGCGACGTTAGTCATGCGCAGGCTTCGCTGGAGACAGCGCGCCGGGAACGGTTTCCGGAGGTGTCTGTGAACACCGGGCGGTTCTGGACTGAAAGCCCCTATGGTTCCACCACGAATATCGGTGTTTCGCTTGAAATACCAATTTTTGATCGCCGCGAAGGAGCGGTTGAAAAGGCAGAAGCCGAAGTGCGCACGGCGTATCTGAAGCTGCGCGTTGCCAACGCCGAGGTGCATGCGGATCTGGTCAAGTATGCTTCGCAGGTCCGCGAACGAGGTGCAGCTTTTGAAAACTTCCGCGCGAATGTGAATCCGCGTCTGGCCAAGCTGAAGCGCATGTCGGAGGATGCTTACAAGCTCTCAGGCGGCACCATCGCCGATTTGCTGGATGCCACCCGCACCCGGGTGGAAAGCACGGTAAGCGGCGTTGAGCTGACGGGTAGCCTTATGGAGGCGCAGTTGCGGTTTCAAGCTGCGCGGGGCGACATTGCAGCGCTTTTGACGGAGCCGTGACGTGGTGCGTCAGGTAAGCTGTGATCAAGACAAGATGCAATAGAAACGACGCGCATCGGCCTCTTGTCTGCAAGGTGCGCGCCGAACCGGCGGCACCTGGCTCGCTGTGCTGGTTTCGATGCTATGTCGCGAAAGGCATCCGTAATGCGCGTTCTGGTGGTTGAGGACAACAGCGAACTGGCGGGTCTCCTCGCCTCCGGCTTGCGGCAAGCGGGGTATGAGGCTGACATTCTCGGGTCGATTGCTGAGACAGAGCTGGCGCTTGAAACCGTCGACTATGCGGCGTTGATACTTGATCTCGGATTGCCCGATGGCAATGGCGTAGATCTGCTGAAGGCGCTGCGGATGTCGCACAACGCGCTTCCCGTACTGGTGCTGACAGCTCGAAGCGGCGTTGAGGACAAGGTCAAAGGTTTCAAGAGCGGCGCTGATGATTACCTGACCAAACCATTTGCATTCCATGAACTCGTCGCACGTCTTGAAGCACTGTTGCGGCGTCCGGGAGAGCTGCATCGGCGTGCGCTCAAGCTGGGAAATGTAGAATACAACGCCGAGACGCGCGAGCTGGCCGTAGCCGGCGAAAATAGAGGCATTGCCGGGCGCGAAAGCGTTGTGCTGGAGCTGTTGTTGCGGCGTGCCGGCAGCGTGGTATCCAAGCAGCTCATTGAAGACGAGATCTATGCACTCGCCGGAGCTGTCGGCTCAAACGCCGTTGAGGTTTACGTCCATCGGTTGCGTAAAACGCTCGCCGATGCGGGTGCTGACGTTTCAATAAAAACCGTGCGCGGACTGGGTTATCTGATTGGTCAGTGGGACAAGCGTTCTTGAAATGGTCAGAGCATGTGCTGGCGCCATTCATCAGGAAACCCGCCATCGAGTAGCCGCTCGCAGCAGTGCGTGCAGACCTAATCATTTAGACGACGTTGTTTAGCGATATGATGTTCATCCGTCAGTGTGCCGCGCTTAATCTGCGACGGTAATGAGCACATCTAGGCCCGTCCCCGCGAGCAGCAATGGCTGCGCGATGCGAATCACCGATGCTGGTCTGTGTTCAGATCAGTTGGAGCTCGCTCCATGTCGCGCGATGACGTTCGCTTTTCGAGTCATCTTCATACCGTGCCCAGCTAGCGCGTCAGGCCTGCGTTGCCGCGATTCGCTGCGCTACGCTTCAAATTTTCAGCGGCATCGCCGCAACCAGTTTTTCGAGAGGGACGGTCATGACGTTGTCATGCCATGCGCATCGCTGCGCGTTTTCAATCATCGCGATGATTGCTGTGATGCAGACATGAGGTGTTCAGGCGCAGCAAGTCGAAGCTGGAGCAGGGCAGAATCTGACCGCCAGCGGCATCTTGAGAACGACCGGGGATCGATTCGCGAACAGCACGATGTGGGCGCACGACGGCGGCACGATCGTAACCACAGGACCGGTCACAGCAACAACAAGTGGCGCCTATGCATACGGCGCCTATGCGGCATCCGGTGGTAGCATCACCATTGATCAGGCCGGCTCCACGATCAGCGCTTCACATGACGATGGGTCAGCTGTCGTCGCAACGGGAACGGGCTCACGTATTGAATTGCGCAACGGAATAGGCATCACGGCCGTTAACGGTGCGCCTTTTAGTAGTGGCTATGGATTCCCGGCTACGAATTCAGCATATATATCCGCCGACGGATGTTCTGTGACCAACACCAGAAGCGACGGCGCTAGGGCTGCAGGCAATTCGATCATCGAACTGAGTAACGGAGCAATCACGATCGAAAACGGCAGCGGTAATATCGGACTGGGCGGGGACGGGCAGATCAACGCCAATGCGGTCGTGGTGAATGTCAGCGGACCTGGTGCATATGGCGTTAGCGCCGACGGGATCGTGAATCTCACAAACGGAACGCAAATCATCACTACGGGTGTTGGATTCGGTGTCACCACATTTGGCGGGCAGATCAACGTCGATGCCAGCACAATCAGAACCGCGGCCGGAACTGGTGTGTATTCACAGTTCTCGGGGCAAGTCACGCTGGCGAACGAAAGCCAAGTCATTACAACTGGCGCCAATACATACGGTATCGATACATATGATCGGAATACCATTGAAATTTTAAGCGGATCATCCGTCACAACGACCGGAGCCAACTCGGCGATTGCACGGCTGGGTGAGCGCACAACTATTGCGGTCGTCGACAGCGCCCTCCAAGCATCAGGGGCTGGTTCGGCTGGCATTGTGACCGACGGTAGCATTCTCACCGAGTTCAGCATGACCAACAGCACGTTGCAGACTGCCAGTGGGCCCGCGTTGAGCGTCACTCCCGGTGCACTCAACGCGACCGTCAATAACTCGACCATTACCAGCGGAACTGAGCTATTGAACGTTGGTCCCACCGGCGTCCTGAACATAGATGCGACGAATTCGACGGTCACGGGTGTGGCGACGACGGCCAGTGGCGGCACTGCCGAACTCAATCTGGTGGGCTCGTCGGTGTGGAACATCACGGGCAATTCCAGTCTAACTCATCTGGCAACTCAGATCGGCAGTGTTGCGCAGTTTACCCCGCCCCCATCTGCAGCAGGCCCCTACAAGACTTTGACGGTGACGAACTACTTCGGTCTCCGCGGCACGGTCGGCATCAACACGCATCTTGGCAGCGACGGTTCGCCGTCTGACCGGATGATCATCGATGGTGGCGCGGGCATTGGATCGGCTTTCTATCCGTCAACAACGTCGGCGGCGCCGGTGCACCTACCACAGATGACGGCATCCTCGTGATCGATACCGTCAACGGCGGCACAACGATGCCGGGGCTGTTTGGACTCGCAGCGCCGGTCATTGCAGGCCCGTATGAATACTCGCTCTATAAAGGCGGCGAGAACGGTGCCAACCCGCAGAACTGGTATCTGCGCTCTGATCTCGATTGCGAACTCGATCCTAACGTTGCGGAATGCGGTGGCGGCGGCGGTAGTGGCGACGATATCCCCGACTATCGTCCAGAAACCTCGCTCTACGCCGCCGTTCCGGCGATGACGCTGCTGTATGGCCGCCTGATGCTCGATACGCTGCATGAGCGGCGCGGCACTGCCGTCAGCTCATATGCGGAAGGTG
>NZ_PZPO01000014.1 GCF_013306565.1 Hyphomicrobium sulfonivorans | reverse complement strand
GCGCAGCGTGATGATCTGCGAGCGCTTGCCGCGCGCGGCCCCGGCCCACGAGGTGATGGCGATGACCGCGACGATGAGCCCGACACCGCGCGTCTCGGCGTAGGCGACCAGCGTGATGATGAGCGGCAGCACCGGGATGACGAGGGCGACGTTGGTGACGAAGGTCAGGCCGTCGTCGAGCAGGGTGCCCTCGGCGTAGCCCGAGACCATGCCGATGAACAGCGCGATGAGGGTGGCGAGCACGCCGCCGAAGAGCCCGACGAGCATCGACACGCGGGAGCCGTAGATGAGCTGGGAGGCGATATCCTGTCCGTCGGTCGTCGTCCCGAGCCAGTTCTCGGCGCTCGGCCCGGCGAGGGGCACGAAGTCGGCGTTCGACGGGTCGTGCGGGGCGATGAGGGGCGCGAAGAGCGCCACGAGGACGTAGACGGCGACGATGACGATGCCGACCCGCGCCTTCTTGCTGCTCCAGACGATCTTCCACCAGGGGTCGGGCGCCTGGCTGTCGCTGACCTCCTCGGCCGCGGCGGTGTCCTGGCCCTGGTCGACGTCGCCGACCCGCATCGGGTCGGAGGCTGGGGTGGTGGTCACGACTCGCTCCTTCGCGCACGGGGGTCGAGGACGCCGTAGAGCAGGTCGGCGACGAGGTTCGCCAGCAGCACGCCGACGGTCGTCAGCAGCATCAGCGTCTGCAGCAGGGGGTAGTCCTTGGCGCCGACGGCCTCACCCATGAGCCGGCCCAGGCCCGGGTAGTCGAAGACGGTCTCGACGAGGATCGCCCCGCCGAGCACGCTGCCCAGCGCGAGGGCGAACCCGGTGACGCTCGGCAGCAGGGCGTTGCGGGCGGCGTAGCGCAGCGCGATCCGGCGCTCCGGCAGGCCCTTGGCCTTCGCGAGCCGGATGTAGTCCTCGCCGAGGTTCATGATCATCGTGTTGCGCATGCCGAGGACCCAGCCGACCGGCGCGACGATGAGGAGCGACAGGGCCGGGAGCAGCGAGTGCGTGAAGGCCTCGGAGATGAAGGCCCCGTTGAAACCCGGTGTCGCGGCGGCGTACCCGCCGGACGTCGGGAGGACG
>NZ_PZPO01000011.1 GCF_013306565.1 Hyphomicrobium sulfonivorans | reverse complement strand
CTGAACTGCCCCCCATCGCTGGACCACGCGGAGCTGGAAAAGCCAGCTTGTTTTCGTCAGGGCGGGCCGTGTGCCGCTGACGGTCCGAAGAGCGTTATCGGCGGTTTGTTGCCGATCGCGCTATGTGGGCGAACCTCATTATAATCTCTACGCCAAGCCTCGCATTTCTCCCGGGCATCGTCCAGGCTCATGAACCAGTGCGCCGACAGGCACTCGGTGCGGAACTTCCCATTGAACGACTCGATGAACGCATTGTCGGTCGGCTTTCCCGGTCGGGAGAAGTCGAGTGTGACGCCGCGCGTGTACGCCCACATATCAAGTTCACGCGAGACAAACTCCGTCCCCTGGTCGACGCGGATGGCTTTCGGGAAGCCGTGCTGACGACCGACGCGCTCCAGAACCTCGACGACATCCGCGCCGCGGTAGCGGAACCGCGGCTCGACTGCCGGTGAGTAGCGACTGAACGTGTCGATGATCGTCAACACCCGGATCTTCGTTCCCAACGCAAGCTGATCGTGCACGAAGTCCATCGCCCAGACATCGTTGGAGCACGAAGGCGGCGTGCGATCCGCACGCAAAGCCGCCTTCACGCGGCGCTTGGGCGTTTTGTTGCGCAATTGCAGGCCTAACGCGCAATAAAGACGATGCACGCGCTTCTCGTTCACCGGCCATCCTTCGCGCTTCAAGAGCACAGCAATGCGCCGGTAACCGTAGCGCACGCGCGCTTCCGCTATCTCCTTGATGCGCTGCTTCAGGTCGGCCTGGTCGCCACGGCGGCTCTTGTAGTGATAGCTCGATCGTTCGGCCTTCAGGACTTGGCAGGCACGCCGAATGCTCACCTGCCACGTCTTGCGTACCGCATCGACAAGCTCCCGCCGGCGACCAGGCCTTAGAGCTTTCGCTTGATGACGTCCTGCAGCATCTCTTTGTCGAGCGACAGGTCGGCGACGATCCGTTTCAGCCGGGCGTTCTCTTCCTCAAGCTGACGCAGACGTTTCATCTCCGACGGCATCAGCCCGCCGTACTTCTTTTTCCAGTTGTAATACGTCGCCTGACTGATCCCCGTCTTGCGGCAGATCTCCTCGACAGGTGTGCCTTCCTCGCCCTGCCGCAGCACGAATGCGATCTGGCTTTCCGAAAACTTCGATGCCTTCATGGCTCCCTCGACCGGCCCTGTTTCGACACGGACGCAAAACTGGAAAATTCTAACTCACACCGGTCCAGTTGCGAGGGGGCAGGTCA
>NZ_PZPO01000013.1 GCF_013306565.1 Hyphomicrobium sulfonivorans | reverse complement strand
CCGCTGGAGGGCGGCGCTGCGGCCGGTGACGAGCGAAGGGCCCGGGTGCGAACACCCGGGCCCTTCCGACAGCCGATGTCGCGACCGCTGTGGGGTCCGACGCTTCCCTCTCGCCAAGAAGCGCCACACCCGCGGTCGCCTGCAACCTCGGCTGTGCTGCTCAATGGTGCTCCCTTCGCGCCATGAGGTGCGACACTTGGGTGCCACTGGCAGCAATCGGCCACCCGTCCCGTCCGCAGGGGAATGGAGGGGTTCGCGTGAGCGACCCATCGACGTACGACGGTGGGGCTCTCCTCGTCCTCGAGGAGCAGCTCCGGCGCGAGATGACGCGTGTCGAGGAGCGGCGGCGCGAGCTCGAGGCGTCGCGTGACCTCCTCGCCCGGATCACCTCCCAGGCCCTCGGCGCCCACGAGCCGCTGAGCGAGCCGATCGACGACGCCCTCGCACCCTCGGTCGTCAGCCGGCTGCTCGCCGAGACGACCGGGCTGCTGCGCAACTACGTCCTGTCCATCGCTGAGGGCCCGGCCCTCGACGAGTCGACGATGCGGGCCAACGAGGAGCGCATCCGCCGCGGCGAGGAGCAGCGCGCCGTGTACCCGGCGTCGGCGCTGTCGACCCCGCAGGGCCAGCGCTGGATGACGAGCTGGGCCGAGGTGGGCGAGGACCAGCGGATCCTGCCCACGACCGACACCGAGTTCGCGGTCTTCGGTTCTGCCGCCGTCGTCGCCCTCGCGGCGATCGCCGCGTCCTCGCTCGCCGACCTCGTCGCCGGGATGCCCAGGGTCCGGCCGTGGATGTTGCCCCTCGCGATGTTCCTCGGCGGTGGCGCGGCCCTGCTCGCGGCCACCCTGCTCGGCGGCCCCGACTCGGGCCCCGCGGCGCTGACCGGCTTCCTCGCCGCCGCCGTCGCCCACGCTGTGCGCCGCGTCCTCAGCGTGCTGCCCGCCGTCGGGTCGTTCCGGGCGCAGCTCGCGTCGGCCGCCGCGAGCCTGCTCGTGCCCGGGGTCGTCGTGTACGTGCTCTCGCTCGCCCTCGTGGGCTGACCGCTGTCGGGCCGGCCACCGGCGCCTCGCTGACGCCCTGGCCCGCGGCCGTCAGTAGACGAGCGCGCGGGCGCCGGGCGCCACGACCTCCTCGACGAACGCCGCCGCGCCGCGGATGACCGCGCCGGGCAGGAGGGCGTCCTGCGTGAGGTCGCGCCGGGCGGCGCACTGTCCGCACACCGTGACGCGCGCTCCCCCGAGGAG
>NZ_PZPO01000012.1 GCF_013306565.1 Hyphomicrobium sulfonivorans | reverse complement strand
AAGCTCGAGCGCGCCAACGTCTGGGACCACACGCTTGACCTCGTCTTCAGCACCGACTGGGGCGTCCCTCTCGACCCGGCCGCCGACCAAAGGGAGTGGAAGCAGCTTCTGCGCGACGCCGGTGTCCGTGAGGTTCGTCTCCACGACGCTCGGCACACCGCCGCCACCCTCCTGCTCCTGCAAGGAGTCGACATCCGCACGGTCATGGCCATCATGGGCTGGACCGAGATGGCCACCGCCCAGCGCTACGTCCATGCCGTGGACGAGCTCCGCCATGAGGCTGCTCGTCCGATGGGCGCGGCCCTGTGGTCCGGTGGAGCCGTACTTGGAGGGGTGCCGCCGCTCGCTGCCCGCGCCGGCGAGGGCGCTCCGTCGTAGGGTCCTTGACGTGACGACCTTGCCGACGTGGGCCGTGTACGCGATCAGCATCGGAACGCCCACCCTGACGTTCCTCGGGGTGCTCGTGGCTCAGCTCTTCACTCGCCGCGGGGACGTCGAGCTCGAGACCCGGTCGAAGCGCGAAGAGACGATGAGGACGATGCGCTGGGCCGCCGAGCTCTCGGCGTCCGCTGACGACCGCACCGTGAGCCTGGGGGTCGCGGAGCTGGCCGCGCTCTTGGAGTCGGACCTGCTCGACGAGTCCGACAAGGTCTTCGTCGAGGCAGCACTGGACGCCGTGTACGAGCCGATCGAGACCGAGATCGAGCAGCTCGGTGACGATGTGGAGGTCGTGCAGTACCTCACCGACGAGGTCGAAGCCCTCGTGGACGCCACCGAGGGCGGCGTATCGTTGGAGCGAGACGACGGAGACGGAGGTGACCTGCGTGGCTAAGAAGGTCGTGGTGTCCAGCGCCCAGAAGTCGGCCGCCAACGCGATGCTGCGCCGCAGCGCCATCACCGGTCGCTACGTCTCAGACTCCGTTCGCAAGATCGCCAACGCGAAGGTGCAGCCGCTCAACGGCAAGCCGGCCAGCGTTATCAAGTAACGGTGACATCCCCGGCTGCACCCGGCCGTCAGCGGACGTGGCTCCCCGTTGAATGGGGCTCGCGGGCTGTCTCTCAACCGTGAGCGAGTCACCGCACATACCGGGTCCGGATAGTCGACCAGTCCCGAACCGAACTTCTGCGCCGCCAAGGGAATGGCCGAGACGTTCCCGCCCCGCGGCGTTGAGCGGGACTCTGGGAACTCTGACCTAGACGGAGTTGCAATGTTCTCCCCTCACGACGTCACGGAAACCTGGTAGCCGTGAGATTGGCGGTTTGGGACCACCCCTTCCGCGAGCCGCTTGTAGCCGAACGGAGGATCGGCGGCACAACAGCTCTACCTAGGATCGAGTCATGTCCGACCGAGCCGCCACGCCGCCCGCTGGTGACGTCGTTGGTCTGCTCGCGGCGTTCGCCATCGTTGGTGTTGTGTCCGTCGTCGCTGACGTCATGATCCTGAGCCGGGCCATCG
>NZ_PZPO01000010.1 GCF_013306565.1 Hyphomicrobium sulfonivorans | reverse complement strand
CAACACATGTCCAACCCAAGATCTCCAAGACGACGAGAGCGCCTCGTGACCGGCGGGCCGGTGTGTGTCGCTGACAAGGCGGGTTCTAGGGCCAATCCGATCCAGACGCAAGACCTTTTTTTGACAATCACACAGGGTCTGTCGAAAAAAGTTTTGGTTGTTCAGTTTTGCCATGTGCTCGCGCCATCAGGAAGCCCGGTTTCATTGGGCTTATGGGTGATCTTCCGGGCCGCACATGGTAAATTTTGCCTTGTCACCCTGCTCTCCCTGTTCAATGAGGGCTTCCGGGAGGTGCCTGGCTCGCCAAATCAGCGGGCTGAGCGCATGATCTGACCGGCTGTGGGGATCCATTCCCGCAGTTATCTGCATTGGGAAGGTTGCACGGACAGTGGTTGACCGCCGCCGCTACTCACCTCAGGGACGGTTTGGAGCTCTCGCCGCCAACAAGCGGGAGAACGGTCTACCCCAACTCTATAGGGGGCGGGCCGCCAGCTCCTTTAAGGATCTCTATGAGACCGACCACGCCGACGGGCGCCGCGCCGGCCGCTTCCGCTGGCTGATAAGCACGTGCCTTGCCGGAACAGTGGGCGCGGTCTCCATTCTGGTCGTTATCTACGGCTCCATAGACAAGCGCGACGCGCGCGGCGGCTTCCTGCCCGGTCTGACCGAGGTGGGCGAAGCCAACCTGATCGATCGCGAGATGCCGTTTGTCCGCACCAGCGACGGTCTGAAGTGGGCAGCGCCCAAGGGCGACAAGCTCAACGTCACCAGCGGAGCCGTCACCGTCCGCTATCTCGTCAATGAATCTGTCAAGCAGCGCCGGCTCGGCCGCGAGTACATCCATGCCAAGCCATACGCACGCATCGTTGCGCGCCTGGCCGCTGTGCCATCGGACTACCAGGAAAAAATTCCGCCGTTTAATCCGCTGAAGCTTTACGCCACCCAGACCGTCAATCCCGGTGAGGACGACGAGACCGAGACTGCCAACCTTGGCAACGTCAACGTCCGCGTTATCGAACTGCTTGGCGGCATCCTGCCCGATGACGACGGCCAGGAACTCGACGAGACCGAAATCGCCGAGCACGTGGAGACCGCACTCGCTGCCGAAGTTGAAGCTGAGATGATCCGCGCCGGAGCCGAGGCCGAGACCAGGCGCGGCAACGGCCAGGACGGCATGCCGATGGATTCGGATGGCTCCTATGCCGCGCTGCCCAACACCACCGTGCTCGTCAAACCCGCCCAACCGGATGAAGACCCGCTCGCGGATCTCGAGGGCCGGGAGACGCAGGTCGTACGCGTCGGCAGCAACGACAGCCTGCGTTCGATTTTGAAAAACGCCGGCGCTGACAACTGGCAGGCGCGCGGCATGATCGAAGCCGCCCGCAACATCTTTCCCCAGTCCAATCTTGAGCCGGGCCAGGAAGTCCGGATCACACTGATCCCCTCGCTCACGAAACCGGATCGCAAGGAGCCGGCGCGCTTCAGCATATTCTCTGGCGGCCACGATCACCTCGTCACCGTCACACGCAACTCGGCCGGTGAGTTCGTCGCCAGCCAGTCGTCCACGATCGATCAGGAAATCGCCAACGCCGCGCTCGACAACAACGATCGCGCCTCCACCTCCAGCGTCTATGCTTCGGTCTATTATGCCGGCCTGCTGCAGGAAGTGCCTGACGACACCATCATGAAGCTGATGAAGGTGCACGCGTCGCAAACGGATTTCCGCCGCCGACTACGCCCCGGCGACACGATCGAGTTCTTCTTTGACATGAAGGACAATGCGAAGGCTGACAGTCCGCCCGGTGAGCTGCTTTACACCGCAATCACCAGCGGCGGCGAGACCAACCGCTATTACCGCTTCAGAACGCCGGATGGCGTCGTCGACTACTACGACGAGAACGGCAACAACTCGCGGCAATTCCTTATGCGGCGCCCGGTGCGCGGCGACGTTCGCCTCGCGTCCGGTTTCGGCATGCGCTTCCATCCGCTTCTCAATGAACGGCGGATGCACACCGGCGTAGACTGGGCGACTTCTCCGGGAACGCCAATTCTGGCCGCCGGCGGTGGTGTGATCGAAGAGGCCGGACGCAAGGGCCAGTACGGCAACTATGTGCGCATCCGGCATCCCAACGGCTATCACACCGCCTACGGTCATATGCTGCGCTTCCGCAAAGGCATCAAAGCTGGCGACAAGGTACGGCAGGGCGAGATCATCGGCTATGTCGGCGCCACCGGCCTCGCCTCCGGTCCGCATCTTCATTACGAAGTGCTGATCAATTCGCGATTTGTCGATCCGCTGGCCATTCAGGTGCCGCGCGAACGCGAGCTATCGGGCCGCGTGCTGGCCGAATACCAGAAAGAGCGCCAGCGGATCGACGAACTGCGCCACCTCGCTCCGGTCATGACCGCCAGCAAATAAATAGCTTTTTATAGCGCTCGGCGACTCCCCTTCGGGGAGCCGGCCGTGGTTGTTCGTTGCGCTGGCGACTGCGCTCCGCACAGCCGGCCGCCAGCACTGATTGGTGCGCTTGCCGCCCTACACCGTCCTCCCGGCGCAGGCCGGGAACCACGCCAGTCTACGCTTCCGCTACTTTCTTTCATTCGCGCTCAGCAACTCCCCTGCGGAAAGCCGGCCGCCGAGCTCGTAACAGCGACGGCAACGTGCGAGCCGCCGCGCTCAAGAATTTACTCCAAGTACTTTTCGCGCACGCCCGGCGGCGCTGTTTGGCTATGCTTCGACAAAGCGAAGCCGGGAGAGTTGCAGCCAGATGGCAAAACGAGCTCGTAACAGCGGCGTCAACATGCCCGCACCATATCTGCTGCGCGTGTGGCTCGATGAGGATCGCGTGCCCGATCCCAAAGCCTATCCTTATTGCATACCGCTGTTGCGCGACGGCCTTGAGCTGGAGTTTACGGAGCCTGTCACTATTTTTGTCGGCGAGAACGGTGTCGGCAAATCGACCCTTATCGAAGGCATAGCAGCGCTTGCCGGATACGATGACGCCGGTGGCGGCAAAGGCTATCGCCCGGTCGACCACAGCGGCGCCGTGGAAGCGAGTGGGGGCGAACTTGCGGCGGCGCTCCGAGCAGCGTGGCGTCCGAAGATAACCAACGGCTGGTTCTTCAAGGCTGAGAGCTTCTTTGCCGTCGCGCGCTATCTCGATGAGGCCGCGCTCCAAGCTAACGCGCTGCCACCGGACTTCCTCTCGCACTCACACGGCGAAGGATTTTTGCGCTTCTTCGAGGAGCGCTGCAGTTATCAGGGCATCTACTTTTTCGACGAGCCAGAGTCGGCGCTATCGCCAGCGCGGCAGCTTGAGTTTCTGAAACTGCTGCGGCGGATGCAGGACGCCACCAACATTCAGGTGATCATGGCAACGCACTCGCCGCTGCTGATGGCCTGCCCCGGTGCGCGCCTGATGCAAATTACAAAATATGGAATCGCACCAACACGTCTTGAGGATACGGACCACTTCCGTCTGCTCGCTGCGTTCTGCGAAGACCCCGAAGGCTTTCTCGCCGGCACCCTCGACGACTGACGACTGACAACAACGCGACGTCGGATGAAAATCGTCGCGCGCTGCTCCTCAAACTCAACCACCGCACAAACGCAAACGGCGCCGGATCATTGACCCAGCGCCGCCCGTCTCTCAGTTCAGCCTGAGAGAATTTACATATGTCAGGCCGCAGCCCTGGCAGGCTCGCCGTTCATTTCCAGTTCGCCGTCGCGCACTGTCAGATGCACCGCCTCGCCATCCTTGATGCGCCCGGCGAGAATCTGCTCGGCGAGCGGATTCTGCACATGGCGCTGGATGACGCGCTTCAGCGGACGCGCACCATAGGCCGGATCGTAACCACGGTTCGCCAGCCAGGTGCGTGCCGCGTCGTCCATGTCGATGGTGATCTTGCGATCGGCCAGCAGCTTGCGCAGACGCTCCATCTGGATGTCGACGATCCGCCCCATCTCCGAACGCTGCAGGCGGTGGAACAGGATGATGTCATCCAGGCGGTTCAGGAACTCCGGCCGGAACTTCTGCCGCACTTCGCCCATCACCAGATCGCGAACCAGATCGGTATCCTCGCCTTCCTTCTGGTTGACGAGGAATTCCGCGCCGAGGTTCGACGTCAGGATGATGATCGTGTTGCGGAAGTCCACCGTGCGGCCCTGGCCATCGGTCAGGCGGCCATCGTCCAGCACCTGCAGCAGCACGTTGAACACATCGGGATGCGCCTTTTCGATCTCGTCGAACAGGATCACCTGATAGGGACGACGCCGCACCGCTTCTGTCAGCGAGCCGCCTTCCTCATAGCCAACATATCCCGGAGGCGCGCCGATCAGGCGAGCAACCGAGTGCTTCTCCATGAACTCCGACATGTCGATGCGGATGATCGCATTGTCGTCGTCGAACAGGAATGCAGCCAGCGCCTTGGAAAGCTCCGTCTTGCCGACGCCCGTTGGGCCGAGGAACATGAACGAGCCGATGGGACGGTTCGGGTCCTGCAGCCCAGCGCGCGCACGGCGCACCGCTGTCGAAACCGCATCCACGGCTTCGCGCTGACCGACGACACGCTTTGCCAGCGCATCTTCCATCTTCAGCAGCTTCTCGCGCTCGCCTTCCAGCATGCGATCGACAGGAATGCCGGTCCAACGGGAAACGATGCTGGCGATCTGGTCCGGCGTCACCGCCTCTTCGACCATGCCGCCCTTCGCTTCCTCGTCTTCCATCTTCAGCAGCTTCTTCTCCAGCTCGGGGATCGTGCCATAGGCAAGCTCGCCCGCGCGCTGCAGATCGCCGCGACGCTGCGCTTTCTCCAGCTCGGTGCGGGCCTGATCCAGCTCTTCCTTCAGCTTCTGGGCGCTGCCAAGCTTCTCGCGCTCGGCCTCCCAGTTCTGCGTCAGCAGCTTGCTCTCCTCTTCGAGGTCGGCAATCTCCTTCTCCAGATTGGCAAGCCGATCCTTCGACGCCGCATCGTTCTCCTTCTTCAAAGCTTCGCGCTCGATCTTGAGCTGCATCAGCTCGCGGTCGATGCGGTCCAGCTCTTCCGGCTTTGAATCGATCTGCATCTTGAGACGCGAAGCCGCCTCGTCGACGAGGTCGATTGCCTTGTCCGGCAGGAAGCGGTCGGTGATGTAGCGATTGGAAAGCGTAGCCGCCGCCACCAGCGCGCTGTCGGTAATGCGCACGCCGTGATGCAGCTCGTACTTCTCCTTGATGCCGCGCAGAATGGAGATCGTGTCTTCCACCGTCGGCTCGGAAACGAACACCGGCTGGAAGCGCCGCGCCAGTGCCGCATCCTTTTCGATGTGCTTGCGATACTCATCCAGCGTCGTTGCACCAACGCAGTGCAACTCGCCGCGCGCCAACGCAGGCTTCAGCAGGTTGCCGGCATCCATCGAGCCTTCAGTCTTGCCGGCGCCAACGATGGTGTGCAGCTCATCAATGAACAGGATGATGCGCCCCTGTTCGGCTTCCACTTCGCTCAGCACAGCCTTCAGGCGCTCTTCAAACTCGCCGCGATATTTAGCGCCAGCAATCAGCGCGCCCATATCAAGCGCCAGCAGCTTCTTGTCCTTCAGGCTGTCGGGTACGTCGCCCTTCACGATGCGCTGCGCGAGGCCTTCGGCGATCGCCGTCTTGCCCACGCCCGGCTCACCGATCAGCACAGGATTGTTCTTCGAACGGCGCGACAGCACCTGGATGGTACGGCGGATTTCTTCGTCGCGGCCGATGACAGGATCGATCTTGCCCGCAGCCGCCGCTTCCGTCAGATCGCGCGCATAGCGCTTCAGCGCATCATAGCCCTGCTCAGCCGAAGCGGTATCAGCCGTGCGGCCCTTGCGCAGATCGTTGATCGCGGTGTTGAGGCCCTGCGCCGTAACGCCTGCATCGGCGAGGATCTTCGCCGCGTCGGTGTCTTTCTCCAACGCGAGAGCCAGCAGCAGACGCTCGGCGGTCACATACTTGTCGCCCGCCTTCTCAGCGATCTTCTCAGCCGCGTCGAACACGCGTGCCAGCTCGGACGCCATATACAGCTGTCCCGAACCGCCGCCCGAAACCTTCGGCCGCTTAGCAAGCTGTGCCTCGACCGCGTTCAGCGCCGCCTTCGGATCGCCACCCGCCTTGCGGATCAGCCCCGCAGCAAGGCCTTCATTGTCATCCAGCAGCACCTTCAGCAGGTGGTCCGGTGAAAACTGCTGATGCCCCTCGCGCAGGGCAAGATTTTGCGCAGCCTGCACGAAGCCGCGAGCGCGATCGGTGAACATTTCGAAATTCATAGTCCCTCCTCGGCGTACCGATCCGCCCGATGTGGCGCGGAGCCGGAACCTTCAACGTCAGGAAACTCAGGAACGCGGACGGGCCTCCAGCAAGCGGCAGGATCGTCCGTAATCCTTTCCAACACGTGATATAGGGTGGTCGAAACTGCACAAAAGAGGTGAAAGCCTCGCTTCGTGCACTTCAGACACTGGCAACAAAAGTTGCATCGGCGATTGGATTGCTATGAACATCCCGAACACACCTGCGGTCGTCGGTCTTTATCGCTACCCTGTCAAAGGGCTGTCACCCGAAGCGCTGCCCGAGATGGCTTTGGTGCCGGGCGGCACAGCGCCCTTCGATCGCGTCTACGCTATCGAGAATGGTCCCGGCCGCTTTGATCCCGAACAGCCTGCCCATCTGCCGAAAACAAATTTCCTCATGCTGATGCGCAATGAGCGGCTGGCCACGCTTGTCACGCGCTTCGACGAAACCGATCACAGCCTCACCATCTTCCGTGCGGGCAAGCAGGTAGCGCGCGGCAACCTGGCAACGCCGCTGGGCCGCCGCATGATCGAGCAGTTCTTTGCCGCCTACATGCAGGCCGACCTGCGCGGTCCGCCCCGTATCGTCTTTGCGCCCGGCCACAGCTTTTCAGACGTCGCCGCCAAATGCCTGCACATCGTCAATCTTGCATCCGTGCGGGAACTGGAGCGCATCATCGGCCGGCCCGTCGATCCATTACGCTTCCGCCCCAACATCATCATCGATGGCGCGGAGCCTTGGTCCGAATTCGGCTGGATCGGCAAGCAGCTCATCATCGGCGATGTTCGGTTCGAGCCATTCAAGCGCACGCAACGTTGCGCGGCGACGGACGTCGATCCAGGCAGCGGCCAGCGCGACATGGCCATTCCCGCTACGCTTCGGCGCACCTTCGGCCACACGGACTTCGGCATCTACGCCCGCGTCACTGACGGCGGCACTATCAAAGCTGGCGACCCGCTCAGCCTGTGAACCGGTGCGGACGGGGTCGCCGTATACCGCTCTCTACACTGTCACCCAGCAGCGGTGCCAAAGCCTTGCCGAAGCGCCATTCTGCAAATGCCATGAAACAAAAAAGCCGCCCTGCTTTCGCAGAGCGGCTTGATTGAAAATCATCTGACGGAGGTCAGTCCTGATCGGCGGCCTCATCTGCGGCCGGTGCAACAGCCTCCGGCGCAGCGGCGGCAGCGGCTGCCTCACGACGCGGACGGCGCACCGGACGACGCAGAAATTCCGGCTGCTCATGTTCCTGCGAAGAAAAACCGCGACGCGAAGCCGGCTGCGGCGGCGGCTGCAGTTCGGCGGGGGGCTGCTGCCCCATGCCTTCAACCTGCTCCATCGGGCGCGGCTCCATCGGACGCACTCGCGGCTGAGGACGCTCGGCGCGCTCAATCCGCTCAGGACGATCCATACGGTCCCCGCGGTCACCACGGTCCGAACGATCCATCCGTTCCGGCCGGTCTCCACGATCACCGCGATCGTGACGATCGCCACGGTCTCCGCGATCACCCCGGTCGGAACGATCCATACGATCATGCCGATCACCGCGATCGTGCCCACGACCGTTGTTGCGGTGCTCGCCGTTATTGCGATCCCGGAAACGGTCGTGACGCTGGCCGCCGTCGTGGCGAGGGCCATCTATACGGGGCTGATCGTTGTGACGGGACTGTTGCTGGTGCTGGCTCTGGTGCATCGGCGCGAAATCATCGTCGCCCTCGTCGTCACCGTAGTCATCGCCTTCAATGTCATTGAAGGGACGCTGCCGGGCGATGCCGCCATTGAGGTCACCGCCACCCTGGCTGATCTGCTGCTCGCGGACCGCCATGATGATGCGATTATAGTGCTCTGCGTGTTGCAGATAATTCTCGGCCAAAACGGGATCGCCAGAGGACGTCGCATCGCGCGCCAGTGACATATACTTTTCGGCGATGTGGGATGGGGTGCCACGGATTTTTACGTCCGGACCCGTGCTCTCGAAGCTGCGTGTGAGTGGGCTTTGCCCGCCCTTACGGTTACTACGCCCGCGGCCCCTGCGATTCTGCTGTCCTTGCCTCATTGGCTCCGTTCTCGGTCGTGATGCAACGAAAAACCGTGCACGCCCTGCTGTCAGCGTTCTCGTGGATCTATCGCTGTAAAGCAGGCGCTGACACGCAATCTTTAGCCAGTTTCTAACGGGCGCTCATGCGCGCGCGTGTGACTTTATCCCGTGACGCTCAAAACTTGGCAGTCGCTACTTCCGATCAAGGGGGCGTTTCACGCCAAGCGGCTAGCGATTGCCGTTTCAGCGGGAGCAATAGGTGCCGCGCTTCTTTTGCGGATCCCCGTGCTTCGCAAATCCCAGTTCGTGCAATCAATCCGACTTCGATAAAAGAAGCGAGATGCACGATATCAATCGGCTGTACCTGAAGACTAGCGCGGAACCCGGCCGATTCAAACCTTTTTCTTTTGCGACTTTTATGTCTGTAGCCTGATGGCCACACAGCGTGTGTGCCCTCCAAGGTCGTCATAACGGCGTAGTTCTGCCTGGCGTGTCTTAACGAACGCTTGCTGAAACACTGAAGCCACAGCGTCCGCCTGCCCCGCCCCTACCTCCAGAACGACCCAACCGGTCAGTACCCGCCCCAAATCGCCGGCAATCCGCCGATAGATCGCAAGGCCGTCCGGCCCGCCATCGAGCGCGGCCATGGGATCGAACCGCTGCACTTCGGGGTCCAGCCCCGCAATCACCCCTGTCTCTATATAGGGCGGGTTGCTGATAACGAGGTCGAAAGGCCCATTCACTCCCTCAAGCACATCGTGCCTGGCAAAACTCGCCCGCGCGGCCAGCCCCAGCACCTCGGCGTTTGCAGCGGCGGTTTTGAGAGCCTCGGCGCTGATGTCCGTCCCCAGCCCCGTCGCATTTGGCAGCTCGGCCAGCAAAGTCAGCAGCAAGCATCCGGTGCCGGTACCGATATCGAGAACGCGGATCGGCCGCCCGGCCCAGCGCTCCCGGCTAACCAGCCCCAACACAGCATCGATCAGCGTTTCGCTATCGGGCCTCGGATCGAGCGTCGCCGCCGAAAGCTTGAACCGCCGACCGTAGAATTCCCGCTCACCCACAATGCGCGATATGGGCTCACGCGCACAGCGCCGCGCAACCATTGCGGCAAGGCGCTGCTGCTCATCAACGCCCAGAGGCCGCTCCGGCCGCACGATGATTTCGGATGTCGGCAGCCCACAAACGCTGGCCACGATCAACCGCGCCTCGCGACCGGCCTCCTCAATCCCGGCCGCCGTCAGCTGACGCTGCGTCTCGCGCACCGCGTCACCCAACGTAATGGCGGATGGATGCTCAGGAGGCATTTCGCTCCAGGTCCGCAAGCTGGCTGGCCTGGAAATCGGTGGTCAATGCATCGACCAGCTCATTCAACCCCGGCCCCTCCAGCACCGCATCCAGCTTGTGCAGTGTCAGGTTGATACGATGGTCGGTAACCCGGCCCTGCGGAAAGTTGTAGGTGCGGATGCGCTGCGATCGATCACCCGACCCGACCTGCCCCTTGCGGGCTTCGGCGCGCGCGCTATCAACCTTCTCGCGCTCCAGCTCATAAATCCGCGAGCGCAGTACCTGCATCGCCAGACGCCGGTTCTGATGCTGCGACTTCTCGGCGGAAACCACCATGATACCCGTCGGCAGATGGGTCATGCGCACAGCCGAATCCGTCTTGTTGACGTGCTGACCGCCGGCGCCGCCCGCACGCATCGTGTCGATGCGGATGTCTTCGGGACGGATATCGATGTCGACCTCTTCAACCTCCGGCAACACCGCAACCGTCGCCGCCGAGGTGTGGATGCGCCCGCCCGTTTCCGTCTCTGGAATGCGCTGCACGCGGTGCACGCCGGATTCAAACTTCATCCGCGCAAAAACGCCCTCGCCAGCAATCGACGCGATGATTTCCTTGTAGCCGCCCAGATCGTTCTCAGAGATGGAGATGATCTCCACCTTCCAGCCATGCATTTCAGCAAAGCGGTTGTACATGCGGAAAAGGTCGGCCGCGAACAGCGCCGCCTCATCGCCACCGGTTCCGGCGCGCACTTCAAGAATAGCGCTGCGCTCGTCAGCGGCATCCTTTGGCAGCAACTCAATCTTGAGCTTCTGCTCCAGCTCTTCAATGGTCGGCCCCAGCGCCTCAAGATCGTCGCGAGCCATCGCCGCCATTTCACGATCCGAGCCCGCATCCTTGATCAGAGCTTCGAGATCGGCGCGCTCCTTCTCCGCTGCGCGAAGCTGCTCGATGATCGCAACGACAGGATTGAGCGCGGCGAACTCCTTCGTCAGCTTCGCATAGGTCGCCTGATTGACGCCCGCGTTCAGCTCCGCCTGTATCGCGGCCCAGCGCCCGATCATCCTCTCAAGCTTGTCTTGTGCGATGCCTGCCATGCTCTCGATCGTTTTGAAAAATGCAGCGACGTCGTCAGCGCGACAACAGCGTTGCGCCAGCAACGAAGCCAGCGGACGCCCATGATGAGCGCGCTGGCAAATTTATCGGCTGGGAAGTCTATGACCGAACCCGGCCCGCGCCAACGGCGCGGCGCATCTAATCCGATTGCCGCTCGGCTGTCTGCAATTTGTCGCCCCGGCGGGTGCGCGGATCTGGCACGTCTATCCAGCGCAGGCCGTCGCGAACCGGCGCAAACTGCACAATTACGTAGTTTTGCGCCCCCTGGACGATCCGCTTCACCGGCGACGGCAGTTGCGCCACCGCCGCTTCCAGAACCGACGTCTGCGTCACCAGCGCCACCGACGCGACAACTGTCGTCACCACAAACAGCGCCATGCCGGGACGACCCGCGTGGCGATCGACGACATGCCCGGCAGATCGCACAGCACGAGCCGCACGCCCGCCGCCGAGCGAACTGAACGGCTTCAGCATGTTCGACGGCTTGAGCGAAACGCCGCTAAAAGTGCCGGAGATGGCCCTGAGCATCGACGTGCCCTGACCACCACCGTTTGCCATTTTTGAAAATCCGGCCCCGCCACGCTTCTCGGGCGCAGGCGTACGCGGCAGCGCGTGGAACAACTGCTCAAGTGAATGCAGCACCGGCCGCGGATCAAGACCCGCATAGCTCGCATATGTGCGCACGATGCGACACGTCTCGGGCCACGGCGGCAATGCTGCAACCTTCGCAGCCTCGAACGCCACAACGATATCGACACGCGTCGACAGCGCCTGTGCAGCTTGCGCTGGTGTCATACGCAATGCCGCGCGCAGATCTTGAAAGAAATGCGCGACCTCTGCGGCCACCTGGTGGATTTGAAACTGCGGTGCAGGCTGCACCTGTGGCGACACTTGCGCAGCATACGCATGCGTATGCTGATGCGCAGTGGAATAGTGTCGAGCCGGCCTGTTGCCCTCACGCATGACCAACGCACTACCAATCAAAAACTGAAGCTTACCCCGACAGACATCGTCCGGGAAAAGCGCACCGTTGTCAAAGGGAGAGCGCGTCTAAAAATTAGACATCAACGCCTTCGGATTTCGCGAAAGTATCAAGGTGTTCGCGTATGTTTTGCACGCCCGCCACGACAAGTTCATCCACAAGTTTCGACACGCGCGTGGTGTCGAGGCTGAGGATCATCGACTTGACGGGACCGATAGACGCAGGCGCCATCGACAGCGAACGGAAGCCAAGCGCAATCAGCGCCATTGCTTCGATCGGACGACCCGCCATTTCTCCGCACAATGTCAGCGGAACACCGTGCTTTTGCGTGGTTTGCGCAAGCATCTTCAATGCGCGCAACGGTGCTGGCGTCAGCGGATCGAAGCGACTGCCAACACGGGCGTTGGTGCGATCGGCTGCGAACAGAAACTGCATCATGTCGTTGCTGCCGACGGATACGAAGTCGACACGCGGCATCAGCTCGTCGAGCTCAAACAACAGGCAGGGCACTTCGATCATCGCGCCCACCAGCAGTTTTTCCGGCAGCTCGTGGCCGCGCTGCATCAGTATTTCGCGTTCCTTGCTGATGAGCGCATGCACCGCGTCCATTTCCGCGGCCGATGACACCATCGGGATCATGATGCGCAGCTCTTGCCCGGCGGCAGCGCGCAGCAATGCACGCACCTGGGTTCGCAGCAGCGCGGGGCGATCCAGCCCCATGCGCACCGCGCGCCAGCCCATGGCCGGGTTTTCTTCCTTCGGCTGCCGCAAATAGTGCAGCACCTTGTCGCCGCCGATATCGAGCGTGCGGAACACCACTGGTCTGCCGTCCGCCCGCGCCAGGATCGCGCGATAGGAATCGGCCTGTCGCTCAACCTTCGGCAGGCTGTTGGAGAGCATGAACAGCAGCTCGGTGCGGAACAGCCCGACGCCGTCGGCCCCCGCATCCTTCAAATGCGGCATGTCCACCAGCAAACCGGCATTGATGTTGAGGTTGACCTTTACGCCATCCCGCGTCACCGCCGGAACGTCACGCAGCGCGCGATACTGCCGCTGCCGGCGAGCCAGAAAACGCACCTTGTCCGAGTAAGCCGCGATCACGTCGCTCGACGGACGCAGATGCACCTGGCCGCTCATCGCATCGACGATCGCAGCATCGCCCGCACTGACACGCTCAACGATGCCACGCGCCTGACCGACCGCAGCAATACCCAGCGCCTTGGCGACAATAGCAACGTGGCTTTGGCCGCTGCCGTCTTCCACGATCAGCCCGCGCAGGCGCCGCCGATCGTAGTCCAGCAGTTCGGCCGGCCCCATCGTGCGCGCCACCAGGATGGTGTCGGGCGGCAGCGCCGAAGGCTCATCCGCGCTTGTGATGCGGCCAGCAAGAATGCGCAGCAGTCTGTCCGACAGATCATCCAGATCGCGCTGGCGCTCGCGCCAATAGGCATCGTTCTGCCGCAGCATGCGCGCGCGTGTTGAATTCTGCACACGCTCGACGGCCGCCTCCGCCGTGAGGCCGCCATCAACCGCCTCACGCAGACGCCGCTCCCAGCCCTTGTCATGCGCAAACATGCGGTAGGCTTCCAGCACATCGCGATGCTCGCCCGCAGCCGACAAGTGTTCATGATCGAACATCTCATCCAGCGAAGCGCGCAGCGACGCGATAGCGGTTTCCAGACGCAGCAACTCGGCCGCCGGATCTTCCGCCATCAGGTGCGTGACGACGATGCGCGGCTCGTGCAGCACGACATGACCAAGGGCAATGCCCTCCGCCATGCGTTCGCCCTGGATCACGGTGGACAGCGAGCGCTCAATCTCAATCGCGGTGCCCGCTCCGGCAACGGCACCGGACACCAGATGCTCGGCAACCACCATTGCGGTGGCCTGCAGCACCTCGACATCTTCGTCGGAGTATTCCTTCTGGGTGCGGTTCTGCACGACGAGAACGCCCAGCACCTGACCCGAGCGCGCGATCGGCACCGCCAGCAGCGAGTGATAGATCTCTTCGCCCGTCTCCGGCCGATACGAGAATGACGGATGACTTGAAGCTTCCGGCTCGTTGACAGTGATGTTCAGCTCAGCGCAGCGCCCGACGAGACCCTCGCCCCGCTTCATGCGCACGACGTGCACCGCGTTGGGGTTCAGGCCTTCACTCGCGAACAGTTCCAGCGAACCGTCCTGACGCTTGAGATAAATCGAGCAGACTTCGGCGACCATGACGCCAGCAATCTGCTTTACGATCTTGTTGAGACGCTCCTGACCATCACCCGGCTGAGACATGATCTCGCGCAGGCGCCGCATGATCACACGCAGTGCCGGCTCGGATGTCAGTGCTCGTGGCTCATCGCCTCGCCTTTGCATGGTCGTGCCACCCGGATGGGACCGCCTCGTGGGGCGGCCGAATGCTCGACCTTACGCGGGGGCTAGTGTCCGCGTTCAGTCTGCGTCGAGACCATAAATAGAGTGAAGCGTCCTAACGGCAAGCTCGGCGTATGCCGCGTCGATAAGAACGCTGATTTTGATCTCTGAGGTCGTAATCGCCAAAATATTGATACCCTTGTCTGAAAGGGCCTTAAACATCAGGGCGGCAACGCCAGCGTGGCTGCGCATACCAATACCGATGACCGAAATTTTGGCGACATCGGCCGAGCTCTGGATTTCGAACTCGCCAATTTCGGATTTCGCCGCTTTAAGCGTTTCGAGAGTGCGCGGCAGCTCGGTCGCCTGCACTGTAAAGGTCATATCGGTGTGTTTGCCGTCAGGCGTGACGCTCTGCACAATCATGTCGACGTTGATGTTCGCATCCGCGAGCGGACCAAAGATGCGCGCGGCGATGCCGGGCTTATCTTCGACCTTGATGAGCGTCACCTTGGCCTCGTCCTTGACGTAGGCAATGCCGCTGACGACCTGGCTTTCCACGATCTCATCCTCATCGCAAACAACAGTGCCGATGTCTTCAAGTTGGCCCAGACGCACTGGGGCCATCGCTTCCGGCGCTACGAAACTGGAAAGGACGCGCACGCGCATCCGATGGTTCATCGCAAGTTCGACCGAGCGCGTCTGTAGAACCTTCGAACCGAGGGACGCCATTTCCAGCATCTCCTCATAGGAAATCTTGGGCAGGCGCTTGGCCTTGGCGACGATGCGCGGATCGGTGGTGTAGACGCCATCAACGTCGGTATAGATATCGCAGACGTCGGCCTTCAGAGCGACGGCCATAGCCACAGCGCTGGTGTCCGAGCCGCCTCGGCCAAGCGTCGCAACGCGCTGACGCTCCGGCTCGATGCCCTGGAAGCCGGTGACGACCGCCACTTCATCGTTCTCAAAACGGCGAAGGATCTCGGTGCCATCAATGCCGGTGATGCGGGCGGAACCGTGTGCGGCGCTGGCCGTGATCGGCACCTGCCAGCCCTGCCAAGAGCGCGCCTGCAGCCCCATCGACTGCAGCACAATAGCCAGAAGTCCGGCGGTGACCTGCTCGCCCGTAGCGACAACGGCATCGTATTCGCGCGCATCGTGCAGCAGGGAGGCTTCGCGCACGTAGGCAACGAGCTGATTCGTTACGCCGGACATGGCGGAAACGACCACGCAAACCTTGTTGCCGGCGTCCACTTCGCGCTTCACGTGGCGCGCGACATTGCGGATGCGCTCGACGTTGGCAACCGACGTGCCGCCAAACTTCATCACAACAACAGCCATGCGCTTCCCGCTGTGCGGCCTTCGCTAAAGTTGCCAGGATTAGGGTGACGAGGTGCCGGACGCACGGATGCACGGCCGGTTCAAATTCGGCGCAAACAGCCTGTGGTGAGCAGGAATCCCGTTTACGGGCGTTCTCTTAACGACATCGCGCCGCAACCGCAATATGCAGCGGCTTGACTTTCTGTTGCGCACCCTACGGTATCGGCCCATGCAGAGCACCCCGAACACACCCGAGCCCCCTCCCGCAACGCCCAATCTCGACCCGACCGAGGTCGAGCGGTTTGGCAGGCTGGCGGCCGAATGGTGGGACACCAAGGGCCGCCTGAAGCCTTTGCACGATCAGGGGCCGGCCCGGCTTGGCTTCATTCGCGACCACCTAAAGCACCATTTTTTCATTGCAGATGCGGGCCTTAAGCCACTCGCAGGGCTGCGCATCGTCGATGTGGGATGCGGCGGCGGGCTGGTATCGGAGCCGCTTGCCCGGCTTGGTGCCACCGTCACGGCCATCGACCCCACAATCGATTCCATCGCCGTGGCGCGCGCCCACTCCGCCTCTCAGGGCCTCGATATCGACTATCGTACCACCTCGATAGAAGAGCTGGCAGCTTCGGGGGCGCAGTTCGACGCAGCAGTTTGCATGGAAGTCATTGAGCACGTGCCGGACCCGGCCGCATTCGTGCGCAGCATCGCCGAAGCCGTGCGCCCCGGCGGCATGCTCATTTTCTCAACCCTGAACCGCACCCTGAAGTCGTACGCGCTGGCGATCGTCGCTGCGGAATACGTGCTCGGCTGGCTGCCAAGGGGGACACACGACTGGAATCGCTTCGTGACCACCGGCGAACTGGGACAATTTCTTACCCAGGCCGGATGCAACGAACCGGACTGTTCCGGCATTATCTATGATGTGATGTCAGACACTTGGCGTCTCGGAAACGACACCGACGTCAACTACATTGCAGCCTCATCGAAGCCACGGGGCTGACTCGACGGGTAAGAATCAGCATATTCCCTAGCTCAAGCAACGGGATGATCTACAAGCTCCCATTCGATCCGCGCTTCTTAGCGGCGGCAACCGATTCATCTGCATCCGCTTCGCATGATGCTAAATCAAAGTGCGAGCCTCGCATTGCAAGACGCTGAAAAACATAATTTTTATATTGCCGCAGCGGGCCGTATTTCGCTGTGCGCGGTCGCCCTGAGCCTCGTTGGTTGCAGCTCGGCTACGGCGCCATCCCTGACGACGCAAAGCGTAACTCCGCCGCGCCCCGCCCAGAGCTACCAGGCACCGCAACAGGTCGGCGCTGAAAACGGATGGGATGCGGCCAGTTCGCAGGCGGAGGAAGCCTATCGTTCGGCACCGCGCGCACCGACGAATGCTACTGCCTCCGGCGGACGCGATTACGAATATCGTGGCGGGCGCGATCCGGTCACCGGCAAGGCCTACACGCAAATCGGCGCTGAAGAAGAGCCTGCCCGCTAGGCCTCCGCACGGGCACGGCTCGCGCAGCTCATCTCACCCCTGGCCGATTCCTACGCGCTCGGCGCCCAGCTCCGCGTCGGCGGAATCGCCGAGTGCCATAAAAACATTTTCACCGTCGGCTGCCGGGAACCAGCGTGCTTGCAAACGAGACCGGATCGCTGGCCGGGAAAGTCTGCTCCAAAGCTTCATCCAGATCCCTGTCCGCTTCACGCTCGGAAGCTGATTTCCGGCGCTCCGGCTTTTTGCTGCCGGCCAGCATTCTTGCATCGCCGTCGTTATCCTTGATGAGCCGTCGCGCGGCCCCGCGATCCTGCTTGCGGTCAACCGCGTGCTTGGAACCATCCGGGGCATGGTCGGGCATGGCTTTGCTGCCATCACTAGCGGTCCGCTGAACTTTCGTTGCCATACTGACAAAACTCCTGCATTGAGCTGCCGCCCGACTGAGAGCGGCACAACCACCATGGGGTAACGCCCCGCGGTTGCATCCGGTTTCCGACGGGCAAACGCGTTAAAATGCCAGGTCAGCGGGCTGCCTTGGAACGCCAACGGGTTAACGCGAATTATCCGCATTCTGCGAATAGCCGGGTGGTGAAGAATGGAGCCTCGCGTTGACAACAATCCGCCACGACACCCATCTCATGTGCTGCGCTCCAGATAGCGCCTAAGTCGCTCGCACCCCTACACGCGCTGCTTCAGAACGAATTCAACAAAAGCAACAGGTGACGCAATGCCGACCGTAAGCCGCCGGGAACTGCTTGCCACGGGAGGGCCCTGGGCCCTGACGCTGGCGATTGCCGGCTTGAGCCCTGCCTACGCCGAACCGCCGCCCATTTCGCGACTGGGCGATGCCGCGCCATTCAGCTTCGAGGCACTCCGCCAGCGTGCAAAGGAACTCGCCGCAAAGCCATATGTGGCGCCGCCGGCCGCCGCTGAGATCGTCGCCAGCATCGATTTCGACGCCGCGCAAAAAATCCGCTTCCGCGGCGATCGTGAGTTATGGCCAACCGGCCCCGGATCTTTCCCGGTGCGGCTGTTCCATGTCGACATGTACAATTCCCTGCCCGTACGCCTTAACCAGCTCAGCGACGGGCAAGCGCGCGAAATCATCTTTTCCGCTGACAGCTTCGATTACAAAGATCCCAAGTTCGCAGAAAAACTACCCGCCGATCTTGGCTTTTCCGGCTTTCGCCTCATGAACGGCCGCGGCCAGGAAACCGACTGGCTGGCGTTCCAGGGCGCCAGCTATTTCCGCTCATCGGGCGAAGACGATCAGTACGGTGCTTCCGCCCGCGGCATCGCCATCAACACCGCCATGCCGCAGCCGGAAGAGTTTCCGCGCTTCACCGAATTCTGGCTGGAGGAAGCCAAGGACGAAGCATCGCCGTTCGTCATTTATGCGCTGCTTGATGGCCCCAGCATTGCCGGCGCCTACCGTTTCGAAGCCACCAAGGGCCGCGTGCCCGTCGTCACCGTAACCGCCGACCTTTTCGCACGCACCGACATTGACCGCGTCGGCATTGCACCGCTCACCAGCATGTACTGGTACGGCGAAAACGAGTTGCGTTTTGCCACTGACTGGCGCCCGGAAATTCACGACAGCGACGGCCTCGCGATATGGACCGGCACTGGCGAACACATCTGGCGCCCGCTTATCAATACAAGACAGGTACGCACCAATTCGTTCCTCGATAATTCGCCCAAAGGCTTCGGCCTTATGCAGCGCGACCGCGACTTCGAACGCTATCAGGACGACGGCGCATTCTATAACAAGCGCCCCGGTATCTGGGTCGAGCCGATCGGCCCGTGGGGTGAAGGCGCGGTGCAGCTCGTCGAGATCCCGACCGACGACGAGATCCACGACAACATCGTCGCTTACTGGGTACCGAAGGAGCCCGTGCGAACGGGCAACGAACTGCGCTACGAATACAAGCTGCATTGGGCAAACGACGAACCCAATCCGCCGGTAAACATCGGGCGCGTTGTTGCCACGTATAATGGTGCTGGTGGCGTTCCTGGTCAGCGCCGCGCGGAAGATCAACACAAGCGCAAGTTCGTCATCGACTTCGTCGGCGGCCCGCTCTCAAACATGGAACAACGCTTCGATGTCACGCCCGTGGTTACGCCCTCGCGCGGCCATGTCGACAACGCTTACGTCATCAAGGTTGTCGGCACCGACCGCTGGCGTGCGCTGTTCGACCTAACGGCCGAGGGCGACGAGCCTGTCGACCTACGCTGCTTCCTGCGGCTCGACGATGAAACCCTTTCAGAGACGTGGCTCTATCAGTGGCTGCCTAACGCCGCACCCGCTTAAGCCGCGTTGCGGGTCTGAAGCACACATCAATGCCTGTCCGGTTCACTTCCGGGCAGGCATTTCCGTTCTGGCGGTATCGAGATGGGCGTTCCGCAACGCGGGGAACCATCGACCCCACAGGCCGGTAAGCGCAATCGAACCTACGCCGCCGAATATCGCCGCGCCCACCGGTCCCAGGAAGCGCGCTGCAACGCCGCTTTCAAATTCGCCCAACTCATTCGATGCGCTGATGAACAGACTTGATACTGCGGTGACGCGCCCTCGCATTGGGTCAGGCGTGACGATCTGAATAAGCGTTTGACGCACGAACACCGAAACCGCATCAGCCGCGCCCAGAATCGCCAGCGCTACCATCGACAGCCATAGCCAGGACGACAGCGCGAACACGATCGTCGCCGCGCCATAAACCGCAACTGCAACCAGCATCCAGAAGCCGGCATTGCGCTGAACTGGGCGTGTGCTGAGCGTCAGCGCCATCAGACCGCCACCGATCGCCGGGGCTGAACGCAACATGCCGAAACCATCGGCGCCGATATGCAGCACATCGCGCGCGAACACCGGCAGCAGCGCCGTAACTCCGCCCAGCAGCACCGCGAACAGATCCAGCGATATGGCACCGAAGACGATCTTGTTCGACCACACGTAGGAAATGCCTTCGAGGATCAGCTTGAGGCGCTTGCCACCCTGATGATCGGGCTTCGTTTTGCCCCCAATACACGTGACGGCGATCGTGGCGCAGGCATACAGCGTGGCGGCGGTGGCATAGGACAGCGGCACCGAGATTGCGCACAGCACACCGCCAAGCCAGGGGCCAAGCACCATCCCCATCTGCATGCCCAGCGTATTCCAGCCGATCGCACGCGGAAGGATCTCGCGCGGCACCAGCATAGGTCCGAGCGATGCGCCAGCCGGCATCGTGAAGGCGCGGGCCACACCGAACAGCGCGGCGACCGCGAAGATGGCGATCAGGCTTGGCTCGGCTGATGTCGCGATGAATGCCAGGCTGGCAGAGCAGAACACCTGCAGCAGACAGCACGCGATGAGGATCTTGCGGCGGTCGTAACGGTCCGCCGTTTCGCCTGCGAGCAGCACAAACGCGAACATCGGCACAAACTGCACCAGCCCGATCATGCCGACCAGAAACGATGAGTAGGCGACCGAATGTTCGAGCCGCGCGATGGAGTAAACCTGCCAGCCCAGCGTGACGCTTTGCGTCAGCATGGCTACGGACGACAGGAAGCGGCCTAACAGCAGCAGCGCAAAATTCGGATACCGCCGCAGCGGATTTTCTGTGAATGCACGCATGGGCGTTCGACGCGGACCTCCGCGCCGCGCGGCCGGAACGGTCGGCGGGCTGGCTTCGTATATTCCAGCCTGCTGTTGCGGTCGATACCGCAGTTCGACGCTGGCTTGACCTGCCCCCTCGCAACTGGACCGGTGTGAGTTAGAATTTTCCAGTTTTGCGTCCGTGTCGAAACAGGGCCGGTCGAGGGAGCCATGAAGGCATCGAAGTTTTCGGAAAGCCAGATCGCATTCGT